>NZ_VTOL01000025.1 GCF_009801115.1 Dyadobacter sp. 3J3
CGTTCCGTTCTCAACTTTCAAGGGGGTCAACATGTGCCGGAATGGCAGGCGATTCCAGCGAATCAGGCTACTTTAACATTCCAAAACATTCCGGCTTTTAGGGGGTCAACATGCTCCGGAATATCCAACAAGTCCATAGTTTAAAAAAACAGACTGAAAGTCAGGCAACGCTCAATCCCCTATGATGAAATTTTCGTTGCCATTTTGGTTTGGATTCCGGTGATGTTCTAAGTATTCATTGACCATTTCGTCAGTAATATTACCCGTGCTCCAACAACCAAAACCAATGGCCCAAAAATGACGGCCCCAATAACGCTTCTTCAATTCTGGAAATTCAAGTTGGAGTTTACCAGAGCTGCGGCCTTTTAGAAGTTTGACAATAGTGCTTATATCCTGTGAGGGACGATATTCAACATGCATATGAACGTGGTCCTTAGATACAACTCCTTTCAATATTTGTATGCCTTCGGCCTCACATATTTGTATCAGAAGACTACGGCAACGAATTTTAATATCTCCTTGCAAAACTGCATAGCGATATTTAGTTGCCCAAACTATATGAACAGATAACCGAGAAACTGTATGACCATTAACTCTTTGAAAATCCATGGCTCAAAGTAACCATTTTTAGAAGCTAAAGCGAAATGCAATAAATTGCATAGTTTTAACTATCCCTGTGACCAATAAAAAATGTTGGCCGAAGTCTCATACGTCATAATCAGCAACGTCAAGCTCATTTGTTTGGAACCGCATCTTGAATCAGCGATACTAAAATTTAGGTAACTTTCTCAGAGATCATATTTTATGATGCCACTCTTTTCAGAAAGTTTAAGAATATCATTTGCCCATTGTCTTGCTTGAATAAGATTGCTAATTTCATTCACATACTGACGTTTTATCTCAATCAACGCTCTTTTACACGACCACCCCGTAAAACTTTTGGGGTCTTCTATCTTTAAAATACTATTTTGATCCGGAAGCTTAGCAAGCGCTTTTTTCAGAGCTTTATGTATGGGGTTATTCACGTCTGCTACTGGGAGTACATTATACCCCGCGCTATAGTAATTAATCAGCTTAGATACCTGGTAACCAGCAACAAGACAATCAAGAGCTTTATGCCTTAGACCGCCGTATGCAGAATCATCAGCTAAATACAAGTTCGGGATGACAAGTCTAGCTCGATCAATAAACGAAGATTGGCTTGTTAGCAAGGAACTATATTTCTTCCAATACTCATCGGGTCCGTATTTAACATGATCCGTTTCACACAACGCTGCTGCGTCTGACAATGTAAAAATAACTTCATTGGAAAAATTAATTATTGGCTCTCTAAACTCCTTCCATGTTAGGGCAGTCTGAATCTTCTTGGTCTTTCTTTCTATTAACAGCCCAAGTGTAAATATTAGCATTGTTAACAGAACACCTATCAGATCAGCGTGATCATCGAGAAAGTTGAAAAAAGCCATTTAACAGTAAGTTTAAGAATTTCCGTAACTTTTCAAGGTTCTCAAATTTACAAATTACTTGCATTATTAGTTTGGCAACTTATTTAACGGATAAAGTTTAAGACAAGGCATATTGAAACGGCTTTTCAATAAAGTGTCCAAAATCGCGGCTCAATTTGCGCAGGAATTAATTCTTGAAAAGCTCGCCAATTTCGACGCCATACTCACTGGAGAGGCAAATCTTAATACCGATTAAAAAATGACTTCTTTTTAGATGAATTGTATGTACGGAGAATGTCTCTATTTTAAAAGACATGCCCCAATCAGAGTACATTTCCGATTTCTGGCAACCAAAAGCAATAATCACCCTATGTATGTTAAGCTAGCGTTTTCTTTCCCATCAGGAGCACCCTGATATTGTTTTGTAAAAAGCAAATGAATAGTCTGAGACGAACTAGTTAGTTTATAACAAGTTAACCCCCTGTTATCCACATTTCCTTGCCGGGTTAAAGATGGCTTTTGGACAATAAATGTAGAATATCCAATATTGATCTGTTGATCATGTACGGGTAAGAATGTTTCTTTTCCTGAAAACATAAATGCATTTTCGCTCGATGACAGATTTTTAACACTCATCATTACTTCAGTGTCTTTCTCATTCACCCAAACATCCATTTCTTTTTTCCATTCTTGTTCTATTTGCTCGCCATCCAGTGCTTTACATACAAATCTTGCATTTTCCCAATTTGCTTGAATGATATCATTAAACTTTAAACCAGAAAACGAAAGTGATTTAAACTTTTCGATTTTTTTTAATAAGATGAAATGCTCTTGATAGCCCTGCCAACTCTTATGTGAAACAGTGTCTTTATTCAAAGCCCCTTCAAAAATCGGCTTATTATCAACAAATAGTTTAAACCGATGACCACCAAATGCGTTACATAAAAACTGGAAATTTTCAATCTCTTCTTTGACAGATCCACAGATTTCTTCATGAACGCATGAATAATCCAAGAAAACCTTGCCGCTTGCCCCCATCGTACTTCGCTTACGATCAATTAAAATCTCAATTTTAGATCTCTTGATTGTGAAGGATACTTTTGTCTTATCTTTTTTGGAGTAGATGCTGAACTCAACTTGCTCGTAGGCTGTATCATCATCGAAACGAATATCTCCAATTATTGTTCTTGTAGGGCTTGGACTTATGAAAAGCTCGGAGATATCCTCCGGCACACGAATTCCTTCCAAAGAAACTGAAAAATTTTTGATCTGATCATTCTTAAGTATCAATTCATCAAATGAATCGCTATTGATGTATTTGCGAATAATTTTTGCAACTTCTAAATCAGTTTTAAACTCCAGCAAAACGTTTACTTCTGGCCCTGCAGGAATGATGGATACAGTCTTATTGGGACCCTTTACCCCTGTTAATTGTAAGTTCAGATTGTAATTGGCAATAAAGTCTTGCAGCGTCTCGGCGTTAATAAAGTCACTTTTGAAATCACTGTAGATATTTTCTTTGATATCTTTCGTTAATTCATCAAAAAATTCCTGTGCCCCACTGTCTACATAGGTAATATTTCTCCTGGCCAAAGCCACTTGATCCGGCATATTCCAACCAGGCGCTACCAAGAAACACTCATGTTTGTGATCACCTAAGGCTTTAAAGATTCTATCCAAAATAATGTTGATATTGTCATCACCAAGGCTGTAACCGATAAACACAACTGGCTTGGATATAATTCTCTCTTTAACGACTGTCCAGTAAAGCGACTGATCAAGATTTTCAACAAAAAAATTGTTGTAGTCATTTCTCGATAAAATGATCCTTTCCGGCCTTGTAACGCAGCCGTGCACTTTAAAAAGCTCAACCTGAAAATTATCTGTATAGGTTAAATCCTGGTCAGTAATCACCGGACTAATTCTGCGTTCATATGCAATTTCAAAAAGTCGATCGTAGTTAGTTGTTATTATTGTTTTGAAATGGGGGATTTTGGCAATGGTATCATGAATTGATGTATCCACAGGTTTTTTGCCAAAAACATCTATCACAAGCTTATTAAGCGTCCTTTTTGTACCGGATTGTGAAACCAAAGCTTCAGAGACATCCAACAAGGAAGATTCTGCATTAAGCCGGTAATCTTCGGGTCGATTAATTTGCGTTAAAATGTTATTTTTAAAAGCACTGGCACTGGGGTAACCAGCGTAGCATGACATACCCGAACCCACAAATAACGCAACCCTTTCCGTACGTATCAATTTAAACAGCCTTTCCTTAGACATTCGATATATTTATGATCTATTTTTTAATAAATTAGGGAATTCTAAAACAATAATTCTAATTAAATTGCAATCGATAAGCTTAGTCCTTAGTTTCGCCTTATTTCTTCTTCAACTTTCCATTCTAATGAAGTAGAACAGCAGTTACTTTAAAACTAATAGTTCCGTAGCTTACCTGTGGATATATTCTACTTGATCCGAAAATTTCCGAAGCCTGAAGGTTGCCATCTATTAAATTAAAAAGAATTTCACCCTAGCTCAGGGATGGCGCTGCATTCTTCACCAATAATTTAATTAGAACGTTTAGGCTTGCTAATATTCGCAGGATTTTGGTGGGAACCAAATTTTGCAAACAGAGGCCGAATCGGACTCGGTATGCTACATAAAAAGAAATGTAAAGAATATCTAGCCACATTACCTATGCCGGGTCATCCATGCGTGGTGTTTCTTCGCCTTCTCCCTTGTGGGCGGCATAAACGTTAAGCTGACAAAACCTTTTTCGGCTAAGTATTTGGCGTAGACAGCTGCATCTTTTTCTTTTACTCCAGCTGCCAAATATGCAACTTAAAGTAGCAGATAAAGGATTTTATCAATCTTGCTTTCGGCCCGGTGATAAAGACTAGCAGCAACTTTAATATTGTTAGACTGAAAGCTAGCTCGTTTTGCTATCTCAGAACTTTTCTGTGTCATTATTGAATTGTAATGATTTTACACAAAATTCCGGCTGAGGGCATCGCTAGCCTTATACATTTCCACTGAATGCCTATAAATTTCTCGGAAATAGTAGGAATAAGATTCAGTCTTCATTGTAATCGCTCGATTGTTGGTTTGCTGGATTGCTGCACCAAGTTCATTTTTACTCGATGACCTACAAAAAACGGGAGTCAGGCAAATGCCTGGCTCCCCGAGAATGTTCGTCAGAAATGTAAGAATGTCATTCCAGGATAATTCTGATCTTGTCAATTTTCAGTCAGAATCTTTTTGTGGCACAACGTGCAGGTAATAAGTACCACGCGGTAAATCCTTCACTTGCATTTCAATAGTGTTACCATTTTTGAACGTTCCTTGCTCAAAAACATCTTTTACTGATATGCTTTTTATGGGTGCCATTGACTGCTCACCATAAAGAATAACTTGCTCAGGCAAAGCTGTTGTCGTCTTGACATCACCAAATGTGATATTTAGATAATCTTTGGCCGGATTCGGATAGACATTGTAAGCTGCCATAAAACAGTTTTTGGTGCAAATAGTCAGCCCAGTATTAGTCGTTCCACAAGAATTAGATGCAACAACGCTGATACCGGAGCAGGCTATACTATTGTTTGAAAACGTTGCGCTCGAACCTGAACCACTCAGGCTTCCGGTTGACCCGGGTTGCAGCGTCCATGTGTAGGAATTCATTGGATCATGACCGACAATGTCGATATAATTTGAGCTACCTACACAAACCTGACCGTTCTGAAAAGGTTGACCATTAACAGTAAAACTGATAGTAGGTTTTCCGACATTGATTGTTTTCGTTAATTGAAAACCGGGGCAACCACTAAAATATGAAATGGTCGCGGTAATTGTCACCTGACCATCTCCTACCCGACTTGCGGCACCAGTCGATGCGTTAATAGTCAGCACACCAGTGTTGCTGCTTGACCATTCTACTGTTGATCCGCTCGGTATGTTCGTCACCGAATATGAACCTGACGGACAGATCTGCGCAGGACCAGTTATAAATGCGCTTGGCAATGCAGACATTACGGCTGCGTACGCATTAACGCGGCCATAACCGAAAGTGTTATCGAAGCCGGCTGAGCCCATATCTGTTGCAGTCTGCTGTAGTTTAGTTCGGACCTGCGCTTCCGTTAATGCAGGATTGACAGACAGCATCAATGCTGCAACACCCGCAACCTGCGGGCAAGCTGCTGATGTACCTCCAAATCTGTTTGTGTAATTCCCGGTTTCATGGCCATTGGTATTCATTCTGTCAGTCGTGGTAAGATTACCTAGCAAACTTACGTCACCTGAGGGTGCAACCAGGTCCATTTCCGAGCCTCTGGAGCTATAATTCCATATGGCACCTTGATTAGTTATTGCACCAACAGCGATATTGTTTGGTATATTGGCAGGAAAACTAACACCCGACCAAGCTAGATTACTATTGCCTGATGCAAATACTAAAACTGCCCCTTTTGTACCACCTCTGCCGGTAGTCCTTGCGGAATTGTAGGCGGCTGTGATGTTACTCTCTGAATAGCCCTGAATCGGAACGCCCCAAGAATTGCTCAATATGTCGGCATTACCCCCGTTTGAGGCCACCGCCCAAGTAATTGCTGCGCCGATTTCTGATCCGGTAAACCCATTACCCGTCACAGGATTTCTCAGGATATTTACGGAGATGAGGTAAACATTGGGTGCGACTCCTTTTACGCCCACGTTGTTATCATGCGAAGCACCGATAATGCCAGCACAGGCAACTCCATGCCCATCGGAAGCAACCTATGGCGCCCCTCCTGTATTAAGAGAACCGGCAGTAAGTCCTCCTAAGAAACGGCCATTGTTCCATTCGTCATGTCCATCTATGCCCTCATCAAGGACGGCAACCCTAATATAACAGCCCTTTGTTATCCCCCAGGCATCTTCTGCCTTAATGTCGATACCCGCTGTCCCCCCAAGCTGTCCTGTATTTTTTAAATAATATTGATCAGTATAAAGAGGGTCATTAAAGGTAATGGTCTTTGTCAATAGATCAGGGCTTGCCCATTCTACGAGTTCCGATTCATGTATTTTGTTAGCGATCTCCAAAGTCTTTGAAGGCTCCGGAACCTTCATCAGATAAGGACCATATTCTAGCTTTTTGATCAACGTTAGTCCATATTTTTTAACAATTTCATCAATTCGGGTACTTCCATTAGGCTGAATTGTTATTTCGCCCGTTAGAAATATGGGGATAGCCTGTTTTCCAATATTCATAGAGGGAATAATTTGTTTCTTAGCCTCATCCGAAAGAGAGGCAACAGATAACGCATTGGTAAAGTCGATCCTGTTTATCTTATTATGAGCCCGGCTTACCTCTTTGACATCACTTTCCTTGAATCCAAACTTGGACGCAGTAGCTCTTATGTCTGCAGTACCTTCATATGGTACCGAGACAATTTGATAGTTAAGATCCACCGGAATTTTTTTGTCAATGCTCCAATAATATGATGATTGACCCATAACAGAACCCTGGATCATTACGATGATCCAGATGGAGAGCAAATTGTGTTTCATAAATATTTAGCGTTTAGTTAATGAATTTTCACAGGATTGTTTTGAAGCCACATCGCACACAATGATTTTCACAGGGCTAAAAATGGCTTGACAAACAGTAGGTTTATGCTTCGTCTCAGCCGCCTGGTCGTAATGCGATTCAATGTAAAATTCTGTGTCAGCGTATTGAACGGATTCTGGCAAATCCAAAACTGCGGCAAAATAATAAGTAGTATCCGAAGTCTGGGACTTGTAAGCTGTCGCTAATTCAGTTGGCGACAGAAATTGTATCAAGTGAAGTGGCTTGTCGGCAGGACAATAGTTGGAGATGAATTTAGCTCGAAGACAGGTTGAATCATCAGTACTTTGAACAGCGTCGTCCGTGCATGAGAGTATTGCTCCCATTGCAAAAAATGCTACCAGTGTCGTAAACAGCTCCATAATCATTCAGGTTTGAGAAATGGATATAACAATGAAATTTGTAGACACATAAAAAAGTAAAATCGTTGTAACTATTACAATATTTTTTTTAATTAATTTTATTTGTAGATCACAGAACAAATACTTGCATACTCCATAAGTTGCAATTGTT
Source organism: Dyadobacter sp. 3J3 (assembly GCF_009801115.1). Taxonomy (GTDB): domain Bacteria; phylum Bacteroidota; class Bacteroidia; order Cytophagales; family Spirosomataceae; genus Dyadobacter. The sequence goes on from NZ_VTOL01000025.1 coordinate 7,561, forward strand.
GTCTGACACAAAGCTAAGACCATCTAGCGCTGATGATCAAAACCAGCATTTTTTCGGCATATTCAGTCAATTCGGAATTTATCAACCAAAACAAAACACTGGCAATGCTCTTCACCGTCAAGTTTTTTTGGTGACAATCAATCCAGGTATTATACAAAATAGTAGCATTTTGATTCAAAATAGTGTTATTTATACTTTGTTACTTTGAGACACTATGTTTATTTAAGATAATCCTCCATGAAAGAACAATATGACCATGATGACCATTCCTGGGCACTCGACCTGCAAGACCGAATCCGACATATATCACAGGTCGATCGGGGACGGAAGGGATATTTTTGTACAGGGTGTCGCCAGAGAATGATTGCAAAAAAAGGCGAGATTAACAAACCTCACTTTGCTCATGACCCACAGGATAAATCTAAATCAGGCAAGTGCACTTATTCGGAAGAAACTTTCAGGCATAAACTTGGCAAGGAAATACTGCAACGACTAAAACAGATAAAGGTGCCTTCACTGAGGAAATATCCAAGTGAAGGACAAAATGGGTCCGTAAACATTATTCGGGATTCCTGGGTGGTGGAAGCTGATACGGTGGCAATTGAAATGCCCTTTTTTGAAAATGAGAATGGGCAAATTATTTGGGGAAAGAATCCTGAATGGAAGACTGATACGGCTAAGCATTTGATGATCCAGCCCGATATTACATTTTTTGACTCAGCAGGCAAACCGATCCTTTTGATCGAATTAGTAGCAACACATAAGATTAACGATGATAAACACCAAAGGATTAGGAATCTAGGCCTTGACACAATTCAGGTCAGCCTGCCTAACGGACCATCCGAAGAAATAGAAGAGACATTTACTAAAACAACCCGAACAAAATGGGTTTACAACTATGAGCGCGAAAGCACCGAGTACCAATATGTTCCCCTTAGAGCTAGCGAGGAAGTATCATTTGGCGATGAATTCGAAGAGCGACTTGTCAAATTTGAAAGGACATTCGAATGCAAAATATTCGAAATTAATGAAGCTATACGCAGATTTAGAAGACATTTGGAATCTGAACAATTTACAAGCGCTAGAGAATCAATCAACATTAAAATACGACGCACTGAGAGAAATACAACAGCAGCTCGAAAGCAATGGCGAGAACTACAGGCAAGAATTGAAGGAGAGGTATCAGAAGGATTTGAATCAGAGAGAGTCAGACTTGACGAAATTGAATCAAATTTTATCCTCGCAGATAGTCGATTTAGAGCAAAATACGCTGATCTGGAAGAACGATATAAACGCAAAGATCGGGAACTTAAAATTGAAGAAAGGACATATCGATCAACAAGCCAGCACGAAATTGACGAGCTTGAAGAAAGAATACGAGAATCGGGAGCAGATCCAGAGCCTTTATCAGACCGAATTGCAAAACTCCGCGCAGATGAAGGAAAATTTGAGCAGTCAATTAGAACCGAAGAGGGTAATATTGAAAGCCAAACAGAAGTCACTATCGGAAAAATCGCAACAACTGATGGAGAAATCCAGCGAATTGAACAACAGATGGCAGGATTTCCAGATGAGTCTGACGAGCTTGAGACAAAAGTCAGAAAAGAAATTGAAACAAGAGAAAACGGATTTCGAGAAGAGCTTGGCAGAGCTGAAAGTAACCTTAGAGGAGACATTGACCGCCTCGGAGAGATCTCAGCTGGAGCAATTAAAAACAGAGATTTTAAGCGAACACCCCGCCTCAACAGACAGATTAAGGAACTTGTTGAAGCAGGGGGATTATTGGACACTATCCCTGTTGCTGCCAAACTATACGAACGACTGCAAGCTGCTAGAAAAGAACTTAATACGGGATCTTACAAGACTTGGATTTAATCTGAAAGATTTCTTACAGAAAATGGCAGAGCGAGTTTCTAATTTCCCTACTAATCAACAATCCTCGAATTCCTAGTTTCATAGAAATGCCGACCAACTCATTACAATTAAACAATCAACCAGAAGCCAAGATTTACAAAATATCTAAATAATTACTATGGTCAGCAAGCGATCAAATGTTGTATAGGCAAAAGTAGTATATATAAAGTACCTAACGAATTCGACATTAAGCAATTTTACATGTGCTAACACTTGATGGTAATAATTTCTGACCACCTGGTAGTGTACCTGGGAGACAATCTTTCCTGCTTCATTTTCCAGACTCTGTCCAGATCCTGAGAGGCCAGTTTTACTTTTTGCTGTCCTAGTGCTTTGTTTAGTTTGTCCATGACTGCCATCAGTTGAGCATGGCGTGGGTCAGAGTTTTCGAAAATCATCCGCTGGGCTTGGGCTGCGGGTGTTATTTCCATTGCCAATACCCCCGCTTTTTTGTAGCCAAACCCGGTTTTGTAAATCCGGTTGAGTGCGTCGACCGCGAAGTGGGCGAGCTCGATACCGCTATTAGTCGGAAACGGTAGTTCGACGGTAATCATCCGGTTGTATTGTGGCTGATCCGGTCGGAAGTTGTTGGTGTGGATGAATACCTGAATCACGTTGCAATATGAATCTTGCTGCCGGAGCCGTTCGGCGCAGATGGTTGCAAAGGTGATCACCCGTTCTTTAACCTTTTCAAAATCGGTGTAGTTTTCGTTAAAGCTCCGGGTTACTGCTATGTTTTTCTTTGGCTTTGCTTCTTCCAGGTCCAGTGTGCGGATGCCTGCCAGTTCTCGTTTTAGTCGCAGGCCGACGATGCTCATATGCTTTTTCACCCACTGGTCCGGGAGCTGTGTAAATTCCAGTACCGTCTTGATTCCCATGCCTTTCAAGCGTTTGAAGTGTTGCGGACCGATACCCCAAACGTCGTCAATCGTAAATGTGGCTATTTCTTTTTCAAGTCCTTCGACAGAATCAATAACGTAAACACCTCCCGTTTCCGGACGTTTCTTGGCAATCTTGTTGGCAAGTTTTGCCAATGCTTTTGTAGGTGCAAAACCTACGGAAATTGGTATTCCGGTTCCCTGGCTTACGGCCTTCCGCATTTTCATTCCAATCTCATGCAAACTGAAATAGTCAAAACCATCGAATCGCAGGAATGATTCATCTATTGAATAAACTTCAATGTCTGGCGTGAAGGCGCTTAAAATACTCATTACACGAGAGCTCATATCGCCATATAAGGCGTAATTAGATGAAAATACGTGCACTTTTTGTTGTTTAAACAGCCCATCAAAGGCGAATGCAGGAACGCCCATTTTGATTCCCAGGGCCTTGGCTTCGTTGCTACGCGCAATAACGCAGCCGTCATTGTTGGACAGCACCACAATCGGTTTCCCAACCAGATCTGGCCGGAAAAGTCGTTCGCATGAAGCGTAAAAGTTATTGCAGTCGACCAGGGCGAACATCAGAAGGATTTTATTACATGTACAACAATGCCCCATACCTGGAAGTCGCTCTCGTCTGTCACCCAGATTGCCGGGTATTTTGGATTTTCAGCAACAAGCCAGCATCCCTTTTTCTCGAAACGTATGCGCTTGACGGTGAATGCACCATTGAGAAATGCGACAATGATTCTGCCTTCGGTAGCATCCAGACTCTTGTCGATCACGACGATATCGCCGTGACAGATGTTGACATCTTTCATAGAATCGCCGTCGATCCGGGCAAGAAACGTCGAAGACGGGTTCTTGATCAGCTCCTTGTTCAGATCAATGGTCAGGTCAATAAAATCGGCTGCCGGTGATGGAAAGCCGGCTGTCAGACCAGGCATCACGGGAAGATCCAGTGATGTGGTGACCTCGGCCGGAAAGACTTCAACAAACCCTGATCCAGTTAGTGAAAACATCATATCAACTCAAAGTCATAATCCCTATGAAATCTGAATAAATGTAATCTTCTATGGCATCCAGTTGGCCGGGTTGAAGCTTATTTTGCTCAATTCTGGCAATTTGAATTTTCGCTGCTTGAATAGCCGTTAACAGGAATTCCCGTTCGTGACGTACTTTGCGATCTCTATCAAGGATCTGGATTCTGATTTTGAGCTGACCGGAACCAATCAGCTTTGAGTTTTTCCAAAACCGGACAGGCAGAATCAATGACTGTTCCGATGTAGAAAACTCGAAAACGAAGATGGGAATACTGCAAAAAATGTCCATTCTAAAAGTCATCCTGGCAAATGAATCCCGGTCGATGTCGTTGTCCAGAAAATTTACGACAAGTCCCTCTTGCTCTTCGATAATATTTGATTCATCAATAGTTTTCATAATTTTTGTTGATTAATGTTGAAAATTATCCTCACTTACATAATACACTGACGTTTAGAACCTAAAAACAAAATGATACTTTAAGTATCATTAAAATGATTCAATAGATACCAATGTTACCGTTTTTTTTTGCGTTTGCCAATATCGGATTCAAAAATATTTTCCGAAGCAGTCGGACGTATATTCACTTGATTGACGGCAAATTGTATTGATTTACGGCCAGAAATTCTGCTAGCATGGTTTTCGTTACAGAATTCTTAAATTCATGTTTGATAGAAAAAATTCGAAAAATTATGTGTTATCACGTCTCGAATGAATTTGACGCGAGCGATATCGCCCGCGAATTTCGGCTTCCGGAAACAAAGCTCGAGTTGTTCAAGAAAAAATACGATTTCAACGGCTTCGAGAAACCATATCTGCCGGTTATTAGCATGGAGAATCCTCGAGAACTTACCGCATACCGGTGGCGACTTGTGCCTGGATGGGTGAAAGATGAAAAAGACTGGAAGGCCAATACATTGAACGCGAGAAACGACGAACTTTTTGACAAAACTTCATACCGGCAATATTGGGGAAACCGGTGCCTGGTAATATGTACTGGATTTTTCGAACCTCATTATCCGGTAATCGGCGGCAAGGAACATGAGTCCTGGTATATCAAACCGAAGGATAAAAAGTTTTTTGCGCTCGGTGCGATTTACAATGTTTTTCAGGGCATCCCTACTTTTGCGATTGTAACCAAGGACGCAACTCCGCTAATGGCGAAAGTGCATAACGATGGCGAGCGGCAACCGTTGATACTAACAGGAAATGCGGCGTTATCCTGGTTGATTCCTAATCTGACGCGTAGCGAAGTAGAAGGCATAATGAATTTTGATTATCCAGACGAAAAACTGGAAGCCTATCGCACCGTCGACGGAATTTACAATGCAAAGGAGGATACAAACGTTCCTGGGGCAATATTGCCATACGAGCGTCCTGCTTTCGATTATAAGGACCTTTTTGGATTGGATTAAAATTAGAGAAAGAACTGTGTGATCTTATGGCAGAGTCGGCCAGTCTCAATTTACCGCACGCAGCCTGGATTGGTCTGCGAGTGCCACGGCTGCATCGGTGTCAAACGCCAAAAAATTCAGTGAATTGCTATCGGTCCACCTGGAATCATTTGATTCGACACTGGATCAAATGCAAATCCAATGAGACCGCCGGATGATACTCGATAGGTCCAGCCGGGAGGGCTTCAAACAATGTTCCATCCCGGAACATTGTTACTTCAAAGGGTATTTTATATCAGCCAAAACAGGAAGGTATTTCTCAACCTCCAAGTTCGTTTCAGATGGATGAACTGCCGTAGGATTTTCATTACTTTGCAGATAATTGGACAGCATTTTTGCGTGCCTGTACTCGCAAAAAAAGGCAGTTGGCAAACAACCATCCTTCCACCGGTCAGGCTAGCCATAAGATTTCACTGGAAGTTACTTTACATTCGGTATTCATTAACAAGGCTTTTGTTTTCAATACCCTGTAAAACAGAACTTTGTTATCATATTTCGATTTCTAAGATAAATAAATTATTAGAAAGGGCAGCACCCTGTTAAATGGTGTTATTTTTCGGCACCGTAAGATGCAGACAACGAAAGATTACCAGCAAAAATCATAGCAAGGCATTTAATGATTAATAGCAAACTTGATAATTTTTTTTGAGCTAAACCGATTGCTGGACTCATAGTAGGGATGGCTTTAGATCATCCGGATTAGGCGGGTTTCAACAAATGTAAATCAGACAAAACAATTGCAACTACTTCCAAAATGGTTTTACAACATTTCAACTTCGACGACAAAGACATAAAAAAAAAGTTTAAAGTATCCCCAGGTCCTATCAGCAGCTGGAAATATTATTATGAGTCTTACAGCTATGCCTTGAATAAAATCTTTGAAACCGGACTAACGATGTCTTACGCTTTTAATCCGAGAGGGCGTGCCATTATGTTTTTGCTCAGACACAACTTAGAACTATGTCTAAAATATAATCTGCAAGAAAATGGCCTTGAAATTTATAATATTCATGATTTCACTGAACTAGTCAAGGGATTGGAAACGCCACCTCAGCTATTGAAAATTATTAAACTGGTTGATTTTGACCCAGATGGATCATCATATCGATACTATTTGAACAACGACACGGGAGGTCCCTTTTTCGATGATGGAATTACTATTAACGTTGCCAGGATTCTGGAGCTTCATAATCTGATGGTGTCTAACCAGGAAGAAAATTTCAATGTACAGCCGATAGCCCCAATCTTTGATTACTATAATCGAAGAAATGACTGGAATTTAACCCTACATATGGGTGAATGCAAGGGATTGGGGCAAATTAGGACGCATTATGACGATACCGTTGCTTTGCTGATTAATGGTGTCATGGAAGGAAGATACAGCACAAACTTACTGTATTTACCGTTGATGTTCATGCTCAGGCATTCCCTGGAATTGGCATTGAAATTCTGTATTATCGAAGCCAGCATTATGTCGCCATTAATCAGCGCCGATGATATCGGCAATGAACATTCTTTATCCAGGCTTTTTCGTATTTATACGGAATTTTTAAAGAAACTTGATACCTCTACTCTACAAGATGATGTCGCAACAAAACTTGAAGAATATCTGGACCAATATGGCAAGCTTAATGGGATAATTCATGAACTGGACAGTAATTCCAGGCAGTTTAGGTTTCCCGTAAACGTAAAAGGTAAACCAGTAAGTTTCAGCACCGAAAAATTAAAATTAACCGACGTCTTACAGTTATACGCGTTCACAGACCCTTTACTGAATTTCACGAACCTGGTATTACGTGATTGTAATGTGATCTAAAAATCTGGTTCCGCTACGTCATAAGACATTAGATGACGTGGTTAGTTGTTTTCGAAAGTCAATCTTTAAGGTAATTCTATCAATGAAAAAAATAGAGGCCAGATTCGATTTCAATTTTTGTCATGTTTTTCCTCTTTTCAATTTCAGCTAAATCCTCGGAGGGATAGATTGAGGATAAGCGGTTTATGACTTCTCCATCTTCGGTTACTGATCCAATCCAAATGCTATATGTCACTCCATTTAATTCAAAAAAAGTTGAGTATTGGTATCTCTATTAATTTGAATGTCTGCTATTTTCCCACTTTCCCTTATCTTATCAAATGTTTCTTTCAGGGTGCTATGAACATTTCCTAAAAGAAATTGCTGACTAAAATTGGATTTGCCGATTAAGCCTGGTCTGACGCTTGGGGCGATGTGCCTTCCCAAATGAACGAAACTTTCATAATCGTAGATTATCGTATTTTGACCAATGGTAAATTGATGTTCATTTGTATCCCGGACGACCTCTAGGCCACGTAAATAGATATATTTATACAGCAAGGTGAGTTGTTTACGGTATGCTTCCCTTAGAAAATAACCCATTCCATTGTCTTGAACAGCATCCATTTCCTCCTCTATGATGCTTTCTGCTTCAATGCAGGTCCTTTGTAGTAATTGATCTCTGTGATTTCTGAGCTTTAAGATATCCTTCCACTCAATCGCTACTTCATTCAGAAACACAACATTTTCCTCATTTTCCCAAGCTGTAAACTTCTTCTCACGCAAATGGCGATGTAGCCGATGTCCATTGATATCATTTGAATACTCGCAATTTAGAAGCAAGTATATGAAACGGGAATCCCGAAGAGCAGGATGTGCTAAATCTGCTATTCTTTCCTCCCAATGGCTATCCTGGTTTTTGAAATGTTCAGCGTTAGCAAGTATGGAATCATAAACCCAGTGTTTTTCGTCGGGAGTCAGATCTGGAACACTCATCCTCAATCTATTACTTAACCGGTCAAGAATCTCTATCTTGGTTTCAACATCAGCTTCACTATCACCAAGTCCATCAAGATATTCTTTGGTATAGTAGTCTTTTCTTTTTGCCATCAATCTTGCTATATTACGAAATGTCTTCAGCTGAAAATTTATTCCAATCTAAGATCTCATCCGTAAAACGTAAACAATTTACGGCCCCACGGCTCTTCACAAAATAAAAAAGGATTAGCAGATCATGGTTTTTTTTGAATTGAGACACAATTAACTCTGTCAATACACTTGATCAAATATGGATGTTCAATCTGAAATATAATATCGTCAGCGAATAAGAATATCGTTAATTCCTCTCCGCGTCAAGGATTGAAAGGACTAATTCGTGGACCATTGTGCAAGGGTTCCGCAGATGATAGGCAGGATTCGTTTGAGCAAAATGAGCTTGCAAAACTTTTGATCTTTCAATTGCCACATCTCGTCTCTCCTTTAATAAAGGCAATACACTAGTTAAGAAGTCGTAGCGCTTTTTAAAATTATTCTTATAGTAAAAATCTGGGTGGCCTGTAATACGTGCCAAATCTTCATGTTGATTAGGAATTGCTTTAAAAACCTCCGTAAGCCTTTCGTAAACAAAGTCCCTGTGAAATGCCTGATCGTTTACCACTTCCTCAAAATGAAGTAAAATCCAAAGCTCGAAACAATCATTGCTCCATGCGACCCTGATGCCCGCATCTTCTGCAAGACTTATTGCATTATCAAATTGCAGATCGTTTACCTTTTTTATTTGGGTTAAATCTGTGTGCTCGAGATCCCGATCATAGACACACCAAATTTTTTCATCGATTGAATCTAAAACTTTATGCCTTTTTCCGTCAAAATGCATCAATCCGTCTTCGGTACACTTTTGTATGGCATTTTCTAGATTCAATTTTTTACTGCGTTGATTTGGGATCTCATTGATTTTCACACGATCACTTCCAAACGATCGAAAATACAATGGCTCACTAACTTCGTCTTCACAAAATATTATAAAAGTAATTAACTGATCTTCAACTCTTTGATCACTGATTCTTATATCCCAAGGATCGACTTCCATTTGCTGAACTTAATTAGTAATATCTTTATCCGACAAATAATTACCTAACTGAGGTAGAGCGCCATAAAAGCCTCCCAGGTATTGACGCGCAAAATCAGCATTATTCCTTATACCCCGCAAGTCTGCCAACGAATAGAGCCTGGTCTCATCGTAAACTGTTTTTTCAGTAAAATAAAATTGATCCCGACGCATATAGTCCGGACTCATTAGACTTGTATCATGACTGGTAAACAAAAGCTGGGCATTGAGCTTATTCACGGCGACATCTTGAAAAAGACAAATTAATCTTCTTAATAATGATGGGTGAAAATTACTGTCAATTTCATCTGACACAAACATACCGCCGGTTTGGAATCGTTCATATAAATCACCAATGTAGGAATAAAACTTTTGCGTCCCTTCTGACTCATCTGAATCCAGATCCATTTGAATACTTCCAGATTGCTCTCCTTTTTGATCATATACACTTTTCTGTAGCCTCACACGGTTTATTGTTAGGTTCTTCATTACCTCAACATCTTCTAAAGATACATCGGTGTATGTCAAACCAGCCTCTCTCAGCCAGCCCAATACAACTTCCTTATTGCCATTATTAATAAGCCTGTCAGTTGTCTCCCTATTTCTGCCTCTGGTAATAAATCGCAAAGACCTTTGAGGTCGTGATGCCTTAGAAGGCTCTATTAGGATTTTGTCACTAATGAAATCTCTGATTTTTTTTGACGTAGGGCCATCGTATGAAGTACAAAAAGTCAAAAATAAAGTATCCTTTCTCAATTTATCTTTCGGAAGGCCATCACCTTCTTTGAAAAATTCTTGATTGATTTCGATTTCGTTTCCCCTCCGTTTAAAATAAAAAGTTTCATTTTTTTGCGCTGGGCCAAATAACCATTCCGTTTGAATAGCGGATCTGCTATCTAAAGTGAACCCGTAACGAAACTTCTTATCATCAAGAGACAAAACCATCTGAAAATAGCCAGAATTATTTTCTTTTTCTGAGGCTAGTTTGTATGGATTTATTCCGAACAATAAAACGTCATCAGACTCCAAAGATCCATCAACCATATCTTGAAAAAAGCTAAGGCCTTTTATAAGATTGGATTTCCCACTGGCATTGGCACCATAAATACCAACTATTTTCAAGAATTTATTTCGATCATCTTGAACTATAAGATTTTTACTATCGACCTCGGAGGTCAGTCCCGTCGCTCGAAAACTTAAAGTCTGCTGAACGTGGAATGATCGAAAGTTTGCTAAGCTGAATTCTATTACCATGATGTATATTCGTATCAGACCAAAGTTAGAGTCAATTTTTCACAAATCTGTCATTTATCTACGAATTTTGAAATTTTACTTTGTTTGACGGTACTACAAAGTGAAGGTTAAGGTGCTTTTAGTACATTTGATATTTTTATTGAAGTGAGAGAAAAAATCGGTGTTCAGTAAGCTATCCTGAGAAATACCCGCAACATGCTCTCTGAGGGCTTTTCAACGACCACCATTTGTAAAGTTCTGGAAGTATCCCCAGAGTTTGTAGCTCATGTCCAAAAGGAATTTAGCAAATAAGCTTCATAAGCCAAAAATGCCTGATCACAAGCACCTTATATATGTATATCAAAATCGGGAATATTTTAGGTCCAACAGAAGTTCATGAGCCATACCACAATCGGATGAGCTCAGAAAAAAGGACCAGAACTCCGTCTGATCCCTTAAGTATTACCACACACACTAATTCGCCTTGAAGGCGATGTGATTGTAAGGTAGACGAATATCCATGGATTCGTCACTTCTCTATGGTATTAAGGGTTGCCGTTTGGAGATTATGAACAGCCAGGAAGCCAGGCAAAATACTGCTTACCGGCAATCTGAATGACAAAATTCAAACTATATTACTTATAAAATTCCCGAGTTTAGTACCGTAGCGTATTTCCTTAATTATGGACTACCCTACCCAATCCTCTCAAATTTCTCAGATCAATGCCCTCCTTGCGATTAGGAAAGAGGATTACACTTTGACGGATACCTGTCACCGTTAAATAAGTTTTCCCTCCAAAATAGTTAGTTTGTACAATACAGGTAACTGTATTGGAGCACCCGATTCTATCTAAATACCTGCCATGCTTGATACTACTTATTTTGATGCTTACGAAAGCGGAACGTTCCGTAATTTCTGCGGACCGTCGCAGTTTCACAAACCGTTCTCTTAATCCGGAATCGGTGTGTTGTTCATTAGAAATTTGTCAGACATCAAACGTTCGACCGATCTACTAAACGAAAATCAATGATCAGGCCTTTTTATCAGTGCCAATCCATGAAGCGTGCTTCATTAATGCTGATTTTCGCTAAGTTTGCATCTTAAATGCTGTATAATAATTATCATACGGAGTTTACATTATCTTGACAAAATAAAAATGCTTGCTCAAAAATCTTCTGATATCATTGATCCAAGGCGTCTTTCACGGCTGATCAATAATGCTGCCCTCAAGGCAGTGATAACAGGAGACAAGTCAGGCGCGTACATTAAAAGAATGAAAAAAATGCTTTCATGGGATAGCATGGAGGCAGATAGGCCAAAGACAGTCAATGATTTGATTCATTACGCTTATCAACATCTTTTAAAAGAATATCGCTACGAATATCTCTACAAATCTGCACTGCTCAATGAGTTTGTTTTGAGGAATTACTCACTAGCGGACACCATTTTATTGAATGAGTTTAGAATTGGGAAGTCCAAGGCTGACACCGTTCTGGTAAATGGCACAAATAAGGTCTTTGAAATAAAAACAGAACTGGACTCCGCTGATCGGCTAAATTCGCAAGTTGCTGATTATTACAAGGCGTTCTCTGAGGTATACATTGTTACCCATATTAGTCTGATTGAGAAGTATAACCAAATTGTGCAGTCTGAGGTCGGCTTACTAGCGTTTTCTAACGAAGGTGGTATATCAGTCATCCGTAGCGCAAGAGTCAATAATTCAATGCTCGACTGTGCAGTAATGTTCAAATCTCTTCGTAAAAGCGAATATCTGGAAATGACCCGGCTCATCTGTGGATACATTCCAAACACAACTCCCGTCAAGCTTTTCACTGAGTGCCTGGAGATAGTCGGTCAGTTTGAAACTGAGTTTGTTCAAAAAAAATATTTAGAGGTTATCAAGAAAAGAATTAATAAAGAAACCAACGATTTAATAGTATCCGGTGCTTTGCCAGAATACATAAAATTTTCATGTTATCACCTCAATCTGAATTCAAATTCCTACCTTACTTTGATTAAAAGATTGAATAGTAAACTCTAAATAATTCTCCATGTATTTCCCCTTTCTGCGTGGCAAACAATTTGAACTATTAGCACTACGGGAATTAGCGGCATTACCACTAGACCCGGAAAAAATATCACCCATTATAGAACCGGTAAAAAGAGATCTAAAAAGTATATTGACTGCTGCGAAAACGCTAACCAGGCAGAAAATTGAAATTCAGCTAATTGTAAATCCTGAGCATGGAGATCTCAAAACAGCAAAGGGAGATGTACTTGACTTTATCGACAATTTACCAGCCCATGGTGTTACAAACGTAGTGCCAACCTTTATAATCAATAGTGAAAAAGATTTCGTTTTCTTCAAATCTACGATTGTTGAAAGAGGTTATGATCAATCAGGATACAGCGTCGTACAGCTCAATACCATTACATCGACCAACGAACTGTCAACCCTTATCGGAAAAACAGCGGCAAAAAATGTCTTTATCCAGATCAATCATATTTTCGGTTTGAAAAGAAAGTACAACAAGGAAATTTTATCCTACCTCAACGATCCTTTTGTAAAACAGAAAAAAAACGCCGACTATGAACAGTATCCGGACGAAAATTTCTCAAACGATTATTTCTATTTCAGTGAGGAGGGTTATAAGGGTTTTGCGGATTATCTGACAATTGGTGGAGAATATATCGAAGGAGGTATGTTGCCTTACGCAGTCGCTATTCATTTGACTTATAAAGATCCCGATAGCGAAGATATCAGAATATGCCACTTTCTGTCCGACAGTAATGACGGTATAGAAGATACCGCCGGTAAATTTTATGAAGCGCTGACAAAGCTGGTGAAATTTGTAAACAATCGTGATTTAGACTCCCTCGCAATTCGGCAATTCAAAGATTATTATGAGCGGCAAGCTTTTCCCGGTCTGGGAATTATCAAAAAGCTGTCAATCATGCATCACATCGAATTGGTACAATCCCTTCTTTGATTTACATGAACTGCAGCGCGAACTGTTTTTCCGATCATGCTATTAAAGCATTCATTACTTCGATGGCAACGGCCACTGGACTTTGTCAATTCTCGAATGCATCAGCCGTATCTGTCATTGATATTAAACTTCTTGCGGACAAATTTGATAATCTGCTATCTACCTATTCAGTTGTTTCCGGTTTTGACCCCGCTGAACCACATGGAGAGCAGGTGATGATCTTTGATCACATATTGTCCTATTGGCCAAATCTATTTGACAATCAGGTACTTCCTGTCGGCCAGTGTCAATTACTATTACAAAGCATTGCCAAAGAATCAGCAAACTACGACCGCAGGTTGTTCGAAGAGCCTGTTTATTTTAACCCGCAATACAATACAGACGCTCAGGAGCTGGGCTTGAAATGGGATGTATTTACAACTGAGATAAAAAGCAAAAACAGGTTCTTTCTTACAGAAATGATCGATACAGACACGCTGAGATCGGTTTTTGAAAGGCTGAATAAAACCTATTCAACTGGCACTGTCTTCTACCGGGGTCGAATATCAGATACGCCTCTTTCCATTGACAAAATGGGCAAGCCGCCCAAAGAAAAGACAAGTGCCGGGAGAGCTAATCCTGTTGGAATACCGTATTTATATATGTCCAATGATCAGGAGACAACTCTTTACGAAACACGAATAAGTTTACATGAGACGATTACACTGGGCGATTTCATTACTACTGCTCCTCTCAGTGTTGTAAGTTTGAAAAATGTAAATGAATACGGTCCATTCGATATTGAAACAAAGGGATTTAGTATTGAAGAATTTATCCGGGTAAAATCTTATTTACTGAAGCTAGGTTCCGAGCTATCCAAACCAGTCAGAAAACAGGACAGTGATCTTGATTATCTCCCCACGCAATTTCTTTGTGAGTTCATCAAATCCATTGGATTTGACGCAGTGGAGTATAGAAGCGCAATGAATCCATCCGGCTTTAACCTTGCAGTTTTCAATGATCACAAGCTCAGCTGCACCAGTACTCAATTCTACTCTGTAAGCGAGCTTCATTACGTTTGGGAGCAAACAGGGTTGGTTACCAGTATGAGTTAATCTAATGGTTCTTCGGAGCTGGACCCCTTTGTATGTTCCCAGCCAATAAGCCCATATTTTGTAGGGCAACGATTCCGTTTTCGACACTTGATCCCGGTATTTGGAAGCAAATAAAACGATAAGAGAATCCTATCTTGCCCGATATATCCCGCGATAACTCCAATAAGCTCACTCAGTTCACTTAAAAATTTCAGAAATCCTGCTATCTTGGGCCCCATGGGCAAAATCACCTCCATACACGACTCCTTCCGAATCGTCGGACAGAATCCGAGCCATTATGGCTGATAGGAACATTGCAATTGAATATTTCCAAAGTTACCTGCCGCCATTTATAGCCGGACAACTGGATTTTTCCACACTTACGCAGCTGCCAGACGTTTATGTATCTGCAGAATTGCAGAAAACGATGTCAGACATTGTATATTCTTGCCAAAGGAAGGATCGAAAGGGAAAAATAAAAGTATCGCTGTTGATTAAGCATAAGAGTTACACCGATAAGTACACTCCTGTTCAAATAGGCAGCTACATTTTTTCTGGATTGCAGAAACAAATTGAGGCTAAGGAAAAGCAGCTTTCACTTATCATTCCAGTACTATTATATCATGGAAAGGAAAAATGGGAATACCATACTCTGGGCGATCTTTTCAAAAATTTAGAACCTGAATGGAAGCAGTTTCTCCCAGAATTCGACTTCGTCTATAATAATCTTGGTAACTTATCGGACGAGCAGGTGGAATTATTGCACAATAAATTTCTTGTCGCGTCGCTGCTAGCTTTAAAACATACATTTGATAAAGAGTGGCTGGAAGTCAATCTTTTGAGGCTACTGTCTATTCCAGAACATGTTCCCGAGAACTTGCTAAGTAAGTTCATTGTTTATATATTTGAAAGTAGCGGATTCAAGGAAGAGCAAATCATAATGACAATTGAGACATTACCGTTAGAATTAAAGAATACTGTCATGAGCACATTAGACATTTTTGTTGAAAAGGGAAAAAAGATCGGTCGTCAGGAGGGGGTTAACGAAACACTTTTTAAAAACACGCAGAACATGCTTCTGAAAGGCTTTGCTGTCGATACTATTTGTGATATACTGGAAGTGACACCCGATTATGTCGCCCGTGTTCAAAATGAGATGAGCAAGTAAGATTATTTGCTAAATTCCGTTACATATAATTTTTACGGTACTGCAACCTTGCCTAATCCCACCCCTAAATTTCAATTCTTCACAAGAAAAGTAATATCGAAAAACTTTTAAGCTTCCTGGCTGAACAAGATTTCTGCTCAGCCGGTACTATACTCTCACCGTTAAATAAGTTTTCCCTCCCAAATAGTTAATTTGTACTACTCAGGTTACTATATTTAGATTACCCGATTCTATCTAAATATTTTCCATGCTTGATACTACTTATTTTGACGCTTACGACAGCGGCACGTTCCGTAATTTCTGTGCACCAGCGCAGCTTCACAAAGACCTAAATACCCTCTATGGCCTGATCGTAGGCATACAAGCAGATGGGCACATCAACGAAACAGAAATTGAGCTTCTGCATTCCTGGGTGAATTCCATCGGTACGTTAAAATCCAAAGCACCTTATTTCAAACTGGTTGCAAAAATCAATGAAATTCTGGAAGACGGCATCGTGACTGTCGAAGAAGCAGAGGATCTGATCTGGCTTTGCCGGAGCTATCTCGACTATAATACCAATCCTTACTATGACGTGATCACCTCCGCTACACAACAGCTCGGAGGATTTTTGGCCGGAATATCTGCTGACAATACCATTAACGCAGGTGAGCTAAACGCTCTGCGTAACTGGTCCTCAGAAAACGAATCATTATTCAATACCTGGCCGTTTGATGCCCTGCTTCCTGCTATCGACAGAATTAGTGCTGATAGACAGCTTCCGGCAGACGAGCACGGTGAACTGCTTTCATTTTGCCGTTCTGTTTCTGCGATTAAACCAGTTGGGCAGACAAAAACTGAAACCGTTGCCAAGCTGCCCATGCAGGCAGTTTCCATTCTCATCCAGGACTCAACCTTTTGTTTTACCGGAGAATCTCCGAACTACACCCGCAAGGAGCTGGCTAAAATCGTGGAGATGTACGGTGGTGTTGCAGCGGCGTCCGTTACTACACAACTTCATTACCTCGTTATTTGCGATGTCCCCAATCCAGCCTGGGCATTTCAGATGTATGGGCGTAAGGTTGAGAAAGCAATGAACATGAAAAAGAAAGGTTCAGGGCCGGAAGTAGTTTTTGAACAGGATTTGCTTGATGTGCTTAAAACTTTCGGGTATTCGTAATCTTGACATATAGATTAGTATGTATTTCTGGAGGCATAGGCCGTTATTCATTAATAACCATTTTTTGCCATACGAATAGGACTCAGTTTTTCTTCCTTATCAAGGAATGGTCTGTGCACAAAGTCAAAAGTTGGGAAATCGGATTATTTAAACGCTAAAAAGTAGAACAAAATTTCAATGCATATTTCTGCTCTATCAATTCGAAATTTTAGAAATTTTAAGAATGCCAAATTTTTATTCAACAGTGGCATAAATACTGTTATTGGCGAAAATGGTTCAGGGAAGTCTAATTTATTCTTTGCACTTCGTTTATTACTAGACGATAGTTTGCCACGAAACCTCCGGCTTTCAGAAGGAGATTTCAATCGAGGAATAAGTTTGAATTGGCGTGGACATTGGATAATAATTTCACTAGAATTTGAAAATTTAGATTCTAGCGAAGAAGCCAAAGCGCTTGCTATCCAAATCAGTGGCCGTATAGACACTCAAAATAAGGGCAGTTATGCACTTTTTTTCCGCCCAAAGTTCTTAATTCGAAAAGAGTTGTATGATTACTCGATGACGCCAGATAAGAATGGAGCGGGATTAAAGCTGATTCTTGAAAAAATCACTGTTAAAGAATATGAGACTGTTTTTTTGTGTAGGGGTGGTGGCGATTTTTGTGAAGATGCTGTATATCAAAGGTACATAGGTAATTTTGAGGCAATCGAATTTCCTGATCCTGAGGACAAGGAGGAATTAGTTTTTGGTACTTGGTTGTCGAATGAAATTAATATTCATAACGAGATATCTTGCACTTTTATAAAGGCATTGCGGGATGTGGAAGCCGATCTTCGATCGTATAATAATAACCCTCTGGTGAGTTTATTAAGAGGGAAGGAAAAGACGGTTAATGTAGAAAAACAGGAAGAAATAATCGGTAGTATTAATGAACTGAATACTCAAATAAGTGAACTTGATGAAGTCAAGGAAGTGAAAATGGGTGTTGATCGCAGCATTAAGGAAGCAGTTGGTACTACTTATGCTCCTAATATTAATATTAAATCTGAGCTTCCTAATGAAATGGAACGTCTTTTCCAGTCACTAAAATTATGGGTTGGTGATCCAGATGAGGCCGGATACGAGGGCCGAATTGGGGAATTAAGTCTAGGAGGAGCAAATCTTATTTATCTATCTCTAAAACTGCTCGAGTACGAAAAAGTTAAAAATGATAAGATAGCAAATTTGCTTCTTGTAGAAGAGCCGGAAGCGCATATTCACACGCATATTCAGAAAACACTATTTGAAAGCCTTCGAGAAAATAAAACTCAAGTGATAATTAGTACGCATTCGACACACATCTCGTCTGTCAGCAAAATAAGCAGTGTTAACATACTAGCTCGCGGACAGCAGGAAGCAGAGATATATCATCCATTTAAGAACTTAAATAAAGATTCCATTGGGCGTATTGAACGTTACCTTGATGCCGTTCGAAGCAATCTACTTTTTGCGAAAGGCGTACTATTGGTGGAGGGAGATGCTGAGCAAATCCTTATTCCCGAACTATTCAAACAAGTTATTGGGCTTTCTTTGGACGAAATAGGAGTGAGTCTTGTAAATATTGGCAGCACTGGATTTAAAAACGTTGCGCGACTTTTTCACGAAGATAGAATAAGAAAATATTGCGCAATCATAACGGATCGGGATTCATCCGTTATTTCTCTGCCAGAAGACTCTGACTTAGACACCAAATATCAGAAGAGCTGCCGGGCGTCACAAAAAAGCGGCGACGAGAGAATGGTTGCTCTCGAGAAGCTTTGCGATGATAGTTGGTTTCTCGAAGCTTTTTACGCTGATTATACTTTCGAGGTTGATCTACTTCTTTGTGACAATAGCCTAGAATTTACAAATTGCCTCAATAGAATTTATAAAAATCCTTCAAATGTCTCAAAATCAAAGGAGAAGCTTGAAAATAAGACGCCCGAAGTGGCAGGCGTAGAAGTTTTACGTCTGGCTAATAAATATGGAAAGGGCTGGCTTGCTCTTTTAGTAGCTGAACAGGTAACGTGTAACACCTATATTCCAGAATATATTTTGGATGCGATTGCATTCGCCTCTTCTCATATCAACGAAGCTTCAAAAGCTAAGGCGGTCAAACATAGGTTGCAGTGTATGAGAAGTGATGTATCAATGTTGTATACGGAAGAAGCAAAAAAATTTGAAGACAAAGATAAATCGATTGAGACTTTGCTAGAAGAGTTTTGTGAGATTTTTGAAGATGATCAGCTAACACTATTTTTGAAATGTCTATGATTCTTTCCAAGTTGAGTTCCGAACAAAGGACAGCCGTTACGCAAGACGGACATGTGCTGTTAACAGCTTGTCCGGGAAGTGGAAAAACACGCGTTATAATTCACAAACTTGCATACGAGATTGAACGCATTGACCATTTAAGGCGCAAACGTGTCGCAGCTGTAACTTTTACAATTAGGGCATCCGAGGAGATTTTTCGAAGATTAAATTCGATGGGTATTAATAGTAAAAAAGTTTGGTCCGGTACGTTGCACTCATTTTGTCTAGAGTGGATCGTAAAACCATATGCCGGGTATTTGCCCGAACTTAGGAATGGTTTTTCGATTGCAGATGAAAGCTATTGCTTAGACCTTTTGAGTTCGTTGAAGACGAAGTATAATCTTAAAGAAATAGATTCGATTAACCTGCGTTTTGGCCGAGATGGTAATTTCATAGAAAACAAGGCGCAAGAAAAGAAGGTACTCTCAGAATATCATGAAATACTTCGGAAATCAAAACAAATTGATTTTGAACTTTTGCTTTTCTACGCATATAAGATATTATCTTCCTTTCCAAGAATACAAAAAACTTTATCAGATATTTTCAGACTGATTTGTGTTGATGAGTTTCAGGATACACAAGATTTGTTGTACGCGATCATCTCCCAGATTGTTAAGGTTGGGAAGGGCAATACGGCTTTGTTTCTGGTGGGAGATACAGATCAAGCTATTTATGCGTCTCTGGGAGGAGTTGCGAAGACGATTGAAGAAATTCGTTTTGAAATTGGCAATCAACATATTACGCCGTTGACCTTGACCGGTAATTATAGAACATGCCAAAGAATTATTGACTTTTATCGACACTTCCAAACTCAACCAATTGATATAATTGCGGTTGGTAAAAACGCAAAGCTAGAAGGATCTATTACATTTAATAATTCAATTAATGAGCGCGACCTTGTAACTGAAATTGCTAGGTTAATAGAATTAAGTATCGAAAAAGGCATTTCGGAAAGCGAAATTTGTTTGTTAGTTCCTCAGTGGTGGTTGGTTACAAAAATTAGCAGACAATTAAGAATTAAACTTCCAGATATAAATTTTGATGCTTCCGGCCTATCTCCAATGTCGAAAAACAGAGACAATATTTGGTATAAACTATCTAGGTTGCTGCTAACAACACCCAGTCCTAAGCTATATACATTAAGAAGGAGATGGGCAAACGAGTTAATTAATGACTTTGTAACTGAAAGCAAAGGTGAATTTGACGAAAATTACCGCAATATCAGAAATTTGCTAAAACTAATTAATTCAATCCGTTCAGCTGAAACGGAAGGTATTGATTATTTACATGATTGTTTTAGTAAGTTTTTAGATGTGGTTGACCTTGACTATGTAACTTTCCCTAGCCTTATAGAAAGTCATGATCAGTTTTTCGAAAGTATCCGACGACGTTTGACGGACACTGAATTCAATATTCCTAGCGACATTGAATCTTTCAAAAGTTTCTATCGAGAGATGACTGGAGTAGTTATAAACACTTGTGTCGGAATTAAAGGGGAAGAATTCGAAACCGTTATAGCCTATGGATTACTACGGGGATATGTTCCTCATTGGAATGAAATATTTGCGGGTAATGAATCAGATGCATCCAAGAAGCTACTTTATGTAGTATGCTCCCGAGCTAAGACAAACTTACACCTTATAAGCGAAATTGGAAGGAAGACGCAGAAAGGAAAACCCCTTGTCACCAATACTGAATTACAACTTGTAAATTTTGATTATGATGAGATTTAATGATCCCAATATACGCTTCATAATCGTATTCTCATCGTACTATTTTTCTAATATCCTTCAAATTTTTTTTAATCAACATTTGGTGCACACCTCCTAAATAATTCTTCAAAAAGACTTATAATCAAATCTCTTTGAGTATCAACAGCTTCTTGAATATTTGACGCTATACTATCGTAGTCCGCGAAAAGTTCATTAATATTTTCAAGTCCTGCTACTTTCTTGGCAAATTCAAGAAATTTGTTGACATAGGCATACTCATAATTTAATATTATCGTATTTTTTGCAAGACAATCAAGCTTCTCAATTTGATTGTCTGAGAATCTCATTTTTTTGAAATAGTCCAGCTCATTAAATAGGTCTGGATCAATTTTGAAGCCCCTGATATCATTGTCTCTGAAAATTTCAATCTGATCCCAGCTGTTATTTGTCTGCTGTGGGTAGAATATCAAATGATCTATTGGTGATTTGTAGGTATTGGAGGTAATAATTTGAATATCTTCAAATTCCACGATTTCAGAAAACCAGTTCACATAGTATTCGTGCTTTTCTTGTGGTACAATGACAAATGCAATGTCGTTCTGAGTAAAATGCAAATCGGATCCAATCCTCCATTCCTTTTCCCATCTCATATCGTATCCCTTTTTGTAGACCTCTAATAAATGTGGGGAGTTAAACACCATCCGTTTTTTCATTTCGGTATCCGAATCATTAAGATAAAATACCGGGCGTATGCCCCGATCTTGTAAGAAATCATGGAAAAAGCAAATGCCAAATTCAGATCCTCGTGCAACAAAATGTCTTTTAAGCTCTTTATGACCACAAAAGGTAAAGCTGACGGATTTTATTTCATTGCACTCGCTCGGGAGGAGAGTTGCCAATTTATTGACAAAATAACTTTTGGGATTGGAATAGATAATTTTCTCTTCAAAAATGTTTTTGAACCTGGCCTCAGCACCCATGTTTTTGTAATGCTCTTTTATGCGGCCTTCCGAGAATTTTTTTTCATAACCGCAGGTTGGATCGCTTATTATATTATAGAACAGGTCACATTTTATTGGTTTGATCCTAGCAATAACTTCTTCAAAATTTTCAGGTTTAGGTTTTAGCAAATGCGTCGTATCGAAATGTAAGTTGTAGGAATCTACTGTAATCATGTCATTTTATATTTTTGTTTCATTTGTGCTGATACAGCTAATTAATTGAGAAGAAGTCATCACGGAATTTCTTTGAATTATCATAACGATTAGCCTCTAAATTAATTAACTCGGAATTCGCCTTACTAATAAGCTATTGGGATCAGTCAACGTTCGCTCAAAGAGAAGTACAAGATAATCTTCAATTTCTTTTGCCCTAACCTGGGGAGAAATAGGAGCCGCCACAGTTTCACCCAAGTCGTTTACTATCATTATTGGTTCAGGCTGGAACAGATGATTAACAAATGATGAAGCACTTTTGAATACACGCACATATACTCTGGCGTACAAGTCCAAAAGTCTATCTTCATCAACCTCTATCAAATTTTTCTTAAATATATCATTAAAGATTTCTAGAGAATTTTTTATTCTAATGGAATGATGTGGATGCGAGCCTTTCGTTAAGTGGAATGGTCTGGTCAGATTGTTTGACAGAACGTGAAATAGCACTGATATCCCCAGAAGCGTAAATGCTGTTAATTCAGCCATTCTGTGAGGTGTTCTTAATTCATCATCCAGGCCATTGTCAAAATAATTTAACATGTACAGGCATATCATTCTCGTTGCGAATTGATCCGCATCGAGTTCTCTCATGTGGGACCGTTCGTCATAGGGATTAACATGATTATTGGAGGTATTGTCGCTGTTGGAAACATCCAGGTCGACATCTCCTTCTGCCTGAATTACATGGCCTAATTCATGAAAGTACAAATAGGTTGATGCGATTGAAAATAGAAATTGTTTGGCTCTAACCTTAGTAATCTGGTCAATGACAAGGCCATTTTTTCTGGAAAAATCATTCAACGGCTCAGAAATTTCGTTGCAGAAACTATGCATTGCTTCAAAAAGTGCATGACTTATGATCACATAGGCCTGACCTGAACTTCTTTGAATTCCTCCGAACGCGTCTATTTTATCATATGTCGAAAAATAGAAAATTACGTCAGAACGCAAATAACCCATGTTTCGAGTAGTCTTAGCAAGCGTTTGCGCTGTCAGAAAAAAATCATTATAAGCCTCAAAGAGCTCACCTCGAAAATTGCCGTAATTGAATATTTTATTGACAACTCTGTTTTTCTCATCTTTTTCAGGATGTATGGTTTCGCCAATTTGTTCAAAAAGTTCGCAATATTCGTCCATCTATTATTTTATTAAATTCATATCACGCACATTTTTCGGGATGCGAATTCCGAAATTTTCCCTTCGCAAGCTAAAAAGCTCCAATCCTTAAATTACTAACTGCCTTAAATTACCTACTTCTCATTACTTTTCTTAGCCGATGCTATTAAATTCTTTTTATCAAAATTCTCCTGAGCCTCTTTTAATACAATTTTCATAATTGATTCAGAATCAATATTTAACAGGTTGGATAGTTTTATAATATCAGAAACTACAAATTTTTCCGGGGAACTGCATTTACTCATAAACCCTCCGTAGTTAATACCGAGTGCTTTAACTAGTGCCGTTGGATGTAAAGAAGTCATATCTCTCATACTTTTTATTCTACCTGTCTCAAACATCGACGCTATCGAAAGTAGAGCTTTTGATAACTTTTCGGTACTATTTTTTCCTTCTTTATCTGCCATGAATTATAGATTATATTCCAAAGCTTGAAAGGAGCCAAATCAAAAGGAATTAAAATTTGCAAAATGATAATAGAAATTTGCAAAATGTAAATTATCTAGTTACTTTTGATCTTATAAGGTGCTGAACTTAGCATATTAATGTTCGAAACGAAAATTACTTTTTTTAGTACAAATAGTACAGTATTTTTGTAGGTATAGGCTTCTGCCATGCTTACACTTATGAGTCTCGATTTAGAAACCTAAGAAATTTCATTGGAACGAGACGAAAGGTGGGAAGCGCTACGCATTGCGTGGCGCCCGCTTATTCGTTCCAAGGCTTCTCAGGGCCTCTAAATCGGTAAGTTGGGTTGTCACGCATTTTTTCTTCACAAGGCGATCCTATTTTCCTAGACTCCAAGTAACAATTACCAATGTTCCATGCTTCAATATTGAAGCCTAACTATTGTTACGCGTATGAGTAAATCTTTCATTTATCGTCTGATCATCCGTAAACCGGAGTAAGGCAAGCCTAGGTTTGGTTTACGGTTACTTGTAATCTTTTATTCTCTGTCTTTCGACATTGATGCGGGATCTCTGTGTCTACCGCCAGCTACATCAGTGTTGGAAGTTTCCATCGAGGTAAAAAAACAATAACGGCTATATATGATTTGCCGTGCATCATTTGAAGAAACACTCCTTACTAATCAATTTCAAAAAAGCGGGCAACCCACTCCATTAAAATTTATTTCATCAAAACTTACCAGACAATGATTGAATTTGTAAAAAACAGAGAAATATACATGGGCGAGGAATACAAATCATGGAGTGAAACGCTTAGTATAGCACATGAAGAGTGCATCCTTTCCCCTTCCGAAACAATGCATGCTTTTTGGGATAAATATCCACTTTTGGAATGCACCATTTTACTTTTCCAACTCTCCATTGCCGCAAAGGGGCAAACGGTTCCGCTCCAGTCTGGTACTGAGAAATTGCAGGAGTTTTATGATGATTTGAGTAAGGCTTTGATCGCTTTCTATTTCTATTCCAGAGCAGAACCTTCACCCTCGGTAAACATAACCAGAAAAGACTGAGACTTGCATGTATAACCTTGTTGCACGAGCTATCTGATACTATGAACACTTGCCATAACTTCGTTTTCCAGCTTATAATCCGTAAACCCGAATAAAGTAAAGCCTTACGGCTTATGCTGGGATGAGGTACGATGATTTGGTCATGACCAAATTACAAAATACGCTACCTATCCAAAAAAGGCCGTATTTATTCTTCCTTCCATTATTAACTTCAAAATCTTCGTTGCAATGAACTCACGTTTTTGCTCTTCAGGCAAAGTACTGCCCTGTCTGTTCTATTTTTCGCTCCTCTACCTGCTGCTCTGGTGCTGGGAGCCTCTGCGTGCACAAACCATTTCGCAGCTGAGTCCCCTGAAGATCGGCGATACCGTACCTGACTTCACCATTACGAATGTTCTGCATCACGATTCAGACCAGCTAAAACGATCTGATTTTAAGGGAAAACTGCTCATTCTGGATTTCTGGGCAACCTGGTGCAGCCCGTGCGTGGCGGCGATCCCGCTTATGGATTCGCTGCAACGTCAGTTTCAGGGACGGGTTCAGTTTCTGCCCGTTGCCTACCAGTTGGATCAGGAGATAACGCGGTTCAGAGACCGGCTCGCCCGACAAAAGGGATGGCGTATAGAGACACCGGAAGTGGTTGGCGACACCCAGCTCAGTACATTATTCCCGCACAATGTCTACCCCCACTATGTCTGGATTGATGAAGCGGGAATCGTCCGCGCGATTACCAACGGCGATGAGGTTACGGCTGCCAACATTGCCAGGATCCTGGAAACCGGGAGTACCGGCCTTGCCCTCAAAAATGATCAGGACCGGCCCGTTTATGACAATACCACCACGCCCCTGGCAGAGTTTCTGGCACGGAACACCGATAAATATGCTGAAACCTACCATTCCGTTTCTACCCCTTACATCGAAGGCCTACCTGGAGGCTACCACATTGATAATCCAGGAGAAGAGCATATGCCGTACCGGATCACGTTCACAAACATTTCTCCTTTATGGCTGTTCAAAATTGCCTTTGGAGAAGCCAGGCAATTTTTCGGCGATGGTTTTTTTGCCGTAGAAGTTCATGACCCTGGTAAAGTAGAATGTCATGCGAGCGGCAGTGAAGCCAGCGACTGGTTTCGGCAAAATGCCGTCTGCTATGAACTGGTGGTGCCTTACAAGTTAAAAGAAAATGTCTGGGAAATCTTTCGCCAGGATCTGCAAAGACTTTTCCCACAATATGAAGCCATGGTGGAGAAACGAAACAAAAATGCCCTGGTTTTGATCCGGACATCGGCTGCCGACAAACTCAAAGCAAAAAGCGGCGCGTTTTCCGAAACCCAGGACGGCCTCAGCCTGCGCATCCGCAGCGGAACACTGAGCGGGTTTGTGACAAATCTGAATGTGTTCAATATGTCCTCCTCACCACTTCCCCTGGTAGACCGAACCGGATACACCGGCAACATTGACCTGGATATTGAAGCCAATATGTCGGACATCCGCTCACTGAACTCGGCCCTGGCGCGCTATGACATTCAGTTTATCAAAAAACAGATTGATCTGGACATGCTGGTGATTCGAGACAAGCTCACTCCTGCCCAAAGCCATTGAACAACTCATCTCCTGTTACTAATCATCATACTATGAAACCATTTTTATTTATCGCTATGCTCCTATCAAGCCTGATTGCCCACGGGCAACATCGCTTTACAGGTAAAGTTGTCTCCGCTACCGACAGCACTGCCCTGCCGGGTGCGGTGGTCAAACTTAAAGACCAATCCAGTGGTGTCACCACTGACGAAAACGGCCATTTCGCTTTAAACGTTGTTGATAAAAACCAGCTCGTCATATCTTACATAGGCTTTGTGACCCTCCAATACAGCGTGAACCTATCTGCTTCGGGCCTGATAGTGATCGCGCTTTCAGAAGATGCAAACCAACTGGCACAGGTAACCGTATCGACCGGTTATCAGAAAATTCCCAGAGAAAGAGCGACGGGGTCTTTTGCGAACGTGGACCTGACTTTAATATCACGGCGTGTGAGCACCTCGGTCATGGACCGCTTGGAAGATACCGTTCCCGGACTGATCTTCAACAAAGGCAAAGGAGCGGCCCAAGGTCTGGTAATCCGGGGACAGAGCACGATCAACTCCGGTACTTCACCCCTGATCGTAATCGACAATTTTCCATACGAAGGTGACCCTTCCACGATCAATCCCAACGATGTAGAATCGATTACCGTGTTGAAAGATGCCGCCGCGGCTTCCATCTGGGGATCGAGGGCAGGAAACGGCGTGATAGTGATTACCACCAAGAAAGGAAGCTTTAAGCAGGCTCCCAAGATAACTTTTAATTCCAACGTGACCACGGGCAAAAGACCTGATCTGTACTACCAACCCATCATGAGCTCATCGGACTTTATTGAAAATGAAAAAGCGATGTTTGCCAAAGGCAGATACATAAATGCTGAGAACAGCTACAACAAACTCCCGCTTACACCTGTCATTGAGCTATTGATAGCCAGCCGGGACGGGTCCATTTCACCACAGGAAGCAGACAATCAGATTGAGCAGCTAAAACAGTATGATGTTAGAAGGGATTATCAAAAGTATTTCTACCAGCCCGCTGTCAATCAGCAATATGCCTTTCAGCTTCAGGGGGGATCTGACCACAACCGCTATTTTGCCTCGGCAGGTTACGACCACAACCGTAATAGCGAAATAGGGAATGGTTTCAGTCGCTACACACTCAGCATGTCAAACACCTACAGCATGCTCAGCAATAAACTCGACCTGAGTACAAGCCTGTATTATACCGAAAGCAGAACCAACCAGAATAATCCGGGCCTGCCAACCTATACTACTTTTCGTAACAGCAGGGGCGCAGCCCTTTATCCGTATGCGAGACTGGCCGATGACCAGGGCAACCCGCTTTCGGTGATTAACCAATACCGCCCATCTTTTCTTGAAAGCACCTCCGGGCAGGGACTACCCGACTGGCAATACAGGCCGCTGGAAGAACTCAAGCTTGCCGATAATGTCACCCGCAATACTGATTACCGTGTCAATGCAGGAATGCATTACAAAGTAAAACCTTTTCTGACGGCCGAACTCCTATACCAATACAGTCGCAATACCACCCAGAACAGGAATTTGAGAAGCGGGCAATCCTATTATACACGGAATGAAATAAATCAATTGACGATCGTCAGTGCGGATGGATCACTGACCACACCGATTCCCGCTGGAGGCATTCTCGACAAAAGTGATGGCGGATTTTACGCACAGAATCTGCGCGCACAACTGGATTTTCATCAGTCGTGGCATCAGAAGCACGATCTGAACGCGATCATTGGCAGCGAAATCCGCGACTTTCAACAAACTCTAAGCACATCAAGGCTGTATGGATATGACGACGAGCATGCTACCAGCAAGCCGGTGGACTATGTCAGCCCGTTCACTTCCTTTGTAAACCCGTACCTGACTAATCTGAGGATTACCAATAAGGATGCCCAGAACGTATTGACTGACCGTTATCTCTCCTACTATGCCAATGCGGCATATACTTTATCAGGCAAGTACATATTGTCCGCAAGCGGCCGACTGGATCAGAGCAATCTTTTCGGAGTAAAGGCCAATCAGCGGGGTGTACCGTTGTATTCAGCAGGTGCGGCTTGGAATCTGCACCAGGAAAAGTTTTATAAAATCAGCTGGTTGCCTTATCTTAAATTGCGCGCCACTTTTGGTTTCAGTGGGAACAGCAACAAAAATGTTTCGGCCTATACCACGGCGTCGTATTCGGCTGCGGATTTTTATACGCGTCTGCCTTACGCCACAGTCAGTAACCCTCCGAATCCGGACCTGCGCTGGGAGCGTGTCAAAACCATCAACGCTGGTCTTGATTTTGAAACGCGCAACCGGATTTTCTCCGGGAGTATCGAATACTATCATAAAAAAGGAATCGATCTGATCGGAACCCTGCCCTTTCCGGGGTCGTCCGGCATCAAGACTTTTACCGGAAACTATGCCGGCACGAAAACCTCGGGCCTTGAGCTCAGCCTGAACAGCAAAAATGTACAGGGTGTTTTTCAATGGAACACAAACTTCCTGCTGAGTGTGGTGAAGGACCGTGTAACCCGTTACGACGCTCGTTTTTCTCCGACGGACTATCTTACGGCTGCGGACGGTCTGGGCATTGTTCCCATGAAACAGCGACCACTTTTTTCAGTGTACAGCCTCCGCTGGGCAGGACTTGACCCGGCAAATGGTGATCCGCAAGGCTATCTGAACGGAGAAATCAGCAAAGATTATATCGGAATCATTACAACCGCGAAGCCAGCCGATCTGATCTACAACGGTCCGGCCAGACCACCGGTCTTTGGTGCTTTAAGAAATACATTTTCGTGGAAAGGATTCTCGTTGTCGGTCAGTATCAGTTACCGTCTGGGCTATTATTTCAGGAGAAAATCGATCGACTATGTGTACGGGCTCAACTATGGCCAAAACGGACACGGCGACTATGCATCCCGCTGGCAGAAACCAGGCGATGAAATGTTCACCACTGTTCCTTCCGCGCCACTATCCGATATAGATGGCCGGGATTCTTTCTACGAACAGTCTGAGGTACTGGTCCATAAGGCGGACAATATCCGTTTGCAGGATCTGAATTTAAGTTACGATTTTACCAGATCCCTTTTCAAAAAATTGCCAGTAGGCAACTTACGTATCTACCTGTATGCCAATAATATAGGCATTTTATGGAAATCATATAAGGGCGGACTTGATCCCGACTATGCCACTTCGAATTTCCCTCCGGTACGAACTGTTGCTGCTGGCGTCCAAATTTCATTTTAATCTGCAATCTGATGAGAACATTTTTTTTCATTGCCTACCTACTGATCACCAGCCTTCTTGTAACAAGTTGTGGTGACAACTTTCTGGATGAAAGACCGGAGAAATCCCTGTTGGTACCAACAACCTTACCTGAATTGCAGGCACTGCTGGATAATGCCAGTGACGTTATGAATCAGGGGCCGGTATTAAATCAGTTTTCCGACGGCGATTTCACCATCTCCGATGCCGATCTTGATATTCAACCGGTACAGATCCGTAATGCCTATCTATGGGAAAAACAGATTTTTAACCAGGAGCCGTCCTCAGACTGGGACCTGCCTTATCAGCAAATTTTATATACCAATATCGTATTGGAGGGGATCGAAAAACTCCCGGCTTCTGAGCCTGAAAAACTACGGCAGCAACTTAGGGGGGCAGCGCTGTTTTTCAGGGCTATGGCTTTTTATAATCTTGCCCAGCAATTCTGCGCACCATTTGAACAGGCAACTGCAGACAATCTGGCCGGAATCCCACTTAGACTCACTTCTAATGTAACAGACGTGTCTGTACGCGGGACCGTGAGGCAGACCTATCAGCAGATCTTGCGTGATTTGCTAACGGCTAAAGACCTGCTTCCAGCCAAAGCAACAGTCGTCACCAGACCCAGTGCCGCAGCTGCCCAGGCTCTTTTGGCCCGTGTATACCTAATCATGCAGGACTACAATAATGCACTTGCTTATGCATTGGCTTCCCTTGAAAATAACGCCCGTCTTCTGGATTATAATACCCTGGCCGACTCATTGGCAAACCCGTTTCCACTTCCCTATATCTCATCAGGAAATCCGGAAATTATTTTCTTCTCGGCACTCAATACTTCTCTGAATTCGGATCCGGCTTATTATGCTGATTCGGTTTTGTACGATTCATATGAGGAAGGGGATCAGAGAAAAACTTGTTTTTTCACTGATCAAGGAAATTACAAGGGTAGCTACACCGGTGGCAGCTTTTGCTTTGGAGGACTTGCAAGCGATGAGCTTTACCTGATTAAAGCAGAGACGCTGGCAAGAACCGGGCAAATACCGCAAGCCATGCAGGTGCTAAATCAGCTTCGCCGTATGCGATACGCTCCAAAAAGTTTTAACCCACTTAGCACTGAAACGGAAGCCGGCGCCTTACGTGCGATTCTGTCCGAAAGAAGGAAACAACTGATAGCACGTGGACTCCGCTGGACAGATCTGCGCAGGCTAAATCCGGATAGCCGGTTCGCAATGAAGCTTCAGAGGACTTATCAGGCAAGAGCGCTCGAACTAAAACCGGGTGATAACAAATATACTTTTCCTATTCCTGAAGATGAGATTGCTTACAGTGGAATTCCGCAAAATCCCAGATGACAAAAAAGGTGCAAAAGCTGTTTTTTTCCTGCCTGTGATTTACAGTATTGAGCTTAAACACAAATCCAGATTATTCCTACCCCTTAAATTTTCCTTTTCATTCTTAAACACAACTTACCTTTCAACAGACTATGCAGAAAACATTACACGTGGCCTGGCGGTCAATAAAAAAACCCAAACTATTAAAGATGCGTCAAATAAGTTCATGCACATTCCCGATTAATGCCTGACTTAGCGTTTTAGAGAATAAAAAAGTCCGCCGGGCAGAAAGACTACCCGGCGGACTTTAAGAATTAAATCAGCGATATTTTAAGGCTTCGCGCCTGTCACGATATTGGTAACCGCTCCCGTTGGTGTCGCCCTATATCCTTTGCAAGCGCGCGAGCTTGCAGCTCCACAGGTAGCATCAGCAGGAGAAGCAATCGGCTGCCAGTCCGGCGCACCAGTTGTACTGGCGTTGTTATTAAATACATTCGGATCGACAAACGCTACTTCATTAGCGATAGCCAGACCTCCGCCCAACATAAGGGCCGAAGCAAAAAGAAGATTAATTTTTAACTTTTTCATTTTGATAAAAAGTAAATTTTTGATGAAAGGTAAATCAACGCCTACTCTGTTTTCAGGTTTTCAGCACGGCAACCCAGGACGGGTAAGTCTCGTAGTCCCTGGCGGATTTAGGGCAGTCAACCAGACTGTGCCTGATTCCGGCTAATGATTCATTTTACAGCATGGACATTTCTGTCTGCCTTGATGATATAAATGCCAACCATAGCGATCATTAGAAAAAGAAAGTTAAAAAGGAAATGTGTTTTGAAATCCAGATTCCTCAAAACACCACCGCAGCTGCATGGAACCCGGCTAAAAACATTTAATAGCACAAGCCCCATGTACGCCGTGAATAGTGCCATCAGAACTGCTGACGCATACAAGCCCGCCTTTTGTGTCATGGGAATAAGCAGGAGTACCGTAGTAATAAGTTCGCTGATCGGTATTAGCCACAACAACGGTGCAATTGACCAACCAGGCAATGCCTGGTTGGTCAATTGCCTTAGAAATTCTTCCATATCCAATAGTTTACTGACAGCGGTATAAAAGAACAGCATCACCAGTAACGCTGTGATGATTGCAATGGCCTTGCTTTTTTTTTCGGATGTAAGAAATATCATGACTATGTGGTTTATCTGATACCAGGATTTGAGGATTTCGCAATGCTTCCGCATTTACAAGCCTGTTATTTCAACTTCAGATGAAAACGTTAAGTAAATCCCTCATGCAGAAGGAAGTCAAATCACTATACCTTTCTCCAAATGATACAACCGCTTCAGTTATCAAAAATTTACATCAGTGCGTATAAACGATTGCATCATCTATAATAATTCAATCCAAAATACGGCTATCGTTTCTAACGCTTAGGTATATATGTTATGTTCTGCAAAATAAATCTGCCATCTCCAAAGGCTACTGTTCTCATATTACCAAGACAAAGTTGGATAGAATTTTCCACCCAAAGAATGTAGATTTCTCAGATTATTAACCTATCATTTTTCTTTTACCTATTTTTTATTTATTCGAATTTTAAAGGTATGTTCCCCGTATATTTATTCACTTTGGCTTTTTCTCTTTGCTGCGTCACTGGGTGGATAACCAAAATGCGATTTAAACCTCCTGCTAAAATTAAATGGGCTGGTATATCCGAGCGTTTCAGCAACATCTGTGACAGACATACTATGCTGTGTTAGAAGCCGGTATGCCTCATTCATACGAACTGTGACTATATATTCACGTAGAGAGACGCCGAACAAATCGCCGAAGACCTGCCCCAGCCTTTCGGGTGTAAGACTGAAAATATCGGCTACTTCCTTTATAGTAACGGTTCCCTCTAATGTTTGGGAATCAACATATCCTCTTACTTCCTGAACAAGATCCCTTGTTGTTTTAGTGGGAACGCTATCTTGATCCTCTTTCCAATGCTGGCAAAGCCCGACGAGTTCAAGTAATAATCCCTCCGCTTTGTGGTCTGTTATTTTACCGTCAGGAACAATTTGTTTAAGCTTGAACATGATACGATTGATCTGTCGATTGACCTTTCCACCTCCATATGCCGTAATTTCGTGATCGCGGGATTTATTGAAAAGTTGAAGCAGCACCGTATATTCTCCTGCGAGTTTCTCTGTGAGCTCCTGTCTCAAATAAAAAAAGAAATATACATGAGATCCCGGCACCAATCTTAATTCATATCTTTCAGGTTGTGCACCTAAAATAGAAAACTCTCCGTTTCTGATTTGAAAAGTCTGCTGCTTCGATTTGCATTGGAAGTAACCTTTTAAGACATAAAAAAAAATTGTATTAGTATTTTTTACCGCTAGTTCTGCGGCGAGCGTTTTCTTGACATCCAGAACAAGTATCTGAACGATAAAATTTTCTCCTACCCATTGTTGGTGCCTCATGCAACCTCCAGTCCATCTTGTAACCTTAACTGGCAACTTCGGCAACAAGTATCTGTTCATCTCCGGTAATTCATGTTCCGTGCTGGCACCTGCCAATAGGTCTGGTGGCAATGCGATTATAACGTCCGTTTCCATCTCACATCATTTTTAATCAGTAAGTCTGAATATGCTTTATAGCCTTTTCCAAAAAAAAGATAACTTTCTGTTTGTCTTTATCCTCTACCGAATATGCTCGTTTCCTTACACTTTCCCATGAAAGGTTTTTATGCTTCTCGGATGCCAAAAAAGGAACAATCGTTTTAAAAGCAGCTTGTAAGGATCGCATCTGCAAAATGCCCGCATCACAGATAGCACGTAACAGGATAGCGATTTGATCAGAACTTAATCCAAGATGTATTTTAAGCCCTTCATTCTCGTTTGCCTTCGCTCCGTCATTCCTGCTTTCAAAATGATTTACCTGGAAATGCAATTTCCTTTCCAGATAACCCACCTCTTCGGAAAACCAGTTGCCAACAACGTCTTTGATATCAGCGTAGCGCGGATTCAATCTCACATCCGGCTTTTTGTACATCTGATTAAATTCCTTCCATGAGAGCCTGAGTTGGTCGAGCTTTTCCTGAATACGGGCACATGCATTAACTTTCCCTGCTATCTTCTCAGTAAAATACCGCAGGTAGGCCTTTTTATTAAAATTCCGGTAAATTAAAAGCTCGTTAAGCGCGTTGTAAACTTTGGTGTCTGCCTTGACTTCGACAATCTGTTCAAGTTCTGCGACCATCTCCTTTTTATAAATAATTTCGCGGAATGTTATCGGCCGATCATTGTTGGGAAAGTTGTAAAGGGTGTCAAAAACGATTGAAGTAAGGATTTTGTCTCCCGTCCTTCTGAAAAGCTTGCTCTTTAGCCCGTTTAATCTCTTTCGAAGCTCTTCTGCCGTAACAAGCAGGTAAGTCACCGGCACCCGCTCATCAAGACCAAGAAATTGACCATAATAAATTTCAATAAATGACAATAATTCTTCAAGGTTTCTGATCACAGCCTGGCATGCAAGTTTCAGTTCTGGAGATTCGCTAAGAGCCAGGTTACAATTTTCGTTCGCTTTATCCAACAGAATAGTAAGATCTGAATGATAACGTCTTACGAGTAGTTTAAGCTCAGGATAACTCGTAATTCCCAAAAATTTACCTTTTAAGCGAGATCGAAGTCTGTCAATCTCTTCTGCTGTCGTCTTTAAAACCGAATCAAACTGCTGATCAGTTATGGCGCTAACTTGCGTTTTTGAGGGATTGAGGGTGACGTTGACCAGCAGATCTAGCCACTCAAGTGAATACGTTCTTTGCATAGCTACATTGAGTAAAGTGAGTAATGAAATTTGTCTGTACGATATCCTAAGTTGCATTTTCAATTCCATCATAGGCAAGACTTCTCTGCAAATATTAAATGCCAAAAGTTGGTATCCATTTCCTGCAAGATTCCAGGAATTCTTAGAAGAGTACCTTTCTTGGTTTATTAAATATTTAAGCTTTAAAAACACAAAACTATGTCAGCAGAATTTCAAAAACTGCGACTTACTACTTTTTTATATAGCTAAATCAGCCATGCCGGTAGCCATGGAAAGAATCATTTCACATAATACTCTTAATAAATGTAGCTTAGGGTCCCAAAAGTGGTGCAATAAGGAATAGCTTATACCTTGCCCCGTTGGGAAAGACTCAGTGCGTATGCATTACTTGGGCAAATTGAAATTGATAACAATCTTGCCGAGAATGTAATTAGGCCCCTTGCGATAGGTTATGTATAGTTGAGCGTTATGTAAAGTTGAACTGAAATAAAGCCCATAGAATCAAACAAACTCATATTGACTGGATTTTTACTTTACATAATATTATCAGTATTGTTGATATGAGTGCGGGATAGATATTTCAAAAACAACGCAAAAAGGAAAGAAATGCTAATATTCCGGATGTAATCGGTCTATGGATGATTGCCTTTGTCTATTACTCGTGGCCGGGATGAATAATATTATGAAAAGTAATTTCACACAAATATCATGCTGAGCACCGTAAAACGTTGATTTTGGGGTATGACTTTACATAATCGTCAGCTATGCATAACCAATTTCAGGTAAAGCTTTACATAAAATTGGAAGAAAGGCATTTTTATTTGCTGGCTCTCACCAAGCAGCGGAAATGACAGCAGCAATGTATTCATTTATGGCCACTTGCAAGAAAATGGTGTTGATGAGCAAGAATGGCTCAAAGATGTCTTCGAAAGGATCCAGTCACACAAACAAAAAGACCTATACCAACTACTTCCAAATACCTGGTTGGAATACCGGAATCAGAACGGTTAACTTACCTGTCAGAAAGCCCATCTACACAATATGGGTTCGTCGGTTGGATACGAAAAATCAGTTATCCATGCACTAGGTGTGTTTCGACTCAGACCGTATTTTTTGCACATGCTCTCTGACCAATTAATCCCGAATTTACTTCATGGACAATCTTCCTTTTTTCCCTCTCGCTTAAACACTCGTAAGGTTTTCGATTTTTGACCGTAACTTTCTTCCCATTTATATTCATCCGTTTCTGCTTTAGTGCAAAGCTATATTAGGGCAATACAGTCGGCTTGTTATTTCTTCTTGTGCGCAAACTTTTCGCAGTAAATTTTTATACAAATTTTTCTCAATCCAGCATATTAAAACCAAGAAAAACAACTTCGTAAGAAATTTGTCACAGATTTGTATCAAATGAGTAAATTTCTTATTTTTACACAAGATATAAATTGATATCAAAACTCATCATATCGAGTCAAACTATTGGGCTACCTAATCGGTTACCAATTTGATAAAAAGAAAGAATTAAACGATTTAAGGGTGTTTTCAGTCATAAAAAATGATCCCAGCGGGATCACTGAAAGCGCCTCAAACGGCGCTTTTTTTATACATAATGATTTAATAATCAGTCATTTTTAGGATCAAGTCCAAAACTTGTGGAGTGTATAGGATTTTTCTAGGTTTGTGTTTTTAATCAAACCTATTTGTTTTGGAGAGTTTCTTGCCTATTATCCAGTTTCTGTTACCCGAATTCATTTTAGAAAATTTTACACTTACTTCTGTAGATAAAGACGGAGATACATTTCATGTTCGTATCGAAGAGAAGAATACTGCTGATACTGATCCTCAAAAGAAGGATTTGCTCTCCAAAGGATTCTTTCCAACAATTACCGTCCAAGATTTCCCAATTCGTGGTCATAAGGTTTTTCTTCATATCAAGCGCCGCAGGTGGCTCAACACTAAAACGGGAAAAGTAGTATACAGGGACTGGACAGAAGTAGCACAAGGAACGCGGATGACCAGTGAGTTTTCCGCTTTTTTAAAAGAAGTCAATCGATATCAGCCCGAATAGCGCATGGGCAATCGGAAAGTTCTACGGAGTAAACGGTAAGGATTTGCTACGCCAATATCGAGATTTTCAGAGCGGATTTAAGAACTGGGATCAGAAAGTACATGCAAAAAAGTGGTTGCTCTTTCCTGAAAACATAGGCTCTCAGCTATCTATTGATGAAACTAGCCTTTCCCGAGGCGAGCTGTACACAATTCTTACAAACAAAGCTGCCAAGGGTGGTCGTGGCAGTATAGTTGCCATCGTGGCCGGTACAAAAGCCGAAGCGATTATTGAAATTATCCGTAAAATTCCCGAATCCCAGCGCAAAAAAGTTACAGAAATCACCCTGGACATGGCTGGCAGCATGTCAATGATTGCCAAACGATGTTTTCCAAGAGCTACACGTGTTACGGATCGTTTCCACGTACAACAATTAGCCACAGAAGCCTTACAGGAAATACGCATAAAGTACCGCTGGGAAGCTTTAGACGAAGAAAACGATGCCATTGAGCAAGCCAAAGCATCCCAGGCAGTATATGAACCCCAGGTTCTATCCAACGGAGATACGGTTAAACAATTAATGGCACCTAGCAGATATGCACTTTATAAAAAGCCTAATACATGGACCCCAAGCCAAAAAGAAAGAGCAGAGCTGGTCTTTGAACGCTTCCCTGATCTTAAAAAAGCATATGATCTGGCACAAGAACTCAGCAACATCTTTACTAACACAACTGAAAAGATTTATGGGTTAACCAGACTAGCCAAATGGCATGAGAAGGTCAGACAATCAGGTTTTAAGTCATTTAATACCGTCGCAAGATCGATAGAGAACCATTATAAAACCATTGTAAACTATTTTGATAACCGAAGCACCAATGCTTCGGCAGAATCCTTCAACGCAAAAATCAAGGCATTTAGATCTCAGTTCAGAGGCGTCCAGAACGTTGAATTCTTCCTTTATCGCCTAACTCAGTTATATGCTTAATCTAAGTTGCTCCACAAGTTTTGGTCTTGATCCCAAAATAGTGGTCAAATTTAAAATTTCAGTAATCCTTTAAATTTAGTAACGACTCATATCTTGTTTACGCTTGCGCATTGAACCTCTCCTAATTTTGACAAAGCAGATTATGCTCCAATCTTACTATTGATTCCGTCAAGTTTGCACCTATCACAATTTAATATGAAGGCTGAGACGCCATTTATTCAGACAGGTCATTTTTTAAGCGGAAAGAGCAATATGCCTTCTCAAACCTTCTAAATTCTTTATATCTCAGCCTATGCCAGTGAAAATCGGCACGCAGCCAGGGTGCTCGATTTTTGAAAATTGACGATTTCAACCGATGTCGAATCATTTTTTGCAGTGTTTTCTGCGGAAAAAATCTATTTTTTCAAGTGCTGGCCTCAAGGCTTTCACGGTAACTTAAAAATCAAATCATTGGCTACCTTCTCACTTAAAAACGTGATTAAAAGCTCTTTCTCAGTCAAGGCCACGGCCTTTGACAGCAGTTCTATCTGTATACTGGTCGGATTTCGCTCTCCATTTCAACTATACTTACCATTGCAGTGTCAGCACCAATAGCAGCTGGTAATTCTCCCAGCAAAGGTCCTTTGGTGTGTCCCGCTTTTCTCAGTACTTCCTCAGGCGTTTTCAATTATTCAAATTTATCCCTGTCGGACTTTGCTGAAAGTAAGCAGAAGTAACCATAAGTACCATTGCATAGTGTTAAATTTCGATATTGGTATAACTATGCAGCGGCCACAGGCTTCCATCAGCGTTGTATTTCTAGGCGCCACGGAAACTGCAAGATTGGCTCCTTATTGAGAAGTAATTTATGGACGAATTTTAGGAAAATTTGAAGGCAAAACCTAACGCATTTAAATAGAACCGCGAATAAGATTTCAGACTACAAACAAATTGCAGAAAGTTAAACGAGACTTTGAAATGTTGTTTGTAATTGTAATCTTCTTTCAAAATTTATTTCATAGAATTAATAAAGTAACACATCCGGAATCATATGGAAGATTTTTCTTGGGTCGTTAAGAATTCTTGCATGTTAATTTTTAGGAAAAAGATCGTCTTGATATTCAGATATCAGTTGACCGATCGACTTTAGTTTACTGTTATTTATCAGTAATTCCATGTCATACATCTTATAGATTATTGAGGTTTTTGTAACATTGAAAAAATAAGCCATCTTTTTTGTCAACTCCATAAAGTCCTGTCTGTTATGAAATTGATCGTCCAAATAATACTTCCCTCTGCGCAATTGAAGACTGTCTTGAGTTTTCCACAGTCTGGCTAAAAATTGCGGCTTAGGCAGCAGCAGCGACGATGCAAAATAATTTGCTTGCCATTCGATCCAGTTTTTCGGATTTTTCAAATCATGACTATTTTTACGAAAATTATATTCCGAATCAGAAAATTGATCATAAGAATTCTGCCCGATTTGCAGCTTTTGATGTAAATGAAAATGTCCGTACTCATGTGCCAAAATGAATAGGTGTCTACCAGAACCAACCACTAACTTATTTATTCCGATCGTACTGGCTTTAATGTCGCACCATCCTAGCAAACTGTCGTTATCTACAAAATCAACTAGCTTAACTTCTTCTCGTTCTCTTAGAAAGTTTTCTAACTGTTTCACAGATAATGGATAGGCTTCTGAAATGATTTTCGGGTTGATACTCTCCAGTATCTGCATTGCATGGTTTTCTATATCTTCCTTAGTCAATTTATCGATGTTGTAAAGGACGGATTTAGAATCATTATTTTCCCGAAAAATCTCTACTATTTCTTTATCTATAAGCCTTTCGATAAGCCTTTCTCCCTCACCCAGAATCTCACTATTTGAAGTTGCAATGATAAATGGCAAAGAGTCCTGCCTGCCCGTTTTCCAGTTCTTTGAAGTTTTATGGAGCGTTATATTATAGTCTTGAGCTGATTCCCCCTGAATGACCATCATGCCAACTGACTCAGCAATATTAAATGCCCCCTCCTGCAATGGGGAATTTGAAATAAATATTCCTTTTACGTTCACGCCGCCAACTTGCTGAATCTTACCATAAAATTCTTCAATATCATCGACAGGAACGCGTTTATTGTAACTTTTGCATTCAATAATATATATTAACGAATATCGTGTAGCTCCAGGTGGCCACACTTCTATTGTAATATCGAAAAAAATATCCTTTCGTCTTAATGACGAATAATATCCTTTGTCTTTCTTCGTAAATATCTTTAAGTGTTTACTTAGGTGACCAAGCTGTTCTTTTTGGATTTTTAATAATCTCTAAAGACTTCGACTCAAAAATATCTCCAATCAAAGTAGTGTTGTATCCTGCTTTCAAAATTTTATAGATTCAAATTTGATATAGGCAACCGATCTGTGTTTTGTTCTTCAAACTTAAAATTGCCTTAACGTTTCCGCAGAAGTCCAATTTTCAGCCAGTTAAATTTTAGTTGAAAGATAATAATAAAATCTTCAGTTGTAAATCCTGGCAGCACTTTACTGCCTTTAACCTCCTTTAACGGACCAATCCGCAAAAGTGTATCTCAGGATGTTTTGACACCTGTTTATGGGCTTTGTTCTCCAGGCTTTTGTCTACGATCTCGAACTAGCGGTAAAGAAGCTTATTGAGTTTATTAAAAATGAAGATTTGTAATTGGAATTATCAAAGTCATATCGTTTAAAAGAATGGCCTAAATCAATCAAATTACTGAAAAAAAATAAAAACATGTTGAAAGATGATGTGACCGAATTGTTACTGGCCGTATATCCATTGCTGACTACTTTCAGTCCGAATGATGAAGACGTTCAAGAAAAGGATAAATGGGATGAATTAAGAAAACTAACAATTTCCAAAGCACGCAGAATGAGAGTTCATAATCCCAATTCCTATGTAAAATAAGCGGATGACATTGAAGGCAGCGCATAACATTGGGTTTTATGCAATTTGGGCTCGACATTGTAACATCAGCTATTTGCAAATCCCAGCTTCAGTTCCAGCAGAAGAACATCTATCAGCTGTTTTTATTAACTTCATCCACATATTTTCAATCAGCAGCTGTTCCGGGCAGACGGAATACTGATTCCCAATCTGCATAAAGCCCTGGCCGTTATGCGATATTTAGTAGAATCTCATGGAACCTAAAAAAATCATAGCCAATGTTCTGGTCGCCCTCGCTGTCATTACAGCCTTTTACGGCATCGTCAAGGATAAGGATGATTTGTGGAACAAGCTATTTCCTGGTGGGCAATTAATAAATGTTTATTCTGTTTCAACTTTACTAATTGTCACCAATTTTATAAACAATAATTGCTGCAATAAAAATTAAACCTTCCGTGAAGAACATCACGGTTCCAGATTGAGAAAATTTCATAGCGATATGTTTGATAACTTCAAAGATTTCATAATCTAAATTTACAATAAAAATCCATTTGATAATTCAATATCAAGGCCTTACGTTTAATATCTTCGTGATTTCGATTAAGAAATCAACCAAAAAAGATTAAAAATTGAAATAATTCAATTCCTAAATCAGCCAAACTGGTTTTATCGGACGGATACGTTTGACCATGCTCTTATAATCAGGGTGGACACCACGGCCCGTGTGCATTCCCATGCATCACAACCGAATGGACGAAACCACTAACGGGTTCTTCTTCGAACCCAATGACCTCTTCTCAGTGAGCATAACACCAATATCTTTTTTCTTTTCCGGCCCCTGGTCAGCAACTGCATAACTCTTACCGGCTCCGGCAGCAATTGTTCCCAAACCCATCAAAGTGGCTGCTTTTAAAAAGCCTCTTCGCATTTTAGGATCTATGTTTTTATTTTCTGTCTGGTTTTCCATTTTTAATTTTATTTTTTTTAAACAAGTTTGTTTGAATATGATCCCGGCTGCCTATTCAAACTCAGACTGCTCTTAAAAGCTTGTCCAGCGTAACAGGGTAATCCCGGACCCTGATTCCGGTTGCATTATAAACCGCATTGGCCACGGCGGCTGCAACGCCAACAATACCCAGCTCGCCAATCCCCTTCGCTTTCATGGGTGACATCGTTGGGTCAATATCTTCGAGCAAGATTACTTCCTGGTGCGGGATGTCCGCATGAACGGGCACTTCATAACCTGCAAGGTCATGATTTACAAAAAAACCTACCCGCTTGTCAACCACCATTTCCTCCATTAGGGCCGCTCCAACACCCATCGTCATCGCGCCAATTACCTGGCTGCGCGCGGCCTTCGGGTTCAGTATCCGCCCTGCGTGACATACTGCCAGCATCCTTCTTACACGGATCTCAAATGTAAAAGCATTCACGCCCACCTCAACAAAATGTGCCCCGAAAGTATCCTGTGCAAATTGTTTGGAAAGTTCGCCGTAGGTCATCTCATCTTCCACTACAAGCTCCCCATCTTTGGCAGCCTCACTTAATGCCGCACTTTTATCACCCAGAATAATGCGGCCGTCCGAAAACTGCGCTTTTTCAGCATCGAAATCAAGCTTATTAGCCACCGCTTCGCGCAGTTTCATGCATGCAGCATATACGCCGGAAGTGGAAGACGCAGCGCCCAATTGCCCGCCAGACCCTGATGACTCCGGGAAGGACGAATCGCCAAGCTTCACCTTAACCTGATCGATCCCGACGCCCATCATCTCTGCGGCTGTCTGTGCGATGATGGTGTAGGTGCCCGTACCGAGATCGGTCATGTCTGTTTCAACGGTGATCTTGCCACTATTGTCAAGGCGTACACGTGCTGCTGACTTAACAATAGGCGCTCCACGCATGGCAGATGCTACGCCCATGCCGATGAGCCAGTCCCCTTCCTTGATTGCACCTGGTTTGGCATTCCGTTTCTCCCAACCAAATTTATCAGCTCCCGTCTGCAGGCATTCCACTAATTTACGTGTGGAAAACATGCGTCCTGGTTTCTCGGGATCTTCCTGAGTATCATTTTTAATCCGGAAACCGACTGGATCCATTTGCAGCTTTTCAGCCATTTCATCCATTGCTATTTCCAGTGCCATCATACCCGATGCCTCTCCTGGTGCGCGCATGGCACTGCCTTCAACCAGGTGCAAAACAGCCAGCCGCAGCTTGGTGAGCCTGTTGGCACCAGCATATAACAGCCGGGTTGATGCAATAGTTGATTCGGTCATGCCGCCTGGCAGATTCCCTGACCAGCTTTCATGGCCTATCGCCGTGATGGTTCCATCCGACTTTGCCCCGATCCGGATCCGCTGGATGGTTTTGGGACGGTGGATTGTGTTGTTGAACATCAGGGGACGCTGCAATGTCAGCTTCACTGGCCTGCCAACTGCACGAGACGCCAGACTGGCCGCTACCAGATCCGAAAGTACCGTACCTTTTCCCCCAAATCCCCCGCCGATGTAAGCTGAGATGAGCCGCACATTTTCTTTGGGTATACCCAGAATAAACGCAAGGTCGCGGACTCCCCAGTTGAGCTGTTGTATGGTACACCAGCAGGTCAGCTTATCACCATCCCATTTCGCAATGGTTGCATGAGGCTCCATCATCGCATGCGCCTGATCGGGCGTGGAGTAAGATTGATCTAATTTTACCTGGGCCGTCTCAAATGCACCTTCGAAATCGCCTGTACGCGTTTCAGCCGGGGGAGTGTATGGACCTGGCGAAGGAGGCCCGGCGCTGTCTTTTGAAGCTTCCAGATCATAACTGCCTGATTGTTTTTTGTATTCAACCTTCAAGAGCGCGGCCGCCGACCTTGCCTGTTCGAAGGTTTCCGCTACAACAATGGCAACTGCCTGATGGTAATGATCGACCTGCGGCCCGGCCAGAAAACGGCTGACGTAAAACTTACCGGTCTGCAACGGTCCGGCATTAGCAGCGGTCACAATCGATAACACGCCTGGCGCAGCGTTGGCCGCGGTCTGGTCAATTCGCGTAATCGTCCCGCGCGCAATAGCGGCACCTAAAATATATCCGTAAGCAGGATTCTTAACCTCCTCATTGTATTCATAGGCATATTTGGCCGTGCCGGTTGTTTTCAAAGGGCCTTCAACGCGGTCGGTCGGCTTGCCAACGACTTTTAACTGATCGATTGGGTTTTGCCCAGCTGGTTTGTCGAATTTCATATCAGTTTTTCCCTTCTTTTAAGACTAGTGCAATGGTACGCTCTACCAGGCTGAGCTTATATTCATTATCCTTGGTCGGCCTGGCACCTTCCATCAGTTTTGCAGTAAATGCCTTAGCACCCGATGGTAACAGACTTTCTGCACCCGGGACACGCCACGGCTTTGGAGCAACACCCCCAACGGCAATCCTTCCACTTCCATCTTTAAATAAAATGGCGGC
The DNA here is from genome assembly GCF_009801115.1 of Dyadobacter sp. 3J3. Classification (GTDB taxonomy): domain Bacteria; phylum Bacteroidota; class Bacteroidia; order Cytophagales; family Spirosomataceae; genus Dyadobacter. The sequence goes on from NZ_VTOL01000025.1 coordinate 51,672, forward strand.
AACCGACACCAGTGCAAATGCGTATGAAGCCCGGTCACGGACTTTGTGGTAGATATGCGTGCCACCGACCGGGGCAGGCAACACGACGGCAGTAATCAGCTCATTCTTTTCCAGATTGGTTTCCAGATGTGGCGTTTTCCCCGGCAAACGATAAAATTGCGAAATGGGAATCTGCCGGGTTTTGCCAGCTGGATTGATGGTTTCAACCACTGCGTCCAGGGCCGTCATGGCCACGGCCATATCGCCGGGATAAGTCGCGATGCAGGCGTCACTGCTTCCGATGACAGCAAGTTGTTTGCTGAAACCTGCAATTGCGGCACATCCGCTGCCGGGTACCCGTTTATTGCATTGCTGGTTGGTATCATAAAAATAGGGGCACCGCGTGCGCTGTAAAAGATTGCCCGCCGTGGTTGCCTTATTGCGAAGCTGCCCGGAGGCACCCGCAAGCAGCGCCCTGGATAAAATGCCGTAGTCTTTACGGATATGCGGGTCTGCCGCAAGGTCGGTATTACGGACCAGCGCTCCTATCCTTACACCGCCATTAGCGGTCTTTTCAATTTTGTCCAGTCCTATCCGGCCAATGTCGATCAGGTGGACTGGCGTCTCGATCTGTAATTTCATCAGATCAAGCAGGTTTGTACCGCCTGCCAAAAATTTAGCACCGGGCTTAGCGGCAACTGCTGCGGCCGCCTCGGCCGGCGTGGTAACGCGCTCGTATGTGAATGATTTCATTAGATACAGTTCAGGTGTGAAAAGATTTACCGCAAATGGCTATGTCAGCCTTTTACGCCAGCAACCTCCGCGGCAGCTTCGGCAATGTTGGAATACGCACCACAACGGCAGATATTCCCGCTCATTCTTTCCCGGAATTCCGTGTTGGTAAAAGCCATCTGCGCATTCAGATCAGCACTGGCATGACTTGGAATTCCTGCTTTTATTTCTTCAAGCACGGCAACGGCCGAACAAATTTGTCCCGGCGTGCAATAGCCGCACTGGTATCCGTCGTGTTTTATAAATGCGGACTGCATGGGATGAAGATTATCAGGTGTTCCTAATCCCTCGATTGTGGTGATCGCATCGTCTTCGTGTTGCAATGCCAGTGACAAGCAGGAATTGATGCGCTTTCCATTGACAAGCACTGTGCAGGCACCGCATTGCCCGTGATCACAACCTTTTTTAGTTCCGGTCAAAAACAACTTCTCTCTGAGCGCGTCCAGTAAGGTTGTTCTGGTATCCATTTCCAGAGTAATTGCTTTACCGTTCACACGGAAAGAAACCCCGGCCAATTCAACCGGCTGTATCGCCGCCGGTGCAGTTGCTGCTTCCAATCCAGTGACTTTTGTGATGGCCATAGCCGTAACTGCCATGGCAGTCCCTGCCAGCATTTCACGCCGCGAGATGTGGCCTGTTCTATCTTCATTTTCCATAGTTCCGCCTTTTACCTAAAACTTGTTGAATTACCTTAACTACCTCCAATATAAGCAATTCAGGTTATGCTATGAGAAATTTAAGCACAAAATCCTGATTATCCTGCACTATTTTAATATCCGCAATATAAACTAACCTGATCGGCGAGAATGTAGGATATCAAACAATTGATTATGAATATCAAACTACCCAAATGGCACTCTTACAATTCCTGAGCCGTCGGGCGAAAGATCACTTCATTGATATCTACATCGTCCGGCTGACTGATTGCAAAAGCAACAACACGCGCAAAACTTTCCGGACTGATTCCGACTGATCCTACATAATCCTGGTTCGCTTTCTGGATATCGGCTTCTGTGATATGGTCGAGCAATTCTGTTTTAACAGCACCAGGGCAGACAATGGTTGTACGGATGTTATAAGGCTTCACTTCCATGCGTAATCCTTCGGTCAATGCCCGCACAGCAAACTTGGTAGCGGAATAAACCGCAGAACCGCCGAATATTTTATGTCCTGCCACCGAAGATGTGTTGATAATCTGGCCTGACTTTTGTTCTTTCATATAAGGCAGCACAGCAGCAATACCATAGAGCACGCCCTTTATATTCACATCGATCATGGTGTCCCACTCCTCGACATTGAGGCGGTCCATAGGTGATAACGGCATGACACCAGCGTTATTAAGTATGACGTCAACCCTACCAAAATGCTTAACTGCTGAGTCGACGAATTGCTTTACCTCATCCCTTTTGGTCACGTCCACTTCTATTGCAAGAGATTTTCCACCATTATCATTGATTTCCTTTGAAAGCTTTTCAATTTTATCAGCCCTTCTGGCGCCGAGCACAACAGATGCTCCTAAGTTTGCCAGATACTTTGCGGCTGCTTCGCCCATGCCACTGCTCGCTCCGGTAATTACAACTACTTTTCCTTTGATATTTTCCATGATTATTAATAATCTGATTTTACTTTTTGTTAATTTAATCTCGCTCCAAATGAGCACAACTAGAATTCTAACGCGTTAGCGTTCAACTTGTTTTTGGATTTCGGCCGGGTAGCGTGCACCCAAAATCTCAATCCGAGAAACCGCTGTATTGATTTCGCTTAAATCATTTGCACTCAACTGAACATTGACGGCGCCCAGATTTTCTTCGAGGCGGTGGAGTTTTGTAGTTCCCGGAATGGGGACGATCCACGGTTTTTGTGCCAGCAGCCAGGCCAATGCAATTTGCGCAGCAGTTACTTGGTTTTGGGTTGCAATCTGACCCAGCAAATCCACCAGGTTTTGGTTTACTTTCCTGTTTTCCTCTGTAAAACGAGGGACTTTATTTCTAAAATCACTTTTGTCAAACGTCGTGTCGGCATTGATTTTACCAGTAAGAAAACCCTTCCCCAACGGGCTGAAAGGCACAAAGCCAATCCCCAGCTCGTCCAATGTGGGCAAGATTTCGGCCTCTGGTTCTTTCCACCAAAGCGAATATTCACTTTGCAAAGCGGCAACCGGCTGCACAGCATGTGCCCTGCGAATGGTCGCAACGCCCGCCTCCGAAAGGCCAAAATGTTTCACTTTTCCTTCACTGATTAAATCCTTTACGGCTCCGGCAACATCTTCAATCGGTAAATTGGGGTCCACCCGATGCTGGTAAAACAGGTCGATTACATCCGTACGCAAACGTTTCAATGATGCTTCGGCGACGGCGCGGATGTTTTCCGGACGACTATCAAGACCCATGGCTGGCATCCCACCCGCAAAACCGAACTTGGTCGCGATCACCACATCCTTGCGAAATGGCTCCAAAGCCTCACCTAGCAATTCTTCATTCGCAAAGGGTCCATATGCCTCGGCTGTGTCAAAAAAAGTAACGCCTAGCTCCACGGCTCTGCGGATCAGTTTAATGGCTTCCTGCTTTTCAGTTGCAGGCCCGTAACCAAAGCTCAGCCCCATGCATCCCAGGCCAACCGCAGAAACTTCCAGCCCGCTATTTCCTAATTTTCGCTTTTCCATATTTTCAATTACCTAATCTATCGTTCAAATCGCCAGCCATTCGGAAGACTGGCACATCATCTCAGCCTTCAAGCTCCGATTATTGTATGACAAAGTTCCGGCCATTTTCGCGATCACTTTGTATATATATTCCTGATATTTATACCAATGTTCCGGATTCATGTTCTGTAAATAGTGATGCGCTGTTGAAATCTGTAATTTGGTATCGATTAATAAAATAGACTATGGAAAATCAGATCCGCTTTGACTCGGTAAGTGAATACAATGCATTCAACCAGCACGAAACGCTGCATCCTTTGGTGACTGTTGTTGACCTGTCAAAAGCAGACATGCGCCGGAACCAAAACATGTATTTGGGGCTGTACTTTGTCATGCTTAAAGGAGTACCATGCGGCGACTTGCGCTATGGCAAGCAGTATTATGATTATCAGGAAGGCACGCTCGTTTTCTTTGCGCCTGGCCAGGTGGTGAATGTTGAAAATTACGACGAATTATACAAGCCAAATGGTTACGCGCTGGTTTTTCATCCGGATCTTCTGCACGGTACTTCACTGAATCAGCACATCCATGAATACAGCTTTTTTAGCTATCAGAGCCACGAATCTTTGCATATCTCCGAGCGGGAAAGACAAATTGTTCTGGATTGTCTTTCCAAAATAAAATACGAACTTGAACACGCTATCGACAAGCACAGCAGGAAGTTAATCGTTTCGAATATAGAGCTGTTTTTAGATTACTGCACGCGCTTTTACGACCGGCAATTCCTTACCCGCGATACCGTGCACAAAGGTATCCTAGAACGGTTTGAAACGCTTTTAACAAACTACTTTTTGTCAGAAAAACCCGGTTTGATCGGACTACCTTCGGTAGCGTATTTCGCCGATGAGCTGAACCTTTCAACAAAGTATTTTGGGGACCTGGTCAGAAAAGAAACCGGACAAACCGCTCAGGATTATATTCAGGCAAAAATAATTGATGTAGCCAAAGAAAGAATTTTTGACCAGACCAAAACAGTAAGCGAGATCGCCTTTGAAATGGGATTTAAATATCCACAGCATTTTTCAAGGTTATTCAAACAACGTGTCGGGCAAACGCCTAATGCATTTCGGGCGATTAGTAATTTGAATTGAGAATGGATCTGATCACATACTATGACCTTACATTGATCGTATGATTTAAGACAAATCCATTTGCCACACTTCCTGATATTTGCGCCATTTGATTGGCAACACCGTCATTGAAAACCATGTCCCTTTCGTTGGTGGTATCTTGCAGCCCATGAGTTGCATAAACACCCTGCCTGTAAACAGTGTCACAAATTTCCTTGGGAAAAGCAATTTGGGTAACGAGTAAGGAAGTGCCCGAGCTGCTGTAAATATGAACGTGAATATGCGGTGCCCGGCCCGGATACCAGCCAGGGAAAATGCTTGTCCAGGCTACCAGACCCGAGGAGTCAGTTGTTTGACGCCCTCTTAAAAAATGCAAATCCGTTAAGCTGACAGATTGTGAGCTATTTCCACCGTATTCGGAATAATAACCGTCCTTATCGCATTGCCAGATATCCACCAGAACGCCAGGCAAAATTTCGCAATTCGCATTCACATGTATAAGCCAAGAATTCACGACATTGAGATACTAGAAATCAGGTTGTCAAACAGCTTCCAGAATTTGTGACCGTGTTTCCAATGTCGACTGAGGAGGAAAAGCGACTGTTTGTTATTCTCAAAAAGCGTATATTGATGCAATGTATAATAGGAATTAGAGGATTGAAGAGGCGGAGTTAGAGTATTTGGGTAGTCGCGTGGCGTTGTTGTGGGATTTGACGGAGAGGATTTGTAGGGACCGGATTGAGCAGCTTGCCGATGACAAATCAATTTTTTTGAACTGTTAAATGCTTTTCAGATATTCACATTTGGATTTTAGAGGAATGTGTCCTTGGATAGCATCCATTAGATACATTCATCGACACCTTAGAATTGTTTATAAAAATTTTGTAATAAAAAATGGACTTAAACCCTGACGAGCTATTGCCAGATGAGCTACTGTTTTCTTCCAGACTAAATGGGAGTTCAGTCAAAGGATCATATAGCACATTTCAATTCGTACTACGATTAAGAGATGACGTACGCAGTTCTCTCCAAAAAGGAGAATTTAATGAAGAAGCCATCCGAGCAAATTCGACGTCTATACATGAGAACATCCATTGGTGGCAGCATATAGGTTCTAATCTTGGATTCCTATTCAGCTTAGCCGGTCCAGCGTTCGCTACGGCATGTTTTGATGAACTGAATGCTTTGGTAAAAAATGGCTTGAATTATAAGTCGCTAAAAAAATTTGATAAAATATATGTCGAAAAATACAACAAGGCAGACATTGAAGAATTAAACTTCATATTAAATAGACAATATCACGAATAGATTTGTAAGGGCATAAAAAAAAGCCGCCCATGTTTTTAAGTTTGTAGCTGTGAAACAAATAAACGAAAAAGCCCGGGCGACCTGCGACAAATTTAGAGCACTTACC
>NZ_VTOL01000026.1 GCF_009801115.1 Dyadobacter sp. 3J3
CATATAACCTAAAAAGGCTCTTTAAGCTATCATTAGCTTAAAAACGATGATCAACCGCCACTAAAATCCCTAAAGTTACCAATATTAAGTATACAAATGGATCCTTAATCGAGCCGCCGAGTTTTCTTCGATCAAAATTTGAAAAAAGAAATTTAAAAATCATGAGTCCGACAGGCTCCTAGGTTCTCATCATTTTGATTAGTTGCTTCTTTTAAACCCAGTACGATGTCGTGTTCAACAAGAGTATTAATGCATTTCAATTTAAGTTCTTCAAAAGTAATTGAATCACCGGAAGCTTTCTTATTAGTGATGAGTTCCTCAAATATTCCGACCCAAAATTTATCGGTAAAAAAATCGTCTATTTGCTGAAAATCATTATGGAATGAGCGAACAAATGCGGATAACTTGTTACTCGAGTCATGCAAGCCAATATCGACATACCGTGAATCGTACGATATACTATCAATAACGGGAGATATAATTAGCTGGCGAATTAACTCGTTAAATGAAGGAATGTGAATTTCTAAGGTGTCTGCTCCGATGTTCGGTTCAATATTAAATATTGTAATATTTCTTGTTCGATTTACTCTCCCTATGGCATTTTTAATTATGTATCTTGTCTGGGTTGAAAACGGAAACATAACTCCGTTATTGCCATTATTTATATCGTCATTTATCTCGATATCCAGCGCCCATTGTTGAGGATAGAATCCAATTTTATTTGTAAAACTCAGTTTCGGTAAATTGAATAAACCATTCTCGGAGAAAATATTTTGAATTAGTACAGTTTCTGTTTTTTGACTTTGGTGAAATCCCTGTAAGTCAGATATTGGGAATGGAAAATTATTTATGTTTTTTGATTTAAATGTTCGATTATGAGACGTTGGGTTTAACTTCGCAACTATTAAATCTTCAATTTCGTCACTACTTAGTGTTAGGGATGTTACAGATATATTGCTACTAGTAGACATGTCATGTATAACATGTCCGAAAAACTTATCTTCAACCAGTAAATTTAGCTCTTCCTGTGTTAGATAGATAACTTTGTCGACCTCAAACAAAATCCTGTTCCAAAAATAAAATAAATCGTCAGTTGTTGATTTGTCTTTGGCAATAACGATTTCAAACTCTCGGTAAGAAGCATTGTCAAAACTTCTTAAAATTTGAGTATTTAGGTTTCGTTTTGATAAGTTAGCTTTATTTATCGGCTTCTGTAAATGAATGATTTCGTTTAAGTTACCGGTTTTATCCTCATTTATAGTTATTTGTCTAAAACTTTTAGTGATTTCATGATCGCTAAAGCTTGCATTGGAAGATATACCAAAGTTCAAATTAAAATAATCCAAAAGAATGCTTTCTGTTTTCCACAAGTCTGATGATAAGATTATTGAGCCAGAATTAAATTGAGAAAGAAAGTAAAATGTATCAACTCCTGTCAGATCGTGTTTTGTTGGAGACTCGTCCAAATTATAATAGCCTTTAGGGTTGAATAAATTGAGATTTGTAATTATTGTTGGATCTACCAGGTCTGAATAGAAAATAAAATCTGGATCGTAAGAGCCTGTTTAAATTTTACTCAATAAATGTTTTATGGCCGATAATTTGACCATTTCTTCGGCAGTTTCCATTAGAAGTTCATAATTCCTACATAACCTGCGGTCGTTGTCGAACCAAGCGAAAGTTCGTTCAATGATCCATCTTTTATGAACAGGTTTGAAGTCTTTTTCAAACTTATCTGATCTTAATACAACCTGAATTATATATCCAAATTTCTTTTTTACTTCCGCTATTGTTTCACCGCGATACCCGCCATCAGCAAGTATAATTCTAATTCCGCAAAGCATGTCTTTTAAAACTCGCATTAGCAATAAAATTGCTTTTGAATCGTGAACATTAGCGATTGAAACCATTACTGCAATTAAGAAACCATTTTTATCTACTACCACATGGCGCTTTATTCCCTTGACTTTTTTATTGCCGTCAAAACCGTTTAAAGACCTATTGTTACCCCAACGGACACTTTGGCTGTCAACAATACCTAAGGAAGGATCAGCCTTTTGACCCATTTTTAGCCGCACTTTGCCCCTTAATTGTTCCAAAAGCAGGTCAAATTGTTCGGTATCTGACCACTTCTTGTAGTAGTAGTAAACTAGTTGCCACTTGGGGAAATCTGATGGTAACATTCGCCATTGACATCCGGTTTTGACAAGATAAAGAATCCCATTCCAAATCGTACGAAGGCTATGCTTTCGCTTTCTGTCGTCGTATTGTAATGTTTTTTTTATATATTTCCACCGGGCATCTGATAAGTCTGTTGGGTACATTTTTTAAAGTTTGGTCGCTTCAAAGAACGTTACTTTAACTTACTTGCCGATGCCCATATTCTTTTTTCATTCTAATTTTTAAACAGGCTCTAAGACTTAATAAGATTAACATAGCCATCCGCTATTGAATTATTTTTTACAGGTACTATTGGATTGTATCTTCCTCCCCAGAAATTCTGGTTATTATTCATTAATTTTAATAAATCCGAATAAGAATATCTTTCGTCAATGAAATATAAATAACGAAGGTGCCTGGCCCTTGATTTAATTTGAAATTTTTTCATAAGAGAACAAAATTGTTAAGTCTAATTGTAATCGTTTGAGCATTGTTTAACTACTTTGTAATATGTATTTTTCTTTAATTATCTAAAGTTCGTTGGAGGGATCCTTATACTTTTAATCTATTTAACTTTTATTGGTAACTTTTTCAAGAATGAAAGTCGGTATCAACTTAATAACTTGGATTTAAATGGATATTTGTCCATTTATAATATAAAGAAGCATGTGGGAATTTACGAGTAAACTATTTGGAATATGCTGTGGTATAATCTTTTAAAAAAATCTCAATTAATTCAATGCGATACATTGACCTTTCCTTTTTTATTAGGAGCATATCGGGTGAGAAATGGATCCAACTCTTTTAACTTCGAGGATTTGTTAAACGAGATTGGCGAAACGATACTTGACTCTAATGGACTTGTTGCTATAAGTAGATGTTCACTCATATCTCAACACGTCATCGGTCAAAGAATTAATTATGGAAAGCAGAGTCTTAGAGTTAGCCCCTTGATCTTTAATTCATATGAAAATGAACCAATTTATTATTATCCTGGGGGAGAAGATTTAGGCGGAGGTTGGGAGGATGTTTTAAACAATCTAAACGTTCTTTACTCAGAAGTTTCCAAGGAAGAGCTTTATTCCTTCGATGGTAAAACTAAGTGTTGGAGGGAATTTTCGAGGAAAGAGAATGATTTTGTTGCATTGATGTCCGACAAGTAATTTTATAAGTCAAAGGATTCTTAAGTCAGATTGATTATTCAAAAATAGGGGAGTCGAAAAAATCTTTCAAAGATAGATTGATGGATTTACAAAATTTCTGTATCGAATAAATAGAAGCTCCTCTACCTGATTCTAAACGTTGTAACATCTGCTTATCTGTATCAAGGTTCTCGTTGGCAAAATGGTTCTGCTTTTTGCCAGAAGATTTCCGTAGTTCCTTAATCCTCTTGGCAATAGCATTCTTAAGCAATAAATCTCGATCATCCAATTTTGCACTCATGGATGCAAAGAGTAGAATTTTCAAAAATAAAAAGTCAGCCATTTGGATGACTTTTTATTTTTTTCTATATTTGTTTAAGTTTAAAAACTGCGAAACTTCACAAAGAAATTGAAGCATTCGCTTAGAGTCTCACATTAGAAAACTGGTAATTTTTGGAACGAGACCATAAGTAGAATAGCTCACGACCTAGGCGTGGGTTTGCTTATTAGTTCCAGGGTATACCAGTACCTCTAATGTAATAGGTGAGTTCCACGCCTTCTAAGGCGTTCATTAGCTGCCGCACCAATGATGAACTCACCACAATGCTATTGTTTCACGCTCCGTTTTAGGAAGCAAAACTGGTAATGCATTATGGTATCGATTCTTTCACTTGTCATTTGTCCACCGGAATAGATTATCTATTTCTGCTGATTTTTGTTTTCCTTTTCTAAAAGGAATGGGGAAGAATGCGCCCAAAATATCTTTTTGAATCCATGTTGTATTTTAATTTGTAAGCTATGCAGCGGTACACCAATTATATCTTTCAACTGATTATCCGAAATCCGGAGTAGAGCCGTTATGCTTCGTTGATTTCATTGCTACCTTTCCAAGGGAAGAGAACAGGTATGCACCATTTTTTCACTCCATAACTACTGCCTGCAATGAAACTACTTTATTGCTCACCAGGGAAGCTATTGCCCTTTTTACTGTATCTGCTGCTGATCGTGCTTGCCAGCAGCAGACAAAACCCACTTTACGCCCAATCAGTCTGGGTCAAAGGAAAGATCATCGAAGCCAAAAACGGTCAGCCTTTAACGGGTGCAACGATTCAAATACGCGGTGGACTTGCCGGAACAACATCCGATGCCAGCGGCCTTTTTTCGCTTGCGGTCCCAGCAGATAATGCCCATTTGGTTGTGTCATTTATAGGCTACCGTTCAATTGATACGCTAGTTCAAGTGCCGCTTCAAAAGCCGTTGGTTTTCTCTATGCAGCAGGACGCTGCGGTGATTAATGAAATTGCTGTGACAGGCTACCAGAGCATTCCCAAAGAAAGGGCAACAGGCTCTTTTGTGCAGATCGATAACGAACTTGTTAACCGCAGGGTGTCAACCAATATTTTGGACAGGCTGGACGGTATTTCCAGCGGGCTTCAATTTAACAGCAGTGTGTCCACAGCTAAAAGCGCAAACCCGTTAGGGAGAAACCTGGGGATCAGGATCCGGGGTGAAAGCACACTGGCTGACGGCACGCAGGTAAGCCGGGATCCGCTGATCGTGCTGGATAATTTTCCCTTCGAAGGAAATCTGGATAATATCAATCCGAACGATGTGGAATCAATCACGATTTTAAAAGATGCAGCGGCTGCTTCGATCTGGGGAGCCAGGGCAGGAAACGGAGTCATCGTCATTGTGACCAAAAAAGGGAAAGCCAACCAGCCTGTGAAGTTTGAATTTAACACGAATCTGACTGTCTCTAACAAGCCCAATATCCATTATGATCAAAGTTTTTTAAAATCAGCGGGGTACCTTGATGCCGAGCAGTATCTGTTCTCAAAGGGCTACTTTGATGCTGATCTTGTCAATACATCCAACCGTCCACCTATTTCTCCGGCAGTTCAAACAATGTCTTTGGCTAAGGCCGGTACGATCTCGCAGCAGCAGTTAAACAGTCAGCTCGATGATTTGCGTGGTACTGATGTAAGAGATGACTTTGAAAAATATGTGTATCAGAAGTCAGTGAAACAGCAGTATTCACTTGGTCTTCGGGGCGGAACTGCTAATGCCACCTATCACCTTTCGGCAGGCTACGATAAAAACATAGCATCCGCGGTAGGTAACAGTTATCACCGTTTTACAGTCAACTCCCTGAGCACCTATTCGCCCTTGAAAGGATTGAAGATCACGGCGGGTCTAAATTACAGCACCAATAAGACCACCGAAAATAATTACCAAAACCAGTATGGCTCAATGTCGGTAGGAGGCAGATATACCGACCTTTTTCCTTACGCAAGACTGGCAGATGCAAATGGAAATGCTCTGGCTGTTACTAAAAATTACAGTGATGCCTATACAACAAGCGCAGCGTCACGGGGATTTTTGGACTGGAAGTATAGACCACTGGATGAAATTGCACTGGCCGACAACAGCACCAGTGCTTCAGATCTAATTTTAAAGACTGCTGTTTCCTACGCTTTCAGCAAGTTTTTGAATGCTGAAATTCAGTACCAGAATGAAAGGCAGCTGATTGCGGTTAATAATTACCACAGCCCGGATACCTATTATGCAAGGGATCTGGTCAACCGATTTTCGGTAGCCGGCAGCGCAGGGGATTTTACTTACCCGGTTCCCAAAGGCGGGGTTCTGGAATTTAACCAGGCTGAATACAATGCCAACAACCTTCGCACGCAGCTTAATTTTGATCAGACTTTCGGCAAGAAACACGTAGTCCGCGCGATCGCAGGAGCGGAAATCCGTCAGCTGAAAACAAGTGGATTTAACAGATTATCCTACGGTTACCAAAACGAAACGGGTATTGCGGTCAATAACCTTGATTATTCCCAGTATCTGCCTACAAATCCGGCAGGAAGCTCAATGATCCCTTATCCGGATGGTAATGTGTCTGGCTTTACCAACCGCTTTATTTCCTATTATGCGAACGGAAGTTACACCTTTGACAAAAAGTATACGCTCACTTTAAGCGGTCGCAGGGATGGGGCCAATATCTTTGGGGCAAAAACCAATGACCGAATCACGCCGCTTTGGTCGGCAGGCGCCGGCTGGGATATTTCCTCGGAGCGTTTCTACCATGCAAGCTGGCTTCCTTACCTGAAACTGAGGGTTTCGTATGGAACAAGCGGAAACGTTTACCAGGGCTCTGTGTATGTAAAAGGGAATTACCTGCCCAGTGATCTGACCGGAGCGCTGTACATTAATAACATCACCGCGCCTAATGCGGAGCTGAAATGGGAAACGATTAAAACCCTCAATCTGGGTGTGGACTTTGCGCTGATTAAAGACCGGATTTCAGGCACGGCCGAATATTACATCAAAAGGGGAACAGACCTGATCCAGAACCAACCCCTGGCGCCTTCGGCGGGTTTTGGGTCGTTCTATGGAAATTCAGCGGGCACCAAAACACAGGGGATTGATTTGACTCTGCACTCCAATAATCTTACGGGCAGATTTAAATGGTCGACCACTGCCTTGATTAGTCATCTGGCTGATAAGATTACAAAGTTTGATGCCAAAATGAACGCAGTAAGTATGCAAGGAACCAGCAGCAGCAGGGTAGGCGTGGTAGGCAAACCAATATATGGTCTTTACAGTTATAAATGGGCAGGTCTTGATCCTTTGAGCGGAGACCCGCAGGGGTATTTGAATGGCGAAGTCAGCAAGAATTATGCCGGGATCATCAACAATTTTACGGCTGATAGCCTGGTCTATCACGGCTCAGCGGTGCCAACCTGGTTTGGCTCGATACGAAATGATTTCAGCTTTCGCCGCTGGTCGCTTTCTTTGAATTTGGTCTACAAGCTGGGTTATGTCATGCGCCGACCGGGAACTTCGATCAACTACACAGAAATCTTGTCCGGATTTGCGCATCAGGATTTTGAAAACCGCTGGCAGAATCCAGGTGATGCGTTGAAGACCCAGGTACCCTCCATGGTTTATCCTTCCAACGCCCAGCGAAACACATTTTACCGCTATTCACAGGCACTTATTGAGAAAGCGGACCATCTTCGTTTGCAAGACATCCGGCTTTCTTACGCGCTTGCAGGCAAAGCGAAGAAGACTTTGCGGTTTGACAACGCGCAGTTATACCTGTATGCCAGTAACCTGGGAATCCTTTGGAGGGCAAATAAACCCGGGCTTGACCCTGACTATGTGGATGCTACCCAGCGGCACCTTTTGCCAAATCCTGCATCTGTTTCCCTTGGCCTAAGGGCAGAATTTTAAACCCAAAGCAATCTGATCATGAAAAACAGTAATTCCTCATTTTTCCTGCCTACGGTGGTATGTCTTGTGGTAATGTTTGCGCTCGGCAGCTGCCACAAGCAAGACGACTGGTTGAATGTCAAACGCGACAAATCCGATATCAGCCCCAAAACGCTGGATGATTTTCAGGCTGTTCTTGACAATACCAACACAATGAATATGGGCTACCCCATGCTCGGACTGACAGGTACTGACAACCTGTATTTGCCAGACAATATCCTGGGCTCAGTGAGTGAGCCAGAGCGGAATGCATACGGCTGGGCGAAAAGTATTTATGGCGGCGTGTCCACCGGAGATTTCAGCAGTCCTTATGTTGCGATCGAGTTTTGCAATATTGTACTCGATGGCATATCGGGCCTTACAATTTCCAGCAGTCAGCAGGCCCAATTCAATAACCTGAAAGGACAAGCACTATTTCACCGGGCGATGTCTCTATACAATCTTTCCCAGCTGTTCTGTAAACCCTACAATGTTTCTACGGCGGGCACAGACCTTGGTCTGCAATTAAAAGTAAGCTCAGACCCGAATGAAAAAGTGGATCGCTCTTCGGTGAAAGAGACCTACGATTTCATACTATCGGATTTAAAAACAGCCCTGACACTGCTGCCACAGAATCAGCGGTATGCCACCAGACCTTCTAGCAGGGCTGCGCAGGGACTTTTGGCAAAAGTTTATCTTTCCATGCAGCAGTATCAGGATGCACTTGAATCCGCTGACGCTTCTTTGGGTAAAGATCCGGTTCTGCTGGATTTTAACAGCAGTAAGATCGATCCTTCTGAAACGTTTGTGTTTCCACCGTACAGCAACCAGCTTGCCAATCAGGAGATCCTTTATTTCGCTTGCGGGCAGACCATGGTCTCTCTTTGGCCGGTGTATACGGTGGGATTTGCCGATTCGCTTTTATTCAAATCCTATGATAAAAACGATCTTAGAAAAACCCTTTTCTACAACGTCAGCAGCACCGGGACGGCCCAATTTAAAGGTTCGTACAGTGGGACCTACATGAATTTTTCTGGCATTGCAGCCAATGAGCTTTTGCTGATCCAGGCCGAGTGTCTGGCAAGGAACAGCCAGCCAGCCAAAGCCAAAGTGCTTCTTGATGCGCTGCTTGTCAAACGGTTTAAAGCGGGCACCTACAAGGCGCTGAGTGTTTCTGATGACAAGGTGCTTGCTGCCGTGCTGACAGAACGCAGAAAGGAGTTGGCTTTCACAGGGCAAATCCGTTGGGAGGACCTTCGCCGTTTAAACCAGGATCCGGTCTTTGCCAAAACAATTAGCCGGACCATCAACGGGGTCAAAGTTGAGCTGCCGCCCAATGATGGCCGCTATGTTTTCGAGCTTCCACAACAGGAGATCCAGCTCAGCGGCGTGCAGCAGAATATCAGATAATAAATCTAAAAATCAGACAGAATGAAAAAAATAATTAGCGCTTTATGCCTCTTTTTTGTTTTGTCCTCAGGTTTCTGCCTGGGGCAAAAATCTGCCTCTTCAATGGTTGCGATCACCGTGCGGTTTACTGAAAGCGGGCCTGGCGATTCGCTCTTCCTTTCCTTTCAAGATGAACTTCTTAGCTTTGGCGATATAACTGAACAGAAGCTTGTCAGGCAACTGGTCGATCAAAATGGAAATTGCAGCTTTCACATTCCTGTTAAAACGCCCAAAGGCAGGTTTGTCATCTACAAATATTATGATGTGAACACGCAGCAGGATAGCACTGGAAATGGAAAGATTCTGGCCCCGTTGACACCTGATTTCTTCTGGCATCCGGCAGATAAACTGCGCATTGAAATAACGCGAAATAAAAACAGTATCAAAAGTAATCACACCACCAGTTATGATTTTCATTATCAGGTGTCAGGGCATGGGGCCCTGAAAAATATCGTTAAATGTAAAGTTGACTCGGCGTATAATTACGGGCCTTACCACTCCGAAAGAACTTTTAGTATGTTTGACCAGGATTTTAATTATCAGGACGCTTCCCAGGATATGCAAAAGGCGGCAGAACTTACCCTGGAATCGTACAAGACTAAGATCGGTAAGCTTTACTACAACGTGATCAAATCTGATGCGGTCTTTGCTGCAAGCTCGAGCCGGTTTTCCTTGATGAAACAGTTCTTTGAGCAAAAGGTAAAAAATGATCCAAAACTTTTACAGAAGTTTCTCACTAATTATGATCGTAGCTTAAACGCGCATTTTCTACCGGCAGTGGATTCCAATAGTATCGCTGGTTTAAGGTACCTATACAGGAAGGCCGTATTCGATGATTATGTCCATCACGGTGAGGTGGATGCTGACCGGCTCATTCATAAGATATACAAAAACTATCAGGGAGCCTATCAAGATAGGCTGGTAAGTTTTGCTTTGAGTGAGACAGCACCTGCAAATTTTAACAGCCTTCTTGACAGCGCGCTTACTGTTGTCAAAGATCCCGCAAGTCTGATGCTGCTTAAAAAGTTAAGCGCAAGAAGGTCCGGACAGACTCCTTTCGCCTTTAGTCTGCCTGATGCTTCGGGCAATTATATTAAACTCGAAGATCTTAAAGGGAAGGTCGTGTTTGTTGATTTTTGGTTTACAGGCTGCGGGGGATGCACGGACTATTTCAGTAAAGTACTTTCAAAAGCAGAAGAGCATTTCGAAGGAAAAGATATCGTTTTTGTAACGATCAGTGGCGACTTGGGTAAACCACTTTGGTTAAGAAGCGTAAAATCCGGAACTTATGTGTCTGATAAATCAGTCAATCTTTTTACGGAAGGTAAGGGATTCAAACATCCTGCCATCAGCCATTATAATTTCGAAAGCTACCCGTCGCTTCTTCTGATCGACCGAAATGGGAAAATACAGGAGTTTAATACCCAGGCACTGTTAAAAAGAGACCCCGATCATTTGATCAGGGTCCTTCAGAATGCAATCGATAAATAGGTAATTACGTTAGAAGTTTTCCTAAAGGGGATCTTCTAACGTTTCTTAGTTTTTCCAGCCGCTTGCAGTAGCCTGGGTCTTTTCAATCCGGTTGTTCGCGTCGGGTGTTGCACTGGTCGTAATTTTACAAACCTGTGATCCGGCGGACAAACAATTTGGATCAGGTGTGGTTGTTACCTGGTAAGAGGTAGCGTTCTCATTTACAACATAGAAAGTTGCCACAGCCGCCTTACTTTTTTCCTCCTTTTTCTCACTTGCTGCAAAAGCCGCTCCGATGGCAATCATGGCTGCCAAAACCGGGAAAATGATTTTTTTCGTTGTCATAATCGTACTTTGAGTAAACTGTGAATTACTACGCCTACTATCTTACAGGTCTTCGGCTTTCTCCTGATTCACCTTGCGCAATGGAATATCTTTAAGCGGGTTATTCTAATACCTTGTAAATTGCCTACCAGACATTGATGCTTAAAAGTACCAGCTGGCAAAGCTGGGATACTGCACAAAAGGCAAGAAATGAAACGGAAGCTATTTTCTTTTTGCACGGATTCTGCTGAGCGTGTAGGGACGGATGTTTAGAAAATAGGCAATGTCCTGAAGAAGAATCCTGTTACAAGGAAAATGCTGACAGAAAGCCGGGTATGCTTTAACCGCTGGCAGCACCAGAAGCGCAGCGCGCTGATACTGTTTTCTGCTGTCCTTGAAATGGATTTTGCGGCCAAGCTTGTAGGTTTCACTAAACGCGTGATAGGCAAATTCAATTTGCTTGTTGTGGATGGAAAGCAGCTTGCAATCTTCCAAAAGAATGATATCTTCCAGGGATTCCATGTTTTCCATAAACCCGCCTTTGGGAAGCACAATCTCGTTTTCTTTCCAAAAACGGGTAACCACCTGTTTGCCGTCTTCATCAAAATATCGGGACTTGATCAGGCCAGCCAGCACAAAAAAGGTTTGGCTGAATTTATCGCCGCTTTGTAGCAGGATAGTCCCCTTTGGTAGATCTGCCCTTGTGGCCGATTTATGAAGATAATTTTTAAACTCACTGCTCAGCGGCATAAGTGCAGAGAGGTATTCATTTAAGTTGGTGTCCATATTTGGCATATTTAATATTCCTTGACCCATTCAATGATGCTTTCGAGCGTTTTTATCAAAACTTCCTTGTCGCGCTGCTCAACCGAGTAGGATTTATTACGCATACTTTCCCAGGATATGTCCTGCTTTCTGGGCGTGGACAAATAGGGTGTAATGCTTTGATAGACCTGGTTCAGCGAGCGGGCTTTCAGGATCCGAAGTGAGTCCATGGCCCTGAAAAGCAGACCGATCTGGTCAACCGACAGAAAGCATAGAATTTTGAAGCGTTCCGATAAACTGTTTGCCGGTGGGGATGGATTATAATCCTGCAGCGGACTTACATCCCACTGGTTTTTCTTTTCCAGATACAGGATCTCCTGGGCAAACCAGTTTCCAATGACCTTTTTTACGTCTGCATAGTTAGGGTTCAATTTTACGCCCGGCTTTCGGTGCATCTGGTTAAATTCCTTATAACAAAGAAGTAGCTGCGTCATCTTATCACGTATCGGGCCATAGGCATTTATCTTCTGGGCGAGCTTCTGGGTGTAATAGTTCATAAAGGACCGGGAGTTGAAATTCAGATAGACCAGAAGCTCGATCACCGCATCGTGCACCTTGTCCTGATCTTTGATAGCATGAATTTTTTCAAGGCCTTTGATCACTTCTTTTTTATAGAATACTTCCCGCAGCGAAACCGGCCGGCTGTGATGCTCGCTATTAAAGTTGCCAAGCACACCCAGCAGAATATCCGTCAGGTTTTTATTTCCGACCCGCTGAATCAGACCCGGCCTGATAGAATCAATCCGATTGGCCACTTCCTTTTTGATCTGGGTAAGGTAGGCGGCCGGGACGCGCTCGTCCAGACTGATATATTCCCAGAAATGGTTTTCAATAAAGGTCAATAACTCATCGACGCATCCGATGATCGTTTGGATGGTGCTGATCATGACCGGATTTGAGGTACTGAGTTTTAATGCATTTTCACAGGCCTGGTCTAGTAAAATAACCAGTGTACTATGATGCTGTTTGATCAGATGCTGAATTTTACGTTTACTGGATACCGTAAATGTCTGCTGCTTCAGAAATGTCTTGTTTATGTGGATTTCAGATAATGCCTTGGCAATGATCGTTTCGGCTTCTTTTTGTCCCAAAGCATCGACATTGGTTTTGGATGGATCCAATGTGAAGGTGATGATCAGATCAAGCCACTGGAGTGTATACTTTTTTTCTTGCATGGCACGCTGAGTGTTTTAGTAACTAAAATTTCATCAGCGAGAAGGGTATGATTTTGTACTTTATCTGCAAAATTCCATGGTAACTTTTAAAGTCCTAACATCTGGGATAAGCCGCTTAATCCTGGGACGAAGCATAGGTTTTGGGGACTAAGTAAATTAGAATTCACCTGGGTGGGTCATTCTGTCAATCGATTAGACAAAAAAGTAAGACCCATAGCTATGCCATAGGTCTTTGCTCTTTAACGTTTACCATGTTTGAGGATCGTGCTGATAATGGTGCATGTGGTGATACCATCCAGGGTTCTTCTGGCTGGTTGATCCAGCCAGATGTTACCTGTGAAGTTTGCGACAGGATACTTTTTGATCTTCAGGTCCTTTTTCATAATAAAAATTGTTTTGGTGGGTAGATTTATTTTGAACTTCCCAAAACAATACTTTACAGGCCTGATCTAAAAATTCGTGGTTTATAAAACCCCGGATTAGGTAAGAATGCCAAGTTCGTCCCCGGAAATTGGGACGAAGGGCATATAAAGCTCCATTTTAAAACTTCGCGCTGCGTTTGTGCTTTGAAGGGAGTAGCGCCCTGGAAAATTATGCTCCAGAATTCTTTCAATGTTCACAAGACCAATACCGGAATATTTTTCCTGTTTCGCCGCAGTCGCCTCAGCAGGCTTGCTATTACTAATCTGAAACTTTACCCCCTTTTCTTCAACGCTTAAAAAGATCTTAATCCAATTGTCATCCACAGGACTTCCCACCGAGTGTTTAAAAGCGTTTTCAGTAATAGTAAAAAGAATCAGGGAAAGGATTTTATGCTTTGGTTTGATGACGCCACGCTGCTGGAAGGATATCTGCGGGCAATTACCTCTGCGCATTTTTTCGAGTTCCAGATAACTTTTGATGCTATACAGCTCGTCTTGCAGCGGAATTGATTCATTTCTTGTGTCATACACATTATGACGAAGCAGGTTTGATAATTTCCGAAGATAGAATGCAGATTCTTTCGATACCGGCTCTATTTGCGCATAAGCTGCATTGATCAGATTGTAGATTAAGTGCGGAGCTAAGGTGGCCCTTAGACTTTTTAATTCCGCGCGGATCAGATCGTTTTCAGCACTGATTTTCAGCGCGTTTTGCCTGGTGCCATATTTTGCCATCTTTAATCCAAGCGGTAGAAAGAGAAGCTGCATTTCCATCATATCGTAAAAGAAGATAGCCGGATCAGCGCTGCCATGAGAATCCACCTGCCTGACATACAAACTCCCGATTTCAAGCAATATCGGCGATAAATTGCTAAAACCGTATAAATAATCGATCAAAATAAAGTTAAGCGTCGTAACGATATGCATTAAAATGAGCGATGAGATAAGACTGAGTACGTACAAGAAAAATGTATTTACCCTTTTCTTTAAAAAGTTAAATATCCACTCATAACAATAAAAGATCGGTACCAATCTAAGATAATGAAGGATGTAAGCCATCTTGAGTGGAGCCGAAATTAAACCGCTCCGAAAAGCAGGCATGAAATAAGAAACAAGAGCCAGAAAAGTACATGTAGCGGTATTTTTTGGCTGAAAGGCTCGTTTTCAAAACGGAACGGGATGCTTAAAAAGCGGTATCGTCTGTCATCCATTGAATGTCAATTTAGAAAGTACAAGGGCTCTTAAATCTTTTGAAATTCTCACGCGCTGGTCATTATTCATCAACATATCATTCCCCTCAATTTCTTTTACCGCCAGACGGTTCACTATAAACGAGCGGTTGGTGGTAATAAAAAGTGAGCTGGGAAGGTTGCGCATCATCACCGAAATCGGGATCCGGCAGTAACGGGTGCTGTCACCCATATAAATTTTCACATAATTTTTTGCCCCCTCTATAAAAGTGACATCCATATAGGAAATCTGAACAATACGTCCTGCTACTTTCACGATCATGGTCTCCTTGTGAAAAGCCGGGAATTTCCCCTGACTATCGTCGCTACTTTCCAGATCGATATCAAAATCTGTCGAAATGCTGTGCGGAGATAGTAATGCCTCATTATTCACTATTTCCCGCTGCTGTCTTATCCTAAATACTGTTTCGAGGAACTTGTCAAAGTAAATGGGTTTTAAAAGGAAACCTTTGACAGCATAGTCATACCCGTCGATGGCGAAATTCTGGTGCGCGGTCGTCAGAATAACCGACGCGCTAACCTTCTTTAAAAGGTCCAGTACCCTGAGTCCGCTTAAATCAGGCATCTGAACATCCAGAAAAAGAATGTCAGGTTTTAGAACCGGGATTTTTTCGAGCGCATCCAGGGCCAGGTAGGCACCATCAATACTATGCAAACCAGGGACCCGCTCTATGTACTGGTTTAGAACCTGATGTGCAGGTTTTTCGTCGTCAACGATCATGCAGGTTACCGCATTTTTGATTTGATCTTCCATTGTCAATTGGTGTTATAAGCGTGAATAACATTCAACGAGGTAGAAGGAGGTTAATACAATTTAAAGAACTAACGGTTACTTATAAAATGACTTTGATCTTTTTTTGCCATTTTTTTCAAATTCAAAACCATGTCGTAATATTTCTTCAGAAAGTGATACATGATCCATTCCTGTTTTCTGTGCATATCATTAAACCAGCGGTTTAAAAATAAGTGCATTACATGGGCTGCCGTTTCAATCAACTGCTCACCGGGCAGGATGTTAGTAGAAGACAAAGCGAGCTTGATGCAAGCGGAGAGCGAATCGAAATTTTTTGTGAACGAGGTAATAGCATTCATGTGATCCGCTTCCGGATCTAAAAAGGAGATGATCATTTTTTTCTGTGTCCTGTATTTTTGATCGAGCAGGGTAATCTCGTCAATACCTGCATGAAACTCCTGGCTAAAATCCGAGTGCAGTCTTTTGACTAGTACGAATTTTTCAAGGACCGTCAGACCTGCTCCGTTTAACAGGGTTTCACATCCCCTGAGCGCAAGCAGCCAACGCAGATCAGGATCTTTGTGCTCAGACAGTAAACCAAGCGAACTGCATACCAAATAGCTGTCAACAAAAAAGATCGTTTCGGTTTTGTCGTACGGCAGAAGGTTGTAGCGGTCAGTTTCGCGGACATACTGGTCGGTCGTAAAAGCGCTGATAAGCCCGTTTTCCAGGTAGGGCTGGACTTTGTTTTGAAAAGCCTCCAAAAGTCTGCTCCAGGACATTTTGCCCTCATTGACATTAAACCGGACACGTAGGTGCGGCTTTGGATCGTAATACCGGATGAAAAACCATTTGTTAAGCTCATCTTTTCCGTGAAGTGCTTCACAGAACGGGGCAATGATTTCAGTAAGCAGAAAGTCTGCAGCTTGTCCGCTGCAATAAAGCTTCACATAAAGCCACTCACTTCCCATATGAAAAACTGCTGGCGTGGTCTGGATGTTATCCGGGCCTTTTTGCCCTAGCTTTGGCCTGGGGTTTAGAAAAGGAATGATCACTTCGTTTGCCAGGCTACTTGATTTCTCTGATGGAAATCCCTGGCCTTCTTTTTCAAGATATTCGGTCAATGTCAGCCAGCTGTTTTTTTTAAGGGAGTCCTCAAGTAGCTGCAAGGAAAAAAGACTTTGACCGTCAATCAGAAGCTCGTTATCACCCTGTTGGATCTGAAAATACCTGGGCAGTTTTTTCTTGCTTGCAAACGCTGCCCAAGACTTTAGCTGGTCATCGCTTTTACCCATAACCGTTTCAAATTCATCGGATTCCAAATGCCAGGTGGCTTTTTGAAGGATCAGATGTTTGTAGCTCACCCTGGGAAGCATGGGCTCTGCGGAAAATTCGCTCCAGTCCCAGCCCATACTGGCACTGTCTGACTGCTGGGCAAGCTCGCACAGAAAGCGGTAAAACGGAAGGCCGTTTGCATAATAATGAGCACTGGTGAGCCTTGGGATTATTCTTTTGTCAACACGCGTGCAGCTGAGAATGATTTCCTTACCATCAGGTGAGCTTACCAGAAGCTCACCAGGTAGGATCTGGTTGGCTTGCGGCAGACTGCTATGGGACAGGTAGGGGATCTCATACGATCTAAGCGAAGGACGGCTTATTACTTTTAAGACGCTCGCATCCGGCACGTGGCAAATCTCAGCAAAGATAACATCCGGATTTTGTGCTTCTTCGAGCCGGGCGGCGTTTACAAGCTGATCCGCTAGATACGGGTCAGACTGCGCAAATCTGCTCATCAGGTTTAAAGCCGAAGGACCAGCTACCGCTTTTAAATCAAAGATAAATTCACCTGTGTCAAAGTCGGACTCCGTGCTGCTGACAACACTACCGAAAATATAAAAGCTTTCGGGCAGCGGGGTAGGAAGTTCATTTTCGAAAGCTGCAATATCCATAGGGCTAATATCGTACGCAATGCAACCGGTTTGCCTGGTTTTTTCAAGGATTTTCTTTTTAAGTCTGCAAAGCAGCGTGTCAGATTTATTTCCAACCTCTTTGTACCCTGGCTCAGCGAGGCCCGTTAGTAGTGTCAGGCTGCTCATTACCGAGGGCTCGAGCATTCCGTAGCCAATGCCGCTTGCAGGATCCAGTACGGGTAAAAGCGGAACGGACTTATTTCCAAAATGCGAAAATAGCCTGCTGGCAAATTCGGTCAGGTCGGGGTTTTCTGCTTTGTTTGAAAGGAAAGTTAGCTCCTGAATTTCAGATGATAGCATGTGGACGGTATCTCGGCTGATTTCACAGCAGCTGGTGCGGAAAGCTAAATCGGTTTGCAGAAAACTTTTCTCAGGTGACTTCACACCGGCCCTTTCAAACTCAGTTTTTAAAGCCTGCTGAACCAGCACAGGCCCGGAGCTGCTCTTAGCGAGCGACTGGATTTTGACGATTGTTGCAAGATGCTGCTTAGAACCAGTCATGTTTTTTAGCTGATTTTTTACGCGCTCTAAATAATTTTCACCCGTAGCATTCATTTCAAAGCTGCTAACAAGAAACTGGGATTCGATCAGAGAATCTATAAAGGTTTTTGCAGTTTTCTTTCCGAGGTTAGATTGCAGAAGAATTTGGATCAGTTCTGCCATAGTTCGCCCGTCTTTTGCATGTTCTAACACGTTTGCCAGATACGGGTTTGTTTTGATGGCAGATAAACCCAGCGTTTTACCGTCAGCTCCCCGCTCAATATAGCGGTAAGAATCCATGATTTTGTAAAGGGAAGTGTTCGGGAAAAATTTTAGCTGACTGACCACCTGAGGTGATTTCAAGATTTGATTCACCAGCTGCCAGCAGATGTCTGCATCTACTTTTGTATGCAGCGCCAAACTGTTTTCACCCTCGAAACGGATCGTGGTGTTTTCGGCAAGGACTCCCAAACTATATCCGGCAAATAAACCAAAAGGGGTGCAGCGGGTGCTCATACGGATCAGGTATTTATACAGTGTTTTCAAAAGGTGCTTTTTCCCGTTTTGCAGCTCGCCGTTTACAAGCCGCTGGACCTGCTGATACAATGCAGGCGAAGCCAGATGCAGAGCGTGCTGTAATAGGGGATCTGAATAGATAAGTTTTAAATACGATTCAAAGGCCGTTGGGTCATTGCCAACCGCTTTTTGAAAACTAAAAAAGAAATCTAAGCAGAGCAGTGGCCTTCGTACAACAAAAAAGTCTTGTGGTTTCATAATCAGGTTTGATTGGTGTCATAGATCCAATCAAATTCGCCACGGGACACAAGGGGCTCAACTGTTTGGGAAAAGATGGCCGGCTTTGGGTACGAAGAGGTCTTAAAGTGCTTCGTCCCAGCATATTTGGTATTAAAAGAAAACGGGCTGTAGACTTGAGGAAAACCATTCTGAAGAGTCCTGACTTAATTACGCTACAAAGTTAGGCTCACCCGGCGCTGGAACGCTCACAAAATTCCGGCATAAACACCGCGCGCGCACAGGCATTCCATGCCGGAGCTATCCTTTATTCCGTTGCTTTATGAGCGTTAGCGCCGCTCGCCAATCAGGGCACCATAATAAATTCATAAACCTTAAATTCAAATGTTATGGAAAATGGTGCTAACGTTTCAGCAATTTATCAGTTTGCAGAGGTTGAACTGGTTTACAAAAATCATGTTAAAGCAAGCGAGCGTTTTACAATTACACGTTCGCATGATGCCTACTCTGTGTTAAGACAATCCTGGGATGAAAATAAAATCGGGTTTGTTGAGCAGTTTAAAATTATACTGATCAACCGCGCCAATCGAGTACTTGGTATTTATGAAGTTAGTCAGGGAGGAACCTGCGGTGTGGTAGTCGATTTAAAACTGATTTTTGCAGCGGCTTTAAAAGCGAATGCACACGGGATAATACTGTCACATAACCATCCATCGGGAAACCTGATAGCCAGTGAACCAGATAGACTGCTGACAGAAAGAATAAAAAAGGCGGGGCAACTGCTGGATATTTTAGTAATGGATCATATCATCATAACCAGTGAAGGATATTATTCATTTGTAGATGATGATATAATGCCTTAGAAAAAAGTGAAAAACCGTAGGTCACAAACCTACGGTTTTTCACTTTTTTAACAGAGCCGTCCGCACAGTTTACTGTTAGCTACACCATGGCTTTCAGCTTTTGACTCAACATATCCAGGCCAGACTTTTCAAGACAGTCTTTTGAGATTCCAAGCAGCAGCCCAGCGAACTCGTTTAAAATGCTCTCGGGAAGGCTTGGAAGTCCTGCTTTTCCTGTTTGATCTATACCCTTCTCAATAGCGTGACAAAGAATAAGAACGGCCTTCCGTGAAATTTTCAAATCAATCTTTACGATCTCATCCATGCCAGGGCTGCAAAGCAGGGTATCATATACATTGGCAATATCAATTTTCGAATCCATATTCCAGGCGTTTAAGTGAACAGTTTTACCACTGTAAAATTACGGCGGGCTAGCCAGATGGGCCTAAGCAATAAACAGTCAGGATGCCTGAATACAGAGGACTGTCTTTAAATTGCCAGTATAAAACAATGAGCTTAAAACGCTATTTGCTAGCAGGTGATTTCTGGCAACTGACAGTAAAAAAATCATTCAAACTTATAAAAAGTAAGGAAGGCAAATGAAACGGGGTAACAGACATTTTATAGTACCTAAAGAAACCGATGTCATGGTTTTGGAAGGTTTTAAAAATAGTCTAAAAACAGGAGAGCTATTGAAAAAATCTGGGGTAATGCCTGCTTTGCTGCAAACTGCCAGATGTCAGAATGTTTAACAACATTCTTCCGGACTGGTAACCCATTCCGGATCTGGCCGCCGCAAAATCACTCCGAAGTCGTGGGCGGGGGAGTCTAAAAAGTAATAGTGTTTGAGACGGAAAGGATAGAGAAGATGGGAAATCAGAAATCAAACAAAACAAGAATTGTCGCGCTGAGACTTAGCCCGCAGGAGTTCACGCTGCTGGAACGGAAATTCAAGGGCAGCACGTGCCGTAAGCTTAGTGAATACATCCGCAAAGTCATTCTGGAAAAACCGGTCGTGGTGTACTACCGAAATGGTTCGCTCGACGATTCTGTCAAAGAGCTGATAAGGCTGAGAAATGAGCTTAATAACATCGGCAATAACTTCAACCAGGCGGTCAAAAAGCTTCACGCACTCGATCAGATTGCTGAGTTTAAATCCTGGATTATTACCTACGAGCTCGATAAAAGAAGGGTGCTTTCCCAGATCGAGGAGATCAAAAAACAGATCAATAAAACGGCAGATCAATGGTTGCGATTATAAAAACCGGACACTCGGTCCAGCGCAGTTTTTACTACAACGAAAATAAAATCTGGCAAGGGGATGCGCAGTGTATTATGGCAGCGAATTACCCAAAAGATCTGACGGAACTTAATCAGATGCAGCGGCTGAATATGCTTCTTAAAACCGCTGCTTTGAACGAGAATGTGAAAAGAAACAGTGTTCATATTTCACTGAATTTTGATCCATCTGAGAAGCTAACCAAGGATCAATTAACACAAATTGCAGGCGTCTATATGCATAAGATCGGCTTTAAAGATCAGCCCTTTTTGGTCTATGAACATTACGATGCGGGGCATCCGCATATCCACATTGTATCTGTGAAAGTCCGTCCCGATGGCAGCCGGATCGAGACCAATAACATCGGAAGAAACGAGTCTGAAAAAGCCAGAAAACAAATCGAAATGGATTTTGGGCTCGTTAAAGCAGAAGCCCATAAGCGGCAGGTTTTTGAGCTCAAACCAGTGAATACCGCCAAGGCTCAGTACGGAAAATCGCAGACCAAACAGGCGATCAGTAACGTGCTAAATACGGTGCTAAATTCCTACAAATATACCTCTGTGGCAGAGCTTAATGCAGTGCTAAAACAGTACAATGTGCTGGCGGATACCGGAGGTAAAGAATCGCGGATCAGCAAGAGTAATGGTCTTGTCTACAGGATTTTAGATGAGGGAGGAAGGTCCGTCGGAGTGCCGATCAAAGCGAGCGACTTTCATTTTAATCCGGGGCTCAAATATCTTAATGAGCGTTTCGCCCTTAATGAAACTGCGCGGCAGCCGCATAAGGCAAGAGTAAAAAATGCCATTGATTTAGCACTGATGGGGACCCCGAAGCTGGATATTCGAGGACTTGCTTCGGCCCTTGATAAGCAGGGCATCAAAATGGTTTTCAGACAGAATGAATCCGGAATTATTTATGGAATTACTTATGTTGACCACCGAACCAAATCGGTTTTCAATGGCAGCATCCTTGGGAAACAGTATAGTGCAAATGCAATTCAAGAGCGTTGCAGACCGGTGTTATTAGCCCAAGCTTTCCGCCAGGAAAAGGCGCAGCAGCATGCTAAACGCAGGGCTTATAACGAACCTGAAACTTTCAAAATAAAAGATCAGGCAGCACCTTTTGAGTCCAATTCCGGCAGCAGTAGTGGGCAAAATGAAATGCTGGATTCACTGCTTGATCCTGTAAAAGATGACAGTTCGCAGCCATTCGCGCTGCGAAGAAAAAAGAAAAGAAAGCAGAAAAATATCAGTAATCACCTTTAAACAATCCTACCATGGCTTCACAAACTGGAGAAAATCAGCAGGCGCTGCACAGGATTACCGACATGACCAGGCTAATCAGTATTCTTATTTTAGCGCTACATTTTTACTATTTTTTCTATGGCGTTTTCGCGCACTGGAAACTTTCCTCCGTATTTAGCGACCGGATACTTTCCAATATTTATGGGACCGGGCTTTTCAACGGATTTAATAAAACTAAGCTGATCGCACTGGGCCTTCTTCTGATTTCATTAATGGGGGCGAAGGGTAAAAAAGAGGAAAAGCTTAGTGTCAAAAAAGGACTTATCGTCATCGGTATCGGTACATTTCTATACTTTGTAAGCCAGATTTTTGTGGATAGAACCAGCGATTTGGTTATGATTTCCATGACTTATATGCTGATCACCACAACCGGTTTTTGCCTGGTTTTGACAGGCGGGACACTGCTATCGCGTGTGATCCATTTAAAGATGAACAGCAAAGATATTTTCAACAAAGAGAACGAGACCTTTCCGCAGGAGCAGCGGCTTTTAGAGAATGAATTTTCGATTAACCTTCCTGCCCGGTATCATTTAAAAGACAAAGTTCATCATAGTTGGATTAACATTATTAATCCGTTCCGAGGTCTTCTGGTTTTGGGATCACCAGGTGCGGGGAAGAGTTATTTCGTCATACGCCATGTGATCACCCAGCACATTATAAAAGGTTTTTCTATGTTTGTGTATGATTTCAAGTTCGATGATCTCTCTGTTATTACCTACAACACCTGGCTTAATAACCAGGACGCGTACCAGATTGTTCCTAAGTTTTATGTGATCAATTTCGATGATCTGGCCCGCACGCACCGCTGTAATCCGCTGGATCCGCAGAGCCTTCTGGATATCACCGATGCCGCTGAATCAGCCCGTACCATTCTTATGGGATTAAACCGGGAATGGATCAAAAGACAAGGCGATTTTTTCGTAGAATCACCCATCAACTTTCTTACAGCGATCATCTGGTTTTTACGACGGTATCAGAACGGCGAGTACTGCACACTGCCACACGTGATTGAGCTGATGCAGGTCCCTTATGATAAACTTTTTACCATCCTTCGCGCGGAAAAAGAGATTGAGGTTCTAATCAATCCGTTCGTATCTGCTTATTTAAATGATGCGATGCAGCAGCTGGAAGGACAGATCGCCTCAGCGCAGATTTCGATGGCCAGGCTTTCTTCGCCTCAGTTATATTATGTGCTATCAGGTAGTGATTTCACCCTGGATATTAATAACCCTGACGAGCCCAAGATTGTCTGCATGGGAAATAATCCGCAGAAAATCTCAGTGTACGGTGCGGTGTTATCACTTTATGTAACACGTTTGATCAAGCTTGTTAACAAGAAAGGTAAGCTGAAAAGCAGTCTGATCTTTGATGAGTTTCCGACGATCTATCTAAACAACATGGATAGTCTAATTGCTACCGCCCGGTCAAACAAAGTCTCAACCACCTTGGGCGTGCAGGACTTCAGTCAACTTAGAAAAGATTACGGAAAAGAGCAGGCGGATGTTATTATGAACATCACCGGAAATATCATTAGCGGCCAGGTCACTGGGGATACAGCGAAGCAGTTGTCGGAGCGTTTTGGCAAGATCATGCAGGACCGTACAAGCTTTTCGATTAACCGAATGGATACTTCGGTTAGCAAATCCAAGCAGTTGGATTCCGCTATTCCCCCTTCGAAGATTTCCGCGCTTTCTTCTGGAGAGTTTGTAGGTTTAGTTGCCGACAATCCGGAGCAGAAAATTGATTTAAAAGCTTTTCACAGCGAAATTCTAAATGATCATCAGGCACTGAAAGAGGAGCAGGAAAATTATCAACCGATACCGCAAATAAGAAAAATAGATCAGTCGACGGTACTTAGGAATTACATGCAGGTTAAGCAGGACGTTCTTGACATCATTGAATTTGAGATGGAGAAGATAATGGATGATCCTGCTTTACAACATCTTATTGTAAAAAAATGATAAGTTAGATTTGGGTCATTTATTTCAGTATAATATAAGAACATATATGGTTTGCATTTCCGAGATATTATTAACCATTTAGTTAAACTTGCGCTACATGGATTTGGATGGATGAAGGGTATAATCGGAGACTTCGCTTCCTCCCCATTTGGATTCTATTCTAAATTCCCAGAGCGATAAACAGTTGAATTGAATGTGAAGAAGATTATATGTAACTTTTCTTTATATCCACAGTTACGCAGAGAAAGTGGAAAAATGGATTATGAAGAAAGATGAAGTAGCCATTAGTTATAAATAAGCGATCATATAAATGATAACGATAAATTTGGCAAAAAATCATAATATTAAGTTAACATTGTTATCTATTAAATTAATACATAGGGTTTCATCTAAACACTTAATATGCCCAAGAATATCGCCTCTTTACGTGTCTCCGCAGTGGACCAGGACCTTGAAAAGAACAAATCCCAGATACTGCACTTTGCCAATGAGAAAAATCTTGGTAAAGTCGAGTTTTTGCAGGAAAAGGTTTCTGTCAAAGTTACTTCGCGCAATCGTAAAGTCGACCCAAATCTAGTTGATAATATGGGAAGGATGGCAAGGGAAATGAAGTTTTTTCTAGAGAAAAACCCAATCCCAGAAAAGTTCTTAAAAAGAGGAGCTCCGAAAATTTAATTGTCTAACGGGAGCCTTTGGAGCTCTAGGCCCATTTCGATGTTGTGTCAGATCCACCGAGCGATATACTGTCTGAAAAAAAATGTGCAATTTACTGGCTCTTCAATTTTTCTTGGTTGCCATGTTATACTACACCAATTTTGTGTTATAATGTAATGGTCCAGAATGGAAAGTATCATTTTACAAGCACTGCCTGGTACGGATATTCGGTGGTTAAAATGTAATGTATAGGATTATCAGAAATGGGCCGTTGTGAACTTCAGAATTGTTTTGCACTATTTTAACAGAAATAATTTGACCAGCCGCGTTCATTCAAACTGTGGTTTTATTAAAATTTGATGGGATGGCCGGAAAAGCTCGCTAGGAATCAATGTGATCTTCACAGAATATTTGTTCTTTATTTTCCGAATTATTTTGTCATCTATTAACAATAGATTTTGACAGGCTCCATGTATTCAGTTGCCAATTGAAGTTTCTGCTTTACCTGCAATGGAATGTACATTTATGGGAGGTCAAATTGAACTCATAGGCCGCCCGGGTAAAAGGCGGCCAGATTTGGTTAGCATCGCTAGCATTTTTGCGAATTACTGTAAAAAGAAACTTCTGTCCCCTGTGAAGTATAAGCTATGGTGCTGATAAATAATATTGTACCTAATGCTTTTGTTGGTTGATGATCTCGTTAACTTCACTTATTGCTTGATTTAATACAACCATTGTTCCCTGATCTTTTAAGTTTCCTTTTAACTTTATTTCATTGAGAAAATCGGCTATTCTGGGCGCAATAGTTGAATTTTTTTGAACGGTGACAACTTCCTTTATGGCAATCACACCGTCTTTCACATATTTCGGATTGGTAATTCGTTGTATAAATCCAGCGAATTGTCTTGTAAAAGCATACTGAACAGGAGAGTTTCCATTTGTGTAACAGTCATATACGTATTCCCATTGAGAATCACTTCCCAAAATTATGTAGCTTTGAAGGACTGCCTCCCTTAGTTTCCCCTTACTATTTTCCTGATAGATTTTGGCAAGCTGAAACTGCTTCTCTGGGTCGAAGGTGCCAATTGCAATTAAGGCTTCTCCCTGTACTGCATAACTTTCACTCTTCATTAAATCATTGAATAGGGTTAAAAATTCGGGATTCTTCAAGCTTCCCATTTTTTTTATAGCAGCCACACGAGTTGAGTTATTGGGATCAGATTTCGCAATGCGGATCACATCGGATAAAGCAGATTCTCGATAAAAATTAGCGTTAAGGTCAATGTTGTTAATCGCATGCGTCCTTATCCCATAATAGTTGTCTTTGAGGGCAGACAGCAGAATCTTTTTGGAATATGGGTCATTTGGGTCATTTTTAGCCGCTTCAACAGCTTCATAACGATCTTGAAAAAGTGGAGCATTAAAATATTGAAACGCAAACTGCATTAATGTTTTATGATCTGTCTTTTTTGCAATAAGAATCTTGCTTGCATCGACATTTACTAATAAAGGTACTTCCTTGTAGTCTAATCTGATGGTATCACTTCTTTTGTTTAGCCAGACTTTTATAGTCTCCTTTCCATTTTTAAGATAAATATCAATATTTACCGGTAGCCTAAATACGTTTGTTTTTTGAGTTTGTTCAATGACGACATAGGTTATTTTTTGGCCCGTTTCAAATCCATAACGAATATCAAGCTCAGGATGTCCCGCACCAAAAAACCACTGGTTGAAAAACCAGTTCAGATCTTGGCCGGATGCATCTTCCAAGGCTAATCTTAAATCTTGAACTTCGGCACTTTGTAGCGCATTCTTTTTAAGATAAAGCGTTAACCCTTTATAAAATGTTTCATTTCCAAGGTAGTAGCGAAGCATGTTAAGAATTCGCCCTCCTTTCTGATAACTTATCCCGTCAAATACTTCTTGAGGGTTTTCATAGTGATACCTTACCAGGTTTTTAGACCAACCGTCCTGATTGTTGAGATATCCTTGCATACCTTTTAAAACATGATCACCAGCAACATCTGAACCATATTTATGCTCGGCCCAGATAATTTCACTGAGATCTGCAAACGATTCATTAAGACAAATGTTAGCCCAGCTTTCAGCAGTAACATAATTTCCAAACCATTGATGAAAAAGCTCATGTATGTTTCCTGACTCGTAATTTTGATCGGATAACTCCTTAAGACTACTCTGCCGGTCCTCATTAAACGCCGAAGCTGTGGTGTTCTCTATAGCTCCACTAAATCCGCGTAGTTTGATCTGGCTATATTTGCTCCACGGATAATCTACGGCAAGTAATTTGGAAAAATAGTCAATGGCTTCCAGGGTATTAGGAAATACAGCTTTGACCGCATTCTCATTCTGAGCAAATTGAGGTTCCACATAATAGCTGACTTCCTTTCCCTTCCATAACTCTTTTACAATACTAAATTTCCCAACAGCAAACATAGATAAATATGGAGCATGCGGCTGTGCCATTTGCCAGGTATCCTTGCGCATGTCCTTGGATACCATTATTTTTTTGACCAGTTTACCATTTGAAAGGGTCTGGAATTCATTAGGAACCGTTATTGATAGTACTTGTTTAGTTTTTTGATTTGGTTTATCAATAGTAGGGAACCAGGAAGAATTTTTTTCTGGCTGACCACTGGTCCAAACTTGAATAGGAGTACCTTTTTGTTTTCCATCCGGGTTGATGAAATGTACAGCTGATTCTCCAATGGCAGGTTTGGTTTCATACTCTATATAAATCAGATATTGCTCCTTAGGACCATAGGATTTATCTAGTGTAATGTTCAGCATTTGGTCATCAGCGAAATAACGGAGCGGCATATTCACTTGCCCCTGATGCAGCTCAACTTTTTTTATGATCAATCTTTTTGCATCAAGCTCAACAGTATTGACCCTGCGAGAGTAAGGTCTGATCGTCAGCCATTCTTTTCCAGCCAGAACTTGTTTCTTAAAATCCACTAAAATATCCAGTTTGGTATCAATTATCATGTTAAACTTCAAAGCGGACTCTTTGTAGCTTTCATTTACAGGTTGTGAGAAATAGGTGTTCTGTGAAATTGCTGTGAAACTTGTTATGCACAGGCAAATAATCAACATAAGCTGATGGGTAATCAAAATTTTCATAATTCATGTTTTCATGGTTTAAGCAAAGATATATAAAATAGTACCATGTATCACATAGTACTATGCATTATTTGTAAATTTAATTTATCCTTTATAACAGCTAATATTTTGACTAAGAGTTTTATGCTGCTTTCTGATATTTCTTGACACCGTTCTTTTTAATCCAGTTAGATAAAGTCGCTTCCGTCACCCGATAACGGTCTGCAATGTACTTCTGACTCGAACCACTGAGCAGCAACGCTTCGATCTCTGGCTTGAACTGATCAAGTTTGCTTTTGCCTGGGCCCGTTGGCCTTCCTAATTTTGTTCCAGATAGTTTCTTAGCCGCAAGGGACTCTTTCGTCCGCTTGCTGATCAGGTCTCTTTCAATTTCGGAAGCCATTGCAAAAACCATGGCCATCACTTTACTCTGGATCGAATCGTCCAGTTGCCATGCGCCTTTCACTGTGTAGATCCGGATTCCTTTCTGCATGGCTATTGATATAATCTCCATCACTTCAAGCATCGACCTTCCAAGTCTGGAAAATTCACTAAGCAAAATCACGTCTCCTTTTTTAAGCTGGTCCAGGATTGGTCCGATTTTGCGGTTGCGCCACGAAACTTTGCCGGAAACCTTTTCCTGGACAAACTCGACTTTTCCTAAATTTTTCTCATTGGCCAGGTGCAGTATGTCAGCTTTGTTCTTTTCCAGGTCTTGATCAATAGTAGAGACACGTAAATAAGCAATATTCCGGGGCATTTTCGAAGGATTAGATGAAAACCTAATTATGGTATTTATTTTATAATAATAATGATGTAATATTAAATGATTTTTGCTAAATTATCCTTACTATTTATATGAACGTTTATTTTATAATATTTTTGCTACTACTTTTTCCCAAATTGTTATGGCAAAGCGAACCCCATGGGATAAGTATCAACTTATTCTGCCATCTCTCAGTCAGGATGTTTCTATAACAGAATTATCCCGGACTTACAATATACCGGTGCGGACTCTGCGTGACTGGAAGAAAAAATTTATAAACCGGGGTCTTCCGGGACTGGATCATATAAAAAGAAGAGACCAAGGAACCCGAAGGTGTATGTCACAGCAAATGCAAGAGCTGATTGACGGATTCGCTTTACTCAAACCCAAACTGAAGATTACGGCTATCTATCAGAAAATTGTTTTGTTAGCTGAGCAGGCCAATCAAAAGCCCCCTTCCTATACAACAGTATATAATGTTGTACGCCAGATCAAGCCGGCATTGTTGACGCTATCTCATGAAGGCGTTAAAGCTTATCGACAAAAATATGAACTCATATATCGTAGAGAGTGCAGGGAACCCAATGAAATATGGCAATGTGACCACACAGAGCTGGACATTTATATCCTGGATAGCGATGGAAGGGAAATAAAAACCTGGCTTACTATTATAATGGATGATTATAGCCGGGCGATTGCAGGATTTTTATTATCAGTGGAAGCTCCAAGCTCTATTAATACCGCTTTGGCATTAAGACAGGCGATTTCCAGGAAAGAGGATCCATGCTGGCAGATTTGTGGGATACCACAGGTTCTCTACACTGACCATGGTACTGATTTCATGTCTGTACATATTCAGCAGGTATGTGTCAATTTAAAGATTCGTCACTTCAATTCAGCTGTGGGCCGTCCACAAGGCCGTGGTAAAATTGAACGGTTTTTTAGAACAATGAATGACATGCTTCTATCAAACCTACCTGGTTATAGCCAGAATGGCAAACCTTTTTCTAAACCACAGTTGACTTTTACGGAGCTTAATTCTTCTATAAAAGACTTTATAACGACAACTTACAACCAGCAAATACATAGGACAACCGGCGTTTCGCCCCTTCAAAGATGGTCAGAAGGTTTTTTGCCTCAAATGCCTGAGTCATTTGAAGA
This sequence comes from Dyadobacter sp. 3J3, assembly GCF_009801115.1. Lineage (GTDB taxonomy): Bacteria > Bacteroidota > Bacteroidia > Cytophagales > Spirosomataceae > Dyadobacter. Next base: position 29,498 of record NZ_VTOL01000026.1, read on the forward strand.
ACTTGATCTTTTACTATTGTATATCCAAAAGCCACGCAAGGTGCAAAGGGATGGAATCCGCTTCCACGGCATGAGATACATTTCTATCGTTTTGGCAGCGTTTGTTGGAGAAACCGTAACTATCCGATATGACCCTAATGATCTGGGTGAGATTAAAGTCTACCACCAGGATCATTTCCTATGCAAAGCTGTCTGTCAGGATCTTTCTGACATGACTATAAGCCTTAAAGAGATTAAGGCAGCCAGAAGCTCTGTAAAAAAGGATTTATTTGATCAGCTCAGACAGTCAAAAGCCTTCATTAAAGGTATCACAGGCAAGAAAGGTCCATCATCTCATAAGCAATCCGTAGTCAGTGAGCCGAAAACATGTAAACTTCGTATTTATGAAAATGAATGATTTAAAGATTCCAGGAAAATTTCTGTCTTCATTTATTCTCACGCAGGAATTTAAAAGGTTTGAGGAATTTGTTAACTCATGTGTAGACTACCGGTATATAGGAGTCTGTTACGGAGAACCAGGAGTTGGAAAATCGCTGGCTGCTGCATATTATACTAAATGGAGGGAAGAATTAACTTCTGAGAACCTTGTCAGTGATATTTCCTTAGAGAATAGTTCAATGGCGAAAATTTGCAAAGGTGTTTTTGTCACAGTTCCAGTTACCAACACACCAAAAACTATTAGGCATGAAATACGCCGGCGCTACTTCGGTTATGGCTCATCCGTTGCAAAAGCAAATGGAATAACGGATTTGGAAGTAAGAGTCAAATACGCAGATTCATTTTGCCCATTGGTCATACTTGATGAATCAGACAGGCTTAGTTTCAATAGTCTGGAAGAAGTCAGGCATATGTATGATTATTTACATTTCGGTTTAGTACTGATCGGCATGCCTGGCTTTGAGAAAAGACTTTCGAGATATCCCCAGTTGTTTTCCCGGATCGGATTTGCTCATCAGTATAAATCCTTGGGAGAAGATGAAATGCGGTTTGTGTTTTCTAAAATATGGGGCAAAATGGGTAAAGAATATGATCCAGAGTACTTTGCCGACTATGAAGCAATGAATACTATTATACGAATTACTGGTGGCAACTTTAGATTGATTGATCGTATATTCAGCCAGATATGTAGGATTATGAAAATAAATAAGCTGCAAACAGTAACCAAAGAGGTTGTTGAAGCTGCCAGAAAGTGTCTGCTTATTGGGTGAAGTAACATTCAAGTTTGATGCGTGATAATACCGCGATTTGATGTTGAAACAAATACGCAAATTATCGTTGAAGTTAAAACCAAAATTTTTACTTTCATTAGAAGTACAGCTTAGCGACCGGTTCTTTTAGAGCTGTCTAAGCGGTTACATATTATTTTTAAAAAATAAAATACATTGGGCCGAGAGCTAGTAATATACGGGGCTAGAAAGTAGCCCTAGACAAAGGTTCACTTATAGCACAGACACGATTTAGTGTTAGGGTTGAGCGGCAAATCTCCTGCACCAATCAAGCATTCTGGGATACAGTGCATAAACGTTTGATGACGGATGTTCCTTTTTTAAACTTACTAGTGCTTTGTTGAAAGCTGGGAATTCAGTGAAACCCCGATGAGATACCATAAGTTGCTCCCGTGCTGCAATTAGAAATGCGGCCGTCTGTGGTTCGAAACGGCCTGAAGCATACAAACAGAACAAAGCGTGGGTCATATATTCATTGAATACGCTTACCGGGGAGCCATAATACCCGGTTTCCCGCTTGGGGTCCACCCATAATGCTCTTTTTGAAAATATACTGTCTATGGATTCTACATAATCGCCGGACCGCTCGTTGACATAATTGTGGTCTATTTCTGTAAATACGATACCGCTTACAAAGCCTGACTTCTGCATTTCGGAAAGTTCTTTTCTCGTGTCGTAAATTTCGGGGCCGGAAACAAACATCACGCATTCCTGAAAGCGCTGCTCTGCCTGAAAATCCCATACAGCAAAGCGCTGGGTGCTGTGGCTGGCCAGTATGAGCGGAGAAAATATGACTTTGTAAGACCTGAACTTCGGGCGGGGAAACTCCTTTTCCAGCCAAGTCCACATATCTTCTGCGTCCATCATTTCCCGCTCCTTGCTGATCAGCTTTTCATAATATCCGGTGTGCTTTTTGTAAAAATTCCGAAAGCCGGAGATTTTTACAAAATCGGCTATTTCTTTGAGGTTATTGCTAAACAAATTGGAATAGGTGGAGTCATCCGACCCATAAATAAAAAAGTAGTTTTCAGATCCGACAAGCTTGTCTCCTTCGAAATTAAAACAAATGCTGTTTTCACGAAACTCGTAATAGCTCTTCATGTAAGCGGCAGTTTCAAAATCCAGCTTTTTGAACAGTGGATGATCCTGAAATGGCTTGAAATACGTCATCACCTCATTGTAGTAATCGCCTTCCTTTCGAATATTCGTGGCTTTCCTTCCCGCAGGGGACAGCGCAAGAATCACGTTCGCAAGTTCAAAAACTTCCGGCACAATTATCTGAACCTTGCCGTCGTGCTCTGTGATATAGTCTTTTGTAAAATAGCCGCGAACGTCATTGAAATGCCAGCGAAATATATAGGGCTTTCCTGCAAGCACAATGGGGATATAGTGAACCTGGAAGTATGGAAAGGACGAATTTTGAATAGTAATCGAATCTTTTCCAATCCATGCGGTAATAGAAGCACCGCGCCTGCCATCCATTCCGTAGTCGATCGTATCCCTGCTGCCGGCGGATAGTGTGTGCCGCTTGTCCGATGTCGAAAATTTCATCGTAAAAGCCCGATCCTCACTGCGCAACGTATCCTTGTGAGCTGTATACACCGGCTGTGCATAAAGATGATTAAAAGCAGAAAAAATCGAAACTACAAGTATCCAAAATCTCATGTCATTACAATTTTAAGTAGAATGAAGCGTCAGCAATATAACCATTTCAATTAAATGTGTAATTATAATTTGATGTTTGTTAATTAGTTTGAGGCTTCTTAATTCTAGGCTTATAGAGTACACTTTAACTAGGGATTGAATGAACACGCTTGTGCAAAATAGTTCTGTTAAAACAGTGCAAAACAATTCTAAAATTTACATAATTAAGTTCTCAAAATGCCACTTTTAAATTACAGATTAGTGGTATTCCAAAACAAATTTCATTATATTGCAAAATGGTGGGTTAAACTGTAATATTAATGATAATAGGATACGTACGAGTTTCAAAAAACGAGCAAAATCAGGATTTGCAATTTGATGCTCTGAAAAAGGCGGGTTGTGAGAAAGTATTTCATGAAAAAGTTTCCGGAGCTTCCAAGCAAAGACCGGAATATATGAAGATGGTTGCCGAGTTAAGAAAAGGAGATATTATTGTGGTTTGGAGAGTCGACCGGTTAGGAAGGACGACTTATGAACTGATCAAATTAATGGTCGAGTGGAAAGAACTGGGAGTGGAGTTCCGGAGTATTTCTGAGGGGATTGATACTTCTACTAAAATGGGTCGACTTTGGTATATGCTTAGTTCTGTGTTTGCAGAAAATGAAAGAGAGATTTTGATGGAAAGGACTTTGGCCGGAATGGAAGCAGCAAGGGCGAGAGGTAGGGTAGGAGGTAGACCAAAAGGACTGACAAAAAGATCCAAAGAACTTGCGAGCCTCGCAGCAACTTTATACCAAAGTAAAAAATATACAACTAATCAGATTTGCGAACAGTTAAAGATAGGGAGTAAGGCTACGTTGTATAATTATTTAAGACATGAAGGAATTGAAATTGAGGGGTGGACTAGAATAAGGAAGTTATCCTAAATTAATTACAAAACTAGTATTAAAGTTTCCTGATATCTGATGTGGCGTTATTTATTGGTTATATTTCATTTTATACCTGTTTACTTCTCCTATAAATACATCATATTATGTGTCTTAAAAACAAGAGGCCATAACTGTGTCTGTATATGATTTTGAGTCCCAAAGGGTCATCGCGGTCTTGCATCAAGTAAGGTTACCTAAGCATAAGACTTAAAGTAGCAAATAACTCTTTTGTTCCCGATACACTTCATTCCTTTCCCGCTTAACTTATTATTACCTTTGCTCTGCTAATTAAGAGGTATAATTGATGTGTTGTTTTGAATAACAAAATAATAACACAAAATATTTATATAAATACTTGCATAACGGGTTTTTGCATTTATATTTGCATTCAACCTTGTTGAATGAAGTGAAACAAATTATAATTTAGTAAACAAGGTTGAAAGAATATGTTAACAGGTGAAAGTAATACGCTTAATATCGGAGACCGGATACGAATATTAAGAACGAGTCAAAAAAGAACATTGCAAGAGGTAGCTGATGGCAGCGAATTGTCCAAAAGCATGATCTCTAAAATTGAGAATAATAAAACGGTACCCTCTGTTGCTGCCTTAATAAAAATCGCGCAGACGCTGGGTACCAACATTTCCAGTTTGCTGGAAACAGAAGAGTGGCTCAATGCAATTCTGACCACAAAGCAAAAGGCTGAGGAGAATCTGACGAAGACGGAAAAGGGCTATTTTATTTATCCGTTTGGCCCGGAGTATCATCAGAAGAAAATGCAGCCGATGCTTTTCATGGCAAAAAAAGGAGAGGTAAAGCCCCACGAACTTTTTCATGAAGGTGAAGAATTCATTTATGTGATTGAAGGAGAAATGAAAATGACTGTTGGGGATGCAGAATATCTTTTGAAAGCAGGAGATAGCATGTATTTCAATTGTCTTCAAAAACATGGTATTATGCCTGTTTCTGATGAAGTCCGCTATTTGGATATATTCGTATAGTTAGTATCGTTCAATTAATTTTCGTCGAAAGCACACATTGAAACAGGCAGCATTGCTTCTAAGCATGCTGTACTGAGATTATCGTTTTTCACATCGACTGACTTGTCGGTACCATTGTCTGCTTTATTTAAATAGAGCCAGAGGAGGTGTATTGTGTTCATTTATAATTTATTCCAAACAGTTTTCCAACTGGTGGGAGCGTTTTTGCCCGGCTTTTCCGGTAAGCCAGGGTAAGGGATGATACTGCCTACATTTTTAGCTTTATTAAGAGCCTGTTTAAATTTTACTCAATAAATGTTTTATGGCCGATAATTTGACCATTTCTTCGGCAGTTTCCATTAGAAGTTCATAATTCCTACATAACCTGCGGTCGTTGTCGAACCAAGCGAAAGTTCGTTCAATGATCCATCTTTTATGAACAGGTTTGAAGTCTTTTTCAAACTTATCTGATCTTAATACAACCTGAATTATATATCCAAATTTCTTTTTTACTTCCGCTATTGTTTCACCGCGATACCCGCCATCAGCAAGTATAATTCTAATTCCGCAAAGCATGTCTTTTAAAACTCGCATTAGCAATAAAATTGCTTTTGAATCGTGAACATTAGCGATTGAAACCATTACTGCAATTAAGAAACCATTTTTATCTACTACCACATGGCGCTTTATTCCCTTGACTTTTTTATTGCCGTCAAAACCGTTTAAAGACCTATTGTTACCCCAACGGACACTTTGGCTGTCAACAATACCTAAGGAAGGATCAGCCTTTTGACCCATTTTTAGCCGCACTTTGCCCCTTAATTGTTCCAAAAGCAGGTCAAATTGTTCGGTATCTGACCACTTCTTGTAGTAGTAGTAAACTAGTTGCCACTTGGGGAAATCTGATGGTAACATTCGCCATTGACATCCGGTTTTGACAAGATAAAGAATCCCATTCCAAATCGTACGAAGGCTATGCTTTCGCTTTCTGTCGTCGTATTGTAATGTTTTTTTTATATATTTCCACCGGGCATCTGATAAGTCTGTTGGGTACATTTTTTAAAGTTTGGTCGCTTCAAAGAACGTTACTTTAACTTACTTGCCGATGCCCATATTCTTTTTTCATTCTAATTTTTAAACAGGCTCTAAGATTATGAAAATTTTTATAAAAAATCCCTTCAGGGGTATAAGGCTATGCCTTTACTTTCTATCTGTGAGCTGCTTTTTCGCAATTCCGGCAAACGCCCTGAACAGAGTAAGACCCAAATTGTTGCTGATGTCGCCATCCGCTGATAATCCGGTCAAAGGTAGAATTACGGACGAAAAAGGCCAGTCGCTGGTAGGTGTGAATGTGGTAGTGAAGGGAACTTCAACCGGAACAACATCCAATGTCGACGGTAAATACGAACTTATTAATGTAACTGTGGGGCAAGTATTGGTATTTTCCTTTATAGGTTATATCCAGCAGGAAATAAAAATTCAGAATCAGACGAGTATTGATATTCAGCTTCTTCCCAATTCGGAACAATTAAATGAAGTGGTTGTGGTTGGTTATGGAACCGTACAAAAGAAAGACCTGACCGGCGCTGTTGGTTCCATTTCCGGAAAAGACATTGAGCAGGGAGCAATCAATACGCCTGATAAAGCATTACAGGGAAAAATTGCCGGGGTGCAGGTTCATACTAATTCTCATGCGCCAGGCGGAGGAATTTCAGTGCAAGTAAGGGGAACTGCTTCTTTATCTGCCGGGGGGTCACCTTTGTATGTGATTGATGGAATGCCAATTAGCAATGGTTTCCAAACAGGGGGAAGTAGCGATGCAGGTTCGTTTGGCGGCACGGCCAATCCAATGAACTCGATCGATCCTTCGGATATCGAATCCATTCAGGTTTTGAAAGATGCTTCTGCGTCAGCCATTTATGGGTCAAGAGCAGCAAATGGTGTTGTTTTAATTACGACTAAAAGAGGAAAATCTGGTCAGCAGCGAACTGATCTTGAGTACTCCTTTGGCTTGCAGACGATCCGAAAAAAACTGGATTTCATGGATGCAACCCAATGGGCAACCCAGGTGAATGAGCGCGCTTCGCTTTTAGGACAATCTCAGGTTTATACACCTCAACAAGTTTCAGGATTTGGGAAAGGAACCAATTGGCAGAATGAAATTTATCAATCTGCACCAAAGCAAACCTACAAGCTTTCTTTTTCGGGTGGCAGTCAGAATGTACGTTACATGCTGGCGGAAAATGTGACACTTCAGCAAGGAATAATTCCGGGATCAGGATTCAAACGCTACGGTACTTCGATTAATGTTGATGCAGACGTTAGCAAGAAATTACGAGTTGGACAAAGTTTGATGTTTACCTTAACAGACGAAAAAGTAGTGCCCACTGATACAAAGGGTTACGAAGGTATATCTAATATTGTAGATGCCATTTACGAAGCTCCACCAACCATTCCGGCCAGAGATGAACTAGGGCAAATCAATAATTTAAGAAACTTTCCGATGGGTGGCGGACTTGAAAATCCGTTGACGATGACTGAAAAATACCGTGAGGTGAACAATACCATGCGGATACTGGGTAATATCTATGCAGATTACAATATCATTCCCGGACTGGATCTGAACATACGTTTTGGTGCAGATATTCGCGACTGGAAATTTCATCAGTACTTTCCAATTGGCTCAGAAGCAGCTGCGGGAACCAATGGAAAAGCAAGGCAGATTGGTGTACGGAATTTGAATTATACCAATGCCAACACGCTGACTTATTCGAAGACTTTTAACAACATTCACCAGCTTAAAGTATTGGGCGGATTTACATACCAAAAGGAAAAGAATGAAACCATGGATGCATCCTCATTCGGTTTCCCAAGTGATATTTTTGAATATTATAATCTGGGTTTAGGAAGCAGTCCGCAAACACCCGGAAGTAATATGAACGAGTGGACATTGATTTCTTACCTGGGTCGTGTCAATTATTCACTAAAAGATAAATACTTGTTTACTGCGTCGGTCAGGGCGGATGGTTCTTCAAAGTTTGGAGCGAATAATAAGTTTGGTGTTTTTCCCGCGGTAGCTTTCGGATGGCAGCTGGGTGATGAAAAATTTATTCAAAAACTAGATGTCTTTGACCAGTTGAAACTGAGGGCAAGTTATGGTAAAACCGGAAATGAGGCCATTGGTGTTTACCGCTCGTTATCACTTCTTGGAACCTCTTTTGGTACACGTAGTTCCTATATTTATGGTGGAGGAAAAGTACCAATTGCTTATCCTTCAAATATCGCCAATCCGGATTTGAGCTGGGAGAAAACAGGAGAATTCAACGTTGGACTTGATGCAGGAGTTCTCAATGGAAGACTTAGTTTTTCAGTTGATTATTATCACAAAAAGACAACTGATTTATTGCTTGACGTACCTATACCATCACAAACCGGTTTTGGAAGCGTGTTGAAAAATACGGGTGCCATGCTCAACAAAGGTTTTGAATTTGGTATCAACAGTGTGAATACATCAGGAAAACTAAATTGGACCACCAATTTCAACATTTCCTTTAACCGAAACAAAATTCTTTCTTTGGGAGGAGCGGAGTATTTATATACAGGTTGGGTAGGCGGTGCCAATGTCAATCCGCATGCGAAAAACACGGTACGTTTGCAGCCGGGGCATTCGGTTGGAGAATTCTACGGATCGGTGTTTGACGGGATCTGGCGTTCGCAGGAACAAATTAAAGAAGTTGGTACTATGCCTGCTGCAAAACCAGGTGATATACGCTATAAAGATGTGAACGGGGACGGGACTTATGATACGGAAAAAGATGACGTTTTCCTGGGAAGTCCGCTGCCAAAATTTAGTTACGGTCTAACAAATGATTTATCCTTTGGTCCTTTGAGCCTGCATGTTTTTCTGTATGGCGATTATGGCAATAAAGTATTGAATCTTGCTGCACAGCAATATGTGCTGGACGGAATCGGTGTTTCTGCCAAACGTCTTGACCGTTGGACACCAGAAAAACCGGATAATCCATTACCTGCCGCAAGCGCTACCAATCCCCAGCGTGTAAGCTCTTACTTAATTGAAGATGGTTCATTTCTCCGTGTCCAAAATGTAACGCTGAGCTATAAAATTCCAGGTTTTATCAAATTTGTTAAAAATGCAAAACTGGGATTTGGAATTGATAATCTTGCGCTGCTCACAAAATACTCAGGTTATGAGCCGGAAGTAAATTCTTTTGGAGGAAGCAATACAACCAAAGGTATGGACAGGTTTGGTTACCCGTCATCAAGAACATATCGTCTTGAAATTAAGCTTGGATTTTAACGCTAAACAAAGCATTTAACATGATCTCATTAATCAAAAAAACAAAATATTTTCTGCTGGCATCAACTACTGCTCTAGTCATGCTGGGTGCCAGTGGATGCGAAGATGCGTTGCAGGAAAAAGTATACAGCCAGGTAGCTACGGATGATTTTTACAAAACGCTGGATCAGGCACAGCTTGCACTCAATGGCGTTTATACATATCTGTGGAATGATAATTATCGTGACGGACAATGGGTTACATTGGGTGATGTCACCGCTTTTACGCTGATTGGTGGCGGTTCCGCCAATGGGTCAGGTGACCGTTCTGGTATTCAGAATGAATGGAACACATTTTCCTGGACGCCCGATGCAAATGAACTGGTAACAGCCTGGGATTATTTTTATCAGGTTATAAACAGAAGCAACACCCTAATTGACAAACTGGAAGTAGCTGATTTTCAGGGTAAAGATAAAATATTGGGTGAAGCTAAATTTCTACGTGCTTTATTTTATTTCAATCTGGTCAGGATATTTGGTGGTGTTCCGTTGCATATAAAAGCGACCACTGATTTAAGCGAAATAAACAAACCAAGAAGTACAGAAGCCGAAGTTTATACGCAGATTGTAAATGACCTGAAGTCCTCTGTTGAATTACTCAGCCCGCTTAACAAAGCCGATCTTACTGCCGGAAAAGCAACGGCAATTTCAGCAACTTCCCTTCTTGCGAAAGTATACCTTCAGCAGCGCAACTGGAAACAAGCAGCAGAAGAAGCCAAAAAGGTGATGGATCAGAATGTTTTTGATCTTTTTGCAGATTATGAGAACATCAATAATCCAGATTTTCAAAATGGTAAAGAGCATATTTTCTCTATCCAGCACGGTGGAAATGCAAACAGTACTTCACAGATCTATCAAACCCGGATGATTTATTTGTTCGGTCCTCCTGCGCAAACAGTAAAAGGTGTAAATGTACAGTTCCACTCTTTGAAAGATCTTGTCATATTTCAGGCTAAAAAATCTTTCTTTACCGAAAGTCCTGATACATATCGCAAGTGGCAATCCGTGCGCGATAAAATGCCATATTATTATAAAAATGGGATTAAGGAATTGGTGCGTGATACAGTAACGATGTATGCTCCCTTTTTAACGAAGTTTCACCGCGTAGATTTTGCAACCGGCTTTCTGAAAGAAGGCGTAAATTATCCTCTCATTCGTTATGCAGACATTTTGCTGACATACGCAGAAGCCACCAATGAAACGGAAGGCCCAACTGCACCAGCATCGGAAGCGCTCAATAAAGTAAGAAGGAGGGCCAGAGCCGTGGGGACCGCATCTGAACAAAGTGTAAAAGTATATCCTGACCTGACTGGTCTTACAAAGGAAAGTTTCAGAGATGCAATTTTGAAAGAAAGGGCGCAGGAGTTTGTAGGAGAAGGTCATTACCGCTGGGATCTGATCCGACATAACCGGCTTATTAGTAATGCCAAAGCCAACGGTGTAGCAGCAGCAACAGAGAAGCATAATCTGTTTCCGATACCTACCCAGCAAATCAGTAGAAATAATCAGATAAAACAAAATCCCGGATATTAATTTACCGCTTAAACCGTATCAAATGTTTCGACAAAAAACAATATCACTTCTGCTCAATGCTGCATTGTGCTTTGCATTGGCTCTGCCTGTTTTTAGCCAATCGCAGCAGGCACCTGTAACGATTGAGGTAAATCTTGCTACAGTGAAAGAACCAATGAAACCAATATGGGCATTTTTTGGCTACGATGAGCCGAATTATACCTATATGAAAGATGGCAAAAAATTACTGACCGAGATTTCTCAGTTTAGTAAAGGACCCGTGTATGTACGGGTACATAGCCTGCTCGTAACCGGCGATGGTGAAGCAGCACTGAAATGGGGATCTACCAATGCGTATACCGAAGACGCTCAGGGAAATCCGGTATACGACTGGACCATTGTGGATAAAATATTTGACACATTCCTGGAAAGAGGCATGAAACCCATTGCGCAGATCGGCTTTATGCCGCAGGCTCTTTCCAGCCAGCCAGAGCCTTACCGCCACAATTGGAAACCGGGAGATAACTACAATGATATTTATCTGGGCTGGGCGTATCCTCCGAAGGATTACAATAAATGGTCGGAACTGGTATTTCAGTGGGTAAAACATTCTGTTGCCAAATACGGCCAGAAAGAAGTGGAAAGCTGGTACTGGGAACTCTGGAACGAGCCTAACATCAGTTACTGGAAAGGTACAACGGATGAATACATCAAGCTGTACGATTACACGGCCGATGCTGTGAAACGTGCGCTTCCAACTGCTAAAATGGGTGGGCCGGAAGTAACGGGACCATCATGGGATAAGTCAGAAATATTCATGAAAAAGTTTTTGGATCATGTTACAAAAGGTAAAAACTATGTAACCGGAAAAACGGGTTCGCCTATTGATTTCATAACGTATCATGCAAAAGGAGCTCCTAAGCTTTTAGATGGACACATACAAATGAATATGGGCACACAGCTACGTGATCTGGACAAAGGTTTTGAAATTGTGGCTTCTTATCCAACATTGAAAAAACTGCCGATCATCATCGGCGAATCTGATCCCGAAGGCTGTGCGGCTTGTTCTGAGGATATGAGTCCGCAAAATGCGTATCGGAACGGGACGATGTATTCCAGTTACACAGCGGCATCTTTTGCCAGAAAATATGACTTGGCACTAGCCAGAGGTGTGAATCTTTTGGGTGCCGTAAGCTGGTCGTTCGAGTTTGAAGATCAGGCATGGTTCCGCGGTTTCCGCGATCTGGCAACCAACGGCATAGATAAGCCGGTCCTGAACGTATTCAGGATGTTTGGTATGATGGAAGGAAACCGTGTGGAAGTGAAGCAAAATCTGGCTTATGATTTCAAAAAAGTACGGGATGAGAGTGTTCGTGGAGAAGCAGATATCAATGGTCTTGCATCAAAAAGTTCCAACTCCGCGGGTGTGATGGTGTGGAATTATCATGACGACAATGTGCCTGTTGCTGATGCACCTGTTAAGGTTTCGGTGAAAGGATTGCCATCTCAAAAAGTGATGATGCACCATTACCGCATCGACAAAGAAAACAGCAATTCCTATGAGGTTTGGAAAAAAATGGGTTCTCCAGAAGCGCCTTCGGCAGAACAGATCAGACAGCTGGAAAAAGCGGGCCAATTGGAATTGCTTACTTCACCCGAATGGATCACACCCAAAAATGGAGCTGCAACAATAGAAATGCAACTTCCCCGTCAGGCGGTTTCCTTTCTTCATTTCAAGTGGTAAAACAGGACTTGAATAATTAAATCTGATATTAGTTATAACGATATTTCAATGAAAATTACAAAAGTAAGAACCAAGCTATATCAATGGAACGGGCCGGTTTTGACCAGCAATACCGTATTTGCAACACCACTAAGTCCGCTACATTTTCAGAGCGACACCCAGGCTGCTTTCCGGTTTTTTAGCTGGTTGGTTGTGGAGGTAGAAACAGACGAAGGGCACGTTGGATATGGTAATGCAGGACTTAGTCCGGACATCACAAAGGCAGTGATCGATAGTAAATTGTCCTCCCTTTTAATAGGCGAAAATCCACTAAATACGGAATACCTTTTTGAGAAAATGTATCGTTCCACTGTCGCTTTTGGCAGGAAAGGAACGGTTATCGCGGCGATCAGTGCGATCGATATTGCCCTTTGGGACATCAAGGGGAAAGTGATGAAGCAGCCTGTTTTTATGCTGATGGGCGGGCGCACCAGACCCAACATCGAAACTTATTACAGTCGGCTTTACACCCGTGATCTGGATAGTCTGCAGGCGGAAGCCATTCACTATAAAGAACAGGGATTTTCGGGCATGAAACTGCGCTGCGGTTATCCGCTGACCGAAGGCGTTGCCGGCATACGGAAAAATGTGGAAATGGTAAAAGTGGTGCGGGAAGCTGTGGGTGATGATGTGAACGTGATGCTGGAAGGTTACATGGGTTTTAATCTGGCTTATGCGAAGCAGTTTTTGAAAGCACTGGAACCTTACAACCTGCGTTGGGCGGAAGAGCTTTTGCTGCCTGATGAAATTCACAATTTTGCCAAGCTGCGCCAGTATACGGATATTCCGTTGTCAGGTGGTGAACATGAATATACCCGTTATGGTTTTCACGATCTGTTGCAAACAGGTGCACTGGATATTTTCCAGTTTGATACCAACAGGGTAGGAGGATTCACCGAAGCGCAAAAAATATGTAACATGGCATTGGCACATGGTGTGGAAGTGATTCCGCATGGCGGGCAGATGCATAACCTGCATGTGGTTATGAGCTCGTTTGCGAGTCCGATGGCGGAGTATTTCCCGCAAACAGAAATAGAAGTAGGCAACGAGATGTTCTGGTACATTTTCGATGGCGAAGCCATTGCAGAAAATGGTAGATTGCAACTCGATGATACATTGCCTGGCGTAGGACTTACGCTGAAAACCGAAGGACTTGAACATTTCATTATTACGGAATAAACAAATGGAAACACAACACAGCATTCTTGACCTGTTTAAACTCAACGGGCAAACTGCGCTGGTCATCGGCGGGAACCGTGGCCTGGGCCTGTCAATGGCCAAAGCACTTGCAGAAGCAGGTGCCAATATTGTAATCGCAGCACGGGACGAAGCGGTGAATAAAGAGTCTGAACAGTTACTTAAAGATTCTTATGCTATCAAATGCATCAGTGTGTCCTGTGATGTAACATCAGAAGAAAGCATCAGATCTGCGGTGAATATGGCAGTGAAAGCTTTTGGGAAAATTGATATTTTAGTCAACTCGGCTGGAATCAATATTCGTGGGCCAATTGAATCACTTTCCCTGGATGATTTTAATAAAGTACAGGAGGTCAATGTAACCGGTACCTGGCTTGCCTGTCGGGAAGTGGTTCCGATTATGAAACAAAATGGTTATGGGCGGATCATTAACATGGGCTCCATGCTGGCGCTCACTGCCATTCCGGAACGAACACCTTATGCAACGAGCAAAGGCGCGATCTTGCAGCTGACACGCGCTTTGGCGATGGAAGTGGCACTGGACGGTGTGACTGTCAATGCCATTTTACCTGGTCCGTTCGCAACAGATCTGAACCTTCCGCTGATCAACGATCCGGAAAAATACAAGGCTTTTATTTCTAAAATTCCAATGGGGCGCTGGGGAGAGTTGCACGAGATTGGCGGAATTGCATTATACCTCGCCAGCAAAGCGTCGAGTTATACAACAGGAGGATGTTTCTCAATTGATGGCGGCTGGGTTACACAGTAAATCTGTCGTCATCATAAATACGTATTCAATATGATGAAAAATGAACTAAGGGTTGTGCAGATCTGTGATCATAAAAAAGGAAGGGCTGTGGCGGTTGTTCAGGAACCATGGCTTATTTTGGTCAATAAATTCACTTCCGTATATGCCGCCGCGTTAGAAGCAGTAACCTCTAATACAAAATTAGCGAACTTGCTGACTGAGAATCTGTCTGAAACAAAACTTGACTACAATACGGTTTATGAAGGCAGCAGCTCCTGGAAACTTTTGCCCGCTTTTGACTGTCCGCATAATCCTTTCGCATGTCTGGTTGCCGGCACAGGATTAACGCATAAAAACAGTGCACTAAATCGCCAGATGATGCACGCTTCAACAGGCGATGCAAAGCCGACCGATAGTATTGTGATGTACGATTGGGGAGTGAAACAGGGTTTTCCTGACCCGGGTAAAATAGGTGTTCAGCCAGAGTGGTTTTACAAAGGGAATGGTTCCGTTTTAAAGGCTCATGGAGCATATCTTGAAGTCCCAGAATATGCCAATGATGGCGGGGAAGAACCTGAAATAGCCGGTATATATATTGTGGACGAAACTGGTAAACCGCATCGCATCGGTTTTGCTACAGGAAATGAATTCTCAGACCATGTGATGGAAAAAAAGAATTATCTCTATCTGGCGCCTTCCAAATTAAGGCAATGTTCGATAGGGCCGGAGCTGGTCATTGGCGGGGATTTTACTGATATCCAAGGTAGGGTCAGTGTTACCAATGACGAGGCGACCAGGTGGAGTTCGGATATTAAAACCGGTGAAAAAAACATGGCGCACAGTCTGGAAAATCTGGAATACCATCATTTCAAATATGCGGGACACCGTTTGCCGTTGCAGGCACATGTTCACTTTTTGGGAGCCGATGCTTTTAGTTTTGGGAATAATGTGACTTTGCAGCACAACGACCTCATGGCCGTGCACTGGGACGGGATGGGTCGTGCTTTGCAAAACAGAATTTCAATAGCTACTGAAACAGAAACGCTTTTGCCGGTTTGTCAGCTTTAAGTCAACACGCAGATTGCCTAAACCTTACTTTTAATGGCAGAGAATTATATACCTTTAACCCCGGCAGTGAAGCTTTCCAAAATGCGGTGGGTCATGGTCGGGATGGCATTTTTGGCTACCGTTTTGAACTATGTTCACAGGCTTTCATTCAATTACCTGAGTGCCGAAGGTGAGCTCAGAGCACTAATTCCGGATGAAGCTTTTGGCTACATCGGTACGGCTTTTTTCGTGGCCTACATGATTTCAAATGCGTTTTCAGGATTTTTAATCGACCGATTTGGCACTCGGGTAGGCTATTCACTTTGTATGGCTTTCTGGACCACTGCCGGACTGGTACATGCATTTGCTGTTACGCCACTGCAATTTGGTATCTGTCGTTTTATGTTGGGAATTGGCGAAGCGGGAAACTGGCCAGCCGCCATTAAATTAACAACAGAATGGTTTCCGCCTCACGAAAGGTCGACTGCTTCGGGAATTTTCAACAGCGGTTCGGCATTGGGTGCGGTCATTGTGCCGCCACTGGTTGCATATCTGGGAATCAGTTATGGCTGGCAAGCTACATTCATTATTCTGGCAGCTTGTGGTTATCTCTGGCTGGTTATTTTCTGGTTTTTGTACTACACACCAAAAGAAACCGAGGTAAAAGTGAAAACATTCGCCATTCCGCCACTTAAACTTTTGAAGACCCGATTTGTACTGATGTTTACCCTGTCGAAAACCTTTATGGATCCGGTTTGGTATTTTGTTACTTTCTGGATCGGCAGATATCTGGTAGATGTCCATCATCTGGAATTAAAGGAGATTGGTATGCTGGCAGTAATTCCATTTCTGATAGCCGATGTGGGAAATCTGGCAGGTGGTTATTTTACACAATACATCATCAAAAAGGGAACACCAATACCGAAAGCCAGGAAAATTGCCGTTACCATTGCAGGTTTAATAATGGGTATTCCGCTGCTGGCAGGTCCTTTTGTGATTTCTTCGCCTATATCGGCGCTGCTCGTTTTTGGATTTGCGGGTTTTGGATATACGGCTTATACCGCTAATTCACTTACTTTTCCAGCAGATGTTGTTCCTAAAAATTCAGCCGCTTCGGTGTGGGGAATGGCTTGCGTAGGAACTGGTCTTGGCGGTGCTATATTTCAATCTGTTTCAGGAATTGTGCTCAAAACCTACGCTGTTGACATGGGTTACGATTATGCTTATAGTATTTTGTTTATGGGCTTCGGAATCATTGCGCTCATTGGTCTTGCGATTATGTTGTTTTTCATGGGGCCGCTGGTTCCCAACGAGGAGTTACACAGATATGCCGAAACGGGAGAAAGTGGGAAATAAGTCAATGATACAATTTGTAGTTTTAAATTGTCGAATAAAAGGGAGTTCTTTTTGGCATAAAAGAAAGCCGTAATTTTTTTAAATTAATTCATGATGCAAAAATTAATTGTTGTTGTCGTTTTAAACTGTTTACTATTATCGTTTCCCAATGTTTTTGCGCAAAAAAACCAAGCCGTTGTGCAGGTCGATTTTAATAAAACAGTTGGTGAAATGACGCCTATTTGGGCATGGTTTGGCTATGATGAACCCAACTACACGTACATGAAAGACGGCAAAAAACTGCTTACCGAAATAGCAGCGCTCAGCCCCGTACCCGTTTATGTAAGAACACACAACCTGATGACTTCTGGTGATGGTACATCTTCCTTAAAATGGGGTTCGACGAATATGTACACCGAAGATGCCAACGGGAAGCCGGTCTATAACTGGGCAATTGTCGACAGTATTTTTGATTCCTACGTCAGTCGGAAAATGAAACCGCTGGCTCAGATCGGTTTTATGCCTGAAGCCTTATCGACCAATCCACAGCCTTACAAGCATGATTGGAAACCAGGTGATAAATTTGAAAAATTGCTTACAGGATGGACTTACCCGCCCAAGGACTATAATAAATGGAATGAGCTGGTATTCCAATGGGTTACGCATTGTGTAGAGCGTTATGGAAAAGCAGAAGTGGAGAGCTGGTATTGGGAACTTTGGAATGAGCCCGATGGTGTGTACTGGAAAGGTACGCGGCAGGAATTTTTTAAGTTATATGATTATACGGCTGATGCAGTAAAGCGCGCACTTCCCAAAGCAAAAATCGGTGGCAGTAATGTGACTGGTGGCGGTATGAAATTCCTGGATGCTTTTTTGAAGCATTGTGTTTCGGATACAAATTATGTGACAGGTAAAATTGGGTCACCGCTAGACGTGATCTTGTTCCATGCAAAAGGCTCGCCCAAGGTCATAGATGGTAAAGTGGTGATGAACGTAAAAGCGCAGCTCAAAAACATCGTGGATAATTTTGCTGTGATTGCTAAATATCCAGAGCTAAAAAATGTACCTGTGATATTAGGTGAATCGGATCCGGAAGGTTGTGCAGCTTGCAGTATGCTAACAAATCCTGAAAATGCATACCGCAACGGAACCATGTTTTCAAGCTATACCGCCGCTTCTTTTGCCCGTGTATACCAACTGGCAGATCGGCATCAGAAGGATCTTATCGGTGCGGTCAGCTGGTCTTTCGAATTTGAAAACCAACCTTGGTTTGCCGGATTTCGTGATTTAGCAACCAATGGCGTTGATAAACCTGTTTTAAATGTGTTCAGGATGTTTGGTAAAATGTCGGGAAAAAGAGTAGCAGTAAATTCCAACAGAATGTATCCTTTGGATTCAATTTTAACTAGCAGCATCAGGAATAAGTCTGATATTGGATCTTTGGCAGCCATTGACAAAAACACAGCCTCCGTAATGGTGTGGAACTATCATGACGTGGATCAGCCGGGAGCTCAGGAAAGTGTTGCGGTGCAATTGAAAGGTTTGCCTGTGGGTAAAAAAATATTTGTAAGTCAATAGTCAATATCACGAATGATTTACTATTGGCTTTCTGAATTTATTTCTAAGGTTGTGCAATCCAACAGCCAACATCATGATTAAGTGTCTGGCTTTGGAACACTTTAACCGTACCTTATTTCTGACG
>NZ_VTOL01000027.1:0-8882 GCF_009801115.1 Dyadobacter sp. 3J3
AGCAGCCTTTTATTCCTTTCGACCAAGACGAATACAGAGAAAAATACAGATTGGCTAAAATTGCAAATTTAGAAAGGGCACTAAAAAGGCTTATGGCTGAGGCAGCATGAAGAAGTTATATAGTAGCGAAAAAGTTAAAACGCAAAGCACGCGAAGCCTTTGCGACTTTTGCTCTTTTCTTAACTTCTTTACGTGCCCCCTTTTAATTTGTCAAAGTATCATATATAACTCGTCCACCAACAATTGTTTTTTCAACATTAATATTTTCATCAAATATCACAATATCTGCATCTTTCCCTGCCACGAGTGATCCTTTATGGTCATGCACATTCATGATTCTGGCAGGTGTCAAAGTGATCATCTTGATAGCATCTAATAGTGAAACATCAGCCATTTGAATCATATTTCTGACCAGTCTGTCGGCGGTGGCGACGCTTCCTGCGAAGGAAGAACGATCTGGTAATTTGGCTACACCGTCCTCAACGATTACTTTCAAACCTGTTTTTAAAGGGCCCAAAACACTGTCGCCTTCCGGCATTCCGGCAGCACGCATGGCATCAGTGATCAACGCAATCCGGTCCGGACCTTTAATTTTCACGATCAATTTCAATAACGGAGCGGGAAGATGAATTCCGTCGGCTATAATTTCCACATCCATTGCATCAATAATAAATGCACTTTCAATGACACCTGCATAGCGAAAAGCATTTCTTCTTGTCACCCCCGACATGCCGGAATATAAATGCGTTGCAAGCGTATAGCCGTTTTCAAAACCTTCGAGCACTTCTTCGTAGATTGCATCTGTGTGCGCAAGAGCAGCAAGGACACCTTTTGATTTCAAATATTTTGCAAACTCAATAGCGCCTTTTAATTCAGGCGCGGCACTCCATCGGGTGATCGAGGATGAGTGTGCAAGTACTTCTTTGTATTCTTCAGGATCGGGATCCCGGATATAGCGTGGATCTTGTGCACCACGTTGAGCCATGGCAAAGTATGGTCCTTCAAGATGCATACCCAGAAACTGAGCTCCTTTTTTATTATTTTTATTGGCTATTTCGTAAAGGTCAAGTGTCTTTAATAAATCTTCTTTTTCACTGGTTAAGGTCGTTGGCACCATCGAGGTTGTACCATATTTGGCATGGGTTTCTGCGATAATCAGAAAAGCTTCTTCGGTTCCATCCATAAAATCACTGCCGCCGCCGCCGTGAATGTGAAGATCAATAAAACCGGGAGCTATATATTTTCCTCTTGCATCGACTTCTAAGGCATCATTTATTTCAATATTCTTTTCACTTACCTCACGGATTATACCATTTTCGATGATCACACATCCGCTCTGAAGGATGCGGTGAGGTGTCAGTATTTTTCCGTTAAATATTTTGGTAAAAGTCATTAGTATTAGTTTTAATAATTTTCATTTTGTTGTCCTGAACCAGAGAATTTAGATCAACATATGTCACCCTGCGCGGGCCGCACTTTCAGGGTTAAAAAATAGCTGGACTACATCTTTTCTATAATAATGTCATCCCTTCGGGATTGTGATTACTGTGCCTTAATCCCGAAGGGATGACAGTATAATAGAAATTCTTCAATAGGTTAGGATCCGAACCCTAAAAGGGTGACATAAATAACATCAACCTAAACGGCCTTTAATCTAAACCGTCCATTTTCGAATTTTATGACCTTTCACCGCATAAAAAACCAGATACAAATAACAAGGAAATAACACCCAATAAGCAATTCTGACGTCATACAAATCGGCAACATAACCGTAAAACAGAGGCATAATTGCATTCCCGCACAATCCCATGATCATAACGGAAGCACCAAGTTTGGTAAAACGCCCAAGATCATCCAGTGCCAATGGCCATATTCCCGCCCAAACCAAGGAATTCGCGAATCCTAAAAGCACTACAAACCAGATTGAAATATCCGTGGAGTGACCCAGGAAATTAATTTGTCCGTGAGTGAAAATGATCAGCAAAGTGAAAGCTGTTCCTAAAAGTGTACAGATACGCAAAGCATTAACCTGACTAATAAATTTGGGTATCAAAGAAATCCCGATCAGATAACCGCAGATTGTACAAAACAGCGTGTAAGATGGAAATACCTTTGCTTCCAATAAATTTATGCCCATCGAATTGGCATAACCAATAATCGTATCAATCGCAATAACCTGTGTTCCAACGTGTAAGAAGATCGCAAGAGCACCCAGAATTAAATGTGGAAAAAGAAAAATACTTGTTTTTCCGGCATTGGCGGTGGCGATTTCCTCGCTTTCATGCTCCGTATCAATATCAGGCAGGGGAGACTTATAAATCAGAAATCCTAAAATGAAAAGAAAACTACCAAGACCGATATAGGGATTAATCACCCGGCGGATCAATTCATCCAGGGCACCGCTTCTTTCTAAATCCGTCATAGAACTAAGCTGCGAAAAAAGCGCGGTATCCGTTGGACGAAGAATGACAGCTGCGAAAACAATCGGAGATAATATTCCGGCTGCTTTATTACAGATTCCCATCATACTGATCCGCTGCGCTGCACGTTCTTTTGCTCCTAAAATGGTAATGTACGGATTTGCCGCAGATTGTAAAATCGCCAGACCTATACCAATTGTAAATAAACCAAGCAGGAATATTTCATAAGTCCGGGACATTGCCGCCGGGACAAAAATGAACGCACCCGTGGCCATGCACCAGAAACCGATCATCATTCCTTTCTTAAAACCAACCGATTTTAGAAGATAGGAAGAAGGAACTGACATGACGAAATAGGCAATATAAAAAGCAAATGCCACCAGATAAGCCTGAAAACTCGTTAGCTCACAGGCTATCTTGAAATATGGTATCAGAATAGAATTGACCCACGAAACAAAGCCGAAAATGAAAAACATCAAACCGATGATCAAAATCGAAATGGTCGTGTCCCGCTTACTAAGCTGGCTGGCAGGAATTGCAATGGATTGAGAACTCATTTTTTCTTAATTGAAAGTTGAAAGAGGAGAGCGGCCGGCACTTCAACTAAACAGTCGGCTCCCAACCTTTTGCATATTCCCGTTTCCACAGTTTCTCAGCTTCCTTGTTATTTTGAATATGACCGTTAGTAGGGTCAATATCCAGCGAACCTCCGGAACGGACTGCGATGTTGCCTAATTGGCAAAGTAATGTACTTTGGTAGCCGCCGACAATTTCAGCGTTGACAACAGTTCCTTTTTTTATACCATCGAAAAAATTCTGGATGTGAATGGCGTCAAGAGCTTGCGACGGATCCATTTTATTTCTGGCGTCGATTTTGTAATCGTTTTGGACGTCTTTTACCAGCTTGTTTTCCAGATCATAAACCTTGTAAGAATTTCCTGGTTCAATCTGGATCGATCCTTTTTCACCGTAAAAAACAACGCCTACGCTGGCACCTTCATTTGTACGCCCGTTGCAGCTTCGGCCTTCCCAGGTCATTCCTTTATCATTGCCGAAATCCCAGCTTATAACTTGTGTATCAGGAGTTTGCCAGTCGTCTTTGTAGCGATATCTTCCGCCGGATGAGGTCACATGCGTTGGATAATCAACACCTAAACCCCAGCGCATCAAATCCACCATATGCGTTCCATTATTGAGTGCTTCGCCTGTTCCCCAATTCCAAAGCCAGTGCCAGTTGTAATGAACTAGATTATCTTTGAAAGCCACTCTTGGCGCCGGTCCCTGCCATAATTCATAATCAAGCCAGGTTGGAACTGCAACTTCTTTACCAATTCCAATGGACGCACGGTTGTTGGTATACCAGCCTTTTGCAAAATATGCGCGTCCGATTGTCCCGTTGATAACTTCCTTAACACCCAGAGCGACGTTAGGCCATGAACGGCGCTGATTTCCCATCTGGATTACGTTTTTATATTTTTTCGATGCCGCCACCAAAAGTTCTCCCTCATGAGGATTGTGGCTGCATGGTTTTTCCAGATAAACATGTTTTCCTGCTTTGGAAGCGAGAATAGCCGCTGGTGCATGCCAGTGATCCGGAGCCGCTACCACCAGAGCATCCATATCCTTATCTTCCAGCGCTTTCCGGAAATCAGGCTGATTTTTTGGTTTGGAAGCTGAAAGTTCTTCGACTTTGGCAATACATTTTGCGGCCGCTCTGGAATCTACATCGGAGATATAAATCACTTCACAATTCGGTTGCAAGGCATAATTACTGGCCAAAGCAAAACCCCGGCTGTTTACACCCATAACGCCAACGCGAACTTTTTCATTGGCACCGATTATTTTGGCATAACTCTTAGGACTGAAACCCGGAAGTATTCCTCCAAAAGAGAGAAGTGCTGTTCCCGCCAGAGTCTTTTTGATAAAATCTCTTCTTGGATTACCGTGATCAGATTCCGTTTTGGAAGTATCTTTTATGGATGATATGTCGTTGATTTGCATGGGATAAGCATTAAGTTTTTATATACTCTTAGTAAGATATCTTAAACCCTTTATTTACTGGCTTTCATCACACTTTCAAGTGTAACACTTTTTCCTCCCTGTCTTTTACTTTCATCGGCTGCTTCCATAAAGGCGAATATTTCAATGGTTTCTTCCGGTGTAACAGGCACCTCGCCAGTTTTAAAATATTTGATTATATCAACCAAAAGTGGTTCGTAACCTGCGTAGGGGCCTAGAATCTTATTTCCATCCTGGGTAAATACAGTTCCGCCGTAATCATGTTTTCCGGTACGTGTTCCACGAAAAGTTCCGGTGCGTCCGTCTGCCCACACGCCGATAACAATATCGGTATCCGGCGTACTCACACGACTTACACTCTTACATCCGGTTCCCATAACCGTATATAAAGTTTCTACGCCATGGATTCCATACCAGAAAAAATCGGGATGGGTTTTTTCCAAAGTCGCCGGGCTATATGTGTCGGCGCCCAGTACTTTCTTTTTATCAATGGATTCAATTCCTTTAATATAACGAAGCGAGGAAGCTGAAAAAATCGGGATATTATATTTTTTAGAGGCTGCATAGATCGCCAGAACATCCTTCATCGAAGCCGCTACGGGCTTGTCAATAAACATTCTTTTGCCAGCTTTGAAAACTTCCAAAGCCTGTTGAAGATGCAGTCGTCCGTCATTTGTTTCAAGCAAAACTACATCTACTTTTGAAAGTAAATCTTTGACCGAACCCACGATTTCCACACCCAGTTTTTTCACTTCTTCTGTATAAGCAGGAATTCTGGATGTACTGGATTCTATATCCATGCTTCCCTGTGGATAGGCCGCAACAACTTTATACCCGTCATAAATAGTATCCGGATTATCGCCATTCAGTGCTTTTGTAAAAGCGGTACTGTGCGAAGTGTCAAGTCCAATAATACCAATTCTTTTACCACCGACATGGGCCGCAAGTGTAGGCAAAATGTCCATAAACTGCAAGCCCACGCCGGTAGTAACAGCTGCTTTAATGAAGTGTCTCCGGTTTAAAGAATCCATCATTGTAAATAATAAAGGTTTAGGAATAGCACCAAAGTAAAAGCGAAATCGGGTACGTACCCGCAATATAATAACAAAACTTTAATGTATGGTTTTTTATGAAAAAATGTCTGAAAAATTCTGTTTGAATCGGAATGTGCTTTGTTTTGATAAAGTAAAATTTAAAATAGCCAGTAATATGCTAAATAGGCTGAATTTGATAAAATTCCTGGTTTTCTCTCGTAATAATATCAATCGGCATGTATTGCGTTTTTTCTACTTGCTGTCCTCTGACCAATGTCTGGTACAAAACCATCAGGGCGCGATAGGCCTGTTCTTCGGGTTTATGACAAATCAGGAAATCAATAGTTCCCGTGTTGAGGTGTTGAATATTCTCTTTTGTAAAGTCATAACCAACCAGCGCAATCTCTGACTTATTCTTGTTTTCAAGGAAAGTGGCAACTGAAAATACCCGGGAATTTGTGACGAATATGGCTTCAATATCTGCATGTGTAGTAAAAACCTGAGTCAGATTTCGGGCTACGGAAAGATAATCTGTCTCTTTAATATCGTCGCGGATAATTTCAAAGTTTAATTGATTTTCTTTGAGGTAACTTCTGAATCCTTCTTCAATCTGAAGATAATTGTAGTTTTCAATTTCTTTGGAAATATTTACCACCAGAATTTTTCCTTTTTTCTCTTTCCTATAAGTCAGCAGTTTTGCGCCGAGATATCCGCTTTTAAACAAATGAGGGCCAATATAGGCCAGACTATGCTGCTCCGGAATATTGGAATCAATAAAAACAAAAGGGATTTTCAGTCTGCGGCATTCTTCGGTAAACTTTGTGGATTGGGCAATAAAGGAAGGTGATAACAAAACGCCGTTTACGCCTTTTTCGAGGATCAGATTTGCCTGTGTTTCAAATGAATTTTCATCATTTAAATCAAAGAAAAACGTAATCGTTTGAATTCCGTAGGGTTTTATTTCAGTTTCAGCTCTTTGGATACCATGAAGAGGAGCATCCCAGAAATCAGTTTCCTCGGAAACTCTTGGTATCAAAACAGCTAGAATAATAATATTTTTTGAAGCCAGCCTGCTCGCCAGAATATTAGGCTGATAATCCAGCTCCTTAATGATTTCGTTGATTCTTTTTTTCGTTTTTTCCGATACACCCGTGCGGTTATGAATCACCCTGTCCACTGTTGCAATCGATACATTTGCTCTGCGGGCAATTTCTTTAACACCAAAATATGTCGGATCTTTTTCCATTGAAATAATTAATAGCCGATTTGCTGATTTAGGTTTTGAGGTACTTTTCCGGGTAATCAGATTAATAAGTACAATCTCTAATGTAGCCAGCCTTTTGTAAATAACAAAGAAAGAAGATCTGCAGTACGCAATTTGGATATCTGTTTGACATTCAATTTTAACAAAATGTTAGACACTCGATCTTTCATCAGGTCGTCAATTAATAATTATGTACTTCATTTTCGCAGAAATTCTTTTGACATATGCCGAAGCAAAACTGAAAGACAAATAGATGGCAAGTGTGCTGACTGCAATTAGTACCGTTAGAAATGGTAGAACAGACGTGAAACAGCCTTCTGTAACCACATTATCACAAACAGAATTATGCGCGATTGTTCGTCGTGAAAAAACGGTTGAGTTAGCGTTTGAAGGTCAGCATTTGTTTGATATTCATCGCGGGAAAACGGCAGAAAAAGTCATTTCAGGAACCATGTATGGGGTTACCAACAAAAGATGCAACCGTAGCATTGGTAACAGCTCAGATAGTTTCGGTTAATAAAGCTTTCGATGTAAGCCGTCATTATCTATGGCCGGTTCCACAAAAAGAAAGAGATTTAAATCCATCATTAACCCAAAACCCAGGTTGGTAATATGTTAATTATCAAAATAATGAAGTTCGTAATCGTATCCTGTTTCGTTTTAGGTTTAGCTATTTTTATGGCTGCCATGGTACCGAAGCCAGTATCCAAAACACCCAATATTGTTTTATTTTTTATTGATGATATGGGTTACGGTGATTTGTCGGCTACCGGGGCATTAGGGTATAAAACGCCAAATATTGACAAACTCGCTTCCGAAGGAACGCGTTTCACCAATTTCATGGCCGCTCAGGCTGTTTGCAGTGCGTCACGGGCTGCTTTGCTAACCGGTTGTTATCCAAACCGCGTTGGTGTTGCCGGTGCTTTTGGCCCGAAACAAGGTTTGGGACTTAACCCGAATGAAGAGACCATTGCCGAGTTATTGAAAGCAAAGGGTTACACAACCGGAATTTTCGGGAAATGGCATTTGGGAAGTGATTCTACATTCCTTCCTTTGAAACAAGGTTTTGATGAATATTATGGCGTTCCGTATTCACACGATATGTGGCCGCTCCATCCTTGGCAGAAACAAGCGAATTATCCACCGCTTTTCTGGATTGAAGGAAACAAGCAGGTGAAAGAAATTAAAGATCTTGACGATGCAAGTCTGATCACGGGAACGGTTACCGAGCATGCCGTTTCCTTCATCAGGAAAAATAAAAGGAAACCATTTTTCCTATATGTTCCCGAGCCGTTACCACACGTTCCGCTCGCTGCAAGTGCTAATTTCAAAGGGAAAAGTGAGCGCGGAATTTTTGGTGATGTGCTGACTGAACTGGATTGGTCGGTTGGAGAGATTATGAAAGAATTGAAAACGCAGGGATTGGATGATAATACGATTGTTATTTTCACCAGCGATAATGGTCCGTGGCTAAATTACGGCGATCATGCCGGTTCTGCCGGTGGATTCCGTGAAGGAAAAGGTACTTCGTTTGAAGGCGGACAACGGGTTCCGGCTATTATCCGCTGGCCTGGTGTTGTGCCTGCGGGGAGAATTTCTAACAAATTGTTGTCCAACATTGATATTTTGCCAACGCTCGTTAAGTTGACGGGTGCAAAATCGCCAAAAGAAAAAATTGACGGAATTGAATTTGTTGACTTGTTGAAAGGTAACGATACGAAAACACCTCGTGAAAATTTCCTTTACTACTATCGTCAGAATAGTCTGGAAGCAGTTCGGAAGGGAAATTGGAAACTTGTTTTCCCACATCCGGGCCGTACCTACGAAGGTTCATTACCAGGAAAAGATGGCCAGCCCGGACCAGCACCTGAAAATCATGATTTCCCGGTTGCGCTTTATAATCTGGGTCGTGATCCGGGTGAACGTTATGATGTATACTCACAAAATCCGGAAATCGTAGCCG
Organism: Dyadobacter sp. 3J3; assembly: GCF_009801115.1. GTDB lineage: Bacteria > Bacteroidota > Bacteroidia > Cytophagales > Spirosomataceae > Dyadobacter. The sequence goes on from NZ_VTOL01000027.1 coordinate 8,701, forward strand.
AACTTGAAAAAATTGCAGAAGCTGCCAGGGAAGATTTGGGAGACGATTTGCAGAAAAAAAACGGAAATAACAGAAGACCGGGCGGGAAGATTCAGAAATAATTAAAACTGATGGATACTGAATTTGTGTTTTAACCGCAATGGGCGCAATAGTTTTCGAAATGGACGCAGTTTTTATATCTG
>NZ_VTOL01000027.1:8981-30393 GCF_009801115.1 Dyadobacter sp. 3J3
GGCGTCCATTGCGTATTCCCGTAGCGTCTATTGCGGTTAAACTCGGAATTTATTGATACTGAACTTTAATTCCAAAACGCAATAGATACAAAATTCAGAAATAATTAAAACTGATGGATACTGAATTCGTGTTTTAACCGCAATGGGCGCAATAGTTTTCGCAATGGACGCAGTTTTTATATCTGGCGTCCATTGCGTATTCCCGTAGCGTCTATTGCGGTTAAACTCGGAATTTATTGATACTGAACTTTAATTCCAAAACGCAATAGATACAAAATTCAGAAATAATTAAAACTGATGGATACTGAATTTGTGTTTTAACCGCAATGGGCGCAATAGTTTTCGCAATGGACGCAGTTTTTATATCTGGCGTCCATTGCGTATTCCCATAGCGTCTATTGCGGTTAAACTCGGAATTTATTGATACTGAACTTTAATTCCAAAACGCAATAGATACAAAATGAAACCATGGCGTCGATTACGGTTACATAAAACTTAATATCATTGAAAATATTTTATCAAAACAACTTGGTAGTACGAAAACAAAATCTTTACTTTGTCTATCAAACAAGTAGAGTATATCTTTCAAATGGGTACATTTCTATCTCATGAATCACGATAAACTTTTCAGATTGAAAATATATATCCACTCCTGATACCCAAGAGACAGCACAAACCGGACATGCCGGATTTTCGGTGGTTGTCAATTCATGCTTGCCCGGCTGGGCTGTCGCGGGGTATCAGGAGCGGTGAATTTTTTGTAGATTGTCAAATCAACTTCATCGCTTCTTCTTTACTAGTGTATTTTTATTTCCGTAAAGTATGCAGGGTAACATGGTTCATTAAATTTAAATTTCATGACAAAGAAATACTTTTCTCTTTTCTTCCTGCTTACCGGATTTTTTCAACACAATTTATCATTCGCCCAAAATACAAAACGACCTAATATTGTCTTCATTCTGGCCGATGATCTGGGTTATGGTGATGTGGGTTTCAATGGACAAAAATTAATAAGCACACCCAATATTGATCGTTTGGCAAGAGAAGGTGTTCAATTTTCCCAATTTTATGCGGGGACTTCCGTGTGCGCGCCTTCCCGATCTTCGCTTATGAGTGGCAAACATACAGGGCATACCTACATAAGAGGAAATAAGGGTGTTGATCCGGAAGGGCAGGAGCCTATCGCTGATTCAGTCGTGACCATTGCCGAGATTTTAAAAAAAGCTGGCTATGCAACGGGTGCTTTTGGAAAATGGGGTTTAGGACCGGTTGGTTCTTATGGCGATCCAAACAAGCAAGGTTTTGATCAGTTTTACGGTTACAATTGTCAAAGTCTTGCGCATCGTTATTATCCCGATCATCTTTGGGAAAATCAGAAAAAGGTGGTTTTAGAAGCTAATCAGAACCTGCTTCACAACAAAGAATATGCGCCGGATCTAATCCAGAAAAAGGCTCTTGAATTTGTGGACTCGAAAGATGGAAAACAGCCTTTCTTTTTATTTCTGCCTTATATATTGCCTCATGCAGAATTGATCGTTCCGGAAGACAGTATTTTTCAATATTACAAAGGAAAATTTGATGAACAGCCCTACAAAGGCGCAGATTATGGCCCGAATGCCACAAACGCAGGTTATGCTTCCCAGCAATTTCCCCATGCTGCTTTTGCCGCTATGGTTACCCGACTAGATTTATACGTAGGCCAAATACTGGATAAATTAAAAGAAAAAGGACTTGATAAAAATACGCTTGTCATTTTTACCAGTGATAACGGGCCGCATATTGAAGGAGGAGCTGACCCGGTATTTTTTCATAGCAGCGCAGGTTTTAAAGGTGTAAAACGTGATTTATACGAAGGTGGAATTCGTGAGCCTTTCGCGGCCCGCTGGCCGGGTGTTATTAAACCGGGAACGAAAAACGACTATATGGGTGCTTTCTGGGATATTCTGCCAACGTTTGCTGAACTGGCCGGAGCGAAACCTTCAATCAAAACAGATGGCATTTCCTTTGTTCCGTCCATTACCGGAAAAGGAATTCAGAAAAAACATGATTATTTGTACTGGGAATTTCATGAACTAGGCGGGCGACAGGCCGTGCGTCAGGGGAACTGGAAGGCGGTGCGGCTTAAAGCGGCCGGTCATCCGAATGCCCCGATCGAACTTTATGATTTGTCCAAAGATGCGGGTGAAAAAATTAATATTGCAGACAAATTTCCCGCAAAAGCAAAAGAACTCGGACAGATCATGAACAGGTCTCATGTCGAATCGGCCCTTTTTCCATTTTTAAGTCAGGCGGAGAAATAGCAAATTGCTTTTCAAATTGAAAATTCTTCAACATGAAACGTACGCTGGTAAAAATTTCCCCGATACTGGCGATTTTGCTGGTTTTGGATTTTTCTCTTTTGGTCAAAATACAAAAACGCCGCCGAATATTATCGTGTTTCAATAGCCATATGCGTAACTTTATTCACGATGTAGATTTTCACATGCATCCTTCAAAATCCCATGTACAATAACTGGAGGATTTGCCCATTTCAAAACAGTTTTTAAAAGTAACGGATCGTCCGCGCTAAAACCACCAAGTTCTCCGGTTGTCAAACCCATGACGATCATCTTGATTTTTGTATGTCGAATCACATATGAGCACATCATGCACGGTTCATGTGTCGTGTATAGTATGCAATCTGATAGATCCTGACTTTTTAGAAACCTGGAAGCATTTCTTATCGCTTCAATTTCCGCATGGAAAGTAATATCAAGATGTGACCTTCCAGCTTCAATTCCCTCGCCGATAATCTCACCGTTTTTAACGATTAAGGATCCAACAGGGCTTTCACCATTATTTTTGGCAATTAATGCCAATTCAATGCACCTGCGTAGAAAATACTCATGTTTTGGATAATCAGGTTCTTTGGAAGAAATCATGTATATGCTTTGGATGATTTTATAAAACTTACATGTAATTTAACAGTTTACTTTTTCTGTTTTGCAGTTTTGGTTTTCTCCCCGGTAGCTTGTTTATCCAATGATTCAATACCAATGGCGGGTACATAACCTTTTGTCCCGTCCAATAACGCAATCCGATACCCTTTGGGTAATTCACTCAAAATCCTGATTATTTCATTTTTTGGTAAAACCCGGAGTTTATGCAAATTTGAAAAATCATTCATACTGTATACGTTTACCTTATTTTTGATCCGGACAGAATCTCCTAGCCATGTGGATTTTACCGGTAAAGAGGCGAGTTTTTCTTTTTTATCATTAATAAAAGGAAATGGATCAACCGCTCCAGAGCCTCGTGTATAAATTCCAAAATGCAGATGCGGCGCTGTTGTGATCGCATTTCCGGTATTTCCCACCAAACCCAAAGTATCACCCCGAACCACGCGCTGCCCAACCGATACGAGTTGACTATCCAGATGCGCATAATAAATGGAATAAGGACTTCCACTTGCCGACAAAAAGACAATCTTTCCTCCCAGATTGTTTGTGCCTGTTTGGGTAATGAATCCGTTTTCAACTGCTACCACGGGCGTTCCTCTTGGTGCTTTTATATCTATTCCTTCATGAGATCTCACGCCGCCATCCCGCTGAGCACCCCAGAAACTAATCAGATTTTGAATACCATAACGAGCCAACGGAAATGATAATGTTGGCTCAGTTGTAAGCGATAAAGAAACGCGTATCTTTTCATTCAGGCCGGTCTGGATACGGATTATTAATGTATCGCCTTCATTATCAGTTAATGTTATTCTATTTTCATTTGTTTTTAGATATTCTATTCTTTGAGGTTTTCCGTTAGTTTTGATTCGAAACAGTTCAACAAATAAGTTTGAAAGGGAATCATCCTCACTTCGAAAGGTGCTGATAACCAGTTTTCTCCCTTCCGGTATTTTCAGCCGGATAGACTGAGCCGGTACCGAATCTCCCAGGTAAAATCTTTCCTGATGTGGTATTGTACTAAATAATGTATCCATTAAAACCTGTTTTCCGGCTTTAAACCAGGTTTGTCCGGAAACTGTTTTTTCTGCTTTGGCTTTATATAATTCCTGTTCGTAATGTTCCTGAGGCGTCACTGGAAACCAGTGCGAAACGGGAACGCGTTTACAGGAAATTCCAAGAATTATAATCACACTAACCAGAAAAAGCTTCAATAATAATCGCATAGGTTATATTTTATTACTTAAAGTGGTAAGCAATAAATTCATGCCATGAAGGTGATAATGGTTTGAAAATGAAACACTATATTGGGAGTAAATTATCACACACACTTACTGCATAAATCATGATGAACTTCGATGTTCTTGTCAATAACATACAGGATACCCACACCTCGCTTCAGCAAAGTGCTATAAAGGCAATCAACAAACATTTGACAATTCGCAACTGGCTCATCGGTTTTTATATTGTAGAATTCGAACAAAATGGAGAAGACAGGGCGAAGTATGGTGAGAAATTGCTTGATGATCTTGCCGATAAATTAGATATTAAAGGTTTAGGGGCCAGGAATTTAAAATTGTTTAGGCAATTTTATTTCCTATATCCTTCAATTGTGCAGACAGCGTCTGCACAATTGAAGGATATTAATTCGAGGCTCAATAAAAAAACTATTTCTTCGACTCTTACTAATCTGGAATTTAGAAGTAATACCAATTCCAATCATCACATTGATAATAATAGTAGAGATGTGAATAATGCCTTATCTGCAGAAATATTAACCAGCAAACTGTCCTTTTCCCACTTTACGTTATTATTACCAATCAAAGAAGAGGTGAAACGTTCTTTTTATGAAATGCAATGTATCCAGGGGAATTGGAGCGTTAGCGAATTGAAGCGTCAAATCAGGACGCTTTATTTTGAAAGATCGGGAATGAGCCTGAATCCGGAAAAACTAAGTTTTGAAATCCAGGAAGGTTCAGAGCAATTTTATGCAGCAGATATTATCAAATCGCCATTTACATTTGAATTTCTGGGTTTGAAAGCAAAAGAAGTGGTTTATGAAAATGATTTGGAGCAGGCCTTGGTAGATCATTTGGAGGAGTTTCTGATCGAATTGGGCCACGGTTTTTGTTTCGAAGCAAAGCAAAAAAGGATAACGATCGGGGACGAATATTTCTTTATTGATCTGGTTTTCTATCACAGGATATTAAAGTGCCATGTTTTGATTGAATTAAAAACAAATGAAGTCAAACACGAGCATATTGGTCAGCTTAAAACATATATCAATTATTTTAAAAAGGAAATTATGCTACCAGGCGATAATCCTCCGGTTGGACTTCTGTTGGTGACGGACCAAAATAAAGCATTGGTAGAATATGCAGTGGCTGATAGCGATATCCCATTATTTGTGAGCAAATATGTCATCGAATTACCGAGCAAGGAACAGTTGGAAATTTTTATCAAAAATGAATTAAAGCAATTTTGATTTATTTTACCCGGAAATATTTTGTCTCGGTAGCCTTATCTTCCTGTCCTTCGGGAGAAATATTACATGCCGTAATGATCAGATTATCAGCATCAATTAATTCAACAACCGTTCGCCAGCCCCAGGGCTCTGGCATGTCCGGACTGCCATAACTTCCTAAAACAGAAAAGCCATTATCAATAGGAAGTCCGGTTGACAACATGATGCCGGTTCCCATATGAAAGCTGTCGATCCAGGATGACTGGACGGTATTATTTTGAATATCAAAACCGTAGACAGCCATTCCTTCAAAAGGGTTACCGTTCAGGCTTCCCTTGTATTCATGAATCACAAAACGTCCATCCAGTACAGAACGGACTGTTGCTATTGCAGGTGATTCGTCTGCGAGAACATCTGGTTCAAACCAGGTTCTGGTTATTCCCTCCCAGCTGCCAATCAACATTTGCAGCGTATGGTGAACTCCTGATTCAAGAGAAATTTCAAAATTGCTTTTGGACATGATTATTCGTGGTTAAAACCTTTAACCGGAACGGCTTTTAATTTACCTTTTTCCGACAATGCGTGTAGTGAAGAGCGTTTCATTGTTTTAATAAAGTCAACTTTTTTAAACCTTAATGCACTCCAGTCTTCATCGATGGCAACCATTCTTACGGGTTCCAAGTCATAGTTTCCCATAATCTGCCAACCGGTATCGCGGTTAAAATCGCATTTATATTTTTTGGAGGTTCCTTTGGGATAACACATCCACACGACGGCGTCGCCTTGTAAAAGCGGAGCAATATTTGGTATCAGATCATCAATTTCAGTTTGTTTTGTCACAAAAGCCAGAATGAAATCAATTTCCTTAACTTCTTCCAAAGAATGTACTACCTCAGTTTCATCACGGATACTGTCCAGATTTGTCCCGAAAGAATCCGGGGCACCAAGTACCACGACTGTTTTTTGATTTTTTAAATTTAACTTTTTGAAAACAGCATCCATTATTTGATTATTTAAATCCCAAGTTTTGGCTTTTAGCTTTTAAAAGTTGCAAAATAGTATAAACCTGCTTCGAAATGACTCAGATAAATTGCAAATCTAAGCATGAATATTGGTACTGATCATCCATTTTTTACCAAAAGGATCCGTCAGCTGGCCAAGCCAGGCACCCCAGAATTGCTTTGCAAAAGGCATGGTGATTTTTCCGCCATCGGCTAATTTGTTAAATATTTCTTCGGCTTTCACTTCTTCATCAAAACCTATGGATAAATCGATACCATTTCCTTCCTTTATCTCAACGCCGGGAAATGCATCACAAGCCGTTAGCGTATTATCGCCAAAATTAAGCTGGCAATGCATTATTTTTTCTTTATGATCTTCCGGGACATCCATCGGGGCACTTTTATAATAATCTTTATAAGCAATTGCCCCATCAAAAACAGAGAGATAAAAATCTATCGCTTCTTCACATTTTCCTTCGAAATTCAGATAGGGGATTAGTTTCATGGTATTTATTAATTATAGTACAGGACAAAATTAAGTATATTGCTATCGGGAAATACAGGCTTAAAAAGTCAATTGTAAGGGGTATTTGAGACAAAAAATACATACATTAGTTCAGATATTAACAAAAAGAAAAATGGTACAACTAGCGCTTTTGATAACAAAAAGACACCGTTTACTAAGTGTAGCGGCAATTTTGGATGTTTTTGAATCGGTGAACAGATTTTATCATGCTCAGAAAAAACCTTCTTTTTTTGATATTAAATTATTTACCCTGTCGTCGGATTCGTCCGGTCTGACATTTGGTAATTATGAACTTCAACCGATTGAATCCACGCGAAAGCAGGATTTGATTTTAATTCCCGCTTTTGCTTCGGACATAACAGAAATTGCGGTTGGTGAAAATATTCAGTTTATTCCATGGCTTCAGGAGCAATATCAGAGCGGTGCTGAAATTGCAAGCTTCTGTACAGGTGCATTTTTACTGGCTGCGACGGGTCTGTTGAATGGTAAAAGTGCAACTACGCATGTGAATGCTATATCAGCCTTTGCTGCCAGTTTTCCGGCAGTACGTTTATATGGAGATGCCATTGTTACGGATGAGGATAGGATTTATACCAGCGGAGGAGCAACGAGCAGTTTTCATTTGATGCTGCATTTATTGAAAATATATTGCGGCAGGGAAGTGGTACTGCACATTGCCAAATTGTTTGCGATTGATATGGATCGTGAGCAGCAAGCTTACTTCGGCACCTTTCAACCACCTCAAAATCATGGAGATAATCTGGTTTCGATGACGCAGAGGAAAATTGAAGATGGCTATCAGGAATCCAGTACTATTGAAGCCATGATTCAGGATATTCCTGCCAGCAGACGAAATGTGGTAAGAAGATTTAAAATTGCAACAGGCGTCACACCGATAGAATATTTACAAAAAACAAGAATAGAGGCGGCAAAAAAACTTCTGGAATTCACGGATCAGAGCGTATTGGAAGTAATGCTGAATTCAGGTTATAACGATTTGAAAGCGTTCCGCCAATTGTTTAAAAAAAGTGCCGGTATGACACCAAAATCCTATCGTGAAAAGTTCAATGTGGGTCGGATGGAAGGTATTGTTTATGCGGCGAAATAAAGATTTTGTTTTAGATTGATTTAAACCATTTGATACATCGATGTGTCAAAGCTCCGTTAGTCAGATTGTACGTTTGTCATTTATTGACAATTATTTAAAAACAAAGTTATGTTAGCCATATCAAAAAATATAATCCGTACGGTGGTGTGTCTGCTCAGCCTGACCGGGATTACGGTTCTGGCACAGGATACCTGGCCAAAAGAACTTCCTCTTTCTGGTGGGGGCACGATCACGATTTACCAGCTTCAGCCTGAAAAACTTTCCGGTGATAATCTGAGCGCCCGTGCAGCGGTTTCAATTCGCAAAAAATCTGGGGATGAACCGGTTTTTGGTGCTATGTGGATTCAGGGACAGTTATCCACAGGCAATAATGCTACCCTCAAAAATGTCACAGTACGTCAATCAAAATTTGCAGACGACGATAATATTGATACGGATAATTTCAGAAAGTCAGTTGAGCAGGGATTTCCTGGTTTGCGCGTACAATTTTCCAGAGATAATATTCAGGCAGCTATTAATCAGGAACAAGGTGCTGAAAATCTGAAAAATGATGCTCCGCTGATTATTTACCGAGACAAACCGACCACGCTCATCGTGCTCGACGGAGACCCGATGGAAGAAAAAGACGACGACCTGCAAATGACCCGGGTGGTGAATACGCCTTATCTGATCGTCAAAAATCCGGATGATAATAAATATTATTTGTACGGCGGAAGTTTCTGGTATGCTTCTCCACGAGTTAAGGACGGATGGGTTTATGTAAAAAATATCCCTTCCAGAATCAGAGCTGTTGATACCAAAATGAAGGAAGAAGAGAAAAAAGCTTCTGCTGAAAATGAAAACACGAATAAATTTACAACGCCAACTGATATTCTTGTAGTAACCGAACCTGCTGAAATAATCCAGACGGAAGGAAAGCCGACGTATCAGGCGGTACAGGGATCTACACTTTTGTATGTTAATAATTCTCTTGACGAAATTTTCAAAGATATTGACAGTCAGAAAAATTACATTTTAATTGCCGGAAGATGGTATAATTGTACTTCCTTAAACGGACCATGGCAGTATGTTCCGCAAAATACCTTACCGGCCGCCTTTGCAAATATTCCCGCAGGTTCGGAAAAGGATGGCGTGCTTGCCAGTGTTGCCGGAACGGAAGAAGCGGATGATGCAGTAATGGAAGCGCAAATTCCGCAAACTGCAAAAGTAGACCGCAGTACCGCAAGAGTTGAAGTGAATTATGATGGAGATCCCCATTTTGTGCCGATTCAGAATACCAATTTATCAGTTGCTGAAAATGCTAATATTACGGTTATGCAAGCAGCCAATAATCAGTTTTATGCACTGGAAAATGGAATCTGGTTTATTAGTAACAATCCCTACGGCCCATGGCAGGTTGCCAATGAGCGGCCGTCTGATGTAGACCGAATTCCTCCGAGCAGCAGCGCGTACAATGCCCGATATGTGTACATTTATGAGACAACACCCCAATATGTATATGTTGGTTACACGCAGGGTTACATGGGCAATTACATTTATGGTCCCACTGTTGTTTGGGGTACAGGCTGGCATTATCGTCCATGGCGTGGAAGATATTACAGACCGCGTCCTATAACCTGGGGTTTTGGTATGCATTACAATCCCTGGGCAGGTTGGTCCATGAGTTTTGGTTTAGGATTTAATGTTGGCTGGTACCATTATGGCCGTTCTCGTCCAAATTATGGTGGTTGGTTTGGGCCTCGGGCTTATCGTCCACCGTATCGTCCCTGGGGTTGGAATGGCGGATATTACGGAAATCGGCCAGGCAATGTAGGGTATCCCAATCGTCCAAGACCTAATATGACAATCAACCGGCCGGTTAACGGAAACGGAAGACCTAATTATGGAAATAATAATAACAATTTGTACCGCGGCGGAAAATACGTTGTAGCAACACGCGATAACGTTTTCAGGCCGTCGGTTGTAAGACCAGGTACAGGAAGACCTTCCACTGGAGGGAATTCTGGAAGGCCTGACGTAACAAGACCGGGAAATGGTCAGAATGTACGTCCGGGAAATGGCAGACCATCAACAGGTTCAGGACAGACAACATTTCCGGATAGAACGAGACCATCAACTGGCAATGGACAAAATACGGGTCGCCCTGACTTAACGCGTCCTTCAACAGGCAGGGACCAAAATACACTGCCGGACAGAACGCGTCCAACGATTGGAAATGGTCAAAACGGTCGGCCAAATGTTACTCAGCCAACAACGGGTAGCACACCTGACAGAACAAGGCCCTCCATCGGAAACGGACAAAATGCGCGGCCTGATGTAAGTCGGCCTGCGACAGGCGCTGACCAGAATTCACGACCAAATGTTTCCCGACCGATCAGCAGACCTGATCAACCCGTTCGTCAGTCATTACCACAAAATAATCGTGAAAATGCTCGTCCGGCAGTGACACCAAACCAAAACCGCGTGCCACAGAACAGACAACCCGCCGCTAATCCAAATCCTCAGCGAAATACCGCTCCTCGTGCAAATTCGAGGGGAAGAGAGCAATAAGATTCAGTCAATTCTAAATTTTCTGGCGCTAAGACAAATATTCAATTTGTCTTAGCGCCAGAAAATTTATTCATAAAATCAATTATTTTTTGACATTTGAATAAATTTCTCAACAAATCAAAATAGTTTTTGTTAATTATGTAGCTAACTACATAATATAAACATAGTTAGGATCGTGGATACTCAAATTGTAATACATCCAATTTTAAACGATCATTATCCGCAAATTCTGGATCTGATTTTACCAATTCAGCAAATTGAATTTAATGTTCCTGTGACATTGGAAGGTCAACCAGATTTATTGGATATCGAAACACATTATCATAATACCGGAGGGGGATTTTGGGGAGCAAAAAATGGAGACGAACTGGTTGGTTCCATTGCTTTAATTTCGGTTGGACACAAGGCAGGAGCGATTCGGAAAATGTTTGTTAAAAAGGAATTTAGAGGTAAAGAGACAGGAACGGCGCAGCAATTACTTGATATACTGATTGAGTATTGTAAGGAAAAAGAGATAACAGATCTTTATTTAGGAACTGTTGATATGCTGAAAGCTGCACACCGGTTTTATGAAAAAAATGGATTTGTAAAAATGAAAAGTGAAAAAATGCCGGATTATTTTCCCAGGATGATGGGTGAAAATGTTTATTATCACTTACTTATAAAATGAGAAAAGAACACTTTACGGCCGATAGTTAAGCTATTTTCCAAAATAAAGCTTCGTGGGGAAATGATTAATCATAAAATTAATTTCATGTGACACGGAAATTAATTTTATGATGGTAAATATTATTTAAAGTACAATTTGTTGATTTATTTAACTGGAAATGGACTTTTTGGATACGTATAATGGTGAAAGTTTGGGTGATATTATTTTAGAACAAACAAGGAAATTACCGTTAAATAAAAACAGATAGCTTTGAGTTCTCATTTTCATTAGACTTGTATCAGATTCTTTATAGTTAAAATCCTTTTATTAAAGAGTTTAGCAAATACTGAATTGATAAAAATATAATCAAAATACCTCATCGTTATGAAAACTGAAGTAAATTTAAATTCTTTTAGCTCCATTCCCAATCAAGGGAAAAACGAACAGACATACCAAAAACCATCCGCTGTAAATTGTTTGGTATACAGAAAGTTACAAAAAGCCAACAATGTCATTTCTATTTATCACTAAATAGCCGAATCAAATTTTAGCCATAATCTCTTCCAGCAGATTAATTCTGTTGATGGATCTTGCTGTGAGCATTTGAAACAGGTTGGAAGTGTGATGACCTTATGTAATATACAATACGTTGATGTTGAAGAATTTCCCTCCTCTAAAATTTTAAACTATGAAATCTATCGCAAAATTTTTACTACTTATTATTAATCTTTTATCTTTCCAAACAACTTACGGACAGGCAGATCCGGGTTCAGCCGGAATGAGTTTTTCTCAATCCATTTTTCAAATAAATGCAACCGGATACCTTGAAGTGATGATAGGCAATTTTTCTGCCGCCTTTTCTGCCGGTACAGCGCTGGCACCTTATGACGCAAACTTTGTTATCACAATTCCTTCCATTTTAAAAGTAAACGGGCCACTTGATTTTTCGAAGGTACCCTTTGGTGTAACCGTTGTAAGCCAGATGTCAACATTTGCAGGTGCAACGATCATCAAACTTACCGTGCCGGACGGGATTCAAAAAGGAAGTTACGGAGCTGTAAAAATACCATTGAAAGCTATTAAGAGTGATGCAGGTATTTTGTATGCTACCGTTGCAACGGAATTTAACCTGAGCTATCCACCTTCTGGAAATTTAATCCCTGGTAATGATCTGATGTCGACTCCGGTATCTGTTATTAGTCCGCTGCCTGTTACTTTGCTATCTTTCAAAGCCACCATGGAAAATACACAGATTAATCTGGATTGGTCCACAACCTCTGAGGTAAACAGTGACAGGTTTGAAGTAGAGCACAGTTTGAATGGAAAGGAATGGAATTTAATCGGCTCATTAGCTTCGGCGACAGAAAGTAAAGTCAAGATGGATTATCATTTTACACATTCAAATCCGTCTGACGGGAATAATTATTATCGTTTGAAAATGATAGATAAAGATGATACGTTTGCATTCAGTTCGATAAAAAAGGTTGATTTCGAAAATATAAATCTGGAAATATACCCTAATCCGGTGGCAGATCAGCTTATAATAAAAATGGGTAACTGGGCTAATGTAAATACCGTCCGGCTGATAAGTCTTACCGGAAATACAGTTTATGATTCGGGGAAAACCCCGCTGCAATATGTAAACGTGACAAATTTGAAACAGGGAATTTATATTATGAAAATTGGGAAAACAGATGGATCCTGGGCAGCACAGAAAATTGTGGTAGCAAGATAAACTGGCTCATTTTATTCCAATAATGAATAATGCCCATAAAATTGTAAAGGAATCGTTATTTTAGGATTTCCAAACGACAATCCACGCTTTATGTTTTGCTAAAACCCTGTGTTTTTAATAATCGATAACATAAGATTTTGGCTTGCAACGTTGTCAAAACGTTTTAGATAATGAATCGTTGGTTACTCTTTAAGAAGTTTTTTAGTCCACTCGTTTATCTGGGATTTCTCACACTGGTGGGTACTTTTGGTTACGTGATTATTGAAGATTACCGCTGGCTGGATTCACTGTATATGACCATCATCACCATTAGCACGGTCGGCTATGGTGAGGTAAATAAACTCAGTGACGGAGGTCGTATTTTTACTATTCTTTTGATTATCAGCAGTGTTGGATTGGTAGCGTACTATCTTGCATTGGTAACCCGATTACTGGCTGACGGAGAATGGAGCAAGGAATATCAACAATTCAGGCAACGGAAATATTTGCAGAAAATGGAGAATCACGTAGTCGTATGCGGATACGGTAGAAACGGAAGGCAGGCTTGCGAGATATTGCGTCAGAATGATGTGACATTTGCCGTAATCGAATCTACAAAAGTTGCCGCTCCGCATCCGGGAGATGTAATTATTTATGCTGATGCGACAAGAGATGAGGTTTTAATTGAAGCGGGAATTTTAAAAGCAAAAGCGATCATTATTTCATTGCCGGATGACGCCGCCAATTTATTTATTGTATTAACAGCCAGACAATTAAATCCTTCGATCGTGATTATCAGTCGTGCTTCGTATGATCAAAGTGTGAATAAACTAAAAATCGCGGGAGCCACGAATGTCATCATGCCTGACAAACTCGGCGGAGCACACATGGCAAGTCTGGTACTTATTCCGGATGTGCAGGAATTTATTTCACTGATCAGTTCACAGCATAATGATAAATTTCAAATCACAGAAATTGAAGTACACAATTCACTTCATTTAGGCCAGCTTAATTTGTGGCAAAAAACCGGTTGTACCGTTCTTGGAATCAAATTACTAAGTGGAAAATACCATCGTAATCCCGAACCGGCTTACATCACCACACCAGGCGAAGGCATTCTATTAATGGGAAGCAGCCAGCAGATTCGGGATGCTGTGGTATTGTTGGGATAGCATTTGGCGTATCTATTTTAATGAAAATATATATGTTTTCAATTAAAGGAGTATAAAAGAAGTGACTATCAGACTAAAATATGTATTCTGCCTTATTAAGGTTAGTATAAAGCAGAATACATATTTTATAAGTCCTAACAAATGGTCCACATAGCTGCTAAAAATGTAGGATTAGTAGGGTCCTCTGAAACAGAACCATAACCCCAGGCATGATCATTGACAGGATCTATTCCAGCACGTCCCGCCCACATGGCACCAACATAAATGTCTGGTCCGTTGGGTGCCGTTGCCCCATTCGTTGATGGTTGAATTTCTTTCGCTGCCCGAAACCAAGAGTTAATTAATGTATTACCTTGTTTGGCATATTGAGAAACGCGCTTCCCTTCATCGGTATTGTCAAAAGTGATACCTCCATAACCCATAAGTATATGCATTCCGTCAAAAGCTCCATCCCATCGGTCAAGGACATTACCACCACCCGCAGCGAGCAAGCTGTCCTGTAATGGGCCACATGCTGCAATGATCGCCCATTCAAGATCATTTTGGCCCCAGAGATCACCGGGAGATTGTGGGGAATTTCCAACTTCTGTGTACGAAAGTGAGCCGTCATCCGGTGTTGCGAGTATCCAGCCGTTCATATCCGCGTGACCAGTATAAAACACAAAATCAACAGCATCAACCCAGGTATCATCATTACGGCGCCAGTCAGATTCAAAAGCGTTTGCATCACCCCAATTGAAATTTATATTCCATCCCGCCGCACGCCATTCGTCTATAAATCCTTTTGCATTGGATTGGCTTCCGGAAAGTCCGCCACTCAGGCCTATCCATGAGGATCCGGCTTCAAATGGATTTGAGAAGAGAGCAGCACTATTATATGAGCGGCGAAGTTTATCTTTTTCTTCAATTTGTCGTGGTGCAGTTCGCGGGTTGCGCTTTTTCTGAGGGATATCTCTTGGGGCTCTTGGTCCGAATGTAGTCGCAGGAATTATAATATTCCTTAATGGAATGACTCGATCGGCAAGTTTTGCTGTTGCCCGATACACATAAACGGGATATAAATAAGGTTGATTGCTAAAAGCAGGTCCTGCATAATAAGCAAGATAAGATTCGAAGGAACTTAGATTTAATGACTTTGTTAAGTCCATAAATTGCCTGTCTACCAGCTTTTTGTCCATTACCTCCGCATTAAATGATTCTTTGGGCTGTGTCCAGGATCCGGAGAATCCCGTAATTTTACCTTTATCACCCAGTGTGAGCGTAAAATCTCCACCTCCGCCGACAATAGGATATCCATGTGCAAGAATTGGAAATATTACCTGCGTATCCAACTGATGATCTGTCCTTTTTTTATTTTCGGATTGAGCAAAAAAGGTGCCTCCTAAATGTGGCTCGCCATATTTGAATGGCCCGTTAAGTTGTGGAAGCAATTTTTTTACTTCTACAATTTTTCTTGCCTCTGCAAGTGCTTCCCGGCCTTTTAATATTTGTGGACGGAGCGATGGATTCCAAAGTTGTGAAGTATCAGCTGCCCAAATATCCTGACTCCCGTTACCGATTTCTACATTAAACAGATCATTTTTTAAAACAACACGATTGTCTGCTTTTGATAAATTAAAGTCGTTTCTTATCCCAAATAATCGGTGCGAAAATTCAATACTTTGCGAATAATCTGACTCTGCATTCACAAGTCGATAAATAGGAAGTAAATCTGCCATGATTAGTTAAATTTTAGGTGAAACTTTCAGATAAAAATAGTTTAGCTGATACCAGCAGAAACTTAGTCGTAACGACTGGATCTGTGGAAACAAAAGTTTCAGTAAAATTTTAGACAGGATTGTTTAAATATTCCCTTTTTTTATTTCTTTAATCGCATAATCCACCGCTCTCGCAGTCAGTGCCATATAAGTAAGGGAGGGATTTTGGGTTGCTGTCGAAACCATCGAAGCCCCGTCTGTAACAAACACATTAGAACATTGATGCATCTGGTTCCATTTATTCAAAATAGATGTTTTCGGATCTTTTCCCATTCTGGCGCCACCCATTTCATGATTTTCACTTCCCGGATTTCGTTTTGTATCGGATGTCTTTATGTTTTTAAAACCCGCTTTGTCCAACATTTCGGATAGTTCAACATAAAAATCCTGCACCATTTTCATATCGTTATCATCAAAATCAACATGCATCCTTAATGTTGGAATTCCCCATTTATCCTTTTGTGTTTGATCTAACTGAATAAAATTGGTTTCTTTCATCAACGTCTCACCCATCATCTGAGCTCCCGCAGTCCATCCGCCAGATTCTGGTTTAAGCAAATGTTCCTTTAATGATTCACCGATTCCGTCGGTGGGATTTCCCATTTTATTAGAGGAAAAAGAAGTAGCATAACCCCTAAGAAAATCTGTTTCCTGTTTGGCAACATTACGGAAACGCGGAATGTAAGCTGCATTAGGACGTTTTCCATCCGTTGTAGAATCCAGAAATCCATCATAATCAGCGGTTACCCGGCCCCGATAATTGTGAAAACCAATGAATTTTCCCAGCACTCCGCTGTCATTACCTAAACCATTTGGGAAACGGTCAGATGTAGAATTCAGCAAAATCAAATTGGAATTAATGGCTGATGCATTCAGGAAAATGATTTTGGCATAATACTCCGTCATTTCCTTTGTATTTGTATCTACGACCCGAACACCGGTTGCCTTCTTTTTCTTTTCATCATATATTATAGAATGAACGACAGAATAAGGCTGCAAAGTCATATTTCCGGTACGCTCCGCCCAGGGAATTGTTGAGGAATTACTGCTAAAATAACCTCCAAAGGGACATCCACGCTGGCAAATATTTCTGTGTTGACATTTTGCCCGGCCTTGTTCTGTATGAATTGGCTGAGGATCTGTAATATGTGCCGCCCTTCCAATAATGACTGGACGGGTATTTTTATAATTTTTTGCAGTCTGTTCGCTAAAATGTTTTTCAACGCAAGTCAACTCGTGCGGAGGTAAAAATTCGCCATCCGGTAATTGAGGTAATCCATCTTTATTTCCCGAAATTCCCGCAAATTTTTCGACGTAACTATACCAGGGAGCAATATCCGCGTAACGAATCGGCCAATCCACGGCAAAACCATCTCTGGCAGGTCCTTCAAAATCAAAATCCGACCAACGCTGGGTTTGCCTCGCCCATAATAAAGAACGCCCGCCAACCTGGTATCCACGCATCCAGTCGAAGGGTTTGTCCTGTATATAAGGATGCTCGGCATCTTTCATTACAAAATGTACTGAATCTTCCCTGAATATATAATGCTTGCTGGCAATAGGATTTTGTTCGCGAAGTGCCAAAGTGGGTTGTCCTAAATGTGGGAATTCCCAGGGCTGCATGTTTGTTGTCGGATAATCGACGATATGTTTAACATCTTTTCCTCGCTCCAAAACGAGTGTTTTCAATCCCTTCTCTGTAAGTTCTTTCGCCGCCCAGCCACCGCTTATTCCGGTCCCGATTACGATTGCGTCAAAAGTGCGTGCTTTAATAGAATCTATATTAAGGTTTGACATTTCAGTAATTGTTCATGGTGATAAAGACTCGAAACGGATTTATCTCAGGTTATTTGTATTAAAAGAAAGATAATTCTGAAATTACTGTAAGAATAATAAAAGTGTTTAGGCTTATGTCGGGCCACACGCTATTAGTGATATAGGAAATTAATTATATAACGTTATCAGTAGATTGACAATTTACGTGTTTTCTAAAATAAAACAGAATGTTGTAATGAAAAAATTATACTTTATCATTTTTGTACTTTTTTCAAACCAGATATCTTTTGCACAGTTAATAGTAACAGGTTTGAAAACAGAAGGACGAACAAATCCGGTAGGTTTGGATATTTCAAAGCCCAGATTCAGCTGGGTTTTGGAATCTTCTAAAAGAAATGTAAAACAAACAGCTTACGAACTTTCTGTAAGGGCAGACAATAAGGTGACTTGGTCGTCGGGTAAAATTTCTTCTGAAATTTCAGTTCATGTACCTTATTCTGGTTCTGCATTAGAACCGGGTAAACGTTACAGCTGGCAGGTTAAAGTCTGGGATAATCAGGGAAGCAAAATGGCGAGCTCAACGGAGGCCAGTTTTCACACAGCCTTATTTAAGCCTGAAACGGAAATGGTGGCAAAATGGATATCTTCAGGATTGCAGGCTGACACAGTTTATGGCGTCGTTCCTCAGTTCAGAAAATCGTTCTCCACTTCAAAAAAAATAAAATCTGCAACGGCATTTATTACAGCAAAAGGTCTTTATGAAGCCGAAATTAATGGTAAAAGAATTGGAGACGCGTTTCTGACGCCAGGTTGGACAACCTATGATAAACGTTTGCTTTATCAGACTTATGATGTTACTCAGCTTTTGATCTCAGGAAAAAATGCGGTTGGCGTTAGTTTGGCTAATGGATGGTTCCGTGGGGAATTGGGCTGGGAGAAAAAAGCAAATACCTATGGTAAGCAAACAGCTTTATTATTTCAATTAAACATCAATTATAGCGATGGTACCAGGGAAATCATTATTTCTGATGATTCCTGGAAAGTTTCTCCAAGTCCGATGTTAAGTTCTGAGATTTATGATGGAGAAGTATATGATGCAAGATTGGAACAAATAGGTTGGGCAACTTCTTCCTTTGATGATAGCAAATGGACAAAAGTACAAGTGAAGGATTTTGCAAAGAATATTCTTTTCGCCAGTAATCATGAGTTGATCACAAAGCATGAGACATTCAAACCGGTGAAAGTACTAACAACGCCACAGGGTGAAACCGTACTGGATTTTGGACAGAACCTGGTGGGCTGGGTGCAAATGAAAATTTCCGGAAGTTCAGGAAATAAGATTGTTTTATCTCATGCGGAAATACTGGATAAATATGGAAATCTATATTTTGATAACCTTCGAAATGCGAAGGCGCAGGATACATATATAATGAAGGGTGGTGGAGTGGAAACTTACGAGCCACACTTTACTTTTCATGGATTCCGATACGTTCGTGTGGAAGGAATTTCAGGCACAGTCGATCCTGATAATTTTACTGCGATTGCCTTATATTCTGATATGAAGGCAACCGGGAAGTTTGAATGTTCAAATGCTTTGGTCAACCAGCTTCAAAAAAATATTCAATGGAGTCAACGTGGGAATTTTCTGGATGTACCAACAGACTGTCCCCAGCGCGACGAACGTCTTGGCTGGACTGGCGATGCGGAAGTATTTTCAAGAACCGCTGCTTACAATTTTAATGTGAATAATTTCTTTGCAAAATGGCTTAAAGATGTGGCTGCTGAACAATATCCAAATGGCGCTATTCCTTTTGTAATTCCTGATATTTTAAAGGGATCATTTTTTGGAAGACCAGAGAGCGCTGCCGGTTGGTCGGACGCCGACGTGATCATTCCATGGAATATGTATGTAGCCTATGGCGATAAGCGTATTGTTGAGGAACAATATCCAAGTATGAAGGCATATGTCGACTATATAAGGAAGGCGGCGAAAAATGATCTTTGGAATACAGGTTTTCAATTTGGTGATTGGCTTTCATATCGTGTTGATGATTCAAAAGGAATGATCGGACAAAAATCTGCTGTGACCGATAACTATCTGGTAACTCAATGTTTCTATGCATATGTGGTAGACTTAATGGCGAAATCTGCCAGGCTTTTGGGGAAAGCAGATGAAGTAAAGGATTATGAAGCTTTGGCAGAGCGAATCAGAAAGGCTTTCCAACAGGAATATGTAACGCCGGGAGGGAGATTAATTTCCGAAACACAAACAGCTTATGTGCTTGCTTTACAATTTGACATGTTGCCGGAAAACCTGAGAAGTGCTGCTACCAAGAGATTGGTTGAAAATATCAAAAGTTATAATTACCACCTGACAACCGGTTTTTTGGGAACACCCTTCCTGACGAGCTGCCTGACCCGTTTTGGTGAAATGGAAACAGCTTATAAACTGTTATTGCAAGATACCTATCCATCCTGGTTGTTTCCGGTGAAAATGGGTGCAACAACAATATGGGAACGCTGGGATTCGCAAAAGCCGGATAGTACATTCCAGGATCCAAGTATGACTTCCTTTAATCACTATTCGTACGGAGCAGTCGGCGACTGGATGTATCGTTCAATTGCTGGTATTGATACAAAGGAGGAGGGCGCAGGTTATAAGGAAATTATAATTAAGCCGTTTCCGGGTGGGGGACTTACTTCTGCTTCAGGAAGTATTGAGACCTATTATGGTAAGATAGGCGCTGCTTGGAAAATTGACGGGAATAAATTCAGTCTTAGTTTGGAAGTGCCGGCTAATACTTCTGCAACTGTTTATATACCTGTTAAAGGGAGTCAGCAAAAAATTACGGAAGGTGGGGCAGTATTGGCTTCGTCAAATGGAATTCAAGTGCAAGAAGATGAGAAGGGATTTAAAGTGATTAAGATCGGATCTGGAAAATATGACTTTATGGTAGAGGAATAATCGTTGAGGAAGTTTTGGTTTCACGAGCTGGAAATGGAAATTGTATTGATACGATCCATTTCCAGTTTTTTTGTTTAAACATGCCATCCTTCAATGTTTAATTCGTTTCATTTCAATATTGCGAATTTCTTATTCAAAGCTTATCCTATTAGTACTCTCCGAACAATTTTCGGATTATCCAGCTCCCTCGGAGCTTCCTGTTTATAGCTAACAAATAAGACTAAGCTTTCTCCGGGCTCCCTCGGAGCCTCCTATGACCAATCCAACAATACACAAACCTGCCCATCGCACCACACTTTCCCTTTCCTTATATATAGGAACAAAACCCCGATCAAATCAGATATGCGCACTGCACAGTTGATCTAATCCGCCAAACGCGTGATCAGCCCCAACTTCCCCTCAACGATAAAAGAGCTCACAACCGCATTCCCACCCATTCCAGCCCCATTTTCCGACCCTAACCCAACCCCATGAAAAAAAACTTCAAAATATTTCGGGGCACATTTTCCTCATTTTGAGCTTTTTACAAATTATTTCAAAAAAAGATTAGAAATACTTTTGCCTTGTACTTGCGTAAGAAAAAAAAGAGGTGCACCTTTGCACTCCCAATCGGGTAGTACGGCGCTGAGAACGATCATCGCCACGAGTTTCGGAAGACGCGAAGCAGAGTTCTTTGACATGATGAAGAGAGTAACAAGATAGTACGTTTAAGAAGATAACGTGGAATCTTTCGGGATTACCACAAAACAAAATTTACAATGGAGAGTTTGATCCTGGCTCAGGATGAACGCTAG
>NZ_VTOL01000028.1 GCF_009801115.1 Dyadobacter sp. 3J3
GAACTAAAAGGTGAAAGTTTAAGAAAAAAACGGTAAAATTGTCAGCCCATCAGAATCTCTCAGATCAGAACCTAAATTAAGGGGGGTCAGTATGCCCGGTACGGGGTCAGCATCAACGGAATATCCACTTGTAGTCCATAGTGATTTATTTATGTACCAATATGTTCGATAGACGGACTTGGCCTGCAATGTAAATCTACTTTGGAATGGTTTATAATCAACGAACTAAACTTACTTAGGCACTGAATCTGACATTTCTATGGTGACAATTCCGTGTTCCTGTAAAAAATGGCTGAAAGTTCTCTTTTAGAATTATTATTACTTGATGATAGATTTTGTGTCAAATTTTTCTATAATATTACTCAAACGCTGTAATAAATCGTCATATGTTATAATATCTACGATGTTTGCGTATTTTCTTTTAATAATCTCAAAATCGAGTTTTTGGTCTCTATTGAACTGATGGCTACGTCCAAGAATTAAAAGACCTTTTGGATTGGTGAAATTGATCTTCAGGCCGTTTGGCAGATCTTTTTTGTATTTCTCATTGACTTCCCTCTCTCCATTAATTCCCCATTTGTTTAGATGGAAAATGTATTTTTCCACTTGCATTATAGTTTCGGTGAGTTCTCTATTTGGTACATGATTGTCCCTGGGCCTCGATTTTGAGAGAATAGAATCGTCAAGTGGTTTTTTGATTTCAATCAGGTCAAGGTTCCCATCGGCATCTATCAATGCAAAATCAATCTTTCGTCGCGTAGGGCGAAAATCTGATTTAATGCTTGCCTCCTTGGAAAATGAGGAAGTGAAAAAGCTTTATCAGGAAGAACTTTTAGAGTTTGATACTATTTATAGTTCCCTTCTGAATTCAATTGTTCAAATCGAGCTGGATGAGCAGCGTCACTTCAAACAAAGTAACATTTTTAGTAGCCAATATCAGGAGCGGGCAAAGAGATCGGCGGAAATTACAGCTTTGTTAAAGCCTTATGTGCAAAACCAAGACGCAAAGAAGCAAATTGAAGCTTTGGAAAAGCTCAAAGGGGAAGACACCCAAAAATTGAGTGTAATCAGCCAACTAAAAATTGAGATTAAGGACAATGAGACGGCCCTTTCTGAAGACAGGAAAAAGATTTTCACTAATTACAAAGAAAATTTCGAGGAGTATAGCAGAATTATTACAGAACTTTCTGAAAGAACCACACTTCTTAAAAATGATCGATTGCAGATTGTGGGGAAACCTTGTTTCAACTTCCCTAAGTTTCGAAGTAAAATAGTTCCTATGATGGACGGAAGAAAAGCTAATTTTGAATCGTATGCATTGTTAGACAGCCAGAAGAATGCAACTGCTGATTTTACTATCGAGACATTGATGTCGGAACTGCAAAGTTCTTTTTCGTCTATGGCCGAAGGGCTTGATTTTCCGTTTGTGTCCAAAGTGGATGTTAGAGCCGCTGTAAAACTGTTGCTGGATGATTATTTCTTTGACTACTGGGATGTCATATATGACAATGACGAGCTGAAAAATATGTCTTCTGGCAAAGCAAGTTTCGTTATACTTATGCTTATTGTGGGATTAAGCAGGTCCAAAGCGCCAATATTAATTGACCAGCCCGAAGATAATCTGGACAATCGTTCAATAAGCAAAGATTTGGTAGAATACCTGAAAAATAAGAAGTTAGAACGGCAAGTGATTTTGGTTACGCATAATGCAAATGTTGTTGTCAACGCCGATGCTGAAAATGTAATTGTTGCTAACCAGAAGGGTCAGAATGAAAAGGCGACAACAAGTCCGTACCAATTCGATTACGTTAACGGACCGATTGAGAGCACCAAATCTTTTGATAAGGCGGAAAAGGATTTGCTAAAATCCATGGGTATACGCGAGCATATCGCTGACATTGTTGAGGGGGGAGAAGAGGCCTTCAAGAAAAGAGAAAGGAAATACGGTTTTGGGAAATGATGAATACAAGAAAGCTTTCGATAAAATATTAGTATTAGAATAATCTATGGCTAAAATTCCAATGAACGTTATTGGTATTTTAGCCATAGGCTTGAAAGATTCATCGTATGATACCCTCAGTGATGACTAGATAACATTTCTTTTCATAAAAACTCCTGCGGGTATGTCGCTACTTTCGGGTGTCAAAATTTCTTTATGGAAGTGAAATCCAAGAAGCGGGCCGTATAATTTCGCTGAGCGCCTGGTACTCGCCAGAAGAAATGGTACCTCATATCCGAGACTTTCAAAATGGTCTAACGTCCATTTCAAAATATAGCTGCCATAACCTACTCCCTGTGATTCAGGTGAGACTGCAATGTAATCGGGAAGCATACTTTTGTCGAGCTTATCTTCGTCTATTTGTAGGCCTGAGGCTTCATATAGCCAATAATAACGTTTTACACCTTCAGATTCCAGTACTTGATGCCACCTCTGCTTCCATTCTGAAGGTGTTTCTTTACTATATGCATGGCGGGTCCAAATTAGAATGACTTTTTGATCTGGGCTGCAAAAAACGGCTCCGTCAGATGCAAGTGTATCTTTGATGACCGCTTCAAAAAAATCCTGGAGTACTTTTTCGTTTGTTTTTTTTCCGAGCCAAAAGTTAAGTGTAGGATCATTCAGAAAAGCTTTTGCAAGTAAATTCCACTGCCAAGGCTCTGCTTGGGAAATTCTTATGGGAGTTGGGTAGTCCATCTTTTTTGAGATCGAATTATCGAATGTTTTCATGTTTTTCATTAGGAGTCAGAACTGAGGATCAAGGGTTTTTTCTCGTATTAATTTTACCTATTATGATAATTAAATTGTTTATGCTGTTGTCAATCTCCTCTCGCAATTCTCTACGCTTTTGTCTTTAATCATGTCTCTGAGGAATTCGTCAATCGTGTCTATTGAAATTCCAGGCATACATATAAGATGCGCCTGCTCGCCTTGTGTCGCTAACTGCCATTTTCTGCAGATAAGCTCTCCTGGCTTTGAAAACACCACAGTAATAGATTGGTGATTTCGCCATGCGTCAAAACCAGCATCTCTCAATTTGTTTTCAGTATAACTAGCCAGGGATAAACAAACCTTTGCTTTTTCACGAAGTCGATCCTTAGCCTGAGTTTTAATAGCGTACCATAAAATGACTGGGTTAAGGCCATTTCGTGATCCGGTAATTGTCGTATCAATGGAACCGATATAGGATATACGTTCGGCAACCCGATCCCGATTGCTTTTTTTTACGATAACGACACCGCACGGTATCGGCGAACCTATAAACTTGTGCCCACTACATGCTATGCTATCAGCTCCATGCTTAAAATCAAATGTTGGGTCGCTGGTGAGCAGTGGAAGGTAAGTCCCGGACAATGCTGAATCGCAATGAATATAGTGTGAAGTAATCTTCGCTTCATAAAGGGCTTGCTTGATAATTGGAACATCGTCTTTTGCTTCGGTCATCGTTGTGCCGATATTTGCGACGATAATTGCCGGTTGCCGATTGTTTTTATCAAGCTCGTGCCTTAGACAAGCGTAGTCGATCTCCCCATTTTCACTGGTTGGAATTAAAACGGACTTCATATTTAGCAGTCGCACACTTTTTGGTACACTGTAGTGTGTGGCAGTTGAGTAATAAACCAGGGCATCGGGAAGGAGCTCTCTGGCGATGTATAACGAATAAAGATTACTTTCGCTGCCCCCACTGGTAACATAACCAGATACATCATGTTTCGGTGCCCGAAATAGATCTGCAAAAAAGGATATGACCTCGGTTTCAAATGCAAATGAGTTTACACCGTAATTTCCTTCAATAAATGGATCGCCCAAGTTGATCAAGGGAAACGTAAGAAGAGAATAAAGTTCGCTGTAATCAAAGCCTTGAGCAAAAGGATATCCGATAGAAGTAGACGCTTTTGCTCGTAATGATTCAATATATCGGGTTAGCCGATCTCTGTCGAGAATATTCATGAGGTTCTACGGGTATGAAGAGTTTTATAACGTTTATTGATTGAGTATGCATTCAGTTGGAGATGTGACCGAAATTCCAATACGAACAAATTTTTAACTGGTAAAATTCTTGATTGTTTTAATAGCGTTATCGGAGCTTATATTTTTTATTTCCCATTGTTTTCTGTACAGTCCGTGGCCTTAGGTTCTTTTATTTAAAATATAAATGGCTAATAGATGGTTAAAATATTGTGTTCAGTAGCGAAGGGACTAGAAAAATATTTAAATCACAACTGTATACAATCGTTCGTTTGAAAAGGAAAAATTCGGACATGACGAAATCGACATCTTTCAGCTTAGCAGAACAGGAGTAAATTTACAGGATCGTATTTTTTAAATCAATAGCTACAAAGCTCTGACGTTACAGAACTAATTCTACGAATTCATAAAATTTATGCCAAATTTTTCCATGGCGAATATCTATTTTTGAATTTCCGGCATATTAGTTGATACACGAAATAATTTATGTGCCAAAAGAGCTATAATGCGAGAGAAACTCCGATCCTACACTCAGCATCCCGGACTCACCTTCGCCCGGGGATTTTGGATTTATTAAAATTGCTGAAAATAGCACTAAATCTTTTCAATTAATCTCACTACAAAGCGGATGACATTACTATCATTGAAAACTCGTATGTAGCAATAAAGACATAAGACAAATACCAAAGGAAGTATTATGATAAGACAATATTGGGCTATAATACCATCTATTCTCTTCTGGTTATCCTCATTAATGCCAAATAGTTTAATAAGCATGTATGCTCCAGATACCCCCAATATCAAAGTGATACCAGTCACCAGACAGAAGGTGATGTAAAAATGAATTTTTTCGTGCAGGTTCGAAACTGAAGGGATCGTTCGCAAGAATAGCACTGGCAAAGCAGTGACTTACAACAGCCATAGCATGTAAAAAAGGAGCTGAAGAACTAATTTTTTTTTCTTTATATTCATCCTAGTGACATTTAAGATTTATTCCGATGAGTGAGGAGAGGAATCTGATATAGTTGTGCTAACGGAAGCTGGTACAAAAAAACGCCAGGTAGTGATTATACGTAAGGAATTACTTGACTTATTTGATCGTAAAGCTGTTTTATGGCACCTGATGTTGAACGGTGACAGATTCTTCTTAACTCTGAGCCTAAAATTTTAATCTAAGACCCAATTTGGTGGAATTGGTCACTTTTGCTGTGTTTTTGGTAGGTAGATATATTCGAGATAGCAGCAGTCATAAAGCATTAATTGAAAAACCTTCTTATCATACTTGATTGGCGATCAGGCCTGATTTACAACGTATTTCCGGGATTGGACAGGACGAAAGATGTCTGGCAAATCTAGCGACAGGTCAAATTTATATCGAACAGGGCTATGGCAACGAGGTATGTCAGGGATTGTAGCTTAACTTTTAGTGAAGCTGACATTGAGGATTAATTACTAGATGCCACCACATATGGATACGGCTAAAATCCAGCTTGCAATCATCTCTAAATCAATTGTGTACTCTGAACAACGCATTTTTAATGTTTCCATACTATGCAAACAACTGTGATATATATAAGATCATGATTACAATTTGGGCTGATTATGAAATAATTTATTAAACGGTACTTCTCCTGATTTTCATATTTTTTACATTCATGCTGAGTAAATTCAATATGTTTTCCTCGGCTCTTTCGCAACGGGAAATTCTGCTTAAAGTACCGTGTATTTACCATTGTAAATACCACAGATTTGCAAGATATTTACCTAATTATCAAAAGATTGTAATTGTTTTACAGCAGTGGAGCCCGTTTTAAATTGAGTCCGGAATTTCTGCCTTTTTATAGAATATTTTATTGCATCTTACAGGATATCAATTCCGTGCAAAGCAGCATACTTTTTACACTTATATCCTCCCAAAATAAAGTAACGAAATATTATGATTTTACAGATAGGTCAATCGGTAACAGTTGTCGTGAGGGCAAAATTAAAATTTGGTGGCGATGTCGATATTGACGTCAAAGTAGGGGAGGTTTACTCCTGTTATGCCGACATGGATCAGGTGTGGAAAGACTCGTTCATCAGCACCGATGCCGAAGGGTTTATGAATCCACTATTACTCTTCTCAGGTAGACGTCTTAGCGGAGTTAAGTGTTTTACCTTGTGTGGTACCATCAACAAAGATGAATTAAATCATTTTAAAATAGGCTCCTCACAGACTGGCGTTGTCATGCCTGATAGTGGTAAGCTCTATTTTTTTGCAAATGACAGTACTAAGCATTACAGCAATAACCATGGCTTACTGGTGGTTACCGTTAGCCGCCATTCCTAAAACTTTGTCAGAAAGTCAGCAGCTGATTAGAAACTGCATCTTTTCGCTGAAAAATTTATTTTTTCACAAAATCCCAACTCTATCAAAAATAAATACAATCATCAACTCAACTATTGTATTGTCTTTTCAAATGCTCAGAAAGATCGTCGGCCTCCTGGGTCTGGCGATTCCGGTTATTCTTTTTACAGGTTCTGTTGTTGTTGGCAATTGTCACGAGATACAGGGATCTATCAGCGGCTACTATCATACCGTTATGCGAGATGTTTTTGTCGGAACATTATGTATAGTAGGCTTTTTTCTTTTTGCGTATAATGGATATAGGAAAGAAGACAAGATTGCCGGTGAACTTGCGTGCCTGTTTGCACTTGGGGTTGCATTTTTTCCGACCTCGATAGACCTTCCGAGAACGTGCTGTGTAATTGGTACCGCGTCTGATAATCCGCTGATAAGTAAAGTACATTACATTTCAGCAGCGTTGCTATTTCTGGATTTTACCTATTTTTCCTTGTTTTTGTTCACCAGAAGTAACGGACAGGAAACGAAAGAAAAGAAAAGCAGGAATAAGGTTTACGTTTTTTGTGGGATTACTATGTTATTGTGCATTATTCTGCTCGGAGTCTATTTTGCATTTTTTCAGGACTGCACATGGTTAAGTGATTACAAACCGGTGTTTTATTTAGAAAGTATCGCCTTATGGGCATTTGGAATATCCTGGCTTACGAAAGGTGAGTTGGTTTTATCAGACAAGCCCCATCTTTCCCACGGAAATTCAAATCCGATCATTGTCACCGGACCGACGCAGTCGTTAAAAGAGCAGCCAGATCAGGATGATATTCAGCAGCAGCACGAGTGAAAGTCAATGATGTTGGCTTTACCGTTAAATCAATAATTCCAAAATTGGAAAATGAAAATCAGAAAACGCCAGAGTGTTTCATAATATTCTGGTAGTCTACAACTTCATCAGTATTGATAACTTTTATTAAAACCATTTCCTACACTAAATGTCGCATGTGATGTCAACTTCCTATTCAAGAAACCGTACCAAAACTTTATTGATGAGGATCATCAGTAGAAAAATATCAGCTCAGTATTCAGAACCTTTTGTATCATTTAAAGAACATTCGGTCAATGCGGCTATTGCTTTTGATGTAAGCAGGGATGATGTTGATTCAAGCTTTATAAAAAACATCAAGGAGGATATACTCAACGCGGCAAATCAGAGCGATGTTGAT
The DNA here is from genome assembly GCF_009801115.1 of Dyadobacter sp. 3J3. Classification (GTDB taxonomy): domain Bacteria; phylum Bacteroidota; class Bacteroidia; order Cytophagales; family Spirosomataceae; genus Dyadobacter. The sequence continues at coordinate 7,529 of NZ_VTOL01000028.1, forward strand.
ACTGATTATCTGGATTACAAAACAACATTTGATGAGCTCAGATATGATGATGACATGTATACCCAGGCGGCTGCATTGCTAACCCATACCTTACAGGAAAATAATGACGGGCAGGGAGAAGTAACCCGACAAGAGGTAAAGGATTCGAAAACGGTGGGCGGATGTGTTACTATGGTATTAGGGAAAGCTGGAATTGAAAGCTGATGAAAATATATTGTATTTTTCTGCTCGTCATCATTACTCAGGCCGAGGTCTGGGGGCAATGGACTCCAATGGTGAGGCAGTCTTTTGAATCATCAGATAAAAAATCAGAACCAGCTGCGTTTTTGGCGACGTTTCCAAAAGGAAAGGGTGCGTCTTTCTTAATTGACGGAGGGATTGGATTGGAAAAGGAACTTTCTTTGAACCGGCTTTACTTTAAAGCAGTGGTTGAGTATCACAGAAATACATTAATAGAAAAAAAGCAAAACAATGGTCAACTTGGCGGTGGAATTGAATGGTTTATACGGCCGGCTGAAAAACAAAATAACGGAATCGTAACATCTGACTTGAAATATGTCAGGGACGCGGTTGCAGATAAGGCTTCAGTAGTGTGGGCAGGAGAGATAACGCCCTTTTCGAAAATATTTAACAAACCGATTTATCGTTGTAACAAAGTCCTCGCTTGGGTTCTTTCACCAGCGGCAGGTTTTGAGTATCAGAATACTTTTGATGCGCCGGAAGCCACAAAGGATTCTTTACGCGGCAATATTCTGAGAGGCGTATTGAAGGGTAAGGTTTCGTTGTCACTTCTGGATCGGCCAGCTCGCGTGGGTGGCATTGCGGGCCCTACATATCTTCAGCTTTATGTAAATACAGCATTCCGTTACGATGTAGTTAATACGACCGAAACTCCCGCGGGATGGCACCCGTATCTAGACACAGGACTAATATTTTACCCGGTTCATAAGCAAAATAACAAATTCTCTCTGGGGTTGAGTTATGTAAATGGCGAAAATCCGGCTAAGGGATTGGCCAGGCAGGAATACTTTCTATTTGCATTTCGGGTCAAAATCTGAATAGATCCTGCTGGACTTCTGAGTAGAAAGGGGGGATTAAAAAACGCAAGGTTCTGTTATCATTCAAAGACATAAAAAACATTTCCGGCAAGTGCCGGAAATGTTTGACATTATGCAACCATAAACTTGATGAAAAGCTGTGGACGTCCCCAACTTGCTCGATGAGTGCCGGAACGGTAAACATGCTGGTTGCAGGAACAAGTTGTAAGTTATGTTGTATACTGGGAACAACCGTGCTTTCTATTTCAACATGGGGCACATACTCTGACATCGGATCCGCAATTTATTTCTTGAACGCATAAGGCGCATTTTGACGGCGCTTTCCGTGATTTGAAAGGAAAGTGCAATATCCCGGACACTGATATCCTGACTATACCGCATCAGCATCAATATCCTTTCCTCCGTAGGCAGTGCGGCCATCGCATCTTCGAGAATAGCAATCAAGTCCGAATCTTCTGCCCTGTCAGCTAAATACACGGAATCGTTAATATTGCTTTGCCATATTCTCGAAGTCTGGAGTTTTCGGTTTTCAATTTTAAATTCATCCATGCAATAATTGAAGGTGACTCTGGAGAGCCAGGTTGAAAATTGAGCTCTTCCACTGAAAGAGTCAAGTCTGGAAATCACCTTTAAGAAAATATCATGGGTAAGGTCCTGAGCTTTTACCGGATCCCTAACAATGGAAAGACACTGCCTGTAAACATGAACTGAACACCTTACATACAGAATTCCAATATAGGTATTCTGTCCGGTCTTCAAAAAAAGAGATACCAATTCTTCGTTGGTGTAAGAATGATTAGTCAATCCTTTTCGGTCGAAATTTAGCTGCATAGAACAAACGAGCAAAGCACTCAGCACGAGTGATAATTATAATTATGACAGGGAGATGTTTAACTGTTTATCTGGAGATTCAATGCTGTCTGCTTTAAGACGGAACGAATCTGGAAATTGTATCTATGAACTCGCTGGGTTACCCACTGGGCGTTACATTCTTAAATCATGAGCGATTCTCACATTATTTGGAACCGCCAATTGGCTGATTACAAGATGATAAGCGCTATTTTGTTTGATTGCATATGGCCATGAATAATTATTTTGTCAGTGTAGGTAACCTCGGCCCGAACATTCAAAAAACAGGATTCAATAGTTTCCAGATTGTTGAATACAAGTTTTCCAGATTCTCTTGTTTAGATATATATTTGTCAACACCTACGTTAATAAATTTAGCTTCTGTGGGAGCGTCTGATATTCCATCATACATCACTAAAATTTTTACGGGCCGATACTGATGCTTTATCCACCGGATTTGCAATGGATAAGAATGGCTCCTGAGATCCACGCCAATGACCACAAGGTCTGGTTTCGTAGCAGGATACGATCTGTAAAATCTTTCAAGGCTGTCCGTTTCAGTAAAAGAGACTTCCCGGAAACTACTGCTGAGAAATAGTGTTAACCCTTTCCTGAAAATAGGATGCTTGTCAATAATTGCTATACAGGCCATTCATCTGTTTATTATGGTTGTTTTTTTGAAAAATCGTACCGGTTTACATCTCATCTTTTCTATTAGTATGAGATCATTTTGCTGCCGGGCATAAGGGTATTCTCGGCATTTCCGCTCATGTAATGTATCAACTCAACGACATTACTGATGCGAAGTTTGGTGAAGATTTTGTTTTTCTGTGTGCTTATTGTTGTCGCTTTTTTATTGAGCAACTTTGAAATTTCATTTGTTTTGAGTCCGTTGACCAGGCAGGTAGCAATTTCCAATTCTTTGACTGATAGTCTTTGCATCGAAACTGTATTCGTAAATGAGTTGGAAAAGTTAAAATACTGAATCAGAAGTGAGGCTTCTATGTAGGGCCTGCCCGACAGGATTTGTTTAATAGCCTCACTGATATCTGCAATGGACGAGGCACTTTCCGAGTAACCTTTTATCCCCAGAGAAAATAAGAATTTCATCTCCGGGAAACTTACATCATCAGAAAGTACAAGAACTTTTACAGTCGATTTGGATAATTTTAATTTCCTTAGTAAATCTGATAATATGTTTGAACTGTTTGGCTTATGCAAAACTATCAGTTCAAACTGCGCCCATTCTCCGGATTTTTCCAAAAGGTCACCGATTTGACCGTCTTCTATCTTGGCGTTCGCATACAAATTTTCTATGATCCTGCCTATACCTAAACGGAAGATTGAATTATCACTGGCTATGAATATTTTCATGATCGATATTGTTTTTTTTACAGGGCTATTAATTATGGTTTTTCAGCCGTGTGCGTTTCAGCGGGGCTACTAATTCTTTAACTGTTGTTTAATCGTCAGGATGCCTGAGTAACATGCTGATTTTGCTTAACAGATCCTGTTTGTTATTTGCTCTGGTCACTTCTCTTTGGGCCTGTCTGATAATCTGCTTGATGAGCCACTCGTTACAGACAGGCGAGTTAAGCAAAATCTGTAAACCAGGATTGTAGCTGATCACATACCTTACAAAATCAAGTCCTTCTACATCTGCGTCTTTAAGGCTAATAACAAAAAAATCAAATGGATTAAATAAAATACCGCACTTCCTTCCAAAGATGGATTTCTGCAGCGTTTCACTGATGCTGCGGCCATGCTCAACATAAACCTGTTCAGCAGTCGATTCCGATAGCATGTTTTCTAAAACCACCTCGAAATCACGGTCATTTGTGGAGTCATATAATAGCAAATGTTTCATCGCTGATCACATGTTTAGTTAACGCTCAATTCATTGATACATGTTATTCAGAAAAAAATCGACTTCCCGGAAGCCCGGGAAGTGATCATAGTCACTCGTACACTACGGAATGATTTACCTCCGTGTCTCTGCCTGCAACCCAAAGATGAGGGACATGCGTGTTGCAGCAGGAAGCTATCAAATTAACGTTGAGAAGAAGTCTACAAAATACAGTCTCAATAGATACCATTTAGCAATCTGGAGGGAACTTTCTCGTGTGTGTTAAGTGCACCACCACCAACTTCGATCAACCGGCGTTATACTGAATTTTACTTTTATGACCGTTGACGGGGATGAAACAAGGCATTGATACTTATTGTTTTGGAATACCCTCGTACGTTCCTGTCAAGTTTTCTTCTGCACGACTGACTTTCGATATATCAGATAATGTGGTTGACAAAAATATTACGTTTTGCATAAGAGCGTTCATATAGGCCATCTTCCATGTAATAGAATGAAGCTCTTTGAATACATCTTTCCGGAATTCCGGAAAGATGTATGAACTACACTATTCTCACAATAGCATTATTATTTGCTAATCAGGATTCTTTGTGATGACTGTGCCCCATTGATTCTGGTTATGTTTACGAGGTAAATTCCTGCGGATAGATTTCGGAGGTTGATTTCTCCACTGTCAGATTTGCCAGCCTGATATACGCTGCGGCCATTCATATCAAGGATCTTAACCTGGGTCACCTGCTTGTAATCCCGGATAACTAATTTTTCTGAGGTAGGATTAGGGTAAACCGACAGATCTACGCTGGTAATAATACCTTCAAATTTCACGCTCTGGATACGGCTATAGGCATAGGTTTGGTCCCTGTCAATCATTTTCAGGCGATATAGATTTTGACCTTGGTCAGGCTTTCTATCCGTGAAATAGTATGTTTTCAGGGCTTTGCTTTCGCCATTGGAGGCAACTGTTCCGATTTCGTCCCATGCTTTCCCATCCAGGCTGTGCTGGATCTCAAAATGGTCGCTGTTGGTTTCTTCTGTGGTGGCCCAACTAAGCTGCGACAAATTCCCTTCACGCACTGCATTGAAGTAAGTTAATGTAACTGGTAAAACCCCATCTGTGTAAGTATAAGTAGACTGCACGTTACTTCCGGGCGAAACATCAATATCACCACCTGCACCAGGTGCAATATTCGCATTGAAACCACTACCATTATTCGCACTTGCCTCAGCCGATGTCGATGCTGTTGTGACCGTACCGTCAAAAGAAACCGGTCCTCCGTAAAAACTAAAAGGATCGGGTGCCCCCGGAACAACTGAATTTTGAAGTCCAATAACGGTCCAGACATCTGTTGCATCCGATGTTCCGTCGCAAGCACCTGAACATTCAGCAGTCCAGTTAAAATAAGCCGCACCTGCGCCAGATACTACGGGATTTCCTCCATTGAGTGTTGGTTTAATTTTATTTAGGCTTACCCTGATTACAGTTGGATTATTATCAGGATCAGGGTTTGTAATATCATTGGAAGATACATTTTGAAAATTAAAAGACACGGTTATTGTGCCGCCTACTTTTGCCGGAGATGGCACAAGATTTGCTGTTGACAAAGAGGGATCCTGTGCAAAAGTTATTGATATTATCAGGGCGAATAAAAAAGATAAAATTAATTTTTTCATGACTATCAGGTTTTAGTTTGTGGGGTAATTGATATTATCGTTATCCTGTCTTTCAGGAAATTATTTGCGCCTTGGGAGACGTCCGATATTACTTGAGTTAATTAAAGATTGTGCTGGTAGAAATATTATCTGATTTTAAAACATATTCAATCCTTGAAAAGGATTAAATATAGTGTGTGGAAAGAGGGTGCCCATGCTTTATTTGAAGCACCCTCTTTTTTTATTTTCAATCAAAACATGTGTTACTGATCAAACCAAGCCTACCTTTAAAAATTAGGTAAGTCATTTAGTTATAACGATTTTGTGCACGGTAATTAAGCCATTCGTTTCTTTGACTTTCAATACATACATTCCAGGTAATAATCCTTTAACATCAATTTTGGAAGATGATGATAGCGAATTACCTTTAAAAACCAGCCTCCCAGACATATCACTTATTGTAACTTCTTCCAACTTATCTGAGCCACCTTTAAATGACAATTCGTCAACTGCCGGATTGGGATATAGTGCCAGGCTCTCACCTTTTGTCAAACTTTCAAATTTAACACTTTGAATACGGCTGTAAGCGAAAGTTGCGTCTTTGTCAACCATTTTCAAGCGGTACAGGTTTTCAGCTTGCTGTGAAGGATTACTATCACTAAAAGTGTATTTTTTCTCGGTAGCGCTTTCGCCGTGAGAAGCTACTTTTCCTATCACATGCCAGTCTTTGCCTGTAGTACTGTGCTGAACTTCAAAATAATCGCTGTTCGATTCTTCTGTTGTAGTCCAGTCAAGTTTTGCCGTTTGTCCTTCTTTGCTTACTTTGAAAACTGTCAATGTTACAGGCAATGGTGTTGCATTGATAGTAATCGTAGCAGGGTTAGATGTATTTCCACCAGTATCCGTAACGGTATAATTAATTGTGCTGGTAATTGGTGTTGTTAAAGTTGGATCCGGTGTGAACTTTACGACACCTGTGGCTGGATCTACCGTATAAGTACCTTCTCCGGGAATCGTTACAGAAGTCGATGGAGTTCCAGTACTAGGGTCAATCAGCTTAACCGTTGTAGGATCCAAAGGAGAGGAACCTGGTGTATCATTAGTTAAAACTGTAATATCCACAGGTGCTCCATTCTGTGAAGTACCAGAATCGTTATTAGCCACCGGAGGCGTAGCGGTTACAGTAATTGTAATCGTTGCAGGATTAGATACTAAACCATTAACATCTGTCTCTGTATAAGAAACGGGTGTGGCAGTGCCCGTGAAGCCAGCCACTGGGGTGAATGTCACAGTCCCGTTAGGATTCACCGTGTAAGTACCTTGATTCGGAACCGTTACTGAGGTAACAGGTGTGTTTGTAGCAGGATCGATCAGTTTTACCGATGCAGGATCTATGGCAGCAGAACCTGGTGTATCATTGGTGGTTGCCGTCAAAGTTACAGGTGTTCCGGCCGGAGTCGTAGCAACATCAGCGATAGCCGTTGGGGGCGTAGCGGTTACAGTAATTGTAATCGTTGCAGGATTAGATACTAAACCATTAACATCTGTCTCTGTATAAGAAACGGGTGTGGCAGTGCCCGTGAAGCCAGCCACTGGAGTGAATGTCACAGTCCCGTTAGGATTCACCGTGTAAGTACCTTGATTCGGAACCGTTACCGAGGTAACAGGTGTGTTTGTAGCAGGATCGATCAGTTTTACTGATGCAGGATCGATGGCAGCAGAACCTGGTGTATCATTGGTGGTTGCCGTCAAAGTTACAGGTGTTCCGGCTGGAGTCGTAGCAACATCAGCGATAGCCGTTGGCGGCGTAGCGGTTACAGTAATTGTAATCGTTGCAGGATTAGATACTAAACCATTAACATCTGTCTCTGTATAAGAAACGGGTGTGGCAGTGCCCGTGAAGCCAGCCACTGGAGTGAATGTCACAGTCCCGTTAGGATTCACCGTGTAAGTACCTTGATTCGGAACCGTTACCGAGGTAACTGGTGTGTTTGTAGCAGGATCGATCAGTTTTACTGATGCAGGATCGATGGCAGCAGAACCTGGTGTATCATTGGTGGTTGCCGTCAAAGTTACAGGTGTTCCGGCAGGAGTCGTAGCAACATCAGCTACAGCTGTTGGCGCTGTTGGAGTTACCGTCACTGTAATCGCTGAGGGATTTGAAGTCAAGCCGTTTACATCATAGACTGTATAATTTATAGGTGTTGCAACGCCCGAAAACGTAGCAAGAGGGGTGAATGTCACTGTACCGTTAGAATTCACCATGTACGTACCTTGATTAGGAACCGTTACCGAAGTAACCGGTGTGTTTGTAGCAGGATCGATTAGTTTTACAGATGCGGGGTCTATGGCCGCAGAGCCGGGTGTGTCATTGGATAACACGGAAATCGTTACTGGTGTGTTAACGGGAGTTGAGGTTGCATCCGGTGTAGTAACGGGAGGATTTACTGTAAATGTGTAAGTAGCTTGCACATTACTTCCTGGTGAAAGATCAATATCACCTCCAGCCCCGGGTGCAATATTAGCATTGAACCCGCTTCCATTTAACGCATTCGCCTCAGCTGATGTCGAGGGAGCCGTAACCGTACCACTTATGGAAACGGGCCCTCCGGAAATTGTAAAAGGATCCGGCGCCCCTGGTACAACTGAATTTTGCAGTCCGATAATTGTCCAAACGTCTGTTGCATCTGAAGTGCCGTTACAATTGCCGGAACATTCCGCAGACCAGTTGAAATAAGCTGCCCCTGCACCAGTCACCACCGGATTACCTCCGTTGAGTGTTGGTTTAATTTTATTGAGGCTTACCCTGATAACGGTAGGGTTGTTATCGGGATCAGGATTTGTCAGATCCTGTGAAGATACATTTTGGAAATTAAAAGACGCTGTTATTGCCCCACCCACTGTTGCCGGAGATGGCGCTACATTAGCCGTTGACAGGGAAGGGTCCTGGGCAAACACTATTGATACCACAAGGGCAAACAATATAGATAGACTTATTTTTTTCATGATTTCGAATCTTTAGTTAGTGCTGTAGTTGATGCTTTCGTTGTCCTTATTGTTTAAAAAGTTTGTTTCTCCTCCTGAACCATCAAATATCGAAACCGTTACGTTTTCAGTTCCAGCCTGTGCATTGGCACTGTACACTACAGAAAATCCAAATGCAGAACTAGACGATGCATTGATAGCTGTTGCCCCTGCCGTACCACCATATCTAAAAACATAGTTTCCTCCACTAATACCTACGTAAGTCCATCTTGTATTTTGCACCGGGAGACCCGCCGAGCTTGTAAGAGCGGAATTATAAGGATTGATTACATAATGTGCAGAGACAGGAATCGTAACAAAAATATTCCCGTTGGTTGTAGCTCCGTTGATTTCGGCTACAAGTACCCTGAAATTCAGCGTTTTATTATTTCCAATAACTTGCGAGGGAGAAATTCCAAGCGTTGGGGTCAAGTCTGGAAGGACTGCTGCCAGTGTGTAAATGCTGTAACTATCAGGGATGATGCTTGCGTTTGTAGAAATAGAGCCCGCTGCCGCTGCACTTGTGCCTCCCAGGACCGAAGTGGCGTCAATTGTAGAGGGAATCTTCACCCATCTGGATGCTGTAGCATCCCAACCCACAATGGTAAGTCTGCTCAGCGTCGAACTTGTAAGCGTGTTTACATTACTTCCTGCATCCCACGTTAAGGTAATTTTTGTTGAGGCCGCTCCATTGATATCCCAGTATTCAACAGCGTCAATTGAGCCAATGGTTGCTGCCTTGTTAGCTCTTGGGAATCCCGGCAGGCCGCCTGACGGCAATGCCGGATAGTTTGTTCCTGTAAATAGGTTGCTGGTGATAGCTGTTGTAGCATCCGAATGAAAATAAGCTCCGCTTGTACCGTCCGCAGACGCCGCGAACTGTCCAACATTGCTATTATCTCCTACCGGAAAAATAAACTGCCCTGCTCCATATTTTCTCACATATCCATCTACGTAACTCGCATCCGTGGCACCAGTTGAGGTAAGGTTATCACCGAAAAAATTAAGATAACTAATACTGGCACTTGCGCGTTCAGTTAGGATGACACCTGGCTGAGTACCACCGGCAGGTGTTAGAAAATCGTGATTACCAAAAAACGTCATTTGTGCTCCGCCGAAAATCGTCGTGTTTCCCTGGCTGCCTTCCTGAGCGTGGGCTTCGAAACTCAGTGCCATCAGGATTAGCAGAATTGCGAGGACAATGATCTGAGTCCAATCCCGGTTACGGTTTCTGGACTTTGTTCTGTATATTCTATTCATTGTGTTTTTGTTTTAAGAGTAAAAGTGTATGAAAATTTAAATTGGCAGAGGTATTGTTTTTTTGCTGAGCGCATGGATTATGATTGTTTGATTTAAGATGTTATTTCTAGCCAAAGCCAATCTTACCTCTGCTGCGTGGATATTAAGATCCAATTATTGAGCGAGTTTTGAATAGATTCACCTGATAGTTCAAGTCCCTAAGACACTGTATAATTTAATACCCAAAGCAATTAACTTACACAGACGTTAACTTTTGAAGGCCTGTGTTTTTGACTGACCCGGGAGCACTATACGGTTCTTTAATTGTTTTAATTTCTTTTTTAATTGGATACTTTTATCACAGAAAAGCTGCCATTGTTAACAGAAAATGTACCACTTTCCTGGGTAAGGGCCATTCTGAAATCGACAACGTCACCTGCATTAAGTCGAGTTAATATTCTACCCGTGCCTGCATCACTTGCATTAGTGGTCGTTACACCTCCCGTGAACTGACCGAGATCAGCGTTATTTACCCAAAGGCGTAAACCCCATCCACCAGGAGGGCCCGTTGCAACAAAGCCGCTGTAGCTATTAATATCATACAAGCCAGCGGAAGCGATTACAATTGTATTTCCAGATTTATTATTTCCTGTGTCAAATACAGCAGTTGACGCCAGGCTTAGCAATCTTACCACAGGGCCATTGGTATTATTAACAGGCGCATTAGCTAATGTCTGAGATATTCCACTGACTTTTACTTGAACTGGAGCCAGCTGCGATCCATATGGAGCTAAAGCAACCCACCCCGTTCCATCCCAGTAATACTCACCTATTTTTGCAGCAAGCGTAGGGTAGGTAGTGTTGGTCGAGGTAATTCCGGTGTTGGTATTATACACGTGCATACCAGCAGCAGCAGTTCCAAGAAGGCCCCAGGTAGTTGTATTGGTTAAAGAAATTCGGGGCATTAACAATCCCCGGTTCGTACTTTCAATTTCCAAAGCGGAACCACCGTTGATAATCGTAGGGCTGTCGCCAATCTTTACCTGTGCAAACGCATAATCGGATATGGCAAGTAAAGCACAGCTTAAAAAAAGTAATAATAGATGTTTTGTTTTCATGTTTTTTGAGTTTGGGTTGTTTAAATTGAAGTATATTGTTGTGTAATGTTTTAAGAAATTATCTGGTGTTTATCGCAATTGATCCAACAGAAGGTACGTGAATTGACTGTATTCACATATGACGTGCATACATAGGCTAAAATTTTCGTCAAGGTAAATTCAGAACACAAAACCGACATCTTCGCTAATCAATTTAGTTTGACAGTTTTATACAGGTAAGATAAGAATCTCCGACAGAGTAAGGACCTCCTTGATTCCTACCAATCCTCATATCCACAATATCTCCGGCATTTAGTTGCAATATCAATGCACCTGCCGGACGGGGTCGTATGTCTCCTTGAGACCATGAATCTTCGTAAAGATTGGTATGCTCTATGTTATTAACAAAGATACCTAAATACATATTGAAGCCGCCGGCTGTTGTCGGATCAACTGTTTTTTTACTGCCGCCAATGATCTGGTATATTCCTGTTGTCGGAATCGTAATTTTGCTTGTTGCCGGATCAAAGTTGTTACCTCGGTCAAAAATCTCTGTATTTACCTGCATCGTAACGAAACCAGTTGTATTTAGTGCTTGGTTGCCCGTCTGTTTTGCATAGACCCATACACCGGTATTCTGTGCTTCCGGAGCCTGCCATGTTGCAACGCCATTGGGATCGGAGGTTAAAATTCTCTTATCACCTTGTGATCCATCAGCAATGGTCATTTTACCAGTTGTTTTATCTATGCTCGTTTTTCGACCTGACGTAGAGGCTTCCACCTCCAGGTTATTGGCTGCATTAATCGTCGTCGGATTTGTTCCGATTTTAACCTGAGCAATAGCAATGTTTGTAAAAAACACACATGCAAATCCACAGAGTACAGGTAATAGATGTTTTGTTTTCATGTTATTTGAGTTTGGGTTGTTGTAATGGAACTGAAATAGTATGTGAATCAAAGTAATAGAGGTATGAAGGTCAACAAGCTGTGGTTGTCCATTTACTGGGAGAATTAAATCAGATGATCCATATTTCAAAATGGTAGTCATGTGAAGACCTGTACTAATTGGCCTTTTCGCTGAGTTTAAACATATTTATCCGGACGGAATAGATTCCTGTTGAATCAATGTTAGAAGCAGTTGTTAATTTAACAATTACCTTATCATTAACAGCTAAGGCTCTTATGCCTGAATTACTGGCTGTTGGTGCGAATCTTGCACTTCTTCCACACACTTGCTGCTCTGAAACATTATTCACAATAAAGTACGTACAATGGTCATTTTGAGTAGCTGTTGCACCGAGGTCAACATGACCTGTTGTGACAACAGAAAAGAAATATATACCAGGCTTCAGGATCGTTATTTCGCCGGTGACTGCATTGTATGCCATATCATTATTCAAATCCACACTCATACTTTTAATTGTAAATGCATTTAGTGGTTGTCTTGTATTATAATTGACCGAGCCGCTAAGGCGTATATAGGGACTTATTTGCGTTACTGTTCTTAGTGATTCTACACTCTTCATTCTTACGTTACCTGATGGGTCTACGGTAAGCAGACTGTCAGTTATCTTTCCGGAAGGCGTATTCTCAATAACAACGGTCCCGTCATTCCTATGCACAATAACCTTTTTGTTATTAGTTCCTTCAACCTCCAGATTGGAATTTGCATTGATGGTCGTCGGATTTGTTCCGATTTTAACCTGTGAAAAGGCAGAGCTTGTTAAAAAAATGCTCGCGAAGCCGCAAAGAACTGGTAGTAAATGTTTTGTCTCCATGTTTTTAAATTATTGATTGAATTGATTAATTTTTGTTTTCTTTTGACAGATTTAAAAAGATTTTTGTTCGCCGGACATAAACACTGTTTTATTTGAATGTTACTTAGGATCCTAACCGTTACTTTCAATAGACACAAGCCCAGGAAACCTCTTTTTTAGTTCACTTTAGATGATAAAACGGATATCTTGAATTCTAGATAAAAATCAGTTAATCCTTTGATAAGAAATTTCAACGTGGTAGAGTCAATAACTAAATTATCTACCGGACATAGTTATACGCAAAGCCGGAAATCGTGAATTTCTGGTTTTTGTCGGTGGCATACTAGCTCAAAACCCTTCCAGTTCGATTTTTGTTATCGGAGAAAATCCAATACGCTTACCAAGCCGGTTTTCATTGAGAGGTCAATACCCTTGTACTACGCCATTCCGATTATCTCCTAAACAGATCTTAAATTCAACTTCCTCAATACCATTTTTAGGATCATGCTGATTGGCAGATCTTCTGCCCAATACAATTATCCCTGGACTTCGGCAGTTTTCTCCCGATTGAATTCCAATGAAATACAAGCCAGGGTCTCTAAATACTTTAAACGCGACCTCTCCGGTGGATTTTCCACCCGAAAGGTCGCGCTTGATACGTTTTCAAATTGTATATATTTTTTCATACTGGTAATATTTATAGTGTGATTGTCGGGAGTCGATTTTTTCAGTTGTTAACGTTTACTGTAACGATCATCGATCGGTTCTGGCAGTAAGTATTTCAAGGCCATAAGACTGACAATATGTTACAAAAGTATGATGGAGAGAAACCCAGGTATTTTATAAAACACCCAAATACAGATTCGGAGATCCACGGCTGTTCAAAAAGGAAAGTTCTGAAATCATGTGTGTATAGTTTATGATCAGGGTATCGCCTAATGTGCTGAGTACCTTAAATTATTGGTTATTCCATCTGGGTATTTTGTTGGAACTGGATTCAACTTGACTGTATGCACGCCAAAAGGATAACCAGTAACAAACCTTATCGTTAGCGTATAGTAGATGTTTTTTCATGATTGAGGTCATTTAGTTGAAAAGATCAAATTAAAACTGAACAATTATTTACGCAAAATTTGAAAAACTACAATACCATGTTGACAAAAACTCAACAAATTTGACTGCCTGGTTTGAAACATTACTTTAAAACTTTAAGTAGATTCAAAGAAACAGACTTACTGAACCTTCTGCACAAAATCCTGCTCTCTCATAAAAAACATAATTTATCTCAGAAGAACATAAACAAATTTACGCACAGACTTTTTAAATGAAATAGCTGAAATGCTCATATACTACGAGAATGAATTCTGTTATTTATATAGAATAATAGCTATATGATTTTTGGTGCTGAAATCCTTAATATTGTATTAACCAGCAAAACTTATAAGGAAATTAGCATTACTATGGAGCATCAGGATCGAATTCTCATTATAGAGGATCATGAATTAATTCTATGGGGATTAACAGCAATTATTGAGGACAAATTCCCGGAACATGGCGTCCATTCGACGCCCACTTTTGACCACGGGTTCCGTTTCCTGGAGAAGAATGTAGTGAGCATGATTGTGCTGGATATTGATGTGCCAGGAGGTAACACGCCTGAGATGATCACAACGCTGCGCAGCGTTCAGCCGGAAGTCAGGATTCTCGTCCACACCGCTTTAAGCGAAGAAAGCGCGTCGATGGATTATCTGACTGCGGGTGCTGACGGTTTTTTGTCAAAAAATGCCCCTTTCGCTACCATTGAACAAGCAATAGGAACAGTGCTGTTAGGAGGAAAGTACATGAGTCAGCAAACGCAGAGCATTATTGCTCAGAATTATCTGAGGAACCTTAATAAAAACACCAACATACCTTGTAAAGTCAAAGTCACACCCAGAGAGGCCGAAATTATCGGCTTAATTCTGAATGGTAAATGGACCAAAGAGATCGCCGATGAACTGGGTATCAAATGGAGCACTGTTAGTACGCATAAGCTACGGATTTTCGAGAAATTTGAAGTAACTAATGAAATCCAGTTATATCAGAAAATCGAGAAGGATATGCCGGAGCTGATCAAACACAAAAAAAATAACCCTGATTCAAAAAAATAAGCTCGTGGCGGCTCCAGGCCTGATGAATCAGTCAGAGGCCGGGAGGTTGATACGGCTATTGCCTTGACGATTACCTGTAATCAGTCATGCGGACGCGCATGGCTGTTTATTTACATGCAATCAGTAATTGGATTTACAGGCTCTCACAGCAATGTTTTTGAAAAAAATAAAGCGCTACTCCAACCTAAACAACTGATAAGGTGAAAACTTCATATAAAAAAGTCAGCCACTTTTGCTTATTTCTTTTAAGCGGTTTACTGATATCTACATTTGCAACGGCCCAGAAGGGCTACCATATTGCCCATTATACCAGTGAAAACGGGCTACCTCAAAACAGCGTTAAAGATGTTTCAATTGATAAGGAAGGGTTTGTATGGTTAGCGACTGAAGATGGCCTGGTCAGATTTGACGGGCGAAATTTTTATGTATACAACCGCACAAATTTAGGCCTATACGAAGCACGGGTACATTATATTGAGCATTCTGTTACAAAAGACACATCCCATAAAAATTCAAAGGAAACAATTTTTGCCCATTTTGCAAATGGACAAGTTGTACGTATTGACAATGGCAGAGCAACCCTGGATACCACATATATACCAAAAAGATTAGCACGCTTAAAAAAGATTGGAATTGAATTGGGCAACATTATTTTCTGGTCAGGCCCTCGGCGTCTTTGGGAGGCGCAGCGATTGAACCACTACTTATTGAAGGCAGGAAAGAAGGACGAAGATTTCTATTTTTTCACAGATTCCAAATTAAAATATTTTGAAAGCTATCAAAAAAGATATGAGATTGACCTGGATAAATCTAATCTGTGGAACTACTTCTCACTTGACAGAAGTCTTTACTGGTACAACGAAGATGGTTCCTTTACTGAGTTATTGGATAAACGGAAAACCATACATCCGCTCATAGGCGAAATCACAAGTGACCCTTCTTACATTCAGAACAGAAAAGATATCAAATTTTATTACAACAGAAATGCGAATCAAATTTATTTGTATCTCGGAAAAAATACCTATTCTCTGGAATTATTAAAGGATGGAACGTTTTCAACCCATCTTATGATTGAGGATTTTGACCTGGTAACAAAAGGTATCGAGAACATCATTCTGGACCCTTCCAGCAAAAAGATTTATCTCGGAAGTGTTACGGAAGGTCTGTATATTCTGTCGAGAAAACAGTTTCAGACCTTGGCTCTCAGTGGCCCTAGCCGGCAAAATTCGTTATACGCACAAATTCCATATGATGATAGATCCATTTTAACTCCGAACGGAAACATTCTTGGGCTAGAGAAAAAAACGGGTAATATCTACGAAAGGCACCTGCCTTTTGTAGAGACACGAAATCCATTCGATCAACGCTCGATGTTCAGAAGTGTGGATGGCAGTATCTGGCTGAAAAATGAAGTGACTCTTATTCATACGGGACCGGGCGGGGATACGATGATTAGTTATTGGGAGTTGCCCAATAAAATCGAGACAATTCATCAGGGGAAAACAGATTACACCTGGATGAGTATACCGACGCAAGGGCTTTACAGGGTGTATACCAAGGATGTTAAAGCTTCGTGGGAGCTTTTTCTAAAAGAATACCTGCTGGACATCACCTACATAGAATCGTTCGATCATGATAATTTGATCATTGGAACGAAAAACGGATTATATTCCATAAAAATATCAAGCAGAGAAATCAAGCAGATCCGGAGCAGTGCAGGGTTGCACATAAAAAGCATTCACGTTGAAGACAATGGGAGTGCTTGGGTAACCGCTATTGGAAAAGGAGTGATGCTGCTTGATCAAAAGAAAATTCTCACTGAATTTCCGATCGACCAAAATAAATATCTTGCCAGTCCGCACTGCGCCATGTCCGATGGGCGTGGCTATCTATGGGTGCCAACTAACCGTGGCCTATTTCAAATGAAGATCGCAGATTTGCTGCATTATGCGAAAATTAAATCAGCTCGATCGCCAGAAGGTAAGGGGCGGGCTGATGCCAGAAATAAAGCTGTTTCAGAACTATTTTACATGTATCATACCGAAGAAGAGGGGTTTAACACCAACGAATTCAACGGAAGTTGCCAGCCATGCGGGGTAAAATTAAAAAATGGGTACATTTCTTTGCCCTCGCTAAATGGTTTCGTCTGGTTCCGACCTGAAAACATCAATAATTATTCTCCCGACGGTGCCATTCTGCTGTCCGCTGCCGAGGCAAACAGAATACCTATTACGACCAAGGGAGATACATTAACTTTGCCAGAGCTGCCACAGAACATACGTTTCACCTTCGCTACGGCATATGCCGGCAATAATTATAATCTGAATTTATCTTATAAATTTTTAAAGCAAAATGATTCCGACGGATCATCGGACTGGGTTCCGATGGAAAATAATGACTTTTCCGTGCGCTATTCCAGTCTGGGTTCAGGAAACTATACGCTTTTAGTAAGAAAACTGGACGGTTTTGGAATCGATAATTATACGATTAAAAAGATACATATCATAGTGCCACAAGAATGGTACGAAACTGCTTGGGCCATCGCTCTTTTCGCCACTATATTTTTAATCTGCCTTATTCTTTTTACAAACTTATATAGTAACTACCGGGTGGCATCTGCCGAACGGGAAAATAGAAAGCTTGAAGAAGTAATCGTGCAGCGTACTGCCAGCCTTAATCAGGCACTGCTTGATGTAGAGCAGTCAAAAACGGAGATGGGAAAGCAAATGCATCTGCTTTCCAGATTGGTTACTTCGATAACGCACGATATTCAATCTCCACTTAGATACATCGGTTTTGCAACACAGAGAATACCTGGGATGATTGAAAATAATCAGCTGCAAAAGGCCTCAAGTCTTGGGACAACGATTTCGGAGCTTTCGGACCGTATGGGTGGGATGTTGGGAGATTTGCTGGGTTATATCAAAGTGCAGGTCTATGGAAACCGATTGAATTCAGAAGAAATCAACCTGAAAAAGGTAATCGATGATAAGCTTGAATTGTTTAAAGATGCTATCCATTTGAACGGGAGCATTTTTGAAAACGACGTGGCTTCCGGGCAGACGGTATATTGTGATTATCAATTCCTGGCGATTATAATCCATAATTTGATTGACAATGCAGCAAAATACACCTACCACGGTAAGATCCATATTTACACTCTGCCTTCTCAGGATTATAAATTAGAGTTGGTAATATCTAATACAGGTACAGGGGTTTCCTCCGAACTACTTGAAATGATGAATAAACCGATAAAGGATAAAAATCTGGATGAGCTGATGGAAAATGGAAGAATGACGGGGTTGGGCTTGCTTATGGTGAAAGAAATGGCTGAGCTTGCTGGCATCACGATTAAAGTTACGCAGACAAATATTACGAGTTTTCATCTGTTTTTTAATTAGAAAACCGTAGGCTATTTCGCCAGTGGGAAAGAATAGCCTACGTTTTTTTTAAGTGTGGTAAAACAGTTTCTGATAATCCTTGAAGATTCTACATTTTTTAATGACCCACTGTTAGAAAAGACGCTGGTAAATACGGGGTGACATGATTGACGAGGTGTTTCAAGAAACTGACAATAAAATGATCTATGTAACCAGTGTTTTTGATGTAGTTTGTTCTTCCGAAACCTTTATAGAGCCATTTGTATAAGCCCAGTCAATGATCTGTTTTAAGGCCTTTTCAATTTTTATCAGATCTTCACCGGTGTTGATGTCAATACCGCAAAAAGTACTTCCATTCATCTTTGCATGGAGAACGATGTAGTATACTCCGGCAATAAGTATGCTCTCGATAGCACGAAAATCCACATCAGAACCAAGAAAATGATTGTCTGTGATACGGAGCATTTGTTCTCCCATTCGCTCCCTTTCATCAGAGATTCCACGTGCAATGGGATTTGTTTCGGTGATCTCCCAATGAATTAGCCGCTGCATTTCCTTATTTTCCATAAAGTAGTTTAGCTGACTTGCAAGAAGTGACTTAGCCAATGACTTGCCATCGTCATGCCTGTTGGCCTCGATCATTTCATCGACCTTATCGCTGTGAGAAATCCAAAAATCCTGTCCGAATAAGTATTTTTTGAAAAGTTCTGCAACATTGCCAAAGTATCTGTAAACCAGATTTCTGTCGACCTCTGCCTGCCTCGCTATTTTCGAGACTGTGAGATTAGCGTAGCCGAATTTCCTGAACAGATCGCCTGCTGCTTGAATTAAACTTTCTTCCGTTGTTTGCCTGTTTCGCTTTTTGAATTCAAGTTTGCCCTTCTTTTTGTTTTTCATAACGTTTTATTGGTTTGTGATGAGCGTTTTCGAATGTCTTCGAAAACGAATGGAAGACATAGAGTTCTGCTATGTCTGGGAGTATTTCATTCCTTCTGACTTTTCAACGTGCCTTTTAGTCACTTCAAGTTGGAAAAAGTATACATTTTCTTAATTTCTACATCATGTCGAATTAAATACATCGATTAAAAATACTAAGTCACGCATTTTTAAATTGCGTGGATTTATTTTTGCCATTGTAAATACATTAGGCATAGTCGTTTTGCCTTTTACCAACCAAAGTCCAGTTAAATTTTCAGCAGACCAACTGATCATAACAGGCAACTGCATGATTTCGTGGCGGAAATAAAAACCTCGCTTCCGGAGGAAGGATGAATTTGATCGCGGTGTTTAAGAGGTAGCAGGAAGAAAATCGGGCTGTGCCGTAGTTGCATCTATTAGCTGTTAAGCGGCACCATCAGGTGTCGCTTAATTATTTTGATAAATGATTTACCCACTTAATTTCAAAACGGAATTTGGAGCCGGTCTGAATATCGGAAGCAGCCAGTGCGCGCAGTGATTTGCGTCAGCAGAATTCCTGTTGGGCTGACGCTTTATAGATATGTTCAAATTCAGCCAGCAACTTTCTCATCTGCTTTTTGGAAAGACCACTGTATTTAAAATACATCATTCGTGCTTGTGACGGGCTCATCACTTTTAATTTCCAATATTTGGGATGGCTTGCGTGTATTGGCACGTGGAATTGCTCTTCACGGGGCTCTTTGATTTGAACATCGGTTTGAATGATAACTTTGGATGGATCCTCTGTGGGGATACCGTTCAGTGTTACTTTTACTTCGCGCCCTGTTTTTAACGTAATGATTTGTTGATGTATCATAGTGTTATCTAATTAGACTGTATTGTTCCCGATGAATAGTCCTTCTTGGATGGATGACGAGGGGTTTTTATTCCTATCTAAATAGTCTGCTAAAAGATCTGTTTTTAAGACGCATGGATTTGTGAAAGTCACATCGGAGCCTCGCGCTATTCTTTTGGGAGAGATTTGTATTGATAGTAGCGCGACAAGAAAGTCAAAATGATGGAAAGTAGGCAGAAAAAATATCTGATCCGCTATTTTAATTACAAAGCGGTATAATGAATGTTTTTAAGTAGTGTATCGGAAGTGAATCGCATACTTTAAATTGTCAGAACAATTTAAAGTATAATGAATATTAATTAAACAATTAGTTGAGTGTACAATCCGAATCGACCGGCCTTTATCATAATTTAGATCTTACAAATTCTAATAGCAAACAAAACAGATGAATCTCCTCACTGTACCTTCGTACCTGATGGAAATCAAATACGTGCAAAATGACCTGAATTAAGTGTTAACCGGTGAAGCAGTAATTTAACTATAGAAGTATGTGCCGGGTCTTTCTCATCTCAGATGTTGACAGTTTTCTGTAGCTCAGATTCCACTTATTACTGGCGGTACCTTGTAGAATAATCTCTTCAAGCTTTTTATTTCTAGTGACGTTAGAAAAGACGTGCACATTTTGTTACTATATTTCGTCACAACTTAGCCACATGAGCGAATTCAGAGGAATTGCGTTTCTCGCTGAGTCCGGCAGGGTTGTAAACTTACACAGGACGCCTTTAATTTTTTTTTCTTTAAGTTTTTCAATTACTAGCGAGAGAAAAATAAAGCTTGAGGGTAAACTGTTAGGAAATTTCATTCAGATATCTATCATTTAATCCTTCAAGAAAATGACAACCGAACTTCTCAACCTTTATAAAAACAAAATAAGCTTCAAAAGTTTAGTAACTGACCAGCATGAATCCTGGCAGAAGGCGGTCAGCCTGATGTTTTTGGTTACGGCAATGTTATATTGGGGCATATTTATCGGCAGTTTGTACAAAGCGCTCCCAGACTATTTGCTTAGCCTGGTGATAGCCGGTGTAAGTTTTCTTTTTGCGGGCGGAAGTCTCAAAGTTTTTCAGGCCCGGATCATAAGGAGGGATTACCCACAACATTATATTAATTGGTATAGTTGGGACAAAGAGGGAATGCATGACGAAACATGTAAAGCGCAAAGAGTTTTTAATAAATACAAACAATGGGACCGTCACGATGAAGAAAATGTCCAGTCAATATTAGTCAAAGAAATCGAGAGGCAAGGCAAATCTTTTGAGCATCTCATCAGCGTGTTGAGTAATATTTATTCCAAGATATATCTCGGCGTTGTACTATCATTGGTTGCATTGTTTCATGAAAACGTCGGAGCATTAGTTAAGATACTTTTTACAACATTCGTCATTACCATACTTTTGTGGCTCTCAAGAATATTCTTTAAATTAATCTGGGATATTTTTTGTACTAACATTGACGAATTAGAGAAAATCAATAGAATATTTGAGAGAAATAAAATGGCGAAGTAATTAATACGAAGTATTGGAGGTAAGGCGGTAGGAAGGATGTTAAGGATCGTCGTTACAAAAATGTTTGACAATTCTCAGTAATGATGTTCTCTGTTATTAGAAGGTACTATTTTAAAAAAAATGGCTAACTGGTAGTCATACGCGGATTATACTCGGCAGCGGAGAAAAAAGTGAAAATAAAATGGCTTCATTTGGTTGAAAACTAGAAATTTCGTCGATGGACTAGGCCCTCTTCCATCTTCTAAGGTTGAATTTTTGTTAATGGCTTCACATATTTTCACAAACCCGCCCGTAATCCGACACGTTCCGTAGGATTGAAATATCCCGGTGCTCCTCCTTTTATCTGTTTTCCAAGTATCAATGCAAAGTTTTGACCATCTTTCATGAGCGGAAAGTTTGAAATAGATTTCGAGGAAGAGGCCATAATACTTTTGCCATCATTTTGATGGGATAATCCAAAGCAGTGCCCCAACTCGTGTGCTAAAATCGGTACGATATTGAAAAAAAGTCCGGATTTTATTTGAAAAAGTTTTTGATCATATATCATTTGATGGTTTTGCATATTGATGATAATAGTTCGGCCTTGAATCTGAGCTTTTGCAAGAATCTCCCTGCTATATCTAAATTTTTTTCCACTCTGTGTATACACACGGATTACAAAATTTGCATTTTCAATGCAATCTACACTGAATACTTGAGGTGCATTGTAAGTATAGTTGTTCCCGGTTTTGAAGTTATAGGCGTCAAGATATCCTACAATATCCTTTGATAAAGTTGATTTATTTGCAATCAAAGAAACGCCCCAGGTTGTCAAAGCCGCCCTAAATCCGTTGAGCAGAATAAATGACATTGAATCCCTGACTATTTGAGGAAGTTCAGTTTTTGAATCATAAACTATATGTATACCGTATCCTTTTGTGAAAATCTGGCTCGCGAAAAGAGGCTTCTTTGTGTAATCCTCGAACTTCCAGCGAATTCTCTCATTACATTCTTGAACAGATGAGATTTTTTGCGTTCTCACGCACGACAACAGTAAAACACAAAGTGCCAATATTCTCATTACTATTTAAAATTTGGTTCCACGGTAAAAGTCAAATATCCTGACAATTTATCTGATAACCCGTTGGGTGAAATTATGTGATTTGAATTTTGATATTGTTTATATTCCTGTTGAATATAAATTTATTAAGGTATTGAATCAAAGTTAAGGACGTAATTTTTGCAAGAATTCTTGTTCTAAAT
>NZ_VTOL01000029.1 GCF_009801115.1 Dyadobacter sp. 3J3
ACAAATGGCTAAAGAACACCCTGACAAACATCTCGACAATTAACCATAAAAACATCACCGATCTGTACCCGCAAAACTTTAACAATATTCAACAGTTAACAAAGATGTAGTTGGTAGGCCGGATACAGCGATCTTATGGTGGAAGTTTTCGGCGAATCTGGAAAACATGCCCGTTCTGCAATTGGCGTTGGCTCGCTACCTTCTAATATAGCGGTGGAAATAGAGGTGATCGTTGAATTATACCCATGATATATTAACTATGGATAACCTAAATATTGATAAAAAAGCACCCAATGAAGTATTAGTACACAGAAAAACAACGCGATCCGATTCTAATAAAGCGTGCTTCACGCCAGGTATGCTTTTGTAAAGGAATACAGTTATAATAATTATATTAGACCAGAAAGTTTGTCAGCACCAAATCATAACGCAACTTAACGGGTTATCAAAACTTCTGCTAAGAAATGGAAGAAAATAGCAATGAAAAAATAATTGTTTTATCGACAGGCCGTGTTGTCAGGATCACTGCGAAAAAAGTACAATCGTTTAATTCTTTAGATAAACGATTAGATATTGATGTTCTGATCAGGGAAGCCAGGGAAGGTAACTTTCACCGGCCAATAGAGCTCAGACATCCAAAATACTGGAAACTTAAAAGCCTGGATACTGACAGGCAGCTTTTACTTCAGCTACAATACAGCGGCCTAAGCACAAGACAGATAACACAATCCCTTCAGGAATTACATCAAAAGTTATTTTAATAGGGTAAACTTCTTAAACTGGAGTGCATCAAAAAAGTGTGGGAGATTATGTGTGCTTACAAATCACACAAAATGGATTTAAATTGTTCATCATAATGAATTGCAGATCGTGCCGGCATGTGTATGACTTTCATAATACACCTGTTACCACGCTATAAGATCTGAGCTTCAACCTTAGTGATGTGACTGACTGCTTTTCTTTTACGTCAAGTGCTGTATAGCTGATGTTATTTATTCTCTTAATTGAGATATAATTAGATCCAACCTGACATTTCAGCATATAATTTACTCTTTAATATAATTATCCCAGCAATAATCTGATCACGTTCTCAGGATAATTGCCTCATTCTTTAAGGATAGGCAATTGCCTTTGCCTGATACCAGGATATATTAAAGCAAAACGTGCCAGTGGCTTCTGATGAAGTTTAACCAATTAACGTCTTAACTGTAAAGTTTTTGATATAGCTGCTGATTTTATTCTGCAGTACAATGTATACACACTATGAATTAGCGGTGTAAATATTTCCTACACCTCTTGACGGTCCTGATCAATTGCTTTTCTGATATTCATAAAAAATTACTTCAATTAATGTTAAAACTACTATGAGCCGACTTTCCGGGTACAACAATCACGCCACAGACTTATACGTATAAACGGTATATGGATAAATCCTATTGGCCACAAAGCGGGAAACCAGACAGGCGATCAATATAGGAATGAATAGAATATAGTTATCTGTAATGGCGCAAACAAGAAAAATCGAAGTCAGTGGCGCATGAATACTTCCACTTAAAACAGCTGCCATTCCAATGACTATAAAGTTGAGCGGAATAAGATTAAGGTGGAAAAAATGATTGAGTGTAATAGCAGTAATCAAACCCAAAAAAGCACCAATAAATAAACTCGGAGCAAAAACTCCACCGTCTCCGCCCGCACCAAGTGTCACCGAAGTAGCGATTGGTTTAAGAAAAAGAACAATCAAAATCGGCAAAAGCACAACAAGATCAGCGGATTGCGAAATAATAGGCAGGTTTTTTATTCCGGAATACCCTTCACCGTATAAACTTGGAAAGAAGAATATCAGCATCGAAATAATCAGCGAGCCCGACAGTATTTTGACATAATCATTTTTAATAGAGCCAAAGAAGTTTTTGAAAAACAGTACGCTTCTGGTTAGTAATACTGAATTAAAACCTGCCAAAATTCCTAATAAAATAAAATAAGGCAAAGCTTCTTTATGCCAGATGGTTACATTAAAATCAAAAACCTGTTTGTAGAAAAAGTACTTTGTCAACAAAAAAGAGGTAAGTATCGCGGTTACTACCGCGGCAATATGTGTTTTTTTTCTTCTGCTCGTAAAAACCTCAAATGCAAACATAAATCCTGCAATTGGTGCGTTAAACAAAGCAGTCACACCGGCGGCTAGTCCTGCGCAGATTAAATCTGTCCGGTACTTATTCAGATTGTCAATTTTATGACTGGATAGAGCTCCAATGGACGCAGTAGCAACAACGGTGGAAACTTCAATTCCAGTTGATCCGCCAAAAATGACGGTAAGAAAACCATTAAAATAATGCGATGGAATTTTGTAAGCAGGTAATGTTTTTCCATCTCTGACAATCGAATCCATAACTTCCTTAATTCCCTTATTAGGTTTATTTCGAAACAGAAAATGTCGTAAAATATGAATTGTGGTGAACCCGATCAGAGGCAGAAAGAAAATAAGATATTGATTTTCATCAAGCCGGTGCAGAAAATCGTGTTCATAATGCTCTGTGATCACTTTTAAGGTATCCGCTAGCAAAGCTGCAAAAACACCAATAATTGCCGCTGCGCATAATACTGTAAATGTTCTCTTTGCTTTTTTTTGACGATAAGGAGATGTTGCACTTGTATTCATAATATGGATTTTTAAAAACAAAAATACACGTTCCGATAATCTAACGATATCTTCTTTTGTGAACTTTAAACCAATGTTTATTAATTGGATATTTTCTGTGAGATGTCATATTATTAACGACTAAAGCAACTAGAAGCAGTATAATCACGCCCGATAAAACCGGACTTAATACATACAAATAGCCGAGACTGGTCACTTTTTCGGAGCCGATATTGGCAATAAGCGCCGTAGCTCCGCCAGGCGGATGAAGTGTTTTGGTGATCTGCATCATCACAATGGAAATGGAAACGGCAAATGCGGAAGAAAGCCAGATTTCATTTGGAATGATATAATGAACCGTAACGCCAACCAACGCACAAATGACATGTCCGCCTACCAGATTCCTGGGCTGCGCCAAAGGACTGTTTACGATACCATAAATTAGAACGGAAGAAGCACCGAAGGAACCGATCAGGAAAAGATTATCTGTGTGCGTAAAATTCTTCTGATTCAAAAATCCGATTAATCCTATGCCTGCAAAAGAACCCACAAACGTCCAGAAATGATCTTTGAAGTCGATTAAAGTCTCTTTATAAATTACATACCGGGCAATTCTGGCATGTTTTCGTAAATGCTTTCTCAAAACAAATATAATTATTCCGTAAAACGTATTAATGAAAACCATCTTCATAAAGTTATGGTTCGTATCAATTCCCAAAGTTTACAGAATCTACGAAAATATTAAAATATTTTACGGCAACGGCCGCTGCATAAACGACCGCTAGACAATTAACAGCTATATCAATGGCACGAGTATTAATTGCATTAAAAAGATATCAATTTGCTTTAGACTGGGCAACTATGGAGAGTATATTTTCAGAAAAGGTACATTTTGAACCCTTCAATATTTAAATACTGTCCTGAAATTTGCTTATAGCAAACTCTATTAAACCCAAGGTATTTTTGGCGGCGGCCGCTATCGTACAATCTTTTATTTAACCCATTGATATACTTTTGAGCCCGTTTTAAGGCCGCTGGATTACGGCCGGCGCCGGTCTTATGAAACGGAAATATTATGCGTTAAGCTGAGCGTGTAACTCTGAATTTCAAAAAGGTGTTTGTAGCAATGGAAAACTGGAAAATACTTACGGGACCAAATTCTGCCTCGCTGACAGTGTTCAATCATTTGAGAGTGTACGCTTCACATTGGCATGCAGGGCATCGATGGCCGTGTATCTAGTGACGTTGAGCATCCAGGTAAATAATGTGGCTTTACTCTCCTCATAGGCAGCAATATTTCTCCATATCTTCAAAAATGCCTCCTGCATCACATCATTGGCTTTTTCTTTATCCTTGACAATTTTACAGATAATGCCAAACAAACTAGCCGAGTAATGGTCATAAAGGTATTCGAATGCACCTTTATTATTAGCTTTTAAAAGAGATACGAGCGTATTTTCTGATAGAAAAAAAGCGTTTTTCTTCATGTGCACAACTCAATTTGATGGGGGAGTAGGTTGTATTGTATGCAGAAAAGTCAGATCACGTTCGGCGCTGTTCGTACGAACGGCGTCATCTGCGACTAAATACATGCTAACAAAGCTTCGAAATATGGTTATAACCATTTATGCTGGTTTTCACCATGGCAATTAAACGTTGATTTTGCTTGATTAATTTATCTAACCGCAAAAGGAGTTGTTCATTTTGAAGTAGCAAAACAGTAATGGCTTCTTTGGTTGAAGCACAGTCTTGTGAAAAGTGCTTACGTACTAAGGCATTTGCTGCCAGATTTATTTTGAACATAGGAGCTGTTGGTAAGGAGTGGCTTGACCGGGCAGCTCTGACAACAGGGCGGAAAAGGGACTCAGTTAAACTGATTAAATAAAGATAGGCATATTTTCACAGAAACGAACGGTAGGCTTCACCTGGTGCTACTCGGAAACAAATGGAAAAAGTCCCATCTCCTTGTACTAATCAAAGAACTTTCACAAAACCGCTGCTACCCCCTCTTGTTCTGTGTTCCGTCACTTAAAATAAAATTGTTTATGCAAACTCTTCGAACCACTTCTGGCTTTTGTTATATAAATCCAGCCTTGATTTAGAGTGTACATATTTGTACTTTTCGAATCTACTAATAGTTTATATTAGTAATATCTAACCCATTTAGCAGGTATAGGCACCAAAAGGCGTTTGATCTCTGCTTTTTCATCAATCGAATTATGAACAAGACAGGACCAATTATAATTATAGAAGATGATGAAGACGATAGACTTATTTTAGATGAAATCTTTAAAAATCTTAATTACAAAAATGAAATTACTTATTTTGAGAATGGTGGTGACGCCCTTAAATATTTGACTGAAAGCGACGTAGAGCCTTTTATTATCCTTTCGGATATAAATATGCCCGCATTAAACGGTTTAGAGTTAAGAGAGAAAATCTACAATAATGAAAAGCTTAGAGTGAAATGTATCCCCTATTTGTTTTTTTCAACAAGTGCCGAGCAGTCACACGTTGTTGATCCCTATTCGAAATCAATTCAAGGATTCTTTATTAAACCGACCAACTTTGACAGACTACAACAAACAAAAAAAACGATAATCCAGTATTGGATGGAGTGTGTTTCTCCAAACTATGTAAGATAATTTTCTGGTCAGAAAGCTAGTATGGGGTAAACTAAAGAAAAGGAGAAAATCCGTCACGGTTTTTGTACAAGATTTTCACTTTGGAATAATACGGTACATGGAATTCTCAGACACTAGTCTTAACATCATTCCAGAAACTGGCAGTCTCAAATTTTGGCAAAGGCAACTTTAATTGAGCGTACTTCCCGTATCCAGCGAGCCGGTTTTTTATCGTTGGGCGTGATAATCCGGAAAGGACCTTCGCCGTTTGCAAGCGGTTGACCATCTTTTGTTGTTGCAAGCAAAATCACCTGGTCTGTAAAGTCAGGGTCAATCTCAGCCAGTGAATACAATACTTCATAACCATCAGCAGCCGAAATTAGGAGATACTTAGCCAGGTTTTCGCCACGCAGCTTGCTTCCGGTTGTAACACCTGCCTTTTCTAAGATCTCGATTAAGGCAACCCCCGAAAATTCATGCTCTTTTCCGTCTCGGTCTTTCACTTTATGGCTTACCTGTTTAAAGCTGGCAAGGTCTGCTAATTTCAGCTCCAAAGGGGTTGTGACTTCCCCAGTAATAGAAAGCGTCGCTGTATTTTGAGCAAATGATGAAAAGGCAGCACACAAAAGCAGCAAAAGGCTGGCTGCAATGCTTTGCTTGGAGAATTTAGTTTTGAACATAGTTTAAGGATTTAAAACAGGATGGGGATTAGAAAATGCAGGATTGGAAATAAATGATGAATCTGTCAGCATACCCAGGAAAGCTATCAAATCGGCTTTCTCGCCTCTTGTCAGGGCAAGGTTTTTACCACCTATTTCATTGGAAATGTCTTGCAGAAAAGAACTGAGTGTCGGGCTCTGCCGGATATGTTCATTGTAATGATCAAGAACCTGCTCAATGGTTGAAAAACGTCCGTCGTGCATGTAAGGAGCAGTCAGCATAATGTTGCGCAGGGTAGGGACGCGGAACCTGGCCCGGTCTGTGCTTTGCCCAGTAAACTGCTCTCTGCCCATGTCAGTAACTAAACTGTCCAGACCATTATTATGAAAGAGCTCTTTGAAAGTCTTCACGCCGCCATGGCAGTGACCGCAATTGGCACCCCTAACGCCATTCTTTGGATCCGGCCCGCTTTCAAACAGCTGCAAACCCCTAAGCTCTTGTGCAGTAGGCTTATAATTGCCAGCCAGATACCCGTCATAATTCGAGCCAGCCGAGATCAATGTCCGTTCGAATTGAGACAGCGCTTTCAGGATCTGGCCTTCGGTAATTACGGTGCTTCCAAATGCCTTTTTGAAAAGTGGTGGATACAAGGCGGTATTGTTTATCTTTTTTGCTGATTCGCTCAGTGGTTGACCCATCTCATGTGGGTCTGTCAAAGGAAATCTGGCCTGATCTTCAAGGCCAGGCGAGCGTCCGTCCCAGAAGAAGTTTCGAACCCAAAGCAGGTTGGCCAGTGACATCGAATTTCTGGCAGTTAATGAGCCATCAGTACCGGTGCTAAATGCTTTTCCATCTGTAAAAGCCAGTTTTTGCTGGTGGCAGCTTTCACAGGATATGTTGTTTTTGGCAGACAAAGCTTTTTCATAAAAAAGAAGTCGTCCCAGATAAACACCATCTTTGGTGGTCGGGTTGTCAGCCGGTATGACGAACCGGGCACCGAAGTTGGCGGGATACTGTAAAACATAGGTTTCCTGATTATCAACTTGAAATGACTGGATGAGCCCGCAACAAATAAAGACAGCACAAACCATGCTGATCTTAAACCAACCTGATCTGTCTTTCAATACGGTTCTCAACAATTTTCTCATTCAAGTAAACGCATCTTAAAAATGACTGAATACCAGGTTTACAAAGAAATTTCGTCCGGCTTCCGGAAAACCTTCTACCAAGCTGTAATTAACATCAAAAATATTGTTCATGCCCGCTTCAGCGGAAATGGATTTATATAGTTTAACCGATGCCTTGGCATTGACCAGTGTGTAGGATTTTGCCTGGGTTCCATAGCTGGTGCTGTAACGGTCGCTATTGTGTTCCAGGCTTGCAAGGATATTGGCCCGCTTTAAAAACGAGTAATCCACATAGGCAAAGATCTTGTGCTCTGGTACATTGGTGAAAAGAATGGCTGGATTGGTCTTGTTTTTTCTTTTAATAAAAGAGTAATTCGAACCAACACTAAGCCCGGAAATTACCCGGTAATCCAGACCCGCTTCCGCACCATAGAACCTTGCTTTTCCTGCATTTTGTAGCTGGAAACGTCCGGGCTGTACATTATCGACCTGCTGTATGATGTCATTGATGTTGCTGTTAAACACGCTCGCCTGCAGGCTGAGTTTGTCAGCTATTTTTCCCGAATAGCTTAAATCGAAATTTACAGCTGCTTCTGCGCCCAGGTCAGGATTTGGAATCGCCTGGCCCATCCGGTAAGAATAGCGGTCTTTAATGGTTGCAAACCGGGTTTTACGGGCAACCGAACCTTTCAACGAATGGCTTGTATTTATATCCCAAAAAAGGCCTATCTGGGCATTGACCGCATTGTTTTTGCTGTCTTCAAAATTGGTGATCTCCTTGGTGATTGCATTGTATTCCTGCGCTTTATCGCTGTTACGCATGTTAAAGCTCACGCCTGGAATAACAGCCAGAGCTGGGGTAATCTGATAGGTATTTTCAATGCCCAAAGACACGGTATTGTCAATGTAACCTTGCACGGGCTCGCCCAGATCATGCTCTCGGTGCACATCACGCTTATACTGCACGTTCAGCTTGAAAATATTGCCAGCCAATGCCCTGGACTCATACTCCGCATTGCCGCCAAAGGTGTAATCGTCGTAAAAACTTTGAAACGCGTAAGGGCGGGTTTGCTTGGTATAAGTCGTGTCGTCGTAGCTGAACAGCTGGTTGACAAACGTATCATAATACAAGCGTGTCTTTACTTTGCTTTTTTCACCGACAGCTGTATTGGATATAAAATACAAGCTTTGCTTGTTCCACTTTGGCCATTGCCAGAAGCGTGTAGTAATTTTGGAATCGTCACCCACATAAGGCGGATTGCCTTTTTCTCCCTTTTGATTAACATAGCCGATCACATATTCGTCGGTTGCGTTTGGCGTGAAACCTGCTTTTACGCTGAATTTAAGATCGTTCCGGTATGAATTCTCCCGGTCATCAGTCTGCTGGTATTTTCTTTTCTTAAAGTCAGCAGACAAAGGGAATGATTCCTGTTTCAGCTGTAAAGCGCCGACCTGGTAAAAGAATTTGCCAAATCTAGATCCGGCATTGACATTCCACCGGTAGCCGTCCCCGTGGTAAATGCCCGCACGGCCATTAATTTCAAACTTGCTGACTGGTTTACGAGAAACCAGATTAATAGCGCCGCCCATTGTGTTTGCACCGTAAAGGATCGAAGCGAATCCTTTTGAAACGTTTATTTCAGCGAGATCAAATGTTGTAAAGCGTCCCATGTCCACATAGCCATCATAGGGAACATAAACCGGAACACCGTCAATGAATACCGGCACCTGCCTTAGGTCAAACCCACGCACGTAAACCACGGATTCATTCCTTGGACCAACATTGGCAATACTTACACCAGGCAGGATGTTAAGAGCATTGGACAGGTCAGTCCGGTTGAATTTTTCTATTCTTTGGTAGGAGAGCACATTGGTGGTATCCTTTCCTGATATACCAGAGATTATTACTTCACCAAGTTGAAAAGTTCTGCTGGTATTGACTGAATCAAGTGTTTGTTGTGCCAGTACCAGTTTAGGCAAACAAGTTGTTAAAGCAAAAAGAAATAGAAGTGTTTTCATTAAAAGCGATATGTATTTACAAATATATCGCAAATATATACACTCTGTTTATCTTGTCGATACTACATTCTCAAAAAATCAGATTACAGACAACAGCTCCTTTTCCGCTTTGACAGTTTCAAGGAGTTTCTCATTGAAATTTTTATAAGCTTCCATGACTTGTTTGCCAGTATCAGTCAGAACGGTTCCGCCACCATGGGTCCCGCCTTTTTGCGTGATTACATAGGGACTACTCCCATTGGTATTCATTGCATCAACCATGGCCCAGGCTTTTTTATAGGAAAGCCCCATGGCACTTGCAGCCTTCGAGATAGAACCGGTCTGGGCGATATGTTCAAGAAGTTCATAACGGCCCGGGCCGAAAAACTTTATATCATCGATAAAAATCCAATGACGTATACGTATTTCAGTTTTTCGGTGCATATGAAAATTTTTTGTGTTTGCGAAAATGATCGTATTCAATTTAACATTTAGTTCTTGCTACTAATTTTAACTCCCCTATGCCTTAAATATTTATAAAGAGTCATTTTTGAAATTTTTAAGCCAGCAGCTATTTCATTTACGCCTAACTTACGTTCATTGTAAAGTGTTTGGGCTAACATAGCCGTTTTTTCTGCTTCCTTGGTAAGGCCTCTTGTCCGTCCACCTTTTCTTCCCCTGGCACGCGCAGCTTCCAAACCGGATTTAGTCCTTTCTCTGATCAGATCTCTTTCAAATTCTGCAAGAGAAGCAAAAATATTAAATATGAGTCTACCTTGAGCAGTTGTAGTATCTATATGATCGTTAATTGAAACCAATCCAATCCCTCTTTTTTCAAAATCAGAAGTCATTTCCAAAAGATGTTTTAGGGAACGTCCTAACCGGTCAAGTTTGTAAATATAAATTACATCACCTTCCCGAAGTACCTGCTGCATAGCGGCAAGCTCAGGTCTGTCGGATTTTATTCCGGAAGCCTTTTCTTGAAATATCTTTTCGCAGCCTGCTTTCTGCAAGGCATCCAGCTGCATTTCTAAATTCTGATCCTGGGTAGATACCCGCGCATATCCAATTTTCACGTTTTGTATACTTTAATCCATATAAAGAATCAAATTTAATGTACTTAGATTGGTATACAAGTTTATTTTACTAAATTGATTAATTATGTCCGTATTTTGGTATTTATATCAACCTTAAAGATCCTGCTAAGTTTGTACATTCTGAGCAACGTATTTTTGTACAACAAAAATTGTGGTTTTGGGGAGACTTACTGTACGCTTCCCCAAAAATAGAACAGTGAATAATTAGACAAATTTTCTAATTTTAAACTGCTATGAAAGGGACAAAATTCACCGAAACACAAATTGTCAAGATCCTGAAGGATTTGGATACTGGCAAACCTGCGCTGGAAATTGGGTTAGATTAAAAGATTGTACATAAACGACCACGAGCCTGTTAAAAGCTATATATGGCGCTAGTATGAGTATCCATATAGTTGGAAGCATACTAATATGCTTCCAAGCAACCATGTCTAGGGGGCATATTTTTTAGGAAAGTTAATATTAAAACCCTTCAATATTCAAAGATGGCACTCTGATTTGTATTCAGCACACATCTCACCAGAAAAAATTTTCTATCGAACCCGTGTTACTTTTGGCGGCGGCCGCTGCCGTAATATCTTTTAATTTCACCCAATGTTCAGCTTTCCGAAAATCTAAAATAAATAACAAAAATTAAATCCTGAAGTGAAGATTTCTCCGCCACGCGCATATTTTGCATAGGTAATATTTATTCCAATCTTGTTTCTTTTTGAAACAAGTAGTCCTGCATCTAATCCTGCCCTTCCTCCTATACTAATAAAATTATGGCTTTTTAACAAATCATTAGGATGAAATAGCGGAACTGAATTGTCGAGATGTGGGCCGATAGTAATTGTTGCATTTTTATAGATTTTATAATTTGACAAATTTGGTCCAGAAAAATACCTTAGAGAAGGCCCTGCACCTACACATAAACTCCATCTCTTTTCGGCCACTGGTGATACGAATGGAGTAAAATTGACCAAAAAATTTCCAGAGACAGACGTTTTGTTAAATAGAGAGTAAGGATACTCGTTACCCGTTGTACCGTGCGCAAAATCCAATGAAGGAGATATCATAATAAATCTGGAAAGCGATTTATTATATTCGTTTGAAAAATAAAAACCATTCAAATCATCTTTTTCAAACCGAATAAAACCAGCTGAAACCTTAAAACTATCCTTCTGCTGTTTTTGGGCTGTCGATGTTTGAATGGTAGCTAAAACTAGCAACGCAATTACAAAAGGTAATATCCTCATACAATAACTCAGTTATAAAGTTTTCTTAATTGCGGTTATTTCAAATAATTGTGCTTGTACTGTGAGTGTAGGTCCAAAAAAGCAACTGCTTTTCACCTTACCACTGACTAAATAGTTTGGATTTTTAATGTCAGGAGTGATGGTTAAAGAATCTGTTTTGGAACAAAGTTGATACAGTTCTTCATACACTACGTCCTCTGTACTTTTTAATCGAAGAAGTAAACTGTTTGATCCAGTGTAGCTGGCTTTTACATTCTCAATTACCTTAACTGTAGGGCTGTCACATCCGCAATCGACTTCCGGGTTTTTGTCCTTACAGGAAGCCATGATGATTAAAAAAAGCAGTAACAAACAATTTATGGGTTTCATAGGGGGTATATTTATAAAAACGAAAGATTCTCTTTGTGTGAGACTAAATAAATATGAAATGTTGTATTAAGATAAAAATAACTTTGATAAATATAATCTGAGGCAATTACTAAAAGAGTAATAACTGCTCAGGGTAGACTCATTTTTAATATTTTTGTTTCCTTGGGTTAAATTAAAAGATTCTTCACAAAGTGCCATGACATCATCGTCTCTTCTTTAAAAACCCTTTGATATCAACACCACTATATTTTAAAATCTTGTAAAGAGTAGGCTGGCTTTTTATTTTAAACATCTCTCTGATCTCATCGGTACTCCGGCTATTCTTCTCATAAATTTCCTTGACCTCTGGAGCGATTTTGCGGTAACGTTCGCTTAGCCCTTCTGGTCTGCCCCCTGATCTGCCCCTTGCCCGTGCCAAGTCCAGACCTGCTTTTGTCCGCTCCCGGATAATATTGCGCTCATGTTCGGCCAACACACACATAAATTGAAAAAAAAAGATTTCCGGTGGCAGTACTGGTATCAATAGATTCAGAAAGCGATTTCAAATTAACTCCTTTATTTTTTAACTCCTCGATTAGCTCAATGAGCTTAATGGTGCTGCGTTCAAGCCGGTCCAGTTTCCAGATAACGATCGTATCACCTGGCTGGGCATATTCCATCAACTTTTCAAAGTTTGGCTTCGTAGCCTTTACTCCGGAAACCTTATCGTGTAGGCTTCCCTTTCTGAGTACAGTGATTAGTTGGACTTTATGTAATTGAATTTTTAATTAAATTTCCTTTTCCCCCTTTAAGTTCATTTTCCAAGATAAGCTTCTTTTGAATTGGAGTCATCCTGTTCAGTGATCTGTGCGGGTGGTTATTGTTGTAATCGTACATCCACTTATCGGATAAAATTCTTAACTGCTCCAATGAATCAAAAAAATAAGCGTCAAGGACATCTTCACGATATGTTCTGTTCAGGCGTTCATTAAATCCATTTTGCATGGGTTTTCCCGGTTGGATAAATTTTTGCTCGATCAGCTCTTTCTCACACCATTTAGCTAATTTCTTACTGATAAACTCTGGCCCATTGTCTGTTCTAATAGATTTTGGTAATCCTCTTTCTAATTTCAGATGATCCAGTACTTCTATTACTTTCTGAGAACAAATTGAATAATCGGCATGTGCTGCTAAAACTTCCCTGGTTGAATCGTCAATTATATTCAGAACTCGAACCCGTCGGCCATTGCTAAGTGCATCGCTAACGAAATCCATACTCCATGTATCATTGAGCACTTTTGCTTCAATTAATGGCTGTTTCGGTCTAGTCAGAAGCCGCTTTTTGCGTCTCCGCCTCAATTTTAGGTTCATTTTACGGTAAATGCGTAGAACCCGTTTTCTATTCCAGCCTAGGCCTTCATTTCGAAAATAGCCATAATACCAGTCAAAACCTCTGGTCGGATAAGTTTCCGACAACTCGTTCAGCTTATCAATAACTGCTGTATCGTCTTTAACTGCTTTATAATAGTAAACGCTTCGACTTAGATTTAATACTTTGCAAGCCCGTTCAATGCTAAATCCTTCTCCAGAAATTTCTGTTGCAATTAATCGCTTTTGAACAGGCTCTAAAGCTTTTTTTCGATAACCTCCTTAGCGAGTCTGTAATCCAGCGCAAGTTCAGCATACATGTGCTTTAACCGGCGATTTTCTTCCTTGAGAGCTTTCAATTCAGACAGTTCGGAAGATCCCATGCCATTGTATTTTTTTCGCCAATTATAAAGCGTAGCCTTTGATATTCCGTGTTCTCTTGCAATTTGGGTAAAATTAAAAGAAAGTGAAAAAAGCGCCACGGGTTTTGCATAGCATATTGGTTGAGTGCATATTATCTATATTCAAATCTTAGGGTCATCTTTTTGAATATTTTGAGAATTGTCCGGTATAAAGAATGGAGATTATGATTTATTTGTCATTTGGATACCTAAACCTATTTCAAAACCCATAAATTATTCCAAAGGCAGGAATACTGCCCTTAGGATTAGATATACCAACCTGATGGGAAAGAAAAATTCTACACGAAGGTGGTGACGGTTTTTCTCCTTTTTATTAATTTAACCCTATAAAAAGCTTTCCCTAACTCAATGTGTTGACAGGCAAGCCATTTTCTTTTAAATAAGCCTCGGTTAGGACATGTGAATGCTGACATCCATTTTCCTATAAATTTTCGTCCAGATAATCAAATTATTCCTTTAACTGAGATGTCGAGATAGGCATTTGGGCTATCTTAATTTGTGGATTTGGGATAATGTATTTTTTGCATCTTTAAGCTACAATTCAAACTGTACTTTTCATGCACATTAAATTAACTTCGAAAGTAGTCTCTAACGAAAAACGTACGAGACAGTAAAGTTTGGTCTTAAGCCAGCTTCCAAATTTAAATTTATGCCGCTCGAAACACCATTAGTGCCGCCTATCTCACTATACCCACCTGATAATGCAAGAAGCCGAGCTTCGATTAGCCAGCTTTTACCAAATAGATAAGCAAGACCCAAATTACCTCCAGCGTTATAAGAGTTGGTTGGAGATCCGCCACCGAACATAATTCGATCGTAACTAATATAGCTTTCGAGATAAGGGGTTAACCTTGTTGGAGAAAAGTATTTTTTTACAAATGGCCGTAAGCCAATTAGTACAGGCTTGTTATTTCCATCAGTTGTGAAGCCCGCTTTCCCATCACCATTAAGTATACCATCTCTTAATCCTACAAATACACCTAAACCGAGCAAAAGTCTATTTTTTACAAATAGGGCCGGCGCAACTTCAACAAATGTTGATGGATCATGGTATTTAAACTGGCTGTCAGAACTTCTATTATAGCCTTTGCTCACTTTTGAATTAAATGAGCCAGATAAAAGCCATCGGCCTTTTCTGAGTGGATACTCATTTGATGGATTTTCGCTTTTATCCTTAATTTCTCCGGAAGCGAGGACCATCCCTATTTTTAAAGAATTGAAAGATAACGGAAACAGTGATGACTGAGCTCCAAATTCTAACCCTAACCGGTGAGTAACTGGATATATAATGCCTAATTGTGTTTGAATATTAGCACCGAAATCTGTATTTAGTCTATTTTCATAATTTATAAAATTAATTTCTTGGATAGCCCTTGTTTTAGAGAAGTTTAAATTGACACCGCCGCCAACATAAATCAATGCCGGCTTAAATTTCCAATATTTACGTATAAATGGAGTTACAGAAATAGAATTACTACTTGAAAATGATTTAAATCCCTGGGAATCTTTAAGTGTAGAGCTAACGTTTTGCGAATTACCATTTATGGAAGCACCCAAGGCAAGCCCATCACGAATGAAATAACTAATATCACCACTTCCACCAAAAGTATATATAGGACTTTGAAGCCCAAATGACTTGTAGTGAGTAAATTTAGAATTAACTCCAGCTGTCCAAATCACCTGACTTTTATTAATTTGTGCGGTTGCAGGTAGACAAAACGAGATAAAAACAACCAGGCAAAGATGTTTCATTGACTAAGTACAAGAAAATTAATGTTCACATTTAAATAGTTGAGTCCTATTTTTGAAGGGCTGCATTCAAATGTAACTGGTTGGCGCCTAAGTCTAAGATAATTATTGTAATTATTTTAATAATTAGTATGCGATATGCAATAAAGGAACGTTCGTTTTGATATAATACATGTAACAGTACTAGGTGAAATCAGCTTTGATAAGCGGAATTACGGGTGAGAAATTGAAGCTAGATTCTCCAGTTTTTTTAAAGCCTAGGGGTAGATTAAAAGATTGTACATAAAGTACTGTTGCCTGATATGAAGCTTGAAAGGCACTTTTATGAAAAATTAACTTTTGATAAAAAGTTTTGTAGGCCGATCCACAGCACTTTAATAGCAGAATCTTGATAACATTTTCAAAGATGGCGCTGAGATTTGAATACAGCTGATAAATACTCGGCCACTTTGCGGTGCAAAACCCGTGGCGCTTTTGTACTTTCTTTTAATTTAACCCAACTATACCAGGAAGGATTCGTAGTCGATGAGAGTGACTTTGAGTTTATCACGCCTGCTCCCTTTGAGCATATTAATCGGTTGGGAAAATACTCCTTTAACGCAAACCAAGAGCTCGGGGACAACGGATTACGGCAATTAAGAAAGCCAAAACTAAATAATTAGTTTCTTAGCGTATGTTTTCGCCCATTTGTAACGAAAACCTCTAACTTGATTGGGATCAACCATTACAACATTTGTGATATAATCAATGTCAGCCTGAATGAACCGGTTGGATAGAAAGAAACGACTGACAATACGGAAGTATCCCAGTTGCAATAGAAACCCAACTTGATTCGTCGGTGTCTGCAAGGTTTTGAGATAGTTGCTCGCCCAGTCAGGAAGTTGAAGGAAAAGTCCTTTTTGTTCAGTCAACAATTGTGGTGGGTATTCAAATCGATTTCGTTCTTCGGGAGTCAGATACTCTTTCCTTGCCATATCATCTATGTATTTAAACGAACGAATTTTTACATAATCCAAAATCAACCTAATCTCTACAAATTCATTATTTATATTGTCATGTAATTAAACTAAATGTAATATATTTGATTTTATTAAGTTTCGTAAATAAAATGATCAAATTAGGATACGCCAGGGTCTCTACCCAGGAACAGAACTTGGATCTTCAGTTGGATGCTCTAAAAAACGAAGGATGCAAACAAGTTTTCACTGATAAAGTTTCCGGAGTAAAGGCTACCAAGCCGAACTTTGAAAAATTGATGGAATATGCCCGGCCTGGTGATACGATCGTTATCTGGAAGCTGGACCGACTTGGACGCAGCACCGTTAAGCTCATTGAGCTAATCGAGGAGTTAAAAAATAAAGGAGTTAATTTGAAATCGCTTTCTGAATCTATTGATACCAGTACTGCCGCCGGAAATCTTTTTTTTCAATTTATGTGTGTGTTGGCCGAACATGAGCGCAACCTTATCAGGGAGCGGACAAAAGCAGGTCTGGACTCGGCACGGGCAAGGGGCAGATCAGGGGGCAGGCCTGAAGGATTAAGTGAGCGTTACCGAAAAATCGCACCGGAAGTCAAGGAGATATATGAGAAGAACAGTCGCAGTACCGATGAAATAAGAGAGATGTTCAAAATAAAAAGCCAGCCCACATTGTACAAGATTTTAAAGTACAGCGGTGTAGATGTGAAAGGATTCTTGCGTAAAAGAAAGTGATAACTTTAATAATGCCTTCTCTAACACGCAGTGAGACTATGCCAAGACCTGCGAGGGGCTTTTCTCCAGAATCGTCGCCAAAATAGCGTCTGGCTCGATACTTAAAGCGATAAATTCATTGGCAATCTAACCGAACAATGGGAAATAAATATAGTTTTAACGTTGTAATAAAAGACAAAGTCGCTGTTTTACTCGTGAATAAGCTTGATAACGGCCTAAGACCAATTTAAATAGGAGCACTTCGCTGCCTTAATTTTCCGACCATAATTTTAATAACTAAAAATTTAGTTGTAACTTGCAGTTATAAACGTCGGGTGAAAAGTGCCATTAAGGGATATGAAAGGATTTGGCAAAAATGCGTTATTAATTTTCTTGCTGGTGGCAGCAAATGTTGCGAAGGCGCAAAAGAGAGAATTTAAGGGTAGAGTGGCGGACGAGCATACGGGTAAACCGCTGGAATTTGTAACTGTGTTTATAACCAACACGACCTTGGGTACTCTTACAGACGAAAAAGGCAGTTTTGTAATAGCTTTAGATCCAGGAAAATATGATGTCGCCGTCACGATGGTTGGTTACGGTTCGATCATTTACCCCTTGGAAATTCCTATTGAAATTACCAAAGCTTTGAGTCCGGTTTTATTTAAATTGGTTCAGACAGAAAAAGAACTGAATGCGGTTTCTGTAAAAGCTAAAAGGGATGAAAGCTGGTATATTAATCTTGAAATATTTAAAGAAAATTTTTTGGGAAAGAGTATTGTATCTAAAAAATGTAAGTTGGTTAATCCAGAGACACTGATCATCGTTTACGATGAAAAAAGTAACAAACTCACAGTGACTGCAAAGGACTTGCTGGTAATCGAAAATCCGGAACTTGGATATAAAGTTAGTTATTTGCTGATTGAGTTTGTTTATGACTTCCGGGAAAAATATGTCACTTACCTGGGTTATCCAAGATACGACTTATCCAAAGGAAAGAAGGCCAGAGAAAATCGTTGGGCAAAAAATCGCAGGACTTCATTTAACGGATCTGCTATGCATTTTGCAAGGGCATTAAGGGAGAAAAGGTTGGAGCAGGAAGGGTTTAATTTAAGAAGGTTAATCAGGAAACCTAATCCAAACAGACCTACGGAACAACAACTTGAAGATGCACGGAAACAGCTTCGCCTTAGAGGGACTGCCGTCTTACTTGATGCAAATGATCCGTTGAGCATTATGCTATCCAAAACTAGTTTACCTAAAATCGTGGAAATACTGGATACAACCCGGGTTCCATATCAAGATTATCTTCAAATAAATAGAGAGGAAGTAAAAATGACTTTTGAGGGATATTTTCAGGTGGTGTATGTTGGAGAAAAAGAAGAGCCATCATATTTAACTACCTCATTTGGAACTCGAAAACCTACTTTTCAAACTTCTGTGATTTTCCTTAGAGACAAAGAAATCTTTCTGGAAAAGTCAGGTAGTTTTTTCGAACCGCTGGGAATTGTTTTTGAAGGTTATTGGGGTTGGGAAAAAGTGGGAGATATGCTTCCACTCGATTATATGCCAGAGGTGGACTAGGAAAAGGTTGAAGGTTGGGATAAATGTTGATCTTTTAATAAACAAGTTTTGACAAAAACGGAAGTCTTTGTATAATATCTAAACGGCAATTCATAACTATGAAAAGGATTTTCTCATTAACGTGTCTACTGCTTTTTTCACTGTTTTCCCTAGGACAAAATGTGACGATCAGAATTATAAATCCTAACGCCAAAGATGGAACAGAAATATTGTATTGTAGATCAATAGACGGAGATCCTATACACTATGCTTTGTTCTATGATAGTTCTGTATTTGAAAATGGCATCTCATCAAAATCTTTTGATATTGATTCTACCATGTTCATAATGGTTGCAAATAACCCTTATACACCGAAAATTCGTTTGGTTATTGAGAAGGGGGATTCTATAAATATTGTCATTCGACAAGATACTGTGATGCATTCCATGGAACTCTCCTTTAAGGGTAAAAACCATGCAGGATTGTATAATTATTTTAAGAACTCCTTGTTTTTAGGAGGAAAAACAAACAACGAAGTATAT
The DNA here is from genome assembly GCF_009801115.1 of Dyadobacter sp. 3J3. Classification (GTDB taxonomy): domain Bacteria; phylum Bacteroidota; class Bacteroidia; order Cytophagales; family Spirosomataceae; genus Dyadobacter. Next base: position 19,065 of record NZ_VTOL01000029.1, read on the forward strand.
AACACATTAACACATAGTGAAAATTTAAGCCGTGCCATTGAAAGCCTTGAAGAGCTTAAAGATGGCTTATTTAAGCCAATGGACAGTTTATTTGTTTTGAGAGAAATAAGTAAGGAATATTATAAATTTGTAAAATTGGAAGCTGAATCAGAGTTTTTAGCAGCTGTTCTTAACATATCAGGCACGGCCGAACATAGGTACGATGCTGACAAAGACAAATTTAAACTAAGTAAAGAAGACTTTGTTTCCCTACAAAGGATATTTTGTGAAAAATACGACCCGTTTTCTAAAAGATATCGTAATGTAAATTACAGAAGTGCCAACGCTAAAAAGAAGTGCAGGCTTATTGAAAAAGGTACTATTGTGTCCAAATCACAAGTTAGCAATCTGAAATTGTGGGAACAAAAAGACCAGGCATATAATTTTGCCCCTGTGGAAATACAGGAACAAATGTTCTCCTCTGATTTGATTAGCGAATTAAAATTTGGAACAATAAATTTTTCAGAGGCGACTAACAGGTATGAACGATTGAAGAAGGCATTCCCTGCTAGTGTATTTGTACCCGTAGTCAAGACAATACTTATAAGCAATCAAGATCGCAATAAGGTGCCTCCCTACTCTTTTGTGAAATATGAAAGTGCTGGTAAACTGTTTCAGTATATTGAAAAAGATTCTCTTATCATACTTTCGGATTTTGTGAAAAGACATTTTCCAGGAAAAGCAGTGCTGGTAGACCTGTGGGCCACCTGGTGCTCCCCTTGTAAGGAAGAATTTGCCTTTGCGAAAGATCTTCACAGTTTTTTAAAAGACAATGAAATTGAAATTCTTTATTTTTCAATGGATAAGAAGAGTAATTCACCACGTTGGAAGAAAGATATTGAATTGTACTCGCTTAACGGTTATCATTATTTAGGGACTGATGCAGCCGCAGATATACTTGGAAAAAATTTAAATGAAAGTATAATAGGGATTCCTCGTTATTTTCTTTTTAATAAAGAAGGCAATATAGTTGATACAAACCTTCCCCGGCCATCAAATAGCATTACACTACACAAAAGAATATTAGAAAAGTTACAGTAATGGCTTAGACTAAAAGATTGTAAATAAAGGACCACCAGACATTTAACAGCTATACCAATGGTAGTTGCGAATATTTATAGCGTTAAAAGATATCAATTTGCTCTTGAGTGGGTAACTATGGCGAGTATATTTTCAGAAAGTTGCATTTTGAACTTCGGTATTAAAAGACTGTCCTGAGATTTGCATGTAGCACACATCTCACAAGAAAAAATGCTCTATTAAACCTGCGGTACTTTTGGTACAATCTTTTAATTTAACCCTGATATCGGTAAAACTCAAAATAAAGGATTAAAACTATAAGAGTATGGGCCGGCTGGGTCGGTCACTGAAAGACCTGATTGACTGGGTAGCATATCTGGAAAATCAATGTGGCGCCCCCATTATAAAGTCTTTTTAATTTCGGTTATTTCAAACAATTGTGCTTGTACTGTGAATGTAGGGCCAGAAAAGCAACTATTTTTCACCTTACCACTGACCGTATAGTTTGGATTTTTAATGTCAGGAGTAATAGTTAAAGAATCTGTTTTGGAACAAAGTTGGTACAGTTCTTCATTCACTACATCGCCTGTATTTCTTAATCGAAGAAGTACCGTGTTTGATCCAATGTAGCTGGCTTTTACATTTTCAAGTACCTTAATCACTGGGCTTTCACATCCACAATCAGCCACCGGATTTTTGTCTTTGCAAGAGAACCCAAGGAATATAAAAAGTAAAAAAACGTAGCATTTTGTTTTCATAAGGGTGAATATTTTACTTTAAAATGAAAAGTTGGGTATCTAAATCAAGAGACCAATTGGAAGCTATAATGGTTGTAGTAAGATAATAATAAATCAAAATAACACAAATTAGTAATTACTTTTAACAATACATAAAGCATAACAAAACCCAGAACTTGTTCCTAAAGTTTTTATAACTACTTGTTATATTAAGTGACGGAATACAGAACAAGAGGGTAGTGGCGGTTTTGTCAAAGTTCTTGGGATAGTACAAGGAAAATGCACTTTCCCATTCCGCTTAGACGCTATGTCCTAGGGCAAGCAAGATTTGTTTCTTTTGCTTTATGCAATATTTCTCTAATAAATTACTTTTCAGATCGTTAGAGAAATAAATCCTATCCTTCATTTATGAAATTAACTAGACTACTAATTTTCCTTATCACACTTGGAATAATGAGTGCTTGCAGAAAGAAAGATGCTTTTCCAGATCTGGCTAAGCAGATCGAGGGGCGTTGGAATATCTATGATGCAGTTATTCCAGCTAGTTTGGAAGATTCGATTTACCATTATAATCCACGTGACTCTGCACAAGTCGCACTGATCCAAGTAAGAAAAATCGATCCATTAAGAGTACAAATATCAATGTCCGTCAAAAAACAGAATGGCTCAATTATTTTTGAAAGCGATTATGAATTTGAACTATCAAGAGATTTCAATAATGAAGGCATTATACTTTTCGACACTTACCCAGGCGCTGCTGGGGGTGGATATCATATTAACGAAAAGATATTTGAGATAAGTGCGGTAAGTAGGCGAAATGAGCAATTCACGGGCAAAACTGCTTGGTTTCTAGCTAAGAGATGAAAATTATCACTTTTTATAAAAGTAGGTCCAATTAGTAAAACTATCTTAAAAAATATCGATTTAAAAGGGTGGATTTTATGTAAAGAATTAATATTTAGTGACCATAGGAGAAACTACTTGAGTTTTCCTTTAAAAGGAAAGGGACGACTTGATTTCAAGCATAATTCCTAATAAAAACTCTCGTCGCCTCTATAAGCCATGATATCATCCTTACCTGACAACCGCACATCATGGATCTTTAAATTTTGTGAATGTGCTCTGGTTGCCACTGCTCTTTTGAACCTGCTACTAATTCCTTTGGAGTTTATGCCTTTCTCATTTTTTGAGAAATATGGTCAGTATTTTGCTTTGCTTTTAGCTGGAATGATTGTGGTTGCCGTACTTGGTAGCTTAATCTATACCTGGATCTGGCATCGACAAGAACAAACATACAACATCAATAGTGCTTTATACCATACCTGGTTTCAAGGTATGATTCGGTATTGGTTATCTTTATCAATCTCAAGTTACGGCTTCGCAAAAATTTTAAAAACCCAGTTTCAAACTCCGGAGTTTTTTTTAGATATACCTCTAAGTTCTGTTAATGGAATGGGACTCACCTGGTATTTCTTTGGATACTCATATCCTTACTCTGTTATTATTGCTCTTTTTCAGTTAGCGGGAGCTGTGCTACTTCTCTACCGTAGGTCAACTTTATTAGGAGTAATGATCCTTTTGCCAGTGATGATTAATATTGTCCTGATTAACATATTTTTCAACATTGGTATTGGAGCTTTTTTTACTTCGGTAAGTTATACATTAGCCTTACTATTTTTTCTTTTTCTGTATAAGAAGAGACTTCTAATGATTTTTTGGGACACAGTTGATTCTCTACCTTCTATTAGCTTACAGTATAGTTGGCTCAAACAGGGACTTCGTGTACTTCCAATCTTTGCTTCCTTTCTCTTGCTTAAAGCATTAATTCTTATTCATCCTAATGACCAGATCTTAAGGGGCACTTGGAAAATAGAAAAGTTGATGCGAAACGGCCAAACTCCAATGTCGACAGCTTGGTTAACAGATACTAAAGCTTGGAACAGGATCTATTTTGCAGGATCAGAAGGCTGTGCTTTTAGTCCCAATCCCTTCCGTTTTGAAGCCTCAGATAGTATGCTCGGTACATATAAATTCGATATCCAGCGAAAGAAATTAGAAGTTATGTTTTATAATCAGGATACGCTACAAGCAAAAATTAGCAATATGACAACAGATGCTATGCGGATTCAAGGGATTTTAGGAAAGGATACATTGGACATGCAACTTACCCGCCTACAGCGATAAGTTACCAGCCAAATTTTGAAATGGGTTAAAAAAGCGAAATTCTTTTATTAGTTTTTTTTAACGGTGGTTTGTTGAGATAGCCTATGCACGGTTACTTATTTGGAAAATTGGGGCTTTCTATAATTTTAAATTGTCTGCGTTATAGGGACACTTACACTTTGAATGTTACATTAGATATGAGACCATAAACTTAGAGCCATGAAAAGTAAATTGTTTTTTACATTAATGATGGGTGCAATGGCTACCGGGGCCTTATCCTGTGAGTTTGACTACAAGGTTGCACTGAGTAATAATACCAGGAATGGAAAGTATATAGCAGAGAAAACTTACAACACAAAATCTGGAAAGACGGTAATATTTACGTCTGCTACTGTCCAATATCTTATTTTTTCGGGAGATACAATGAAAATAGTCAGAAATGACACGATCATTGAAAGACTTGTTAATTATGATTTCCTTAGCTGGCAGCAGAAAAAAGAGGGAAAAGCCGTATTTAATGGAACGTCAAAAGAAGGACCAAAATCTTTGCTTATTGAAGTGGTTAACATTAGGCACAACACTAATACTTTAATTTTGAGCCCGGTAATGCCAGCTCCTTACATGGAAAATTATGATACACTCAAAACCTATTATAAAGATTTGTAAGTAATTACTCCTAGAAATAAAAAATGTAGAAAAATTCAAATGGGAGTCATGATTTTGGATACTGCTATGAAAGGGGCTATTTTTTTCTTGGTAACAGCTTAAATTGTGGTAAATAAAGATAATGCACTTCTTAGGAGGAAAAAATAAACCATATGAATTTATTTTAGAGCTTGTTTAAATTTTACTCAATAAATGGTTTATAGCTAATAATTTGACCATTCCCTTCGCGGTTTCCATCAGTAATTCATAATTTCGGCATAGTTCTACCAACGTTGCCAAACCGGGTTAATCTAAAAGAAAAGAGAAAAACCGTCACGACTTTAATTTAATATACCGACGTTTATAACGGAATTGATCACCTTGGAAAACAATATATTAGTCCAAAATGATAAGATAGAAGATAATCCTTATTCACCTTACCAAACTGCTCTCGAAATATCCTCTCAGATAAGGCTGAGAATCAGGTATACGGAATATTGAACAGATTATTTTGCTTTATAAAACCCGTGGCGCTTTTTGTACTTTCTTTTAATCTAACCCAATATTGCCCAATATGCCAAACCCTGTATTGGAGTAAAGGTATTTCGAGAATGGGGTTGATTCGAGTTGCACATTGTACAAATACTGGTATAGTTCTTCATTGCCATATTTTTCATATGAATGATAATTGATTAAACGGTATAATAGGCTGACCGATTTCCTCCGCCTTCGTTCGTGTCTTCACGAAACGAAAATCAGCAGAAATTACCAAGTACATTATCAACACAAAAGGGAGTAAAGAAATATCACTTTCCGCTTATCAGCTAAAAAGAAACAATACATAACAATTACAATTATGAGAAAATTATCCCAACTGTTTTTAACGGCTTTATTGCTTGCAGCAAGCCAATTTGCAAATGCCCAAACCAACGTAGGTATCAACAACCCCACGCCAAATGCAAGTGCAGCCTTGGATGTGACCAGTACTACTCAGGGAATGCTCGTACCCCGTATGACGCTTGCACAACGCAACCTCATTAACCAAATAAGCGGTGTAAGCACACCCGCCACAGGTTTATTAATTTACCAAACGGATAATACACCGGGCTTTTATTTTTATAATGGCAGTGCTTGGACTACATTGACAGGCACGAACGGCCAAGGCGTACCCACAGGCGGGGTTGCCAACCAAGTACTGGCAAAGGTAGATGGCACAAGCTACAATACTACCTGGGTAACCCCTGCAAGTGGAAGTTTGGCTGCTTCTATCATAAATACCAGCACAACATTATCCGGAACAAACAATCAATTTATTGTAGCGAGTGGTGCTATTACAATTACATTACCATCCGCTCCTGTAGCCGGGCAACAAGTATATATTTTTCCTGAAACCTCTCCTGCAAACATTAATCTTAACCCAAATGGTAAAAAATTCAGGCAGGGAGGTGTAGATTATGATACCTCAAAATTATCAGACTTTGGGGTTCCCGCAAGCAGCACTGTCGGTTTAACACTCATTTACAGCGGTCAAAAATGGTATCCGGTATCCTTTTAATTATAACGCTACCCCGAGTAGTATCATCACGAAACAAGCATCACTCATACTGATTTCTCCATGGTTCAAGTAAGGAAAAAGAATAAAATTTTAAAATCAGTCATCTATCTCTTAATAAAATACCAATAAAAAATAAATAACATGGGTATGAAAAAATTTACACAGGCAGCCTTAATTGTACTGCTTGCTGTAAGCACCAAAGCAGTTGTAGCGCAGGTGCTCACCAATAACGGTGCAAGCCTTACCATAGCTACCGGTGCTACCTTACAGGTAAATGGTACATCACAATACAATACAGGCAGTACGCTTACCAACAACGGAACAATAGTTGCAACAGGCAGTATTACCAACGATATGGCCACGACAGCGGCAAATAACGGTACGCTTACTTTTAATGGTACCGCAGCTCAAACGCTTAGCGGCACAGCACCCTTTATGGCCTACAATGTAACGGTAAACAATGCAGCAGGCGTAACGATTGGCAATCCGCTAAGGGTCGATGGTACATTAACTTTTACCAATGGAATAATAACAGCAGATAACGCGGCCAATGCAGTAATTTTTACTGCCAACGGCATAGGTAGTGTTGCAAATAACGCCAGCCATGTCAAAGGATATGTAGTAAAAGAAGGCACCGGAAGCTTTACATATCCGGTTGGAGACGGTGCAAGATACCAGCCCATACTTTTAGATCTGACAGCCAATAATAACGGTATGCTGGTCCGCTACCTGTCTGCCGACGCTGGCGCGGCATCATATACAACTACCGGAGCATCGGAAACAGCCCTTCAAGCCTACAACAACCAGGAATACTGGGACATTTCGCCTGTTGGTACGGCTACAGGAAAAGTAACCTTGTTTTACGATGATTACAAAAATGCATCGATTACAAGTTCTTCCAATCTTAACGTCTTTAAAGTAGCCCACAAGACCAGCGCAGGCTGGCTGAACGAAGGCGGGACCGCCAGCGGTACGATAAGCGCCGGAAGCGTTACCAGCGCAGTCCTTTCCAGCTGGAGCCCTTTTACACTAGGCGCTATTTCTGAAAGCGCGCTGCCGGTTACCTTGGCCTCATTCAACGTAACCAAACAAGAAAATGCAGTTTTGTTATCATGGAGTACCACGTCGGAAGTCAACAGCGAAAAGTTTGATATACAGCGGAGCGCCGATGGGAAAAATTGGCTTTTAATGGGATCGGTATCAGCTGTGAACAGCGGCAACGCTTTCCAGAGTTACTCATTCAAAGATAGCTCCCCACTTGCAGACCAAAACCTGTACCGGCTCAAAATGATCGATCTGGATGCCAGTTTTGCATACAGCCGTATCCAGGGCGTTGAGTTTGGACAATCAACAACGATGATCAATTACCCCAATCCGTCGAAAGGGATAACCACGGTGCAACTGGGAAAAAACAATATCGGTGGGCAGATCCGTTTGATCAGCGCGACCGGGCTCGTCCTGCAAAAGATCAACGTCGCCTCTGAAACTGTTTCGGTAGAGCTGAGCAGCTATGCAGCAGGCGTTTATTTTCTACAAGCCCCCGACGGGAAAACAGTAAAAGTGCTCAAGGAGTAATATTTGACGCATTATCCGTACACTGTGGTAAAGGCGGCTATGCCTTTTCTAGCTGGCCGCTTTTAAAGCTCTTCCTGGAAAGATAACTGGATTGTCCGTAACGGTTGTTAATAGAATTACCCTTCTCCTGGCCAATAACAGTATTTCCTATACGTTCGGAAATCATTTTTATAATTAAAGTTATGTTAAATGGGAGATATCTGAGTTGCTCATCCTATCAGCTATTGAGCGATGTTTTAAGAAAGTTATCACGCTTTATTACCAGATTTGCCCACAGTCTTAAATTCTAATATATTGTCAAAGAGTTCAGATTTAGTAATAAGCAGCTCTTTAAAGATATGTTCACCCGGCAATCTCCTTTCAATCTTGACAAGGCCAAACCAATTTCCAAAGCATTCAAAAAAGCGCACAGCGTAGGCGCGGTGATAAAACACAAGTGCTTCTTTTTCGTTTCCAGTTTGATGTGCCTGCCATAGTTCCTTTTCAAATGCACTCATCCATTTCAGGCTGTAAAATTCACTTTCGCGTGGTTGCGAGCCGTATCTTGATACAAGCAGCAGTGAATAAGCCCACCCAAGCTGACCACATTTGCCACTATCGTCAAGATCATAAAAATTACCCCAATGAAATTGATTTGAAAAGTAGTTAAGAAGGCTGTCAAAACGTAATGTTGCGGGCGCTTGCATGAATTTCTCCCCCTGCTTGGTTAGAGACAGACAATTATTGCGTTTTTTTACGATACCAATGTCCAGCAAATATTGCTTCAGTGGCCATATATAAGGTATGTCTTCCTCACTGATTCTTTTAACATATTTTATAAATTCCCACTGGATCAGGTCCTGACTGTGGAGCAATTCACATATACGTACAGGTAGATTACCCTTAGCCGTGAGTTTTAAAGCTTTGGTGTTATCAATTTCCGATAACAATAATTCTAAAAGCTTGAAAAGCGGTACTTTGTCAAGATGACTATCTAAATCACGCTTAATCGATATCAAACTTTCCGTCTCAAAAGGTGCATTTAATAAAAAGTGCATTTGACCAGGGCTTAATCCATCAAAATCGTCAAGGCCTTTATTATTAATTTTCACCTGGTGCCTCGAAACTAATTTGCAAACTTGTGCCTCGCTCAGCCTTCCAGTTTTTAATTCCGGATGGCTTTCTAATAATGATCGCATAAAGTCATCTGCTGCTCCCATTGTTTTCTTTTTAATTATTCAATTTTTTTATGTATTGGTCAGTAAACACAATTTCTCTACCTCAATATTGTTTATTGCACACCAGATTGCGATTGATAACTGCAACGCCGCATATGTTTAAAGAAACACAACAAATTGGTATAATGCAAATGCTATTTATTACCTCAAACCGTTTATAAAACTGGCATGCGGCATTATGATGGGTTGTTCGTGAAAGGAAAAAACAAATCTAAAATTCGGTTGTCCGAAATACTACACCTGTACAACTTGATATCAATATTCGTATTTTTATCATTGAGTTAAATAAGAAGCGGTTATATGTTATCGGTTGTCTAGACATTGTCTTGACTTAAACAACTGAGGTGAAATAATCAAATAAAGAGTTTTTCCAAAAAGGACTCTATTTCTACTTCCCATCCTGTTCTCTATCGGTTAACAGATTTGATCCAGATGAATTTTTCTTTTCAATTAGACAATATCACGAATGATTTATTATTGGCTTTCTGAATTTATTTCTAAGGTTGTGCAATCCAACAGCCAACATCATGATTAAGTGTCTGGCTTTGGAACACTTTAACCGTACCTTATTTCTGA
>NZ_VTOL01000003.1 GCF_009801115.1 Dyadobacter sp. 3J3
AAGCAGCCTTTTATTCCTTTCGACCAAGACGAATACAGAGAAAAATACAGATTGGCTAAAATTGCAAATTTAGAAAGGGCACTAAAAAGGCTTATGGCTGAGGCAGCATGAAGAAGTTATATAGTAGCAAAAAAGTGAAGGGCAAAGCTCGCCAAGATTTTAACTTTGCGTGCTTTACCCTTTTTCTTATCTGCTTCGCGTGAAACTCTTATTCTCTCAAAAATTTAGCAAACCATTTTCCCGAATCCTTGATAATCCGTTCCTGATTTTCATAATTGACATAAACAAGCCCAAAACGAGGCCCATATCCTTCGGCCCATTCGAAATTATCTAAAAGAGACCAGGCGAGATATCCTCCTATTTTCACACCTTCGTTTTTTGCCTTTAAAATATTAGCAAGATATTCTTGAAAAAACTGTATCCTTTTGTGATCCTGAACTTCTCCATTTTCCAACACATCATCAAAAGCTGCCCCGTTTTCAGAAATAATGATTTCCCTGATATTTTGGTATTTAGCAAACTGTTTCAAAATTTCGTACATCCCATCCGGCGCCACTTCCCAGCCCATAGCCGTCAACGGAACATTTCTTTTCCTGGCCGATACTTCTTCAAGCCACAAAACAGGTGCGAAGTAAGAATGCTTTACAATAACCCGGAAATAATTCTGAAGTCCGATAAAATCAAAATCAAATGCCAGTTTCTCAGCATCTCCTTCCAGCATGAATTTTGAAATTCCTTTCAGAAATGGAAATGCATCAATAGGATAACCCAGACCTAAGCACGGTTCCAGAAAAAGACGGTTCATGATTGCATCCGCTCTTTTGGCCGCCCGGATATCTCTTGTGCTTTGCGAAAAAGGCTGCACATGTGAACAGGAAAGTGCTGTACCGATGTAAGCCTCAGGCACCATATCCCGGACAATCCGGCCACCTTCTGCCTGGCATAAAGCCAGATGATGCACAACCGGCAGAAAATTAAATAATCCTTTTTTGCCAGGCGCATGCATACCTGTTGTATACCCCAGGCCGGCAACGGCCATAGGTTCATTTAGAATGATCCAGTTACGGACTTTTCCACCGAAAGCATCCGCGCAAAGCGAAACGTATTCAGAAAACCACTTTACAATTTCTCTGTTTTTCCAGCCTCCGCGGTCTTCCAGCGCTTGAGGCAAATCCCAGTGATATAAAGTAATCCAGGGTTCAATATCAAGGGCAATACATTTATCAATGATCCGGTTATAAAAATCGATTCCTTTTTCATTAATTATACCAGTTCCATTCGGCAAAATTCTAGACCATGAAATGGAAAAACGGAATTCTTTGAAGCCAAGATCCGCAACTAATTCCAGGTCCTCATCATATCTGTTGTAAAAATCGCAGGCAATCTCTGCGTGATGGCCATTTTTTATCTTCCCTTTTTGACGGGTAAAAGTATCCCAGATTGACTCTCCCCGCCCATGTTCTGCAACCGCGCCTTCAACCTGAAATGCTGCAGTAGCAGTGCCCCACCTGAAATCAACGCCGAAATCTTTTTTGGAAAGAATACCCATTTTCGGGATTTCCAGATTTTCGGTTTCTTCCTGCACTATACTGATTTGATTAAAATCCTTCAATGTTTCTGCTAATTATGTCCTGAACGTGAAGTCACTAACACAAAATTAAATGGAATAATTGCCAAAAAGATAACAATAGCGTAATGATATGAAAAACTTAATATTGGAAAGATCAATGTGAAAGCACAGCTAATTCTTTATCAGCGATGACCGTATGTAAACAAAAAAATCCTTCACCCGAATGACAGGTGAAGGATTTTGAAATTAATAACGCTTTGTACTACCTGATTACCGTAATTTTCTGTTTGGTTATCAAGCCATTGGGTTGTTTAAAGGTTACGATGTAACTTCCAGAAGACAGATTACTGATATCTACATCAACACCATCTTTCGGAACAAAATCTTTCACCTTTACTCCTCTGATGTCATAGATCTGAATGCTGGCAATTTTTTCCTTACCATTTCTCAGTTTCATGAAATTCGAACTCGGATTGGGGTAAAGTACTGCTGACTCATCGGTAACAAAATTTTCACTGATTATTCTGCTGTAAGCAAACGTTTCATCTTTATCGATCATTCTCAGACGATACAAATTGTTGCCGTTAGCAGGAGTAGCATGTGTATAGTTGTAAGATTTGGTTACTGAACTTTCACCCTGTGCATCAACTGAGCCTAAAACTGCCCACTCTTTACCATTAAGGCTATGTTGTACTTCAAAAGATTTTGAGTTGGTCTCTGCTGTGGTTTTCCATGCAAGTGAAGCAGCTGTTCCTTCTTTTTTCACGCTGAAATCTGTAAGTGTTACAGGAAGCGGTGTATCCGTTTTGAGCAGGAAGCAACCAAGATCAGAATAAATAGTACCTGCGCTTGAAGAAATTTCAAGAACAACCGAAGTTGTACCGGAAGGTGCCTGTTTTGTCAGTGTATATTTTTTCAAGCCAACTGTGGCCGCTGTTACGGATTTGTCAATTACTTGAGTCACTGTTGACCCTGTTATCTCTTCCGTTCCCTTAAAGAATTTCACCTTTAAAGTCTGTGTGAATCCAGTATTCGAACCTTCATATCCGGCATATACTGTCCAGGTTACTGTATTTCCAGGAGCAATATTTTTTGTCTGCGAGATAGCAGCCTTATTCGTTATTTTAGCTGATTTAGTTCCACAAACTACATAGTCTGTTGAAGTTGCAAATGTACCGTCCCCGGTCTTTGCCCAGCTATTTACCCCATCTTCAAAACTTGGGTTTACCAGTTGATTACCCGTACAAGTTTCGCAAGGGGCAGGGGTAAGTTTCAGACAAGCCGCATCAATTTTGAAAAAATCAGGACCTGGTGTAGTTGCTTCTACCCGAACAAATGACGAACCAGGAGGCGCTACATCGGTTAATGAATACTGTTTCAATATCGGTTGACCGGCAGCAACGATATCAACATCCCAGTCTACTTCCACAGTTTTTGTCAAGAGAGCGGTGATACCATCAGGCGCAAGGAATATCAGATTAAACTTCTGGCCTATTTTTTCATGGTACCCGCCATAAATTGTAAGTGTTGCCGTTGTACCTCCAATAATTGGCACGTCTTGGGTAAGTTTACCGCCACCATTAATAACGATCGCATTGCTACCACAAACGTCGTAGGTAGTATTGGAACTAGCTGAACCATTACCAATCTTAGTAAATGTCCATGAAGTGATCCCATTTTCAAAACTAGGATTTAATAATACGTTGTTATCGCATCCGCAACTAATAGGAGGGGCAGTTATCTGCAAACAACCTCCGTCAACTTTAAACCAATCTCCCGATTTTGCTTTTGCTTCAACACGAACGTAAACGGTACCGGCAGGTGCCGTCGCTGCCGAAAAGGTATATTTTTTTAAAATTGGTCCGGATGTAGGCGCAACATCCACGTCCCAATCAACGATCAGGGAGTCAGCCGTGATTAGCTTTTTATTGACATCCATAAAAGTCCTCTTAAAAGTCTGCGACTTGAATACGTGATATCCACCCCAAATAGTAAAATTTACTACTGACCCAGGGACAATTTCGAAATCTTGATATATAGAACCGGCATTTTGCAAAACCGCTGCATCAGAACCACAAACAGCGTAAGTTCCATCGGTTGACCATGTTCCTGATTTATTCCAGCCACTGAAAGGATCGCTGTCTTCGAAACTTGGGTCAGCCAATAAATTATTCGAACAAGAACAATCTCCTTTTGGATATGTTGTTGTCCTCGCGGCTGAGGCAGGAGCGCTTACGTTGTTTTTGACGACTGTCGAAAGACCAGAGGGCTGAGAAACTATCTTTTGGGCATTTGTTGTACCAATTGATATGTACAGGTTAAGAGCACATATCACTATTAATGAATAGAATGTTTTCATGAGAATGTATAGTTGTTAGCGATAATGATGAGAAATTTACGGGTTAAATAAAGTACTGACTGACATGATTTTTTTAAAAAATATTCCATAAAACAGATTGATCTGATTCAATTGGAATTCAAAACAATTAAACTTCTTAACGGATTAGCGGACGGTTTATCCTATCAATCATTAATGTTGCAATGACCAGTATAGTTAAACTTCTATGGTTATTTATGGAGGTGTCGACAAGTGCAAATGTAAAAAAAATTCTATTTAAAAATCAAATCATTTTTATGATTAATTTTATATTATAAATCACAAACAACTACATCTACGGTAATAATTAAATTAATTCTACGGAGTAAAAACAACTAAATCTACTACCAAAAAAAGTTAAATAGTTTACCTGTCAACCCTTTACAAATTTACCTATACCGTTAAATAAGAAAAAGTGATTTTTTTGACCCCAAAGACAAAATATGATTTTTCCAAGTATTCAATAAATTTGCAAACATATTCTGTGACTTATTTTTTTCTATTCACTCATAAAATAATTCTAAAATAAGATTCAAGTATCATTAAAAATTCGTTCATTTTGACAAAACTCCAACCACTTATTAATCAAGTCAATTGGAAGACCACTAAAAAATAATTCACCGGCCGAAGGTGATAAGGTTACAAAACTAATCACACTCAGGGAGTTAGAAGAGGCAAAAAAGGAAAAATGAACGCTATTTATTATACGTCATCAAACTTACTCTACAATCCGCTACTATTTTATTCTTAACACTGAGTGAAAAGTGAAATAAGAAAAAAAAAGCCCGTATATTACTTTAACTTCAAACCTCAGTCTCAATATAGCTTTTACATCCAAATTTAATTCCTTCAAGAAAACCTTTGTTTTTGACCGAATTATATTAGATGATGCAACAATAAATCATTTCGTAGAAATTGTAGTACTCTTTGGATTTTCGCTAAGAGAAAATCTGGATTATGTAGTATTATTTATTTCGTTCTAAAACAGTGTATTAAGGAAATATAATTTTCGCTTTCCTTAAATTTATTCGCTAAAAACTAAAATCCATAAAAAAAACCAGCATCCCGAAAAGAGAAACTGGTCCAAATTGCTATTTTTTTATTTATGCAGCTCTTAGCGCGTAGTTACAAACATCAAAAATTTCTCTTAATTCCTTAAGCGCCTTGCGGATTCTTGATTTTACAGTACCCAGCGGTATGCTCAATTTGTCAGACACTTCTTCATGCGTATATCCCTGAAAGTAAACAAGATCAATTAAAATACTTTTTTCAGGTAATAACCTGGAAACGATTGCACGAATATCAATTGTGGCAGGTATTGGATTAAATATAACATTATTTCCCATTTCTGATTCAAGAACAGTATCCCAGCTTACCGATTTTTCCTTTTTAACATCAAGCCTTAACCGATCTATGGCTGTGTTTCTGGCAACATTCAGAATCCAGGTAAACAAACTCCCCTTTTCATTATTATAACTATCAATATTTTTCCAGATCTTCAAAAAAGAATCCTGCATTACATCCGCCGCCTTCTCTTCATCCTTAACAATTTTCATAATGATACCATACAAGGCCGAAGCATAATGGTCGTAAAGATATTCGAAAGCCTCCTTACTGTTGCACTTCAAAGAAGATATCAACTCACGTTCGGTGTATGCAGATTTACTTATCATCTTTCTTATTATTAAATAATTATTTTGGGTAAGTCCGACAGCTTTGTTAGCTCTTCATAATATGTTAGTACAAAACATGTTCCATACTCCCGGATGGCAAATGTGTGTATGCTTTTCTTCTATGTTGTGGATTTAATTTTTGAAGGATTTCTATTTTCTAATAAATTTCCACAGATTATACAAAAACTGAGGAATATATAAATTGCGGCACGGGAATCCATTCCCCACCTTTCATAAAAAATTTTGTGTCATTATTTTGTAAATCAATTAACATATCCTCACAAATAATTCATAACAAGACATTTAGTTACCTGATATATATTTAACATACAGATTTATTTTTGACGAATTTCCCCAAACTACCTTTTTACTATATGAAACGCATTTATTTTCTTACGGTCTTAACATTCATGAATTTTGCTGTACCAGCTCAAAATTTTAATTCAATTCCCTCCAAATCTGATAAAAAGCTTACTGAAAAACTTGAAAAAGCATTGGCTGGTTTTAAAGGAAGCGCGGGTGTGTATGTGCGAAATCTAAAAACAGATAAGTTTGCTTCCGTGCACTCCGATACAATTTTCCCGACTGCGAGTATGGTGAAAATACCCATCATGATTGGTGTTTTTGACAAAATAAATAAGGGTGAACTTCAATTTGACCAGCTTCTCACCTACCGCGATTCCCTGAAATATGATGACGGAATCACAGGTTCCTTTCGTGACAGCACTAAAATTCCTTTACCAAAAGTTATTCATTTGATGATTTCATTGAGCGATAATACCGGAAGTTTGTGGCTGCAGGCTTTGGCAGGTGGCGGCGCAGCAATTAATCAATGGATGGAAACGAATGGATTTGTCAACACACGTGTCAATTCCAGAACGCCTGGACGGAAACAAAACCAGGCAATCTATGGCTGGGGACAAACTTCACCGCGCGAAATGGCCGAATTGATGGTAATGATCCGGCAGGGGAAAGTGATCAGTCCTTCTGCAAGTGAAAGAATGTACCGCTATTTAGGAATGCAGTTTTGGGATGGCGAAGCATTGTCCCAAATTCCGCCTTTTATTAAAACCGGAGCAAAAAGTGGGGCAGTAAATCAGGCCAAATCAGAAGTAGTGATGGTTCACGCGCCTCATGGTGATTATGTTTTTTGTATTACAACCAAAAACCAGCAGGACGAGCGCTGGCAAAGAGATAATGAAGGCTACGACATGATCCGTAAAGTTTCCGAAATAATATGGAATCATTTCGAACCAAAAAGCAAATGGAAACCCGTTTCCGAATATGAAAGATGGTGGTTTTAAAATGAAAAATTCTTACCCGGTAACAGGTAAGAATTTGACAAAAAACTTATGTAAAAGTTTACGCGGTGGCCCGGCTTTTCTGCAATAGCCATCTACTTTCTTTTTTGACAAACGTAATCGGCACATATTCGTCCGTGGGCGCGCCTATGTAATAAACGGCCCATTCCGGATCCTGATGAGAGAGCATTTCACTGATACAATCCGCACGATGGCCGGTTGGATTTGAACAATTGTCCCAATAAAAAAGCTCAACACGATAATGCAGCTGTTCTTTCAGCCCATTCACAGTTACTTCAATTTCGATTTCATGCCTTCCTGGAATGTTTGGAATCGGGATCGCTATATGGCTCATATAATTGATGTTTAGTTGTGTCTGTTTAGTCTGTTTTAAGTGATTTAACCGGATTCATGAGGGCTGCCTTGATGCTTTGAAAACCAACTGTAATGAAGGTAATAATGATTGCCATGAGTCCGGCAATGGCAAAAATCCACCAGGCTATTTCAATTCTTTCAGTAAAATCTTCCAGCCATTTTTTCATAAAATACCACGCGACCGGTGTAGCCAAAACGATAGAGATAACCACCAGTTTGAAAAAATCTTTTGATAAAAGCGCAACAATACTAGCCACGCTGGCACCCAGCACTTTTCTTATTCCTATTTCTTTTGTCCGTGTTTCTGCTGTAAATGTGATCAAACCGAATAATCCCATGCAGGCAATAAAGATGGCGAAAGCTGTGAATACCGTGAACATTTTGGACATCCGAATTTCTGTCTTGAATGTATCATTGAAAGCATCATCCAGAAAAGAATATTCAAAAGGCTTATCGGCCGAATATTTCTTGTAAATAGTTTCAATTGCTTTTATTTTTTCAACAATGTTGGATTTGGGGTCCATTCTGGCAAACAAAACTCCGGACCCTTGTTCATCAGCCAGCATATTTGTGGTGTCACTCATAATGAAAAGCCCCATAGGCAGCTTGTCACTTTTGGTTGATGCGAATCGGAAATTTTTTAAAACCCCCACCAGATTTCTGTTAAATACAGTTTGTCCCAATGGATCACCTTTTAAGCCTAAGTCGGTTACTGCCGTCTCATTCAACAATATACCATGTCCGTTTTTCCAGGAACTCCCCTCCGGCTTTATTTTCCAGGCTAGCCCAAGCGTATTCATATAATTGGCATCAACTTCGGCATATGACACACTTAAATCCTTTTTGGTTGATTTATTTTGGGCAAAAAACATGCTGTACCCTTTGTATAAGCTGGTTGTTGAAAAAGTAACGTCCTCCACACCAGCAAGTTCTGCTATCTCGTTTTTTAATGAAAAATAATTTTTACCAACAGATCCGCTTAACGGGATATTCAACATCTGGTCTTTATTCAATCCCAGTTTTACGTTTTGCATAAAGCTCAATTGCTGCTGCACGATGAAGCTGCAAACGATTAGTGCAATGGAAACAGTAAATTGAAAAACCATGAAAACTTTACGTAAAGCCACGCCCTTTTGCTGGCTTCCTAACCTTCCTTTCAATACTTCAATCGGAGAAAAACCTGATAAGATCAGTGCCGGATAACTGCCCGCTACGAATGCACTAAAAAGCAAAATACCAGTCAATATCCCAATAAAAGAAGGAGATAATAAAAAAGAGCTGTCAATTTTCAGATTTAATAAATTGTAGAATGGCTGGCGCATAATTTCTACCAGAACAAACGATAAGGCAAATGCAATGCAGCATACCATGACTGATTCGGTATAAAACTGCCTGATCAAACCACTTCTCCCCGCTCCTGCCGTTTTACGAACGCCTACTTCTTTCGCACGCTGTGTTGACCTTGCGGTGGTAAGGCTCATGTAATTGAAAAGTGCCAGAAACAATATCAATAAAGCAATACCGGCAAAAATATTGATCAGTGCGGTATTCCCCGAATCCACAAAATTATTCCCAAGGTGAATGGTGGTAAATCCTTCAAGTGAATAACTTGCTTTTTTATCAAAATCATCGATTTTAAGCCCTGACGCAATAATACTTTTTTCAACCTTTTTTACTGAATTTTCAGAATCAAGTAACAGAAATGTATTGAAGGCACCGGCATGTTCCCACATATCCTTTTCATTTTTGCCTAGCTGAGGGATTGTGGCAAGTGATGCGACAAAATCAAAATTGAAGGTAGAATTGGAAGGAGGATTTTCAGCTATACCTGTAATTTCAAACAAATGTTTTCCTTCATATAAAAGCGTTTTCCCGACAGGATCTTTTTCTCCAAAATATTTCTTCGCCGCACGCTCGGAAATTACAAGTGCATAGGGTTTATTTAAAATCTCATCTGCATTACCTTCTTTTAACTTAAACGAAAAAACTTTAAAAAAAGAAGGATCGGCAAATATGAAGTTTTTTTCACTGAATAACGCTGACGAATTCTCAGGATTTTTAATAACTACCGACTGATAGGATTCCTTCAAACGAACAAAGTTCTGGATTTCCGGCGTTGATTCTTTTAGCTGTGGTGCCAGTTTTGCATTGAAATTCTTGAACTGCATGTTATGCCCGTCCATATTCACGGTGGCCAGCATACTATAAATCCTGTCACCATTTTTATGAAACTTGTCATAACTATATTCATGCATGACAAACATGAGTATCAACATGGAAACGGCCATTCCCATAGCCAGTCCGACAATGTTGATAAAAGAATAATCTTTGTGCTTCCAAATATTCCGGGCGGCGATTTTGAGATAATTTCTGAACATAGGAAGTTAGGTTTACTATTCTGAGCGAAGAGATTTTACAGGATTGGCCAGTGCAGCTTTGATACTTTGAAAACTGATTGTAACCAAAGAAATAACAATAGCTATTATCGCAGCAACAGCAAATATCTGCCAGGACACATGAACCCGGTAGGCATAATTTTGCAGCCATTTATCCACTGCATACCAGGCCAGCGGTGTCGATACAATAATGGCGATACATACAAGTTTGAGGAAATCGCCCGACAACAAACGAACCAATCCAAAAACAGAAGCTCCAAGTACTTTCCTGATTCCAATTTCTTTGGTACGCTGTTCAGCCGTAAAAGCAGCCAGGGCAAATAATCCCAAACAGCCGATAAATAATGCCAGAATTGTAAAAACGCCCAAAACGGTACTCGTTTTTCCTTCTGAAATGTAAAGCCTGGCAAAAGAAGAATCCAGAAAATCATGCTCCACGGGTACCTCAGGAACAGCGGCTTTCCAAAGTGCTTCCACTTTTTGAATGACTGATTTTTCAGTACCGGGCAGTAATCTCACAGCCACGTTGGAATCCCAGGTTTGATAACTTTTAGACGATTCGTTAAAAATTGCAATCGGCTCAATAGCCAGCTTCACGGATCCGTTATAAAAATTTTTCATCACGCCCACGACCTGAAAACGCTGGTTCCGGTTACCCGGATAACGCATCCATTTTCCGACACCATTTTCCCAGCCCATTGCTTTTACAGCCGCTTCGTTTAAAATAACACTTGTTGAATCACTCACTGTATTGGACAGAAAATTCCGTCCGGCAATTATCTCTATTCCCAGAGTAGGAACAAAATTTAGGTCTGTCATGAAAGAACTTAGAAGCAGGCTTTTGACAACCGCGTGTTTTTGATCTCCTTGTTCCGGCTCATAATAATCTCCAAAACTTCCCTGAGAAGGCAAATAAGATGAAAATGTTGTATTAACAACACCTGGAATCTGAGACAATTGCTGACGAAAAGTTTCTTTGGCAGAAGCATTTCCCAAATGCCGGGCATTCTCAATAATCAGAACGTTTTCACGTTGCAGTCCGGGTGAAACTTTCGTAGCAAAATGTAATTGTTCGTAAACCACAAAAGCGCCTAACATCAGTACTATGGATACAGAAAATTGAAATACAACCAAACCATTCCGCAAAAAAACATGACCTCCCGTAGCCGGCGTACCGGACATTTTTGAAATATCAACCGTTTTGGATTTGGAAAAATAGAAGGCAGGATATAAACCGCAGACCAAACCAGTTAAAAGTGGCAGGAGAATTACGTAAGGCAATATTTTTAAAGAATAAAGATCTGCCGCTTCAAGTCTCAATCCTGTAAGTTTATTGAAAAAAGGTAATGTTATCGAAGTTAAAACAGCTGCCAGAATCATCGCAATTACACTGTATAATAATGATTCGGTAAGAAACTGTCCAACCAGCACATTTTTATTTGATCCCAAAGCACGACGAATGCCAACTTCCCTGGTACGCTTGATCGACCTGGCTGTGGAAAGATTCATAAAATTTACACAGGCAAGCAAAAGGATCAAACCACCCACAATGGCAAAAATGTTTACCTGCTGTTTATCTCCAAGTGTTGTCAATCGGGAATAAAACCCCGCGGCATTTAGATGTAATGATTTGAGAGCAATTAATTTAACATCCAGTTTGTCACCCTTTTCAAGTTGTTTCAGAAAATCCTGTCCGACTCGTTCGTAGGCTGCCGGTGCATATCTTTTGACCATATCCGGAAATTTTGCTTCCAGTGAAGCTATTGTTCCGGGCGTTGGTGTTTTGTGAAATTTCGCCCAGGTATCCACCTGAAGCCAAATCCAGCTCCAGGCGAAGTTTTCTACAACCCGAAAATCAGCCATGGGCAACAAAAAATCAAACTGGACTGAGGATGTGGCAGGCAGATTTTTTACGATACCGGAAATCGTATACATATGTCCATTGATTTCCAGAGCCTGTCCTATCGGAGATTTTGTGCCAAAATATTTTTCAGCAGTTTGCTCAGTTAATACCAAACTTCCAGACTTATTAAGCGCTGACAAACCGCCTTCCTTAATCGGAAAAGCAAATAATTTTAAAAATGAAGTATCGGCCGCCATCGCCGCAGTTTCGTTGTATTGCAGCGGTTCGTCTCCGGAAACTGTGCGCCGTACAATAACATTTCCGAGGTTAAAAGTCCGGGCTGTCATTTCAATTTCCGGATAATCTGCTGCTAATCTTGGACCGAGCGGTGGAGGCGTATTGGTTGTCTTTCCTTCTTCGCCACCCATTTTAAAATCCAGCGTGACCGAAAAAATACGATCCGCATCCGGCAAAAATTCATCAAAACTCCTTTCGTAATAAACATAAATCCCGATAAGCCAACACGCCGCAAGTCCAACCCCAAGGCCGGTAACATTCACAAGCGAAAAAAAAGTTTGCCGGCGAAAATTCCGGAATGCTACTTTAATGTGATTGCTTATCATCGCTTTATTATTTTAAGAAGTCAGGTTAAAAATCACACAAAATATCTATCAACAAAAGTGTTTCATTCAGATTTTAAAGATTTTACCGGATTCATCAAAGCTGCTTTAATCGATTGAAAACTAACCGTAACCAAGGCTATGAAAATTGCAGCAATGCCGACGGAAACAAAAATCCAGGCACTTATTTCGATACGGTAAGAATAATTATCAAGCCATTTTTGCATAAAAAACCAGGCTAACGGAGTTGCTATAATAATGGAGAGAACCACCATTTTTACAAAATCCTCGGACAACGTATAAACGATACTTGAAATACTGGCACCTAATACTTTACGAACACCAATTTCTTTCGTACGCTGCTCAATAACCATCAATGCAACCGCAAACAATCCCAGACATGATAATAAAATTGCGACACCGGATGCCAGACTAAAAATCTGCGATAGCCTTTCTTCTTCCTTATACCAGGCATCGGTGTTTTCGTCCATATAAGAACCTATGAATTCTGACTGCGGAGCGACTTCTTTCCATACATTTTTAAGTTTGTCCATCGCACCGGAAAGACTTTGGGGAGTGACCCGGACAAAAATATAATTGATTGATTCTGAATGTGAAATATGTAAAGTAATCGGTTTCTGATCCGCTTTCAGTGAATACAAATGAAAATCAGGAATAAGACCGATGATCTGATATTTCACCCCTGCAGTATCCGTTTGAAAATATTTCCCAACCGGATCTTTTTCCCCGATCATTTTGGCCATCTGTTCCGTTATGATCACCCGGTCCAGAGAATCCGTTGGATATGCCGGATCAAATTCCCGGCCGCCGAGAAGTTTAATTCCAAGCGTTTTTGCATATTCGTAATCAACTGAAACCCAGTCTGACGAAATTTCTTTTTCCTTGTAAGTAAAACCCAGGATGCTTCTGGACGTACTATGGTCGCTTCCAACGCCCAGATTTACTCCACTACCTGAAATCCCAAGAATAGTTGGGTCATTATCCAACTTATTACGCATTCTGCGTAATACCTGCTGGCCATTCACTTTATTTCCAACGGGAATACTGATCACCTGATCTTTATTAAAACCAAGCGGTTGCGTCCGAAGGAAATTCACTTGTTGAATCGCAATAATGGTACAACAAATTAACAAACTAGATAAAGTAAACTGCGTTACAATGAGTGAATTGCGCAAGATACCGGGACGCGTTAAAGTAATCTTTCCTTTTAAAACCTCCACAGCGTTAAATTTAGACATTTGCCAAGCCGGATAACCGCCTGCGATCAAGGTCACAAGCACAAACAAACCAAGAACAATGGCCATGCTTGCTGGCTGGAAAATATATTCAAGCGTTAGTTTCCCTCTAAATGTGGCATTGAATTGTGGCAGAAAAACATAGGCAAGAAAAAGTCCGGCAAGAAATCCGACAAAGCAAATCATCGATGTTTCACCCCAGATTTGTACAAAAAGCTGGTTTTTAAGTGCGCCCAAAGATTTACGAACACCAACTTCCCGAGCTCGTGTAAATGAACGCGCAACACTCAGATTTATGAAATTGATACAGGCGATCAGCAAAATGAAACAGGCAATGCCCATCAATGCATAGATAAGCGTAACCGCAGAGCCTCCTGAAATATCTTTATTAAAATGTACATTGGCCAGTTTTTGTAACCTGACAGCAAAAATATCACCGCGCTCATCAGGTTTTGCTCCCTGTTTTTTCAATACGGCAATATTACCTGCAAAATATTTATTTGAAAAAGATTTCAACCGTTTTTCAAAGGAACCCTGATCGACATTGGGTGCCAGTTTTATATAAACGTTGTGAGACATGGCGTCCCAGGCATCCTTTTGATTCTGGTAACCCGGATGGTTTTCCACCCGGATAAATGCGTCATATTGAATGGATGAATTGTCCGGAAAATCAGCTAATACTCCTGTTACATTATATTGTTTTTGACTTCCGCCTTCGGCTCCAAGCATTACTTGTTTTCCAACGGGATCCTCAGTGCCAAAAACAGCTTTTGCCATATTCTCACTGATCACGATATTGCTCAGATCATTCAGCGCCGTTTCCGAACTACCTTTTAACATCGGGAAAGTAAATATTTTCAAAAAATCAGGATCTGTCAGCATCACCTGTTTATCAAAATATTTCCCTTTGTATTCAACCATACTGCTGCCGTTCACCAATCTTGCAGCTGCCTCCACTTCCGGATATTCCGCTTTCAGAGCAGGCGTTAGCGGCATGGGCATGGAGGTGCCTTTTTCTTCTTTTTCGGGTTTATTTGAAAACAGATACGTCTGAAAAATCCTGTCGCTATCCTTATGAAACAGATCGAATGAAAGTTGGAAATAAGCCGTCAGAAAAAGAAAAATACTGATACAAAAGGCGACAGCAAGCCCGACAATATTTATCGCTGCATAACCCTTACTTTTCCAGAGATTCCTGAAAGCAATTTTGAAGTAATTACGTATCATCTGCTGATTATTTATAGATTGAAAACCCTATTTCCTGTTCTGTTTCTGTGATAATCTGTTGACGTTCTTCTTCCGATTTTCCATTAGCGTTCAACGTTCTCTCGTATTCAAAATCTTCTCCGTTTTTGACAAACTGATAGTGCATATACATTTGTCCTTCGGCATTATATTTTATTTGTTTTGAAAAAGGCTGTTTTTTATCACAGATTTCAGTTTTTGTATTTTCAGTACTTTCCGTTATCGTCATTTTGGGAACTCTTCTTGAAATTTCCGGCTCCCGTTCTTCCTCAGAAAACAAGGGTGCCGTGGGAGATTTTGGAGCAGGAGGAAAAGAAAGATCCAACGAGTCCATCACCTTTTCTTTCAGCGCCATTCGCTCCGATTTATCCAAAAAAGACAGATCAAAAGTATGATCATATCGTATTGTTTGTCCGTCAATTGTTCCGCTGATATGGATCGACACAGACTTACCATCGTCCTCTATACTTTTATTCACAGATCGCGATTGTGCGAAAGCGATCGAATTTACAGTGGTTAGTAGAATGATAAAATACTTTTTCATAGCTAAATGGGTTGCTTTTTTTGATTTTCCGGGTTAAATAATCTGCATTTTTCAGTGTTGCAGGAATACCCGTCTATTCGAATTGAAATTATTATACCAGGCAAAAATATAGCATTTAACTATTTCATTATAAATGTTTTATATCAAATATGAAACAAAAAAAGTGTCCGATTATGGACACTTTCGTTCGGTATTGGACTTTCGAAAATCTTGCCATGATTCCCAAAAAAAAGAGTATCTTAATGTAATTAACATTTAATAAATTTCCTGAGTGCTCTATTAACTATAACTTCAATATAGTTATCTTTAAACTGGCAGTTGTTTTTATATTTGTATAACAGACAAAAAAGTAAGAATGAGTACTTTATCAATTTATACGAAACTAGAAACTTTAACCCCCGACTTGAAAGAAGAGGTTAATGATTTTATTGATTTTCTAATCGAGAAATCGAGTAAAGAGAAAAAAAAGAAAATTATTCCTGAATTTGGAAGTGCCAAAGGCAAAATTAAAATGTCTCCGGATTTCGACGAACCTCTAGATGACTTTAAGGATTATATGTAATGAATTATTTATTGGACACACATACTTTTCTTTGGTTTATCAACGGCGACAATGAACTTTCGCAAAGTTCAAAAGTCATCATTGAAGATCCTGATAATGTTAAGTATATTAGTATTGCAACCTTCTGGGAGATTGCGATTAAGATAAATATCAACAAATTGAAAATAGAAATGCCATTCCGGGAATTGGAATGGCACGTAATTAAAAATGACTTCCAGCTTTTACCTATTACTTTTTTACATACAAGTCAATTAATAAATTTGCCTATTTTCCATAGAGATCCATTTGACAGAATTATTATTGCTCAGGCAATTTGTGATAGCCTGACTGTAATTAGCAGGGATAACAATTTTAAGCATTACGAATTACCGATAATCTGGTAAATTTTATTCCGATTTCAAAGATTTCACCGGATCCATCATGGCCGTTTTCAAACTTTGAATTCCAACAGTTAAAACGGCAACAGAAATGGCAAGAACAGCAGAAAGTGCAAAATACCAGCCGGAAATTTCAATTCTGTAAGGAAAATTCTCCAACCAGATAGTAGCCGCGTAATACGAAATTGGTAACGCTGCAACGATCGCAATCAAAACCAGTTTGACAAAATCCGTTGATAATAAAGTGGCAATACTGGCAACGGAAGCACCCAAAACTTTTCTTATCCCGATTTCCTTTACCCTTGTTTCAGCATTAAAAGTGGCCAAACCAAATAAACCTATGCAGGAAACAAAAATCGATAAAATGGCTGCCAACGTAATCATTTGTTTCCATTTGGCCTCCGCTTCATATCTTTTCAAATTACTGACATCTTCAAATTTGTATTCAAAAGGCATAAAAGGCACATGTGCGTGAAAAACCTTTTCAACAGTCCGGATCGTTTCAGGAATATCAGTTGAATTCAATTTAAGGTAAATGGTACCCAATCCATAATTCGGATCCTGCGTCAATAAAAGCGGTTTTATCTTTTCTTTTAAAGAAGCGAAGTGGTAATCTTTAATCACACCGATCACTTTATATTTCTGATTTTTCCAATCAAAATTAATTTCTTTTCCAACCGGATCTTTCCAGCCTGCTTCTTTCACGAACGCTTCATTCACCACAACCGCTTCCATTGGATCGGATGTAAAACTCCGGGAGAAATTGCGGCCTTTTATGATAGGAATTTCTAACGCATTCAGAAAATTATCATCTACTCCGATATAGCCGAAATCAATACTTCCCTTTTCAATTTTTGCTCCGGTACTGTTATAATTTCCGTTGAAAGCAGCCACCGTTTTAATACCTGCTGTATTTTCCAGTTCCTGCTTTATGGCGGCCAGCGACTCCTTTCTGCCACCGCCACGTCCGATACTGAAACGCATCAGATTGATATCATTATAACCTAAATCTTTATTGGTCAGATATTTAAATTGAGAATAAATAATAATGGTACCAATAACAAGACAAACCGACAAAGCAAACTGAAATACGACCAAACCTTTGGTAAGATAATTCCGCTGCGTCAGTTTTGTACGGTTATACAATGTTTGCGCCGGGCTGAATCCCGACAAAACCATGGCAGGGTAAAATCCCGCCACCAGACCTGTGATCAGAAAAAGTGCAAAATAACCGGCAACAAGTTTAAAATCGAACAAATAAGAAACCGCTAGTTGTTTGTTTGCCAACTCATTAAAAACCGGCAAAATCAAATGGGTTAATACAAAGGCAAAACTGAAAGCGATAAACGACAAAAGGAACGATTCTCCCAAAAACTGGTACATCAGCTGTTTCCGCTGACTTCCAACAACCTTGCGGATTCCGATTTCCTTTGCCCGTTTGAGGGATCTTGCAACGGTGAGATTTATAAAATTGATACAGGCAATCAGCAAAATAAAAATGGCGATTCCCGAAAGGATATAGGTATAAATCGGGCTGCTGCCTTTGCCTAACCCATTTCTGATATCTGCGGATTCGCCGTCCAGATGAATTTTAAGAAACGGTTGAAGGTCGAAGTGAATTTTCTGTTTAAAATCCTTGATTTTACTGATTTCAACAGCAGATTTTGTTTTAAAAACCTGATCAAGTTTTGGAACAACAGTCAGATAATTGGCCTTCTCGTGCAACAATACAAAGGTATTCATATAAAACCCCAACCATTCCTGATCCGTCCAGCCTCGCGCTTCCTGGAATTTGAAAGGAATAACGGATTCAAACTGGATGGAGGAATTCTGAGGACATTTTTTGGCAACACCGGTAACGTTAAATGTTTCAAACTTATCATCAATTTTAAGATCCAGTGTTTTTCCAACAGCATCTTTTGTATTGAAATATTTCTCAGCAACATCCTCGGAAATCACAATGGAATTGATATCCGACAAAACCGTTTTCGGATCGCCATACAACAAGGGCATTGAAAAAACGGTAAAGAAATTATCGTCGGCAAAAAGAATATTTTCATTGAGCAGATCTGTCCCTTTTTTTACAACAAAAGAACTGCTCTGCGCTCTGACGATTTCCTTGATCTCTGGAATTTCCTGTTTGAAAGAAGGTCCATGAATTGCATTGGTACTGCCTATGACGTGCGTATCTTTCTCGTCCGTCATCGCTACCTGGATCCGGTAAAGCTGGTCTTTGTTTTCTTCAAAACGATCAAAACTTACTTCGTCTTTGGTGTAAAGTACAATTAACATACAACAGGTAAGCCCAAGCGACAACCCTGCAATATTGATCACCGAAAATACCTTATTCCTCGTAAGATTACGGAAAGCGATTTTGAGATAATTGGTTAACATGTCTTTTGGCTTTTAGGGGTTAGGGATTAGCTTTTAGCCGTGGCTTCGAGCCTTTGTTTGAGTTTTAGAAATTATCTGTAACTGTCAATTAATCAAGTATAACTATCTCCTTCAATAGCTACAAAACCCACTCTCATTTCAGGAAACAAACTTCCAAAACCCGGATCTATAGCTAAAAGCCAACAGCTAACCGCTACTCGCTACGTAGCGATTTTACAGGATTTTTCAACGCTGCTTTTATCGATTGAAAACTGACGGTCAGTAATGCAATTCCAACGGCCAGAATTCCGGCTAAACCGAAAACCCAAACCGGAATATCAATACGGTAAGCATAATCTTCCAGCCATTTGTTCATGGCAAACCAGGCAAGCGGCGCGGCGATTATAAAAGCGACAAGTACCAGTTTTACAAAATCTTTGGAAAGTAGATTGACAATCTCGGCAACGCTGGCTCCCAATACTTTTCGCACGCCGATTTCCTTGACCCGCTGTTCCACTGAAAAAGACGCAAGACCGAATAATCCGAGACAGGAGATCAAAATGGCGAGGCCCGCTAAAATGCCAACGATTTCACTCACCGTATTATCAGCCTGGTATAATTCGGCAAAATGATCATCAAGAAACTGGTATTCAAAATCTTCTTCCGGGGCAATACTTTTCCAGGTTGAACGGATTTCTCCGATAACATCTTCCGCTTTGGCCGTCTTAATCCGAACGGACATTTCGTTGTAACCCCATTCCTTTTGATCAAAAATGCATAAGGTTTCAATTTTATGATGCAGGGAATTAAAGTTAAAATCTTTGGAGACACCGACAATTACACCAGCCGAATCCATTCCTCCAAATCCAAAATTCTTACCTATCAAATAATCCAGTGGCTTGCCAGGAGTATCTTTTAGTAACTCTTTTGCCAGAGTTTCATTCACGATATAGGCTTTTCCGTTATCAGCATTGTCGTCTTTAAAATTCCGGCCGGCCACAAGTTTGATTTTATATAAAGTCAAATAATCCGGATCCACCACAATCTGAGAAGATGCCATTTCGCGCACCGGACCGGGGCCATGATATCGCACGCCTGTCTGGTGCATGTTGTTACCCAGTTTCTGCCCCGAACCTGTAACCGATACGACTTGCGCCTTGGATAATAATTCATCTTTGATCGCTTTGTAATTTTTACCGGATTGGACTCCCAAAGGAATGGTAATGACCTGCTCGCGATCAAATCCAATATTCGCTTTTTGCATATAATTCAATTGGCGAACTGTAAGAACCGTTGCGATCATCAGGAAAATAGCACCAGAAAACTGGCCCACCACCAAAGCATTTCGGAAGGATAATTTTTTATTCCCGCCTTTCATGACTCCTTTTAAAACCGTAGCTGCACTAAAAGAAGAAAGGTAAGCGGCAGGATAAAGTCCTGAAATAACCCCAACCAAAACAGTTCCGACGATTAAACCGACGAGAAGCAAAGGGTTTTTGAATATCGAAAATTCAAGTTGACGCTGACTCAAATCATTGACATAAGGAAGCAGCAACAAGACGAAAAGAACGGCGAGAATAAGTGAAAGAAAACACAGCATCACCGATTCTCCAAGAAATTGAGCGCCCAATTGAATTCGGCCCGATCCACTCGCTTTCCGTATACCAATTTCTTTGGCCCGTCCGGCTGAACGCGCGGTGGAAAGATTCATAAAATTTATGCAGGCAATCAGCAGTACGATCAGCGCTACAATCGTGAAAACGCGGGTATAGGTTTGGTCAAATTTCTGATAATTCTGATAATCGTGGGTGATGTTTGTGGAGTTTGCGTGAACATCTTTTAATGACTGCAAAAATAATTGATAATAGCCCGCGCCATCGCCTTTCATATGCCGTTTCAAATACGCCGGAAATTGTTTTTCCAGAGAAGCGATGTTGGCGTCTTTGGATAGTTCCAGATACGTTACTAACCAGTTACCTCCCCAGTTGTTGATAAAATCCGGTTTTATCATGGTATTAAATGAAAACAAACCTTCAAATTGAAGATGTGAATTTTTCGGCGTGTTTTTAAGAATACCGGTAACGTTGAAACGCGTGGTATCGCTTCCATAAACCGTAATAATCTTCCCGATTGGATCCGCTTTTCCAAATATTTTGGATGCACTTTCTTGGGTTAAGACAACGCTATTGGGCTTTTGTAAAACCTGATTTCTGTCGCCTTCTAATAATTCATAATCGAATATCTTTAAAAAGGTAGAATCAACAAATATCGCTTCGGCCAGTGTGAATTTCTTGTCGTCAAAGCGAAGTTTCACCTTATCCATGTTTCTGACTCTTGTAAAATTCAGAATTTCCGGATACTCCGCCGTTAAAGTTGGCCCCATCGGAAACATCGATAACGCCACATTTTGTGAAGCAACCATGCCCGGAAATTTCTGAACTTCGTCCAGCCGATACACATTTTTTTTATGAATGTCATCAAAACTTTTTTCGTAAAAAACAAAAAGCATGATCACAATACAGGCCGTCATCCCGGTAGCCAGACCGAGAATATTGAGCAGAGAATATCCCTTATGCTTCCAAAGGTTTCTCCATGCGATTTTGAGATAGTTTTTTATCATTTTGAGGTGTTGGCTTTTAGCGGTTAGGTATTAGCTTTCCGATATTTCAAGCGTATGGGATATTAAGATGTTCCATGGAAAAGACGCGACAGGCATACATTTTCGATAATCCTGGTATTAAAAGCTAACTGCTAATAACTAACAGCTACCTCGACCTATTCGCTTTTCAAACATTCCAAAGGATTCACATTCGCCGCTTTTACAGCCTGCATTCCGACGGTCGCCCAGGCTATTGCTAATGCGGCGATGCCCGCTCCAAGGAAGTACCAGACTTCAAGATCAATATGTAATGCAAAACTTTTCAGCCAATAACCCGTGATGAAATAACTGACAGGCAATGCGATAACAATGGCTGCAATGACCAGTTTTGTGAAATCACTGGAAAGCAAATATACAATACTGAAAACGCTGGATCCAAGCACCTTACGAATACCAATTTCTTTCAATCTTCTTTCTGCTGTAAAGGCGGCCAGGCCAAATAATCCCAGACAGGAAATGAGAATTGCCAAACCTGCGAAATATTTTGAAAGTGCAGCTACGCGTTGTTCCGCCGCATATTGTGCTTGATATTCCTGATCCAGGAATTTGTAATCAAGAGAAAATCCAGGGTTGTATTTTTTGTAAAGTTCCCCCATTGACGCTAAAACAAGCTTTTCCTTTCCGGCTGCAATTTTTGCCATGATAATATAAGTGCTGCCCTGAGATAAACGGAAAAACAAAGGTTTTACATTTTCATGAAGAGATTCAAAATGAAAATCTTTGGTTACCCCTACAATCTGCATATCATTCCCCCAAAGTTTAACCGTTTTTCCGACCGGATCTTTCAGTCCCATAAATTTTATGGCCGCTTCATTAAAAATAATTTTAGCACTATCCGAGCTGAAATCCTTAGAAAATAAACGACCTTCTTTCAGTCGAATTCCAAGCGTCTGCATCATTTCATAATTCACACCGACATTCTCAAATTCGGTTTTATTATCTTCCGCCTTCCCTTCCCACCAAATTCCCGAGGTACCGGAATTATGCCCGGTCATATCGTGACCGATGCTGGATGCGTTAACAATCCCGGGTATGTTTTTTAATTCTGACAAAAAAGTTTCCACTTTCCCGTCATCCTGCATTTTCCCTTCTCTAAAAAAATAGACAATGTTGTCCTTATCATATCCCAGGTTTTCGGACTGGACAAATTCCACCTGTTTGTAAACAACAATCACCGAAACAATCAGGATTACAGAAATCGTAAACTGAAAAACCACGAGACCTTTTCTGGCCCAAACTTCGCCAACAGAAACATTTAATTTTCCTTTTAAAACAGAAATCGGATTAAAACCGGACAGATATAAAGCCGGGTAACTCCCTGAAATTAAGCCCGTAAAAATAACCACAGCCAACAGTGTGACAACCAGTTTTGGATCATAATGAAGTGTCAGATCCTTTCCTGTTATTTCATTAAATTGAGGTAAAACCAATATTACCAGTAAAACAGAAAGAAAAAGCGACAAGAAAGTCATCAGCATCGATTCTCCCAGATACTGATAAATCAGCGTTTCTCTGTACGCACCAATTGCCTTTTTAATACCAACTTCTTTAATCCGTCCCGAAGCTTTGGCCGTAGACAAATTCATAAAGTTGATACAGGCTATTATCAATATAAAAACAGCGATGATCGAAAATAACCGGACATATTCTATCCTGCCGCCCGCAGTTAAACCATTTTCGTATTTTCCGTGCAAATATCCGCTAGAATAAGGGCGTACAAATAACGTGCGGTGAGTTACTTCCCCATTACTTTTTGACTTAACCAGATTGAGAATTTTCTTATTAAACTGATTTACATCGGTACCGCTTTTCAGTAATACAAATGTTTCAGGACCTGTATTCCCCCAATTAGCGCTGTTTGAATATTTATCCTTTAACACCTCAAAAGAAATGACAAAATCAAATTGTTCAGAAGAATTAGAAGGCGTTCCTTTAAAAATTCCGGAAACTACATATTGCTTTTCATGCTGGAATTCAATCGGTTTTCCGATGATATTTTCTGTTGTATGAAAAAGATTCAGTGCCAGTTTTTCAGAAATAACTATTGAATTTTTGTCATTTAAAACCTGATTTGCATCTCCCTGTTCCAGACCGTAGGAAAACATTTTGAAGAGATCTTTTCCGGCGTATCTGCCCTTAGTTCTAACATCATTATCGCCAACCGACAGCGTGCCATCATACAATTTTGACGTAATGGCGTATTCAACTTCCGGCAGTTCACTTTTAAGCGTTTCTGCCAAAGGTATAGATGTGGATTGTGCAGTCCAGATTCCCTGAGCCTGCACCCGGTTTTCCATTACCTGAAAAAGCTGGCTGTCTTTTTCGTGAAATTTGTCAATATTTAGTTCGTCATTAACCCAAAGGTATATCAACAACGAACAGGCCAATCCCGCGGAAAGTCCTGTCAAATTGATAAAAAAAGTACTTTTAAATCGCTTGAAGTTGCGATAAATGACAAGGAGATTGTGTCTGAACATTGTTCATATTTTTTTAAGAAGTGACTTTGACCAATACCTCAATCTTAAAAATCAAGGCAATATCATGTCCGGCTAATAGATTTAATATGGTTTAGTATTCCAAAATTTACTTTTGAAATACTAAACCATCATCGGAAGAAAACTTTTGTCCGAATCAAATCCGAACTCTGGGTACTATATGTATTTCTAAACGTGAATCTTTTCAGTGACCACCTTACCATCAAACAAATTGATAATTCTGTGGGCAAAACCTGCATCGTACGGCGAGTGAGTTACCATGATGATCGTCGTTCCGGCACCATTTAACTGACTTAACAAAGCCATCACTTCTTCTCCGTTTTTGGAGTCAAGGTTACCAGTCGGCTCATCCGCAAGTATTGTTTTTGGTGTTGCAACTACCGCACGTGCAATCGCAGTACGCTGCTGCTGTCCCCCGGAAAGCTGCTGCGGAAAGTGATTCCGACGGTGCATCATGTTCATGCGGGTAAGGGAAGCCTCCACTTTTTCCTTACGTTCTGCCGGAGGGGTTTTCAGGTATAACAAAGGAAGTTCGACGTTTTCATAAACCGTAAGTTCGTCGATCAGGTTAAAGCTTTGGAATACAAAACCGATATTTCCTTTACGGATCTGGGCACGCTGACGTTCAGACATTTTACCAACTTCGGTACCATAAAACTCATACGAGCCAGCACTTGGATTATCCAGCAAGCCAAGGATATTCAAAAGCGTAGATTTCCCGCAACCGGATGGTCCCATGATAGCGACAAATTCTCCGTCTTTGATTTCCAGATCAATCCCGTTAAGGGCGGTAGTTTCTACTTCCTCAGTAGAAAAAATTTTCTGTAAGTTGTCAATTTTGATCATATTTCGTTAGCTGTTGGCTGTGAGCTTTTGGCTTTTAGCTTGGTTATGGGTGTTTCTTACGTGTTGGCTTGTTATGTTTTGTTAGCATTCAGCTATTAGCTTTTGGCTTTTAGCCTGGTCCGGGGTACTTCTTACGTATTGCTTTTTTTATTACTATTTCGTTACTAAATGCTGTTTCTACATTCTCAATTGCGCTTATAAAACTTGAATCAATGAAAGACTATAAAGATTTACTTGTTTGGCAAAAGAGTCATTTACTTACATTGGCTATTTATCAGGTTACAAAAACTTTCCTTAGAGAAGAAATTTATTGTCTGACAAGTCAAATCCGCCGTTGTTCTGTTTCCGTTCCCTCTAATATTTCAGAAGGCTGCGGACGCTTATCAGACAAAGAACTTGCTCATTTTTTAGTTATTGCCAGCGGTTCCGCCTCTGAACTTGACTATCAATTAATGCTTTCAAAAGATCTATTTTATATTGACATTTTGGTTTATGAACAACTTCATCAAAATTTAACCGAAATAAGAAAGATGATAAACTCGTTCATCAAAAAATTAAATGGGCGTTAGCTGTTAGCTGTTAGCTGTTAAAAATCACCTTTCTACCAATCGAGTTCCAATTATCTATCCTAAAAGCTAATCGCTAAAAGCCAACAGCTAACCTAAAATTCCAGAACCTCATTATCCCCAAAGTTCTCATACGAACTTGTAATTACTTTTTCACCTGGCTGCAATCCTTCAAGTACTTCAAAGTATTCAGGATTTTTGCGTCCCAGTGTGATTTTACGTTTCGCAGCACGTTTGCCGTCTGAGCCTAAAACATACACCCAGTTTCCGCCAGTTTCGGAGAAGAATCCGCCAACAGGTAATAAGGTTGCTTTTGATGGCTGTCCAAGCTGCAATCTGATCGGCGCTGACTGTCCGCGTTTGATCAGCTCAGGCGCTCCACCTTTTGGGAATTCCATATCCACTTCAAAACGGCCGCTCAAAACCTCAGGATAAATTTTGATAATTTTCAAAGTATATGCCTTGCCGTTAAAATCCATGCTTCCAGTAAGACCGGCGAAAATTCTTGAAATATAGTGTTCATCCACACTGACACGCATTTTGAAACCATTCAAATCATCAATTTGTCCGATGTTCTGGCCTTGGTTAATATTTGAACCCACTTCAACATTCATAGAAGAAAGCATACCCGAAACCGGCGCTTTTACAACCAGATTATCAAGCGTTTGTCTCCACAAATCCACGTTTTTCTTCGTATTGGCCAGTGTTCCTTCCAGTTGAGAAATCTGCATTTTGGAGTTTTCTTCCTGGTATTTTTGTGATTCTATTTCAATATCACGCTGTTTTGTCAAACGGTCGAATTCACGTTTCGTTTTAAGAAAATCAGCATCAGGGATTACTTTATCCTTATATAATTTGATATTTCGATCATGCGCATCTTTCGCCTGGTCAATCTGGAAATCAAGTTCACTCAAACTTTTCTGCAAAGCAAAACGCTCCACACGCAGACGCTGACGGGTATTTTGAAGATCATTAACCAATCGGCTTGCCTCCGTTTCAGATTGTAGGAAACTCAATTTCAGACTCTGGTTTTCCAGTTTCAAAAGTACATCACCTTGTTTCACCATATTACCACCTTCAATCAGTTTCTGGGTTACATAACCACCTTCTATCGCATCCAGCTGAATTGTTTTTAATGGCTGCACAACCCCGGTTACCACGATAAATTCGTCAAAAACACCGGTTTTTACAGTTGAGATTGTAAGTTTATCCTGCTGCACATTCAGCTTGCTTCTCTTGTCTGCGAAGAAAAACTGGTAAACCAAAAAACTAACCAACAGGACACTTCCGGCAATAATCCCGATCCTGCGGCTATTCCAAAATTTCTTTGGTTTCGCTTTATCCATTGTTGATCCTCCCGTGAAATTGGATCCGCCGCTCCCCGAAACTGGTGTTTTAACTTCCATTATATAGTCAGGCTTATAAATATCGTTTAAAAATCTTTTTTCTTCTTATATCCAATCCTTGTGCCAGAAAAAGCAATTGATCATAACTAATTGAAAATCAATAAAATTAAACAATTTACAATTATCGAACATGTTCAATATCGGACACTTTTGTTCGGCTTCGGACAAGCTAAAATGGCCTCATCCGAACAATTATCCGGTCGTTAATTGCATATTAAAAACCAGGATTACAAGAATACTTTTTACAAATCAGCATAGAAGATTGCGTTAAGTATCTTATTAGCTTAAAAATTACATAAAAATTAACCAATATTGCCTAATGATTTGTGATCGATATAAAGTTTGACTGCAAAACGAAAATTCAAATATTAGCCAAAGCCCAGAAATATGCTCCTTTCCGAAGCCAAAATTCTTATTATTGATGATGATGTCGATGTTTTAAGTGCAGCAAAATTATTGCTTAAACGCCATGCAAAACTTGTCGATATTGAAAAAAATCCTCAAAAACTACCTTTCCTTGTAACCAACAGCAGCTACGATCTGATCCTTCTCGACATGAATTTCACACGTGATGTGAACAGTGGCAGAGAAGGATTTCACTGGCTCGACCGGATTCTTGACATTAATCCCAATATTAAAGTGATTATGATCACGGCTTACGGAGATATTGAAATGGCAATTCGCGCCATAAAATCCGGAGCTACTGATTTTGTTTTAAAACCCTGGGAAAATGATAAACTCGTTGCAACCATTGCGGATGTTTTAAATGAGAAAAAAGGTGATAAACTGGCAACAGGAACGGAGGAAAAAGGTGATAATAAAAAAGAAAAAACATCATCGGATGCAATTATAGGACAAAGCGCTGGTATGCAGCATGTTTTGAAAACATCGGAACGAGTAGCAGCTACGGATGCTAACGTCTTGATTTTGGGCGAAAACGGTACCGGGAAAACACAATTGGCAAAACACTTACACCAGCATTCACAGCGTTCTGATAAACCCTTTGTCGTAGTGGATTTGGGTGCATTAAGTGATTCACTTTTCGAAAGCGAACTTTTTGGTCATGTAAAAGGTGCCTTTACAGATGCAAAGGATGACCGCGCCGGTCGGTTTGAAGAAGCAAAAGGAGGAACCATTTTTCTGGATGAAATCGGAAATCTGACATTATCGCTTCAAGCAAAATTGCTGACCGTTTTACAGGAACGCAAGGTCACCCGTGTTGGCTCTAATAAATCAATTCCTCTTGACGTCCGCCTGATTTGCGCGACCAATATGAATATCGAAAGTATGGTCGCTGACAAATCTTTCCGTCAGGATCTTTTCTATCGTATCAATACCATTGAACTGGACCTTCCACCGCTTCGTGAACGTCCGGAAGATATTGCGCCGCTTGCAGAATTTTATCTGAAACAATTCCGTAAGAAATACAATCGTCCTGTTACGGATATCAGCAGCGCATTAATCAAAAAAATGCAGCAATATAACTGGCCGGGAAATATCCGGGAATTACAGCACGCCATTGAAAGAGCGGTCATTCTTTCTCAGGAAAAAACATTGCAGCCCGACGATCTTTTCCTAAAAACATCCGGTGAGCAACCTACAACGGCAACAGGTTTTGATCTGGAAGATATGGAGAAAAATATGATCGTGCAGGCAATGAAGCGTTTCAACGGAAATATTACAGACGCTGCCAGAGAATTGGGATTGAGCCGGGCAGCTTTATATCGAAGAATGGAGAAGTACGGTCTTTGATTTTTTTAGTTGAAAGTGGAAAGTTAGGAGGGGCCGCGCGATTGAAGGTGAATTGAAAGCCGATTGCCGACGGCCGAAATCCCCTCTGGCATATTTTTTAAGCCCAGTTATCGTTATGTAAAACAACTTCTCATTTCAATTTTCAACTAATGATAAAGTATTGCCATCTGATTTTCCTTCTTTTTTTAACTCAAATAAGTATTGCTCAAAATAATTCGATCACATCTGTTCCGCTTAAAGATGTAAAACTGCATCAGGGATTTTGGCATGAAAGACTTGAAACGGGACGTACTGTTATGATCCCTCACGTTTTTCAGGAATGTGAACAAACCGGCCGGATTGACAACTTTGCTGTTGCCGGAGGTTTAAAAAAAGGCGTTTTTCAAGGAACACGATTTGATGATTCCGATGTTTTCAAAGTTGTCGAAGGCGCTGCTTATTCGCTCCAAAACCATTATGATGCCAAACTGGATCATTATCTTGACAGTCTGATAGTACTTTTTGCGGCGGCTCAGGAACCTGACGGATATCTTTATACAATTCGTACAATCAACAAAGACACCACCGGATCTTACGACTGGATTGCGGGCCCGTCCCGATATTCTTTTGAAAATGGCAGCCATGAACTCTACATTGTGGGGCATCTTTATGAAGCCGCGGTTGCCCATTACAACGCTACCGGAAAAAAAACTTTGCTGGATATTGCTACCAAAAATGCGGATCACCTTGTTAAAACAATTGGCCCTAAACCCGGACAAATGATTGTGGTTCCGGGGCATGAAGAAATTGAAATTGCGTTGGTAAAATTGTACCGGACTACCAAAAAAAAAGAATATCTGGATCTTGCCCATTTCTTTGTGGATATGCGGGGGCGCTCAGACAAACGTACGTTATTTCTTGATGAACACAAACTTGGCCCATCTTATTTTCAGGATCAAAAACCGGTTGTAAGGCAAACGGAAGCGGTTGGTCACGCGGTGAGGGCACAATATCTCTATGCAGGAATTGCCGATATGCTAACGATCGATGACGATCCTCAGTATAGCAAGACCATTCACCGTCTTTGGGATGACGCGACTACAAAAAAACAATACATCACGGGCGGCGTTGGCGCAAGAGCGGACGGCGAAGCCTTTGACGCAGCTTATGTCTTGCCAAATGACAATGCTTATGCTGAAACATGTTCGGCGGTAGCAAACCTGATCTGGAATCATAAAATGTTTTTGTACACAGGAGAATCCAAATATATGGACGTCTTTGAAAGAACATTGTACAATGGTTTTTTGGGAGGAATGTCGGTTTCCGGAAATGAATTTTTCTATGTCAACCCGATGGCTTCCAATGGGATCAATGATTTTGGACATGGTTCCGGAGCTACGCGTCATGAGTGGTTTGCCTGCGCTTGTTGCCCAACAAATGTCACGCGTTTTTTACCATCACTTCCGGGATATGTTTATGCAACGAAAGCGAATGAGCTGTTTGTGAATCTTTTTATGGATAGTGAATCCGAATTGAAATTGAACAACAATGCGGTGAAAATTAATCAGAAAACGAATTATCCATGGGACGGGAATATCAAAATTACCATATCACCAGCTAAATCTGCCAGTTTTCCACTTTCCATAAGAATTCCGGGATGGGCTAACGGACAGGCGATTCCAGGAGATTTGTATACTTATCAGGACAAAACAGTAAAACCAGTTGTACTGACAATCAATGGCAAAAACGCACCTGCAACGATTGAAAACGGCTATATCAAATTAAACCGTCAGTGGAAAACGGGTGATGTTGTGACACTGGCCTTGGATATGCCTGTCAGAAAAGTTATTGCTAACGAAAATATTAAAACCGATAAAGGAAAAGTTGCTATTGAGCGAGGCCCGGTTTTGTATTGCGCAGAAGGAAAGGATAACAACGGAAAAGCTCTTTCCATGACCATCGCTCCCAATCAGGCCTTTACATCCGAATATCAAAAAGATTTTCTGGGTGGTCTAACTGTTTTGAAATCAAATGATTCAAAATCAGCAGTGCTGATTCCTTATTACGCTTGGGCAAACCGCGGGGCTAATGAAATGACGATTTGGTTTGATGAGAAGAAATAAATGATAGAATGGTAGCAATGATAGAATATTAAATGAGGCGCAGCAATGATAGAATTTTGAATGAGTGAATGATAGAATGGGTTGCTCATTTGGATGCCACGGCCTTGAATTGGGGCGTGGCTTTCTTTGGTTTTAGGCATATCTCCATTACTTCATATTCTTTTTTAGCTTTTCGAGATCTTTTAATTCCCCTTCCATGACCATGCTCATTTCGCTGTTTTTCATCATGTCGTTGTCGGAAACCAGTTTGCATTTGAAATACATTTTAAATGGAAGACTTTTACCTTTGAAGATTAAGGCACCTGTGGTTTTCAGTGCTTTTCCCATACCTACTTCCACAGGAATTTCGAATATCCGGCTACTTTTTGCGTGCACTTTGGTGACACCTTTGACTGAACCTTTTGCCAATCCTTTCTGATTTCCCAAATCAAAAACATAAGAAGGATCCCGGAATTCTACCGAAAATGCGTTTGGATTAATAAGCTTCAATTTGATGGATATTTCGGAATTACTCAGCCTGAACTTTTCAACATCAAAATCCTCCATTTCTACTTTTGGCAACCGGATCAGCGGAAGCCTTTTGTCCTGTTCAATATGTAATGTATCTTTTCCAAGAAATGGTTTTGCCAGGTGAAAGGCAGCTTCCAGGTGATAGTCGGCACTATCTTCATGAGCTGCTGCACCTTTTTTGCTTACGGAAACAAGTTTCTTCACATTGATTTTCGTAGGCAGCGTAACCATTGTCGTATCG
The DNA here is from genome assembly GCF_009801115.1 of Dyadobacter sp. 3J3. GTDB lineage: Bacteria > Bacteroidota > Bacteroidia > Cytophagales > Spirosomataceae > Dyadobacter. The sequence goes on from NZ_VTOL01000003.1 coordinate 31,090, forward strand.
CGGGACTTTAATTTCAATGGATCAGCATAGTTACTTTTTATAATTTCCACTCCATTCACTTTTACGTCATACCTAAAATCCTGAATATCCATTCCTACTGGTAAAGGATTGTCAACCAGTAATTTAAAATCCATCTCCATAGTACTATCTGTAACGTTGGTTATTTTACTGATACTCATTTCTACCCTGGGTTTAAGGTCTGAAACCGGATTAGCATTTTTAGATTTATATAGAAAAAAGGCGACTCCAACTGCGATAAGTAAGAATAAAATTACAAATAAAAGAGTCGATGTTTTTGTACGATCAGACATGAGTGCTGTGTTAAATATTTATCAAAGAGGTACATACTTAAAAATCATTCTTCAATTTGAACAGTACTTTTTATAGTTTTCATATAATGCTTTGAGGAGTTTTAGCGACTATTAAAGTTTATAATTTAAATAGTTGTGGATATATGTCTTCATGAATCAATTTAAAATCCGGGTATAGGCAGTTGTCGGGATTGGTATGAAAATTTAAGAAGAGGAAGCAAAATGAGCATGTTAAATTATCATCAACCACTTAAAAATTAAACCATTACAATTATGAAAACTGCAAAAAGTAAAGTAAAAAATGCAATCAGCGAAAAAGATCATGAAAAGTTGACTGAACTTTTTATTGACGGTTTAAAAGATATCTATTGGGCTGAAAAACATTTAGCCAAAGCGCTTGTAAAAATGGAAAAAGCAGCGACTTCGGAAGAACTGAAGGCTGCCTTTGAAAAACATACGACCGAAACCGAAGAACATGCGAGTCGTTTGGAAGAAATATTCGGGGTTATCGGAGAGAAAGCACAAGCAAAAAAATGTGAGGCCATGACTGGCTTGCTAAAAGAAGCAGATGAAATTATTGAAAGTACAGATAAAGGCACGATGGTCCGGGATTGTGGACTGATTATGGCGGCTCAGAAAGTGGAGCATTACGAAATTGCTTCTTACGGAACGTTAAGAAACATTGCAAGAACTTTGGGTCATGAAGACGTAGCAAATATGCTTCAGACTACTTTGGATGAGGAGGGAACGACAGATCACAAGTTAACCGAACTGGCGGAGACGTATGTAAACGAGGAAGCCAACCAGGAATAGTATTTCCTTTCCTTCATAATAATAGGATCGCTGGATTTGAGAGTAAAATCTCATTCCAGCGATTTTTTTATTAAAAATCAAATCTTAAAAGCAGAAATGGTTATTGACAATTCAATAAAAAATCGTTCGTCAAATGTCTGTTTAAATTAACAGACATTTGACGAACGATCGTATTTTCAATATCAAAACCCGGAAGTTAATTACGCAAGGTTAAGTTTTCCATGATCTCCCGGATCACTTTGGTGACCGGTAACTGCCGCTTTTACCATTGAAAAGAAAACAACCATTTTTGAAGAAGGACTATCCCAATATGCGGCCTCATCCGTTGTTACTTTCAACACAACCAGATTTGGATCATCTTTTCCTTCCGGAAACCAGGCTTTTGATAATGGGCTCCATAATTCTTCTTTTTTCTGTTCGTCTTCTACAATTGTTGCGTAACCAGTAACGCTCAGATAAGTATTATCTCCCGGATGAGAATAAATCAAAGTGACATTTTCTCCACTCCCTGTTTCCTGTCCGATTTCGGTATGCTTGCTTGTAAAAAACCAGGCATTTCCTCCTTCGTCAACTTCCAAAGTTGTCATAGGACGTGACTCAATTTTTCCGTTTTCATAGGTTGTGTACATGCAAAAACGAATATCTTCAACCAGTGATTTCAATTTATTTATTGCTTCCGAATTTTGAAGGTTCTTTTCCATAATTATTTATTCTTAAGTCTGTGATGAAATTAATAACAGATTCAATTAAAATAACCGTTCCAATGACAACCTTAAATCGGCTAGGAAATCACTTGCCAAGAACCCTCTCAAATTGAAAACTCCCTTAAACCTTCCAATTTTCGAGCTGATAAGCACTATCCCAAAATACATATTCTAGTTTGGATGCGGTGAGATAAGCTTCCGTCATTTTTTCCCTTGTTTTTTCCGATGCCTGATCAGCCAGATTGTTACAAATCGACAACGCTTTTTCAACTGAGGCGGCAAATTCTTCCCCTGCGTAAGCGTCAATCCAGTTTTGGTAAGGATTAGGCGAAGTCTGATTTGCATAGATATAATCACCGATTTTCTTATATATCCAGAAGCATGGAAGCAAGGCTGCTACTGAAACTTCATAGGATTCGTAAGCGGCTGTTGATAATAAATAATTCGTATAGGCAAAACATCCGGGAGCTTTTCCACCATCAAAATCAATCGCATATTCTTTGAAATAACTTTCGTGTAAGATCCTCTCAACAATAATCGCATTTTGGGCAAATTGAAGAAAATCGAGTAATTCCTGACTTGTTCCGGCCTTTGTTCCCGCAGTTGCAAGCGCCTTTGCGAACTCGACCAAATACAATGAATCCTGATAAATATAAAATTTGAACTTTTCAACCGGCAAGGTTCCGACCTTCATTTCCTGGTTAAATGGGTGTTCCTGAATTTTATTGTAAACCGGTAATGCTTCGTTCCAAAGATGATCTGTAAATTTCATAAGATATTAATTATCGTAATGTCTGATTTGCATTTTCTGTGGAGAAAATGAATGATTTAACGGGCCAGAACCTTGTCCGGTACTAATGTCTTTTCCGGCTTCAATGGCTCCGGCAATATATATTTTGGCTAATCTGATGGCCTCCGTTAAGGAATTTCCGAGTGCAACAAACGTCGCAATAGCAGAAGAAAGTGTACAGCCTGTGCCATGAACATTCTTACTTTCGATATAATCGCTTTCAAAAATCTCTGGTTTTTCACCCTTTTGAACAAAAACATCAAATAATTTTGGAGCGATTAAATGTCCGCCTTTGAGCAAAACCGCCCGGCAGCCTTTTTCAATCATCTCCTCAGCGGCGACAATCATTTCATCCGGATTTACTATTTCTCTTCCAACAAGAATACTGGCTTCATCCAGATTTGGAGTTATTAAAGCCGCCCGTGGAAATAATTCTTTCCACAAAACAGCAATCGTTTCATCCTGAATCAGTTTCGCACCACTTGTAGAAACCATAACAGGATCAAAAATTACAAATCCGGGTTGAAAACGATCCAGGATTTTTGCAATTATTTCAGCGGTTTCAACCGTATTGATCATGCCAATTTTGACAGAATCAATAACTATATCTTCAAAAACGGCTTCCAGCTGAGATTTCAAGAACGCACCAGGCACGGGATGTATAGCCCGAACACCAGTCGTATTTTGCGCAGTTAAAGCTGTAATCGCAGAGGCGCCATAGGCTCCCAGCGCAGCAATTGTTTTAAGATCCGCCTGAATTCCTGCTCCTCCCCCGCTATCGGATCCGGCAATGGTGAGGACTGTGGGATAGCGTTTCATATTTTATCAATTTTGTTGATCAGGAATTTTAAATTTCGGGCAGCTTCAAAAGGTGAAATGGCGCTGCAAATGGCTGAAATAACAGCAATTCCTTCCGCTCCATTGGAAATTGCTTCCTGTGCATTTGTGTCATTTAATCCTCCAATAACAACTAGCGGATGTTTGCTTTTCGATTTTATCCACTTTAACCCATCCATTCCCCAGGGCAGCAAAGTATCTGTTTTTGAAGGAGTTGAAAACAAAGGACTCACGGCAAGATAGGTTAAATCGTAATTCTCCGCTTCTATTATATCTTCTTCTGTCTCAGCGGAAAGGCCGATCATTTTTTCTTGCGGCCATAAGTCTTTCAATAATTCATAAGGCATATCGCTTTGTCCAATATGAACACCATCGGCATCGCTGGCCAGCGCGACGTCAATACGGTCATTGATTATCAGTGGGACGTTATAAGGAAGAAGTATATCTCTCATCTTTTTGGCCCGGTCAATAAATGCACGGGTTCCCAGGGATTTCTCCCGAAGCTGCACCATCGTCACGCCACCTTTTACAGCTTCTTCCACAACCCAAAATAGATCTCTGCCGTGACAGGCATTTTCATCAGTTACCAGGTATAGTTGCATTTTGTTTTTACAATTAAAAGTTTAGGAAAGTTTAATAGGTTTAACTATGTCACCCCTTCGAGGTTTTGGCTGAGATGTAATGATGTTTTGCTATAATAATGTCAGCCCTTCGGGATTGTGGCTTGTTGGAATTTTCATCAATTAAATGAGGTCCTGGTTTCCGTAAATTTCTAAGAGACGTTGTTATTATTGAGCATTTGATTTCGACACATTATCAAATCCCAACGTTCAACCAATCCAAAATCCCGAAGGGATGACATTTTTATAGAAAGGATATTACCAACTACGTTCCATAACCCCAACCGGGTGACATAATTCGCGCCCAACCAATTTTCTAATATTAATTTGATAACCAAATTTTGTATTGATTTCTACCAACTACAACAACCTGACAACTGCCAATTCCTCCAATTCTTCCGGCGACAATTCTGATAATAAATCTAAAAATGCGACCTGAAACGATCCTGGCGATCTGGCTTTTTCAAATGCCTTTTCACCACAAACACCCATCATCGCAGCTGCCGAAACAGCCGCTTTAAAACCATCCGGCTGAATTGCGAAAAACGCACCGGCAATAGCCGACGCCGAACAACCCATGCCCGTAACTTTGGTCATAAGCGAAACGCCATTATCCACATAAGCCACTTTTTCACCGCTGACGATGACGTCCGTAGCGCCGCTTACACTAACTACACAGCCATATTTTTCACTTAATAATTTCGCCGCTTGCAAACTATCCAGGGAACTTGCTGTACTATCCACACCTTTTGTCTGAATATTGCTTCCGGCTAATGCCAGAATTTCAGAGGCGTTTCCACGAATTAAGGCTGGGGAAGCAGTATTTAACAATTCGGTGAGTGTAACATTTCGATAGGCCGTAGCACCGGCACCAACCGGATCCAGAATAATAGGTTTGCCGAATTTCACCGCAGCCAGCATAGCTCTTTTCATACCTTCCACCCAGGCCGGAGAAAGTGTTCCAATATTAATGACCAAAGCTCCGGCAAGGGCCACCATATCTTCGACCTCCTCAATGGCGTGCGCCATAACCGGTGAGGCGCCAATGGCTAACAGTGCATTGGCGGTATAATTCATCACCACAAAATTGGTAATATTATGAACCAGAGGCGATTTTGCTCGTAGCTCCGTCAGATTTTCAGCAAGATTAAATTTCATTTTTACCGGGTTTTGAAAGAAAACAAAACGAATTGGCGCCTGGAAAGCAGTACCCGGAATTGTGATAACAAAAGTGAAAACCTTCGTTTAAACGCTTTTTCCTACGACAGTACAAACTGTTTCAGGTTCAAAGGGTATTTCTCAGTCCAATTTTGGACACCCCTAAAGCCATTCTTATCTACGAATGTAGTAGTTTTGGTCATTATTAAAAACAGAAAGTATTTTTAACAACGGTTTTTCTTAACCTTGCTATCTCACATCTAAATTCTATTTTTTTTTACAAATGATTAAAGCGGCAATATTTGACATGGACGGATTGCTTATCGATTCAGAACCGATCTGGACGGAGGCAGCCACGGAAGTGATGCAAAAAGTAAACTTCAAACTAACACACGACCTGAAACTTCAGACAACCGGGTTGTCTATAAAATTATTTCTTGAATTCTGCTATCGTATCCAACCGTGGAACACGCCGGATCGTAAAGAACTCGAACAAGAAATTTTAACGATTGCACACAAAAATATTATCGCTAACGCCAAACCGATGCCTGGCGCTATTGAGCTTGTCAAAAATCTTCATGCAGAAAAAATAAAACTGGCCGTTGCTTCCGCCTCCCATATGGAACTGATTGAAGCGGTACTACGAAGACTGGAAATCATCGATTATTTTGATACCTGGCATTCAGGAGAACTGGAAGAACATACCAAACCGCATCCGGCTGTGTATATTTCTACGGCGGCAAAACTGGGAATTCCCGTGCATGAGTGTATTGCTTTTGAAGATTCTTTTACCGGTCTCCGTTCGGCACACGCGGCTAAAATGATAACCATTTGTGTTCCAAATCCGGAGGTGTACGATGATCCGAAATTTGATCTTGCCCATTATAAATTGCGCTCACTGGAAGAATTTGATATTTTGGCTGTTGGAGTTTAAGAATAAATGCGATATTAGTCCGGGAGAAAATTTTTCTTCTTAGAGAATCCCTTAGCCATAGAAAAATCAGAATAGCATGACCGGTCTTCGCCATTTCAGTATTATGATTGCCGTCCGGATAACGGTCATCATTCTTACCGTTATCCTTTTGTTCCGGCTGGTCGAATTTCACACCAATGAAGGCCTGATCTATATTCTTGGCTCTATTGTAGTTTTTGTTCAGGCCTCTTTACTCTATAATTATGTAACGAAGGTGAACCGGAAACTGATTTATTTCCTGGAATCGGTTCGTTATTCTGATTTTACGATCAATTTCCGGGCGGATAATACCATGGGTACCACGTTCCGGGAGCTGAACCAGCAATTCAATGAAGTTTTGCAGGCATTTCGTCAGGCGAGAGCGGAGAAAGAGGCAAGTTTGCAATATCTGAATACGATTGTGCAGCATATCGGAACGGGACTGATTACCTTCGACGGCACAGGACAGGTGAATATTATCAACAGTGCAGCTTTACGGATGCTGGGAATTTATCGCCTTCATCAACTCAGCGAACTGGAAGACAAACATCCGAGATTATACGAATTATTGGCTAATCTCAATTCCGGTGTCCGGGAATTATATCGTACCCCAGCGGATCAGCCTTTGGCCTTACAGGGAGCCGCCATTCAAATGCACGGAAAGTGGGTTCGGATTGTGGTTTTACAAAATATCCAGACGGAACTTCAACAGCAGGAAGTAGAATCATGGCAAAACCTGACTCGGGTTTTACGTCATGAAATCATGAATTCGATGACACCGATTGTTTCCTTAGTGGGGACGATGCGGCTGATCGTTAATGAAGATATTGAGCCAAGTACTTCCAATCAGGAAGCTGTAAGCGATTTGAAAGAAGCCTTGCAAACATTGGAAAAACGAAGCAAAGGCATGATGCAGTTTGTAAATGCCTACCGCGATTTCACCACGCTCCCAAAGCCTAATTTTGCTACATTGGCGGTTAAAGAATTACTCCATGATGTGATGCAGTTATTACAAACGGATCTGACAGCGGCAGGTGTTTTATGGCAAATCAATATAAAACCGGAAACACTTTCCCTCAAAGCGGATAGTGCGCAAATTCAACAGGTTTTGATCAATCTGATCAAGAATGCTTCTGAATCCTTCACCTCACAAGCTAGTCGAATGATTTCGATTAATGCTTATGTTACGGATGGCGTGACGGTAATAGAAGTTGAAGACAATGGGGACGGTATTGAACCAGAGGCACTTGACAATATTTTCATTCCTTTTTATACTACTAAAAAAACGGGTTCTGGTATAGGTCTAAGTCTTTCCCGCCAGATTTTGCAGCAACACGGCGGACAATTAAATGTGAGGTCTGAGGTTGGGAAAGGGACTGTTTTTTCTTTGGTAATCTAGTTTTTGTCGGTTACACAGAGGCGCACATAGAGGTTTTTATTTGGGCACTCGTCCAACGATTTTTTCTACCGTCGGACGGGTAATAAAAAGTTGTTAACGGGAAAAAAAATAGATCTCAAAAGAAAACCTCTGTGTCTCTCTTTTTAGCTCTGTGGCCCTCTGCGTAACCTAACTAAACCAACCCCCGCAAGCCAGAAAAGCCTTTTCCCAATACAGCCACATCATCTGCATTCAGCCAATCTTTCAACAAAGACGAATACAAATCTCTAAAATCAAGGGAGTAACGTAAATCTCCTCCATCCAGATCGACCAGATTCGGCGCTTCATTATAAACTATGGAACTGCGTGGCGGGCCGCCGATCAGGAAAACGTTATTTGCAGTTCCATGATCCGTTCCGTTACTACCGTTTTGTTTCACTCTCCGGCCAAATTCACTAAAAGTCATAATCATCGTCCGGTCCAGTTGACCTTGTTTTTTCAAATCGTCGACAAAAACACCGACTGCATCTGCATATTGTTTCAATAATTTATCCTGTTGGTTTCTTTGTCCCACATGCGTATCAAAACCGGAAAGTGATACATAATAAACCTGCGTATCCACGCCTGAAACGATCAGTTCGGTTATGGTCTTTAAACTTTTTCCAATTTGAGTATCCGGATAATCACTGTAAGTTCCTTTAACCTGACCTTTTTGATATAGATAATCAGCACTGGATTCGGTATCCGCCAGCGTTTTGTATAAATAACTTACCTGATCATGATCATCTTCTGAATGATGGATTGTTTTGGCGAGATTTCCAGCCATCCCATTTTTTGTCTGGCGATATAATTTTTGCGGATCCAGCATCGCCAGTCCATTTGCCTTATTTCCTTTCATGGCCAGACTTAGCGTATCATCAATTTCCAGCATATGATGCGGTTTTATTTCGCATCCTGCACACGAAGAATCCAGATAACGACCAAGCCAGCCCGTATTCAGATACTGATCCGCATTACTAGCTGTTTGCCAAATATCCATCGACCGAAAATGAGAACGATCCGGATTGGGATAACCTACATTATTCAAAATCCTGACACGACCATCGTCATAAAGCCTTCGGAGAGATTCCAGGGCCGGATTTAAACCAATTTCATCATTCAAGGTTAATATCTTTTCCTTTTCAATGGCCAAAACTGGCCGTTCACGATAATAAATATCATTCCGATAAGGAATCACGGTATTGAGTCCGTCATTACCACCTGACAACTGGATCACAACCAGAATCTTTCCATTCGGATTGGCAGAAATTCCGGTTTCATGTGCTTTCAAAAAATGCGGGATCATCATTGTCCCGGCAGTAGCAAAAACCGAAGTTCTTATAAAATCACGTCTTTTCATTTTGGATTTTATTTAATGAAATTAACTGATTTGATATTCTGGCAAACCCATAAGGGCCAAAGTCAGTTTTCTTATGTATTGTGTACGGTCCGCAATCACGGTTTCTTTACCAGCTATTAAAGCCATAACTGTCGCATCAGGTTTTGTGGCTAGTAATTCCTGACTCAAAAAATCAGGTAATTTCTGGTTTTCAACCTTTTCAAAACGTTTTGCCCATCGATCCCAATCGACATCGATTTTAGAGTTCTCACCTTTCTTTTTTACAGTTTGGTCATTCACATCGCCACTTTCTTTGGCCTGAATTTTTTGTGTCGTAACTCCCGCCATTAAATTCGGAAGCTGCATTCTGAATAGTAAACTGGAACTGTCGATCCAGTTTCGTCCTCCGGGCCAGCCCGCAACATTTGGAGGATAAAAGAGAATTTGACCCAAAACCTTTTGAATGTATAATACAGGTTCTTTATTGACAAAATCTGCATTTAAAGTACGTTGAATGCCAATAACCAATTCAACAGGAGATTTTATCAACCTGTTTTTGGGAGCATCTTCATAAAACCATTTAGCGGTAAAAATAGTATGCATCAATCGGCTGATGTCATAACTGGATTTGTAAAAATCCTCAGCCAGTTCGGATATCCGTTTTTCATCAGGAATTTCGCTGACGAAATTCCGGTATATTTTGGCCGTTATAAATCTTGCTGTCTGTTTTTGTTCCAAAAGGATTTTAATAATATCCTCTCCCTGGAAATTTCCGCTTTTACCAAGAAAATTCTTTTCATCCTTATCATGTGCTTTTTCTCTGAACTCAAATTCTCCTTTGGTATTAAATCCCCAGCCGGTAAATGCCCTGGCTCCTTCTTTTATATCTTTTTCAGTATAATTTCCACGTCCAAGCGTGAACAATTCCATGACCTCCCGCGCGAAATTTTCATTCGGTTTGTTCTTCCGGTTTTGCTGATTATTCAGAAATTGAAGCATAGCGGGTTCCTTGGAAATAGCCATTAACATATCACCAAAATTGCCCAGCGCATTTTTTCTTATTGTGTTAAGGTAACTTTGCACAAAAGCAGCATCCTGTACGCGACAGGCAAAATGCCCATGCCAAAACAGCGACATGCGCTCACGAAGTGCTGTGTCACCCTTTGCCATTTTGGACATCCAGGCAAGATTCAGTTCCCGGATTTCTTCCCGGTTTTTCTTCATCTTTTCTTTTTTCAGGGTATCTGCGTCCGGCATCATGGCTCCTTCGCTCATAAGCGGCGGCTTCGAATCTTTGCTTACTGTTTCAATGGGCGTGAAATTTTCACTATCATGAAAAAGTTGGCTTATCGCTTTTTTGATAGAAATATCTCTATCAGGCAAACCTCCAAAACCGGCTCTTCGGTACAAATGCAGTACGTCTTTACTTATATTCAAATCTTTCATAAGAACGTATTTTATTCTTGGACTAACGCATTGGACAAAGGTTTAAGCCAATCGGATTTTTCGTTTAAATAATTATTAATCAAATCAATAAGAAATAACCCTTCATCGTTAATAAACTATTATTATATTTTATCAATAAATATTTCTATCACAAATCGATATCATTACAACCATTCCTGAGATTTATTAGTCCTGTTAAAAACGAAAAGAGATGAAAAAACTATACTATATTCTTTGGGCAGGAGTTCTGCTTGGCGCTTGTCAGAAATCTTCAGTTGATAAAAAAGAAGAAGGCGTGATTCATTATAAGGAAACGGTGTCAATCAATGATGTGCCGCCTGCATCACTTACTTTTTTTGACGTAACAGATAGTCGCTGCCCGGAAGGAGCCAATTGTCTTATTGCAGGTTTCGTCCAAGTGGATGTGTCATTGGACGGTGTCACAACGGATGGAAGAATTACGAATCATTTGAAAATGTGTATTGGATGTGGTGATATTATCCCGGACTCCCTGGATTACAGTTTTGCAGGTCAGGAATATCGTTTTATTTTAAAATCCATTTTACCGCTGACAAGGCCGGTAGGTGAAGTCAAGAAATCAGATTATGCGATTTCTCTTGATATAAAAAAGAAGTAACACCCATTTCGTATAAAAGATATGACACAAAACTCAATATACTTTCTGGTTTTACTTATTGGATTTTCATCCTGTAAAACAGAAAAAGTAGGGTTACAGGAAGGCATTGTACTTTTAAACTACAAGAAACCTTTAACCATCGATCCGACCACAAAATCGGTAGCAACTTTTACAGAAGTAGCCGATTCACGTTGTCCGGAAAATGTTAATTGTATATGGAGCGGTTCTGTTACGGTTGACCTTTTACTGGATATCCAAAGCCAGAAAACACAAAAAGAGCTCAAACTTTGTTTGTATTGTATGGCTGCAAAAGATGGCACTAAAATTCTCCCAAGTTCAGATGTAGATCTGGGTGGTGAAAAATACCGGATAGAATTAAAATCGGTGACGCCATCTCCAAATACTGAAATTCAAAAAAAGAAGGAAGACTACGTAATTTCTATCAAAATTGACAAAATATAAAACAAAAAAATGGAATACCGGATTGAGCGATCAACTCCGGTATTCCATTCTATCATTCACTCACTTTATAATTCTGTCATTCAATATTCCCCGCCAACTTGCTCTTTTTGTAGCCGTAACTGAAATAAATTACCAGCCCGATCGCTAGCCAGATTACGAAAATCAGCCAGTTGGATGCGCCAAGTTCCGTCATCAGGTAAAGATTGGTAAGAATTCCGGCTACCGGAAGTACCGAGAAATTTAGTTTGAAGCTCAGTACGGAAAGCATAATCCAGGTAGCCCAGAAAACTACCGTCAGGAATTTATGCTCAAAAATTTCGCTCACTGTTAATGATTTCCATTCTGCGATGATGTTCTGACCGTAAAATGCAAGTCCAAGTATTGCGGCAAGCAATCCAAAACCAACCAGAAATTTTCCGTTGAAATACGGAACTCTGAATTTCGACTGCTTTGAAATTCCTGAATGATCCAGATAAAGAACGCCGCTGCAAACCAGAATAAAAGCGAAAAAAGTACCGACGCTGGTTAGATCCACGAAGAAATCCATCTTGAAAAATAATGCAGGAATACCAACGACTAATCCGGTTATGATTGTTGCGAAAGAAGGCGTGTGAAATTTCGGGTGGATTTTCGAGAATTTTTTCCATAACAAACCATCGCGGCTCATCGTCATCCAGATTCTTGGCTGTCCAAGCTGATATACCAAAAGTGCGCTGGTAATCGCAATCACCGAACTGACAGAAATAAGACCTGCCATAAAATCCAGCCCGATTCTTTGGAATACAAAAGCAAGAGGATCGTTTACATTCAGCTCCTTATAATTCACCATCCCTGTCAGAACGAGCGTAATAAGTACATATAAAACCGTGCAGATCACCAAACAATAAATCATGGCTTTGGGCATATCACGCTGCGGATCCCGACATTCTTCGGCCGTGGTAGAAATGGAATCAAAACCGATAAATGCAAAAAATACAGCCGCCACTCCGCTCAAAACACCTTTTACCCCATTAGGCGCAAACGGCGTCCAGTTTTCCGGTTTTACGTAAAATGCCCCCGCAAAAATCACCAGTAATACTACCCCGACTTTCAGTACCACCATAATATTACTGGCCGTCCTGGATTCTTTTATCCCGATATAAACCAGACTGGTTACCAAAGCAGTGATAAGTCCGGCAGGCAGATCCAGAATAAGATGAAAACCTCCTAATATCGGTGCTGTTTGGTATGCCATTGCGCTCAGTTTTTCGGCAGCCGATAAGGAATCTATTCCCGTACTTTGCAGTTTTTGAAATGCGTCCGCAGCCGAACCGGGATCTATGGTGAGGTAACCAGGAATCACAATTCCGAAACCTTCGAGCATACTAACAAAATATTTCGACCAGGAAATAGCCACCACCATGTTGGATACGGCATATTCCAAAATCAACGCCCAGCCGATAATCCAGGCAAAAAGTTCACCAAAAGCTACATAGGCATACGTATACGCGCTCCCGGAAACGGGGACAGTACTGGCAAATTGTGCATAAGATAAGGCTGTAAAAACACAGGCAATTGCTGTAAAAACAAATAAAAGTGAAACAGCCGGCCCTCCATTGAAACTAGCCAGACCAATCGTACTGAAAATTCCGGCACCGACTATGGCGGCAATTCCTAACGATACCAAATCCCAGACGCCAAGTATTTTGGTTAACCCACCATTTTCATTCGCATGAGCATCTTTTAAAATCTGTTCAACTGTTTTTTTACGAAATAGTGAAGTATTTTTTTCCATCCGGGTTTGTTAGGTTAACCATTTATTTAATACACAAAAGCGAAAATAAGGATATTCCTATATCATCATGTTATAAGGTCAAAATTTGTTGAATTAATCATCCTTATTCCACGGATAATTCTTTGTTTTCAATTTAGACAATACCGATAAAATCTCCTGACTATTCAGTAAATGATAATTTAACTTTATATTTACGGTTACTTCATCCTATGCCCAGTTTAAGTATCTGCTATGAAATGTGCACTGAGTTCAACACTAATTTTTTCTATTTTTTTACAAAGTGCGTGGGCACAAAATCTCTTGTCTTATACCACAGCGCAGGCACACTCTCACAACGACAACCGACAGCTTAAACCTTTTAATGAAGCAAGCGAGCAGCAATTTGGTTCTGTCGAAACGGACGTACTGTTGAAAAACGGGGTTCTTTACTCCGTCAACAATATTGAGGATACTACGCCGGAAAGAACGTTTGAAAAGCTTTATCTCAGTCCAATAATAGCTCAATTGGAAAAGAACAACGGACAGATTTATTCGCAAAAAGATATTTCTTTTCAATTTCTGATCGACATAAAATCCAAGGCGGTTGAGACGCTGGATATTTTGGTAAAAGAATTGGAAAAACATCCTGAAATAATTTCTTCCGGCAGCAATATTAAAATCGTGGTAAGCGGCAATATTCCCGTACCCGAATTATTCTTTCAATATCCGGCTTACATTTCTTTCGATGGAAATCCTGATATTACGTATACACCGCAACAACTGGAAAGGATCGCGCTTATAAGCCAATCTTTTTCCAGATATACAAGCTGGAACGGGGAAGGCCCTTTACCAAGAAATGATAAAAAACTGATATCAAAAGTTGTTCAGAAAACGCATGGACTGAATAAAAAAATCCGGTTCTGGGATACGCCTGACAATATCAATACCTGGAAAACCATGATGAGCCTTCAGGTTGATTTTATTGATACAGGAAAAGTGATACAAATGGGTGATTATTTGCGAACTGCACCCCGTTGATAAAAATAAAATCCTAAAAAAGTAGACCGAATCGAGAAACTTTAAGTAATACCGAAACTAAACTTAACCTCACTCCTTGCATGTCCACAGAACAGACTGTTGCGCTTAAAAAAGTATTGAAACCCATTCATCTTTGGGCCATTGCAGTTGGACTTGTTATCTCCGGGGAATATTTTGGATGGAATTACGGCTGGGGAGTTTCCGGAACCATCGGTTTTTTAATAGCAACGCTTCTGGTTACGATCATGTATGTAACCTTCATTTTTAGCTTTACAGAACTTACCACATCGATACCGCAAGCAGGCGGACCTTTTTCTTACGCACATCGCGCCTTTGGCTGGTGGGGAGGTTTGATAGCCGGATATGCCACATTAATCGAGTTTTTGATTACGCCTCCCGCAATCGCCTTTGCGCTAGGAAGTTACACACATTTCCTTTACCCCAATATAACAGTTCTGGAAACCGCTTTTGCCTGTTATGTCATCTTCATAACCATTAATATGTTCGGGATTAAGGAATCAGCACTTTTTTCGCTCGTCGTCACTTTATTGGCTGTTGGTGAATTGCTTTTGTATGTTGGCATAGTCGCCCCACATTTTTCTTACGAAACATTTGTTACCGATCCTATGCCATTTGGCTGGCAGGGGGTGTTTGCAGCGCTTCCTTTTGCAATCTGGTTTTATCTGGCCATTGAAGGTGTGGCGATGGTTGCAGAAGAAGTTGAAGATCCGAAAAGAACGATTTCACTCGGTTATATTTATGGCATACTGACACTGGTAATTTTGGCATTAGCTGTCATGATTTTTACCGGCGGTGTGGCGAATTGGAAATTATTAAGTACGATCGATTACCCGCTCCCGGCGGCCCTGGGAATTGTGCTGGGAAGAGATAGCAGCTGGACACAATTATTTGCAAGTTTAGGTCTATTCGGGTTGATCGCGTCCTTTCACGGAACAATCATTGGTTATTCAAGGCAAATTTTTGCGCTGGCGAGAAGTGGTTACCTGCCTTCTTTTCTAGGCCAGGTAAATACTAAATTTCAAACACCTCACTGGGCACTTCTTACAGGAGGGATAATCGGATGTGTCGCGCTGAGTCTGGGAACGACAGATCAGGTTATTATCATTGCTGCGCTTGGAGCGGTTGTCATGTATATCATCAGTATGGCTGCGCTATTTGCTTTACGAAAAAAAGAGCCTAATCTGGAACGTCCATTTGTAGTCCCAGCATACCCGTATTTCCCTGCCGTTGCGTTAATTTTATCCGTAATCTGCCTGATTGCTATCGTTTATTACAATATTGTATTAAGTCTGTGGTTCTTCGGCGGATTGGTCATTGTAACAGGAATATTTATTGCTTCCGGAAAACATAAAACTTTGAATTGAATTATATGTAACTTGGACAAAATAGTCCGACTCCGTAGCTCAGCTGGTAGAGCAACAGACTCTTAATCTGTGGGTCCTGAGTTCGAACCTCAGCGGGGTCACTTAAACATCAATCACTTATCATTTACTTGATAAGTGATTTTTAATTTGTCGCACACATTTTGCACACAAATACAATTATCGAGGCTCATTTTAATTAAAATAGAATCACCAATATATCTCTTATTTTAAATATTAAAATATGCCATTTTCTATTTCAAGTCATCAATTTTTAAAACAAGCGGGATCATTTCACGGTAAATCCTATTCTCCTTATCTGCTTTGTCCACACCTTCCTTTAGTAAATCAACTTGTTCCACAGATAATGAAATTGCAATATCTTCTGACCGGTCCCAAATAGTTGATCCGTCCGATAAATCACGAATTCCGTATTGTGTGATTTCGTCCAATGTGAATTGAATTGCTTCAAACAATTTTGTAGCCAGAAGCATTTTTATGCGGCCTCCAATTGAGGGAATAAGAAGTTGAATGTAGATTCGGTCTTGAACCGAAAGCGTGAGTTTTTTCATTAATCTTTATTTTATGTCCATGTATTATCCCAGACTCCGGCTGCATACCAAAATCCATCTGCATAAACTAAGGTAGCAAGAGCTCCCCCAGCAATGTCAAAATTATTTGCGCCTCTTACAGTTTCTAAAATTCTAAGGTTGGCTGAATCATTCTGTTGCAAAACCATTATCTCCTTTCCGTTATAGATTGGCCTACTTGGTGTAGTAAATTTAACCGCTGATATTGTGGATCCAACTTTTAAGCCGTTTATGACAATAAAATCATACAATGAGGGATCGATCAATCTTGCGTCCGCATTTAGTGTTTCCTTATAGGTACTTTTTCCATTGATTAATGATTCATTAATAAGGGCTTTCCCGGTTAAAGCCAATATTGCATAATTGCTCAAACCGCCAGAGGCTTCGAAAATTGCTCCAACATTATTTGCGCCAGCAATTTTTGACGAAAAGTAGGCAGCTGCTGAAATTCCAGATGCCGAAGAAACTGCGTTTGCGCCAATAATTGCTTTGGTTACGTTGTTTCCTGATCCGGAAGCAGCAACAATCACAGCTGTTCCGTCATAATTTGTAATTCCGCCAGATCCAATTGACCAGCTTCCTGATATTATGGTGCCGTCAGAATTAATTCGGCACGGAGCGACATTCCTATTTGCATAAGGCGCGCCGAAGAATGCCACAACTGGACCGTCTCCCGAAACGTTAAATCCACATATCCCAGCCATTCCGATATTACTGGAATTGAATACTTCTATTTTCTTCCGGGCTTCAATTTCACCAGACTGCTTTATCCGTAAAGGAGCAACTGCCCTGTTGTCATACCCCGCCCCGGCCCAAAGCCTAATTGAATTATCAGCGGTACCCTCTCCGGTTATACCCGCCAGAATACTTCCACCACTTCCAGCTAATTGAATGCGCCCTGAGGTAACAATTCCTCCGTCAATAGTGGTAACCGTATTATCATAATTAGACGCAGCGTCCCAATCCAAGGCATTGAATGCACCTGTCAGCCTCTCTACAAGACAACGTTTTATATTGGTACCATCTGCCCAAAGATCACCTATATTATAAGGTGTGACCGGTGTTGTTACAAATATTTGCCTTTTATGATCAGCTGTGTCTTTTGCAAGTGCAGCCAAAGCAAGTGCCGTTTGTATATCCGAATCTGAAAGAATCTGCCAGCTGTATACTGCGCCATTTTTTACATAACGATACGATTTTCCAGTATTTGTGTTATAAAACAAATCGTTTACGTGCGCATCCCTTACTTCATTTGTTATCCAGTTGGTTGTTGGCTCGTTAGATAGTGTTGGGTCATAGGCATAATACCAGGTATCAATTTTCCCGTCAATACCAGCCAAAGTTTCATTCACATAATTAGTCAAAGTGCTAAAATCTTCTTCCAGATCCGCCACAATTCCTTTTGTTCCATCGGCGCGCCTAAAAGTGATCTTGCCTCCTATTTCTCCGTTATTGAGATCGAAATAAGTATCGCCACCAGCGCTTTTAATCATCCCAGTCGTTATAAATCCACCATTGATTGTCGTGGCGCCATAAGTTAGGTTAATCCAGCGAATGAAAAGAATAGGATCTACCGAGTGAAGCACACCCAGAAGAAAATGATAATATGTCGCATCATCATTTACTTTGATTTGATTCTGCGAAAAGAGGATGGATCCTGCATTTGTTGTTTTGTTACAGCGTCCATATATATAGTAGAAATTGTCATTACCAAGGGAAACCGTTTGGGCATTTATCGTCCAGTTTCTAACAGCATCCTCGATCGTATAATGAACCAGTGATCCACCATCTACCCGGACTACATTTTTATCTCCCTGATAATTCGGCCTGATCACCGTATTAAGCATCAGCTGCTGTGACTTGGCCCCCACGGAAAGCATACTTGTTTCGATGGAAAGAGGCTTTATTTTATCCGAATCGTAGTATCCATCTGTATCAAATACTCCTTTTAAAAGCTCTTGCTGCGTGCGCCAGTTCATCCGGGCTTTCTGTGGATTACGTAGGTCATTTATCCGGATGATTGTCTGGATATCGCGCTGATCATTGATAGTCTTGGCAATCGTGTTGACCTGATAGGAGTCCGAAACAACAAGGTCGTATTGATACTTAATCAATATTTGCCGTGTAAAACTGGTTATGCGCGTGGCCTTGTTAATTCCAAGATCGAGGTCTCGAATGTTTATGTAATCTCCGAGGGAAAAGAAATTAGTAATAGCCGAAGAAGAAGTCTGATTTGCCAAATATTCAGGTTTCACTTTCAAAGCAAATGAAACCATCGGCCAACAATTTGCATCAACAAAAGATTGACCTTTTGTCCTTAATTCTGTTTCCGCCGCCGTGACATAAGTATCCGGCATGTTGATGTCCAGAATCACATACTTATCACCAACAGCAAACATGAACGGCGAATCAAGCAGGGGTTTAATTCCACCTTGCTTTTCAGTCAACGCGATCAGGTGAAAACTTTTGTCTGCATGAACATATCCAAGTTTCTCTTGTAATTCGAATTCATAGCCAGCCAGATTTCCTGAATTAAAATGAATTTTGGCCGAAGTTCCTGCTATCAGATATTTTGTGTTGCCGGCTGTATCCTTTTCATTCAAATCAAAATCCATGGTACCATCAACGAAGCCGGTGATATCACCTCCATAAATTGCAGTAATTGTTCCTTCACGCTGTGGCTTTACTTCGTCAAAGTTTTTTGAACCTTCAATTATACCCAATGCCGCTACCGACGCAGCATTTTCAACATAATCGGATCCTTCATCCCCAATTTTTAACCGGTCTGAAAAATTCCGATAACCAGCTTTGATATTTTCTGTTGATCCCTTTGGATAAAGACGGTTAACCAATCCAGTTGGATTAACTGCTTTACGGCTGAGCTCATAAAGCCCATTACCTTTCCCATATGAAAAAGTATCATTAAGGATCTGCCCAATCTTTTTGACATTGATCGTCCTGGACCCATTTGAGTTCCGGATAATTTCAAATTCAGTAGAGAATGCCTGGCAAATAGTTTGAAGCGCAGCCAGGCAATCAAGATTTGAAAAAGTCACGGTTTTAGTGTCCGATTCTGCTATTTCTCCTTTAATCCACTTTCCTGCGCCAAAGGTTCGATTGGCGTTGTAGATCAGTGAGGAAATGAAAATATCTATAACGCCGGTAAGTGAAAACTCCCCAGAAGTATAAACGCCTAAAACGTCTGTATTAAAATACTGTGAGCGCAAAAGATCATACTGCACACCTTCAAAAACCAGATCATAGGAAAATTCCCGACCTGAGTTTTTTTGAGCTTGCGGCACATAATTCAGGGTATATTCGTCACTGAAAACCATGATTTTAGTTCCAATTTCCAGTTCCAGCGCTTTCGAGGATTGAACAGAAATATTGACTACGTCCTGACCAAGGATCTCCTTCACCTGTTCTGCTTTGGTGATGTCCGTTGCAGGATTAGTGCGTCTGAGCGGAAAACGAGTTCCGTCGGTTTTGATTAAGATAATTTGCTCCACACCTGTACCGCGTTAGTAGTGAATGTATCCTGATCAATATCTTCAATCACACCGGACATGACGATGTAGTATTCCCCGTTAGAGGAGTAATTATGTGTAATTGTGTTCGGCTCGTACAGCTGACTGGTTTGATTAAAATTGCTAAAAACGTCGTGCATAACCGATCCATCCCCCCAGTACACGTTAATCAAACTTGATGGTTTTAATGTAATTGAAACCGGCCCGGATGCGTCCGTTTTGATGAATTTTAAAATCCTTTTTACCGGCTCATCTTCTGTGAATTTCAACGTGAATTTGGTAAACATCTTACCGTCGCGCCATTTTTCAATATCGAATGGCATGGAATCTTTCACATAGGCTTCGAAGATCAATGGCTTGGTTCCCAATTGAATCATGATCCGGATTGTGCCTGACTTGGAGAGTTCTTCTTTAAATTCAAGCGCATTTTCAATCGTTGCATCCTTCCCGATTTCGGAGAACCAGCAGTCCATTTCAAATTGTCTTGGCTCAAATCTGATATCGTTCAGGTTGGTCGTTCTGCCGTGATAATCAGGCCAGTCGTATGAACTTGGATTCTTCATTTCCAACCTGTCGATGATTCCACGAATTGCTGAGACCGTAATCCCAAATTCCTTGAAATCACGGCCATTGATTAAATATTTCACTTCTAGTGTGGCGTTTGAAATAATATTGGCAAAATCTGACTGGCTTAATACCTGGTCATTCAGGACAATGAAGTTGTCGATATAACTGAACCCACTTCCAGAGTTAGGAGAATTTGACAAAAGGCAAAATCCTGTGGGACTACCCCAGCCTTCCGGAGTTTCTTTGTTGTCTATGAGTTTCGCATTGACATAGGTCATAAACCTGGTTCCATCTTTTACAATAGCAATATGAGTCCAGTTATGCAGTGTTGTTTTAAGCTCTACTCTTAAATACCTATTAGTCCCCGCATATTTGACAAGCACGTAGGTTTCAGTTGGGTATATTCCTTGAATTTCAGCCTGATACCAGACATGAACTGTGAAAGTTCCGTTGAGATTGATGGGTTGTGATCCAACTATTTCCGCTCTTCCATTACCCGGAAAATACACGCTATTGCCCTCTCTTCCTTTCGTAAATCGCCCGTCTGTAATCACAGCATGAAGACCGGAAGCGGAATAGTCATAGGCTATTTCCGATCCGTTCGACTCGTCGAATGGAAGGTGAAGTACTAGGGTCATTTATAGTGTGTGTTCTCATACAAATGTAACATAAAATATTTTTTATACTTACAATGTAAATATATTAAATAGTTTTAGTACGTTTGTTATGCGGGGTGGAGGAGATGGTACCTCATTGGGCTCATAACCCAAAGATCGGTCGTTCGAGTCGACCTCCCGCTTCTAATTAAAGTGGTATTGTTTCTGTGAGAGGCTACAATACCATTCTTCGGAATGGAAGTTCCAACGAACCCAAATCGACTCTCACGCGATTTGGGTTTCTTCATTTAAAAATGGTCGTTAAAAGTGGAAGGAAGTGTTCTTTTTGGAAACGCAAACGCGTATCCGATTTGTATCGTAAGAAGTAAGGGAGTAGTAAAAAGGAGCTTGAATATTCATACGCGGAGAATTGAAAGGCGGGTGTTTTATGAAACCGGAAGGCTGGTATTCCTGGGAGTTCGATCCTCTCAACGGCCGCAACCATCCAGACGACGAGAGGAGTTAGTAATACGGAATAAAGATCAAGAGGACGTTTACCCGGTAAAAGTGTAGGGAAATAATAAAGTCGCCCTTAGCCTGCTTGAAATTGAGGTCCTACAGGTGAAAACTCCACCGGGAATGTGTGACAAATTAGGCATTCCCGGTTTCAAAACTATCTGGATAACAACACTAAATAAGCGTAGAACCGATCCGTATAAATAATGAGGCAAGTACGGTCGATGTTGGTAAATCTAAGTGTTTTCTTGCCAGGTATCGTGAATGCCAAATGCAGATTAGTACAACATAACGGGGATAGTACCGGCAGCAGTAAAATGTTGCCGGTTTTCAAAGATTTCATTTCAAATTACAATGCAACAGTCATGACACAAGAATCAAAAGACAAATTGATTGCAGCAGGTCGTCAAGACTTGGTCGACAATTTCGAAATTAGTAAGTCTGGTAATGCTGGAATTTTACCTGGTGGCGAATTAGTTGATTGCCGTGTATATCCAAATGCAGTCCCGATTCCGCCAAATAATCCTTTTCTAAGTATTACGCCGCAAATGGCAAAAGATGCTGCAATAAATAATAAGAAATAGAACAACTTACACACACATGCCAAATTTCTGCCAAAAGTTCGCAATGAGATGTTCGGAGCAGCAGTGGAAAATTGCTCAGGTTGACGGATATCCTTTGTCTGTTCAATTGATAAAATTGGGATACGATCTTTCACTACTTCAATTTTACCCGAACAAGCCCTATGTTGCTACTTTCTACAAACAAAGTAGTAACAAGATTTCTACAACTAATACCCCTTTTAAAGATGGCAGGGAGGTCATGGAAACATTTGATGCTTCGCTGTTCTATGCGCTTTGCTGCCAATTGGATGGAGATCATGTTACGACAGGCGAATTTATTACCACCAATCAAGGCAAAGTATTTCAGGTCCATTCCTTAGAAGGTACCTGGCTGAGACATAACCACCCAGATGGGAAGAACTCAGCTTTCGCAAAGGCGTCTGTTCACAAAAGCACTTTCCCGGAATTATTTGCTTGGCTTAACGACAACCCGTTACCAGCTGTCGGAATGATTTCTATTGAAGAACAGATTCAAAAGAAAAATAAGCCTGAACGTAAGATCAAAACTTTGGAAGCAGAAGCCACTTCTGAATCAACACTGGCAGCAGCCGCAAAAATTTTGGCTTCTGTAAATGAGATGACCATTGAGCAAATGATTGATTGCTCAAATAGTTTGATTTATGGTGCGACTAAAAGCGAAAAAGAAATCTCTGATCAGGTTGCTGTTGAAATTATTCCAATAACTGAAAATAAATCCGTAGCGCCTCCATTCCCCTCTAATAAATCTGAGATTAATGAATGGTTAGGGAGTTTGGTTATTCCAAAAAGCAAGGATCCTGTCGTTCTGGAAAATATAAAATCTCACTGTATTTGTCAGCCAATGAATTTCAAAGATTTGCTGTCCTGGTTTGCTGATCACGATTCCATCGTATGGGGTTTTATTGAAAAAGGCGAGATTCATTCCGAAATCAGATCCATCAGTCATATATCGAAAGAAAGTGTTTTGTTGTCCGGAGATAATGCAGAGACGGAGTTTCATCAAATATTTCAGGATCAGCAGCACTTTTTAAACTATGCACTATCAAAAATCAAAACAGATAATCCATTATGAACTTCTGGTATTTTTTCTTCACCATTTATTTAATAAGCGGCTTTATAGTCTTCAATAATATTGATTTCGAGAGCGATGATCTCTGTTTCCTGTCGGATGAAGCCAGGTTCTTTCTGCCATACATTGCTTGGATACCGGTAATTAATTCTATTAATGCCATTGGAATAATAGGTGTTGATATTTACTATTTGATTAAAAAATTAGTTTTTGATATCAAATTTAAGATTTGGTTTTTGTATGCCAGGGAGATCAGTAATCGGTACTGGAAAATTCAAACTGATTTGATTAAGAAAAATGGTATTGACTGGTACTTGAAAGATTTAGATGAAGAAATAACCGGCTCTTTAAAAAAATGAAAACTGTTGAAGATAAAAAGTTGATTGGCACCTTCATTATTGAAGAGTACGACGGCAAAAAATATAAAATGCTTTTCGTTGAAGAAGTTCCGGAAGAAAAGACCGATGAAATTATAAGTAATGATCACAGAAATAACTTTTCCCGGGAAACTTCCCGGCAATAACGGGCCTGGGGGATTGCTCCGGATGCACTGGCGGAAAAGAAATAAGATCCGGGATACATGGGTTTGGTTTATTAAATCCAAAACAAAAAACCGGCATTTGGGGCCGGTTAAATTTGAATTGATTCGATATCACTGCCGACAGGAATTGGATTTTGATAATTTAGTTTCTACTGGAAAAATCCCTACGGATTGTTTAGTGTTGGCTGGGGTTATAATTGATGATAAGCCAGCGATAATCCAGGAACGGGAGTATCGGCAGGTTAAGGTTAAGAGGTTGGAGGATCAGAAGACGGTAATATTAATTGAGGATATACTGTAAGTGTTAATCTGGTTCAAAGTGCAATTTCTCTAACGGTTCTAACTGACTTTGTAGCATTAAATATTCAATATCATTTTCACCCAATACTTGAATTTGCCAAAGTGTATCACCATTTAGATTCAAATCTTTAATATATATCTGCTTTATATTATCTTTAAGAGGAAAAGTAATATTTAGTTTACAGAGCTTTCCTTCTATAAATGGATCAGGAGTTGGCCCCAATTCTAAAACTTTTAACATAAACGCTGTCGCGCCCATTTTAACTTTATACTTATAAATATTCATAATCAATTTGACAGATGCTCAATTGTGACCAATTCATAGTTTTCAATAACTTTTAAAAGTTTATGTCTACTCCGCTCTTTTACATTAAATAACTTGTAATCTTCAACTTGTTGCCTCAACTCATTGATCCTATTTTTAATCGTATCATATTGAAAATTACCTTCTCGAAGTACTATTGAAAAGTCACTTTTGTTATTATTCAAATAAAAAAGAATATCACGCAAGTCCTCCAGATTGAGACTAATTTTTTCATCATAATTATTGTAAGTCCCAACCCTAGTGTTGATATGATTAAATTGCACAAACTTACCTGAATGATGATTTTTTCTAAATTCCCGTTTGTGTGATCCTTTTGTCGTTTCTACAAATCTTAAATTAAGTAATATATCTGCAATATCAGATTGGCTTAAATATTCGCTTTTCATTAAATTTTAAGTTTAGTAATTTCCATTTCTCCAAAACCTTTACCGGATCATAAAGCACAAATGCCCCGCCATAATATTCAATCTTGTTGCCTGCATTGATATATTCCAGAGCCTTTTCTTTCATACCAACTTCCCGAGCAAGCGATAATACATATTCCTTTTGATTCTTCCGAAGCGCTGTAAAGAATTCTATCGAAATATTTATTATTCGGTTTTCATTGGCCGGATCCTTCTGCTTTCGGTAAAGTTTTATCAGTAGATCATAAGGCTTGTAATTTGGATATCGATGCTCAATCAGCGTTTCATAAATCCAAATTGCTTTTTCAGCCTCTCCTTTCTTTGTAAATTCCTGAGCTTGACTGATTAGATTTAGAAACCATCGCTTTACTTGACCATAGATAAAGTAATCCCGGAATTCAACCGGTTTAAATTTTTGCAGGTAATGGTTTGTTGACATTCCTTCCGGCTTATCGTAATAGAAATTGAAAGGTGGGAATTGGCGCTGCATTTCCAGTAGCTTTTCGCCGAGTGTGGTTCCCGCAGTCGTATTATTAGCAATGAACTCTATTATTTGAAGTTGTAATTCCTGCATATGATATCTATTTCACATGCAAGATATAAGGATTTGGAAGAAGGGTCGGTTTTATTAGAATCGACAAAAAAGGTAATTTTTATAATATATTTATATTGTAAGTATATTTTATTCATATATTTGTGATGTCATATCGCAAAACTTTGGTGTACGAGCCTGATATTTTGCGAAAGCAACGGAGAAGTCCGTAAGCCCATTAACAGCTCGTACCTGTTTTTGGGTTTTTTTTGTCTTGACCGGTATATCGATGAACTGAATTTTGGTAAAAGAAGAGCTACTAATTGACGAAGGCTTGTGTTTAATAACTTTATTAATTTTACAAAATGAATAAAGAATTACTTCTTCAAATGATAAGTGAAAAGTTGGTGACGGTTCAAAAACACCCGTCCGCTGATTTGTTTATCTATAATTATTCACCCACTGTTCAATATGAAAAACTGTGGAATGAAATCACTTTGCAAACTCGCGGATTGATTCTTGATTCCGAAATGAATTACGTTGCTCGCCCATTCTCAAAATTTTTCAATTACGAAGAGCATAAGCCAGAAGAAATTCCACTGGTCCCTTTTCAAGTCTTTGATAAACTTGACGGATCGCTAGGTATTCTTTATTGGATAGAAAATGAGCCCTACATCGCTACGAGAGGAAGCTTTACAAGTAAACAGGCTCTTCATGCAACGAGCATATTGCATGGAAATTATTCACATTCTTTTTCTAAGCTTGAAAAGGATAAAACTTATCTTTTTGAGATAATCTACCCAGAAAATAGAATTGTAGTCAATTACGGCAAGCTTGATGATATAATCCTATTGGCGATTATTGATAACGAAACCGGCCTTGATTTACCATTACCTGATCAATCATTCTTTAAGTGCGTAAATAGATATGATGGTTTGTCGGATCTTAATAAAATACGAGAAATTGATAATGCTGACGATGAAGGTTTTGTAATTCTTTTCTCCAATGGAATGCGCCTTAAGATGAAATTCAAGGAATATGTTCGGCTTCACCGTATTATAACTGGGGTGTCGAATATTGCCATTTGGGAGTATTTAGCCGAAGGCAAACCTTTTGATGAATTACTTGATCGCGTGCCTGATGAGTTTTATGATTGGGTTAAGAAAACAGAATCGGAACTAACTGGTAAATTCACTGAGATACTGAATCAATGCAATAGTGTTTTCATGGTAAAAGAATCCAGAAAAGAAACTGCTTTATACTTTCAAACTCAGAAATATCCACCGATTTTATTCCTTATGCTGGACGAAAAAAGTACTCACAAGGCAATTTGGAAACTCGTGCGCCCGGCTTATTCAAAACCATTCAAAAACGAAATCTAATGAAAGTAATATTAACTAAATGGCTACCGGGATCAGGTAAATCTACATGGGCAAAAAGTATAATCGATAAAAATCCCAACACCTATAAAAGAATAAATAAGGACGATCTCCGCTCAATGATGGATAATTCCAACTGGTCCAAGGACTCAGAAAAATTCATTATAAAGGTGCGTGATACACTAATTCTCCTTGCACTTGAACAAGGAAAGCACGTTATAATAGATGACACTAACCTCGCCCCTAAACATGAGGTACATATCCATGATCTTATCAGAGGCAAAGCAGAATTGGAAATTAAGGATTTCACAGACGTCTCAATTGATACCTGCATCAAATGGGATTTAAAAAGAGCCAACTCCGTAGGTGAAAAAGTAATCCGAAACATGCACAATCAGTTTTTAAAACCTGAAAATGAAATAATTGAGTTTATTGATGGCCTTACATCTGCAATTATCTGCGATCTGGACGGAACACTAGCAAATTTGAACGGACGAAACCCGTACGACGCTTCAAAATGCGATAACGACCTTCTTAATCACGTTGTCGCTGGGATTATAAAAGGAAAAACTGTCATTTTCATGTCTGGACGTGAGGATAAATACAGAGCCCAGACTGAGTTTTTCCTGTCAAAACATGGAATAGAATACGTGGGCCTATTTATGCGTGCAACTGGCGATTCCAGAAAGGATTCAATTGTCAAACGAGAACTTTTCGATGCAAACGTCCGTGGAAGATACAACATAGAATTCGTTCTGGACGACAGAAATCAAGTGGTAGAAACTTGGCGCCAAATGGGTTTAATATGTTTACAGGTTGCAGAAGGAGATTTTTGATCTAATTAATAATAAAATGTTTAAAGTATATCAATACTCGACCGGGAAGCTTATCCCGTCTTTCAACGGAAAATCATTTTCGTCGATTGAAGATGCGCAGCAAAATATAAAATGGTGGTTTGAAATGAGAAGGAATAATCAATCTGCTCAGTTTGTAATTGCTTCCAATGATAGGATAGTTAAACTTTTAACCGTAGCAGATCTATGAACGCCGTCAATAATTTTCAACAAATAAGATCTTTGCTAAACTGGGAATCTGACGGTGATTATTACTACTGTCAATTGATCCTCCGGAAGAAGGATGGCGCGACTACTTTTGGGAATAAGAATAACAGCGCCAGACTGATAAAAACGTATTGCTTTTTCAACTTTGAACAGTTTGATCAAAAGCAGGATGAGATAATTCAACTATGTGAAGAATTCAAATGTAGGGCTGGAATATCTTTGAATAAAAGGAATGAAGAGAGGATAACTTTGGAATTGTTAAAGCAAATAACAGAAAGAATAATATCCAAAAACCACATTGGCATTAATGGAATTCTAAATTCCGCAAACGGACAGCAGACTAGTAAAGACAGGTTTTGGCTTATAGATTGTGATTCCCCAGAAGAAATGGCCATTGCGTCACAAATTTTGTCAGATGAATCTATCAAGCCTGATGGAAATAAAATCTTAACCACGATTCCTACCTATGACGGATTCCATTTGGTGACTAATAAATTCGACGTTATGTATTTTAACAAGCTTTGCCAGGAAAAAGGCATATCCGTTGAGATTCATAAGAATAATCCGGTGGCGCTGTATTATCCAAGCAAATGACACTATTCATTAAAATTTAAGAAAAGGCGGTAGATTTAACTATCGCCTTTTTTTGTTTTGAATTGTTTTATAACCGTTTAATAAATTTTATCAAAAATATTACAATACAACTTTGTAATATCACATTTTTTTATTTACTAGCGAGCTCACGTTTTAATTACCCTTCCAATATGACTAAAAAGTGTACTAAAATAAGCCTGGAATACGAACTATATCAATTACTTTTAAACAAAAAGAAGGCCATAACTGAACCTCAAATTATTCTTGAAGACAGGGAGGGTAATTGGAGTAGATATCGGACATCCATTGAACATGACTCAGATGATGAAATAATTTTTGAAGCGGATAAGAAAAAAAGAGAAGCAAAATATGGATTAAAAATATTTATTAAATATTTTATAGATAGTCCAGCCTATTACTTTGATTCGGATGGTCCTTCACATTTTAACAATGACGGAAATACAAAGTTAGACCGAACTCAAATTAAGACGCCTCATATTAATTACTATGATTCCAACGGTGTTAATAGAGCTTTAAGAGACGACTTTATTGATAAAAATGAAGAAAATCTGCAAACAGATATTAACTTTGGAATGAGTTTTTTCTGCAAATACATTAATACTAATCAAAATACCATTATTCCACAAATAATTCAAAGTAAGCAATTGGGAATGTTTCCCGATGAAGAAATTGATTTACATTCTGGAATTACGTTCGACAATGAAGACTGATCTAACCGGAATTTTCAGGAATGTAAAATCTCAATTTTGCAATCTGATTGACTATAAAATTCGAGGTAATACTATCGAAATAATAACAGCTGTAACAACATTGTCTAATCACTATGTTTCCGTATTTATTAGTAAAGAGGGGGAAAAATTTGTGATTTCAGATGGTGGATGGGTTGATAGAGATTATTATAATGATATTCATGTTCCGGGGGAAGAAGATATTAATGTGCGAGTAGAAGATCAAATTAGATTACACTACGGCATTAAAATAGCTACCCATAAAGACGGAACTGTCTACAATTACAAATCCACGGACGACGAAGACCTAATTGCTTTAATGGTGTTTGAGGTTAGTAATTTCATAAGTCTTCTTTCGAACAACCAGTCAATATCTTATTTAGAAGAAAAATCAATTGCTGAAAGAAAGAAATTCTCTACAGAGGTTAACGGTTTTCTTAAGCAAGCATTTGGAGGAGACTTGGAGCTCAATGACTCATTGTCGGTTGATAATGAAGAGTTGAATAATGTTAAGTTTAATGCGATTATACGAAAACCATCCCAAACTTATCTGGTAATGTATGTCACTGGCTACCATACCAGAAATTTTATTGGTAGCGCAAGTGAGGCGATTGTTAACTTCCAATTATCCAATAAATATACATCTGCAAAGAATTTTAGTAAGACAGCGATAATAAACAACCAGGCTAATGGCTTTAATCCCTATAAAGTAAACGACTATCTTCAAGAGTTAACTAATATTACAAACCATAAGTTAATTGAGTTTTATGATGATCGTGATTCTATTTTTAAACTGATACCGCAGAGAGCGTATTAGTTAAATGCTTATTATACTAATATCAGATTGAAAAATTATTGCCCCGCTACCTTCTAAGTAGTAGGGCAATAAAATAATTTCAATATCTATTTTATCAGCCCCCAAACTCCCGATTAAAATTAGAATCTAATAGATTTAGCTTGTCGAGTTTTTTACTAATATCAACCAGTAAAACATTGTAGCTGGTATTATGAGCAATTGCTGTTAATTGAAAAAGCGAGTTGCGGAGAATTGTATTTGAATCTGCCTGGGTGATTCTAATGGCATTTATGGATCCGGCTAAAACGGAAGCAGTTTCCTGTGATACCCCTTGAATTGATCCTTGTAATGGATCGGCTGATGATCCAGAAGATACACCGAATACATTTTTTAGCCCATATTTTTCCATTTCCTGGTTAATTAACTCTAAGCCTTCAGTGTAATCCTTTACACCTTGCTTAACATCCCCATTTGCGAAGAACTCACCAAGGTCATCAACAATTGTACCATCTCCACCAACTCCATATGAAGCCACCATACTTTTCTCTAAATCTTTGAATTTTTGAGAGAAAATAGAAGTAAATAAAAGTTTTGATGCCATATCGGCAATTACATCACCAACCGCCTTCCCGAATGCCAGTGCAGCGTCCGTTCCGTCGCGGAAGGATCCAACCAAAGCATCTCTAATACTGTCGCCTAACATTCCAGTCAACTCAGAAAGTCCTTCTAGTATTTGAGTTTTTGATTTATCTAGCTCATCACTGTAAGAAATTGTAGTTTCAAGCAATTCTTTTGTTTTATCATCAACCTGACCTGTTGCGATAAGAGACTTTGCCATAGCAACATTTAAGCTCTCCCATCCATCCACACCTTTTAATATAAGATCAGGATATTGTTCAAGTAGATTACCAAAAATATCTTTCTTTTTCTTAGCAAAAAGCCCACTAATCGCCCCTACTGCACCGCCAATCACCGCTCCGACCGCTGCTGTTGCAACGCTAAATAAACCAACACCAACAATACCTCCAATGACAGCACCTGCTGCGGCACCTGCTCCGGCTAACTGCCCAACAGACTTACCATCAACAACATTTTTTTGTCTTACTTTTGCTTGTCCATCATTTAGCCTGTCAATTGCTTCCTGATATTTTTTTTGAGCATCTTGATATTGAGCTACCCCGGCTTTAATTTTAGCCTCTATATCATTATTGAAAATACTATCTTTCCCTGCATATGATTGACCAATTTGCTGATTAAGTGCCAGTTGGTAATCATTTTCAAAACTAATACGTGCAAGAGCAAATGCCTTTTCCTCTTCATGACGCTTTTTTGAGGCAGATACCAAAGCGCCGACAATTGTTATAACACCCTGAATTGCCGCAGCATACTGGTTCATGCTGGTAGTGCCATCCTTATTCGTGGCGAATGCCTGCTTTATGTTTCCGTACTGCCCCGCTAATCCGGATAAAGCAGAACCAACGGAACCAATTCCGCCACCCATCTCCTGTAATACTTCGCTTAATTGCCCGATAGCACCGGCAATCATATCCCATCTTTTTATACTTTTGGCTTTGTAATTTTCTTCAATATTTTGAAGAGTTTCCAGGTGCTGACGGTATTCTTCGGATTCTTTATCCAGATTTTTAGTGAATTCGTCAAAATCTTTTCTTGCCTGAATAACTTTATCTCTGCTTATTTCATCATTTGAAAGCTTGGCTATTTTAGCAAATTCCTTGAATTCCTTAGATTTTTCAGCGACAAGAACATCCTGATCTTTATTAGCTTTTATTTCATCCTCATTGATCTGATTTAAAGCCTTGATGTAAGCTGCGCCTTTTTCTTTCCCGTAACGTTTTTCAAGTTCAATCCGCAGATCTTTAAACCGGTTTTCGATTTCAAGACGCTTTTGCTCGGATCCGGCAACTTCTAAAAGATATTGTCGAAAATTGTCTTTTCTTTGTGCTGATGCTTCATTGAGTTGCTGCTGTGTGTTTTTACGCTTCAACACAGAATCAGGCGACATATCAGTTGTGCCTAACTCGGACTGAACAGCTTTCAGCCTTTCAATTTCATCTGTCAAAGAAGTCGCAGACGTCCTGATATCATCTAGCCTTTTCTGAAACTTTTCCAGCGGGGTTTCTGCACCGGTAACATCCGAATACTCAACCTTTAATTTCACTAACTTTTCCTGCTCCTGTCCGGTCAACGAATCAGGATGAAAAGATTCAAATTCGTTTATTTGTTGCTTCAAATATTCGGCATAAGATTTACCTTGCGAGATCAGTCCGTCGAATTGCTCATTAGCCGCTTTCGCTCCAAGATTATCAACCCAAAGCTGATACTGGACATAAATCTTCTTCTTTTCTTCTAATTCTTCATCGAATGAGATGACTGCCAATTTTTTTCGGGCGTTAGCCGCATTCTTTTCAGCATCGGCAAGTATTGCCTGTTGTTTAGCAATTTGGCCTGTGTTGCTAACCGGTGTCTTTTCAAGTATTTCTTTTGATTTGGAAACTATGTAATCCCAATACGCAGCAGATCCATAGGGGCCCGATTTATCTGCCTCTTTTGCAGCCGCTTTACTTTCCTTGGAAATAGCTCCGGTAATCCTCGCTTTTTGCTTTTCAAGGTTATCAATATCCGCTTGAAGTTTCTTAAACTCTGTACTCGAAGATGCTGTTTGTTGAGCATCTTTTTTTGCTTTTATTTCTTCATCATAAGAAGCTACTGTTTTCTTGATAACCTTTTGTGTATTATCCGAAGACTTTAAACTAGCAGCGTCGGCGGACTGCAAAGCAGTTACACGTTCCAGGATTTTCTTTTGAAGTTCGCCTTCGCTTTGAACAATCTGTTTATTCGCTGCTATTGTATTCTGAGCCTGAATCTTAGCGAAATCAACTCCTGAAATAGCAGATCCAACCGCATTCCCGGCCGTCGCTGCCGCGCCAAGTATAGTTGATACAATTCCTGTATCCTTCTTGCCATTTTTAGCATCAAGTTGTCTTTGGATACTTTGATCAAGCTCGTTTTTAAGCGTATCTGTTTCAATTTGACGTTTCCTGGCTTCGATATATCCATTAATTACCTTCGTGCCCTCAGAGGTAGCAATATTTTCGAGCGTCAGCCCATTTAAGAGCTGTGGATGAATGGATATTAATTCTTTGAGCTTATTATTTCTGTCTTCACGGGAAGCATTTTCATTTTTTATCTGAGCAGTTAATACTTGAATCTTTGCATTTTCTCCGGACAATGATTGCGATACAACATTATTCACATCAGCTATTCGTTGCTGTGCTTTTTCTGCTTGTGTGGTAGTATCGCGGAATAAAGCAACAGCAGTAATCAGTCCGACAAGTGCGGCTCCTGCTACAACGTAAGGATTTAAACCGGTAACTAAGTTGAATAATGCCTGAGCATCAGCAGCAGACTTAATTGTTCCGGCCAATTCAAAGAATAACTTAACAGGCCCAACGCTGGCAGCTATGGCTTGAACTGCGGCGGTCGCGACAATAGCAGCTTTATATGCTCCGTAGGTTGCAACAAGAACTTTCAGTACATCAAGTATTGGTTCGTAATTCTGAACAAGTGTAGTTGCGAATCCAATACCTGAAGCAAGAAGCCCTTCTTGACTTTTACCAATATTATTAAATGCCTGCTCAACGGAATCCTCAAAGTTGGAATAGAGCCCGGTAAGGGATTTGCTTTGCTTCTCCATTAGGCCGGAGAACATACCACCTGACTGGGTAAGCGTATTTATTGCTTTCTCAACTTCCGGGAATCCAACTTTTCCAGCTTCGACTAAATTTTTCACTTCAGATTCCGCAACTCCAAATTGATCAGACAAGAGCCTGATTAGAGGAATCCCTCGACCTACGAACTGATTTAAATCGGCAGAGAATAACCTGCCTTGTGTTCGGGTTGTACCATATAGATAAGTAAGATCATTTAAAGGAATAGAAAGTCCCGATGCGATATCACCAAGTTTTGTCATAGTCTTGGTAACATCTTCACTTGCCACACCATAAGCAAGAAGCTGCTTGGCTCCGGTTGCAACCTCTTTTAAATTAAATGGCGTTGTAGCAGCAAGCTTAACGACGTCTGCAAATAAGGCGTCCGACTTGGTTTTATTTCCAAGCATCGTCTCAAATGCAATTTCAAGCTGCTGAAATTCTCCCCGGACCTGTATTAATTTCTGAGGAAGTGTAGCAAGCTGAGTAAATGCAAATGCACCACCTGCAAGTGTCGCAAGTTTACCAAACGCATCATTGACTTTTGTTGACTCGGTCGCCGCAGTATTAGTAAGCGCACGAATACGATTTGACATATCTTCAATGGCCGCATTGAATTGAGAATTCAATATTGTAGCCTCAAAAGAAAGGGCACCGTTGTTATTATTCATTACCTGGGGAGATTATTTTGGTAATTCATCAAAGAGTTAATTAGCCCATCATGAGAAACAGTCTTATCGGATTTTGAATTAGTGTCTTTATCACTTCCTGACTCGTATGAAGGCTGATCAATGAGCATGCGCATGACAATGGCATATGGAATTTTCCAAAGAATATAATCCAGGGGCCATCCGAAATGTGCGCATATAGAACCGCGTGATCCATGAAGACTTTTTAGTCCTCGCTGTTTGTCTCTATCAGCTGCGGTTTTGTGGTCCTTGCTGTCCTGAGGTATCTGATAGAGTTGGTAAAATCCCCGTAATTAGCCATCGTATTGATGATGGTCGTTAACTGGAGTAACTGCTTCGGCGTGATTCTCATAAAGAAATAACCAGCAAGAAAATTTACCAGGAATGGATAAAATGGACTGTTATTTAGCCAGGCAATGGCAACGATCTTTGCGCATCGATATGCGTGTGCTTTGGTTAAATTCTTTACTTCATGAAGCGGATTTATATTAATCAATTCTTCATCAAGATCAAGATTGATATACTCGCCACTGAGCCTGTCCATGACACCTAATGGAAAACTCGTAATGGTGAAAGATCTTGTTTTACTTTTACTAAACCAGCCCGTAAATCTTTTGGTCACAGTAAAGAACATACCATTGTTATTGATGATATCGAGTTCTTTTTTTTCCGCCAATAGCGGATCGAATTCTGTTTCTTCCATAGTGTGTATTCAAAAAAAGCCTCGGCTAAGAGGCTTTTTTTTATAATTTTAAGTGTGTTTTTTTGATTAAGCTACCACTACTTCCGGCCCAAATTCCCAAGGCGATGTTAATGCCTTTGTTGGCTGCAAAACAGACAAAAGAACATCGACAAGATAAAGCCCATCTTTTTGTAGGTTGAAATTTGCTTTTGCTGAAAGTTGGGTACGGATTAGTGTAATAATCTTACCCTTCTTTGGGACGATCTTAACAGACTTTTCGATGGTTACAGCTTGCAATGGCGCTTTCCATATCTTATTTGCTTCGGTTGTCCCTGTTACAGTACCTCCAAACAATGCCACCATGTCATCGGATGTGACGTTCATTAAAGAAATCATCATGGTCAATGCACCTGGCGTTACGTCCTTATCCAATGGCTGATCCGATTGGATAGACATAAAGTCTTTGGTTGTTGCGTCAGCCTGGGTTAAGGCCGCAGTTGAATCGGCATATATTGCTCCGATTGAAGTGAAGGCGGTAGCAACCCCACCATCAACAGCGATGGTCCCAATCTGGACATCACTGGTACCTCTTGTTACTCCCATTATAGTGTGTGTTTTAAATTTTAATGTGTGTGATTATTCCAGATTTTCAAAAATGAAATTTATTCTGATATTCATATAGTGTTGATTAATCTCCGGTTGTCTGATTAATGCTGTGCTGGCGATATAAAGGCTAAAATCTGAACCATATATATTGTTAAGAATAGACTTTAAAATCTCAACAAGTGTTTGAAGCCTGGATTCATTGGGAACAAAAAATGGTTTATTTGCTGGTCCTTGCTGCAAATCGACAACATGAATATTGACATTAGAAACTCCTTTTTGAAGACTACCGTCACTTAATGCAATTGTATTGACAACGATATCCTCCAACTTTGAATCGGCCGGTCTCACACTTTTATAAATGCTACCGGTAATGGCATACGCAAGCGTGGGATCACTCTTTAAAATCTTAAATATCTCAGTTGACTGATCCAGCGCTGTTTTCATTTCATTGCTTTAATTTTCGCTAACATCTTCGCTTTTAGTTTCGGGAATTCCGATGATGCAAGCATTTCAGCAGACGTTAACACATCGTAACCCATCGATTCAACGGCTGCCGCATAATCCATTCCGGCCACTACGATCAAAGCATATCCTTTTCCGGCGCGAGATGACAGTTCATCAGCTAACTGTCTTCCGGTTGCCGCACCTAGCTTCGAATCAGGGAAATAGTGACTGTAAACAACTCCATTAACAATAAGTACATAACCGATCGATGCCCGAAGATTTCCTGTCTGATCCTTGTAAGTATCCAGCGACCTGGCATGATTTACAAGTTCTTCACCTAGCGCCTGAAGTTGAAGGATAATCGCGCGATTGATTCTCTGGTACCTCTTTTCAAGCTCTCTCCTGAAATCAGCCGCGGTAAACTTGGATTTTACACCCATAATTTTGAATTCAGCTGCTTGGTTTCAAATCGTTTCACAACACCTTCAAGCTTAATATGCCCTTCCAATTCCACTTTTATCTTTGTCCCTCGGGCAATTTCCGTTGTTCCCTCAGGCATAAGAATCAAATACTCATATACATAAGCATTTCCGTCCGTGACCGTTATGTAAGAACCATTTCCATTCTCCTTGCTTCTGCAAATACCAACTTTTACCCATTCAGCAGCTTGTGGAATCCAATTTCCATCTGCATCCTGTCCGCCTGGACTTGTCTGGATATATTGAAACAATTCGTATGGATATTGAGCGAACATATTACCAGAGATTTGAAGCGTTTCTGATTTTTGGACCGTTTCCAAACTGATCAATCAATTCTTTGCATCCACTCTGCTTTGCAAGGGAAAGTAAAGAACTTGCGAAACTGGAATCAGAATATTGAATCGTGAAACCATCTTCTGAAATTGACTTGACTCCTTTATCCGTTTGAATTTCATTAATTGCCAAACCATAGATCAAGCATTTGTTAGTAGGATAATATTCCTCGGAAGGATTTAATCCAATTAGTTCGGCAGCAATACTTAACCTTTCATCAGAAAGTTTTGCATTGCTGCCGATCAAATGCTTTATGAGCGCAAGGTTTGTCATTCTGCTTCATTAGTTTTGGCGCCTTCATCGGCCGTTTGGCTTTTATCCTCCGCCTGTCCAGATCCAGAATTTGCTTCGGATCCTGAACTTTCTTCACCTTGATTATCGCCAGAATCCGCTTGTTCTTTATCAGAATCGGCTTTTGCTTTAATCTCGGTTTTCAAAGGAGGTTCCACTAACCCTCTTGAAACCAAACTTTCAAGTACACTTTTTTCAAGGTGACTGACATCGCTACCGACATAATGAATCTTATTAAAATCGGTGCGATCGCGGAATTCATCTTTAACAATGAAACCTTGGTTTTCAACAACATCCTTTTTCTTTCCTGCCATTACGCTTGAACAGTTTTAGTGTCAATCGTGTAAATCTGATCTACATTTGAAATCACCGGAAGTGATCTCGACTGAGAATTCGTATACTCAGCAAGTGAAGGACGGTTCGTTCTGAATTTCGACACCTGGATATAATTGTCCGCCTTTTCATAAGACACACCTGCAACCGGAGAGTTTTCCTCCGCTAAACGAGCATAGACCAAAGATCCAAGTACACCAGCCGGAGCAAGAACAACGCGACCTTCTGCCCATGGCTTGTAAGAAGATGTTTTTCCGTCGATTTGGTAACGAATTGAACGGTCTACCAGAACCACATCCAGACCAGTGATTGCCTTGAAAAGAGCGACAGCGGCATCTTGCCCAGGTGTGGGCTTAACTGTACCCAAATTACCAATAGATATAGCATAACGGTCTTTAAAGGCCGCACTATTCATCAGGTTTTTAAGTGCGAATTTATCAAGGTAAGCTACCTGTGGTGAATTTCCGTCACCATTGGCTTTATCCTTTACTCTGTCGATATCGGCAAGAGGATCAGCAGTAGAAGGGCTTGACCAAAGGATGTTGGCACCAAATTTGTTTTCGGCATAATACCCATAGTCTACGCGAATACCGGCGCCAACGTTTTCAGAAGCAATCTCTGCAACACCTTCAGAAAACCCACGAAGAAATGTACCTTCATTCGTTTCGTACTGACCAGCAATAACAGCTTTGGTATGATTGAATAGATTTTTTACAATCTGCCCCTCAGTGCCGCCAATTGCAATGGTAGTTTGAATATCGGTCAGTTGTTGTTCGTTCAACCAACGCTCAATACCAACCTTTGGAATCTTACCGCCCATTGCACTTGTTCCGCCGGATGTTTTGGTCGGAACAGGTGAATCCAAAGCGATATAATCGGCTCTTACGAACTGATTTTGTTCAGAAACCGTATCCCACATACCAGTAACAGAGAAAACCTGCTCGGTTAATTGCGTATGCAGATATGGTAGCGGGTTTTTAGTCCCGTTCAACTCCTGAACATATCTTAGGACTACCGGCTTGAACCATTTTTTAACGTAGTCCGGAAATAATGACTGTTCCATTCTTTAAAATATAAAAGTGTGTGTGTGATTATATTGGCGATTTCAGCTTATCAGGCTTGATCGCTTGTCCACCGTATACGGTTAGCCGTTGCTGTATTAAATGCAGCTTTGATGCTGGCAACCGCGAATGGTGAGGCTACTTCATTAACTGCTCCATGCACCAAAATACCAGCAAACGCAGCTGATGCTTCGATGGTCGCAATCAGAATACCCACATATTCATGTCCCGAAGGAAGTGCCGTATAGGCAGATGCAGCTCCATCTGTTTCGGAAACAAAAACTGTAAAACCAGATCCGGCTGTGCCGATATTTGCAGCAGCAGCACTTAGACTATCGCCATATTTATACCCGGTTCCCGCAGTTGTTAAAGTCGCACTGATCACTGAGCCTCCTGCAACTACAATAGTCGCCTTTGCTCCACTTCCTGTCCCACCTGTAAGTGTTACATTGGAATAGGTACCAGCATTTACATACCCAGTGCCCGCAGTGATTGCACCCAGCTTCACAATTGCTCCGGCTATTGAAACCGGCATTGGCTTGTGATCAGCAGTTGTAGAATTTTTGATGATGACATGGCCTGCTTTTAAGACATGCAATGGATATCCATTAACGTCAAGGGATCGGCCACCCTTTAAACTTTCGAGCATTTCGACGATTACGATGTTATCGTTTTCAGTCGAATAATTTTTTCGATCGCGATTTAAACTTACTACGGACATGATTTCTGATTTTAAAGTGCACCAAAGATGCTATCAACCTCCTCCTTGGAGGCTTCTTTTCCAGCACCACCTCCAACAGGAGTAAATGGACGACCGGATTGTCCCAAACCAAGATCTGAAAGCTTTTGAGACGCCTGGGAAATTTTTGCTTCCGTAGCAGTCACATATTCTTGAAAAGCTTCATCTGTTTCAAATTTCGAAGGATCGAAATTATCAATGTATACATCCTTTAAAATAGGATTGAAGTCTTTCAGCTTCGTTTCAAAGATTTGTTTCCTTGATTCGCTTGTTTTGCCCGATTCGATAGCTGCCAGTTTATCTGAAAGTAACTTGTTGGCCTCTAACTGCGCCTTGTTGCTTTCAATTAACCCTTTTGCCCATTCCGGCACCTCATTGGAATCTTTTGATTTATCCTTGCCGTTTTCAGAACTGCCCCCGGCGGAAGATTCTTTTTCTTTTTTAGCTGCCTCCTCTTTTTCGTCTTCTTTTTCCTTATCCTTTGCAGCGATTTCAGCAGCAGCGATTCGGTTAATTTCGGACTGGAAAGCTTTTAACATTGCACCGACCCCGTCAACAGCCTCGTCGATTTCGGTTTCTTCTTTAACGCTTTTCTCGAGATATTCAAGAACCACATTAATTGCTTTCTGGCTGTACCCAAGTGATTTGTACTTATTTACAAGCGCTAAGCGTAATTTCTCTTTCATGAAGAATTTGATGTGTGTGTGTAGTGTCAGGACAAAACTATAAATAATATTTTATACTTACAATATAAATATATTTTTATCTTTGTTGGGTAAAACACATACACACTATGAAGAACTTAATTTTTGCTTTAATTGGAATACTATATCTGGGAAGTGCTCGTGCTCAGGTTACTGTAACCTTTCCTGCGGGAAATATTGCCAGCGAAGAATGGGTCAAATCTCTTGTCACCAAAAAGATAGATTCATTGTCAACGGTGCATTCGAATGGGACTAAAAATATTCCGGATTCAGTCGTTCCTTTGCCGAACTGTTTACGGGGGCCAACGATTCAATCGATTACCTTCGACACCATGACTGGAATTTCAATACTGTTTGACGGAAAGGATGTCTTTGGATTGGATTATCTTCTACTAGGGCCGATTTATGAAATCGTGACGAAAGGTTCTTTGAAGCCAACGAGTAATATCATTAAGATAGGATATCAAAGCCTGCCCCCTGGGGACTACCACCTGACGGTAACTGCAAATACCTGCACCGGGAAAGATTCAAAAGACTTTACCATTAAGAAAAAATGAGAAAGTACTTTTTAAGTCTGCTACTACTTGTAGCAGCCCTTCCGATATTCTCTCAATCTGTAATAACCTACCCTTCTTCCGGCAATATCGCAACAGAAGAATGGGTTCAGAACTATCTATTTGATCAATTAGAGAAATACAATATCTCTGATTGTGATCTACGTATTGACACCATCGTTCAAGAGGGCTCTGCTATTGAAATAGGATTAACCGTCTCGCTTCAAAACCTGAACAACTATTCAATCAGGATTGTAAAGGGTGAGCAAACGTGGTTTTGGAACGCGGTACCCTATACTGTTGGTGAAAGGATGCGTATCGAAGGTGTTCCACGGCTTGATTCAGTCAGAATAACAATCAGGCCTACCTTGCACCCTACATGTTACGTGGGTTTCAATTACAATCTGGGAGGTGGGGATAACCCTGATCCAACGGACCCAACAGATCCTTCGAATCCAAATCCTACGGTTCCGTGCG
The DNA here is from genome assembly GCF_009801115.1 of Dyadobacter sp. 3J3. Taxonomy (GTDB): domain Bacteria; phylum Bacteroidota; class Bacteroidia; order Cytophagales; family Spirosomataceae; genus Dyadobacter. The sequence continues at coordinate 72,017 of NZ_VTOL01000003.1, forward strand.
CATCAGGACCTACTTTGCTGACAATTACCAATGTTCAGGCAACAGCGCTTACTGCTACTTTTCACGGAAACGGGGTATTTGAAGTATTGTGGAGAATTAAAAATGGAGCAGGAGCGACAATTCGAAGTGGAAATCTAACGCCTACCTCGTCAACTTTAAATTTCACTTACAGCGCAATTCCGTACGGAAATTATACACTTGATTTAATAGGAACGAGCTGTATAGGTTCCAGTAGCAAAACGTTTGTTTATCAGGATCCCGGAGGAATAGACCCAGGAACTCCGCCTGTTCAGAATAACGTAATTCCTGCTTTTTCACAGGTTCCGAAGTTACTTGTTACAATTTCAAATGTAAATGGTGTTTATTCTGATAATACCGCTGACGATTACCAAGAATCTGGCATAACCTACCGTAACGCTAACGGCCGGAAATATAGGGCCCTTTACTGGTTAAATGAAGTTCCTTGGAAAAATTCAGATAATTCGATTAAATCATTTAAGAATGTTACTATTCCAAACGGTATTCTTCTTACGGTAAGGAAAGAATATGCTGACGTAAATTGGGCCGGTTCTAATTCTCATACCGATTTCAAGAACAGAGGCTGGGATATTTGGCTTCACGCAAATGAAAACCCCAACGCAGACGGTTCTTGGTTGCTTGCCACGGCTGTTACGCAGATAACGACAAATAACGGGGTTGATTTAAATACAGGCTCTTTGGTTCGGGATAATAACCCTTCGTGGTTAGATGCTAGTAAATATGTGCCTCAATTCTATTTCAACCCTTCCAGTTACTCACCAGATAAGCCAGTTACATTACATGCTTTTCCGGCTGGAAATACAGCGCAAGAAACAGCAGACCATTTGTCGGCCGGAGGTATTAATCACCTTTGGTGGCAAAACCTTCACGGAGCCGGTATTTACACAAACGGAGCTCCGACTCCAGGGGTAGACACGCATGGTATTTTACCTTCTTTCAACCTTTCAAGTACTGATTATTATAATATAATCAAAGGTGTTTATGGGATTGAGCTTACACCGTACGGTGGTCAAGCAACTTGCGAACAGGCCCGCACTGTTGCAGATGGTATTTTTATTTGCGAAGGCTGCGTTTATACGGATGAATTTACAGAAGGGTTGTACCCGCAATTTGCACCTTCGAGGGAATGTTTTTACCAACGATTTAATGAAAGAGTAGCGGCGCTTGGATATACCAAAGTTCAGTTACTTGGTGATTATGGTTATGGATCTCAAAATGTTGGGTTGAACGGGAAAGATCCTTTAGGATCCTATGCACTAAGTTTGACAAATTCTAATGTTGTAAATAACCTTGAAAATGTAGATGGATCCAATAATACAGGGTTTAAACAATACGCCCAGGGTGCATATAATTACCGTGGCACTGTAATCGGTGATTACTACGCTATAACTGGTCTTTCTCCTGCAAGGGGAACAGCGAAATTCTGGGAAGCATTGGTTACTATAAATGCGACGCCAAACAAAGCAAAAATGTTGTTCGCTACCGACCTTATGCAGTCAAATGCACACGGGGCGGATGTTCCTTATAAAGATTCGGGAACCCTTTTGGCGAATGGAAGTATCAGTTACGATTACCCTGATACGCCCGCCGAAATAATGAAATTTGACGCGTTCTTTTCGCTTTTGGTTTACGATTCATGGTATTATTGGCAAGCATTTGGAGCGAAAAAAGTAAGCGATATTGACTGGAGGCGCACGGGTATTTGTCTTGATGCCGGGGTGGTTGGTAGTAGAATGTATGCCCGGTTAATCCCTACCCTAAACCAGGCTGGAAGACAAATTTATGCCTGTGATTACACAGCAAATGGCGTGCCTTTTACCAGCTCAACAACAGAACGGAGGTTGCCTATAAAAGGAGTTCCACGTTACGACAACCGCTATTTCAATGAAGCGTTAGCAGCAAATAAAGGAGTTGCGCTTTGTATTCCAGGAACCAAAAAAGCATTTTTCTATTATAACACAAACATTGATCCTTCTGTAATAGAAACCGTGATTATAACTTATAACGGTGTCCAATTCAACCTGGGTCAAGTGGCTGGAAGTACAATGGTGGTGGCTTACGAACCTTGATTAACAGATAACATACACACTTTTTAATGAAAAGATTAACCGGAATAATAATTTTATTACTTGTTCAAAGTTTATCCTTTGGGCAAGTAAATGTTCACATAAGTAACGGAGGCCGTGCAGCAACTCAGGAATGGGTAAAGGTCTACCTGGAAACTCTGCTGAATCGTATAGAAGCTCCTGTTGACACTGGCGGAGTAACTACTCCTCCTTCGCCTATTTGTTCAGGTCCAAATATTCAGTCTGTTTCTTCCACAAGTCCAACAGGCCTGACTTTCACCTGGTCAGGTTTGAATGTTCCGGATATTGTATGGACTGTAAGTAATAGCACTGGTATTCTTCGTACAGGATCGGTTAATTCATCAAATCCGACCCGCAGCATTATTTACAATTCAATTGGTTATGGTACTTTTTCTTTTAGTATTAAAGGAATTGGATGCCCTACAACTCCTGCGCCTGTAAGTTTCACTTTAGAAGCTCCCCCGGTTATTGTTTCTTCCGGAAGAAGAATTTATATGAATACATCAGGGTATGGATTTAGCGCATCTGACCCGTATGGTATCGATCAGGATTGGAGAAAAAGAATAGAAGCATTTACAAGCCTGAATTATAATGGTGTTACGTTTTCTGGCATCAACGGGGTAAGGCTATGTATGAAGTGGATGGACTATGAGCCTTCCCAGGGTTTATATAATGATGCAAAGTTGATTGCGGCAATAAATTATTGTAAAAGCAAAGGCCTCAAATTAGCTATCTGCGTATTTCCTCTTAGAATAGCTACCGATGGATTCATTCCGGAGAGCGAGCGCGCGAAAGGATCTGGCGGGACAATATGGATAACAGAAATCGATAAGATAACGCTGGCACCATATAGCGTCATTGCAAAGTCAAAGTTCAGGGCTATGATAAAACATCTAGCTTCAATAATGGCTCAGTATCCCAACGACACGGATTATATATCTATGGGTTATGGGAATAGTGAAGAATTTTGGAACCCGATTGTACAGACCTACGCACCATCAGCTTTCAGTGAGTTAACCGGATATTCTGACGTAGATAGATCAGCATGGGCAACTTATGCAGCGGCCAATGGGCATGCAGGTTTAGCGCCACCAGTTACTCCAAACATTGCTAATGCATACGATACTGGGTATTTCTGGACTACTGAAAATGGCAAATTATGGTATGATTTCATAACGGATGGATTAGTAAATCTTCATGCGACATTCCGAGATGCAGTGCATGAGGGCGGGGTAAAAGCATGTGGATTCTATGCCGACGCAGGTGGTGCGCAATCAGCCTGGTACATGACTTACCGATTGAACAAGATATTTGCCGGATGCGATGTGATGTATTCATCCGAAGGCGCAAATAGGTATGATCTAGGTACTAAGCTACTTTCAGCTGATGTAAATCTTGGCACCTTCCCCAACGCAGAAGCTGGAATTGAATTTGACCCCGAAGATCTTTCAACGGACGGATCTACCAATTACGGGAATAATACCGATTCTGGTCATTTACTCGAATACGGTTCTTCATTCTTTAAGCGAGGCGGCAAGATTATACATTTCGCCTTGGCTTATAGTTTTGGGGAAAATGGCACGAATAATAATATCATTCAATTAGCTCCGGCGCTTTGGGTGCTTCAAAATGACTATGTCAAGTCTACAACGATTCCACCGATTACCTCAGTGCCAACCATTACTTTTCCGATAACAAGTTTTTCAGGTGATCAGGGATACCGGTCACTATGGTCTTCAAACGGTGGCGGCACAGACAAACAAGTAAGGATAAAAATAGAATAATATTAAAATTTATCATGAAACCAAACTTTAAAAAGATCCTGATTGCAGGCGGAATTGTACTGATAAGTATTACTTGTTTTGTGCTTTACGTCCAATTTAAAAGACAAAATCAAGCTCCAAAACAGCCAATTGATATTGCTTTGGACAGTGCAGACTATTGGAGAAAGGAGGTAATCAAGGCAGATAATAATTTAAAAGATGCACAACAAAACTTAAAAATTCATGAAGGAAACATTGACAGCCTGGCAAAAGATATGGCCACCGATAGTTTTGCTATGGTTATCCGTCGCAGCGTGCTACGGGCAAGAGTCAAAAGTGATATTAGAGCAGGTGAAATACGTGACAGCATTAGAAGACAGCACCCTTAAATTCGAAGCTTTAAAACCTTATGTCCGACAATTGCAAATCACACATAAACTTCAATCTGAGGCCTATGAATCAGAAAAACGTTCCCACATGTTCGACAACATCCTGCATGAATCAAAAGTGTCTGAATGCCAGACGGCACTTGACTCCGAAAAAGAGGCCGGGCGAAGGAAAGGCATTAAAGGAGCAATAATTGGAGCTGCTGCAATCACGCTGATTCGAGTTATTGCAAAGGTTGCCAGCCAATAAATACACACACTAACAAAGCAAAACTCACTACCAGCGTGGAGAATAATATTGATAAAATCACCGACTTAACCGAGAAAAAGCCTACCCAGGCAATCATCTACATGCTTCTTACGGCACTGCTATCTCTGTCGGGCGTCATCGTCTGGCAAAATAACAAATTAGGCAATAAGGATGAAGAAAAGGAAGTCGCAGTAGCCAATCAACTCACAGCCGACAGCAAAGAAATATCCTTTTGGAAAGATCTGTATAAGGATATGAAAAAGGAGAAAGATGATTGCAACAGCCTTGTTGTGGTGCGCACTGACGCAACTGCAATAAAGGATCAGGAAAGGATAAAATTTCTCGAAGAAAGCATAAAAGGAAGTATAAAATCAACCAAAAAGCAAGCGGTCAGCATTCAGAAGCTTTCCGAAACGATCCCAACTGTCAAAACACCAACTATTACTCCAAACAATCAAACCAATGAAAACTAAACATGTAACCTGGATAACTTTGTTGCCTTTGGCTTGCCTCGTTATTTTGCTGGCTATGGGCGTAAAATCTCAACAAAGTCCAACGCAGCAATTATCAAAAGTAGATTCATTGCAAATTCCTGCCGGTATTAAATTACCTGACAGCACTCAGATAAAGCTTGTTGTCAGAGCAAAACGACTGGATAAACTTGACAGCCTTCTTTCGCTCGATAGCATGTTAAAAGCCAGCAATGAAAGGGCAATCGTAAATGTCAAAAAGAAAATTGCACGATTTGAACAGTACCGCAAAACCCCAATAGTTGAGCTGATTCCAAAATCAAAGCCTTCCTTGGTCGTCAACCCACCGGTTCTTCCTGACTCGATCCCTTTTAAAAAAAAGCCGAAACGCTCAGTCTTAATGAGGATGAAGGACTTCATTAACAAGCCTTAAAGGCCGTCGGCGGAGACCCCGCCGATTACAAAATCATACACACAATTATAACAGAAATAATTAAAATGGGCATTGTCCTCTGGCTTTTAGCCAAAATACTTTCTAATCTTCTTTCCATACCCGCTTTCTTTCACACCATCGCAGGAGCAATCCGTTTTAAAGGTGGCTGGAATTACATCAACCGATCATTCCTAAATGCGGCCTACGCAGAAGATGTATATGGAAACATCGCATATGCGACTATGCTCAATGATCTGTTCATCAAAAAAGGCGGCTACCACTACGGTGCCCGGAATGAAACAATCAGCTCTGCCACTGGGAAAAACTGGGTGAACGGCAAACTAGCTTTTTTGGGCATGGGACTTGCCGGTACATTGAACCTGATTGATTATCGTAACTGGGAAAAAGGAGGACACTGCTGGGTTTCGATTCAAGGATGGTCTCAGTATGATTTCATTGGCAAGAGACCGCCACGACGTGTGCCGGTTTATTATACTGCTTCTTTTATCCTGCTTGCTTTCATCCTTCTTTTTGCCCTTTGGAAATTATCCATGTGGCTGATCATCATTCTTCACACACTACTATTTTAATGAAAACACAAAAAGAATTAATTGCGAAGCTCGGTAACCCATATACGGCTCTCAAAACGTTTGAGAAAAAATGGATGGAATACTGGGATATCCCAGACGACATCAACAAAGAAATTCCTGCCCTACCCAATAAGGTTTACATGAACTACCTGATCATCCAGCCTTTTGAAGACACGATGCGTGAGTTGATTGCGACTGGTCTTCACAAAGAAATTAAGACATGGGATGGATGCTTTAATGTTCGCACCAAACGTGGACAATCCGGGATTTCTGTTCATTCTTGGGGCATTGCGGTTGATCTGAATGCTGCATGGAATACTTTTCATGGAAAAGTTTCCTGGTCAAATGAGTTCTTGGATGTTTGGAGACGCAATGGCTGGATTTGTGGTGCGGATTGGTCGAAGGCATCCGTTGATGGGATGCATTTTCAGGGAGACAATTTTGTTCCTGCGTAATAGGCTTGTCTTCCTAGCAAATATTGATAACTTTGAATCAAGAATTAAAATAATTGAACAGGTGGCGAAAATAAACGCGCGATCGAGAGTGAGAACAACAACTGATATAGAAGATGTGATACAAATGCTAGCTGTTTTTACATCTGAAATTAAGGGCCGTTTGACTTGCATTAATTCATTGATCACTAACCAGATTTAGGATTAAAATTCAAACTGTAAAAAGTCTAGTCGGGTGTGGTGCCTGGTAAGTTCTCTTGAAGGTTTCAATCCTTCTCTGTTCATAATAAAAATGGCCGGAAGATAAATTCTTCCGGCCATTTTTATTTTATGAAACGTCAATTCTTTGCAATTGCGTGAAGAGTTCAAGAAACTCGATTGATATGAACTCAGGGAATTCCTCAAAAACGTCTTCTAAAATTTTCTTTTTAAAACCATCATTCTTGTATTCTGGCTTCTTAAAAAACGGAAATGCATCCTTAACTAATTCCTCTAACCTATGACCAGGGTAGTTCAAAATCCAGTTAGGAACCAAAATTTTAAAACCATTAATCATTTTACATTCTGAAAGACCTTCTACCAATAATTCATGATCTGCTTTTATTTTCAATAGTCCTGTAACTTTTTCACTTACTGTTTGCATTTGATCATTATCAATGCCTGATATTTTCGAAATTTTATCCGTTTCTTTAAAACCAATTTTTTCTTTGTCAATAACCTTTTCTAAAAGAAGAAATATTCCCAAAAAGAAAGGTTCAAAAAGATAATTTTCAATACTGTACCTTTTGTTCTCGCCTAACACTTTAATATTGTCATAACTGACATTCCCACTGTCATTATCGATTATTCCAGCGACATACTTGTTTCCAGCGCTTAATAATTCTTTTGTAAAACGTTTTACTTTTTCGCATCCACCATCCTCTTTTCCTGTTGACACAAAAGTCAAGGACACATCTTGCAGCAGCTTGTCGCTAATAAGAGAATATATTGAGTTATAAACTATAAAATCAATATTTGATTCAACAAATACTTGCCGTTTGTCCTCGTACAGTAAATTCAAATTATTCAACCCCGCAGTTAGGGATTTAATAGCTTTCTTTTTTCCAATTTTTATTGGATAACCTTTTTCTCTATCCATTAAATAAATTGCAGATTCCGGGACTAATGCTATCGTTGTAGGAGAATGGGTAGTCATTATCACCTTGACGCCATTTGCTCCCACTATTACATCTTGTATGACATCCAATAATAATTTAGACATTGAAGGATGTAATAGAGAATCGGGTTCATCAAACAGAATTAATTGAGGAAAATTGCCTCCTATTGTCGATGAGTATAGCGCAAAAATCAAAGACATAATTGTCTTTTCACCTGAAGACAAAAATAGGAAATAGATCAAATTACCATTTTCAACATCTTTAAGCTGCACCTGTGGAATATAATCTTCGTTCATTGGTGTTTCGTAAACTACACGGTACTTAAAATTTGCTCTTTCTAAGATTTCATTGAATACTACCCATGGTGCCTTTTTACCGGAAGTTAGGTGATTGTAATATTTATTTTTTAAGTAAAATTGGTAAAATAACAATTGTATAGAGGGAGAAAACAGCTCATTTAGCACATCAAGAAAAACTATATAATCATTTATCGTTAGGTCACTTGGTGCCTTATTACTCTTATCACATAAATCTTTAACATATTTAAGCTTATGTTCCTGTATTTTAACAATATCATTTTGGAAATGCATAAGATTTGTCGCCAGATTCCCAATCGCATGTGATCTAAAAAATTCCAAAATAACTTGGTTTAGAGCAGCAACTTCTTCCTCCAAATTTTGGTATTTAATATGTCTGGTAAGTGATAATGCCATGACAATAGGCCGCAAGATGCCCCAACTCGTTGTTAAGTCATTTACTAAATTATTTTCGTTGCCATCTATATAATTCAAACCTGGACTTACATAAACGGCATTTTCTAATATCTTATTTTCGTCGTCATATATACCTCCAAAACGCGAATAATCCCGTACCATCCCTTGACATGCGTTCAAGATCCACTGTAACAATTGAGTTTTACCTGAACCATTTTCTCCTGTCAAAACGGTAAAATCATTTAAATCGATTGGACCGGCATCTTTTAAAATCTGGTCATTGCCTTGTAAATGTAAAATCATTCTGTTTCAAAATTATAATGGAGGCTACTTTCTTGGCTAATGTAGGTATTTTTTTATCTCGTTTTTGATAAAGCCGCTAAGCTTATAAATATTCGCTGTCATGTCAATGTTGTCAATATTTTAACATACTTATATTGTAAGTATTTTTAATTATATTTACGATATAAAAAGATTACCATACACACACTACGAAAAATGGGATTACTTGCCGGGATTGGCGACTTTGGTTTGGACGCAATACTTCAAGCTGCCCTTGATGCAAAAGTAAAAGCTGTATTGGCTGCAAATTCAGCTGAAGAATCATTAATTTCAGTGCTAGGACCATTTAAACCACAAAATACATCATGGAATGTATTAACAAATACTCCAAATTTATCTGCACTTGGATTAGTACAATCCGATCAAGGAAAGTTATGGATTGTTGCAGTTGGCGGGACCAGTAATTTAACCGGAACATCAATAACGTATAATATTGGTGATTCAGTTTACTGGAGTGGTCAAAATTGGGTGCGTAGGGCATTCACTATATCTTCAAAAAGTATAGGAACCACAGAACTTAAAGATGCATCCGTTACGCCTAATAAGACTACGTTCTTTACTTACGGTAAAAATTTATTTAATAAATACCTTGTAATAGAGGGATCAGCTGTAAATAATTCTGGAGCAATACAATCTAGTCAATCTACGTACTCAATAAGTGGAAAGTGTTCAGTTTTACCTTTAACGACTTATACTTTGTCTGGGAGTATATTCAGCCCGGCATTTGTTAAGGTTAGGTTCGAAGACGAGCTTGGTAACTTTTTAGGTGTTTACAATGCTAACAGTGCAAATTTCACAAGCCTACCTGCCACTTTTTCTACACCGGCTAATTGCACGAACCTTATTTTTAACACAAAAACGGCTTCATCTGGCAATTACGACAACATTCAATTAGAATTGGGTTCCGTAGCTACTTCTTACGAACCATTCAAACTTAATGTTTCATTTCCTTTGCTTGGGTTACCACTTAATTCGGTAACAAAAGATTCTATATTAGATAGAGTTGTGTCTGCCATAAAAACAGATTTTATCATTGCCGGTAAAAATAAAATTGACAAATCTGCAATTGTTGAAAACTTAGTTATTACTGATACTGGCCTGATAAATGCTTCTAATGGGTATTCTATTGTTAAATGTGAAGTAAAGCCATTAGCTCAATATATTTACAGTGGCGTTATGAATGCTCAAAGTGGGGTTAGAATAAGATTTGAAGATTCTTCAGGTACTTTTCTTGGTGTTTATAACGCTGTGTCGGCAAATTTCACTACCCTCCCTGCTACATTTACGACACCAGCGAATTGTACTAGGTTGTGGATTTCAACTAAAATAAATTCGACTTCGGATTATAATACTATTCAGCTCGAATTGGGGGCAACAGTTACACAATATGAATCTTTTTATTTAGCGTTAGATTCAATTTATACTAATGCGTTGAGCTCTTTTTCTAAATATGATATTGATTATATATTATCTAAGTTCAGCGTTAAAGGAAAGAATTTAATTGATAAGAATAAAATAATAGAAGGGTTAACTTTAAACAATTCCGGGTCGATACTTTCGCTTGCTAATTATTCAATGATTCTTGTAAATGTACTACCTAATACAGCTTACACATATTCTGGAGTAATTGGATTTCCTAGTGGAACCAAAGTTCGTTTTGAGCAATCTGACGGAACATTTATTAGCGTTTACAACGCTAATGGCGCAAATTTCACCACCTTGCCTGCAACTTTTACGACACCAGCGAATTGTACTAGATTGTGGATTTCAACTAAAATAAATTCAACTTCAGATTACAATACTATTCAGCTTGAGCTAGGATCTGTTGCAACAGTATACGAAGCTTATAAAATAACTATGTCTTCTGATAATGTTGATTTATCCAGCGTTTACACAAAAGCACAGTCGGATTTAATTTATGGAAAGTTGACAGTTCCATCTAAAAACTTAATAAATAAAGACTTAATTCAAGAAAATAAGGGTTTAACTAATACAACTGGCCTTATTGTAACACAGGCTGGTTATGCTATATGTCCGGCAGTAGTTGAACCTTCAACTCAATATGTATATTCTGGAACGATGGTTCTACCTCAATATGTTAAAATCAGATTTGAGGATGCTTCCGGTGCTTTTTTGGGACTTTACAATTCGAATTCCGCTGATTTTTCAACGCTCCCTGCTGTATTTTATACCCCTGCTAACTGTGTGAAAATTTACATTACTGTTAAAACAGTAGGGACTTCAGATTATAACTCAATTCAATTAGAGAAAGGTGCCGTTCCAACAACGTATATTGCATTTGGCAATAAGATACCATCAAGCCAACTTGATCTTGTTTTATACTACACAAAGGCGCAATCCGACGCTACTTTCGCTAACGCGGCATCTTTTTATACAAAAGTGCAATCTGATTTGCTATATGCAAAATATACGATCCAAGGAAAGAATTTATTCAACAAAGCTGCAGTAATTGAAGGGCAAGCTGTGTCCAATACTGGGGCCATTGTTAATGATGCTACTTACGCAATAACAGAAAAAATTACTGTAACCCCTTCGACAGTTTATACTCTTTCAGGTGCGATAGGCGGTGCGCCATTTATTAAGATTCGTTATGAGCAATCTGACGGAACTTTTATTAGTGTTTACAATGCGAATAGTGCAAATTTCACCAACCTACCTGCTACTTTTACGACACCAGCCGGATGTACAAAGGTTATAATAAATGTAAAAGCTAATTCGACCTCGGATTATAATACTATTCAGATTGAGCTAGGATCTGTTGCAACATCTTACGTTTCATTTGGGAGTAAATTAGATGCCTCAAACATTGACCTTTCATCGTATTACACTAAAAATCAAACAGATGCAGTCTTCGTAAAACCAAACGTTCCAAGTAAAAATTTAATTGATAAAAGTAAAATAATTGAAGCGCAAGCTGTAAATAATACAGGCGCAATAGTAAATCAATCCGGTTACGCGATTACCGAAAAAATTACTGTTTTGCCTCTAACATCTTACACTTTATCTGGAACAGTTCAGAATCCACAGTACGTAAAGATTCGGTATGAAGATGCAGGTGGTGCACTTTTGGGCGTTTATAACGCGAATTCTGCAAACTTTTCAACATTGCCTGCAACCTTTACTACACCTAGTCTATGCGTAAAGGTAATTATTAACGTCAAGGCCGCTGGTACATCAAACTACGACACAGTTCAACTTGAATTAGGTACAGTCGCAACAGGATATACAGCCGGAATAAATAAAATTAATCCAGATTATTTAGATCTAAGCGCGCTGAATTTAAGCGGGTACGTCAGTAAAGCTTCGTATCTAATTTGGCAAGGTAAAAAATGGGCTTTTCTTGGTGATAGTATTACTGCCCAAGGCTATTACATTCCATATGTGCAGGCTGTGCACGGATTTACTTGGGAAAAAGATGGTATTGGTGGAAGTTGTATTGCCCAGGGGAAAGAGGATATTGAAAATGACGGCGTTCATAGAACAGCATTTGTAGACAGAATAGCTGGCATAACAGCAATGGCGGCCGATGGAATATTTATTTTTGGTGGAACAAACGACTGGTATTATAATGTACCTATTGGCGTAGTTACTGACACGGTAAAAACTACGTTTTACGGAGCGCTAAAATATCTGCTAGCCACTTTACAATCTCAAAATGTTGGAAAAACGATCGTGATTTGCACTCCCCTTCAACGTGGCAATAGCCGGGCTAATTATACAGCTCAGAAAGCTTATGCAGATGCAATTAAAGAAGTGTCCGGGATGTATTCTGTGCCGCTTCTTGATTTGTTTAATAGCTCTGGAATAACCTACGAAAATATTGGTCAATTTACCAGTGATAATGTACACCCTTCCTCCGCAGTTGGCGCACCTTACATTGCTAGGAAGATGAATAGTTTTTTATTTAGAGTATAAAAAATATAACAATGGACTACAAAGAACTTTTAAAGAAATATATAAAACACGTTGTTGATTGTGAATCAACCGACTTTGTACAGGATATGGAAACTATTCCTTGGAAAAAGGATGATAAATATCCAAACCAATATCCCAACCTGGAACAGTTAATTTGGACTAAGGAAGAAATTGAAGCAATAGTGGAACTTTCCGGATTCGATGAAAGAGAGGCTTAAATATTTCTATGAAACAGAACATAAAATTATCTATTCTCGACAACAATGAAGGGCAGATTGAAGGGCTTCCTGCGAATCCCAGATTTATTAAAGACGCTGACTTCTTAACGCTTCGCCAATCAATCATCGATGATCCGGAGTTTTTGGATATCCGCGAAATGGTGGTTATTCCTTTTAATAAAAGGTTTGTCATTATTGGAGGAAATATGCGATTAAAAGCGATTGAAGAAGTCGTTGCTATGCTACAAACTGAATTCGATCAGCTGGTCGAAAGCAAGCGCCATGAAAGCTTTTTCCTTGACTGGTTTGCTGCAATTACGATGCTGCGTGATAAGAAAGAGGCTCCATGCCGGGTTCTCCCCAAAGACACACCTACCGAAAAGTTAAGAGCTTACGCCGTCAAAGATAATCTGAGTTTTGGAAAGTGGGACCACGACATGCTTAGCTCAGAGTGGGATCAAAAAGAATTGAAGCATTGGGGCATGGACGTGCCGAATCTGGTTGACGACAAAAGTGAGGAAGACCCAATTAAAGGCATCAGCAAAAAGCTTCAGGTTGAGTGCGGCGACGTAAACAAACTGGAAGATCTTTTTGAAGAGCTGCAAACTCGTGGCTTTGAATGCATTTTAAAGTAAGCCACTCATGACAGATCCACGGAGAAAAGATAAACAGAAAGCGAGCGCAAGACGGGTTATCGTCGCCGAGTGCTATAAGAAAGGTATGACTATCCGTCAGACTTGCGAGGTTGTGATGAAGCAAATGGGACTGGATAAACTACCAAGTGTCAAAGCTGTTTTTAACGACCGTCATGCCCTTCTGGCTGAATGGAGAAGTGAAAGAATGAGCGACATAGATGATATGGTTCAGCTCGAATTGCAGCGCATTGATGACGCCGTAATGGTTCTTTGGGATGCATGGCAAAAATCATCTACCGATCATAAGTCCAAATTTACCAAGCGAAAGGGCGAGTTACCAGCAGCCGGAAAAGGGAAAGGTGACAAGGAAATTGCATCTGACAAAATAACGACAACTCATTTGGAGCAAGGCGAAAAGGAAGAAATCAACTTTGGTGATCCAAGATACATTTCTGAAATCCGTTTTCAGCTGATCGAGAGGCGTAAGCTTTTAGGTATGTATGCTCCGGAGAAGAAAGAACTGACTGGGAAAAATGGCTCTCCCCTACGCGCACCGATAACATTTCTTAGCGCCGAAAATATGACTGACGAGCAGATTGAAAAGTTTTTAAATGATAGGGATAACCACTAAGGTTTTTGATTCACTAAATGCTTCATTCTTGTCTGAAAAATATAATGTGTTTGTTCTGGAAGGAGGTTCCAGAAGTTCGAAAACGCATAGTATTATCCAGTTTTGGATTAGATGGGCATATATAAACGAGTCTAGGACAAAGCGTGTGGTGGTTGCACGTTTGAAAGGAACATGGCTAAATGGTACCGTTTATAAAGACTTCATTGACGTTTTAAAAGGGTACGGATTATATGATCGTAAGTCTGAAAATAAAACCAATAAAATCTACACCTTATTTGGTACAGAGTTCTGGTTTGTTGGTTTGGATGATCCTCAGAAAATACATGGTATGCAAACTGACGCTTTCTGGATAAACGAAGCTGTGGAAGCTTCAAAAGACTCATACGATCAGCTAATGCAACGTTGTAAGGGTTTTGCGATACTTGATTACAACCCCAGTGAAGAAGAACACTGGATTTACGACAGTGTTTGTAAGCGCGAGAAAACATGGTATTCGCATAGCACTATGCTTGACAATCGACTGATCCCTAAAAATGCCAAAGAACAAATTCTATCATATGAGCCTACACCTGATAATTATAAAAATGGTACTGTCGATAAGCGCAAATGGCTGATATACGGGCTAGGCAAACGTGCTAAAATTGAAGGTCTCGTTTTTGAAAATTGGGAGATTGTTCCGGAAATACCAAGCATGGCAATTCAGTACCAGGGGCTCGATTTTGGTTATACTAATGATGTAACAGCGCTGGAAAATGTAGGAATCTGGAAGGGAGAAAATAGTCTGTACATGGATGAGCTGTGTTATAAAACCCACATGACTTCCAGCGATATAATAAATACTTTAAAATCTGTAAATCGAAACCGCAAGATTTGGAGTGAAAGCGCCGACCCTCGTTTAGTTAATGAGATATTCGTTGCCGGATTTAATATTCATGCCGTCCAAAAATATCAAGGTTCTGTAAAAGCTGGCATTGACAAGATGAAATCAATGAAATTATTTGTCACCGAAGGTTCATTGAATATAATAAAGGAATTAAAAAACTATACGTATAAGCAGGACAAAAATGGCGTATGGCTGAATGAACCTATAGATGCATGGAATCACAGTATTGATGGATCTCGATATGTGGTAATGTCTGAATTACTTGGCAAGCCAGAGCCAAAAAGAAATCTTGGAAGTTTTTTACGATAATACACACACTAATGAATTACGAAACTCTTAAACAGTGGCTGAATCAGGTTTCTGATACAACCAAGCTTATAAATATTTTGTGCTCCCAAGGAAAGGATTTCAAAATTGAAGATCTGAAAAAACAGTGGGATGTAAAGGAACACGCAGTAATGAATGAGTCTATCCGTCCTAAAAGAACTGTTAATTACGAATATGATGAATCCGATGGGAATGGTGGTTTTGTAACAAAAACTGGTACAAAACAGGAGTATGTTAATCGCATCCCTGTACCAATGCAAAAAAACATCGTTGGCAAAGCTGTTACATTCCTGTTTGGTAATCCCGTAGATATCCAGTCAGATGCAGCTTCTCCAGAGGAAATATTGGTTCTTGACGCTATAAAAAAGATTCTTGACGACAATAAAACGGATAGCCAAAACAGAGTAATAGCCAAAAATCTATTCAAAAGTACTCAGGTAGTAGAGATTTGGTATCCTGAACTGAAAGAAGAAGAGCACGAAGATTATGGATTTAAAACAAAATTCAGGCTTCGTTTGTCAATTTTTAGTCCATGGGACGGAAGTGAACTCTATCCCTATTTTGATGAAAAAGGAGATCTCATCGCTTTTAGCAGGTTGTTTGTCATTAAAGATGATGAAAACAAAAATGTTAAACATTTTGAATGTTATACCTCCGATAACTATTATTTATGGCAGAATAATCAGCAAGGCTGGACTTTAAGTAAAAAAACACCAAACATTTTAAAACGAATTCCACTGGTTTTTGCGGAGCAGGAAGATGCGGAATGGGCCGATGTGCAATTTGCTATCGAAAGGCTTGAAATTCTTCTTTCTAGTCATGGAGACACCAATGATTATAATGGATCCCCGACGGTTGTCGCAGAAGGTCAAATTTTAAGTTTGGGAAAAAAAGGAGAACAGGGAAAAGTAATAGAAGTTGAGAAAGGTGGTAAAGTTGGCCTTATGGTTTGGGAAGGAGCGCCGGAATCTATTAGAATGGAAGTTGAAAACATGTTTAAGGTGATACTTACCTACACCCAAACACCAGATATATCATTCGAAGCTGTTAAAGGAATGGGGGCCATCTCCGGCATCGCTCTACGCTTATTATTTATGGATGCACATTTAAAGGTCATGGATAAGCGTGAGACATTTGATCCCTATCTAAAACGCCGTTTAAATATTATAAAATCATTTGTCGGCTCGATGAACGTTGCCTGGGCAAAAACGGCTAGCAAGCTTAAAGTTGATGCTGAAATTATTCCATATACTATAAAAGACGTAATGGAAGAAATTAACGCCTTGGTCGTTGCAAACGGCGGTAAACCAATTATAAGTCAGATGCAGTCAGTAAATAAAGCTGGTTTAGTTTCTGATCCAGTTGCTGATTTTAAACAGATCCAGGAAGAAACAACTACGGCAAACACCTTTAGTATTTCAGGGCCGACGATATAATTACAAAAACAGAAACAACTGAATGGTCACAAAATTAGGCTACAACACAACTATTTTCGAAGGAGCAAGGGCCATTATTCAATCTGATCATGTTGCAATTGATATGATCATGTGCATGCTAGGGCGGCTAATCTCAAACGGAACATACCGGGCAGTTTATGAACATGCGTTGGATCCAACCAAGGTTATAAAGATTGAATATGGCCACGTACAAAAGACAGACCATGATTGCACAATGCAAAACAGCTACTGCAACATTCAGGAGTTTCTTATGTGGCGAGAGATAGAAGGATTGACGGGAAAACTCGAATGGGTTAAAAATTGGTTCGCTCTTATTGACTGGATAAGTCCGGGTGGCCATATTATGTGCATGGCAAAAACTTCGGAAATGCCCGAGTTAAAAAGGCCTGACAAAATACCACGTTTTATGTGGGATGTTAAACAGGATAATTTCGGATGGATTGGAGATAAGTTCGTTTGTCATGACTATGGTCATGTTCAAGCGTTTACTTCTTACAGTACAAAAATGATGACACTAAAAGAAATTTGGGATTAATAATTCAATTATGGCGAATTCGCCATAATTAAACACACACTATGTCAAAGCCTCGTAACTGGGAAGCTGACCATTTAAATAACGTTGAAGCATTCGCACAAAAAGTAAGACTCCTTTACTTCAATGCGATCAAGGAAGCGGTGCGTATGGGCCTGTCGGTAAACTTTAATCCGGATAAGCCTTTTGCTTTCTCAGACTTTCCCGCTTTAAATGACCGGGTAAAAAATCTATTCGAATCTCTTTCCGGGAAGATGCTGGCGACGATAGATTCGGGCACTCAGCACGAATGGTTATTGTCTGCATCGAAAAACGATGATCTGGTGAATTCAATCATCAAATCTACCAAGTTCCCGAAGGAAACAATCGATCGCTACATGGACCGGAATCTGGACGCCTTGAAGGCATTTCAGTCCAGAAAATCCGAAGGTTTAAATCTTTCCGACCGTGTGTGGAAACTAACTGATCAGTTCAAACAGGAATTGGAGCTTGGTCTTGATGTCGGAATGGCAGAAGGAAAATCCGCAGCGGATCTTGCCCGGGATATTCAGTCCTACCTTAATGATCCGGATAAACTTTTTAGACGGGTTAGAGATGCGCGAGGAGTCCTTCATCTTTCCAAGGCAGCAAAGGCCTATTCTCCCGGTCAAGGTGTTTACAGGAGCAGCTTCAAAAATGCAATGCGGGTCACCAGGTCCGAGATCAACATGGCCTACCGTACGTCTGATCATGAGCGCTGGCAAAATCTTGATTTCGTTGTCGGATTTGAAGTGCGCAGAAGTAATAATCCGTTCCCATGTGTGGTTTGCGAAAGCCTGAAAGGCAGATATCCAAAAACTTTCAGGTTTAGGCAGTGGCATCCGCAATGCCGCTGTAATTGTGTTTCAATTCTGGCTACCAAGGAGGAAATTGATAACCTGACCGACATAATTTTGAACGGTGATGATACTTCCGGATTTAAATCAGTCAATGAGATTACACAAATGCCGGAAGGATGGACAGAATGGATATCCGAAAACAAAGACCGGTTGCTTCGTGCCAAATCGCAGCCCTATTTCATAAAAGACAATTTTAAAAATGGAACCGTAACAGGCGGTCTTAATTTTGCCATAGGCAAGAAACCGGTTGTGATCAAATTGGATCCAGTTGTTGCCGATCCAAAATATACGCCTTCTAGCATTGGTGAATATGAAAAGAAATACGATGTTAAGATCAACCGTGATATTTTCTCAAAATTAAAAAGCGATGTGCCGATGACAACGAGCAAAGCGAAAGGATCGCATTACGATCCGGTTGCCAAAGCCGTCAATATTAAACCTGATAAACGCCTTGATCAAAGTAAATGGGAGCAAGAATCTATCATTTACCACGAATACGGTCATGCTGTGGACTGGGCAAATGGCATCAGGGACACTAAGGAAGTTAAAAACTTGATGACAAAATTCCGAAAGGATTTGCAGGCCAATCGGTCACAGGGATATATGGACTTACAAAATAAATGGAAAGATGCCTATATAAATGCAGACAAAGCAGATCACGACACGATTGAAAAAATCGGAGCATTTGCAGATACTCTGATGTCGTTAAATCCTGGATACGGTTTTGGTCATACAAAAGCCTACTTTGCTCACACAGGTAAAAAAGAAGCAGAGTTTATCGCACATGCCTTTGAGAATAAATTTGCAGGCAATAGCGTTTTCAAGGAAATAGCGCCAGAGCTTTATGAAGCGATGATTAATCTGATTGACGAGTTCCTGGCTAAATAAACTCAATCTCGGAGTGTTCTCCAACAATACCTTCTGGCAGTTCAACTAATCCTATTTTTTTGCCCTGACTTTCTGCCTCTTCCAGTTTTTTAAAGAATACTTCATCATCAGCCATTACCATACGTGCAGTCCATAGGGTCTGTGCGTATTCATTTTTGAGGTCAGTATACTTGTCGAATAATTCTTGTCCAGTCATTTTAATTTACAAAGATTCGTGATAAGATTTGTCTGTTTGATCCATTCTTTTTCTGGCTGTTTCAACGGCATCTTCTTCATTTTCGCCAAAAAATGTTCCTTCCGCATATCCGAAACCCTTTTCATTTGGGAAATAAAAGACCGGTTCCTGAAAATTTATTGCTGTCCTTATTTCATGTACAATTCCTAGTTCATCAATATTCATCCAAAATAAGCCACCTGACTTTAAAGCATCCTTCTCATATTCGTCTAATGTGATCTGACTCAATCCTGATTCAGGCAACTTTTTACACATCGCTGTGGCTGATTTGTAGTCAGAAAAATAACCCAAGGTTGCATATTCGTTTTCTTCATTTGGTGATGACACCTCGTAAATGAATTGATATCCATTATCAAATTTCGATTTGAATGCAGCCATTGCATTTTCAGGATCAATGCCTTTAAATACTTCCGAGGAGAAGAATTCTTTTAATTGATTTTCGTTTGGCATCATAACTAATCATGTTTTAATGGTACCCCAATTAAAATTTCCCTTGAACAATTGCCAGTCAAATAGTCGCAAGCTAATACGGCGATAGCCCTTCCCTGGATTGATTTCGCGCTGATCCTTCGATAATCCTTGATGTCATCAACCAATATGTCAACCGCTTCTTCGTATCCTTCTCGGACAAAAGCGTTTATTGGCAGCATCATATCTGGCGATTCCAGTCTTTCATAAAGTAATGCGATCGTTTCTTCTATTTGCTCTTCCGTTGGAGGCCCAGCTGGCTGCATGATCAGTGGCTGTATCGGAAACTCCTGTACTATCTCATTGTTAGTCATTTGTATTGTCAAAATTTGAAGTGTAAATATACAAAATTGGGAAATGCATAATAAACTACCGCCAGATCAGAGGACAATTCTTTTTATGGAGATATCGTTACGGTTTTAGAATAATCTTTGGCAGATAAGTCATATTTCCGTTCTAAATTTTTAGCATAATTATCGTACTGTTGATAGGTTTTAAATTTACCCGTAAAATCTCTGGCCTCTTTTAAAGTTTTGGATAGAAAAGGATTTAAAACAGGTCTATCCCCCAATACAAAATATTCCACAGCTTCGTCATAAGTATAAAACCCATCTTTGGAAACCAGTACTACTAAATATCCTTCTGAGCCTCCATGTGGCAATATTTTAAACTGAAATTTTTCTTGCGGACCATGTAAAATACCTGCTTCTAAAAGATGCTTCTTTGTCCAGTTAAAACGAACCACTCCATACCAAACATCTAATCCATCTACAATAAGAAAAGATGTAAAAAAGATAATTAAAATAAAAGCTAAAATTTTCATGTTGATTGTTTTTTAGATTGTTTTTTCCAAGTTGATTCCGGTAATGGATTCCCTTTCGCTTTTCCATACGCCTGATTTAAACGTGCCCAGTCGTTTTCATCCCTGAATTCGAAGTGTCCCGTCCCTTTTTTAAAGACTTTAAACCTAAAAAAGCCCCATTCGTACCAGGTGTTTGGTTGAAACCTATTTTCATGCTTGATTATAAATGTGCCCAGAAAGTTTACTTTTGGCGTTCCATCTGGATTTAGATGCTTATAGGTTTTGATAAGATCACCCGCTTCGTCTCTTTCGCAAGGGGCATATTTAATTTGCTCTACCTTATCAAAGTCCTTGCCCGTAAGAAAGCAAAGTGCTTTGGTTAAATCCATGATATAACCAAAATTAGATTGATAGTCCTTTATTTGGAGTCCCTCGCGGTCGTATCCCATTTCCGCAATCCATCCAGTAATAAATTTACGATTTAACATGTGGCCTGAATTTGTTTTCCAGCCTTCTACCTTAAAACGGTTCTCATGCGTATGCATCGTAAACCTATCAACTGCTTCAATGATTGCTTTCTGCATATTATTATCAGAAGTTCCGACAATAATTTCCACCATTCTAAATATGTTCTTCATGGTGAAAGGATAATTAAAGCGACTTTCTACAAACTTGTTAACATCAGCCAATACTCCCTTGGTCATGTATTTTTCAAGGTTGAATTTCTTAAAAACATTTTTCCAGCATTGTTTTTGGAGCTGTCTGGCAAAAGTGTTTTTATCTCTAATCTCGCCGTCCCGAACGTCGTCATTGCCAGACATTTTAAAATTAAAACCGCCATATTGACCAAAATCCATTTGTTTGCAAATTTGATTCAACTCTGCACCTATGTCAGAGAACTTATCAAAGCACCTTAATGCACCCGAGTAATTATTTACAAGTGCCTGTATCTCGTTATATTTAATCAATCCATCGGACTGATTAAGCTCTGGCATATCGAAATAAAAACCATCAAAATCAGGATTTGTCGCGGTCATTGGTTTGAATAGGTGAATGATTGCAACTTCTACATCCGTTGTTTTTTCAGCCTCTGTATACATCGAACCTTTGTTCTCGGCAGATCCATAATTTTTAATCAACATCGAAAGCTCGGATCGATAAGTTGAGTACGGGTTGTGGATTGTTTTATAGTTACACTGAGCAATAATTTCACAGCCTTCCGGTGCGATTTTCCATGCATGTAAAATATGTTTATCTGCGTTCGAAAACGGCGGGTTCATTAAGATCATTTGAACATGGCTAATTTGTTCATTAGATGTTTGAAACCAATCTGAGCCTATAACACTGTGCTTTACACCTGCCAATGTTCTAAGCTGTGGATGTTTTTCTATTGCCAGTGTGTTAGATGCTCCGGCATCGGCGGCATAGTTAAGTAAGTCTCCTTTACCTGCCGAAGGATCGAGAACTACTTTGCCGTAGCAGTCGGCATTCATCGCTTCCCATGCTGCTTTATTCGTGGGGTAGAATTCAGAATCGAACATGACATTAAAAATCAAAAAGCCCGAAAAGAAAAGAGTCTGGCCACTCAAATCGATTCAGGCTTTAATGAATATAGTTTAAAACATTTCAAACAGCAGCTGGCCAGAGCGGACATTTGAAATGTGCCAACAAATGTAAGAATTTATTATATACTTATATTATAAGTATATAATAATAAGCAATAAATATGGAAATATTATTTTTAAACTAACCGAATTGGATTTCTTCCATATAATTGGAAATAATCCATTTTTTCATTGACAATATGGCTTTCTTTGATTGATCTTTGCTAAAAACTTCATCAACTATGGAAATCCCGGAGCTGTCAGAAAAACTTGAATTATTCCCTTTTACAAGTGATCACGCTATAATTCTTCCCGTTGTGGCTGGTATTAGCGCGGGATTTCCCTCTCCGGCCGCCGACTTCATTGACGTGGCCATTGATCTAAGTAAAGAAATAGTGAAAAATCCTTCATCCACATTTCTGGGGCGCGTTAAAGGCGACTCCATGCAAGATATCGGAATAGATGACGGCGATATTATTGTGGTGGACAAAAGCCTGCCCTATAAGGACAATTGCATTGCGGTATGTTTCATCGATCAGGAATTTACAGTCAAGCGCATACTTATCGATAAAGATATTTGCTGGCTTATTGCAGAAAATGGCAAATACCCGCCCATCCAGGTTACTTCTGAAAGCGAATTTATCATTTGGGGCGTAGTTACCAGCGTAATTAAATTCTTCTGATATGTTCGCACTGGTTGATTGCAATAATTTCTATGCTTCATGCGAACGTGTGTTCCGTCCGGAACTCAACGGCGTTCCGATCGTGGTTCTATCAAATAACGACGGTTGTGTTATAGCCAGGTCCAATGAAGCAAAAACACTTGGAATAAAGATGGGAGCTCCAGCCTTCGAGTACGAAAAGGATTTTGAGAAAAATGGCGTAAAGGTTTTTTCAAGTAACTACGCACTTTACGGAGATATGAGTAGCCGGGTAATGAACATCCTTTCTACATTCTCTCCGGAGGTTGAAGTTTACAGTATCGATGAAGCCTTTATTCAATTTGATGGATTTGAACTCTTTGATCTTCAAAAAATCGGCGAAGAAATGCGCAGCGTGGTAACAAAATCAACAGGTATTCCAATATCTGTCGGAATTGCCCCCACAAAAGCGTTAGCGAAGGTCGCCAATAAGATTGCAAAGAAATTTCAACATACCACGGCCGGGGTTTATGTAATAAAAAGCGAAACCCAAATTCAAAGGGCAATCCAATGGACAAAAGTTGAAGATGTCTGGGGAATCGGTCGGCAACATGCAAAGAGACTGAATGCACTAGGCGTTTTTACAGCACTTGATTTCACCCGTATGAATCAGGGATGGGTGCAAAATAATATGTCAATCGTTGGGCTCAGGCTTCAACATGAACTGGCCGGTAGGCGCCGCCTTGAACTTGAAGAAGAAAAGAAAAAACAGAACATAGCGACAACCCGAAGCTTTGACCAGAATTATACTGAATTCTCTGACATCCACGAGCGTGTTGTAACTTTTGCAACTATATGTGCTCAGAAACTCCGCAAGCAGGACTCTTGCTGTAATGCATTGATGATTTTCGTTCATACCAATGCATTCAGGCCCGATCAGCCACAGTATGCGAGAAATGTGGTCCTTCAACTACCCTATCCTACCAATTCGAGTATTGAATTAGCGAGGTTCGCGGCTGATGGTTTGAAAAAAATTTTTAAATTGGGCTTCGCTTATAAAAAAGCTGGCGTAATCGCGTTGGAAATTACACCGGCAAACTATGGACAACGGAGCATATTTGAGAATTCTGATCCCAGACATGGCCCGCTTTTTGCTGTTGTCGATAAGTTAAATAAGTCACTGGGAAATCAGAAAATAAAACTTGCGGCTCAGGATCTTGGACGTACATGGAAGATGAAACAGGAGAGACTATCACCACGCTATACAACTAAACTGGATGAAATTATAATTATACACGCAAAATAGTATGTGTTATCATACCAAACTTACAGCAGACGCGATGTCAGTCGCAAAGGCTCTGAAAGCAGAGTTCTTGGAGAAAGATATTTATACGCCATCCGTCGAAATAAATGGATTTCAATCTCCCGAATATCCTATTGTACGGTGGGATGAGCGGCCGATCATTCAGTTTTATGAATGGGGCCTGATCGCTGATTGGTTAACTTTTAAAGGGTTTGCAAAGAACAGCCCGGAAGTAAAGAAAGCTAGAAACCAATGTCTGAACGCGCGCCTTGAAGAATTGCCTGAAAAATCTTCCTTTAAGAATAAGATTTCCAACCGTTGCATTATACCAATGGATGGAATGTATGAATGGCAGTGGGAAATGCCTGGAAATCCAAAATCAAAGAAAACCAAATATATGGTAACCAAGCCTGACAATGGTATCTTCTGTTGTGCAGGGCTTTTTAATGAATGGAAGGATCCTAAAACAGGCGCAACGACTTACTGCTACACAATCTGCACAACTGAGGGCAATGAGCTAATGAAGAAAATTAAAAATGAGGGAGAACGGATGTTGGTCGTTCTTAATCCGGATGAGCACGAGCACTGGCTTAACCCACAAATACCGGAAATGGCATTTTTTGACCGGTCGTATATTGAACTAAAAGCCGTGTTGGCTGTACCAAAACAAATATCTCTATTTTAGCTTATCTATTATATTATAATTTCTAATAATGCATGGATTCATTAACCTTGACTCGGATACACTAATTCAATGCCTTGGGCGTGAAATCGAATACTATGAACTCTGGGATCCTGAACTGGGGGATTTTAAATGCGGCAGAAGCTTTATCCACGGCACCTATTTAGATGATAATGGATCCATTAAAATATATGCTGATTTAATATGGGGAGATAGCCTAGACCAAATCAAAGAAGGTGATGGCGGATTTTGTTTTGCCAATGGATCATACATTTACCTTGCTCCGGCGCCATTTCAAATTTTCAGAATAACATGGCTAAATAATTCGGGTGTTCAAGAAAAGAAAATAATACCAGCTGAAACATACATGGATGTTGAGCTAACTGCAAGATTGTTTACAACTGAACCATATCAAACTGTACGAATAAATTTAGACGGAACTGTTTACAATCCTATTTTACAATAATGCCAGAGATACCAGAACTGAATGTAATTGCTAAAACCCTTCAGGAATATTTTAAGGGAGAAAAAATCAATAAAATCGAATTTCCATGGACTAAAAAGCTCAATGTCCCGGAAGATGAATTTCGCGAAGCCGTAAAAGGCGCAGTCCTCAAAAAGGTTGACAGAGATGGGAAAGAAATTCAATTTCATCTTGACAACGGGAATGTGATTGGAATCCATTTGATGCTAACGGGCAAAATGTATTTGCTACCAACGGATGAAAAAATAAGCAATCCTATTTTTAACATTATGTTTAGCAATGGTGGTGGAATATGTGTTACTGATAACATGGGGCAGGCCAGGTCAATTTTGAATCCAGAATCAACAGGAATCCCCGACGTGTTGTCGAATCATTTTACTTTGTCTTATCTAGCATCCCTCTTATCAAATTCTAATTCAAAAATTAAACAAATTTTAACCGACCAGAATAAGATTAAAGGCTTAGGAAATGCATATGTTGATGAAATCTTGTGGAATGTAAAGATTTCACCGTTTTCAATCAGTAAAAGAGTTCCAGATGATAAAGTTAAGGAGTTGTTTGACGCAATTCCAGAAATTACAAATGCCGCTTCACAAGCGATAGAACAGAGACAGGATCCGGAAGATATATTTGCGATGAAAAATAAAGAACACCGCTTTGTACACAATTCGAAGCTCACCCATACAATGGATGGAGAAGAAATAATTATCGGTAAAATCGGACAGTCTAAAACTTATTATACCGAAAGTCAAATTCAATATTAAAACGAATACAAAATTATGCATGAAAATATTTACGCCTTACCTACCCCATCCGAAATGGATCCGGAAGCCGATATACATTTTGTGGCCGGCAAAAATGATATGCCGACGGAAATCGAATCATTAAATGCATTTTCCGAAACAATTCGTGAATATATTGGCCATCCACATTTTTTTGATTTCTTCTCCGGAGAAAAACCTATTGATGACATTTTCTGGTATTTAATATTCAATTACCAGAAAGTAGTGCAGTATTATCTTCATGCCCAGATTACGCAGAATGAAGATTCACGATTCATAATCACGCATTTTGACTACTTCTACGGACATTTTGCGAAAACCGTTAAATATGAAGGTTCGAAAAAATTCGAAAAAACAATTGATTTAATAACTGCTGTCTTCAATTATTTCGACAAAAATGAGCCAATCGAGATTCTTGATTCATTTGAAAGTCAGGACAAAATGGTGGAATATTACCTGGCCTTGAAAAACCTTTATTATGGCGACCCTACATTATATCTTGAAGTTGTAGGTAAATATTTATGAGAAATAATAGGAAATAACTGTTTTAGTTGGAAATCTTCGGAAGAATGATAAAACCGGTTTAGCGTTTTGCTATTCCGGTTTTTTTGTTAATACATAATAGGCGGTAGTATTATTTTTCAAGTGAAGATAAATTATGCCTTCACTAACAAGTTCGCAAAGCATTGTTTTGTCTTTTTCATACGCCCCGTTTTTCTTCCGATACTCGTAGCTAAGAGTAATGTGCTTCAAAAAAATGGCTTTTAACTTATCTTTTTCGCTCATGTATTTTTCGGTTTTTGTTCTTTCAGAAACCATTAAATTCTGTCTTCTTCGTAAAGCTCAAAATAGAACTTCACTTCTTCATTTGTTTCGGATACCAGTCCATACCGCTTCGCAATCTTGTACTGAGTGTTGATTTCATTTAGATGCTTCATAAATCCAGCAATGAGTTTCCTAAATTCTTCAAGTGACATTGAATGCTTATTAATATTACAGGAA
Organism: Dyadobacter sp. 3J3; assembly: GCF_009801115.1. GTDB lineage: Bacteria > Bacteroidota > Bacteroidia > Cytophagales > Spirosomataceae > Dyadobacter. The sequence continues at coordinate 99,087 of NZ_VTOL01000003.1, forward strand.
GCACAAGATGGATTTTGATTCTCAATTCTAAAAGCTTCCGGATTTTCAAATCCATCATTTACCCATCTTGAAGTTACAAATGCTGTGGAAGTATCATTTTCTGTCGTTGGATTCCCATTTGTCCAATGGGCTGGAATCATCTTTTGCTTTCTACGGCACGGTTCTATTTCATCAATGTGAAATTTTCCGTTCAAATCGCATCCACAATAGGCGCATTTTCCGTCAAACTTATCGTAAATCAGTTGGCGTTTTTCTCTCTTGGTCATACTCACTATTACTTGATATGGGTCATATAAACGAGGTATAAAATTTTTCTCTTGCCAATTCGATTAACTTCTTATGCGGTATCCAGCTCTGAGCAATTAGAGCTTCCAATCCCATTTCGTTAGTAGTAACATCGTATAAATAGCCAGCTTCATCACCACCATTGTCACACCATACGGTCAATTTTACATTGTCCGGCATAGGTTTAATTTCGTGACCATCTTTGTGTATATCGGTAAAATAATCTTTAAATAGCCAGATTTGTTCAGGCGTTAATTCTTTCATTCTTTCAATTTGGTTAGCCTGTCTATTTCTGCTGTGATGTTATCAAATCAGGATTTTCGTGAATGTTTCCTATAATTCTCAGTGTCGTCGAAGCATACGACGGATCTATTGTCTCATACTCCATATCCTTTAAAATGGGATAATTTGATTTCATTCCCCAGTTTCCGTAATCTGAAAAAACGATTTCAAAACGATCCTCCATAACATATTCTTGAACAATGTCGCCTTCGTAGATCGCAATGGTTTTAATGTCTTCCATTCCTATGAATTGACCAACCGTTTCGGGTATTACATCCGATTCCAAACCGGTTTCGGGATTGTGGATTCTGAATTCATTTCCACATCCAGCGAATCGTTTTGAGTGGATGAAATTTCCGTAAACCCATTCTCCATTATGAACAGACTTTGCTCTGAATATTATTTCTCTTTTCATCTTTCAGAATCATCAAAGTGAAAAAAGACACTACCAGCCTCAAAAACAACCCGGGCATCTTGGCCTTGATATTCAAGATATTCTTGAAACTCTTCTTCGCTTATTGAGCTTTCAGAAAAAGCCCCGTATTCACTGTACCAGTGGTCTTCATCAAATGGGCTAATAGTGATTGGTCCGCCAGGAAAGCCCATGTCCTGATCACCCATGATAACAGCATCTTGCTCTAACTGTTCGTCAGTGAGCGTCTCTAAAAATTCTTTTATGTCTTTTAGTTTCATTCGTCAATAAAGTTTGATTGTTCCTCTGTGGTAAAATATTCCATGAAGTCAGATTCTTCACGCGTAACGATAATCTGAACTTGAAGCTGTCCATTATCTGTAAAAATATCGAGTGCTGCCTTTTTCATGGAATCAACAGGCAAGCTCTCTTTCATTTCGGAGATCAGGTCGATCGCTGCGGCCTCTAATAGCAATTTTTGATTGTCTTTCAGTTTCATATTTCTCTTAGTTTAGTTTTACCCCTCAAATCAAGAATAAGAGGGGTGTTATTTTAGATCTTTAAGGTTTGCAGGTAAATCATATTTTCCACCCAACAAAATACCGTAAGCAGCAAGCTCATTTGCCGGAGGCTATCAACATTGTGAGGAGTTAAAAGCATCTCGTCGTCGTCACACATGAAATCAGATTTATCCAAGCCACAGGCATTGCCTGGAACTGTAATATGTTCAGGACCAAACTCACCCCATCTAACAGAAATCCTTTCGTATTCGGTATTTGTATAACCATGGTACTGAAACCAATACGGAGACATGTTTTTGATACCGATATCAATTTTTTCTTGTGTCAAATCGGTTTTTGCAACTTTCTCTTTAAATTCCTTAAATAGTTTTATTGAAAATCCGCATCCGCCCATTTTATTAATGTCGGGATGCCATGCTTCTATTCTATACATAAAGTGCTAATCTGTTAAAGTTTTTGATTTGAAAATCTCTTCGCTGCTTCCTCGCAAAACTCCCGGATACTTCGTTCCGATCGTTTATTGCTTTCGAAATAATACTTCCAGGAATCGCAGGAATTTTCTTTTGCGAGTTCGTTTAAAATATCGAGGAATGATTTCATGATGGAAATTCTCTAAGTTTTAAATGATTTAATGATTCCGGCCACTCATCCATGTTTCCTCCGTGCCGGTCTTTTAATCCCAGTTGCTTGGAGAGGTATGTCCCAAGCTGCTTTACGAAAATCTTTGTATCAGCGCCAAGCAACATATTACTGTGCGTATCAGAAAAGGCTTCAACTAAATATTCTATCCACTCGACGGAGCATGGGCGGTATCTGTATTTCCCGCTATCATTACCACTTTCTCCACCAATAATTACCCAGTCCAATGCGCCTCGGAATCCTTCTGTTATTTTTCCATGTAATGGTTCGAAACTTGCGAACTTGGTTTTCGCCGGAACACGTTCAAGAATATCGATTCGATCGACTGATGCCTGGCTTCCAACCGAAGTTCCAAGCCAAACATTATCCCATCCATCACCCCAATCTTCGGGCAGATGATTGAATATTCTTTCCGGTCTTTTCGTTAAAATCTGGAACGTGTGCTGCGGACATTTACGAATTATATCCCAGGCTTCATTTCGATAGGAGTCAATCTCCGGATGAAAGAAATCAGTTAAGGAGCTTGTAAAAATCCTCGAAGGATCCTTCAATTTCAGAGGAAGATTAAATACAGTTTTTGTACGCACGACCTCTTTGGGTTTGTAGCGCGTTTCGTTAAGACTTTCCCTGAACATGTAACAAAAAAGACAATCCGCATCTACTTTTGAACAACCACGGGCGATATTCCATGTGGCATCGCACCAAGAAATATTACTTATTTTTCCCATTTTGATTTGTTCTTAATTTGTGACAGGTAGAGCAAACTGATTCAACGTTCTCATGACATTTGGAATCATACCCCAAGTGATGATCATATTCATGGCGCTTACCGCCCGGCGTGTAGATATGTTGGCAATCGACGCAAGGCAAATCATTGGGGTGCGGAATTAAACGTTGCTCAACCAAGTAATTAACTCGTCTGCGAGCTTGTCGTTTGTCCCCGTCACGCGCATTTACAAAATTTCTTCCGGCGCTTGGCCTCAACTTTGGGCTGTATTTAATCTTAGCTGTTTCATTTCTATAAGATTGACATGCCGATGTTAAACCGTCGTACCTGCTTTTATCTGAACCGAAATCTGCACGATGGTGCCATGAATTACACCCATAACACCACTTAAATCCGCTCTCAACTTGTTTATTGTAGAATTCCACAGACAAGCCATTCCTATTACAAAAATCTCTAATCCGTCCATTAGTAGTCTGTGCCATCAATGATACGGTTGAAGTTTAGACTTTTTGTACTGCTTATTCCGGCGAATTTCATCCTCGTAAGAAGATTTGATATCCAGAACGATATTGCCTTTCCAGTTTCCATCGTAGGCTTTTCTATACTTCGTTTCCCACCCATTTGTTTCTTTAATCTGAAATTGGACGGTATTTTGCATTTCCGATCTGGTGATAATTACCCGTTCAGTAGATGATATTGGGATTGTTCTCATATTGTAACTTATGGTTAATAGTAGTTGATTATTTCATGATTGAAGCCATTTCCTCAATCGTTGGAGTGCGTTCTTCATCACACATGGTGCAGCGCATTTTGCTGTATTCTTTCGGAAAAGTAATGACCGGATTGTAGTCATGCGGAGCGCCATTCAAACAGTCAGCTGGGTAAGCCTGGTGATCGATGGAAATCGATGTTGTAAAAACAAATCCGTTTTCACATTTAGGACATTCCTGCTGGTAAGTGATATCTTCTTCGCAACCAAACCCATCATCATGACAGATTTCTATTTCGGCGCCGCAGTAGGGACAATTAACGTCATACATGATTGAAAGATGGTTTTGAGGTTTCAGGATTGATAAAATGCAAATCACCCTCAGGAGTAAGCATAAGCGGCACATCAAATCGCTTAAACTGCTTCTGCATTTCCTGCCAGAACAAAGTCTGTTGAGCTTTATGAATTTCACCCATGGATAAACCGATCATCAGCAGATTACCGAACATTTGCACGATATCTTCCATTTGATCATTGACTTTGTTCAGATCGGTCCCTTCAACTTCATTCCCCCAAAGGCTGGACTTTGCATGGTTTTCGAGCTCGTAAGTGAAAGCTTTGGCAACAAGTTTTAATTTGTGTTTGTACAGATCGGTGTACTCCATCTCATCAAGCGATCTGATAAGATAATGGACCGCGGCAGAAAGTGTTAGGGCAAGAGCTTTCTCTTTATCGTTGAGTGGTCTTTTCTCTTTTACTAATGATCGAATTTTGGGCGGAAGCATAGTTTTTTCATTCATCACTTAAAAAATTAGACATTTTTAGACGGATTTTTAGACATTTACTTCATCAATTCCCAGGTACCAAACCTTACATTCCGGTCAATATCTTTTGCCTGAACTGGGAACGCTTCTCCTTTTTTCTCTTCCGGATAAACACATCTGGCCATCAGGTGTGAGACTTTTCTTTTTCCTTGCATGATCTCGCCGTTGAAAACTTCATAGCTGGATCCGTAATTTGTTTTGTATGTTCCTGTCATGGTTAAAATGGGGGTTCGATGTTGTTAAAAGCTTCGTTTCTTTGATAGTTGTGAATTCTTTGTGCTTCCGGATTAGGGATTTTGGTATTTACTGCTTCAAAGGGAGTCTGAAAAGCCGCATCCAAATCCGAAAACTTGGTATACTTTCCGGTGAATTTCAGCTTTACGGTATCCAGAGAACCTGACCTGTTTTTTGCCAAAATCAGTTCTCCGGTACCAAGAACTGAATTGCCAGCATCATCCTCAGTTATTCCGTAGTATTCTGGACGGTAAAGAAACATTACGACGTCAGCGTCCTGCTCAATGGATCCGGATTCACGTAAATCGGATAGCTGTGGGCGCTTTTCACCTCCCCTGGTTTCAACAGCACGGCTTAACTGAGAAAGAGCTATTACAGGGACATCCAATTCCTTTGCCAGATTTTTAAGTGACCTGGAAATCATTGCAATTTCCTGTTCTCGGTTTCCTGCTCCTTTCCCACCTGAATCGGCTGTCATCAACTGCAAATAATCAATGACAATCATCTGGATATCATGCTGCGCTTTAAGCCGGCGGCACTTGGCCCGTAATTCAAGAATTGAAAGCGCCGGAGTGTCATCAATGAAAATCGGAGCATTGTGAAGTCTCTGTATTTTCAGATGCATTCTATCCCATTCATGCAGCTCCATTTGTCCTTTTCGGATCTTCTCGCTGTCAATTTCAGCTTCGGCGGAAATAAGGCGATTCACGAGTTGAACCGAAGACATTTCAAGCGAAAACATCGCCACAGGGATATTAAATTCTACCGCTGCATTTCTCAGAGAAGAAACTACAAAAGCTGTTTTTCCCATGCCGGGCCGAGCTGCAAGAATGGTAAGTTCTGTCTTTTGCCATCCCGAAGTAAGCCGGTCAAGTGCCGTAAATCCCGAAGGAACGCCCGTCAAGCCAGTCCCGTTACCCTTTTTCAAATCCATTTCAACTAACGTCTTCCGGATCAACGAGCCCATGTTTTCATAGCTTTTCTTGATTCCTGATTCTGTGATTTTAAAAAGGGATTGTTCCGCATGATCCAGCAATTCAAAGACATCTGTTGAATCTTCGAAAGCGCTACGAAGCATCTCCGACGAAACTCCAATCATCTCTCTTTTTATCGCCGATTCAACTATTAGCCGGGTATGATACTCAATATTAGCAGCGGAGTTTACCTTCATGGTAAGCTCCATGATGGCAGTTTTTCCACCTACAATTTCAAGCTCACCTGACTTTCTAAGTTTCGCTGAAACTGTCAGGATATCGATCGGCTCAGACTCCTTGAACAATTCGAGAATCCCTGCATAGATCCGTTGATGAGAATCCTTATAAAAACTACTTGGTTTTAAAATATCAACGACAGATGTTAAGGCGTCTTTTTCAATCATTAGAGCGCCAAGAACCGCTTCTTCAAGGTCAATTGCCTGAGGCGGCAACTTCCCCAACGAATTATCAACTATAAAATTTCTTTGGGTTTTATTATCTGGTCTTGTATCAGTTCGATTCATTTTGATTTAGATTAACAAGCTCGCCTGATTCTGTCAGCATAAACTCCAATTCGACAAGCATCCCTATAAAATCATTGTAGGCAGTATTCTGGCAAATTCCTTTAACTGACTCCTCAGGAGCATCTTTATTCTTCTTTTTGACATTCAGGTAAATAGTTTCCTTCACTTTGGGGGCCAATTCGTAAACACCCAATGATTCCAGATTCCGGAACAGGACATCACCTAAATCCACGCGGTGTGCAGGATCCTTCCTGCGTGCATCGGCATAGCCGTTCGCTACTTTTGATGCAGTTGAAATCCTTTCGGCAGTAGTAATTTCCGGCGCAGACAACGGGGCATTATCCGCCTGCTGAGCAAACTTGACCATCACCGGTTTTCGAATTGAATCGAAGTACAGCCTAATCCATCTGACAAACTTTGATGATGAAAAAAATATGTCCTTGCCTTCATCAAAATGCCCGTCAATGCCCATTTCCAGCGCTTTCAATATCTCATTTTGAGTGGCGAAAGGAAACTTGGCGCAATCCGCTTCGATGGTTTGAATGAAAACTAATTCCTCTTTGTCACCGCGGGATTTCAGCCCCAGACGGATCGTGGCGATGTTACTGATTTTTTCAGCCAGCGAAAGCAGATCACAATCTTTCAACTTTTGATTCCGATCTGAGACCGTCGATAATTCAACAATCTGATTTTCAAAAACAGATAATTTTTCCATCAGGAAATCATTCTGAATTTTGAAAGTGATGCTTTGTGAGCGTGTTGATGTTATTTCCATGATTCATTTTTTTGTGCTTCACGCTGTTCCCTGATAAGATTTACGGCTTTCCTGGTTGTCTCAACTGCAGTTTGTATTTTCCCTTTTTCGGGCTCTGATTTAGCAAGCGATGCTTTTTCAGCTCTCCAAACCGGCATAAATTTTGGCATCCAAGCTGTAAAATATCTTCTGATATCGCTTTCAGATTTGATTCCGTGTTTTTCTGCCTTGCGATCAGAAACAAATCGATCAATCAATTCAAAATATTCACTTTCAGATACATGTGCGTTTTTTTTACACGCAGTCAAAATATCAGAATCGATTTTAAAAATTTTTTCAACTTCTTCCCAGCTTGGTATAGGCTTTCGATGATCCAGAGGATTTTCTTTCAAATCGTCTGCGAGTTTTTGAAGTTCATTTTTTACGAAATCCGGAATACCATCGTACGAAGAATCTGCTGTCGTCTCTTTTTCATCTACGTCAGTAGATGTTTTTTCTTCTTTACCTTTTACTTTACCTTTAGTTTGCGGTGTTTCTGTGACAGAAACACCGATAGAGTCGGAATTTCTGTCAAATTTACCTGACTTTCGCGCCTGCTGCTGAGAATTTTGTCTTGACAGATTTCGCTTTTCGTATACTGCTTTTAGCTTTTCATCTAAGGTTTTGCTGTATATTTTGCCATCTAGTTCAAATAAAAGTTCCAACCTGACACAGTAACTCAACACATCCCGTATTTCTGTGACAGAAACTCCGAAGTCTCCGGCTAAAAGCTCTGTTTCAAGTTCATTATTAACCCAACGATTCTCGTCGGCGGTGGTCAAAACTTCCAGAAACATAGTCCAAATGGCGTATCCAGGCAGTCCGTATTTAGCACGTATTGCTTTTATTTTCCTATGGTTGCGCATATCACCATCGTGACCAAAAAAATCAGCGTTATTTTTTGTGGGTCTTGGCATGATTGCTTTAAATTTTCAATTTGATACGGCCTGCTGAAATAAATCCCGAAAATTCATATTGGTCAATCCGCCAAATCCATCATCAACGAGATTCGTTGGGATGAAATCTTCAAAGTTAGATCTCACGAAATGAACGCCTTCTATATCTACTGAGTAAGTATAACAACTTGTCCTACATGAAGACCCGGCTGCGAAGATAAAATTGGAATCAAGGTCAATCGAAGCACCGATCAGGACGATACAATAAGAAATCATATAGTCCTCAAATAGACATTTCTCTCGAAAATACTTCACCAATCCTGCTTCATATCTACATGCTTGACCGAATGCTCCAAAGCCTATTTGATCCTTTTTAAGTTCATATATGGATACTTGTATAGTATTCTCGCCGAGAAAATCGGTTGACGAAATCCCTACAACATCCGCAATTCCATATGCTCCCATATCAACCTGCTTTAAAATTACTTTATGGTCAAAACATGTCAAGCCTCTCCGGATTAATATTTCGGTGTTATCAGTTGATAACATATTCTCCAAATCTTTCTCCAATATTTTCATATTCGAATTTAACCTAACGATTATAATTATACGTACTCCTTTTACAGCGAAGTTGATCTCTTATTCCGGAATACTTCAACGGATTCAATAATCGAGCGGGGAATGCTTAGTACTTTCTGCCCTTTTTCAAAACCAATAACTTTTCCTTCATCGTTTTGAACGGCTACTTCTCCGGAATATAAAAGACGGACACAACCGTTTTTGAAGTTTAATATTCCTTCATCAACTAATTCTCCGGTGAATAAAAGCGATGGCGCTTTAAATGGAGGCTCTCCTCCTTTGGTTTTAATCTGGATGAGCTGGCCAACTTTTATATGACTTGTGAACATAAAAATGTAATTTTGAGAGTTCTATAAAAACAGGAATTCCCGGAAGAGACAGCGGATGACTAGTCCTATCGTGTGCCAAGAACACACAACTGCCCCCTTCCGGGAATGTACAATCCTTGGAGTTGTAACTCAAAAAGTAGTCAGCCTTTTGGAGCGATAAGCAAATGTAATTAATATTTATTTATACTTACAATATAAGTATAAATATTTTTTTATTAATCGTAAGTTTTTAATAATACGGGCATCAGAAGAATAGTCAACGATTTGCCGTATTTAGTTTTAGGATGAAATAGTGCGCATCTGTTACTCGCAGTCACTTTGATTTCAACATCCCCACTGTACCCCGAAAGTGAATGTTTTAACAGCTTTGCATTGAAACCAATTATGATATCAGTGTCCTGAGAAATAGTTTGAACAGCCATAACCTGTGATGTTTGAATATCGTAATCGAAATCCTGTGTTGCTATTTTTAAAGCATCTTTCGAAAATTCAAACTCAACCTGGTGAGTCACTTCGTTGCTCATAAGCCTGGCTAATTCTAGCCGGTTCAAAAGCAAATTTAATGGTGCATTAACGTGGACTTTAACATCCTGAGAGATGGCGTTTTCATAATCCGGATATCTACCATCCATTTTCTTTGTAACAACGGTACAGTTGTCAAAGATGAACGAAGCGGTCGCCTTGCCCACTTGTATTTCGACATTCTCAGATCTGGTAGTACGATTGGCTTCGAAAATATCAGATAATACCTTGTTGACAATAAACGAAGGAAAGTTAAACTGAATGTCAGTCTCATACCTTGTCAATCTGTGGCCATCAGTTGAAACTATTTTCACATGCTCACCATAGCTGTCAATGTAAATTCCTGTCATAGCTGGACGGAGATTATCGCTTGAGGTGGACTTTTTACAAAGTTTTAGCCCTTCGCGCAGCTGGTGTAAACCCATCTGGAAAATCCCATTTTCATCACCTGCGGCGGGGAGTCTTGGCATTTCTAAATAAGTATAGTCTTCTCTTAACGTGATCGATGCATCTGTCCAGCTAATACAGATCTTTTTAAGCTTTTCTTCACCTGACACCTCAAACTGAATATGCTCATCGCTTATATATTTGATGATGCTATTAAGTCTGGCAAACTCAATTGTGAATATCCCTGGCTGCATTACCTGCTTCAATGGAACTTTGATCAAAACGGCGGTGATCAAATCGGATCCTGATATCAAAAGGCTGTCATCTCTGACTTCCACTATTATGGATTCGAGCATTGGAACAATTGGTGAGCGGCTCATGACCTTGGATATTACTTTTAAAGCATTCCGAAGATCCTTTGTGGCTACCCTGGCCACAATTGTCTTTTCAAGTGTTGCTTGCATGATATTTAAATTTTAAAAAATTTGAAATCGTTACTGGTTATCCCAAACGGGATTTCGAAGTATGTCGAAGGCATATATTACTCTCAACGTTAAAGATTTTCGCGCTCGGCCATCACCTCAGACAATGGCCGCATGTTTGCCGGAATTTCGTCCACTTCTTCTTCCGCAGTGTAAGGGAAAACATCCAGGATCGGCGTCAAATTCATGTCCGTAGTTTCGTAAGGAATTAGCATGGTGCGCAGACTTTCGGTGATTCGTTGTAATGCCTGATCAATGCCGTCAGCATTCACTAGCATATAATTAACAACCTTTTTTTCCTTGCCGGATTTTTCATCGACAGAAAAGTATATCACTTTGGCTTTGAACCACTTTTCGCCATCTTCGTAAGTGAAAAGATCAGCCAGACGCATGCGGGTAATTGATGTGACACTGAAATCACTTGCACCGGTTGTTATGCGTTTATATCCGTTTACTTCAGCTTCCGTGTAGGAAACTGCGTCAAACAAATATGCTTCGTTATGCGTTTTTAGACTTCCCGCGCTGTCTTCTGCCTGGAATCTAATTTTAACTAAATAATAGCTAGCCATGTACTTGTTGTTTTGTTGATCTGTAAGGTTTTATAATTGCTTCACTAAAACTCATGCGCTGTAATCTATTCCAGAGGGCAGAGCGCGATACTCCTAAGTCTTTTGCCCAATAGGATAGTGGCTTTCTTATTCCATTGTGCTCTAAAAATATGGTTCTACGAGTATTGTTACTTTGCTCTTCAGTAGTTGCCCACTTGCAATTATCTGGGCAATAGTTTTCATTGACCCTAATTCTTTCAATCGATAAGATATCTGAATACCCGTTGCCTGTAGCCCACAAGTGGAAATTCATGTAATCCATCCACTCATCACACATTGTTATCCCGCGCCCTCCATAGTTTTTATACCCTGGCTCATTCTGGTTATAACACCTCTTTTTAATTCCTTTCCAAATTGAGTAAAGCCTGTTTTTGCCAGAAACCCTGTTTGATAAACCATGGGTAACGCATCTTTTTATGATATTTGATACCCTTTTACATCCGCAGGTTTTAGATTTTCCAGCTTTCAAATCAGCGCCATTTACCGAAATCTGTTTTCCACATGAGCATACGCAAACCCACTGAGGTTTTTTAGAATTGCTATATCCGGAGAATTTTATTACCTCCAAGTCGCCAAATTTCTTTCCTTTCAAGTCTGTTATAGTTTTCATATCAAATTTTTGATAAGTAACAGCTGGCCATATTTGTTTTAAATTAGATTGTGAATGATTGTTTATTAATCAGGTAAATTCGAATCTTTGATTTTCTTTGACAATGGTTGTCGCAAAAGGGAAATCGGTTTTGGAAACTTGTTCGAGCATACTCTGCAATACTACCGACCATTCTGCTATTCGTAGACAAAATTCGTTTTGTTACTACGCTTCCCTGAAAGCATTGCGGTTAGATGATTTCGACTTACCCCAATATGCAAAGCGGCTTCCTTGACGCTATTAAATTTTTGTCCCGTCAAGCTGTCTATTACAGAAATAGAACCTTTATGTCCAAAATTTCCCACTTTCAAAGGTGTTTGAATAGCGCTCCCAGAATCCCATCCATTATGTATTCTTCTTCTGATGGTATTGTATTTACTTACTGGCCATTTTAATTTTTCAGAAAGAAGTGTTAGTGAAATAAGTTCTCCATCATAATCAACCATTACAGTATTCGACCTATTTGAAGTATTTACAATCTTGGTAACAAACCTGCAATTCTCTGGATAGTAACCTTTATCATTTTCTTTTCTGTCCAATTCAAGGCCTTGCTCATATCCATTTTCGAGCGCCCAGTCCCGAAAAACAGTAAAAACCTCCCACTCTGAACAAACGGTAATTCCCTTGTCAAAATAATGCTCACGTCCTTTCCATTTAGACAATACTCTTTGACGCATAGAAGCCCATTTTTTAAAAAGATCTGTATTGGTTTCACCGTGCATTTCCCTAAACTTTCTCATATATCATAAATTAATACAAACAAATGTACATCTTTTCTTTTACATTAATTATAAAAATGTACATTTATTTATTTACTTTTTATAAGTACATTTGCATATGGATATAGAGAATTACTTAAAAAATCAGTCAGATATCAACCTTTCTGGACTAGCAAAGAGAATGTGGCCAAATAATAAGTATGCTGATAATTATTTAAGCAAAAAGTTAAACGGATTAGATGGAAGAAAATGGACTAAGAAAGATACCGAGCGGGCTAAAATTGCCTTACAAGAGCTTGGTATCTTTCTTCAACAGTTATCGTAGTTGTAATCGTTGTACGAAAAACTGGGACTACCTGCAGTCAGCAGCGCACCACCTTGTTTTCTTATTCCGAGAATGTCATCCAGGCTTTATATATCTCGACAAATTCCGGTTGAATCGTTGCCCATTTCATGGCATCATAATCAAGAAAAACGAGGCGGGCACCGACGAACGAGTACGAGCGAACGTAGCCGTAACCGCGGTACGAAAAACCGGGACCACCCGCAGCTTCCTCATTCCAGACGAAGTATGGATAATATTTATACTGGCTACTGTCTGAAAAATCGGGTTCCCATCCCTCATTTAGCACTCTTGCGATAATTGTCAGCTGGTGATAGGCATACAGTGACTCTCGGTCATTTGATGGAATAAATGAAAAGTCGGAGATTGCCAGCGGAATAATATTCAGCTCCTGACAGGCGTCTTGATAGGTATCAATGCGATCTATCAGCTTACGGTCAAAATTAAAGTCCGGATAAGACTCTCTCATCCATTTTTTAATCGAAGCTTCTGCATTGTTATATGCTTTTTGGGCATTGGCCGGTGTCATGGTTAACAATTGTGTTTCCATTTTGGATTTATATTGATTTTGAATTAGTTGAAGACTTTTTACGCAACTTTTGACAAATTGGTTTTACCAGACATGGCTTCTGTCCAGGCGCGAACAACATGCGGAACCACAGAATTACCGATAAACTTTTTCTGATCTGATTGATTTCCGGCTAAAACGTAATTGGCAGGAAAACCTTGAATTTTTAGAAGTTCAAGAACCTTCAACATTCTCATCTTTATGTCGGCTATTCCGTAGATTGACATGAAAATCTTAATCCGCACCATCACTTCCGAATCATCGTCGTAAACCGGAATATTATATTCAGGATCTATTTTAAACTGAATCAAATAAAGAGGGGCCTTATCCTGCCTGGCTATTATGACAGGGCACGGCCCATTAGTTGACATAGTGTGACCACCATGAGAGGGATTCAAAATAATAGGCTCACAATTAATCAATCTATGCTTATCTATTGGCATTAAGGTCCCGGCCGGATTTTCAATGGATGAAATATTTCCATTTCCTGTATAGGTTTTATCAAACCAGACTGCCTGTACTTTTGCCAATCGATCTTTCGTACTTAAAGTGCTGGCAGGTGATTCGATAGAGTTTATATTTTCACCTGTACCATGATATTTAGTTAAAAATGAAGGATTGATTAAAGCTAACTTATCTTTGCATACCAAAGTCGGCGCAGGTAGCTCAATATCGTTTGTGACACTCGAATGATTATAATTTACCAAATACGGCACTGGCGTCAATAAATATGGGTGACGCCTGCTTGAAACCAAAGTTGCAGCAGGTTCATTGATAGATTTTCCAACGTTTTTGAAATTAGTATTCATTACGAAGGGTTTTACATTCACCAGTGCTTGACCATCAGTGCAAGTTATAGTGCCAGAAGGACCCGTTACTGGGATAACTTTTCCGGCTGGCTTCCCTGAATAATATTTTGCAATGAATGAGGTGTTGACCAAACCTAAACGATTTTGGCAAGCTATTGTCGGACAAGGTTCATCAATTGATGGCGGGTTGTGATATCCTTTCCCGTCCGTGGAATTGTATTTCAGTATAAAAGCTTCTTTCCCGCCAGCCACAAACTTTACAAGTCCCGCATAAATTCTTTCAAGCGATGGATCAACAAGTGGTTTCTTGCGATTAAAAATGGATAATCCTTCATCTTCGAAATCTAAAACATCTTTAACAGCCTTCCATTTTTTAAGGTCACCAAACATACTTCCGGAAGATGGTTTTTTGCTATGACTTGGCTGTGGCCATATGATTGGCATGCCAGGTTTTGCGAATACTCCAAATAGTCGGTTTCGGCTTGTATAAGCTCCGAAATCCGCACTGTTCAGCTCCTTCCATTCATCACGGTACCCAAAACTGCAAAGATGTTGTTTCCATCGGATCCAGTCCTGACCATTTTTCTTTGAAACTGGTTTTCCATCTTTCATTGGCCCCCAGCTCATAAACTCAACAACATTTTCAATCTGGACATAGTCAGGATCCAAAGCGGCAACATACCGGTCCAGGTGATCGGCCAGTGTTCTCGAATCTGCATCGCGCGCTTGACCACCCTTTGCTTTGCTAAAATTGGTGCATTCAAGACTTGCCCAAAGGATAATCTTTGCATCCGGATAAGCAGCACGGTAAATTTCAACCAGACGTACCAGTTGACGCATGTGATCGGTTTGAAAAAGGATCCCGTTAACAACTTGACCATATAATTTTGTAATGTCTTCTAAAAAATGAAGTACATCAGGATGATTCTTCCAATGTGATTCAATCGCCAAAGGATCATGGTTTACACAGGCAGCAATGCATGCGGCTTTCTGTCCGTTGATCATTGCCATATCAAATCCAGTGGTTGTGCCTCCTGCTCCGCAAAAAAGATCAATGACGATATATTTTGGGTTGCCCGATTTATTTTTCGAAATGATCATGTTAGTATTGAGATGATTTATATAAAACAAACCTGCAAGCGCAGGACCAGAGAAGCGTCTGATAGCGCGAAACCTAAACCCTTAACCTTTATTTCGTTTGATCAACAAAGCAGCCAGATCAGCAGCAGCACCGCTATAACCTTGAATGTCCACCAGCTGTAAAGAATGTATTTCCAATCTTCATTTGACTCTTTCATTGGAATGGATATTAATGTTGGATAAAATCACTATTGAAAAGCAATGAGCTTGGCAGAAGTATGTCCGCCGGCATGGATTACCAACCCTCCACAAATTTTTAAAAAGGCAAATCGTCGTCGTCTTTATTAGGTCCCATTCCAGGTGGAATTGGGTCAGGTTGCCGTTGTTGAGTTTGTTGACCTTGTCCGGAAATTTGATTTCCACCGGAAACAGGCGCGCCGCCGAGTAACGTCATGCTATTGGCACGAATAGTTGTCGAATATTTCTCAACTCCTTCTTTGTCGGTGAATTTATCTGTCCTTATCTTTCCCTCAATATAAACCGGGTTCCCTTTTTTTAAATATTTCTCTGCAACCTTTGCCAATCCCTCCCAAAGCTCAATTCGATGCCATTCGGTATTTTCAACTCGTTCACCGTTTTTGTTCGTGTAAGCTTCGGTCGTAGCAATGCTGAATTTCGCTATGGCAGATCCGCTCTCCAGATATCTAACTTCTGGATCGCTGCCTAAATTTCCGATAAGAATTACTTTGTTAACACTTGCCATTATTGTCTGTTTTAAAATTCTCTATTTGACTCAGTACTTGATATTTGTAAAATCCCGAGAAGTAGATTTTTCCTTTACTTCTGATTATGCTTCGCTCTGATATGAAATTGGATATGCGGATTCGTGCATGTTTTAACTCGGATGTCTCAGGATTGTATTCATAATGAGTTTTAAAACGAGCGTTATCTTTGTCATAAATACCACCAAAATGAGCAGCCAGGAAATAGTAAAATTTAAAATCACTTTGATTATTAAACTTTCTCATTATAATCCGGGCATTAATATCTTCAACGGAGGTGACCTCTTTAACGGTTAGCGGATGAATCCTCCTTAATTCTTCCAATTCCATTATTAAAAATGTTTTGATTGGTTATTTGATCTTTATACTCCTCTAAAAATATTCTGAACAATTTCAGTTTGTCTTCAAGTCTTCCAAAGTCATAAGTTGAAGGCGTATAGGTTTCAACATGTACGTGACCGTCTGAAATGATCACATAGTTAAGCTCCGTTAATCCTTTTTGTTCCAGCGCTTTCATATACCAATGGCAGCTAGAGTGTAGCATCGATGGAATTTGATAATACTTCATGGCTCTGAATACAAACCCTTTCCCGAACCCCACATAATCAATCATCCCGCCCACTTCGATATCACCAAGGATAGTTGAACAAAAAATATCCGTTTGCCCAAATCCGGGAAGCATCTTTCTGACAAGCTCAATATTATCCGATGAGACATCCTTTTTAAAAACTACCTCCTTGAAAAAATTAGCAACTTGGCTGTCTGTCGGATTTTCCTCACCGTTAAATATATATCCAGTATTCAGGTAATTAATCAAATCAAATGCTTCGAACGAATACCCTATTGAACCTCCCTTTAAATATAGATCGAAAGTATCGATCATATCCGGGCTAAGCCGGTACCGAACTTGTAGCATCTTGATATCGTTTGGTAACTTTATCAATTACACATTTAAGGGCAGCCGCTTTCTCTTTCATTAAATTAGCAGCTTGCATTTTTACATCCGAGATGAAGTCAATTTGCATAATCACCTCTTTCGCCTCATTCAAATCATCAGCATTTTCGCAAACCGATAAAGCTGTTTGAACTTTGTGAATCTGATCCAGATATTGCTTGTAGATTTCGGTGTCGTCGTTCATATTTTTCAATGCCAACTCAATAACATCAGAGAGTTTAACACCGTCAACTTCCATGAATTCAGGGAGTCCGCAAGTGTTCTTTCCGTAAAAATTATCGGAAGGATTGAAAGTAATAGTTGATTTCCCATTATGAGAACGCATATATCCACAAAGGTCAACCTCACGCATAATGTTTGATGCGGTGGATCCTGTAACGTCAGGCCGTATCATCGTTTCGTCACCGGACTTAGTTTCCTTGTCATGAGCAATTAGAACAATATGTTTCCCAAGATCCCGGAGCCTTGTCATAAATTCTTTGAACCGTTGAGCCAAAGCGCCAAACCCTTGCTGTGTCAGGGCTCCGTCCTTACGTTTCATCCTGGAATCTCCTTTCATAATGCTAAGCGATAGAACTTCCAATGCTTTCCCGGCAGTATCGATTATGATAGTATCATACGATGACAAATCGGTCTTTGTTTCAAATAAACCATCAGTATCATCCCAAGTTTTAATTGGAACATAAGCACCTCGGTATTTTGGTCCTACGCGTTTTACTCCGTTATCAAAGTCTAAAAGCAACGGATTTTTAGACGAAAAAGAAAATGAAGTTTTGCGCACACCTGGCTGCCCATAAATAAGCATAATAAGCCATTCAACTGCGATTGGGTCTGTTGGTTGTTTGATTACCATTTTGTTAAGTTATAAAGGTTGGTTGATTTTTTTATTGGATATTAAACTTACGCTGCCTGCAAAGTAAGTGTTTCCAGTTTTTGCTCAAATTCACTAACAAACAGTGAAAGTTGTTCAGTATCAATCTGATCAGTTTCAAAAAACGTCACGTATGGTTTCAAACGGAAACCGATTATTACTTGAACTTCATTCATTCTAACTGCATAAGCCTCAGGAAACAAACGGTCTATCGAAATTCCCATTCCATTCATTTCGGCTGTCGCTTCACCTGACGTTGTTAATGCTGAGAATTGCTCTGCAAGGGAAATAATGGATACAATAAATTCTTTCATTTGATATTACGGTTATACTTATACGCTGTTAAACTTTTTCCTTCTTAACGGGAATCAAAAAGGCAAGAAGGATGATAAAAGCCAACACTGCCAGGCCCAAGGCAACTTTTGTTTCGGGTTGCTCACCGACGAATTTGTATATCAGATATTTGATATCTGACACCAAACCATAAATGTCTATTGGAATCATTGTTTGATTTGTTTTGCAATTTTGGGTGCCAGAAGCACCATTACAGTGATAATCAAAAGCGGCAGGTAACCAAAGGACTCTGTATACATCGTCGGATTGCTGCAAATCCAGATTAGCGCGGGAATTAACTTTTGTGTGATGGCAGCTGCACAAATGAA
Organism: Dyadobacter sp. 3J3; assembly: GCF_009801115.1. Lineage (GTDB taxonomy): Bacteria > Bacteroidota > Bacteroidia > Cytophagales > Spirosomataceae > Dyadobacter. The sequence goes on from NZ_VTOL01000003.1 coordinate 117,252, forward strand.
GGTGACCAATATTAGTAACTTCGCCATATCGATGGTCTGGAATCAAGTATGTGGATAAAAATTTCAGAAAGCAGAATCGGGCTAATGATGATCGTAGCGATAATTGACGCAATGATCCAGATCAGAGCAATAAAATAACGAGCAGCCTTAACTTCAATAGGAGTATTTTTCATATAGGTTTTGGTTTGGTTTTTCTTTTACTTGAATGGTTTAATAAAAAATTATCAACGGCATTATCGACTTCTTCATTTGTTTTCACATATCCCCGAAGTAACCACTCTTCTATTTTTTCACGTTCAAAAAATATGGATTTTCCGGTGGGTTTTGAATGCGGTATTTTTGATTGCGAAGTCAAACGATATACATGATTTTTTGAAAATCCGGTGTATTTAACTAATTCATCCAGCGTTAACACCTTTTTTGAATAATATGGTATTTCGATTTCGCTCATGTTATTATTCTTTTACATATTCTCTTAAATCCCTGAATAACTTCTTTAGATGATCAAAGGCGCGAACTCTATTTGATAATTCAAATGAATTCACATCATCAACTTGATCCAACAGACTATCAACAAACATGCAGTGAACTGCATCCTCTGGCGTGGAATTAGCTTCTGATTCAAACTCTCCAAAAAATACTTGAATCATTTCTTTCAAATCTTTTTTCTCTTTATTTCTCATTTGTCCTATGATTTATGTGGGCATAATGCTTTTCTTCTGGCACTCGCGGCCACCGGATCTTGCTGGGTGCTTTTTCTTGCTACTCGGTTCTTTATCCATTCATCAAGCTCTTCTTGGTCAAACACAACATGGATGCCGGACTTTAAGAATGGAATTTCCTTTTTATGGGTCATTGAGTAAAGAGTTCCTTTAGATATTTTTATCCCTCGATTATTGATATGTTTAAGTGCATCGGCAATATTCAGCCATTTCTGTTTAGGTGGAGAATTTCCAACATTATAGTTAGCTAGTAATTCCTTTATGGCATCCTGAATAACGGAAGCCAATTCCTCCTTAGTTGTTATGATTAATTCCATTATTGAATGCTTATTAGTGAGAAAATCATTGATTATTTTAGGCTCCAATAAATCCTGTTAAGGCCTCTACATCATTGTTATACTCCACCATGAACATCCTCCCCTCGCCGGTAGACAACCAATGCGCACTTACACCATAATCATGGATCAAGAAATCATTATAGATGGATGGTAGTGGATTGTCTTTCAGATGGCAAGTACTCCAAAAATTTCCTTGATTTAGCCCATAATCCTTGCAAAAACGATATACGCTTTCGATTGTTCCGTTTTTAATCAAAATATCCATCGCCCAACGGAATCGCTCCTTTGCCACCTGAATTTGTTTTACCTGAACAAATTTATCCTTAGCCTTTGGCGTGGGCTTGTTTTTTAGCTCGCTCAATTCCTTTCTTGGCCTACCTCTTGGTCTCGAATTCTCCTCGGTTTCCTTTTTTTCTTTATACCTGCCAATTGATCTGATCGGGATAATTTTTGGCTGATTCATTGCAATACTGCGCTTTTTCCGCCCTTTGGAGGAGTATTGATAAATGGTTTCAAAACTCTTACCGATCCTCCCGGAGGATTAGCGCTGTAAAATCTATGAATAAACTCTCGTCCCTTTTGCGTCCAACATGTAAGAATTGTTGAATGCTGCACACCGCTCTTATCAGTATGGGTGTGCGTTTTAGGACCCGTGTATCCCATTCCTACAAAATTTGCCGTCAACAGCCAAACACCACCAACTCTTTTTAAAACCCCTTTTGTATTCAGGTAAGTATTTAGGGCAGATGGTGATCTGAACCCAAGTTCCGCGGCAATAGTCGATATTGTAAAAAGATCAGGAGTATCAAGCACTTTGTCGTGAAATTCGACTTTGGAGGCTGACTCGATCAAAGCTTTCGCCTGAGCCTGGTTTTGTATCTTCAACCCTTCCTGCTGAATTAGCAACGTGTTGTTCTGAGAAATCAATTTTTCTTCGCTCTCGTATTTTTCAGCAAGCTGGCGAAGCGCAGCTGGAAGCGTTGTTGGAAGATTGAAATTTACACCTGGATTAAATTGAAGTTGCTTTAACTGCTCTTCCATTTGACCAAATGCCGAAATAAAATCCAGTTTAAACTGCAAAGCTTTTTTTCCTGTGAATCCCATAACTAATAATGAGAATCCGTCGCGGTTCATGGTGAACATGGGTTGCTTTTTATTTTGCTCATTCAAATATGTCGTTTCTGTGAACATTCGGAGGACGGCGGAATTTTCCGCTGTCGTCAATTCGCGAATTGATTCAAGGACATCTTTGTGTTGTTTCCCAAATTTCAGAGCGACTCGAAGACTATCGGTTTCAACTCTTCCTCCATTGTTAGTTACTAATTCCATATGAATGTTGATTTAATGTTAAAACTGAAACTCAGGAGTCCACTGAAAATTTGGTTTTTGATCTTTCACTCTGATTATTTCGAATCCGGTATTAAAATACAATCCAAAGTGAGTGCCGTCAGTGATAAACAGAAACTCGTTCGGCTTACCGTTTTGAATCAATTCGGATTCCGTAGGAATTTCAAGGTCAAGGTTTTGCATAATAATAAGAGTTTAAATAAATACAGATTAAAGACAACTGAAATATAGATTACAATGCAAGCAATTTGCTTTTTGTAGTTTCGATAACCTTAGATTGTGCAGTTAAAATATGCTCCAATGTATCAGCCCTTACTTCATCACCTCCCTTTATTGCTCTCTCGTAAGTCTTATACGTATATGTGCTTTCCTTGACGGCCACCATAACTTTTCCCAGCTTTATCAACTCATTATGCCGTTCAGTTAATTTTTTATGAATTGATTTATCCATTTTGGTTACTTTTGTTTTAGTGTTGCACTTGTTTTGTAATTGACATAGACAAATATCATAGATTTTTATCTATGAAACAAATTTTATCTAAGATATTTTGAAAAAAATTGAAAAAATATTTCAACAACTTGAATTAGAGGGACTTTCAATCACTGAATTTGAAAGGTATGCTGGAATATCCAATGGATATCTCAATAATACATTATCTAGGGATAGCGATATTTCAGCAAAAATCTTAGACAAAATAAGGGGACATTCACCGGAAAGCTATAAAATTATTGAGCGAGCTTTGGGTGATGTTGTTCTTGGTAGCGACTTTGTTTCAGAAAATTCTCAAAAACTCACAGATTTCAAACCTAACTCGGATTTGATACCTTATTGGGAAATAGATTTTATAGCGGGAACTAATTTTGACGCAGTAGATAACCAAAGCACTGAACCAACATATTATATGGATATTCCCGACTTTCGGGGATGCACCGCATTTCGTGCATATTCAGATAGTATGGAGGGCCTGATCAAAAGTGGCTCTGTTTTATTCGGCACCAAAATTGAAAGATGGAATGAACATCTGGAATATGGTCAAGTTTATGGTATAGTATGTGATGATGGGCGTAAGTACCTAAAGTACATCAAGCGATTTAGAGAAAATCCACTTGAATATTTCCTTCTGGAAAGCGAAAACAAATCTTACGATGAATTTGAAATGCCAAAAAGAGCGATACGTTCCATTTGGTTAATACATGGTCATTTAAGCAAACGTATTTAAACATTTTAAATAATATCACCTCTAAACAAAAAGAAATGAAACATTTATTACTACTATCAGTTTGCGCTTTACTTTTTACAGGTTGCTCAAAAAGTGAAGATAAAACACCGGAGCCGGAAACAATTATTGACTCTCCAACAATTGAATTGAAATATGACTCTCAGCATCAGTATGCTCTAAAAAAAGGTTCAGCAGATGTATTTCCGTCTACTTTCAACTGGATTTCATCGAATGAAAAAGTAGGTAAAGTTGATGCAAATGGCCTGTTTAAAGCAAGAAAGATTGGAGAAACGACAATAACAGGAACTGCATACGGGAAAAATGTAGAAAGTAAAGTTACGATTACTCCTTATGTTACATTATTTACTGAACCTTACATTGAATTTGGAGCTTTAAAGGAAACTATAAAATCTAAGGAAAAAAGAAAACTTTTAACTGAGACTGCAACGGGATTATTATATGAAGGTTCATCTATCACTCAAACTCGCGCCGTATTATATGTTTTTACAAATCAAAGATTGGCAAGTGCCGGGATTTTGTTTGAAAATGCAACTTCAACAGTAGCTCTCTCTTCAACTTTTCTAAAAGAAAGATATCCTGATAGAGCGACAATTGATGGAAAGGTTTATATGCTTAACGATGAAAGAACATGGGGTGTGGTATTGACCGTAGATCCATCATATGGATATATGGGAGTTTATCTTCCAAATTCAACAAATGGACGAATGGTGAGTGATCAATACAATTCCGCAATAGAATCATTTAAAAATATAATAAAACAGAACTGAAAACATTTTCAATTCCCAATTTGACTTTATGAGTGCAGCGGGAAAAGTTGTCGACAAATGTTTTGTATCCGGAAATTTAAAAAGTGATTACTTCATCCATTTGAACGCCCCTCCTCCTATGAATAATTCCAGTAGTTTATAAATAAGTGCCGTTGCGCAAACCAGAAAAACGCATTGAACAACAGTATTAAGTTGAAGAAAATAATTTATGTAAACTTCCATATTTGTCTGAATTATGAATTTTGGGAATGATAGAAAGAGAATTATTTTACTGAGACATAAAATGGTTATATCAAAGGAAGAAGAAAGTGAATACAATAAATTAATGTCTGCTTACCCAGATAATGATATTTATGAATCTAAACTTTATCAGGAACTGTCAGGTGTTGGATTTCTTAGGTATACCGGAAAAGATTTATTACAAAATGAAGATGGAAATTACATTGAACAAGAACCTTTCGACAATGGCAAATATATAACAACTGTTAGCGGCGAGCTATCACTAACTAGCCTATTTGAGTCGGAGCTTCTTTCCAAAATTGAGAGCCAACGATTCAAGAAAATTGAGAGTCTTGGGATTCTCATCGGCGGAATCGGGGGACTTATCACTTTGCTTACGTTCCTCTATCATCAAATCCAAAGATTTTTGAAGTAAATCGTCGGCAAATTTATCAGCATCAGGATATGACACCATTGGCAGCTTTCCAGAATCAATAAAATTGAAAAGCATTTGTGCATGAACCATGTGTAGAATAGGAGAACGGGAGATATATGTTTCCTGCCTTGTAACAAACTCAATGCACTTAAATCGAAGTTCTTGGTCTGCATTCATATTTTATAGTGTGTATTTAATAAAATGAAGAAAAATTACTTCCAAAACTTGAAACTATAAAGCCACTTATACCCGAACAAACTGAAAAAATAATATCTGTTATGGCAAACATCAGCAGTCTTCTTGCGCTGATCCAGGCCAACGTCGCGAAGTAGATTTAAGTTGGAGTTTAAAAGTTCAGCGGTGTCGATATTTCGGAATTGTGAATTTCTGGCTGTAAAAATCTCACAGATCTTTTCGTCTTTAGAAAATAGCCTACGAATAGTGCCGATTACTTTTCCTTCATCATTTTTAACTAGCGATTCCTGTAATGACAGATTAATGAAAAGCTTTTCATTAGTAGTACTCATAGAAACAATTAATAATAGTGTGTGATTAATAATATAAAATTACAAAAACAATCAGCCATGACAAACATCTCCGAAAGCAATTCATCTGACAATCCAAAAAGAGGCCGCGGACGACCGAAAATTTCTGATGAAAAGAAAGCAGAATCAGCAAAAGCTATGAGACAAAGGAATCCAACCAAACAGATTCCAGAGACAATCGCAATACATTCCCGATTTTTCCAGGCATATGACACTCTACTCGAAAGACACGAAAAAAGTCTCGAATTCCCTAAAATAAAAAGTACTTATGAGTTTGTTAAAAAGTATGCAATCAATCATGGCAATTTCACCAGATTAAGAGAAATGCCTGAAAGATATGCTTTGCCTGTGATATTTATCTATTACCTGGTTAATGATTATTCGATATCTGCTCAATGGATATTAACCGGCAATGGAGAAATGTTCGAAGAACACAATTGAGATTTCGGTATTTTTCAAACTATTTCAATATAATGTAAAATTTACAATCCATTACACTTGCTTTGCGCTCTCTTCTGCAATATTGTCATCTGGATAGTTTGTAAGTAAAGCTGCGTTGTTTTGACGTTCCAATTTTTCAAATGAATCTAAATATGCCTCAGTAACTCTTACATCTGGATGCCCCAAATTTTCGGCAATGGAGGCAATATTTACACCTAATCTTTTAAGCACAGTTGCGTGGCTGTGCCGGGCAGAATAGGTGGTAAATTTTGCAATGCCTATAGAATCAGCAATTGTTTTTAGCTTTTTATTTATGCGCTTGGTAAGATCCATTATTATCAATCTTTCCTGCATTGCATCCTCTTTTCCGGTAAGATATGGGAAAATATAATCACTAGGCTTACGACCTTTTACGCCCCATCTTTCAATCATTTCGCCAACCATCGGTGTTAAAGTCGCTATTATTTCTTTCTTCTTTTTCGTAGTTCTAATGGTCTTGGCCCGGAAAAACCTAATTTCACCGTCCTTTATATTATTGTCCTTAAGTCGAACAAGGTCTCCGATGTTAATTCCATTTATTAAATAACTAAGGATCCACAAATCCCGATACCTGGCAGTTGCTTCCCATTGATCATCATACTGAATAACTTTCATTATGTCATCGCGAGTAAGAGCCATTTTACGACTCTCACCAGATGGTATTTGATATTTATCTTTACCAAAAGGATAGTCCATTGCTCTAATTATTCCTGCCTTTTTAGCTTCATTAATAATAGCTCGCAGTGTCCTCATATAAATACCAATAGTGGAATACGACATATTTCGGTCAAGCATCCACTTTTCATATTTCTTAAGCCAGTCTAATGTGACTGAATTGAATGAAATATTATCACCTGCAAACTTTTCTATACTACTTAATGTATATCCATAAAACAGTTGAGATCCGGCACGTTCTTCCTTTTTAAGAATCTGAATTTTAGACGCAAATGCAGAATTTAAATTGCTGTCTACTCCCTTTCCCAGCCTGATATTGAGAAGCTCAAATGAAAATCCCCCATCATTTATAAGACCTTGCGCTACTTTTGACACTAAGTTAAATGAAGTCTGAATGGCAAATTTCAATTCGCTGGCAGCTTTACTTTTTGTCCCCGGCAAAGATTCCCACTCTTGAACAGACATATTCTTTCCAGTGGAATAATATTTCCTATCACGTTTATAAGTTACCCTGATTTTTACTGGGAATTTTTTGTCCTTATTTGGTTTTCGAATATCTTGAATTGAAGAAATGGTAATACCGTCCTGGGAATAGCTATACATTTAATTAAATTTGGTGCACACACGATTTGCACACAAATATACAAAATGCATTAAAAAATATTAAAATAAAATTCAACAAAATTGCCTTATTTGGAGTTATTTAGCCAATAAATCAAAAGTCGCAAAAAGCCTAAAAATGAACGATATAGATCAAAAACAGACTCTTAATCTGTGGGTCCTGAGTTCGAACCTCAGCGGGGTCACCCAACGGGATAAATCAGAAAATGGCTGATTTATCCCGTTTTTTTATCTATCGACTATTGTTCGAAATAATTCCTCCATTCCATTCTATGACCAGTTAGCTTCTTAAATGATTAGTAAATAGGGCATAGCATGGCGAATTGATTTACCTGATTACTATTTAAAATTAAATTTATTCTTAGCAGTTCTTTTGACGAGAATGCATAATTCTGAAAGCATTTAATGGAGTCTGTTACCTGCTCTGGTTTACTTGCACCAATCAATACGGAGCTTATCCGGGGGTCCTTTAATATCCAGGCAAGTGCCATTTGTGCTAAGTTTTGTCCACGTTCTTCTGCCATTTAATTAAGCAGACGAACCTTGTTTATTTTTTCGTCCTTGATCTCGTCCTAATCAACAGCTTAGTTCCCTCTATGGCTCGCGGCTCTCGAACTGACTGGAATACCTTTCAGATATTTCTTCGTTAATAAGCCTTGTGCCAAAAGTGAAAACGGAATACAGCCCACGCCATTTTCTTCTAAAACATCCAACAGTTCCTTTTCAACCCAACGATCCAACATAGAACACTTTGGTCTAATGTCCCATCCCAAATCGGCAAAACCCATTGATCCTTATCCAGGTGTTTGTTTTCCAGGGAAGTTCAATGTCTGTAATAGTAACCTAGTAAAAATTTATCATTGCTGTATTTCGCGATTTCCCGTATCATTTTTTCAATGTGCTTATCAAATCCGGGATCAAATACCCTTGTAAGATCAAAGCGAAAATCTTGCCATCCCGTGATATTATACTTCCCTCCAAAACGTTTGAAGTGTTCGGCTTTGTAACTTTGCATCGGGTTTATGATATGCTGATGATTTGGCTTTGTGGAAGTTGTTTACCAGTCACCAGAATCTGCCATTTTGCTGTCAAGAGCTATTTTTATCCATTGCCTTTTAATAAAGACTATTTACGTAAACCAGCTTATTATCGAATTTATTGATGGTGCTAAATAAAATAGCTCGACCAAATGCTTTAATAAGTGTCTTTCTTTTTAGGATATTTTTAAACCAGATTCCCTAGCAAAAACTTAAAATTACTTCATAAAAAAATCCGAATGCCGGTCAGGCAAACGGATCCATTAATTATTATTCAATATCACACCCTACTTTTTGGCGTTGGCTTTCATAACAGCCTGCACAATTACATCAGCAACCGCTTTTGGCTGCGACATAAAAATGACATAACTTCCTTTTACTTCCGTGATTTTAGTATTCGAACTTTTGTACATATTTCGTTCAATGTCAGGATTGATGCTTTTGTCTTAGGTCGCAACGATGCTATAACTCGGCTTTGTTCTCCATGCAGCATCTTTTACAGCGGTTGCGAAGTTTTCCGCAAACACAGGCTGCTGCGAATCATACATAAAATCAGTTTCTTCTTTACTTACATCTGCCGCAAAACCAGCTATGAATTTTACCTTATCGTAATAAATAATGCCGTTTGCGTCCGGAGCGCCAATGCCGCTTTCCAGAGCGGTTGGAAGGGATATAGACCATTTCATTGTATTTTCATCTTTTTCAGGCTGATACGCTGCAACGTACACCAACGCCACAACTTTTGGATTTAAACCCGCTTCTGTAATTACAGTACCACCCCAGGAATGACCTACCAGTAAAACTGGACCGTCCTGCATGTTAATGATGCGATTGGCTGCATCAACATCATCCCTTAATGAAGTTAGCAGATTTTGGACAACCGAAACATGATATCCATTCGTAACCAAAATATTATAAACGCTTTTCCACCCTGAACCATCAGCAAAAGCGCCATGAACGATCACTACATTTTTAACTGACTAAGTTTTTGCGGCAAAATTTAGCCTCATTATAAACATCAAAATGAACAAGCAAGCTTATTTTAACGCTAGTCACTTTTTTCAATAATATCAAATTTTTCATCTTGTCTCTGGATTTATGATTTAAGAAAACGCCGCGAAAGAGCGTTCCGGATGACAAAATATTTAATTTCCCGACTGATTTTACTCTTTCAAAAACCTGATAAATTCTTCATTGAATTTGTCTTTTTCTTCTATGAAAGAAGCATGTCCGCTTTTATCAAAAGGCACGAGTTTTGACCCAGCAATGGCTTTATTCATTTGTTCAGCCAATGCGAATGCTACAATTTTGTCTTCCTTTGCATTGAAAATCAGTGTTGGAACTTTTATTTTAGGAAGGTCACCACGAAGATCCTCATCACGAAGTGCGATCAGAGCCTGCTCCATAGCATAAGGTGAAGATTGCAGTTCGAGCCCTCCCAACCATCCGCCAATGCCAGGTGATAACGAAGTTGCAGACAATGTAAATTTTTGTCCAACCGCAGCCAGTAATGCCGGTCGATCTGAATTATTAAGCGCGACCCACTGGGAAATTTCTTCCTTTGTAAAAAGTGGATAAGCATAATCCGGTTTTTTTGTATGGCAGGGAGCCGCGGCTGAGAACAGCGCCAGTTTACTGATATGCGCACCGTCATATTTGGCTACATAATGCAGGGCAATAGCTCCCCCCATCGAATGACCGCCAATCGTTGCATCTTTTACATCCAGTTTGTCAAGCACAGTTTTGATATCTTTTGCAAATTCGTCGTAATTATATTTGCTGTAAGGTTTGTCGGATTGCCCAAATCCTCTCAATGTAATACCAATGACGCGAAAGCCGGCTTTAACTAAAGCGTGATACTGATATTCCCACATGGCATCACTTAAAGGATACCCGTGGATCAATACAACCGGTTTCCCTTCACCCAGGTCGGTCACATGAAGACGAACGTTGGGCTCTACCTCAATATACTCCTGTCTGGCACTGGAAGTATTATTTTGATCAATACCTTCATTTTCCTTTGCCTTATCCTCTTTTGTTTTATTGTCACAAGACATTGCCAGTGTACATAAAGACAAGGCTGCCACGATCACGGAGATTTTTATATTTTTCATTGTAGTAAAATTTAAAAGGTTGAACAGAAAACCAGCAGGCGGTTCTCAGCGAAAAGCCTGCCGGTTCAAAATTTTATATATTTTTAATTCTTATGCAATTACCCTGCAGCCTGAACAATTACCTCAACCACACCTTCCGGATTGGTCATGAACAATGTATGTCCTCCTGTCATTTCTGTAACGGTACACCCTGCACGTTTATACATCTTACGCTCCAAAACCGGATTGATCGTACCATCGTCTGTTGGAAGAATGGCGAACGATGGTTTTGTTTTCCAGGCAGCTTTGGTAACCGGCGCTATGAAAGACGCAACGGTTAACGGAATTTGCGAGTCGTACATAAAGTCCGATTTTTCTTTGGATTGACCCGTGGCGAAAGTAGCCTGGAATAAAGCTTTGTCAAGATATACCAATCCTTTGTCGTCAGGAGCAAGAATGCCGTTTACTTCCAGAATAGCTTCCGACTGAACCAGCGCCAGTGTAGATTCTCCTTCGTCCGGGATAAAAGCGGCTACATATACCAGGCTTGCTACGTTTGGGTGATCCCCCGCTTCGGTAATGACTGTTCCACCCCACGAATGCCCTACCAAAACGGTTGGCCCATCCTGGTGATCCAACGCTGTAAGCGTAGCGTTCACATCTTCCTGCAAAGTGGAAGTCGGATTCTGAACCAATGTTACCTTGTAACCTTTTGATTTCAAAATATTATAGGCGGCTTCCCAGCCAGAAGCATCCGCAAAGGCTCCGTGGACTATAACGACATTTTTAATTTTGTTCTTTTCCATGTTGATTAAAAAAGGGAATTTGGTAAATGATGAAAGGTCTTAAAACAAATACTTTTTCAACTCAGCCGCAGCATGAAGAAAAAGAGATTTGGTTTGAGGAATATGAGCAATTGGATTAAGCAAACCGAAATCGTGTATCGTTCCGTTGTAACGGATTGTGGTCACTTTAACCCCGGCTTCATCCAGTTTACGGCCGTAAGCTTCACCTTCTTCCCGCAAAACATCCGCATCGGCTACCTGTATCAATGTAGGAGGCAAACCTTTCAACTGTTCAAGCGTCGCATTCAAGGGAGAGGCATAAATTTGTGCTCTTTCAGCCGGGTCAGTCGTATAGTTGTCATACATCCACTTCATCAATGGCGTTGTAAGAAAACGGTCTTTGCCATACAACTGATAGGTTTCATTGTCAAAATCAGCAGCGACGATCGGCCACATCAGGACTTGAAGTTTGATCTTAGGACCATTATTTTCTTTTGCTTTTATTGCCGTTACGGTAGACATGTTCCCTCCTACGCTGTTACCAACAATCGCAAGATTACTTCCATCTACATTAATCTCTGCACCGTTTTCTGCAACCCATTTTGTAGCCGCAAAAATTTCGTTAACCGCTTGCGGATACTGAGCCTCCGGAGATGGCGTGTAGTTGACAAAAACACATGCCGCTCCTGAAAGCACTACCAGATCACGCACCATCCTTTTGTGGGTTGGAAAATCACCAAGTACCCAGCCACCGCCATGAATAAAAATAAAAACCGGTAGCGTTTTCGTGATTCCTGTCGGCTTCACAATATCCAGTTTAATCGTGTACCCATCTGCTTCAATAACTTTTTCTGCGAAATCTACACCGGAGTAATCTACGTCTACGGATGCCTGGGCACCTACAAGAACCAATCTTGCATTTTCCGGCGACATGGTTTCAAGCGGATCACCTCCACCTGAATTAAGGGCAGTCAGGAATTTTTTAACCTCTACTGAAATGGCAGGGTCAACGGAAAAATCTGTGATTGTTTGTGAGCCTGTTTGAATGTCATTCATAACTACTGCTTTTAGAGTAAGTATTTGCCTAAAACTAAATATTTACAATACAAACTTAAAAGAATGTGCCATCCATTTAAGTATTTGATTTTCAATAATTTAAATTAAATATTTAACCAAAAAATTTACGTAATACCGTAAATTTATGAATTGATTACGGTGGAGCACAAACGACCTAAAGAAAGCCTTTCTTAATAGAAACTGAACCCTTACCAGTTATCGTAAATTTTACTATCTTTAATTAGTGAGAAGTCCTTACTTAAAGACAGAAACCAGTCAATGTAAGCACCTACATAAAATGAATCTCAATTTGGATATTACAGGAAATGAACCTGTTGAAAGTCAGAAAGAATTAGCATTGTTATTATCCATTAGCCGTGATCTGGCGTCCGTGCGGGATAAAAAAGATCTGATCGGAATTATCAACAGCAAATTTAAAGAGACCTTTATTTTTGATGATTTCCTGATATGCACCGTCCAGGAACCTCAGGAATTTCACAGGACTTTTTTTCACAATACAGATCTGACAAAAGATGGTTTAAAAGCTTTTTTTTTATCAGGTGAAAATTTACCTATACAAGATGGTTTCTTTGAAATAGCACACAGCAGCAAAGGGATAACCCGGTTTGATATCCAAAAAACTTTGCAGGAAAATACGGCTTCACCGGCTTATCTTAGCGAAATTCATCAAAAAGGAATAAAGGAAATGATAGCACTTCCGCTCGTTAACCAGCGGGGAAGAATTGGTGTTTTTTTTCTATTATTTAAAAATCCGCATACGGTGAACGACGAATCGTTACGAATACTCGAAGGGCTGTCTTATCAGCTGGCGATAACGATTGCAAACATTGTTGCTAATGAAGAAATTGAGGAACGTGAAAATGAGAAATCAATACTGCTCAGCGTTGGAAATAACATCGCTTCCGCCAGAAGTCGCAGTGATTTACAACATATTGTCAGCAAGCAAGTGCTCGATTTATTTTCAGCGAATTTCTACACGTTTTGCCTGCTTAATGAAGATGGCAATACACATACCCCTTTTTTGCATAGCCATGATGGCGAGATTCCCCAGGCAGGTCACGGAGTAAATCCGGTTATTCAGGATCTGCATAAAGTTAATGACGGCATTTTTGATTTGGCCATGCAAGCTGAAAGTCCATTGATATTTCCTATAAAAGAATTACTCCATCTAAAAGAAATTCCTCGTTACGTTAATCACTGGGCAAAAGCGGGCATCAGAGAGCTCATGGTAATAAAAATACTAAATGCCAATGAACCCAAAGGAGTTTTGTACTTATATGCAGAAAAAGCCGGTTCGTTTTTTAAAGACAAATTCAGCCTTCTCCAGGGAATTGCTGCCCAGCTTGGTACAGGTATTTTCAACGTACTCGCAAACGAAAAAATCGAACAGCAGCTTGTTGAAATAAATAAATTCAAACAGCAGCTTCTGGCAGAAAACCATTACTTGCAGCAAGAAAATAAATCGGCTAACAGCTTCTCGGAAATCATAGGGTCAGGCCCGGAAATTCAAAAAATATTTCACCTGATCTCGCAGGTTGCCTTCTCAGATTCGACCGTATTGCTGTTGGGGGAAACAGGTACAGGTAAAGAGCTCATAGCCAGGGCAATTCACAAGGAATCGCCACGTAAGGATAAACTGATGATCAAAGTAAACTGTGCCGCGCTGCCTCCGAATCTGATTGAAAGTGAATTGTTCGGGCACGAAAAGGGAAGTTTTACGGGCTCTGTCGACAGGCGGATTGGCAAGTTTGAACTCGCCAACAAGAGCACGCTGTTTCTGGATGAAATAGGAGAACTTTCTCTTGAACTTCAGGTAAAACTTTTGCGGGTATTGCAGGAAAGGGAAATAGAACGTGTGGGCGGCAGATCGACTATCAAAGTCGACGTTCGGATCATTGCAGCTACCAACAGAAACCTTTTCATTGAAGTGGAAGCCGGAAGATTCCGCAGCGATCTCTTTTACCGGCTAAATGTTTTTCCAATTACGCTTCCTCCCCTTCGTGACAGGAAGGAAGACATCACCACGCTGACGTCACATTTCATTACAATTTATGCGAAAAATGCCGGTAAAAAAATCACAGGTATGTCACAAAATGTGATCCGGGAAATGATGGCCTATTCGTGGCCTGGAAATGTGCGTGAATTACAACATTTAGTGGAAAGAAGCGTGTTATTGGCAGACGGGCCAACGATTAAAGAAATACATCTTCCAAAAAATCCGCCTATCAGTACTTCGGTTCAGGAGTATGATTTTGTCATCAAACCACTGGAACAGGTTGAAAAAGAATATATTTTAAAAGTGGTAAAAAGCTGCGGTGGCAGGATCTCCGGTCAGCATGGCGCAGCAGCCAAACTTGGACTTCCGTCAACTACCTTAATTTCCAGGATGCAGCGGCTCGGTATTAAAAAAGACCATTTTATTGAGAAAAAATAAACTCTTCTTTGGAAAAATGTCTGTTTCAAAAATGCGCTTTTTGTAAAGATTCATTGTCGGTAAGATTTATTTTCCCTGACGACAATGCCCAGAAAATAAAGAGTGAAACACAAATGATCAATGCCGCCATAGGATTATAAAAAGACGTGGCAAATGCGGCCAGATATGTTGGTAACCCATACAGATAGTTTCTGGTGATTTTTCGGATTGCGCTATCAGTCATTCCCGGTCTTAAAAGTTCTTTATGACGGCTCGCACAAAACCATAATAAGTTATAGGATAAATTGATAAGCACAAACATACCTGTATAAATCGCTACGACAAGTTCGACAGAGGCAGTATTATAAAATTTCGATAACAGGGCCGTAGGATACGAAACGCAAGTCACCAAAAAGAGGATCAGCCCGTTGGAAAACATGACAGCCGAATTTCGTTTATAAATCTGCTTGAAAATTTTATGGTGGTTGACCCACATGATAAAAATACTGGAAAAAGAAATCGTAAACGCCAGATAGGACGGCCAGGCCTGCTGCAAACGACTCAGTAACAGCGGGGTATTTTTTACCTCTTCGAACTGGGGCACGTGAAGATCCAATACCAGCAACGTAATAGCAATTGCAAAGACCCCGTCGCTAAAAGCCTCAATACGAGTGGTTTCCTTTTCCATAATGTTATTTGAGTGTAATTCTAATTTAACTTCGGCAATAAGACTTATGAAAAAAATAAAATTTTAGACAATTTTCAGAGCAGTCGTATCCAGGCTGGCGCCCGACAGCCGACAGCCCGTCAATAATAATCTTGCTTAATCCCCAGTTTCTTCATTTTTGAATACAAAGTAGTGGCTGGCATATCCAAGAGCTCCGCAGCTCCGCCCTGGCCGGAAACCCTTCCACGACATTCTTTCAGCGCGCTCATAATATGATCCCTTTCCATTTCTTCCATGGTTTTAATCCTGCCGCCAGGTATTTTTTCACGAATTTCTATCTGAGCTTCCGGCAGTTCGACGCTTTCTATCTGACTGCTTTGAGTTAACAGAATACTTCTCTCAATCAAATGTTCAAGTTGCCGGATATTTCCGGGCCAGTTGTACTTTTTGAGCTGATCGAAAGCAAAATCAGACAGCGTTAGTTTACCGCGTTTTAATTGCTGCGTATATTTTTTAATAAAATAATTGACAAGCAATTCAAGGTCTTCTTTTCTCTCCCTAAGTGGTGGGACAGAAATTGGAAAAACATTGAGCCGGTAATATAGATCCAGCCTGAAACGGCCCTCAGCAACTTCTTTTTCAAGATTGCGGTTTGTGGCCGCAACAATCCGGACATCCACTTTAATGGTATCGTCTCCACCAAGCCGTTCGATCTCTTTTTCCTGTAAAACCCTTAACAACTTAACCTGTGAATCCAGTGGCAGCTCCCCTATTTCATCCAGAAAAACAGTCCCGCCTTCCGCCTGTTCAAATTTTCCGATCCGTCTGTTATTAGCTCCGGCAAAAGCTCCACGCTCATGGCCAAATAATTCCGATTCAATCAAAGACTCGGGAAGGGCGGCGCAATTCAGCGTGACAAAAGGTTTGTTCTTTCTATGTGAAAGTGTGTGCACGGCGTGTGCCAAAGCTTCTTTTCCTGTTCCGCTCTCACCGATTATGATTACAGAACTAGGGGTGGATGCTACAATAGCAATCTTTTTCAAAACAGCTATTAGTGCAGGACTTTCACCAATTACACCTTCAATCACAGGAATGGCCGTAACGGCAGGCTCAGGCCCAGGAGGTATTATATTCCCCTGTTCCAGATCGTATTTGTAACGGGCAATATCCAGCATGATCAACAGATCACGCTCTCTGAATGGCTTGACCATGAAGCCGTAAGGCTGCGTTTCTTTTACGGATTCAAGCGTACTTTGGTTGGTATTAGCTGAAATAAATAGAAACGGAACCCCTGTTTCACGAAGTTCAAAAGCAAGGTCTATACCGGTTTTGTCACCTTTAAGGATAATGTCAAGCAAAACCCAATCGGGATTTTTTAACGTTATAAGTTGCCTTGCCTGAATCACAGAAGAAGCAATTCCACACACAAGATACCCGGCTCTGGTAAGCATTAACCTGAGATCATTGGCAACAATAAACTCATCTTCAACAATCAAAATTTTTATTTTTGCCATATATTTTTCATCAATCAGCTTTCTGATTTTATTAATAATCAGTCGGTAACAAGCTGCCTGTTCTTTTTGAAAGTAATTGTTAAAATCAAACCTGCATCACTATTAACCAACAGACTGCCGTCAAGCTGCTCACTCAATCCCTGCATCAGGCTCATACCCAATGACTCAATTGTATTCAAATCAAAACCCGCGGGAAGGCCAATGCCATTGTCCGCAATATCCAAAACACAAACAGCCTCATTTGTCTGTTTTAAGGAAATAGATACTTTGCCTTTACTATTTTCCGGAAAGGCATATTTGATCGAATTGGTAATTGCCTCATTCAGTATCAGCCCTAGCGGAACGGCCTGTGCCACATCCAGATCAACCGGATTTACATCGAGCGTAAAGCTGATCTTCCTATCGGTATTAAAACTCTCCCGCATATAATTTACCAGTTCATGGATATACCAATGCATATCAATATTTCCCATGTTTTCGGACTGATATAATTTTTGATGAATGAGAGACATCGCATGCATACGGTGCTGGCTATTTTGAATCGCTGCTAGTGCATCTTCATTTTCAAGAAAAGCAGATTGCGAATTCAGAAGGCTGATCACAATCTGTAAATTATTTTTCACACGATGATGGATTTCTTTCAGAAGCCATTCTTTTTCATCCAGCAGCTTTTGCAGGATAACATTTTGCCCGTTAATCTCTTCCTGTTTGATCGCCAGCTTTTCATTGGCGCGTTGCTTTAAAAGGTAACGGCTATACATCAATCCTGAGAAAACGAGCAATACCAGCACCCCCCCTATAAATACATTCCGGATAATTTCCTGGTTATGAATTTCTGTTTTTTGCAGCTGACTTTGCTGTGTCAGAAGGCGGATATTCTGATCCTTGTTCTCTGTGTCATATTGCAACTGAAGTTCGGACATTTGTTTGGAATTCCTTTGGTTAACAATGGAATCATTCAGCGTTTTATAAATTTTGTAGTGTTTAAGGGACGAAGGGTCATTTCCCAGGGCAGAGTCAATTTTTGACCAGTACAGCTCATATTGAATCAAAACTGATATATTTATTTTCATTTTTTCAGCAGCATCTCTACTGTAAAGCGGAAGGTCTGCCGATTTAAACTGTCGGGTAAAAAAATGATATTTTAAAGATACAATATTAAATGATAGCCATATGATCTTGTCATCTGGAAACTCTTTGGTCAATAAATGCAACGTATCAACATACTTCCTGACATCCTTATACCTTTCAAGATCCAGATAAATGTTACAAAATTCATATGCCATTATTCTTCTTAAGTTCCTGTCCGGATACTGAATAACCACACTTTTAAGCATGGCCAGAGCCTGCTTATATTTTTTCATATTTCGCAATGTCGTGATAGTCCCAAGTCGAATTTCATTGACTGCATTTGCGTCATGGTTCATTTCAGCAACTTCCAGTCCCTTTCCGTAAGCAATAATAGCGTTATCATATTGTTGCATTTGCACATAAACAGATGCCAGCCGTATGTAAATAACAGCCAGCATTAAAGAGTGGTCCTTCTGCCGCTGCGCTATTTTCACAGCAATCTGAAGGTTTTTTAAAGCATTGAAATTGTTCTGTTTGTAATAATAAATATAGCCCAGCAGGTTATAAACGCCCTGTGTATCTTTGTCTCCTATGGAATCAGAAATGGCTATTGATCGTTTTAAAAATGGAATAGCTGTGTCGTAATCATCCTTATACTGATATAAATCCCCCAGCATTTCAAGCGATCTTGCCAAAAGCATTTTTGAGGAGGCCTTTTCAAAATATTCAGCGGCTTTTTTATGATAAGAAATCTTTTTTTCGATATTAAAATCATCATTGCTGAGGTGAAAGCCCATTTCCCTGTAGACTTCTCCAATCTGTTCATACAAATGGTAAAAATTACAATAATTAATAGTCTTCCGCAGTATCACCAGCGATCTCTTTTCATCACCCTTTTCATGATATATCTTACCCTCCAACAGCATACTTTTGGCAATTCCTCTGGTATAATTTAGTTTCTTACTCAGTACCAAAGCCTGCTGTTTCAGAAGCATGGCACTGTCCATATCTGTTTTAAGTTCACCTAATTTAATGAGATAGTACGTACCAAGATCTATCAACAAGTCTGCCCGATTGATATCAGCTTCACTATTAGCCAGTTTTGATTTAATCAACTCGCCATCGTTTTGAGTCTGTGCAAACACAAACACCGTCTGCATCAAAGCCAGTGCCGTAAAAAGCACTGGCTTCAATAATAAAATCAGAGAGGATTTAAGGCTGAACATATTTATTCATTTGAACTTTTGGTAAAAATATAACATATCACCATGCCTAAGCCCGGTAAAATAATACACGCCAGCCCAAATTCTTTACCCATTAAAGCGCCCAAAAGGCAGCCGATCAAAAACCCTGAAATGGTATCAAGCTGCTTTTTAAAGCTCAGCGAAATAATTTCATTTTTAAATCCACTCGTTAGCAAAGTACCCAGATCCAGAGAAGCTTGTGTTACATTCCCGGTCATCATGGTGGTTGGGCCGTGGGTTTCTTTTGCATACAATTTACCAAACGCATTTTGAATTCCCATGGCAAAAACGACAACCATAGCCAATAAATAAAGCAGCCAGGAATATAATACCATGAATCCCAAACGTGTTAAGACCACAAATAAAATGCCTGCGGTGATCAATATCAGTCCTTCGGTAAAAAGTAATGTATATCGATTTTTCACCCTTGTTGCCATCCAGCCGCCCACCATGACTGAGATGACAAATACCGGAAATGTAAGTAATTTCACCCACGCCTGGGCATCGGATCCTTTCACCATCTGATAGGCAAAAACAATAAAGTTACCTGTGACATGGGCTGAAAAAATCGAATCCGCAGCGACGAAAGTGGCAGTATCACAAAATCCGGCAACTGATGAAAGAAGCAGGGTCACATACCAGATATTCTTTTGCTGTTCCATAATTAAGTAGCAGTTGGCAATAAGCTGCGCGGCGGACCGCTTTAAGTGATTTGCTTAATAACTATCTAATTGCAAATAAGTTTAATAGATAAATAGTAGATGCTAATTTTTCCACCATTATATACTATTAAATTTCAGGCTAAATGTGCCCTTAACATCCAGGCCATTTTTTCATGCGTTTCCATAAGGCCGGTTATAAAATCGCTGCTGCCCATATCGTGCAATGCAACGCCGTACCCATTGATATTTTCACGCAAATGTATCAGTATACTTTCATGATCGGCAAGCAAATCTTTAATGAAACCCATACTATTGTTTGGCTCTCTGGAATGCTCCGACAAATGCGTAAGCTCTAAAAATTCCTTTAAAGTGGCCGGTGCATAATGTCCGAGTGTGCGGATACGTTCGGCAACATCGTCGGTAATTTTTTCTAATTGGATATACTGCTCTTCAAAGAATTTATGCTTGTTGTAAAAATCAGGTCCTTCAACATTCCAGTGCGCTTTTCTTGTTTTGGTATACAATACAAATTCGTCGGCGAGTATGTTGTTGAGCGAATGCGCAACTGCCGACAATTGATCCGGTTTAATGCCAATTTTAGCTTCCATATTTGGGTATAATTTAGTTAAATAAAATAGTAAAAAGGTAATGATCAATAGAATAAGTACCTGGCCCTATGGCCAGTAAAAATAAAAAACACAAAGTATACAGGTAAGGAACATCCCTGACTTCCACCGAATCGTTTCGATGCACCACGAAATAGCCAATCGCCGTAACGCCAATTGTAGGCAGAACGGCCAACCTGGTCCCCAATCCAAAAATGACAAGAAAAGGTACGGCCGTATCGGAAAAAGTTGCCACCAATCCGTTCAGCCTTTCGGTCAAATGCAGTGGATTAGGAACGCGCTCTTTTTGTCCGTTTTCTACTTTGAACTTTTTCATTCCATGCACCCTGAAAAGCTCAATGGATAAGAGAATCCTAAAAACCATTAATGCCAGGTTGTTCACGGTACTTCCTGCATTGGAGTAAAGGATATGGTTTATTATTTCCATGTTCATTTTAAAATGCAAAACAGGAACAGCCTAATGCACCCCAGAAAGCCGTATAATTATTCACCGGTACATTGCTAAGCCTCGCTTTGTCATGATTATGTCCATGCATATCACAACTTCCGGTGCAGCAATGAATAGCGCTTGATATTTCGAAATCCCCTGAATTTGCTTTTAAAATATTACCCGAATTTTTCTTTCCATGACTTTTTTCTGCGTAAAATCCATTGTAAATTTTTGTAGGAGACCAGTCGGGAAGGATGGGAATTGGTTCTGGTGAGAAAGAAGAAAAATCATCTTTTGCATAAACAATTCTGCCACCAACAATCGTCAGGACAGATTCAAGGCTTTTTATACTTTCTTCATCAACCATAAAATAATCCTGATCCAATACAGCGAGATCCGCCAGCATCCCCACTTTGATATCGCCCTTTTTACCCTGCTCGCTTGAAAACCATGCACCACCTTTAGTGTAAAGTTCCAGTGCCGTTTCACGGCTCAGACGTGTTTGTTCATTATACAATTGCAACCCGCCAACGGTCCGTCCGGCCGAAAGCCAATACATGGAAACCCATGGATTGTAACTGCTAACGCGGGTAGCGTCAGAACCACCTCCAACAGGTACTCCCATTTCGAGCATTCGCTTGACCGGCGGGGTATGTTGTGCTGCCGCCTCACCATAACGATCCGCGAAATATTCTCCCTGGTAGGCCATTCTGCTTTGTATCGCAATGCCGCCACCTAATGCTTTTACCCGATCGATATTACGTTCGTCAATCGTTTCGGCATGATCGAATATCCAGTGCAAGCCATTGAATGGAATTTCTCGGTTTACTCTTTCAAAAACATTTAAAAACCGGGTAATACTTTCATTATAAGTGGCATGCATACGAAACGGCCAGCGCTTTTCAACCAAATGCCTGACAACCTTTTCAAGTTCATTTTCCATGTTTTCATGCAGATGGGGACGGGGCTCCAAAAAATTCTCAAAATCGGCAGCCGAAAAAACCAGCATCTCCCCTGCCCCATTGTGCCGGTACATGTCATCGCCCTGGTGAGGCTTTACGGTATTTGTCCAGTTATCGAAATCTTCCAGTTCATGTTTCGGACGCTGTGTAAACAAATTATAGGCAATGCGAACTGTAAGTTGCTTATTCTCATTTAGTTCACTTACAACCTGATAATCCTCCGGAAAAGTCTGAAAACCACCACCTGCATCAATCACGCTTGTGATACCAAATCGATTCAATTCAGTCATAAAATGACGTGTTGAATTGATCTGGTGTTCCAGAGAAAGCCGGGGCCCCTTTGCCAGTGTTGAATACAAAATCATGGCATTGGGTGTAGCAATGATCAGTCCGGTCGGCTCACCGCTTGCATCCCTTTGAATCTGTCCGCCAGCGGGTGCAGGCGTATCCCTGGTAAATCCTACCGCTTTCAATGCCGCCCGGTTGAGCAAAGCCCTGTCGTACAAATGGAGAATAAACACTGGTGTTTCCGGTGCAATCGCATTGATTTCATCCAACGTTGGCAGGCGTCTTTCGGCAAACTGGAATTCGTACCAGCCTCCAACCACACGTACCCATTGCGGCGAAGGCGTCCTGTAAACCTGCTCTTTAAGCATTCTCAACGCATCAGCCAGCGAAGGAACGCCGTCCCACCGAAGTTCCAGATTGTAATTCAGTCCGCCACGGATCAGGTGAATGTGTGAATCATTGATACCGGGAATTACGCGTTTCTTTTTCAAGTCAATACTTTTGGTACCTTCTGAAATATAAAGCATAATTTCGCTGTCGCTTCCGACAGCAATAAATTTCCCGTCTTGAATCGCAACGGCGGTTATGCCGGGCATATTATTTTCAATCGTATGTATTTTACCGTTGTACAGTACAAGGTCAGCTTTCATAGTGCAGTATTTAATTTTTGAATGAGGCAATAGCTTCCTTGATCCCATCACCGGCAATGGTGTAAAAGGCGGGTCCCGCCAGCAATGTAATTTTTGTAAGCGGTTTATAGTTTGCCATTTTTTTGCTTTTCAGATATGTCTGTGTACGGTAAGCCTCAAACGATCCTTTCACCACATTGGCCGCAACCAGTGCTGTGGGCGAATCAACTCCTGCGTCTTTCAGATCACTGGCAAATGCATAGCTTTTTACACCCAATTTTAAAGCTTCGCGCATGGCAACGGCACCGACCGAAGTCATCAGATCCGCACTGAATTTATTCCTGTCACCAAGGCCGATCAACAAAACTTGTTTGGCTGAAACAGAGCCCGCAGGTGGCGTTATGAGTAGTGTTTCAAAAGCGTGGCCTGTAAAATATCCGTTTTTACGCAGATCCGTAATAATCCCTTTCAGGTCATGATCCAGATGAACCAAGCCGTTTACTGCGGCGGGTAAAGCAGGAGGTGAGTTAAAAATATCACCTTCGGTATATTCAAAAACGCATGCGATTTGTAATGGTGTTACTTCCGTTGAAGGCCCTTGTACCATGCCTTCAACCTGAACACCATCCACAGTTCCCCAGATCATGGAAGTTCCAACCGGCGTTGTGGCTTGTTTTTCGGAAGTCCTTTCCTGTGCGAAAACGGGCGAAAATAACATGACCGCCAGGAAACAGATTAAAACAAATTGTCGTTTCATCTTGAAATAGATTTAGAAAAAGATTAAAGTTTGCTGAAAGCCTACATTAAAATTTAAAAACGGCACGGGTATTGATAAATAGACCATCTTTGGATTCTGAAATGATATCATCAATAAAACCACCCGTTTTGAAATACTGGATACCTGTATTCATTGAAATAAACTTGTTGAAACCGTAAACCAGACTGGCCAGATAAGCTGTTCCGATATATCTTTTTTCAGAACCCGAACCCGCCAGATTCAAAGAAGCACTTGGCCTGTAAATACCATCATTGAGCGAGTAACGCCAGTTAAAAACCACATCAAGCTGCAGGTTCAGGTTCGCTAGCAGCGCCAAGGTTCCGTACGGGTGTATATCAATCAGGTTCACCGGCCCGATCTGCGGGCTAAATCCAAAATAGCCGCCCTTAGGATACAATGGATTGAAGGTTTCTAATTTCCCGTCACCCGCGTTTCTATCACCGGAAATATAGTCGTTGCGAAGATTGATACTGGGCTTGAATTTAATATTTTCGAATAAATATCCGATATCCAGGGAGCCTGTCCATGCCCGGATATTTCCACTTCCGAATTTGCCAAATTGATAGGCCGCTTCCAGATTATAAATAAATCCACCACCGTATTTCCAAAGCCGTCCGCCCACAGTATGCCGTAATTCCTTTTCATGGCCTTCTTCAAAAACGGATTGGTCTCTTCCGATTCCGAGATAATAAAGATCTGCATTTCCCGCTTTCGGGATGATTATTTTAGAATAAGCGCCCCATAAGTTGGCCTGTTTTACTGTTTTGTTATCAAAAACACCGGTGTATGTGGTATCAGCCATCATAACAAATCCATCTAAAAACAGTCTTTCAGAACTATACATCAGTTTGGCTCCTGTAAAGTACAACCGCGCATTCGGACCTTCGCGTACCGAGATCAGCCGCCCGGAACCATAATCAATTTCCTGGCGACCTGCCCGTAATGTCAAAGTTTGTTTTTGATCATTCCATATTTTAAAATCTAAAAACAGGTTCTGGATGTTGAGCTGATCTTCATCAATAGGTCGCGGACCATTTTTTCGCCCGCCTTGTAAAGCACTTCTCAACTGGCCAAAAATTCTGATTCTTTCGCTCAGGTGCATATCTGCATGAAAGTCGTAACGCTGCAATAAAAAATCATTATGACCAATACCCAGTCTGCCCCAATCTTCATTGTTGAAATTTACTGCCTCCAACCGCGCTTCTCCCCCAAAGGAAACATATACATTTTTGTCC
This sequence comes from Dyadobacter sp. 3J3, assembly GCF_009801115.1. Classification (GTDB taxonomy): domain Bacteria; phylum Bacteroidota; class Bacteroidia; order Cytophagales; family Spirosomataceae; genus Dyadobacter. The sequence continues at coordinate 142,154 of NZ_VTOL01000003.1, forward strand.
GATGAAATCGGAATGTATTTGATACGATTATAAAAATTGGTCGTTGAATCACGCCACGATTTATAATTTTCATCGTAACGCATAAGCTTAAACGTCTGCGCATGTAAGGGCTCACGGATTAAGCTCCAAAGCAAAAGCAAAGCAGTATAACCTGGTCCCGAAAATAAAATCCGTTTAGCATTCAAGGTATATCTGATAAAGCTGCGGGCTTCTCCGCCAATAGTACAATGTTAATGTTTCAGCATATTGTGGGCATAATGAATGCCCAAGCCATAGGAACCACCATATTTTTTCATCAGGTCAGTTACAGCGACATAGGTTTCTTGCCTTGCCCAGTCGCGCTGCAACTCCAGAAGATATTGAACCGAAGTAACTGGTTTTACGCCTGCATGCACCATACGTTGAACAGCACGCTCGTGGGCCTCAACGGAAACGTCACCGCAAGCGTCGGTTATCACAAAAACTTCATATCCTTCTGTCAAAGCAGATAATGCAGGACCAACTATACACACTCCTGTCCATAAACCCGCCAGAACCAGTTTCTGTTTTCCAGTACCAACAATGGCATTATAAGCCGCTTCATCTTCCCAGGTGTTCATGCTCGTCCTGTCAATATAACCGGAAGTTGCCATTGGATAAAATTCTTCAACTTCCGGGAAAACCGGGCCCGAAAAACTTTCTTCCGCAACCGTAGTAACAATGGTAGGAACGTTAAAAATTTTAGACGCACCTGCCACGATAGCAACATTGGTTCTTAGCTCACTCATGCCAATACTGTGTGTCGCAAACGCCATCTGCCCTTCAAAATCAATAAGGATCAACGCGTGATTTTCCGGAGAGAGTAAATTTGGAGATGGTTTCATATATTCATTTTTAAATATTTATATACCAGAATAACAATTTAAATGCCATCACCATAAATCATTGATAATCTGATGACTATATTGAATAGTAGACAAAATAAAATTACGAAATGTCGTAATTTTATGATTCCATTACGAGATATGGAGACGATACTCCAATCTGCATTCAACAAATTAAAGTTTAAATCTGACTTGAAATTCTACAATAATTCTACTATTTTTATATCATTCATGTCAATAGTTCAAACATTAGCCATGTCAAAACTTCCCTGGTCAAAATATTTATTCAGTATCTGGATCGTTGCCATATTGACCTGTTTAATGGCGAAGTTCGTTACAACCAGTTTATTGCTTTTAGTGCCACTTTCTGTTGTTTTGTACTGGATGTCCGTACGAAGTTTAGCAAAAATAAAGGGTTATGAATAAACTGGTTTGACTACAATAAGAAATCGGACATTGTTATCGGGATACTTCTTCACTGTGAAAGCACATAAATCATCTAAATGTTCATTTCAAAAAAGAAACTGCTTGCTCATTTAAAAGCCAGTTCCGGTAAGATAAAACAAGAAAATTTTGACTTTAATAAAATTGAGCGCTTTTTTCTTTCGAGTGACAAAAAGGATTTTCACCAGATTATTTCAGACCGTACTTTTCAAGATCTGGACATGAATGAAGTATTCATGTTTATGGATCGAACGACTTCAAAAGTAGGACAACAGTTTCTTTATCAAGTATTAAGAACTATTCCACGCAATAAAAACAGAACCGATAAGTTTGAAAAGATTATTCAGATTTTAAAAGAAAATCCGGATATTTGTGACACTGTTTTGCTTGAAATTTCATCTCTAAACAATAGGAATGCGTATTACATTGCATCCCTTTTTCTGGAAAACCATATTCAAAAACCAAAATGGTTTTGGATCATTCCAGTCCTTTCTTTTTTAAGTCTGTCTTCTGTTTTAGTATCGATTGTTGTTCCAAAGATTCTTATACTGCTGATGCTACTGCTGGCAGTCAATTTCGGATTTCATTATTGGAATAAAATTAATCTATATCAGTACAGCAGTTCAATTCCTCAATTATTGAAATTGAACCAGGCAGCAAAAAAAATTATCACCTGCAAAGAATTGAAAGATCAATATCCCGGCATATCTGATTCTATCAAGGCAATTGATAGTCTGGGGTTTCAAATGTCAATTTTCAAACTGGAAGTAAAACTACAAAGTGAGATTGGACAGGCGGTGGAATATTTGGTAGAATTAGTAAAAGCATTATTTCTGGTGGAACCCCTGGTGCTTTATAATGTATTGAAAGAACTTGACTTAAAAAGGGTGCAGATACAACAGGTTTATGAATATGTGGGAGAAATAGACGCAGCTATGTCAATCCGTTTCCTTCGTGAAGACTTACCTTATTTTTGTTTTCCAACAATTACAGCGGATAAAAAACAAGTAACGGCAGAAGAAATTTATCATCCGCTAATCTACGAATCCGTATCCAATTCGATAGATTTAAACGGTATATCAGCCTTGTTAACCGGATCCAATATGTCCGGCAAAACGACATTCATTCGCACGATCGGTATTAATACAATTACTGCCCAAACTGTAAATACCTGTTTTTCAAAGGAATTTGCAACACCGATACTTAAAATTCACTCCGCAATCCGAATTTCGGATGACCTGTTAAACGACAAAAGTTATTATTTTGAGGAAGTGCTCACTGTGAAAGCATTGCTGGAAGAAAGTGACTCGGGTTTTGCAAATTTATTCTTACTCGATGAATTGTTTAAAGGAACAAATACCGTTGAACGAATCGCATCCGGCAAAGCGGTTTTAACCTACTTAAACAAGGGAAACAACATAGCTATTATAGCCACACACGACCTGGAACTGACTGAATTATTAAAAGATGGCTACGCCATGTTTCATTTCACCGAGGTCGTTTGGAACGGTACCATTGTATTTGATTATAAAATCAAACCAGGAAATTTAACTAATACGAATGCCATAAGGATTTTAGAATTAAATGCTTATCCCGGCGAAGTAATAAGAGAGGCTAAGCAACTGGCAGGTAAGATTTTTAAGTATAAATTTGGCGACGGTCAATAGATCATAAGTAATTTAATTTTTATTCCATACAACAAAATCACTCGTAAACTCAACTAGATTTAGAGGGAATCCTGGGCCGGGTTTTGTATTTTAAAATATTTAAATGCCTCCCTGTAATATTATCTTTCAGAGAATGGCATGAGAAATTATAGAATATTTGCAAACCTGCTTCCGTATCTGGCAGGTTACCTTGAAACTGGGATTGCTACTTCAATACTTAATGCCTATTCGGGTAACTTTTCAAGACGACTTTATGAAAAATCCAATTTTGTCCCAGCCGGTGCTTCCGGTGTAAGATTGCATGTTGTTAAATATAAATGAATTTATATTTTAAAATTTCACCTTACATTTTTCTCAAACAGAAAATTCAAATTATGGGGAGGAATCGGTCTTGGCTGGAAATGATGCTGCATTCCCTAGCTAAAACCAACTATCCAAACTGCTCTCTTTTAAAAAAGGTTTATCAGTTTATGGTAAGTTCAAAATCACTACAAATCAATATTTAAGAGCCTTTAATTTGTCAATAACACGGTTGGCAACAATGAGATATCCTTTGTCATTCAGGTGAATATCGTCGTTGATAATATCCATTCTCATCCCTCTTGGGAAATTCATTTTTTCAAGATCAACCAGATCATCTGCTGTCGGAGTGTAGCCAATCGCAGACATTTCAGCGTCGGTCGGTGGCGTCATTTCTACAAATAAATCTCCATATTTTGCTGCAAGTGCAGCATTAATAGCAGCTGTTTGATTAAAATTTTCAGTTCCCTTATTTTCACTTGCAGCTATTAGCACTCCCAGAATAATATATCTTGCAGGCGCTGTCATATAAGCGATTGAGCTAACCAGTGCGGAGAGAATTTCTTTCTCGGCGTCTGTTTCACCAATATTATTCCGCCCATACCATAAAATCTGTGTTGCCGTTTTAAGCCGAGCCGCATCTTCCAGCAAAAATTCTGAATCCGCCGGAACATCGATCACACTGACCGTCGTAGGAGTAATCGTATACACGTCGTCCTGACCTGTCACAGCTTTCCTTCTTATCGTGCACCGCACCCCGTTAACAGTGCCTGTTCTACCATATTCATCACCATTTGAGGGTGTTGACAAAAATAAATTACTCAGTTTAGTTATCTTAACCGGCTGTATACCATTCAATTTATTACCTTCGACAGATAATTTTAGTGGAACACCACCCTGCCGAACCGCAATGCGTGAGGCATTCTGCCCGACAATTCCCTCACTAAAAACAGGCCGTAAGTCCAGAGCCGCTCCAACAATGTTTCCATATGGCGCCGTACCACCGGCACCAATCGTGAGGCTATCTCCAAAAAATGCCAGGGTTTTGTCACGGTCCTCAGCCTTACCACTTTTAGGGAAAATATCATCTATTACGTTGCATGACGATAAAAGTGCTGTTGCCAAAAAAGCCGTCCCGGAATTGCGAAAAAACCGTCTGCGTGATAGTAGAATTTCTTTATTTGTAAAGTCTGATTCAATAAAATGGTTTTCGATCATTGTGTAGCAGAAATATTGGATTATGCTGAGACTCTACTTTTACAATAATTGTTCCAGATAGAAATTAAGGCTATTTTTAGCTGTAAATTATTGAAATTGTTGTATTTTTCTACGATTGCATTTTGATATGTCCCGAAGATTAGAAGGCAGCCTAAGTTATTCGTAACTTTCAATTACACACTTCTCGAATATTTGTAGATAAAGAACAGCTTGATACCAATCTTACGAACTCTAAACTGGTATATTTGAAATAAAACCGATTGCAAAACCGGATTTTAACTAATCCTCGCAGATCATGAAAACAAAGACCCCCATAAAACTTCCTCTCACTGATTTTGAAAAGCAAAACTTAAAAAAAAGCAAAGTAAAAATCATCGAAATCATCAACTATTCGGTAGATGAACTGGAAGTAATACTAAATGCATCCTTTGACCGTGCGAGAGAAATATTTGCTTTGGTGGAATTTCAAACTGTTCCATCAATCGGGATAAAGTTTGCGGAAGACCTGGTTTTTATGGGTTACTATTCTTTGGACGAATTGAAAGAAAAAAATGGCGCAACGCTTACCGACGAGTATGAACAAAAGAAAGGTTTCCGGACGGATCCTTGCGTGGAAGACCAATTTCGACTGGCAGTGTATTATGCCAATACAAAGGACTTAACAAAAACGTGGTGGAATTTTACTGACGAAAGAAAAAAGTCCAGGCTCGAAAATGGCTATCCAAAAAACAGACCTAAAAAAGCATGACACCAATGATAGATGAAAAGAAAATCATTATCATAAATGCCGATAATTTCTCAGACCTGACCAGTTTTTATGAAGAAATGAATAAACTTTTCATGAAAGATATCGACTGGAAATTGGGACAAAGCCTGGATGCTCTGAATGATATTCTTTACGGAGGATTTGGCGTATATGATCCAGGCGAGCAGGTGATTGTTTTATGGAACAATTTCTCTAAAAGTAAAAAAGATCTGGGGCTTGAAGAAACGATAAAAAATTACCAAATGAAGGTAAACAAGGGTTATCCATACAATGTTATGCTCTTTCAGGAAAAGCTGGCAGAAATTAAAAATGGAAACGGACCGACGCTTTGTGATATTATCATCGAGATTTTCAGAGATCATAAAAACATTGAACTGAAATTAAACGGTTAGCTAGCATCACACCTATTTATCTTTATTTCGAAAAAAAAGTAATCATCAAAATGGTATTACTTTTGATGATTACTTTCTACCAACCTAACTATTTATTCAGCAAATTTAAACTCCTACATACTGCATTTGCTGTGCGTCATACCGCGTACCTGCGGCCACACCAACCGGAATGATCGCTTCCAATTGCGCTTTTTCTTCTTCTGTTAATAATACATTTGCTGCTGCCGCATTTTCTTCAATGTATTTAATACGCTTGGTTCCGGGAATGGCAACTATACCGTTTGAAATAACCCAGGCCAATGCAAGTTGAGAAGGAGTGATTCCCTTTTTTTGTGCTATAACCTGTATCTGTTTTAGAAGATCAAGGTTTTTATAGAAATTCTCTCCCTGATATCTTGGGATGCCTTTACGGAAATCATTGTCGGCAAAATCGTCCGGACTTTTAATTTCCCCTGTAATAAATCCTCTTCCAAGTGGTGAATAAGCCACAAATCCTATTCCAAGTTCTTTCAAAGTATCCAGAACGCCACTAGCCTCAGGTTCTCTTTCAAATAACGAATACTCCGTTTGTACGGCCGTTAACGGGTGAATCTGATGCGCTTTTTTAATCGTTTCAGCAGAAACTTCGGAAAGCCCGATGTATTTTACTTTCCCCGATTTCACCAGTTCCGCCATCGCCCCTACGGTTTCTTCGATTGGCGTATTTGGATCCAGACGATGCAAGTAATACAGATCGATATAATCCGTCCCCAAATTTTTCAATGAGCGGTCAACCGCTTTTTTTACATAATCCGGAGAGCCGTTGAATCCCCAGGTCAACTGCTCGCTATCATCTATTTCATAACCAAATTTTGTAGCAATAGTATATTGATCCCTGTTTCCTTTTATTGCTTTCGCAACCAGACGTTCGTTTAACAACGGACCGTACAAATCTGCCGTATCAAGGAAATTTATTCCAAGTTCCAGCGCACGGTGAATGGTGGCAATCGATTCCTTTTCATCCGCTTTACCGTAAATATCTCCACCTGCTATGGTCGTCATGCCCATGCAACCAAGTCCCTCAGCAGACACTTCCAATCCCTGGCTGCCAAGCTTTATTCTCTTCATGGTACTCATTTGATTTTCAGTTAATGTTACAAAGTGATTCATTTAAAACTGCTCCCATTACAAGATCCGTGGATCCGAATGTCAGAAGAACATAACAAAGGTAGAATTGCAAATTCTAACCTGATTAAAGAAATCAAAGTGTTTATTATAAAAATCAACGAATTGAATTTCTAAGCAAAACTTATCAGCAGAGAAACCTAGTTAAATGGTAAATTAATTATTTCGAACTCCGGAAGGTGTAACACCCGTATGTTTTTTGAAGAAATTATTGAAATAGGAAGCATACCCAAAACCCAGGCTGAAAGCAATCTCTGCAACACTCCAGTCGGTATGTTTTAATAAAGATTTGGCTTCGGCAACAATCTTTTCATTGATATGTGTTGTTGTTGATTTTCCGGTTATTTCATGCACAGCAGCATTCAAGTGATTTACGTGTACCGTCAATTTATCAGCATAATCACTTGCTTTTTTTAGTTGTAAAGGATGTTGTGGAGAATCAACAGGAAATTGTTTTTCGAGTAAACCAAGAAATAACTTTGTAATACGCGAAGCTGCATTCTGAGGTGCTGGATAAGCTACGGCCGGCTGCATTTTTATCGCTTCATGTATCAACAGAGTTAATTGGCTCCGAATCAGTTCATATTTGAAATGATATTCACTATCAATTTCTGACCGCATCCGAACAAATAAACTGCTGATGTATTTTACCTGTTCATGATCCAGTAAGTAAACCGGATTTCCACCGGCCTTGAATAAAGAAGATTCCTGGAGACTTTCCATGCGTCCCGCCGCTTGTAAAAAATCATCTGAAAACACACAGAAATAACCAGCTTCTTCATACGCTTCCTGGCCAGAACTTTCCCACGAATAAGGCACCAACGGATTTGTAAAAACCAGAGCTGGTTTATTTATTTCAATACCGCGGTCAGCATATAGAAGTTGACTATTCCCTTTTAATACAAGTGTGATTTTATAGAAATCCCGCCGGTTGTAAGAAGTAAGCTTACACTTATTTTCTCCAATAGCAGCAACCCGAAATTGTGCTGGCTCTGCCTGAATACGTTGAAAACTATGTATCGACTTTTCTATTAAATCCTGATCTTCCATCAACGAAGTTAAACATATCAAAGAAAAATAACACCTGAAAAAAAATATAATTACATCTCAATCTTCCTAGCCAATATAAGTTCTCTAATAGAAAATCATTTTAAGTGACTAAAATTCCGAAACCCGTATTAGTATCAGAAACCCGAAACAGGTATCAATACGATGAGAAGAAAAAATGACATTCTTTTAAAAAGTGCTTTTGAAGAAGCCTTCCCGGATTTACTGCGTTTCTTTTTTGAAGAGACCGATTCTCTTTTTGATCTGGACCGCGGCTTTGAATTCATGGATAAGGAATTAAACGAACTTTTTCCGGAATTGGAAAGAAAAGGCGGCAGCCGTTTTGTTGATATGCTGGTGAAAGCGTATCTCAAAAACGGTATGGAAGAATGGATTCTTATTCATCTTGAAATTCAGGGTGAGGGCACGGATAATTTTGCCTTTCGGATGTTTCAATATTGGTATCGGATTTATGATCGTTTTGAAACGGACATTATTGCGCTTGCTGTCTTTACGGGAGGTAAAAATCAAAAACGGCCAACCCATTTTTACAAAAGCTTTTTAGGAACAGAAATTCAATATAAATACAACGCTTACTATATTCTGGATCATACAGAACAGCAGCTTTTAAGCATGGAAAATCCATTTGCCCTGATTATTCTGGCAGCACAAAAAGCATTATCAGCAGATAAAATACCGGAACAAGAGCTTGGTGAACAAAGACTTACAATAGCTAAGGCATTAATAAAAAGTAAGAAATATAACAACGAACAGATCAGACGTTTTCTATACTTTCTGAAAATGTTCCTTCACATTGACAATCAGGAAATAAATATTAAATTTGATAAGGAAATCGATATATTGACAAAAAACAAACATGCTATGGGAATTATTGAAACGATTAAGATGATCACTCGGGAGGAAGGCAGAGAAGAAGGAAGAGAGGAAGGAAGAGAGGAAATAAAAACAGAAATGGTAAAATCTCTATTATTGGATCCATCTTTTGACAATCAAAAAATTGCTAGTCTTTGCAAAGTAGATGTATCTCTGGTTAAACAATTGCGGCAAGACCTTGATCTCTAAACAAACATGCTATGGGAATTATTGAAACGATTAAGATGATTAGTCGGGAAGAGGGAAGAGAGGAAGGAATAGAAGAGGGAAGAAAGGAAGGTAGAAAAGAAGGAAGAAAAGAAATAAAAACAGAAATAATAAAATCTCTATTATTAGATTCATCTTTTGACAATCAAAAAATTGCTAGTCTTTGCAAAGTAGATGTATCTCTGGTTAAACAACTGCGGCAAGATTTTAACATCTAATTATAAATGTCCTTACAATATAAAAAGCGGTCGCACAAAATGTGTGACCGCTTTTTATATAAATGAATTATAATAAAATCAGAAATAATCTTTTATCAATACCCTGTATTATTCGGTAACAGGTTTGGATTCACATCTGATTCCTGTTTTGGAATTGGAAACAATAAATTCTTTTCCTGGAATGTAGCATTGAAAACTGTTTTATGACCAATGAAATCATCCCAGTTCCCGGTTATATCATTGTGCACTTTACGGGTGCGGATCATGTCGAACCACATTTTGTTTTCAAAACACAATTCGAAATAACGCTGCGCCCATACTTCATGCTCAAAATCTGTCTGGCTTAGAGTACCGATATTGGCAAGGTTAGCACGTTTGCGAATTGCATTTACTAAATCAATCGCTTTGCTATTTGGCCCGCCTTCTGCACGGTTTGAAGCTTCGGCGTACATTAAATAAACATCAGCCAAACGGTACAAAGAGTAGTTAAGATCGGACTTAATTGTACTCGTTGCAGCAGTAACATCAAACCATTTGTAGATGTAGGTGTTTCTGAAAACCACCGGCTGCCCCGTTTTTGCACTTGGATAAGTAGTAAAGAAAAATTGTTTTTCCTCCACACGCTTATCCCCAGCAGGGAACGATTTGATAAATTGAGGCGTAGGATAAACCGATCCATATTCATCCGCATACAAAGAAATACCAGAATAATTTGGAATCGTAAGCGATGTCAAAGGATTTGTTGACGGCACACTCGCAGCATACTGCACCTGGAAAATAAATTCACCCATATTTTTATTAGCAGGCAAAATCATATCCGTATAATTTGGGAACAAAGTGTAACCTCCATTGGTGATAACAGCCAATGAACGTTTCGCTGATTCAGCATAATTTGGCGCTCCGCCGTTAATGGCTGCACCTGCATAAGTCAGGTAAACATCCGCCAATATTGACTCCACGGCACCCATAGAAACTTTTCCGGTATTATCAGACCATGGCAAAGTCGATTTTTCTGCCAAAAGGAGATCAGGAATAATGATCTTGTCGTAAATATCCTTGGCAGCCGTACGGGGCAGGTTCAGATCAAGATTCTTTGGCACTTCTGTCACACTTGGTACCGCACCGTACATTCTTACCAGATAAAAATAATACAACGCGCGCAGCGTATGAGCTTCTGCCAGCATGTTTGTTTTTTGTTCTGCGGTAAGCCCGGCCGCATTAATTGTCGGAATACTTTGTATAGCAAGGTTACATGCTCCAATTCCCTGATACATTTGTTGCCACCAGGTATCAATATAAAACGCTGTATTGTTATAACTCAGGTTTTGAAAATTGACGAAGCCGGTTTGACCTAAATCACTGTTAGCCTTTCCCGTTACAAATTCCATTAAATTCCAGGTATTCCCGCCATAGGAAGACGGCTGGCCTGCAAGGAATCCTTGTAAATTGGCATAACCAGCGTTGGCATAAGCCCGGGCCACTTTAACACTGGACACATCAGAGTCAGGCGTTAAAAATCCCGTTGGTTTTTCTTCTAAAAAATCTTTACACGAACCTAATGATAACATTGAGGCCGCTAATAGGATATGTTTGAGCACTTTCATGTCTATTGATTTTCAGGTTAAAAAGTAAGTGTTGCACCCAGGTTCCAGACACGCGGGCGAGGATTTGCAAAAAAGTCCAGGTTTTGAGAAAACGAACTATTTGCTCCGTAGCCAGAGTTAAACGTATCTACCTCAGGATCATAACCTGTGTATTTAGTAATTACGAAAAGGTTTTGCACGCTGGCATAAACACGCAAACGGCTCAGTTTCAGCTTTTGCAACAATGGATCCTGCAAGGAATACCCCAGCGTAAAATTTTGTCCGCGGATAAAAGATCCGTTTTCAACCCACCAGGTATCAAAATGTGAATCCTGCGCAAATTTGTAGTTACGCACCTGCGATACCATCGTGTTCTGATGGGTAGGAGTCCATGCATCCAGAACCGTAGCAAGGCTGTTTGCAAGCGTCTGTCTGTCTTCCGTAGAATGTTTAAAGGTTGCAGCTGTGTTTAATCCTTCAACAAAACGGATATCAAATGAGAAATCCCACGCCTTGTATTTTACGGTACTACTGAAAGTACCTGTCCATTTTGGCGTAGTACGACCGATGATACTGTAATAATTACTTCCATCCGCATTGTAAATATACTTTCTGTCACCCGGTTTCAGATTGTGCGCAGCAGCAAGATCCGCTTCATCTGTACCATAAGTTCCCAAACGCGTCATACCATATAATGAGCCTATTGGCTGACCTACACGTAAAATGTTGGTTTGTCCCAGGAAATTTGGGCCAGGAAAAATGTCAGCATTTCCATGGTTGAGCTGTAAAATTTTATTTTTATTAGCTGCAAAAATGAAGTTCGTTGTCCAGGTAAAATGATCCGTCTGGATGTTTGTAGTATTCAAAGCAACTTCAAAACCTGAGTTTCTTACCGATCCTACGTTTTGGTAGACGTTCGCATTCGTTTCACCAGCCGACCACGGAATTGGAGCCTGAAGTAAAAGATCCTTTGTTGTCCGGTTGTAATAATCTACAACAAGGTTGATATTTTCACGAATTCCCAATTCTAAACCCGCATCAAATTGTAAGGATTTCTCCCATTTCAAATTAGGATTTCCAAGGTAACTTGGTAACAATGTAGATTGTTGAGCGCCGCCTAAAACCGTAGTTCCCGGCTGGATTTGTGCAATCGACTGGTACTGTCCAATCTCCTGATTACCCGACATACCGTAACTGGCACGCACTTTCAAGTTGGTAATAGTCTTATTGCCTTTAAGAAAACCCTCTTCGGATACACGCCATGCTCCACCCACAGATGGGAAAAACGCAAATTTATTATTAGCACCAAATTTGGAAGAACCATCATAACGGCCTGTCGCTGTGAACAAATACTTTTCGTCAAGATTGTAAGTTACACGGGCGAAATACGAGTTCATCGCCCATTTGTAATCACCTGATGTTGAAGAAGCTTTAACAGATCCGGAACCAAGTGTATGCCATGAGAAAACATCATCAATGAAATTCTGAGTTTCTACATAGTTTGTTTCCTGATTGTATTGCTGCCAGGACGCTCCCAATAAAGCCGTAAATCTCTGACGTGCATTGATTGTTTTATTGTAAGTAAGGTAGTTTTCCGACTGCCAGTATGTATTATTATAATTTCTGATACTTGCTACACCGCCCTGATCCGCCGATAAGTGAGGCAGGTTTTGAGAAGAGAAGAAATTATTTTTCTGAGAGCTTACATTATACCCAAAATCCGTCTTGAAATCCAGGTCCTTCGTAATGTGGAAAAGCAGATAATTATTTCCAAGAAGCTGGAATGTATTATTGATTGTGTAGCGGTTATTAGCAATATTCACAGGGTTTGGTCCACCTTCGAGTCCGGCGATGTCGTTATTACCGCCCCAGGTTCCGTCCGGATATTTAACCGGGACTATAGGAACTTCTTCTGAAACCATACGTGGAACGTTCAAACCGCCATTATTATCAGAAACCAACCGCTGTTTGCTTTTGATACCTGAAAGGCTTCCACCCACTTTAAGCCATTTGTTGATATCGCTATCCATGGTAATTCGTGCAGAAAAACGATCAAAACCTGAGGTCGCCATCAAACCTTTTTGATTCAAATAACCAAGCGATACACTGAACAAAGTCTTTTCATTCCCACCCTGAAAATTCAACTGATGATTGTGTGATGTAGCAGGTTTGTATACTTCTTTTTCCCAGTTGGTATTGTATAAAGGTTTGTCGTTGGCATCAAATAATTTTGGGTAATTTGCATGATTCAACGCAGCAGCTGGTGCCCAGGTACCGCCCGCAGGATCAAATTTCTGCCCGTTGGCAAAAGCTGTATTGTATGTTTGAACAAATTGCTCCGAGTTCAGCGTTTTCACGTGACGGTATAAATCACTTACATTCACGTTTCCGTCGTAAGAAACTTTCGTTCCGCCTACTCTTCCGCGTTTTGTTGTGATCATGATTACACCATTCGCGCCACGAGCACCGTAAATCGCTGTGGATGAGGCATCTTTCAAAACTTCCAGTGATGCGATATCATTCGGGTTAATCGAGTTTCCGTCCACACCAATTACTCCATCCACTACATACAGCGGATCAATGTTGGAGTTAATAGATCCCAAACCACGCACACGAACTTTTGCAGCAGCACCCGGTGCATTACTGTTTACACTTACCTCAACCCCCGCTATTTTTCCCTGCAAAGCCTGAGAAACGTTCGGAACAGGCTTGTCCATTAATTGCTCCCCTTTAATAGTAGCAACCGATCCGGTCAAATCCGATTTCCTCACCGTTCCGTAACCAATGACGACCACCTCACTAAGTGCTTTGGAATCAGACGTCAGTGAAACAGACAAGGTTGTCTTATTACCAACCGGAACTTCCTGGCTTACAAAACCTACAAAACTGAAAACAAGGATTGACGATTCATTAGGAACAGAAATCGTAAAATTACCATCTGCATCGGTTGAGGTTCCTGTGCTCGTTCCTTTTACAACAACATTCACACCCGGAAGGGTAGAATTATTTGCTGCATCGATTACTTTTCCTTTGACAATTTTCTCTGCCAATGGCGGAACAACGTTACTGGCATAAGCTGCTAAACTGCTTGCTAATAATAAGTTCAGTAAGACTATTTTGATAATCTTTCCCGACTGAACGACGGTTCTCGGTACACAACTTTTCATATTTTTTAGACAGGTTGACGGTTGAATTTATTTCAAAATGTATTTAAAGAAAACGCTGAGATAAAGCCGGGGAGCGGATATGTATTTTCATGTAGTTGTGTAAGTAAAGAGTAAAACAGAAAGATAATTTTTATATGTACAAATGTTTATACATATAAAAAACAAATAATTATATTAAGTAGGGTTTTAATATTAAACCGTTTTAGCAGTGTAAATTTTGTCTCAAACGTAAGACGTTAATTATTTTTAGACGATGTCTATAGCGTAATTTAATCGTTCTCCCAGTGTATAGGTCCATCCTATTACCAAGGTTACAAAACGTGCAATATCGATGGCATAAGTAAACCTATCTGCCCGATAATAGCCCAGGTTATACTCAATAAGCCTGTCGCCCGGATCACAAACAACTCTTTTGCGTAATAAAACCGGATCACCCGTTTTCATATGCAAAATATTGGCGAGACTTTCATCCGCCAGTGTAGCACTTATCTCTTCTTTTGAAATAGCCACCACAGTATGATGATCCTTTTCAAGCATTTCATACAAAGGTTTTGAAAAATCCTCATCCCCGGTAAGACCAACTCTTGGATGGAAATAGGAAATAAAATTTACTATTGGCCCTATATCCAGCCCTCTCAGTCTTTCAAGTTTCAGAACTTTGGTATCCCTACTGATGCCGAATAATTCTGAAACCGACTCATCAGCATCCACCCAGTCCACTTTCAGGTCATACGTTTTAAAGGCTACTCCCTTTTCATGCATTTCAAGTGTAAAACTCGACCATTTGTTTAATTTGGTTGTAATATTACTTTTAGAAACCTTCGTGCCCACACCTTTTTTTCGTATCAAAAGCTGCTCATAAACCAGTTTGTTGAGTGCCTGCCTGACCGTATTCCTGGATATTCCCAATCGCTTGGCAATATCTACTTCGTTAGGGAAAAGCTTTCCGTTTTGATATTCAGGATCACCAATCAACCCTCTCAAAATTTCCTCTACCTGTACATGTAGGGGAAGAGCGCTGTCATGGTCTATACTGAATATTTCCATTTCCCTCTTGCTATGTTTATACATATGAACATTCAAATTTTAAAATAATTATTTTAACAGAAAAATTTTATTACTACTATTTTGAGATTTTATGTAAAATTTAATCTACAAAGATTTGGAATTTGTTTAATTTCCAAACATATAATCTTCAAAAGATACTTATTTCACTTAGAAATATACAATAAATCAAGAACGTAAAGATTTCCTGAATAGAGACTTACGATTTCTTTAAGTATGAATATCAATAAAGTGGCTCCCGAATTTTACAATCAGTTAGGAGCCATATTGCATGCTTCAAATTTTGGCGGATGAAAATAGGGATTAAAACGAGATTAAAAAAGTTTTTCAAATTTTAATAAAATTAAATGTGGAAATTATTACATTTGTATTTAATATGTCCATACATACCAACATACTTGCTAACTATGTTCACATTGAACAAGAGCAACGACATTACAAATCTGATTTTAAGATATAAAAAAGGCAATTTGCCTTGCAGTATAAAACAGAATTCATTTTAACCTGTTAAGGATCTCATCCCATTGAAAAAACATAACTACTTATTTCTGCTGATCACTTTATTGTCTCTTCCTGCTTTTGCACAACAAAAGACAATCTGGAAAATAGGAGAAAATGACAATGCTGCCAAAGGAATGGCACTGGCTCCCGACCAGTTCAAACGCTTTGTGGAACATGATTTTGGTTATGAGGATCGTTTCTTTTTGATTGGACATTCAGATACAAAAAAAGATTGGCCCTATATATTACCCGGGCCGGTTAATGGTTGGGGAGGCACAGGAAATACCGCAGGAATCCGTTCCCATTTTTTGACTGTTTTCTTTGAGATAAAAGAGAAACCCACTTCTGGAAAATGGCAGTTAACAATTGATGTCCTGGATACGGATTCTCTTAACGCACCTTTTTTCAAAGTACTGGTGAATGGCAAATCCTGGGAATTTCAATTGAATAAAGGATCAAGCTTCAAAGATCCTGATCATTTCGCAGCAAGTCCAAATGAGCAATTAATTAAAATCGATATTCCATCGGATTTGATCAAAACAGGTGCCAATGAAATTGTGATGACTTCCCTGGAAGGCGGTTGGCTGGCTTTTGACCAAATAAAACTGGATGGACCGGAAAATACAAAACTGGCAGCTCCGGGAGATATTCTTATTCGCAATATCAAAACGGCCGATTACGAAATAAATAAAAATGGTAAACTATTTCAGCCCCTTCTGGTTGATTTGTCGCATAGCAAAGGTACTCCAAAGATTCAGGTGAAACTGGATGGACAGGTTATTTTGAATCAGGTTATTGAACAGGACCGCTACACATTGGAAGCTCCGATGCCTGCGGTGAATGACAAAAAATCCAGCCAATATCAGGTGTTCGTGAATAACATTCTTGTAAAACAAGGAACGGTTGAGCGGGCAAAGATGAAATTAAAAACCCCGGCTGGTTATGTGAATACCATGATGGGTGCCGGACATTCGCGATGGATGATTGCGCCCGGGCCCTGGATGCCATTTGGTATGGTGAAGCTCAGTCCGGATAATCAAAACAGTGGCTGGCAGGCTGGTTACGATCCTACTTTTGAATCAATCGGAACATTTAGTCATATTCATGAATGGACCATGACAGGCCTGGGAACATTCCCGACCAGCGGACCTTTGCAAATAAAAATGGGTGATCAAAGTCATCCCGATGATGGTTACCGGTCCCGGATCGAAAAAAGTTCAGAGTTGGCGCCGCTTGGTTCTTATAAAGTAAACCTGACCGACAATAATATTACTGCCGAACTAACATCCACTACCCGCGCCTCGTTTCAGCGTTATACGTATCATCAGAGCGATATCGGACGAATTATGGTCGATTTCCAAATTCCTACAGAGTACGGTTACAAGATCAAAAATATCAAAATTGATAAAATAAATGAGCACAGAATTGAAGGTTACAGCGAACAGCTTTCACGTAATGTGTGGTCGGGCAGTGTTGATCAGCAATACAAAGTTCATTTTGTTATCGAATTTGATCAACCCATAAAAAACTACGGTGTTTGGCTGAATGATGAGATAAAGCAAAACACAAATCTGCTAGCCGACAGCGCGAAAAACGCAGGAATTTATCTTGAATTTGATACCAAAAACAACAAAGTTGTTCAGCTGAGATCAGGGATTTCTTACGTCAGTATTGAAAATGCTGCACTCAATTTAAAAACGGAAATCTCCGATCCCTTCAACTGGAATTTTGATCTTGTCAGAAATAATCAGGAAAAAGTATGGAATGATTTACTGGGACGTGTTGCAATCACAAGCAACGATCAGCGCGAAAAAGAGCGATTTTATACCAACATGTACCGCTCGCTGGCAAGCAGGAATACGTTCAGCGATGTGGACGGAAGCTGGCGTGACGCGGATGAAAAGGTAAATAAATTTCAGAATAAGGATGATATTGCTCTGGGCTGTGATGCGTTCTGGAACACATTCTGGAATCTGAACCAGTTCTGGAATCTGGTGACGCCGGAATGGTCGAACCGTTGGGTAAAATCACAACTTGCCATGTATGACAGCGGTGGATGGCTGGCCAAAGGTCCGGCAGGCATGGAATATATTCCGGTGATGGTGGCAGAGCATGAAATTCCGCTGATCGTTGGTGCATATCAAATGGGTATCCGTGGATATGATGTAAACAAAGCCTACGAAGCTGTTCACAAAATGCAGACAACACCGGCAGCAAATGTTGGAGGCGGACGCGCAGGAAACGAAGATCTGGTTACTTACCTGAAACACAAATACGTACCTTACGACGAAGGCCGCTTTTCCAATTCCCTGGAATATAGTTTTGACGATTATACGGTTTCCCAATTTGCAAAAGCATTAGGTAAAAAGGAAGATTACCAGATTTTTAAAGACCGGGGAAACTGGTGGAAAAATGTGATAGATCCAAAAACCGGTTTTGCCCGGATGAAAGATGCAAAAGGAAACTGGCTGGCTGATTTTGATCCGTTCAAATCGGGGGCAAATCATCATTATGTAGAAGGAAATGCCTGGCAATTAACATTTTTCGTTCCACAAGATGTAACCGGACTAGCGCAAACGATCGGAGAAGCCGAGTTTGTAAAAAGACTGGATTGGGGCTTTAACGAAAGTGTAAAATGGAGATACAACGGCCCGAACGATCAGTACTGGGATTATCCGGTTGTCCAGGGAAACCAGCAATCCATGCATTTCGCGTTTCTTTTCAACTGGGTCAAAAAACCATGGTTAACACAGAAGTGGAGCCGATCCATTGTGGACCGTTACTATGGCCACGAAGTTTCCAACGCCTATCTGGGCGATGAAGATCAGGGACAAATGAGCGCCTGGTTCGTTATGAATGCACTCGGACTTTTCCAGACCGACGGCGGCACGAGCGTAAATCCTATCTATGAAATCGGAAGTCCATTATTTGAAAAAGCGATTATTGATTTAGGAGAAAAATTTGGCCGTGGAAAAACATTTACAATTGAAGCCAAAAATACTTCAAGAAAAAACATTTACATACAAAAAGCCTCATTAAACGGAAAATCGCTGGAAAACTTCTGGTTCAACGCCGCAGACTTGTTAAAAGGTGGATCGCTAATCCTGGAAATGGGCCCAAAACCAAACACACACTGGGGATTAAAAACACTCCCACCAACAGAATAATCCTAGATCAAAACTTAGCGCCTTTGCCCTCGCTTTATTTGCTTTGCGTGAAACAAAACCCAGAATCATGAAAAATACCATCCTAACCCTTACCCTTTCTTCCCTACTTTTTAGCTGTGGAACAAAAGAAAAAACCGAAAAAGAACAAAGTATTTACCAAACTGACAGCACCTTATCCATTGTAAAAGCAAAAGCAATGGACGTTGTCAAAACCGGTTTCAACGCCGGAGACGGCTATGGCGAAGTCTGGATCAGGGATTATAACACCTTTATTACGCTATCCGCCAAAGTCCACAAACCCGAAGTTCTGAAAGAAAACCTGAGTGTATTTTTCAAATTACAAGGTGAGGATGGAAATATTGTCGACGGATTTATTCCTATTCAAAAAGTAAAAGAATCAAAAGGTGGCTATGAATACATTTTAAATAACCTGGAACCGAAATATGCCGGACATAAAAATACGGTAGAAACAGATCAGGAATCTTCCCTGGTTCAGGCTGTTTACAAATATGTAAAAGTGAGTGGCGACACTGCTTTTTTGAATGAAAAAATCGGTACAAAAACTGTGAAATACAGACTTGACTGGGCTATGGACTTTCTGATGAACCATCGGTATGATAAAAAACACGGCCTGATCTGGGGAGCTACTACTGCCGATTGGGGCGATGTGCAGCCGGAGCATGACTGGGGCGTTTATCTTACAAAAGATACCCATTTGGCCATTGATATTTATGATAATGCCATGTTCCTGATCGCGCTGGATAAACTGATGGAATTGATTCCTGAAAAGAAAACCAAATGGCAGCCCATTCGTGACGCGGTTGCTAAAAATACGATGGCGTATCTTTGGGATGAAAAAAATCAAAAATTCATTCCGCATATATACCTGAACGGCTCGCCTTTTCCTGCAAGTCTGAACGAAAACGAAATTTATTATCATGGCGGAACGGCCGTAGCAATTGAAGCTAATCTCTTATCAAAAGCGCAGATCAAGGTTTCGCTTGATAAAATGATCGATAATGTTAAACGCTCCGGCGCGGGCTCCATCGGACTTACCCTATACCCCACTTATCCGGAAGGCAGTTTCAAAAATAAGGGAATGTATCCATATGGTTATCAAAATGGTGGCGACTGGACCTGGTTTGGAGCGCGAATGGTAAGTGCATTGTATCAAAACGGATTCAAAAAAGAAGCTTACGAGCAATTGAAACCGATGCTCAAAAGAGTCATTGACAACAAAGGTTTTTACGAATGGTACACGGTCGACAACAAACCAAAAGGCTCCGGAACATTCCGCGGCGAGGCGGGCGTTTTATACGACGCGATCGTTTTATTTGAAAAGGAAGATTCGAAAGAGGAATAAAATGGAAGAAAAAACGGTACTGGCCATCGACCTTGGAGGCACGCAGATAAAAATGGGACTTGTAAAAGGTGCTGAAATACTTTTCTCAACTCAGATCGATTCACAGGCCGGAAACGGTTTGCGCGAACGGTTGCCTGAAATCGAAAAGTCGTTAAACGGACTTCTTGAAAAAGCTTCACTTTCCTCAAACGATATCGCCGGTCTTGGCATGGCCATACCCGGAATTATCGATTCGGTTGATAAAAAAATCCTGACCATCAATGATAAATACAATGATGCGCCAACAATCAATTTGACCGAATGGGCAAGACAAACCTGGAACGTCCCGCTTTTTCTTGAAAACGATACCCGGTCAGCATTACTGGGCGAATGGAAGTTTGGTAAAGGAAAAGGTTATAACAATGTCGTGCTGATGAATCTGGGAACAGGAATAGGAACCTCCGCAGTTATGGAAGGAAAAATTCTGAGAGGAAAACATTTTCAGGCAGGAATTCTGGGCGGCCATTTTATGGTCAATATTAAAGGAGACCAATGTAACTGCGGAAATTACGGTTGCGCCGAAGCCGAAGCTTCGACCTGGAATCTTAAAAAAATCATAAATAGCCATCCCGAGTTCTCAGACAGTCTTCTTTTCCAACAACCCAAACTTGATTTTAAAACCATTTTCCAGTTTGCCGCCGATGAAGATCCGCTCGCGATGCTGGTTTGCAATGAATGTCTGGAAATATGGAGTGCCTGCGCGCTGAATCTTATCCATGCCTATGATCCGGAAATCCTGATTATGGGCGGTGGAATTATGGGCAGCAAGGAAGTCATCCTCCCCTACATCCAGGAAAAAGTGAACCAGAATGCCTGGGCTGTCTGGGGAAAAGTAAAAGTTACCGAAGCATCATTAATCAATACGGCCGCACTCCTGGGAGTTGGCAGCTTAATTATTTAACCCCTAAAATCATTGTTTTGAAAAAGTCAAACTTTAACAAATTCCCTCAGGTAAAAATTGCCGGACACCAGGCCGTAACCGGCTGGGAAGATATATCGAAAGTCATCCAGGAAAAAATAAAATCTGCTTCGTCACAAAAAAAAATCGTGGTTTTGGATACTTACCACGGTGTTTATTTTGATGAAATAATTTCCGGATTAACCATCGGACAAACAAAAACCAGTATTTTTGATGTTTCAAAAGCATTACTGGATTCTGAAAAACTGGAAGCATTGGTATATCCGTTTGTTACGGATGATCCCGTTTTTGGTTTTGTAACAACACTGGAACTGTCCGACTTTTTTGATCTCGAAAAAGTGGCCGCAATTCAAAATGATATTCAGCATAGTAAAGATGAAATAATCCTGGTGGCAGGAATTGGTGCATCGTTGATCGCTCCTGACGCTGACATTTTGATTTATGCAGACATGCCACGGTGGGAAATCCAGCTTCGTTTCCGAAAAAATAAAATCAGTAATCTTGGTACGGATAATGCCAACGATCCCTTTTCATATCAATACAAAAGAAGCTTTTTTGTAGACTGGAAAGTTTGCGATAATCACAAAAAAACGCTGATGAATCAGTGGGATTTTGTTTTGGACACGACTATTGAAAACAATCCAAAGATGGTAACCGGAAAAGCGATAAGTGAAGCGCTCGATAAAACCATTAAACAGCCCTTTCGCGTTGTCCCGTTTTTTGATCCGGGTCCATGGGGCGGACAATGGTTGAAGGAAGTTATTGATCTGGACCGGACTGCGCAAAACTACGCATGGGGATTTGATTGTGTCCCGGAAGAAAACAGCCTGGTTTTTGATTTTAACGGTGTAAATTTTGAAATACCTTCGATCAATCTCGTTTTCACACATCCGGAAAGTTTGCTTGGCGAAGAAGTTTACGACGCTTTTGGCGCAGAATTTCCGATACGTTTTGATTTTCTGGATACAATGGAAGGCGGCAATCTGAGTTTGCAGGTTCACCCGATGCATCAGTATATAAAGGATAAGTTCGGTATGGGCTATACGCAGAACGAAAGTTACTATTTTCTGGATACCAGGGACGATGGTTTCGTATATCTGGGATTAAAGGAAAATATCAATCCTGAATTAATGCTGACAGCATTAGAAACTGCGCAGGAAGGTAAAGAAGATTTCGATGCCGATAAATTTATACAGAAATGGCCGGTTAAAAAACATGACCATATTCTGATTCCGGCCGGAACTGTTCACTGTTCTGGCGCGGATACCGTTGTACTTGAAATCAGTGCTACCCCTTTTATTTTTACTTTCAAATTGTGGGATTGGGGGCGCATGGGACTGAATGGGGAACCTCGACCGATTTCGCTCGAACATGGAAAAAATAATATTCAGTGGGAAAGAACAACGGCATGGGCTAAAAAAAATCTTGTCAACCAGATTGAAAATATAGCTTCCGGCGATGGCTGGCGTGAAGAAAGAACGGGGCTTGATTCCGAATCTTTTATTGAAACGAGAAGGCATTGGTTCACGAAAAAAGTGGAGCATAATACAGACGGCATTGTAAATGTGCTCAACCTGATTTCTGGCCAGGAAGCGATTGTGGAAAGCCCAACGGATGCGTTTGAGCCTTTTATAATTCATTATGCCGAAACATTTATCGTCCCTGCCAGCGTAGGAGCCTATACTATCACACCGCACGGCGAAAGTGCCGGACACGAATGTGCGACGATCAAGGCAAGCATCAGGACAAACAATCTCAAAGAAGATTATAAAATCAATTAGTCATGGGAAATCAGGGGAGCGTATTTTTTCTATATAAAATTACCCTGGTAGCAGCCGTGGGCGGTTTGTTGTTTGGCTATGATACGGCCGTGATTGCCGGTGCGATTGGATTTTTACAAGTCAAATTCGACTTGTCACCGTCCATGGTTGGCTGGGTTGCATCATGCGCTTTGATCGGCTGTGTCTTTGGTGCTTTGTTCGCCGGTACGTTCAGCGACTGGCTGGGAAGAAAAAAAATACTCATCCTTTCCGCTATTTTATTTGGCATATCTTCCCTCGGAATTGCAGTTCCTTCTGATCTAAACTGGTTTGTTTTTTTTAGGATTATCGGCGGCTTAGGCATTGGAATCGCTTCCATGCTGGCTCCTATGTACATTACTGAAATTGCTCCGGCAGAAAAACGCGGCAGACTTGTGTCCATAAACCAGCTTGGGATCGTAACCGGAATTTTGCTGATCTATTTTGTAAACGCCGAAATCGCCGGGATGTACGATCAAAGCTGGAATGTTGAAACCGGTTGGCGGTGGATGTTTGGTTCAGGTATTTTCCCTTCTGTGATATTTCTTGTTTTACTATTTTTTGTACCAGAAAGTCCTCGCTGGCTTGCCAAACAAGGCAGAAATGAAGAAGCGCTTTTTATCCTGACAAAAATAAACGGACCGGAAAAAGCGGGTTTGGAATTGGTAGAAATCAATCAGAATTTGAATACAGAATCGGTTTCCTTTTCCGAAATTTTCAAACCAGGAATTCGGAAAGCACTCGTTATCGGTATTATTCTGGCTATGTTTTCTCAAATTACCGGCATTAACGCCATCATGTATTATGCGCCGGAGATTTTCAAATCTACCGGCGACGGATCGGATTCTGCTTTGCTTCAAACCATTTTAGTCGGTGTGGTTAATTTCCTTTTTACGATTGTTGCCATAAAATATGTTGACAAAGTCGGCAGAAAAGGTTTGCTATTAGCCGGATCTGCCGGAATGACAATTTGCCTGGCTCTTATCGGAGGCGCATTTTATCTTGATCTGGCAAAAGGATATCTGGTACTAATTTCAATTCTGGCCTATATCGCCTTTTTTGCCCTTTCACTCGGACCCTTAACTTTTGTCGTTATCGCCGAAATATTCCCAAACCGTACGCGCGGTCAAGCGATGTCGATCTGCGTTTTTGCTTTATGGATTTTCGTATTTATTGTTTCCCAATGTTTTCCAATTCTGCTTCAATCAATCGGAAACGCTTATACCTTCTGGATTTTCATGCTGATGTCACTTGGTGCTTTTCTTTTTGTCTGGAAATTTATTCCTGAAACAAAAGAGAAAACGCTGGAAGAAATGGAAAAACTCTGGCTTTAAAATCTCTGTGTGGTTTTTTCTTGGTGTACTTTCTGCTTAAATTAAACATAAAGTACACCAAGATTTTTCACAAAGGGCATAAGGGATCAAAGTACCTGATTTTCGGCCAATTCTTTAATCTTCTCCAAAGCTTTATCCCACATCGAAGACATCATTTCAAAATATTCCTGAGCTATATCGAGCTCAATTTCGAGATACGTCCCCCCATCGGTTTCCGATATTTTATACGTTTCACGGCCACCTTTCATTAGATTTGCCATTTCACTTTCATAATCCTCTATCCCGCCTTCCAGTACTCCCACATATTCAATAGAAAGTAATTGATTGGGCTGATTTGCAACTATTTCTCCAACCAATCCATTATCGTTATCATCTTTAAAAACCGCTTTACTGCCTAATTTCCAATCAGTTACAGCATAGCAACCTGCACTGAATTCATTATACCAAATCCTGATGTAGGGATCTGTAAACAATACATCCCAGGCTTTTTCCTTGGACGCTTTTATCAAAATTGATTTTTTGATTACTGATTTTGTGGTTTCCATACGTTTAGAATTTAATAAGTGAAATTGATTTAGTAAATTCATCAGCTTTCCAAAATCGTTAGTCCAGATTTTAATTAAACGTGGAAAGCCAAAGTTTATCGTTTGCCAACTATTTATAATGCAAATTTAGCATCCCATTTACAAACCCATGTGGTGTGATTAAGACTATGTTAAGGGTTGATTGCGACAGATTTTCGTTCTATTTTTGAAATATGAAACACATAGCTATTCTCGTTCCCAAAGGTGCCGTGGCGTTGAGCTGTATTGAGGGCCCGTTCAACATGTTTACCAAAATCAATGAATTTCTGGAAAGCAAAGGAAAACCTGCCTTGTTTGATGTAAAACTTGTGGGACTTTCCAAAGAACCGGAAATTTATGACAAATTATTTCGGGTATATCCGGATGCTACTATTGATGAAATTACAAAAACGGATCTGATCATTATTCCGGCTGTGAACGGGGACAAAGAAGCCGTGATTGAAGCTAACAAAGATTTTTTCCCCTGGATTGTACAGCAACATGAAGAAAGCTCAGAAATAGCCAGTCTTTGTGTCGGCGCATTTTTACTGGCTTCTACCGGCTTGTTGAAAGGAAAAAAATGTGCAACACATTGGGTAGCTGAAAACGATTTCAGAAGAATGTTCCCGGATGTTGATCTGGTGGCCGACAAAATCATCACCGATGAAAACGGTATTTATTCCAGCGGTGGCGCAAATTCTTACTGGAACCTGCTTTTGTATTTATTGGAAAAATACACAGATAGAAATATGGCTATTCTCGCTTCGAAATATTTTGAGATCGAAATGGACCGCAAAAGCCAGTCGCCGTTTATTATGTTCAACGGCCAGAGCGAACATCAGGACGAATCAATCAAAAAAGCGCAGGAATTTATTGAGCTTAATTTTCAGGACAAAATCACGGTAGATCAACTTTCATCCATGTTTGCCATTGGCCGCAGAAGTCTGGAACGCCGGTTCAAAAAAGCCACCTGCAATACCGTTTCGGAATATATTCAGCGTGTAAAAATTGAAGCAGCCAAAAAGAGTTTTGAAGGAAGCCGGAAAAATATCAGCGAAGTGATGAACGATGTCGGTTATTCTGATACCAAAGCGTTCAGGACAACTTTCAAAAAAATAACCGGACTTTCACCCGTTGGTTATAAAAACAGGTACAACAAGGATATGGTAAGGCTGTAAACCGTTTTATTAAGCTAATAGAATTTCTTCTGGCGATGCATAACTATTTTCCTGCAAAACTTCTGACTCATATTGGAAATATTTAAGAATACTGATGATCAGGGAAGATTGTACAACGCCGGAGTCAAAACGTACACGTAAAATTTTGTCACAATCGTCCAGATCAAAATTGGCCTGATAATCAATAAAAGTTAAATGAATCTGATCCAGCAACATATTGGCTACTTCGGGATCAGTAACGTTGGTTTTGAAAACTTCTATCATACCGGTGATTTTTAACTTTTATTTAGCCTGATTTCCCAAATTCAGTATCCCAACTTCCTCGTATTTCTCTTTGCTGTCTTTCGGTCTCCTGAGTAATGTAAGTTGAACACACTGGAAAGTTCCCGAATAATTCCATGCATTCAACTGAGCGAGAACGGTTTGCTGATCATATAAATAAACAGTCCGCATAATCGTCAGATGCAAACCTTTCATTTTCCCGCAGCGAAAAGTAGATTGAATTAATGCGTACAAATTCTTTAAGGCTTCTGATTCTACCACATTCAGGATAATGGCTTGCCCTCTTGGCCCTTTGCTGAAAATTTCAAATCCGCTGATTTCCACATCAACAGGACCGAAATTCAACAAAGCATTTTGCAATGCGCTCATCACCAAATCTTTTCCCGCTTTTTGTTTAAAAGAAAGAAAAGAAACATGCGGACGGAAATATTTCTGCTTGTCAGGCCCTACAATAACTTCCGTTTTACTTTTTAACATCACCGCATCCTCTTCTATATTTTTTGATATGGAAAGAAAGACTTCGTATTCGTACGTTACAGGTTTTTCAATAACGGGCATTTCAAATAAGTCGATTTGTGTGTTATCGTTTTCCATTTTTTCAGTTTCAAATCCTGGATCAGGGATAGTTTAGTATCTTTTATAATCTTTCGGCAAGGTACCAATTTTTATAAAAAACACTAAACTATCCTCTTTATACGAAGATTATCAAATTACTTCATGATAAACAACGTCGCGTAACTTTTGCGATAATACCAGGCTAAAAATAAATTTCCTGCTAACATAAAAATGGCGATCGGTATACCCTGAGGAGCCAAAAATACATGCACCATAAATATATTTATCGTAATTGGAAAGATGATAATGGCAGTCAGCGGGAGAAATAATCCGGCAACCAGAAGTAACCCTGCGATCAGTTCCACCGCTTTCAGGAATTGCATAAAATAACCTGATGCGACCAGACCTTCGTTAAAAAGTTTCATGGGACCACTTAGTTCCTGTGGTGGAATCAGTTTGAAAAAATAGGCAATGGATGCAAAAAGGAACATAAGACCCATTAGTACACGTACAATAATGACCGCAATTTTCATGTTTTCGTTGAAAAGTTTAGATAGGGATTCGTCTTGTAAGCGTCATTCAAACGCTTTTTGTCACTCTAATATAAAAAATTTTCAGTCTTAATTCTGAAAAGCAGCCGGATCCATCCATGATACTTCCCATAAATGTCCGTCCAGATCAGCAAAACTGTGTCCATACATAAATCCCTGATCCTGAATATCATCCCGCGCAATGCCACCGGCTTCCACCGCCAGATTCACGACCTTATCCACTTCCTCTCTGCTTTCTGCCGACAATACGACGCCGGCATGGCAATACTTTTTTAGGTCAGGGATTTCCATTTGGCTTAATTCTTTGAAAAAAGAATCTTTTATAAACATCACGGAAATATTGTCGGCGATGATCATCGTAGCAGCGTTTTCACTGGAAAACTGTGCATTAAAAGAGTACCCCAGTTTTGAGAAAAACGCCTCGGATTTGGCCGGGTCTTTAACAGGCATGTTGACGAAAATGCGATTTGTCATGATTTTAAGTTTGTTTAATAAATGCTTAATAAATTCAATTTCATCAGGCGTGTTATTGACGATATATTATTTCTCCATAATCCTTTTTAAACCGGCAAGACTTTCGTCCATGTCCTTACCCAGCATACCGCTCATAAAAAGTGTCATGATATTTAACGGATATTTGCTTGCACCCGCCATAGTCCAGGTTACTTTCGTCTGGTTTCCCGAGACAGGTTCTGTTGTCATTTTTATATGCGCCACACTTTTCATGGGTCTTTCAAAACGGATTTCGGTATCGAATTCGCTACCTTCTTTAATCTGCCTGATTTCCTGTTCTCCCTGGCCGGCCTTATCGTTTCCATTCCAGGCATATACAAACCCAACGGTTCCGTCCGTGCCCTTGTAATCCCTTTTCATATTTGGGTCCGTCATGGTCCATTTGTTAAACTGGTCCTGGTTTTTCAAATATTTGATATAATCGAAAACCTGCTGACTTGGCTTATTTACCGTCACTTCACGAGCCACTGTATATTCATTTTTAATAAAAAGCGCGGCAATTAAAACAAGCGAAACAAAAGCCACGATAACAATCAGAATAATTTTGAGAACGTTCATCTTCCTTATGTTTAGGTATTAATGAGTTATGCCACAAATGTAATGTCACCGTTTTGATAAAAAAGGGGGCAAATCCGGCAAACTTGGGGGTGGATTCCGCCAAAGATTATTTTCCGCTATTTTTGTCAAAAAATACCGACCAATACATACCGAATTGATCAACCAGCGACCCCATTCGTCCGGCAAAAAAATCTTCCAGCGGATGGGTCACTGTTCCGTTCGCAGATAGTGCTGAAAAAAATTCGTTCATTTCATCTTCACTGCTGCACGTGATGGTCAGCGAAACATTATTTCCTTTCACCATCCCATCCGGGCCAACCATGTCTGTGGCCATGAATACCATGTCACCTTTTGCCAGGCTTGCATGTAAAATATTCTTTTGCAATGCTGCCGGAAAATTTTCAGCCATGGGAGAATCCTCGATCACAATAAATTCAAGTTCCCCACCCAGACATTCCTGATAAAATGTCATTGCTTCGCGGCATTGGCCAGCGAAAGAAAGATACGCGTTAATTTGTGCCATAATGATCTATATTTTTCTGGTTTTATTACAACAAATTTAACAGCAGTAATTTAAAATAAAGGGGTGTATAAACGACTAACTTCGTGGCAGAACACGACAAAATAAAGGATATAATCAAAGTTTGATTAGCGGATGGCTCCCTTTATGCTTTTTGTTCACAAATTGATTTCTCAAATCCGCTTTTCAAATACAAAACGTATAGTACTAATAGTTAAAATCTTTTCTTGCTAACTTTGAAAACCGGATTTCTCCGGCATTTGTATAACTTTTGGTTTCAAAAACCCCTGATCGATTCTTATGTCAGACCGCAAATTTCCTATCGGCCCTTTTTTAAAACAGGACAATTACTCCAAAGAAGAACTTGAAAATTTCATTCAAAATATAGAAGCAGCGCCGGAAAAATACCGTCAGCTGGTTGAAAATCTATCCGAAGAAGAACTTGCCAAAACGTATCGTGACGACAGCTGGAATGTGCGCCAGCTTGTCCATCATGTGAGCGACATACAGTATCTCCATTACCTGCGCCTCAAAAAAGCACTTACTGAGCCGGAAAATAAAGAAACGCTGTTGATTGATATGAACGCCTGGGCTGCCACGCCGGATTCACTTTCCGCGCCAGTTTCGGATTCCTTGCTGGCTTTTGAAGGCGTAACAAAACGTTATGTTTTCCTGGCCAGAACATTATCCGAAGAACGGCTATCGATCAGCTATTACCACCCGGTCCGGCAAATTTGGTTTAACCAAAAAGATGCACTGGCAATCTCCAACTGGCATATCCACCACCATTTAGGACATTTGCAATGGGCTTTGGGCAAAGCCTGATATTTAAAAATTTATTCAGATTGAAGATGAAAGTTCCGTTGACTAATAAACGGTTCTTTTATCTGAAATAATTATTTCCAGCCACTTACACTCTATTTCCCTTTCAGCAAATCCGTAAGATCCGGGTGGAATTGTGATGTCAAAAAGTGTGTAATATCAAACTCAGCCAGTTCCAATTTATAAAACGGATCCTCACTGATTATTTCCCTCACCTCCTCCTCCGATTCCGCCAAAGCCAAAATAATCCCACCCGAACGAGGTACTTTTCTACCAGACGCCACGAATATATTTTTCTTATAATACTTTTTGAGGTATTTGACATGAGCAACCATGTGCTGGTCGAGTTCTTCAAGAGGGACGGTGTAGGTTAGGGAGATGATGAACATTTTTTTGGGATAGCTAGGAGATATGGTTCGCAATTCGATATGTTTTTTATTATGGTAAAATTGTGCCAGATTAGCATTATTTATACACTCAACTTTACTATTTAACAACAATACCCTCACAACCAAATGGGATACTTCAACGAACTAATCAAATTTCTAGAACAATCCAAGACTGATAACTTAAAGTATAAACACTTCGAGACTAGTTATGCAAATCTCAATGTAAAAGTTAGTTTCGGACAAGGAGGGCTTGCAAGGGTTTCTTGGATATCTTTCTTGCAAGATGGACAAACAACAAGCAATGGAATTTATCCAGTTTATTTGTATTATAAGAAGCAAGATTTACTAATTCTTGCCTATGGAATTAGCGAAACTCATATTCCATCTATCAATTGGGAACTTTCAAATCCAAAAACTATATCTTCTTACTTCAAGGAAAATAATTTAGGTAAACCTGATAGATATGGAGATTCGTTCGTCTACAAAATATATCCCCACTCGGAAAATTTAAGCGAGAATATCATTGACGAAGATTTAGAAAACATTGTTAACATTTATAAAAGTGCTTTGATTAATGATATCACACCTAAGAACGATAAATTAAATTTTAACTTTGATTACAAGTCATTTCACGAAAGTATACAAAGTGCTAATTTGACAATAGAACCTCGCTTCGTCTTACGTTTTATTGCTTCACTTTTAACAAAGCCATTTGTAATTCTTACTGGCCTTTCTGGTTCAGGTAAAACTAAATTAGCACAAGCATTTTCAAAATGGATTTGTGAAAGTGAGGATCAAATTTGTATTGTAGCTGTCGGTTCGGATTGGACTAACAGAGATTCTTTATTAGGTTACCCAAATGCATTAGAAAGCAATACCTATGTTCTGCCTGATAATGGAGTTCTGGATTTGATTATTAGTGCAATCGATGATCCAAATAAACCTTATTTCCTCATATTAGACGAAATGAATTTAAGTCATGTAGAAAGATACTTTGCTGATTTTTTAAGCGTCATGGAATCGGATGAAAGCATTTTACTACGTCCTGAGCACTCCAACAAGACAGAAAGAGTACCATCAAAAATCAGATTGCCAAAAAACTTATTTATCATCGGGACTGTAAATATTGATGAAACTACTTATATGTTTAGTCCAAAAGTACTTGACAGAGCCAGTGTAATTGAGTTTCGAGTAAATTTGGAAGAAATGGAATTTTTTTTAAATGTTGGTAGCAACTTAGATTTAGAAATCATTTCTTCTGTCGGTTCAAATATGGCAGAAAGCTTCTTATCCATAGCAAGAGACAAGAGTTTATTAATTTCAAATAAAGATCTTGTTAATGAAGCACTTCTAAAATTTTTCAAAGAGCTTAAATTGGTTGGAGCAGAATTTGGATATCGAAGCGCCTCAGAAATACTTCGTTTAGCAACCATAATAAATAAAATTGAGCCAGAGTGGACTACAAATGAAATTATTGATTGTGCAGTTGTTCAAAAGCTATTGCCAAAAGTTCATGGTTCGAGGCGAAAATTGGAGCCAGTATTGAAGGCGTTAGGGAAAATTTGCCTAATGGAAATGGATAAAGTAGATGAATACATAAGTCAAGACAATTTTGATTATTCTGCTATTTCACATTATCCACTAACTTTTGAAAAGATCTCCAGGATGTATAAAAGTCTTATGGAAAATGGTTTTACTAGTTATGCAGAAGCGTGATGATCAAGGACAACAATGAAGTACAAATCGACTTTATCGTAAACAAGGAACCTATTAAACTGAAAATATTTGGAGAAAATAGTTCAGTTAAAACCATATTTAAAATAGATAATGCAGAAGCAATAATTAATGGTGAGGCATCTTTTCAATTAATAGAAGGACATTTCTATGAGTACTTTATTTCTGGTAATTATCGCTTAAAAGCCTCGGAGATTATTAATCCTTCGAGAATAAATTCGTCATCAGGGCGTATTGTTCCTAATATCTATGTTGGCACTTTGACAATTGATATCCTAGATCCTAGAGATAAAAAATGTGCAGAAGTAAAAATTGAAATTCGATCAAAGAAAATTAGTTATAGGAGCGACTATCGCTTAATGCTTGAAGAGATTACTGAAAAATGTATTGATCTTTTATTACAACAGAATTCACCAACTGCGCAAAATTTTACACCCAATTTTGAAAGCGATTCAAAGACTTTATATCAACGATTCTCTTTTATAAAATCTGTCCTTACCTCCGAGGAATTCAATGATTCGATTCATAAAATCATAGCCATTCCTGTAACTAGATGGGAGGATACTGAAAAGGTGACTGATGTAACGCGCCTTCGAAAAGTTGGAAATAAGGAAATAAGACAAATGACTGGATCGGGAAATCGAATTATTCTTCCAGATAACCATTCATTAAGAAGAAATTTCAGTTCCTTACCTTCAAAAATAAATGTCATAGCAATACAAGAATCGACAGATACTCCAGAGAACCGATTTATAAAACATGCACTCATTACTTTTGCCGCCTTTATTGGAGATTTTCGAGAGAAGTCAAAAATAGGAACCCGACTTAACGAGGAAGCTTCTCAATTAGAAAATTACTTAGATAACCTTCTTAATAATTCTCTTTTCAAGAAAATTGGAAGTCCTACAATTATTCCACTTAATAGTCCGACCTTACAACGAAAGGAAGGATACAAGGAGGTGTTAAAAGCTTGGTTAATGTTCGACTTAGCAGCAAAACTTATATGGCAAGGAGGAGATGAAGTATATGAAGCTGGAAAAAGAGACGTTGCAGTTCTATATGAATATTGGTTATTCTTCCAACTTCTTGATCTCATAAAAGATACATTTCAAATTGAACCAAAAAGTATTGAGCAATTAATAAAACCTACAAAAGACGGATTAGGCTTACAATTAAAACAAGGAAAACATATTGCAATTAACGGAATTCATGAAAATTCTTCTCGCAAATTAAATGTAGAATTTAGCTTTAATCGTCCTTTTTCAGGGAAAAAGAATTATCCCAATGCTGGAAGTTGGACAAAAGGTATGAGACCAGATTTCACCCTTTCAATTTGGCCATTTGGTATAGATCAACAGCAAGCAGAAATCGAAGAATTAATCATCCATATCCATTTCGATGCTAAATACAAAGTTGAAGGCATATCAACAATTTTTGATAATGAAATCCAAGACGAAGATTTAGAAGAGACCCTTAACACTGAGGAGAAGGAAAACGATAAAGGCAATTTTAAGCGAATTGATCTGCTAAAAATGCACTCTTACAAAGATGCTATCCGAAGAACAGCTGGTGCTTATATACTCTATCCAGGTAATTCAGAAAAATCTTATCAAAGACAAGGTTTTCATGAAGTCATTCCTGGACTAGGTGCATTTGCAATTAAACCTTCAAAATTGAATAATGGAATTGGAGAATTGAAAGTTTTTTTAAATGACGTCGTTCAACATTTTCTTAACAGAGCGTCACAAAGAGAAAAAATAGCATTTAAGAATTTTGATGTTTACAATTCTAATAATAAAGATGAACTAAGAGAGCCCTTACCAGAAACGTTTGGAAAAAATAGAAGTCTAATTCCTGACGACACATCTGTTTTAATTGGCTTTTATAAAAATGAAGAGCACCTAAATTGGATACTTAAAAACAAGCTGTACAATTTCCGGACCGGAACAGATAGTGGCTCCCTCTCTCTTGGCATTCAAGAAATTAATGCTCGTTTTTTAGTTTTGCACGGCCCTGGCAAAATAGTAACGAGATTGATTTATAATTTGAAAAATGGCGGACCAAAGATA
Organism: Dyadobacter sp. 3J3; assembly: GCF_009801115.1. Taxonomy (GTDB): domain Bacteria; phylum Bacteroidota; class Bacteroidia; order Cytophagales; family Spirosomataceae; genus Dyadobacter. The sequence goes on from NZ_VTOL01000003.1 coordinate 176,005, forward strand.
TTTTCGAAGCAGGATTTAGAACGAAAAAGATATCCTAATCCAAGTGGAGATCTATATTTAGTTTATCAATTTGATGACGAAATAGATTTAATTTTTAAGAATCAAAAATGGGATATTTCAAAACTATCAAAATATAAGGGTGGTAGATCTTCTGGAATCCCATTTGTTGTTACCTTGACTGAATTAATGAAAGTTGTTGCAAAGTAATTTAATTAGAAATCTTGCTTGTTGCCTTTTGATATATTAGATATGCTTGATTTTTCAAACAGTCTTATCAAAGTAAATAGCTTATTAATAAATTCTCTCTCATGAACCTATCCCCCACCCTCTTCCTCCTCCTAATCACCCTCACCACCCAAGTCCAAAACCTCGCCATCGTCTTCATCGGCAATAGCATTACCATAGGCAAAGGAGGCCCGAATGGATTTCCACCACCGACGCATACGGTTAACTTTTTGAAGGAACAGAAAGGGGTTCAGGATGTGACTTTTGCTAATTTGGGAAGAAGTGGGTCTACTACTTTGGATTGGCTGCCGGGGAGCGGGAAGTATTTTGTAAAAGTGATTGAGGCGGCTGACAGTTTATTTCTTAAAAAGGATCATCAGCTGATTTTTTCCATGAAACTGGGGACGAATGACAGTGCCATCCAGGGGCCGAATGGTTCGCCGGTTTCCAAAGAAAATTACAAGAAAAATATGCAGACCATTATTTCGGAGCTGCTAAAAAAATATCCCGGCAGCAAGGTAATCGTACATCATCCGATATGGTACAGTACCAATACTTACAATAGCTCAAAATATCTGAGAGAAGGTCTGGACAGGCTGCAAACCTATATTCCTGAAATTGACGATATGATTTCCGAATACAAAACTTCGGATCCTGGACGTGTTTTTAAGGGTGATACCAAGGCTTTTAAATACTTCAAAAAACATTATCTCAAATTGCTAAAACCGGAAAAAGGTCAGCAGGGCACATTTTATCTGCATCCGAATGAAGAAGGTGTTATGGTTTTGGGCAAATATTGGGCGAAGGCTATTGAAAAAAGAATGCTCTGATGTAGTGCATTTCTCTTTTTCCAATCTGCCCTTTCGCTTTCAACTATTGAATGATTTTTGAAGTAACTTTCAATTCAGTGCCTCAAAAATCTCCTTCCTTAATAAAAAACGGCATCCCGTTACTTTCAATCACTTCCCAGTCATCCCCGCCAAACTCGGCCTCACAATATTCTTCATAACAAACTTCTGCATCAAAAATTCTCAGCATAACTGTCACGATCATAGGATATAATTCCATGTCGTCGATTTCAAATGCGAGCTGGATAATATCGACAGAATCGCTGTAACAGGCCATAAAAACCTGGAATTGTCGCCATGATTTTTCCTTTGTTTTGTCGAGATAAGCCGTTTCACCGCCAGCATTTTTGATTTCTTCGTATTCGATATCCCAGAATATTTCCCATTCCAGAAGCATTTCAGGCAGGAAAATATGTTTTTCTATCCCGCCGGCGTCGTTGTAAATTTTACTCCAGATAAATTTGCTGGTCATCATACCTATTTCGGCGTAGGATTTCTTTTCAATGAAAGACCTCAGACGGGTTTTAAGCCCTGCAACGGTATCCATTTGAAAATCGTCACCATCTTCCGTACCAAATTCCAGCGTATTGTCAATGACAAGGGCTTCATACTCTTCATTCCCTAATCCCGAAAATTTCTCAAAAGCTGCAATAAACTGGTCATAGGACGGTATTCCTTCGGAAGCATTTTCATCATCAAACATCTTGCGCGCTATGCCCTGAATGCCGGATTCTTCTGTAATGGCCTCCACTTCACTTTTTAATTTGTTCAAAATATCAGTCGCTCTTTCCATTTTTAACGCTTCGTAACGTTCTTCCAAAAAGGCTTTAAAACTCATGAGCGAATAAAAATAAGGATCGTCCGGCGACACTTCGTCATTTTCCAAGTCCCATTCATCTTCATCGACACCATAGTGTAAAGGAAAAGAAACGCTATCCGAGTCTTCCGTAATGCGGCAATACAAATTTTCTTCCTCTGCTGTATTTAAAAAATAAGTGATTTCCATATAGTCCCGTTTTATAAAGCGGCATCACCGCATTTTAAATTTTTATTCTTTAACGAATTACCAAACCAGCGAATAAGCACTGCTCCTACCTCCTCCGCCCTCTTTCATGAGCATTCCTTTGGCGATTAAATCTGAGATATCCCTGCCAGCCGTATCCTGTGAACATTTCGTGATTTTGGCCCACTTTGAAGATGTAAGTTTCCCAAAAAAACCTTCCTGCATTTTGTTGATCATGAGCCGCAAGGACTCTATCCCTGCAAAATCCGGATCAAATCCTCATTCAAATAATATACCTCTTTTCCCTGCCTTCGCGGGATCAATATTTTCGCAGTGACCAGTTCGTCCATGTACTTTGTAAGTGTAGTACGGGATGTTTTTTGCAAAACAGGAGCAAGATTTTGCGGCTTGCAATAAGGCTGAGAAAATATCACTTCGTTAATCTCTTTATTATACCATTTGATATGCGCTTTTCCATAGGCAAGTGTTTCTGCCATTTGTCTGATAATATCGTCAATAAGAGAGCTGGTCAAAAGTGCAGTATTTTCAACGGCATCCAACATAAAAAGTATCCAGTTCTTCCATGCTCCACGTTGTGTAACAGCCCCTAAATGATAGTAGTAGTCTTCCTTGTTGATAATAATATATTTGGAAAGATAGAGAACAGGTTGGATCAGCAATTTCTTTTGAACCAGATAAAGCAGGTTTAAAATCCGTCCGGTACGGCCATTGCCATCATGAAACGGGTGTATGGCTTCAAATTGGTAATGTGCAATGCACATTTTTACCAGGGCATCAACTGCATACTTTTCGTCATCGTTCAGGAAGTCAATCAGGTTATCCATTAAAGCTTCGATAATCCCTTCTCCCCGTGGCGGCGTATAAATGATTTCTCCTGCCCGAAATTCACTCTGTCCACGTTTAATAACCACCTGTGCATGTGGTGAACGCCAGGTAGAGGCGGTATTCTTAATTTGTTGAAAAATATGCGTGATCAGATCCACATCAATCACATTTTTCACTTCCAGTTGTTGATAACCTGCCCACATTGCCTCCCGGTAACGCAGCACTTCTTTGGTGGCGGTGTCTGTTTGCTCTCCTTTTAAAGTGTCGGTAATCGCCCTATAAAGTTCATCCCCGGTTGTGAAAATATTCTCGATTTCTGTGGAAGTCCGCGCCTCCTGTAATGCAATGGTATTCACCAACATCAATGGGTTTGGCAATCTCATTACGTTGCTATTTACGGTAGCTAATGCCCTTGAAGAAAGAACCAGTTTTTTTAAAATTTCAAGATCATTGACAATTTCCTCGGATGGAGGCAATGGCAAAAGGTCATTAAAAGGTTTGTTGCGATCATACATAGTCAAATCACATGTCCAGTTTTTTTCGATACTTGAACACGTTACAAATATATGTCCATTTTCTGAACATAAAAATGAATCATGTTCAATATTATAAAAAAATGAACACGTAAATTTGAACAAAATGTATTGGATTTAATAAACACTCAGTTAAAATCGTTGTCTTCGCTTGCGCAGTAACTTGTCCTCACAAGACCAGCCCATAACCCGTACTTCTGCCACCACCATTTTCTTTAAAAAGCACATTTTTGATGAGTAAATTCTGGATATCACGTCCGGCGGTATCCTGTGAACATTTTGTGATTTTGGCCCACTTTGACGATGTAAGTTTCCCAAAAAAATCTTCCTGCATTTTGTTGATCATCACACGCTGCCGCTCGTTCAGTGGTACCTCTGCATATTTGTCCCAAAAGGTAACTCTTTGCAAAACTACATTCAGCGTTTCTTCGGTCAATTGCAACGCATCACGCATGCAGGATAAAAACCATTGAAGCCAAAGTGTTATATCCAGATTATCCTTTTGCGTTTTTTCAAGAATTGCATAATATTCATTTCTCCGTTTTCTGATTTGCGCGGACATGCTGTAATACCGCTCGCCGCTGCCTTCCGTCCGGGCAAGCTGCATATCCGCTATCGCCCGCGCGATCCGGCCGTTTCCATCATCAAACGGGTGGATGGTTACAAACCATACATGAGCGATTCCGGATTTTATCACCGGATCTATGTTGACAGAACTGTTAAACCATGTCAAAAATTGCTCCATTTCATCTTCAATCCGTGTCGCATCCGGTGCTTCAAAATGTACCGTTTCTTTTCCCAACGGTCCGGAAACTACCTGCATCGGCCCTTTCTCATTGTCCCGCCATTTTCCGGTTAATATCGGGTACATACCACTTCGTCCGGACGGGAACAAAGATGATTGCCAACCCAGTAACCGGTCTTTTGTCAGTTCACTTTTATAATTTTGGGTAGCATCAAGCGTCATTTCCACCACGCCATCCACATTTCGGTCGGAAGGGACGAGCCCGGCGATTTCTATGCCCAGCCGTCTTGCGATGGAGGAACGTACTTCTTCACGGCCCAGTACTTCGCCTTCAATTTCAGACGATTTTAATACATCTTCGGTTAGCGTTTTGAGTATCGTTTCAGATTTTGACGATAAACCAAAAGCTTCCATTCGCCCGGTGATTTTCCCCTGAAAATAGCGCACCTCTCCCAAAACTGTCGAAAGCTCAGCTTCGTCCCAACTAAATTGAGGCCAGTTTTTTCTTTGGTGGATGTATAAGCTCATAACATCATGCGATTATTACACAAACAATCTCCGCAAATTTGCGGAGATTAACAAATTTATTCTCCGCATCGTTAATTTTTTAGAATTTAATTTATTGACTTATTATATTACATATAAATTTATAATGTATTAATATTCAATGCATTAAACATAAATTAATTGATTATAACAATAGTTTTTAGTTAAATCTGATAATTTTAATCTCCGCAAATTTGCGGAGATTAATTTACTTATTCTCCGCATGTTCATTGTAATCAACAAAAATATTAATCCAGATTGCTCTTCCCAGACGAATGATTATTGGCTGTAAGGAGAATAAAATGATGGTGATCGCGACAAAAAACCATTCTAGCTGCATTTTTACAAAGACAAGTAACAGAACAGATAATAGCGTCATCAGGAAAATGACTATTGGAAAACTTGTCCACAAGGCACCGATGTAAAAACCGGGTTCGATTTTAAAATCCTGTTCGCAAACGGGACAATTGTCCGGCATTTTTAATCCGTCTTTCAGGCTGTATGGATTCCGCTTCATGAACAGGTTTCCCTGATGGCAACGCGGACATTTCATCCTGACGACGTTTACTATTTTGGACATTTTACTTTTATATTGATCGTTGGTGGTATTTGAATCTTTTGGCCTGGTGCCGGATTTGTCTACCCGTCCGACGGCGGAAAAAGCCGTCGGACGGGTGGCACGTAGAACGTATTTTGCTTATTTAAATATTTGACCAACTACTTTCCAGCCATTTGGGCCCGGATTCTGCTTAATGATGGGCCTTTAATTCCAAGATAAGAAGCCACATGTCCCAATGAAACGCGGTTGGCGACTTCCGGAAATTCAGTTAATAAAGAAACATAACGATCTTCGGCCGACTGGCTTAATAATCCTTCGGCTTTGGTTTGGCTGTAAACATAATATTGCTCGGCCAGCACTCGCCCAAAACGTTCCCAGGCATGTGATTGCGGATAAAGCGATAATAAATTTTCATGACTGATCACCATCAATTCAGAATCTTCGAGTGCTTCTATACTATATGGACAAGCCGTTTGTGTAAGGAAACTTTTCAGGGAAACCAGAAATGTATTTTCAGGGACGAAATAAATGTTATGCTCAACTTCCGTTTTTAAATCAGTGTAATAAACGCGGAACAATCCTTTGTTGATAAATCCAATTTGCCTGCAAACTGAATTCCTGAAATTAAAAAATTCGTTTTTCTTAATCGTGCGGTGTGTCCACATATGATCCGCCAACCGGATATCTTCTTCTCCCACCTTTGCAAACTGACTAAGGCTATTGTGTAGGATTTCCTTGTGATTTAAAAGCATTGCAACATTCCGATTTTAAGAAATTAAACTGTGGATTTTCAAATTTAAAACGACTGGTTTTCCTCCGTGTTTCATAGAACTAAGTTACCACTTATTTCCCGCACTCGTTTCCATCAAAATTATATTTTATACGTCATCGTCGCTTTTTAACCTATGTGAAAATTATTGGTAGAGGCCGCCTCTACCTTTGACCTATCAAAAAACAAACAAATAATTTTTCAAAAACATAATCCTTAAATACAATGAAAACGATTATCACATCTTTGGTAATTTTGCTTACCATAGCAATATCCTCATGTAATTCAGAATCCAGTCCAACACCGGAAAAGAAAGGAGAAACTGTTGTTTTAGTCCATGGTGCATGGCAGGGAACCTTTACCTGGGTTACCGTTAAAAGTAATTTAGAGAAAAAAGGGTTTACGGTGATTGCGGTAGAGTTGCCTGCTCACGGAGATGACACTACGCCTGTTGCCGGTTTAACGCTGGATAGTTACAGCGCGAAAGTAATTTCAGTGATTGAAGCACAATCTTCCAAAGTAATTCTGGTTGGTCATAGTTTGGGTGGTATGGTGATTTCCGCAGTTGCTGAAAAGATTCCAACCAAAATAGCCAAACTTGTCTATTTGGCCGCATTCCTCCCTCAAAACCAGCAGTCATTATTCGAGCTTTCCAGCGCTGATAAACAATCACTTTTAGGGACTGCTTTGGAAGTGAGTGCTGATCAGTCAACAATTGCAGTAAAGTCAGATAGCCTGATCAATATTTTCTGTCAGGATGGAAGTGCTGAAATTAAAAAGCTTTTGTTGTCAAAAAACAGAACTGAGCCGCTTTTGCCTTTTACAAATAAAGTGACTTTGACGGATGTAAATTTTGGAAGTGTCGCCAAATATTACATTCATACGATCAACGACCACGCGATTGGTATTAATTTGCAGGATCAGATGATTAAAACGACTACGATTACAAAAGTGTACAGTTTGATGGCGGGACATACTGCTCATCTTTCTCAGCCTAATGAAGTTTCAGCGATTATTGAAGAGGTTGCTGCGATTAAATAATCGTCATTTCTTAATTAACACCCTCTCAGAACTTTGGTTTTGGGAGGGTTTTTCTTGTTTATAGTTCTGTTTTTTGGGGCTTTAATTAGTTTTGCTTAACCGTCGGACGGTAGAAAAAACCGTCCGACGGGTGGCCCGAACACGTTTTCCTGAGAAATAATGTTGTTCTGGGCTCCCGTCCGACGGCTTTTTCGACGTTGGACGGGTAAAAAACCCTGTTAAAATCTACCACTACCCTTTACACAATAATATCAAAACCAACTATTTTCTTATAACCGGCCTTAATCCGCGCATGGCTTTTGTACCAATTGCAGGCATTTTTGCAGGTAACTTCAATAGTGTAGATTCTGGTTTTGGATATTCTACATAACCAGACAAATATCTTTCAATAATGAAATCCACTTCACGCTCAAATCCGAGAGAAGGCTGATCAGCGTAAGCTGTCATGTCATATAATTTCCGGTGCCAGATCGCTACATCCAGATTTCCGTTCAGGACATAAACATTTTCAAACCCTTTATCAAATTTGAAATGAATCCCTTTTTCTGCATTTATAATCAGATTTTCCGGGTTTCCTGTCAAAGTAATGGGCATGTAAGTTTTCTTTTCATAAACAAATCCGCCGTGACTTGTCTTGATATATTCCCGCATCGCTCTCGGCGCGTCACCAACAAATAGCACATCCACAAGCAGAATTTGTTTGGCTGCATGAAACTGATCAGCGGTAGTAATTAAAGGAAGCTGCGAAATTCTAATCATTTTAAAATTGTAAAAATGGATACTGTTTGTAAAAACAGTTCAGGAAATAATAACATTCAAAAGTAAACAATCCGCAATACAGATTTTGATCTAAGTATTTGTTTTTATCAAAATCTAACTCGGAATTTCAACTACGTGGTTCTATATAAAAATCGATCATACTTTTACAAATTACCTGTTTGAAATAACCCTTTACGATGGTATCTTTACGGCATAAATACTGATAAAAAATAAATTTCGTCATTGGAAAAAGTAACCGCTGGCATATTTTTTTAGTCCGACTCATAAAGGTTTTATGTAAAACCTCGCTCTATTAACACCAAAAAGGGAATCCGGAATAAAATCCTGATTCCCTTAATTTTTTAGTAAATTGAGTATGAGACCGTTCAATAATAAATTCAAAAAAATCGAAATTAATCTTACCGGCATGATAATTATGTCTGGTAACTTAACACCTCAAATGAATAATCACCTCTTAAAGAAATCCTGAATCATGATTAAGGTACTAAGAAACATTGCAATCCTGGGCGAAGGCATTAACAATTTTAACGAAAAATATGCTGAACTTGAAAGAGAAAACCCTACCGAAGCGGTCATTATTGATCCTGACGGAATTGTAAATGCGTACAGTTATGATGGTTTTGCATTTTTGAACGAAAACTGGTACGAGAAATATAGTCAAAACTGGCAGACGGATTCATCTGCGATAGATAAACTTTTGACAAGTCTGGTAAAAGCGTCATCCAGCCATTCCACTTCTGTTAATCTGACAAAAATAAAGGATTATTTATCTAGTCCGCCTGAATCCATCGAAGAGACTATAAAAGTATGGAAAGCATTTTATGATCCTCATTTCAAAGATATCTGAAGGTATAATGATTTTTGGTAGGTAAAAATCCAACGGTTATGGAATTAATTTCTGGTTGGAAATTATCCCGGAAATATAAAAAGCTGGCCAGATATGGATATAAACATACCTGGCCAGCTTAATCAAAATATTCTAAAATTTATTCCTTCACAATCACATCATGCGCTCCACCTTCAACAATACTAACAGAAGATACCAATGTAATTTTTGCTTTTTCTTTTAACAACGGGATTGAAATAGTTCCACAGCTGCACATTGTTGATTTAATTTTACCAACCGTAACAGCCAGATTATCTTTCAAAGTACCAGCATAAGGAACGTAACTGTCTACACCTTCTTCAAATTTCAGGCCATCTGCTGTATCGCCCATGTCGTAACGCTGCCAGTTACGCGCGCGGTTGGAACCTTCTCCCCAATACTCTTTAACGTAATTTCCGCCAACCATAAGTTTACGTGTCGGACTTTCGTCAAAACGGGCAAAATATCTTCCCATCATCAAAAAATCAGCACCCATTGCCAGCGCAAGTACCATGTGATAATCCTGGGCAATTCCACCATCAGAACAAATAGGAACATAAACTCCGGTTTCTTTGAAATATTCATCACGGGCATCTGCTACTTCAATCAGAGCTGTTGCCTGCCCACGGCCAATACCTTTTGTTTCTCTTGTGATGCAAATAGATCCACCGCCAACGCCCACTTTAATAAAGTCCGCACCTGCTTCAACCAGATATAAAAAGCCTTCTTTATCCACTACATTACCAGCACCCACTTTTACTTTTCCACCAAATTCGCTTTTGATGTATTCAAGTGTTTCCTTTTGCCATTCTGAAAATCCGTCTGACGAATCGATGCACAACACATCCGCACCCGCTTCAACCAACGCAGGCACTCTTTCCTTGTAATCTCTTGTGTTGATACCAGCCCCAACGATCAGTTTCTTTTGAGAATCAGACAATTCCAGAGGATTATCCTTATGGTTATCATAATCCTTTCTGAACACAAAAAACTTGAAATTATTATTTTCATCAATTACCGGAAGACTATTAAGCTTGTGCTCCCAAATAATATCATTTGCTTCTTTCAGGGAAATTCCAAGTTCGGCCGTTACAAGACTTGAAAAAGGTGTCATAAAATCTTTCACCTTTTTATCCAGGCTGTCATTCGTAACACGGTAATCTCTGCTTGTTACGATACCTAGCAATTTGCCTTCTGCATTTCCATTGTCTGTAATCGCGATCGTGGAGTGCCCGGTTTTTCCTTTTAAAAGTATGACATCTTTTAATGTATGTTCTTCGGTAAGATTAGCGGTGCTAATCACAAAACCAGACTTGTGATTTTTCACTTTTCTAATCATTTCTGACTGTTCTTCAATGGATTGAGAACCAAAAATGAAAGAGAGCCCTCCATTTTTCGCCAGCGCAATAGCCATATTATCATCAGAAACCGACTGCATAATGGCTGATACAAAAGGAACATTTAGTTCAATATCGGATGCTTCTCCCTTATTAAATTTAGTTAAAGGCGTTTTCAATGACACCTTATTAGGAACACAATCCTTGGTTGTCAAACCAGGAATTAACAGGTATTCGCTAAAAGTTCTTGATGTTTCGTTTAAATACTGAGCCATTTTATCTGTTTTTAAAATTAATCGCAATCATGTCCGGGAATACTGCCGATGAGAAAAACCGTTTTCCTAACAATATGTATTGAAGAAAAATAAGATTTAACCGATAAGACTGTTTTACCGAAAAAGAAAAAACGAGCTGTTTTTTGAAGTTTAAAACTGAATACAGATTTCTTTTTAAATCTGTTAAGAAAATTAGATTATTTACTTTGCCGGTTTGAAGTAATGAAGCTGGAAACAATTTCGGATCCCAAACATCAAAATTTACTGGAACATTATTGTGGAAAGTACTGAAATGAAGGATATTATAATATTCTAAAAATATTTTTAAAACTGCCGTTCTGTACCACTGTTGCTTTTTTCCTGCAACTTTCCGGCTTTTTGAACCGGGCACTTCGACAAAATTGAACCCTGTTTCCATAAAATATATTTATAGAGAACATCTTTTCCAGGAAATAATTCACTTACGTCAATTATGATTTTTCCACGGAAGCTTTACATAGCGTAAATCGTACAACATTCGTTGTTAAAGCGACTCATTGTGAAGCGTTCTTCATATAATGGACGCAAAAGTAGTTAATTTTAAAACAATTTCCTCGATCTAAGGACTAGAAAATGTCAGAACTTCTTTTATCCTGACCTAAAATAGTATACTTAACGCAAAATCAAATAAAAGCTTATTGATAAATTGAGATAGTAAAATCCACAAAAACACTTGCCAGACAGTAAATAATTTTGTTTAGATTTATTTAAACAAACGTTATAGTTGTCTAAGATTTAACCTGACGCCTTATACGTAAAAAATTCTGAGAGACGGAAAGAAGCAATCTTAATTCAATTTTTACATATCAAATTTGATTTCCAAGGTTATTCATAGCCATAAGCGACAACAATCTGGTCATTCGTTTTCAGAGATTCATGACGGGCGTCGTATCCGCTTAGCACAATCACGTGCGCTCCCATTTCAGCTGCTTGTTTTTTCATTTTTTCAACCTCCCTGGATTCCATATTTGCAATACCGTCAATATGATGCGCTGACTTTACATGAATTTCTCCTTTTTTTATCAAACCCACCACAGACAAAGGATTACTGGTTACTATAATTTTCTCCCAGTCCTTTTTCCCATGCACTTCTACTTTTTTGGAAATTGGTTCTACACGTCCGGATTGGTAAACAATTTTTTCAACTTCTGCTTTCCCTAATTTATCTGAATGGGAATCTACCGGATTTGTAAAGACAATAGTACTTTCTGTTACGTAATTCACCCTAACATGCAGCTTTTCACCATCATGTTTGACTATAACATCCTGGGCGGAGGCAAATCGTGTTGCAATACAGCAAACGACGAGAATCAATAAATAGTTTTTCACTTTTATTACGGATAGAGGTTCTACATAACGTAAATATATTGATAGAATTTTTTCTACGAAAAAATTTGATGATACGAAGATACTACAAACCTAAATGATAATATTGTAATTTTAAGCATTTTAAATAAAACTATTCAAACAATTACTCATAAGCGATAATCACAACATTTCGATTGTCTACAATGCTTGTAGTAAGAAAAACGACTTAACTTCTCAATCCTTCAACCGGTAAATCAAAATATCTAACTTATAATCAAATAGTTAGTACATTTACCTTGCGCCTATTTTAAAACCTCGACTCAACGGATTAAAGTATTTTTTGATCTGTCTGGCATACTATAAATTGTCGGGCACCGAAAGATTAAACACATAATATATAATCAAAAAAGACTATTCTATCGCCCTCTTGATGAGCAAATTTTTTATTATTTTTATAAAAGGAATTGTAGGTTTGATCTGGTTTGTCGCCACAGTTGTTACTACTGTGCTTCTTTCCCCATTTATGCTGTTTTCGTGGATTTCAAGTTTTTTGAATAAAAAGGAAAGGGACAACGATGAAAAAGCATCGTCAGAGGATCAAGACAATTGACTATTAAAAACAATATCTAGAAATAAAATAAAACATATATTGCCTATTTTTTAAGCAGTCAGCCATTGAATAGCTGTTTGCTAACTGTTGGCTTAGCTCTGCAACAGAAGGCCCATCTCCCGACAAATCATTGGGGATAAGATCTTCAAAACTCTTCCATTATCCTTTTTTGACTGCATTTTTCAAAATACCAACAGCCTGCTGCATCTCATCAAGCGATAGATTCCCAAAACCTAAACGCATTGCTGTCACACTTTCAGTCTGATACAAAAGTTTTTGTGGCAGATGAAGATTTTGCGCCAAACAATTTTTGCTGATACGCATCAGATTCAATTCCGGGTTCCATTTCGTCCAGATAGACAAACCTCCTGGCGGTGCCGAAAATGAGACATAATCACCTAATTCAGCGGTTAATAATCTACATAAAAAATCTCTCCTTTCCTGATAAATTTTCAATGCTTTTTTAAGGTGGCGCTGAATTTCTCTTTCTTCCAGCAATTCTCCCAGAGCCTGCTCCATTAGCATATCTCCCTGCCTGTCAACAATGCGGCGAAACTTGCCTAATTCCTGGATAAGATTTTCGGGAGCCACCAAATACCCTGACCGAAAACCCGGTGCAAGGGAGTTACAAAAAGAACCGATATAAACCACCATTCCATGCCTGTCCGCGCTCGTCAGTGGTAATACCGGACTGCTGTTGTAATGAAAATCATAGTCATAATCATCTTCAAGAATTATAAAACCATATTGAGCCGAAAGACTTAACAATTCCAGGCGCCTTTCCGCACTCAATGTCACCGTAGTCGGATAATGATGATGCGGTGTCAGATACAACATTCTGATTTCCCTTGTTTCACAAAGCTTTTTTATAACTTCCACCGAAATTCCGTCCTCATCCACAGCAACAGGAATAATAGTGGCACCCGCCTCCTGAAATATCATATTGGCCACGTAATAACTAAGATCACCTACAATGACCAGGTCCCCTTTTCCGATTAACATATTTGAAGCCAGGTAAATACTCATATGTATCCCCCTGGTTGTCAGGATATTATTTTTCGTAATGTGCAGTCCCCGGGTATTATTGAGGTAATGCGCCAATGTTTCACGATAAAATTCATTGCCTTCAACATGAGAATAACCAAAATGTTTGTGACTGCTTTTTCTTTTAAGAATTCCACCATAAACTTTCGATAATCGATCCAACGGAGCGAGGCGTATATCCGGAAGCCCATCTGTAAATTCGAGTGCAGAATCGTTACGTACAAAGGGCTTATCCAGCAATATATTTTGTTTGAAACTAAAACCCGTTTTTGCAGGATAACTTGTCAGAAATTCGGTATTATATTTTAATGAATCTGATCTTCTGGCGGGTGATTTATTGCTTACAAAAGTCCCTTTATTAGGTTGGATTTCTGTCCAGCCCTGGGCGTTCAATTCATCATAAACGGCAATTATGGTCTTACGATGAACGTCAAGTTCCTGAGATAGTGTGCGGGATCCCGGCAGTTGGATACCAGGCGTTAATACGCCGCGCTGAATTGCATTGATCATCTGATGGACAATCTGCAAATATACTGGCGTATCCAAAATGCGGTCAATTACGACCATACTCTTGAAAGGAATTTGAACCGGACTACTCATACGTCAAAATTAGTAAATATTAAGAGTCCGGCCATGAATTTATATCAAATTACCTGTGAAAGCCTTTTCCGAAAAATCAAAAAAATCAAAAGATTTCAAAATTCAAATCATCTAAATAAAGCTTGAGACCGTATGTTCTGAAAAACGCACTTACTTATGAAACTTCTGGCATCCATACTTTTTATCTGTGTCCTGAGCGCTTTCAAGCTTCCAAACGCTACTGTTGAAAGGGTCGATATCAACCATTATGCCGGAACATGGTATTCACTTTATTCCATTCCGTCTACATATGACAAAGGCAGCAAGGAAACAACTGGAAAATATACCTGGAACCGAAAGGGTGAATATTATGATGTGGTTACGTCTTATAAAAAAGCAGGAAGTGATGAAATTCATTCCGTGTCTTCGAAAGTTTATCAGGTTCCAGGGACCAATAATGCGCAAATGAAAGCGCAATTTCTCTGGCCATTCAAAATTGATTATTGGGTTATTGAACTGGCTGAGGACTATTCTTACGTTGTAGTTGGCCATCCCGAACATAAATTCCTATTTATCATGAGTCGAAAAAAATCGATAGATAAAAAGCTTTATTCCGACATTGTTACCCGCTGCGAGGCGAGAGGCTATGATGTATCCAAACTTACCTGCCAAAATCATAAAGAATAATTGGCATTGTCACGAATGACTACTTTATGTTATCTGCAATTCCCTGTCGGCTTTCAGAGTCAGGCAACATACCGACCTGAATTACAGCTAACTAAATCAGTTTTTTTTTACTAAATTTGGTTGTGTTCAGCTTCAAATTTAGCAATTCTAACGGTGATGGCTATGATCAGAATATTTCTCCCAATACTGCTGCTGTTGATTTCGTCGGTTTGCATAGCGAATTTCCTGTTGATACCCATGGACAAAACACAGACGAATCATCTCAAAGCTTATGGCCTGGCGTATGCGATTCTTAAAGATGATGTTGAACTGGATTGGCTTTTAAATTATCGGGGAGGTAGTTTCATGGTGCAATATTCTAAAGCCATTGAAAGAGAATGTAAGCTGCGGGCTATTTCCTTTGATATCTTATCTGATGCTTCACAGGCACAAATCGTCAGCCAGATCAGCAATCCGAATGTTAACATGGAGGTTATCAAACTCCATACAGCCGCGAAAATTGCTGTTTACTCTCCCATAAAAATCAGCCCTTCGGAATTTGAAAACACTGATGCTGTATTGCTGGTTTTGAAGTATGCGGAAATTCCGTTTGAAGTTATTTATGACGAAGAAATTTTAAAAGGCGATCTACCGAAATACGACTGGATTCATTTGCACCATGAGGATTTCACAGGACAATTTGGAAGAAATTTAAGACGCTTGTCTCCAAATGACATCAAAGCCCAGGAAGCCATTGCAAGTCGTTTTGGCTATGCCAAGGTATCCCAGATGAAACTGGCTGTTGCAAAATCCATCAAAGAATTCTGTGCCGGTGGCGGATTTTTGTTTGCCATGTGCTCGGGTGCTGAAACTTTTGATATTGCACTCGCGGCCGAAGGAATTGATATTGTGGATGGGATTGATGGAGACGGCGTTGATCCTAACGCGCAGTCAAAACTGGATTATTCCAAAACATTTGCTTTTCAAAACTTCAAATTACATCTGGACGATGATGATGGAAGTGCCTTTTCGGATATTAATGCTACTGGTGGCAGGTCATGGTACAGCGAAAATGAAGATTATTTTTCTTTGTTTGATTTTTCTGCAAAATGGGATGTAATACCCGCCATGCTAGTTCAGAATCATGAAAATCTGATACGGGAATTTTTCGGTCAGACGAACGCTTTTACAAAGAATACAGTTAAGCCAAATGTTTTGGTCATGGGAACTAGCAGCCAGTCAGACAGATACATTTATGGCGAACTTGGCCGCGGGCAGTGGACATTTTATGGCGGACATGATCCGGAAGGACGCCGAGGTGGTAACCGCAGAATGGCCACAGACCTCAATCTTTATCCCAATTCTCCGGGTTACCGGCTTATCCTCAACAATGTTCTTTTCCCATCCGCCCGAAAAAAAAAGAGAAAGACCTGAAAATTGGTTACAGCCACTTTAAATTGATATATTTCATGCAAAAAAATATTTCGGGTCTGATATTTTAGCAGAGCCGAAACAAAGATCAGCAACCGGAAATAGCATTACAAGTGGGAAGAAAATTTGTTGAATTTGTCTTTTTCGGAAATTATTTTGTCGGTACGCTGGCAGTTGCGCTTTCACTGGAAACCTTATTTCAGCTTCAAATTCATTTTAATTCCATTTTGTATTATTCATTGTTGTTTTTTGGAACGGTAATGTACTACACCTATGCCTACTCCGGTATTACCAGCGCGGATAATTCCATCAACCCAAGAACGATCTGGTATGCTAAACATCATAATTTCATCAAGTGGAGCCAACCCGCATTACTTGCTATTTGTGGCACCTTATCGTTGATTTTACTTTGCCGGTATTATGAAAATATTTTGCGTTTACCAATTGCTTACTGGATACTTGTCTCTGTAATTGGCCTGGCAGCGATTCTTTATTATGGTTTGATACCCCAATCTTTCATAAAATTAAATCTGCGAAACACAGGCTGGCTCAAAGCATTCATTATCGGATTTGTATGGGCCTGTTGTGTAAATCTGTTACCGCTGGTTGTCCTGCAAATTGAAAGAGGAACATACTACATCGATCCGGTTTTTGCACTTTGGCTTTTCATGAAAAACTGGATGTTTTGTACCGTAAATGCTATAATGTTCGATTTGAAAGACTACGCAGATGACTCCAATCAGCAGCTCAAAACATTTGTTGTCCGTTATGGATTACAAACAACGATATTTTTCGTATTGATTCCTTTATTAACAATCGGCATTGTCTCTCTTTTACTTTTTGCGCATTTCCGGCATTTCAAAACAATAGTTCTGTTGTTCAATCTGGTACCTTTTATGCTGATGCTCATTGTTGCATGGTCTATGTTAAAACACAAAAATATCCTGTACTATCTCATCGTCATCGATGGGCTTTTACTCGTTAAAGCAGTTTGCGGCATAGTCGGATCTCAATTTATTAACTAGACTTAAACCTAATGGATACTGATTTCGATACAGTTGCCCGCCCATATGATTTCATTAGCCGGCTGTTTTTTGGAGACGCGTTGGTGAAGGCCCAGGTCAGTTTGCTCTCACAAATTTTGCCAAACAGCAGAATTTTGATTGTTGGTGGAGGAACAGGATGGATACTTGAAGAAATTGCTAAAATACATCCAACAGGATTAGAGATTATTTATGTAGAATCTTCTTTGAAAATGATTGAACTATCCCAAAAGAGAAGCTGCAAAAACAATAGTGTTTCCTTTATGAATACGCCAGTTGAAGGTTATTATACTGAACTGCTTTTTGACATCATCATCACGCCTTTCTTTTTCGATCTTTTCAAAAAAGATAAAATAGACATGCTATTTTCTGGTCTGGACAAAAAATTAAAGGAAGACGGATTATGGCTCTATACCGATTTCATTCCAACTGAATACCAGACAAAAATCTGGCAAAAAGTACTTTTAAAAACGATGTATTTATTTTTTGGAATACTAAGCAAAGTCGAAGCTTCCGAACTTGTGGACATGGATTTGTATTTTTCTGAAAAATATAATAAAATTTCAGAGGAGTGGTTTTATGGAAAATTTGTGAGGTCGATAGCTTACAAAAAAAACCAAATTGCAATTTCACTATCGTTGTAATCATAATTTGTGAGGAAATTTTGGAAAAACATTATTTTGCTTTTTTCTCGTCCTTCTTTCTTAGCCAGCATATTAATCGTCTCAATAATTCCATGGCAGTTTCTTTACCGGTTATTAGTTAATTCAGCTTGTACTTTCTCAACGAAATCCGCCGATACATCTGCCAGCATGGCTATTTTATTCACATCAAAGTCATAATTTGAAAGAAGATTTCGGACAAATATTACTTTTCCATTTTCTAAGCCTTTCTCCAAACCTTCTTCCATCCCCTCTTCCTTAGCCAGCATTTTAATTGTCTCAATAATTCCCATAGAAGTTTCTTTACCGGTTAACAAATTGATTTCCATATCAAATTTACTATTTATTTCAGAATTTTCTATGTGAACAAAAGTCTTTAAAAAATAAAGAAAACGCCTTATTTGTTCGTTTTCGTAGCGCTTGCTTTGTATAAGAGCCCTGGCAATGGTTAGCCTTTGTTCTCCTAATTCTTCCTCAGGAATTTTTCCTTGAAGCAATGATTTTTGTGCCGCCAGAACAATCAGTGTAAATGGATTATTCATACCTAACAACTGCTCTTCGTTATGCTGCAAAATCCCATAAGCATTGTATTCATATGTAATTCTGGTTCCTAAAAAGCTTTTTTGATATAAAGCAGTCTGGTTCTGATTATTTTGTCCTGTAAAAACTGCAAGCGCAACGATTTCAACTTCAAATCGATCCAGAATTCTGTAATAGTATTGAAACATTCTCTTTCCAAAATTCTTACCTGCAATCGCCTCGATTTCGATATGAATTAATATCCATTCCTCCTCGCCACTTCTCAAAAAAGTTTTTACCAGCATATCCACAAAACGGCTTCCGCCTTGCTTATCGAGTTCAGGGAATAATTCACTTAACTCCTTATCCATAAACTCAAAACCCCTTTCTATATTGAAAAGAATATCCGCATCATCAAAAAAGAAACGCAGCAAATCCGGAAAAGCTTCCTCAAAAGCACTTTTCAACAGTATATCATTCTTTTTACGCATACATCAAAAGATATCAAGAGCCACTCATTTTGTAAACGCGATTACGAATACTGATCAAAGTCACTTAGCTTACAGACACAGGTCATCTTATCCCCGACCTAAATCCGCCAATTTTGACTGACATTTTAAACAAGTGTCACATTAGACCTTCGTTTATTTTAAACTCTGGTTTTCAACCCGCTGGCCCGATTTATGAGACCCCACGAACATATTATTGAAAAACCAATACTTACCAGGCCTCCCTGTTATCATTGTGGTGAAGAATGTAAAGATGACATCATCCACTCGGATGAACACGCGTTCTGTTGTGAAGGCTGTTCGATGGTTTATGATATTTTGAAAGAGAATGATCTTTGCAGTTATTATTCCATTGACGGGCCACAAGGAATATCTCCGGATAAATCCTATTTCCAGGGAAAATTTGATTATCTGGACCTGCCGGAAGTAGCTTCCAAATTGCTCGAATTTACCGATGGAAAACTTTCCAGTATCAATTGGCTGATACCTAAAATACATTGTAGCTCCTGCATATGGCTGCTGGAACAATTGCACAGATTCAACCCTGCTATCCGAAGTTCAGTTGTCAATTTCCCGGAAAAAAAAGTTAGAATAACTTTTGATTCCCAGCAAATTAAACTCAGCGAATTGGCCGTACTTATTACTAAAATTGGTTACGAACCGTACCTAAGCCTGAACGATGTTGAAGGTACTCAAAGCCAAAAATGGAATAGAACCCGGTTGTATAAGATTGGTATAGCCGGTTTTGCATTCGGCAATATTATGCTTTTGAGTTTCCCTGAATACTTTCATCTGGGAGAAAGTTCATCTGATCAAAACCTGCGGACACTTTTTAGCATCATTAATTTCATATTAAGCCTTCCCGTATTTTTTTATTGCGCCGCTGATTTTTTCAAATCTGCCTGGTCGGCGCTAAAAGGAAAATATCTAAATATTGATGCACCTATCGCCTTGGCTTTGCTTTGCGTTTTTCTTACCAGCATATATCAAATTGTCTCCAAAACCGGCCCAGGATATTTTGATTCGCTTACCGGTGCGGTATTTTTTATGTTGATCGGAAGATATTTTCAGGACAAAACATATGCCGGCATTTCCTTTGACAGGGATTACAAATCTTATTTCCCTGTCGCAGTAACTACAATAAAAGACGAAAAAGAAACCCGGGTCCCTATCACTGAGCTAAAATCCGGCGATAAGATGTTAGTCAGAAATCAGGAGTTAATTCCGGCAGATGCCGTCCTTTTAAGCAGCAGGGCATTAATCGATTACAGTTTCGTATCCGGAGAATCAGAGCCGGTGGAACGACAAAAAGGCGACACTATTTACGCAGGAGGAAAACAGACAGGATTGTCTGTTGAACTGGAAGTTCTTCGCCAGGTTTCTCAAAGCTACCTTACACAACTTTGGAACAACGATACTTTTACCAAAGAAAAAGAGAATCAAAACCAGACACTTGCTGCGCGGATTAACCGATACTTTTCCTCGGTCATACTCATTATTGCCAGCCTTACTTTCCTATTTTGGTTTTTTATCTTAAATCAACATGAAACAGCTTTCAGAGCTTTTACCACTTCCCTGCTCGTCGCCTGTCCGTGTGCATTGTTACTTTCCTCCACTTTTACTAATGGCAATTTATTAAGCCTCTTTGGTAAGCACCGGTTTTATCCCAAAAACGCAGATGCCATTGAACGACTTTCACATATTGATACCATCGTTTTTGATAAAACAGGAACCATCACACAGACGAACGAAGCAGAAATTGAGTTTATCGGCAATAAACTATCAGAAGATGAACTGGTTATAGTAAAAACTTTGGCTAGGCAATCATCTCACCCTTTGAGTAGAATGCTTGTTAAAAAACTTGAAAATATTATTGGAAGCGGCCGTATGTTGATGCATTTTGAAGAAACCGGAGGTGCCGGAATAAAGGCATTCTGGGGAAAAACTGAGGTAAAATTAGGATCTTCAAAATGGGTAGAAAATGCAAATCCGTCAGAAAAAACGAGTAATGCCTCTTATATATATGTTTCGTTTGATAAAAAAATACGAGGTTATTTTACATTAAAAAGCAAATATCGTCCTGAGCTTGCCAGAACCGTAGACATGCTTAAAAAAGAAGGTTTTCACACCTATCTTTTATCCGGGGACAAACAGACAGACAGGCCTATTTTGTCGCCTATATTTGGGAAAGATACTAATTTATTATTTGAACAAAGTCCCGAAGAAAAACTTCGTTTCATAGAAAATTTACAAAAAAATGAAGGACGAAATGTTTTAATGATCGGAGACGGACTCAATGACGCAGGTGCTCTTCGCCAGAGTGATGTCGGCTTAGCCGTTTCAGATGACATAAACAATTTCTCCCCTGCCTGCGATGCTCTTGTGGAAGGAATTCAACTGGAAAAACTCCCAGCTTTTATAAACCTTGCCAAATCTGGTCAAAGCATTATCAAAATCAGTTTTACTATATCGCTTATTTATAATGTTTTAGGATTGTCGTTGGCAGTTACTGGTAAATTATCTCCAGTATTCGCAGCCATTCTTATGCCTGTCAGCTCTATTACTATTGTACTTTTTACCACTATTGCGACTAACATCTCAGCCCAAAAGTGGATGAAAAGGTGACGAACATCAGTTTAATAGCATCCTAATGTCATCGTTTGCCTTAACCAAGTCAGGTAGTTTTGGCATATCAAAAGCGAGGAAAATATTTTTCACAAAACACTGATAATCAATTAATTTAATTAAATAGAAACCCATGGGCGCTCTTTACGTTTTGATTCTCGTCAGCTTGTTTGTGGCCTTAGGCTTCCTAAGCACCTTTATTTGGTCGGTCTGGAAAGGTCATTTTGATGATGACTGCACACCGGCGATGCGCATACTTCTGGATGACGGCATTATCACCAACAAACCGGTTAAAAAAAATTCCTGAATTAGATTCCGGATTATCTCACCCGACCCAAATTATTACCACTATTTATTCACCAATCTGCTCTCAAAATTATGTCAAACCTTCCCAATCCAGGTATCGCATCCATTGAGCTGGACGAATTTCAGTATGATAATAAAATCGTACGAAATTTTGCTATCGCGACGATCCTGTTCGGACTTATAGGCATGCTTGTCGGTCTCTTGGCCGCTTTCCAGCTTGTATTTCCAAATTTAAATATGGATTTACCGTATACCACTTTCAGCCGTATCAGGCCATTGCATACCAATGCCGT
The DNA here is from genome assembly GCF_009801115.1 of Dyadobacter sp. 3J3. Taxonomy (GTDB): domain Bacteria; phylum Bacteroidota; class Bacteroidia; order Cytophagales; family Spirosomataceae; genus Dyadobacter. Next base: position 198,011 of record NZ_VTOL01000003.1, read on the forward strand.
TATTTTTGCGTTTGTAGGAAACGGTTTTTTTACCGGCCTGTATTACTCAGCACCAAGGGTATTGCGGACACCGATGTGGAGCCCTGTTTTAAGTCGGTTCCACTTTTGGGCCTGGCAGTTTATTATCATCGGTGCTGCTATTACCTTGCCGATGGGATTGTCCAGCGCCAAAGAATATGCGGAACTTGAATGGCCGCTTGATATTGCGATTGCAATCGTTTGGCTTTCAGGTTTAACCAACTTGGTGATGACAACAATTCATCGTCGCGTTGAACATATTTACGCTGCTATCTGGTTTTACATTGCTTCATTTGTTACTGTTGCCATGTTGCATGTGGTTAATAATCTGGAACTTCCGGTTTCACTTTTTAAAAGTTACTCGCTTTACGCAGGTGTTCAGGATGCTTTGGTGCAATGGTGGTATGGACATAATGCGGTGGCGTTTTTTCTGACTACGCCTTATTTAGGCTTGATGTATTACTTTTTACCAAAAGCAGCGAACCGTCCTATTTATTCATACCGACTTTCCATTGTCCATTTCTGGTCATTGATTTTCCTTTACATCTGGGCTGGACCTCACCATTTGCTTTATACCGCATTGCCGGATTGGGCGCAAACGCTCGGAACTGTTTTTTCTGTGATGCTGATCGCTCCTTCATGGGGTGGAATGATGAACGGCCTTTTGACTTTGCGCGGTGCCTGGGATAAAGTTCGCGAAGATGTAGTTTTGAAATTTTTCGTCGTAGCCATTACGGCCTACGGTATGGCAACATTTGAAGGACCTATGCTGGCTTTCAAAAATGTTAATGCCATTGCCCATTATACCGACTGGATCGTTGCGCACGTACACGTAGGAGCGTTAGGATGGAACGGCTTCCTGACATTTGGTATGTTATACTGGCTTTTCCCTCGATTATACAATCGTCCATTGTTTTCTACCAAACTGGCCAGTTTCCATTTCTGGATCGGTACCTTAGGGATTCTGTTTTATACTGTACCAATGTATTGGGCCGGGTGGGTGCAAAGTTCTATGTGGAAAGAATTTACAGCAGAAGGTTTGTTAAAGTATCCTAATTTCCTTGAAACTGTAACACAGCTTGCACCGCTTTACTTCCTAAGAAGTATCGGCGGTACCTTATATATTATTGGTTTTATAGTGATGATCTACAACTTGTGGATGACAGCACTTAAAGGTACACTTGTTCCATACGAAACTGCAAAAGCAATGCCGTTGGCCGCTGTTTGGCATGCTGATAAAAAGGAATTCTGGCATCAGAGATTGTTGGAACGTAAACCTTTAACAATCACAATTGTTGCCTTGCTAGTCGTTTCGATTGGTGGTATGATAGAAATGATTCCAACTTTTATGATCGAATCCAACGTTCCTACCATTGCAAGTGTGAAACCATATACCCCTCTTGAACTTCAGGGCCGTGATATTTATGTTCGTGAAGGCTGTTATGTTTGTCACACGCAAATGATTCGTCCTTTCCGTTCTGAAATTGAACGTTATGGGGAATATTCAAAATCCGGGGAATTTGTTTATGACCACCCGCACCAGTGGGGATCAAAACGCACAGGTCCGGATCTGCACAGAATTGGTGGAAAATATCCTGACTCATGGCATTACAACCACATGGAAGATCCTACTTCTATGTCCCCAGGATCTATTATGCCACGTTATGGCTGGCTTTTGGAAGACGATCTGGATACAGCTTCCACACCCGTAAAAATTCGTGCAATGCAGACTCTCGGTGTTCCTTATGAAAAAGGTTATGATAAAATTGCCAATGCTGAATTGCATAAACAAGCACTTGGAATCCAGTCCAGATTGAAACAAAGCGGGATTAAAGCCAATGAAAACAAGGAAATCATTGCGTTGATTGCTTATCTGCAACGATTGGGTACGGATATCAAAACGGGTAAATAATTGTCGAAACAGGGCGACCACGAGGGTCGCCCCAACCATAACAAAATCATGAAATTCCGAAACTATCTCGAAACCATTGCGGGTGTGGGTATTTTCCCACTTATCTCCCTCATCATATTCTTTGTCTTCTTTGTCGTGCTTCTGTTTTATGTTTTCAAACTGGATAAAACGTCCCTTAATCAAATGAAAAACATCCCTTTAAATGATGGAAGTGTCAAAAAAGGAATTTTATCAATAATACTTTTCCTGATATGTTCTTTATCAGCTTATGCTCAGGAGCCAAAAGAAGAACTTCGTGCACTTTCCGGCACCGACATTTTATTAATAATGTTGTTAGGATTATTAGTTTTTATAATGGTTCTAATCGTCATTTTATTAGTAAATGCACTTTCCGTTTTAAGGCAGGTCACCAATAAAAATACTGAAACAGCTCCTAAAACAAGCTGGTTCAAAAAATTCGCTGGTCTTGGTGTTTCATTAAATGATGAAAAAACAATCCTGATCGAAGGTCACGATTATGACGGAATCCAGGAACTGGATAACCGCATGCCGCCATGGCTGCAATCCCTATTTCTTGCAACTGTTTTGATAGCAATTGGATATTCGGCCTATTATTTCAGCGGAATGGGAGATTTACAAATTGCAGAACTTGATAAGGAAATAGCCCTGGCGGATATTGAGAAAAAAGCTTATCTGGAAAAAGTGGGTTCAACTATGGACGAAAACACAGTCACCCAGCTAACTGAAATAGTTGGAATTGACGCTGGGAAAGCCATTTTCCAGGAAAAATGCACGGCCTGCCATGGCACAGAAGGCGGAGGAGGAGTTGGGCCAAATCTTACCGATAAATTCTGGCTGCATGGAGGAAATATCAAAAATCTTTTCAAAGTAATTAAATACGGTGTTCCTGAAAAAGGTATGATCTCATGGGAAAAACAGCTTTCTCCGACAGACATGCAAAAAGTAGCCAGTTTCGTATTGTCACTAAAAGGAAGTAAACCGGCAAACCCGAAAGAACCGCAAGGGGAAATATTTGAAGAAGGAAAAATGCCCGCAGATAGTACGGTTGCGGTAAGATAGTTGAAAGCGGCCGCGTCGCGGTTGAAAGTTAAAAAAATGCGCTTTGGGGCATATCTGATTTATTTTTAGATTTTCTTTTAAGCATTAACGTCCTCCTGGACTATTAAAATGAGTATACCAAATTCTATTCCTGTTTCCACGCCGCCCGCCGACGATTCTTTCCGTGATCATTTCAATGGCGTTAATGAAGACGGAAAACGGAATTGGTTTTATCCGCAAAAACCAACAGGAAAATGGCATGACAGGCGTGTCTGGTTTACGGTTGTTATTCTTACTTTATTATTTGTTACGCCTTTTTTGAAATATAACAACCAGCCGCTTCTACTTTTCAATGTTCTGGAAAGAAAATTCATCATTTTCGGATTATTCATTGGGCCGCAGGATTATTGGCTTTTTGGACTTACGATGTTATCCTTTATGGTTTTCATCGTTTTATTCACAACCATATTCGGACGTTTGTGGTGTGGCTGGGCCTGTCCGCAAACTGTTTTTATGGAAATGGTTTTTCGGAAAATCGAATACCTTATTGAAGGTGATAGCGGCAAACAAAAATTATTAAACAAAGCCCCGTGGACAAGTGACAAAGTTTTAAAAAAGGGAATTAAATATTTCTTATTTTTACTAGTCTCTTTTCTAATTGCCAACCTCCTTTTATCCTATGTTATTGGTGTCGATGAAGTATCTAAAATCGTTAGCGAACCTATAGCCGACCACGTACCGCTTTTTTCCGGAATTATCATTTTTACCGCGGTTTTCTATTTCAATTTTGCATGGCTGCGTGATCAGGCGTGCACGGTTGTTTGTCCATATGGTCGCTTGCAAGGGGTTTTGATGGACAGAAATTCTATTGTTGTTGCCTATGATTACAAGCGTGGAGAACCTCGCGAAAAATTACATAAAGGCCACGATCGTACTGCTGGTGACTGCATCAGCTGCTTTCAATGTGTAGCCGTTTGCCCGACAGGAATTGACATTCGAAACGGCACCCAAATGGAATGTGTAAACTGCACAGCCTGTATTGATGCCTGCGATTCCATCATGGATAAAGTGGGTTTTGACAAAGGATTGATAAAATACACATCCGAAAATGCGATCGTTAGTGGAGTCAATAAACTGATAACCAATCGAACACGGGGATATATTGTCGTACTTGTTTTACTATGGTCGGCACTGGGATATCTGGTTGTTTCCAGAAATGATACGCAAACCACGTTATTCCGCGCACCAGGGAGTCAATATATTGAAAATAAGGATGGTACGATCAGTAACTTGTATACTTTCAAAATTTTTAACAAAACAAACCAGATCGTAAAACCGGTCATTCATCTTGATTCACCAAAAGGGACATTGCTCTTCGCAGGAAAGCCTGATCTGACATTGGATGGAGCCGGTATGTCGGAAGGGACAGTTTTTATCATTATTCCAAAAACAGAATTAAAGAACCGAAAGACAAAACTGAAACTTTCTGTTTTTCAGGGAAAAGAAAAACTGGAAACTTTTGAGACCACTTTTATGGCTCCGGAAGAATGATTTTAAGTGTTTTACTCAGAAATCATATTTTAATATTTAAACGAACAATATCATGAAACTAAACTGGGGCGCAGGCATTGCAATACTCTATGGAGGATTTGTAGTCATGATACTTTTGTTGGTAGGCATGAGCGCCAGCCAGAAAATTGATCTTGTAACAGATCATTACTATGAAGAAGAACTCCAATTTCAGGATAAAATAAACAAAGTAAATCTGACAAAAGCATTAAGCAATCCGCTAACCTGGCGAGTGGAAGAGCAGGGAATAATGATTCATTTTCCAGAGGAATTTGCAGAAGATACTTTAACAGGAAATGTGAAATTGTACTGTCCATCCGATAATACAAAGGATCGTACTTTTCCAGTAAAGGCTGAAAATAGTGATCAGTTAATAGCCGGATCCGATATCAAACCAGGCCGCTACTATTTGCAAATTGACTGGAAAAACGGAACAAAGGCTTACTGGAATGAAGGTGTGGTGGTTATCACAAAACCAGGATTGTAATGTATAACGCTCTGCCCTATCTCGCATTTTCTATGGGATTATTGAGCAGTTTTCATTGCATAGCCATGTGCGGCCCGATTGCTTTGGCACTGCCAGTTCAAAAAGGAAATAAATTTCAGCAATTTACCGGTTTGGCCGTTTACAACAGCGGACGGACTTTTACCTATGCAGCACTGGGAATTGCTTTGGGCTCTCTTGGATCCTCGTTCGCTTTCATAGGATATCTACGTTATCTTTCGATCTTTTCAGGAATACTGATGCTGCTTTATGTACTTTGGCCTGCACGCCTGGACACCTATTTTCATCCACCAAAAATCTGGCAGAGATTTATTCAGCATTTGAAAAAACAAATGGGAGAAATGCTGCGGAGCCGGAAAATGCAAAGCTGGTTTTTGTTAGGAATTTTAAATGGACTGCTTCCATGCGGCCTGGTTTATCTTGCGCTTATCAGCTCAATTGCTACCGGAAATGCTTTCAGCGGTGGTTTATATATGCTGATGTTTGGCGTTGGTACCTTGCCTGCGATGATGGCCGTTGGTTTCTTTAAGCAATGGTTTTCAATTTCACTTCGCTCACGTGTGCGAAAATTAACACCAGTTATGTTAGCGATTGCTGGTATTTTATTGGTTATGAGGGGAATATTAATACAATATCCAATTGATAATTCTGCCAATAGTAATTCCATTCCGATTTGTCACGGCAAATAATAATTTTGTTTTGCCAACTCACTTTCAAAATCCTTTCAAAAGTAAGTTTTCAAACTGATTTCTGTCATGTTTTTAGCCATGGTACCTGACTAGTTTTGATATATAGAAATTAATTCAAAACACGACTCCCATGGATAAGGATTTGCTTTTTAAATACAATACTCCCGGGCCAAGATATACAAGCTACCCAACTGTTCCCTACTGGCAAAAAACGCCTCCGACGGAACAAAACTGGGAAAAACTTGCCAAAGAAGCTTTCACAATTTCCAACGAGAAAGAAGGAATAAGCCTATACATACACTTGCCCTTTTGTGAGAGCCTATGTACTTACTGTGGCTGCAACACACGTATTACAATTAATCATAAAGTAGAAGAAACATACATCAACGCAGTTTTGAAAGAATGGGAATTGTATTTTTCCATTTTTGAAGAAACAAAACCAATTATAAGGGAGATTCATCTTGGCGGAGGAACCCCTACTTTTTTCAGTCCTGAAAACCTTACAAAATTGATTGAAGGTTTATTGAAAAATGCAGACGTTCATCCAAAAGCTCAATTCAGTTTTGAAGCGCATCCGGGAAATACAACAGACGAACATTTGCAGGCACTTTTCAATGTTGGATTCCGCAGAATAAGTATTGGCGTACAAGATTTTAATCCTTTAGTACTGGCTGTAATTAACCGTCAGCAAACCTATGAACAGGTTAGCCATTTGACAAAAAAAGCGAGAGAAATTGGGTACACTTCTGTGAATTATGACATTGTTTATGGTCTGCCGATGCAGAAAGTTTGTACAATGATGGAAACGATTATGCGCGTCGTTCAGCTTCGTCCCGACCGTATTGCCTTTTACAGTTATGCACACATTCCATGGATTAAACCCGGACAAAGAAAATATTCAGAAAGTGATTTACCGGATCCTGATAAAAAAATGGCGATTTATGAAACCGGTAGAAACGCCCTGGAACTTTCCGGTTATCATGATATTGGTATGGACCATTTCTCACTTGAAACCGATGAGCTTTACAAAGCGCAACAGGATGGCCGTTTGCATAGAAATTTCATGGGATATACCGACACGCATACGCAATTGCTCGTTGGCCTGGGCGTTTCTTCGATCAGCGATTGCTGGACAGGTTATGTTCAGAATGAAAAAAATGTCGAGGCGTATTATGAGAAAATCGATGCTGGTCATTTGCCTGTTATCAAAGGTCATGAGCTGACAAAAGAGGATCTTATTTTGAGAAAACATATTCTCCGGATTATGACACAATTCGAAACAACCTGGAAAAACGATGATGAAGTTTGTGACGATTTGTATAAAGCACTGGAACGTTTATCCGAATTGCAATTTGATGAGCTGGTTGAAATTGAGCCTTTCCGATTACGTGTAACCAATACCGGAAAAGCCTTTGTGCGAAATGTATGTATGGCTTTTGATGCAAAACTTTGGGAAGAAATACCGGCAACAACACTTTTCAGTCAAACCGTTTAAGTTGAAATTTGAGCCATTATTTCACTCATTCTATCATTCACTCATTCATTCATTATTTTCGGTTCGTTTGTTACCTTCAACTATGTCCTGTAACTTGGTATGTTTAGTAATAATTATTTAGAAAAACATAACGAAGCCATGACACGGCACATTGAAATGCTCGACGCACTTTTTAAACATGCCACCGAAGGGATCGTAGTTGTTAACAAAGAAGGAGTTATTGTGATGCTAAATCCCAAAGCACTCGAACTTTTTGGCTACGAAGACAAAGAACTTGTTGATCAAAAAATTGAAAGTCTCATTCCGAGAAGACTGACAAAAGCTCATGTTAATCATCGGGATAATTATCTGGAATCTCCACATGCGCGTGGAATGGGGAGCTCGCTTGACCTCTATGCAAGAAGAAAAGATGGAAGCGAATTTCCGGTGGAAGTAAGTTTAAGCCCTTTCAAAACAAGTGAGGGCCAGTTTGTTGTAAGTTTTGTCATTGATATTACTGAAAGAAAAAAGCAGGAAAATATTATCCAGGAAGCCAATCAGGAAATCCAGAAACTGAATGCTGAACTGGAAGAACGTGTAAATCAACGAACCGAAGAATTGGCAAAGGCAATTTATAAAGTTGAACAATCGCAGGAAGAAGTGATGCGTGCTTTGAAAAAAGAACGTGAGCTGAATAATATGAAAAGCCAGTTTGTGACCATTGCTTCGCATGAATTCCGTACGCCATTGGCCACCATTCTTTCCTCTGCCTCGCTTATTGGCAGGTACGCCAAGACGGAAGAAGAGGACAAAAGACAGAAACATGTACAGCGGATAAAGTCGGCCGTTACCAATTTGACAGAAATCCTGAATGATTTTATGTCAATCGGAAAACTTGAAGAAGGACGAATTCACAGCGTACCCGTTTATACGGAGTTGCCCGATTTTTGCCAGGGGCTTATTGAAGAAATCAAAGGGTTATGCAAAGAAGGCCAGACCATTTCATTTTCTCATTCCGGAAGTAAGTCAGTGTGGGTAGACAAACAGTTGCTTCGTAACGTAATCTTTAATCTGATCTCCAATGCCATTAAATATTCGGAACCGGGAAAACTGATCCAGTTTGATATCAAGGCTGACGGAAAAATCATTTTTATTGACATTATTGATCAGGGCATTGGAATACCTGAAAGTGATCAAATGCATATTTTCGATCGCTTTTTCAGGGCAAATAATGCGGGAAACGCGCAAGGAACAGGTTTGGGGCTAAACATTGTGCAAAATTATGTCAGCCTAATGGGAGGTGAAGTTTCATTTTCAAGTGAGGTTAACAAAGGAACTACTTTTAAAATCAAATTACCGGATCATTTACCCGCTAATTAACACATAAACGCCATAATGGAAAACAAGAGAATATTATTGATTGAAGATAATCCCGAAATGCGTGAAAATACGGCCGAAATCCTTGAACTGGCCAATTATCACGTTTTGACTGCGCATAACGGAAAAGAGGGCGTTCAGCTGGCTCATCATGAAAAACCGGATTTAATTATCTGCGATATCATGATGCCCGAACTGGACGGCTACGGAGTTCTGCTTTTGCTTAGCAAGGATGATCACACAGCCAATATTCCATTTGTTTTCCTGACTGCGAAAGCTGAAAAAAATGATTACCGCAAAGGGATGACGATGGGTGCGGATGATTATCTGACCAAGCCTTATGATGATGTTGAATTATTGAACGCAGTTGAAATAAGACTAAAAAAAAGCGAACGGTTAAAGGGACAGTTTACCCGCACGGCCGAAGGTCTTGATGAATTTATTCATGAGGCAAAATCTTTTGACCTGATTACGAAACTGGCGGATGATAAAAAGACGAAAACGCTGAAAAAGAAGGAAACTATTTACACAGAAGGCAGTTTTCCGTCCAATGTTTTCTTCCTTCAAAAAGGAAAAGTAAAAGCATATAAGTCGAACGATAACGGAAAAGAGTATATCACTGAATTGTATAAGGAAGGCGATTTCTTCGGTTATCTGGATTTACTTCAGGGCGAACCCTATCAGGAGACGACAATTTCCCTTGAAAAATCAGAAGTAGCCATGATACCAAAAGATGATTTTTTCAATCTTTTACAGGGAAACCGGGAAGTTGCTACCAAGTTTATCAAAATGCTTTCCAATGAAATAAAAGATCGTGAAGAAAGATTGCTTCAACTAGCTTATAATTCGGTGAGAAAACGTGTTGCCCAGGCTTTGGTAATGCTCGTGCAGCGATATCAGGAAGATCGTTCCAAACCTTTTTCAATGGCAATTACCCGCGAAGATATTGCATCGATGGTTGGCACGGCAACCGAAACTGTGATCAGGACATTGTCCGATTTTAAGGAAGAAAAACTGGTTGACATGAAGGGCAGCATGATAACGGTTCTGGAATACGAAAAACTGGCCCGCATGAGAAACTAGCTTTCCAACAATAAGGACATATTGATCACATTTTTCAGGTCAAACAGATTGGTAATTCTGAGTTTATCAAGAATTCTCGTTTTGCAAATAGAAACTGTGGGTAAATTGACACCCATGATTTTGGCGATATTTGCAACAGTACCGCCTTTTATCAAATGTGTGAATATTTCAAATTCCTGTTCATCCAGATTATCAAAACGATCGACTTTTTTACTATACAACGCCTGTTCTACGATAAACTCAACCATTTCCTGGCTGATGTACCACTTGCCGCTGTTAATTTTAGGGATTGCCTTTAAGATCTCGTTGACGTCCCCGTTTTTGAAAAAACAATATCCATTGACCCCACTTTTGAGATAGCGTTTGATAAAAACAGGTTCAACCACAGCAGAATATAGCAAGATGGGCAAATCAGGATTTAGCAGCTTTAATTTATTGATAAGACCAAGCATATTTGTTTTTGGCAGATCAAGATTAAGGATCATCATATCATAAGAATCGTTCACGACTTTTCTTAATGCTTCATTTCCTGTTTCAACTTCGTCCAATAAAACACTTTTGTAATCATTTTCCTGAAAAAGCAGACTTAAATCTGAATGCGTACCTGAATCCTGATTAACTAAAAGTACCTGATGCATAATCAATTTGAATAAAGAGATATGATAATAGCAATACCTGGGCTTTAGGTGAAAATTCCTTGCATGGAGCGCAAAGATAATTTACTAGTAGCTAGAAAAAAGTAGATATATTTCTCAATTTATGTAGCAAGGTAACTACAAATATATGCTACTAAACTTGCAAATATTTAAATATAAGCTTTCCAGCTTTCAGCGAAGCTCCCGCACCTCCTACCCGTTTATGAAGGGTAGCATAATTTTCCAGCTGAGCAGTTCTCTTTTCTCCGTTTTTAAGAATTGACCGTAATTCATCAGTCAACTGCTTTTCATTTAATTCGTCCTGAATAAGCTCCCGCACCACCTCTTTTTCCATGATCAGATTGACAAGAGAAATAAATGGTACACGGATTAATTTTTTTGCCACTGCGTAAGAAATGCCGCTGGTTTTGTAGCAGACTACTTCCGGAATATTTAATAACGCCGTTTCTAATGTTGCCGTACCAGAGGTTACAAGCGCAGCTTCGGATATTGACAACAAATCATAGGTTGATTCGTACACAACAGTAACATTGCCCAACGCTTCATATTTTTCATAAAGAGAAGCGGGAAGATTTTTTACACCGGCTACAATAAACTGATAATCCGGGAAATGCGGCTGAACTGTCAACATCAGATCCAGCATATTGATAATTTCCTGTCGCCGGCTACCCGGGAGCAATGCGATAACAGGCTGATTATTATCAAGTTTATTCTTTTTTAAAAAATCAGGATCTGGTTTAAAAGCTTCAATAGCATCCATTAGAGGATTGCCAACATAATCAACTTTGAAGTCAAATTTTTTGTAGAAATCAATTTCAAACGGAAAAATCACGAACATGTGATCAACATTGGCCTTTATCTTCCAGGCACGTTTCTGATTCCATGCCCAGACTTTTGGAGAGATATAATAGAATATCTTAAATCCGTTTTTCTTACCAAATGCAGCCATCCGTAAATTAAATCCCGGATAGTCTATCAGCACAATCACATCCGGCTGGTATGCAAGAATATCTTTCTTACATTTTTTCAGGAAACCGGTAATTTTCAAAATATTCTTTGCCACTTCCAGAAAACCCATGAAAGCAGTATCCTTATAGTGCGTCACAAGATCCATGCCCTCCGCCTCCATCATATCACCGCCCCAGCCGCGAAACTGCGCGTCCGGATCATTAGATTTTATGCCTTTCATCAGATTGGCACCATGTAAATCACCCGAACGTTCGCCGGCAACGAGATAGTATTTCATGCTTATTCGCCGTAGTATTCTACGAAATTTTTCGGTGTCTCTACTAGTTTGATATAATGCAATTGTGACGTTGGTGCCAACTCCTGAATAGCAGGTGCGAGGATCTTCCAGATTTCTGTCACAAAAATTTCGCAGGAAGCCATTTTGCCTTTCATAAAATCCACATCAAGATTCAGATTTTTATGATCGACTTTGTCAACCACCTTATCTTTTATCAAATCTCCTAATACTTTCAGATCAATCACAAATCCTGTGTCCGGATCCGGCTTGCCTTTTACGGTTACTATTAATTCAAAATTATGTCCATGCCAGTTATTATTGGCGCAAGGCCCAAACACCTCCTGATTTTTCTCTTCTGACCAAGCCGGGTTAAAAAGCCGGTGAGCGGCGTTAAAATGCTCTTTTCTCGTTACGTAAATCATAAATTTTCCCTTCCCTTTCTAATAATGTTACAAAATTACATCTTGTATCGGTAGTTTTGTAAAAATATTAGCAGTTAACTCAAAAAAATACAATTTAAAAAGAAAATTTCATGAGTAGATTGAACAAAAGAATTACTCTTATCTGGCATTCTTTTTACAGTTTAACCTCATTAAACAAATAATCTATTATGATTATAGTAACAGGTGCAGCCGGATTTATCGGGAGCGGTCTGATCAGCAGGCTTAACCAGGAAGGCTTTAGTAACATTATTGCTGTTGACGATTTCTCAAAAATTGAAAAGGCAGAGAATCTGGAAGGAAAGACAATTAAGGAGCGTGTTGAACGAAGTTCTTTATTTGAATGGCTGGATAAAAACAACAAAGATGTTGAGTTCATTTTCCACATCGGTGCCAGAACTGATACTACGGAGTTTGATGTAAATATCTTTAACGAGCTCAATCTTGACTATTCCAAACAAATCTGGGAAAAGTGCGTGGCGTATCAAATTCCACTGGTTTATGCTTCTTCGGCAGCAACTTACGGATTGGGAGAACTTGGCTATGACGACAATGAATCTTTGATCCCTCAGCTAAAACCGTTAAACCCTTACGGAGATTCGAAAAACGATTTTGATATCTGGGCATTGAAGCAGGAGAAAAAACCTTTCTTCTGGGTTGGACTGAAGTTTTTTAACGTATACGGACCAAACGAATATCATAAAGGACGCATGGCTTCGGTTATTTTCCATGCATTCAACCAGATCAAGGCGACTGATAAAATGAAACTTTTCCGTTCACACAATCCCGATTTTAAAGATGGTGAACAAATGCGCGACTTTATATATGTAAAGGATTTGATCGATGTTTGTGTATTTTTCATGCACCACCGTAAAGATTCCGGCATATACAATCTTGGCAGCGGAAAAGCGCGTACGTTCAAGGACCTGGTATCAAATACCTTCCTTGCTATGGACAAAACGCCGGATATTTCCTACGTGGATACACCGGCCGATATTCGTGATAAATATCAGTATTTTACGCAGGCAAATATGAGTAAATTGCACGCAATTGGCTATACAAAACCGTTTCATACATTAGAAGAAGGCGTCAGTGAATATGTGAAAGATTATCTTTCTTCTGGAAGTTATCTTTAATATTTTATCCGTCTAAATAATCGAATTCTGGATACAAGTTATGATCCCGGTCATAACTTTGTCCAGAATTTTACGTATTTTTGAGTCTATATATAAACTCAATGTCATTTCTGTGTGTTACCAGTATAACAACCATAGAGTGATATAATTAAGACTATGAGCAAAGAAGATGAATTGTTGGAGGAAATCACCAGTTCGGAATACAAATACGGATTTGTAACTGATATTGAAGCAGACGAAGCTCCTATGGGCTTGGATGAGAGCACTATACGGTTTATTTCCGCAAAAAAGAATGAACCTGAATGGATGCTGGAGTGGCGTTTGAAGGCTTTTACGATGTGGCTGAAAATGCCAGAACCGAAATGGCCGAATGTGCATTATCCTAAAATTGATTTTCAGGCAATCAAATATTATTCTGCACCGAAGAAGAAGAAAGTTGTTGAAAGCCTTGACGATATAGATCCTGAATTGCGTGATACTTTCCAGCGTTTGGGAATATCACTGACTGAGCAAAAAAGACTTTCAGGTGTGCCGATTGCTGTGGATGCGGTAATGGACTCGGAGTCCGTTTTTACAACGTTTAAAGATTCATTGAGAGAAAAAGGAATTATTTTTTGCTCGATCAGCGAGGCTATTCGTGAGCATCCGGATCTGGTAAAGAAATATCTTGGATCTGTTGTTCCGCCAAAAGACAATTATTACTCGGCACTTAATTCAGCCGTTTTCTCTGACGGATCATTCGTATATATTCCAAAAGGTGTGAAATGCCCGATGGAGCTTTCTACGTATTTCCGTATTAATGCAGCAGGAACAGGTCAGTTTGAGCGTACATTAATTATTGCGGATGCTGATAGCCATGTAAGTTATCTGGAAGGTTGTACTGCACCAATGCGTGATGAAAACCAGCTGCATGCAGCTGTTGTGGAAATTTTCGCGCATGAAAATGCAAACGTGAAATATTCTACGGTTCAAAACTGGTATCCTGGTGATAAAGAAGGAAAAGGCGGTATCTACAACTTCGTTACCAAACGTGGTTTGTGTGATGGTGCTTTCTCTAAAATCTCCTGGACTCAGGTTGAAACAGGTTCTGCAATAACATGGAAATATCCTTCTGTGATTTTAAAAGGAGATAATTCGATTGGTGAATTTTATTCTGTTGCCGTGACCAATAACATGCAGCAGGCTGATACAGGAACCAAAATGATCCATATCGGGAAAAATACGAAAAGCCGTATTGTTTCAAAAGGTATCTCCGCAGGAAAAAGCCATAACTCATACCGTGGTTTAGTTCAGGTATTTAAAAAGGCAGATAAAGCACGTAATTTCTCTCAATGCGACTCATTGCTGCTGGGAGATAAATGCGGCGCCCATACTTTCCCTTACATAGAAGTTAGCAATCCTTCGGCAACGGTGGAGCACGAAGCGACTACTTCAAAAATCGGAGAAGATATATTGTTTTATTGCAACCAACGCGGAATTCCTACGGAACAGGCAGTTGCTCTAATCGTAAATGGATATGCAAAAGAAGTTTTAAATCAGCTTCCAATGGAATTTGCAGTTGAAGCACAAAAGCTTCTGGAAATCAGTTTGGAAGGTAGTGTAGGATAAGCTGATTGCGTTTCATTTTTTCAAGTATTGCCAAAAAGCCTTTGAATCATCAAAGGCTTTTTGTATTTTATTGGTATTATCATATTTTCCGCGAAATACCAGTACCCAATGACCCATGTTCCACAGCTAATTGTAGACCTCTCGCTAATCCTGACAATGGCTGGTATTATTACCATCATTTTCAAAAAATTGAAGCAACCCATTGTTCTGGGATATATTCTTGCCGGCCTTTTGGTTGGACCTAATTTTACGATTTTCCCTACCATTACTGATATTAAAACGATTGAAATTTGGGCAGAAATCGGAGTGATTTTTCTTCTTTTTAATCTGGGTTTAGAATTTAGTTTCAAAAAACTGGTTAAAGTCGGCAGCACTGCCGCGATAACCGGACTTTTTGAAGTAACCTTAATGCTCGTTACCGGATTTGTAACTGGACAATTGTTAGGATGGAGTAAAATTGACAGTTTATTTCTGGGAGGAATTATTGCCATATCTTCAACGACCATTATTTTTCGTGCCTTTGAAGAGCTCGGTTTAAAAACACAGCAATTTACCAGCGTTGTGTTTGGAATATTGGTGATTGAAGATTTGACAGCGGTTTTGTTAATGGTTCTTTTATCAACCCTTTCGATCAGCCAGCAATTTGCAGGAATGGAAATGCTGCAATCGATAGCAAAACTTTTCTTTTTCCTGATTTTATGGTTTCTAGGAGGAATATTTATTTTCCCTACGTTACTCCGGCGTTTCCGGAATTTAATGAATGATGAAAGTGTATTGATCACTTCCATTGCGCTTTGTTTCGGGATGGTTTTCCTGGTTACAAAAGCTGGATTTTCCGCCGCTTTGGGAGCGTTTATTATGGGTTCAATATTAGCAGAAACAACACATGCCGAGAAAATTGAACATTTGTTAAAACCTGTTAAAGATCTTTTCGGAGCAGTTTTCTTTATTTCGGTTGGTATGCTTATCAATCCGAAATTATTAGTAGAATATGCCGTTCCCACTGCGATCCTGGTTTTCGTTGTTATTTTAGGAAAGACAACCTACGTTACTATGGGTGCGGTTATTTCCGGTCAGCCTTTGAAAAAATCAATTCAGGCCGGGATGAGCTTATCTCAAATTGGTGAATTTTCTTTTATCATCGCCAACCTTGGATTGTCATTGAAAGTTACCAGCGAGTTTCTTTATCCCATAGCGGTTGGAGTTTCTGTGATCACCACTTTTACCACGCCTTACATGATGAAGGCATCCGAGCCTTTTTATGTATGGTTTGATAAACATTTACCGGAATCCTGGAGAAATCGTTTAAACCGGTATAGCACAAGTACGGCTACAATTGCCAAAACCACACATTGGAATTTAATTCTTCAATCCTACGCGCAAACTGTTATTCTGAATTCTGTTGTAATTATTGGTATAATAACTATTATGTCACGGCAGATTGCTCCACAGGTTTTTCAACGAGTTCCCAAAACCTATGTAACATTATCTACATTTTTCGGACTAACTTTTTTGTTTATTTCTCCTTTCATTTGGGCTTTAATATTTAAAAGATCCAACCGAAAAGCCTACTCTGCACTTTGGCTGAGTAGGAAATTTAGTCGCGGCCCATTATTGCTTCTGGAATTGTCCAGAGTTTTAATCGGTATTATTTTGATGGGTTTTCTCCTGAACTCGTTTTTTGAAACCCCGACTGCGCTCATGATTGCCAGTGGAATTATGGTGCTGGCCGTAGGAATATTTTACCAGCGACTTAAATTATTTTACAGTAAAATCGAAGACCGCTTCCTGCAAAATCTCAATGCACGACAACTGGAAGGAAGTGGAAAATCCAAAAAAATACTTTTGCCTTGGGATGCGCATTTTGCTTTTTTGGAAGTAAGTCCAGATTCTTCTTTGATAGGAAAAAGCTTGCAGCAATTGGGAATACGTGAAAGTTTTGGAATTAATGTTGTGCTTATTGAACGCGGTACCAAAACAATCCAACTCCCCCGCCCAACCGAAGTATTATATCCGTATGACCGTATTGAAGTAATTGGCACGGATGATCAGCTAGACAATTTTCGCGGCCATGTAGAAATCAGTAGAAACGGCGAAGCTTACCTGGCCCAGGAAGACAAAATCACGCTCCAGAGAATTGAAGTAAAAAGTGAATTTAATATCATAGGAAAATCGATTAGAAACAGTCAGATACGTGAATTAACACACGGCATGGTGGTTGGACTTGAAAGAAACGGTGAGCGGATTCTGAACCCGGATTCGTCCATGATCATTGAAAAAGAAGATGTTTTGTGGGTAGCGGGAGAAAGGGATTTGATCAAGGATTATATTCAGAGGAAGGATAGTATTTGGTAGGGATAGCAAGTAATTGAATTCAGTTACTCGTTATTTTCATAAATTTGGTCAGGCACTAAAATAGTAGTAACTTCAAATAATCTATTCAAATTGATCCGATTAGCAATGGAAACGGTACTTGTTCAAATAACAAACATCAAAGCTTATAAGCTTCTTGCAGATCTTGAAGATTTGCATATTATAAAACTTTTGAAAACCGACGGTCAACCAAAACAAAAACTTTCCGAAAAATACGCAGGCAAATTACCTTCGGATATTGCTAATGAATTCCAAAAGTATGTTACTCAAAGCAGAGAAGAATGGAAAAATCGCAATATCTGATTGATACTAATGCCGTTATAGATTTTTTGAATAATAAACTTCCAATATCTGGTTTTAATTTTCTTGGAGGAGTTATTGATTAAATTCCCAATTTGTCAATAATTAGTAAAATCTAAGTTTTAATACTTTAGAAGAGCATTACGACGTACTTACTAATTTTATAAATGATTCTTACGTTTATGATTTGAGTAATGAAATTGTAGATAAAACTATTGATTTACGAAAAAAAAGCAGGATAAAGCTTCCAGATGCAATTGTTGCAGCAACCGCGATAATTTATAATTATACTCTTATTACCAGAAACATTTCAGATTTTAAGAATATAAAAGGGTTGACACTAATCAATCTTTACGATTTGTAATCGTAAGATCAATCCTACTTCAACTCCGCCAAAAGTCCCTGCAAACCACCCGTATGAACCGCCACTATACAATCCCCGGTTTTGAAATATCCTTTTTCAATCAAGTCATATAATCCAAAAAGCATCTTACCGGTGTAAACTTGCTCCAACTGGATTCCATGTTTCTTTTTGAATTTCAAAATAAAATCCAGAAGCTGATCCGTATATTTTGCGTAACCTTTGAAATGATAATCAGTAAATAATTCCAATTGCCCTTCTTTATCGTTTTCACCAACCAAATTTAAAATATCACCTTCTAAAAAAGCTCCGCCTTTTAACGCAGAAAAAGCCAATACATGAGCGCCAGTTGATAGAATACCAGCAGCAGTTCCGCCTGTACCGACAGCCACAGCATAATAATCAGGTGATCTGCCAAGTTGCTCTTCCGTCTCTGTCACCAGCTCCTGCACACCTTGTAAAGCCCTTTCGGATGTTCCACCTTCCGGAATTATGAATGGATTTTCAAATTGTTCTCTGATTTTATCAATATAAAAATCAGAATTTCTAAGCTTATACTCCTCACGCGAAACATAGTGTAACTGCATGCCCTGCTCCTCACAGAATTTCAACGTTGATGATTTTCTTTCACCCGGATCTTCTCCTCTTACAATACCAATCGTGGCAAAACCTGAATATTTCCCGGCAGCCGCTGTTGCATATAAGTGATTAGAAAAAGCACCGCCAAAAGTTAGCAAAGTCTTTGCTCCTTCGGATCTTGCCTGTTCAAGATTATATTTCAGTTTCCGCCATTTATTTCCCGAAACTGTTGGATGAATTAAGTCGTCACGTTTGATATAAAGCCTGACACCAGCCTTTATGATAACGGAATCTGTTATTTCCTGAAGCGGTGTTGGTAAAGAAGGAACCAGTAAGTCCACGAATTTTGGTAATTTTGTTTTTAGATTAAAAATTCCTGATGCAAACTTTTATGATTACTGATTTGACACCAGCTAATTCCTCAGTTTACATTTTCATATTACACCAGAAAAAATGCTCGCAGACGAAATAGATAACGGTGCCGACGAAGACGATTTATTTGAACATTACCGTATTGTTGCCGATAAAGGGCAAACGGCTATGCGGCTTGACAAGTTTTTAAATGTTCATGTCGCCAATGCTTCCCGGACAAAAATACAAAATGGCATTGAAGCGGAAGCTATAAAAGTAAATGGTTTGTCTGTCAAATCAAGTTATAAAGTAAAGCCATTCGATGTCATTACGCTGCTTCTTCCAAATGAACCCCGTGACACTGAAATTATTCCCGAAAATATTCCACTGGATATTATTTATGAAGATGACGTTTTGCTTTTGGTTAATAAACCAACGGGTATGGTCGTTCATCCTGCTTTTGGAAACTGGACCGGGACTTTGATTAATGCTTTGGTATATCACTTTCAGAATCTTCCAACCGGCAGAAGCGGCGAAGGGCGACCAGGTTTGGTTCACCGGATTGATAAAGACACTTCCGGATTGTTAGTAATTGCGAAAACAGAATTTGCGATGACTTTTCTGGCAAAGCAATTTTCTGATCATACCATTGAAAGAACTTATAATGCCTTGGTGTGGGGTGAACCCAAAGATTATAAAGGAACAATAACGGGTCATATCGGGCGCAGCGTAAAGGACAGGCGCGTGATGGATATCTATGAAGACGGTTCTCAGGGCAAACATGCAGTAACACATTATGAGACTTTAAAACCAATGCGTTATGTTTCCCTGATCAAATGTAATCTGGAAACAGGAAGAACGCACCAGATTCGTGCGCATATGCAGCACATTGGCCACCCTATTTTCAACGATTCTGTTTATGGAGGTGATAAAGTTTTGCGTGGTGGAACAACGGGTAGTTTTAAGGTTTTTGTAGAAAATAATTTTAAATTAATGCCCGGACAAGCTCTTCACGCAAAATCTCTGGGTTTCATACATCCTACAACAAAAGAATGGATGCAATTTGATACAGAGCTTCCTGAAAATTTCCAGGCCATCGTTGATAAATGGGAGAATTTTGTCAAATATCAATAGTATAATTTAATCAAAAAGCACTTATTCAATCGTTCAAATAATAACCTGACTCATGAATATTTCCACCCGCCAAGGTACAGTTGAAGATATACCCGCCGTTTTCGAACTCGTAAAAGAGCTTGCTATTTACGAAAAGGCGCTGGATCAGGTTAGCAATAATATTGATAAAATGTCCCGCGATTACAAGGAAAATCTTTTCGATTTTTTTGTTGCAGAGGATGATTCGAAGATTATTGGCCTATGTCTGTACTATTACCGCTACTCAACCTGGAAAGGCAAAAGATTGTACATGGAAGATATCATCGTGACGGAAGATATGCGTGGAAACGGGATTGGAAAGATACTTTTTGACGCAACCGTTGTCGCTGCAAAAAAAACAGGATGTACTGGAATGATGTGGCAGGTGCTCGATTGGAATACTTCCGCAGTAGGTTTTTACCGCAAATACGGCACTAACTTCGACGATGAATGGATCAATTGCAATCTGGATTTTTAACCATATTTTTCAGATACGCGTAAAAAGCCGAAGACCGGATTACTTTATTTAAGTAAATCCGGTCTTCTTTCTTTTGTACGTTTTATAGACTGCTCATACCGCCATTCTTCAATTTTGGCTTCATGACCAGATACTAATATTTCCGGAATTCCATGTCCTTCAAAATCAGATGGACGTGAATACACAGGAGGTGCCAGTAAATTATCCTGAAAAGAATCTGTCAGCGCCGACGTTTCATCATTTAAAACACCTGGTAGCAATCGAATGATCGAATCTGCAAGAACCGCTGCGGCAAGTTCTCCACCTGATAATACATAATCGCCAATACTGATTTCTTTTGTGATAAAAATATCACGGACACGCTGATCAACACCCTTGTAATGACCGCATAACATGATCAGATTTCCTTTCAAAGAAAGTGTGTTGACCATCTTCTGTTCCATCAATTCACCATCCGGAGTTAGATAAATCACTTCATCATATGCTCTTTCAGCCTGCAAAGAACGGATACAATTGGCGATAGGCTCAATTTGCAAAACCATACCAGCTCCACCTCCAAAAGCGTAATCGTCAATGGAACGGTGCTTGTTGCCGGAATAATCCCGTAAATCGTGCACTACAACTTCTACATACTTTCCTTCCTGCGCACGCTTTAAGATTGAGTGGGCAAAAAAGCTATCCAGAAGGTTGGGGACACATGAAATGATATCAATCCGCATCATCAGGAGTATTGTCGCCGTCAGAACCGTTTTCCAGATAAACTTCCAGTAAACCCTCAGGCAAATTCACCAATAATTTCTTATTTTCCTTGTCAGCCTTCAATACAATATCTTCGGCTGTTGGAATAAGGACTTCTACGCCCTGATAATCCATGGCAATCAAATCCTGACCATTCAAAGAATAAACTTCCCGCACTATGCCCAATTCTCCTTTTACTTCATCAATCACGGTATAACCCTTGATCTCATGATAGTAAAATTCTTCCTCTTCCAGTTCAGCAAGAGAATCCAATGGAAGGTATAGTGATGTACCCACCAAAGCCTGTGCTTTTTCAATTGTGTTAACGTCTTCGAACGTTACAATGGCCTTAGCCTGTTTCTGCAAATTAAAACGCTCAATAAAATACGGAACAAGATCCCCTTTTATGTCGAAATAAACAGAATCAAGATCTTCATATTCTTCCGGATAATCTACATCCAGAAAAATAACGACATCGCCGGACGTACCATGCGTACGAACGATATAACCCAGCAAAAAACTGCTATCGTGTGTCAAAGTTGTATTGATTTATTATGATAGTCCTTAAACAAATATGAGTCTGCACGGTAAACCGACAGACCCATAAAGAAAGTATGTTCTACTAAATTATTCAGCAGCTGGTGCTTCATTAGTATCTTCCGCCACAGGCGCATCTGCCGCAGCTTCGTCAGTAGCAACTTCGTCAGAAACTTCTTCCGGAGCAACTTCTTCTTCAACTACTACAGGAGCATTCTTTTTAGCGATTGCTTCTGCACGTGACTCATTTACTTTACGTTCTGCATCCAATTTAGTTTGTTTTGCAGTATCTAATTTTTGAGTTAATGTATCTGCAGCAGAAACATTACGATCAGTTTTAGACGATTTCCATTCTTCAAAACGTGCATCAGCAACGTCCTGACCAATTGCTCCTTTAATTACACCAACTTGTAAATGCTTGCGAAGCATTACGCCTTCATGGTGCAGGATTGAACGAGCTGTGTCCGTTGGCTGAGCACCTTTAAGCAACCAGTCAACAGCCTTAGCTGTATCTAAAACAACGGATGAAGGATTAGTACCCGGATTGTAGCTACCAATCTTTTCGATGAAGCGACCATCACGTGGTGCTCTGGCATCTGCGATTACGATATCATAAATCGCTTTTTGTTTGCGTCCACGACGCGCTAATCTAATTTTAACTGCCATTATTGAATTTGTTATGAAAGGGAACTCGTCCCTGAATTAAACAGGGTGCAAATTTACGCAAAAATATTGGTTCAATAATCATGATAATATAAAAAAAAGGGAAGTGAATGATCACCTCCCTTTTTTCTTATGTCAAAAACCTGTTATTTCTGGAAACCAGCAGGATATGTTGAACGCAATGTGTTGTTTGGCAAGATCTTGATTTCAACACGACGGTTAGACTGA
The DNA here is from genome assembly GCF_009801115.1 of Dyadobacter sp. 3J3. Lineage (GTDB taxonomy): Bacteria > Bacteroidota > Bacteroidia > Cytophagales > Spirosomataceae > Dyadobacter. The sequence continues at coordinate 220,543 of NZ_VTOL01000003.1, forward strand.
AGTCCTTCAACGGTTGTGTTTTCAGCAATCGGGCGATATTCACCAAAATACTCGATCAAAATTCTGCTTGTATCTTTAAGACCCTGACGAACCAGGAAGCGTTTCGCAGCATCCACACGACGACGAGCAAGGCCCATGTTATAATTGTCAGACGCACGAGCATCAGTATGTCCTACAAGAACGATACGGCAGTTTGTACGCAGGTTCAACAATTCAATTACCTTGGCCAGTGTTTCTTTCGAAGCGTCACGAATAATTGCTTTGTCAGTATCAAATTCTATGTTACTGAATAGCGCTTCGCATTCGTCTTTTGGCAAGTTGTTTTTGATAGCGTCTCTGATAATTTTATCAAGATCCATTGCAACACCACCACCTGAAACTACGCTTCCCGCAGGAGTATTTGGTTCTTTGTCAAATAAGTCAGCAACACCATCACCATCTGTATCAGTGTAAAGACGAGGATCAACTGGTTTCGGCATGTTAGCTTTTGCAATTGAATCAGCATCGTTCATTGTCGGATTGTAAGGAACAGGAATCAAAGCCTGTGGATTAGCCCAACGCAAATGGTAACGTCCGCTACCTGCATCGTATTTACCTTTTTTAGCCATTACAGCATTTTTACCCAGTTTGTAAGTCAATGCAACTTGCAAAACTCCCCATCTGTCATTTTTTGAATCACCTTTCTGGAATGTCCACAAGCCAGTTTGTGTTTCGTAATCTGTTCTGTTACCAACAGTCAAATCAAGTTTTTCAGTGTTAACATACGTGTAAGTATAGTCAAGACCAAGATCGAAGCGTGGAGAGAGTTCATAATGAACAGCTAAACCAGCCGGCATAACCCATTCACGGGTATAAGTAGAACCGTTACGATCCCATGTTCCGGCAGTTTTAGAACTTCCGTCTGTGTTAGAAGAAAGTGTTGTTATTTTTCCGAAATTAGGACTGCCTGGAGTAACATTTGTTGCTGTAACATCAGTATGATAATACATGATACCAGCTCCTAAATGAGCATCCACTTTCCATCTGCGTAATTTCTTGTATCCGAAAAGCAAACGATTAAGATTGACAGTTCCATCCAAAGATACCTGAACGAATGACGGGCTTTTGAAATAAGCATCATACGTATTTGTGAGTTCAGGATTGTAAGGGTTAGGAACGGTTACATTTTTCTTAGATCCTTGAAGCCATCCGTTATAACCAGTCAGCTGAACACCAAAGATTGGAGATAATTGTTTGTTAATGGAGAGTCCCCACGCACCGGTCAGATTTTCATGATCGCCTCTTTTGAAATCGTATTCTTTCAAATCACCAAAGAATTTTGTGATGCCACCATATCCTGTAACAGACCAAGTATTCATCTTGTTTGGTCCATCATACGTTCGGTTTTTTTGAGCCAACGCATCCAGGCTCATTAGTGACAAACAAACTAAAGCAATGTAAAGATTCTTTTTCTTCATGGGAAACACTAGTTATGTGATTCAATTATTCATTAATTATTTACTCAAAAACAGAAAAAGGAAAAAGCCTGTAAGCCGGATTCTGTATCCTGGTTTGCACCAGAATTCCTACCATTTATCCAGGATTTTGATCACTCAAAACCTCTAACGATCTACCCGTGCTAATGTTCCGAAAAACGGAGGCGAGCAGCCCCACAAATTAACACCTATTTGATCTTTCAGCCCGTAAGGTTTACCGTGCCTTCAAAGTCACCTTTGAAGCGGTGGTCTCTTACTCCACCTTTTCACCCTTACCTGACATAAAAAAATGTGCCAGGCGGTATATTCTCTGTTGCACTAGCTGTCAGCTGATCGTCGCCAATCGACTGCCTTCCCGTTAGGAAGTACGGCACTCTGTGCTGTCCGGACTTTCCTCTCCGGCTTTCACCGCAGCGGTAGGACGGCTTATTCCTTTCACTTGACCACAAAGCTAAGAAATACTTTCCTTTGATCAGCAGTCAATATACCATAAAAAGTAAAAAATATGGCATTTGTTTACTTAGCAAATGTATTTGTCACTCAAAACTTCGCAATCCTTCTACGCGTAAATTGACATTACCCTGAGCAAAAACTACGGAATAAATGTGTTTTGGGGTCAAATAAACCTTATCTGGGGTAATCTCGGTAAGCGTTCCCTTTAATTGTACACCGTCTGTAACTTTATAATTTGAAAGTGTCTGTTGGATACTTTTTTTAGCCTCTGCCATCTGCGTTCCTATACCAAAAACCATTTCTTTCTCCATCATTTTGGTAAATTTCCCTTGCAAGAGCCAATTTGCCGTCTTAATAATTGTACTTTTCGTATCCAGATCATAATCTAAATTTTTCAAAGACAATTTCTGAGAAACCGGATCATAGTAGGGAGTTCCCTTCAGAAATATACTTCCATTCATACTGCCTTTCAGCCCGGCCTTTATTATCAGCCGTTCATTTTGACCATACATTTCAATAGAAGTAACTTCAACATTATATTTTCCTCCCAAAAATGAAAATTTCTGTCCAGCGAACTGGGTTGTTGCAAGGCGTGCAGCATCTTCATAGGAAACCAGACTGATCAGCCCTACCCGAAAATCGGAAGAAACCTTCTCGGCAATCTGTAAATCAGGTAATTTCGGAATTGGCTTTATAAGCGGCTTGATCGCCGATGTCACCGTTTGAGTATAGCCTTTGATACCGATAGATGCCCGCAAGATGTTATTACTGGCCATTAATGGTGACATAACAATGGAAGTAGGCGTTACTACAAGCCAGGTGTCAAATTCTTTTGACAGCAAAACCGGCTGACGAGCCAGCGCCCAGGCTGCTTCAACATATTTTTTTATTTCAATACTACCCGTTACCTGCTGATCAATAGCTGATGTTATCTTTTCAAAATTTTTGTTCAGCATCCGGCTCACCATGCTTTTAATAGGAATATTGATACCGGCTACTTTCACATTTGGTTCCGTGATCCAGTCGTAGCTGTCCACGTAAGTATCTGATTTCAGCTTCCAATCTGGTGAAATACCTATTTTTGAAATTAAACGGATACTGATTGAAAACTCCGTGTCCTTATACCCAGATAAAGTCAATCCCAAAGGACTAACTTTATAACCCGCGCTGACCCAGATTTTGAGCGGAACTTCAAATAAAAAAGTTGAATCCTTGGCTACAACTCGAATCGGACTTAACTTCCAGACTTTTGCTTTCAGGTTATCATCGCCGTTATCTTCATAGCTGTTGTCTTCGTAAATCAAACCCTTAATTTGGCTATTGATCTGCGATTCCAGCTCAGAAATGGGCATTTCTATGGGTAAATTTATTACCGACAGATGTTTTTCATTCTGAAGTTCTGTGTCTGAATACAAATATTCCTCCATAGGTTTTTTCGGCGTAGTGGTTTTAGGACGACATTGCCATTGACTCAGTCCGATCCCTGTCAATAAAATGAACCAGATTACACGCCTAAAGCGCTTATTTAATTTTAACGAGCGTTGCACCGTATCCGAATTTTTCTTTTTGAGCATCTTTAAAATACTGAACATGTTGATTTTTGCTCAGTCGGCGATGCAGTTCATCGCGCAACACGCCACTTCCCGCACCATGAATAAAAGTGATTTCTTCCATGCCATTTCCTATGGCCTGTTCCAGTTTCGTCTCAAAAATTGCAAGTTGTTTTTTCAAAATCTCGTCTTTCGACAATCTTGAAGAATCTTCAACGATTTTCTCAACATGCAGATCAACAATACCTTCCGGTTTTTCAATTTCAATTTTAGGCGTTACCGAGCCACCCATTAAACTTGTACGAAGTTGTTCCTGGATATCGGATTTTACAACAACTTCTTCCTTTTTAACATTTTCTTCATCCAGCTGAAACACAAAAGCATCTTTGCCAATTACCGGAGCCGGTCCTTTACTTTTGTAGAAAGACTGCGCGCGGCATTTTATTTTCTTCTGAAAAGGAAGCAAGGCATCAAAAGCACCTTCCCTGAAATAAAGCAGGTTGAAAGAGAAAACCGGCCAGTTTTCAAAATCCTTCATCTGTAATTCCGTAAGTTTTTGCGATGTTCTTGGCTGCAATACTCCGGCAGCCAATCCCACATGTACATTTTCCACTTGCGTAGTTGCACTGAATGGTAATGTCCAGTCGGAATTGTTGATAATATGCAGTGTTACAGCTTTATCATTAATGGAAACAAAAGCGATATAAATTCCTTTTTCCGAAAATGCAGCCTGACGCGGTGCAATTCTTTCACGTTGCGGCGCAATCGATTGTCCGGCAGGAGTTCTGTTCAAACGTTGTGACTCAACAGGTGATATCGTTACTAACTCGCTACGCAACACAGGAATACGAAAACCATCTTCAATCTCAACTTCTATTACATTGCCAGGTAAAAATGCGTAAACAATTCCTTCCTCACGGCCGTGAACCAATCTTACCTTATCTCCAATATTCATAATTATTCGATTTAATTCAATGACGATTTATTAAAACTTCCGTCATCACAAAGTTACTTCTTTCTTTCCATCATGTTCCCGCCTTCTTACTATCAAAAATATAATGGCCGGAAATCCACTCCTTTTTTACTTATCTGAAGCGCAGGTGCAGGAATTTTTAGTGAGTTGGCCAAAAAAGCAATCGTTCTGACGAACTTGCTCCGGGTTTTAATTTTTGTAAGATCAATATCAAGAGAAAAATAATACTGCCGGTACGGACGATATCCCAGTTCCGTACTCTGTTTCGGATCTGCGGAAATCATATTTTGAATACCATAACCAACTGAAAAACATAACCAGGGCGGCCAGTTGCTATGCTTGAAAAATGAGCGCGGACTTCCTGAAAACCAATACGTTTGTCCATTGTAATCTTTCAGCCAGCGTTCCGTCGGTTTACTTCCCAGCAGATTAGGACGTTGTGCAGCGAGTGAGGTAAAATGGAAAGAGAATTTAGGCTGAATCCGTATCTCATCCCAAAGCGCAATTTGCCCTAAATAAATCACGGAACCGGTCAGATTCGCAACCATATCGCCCGGAGAAAATCCATAGTCAGGAGAAAATCCGTCCAGAATTTCGATAGGCGTTTGAAAAATGACACCGGAAATGGCGCCATAGATCATCATCTGTTTTTTTGAAATACCTGTTTTTTTATAAATTTCAGCAGTGTGGCGGGCTATTTGGTAGGATGTGTAAACGTGCCCCATTTTGTCCATTTGCAGCCACTCATAAGTGTCATCCTGTACCCGGAAGTTGGTCAGTGGGTTTTTGTACCATGATTTGCTAAGTCCGTAAATTGTCCCAAGATAGAGTACCGACTGCGCTGCAAAAATGCCATGTAAAAGCTTATAATTAGGGATAACTTTTGCGGTAGAATCTGTTGTAATTTCCGCCCCCTGCGCCATCACAAAGTGTTGGCCAAAGAGCAGTAAATTGGTAAAAAAAAGAAAGCGTATAAGTTTAAAATATTTCATTAAAAAGTACCGAAAGGAGCTTTAAGATATTAGCTTTTGCCCGATCAGAAAGTTGTTGATTTATAACTTTATTGATTTTAAGGTTTTAAGAAAAAAATCGATTTAATATCCGCCATGATATTTCCTCAATCCCCATTCTGTTCCCAAAAGTAAGAGAATTAAGAAAAATAACCACTTTAAATGAATCAGCTCAACCATATCCTCGCTACTTTCCAGTCGATCAGGCGATCGGTTTGTTTTTAGTTTTTGAATTAGTTGTGTTAAAGTGGCAGGTTGAACAAATTCTCCACCGGTTTTTGCAGCCAGTTCGCGGAGCATACCAAAATCGGCGGTAGTATTGGCCATTTCAATATCCACATTTCTGATAACAAACTGTCCGTTAATTTTTTCCTGCATACCACGCACAGCAGTACTTGCCTGAAAACGATAAACGCCGTCCGTTAACCCACTGATATTGAAACGTGGATTTTCAGCAGAATGCGTATAAGTGTATTGTTTTGTTTTTCCCTTTTCATCCGTTATATCGAGTTTTACTTCCTGTCCATAAATCGGTTCATAAATATCGTTGTAGATTTCAGTTTGAAAAACAACTTCTTCGCCCGCGTCAAATTCCGGACGAACCGGATAAATCCTGAATTTTCGTTTATCATCCCGAACCGAAAGTATCTGAATCACTTTTTGAAAAAGATTATCCACCAATTCATGTTTTCCTGTTAAAGCAAATTCTTCCTGCCGCCATTGCCAGATTCCTTCACCCGCCAGAACTGCGGTTTTTTGCTCCGTTGCTGTATTTAATACCAAAAGTGGTTTTGTCGTATTCAGAGAACCGACTTTTTGAAACAAAATCGTCTCTGTTCCCTGCGAAATTGTGTATTCCCCAAAAGGAACTGAAAGCGGCGGAAGGCGTTCGAGCAACTTCATACTTTCGTCGTTAAAATTAATCTGCTGAAATGACGGATTGTATCGCGCTGTAACCTTATCAAACTGCCCCTGATTGATATTAACCGTCAGCGAGCGATTCAGCGTATTCAACAACGGAACTGCGGATTGATTGCCCAGAATATAAAAAACAGGTCTTTTAGCATCCAGGATCTTTCGAACCAGCGCATTGCCCAATCCCAAAACATTAGGAATCTGATGCAAAATGACCAGATCGTAGGGTTTATTTCCTATGGATTCCGCAGCTCCCTGAGATGCTGTAAGAATAGTAACATCAAGCTCGTAATTGTCATTACTTTCAATCAGACTTCTCAGCGCTTTTACGTCCGGATGCGGAGTCAGGGCAAGCAAAAGTATTTTCTGTCGACCGTCGATAATATCAATATAAACATCTCTTTTATTATTCCGGGCCGAAGATTCACCCTGAATATTTCCAAGTTCTATGGTGTAATGCTGAACACCTTTTTGTTTGGATGATGTAGTAAAATCAAAAGATTTGAAATAAGATAAACGATCAATAGTTACCGTCTGAGTCGAGATAATGCGTCCGTTTTGTTTTAAAGAAACCGTTGTAGATTTTCCGGCCAATCCATTCGCCGCAATATCAACCCGGATTGGAAAATCATTTCCCAGATACGCTACCCGGTTGTTCACAACATCTTTTATTCTTATATCAAGATCAGGCACAGTATCACCAACTGCAATTGTATTAACCTTGAAAGGAAACTGATTAAAAGTTGGGGAGAGACCCTGATTAGAAATTCCATCCGAAAGCAAAATAACGTCCGTCAGGTTTCTTCCTTCAAAATTACTTTTAACCGTTTGAAGTAATCCGGAAAGATCGGTTTTGTTTTTATTGAACTGGATAGAATCTGTGGCTAAACCCGTACTTGTTTTGTCAAAAGTTTGAACACTTACCTCATAACCTGCATCATTTAATTCTTTTTCGGCAGCTTCAATTTGTTTTAATACCGGCTGCCCTACTCCATTGAGCGATTCTGAATTATCAATTGCAAATACGATTTTGGCTTTATCAACTGAACTTTCGGTTCTGCGAATTAAAGGATTCAGTAACAAAAAACAGATAAACGCCACTACGATACCCCTCAAAGCGGCCAGTGCATAATTTAATTTCCTACTCCATGAAGCTTCCGGCTGATACAAGAGCAACGCATAAGCACCACCCGCGAGAAGACAAATAATAATGAACCAATATGGAGTTTGAAATATAAGCTCTGAACGCATAATTGTGAGAAAGCAGTTTCGCAGTAAACAGTATTACAGAAATATAGTAAACAGTTTTCCAGAAAGCATTATTGTAGTAAATATTATTACAATAAAATATAAGGAACAAAAAATGGAATAATCATCAAATCAGCTAAAATTACAATTCATAGCCACACGGAATGGCATTTTTCACTCTTTCAAAACAATAGAAAAAACAAATCGTAAAGTACATTTACCCTAAATCAAAAAAAGAGCCGAAGCTCTTTTCCTGATTATATAACTTCAAGTTGATCCACAAAATCCCATTCTCCACACTTTCAACCGAGCGGCGGTCGCTTTCCACTTTCAACTCTACGTAAGCATCCCACCATCAACCTGCAAAACCTGCCCCGTAATATAACGTGACATATCAGAAGCTAAAAACACACAGGCATCCGCAACATCTTCAGGCTGTCCTCCGCGTTTCATTGGGATAGATTGTTTCCATTCTTCCACCGCTTTTGAATCTACTGCATCCGTCATTTCAGTTTCGATAAAACCTGGTGCTACTGCATTGGAGCGAATATTTCTTGATCCAAGCTCCAAGGCAATCGATTTTGTAAAACCGATAATACCTGCTTTTGAAGCTGCATAGTTAGACTGCCCGGCATTTCCACTAATACCGACAACCGAAGTGATATTGATTATGGATCCGCTTTTCGCACGAACCATGCTTTTAGTAGCTGCTTTTGTAAGGTTGAATACCGATTTCAAATTGATATTGATAACAGTATCCCAGTTTTCTTCACTCATACGCATCAGCAAACCATCACGGGTTACGCCAGCGTTGTTGATCAGAATATCCAGTTTTCCAAAATCTGCGATAACGTCAGTAACCAGTTGGTCGGCTTGCTGAAAATCCGCTGCATCGGAACGGTATCCTTTTGCCTTGATACCAAATGCCTCCAGTTCTTTTACCAAAGCTTCACCTTTTTCCACGCTGGAAAGATAAGTGAAAGCCACGTTCGCTCCTTCCTGAGCCAGGCGCAAAGCAATGGAACGTCCAATACCACGGGAAGCTCCGGTTACCAAAGCCACTTTATTTTCTACTAATCTCATAAACAGGATAAAAATCGGATAGAATTGTTTCGAGTCGCAAAAATAGGGTATTGTCTTGCACGAACAAAAATTGGGAGGGTGAAAGTTGTGGGCCGTGTTGGAAAAAGAAGATCTTTGTTTGCTTATTTTGATATTAAAAGATCTAATCAAATGAGGAATAAAGTAATTGAATTCACAACCTGTATTTAGATGAAGTTCAATTACCTTAGTAAATGAATCTTCAAAGTCCTTAAATGGAAAATTTAATAATACAAATAAAACGTGCGAAGGTTAGAAAACTTATCGACAGCCTTGCCGATTGGGGATTGATCACATTATTACCCAATCGACCTACATGGTCAGAGCGTTGGAAAACATTATCTGCCTCACTTCCACAATCTTCTGAAATTTCCGAAGAGGAGATTCTAAATGAAATTGCAGAGGTTCGTAAAAAAAGACTAAATGCTGAAAAAAATAAAACAGACGTCGTTTTTCAATATAATAATTCATAAATCACCCTCCACCCAAACCTTCCTGGCACTGTCTTTGTTGCCCTGTTTATAAAACTAAATTACTAATTGACCGTTCCGGTCATAAAATATTTTCAACAAAAATGGCAGAATCAACAAAAACAGCCCTGATCACCGGAGGCTCAAAAGGAATTGGATATGGCGTAGCCGAAGCACTTGTTAAAGATGGAATTCAGGTCGCAATTACCAGTCGCTCACAAAAAAGCGCTGATGAAGCGGCCGCTAAACTGAATGCAACCCGTGAAGGCTCTGCAATTGGAATTGAGTCTGATGTACGCAGTCTGGAATCTCAGCAAAATGCAGTAAAAATAATTCTTGAAAAATGGGGACAACTTGATTATGTGATTGCTAATGCCGGCGTGGGCCATTTTGCCCCAATTTACCATCTGACTGTTGAACAATGGCAGGAAACGATTGATATCAATCTTACAGGCGTATTTTTCAGTGCAAAAGCTACACTTGCCGCGTTGAAAGAAACAAAAGGATATTTTATCAATATTTCCAGTCTTGCCGGAACCAACTTTTTCCCGGACGGAACGGCCTACAATGCCAGTAAATTCGGTTTGGTAGGATTTTCCCAAGCGATGATGATGGATGTAAGAAAAGACGGTATCAAAGTTTCGACGATCATGCCGGGTTCTGTTGCTACTGAATTTGCAGATCATACACCGTCAGAAAAGGATGCGTGGAAAATCCAGCCGGAAGATATAGGACAGATCGTTTCCGATTTAATCAAAATGCCAGCCCGGACTTTACCAAGTAAAATTGAAGTAAGACCTTCGGTTCCAGGAAAATAATTTTAGGTTTTGTAGCAAGCAGTTTTATTTTTGAAAAAGCTGTTTGCTACAAACTAATTTCATTTCTTCCATACCATTTCGAATACAAGTAAAAAGAAGAAAGCAATCCTGCACCGGCAAGTCCCCAGACCGGAATTTTATACAAAATGAACAAAGTCAAAATCACGAAACCAATTAATACTGGTTTTAGCAGATCTTCCAGTATTCCCCCTTGTTTGTACAAATAAGCATGAAAAAGCATAAGAATTGCAAGACCCAATCCGTACAATTGTATAATTTCAAATAAAGAAAGCAACTGATATTTTGCAGCAATTAAAGTTTCGGGAATGATAATCAAAGCATGAGTCAATAGAATTCTTTTGAAGCGGGTGGTTATCGAGATGGGCAAAGATCTGTTCCAAAGCCAAACTTCGTTTTCCCAATGAAAGAGTTCAAACGAAATCCCGACATTTAGAAGATAACCTAAAGACAATCCGACTGCCGGTAATCTAAGATCGTAATTATCTGTATTATAATAAATTAAGGTACACATCGAAACACCAATCGCTCCTGCTTTACAGGCCAGCAAAGTAAGTCCTCTCTCCCGGAAAAGCCATTCTACCGACCAGTATATCCAGGAAACCGGTCTTGGAAACGGCCAGTTAAAAATTGTTTTATTTTTGGCATGATACAAAACCGGATTGCGGATTCGCCATTCTGATAATAAAATAAGTGATAAACTGAATAAAATATACCAGACGAAAATTGGCCAGATATTTCCTAGTAATCTATCCTGTTTGGCTATGGAAATGATATAAATGCCATAATACAAAATGGGTTGCAAGAAACCGAGTGCCATCATTCCAAATCGCAAAAAGCGTTTCGAAGATGGCCAGAGACGAGTATTATAGATAAAATTATATTCCGGCTGTATCCATAATGTTTTGATAAAATGCAGACATAAAAGCGTGTACAAAAGCCAGATCCCGCCCAAATACAGCATCCCAAATCGATCTGTAAGAAAGAAAACTGCAAAAGCATAATGCTCTCTCCCACTCAGAAATCCGAAAAGCAAACCCATCAAAACAAAAAACATTCCCGAACGCTGCCGGAAAAATGCCTGAACCGTAGAAATCATCAACACTTTCATACAGCTTCAAGCTTTATTAAATTTTTATTTTTCAGAGCAAAACTTGCCGTTACGCTCAACCCTTCTTGTTGAAAAAGCTGGTGAGAAGAAATTAGAAAAGTAACGCCCCTTGCGTGGTAGTTTTCGATCAGATTGAAAAGCGACATTCTTGCTTCCTTATCAATGGTAATAAGTGGCTCATCTAAAATAATCACGGACGGATTTCCCAGAAAAGCGACGGCAAGAGATACTTTTTTAACCATTCCACTTGAACAACTTCCAAAAGAATTTTTCAAATAGTTAATTCCCAAAGCGTCGATTAGCATTTCGGCTTGTCCTGCGGGACTTTGTTTTGCTTCGGCCACAAAAGCTATCAAATCACCCGGCGTCAGAAAAGAAGGATATAACGGCTCAGCTTCTCCCAGATTTAATCTCAAACGATAGTCAACCGGCTGATTTTTAAGATTGTATTTTTGATCCAAAATAATATCACCCGAACTTGGCAACATGCCTGCCAGAGTTCTGAATAATGTTGATTTTCCCGCACCGTTTTCTCCCTGAATCCAGTAAATTCCATAATCCACTGTCCATGAAGGAATTGCCAGGACTTCATATGATCCGTATCGCTGTGATAGATTTTGAATTTCCAGAACCATCAATCTATATATAATTTTATTTTATATTAAAGGTAACAAAAACGTTAATATGCAATCTAATAATCGGCGGTTTTTCATAAAAATAAAAGAAGATAAAGATCAACCTGCAACAAGACAAAATAAATTAACTATCCGACTTTTTAAAAATTTTTAATAAATTGCATCACATTTATCATTCATAGATTGTCATAACCTTCTTTGAAAAAATTCCAAATTCATTCCTTACTAAATCTATCCATAAATAAGAACAACTCCTGAACATGAAACCAACCCGCCGTTCCTTTTTACGCTTGTCAGCCCTGGCAATTCCGTTTACTCAAATTAATAAACTATTTGCCTCAACGGCGGTTAATAAACCAATTGTCGTTTCGACCTGGGATAGCGGGCAAATTGCCAATTCGGCAGCCTGGCCTGTTTTGGAAAAAGGTGGAAAAGCGCTCGACGCTGTTGAACAAGCCGCGATTGCCATTGAAAACGATATCAATTGCTGCGTTGGTCTGGGTGGAAATCCTGACCGCGACGGATACGTTACGCTTGATGCGAGTATCATGGATGAAAAGGCAAACTGTGGCTCGGTAGCGTTTTTGGAAAGAATTAAACACCCGATTTCAGTTGCCAGAAAATTAATGGAAACTACTCCGCACGTTTTTCTGGCGGGAGTTGGTGCACAACAATTTGCAATCGCAAACGGGTTTCCGCTTGAATCTGGCGAGCTGTCTCCGGATGCGGCAAAAGCCTATAAAGAATGGCTGGTAAAAGCAGAATATAAACCGGTCATCAATATCGAACATCAGCAGGCACATCCAAAAGGAGGACACGGACCTTTCGCTCCCAACCGTTTTGACGATGGTTCTTTCAATCATGACACCATGGGAACCATTGCGCTGGATGCCAATGGCGATGTTTCGGGCATGTGCACGACCAGCGGTATGGGTTTCAAAATGCGTGGACGTGTGGGTGACACACCCATCATCGGCGCAGGTTTGTTTGTAGACAATGAAGTAGGCGCGGCGACGTCATCCGGACAAGGTGAAGAGGTAATTCGCGTTTGCGGAACACACCTTGTTGTTGAATTTATGCGTAACGGACTTTCTCCTTATGAGGCATGTAAAAAAGCCGTGGAAAGAATTGTAAAACCAAATCCGGAACGTGCCAAAACTTTTCAGGTTGGCTTAATTGCAATTAATAAGCAAGGTGAAGTTGGCGCATATTCTGTTCAGAAAGGATTTAACTATACCGTCACTGAAAAAGGTGGCAAAGGAAAAGTGATCAATGCGAAAAGCCACTTCGCCTGATATCTGGCAATCGGCTTTCAGCAGTCGGCAATCAGATTCTTGGTAGAAACAAGCTTGTTGCCGGTACCAGGATTCAGACAATTTACTACAATTGAACCATATTATTAAGAAAATGAAATTAAACAGTATACTTCCTTCCATACTCCTATTATTAACAACAGTCAGTTTTGCGCAGCAGCATTCTGAGCAAAATCACTCCAATTATATCGCACCAACCGATCCTTTGGTGCAACAAAAATTAAGCAAATGGCAGGATGTCAAATTCGGCCTTTTGATGCACTGGGGTACTTACAGCCAATGGGGGATTGTAGAATCCTGGTCGCTTTGCCCGGAAGATGAAGGCTGGTGTGAACGCCGCGGACCACATTCCCATGACTGGTTTGAATACAAAAAAGCTTATGAAGAAATTGGAAAAACTTTTAATCCGGTAAAATTCAATCCGGAAAGATGGGCGCTGGCGGCAAAAAATGCAGGGATGAAATATGTTGTTTTTACAACTAAACACCATGATGGATTTGCGATGTTTGACTCCAAGTATACCGACTATAAAATCACGAACACGCCTTTCAAAACCAATCCAAAAGCAAATGTTACGAAGGAAGTACTTTCTGCTTTCCGTAATCAGGGATTTATGACGGGGACTTACTTCTCAAAACCTGACTGGAATACACCGTCTTACTGGTGGAAATATTTCCCACCAAAAGACCGTAACGTTTCTTATGATCCTAAAAAATACCCTGACCAGTGGAATAAATTCAAGGATTTTACCTACAATCAGATTGAAGAATTGATGTCAGATTATGGTTCTGTTGACATTCTTTGGCTGGATGGAGGCTGGATTCGTCCTAAAAGTACCATTGATCCAAACATCAGCTGGCAGAAAAGTATTCCGTATGATCAGGATATTGATATGGCCAAAATCGCAAAAATGGCGCGTTCACATCAGCCAGGATTATTGGTTGTAGACCGTACTGTTACGGGTGAATTTGAAAACTACGTTACCCCTGAACAGTCAATTCCCGATCACTACATGTCTATTCCATGGGAATCCTGTTTGACAATGGGTGATTCCTGGTCTTACATTCCAAAAGAAAATTTCAAATCGACTGAAAAACTGGTTCATACTTTGATTGATATCGTTGCCAAAGGAGGTAACCTGTTGCTCAATATCGCTCCGGGACCTGATGGAGAATGGCACGAAGAAGCATATCAGCGCCTGGATGAGATTGGAAAATGGATGAACGTAAACAGCGTCGGCATTTATGAAACCAAACCTGCTGCACCATATCGTCAGGGAAAATGGGCCTACACTAAAAAAGGAAATACTACCTATGCATTTTATCTTGCTGAAAAAGGGGAAGCAGTTCCTGCAAGTTTAAAACCGGATGGTTTGACAATTCCTGCCACAGCGAAAATTACTATTGCTGGTAATAAAAAAGCCTTGCGTATGAAAAATGGTATGATTGAAGTTCCGGCAAAAACAATTGCAGAAGTTGGGGCTCAACCGGCTTATTTGTTTGTGATTAACTAGTAATTTTAACCGCAATGGACGCAATGGGTTTCGCAATGGACGCAATTGTAAACGCTCGCGTCCATTGCGAATTCTATTGCGTCTATTGCGGTTAAAATTTGATAAGTAATCTTATATTTGTTAATAGTAGCAGGATTCCAAAATAAGTATACATACAACAGGGAAAACATCTAAACAAAAATGATAAAATCAATAGCCGCGTTACTTTTGTTGACGGCCATTAATACCTTCGCACAAACTCCTCCCAAACCTTACGGTGCCCTACCTGCTCCAAGGCAGCTCGCATGGCATGAAACAGAAGTTTATGGTATTATGCATTTCACTCCGACAACCTTTGAAAACAAGGAATGGGGTTTTGGCGATGCGGATCCTAAATCATTCAATCCAAAAGATTTTAATGCTGAACAAATCGTACTTGCTGCAAAAGCAGGTGGTTTGAGAGGTATCGTTTTTGTTGCAAAACATCATGATGGTTTCGCACTTTGGCCAACGAAAACCACTGAATATAATATATCTAAAAGCCCGTTCCGTGACGGAAAAGGCGATATGGTTAAAGAGGTTGCAGACGCAGCCCGTAAACATGGCTTGAAATTTGGTGTTTATTGCTCGCCCTGGGACCGGAATAATCCCAAATACGGGACAGACGAATATCTGGCTATTTACCGCGAACAGCTCAAAGAGCTTTACACAAATTACGGTCCGTTGTTCATGTCCTGGCATGATGGCGCCAATGGCGGTGACGGATATTATGGCGGTGCGAAAGAAAAACGCTCGATAGACAATACAACGTATTACCAATGGGATTCCACCTGGACTAACCTGACCCGTAAATTGCAGCCGACGGCTAATATTTTCAGTGATGTTGGCTGGGATGTTCGCTGGGTTGGAAATGAAAACGGAGAAGCCGCTGAAACTTCCTGGGCGACCTTAACACCGGTTCCTTCCAAAGGACAAAATGTTGCCGTTCCCGGTCAGGCTAATGCTGATGAAAATCCGGGCGGAACGAGAAATGGAAAATTCTGGATTCCTGCCGAATGTGATGTTCCGTTACGCAAAGGCTGGTTCTACCATCCGGATCAAAAACCAAAAACACCTGAAAAACTTTTTGAATTATACTTAAAAAGCGTTGGACGCGGCGCAGGCCTGGATTTAGGACTTGCTCCCGATACCAGAGGCCAGCTTCATGAAGATGACGTAGCAGCGTTAAAAACATTTGGAGACCGTGTGAAAAATACTTTTGCAACAAATCTAATTGCACGTGCGAGTTCAAAAGCTGTTAACGTAAGAGGCTATAACTCCATTTACAGCGCGAAAAATATTTTAGACGGAAAACCTGAATCTTACTGGGCAACGGATGAAGATTTCAAAACGCCGGAAGTGACAATCGATCTTAGCAATCCTGTAACGTTTGATATCATCAGTTTACAGGAATACATTAAACTGGGACAAAGAATTGAAGGTTTTGCAGTAGATGTTTGGGAAGGCACTGACTGGAAAGAAGTAGCAACAGGAACAAGTGTTGGTGCAAAACGTTTAATCAAATTATCGGCTCCGGTAACAGGACAAAAATTCAGATTGAGAATTACCAAATCACCAGTTAGTGTGGCTATTAGTGAATTTGGATTGTATAAGGATTCAATGTAACTGACTGATATTTTTTCAGAAAAAAGCCCTTTGACGCCAGTCGTCAAAGGGCTTTTTGTTTGACCTTATTTTGGTAATAATGACAATTCCAGAAGCTATTTTTTCCAGAATAAATACATTGAATAGTATAAGATGAGTAGTCCGCCACTGGTAGTAATGCTGCCAGGAAGCGGTGAATCCAACGCTAACAGAAGCACAAGGCCAATTAAGGCAATCCCCATTCCTACCATAGCGATTATCTTTTTGCGGCCAAGTGTTATGGAGTTGGCGGAAGCATTTTCCTGCTGATTTTCAAAATTTACATTTGGTTTATTCCAGTTTCTAATTTCATTGACAATAGTTAGAATTGCAATACCAATTAAAAACCATTTCTGATAGCTATGCAAATTGCTGTAAAGGTCTTCATTCAAGGGGTAGATTATATTGATGATGGCTCCGAAAACCATAACCGCCAGGAACAGATAAAACAGCACTTTTTTAGAAACTTTCATATCAGTTAGCATTGAAGTAACTAAATTCTTTGCTTACCTTTTTTCCTGAAATATCTTACCAAAAGAAATATAGCCAAGATTTCCGTAAACCAACCGAGGTACATGGCCATTCTTCCGGTCATTTTGCCATCAAAATTTATAAAAAGAAAACAACCGATCAATACGATCAGCATTCCGATTAAAAAAATTGATATAATCCTTTTCATACCGTAATCGGTTTAAAAATCCAGAAATAAAGTCTTGAAGAATTTCGTATCCCAAAACGGAATAAACATACGCCAGAAATCCTTCCTTTCCAGTTTGTTTAAAGCTAATAGTCGCAGGCCGCTCACGTAAGGATGATATAAGAAAGCGTAAATCTGTAAGCCGATAACGAATACAATCGGGCTGATTAAATGGTTTTTTGTGCAAAAAGCTAATACACCGAGAGGTATAAAAATCAATCCGTAATAGACCAGGATATTCTTTGTTTTCATAATGAAGAGCTTGGTTAACATTTGTGCTCTGGTAATACGGAAAAACCCTGATTTGGTCACATATTTTCTGGAAAATACATGATCAAATCAGGGTTTTAATTTAGTATATTTCTATTCTTTACCGCTGCCAGCTAATCCACCCCTTACCATCCTTCGCGCTTACCATATCGTAGGCATTATCTGAAAGCTGAATGATGTAGAATCCGTTTGTATCATAAAAAAGATTCTTTGAAAGCACAACAGGTCCCGATGACGGATAAGTTTGTGAAGTTCCCAAGGCCTTAAAAATTATCCTTCCGTCTGTAGAGAAAGTAGGCGGTGAAGTAACTGCATCAAAGTATTGTATTTCCAAATTCTGATCAGGCGTGTAAAAGAGTGGACCGAATAAATCATAATTAGAGCCGAATTGAGGATAATAAATGTAGTAGTAGTATTTAGATGTCCCCTCTTGCAACGTATTTACTCCAAATGCATCGTCAACACCATTTACATGAAAGCCATCAGGAGCAAACCAATAGCTATCCTGCGACAACGCTGCCTGATACCACCTCTTCGCGGCGGCCACATCCACCTTTATAGGTTTTGCGGCGTCAACAATTGTTGTTTTTGTTCCGGAAGCTGTAACGCCCAAAACCATATTCGCAGCGTCCCAGGTGATATTTGTAAAACCGTTCAGGGTTGTCGAGCCATTAACAAACGGAGTTAAAAATGAAACGCCGGTTGAGCTGTAATAATAATCAGTAGTAAACGAATTAACTGTTGTGCCGGTTAGCCAGTTTAATGTGATCGTACGTACATTTTGGTTTACGGCTATTTCGTAGGTAACGCCACCTGCAACAAAACGTTTAAAATAAGTAAGGTATTTGGAAATATTGCTAAAAAGCAAACTTTTAGCCATTCCTCCATTTCCATAAGCCGTGGCTTCTTCCTGCGTTGCCTTGATTAAAATAAGCTTGCTTTGGTTTTTGGTACCCGTTAAAGTAATATTTCCGGTATTGAGGGAATCACCATTAAAAGAAAATTCATAATCTGATTTCAAACCATCACCATAACTCCCTCCATTGACCCCTCCGTCCGGATCCGCCAATACGTGCAGGTAAGAATAGGTGTCAAAAATTAATGACGGCGTTTGCATCGCTTTCAACCGGTAACTGCTTTCTTTTGGCGTAGCAGCAGATTCCGCAGCAAAATCAGAATACATAACAACACGATTCTGATCATTGAATTTGAAATAAAAGCTATACACACCTCCGCCGCCCGGATATATGATGCCCTTCCATCCATATGGCGAACCGGATAATTGTTTCTGGTAATCGGCCAGCGCTGCATTGATACGTTCATCCGCTGTTTGTTCAAAAACGTCATTGTCATCACTGCATGACCAAAGTCCGGCAAGAAGAAATAATAACAGATAGGACAGATACTTATTTTTCATTGGAAATCTTTTTGAACGAACAATTTCTTATAACAACGGAACCAGCGCGGCGCGGGTTTTCTTTTGTAATTCATAAAAATCAATACCCCAGGCAGTCTTGTAATAACCAACCACGAGTGCTTCTTTTCTTCTTAATTTCGCTTGTGCATCGGCCTGACTTGTACCGTTTACACTAAAACCTGCAGGGATTGAATTTATAATTTTTTCCCAGCCGCCTTTTCCTTCAATCAGTAGGATCGAAATGGTTTCAACAAAATCATCATCAAAACCTGAACTAGAATACGCTGTAACAAATCCATCCTGCCGCGCTTCTGCATCACTAATATTGATCCAGTTTTCTCCCTGAAACAATCCTTTGCAAACGGTTTTAAATTCAACAGGATAAAGAATGTTCTGATGTAAAATATGCCCGAATTCGTGCTGCAAGGTGTGTACAAATTCTTTCACTTTGTTAGAATCCGTCGCTGCTACGTAGTCTGCCGTTCCGCGGGTTTTAAAATTATTTACATCAAAAAGTACGATTTTCCTACCGCCCTCGGCTTGTCCAAGTACTACGCCACCATTCGACAAGTATTGCACACTTCCAGAAAGAATGAAAGTTTTGGGAGAGTACATATTGAAAAACGTCAGGCTTTTTTGCTGAACATAAGGCACGATCCATGCACTTTTAACAACCTTTGACAAAGGAATAATTTTCTCCTCTTTCGGCGGTACCAGCGTTTTAGTAACATCCCCAAACTCAAACTGGTCCCAACGATATTTCATCTGAATATTGTAAGGAGTTGTCAGGCTGTCTTTAATATAGTTATCAATAACTGTTGGCGGTATAGTAATACCACCAAGGTCTGCAATTTCTGCGACGTCACCGATCGAATCTTCCTTACAGGAGATCAGCAAAAGGCCAAGGGCAAGAAGAGAAAGGAGGTAGTTATAAGTAATTTTAATATTCATCTTATAAAGATCATTAATATATTTTTTCAAAAGCTAAAATTCAATTACTCATCTCGGATTTAACTGAATACCCGACTGAACGACAGACTGTGGCAATTGCAACACTCTTTTTGGATCGTCAACGCCGATGGAAATCGTCGCACCTTCTCTGGTTGTATGATCAACTGCAATTCCATAACGAAGCATATCAAACCAACGCATACCTTCCTGTGTAAATTCAATTCTGCGCAGATCCGCAATAGATAATAAAAGTCCTTGCGAGTTGTTAGATGCAGAATTGCTCAGTCCATAATAAGTCCGGATTTTAGGAAGTGTTACTGAAAAAGTGGTTGGATTATAACTTCTTAATCTTTTACTCATAAACACATTAATATCTGAAAGCGTAGCGGTTGTATTTCCCAAAAACAGATTTGCTTCTGCACGGTTGAATAAAACTTCCTCTGCTGTAAATAAAGGAACCATAACATAGGGATCACCGATTTCTGCATTAACAGATTGCTTAACAAAATATTCAGATAGCTTGGGGATAAGAAGGTTTCCGTCACCCTGTGTATAAACAGGAAATGCCCAGCTTGCGGAGGCACCTGTCAATCCGCTGATCTGATTTATTTCTGACCATTTTGCATTAGTAAGGCCATAGCGATATTGAGCTACATAACGACCATACACAGAAGTAGTTTCTACGAGCAATAAGTTTGCTGGTTCACTCGCTCTCGCATATCTTTTGAATAAGGCGTCGGGTGTCAGAGGTAGATAGTCCGTGTTCCAGGGACGAAGATTACTAGCCAGATCACCTGAGGGAAAAACGGCATTTGCATAAGAAAGCGTTTTGGCATAATCCCTTTTTACGAGATAAAAACGACTGGCAAAAGCGTTGGCAGCGGCGGTATTGAAATGATATTTTGGAACTGTATACGACACATCTTTAATCAAAGGAAGTCCTTCAAGCAGATCTTTTTCAATCATTTCATAAACATAAGCCACTGTTTTTCTTTCATACTGTTTAATCACAACATCTTCCGGTTCGGTAACGTAAGGTATTCCGGGATCTGTCGCTGCTGTTGTCGGATTGTAGAATTTAGAGAAAAAACTGACGAGCATAAAGTGCGCATAGGCGCGTGCAACCAAAGCCTCTCCTCTTTGTGCGGAAAAAATTGAAGGATCTTTCGCCTGACTAATCACCTGAAGAGCCAGATTGGTGGCAGCGATTGCCTTATATGCCTTTGCCCAATACATATCCGGTGAATCTTCAATGTTTACAGGTGCGTCCACCACTTCAAAAAGATAAGAACCACGGTTGACACGGTCATCCTGTCCAACGCCTTTGTCTGCTGCATTATCGCTCATGGCCTCACCGAAAGATACATATCCACCCTGCGGATAAGCGGTAGTTAGTAATTGCGATACCTGTTCCGGCGTTTCCAGTGTGGCACGTGTACTATCTGGTTCTTTTGACAAAAAGTCATTACAACCCATCAGTATCAATAACGGCAGTAAAACAAAAAGTCTGTTTATATATCTGTTTTCCATTTTCAATTTCTTCATTATAAAGTAAACTTGATGGCTACCGTAAACTGCTTTTGAATCGGCTGTGCCACACCACCGGTATTAAAGAATTCGGGATCCTGCCCTTTCAGTTTTTTGTCGGAATAAACCAGCCATGGGTTGATTGTTGATACCTGAATGGAAGCAGCCGTCATACCAAGTCTTTTAATCATGGTCAAAGGAAGTCGATAAGCAAGCGATACCGATTTCAGCCGAACGAAATTTCCGCTGGCCACACGCTGACTGGAATAATTGTAAGTCGTGTACGGATATATCCCGGCCAGATATTGGTTTTCCAAAATATCCGGTATTGCAGGAATGTTCGTAATTTTTTCATCGCCCGGTTTTTCCCATCGATCTTTGAATTCTCTTGGCGTTGCATCAAGATCGCTAAAACCAGGTCTTGAACCTGCCGTTCCCTTATATAGCGGATTCAAGCGAATTTTGTTTCCTGCCTGTCCTGTAAAAAACACGTTCATGGTGATATTGCGGTAAATGAACGTATTGTTCAAACCACCTGTAAGCGGCGGATCTACCGGGCCTTCGTATTTAAGGTAAGAAGTATTCAAATCCTGGAGATAAACGTCTTTACTCACCTCTCCTTTTTCATTCAGGAAAGTAGGCACACCCGTTTTTGGATCCAGTCCACGGTAATCAACAGAAAACAAACTTCTTACCGGATGGCCCTGAATATTGGCTCCTTCCGCCTTCACCATATCAAAAATCGTAGGCAGGTTATCCACGCTTGTAATCTGCGTATGTGCATAACCAGCAGTAAAACGTGAACGCCAGGAGAAATCCTTTGTTTTGAGAATTACAGCTTCCAGAGATAAGTCAATTCCCTTTGACTGCATATCCGCGTAGTTGGCAATTTTGTAGGTTTGGCCACCAATACCGGACGTTTTTATTTTATCAATAAGGTCAAAACTGTTTCTCAGATATACGTCTGCTGTGATATTGAAACGGTTACCCAAAAGTCCAAGATCCAGACCAATATTACCGCTATAAAGTTTTTCCCAGGTAAGTTCAAGGTTAGCAAGCGAAGCAAGATCTATCGCCGATTCTTTTTCATCTGTAAACGGACGATTTGTAATAATACTTTTCAGCAAAACAGCCGAGTTTGTTGCCGGCCCCGTACTTGCCGTTAATCCATAGCTTCCGCGCAATTTGGCATAACTGATCCAGGAAAGGTTTTTGATAAATTCTTCATGATCAAGATTCCATGATCCCGCGACAGTCCAGGTAGGAAGCCAGCGGCCGATTGCCGATTTCCCAAAACGGTTTGATCCGTCGTAACGGGCATAGGCGGTAAAGTTATATTTGTCGTCCAAAGTGTAACCCAAACTTGCATAAAATGCAGCGAAACGGTCAAAACTTTTGGTCATTCCGAAATACTGGAAATTGCTTTCAATTGTCTGTTTCAATATCCGGTAATCAACAAAAGGAACTCCTCCCTGATCATATTGATAGCCGTACCCTGTATTATTAGAATTTTGTCTGTTTGTAAATTTAAGTTCCTGTCCAACCAGCGCATTAACCGCGTGTCTTTCTCCAAAAACTTTATTATAACGAAGGTTATTCCGAACGTTATAAAAAGTCATTTCATCTTCGTTTCGGTTGTAAAAACCACCACGCGGCAAAACCACGACCGGATATGCATCAGGATTATCAGGATCTTTATACAGGAATTTATTTTTTAAAGCGATGGTAGAATTTCCAGCTGCCCGGTAAGCATTGGCCATGTTGGAATTTTCAGTAATCTGATGCTCCTGACCTGTGTGAATATACCGAAGCGCGCCTACAAAATCGTACTGGATATGCGGCGTGATTTTGTAAGCCAAATCTCCCTGCAACCTTATATCGATCAGATTCAGATCGATGTAATTATTTTCAAGTTCCGTCAGAATATTAAACGGAGCGTAGTTTCTTCTGAAAAAATCGCGGTTACCATTTTCATCAAAAGCAGTCAGCGTGCGACTTGTGTTAAGCGCATAACTAAACGGATTGATATCAAAATCACGTCCGTAAGTACCATCCACAGGATTGCTCTGGCGCGTTAAAGAACCCGGCGCTCTTTGCTGACGAACCGAAGAAAGTGTTGAAAATCCGAGCGTAAGTTTATCAGACAATTTGTAGGTGTTCCTGAAATTGAGTGTGTAACGTTTTACCTTATCCACCACAGTCCAGCCGTTATCACTTAAAAAACTGGTAGAAAAGTAGGATTGCGATTTATCCGTTCCAAAGGAAACGCTTAGAGAATGTTCCTGTAAAAAATTGTTTTTGAATAATACATCAAACCAGTCCGTATTGGCTCCGGCGTAACGAAGAAGAAATGCCTTTTTTGCTTCCGGCGTGTTGGGAATACCAAAAGTACCATCAGAATTTCCATTCAGTAAACTGTAATATTTGCCATAAACACCATAATCCGGATTATCCAGAACACTTGTATTCAGATATCCTTTTCTTTCCAACTCTCCCAGAACAGACATTTGTTCGGCAGAATTCATGATGTTGAAATTCTTGTAAGAAGGTTTTAATTGTGTACTAAAATTGCCTGAATAACTGATTACCGGTTTCCCCGCTTTCCCTTTTTTGGTAGTAATTACGATAACACCGTTCATCGCACGCGCACCATACAAAGCAGCCGCGGCCGCATCTTTCAGGATGTCAAAAGTTTCAATATCATTTGGGTTAAGGCCGGCAACGGCGGAACCTAGCAGCGTGGTGGGATCACCGCTGGAAAGCTGGTCGTTAGAGATATTGACTATATCTTCCAAAACAACCCCATCCACTACCCAAAGGGGCTTATTATCCCCATTTAAAGAAGTCGCACCACGAATACGGATCTTGGGCGCAGCACCAAAAGTACCGGAAACGTTTTGAATTGAAACCCCGGCAGCACGGCCTTCAAGCATACGGCTAACATCCGGAAGTCCATCAATCCTGATATCGTCCGTTTTTAAAGTAACAGCGGAACCGGTGAATTTACTTTTATCAATCTGCTGAAAACCAGTCACAACCACATCCTGAAGACCAACGGCATCTTCATTCAATTCTATTGTAACAAATTTTGCAGCGGGGAATTCAGAAGGTAAAAAGCCGATCATGGTCACAACCAGCGTAGCTCCTTCGTTAATATCGGGCAGTACAAATTCTCCCTTTTCATTTGAAACCGTTCCTTTTTGAACGCCTTTTACCCGTATCGTGGCACCGATCAGCAATTCTCCGGATTTACTTTTCACAACGCCACGGACTTCAATATTTGCAGCTGCTACCTGCTTTGGATTTATTGTCAAAACGGCACACAAAAATATACCTAACAAGAACACAAAGTATGGTCGAAAACCACTGGTCCGATAAAAAATCTTCATACTTGAATTGTAGTAAATTTCTATATTAAATAGGTCTCAAATTTTAATGAACTCAATGATACGGATAAACAATCTAATAAACGATTATTTTCCGGGTTAGATATGTTCTAACCTTAAATACTTTTTTATAAAATAATATTTTAAAGATAAGCCCAAATGCCAAATTTGTGACACCAAGTGACTTTAATAGTACAAGATATGTATGGAGAGGGGCGCTTGCTAATAAATGTAAGAAAAAAATTTCTTTTCCCATTATCGGTTACATTTCTTGGTGCAAATTTTACACTTTTTCCCGATCCCGGAGCGCTAATCCGATAAGTTCAGCTGTATTTTTAACATTTGCCTTTCGCATAATGCTGGCGCGCTGGTTGGCAACTGTATTTGAGCTGATTGTGAAATGCTCAGCAATATCTTTGCTGCTCATTCCTTCCGTAAGACATTGCAGTATCTGCTGTTCACGCGGTGTCATTTTGTTCCAAACAGAAGCGGGATTAACATTTTTGACTTCCGTAACTTCTTCTTCTTTTTTGGGAAGAACAAGATTTCGTATAATAATGGAGGATGCATTCGGAGGATAGTACAATTCACCAGCCGCTACACTACGCACGGCTTTCAGGATTTCATCCCGGCCCGTATCTTTCTGAAGATATCCCGCAGCTCCGTTCTTTACTGCCGCCAGAATATAATCCGGATTGTTGTGCATACTGAAAACCAGCACTTTGACATCCGGAAAAACCGGCACCAATAATTTAATAGCTTCAAGGCCTGACATTCGCGGCATCGTCAGATCAAGCAAAACCACGTCGGGTCTTAACTTTGAAACACTATCCAGCACTTCATCGCCATCCGAAGCCTCTCCCACGATGAGAATATCTTCCTCATCTTCAATCAAGGTTATAATACCTTGCCTCACCACCGAATGATCATCAACGACTAGTATACGTATTGGCATCTCGTTCAGATTTATGATTACACAGGGATATTAATAACCAGCCTCGTGCCAGTATCCACTTTCGATATAATTTTCATTTCACCGTTGAGTAACTGCGTACGCGTCCGGATGTTTTCAATACCGTTCTGTGTCAAAAAGGATCCGTTTTTAATTTTCAAATTACTAATTAAAAATCCTTTCCCATCATCCTCAATCTCCAAAAAAATCTGATTCGTGTTTTGTTCTAATTTTATCTTAATATTATCCGATTCCGAATGTTTAACAGCATTATTTAACGCTTCCTGGGCAATTCTGTACAGGCCAATTTCCATGGTTTTGCTAAGATCCAGGCGATGGGAAATACCAATATATTGTACAGAAATGCCTGAAGTTTCCTGTATTTGCTGACAAAGCAGGTTAAGCGCGGCACTTAATCCAAAATCACTCAAAACGGAAGGCATCAAATTAAAAGAAACCTGTCGTGTCGTTTGAATGGTATCCTGAATAAGCGCAACGAGTTTGTCAAAACGAAGCCGTTGTTTTTCATCATCAAACTGCATTTGTTTCAGTTTTTCGGCCTGAAGTTTCAATCCGGTCAACATTTGCCCAATTCCGTCGTGCAGCTCCAGAGCAAATCGTTTTCTTTCCTCTTCCTGCCCCTCAATTAATGCAGCAGCCCTGACCCGGTTTTCGGCTAATTGCAACTGATATTTTTCTTCCTCGCTCTTAATCAGATCATCCTGCGCGCGAATCAACTGAGCGTTTGATATTTTCAATTTTTTATTTGCTACGCGCACGGCATCCTCAGATGCTGCCAGCAAACGAACAACCCGTCGCGTAGTATTCACAACAGGCCGGAAAATTAAAATTCCTTCTGCCAGAAGAACCAATAAGGTTAGAATGTCAAGAATCCATTCAATTTGCTCCAAAATCCTGATCCTTCCAAAACTTTCTCTATCAAATTGAAAAACGATGGCTTCCATTTGACTGAGAAATACAGGCTCTGTCGAAAGAATAGTTTGGAGGGCCTTTTTCTTTTCCGCTTCCGAGACTGCCGGGCTGTCAATAATTAGGAAGTTTTTATACATCGTCTGAAAAACCGGTTCCAGATTTCGGTACATGCTTTTTATTGAATCACTTTTCAAAACCACAAATTCACTTTCCATCTTGATTCGCCCGCGAAGCAATTGTTCGTGGCTGACTTTCCAGATATTGAGTAAGGAGTCAATTTTAACTGAATCGCTGGTAGGAATTTTCTCGGTTTGTAATATCGCAAGTTTCGTCAGCCGCTGGCTTAGCATACGCTGCCGCCCGGCAACATTGACAACCCGACTGTCGTGATTGAGGTTGTTGATCGTCCTTCGGATTAAAAAAAGTCCGCTGACCGTGAGCACGGCTACCAAAGTCAGCGCGACAATATAATAACGGGTAAGGCGATCAGCGACCTGACTTTCGAGTTTTTCCATGCTTTTTACAATCCGATGTAAACCTGATTTTCTTTTATGATAATGGGAAATGTATTGATCTTGTAACCTTCGTCATTCAGGCAGTCGCCGCTTTTTAATGAAAACGTTTTTTTGTGAAAAGGACAAGCTACCTTGGGTTCTTCTCCCTGGCTGCCGATCATCCCCCGTCCGATCGCCATTTGCTGGCGATGCGGACATTCGTTATCTGTTGCATACCACTCACCCCGGCGGGTAAAGTTAAAGATAGCAATTTGTTTGCCTTCTATTAATGCAGTACCTCCGCCGTCTTCCGGGATATCGTTTACGTTGCAGGCAAGATGCCAGGTTATTCTGTCTTTTGTATTTTGTGTTGGTTCCATGATGGATTTTTATAGGAATGATTTATCGATAACATACACATCCCGGCGCCATCGGGCGGTGCCCGATGCAGAGATATGTCGGCCTTTCAGGCCTTGTTGGTTAACCCCACTCTTTGTCGCTTTTTTTTTGGTGCGGAGATCTTCGAATTCATCGGGCGGTGCCCGATGCAGAGATATGTCGACCTTTCAGGCCTTGTCATACCCATTCTTTGGCTCGCTTTTGGGTGCGCATTTCTTCGAATGTTATGGTCGGATCTTTTTCCGGGACGTTTACAAAATGATTATAGCGTTTTCTTAATTCCGGGCTGTCAACTACTTCTTTCCATTCACATTTGTAATTGTTGATCAGAGTTTGCATTTCTTCTTCAAATGCGGACGCCAATCCCAGAAGATCATCGACAATTACGGCTTTCAGATAGGACAATCCACCTTCCATTTTATTCAGCCATGTCGCAGTTCTTGTCAACGGGTCTGCTGTTTTGATATAGAACATCAGGAATCTGTCGATCAGTTTTACGCAGGTTTCCTTGTCTACATCCGAGGCCAATAACTGTGCATGTTGAGGTTTGGAACCACCATTTCCGCAGACATATAAATTCCATCCTTTTTCGGTAGCGATGATACCAAAATCCTTACTTTGCGCTTCTGCACATTCACGAACACAGCCCGAAACCGCTGACTTAAATTTATGCGGAGCACGAATTCCTTTATATCTGTCTTCAATTTCTATCGCAAAAGAAACAGAATCCTGAACCCCAAAACGGCACCAGGTAGACCCTACACAACTTTTTACGGTTCTCAACGCTTTACCATAGGCATGACCGCTTTCAAAACCTGCATCAATTAATTCTTCCCAGATTATCGGCAGATCATTAAGATGTGCCCCGAACAGATCGATCCGCTGTCCTCCCGTAATTTTGGTATACAGACCATATTTCTTCGCAACCTGCCCGATCACGATCAGTTTATCCGGTGTAATTTCTCCACCCGGAATTCTTGGAACAACTGAATAGGTACCGCCTTTTTGTATGTTGGCCAGATACCGATCATTGGAATCCTGGATTGGCGCGCGGTCTTTTGTCAAAACATTTTCATTCCAAAGGCTGGCTAATAACGATGCTACAACAGGTTTACAAACTTCGCAGCCATCTCCATGTCCATACTCATTCAATACTTCACCGTATGTTTTCAGTATGTTCATTTTTACCAGATCAAGCAATTCCTGGCGGGAATGGTCAAAATGTTCGCAGATAACCGTTTTGATATACTGGCCATTTTGCTTCATCACACCCTGAATAATATCCTTTACCAGAGGAACACAACCACCGCAACCGGTCCCGGCTTTGCAAGATTTTTTCAGCAGATCAATTGAATTATTTCCCTTTTCACCTACTTCCTGACATAACATACCTTTTGTAATTGCCTCGCAGGAACAGATCAAAGCGTCATCAGGCAAACTCATTACACCAAGTCCAGCTTCCTCTCCGCCCCTCGAACCTAGAATCAGATCTTCTGAATCAGGAGGAAGAATCGTTTTATTCTTACAGGTTTGCAAAAGCATATTATATTGCTCCGCATCTCCTACCAGAATTCCTCCTAATAATTCTTTTCCGTCCGGCGAAACGTTAATCCTTTTATATATTCCTTTTGCTTTATTCTCGTAGCGAATTGTTTTACACGCTGGTTCTTCGATAAACGGATCACCGAAACTGGCCACATCCGTTCCAATCAGTTTCAGCTTCGTTGACATATCGTAAGGAAGAAACTCCTTTTCTACACCTGTCAAAGCATTAGCAACTACATCGGCCATTTCATAACCGGGAGCGATTAATCCATAGATCATATGATGCGCCAGAGCACATTCCCCTATTGCAAAAATATATGGATCCGAAGTTTTCAAGCCATTATCAACCACAATTCCTCCGCGCGGATGCGTTTCCAGTCCGGCAATTTTTGCGAGTTCATCACGGGGACGAATACCTGCAGAAATCACCAACATATCCACATCCAGAAAAGAATTATCAACAAACTGCATTCCTTTAATACAATCATTCCCAACAATTTCCTGTGTGCTTTTGGCAAGATGAATATTCAAACCCAGAGATTCCAGCTGACTTTGCAGAATTTTTGAACCTGCATCATCAATTTGTCTTGGCATCAGACGTGAGGCAAATTCAACCACATGAGCTTCTTCCAAACCCAGATCCAGTAACGCTTTTGCTGCTTCAAGTCCAAGCAAACCACCGCCTAAAACAGCACCTTTTTTCGCTTTGCGGGCATAAGCCTGGATCAACTCCAAATCTTCAATTGTTCTGTAAACAAAAACACCGTCTTTTTCCACACCAGGAATGGACGGAACAAACGCACCGGATCCTGTCGCCATCACCAGATAGTCGTAATGTACTACGTGTCCATGATGCGATCTCACCAGTTTTTCCTCTCTGTCTATATCCACAACAGGATCAGAAAGGAATAGTCGGATACCATTTTCAATGTACCATTCTTGGCCAGCCATTGTTAGATCATCTGCTGTTTTACCAGCGAAATATTCACTTAAATGCACGCGATCATAAGCCACACGAGGTTCTTCCCCAAAAACCGTCAGCATGAATTCCTGATCATTTTTTTTCCTGGCCAGCAATTTCTCGCAGAATTTGTAGCCTACCATACCGTTCCCGATGACGACGATATGTGTGTTTGCGTTTGTTTTCATAGTTATAAGTAACTATTAATTTTGAATAACCCTGTTGTTTTATTGCACTTTTCAAATAATACCTAACTCTTATTACCTAATAGAACATGTCAAAATTAAAGCGCGTTTTTCATAAATCCTAACGTTTAATTCTATTTTAAGTTAAAATTCATACTTATTTTTTGGTAAAAGTGTTGTTTTATAAAATATTGATACTAATTTTGAAGCATTAAACAGAAATAGTTATTATTCACTATACATAGTACATTTCTAATATTTACCAGAACATACATTAAAGAGATGGAGGCGAAACTTACACTCGTGGGAGCAGGTCCGGGGAACGGAGAACTGATTACTTTAAAAGGGATTAAAGTTTTAAAAACAGCTGATGTCGTTTTATACGACGAACTCGTCAGTACCGAAATTCTTGATTTTGCACCGGAAGCAGCAATGAAAATATATGTTGGAAAAAAAGTGGGTGAAGCCTCTTTTTCTCAGGACGAAATCAACGGACTTATCGTGAAGCTTGCCCGGAAACGCGGCCATGTTGTTCGTTTGAAAGGTGGTGATTCTTTCGTTTTCGGACGTGGTCATGAAGAAATGGAATATGCCCGCGATCATGACGTAATCTGTGAAGTGATACCCGGCGTCTCGAGCTGTATTGCAGTTCCGGCTTCTTTGGAAATTCCAGTTACCCGTCGGGGTGTAAGCGAAAGTTTCTGGGTAATCACCGGAACAACAAGAAATGGAGAATTATCGGATGATATGCGGTTGGCGGCTCAATCCAAAGCAACTGTTGTGGTTTTGATGGGAATGAACAAACTGAACGAAATCTGTGACTTATATAAATATTTTGGCCGCGGACATTTACCTATGGCGGTGATTCAAAACGGCACACGCCCGGATGAAAAAAGTGTAATCGGGCAAGTTTGGGAAATACCGCAATTAGTAAAGGAAAAGAAGCTTGGCACACCCGCAATCATTGTGCTTGGCGAGGTTGTAGGATTGCATCCATCGTATGCGATGGAATATTTGCAAAGTGCGAATATCGCATTTTAATAAAAAAGCCGATCCGGTGTGGGGACACCAAAATCGGCTCAGGTATTATCCCAACAGGGCTATTCAAACCTAGGGATGTTGTTTATGTTTCACACAAACAGATCAAATAAAATGGAAAAAAGAACGTAAAGCAAATTCTTGAATGACCTGACCGCACAGAGTTGCCTGCCAGGTTTGAATTCTGCCGTATTAAAATGGCATTGTCATCTTTTTCATTTTATCAATGATCCAAATGAAAACAATTCGCTACCTCTTCATCGCGGCAGCACTGGGAATCTTTATACTTGTACCCGCTGAATCCAGCGCTCAGTTAAGCATTTCCGGCCAGCTACGCACACGTTCCGAGCTTTTGGATGGACAAGGTTCACCCCTTTCCAAAGGAAGCAAACCGGCATTTTTTACATCACAACGCACAAGATTGAATGTGGGATACAAGGGATATCGCACACAGTTTTATATTTCAGCACAGGATGTCCGGGTTTGGGGACAGGACGCTTCAACCAATAACAGGGTAACAAATGCCAGTTTAAACGGTTTTATGTTACACGAAGCCTGGGGTGAAATAAGTTTACTCGATACCAATTATACCAAACTCGGAAAAGAATTTTCGATTAAGATAGGTCGGCAGGAATTGCTTTATGACGACAGCCGCTTACTTGGAAACCTGGACTGGCTGCAACAGGCAAGACGCCATGATGCTGCTTTAATCAAGTATAGCAACAAAGGTTTTACCACACATTTGGGCTTTGCGTATAACCAGAACAGTGAGGCCAAAACAGGGACTTTATACAACGGAGTTCCTAATGGATACGCTGCTGGAACGAACGGAATTGGTGCAATGTACAAGTCGATGCAATTTGGCTATGTTAGTAAGAAGCTGAATCAGGGAATTATTTCATTTTTAATCCTAAAAGACGATTTTCAAAAATATAGTCTGACTGCAACAAATACGAGAACGCTAGAAAAAGGAGTAAATAGTCGGGTTACTTTAGGGCCTTATATTCAGACAAAACTCGGCAAACGTATTAATTTAACAGCGAGCGCCTATTTGCAAACAGGAAAAGATAAAGATGGCGCCGATTTGTCTGCTTATATGTATTCGATCAAAGGGATTTATGAAGTAAATAGAATTATTTCGATCGGATCTGGTTTTGATTATACCTCTGGAAGTGGTTCAGGAAGTACAAAAAACAGAAGTTTTGATCCGTTATATGGCACGCCGCACAAGTTTTGGGGACAGATGGATTATTTCTATACTGCTAACGGATTTGGAAAAGGCGGACTGTCTGACTTATTTCTGAGCAGCACGATCAAAGCATCATCCAGGCTTTCGATCCAGGCTGATCTGCACCAATTTTCGAGTGCAGCACAAATTACGAATTCAAAAGATGAAAAACTTAGCAGCAATTTCGGAGAAGAACTCGACATCATTGCAACGTATAATCTGACTAAAACGATAAGTTTTCAGGGCGGATACTGCACCTTTTTACCGACCAGTTCTTTGGCGCAGACCAAGGCGGTGACAGACCCACAGAAAATGGCTCACTGGGCTTACCTGATGATCAGCATCAAACCCGATTTCCTGAAATAACACCAATAATATTGATCTGAATTCTACATCACTCTTATTATCATAAGTTTAAAACGAATTAAACGATGGAAACGACAAATAAACCATTACAGAAATTAAATATTTTCAGCGCGAAAGGCGTTCAGATGAGAACTTTTCACCTGACCTGGATGGCATTTTTCCTTTGCTTTTTCGGCTGGTTCGGATTAGCTCCTTTAATGACAATTATCAAAACTGACCTTGGACTGACAAAAGGACAAATTGGCAATATTATCATTGCTTCAGTAGCTGCAACTGTAATTGCGAGAATCGCTGTTGGAAAACTTTGTGATACCTGGGGCCCAAGAAAAACATACACGGCACTTTTAGGAATTTGTTCGATACCGGTTATGACCGTTGGACTGGTACATTCCTATGAGGGTTTTTTACTTTTCAGATTGGCCATTGGCGTTATCGGCGCATCATTTGTCGTTACCCAATACCACACGTCTGTCATGTTTAACAAGAAAATCGTTGGTACCGCAAATGCCGTTGCCGGTGGTTGGGGGAATTTGGGTGGCGGTGTCACCAACATGGTCATGCCTTTGATTTTTGCCGGTTTTATCGGCGCAGGCTATTTGCCTGAATCAGCGTGGCGTTTGGCAATGATTGTACCGGGTGTTGCTTTACTGATTTTCGCTTTCGTTTATTACTTCTATACAAAAGATACACCAGCAGGAAATTTTGATGAGCTTCCTGAATTCAGTCAGAATTCAACGGCAAAAGTAAAGGGCACGATGACCATGGCGATGAAAGATCCTCGTACATGGGCATTGTTTCTTGCATACGGAGCTTGCTTTGGTATTGAAATCACCTTTGATAATATCGCCGCTTTATACTTTTTCGAAAATTTCCACGCTACATTGGCAGTAGCCGGAATCCTTGCCGGAACATTTGGGTTCATGAATTTATTCGCCCGTGCTTTGGGTGGAATTGTCGCTGACAAAGTGGGTTTGAAATATGGAATGCTTGGTAAAGGACGATTGCTGGCACTTTTGCTGGCAATGGAAGGAATTGGTATCGCACTATTCGCTCAAAGTTCCACTTTGACAATTGCTGTGATCTCGATGTTATGTTTCGCCATGTTCCTGAAAATGGCAAATGGTGTAACGTATGCAATTGTCCCATTTGTCAATCAAAAAGCCATTGGCTCAGTGAGCGGAATTGTTGGAGCAGGCGGAAATGTTGGAGCCGTTCTTGCAGGATTTTTATTTAAATCAAGCTCCATTTCTTACACACAGGCATTTGTCTACATCGGCGTTGCCATTGCCTGCGTTGCAGCGATTGTAGCACTTGTCAATTTTGAAAAAATAAGAACAACAGTAGCAGAAGCAAACACGCTTGAAACTGCCAATTCTTAATCTTCACCCATACATAAATCACTATGAAAACTTCCTCTGATACCTATAAATCTACCTGCTGCTATTGCGGCGTGGGTTGCGGCGTAGTTGTAACGAAGGAAGCAAATGGCCGGCTGAGCCTGGAGGGAGATAAGGAACATCCCTCCAGCAAAGGTATGCTTTGTTCAAAAGGAATGAATCTGCATTACACGGTGATGGATCAGTCGGACCGGCTGTTATACCCACAAATGCGGATGAACCGTTCCATGCCTTTGCAGCGTGTTAGCTGGGATGAAGCTCTTGACAGAACCGCGGCCGTTTTTAAAACATTAATTAAAAAATTTGGCCCTGATTCGGTTGCTTTTTATGTTTCAGGACAATGTCTTACTGAGGAATATTATCTGGTAAACAAGCTGATCAAAGGATTTATCGGCTCCAATAATATTGATACCAACTCCCGGCTTTGCATGAGTTCCGCTGTGGTTGGCTACAAACTTTCTTTGGGTGAAGACTGCGTACCTGTTTGTTATGATGATATCGAAGAGGCGGATGTTTTTTATGTAACCGGAGCAAATCCAGCCTGGTGTCACCCGATTTTATGGAGACGTATTGAGGCACATAAAGCAGCAAATCCGCATGTGAAAATCATTTGTGTGGATCCTCGCCGGACCGATACAGCGCGTTCATCGGATTTGCATTTAGGAATAGTACCTGGCACCGATATCGTTTTAAATAATGCGATTGGACGAATACTGATTGAAAAAAATTATATCAATAACGATTTCATAGAAAACCACACCGACGGTTTTTCAGAATTTCAACAAAAAGTTTTTGAAAGAACGATTGACGAAGCGGCGGAAATTTGTGGGGTTGATGCAAAGGATATTTATCAGGCGGCCGAATGGATTGGTGAGTCGAAAGGGTTTCTTTCATTATGGACCATGGGATTAAACCAATCCGTGATTGGGGTCAATAAAAATCTCTCGCTAATTAATCTGCATTTGATAACGGGGCAAATCGGCTCTCCTGGTAACGGCCCTTTTTCATTAACCGGACAACCCAATGCTATGGGTGGCCGGGAAACGGGTGGACTGGCCAATATCCTTCCGGCACACCGGGATGTGACAAATTCAGCTCACCGGGAAGAAATGGAATCGTTCTGGAACAGTCCGGTAAAAATTGCGCACAAGCCTGGTTTCACAGCCACAGAAATGTTTGAGGCCCTGGCCGATGACCGTTTGAAAGCGATCTGGATTATCAATACAAATCCACTGGTGAGTATGCCAGATATTAATATGGCAGAAAAAGCGTTGAAAAATGCCCGGTTTGTCGTTGTTCAGGATATTTCAAATCTGGCAGATACGGTCCATTTTGCAGATGTGGTTTTACCTGCGGCTGCATGGCTGGAAAAAGAAGGCACCATGACGAATGCCGAAAGACGAATAACCTATTTACCCAAAGCACTTGAAGCTCCGGGCGAAGCTTTGCCTGATGCGGAAATTATCTGGAAATTCGCTCAAAAAATGGGTTTTGAAGAGGCCTTTCAATATGAAAATACTTCTCAGGTTTATGATGAATATGTAAAAATTACAGCTAATACAAATGTTGATGTAACGGGCGTCAATTATGATTTACTGAAAAAGGAACGCAGCGTTCAATGGCCTTTAAGTACTGAAAGTTTATCTCAAACTGATGAAATAAACCCTAATTCTCAAATCGGAACAAAACGTTTGTTTGAAGATCATATTTTTTACACGGCCAATAAACGTGCCCGGATTTTTGGTATAGCTGACGAAAATACTTCTGAGCCCACCAATGAAGATTTTCCTTTAATTCTGACTACTGGCCGTATCCGTGATCAATGGCACACGATGACAAAAACTGGTCGGGTGACGAAACTTAAACAACATATACCACAACCATTTTTACAAATTCATCCGAAAGACGCGGAAGCCAGAAACATAACCGAAGAAAAATTGGTCGTCGTTAAAGGGCGTCGCGGTGAAGTTCGGGTGAAGGCACAATTGAGTGAAGACGTCCGTCAGGGACTATGTTTTTTGCCGATGCACTGGGGCAAAATCCTGGGTAGTAATTTAGGAAGAGCTAATAATCTCACAAACGCGCTGGTGGATCCCCGTTCAAAAGAGCCGGACTTTAAATTTTCAGCAGTTGAAGTGTCTTTATACAAAAAACCTTTTGAAAAAATCATTGTTATAGGTGCCGGTTCGGCAGGATTGGGTTTTATCAACAGCTATCGTGCGTTAAATCAGGACGATGAAATCCATGTTTTTTCAAAAGAAATATACCCTTTTTATAACCGTGTCCTTTTACCAGATTATATAAGCGGCGAGCAAACCTGGGAACAACTGGTTAAACTTCGCGAAGATCAGTTCGCCGATTCAAATATTACCGTTCACAAAGGAATCAGTATTGTTCATATTGACAGAAAAAACAAGGTCATTACTGATAATTCCGGAAATGAACATCAGTACGACAAACTGATATTGGGCATGGGAAGTAAGGCATTTATGCCAAAAGGTGTACCTGAACTTCCCGGAATTTTCAACATGCGTTCGCGTTTGGATGCTGACAGATTATTACCTTTTGTAGATAATCCTGATTCTCACGCTCTCATTGTGGGTGGTGGAATTCTTGGACTAGAACTTGCTGCTTCTTTTCGAAAAATGGGTGTAAAAGTTACCGTTATTCAACGCAGCGGCAGATTGATGGAAAGACAACTTGATCCTTTGGCCAGCGAATTACTTTACCAGGATTTGGTCGACAGGGGAATTGAAATATTTTTCAATGCAGAAGTTTCTACTTATTACGGAAGTAAAAAAGTGGAAGGGATTTTATTGAAATCCGGAAAGAAAATCGATTGTCAGGTTGTCGTGTTAGCTATTGGAACGGTTCCAACAATTGACCTTGCAAGAAATTCCGGAATTGACTACAAACGCGGAATCATCGTAAATGACTACATGCAAACTTCGGATGAATCCATTTTCACGGCCGGAGAAATAGCTGAATGGCGGGGGAAAATGTGGGGAATTACGCTGGCAGCCGAACAACAGGCCGAAGCAGCGGCGCATTTTATAGCTGGAGATATTTCTCAGCCTTACCAGGGTAGCGTTTCGATGAATATTCTAAAAATGGAAGGCTTGCATATGAGCAGTATTGGCATGACAGAAACTCCGGCAAATGATCCTGCTTATGAGGAAATTGTTTTTATAGATAAATCAAAAAGGTATTATAAAAAATGTATCGTTCATCAGGACAGACTTGTTGGAGCGATATTGATTGGGGACAAAAATGAATTTCTGGAATTCCGGGATTTGATTGCGAAGGGGACCGAACTCTCCGAAAAACGGATCCAATTACTTAGAACCAGCCAGCGTGTGGATCCTATGGAGGGAAAATTGGTTTGTTCTTGTAACAGTGTCGGTCAGGGAAATCTTGAAAAAGCAATCCTTGATGGATGTAATCATTTTGAAAAGCTTTGTCAGAAAACGGGTGCCGGGACGGGTTGTGGATCATGCAGACCGGAGGTTCGGGCGATTTTGGAACGGATAGAGATGGTGACGGTGTGATGAAATAAATCCGATGATCAACACCTAAATACGATGGATGCAACCAACCAAATACGATGGGAACAACCACCAAATACGATGGGCGTTGCCACCAAATACGATGGGCGTTGCCCAACGCTAAAATATAACGCCCTTTCAGGGCTAGGATGGCAGACACTCCACAGCCCTGAAAGGGCGCTATATCTTAGGATGGGGCACCGCCCTATCAAACCGTAGAAAATCCGGAATAGAGCCCATACAATTATAAATAAATCATCAAAACGACCATGCGCGATTATTACACCATAAAAATCAACCTCGCCGGAGGCATTGTATCGCCGGGATATCTCAAAGATATCCTAACGGCGGCATGGTCATCCGGCATTCGTAAAGTCCGGTTCGGAGCGCGTCAGCAATTGTTAATGATCGTTCATTATGAAGTCGTACGTTTTATTGAGAAAGATCTCCAAAAACTTAACATAAAGTACGAACTAAATACAGAGAAATTCCCGAATATCATCAGCTCCTATTGTGGCGAAGAAGTTTTCAGAACGGGACAATGGCTGGGCAACAACGAATATCATTCAGTATTAGATAGTTTTGATTATCAGCCTGAGTTAAAAATCAATATTTCCGATTCAAACCAGAGCTTCACACCATTTTTTACAGGAAATCTAAATTTCATTTCCTCACCAGAACCACATTATTGGTATCTGTATATCAGGTTAAAACAAAGTAATACCCTTTTTCGCTGGCCGGAATTGATCTATAGCAATGAAATTGGACGATTATCAAAAAATCTGGAAAACTACATGCTTCATCAAACCTGCGAGAACGCTGAAAATCTATACGAAGCGGTAAAAAAGGAAACAACCTATATTTCAATTCCGGCCACACAAGAACTTGAATTACCATCATTTTCGCTTCCTTACTACGAAGGGTTCAACCGCTACGAATCAAGAACCTGGCTTGGTTTGTATCGTCGCGATGAATTATTTTCCGTTGAATTTTTGATCGACTTATGTTTATTATGTCTTAAAACCCGCGTTGGCGAAATATGTGTCACACCATGGAGATCGTTGATTATCAAAGGTATTGAAGACAATCACCGTACTTCATGGAGTAACATTCTTGGCAAACACAATATCAATGTTCGCCATGCCGCCAATGAATTAGCGTGGCAAACAGAAGACCACACAGAGGACGGAACACGGTTAAAAGATTTTCTCGTACGTTATATCGAAAAGAACGACACCCGCACTTTCGGGCTTTCGTTCGGGATACAAACTCGCGCAAAATCAGAAGTTTTTGGATCTATTTTAATCAGAAAAAGGCCATTTATTCAAATCGCACACCTTTCACTTTTCAGTGTTTACGATTTGTATTACACCGAAAATTTCAATCCTAACAATCGTAAACATATCCTGTTTGAGAGAGCATTATTTAAAATTCATCTGCCTTGGCAAGTTGAGAAATTATGCCGTAAATTTAACAATCGCCGCTCTCTCGAAAACGCTGAGACCTTTCACATCGAGGAAGAGCCCAAGGAAATGATTGCTCCGTTATCAACCGTACATCAATGTCCAAACTGCCTGACGATTTATCATCCCGAATACGGCGACACGCTAAATAATGTTTCTCCAGGGACAACTTTTGACTCCTTACCAACACAATATTGCTGCGCTACCTGTGGTACCGAAAAAGCTGAACTTATTGAAATTCAATTATCTGCTCCTGTTTTATTTTAAATTTTTCGAAAATGAAAATTGAAACCATCGCGCCTATTTTCTTTGATTTTGAAAATGATTTTGTTGAATCACTTCGCTGCATTCCGATGATCGTGCGCTACAAACTGGATAGCTGCGGAATTAAATTGAAGTTGCCGGAATGGGTGAAGATCAGCGGAGAGGAAAAAACACAGCTGGCTTATTTACCTTGTTACCTGGATTCAGAAATCGATTGCTATGCAGAATTTGTAAAAAAACTGGTATGGAAATATGCCAGTCATGAAGCAAGCCTTTTGGCTTCGGTCGAAGACTGCTGGAATAATCTTCATGAAGTACCGGAAGAAGTTCAGGCAAAAGCAGTGGAATGGAATTGTCCCGCTTTGAAACAAAAACAATGGATCGAACTTGAAATTCTTCAACGTTTCGCTCTGGTAAAATTAAGCAGATCCGGACATGAAGGAAAAAATTTCCCGAGTGCAATGCAGGAATTTGGACTAATGCGCTAACCCCTACGCGGGCCGCCCGATTTGCAATCGGGGTTGAATGGTATAGCGTTTGTAACGCGTTTGCAAAAAATTGATAAGCACCAATCACCTCACTCCTCAACTTCCTTTTTCTCCATCAAAACAGAAGTGATACGGTTCAATTCATCAACTTTATAAGCAAAATCGCCTTTCAGCATATCCCTAACTGCTTTCAATTGCTCCATGGCCGTTTCGAGATTATCCGGCAAGGCCTCAGTTAAAACTTCTTTAAGCCGTTTCGCCAACGTTGGCGACATCCCATTGGTTGAAATCGCAACTTTTAAATTACCCTTTCTAACCACGGATGAAAGATAAAAATCGCAAAGTGGAGGCGTATCAGCGACGTTGCAAAGCATATGTCTTGCACGAGCAACAGATTTGATCCGTTTATTTTCTTCTTTATCGTTCGTTGCGACAATGACCAGATCTTTTTCCGTTAAATCCCCATCTTCGAATATTCTTTCGATTAAATTAATTCGATGATTATTGGTAGCAATCTCACGAATTTCCTGTCTTATTTCGGGAGAAACCAATGTAACTGTTGCTTCGGGAGAATTATCCAAAACCGCAGTAATTTTTTCCAAACCAACATAACCTCCACCAACAATAAGTGTGTGGAGATTTTCAAGTTTCAGGAATATGGGAAATAAGTTATTCAAAGTAAAGGTATTTGATTTGTACTAAAAAGGTTACACAGAGTATCACAGAGTTAAAAAAGAGGGACACAGAGATTTTTATTTGTTGAAAGTAAACTCTGTGTCCCTCTTAAAACCTCTGTGAAACTCTATGTAACCAACAACACAAATTTACAAGATTAATGT
Source organism: Dyadobacter sp. 3J3 (assembly GCF_009801115.1). Classification (GTDB taxonomy): domain Bacteria; phylum Bacteroidota; class Bacteroidia; order Cytophagales; family Spirosomataceae; genus Dyadobacter. The sequence continues at coordinate 261,153 of NZ_VTOL01000003.1, forward strand.
CATATTTCGGATTAACTATTTGATTTTATAACTATTCCAACAAAGTGCATTTTTACAATCTCTATCTTATCCGTACCTTTGCGGCATGATCGCGATTACGAACCTTAGTTATTATCTTGGCGACCGCGCACTTTACGATAGCGCGTCGCTTCATATCAAGCCAAAAATGAAAATTGGCCTTATCGGTTTAAACGGAACGGGGAAGTCTACCCTGCTTCGGATGATCGATGGGGAATATCAGCCGGACGAAGGACGTATCTCTAAATCAGGAGATTGCACGATTGGCTTCCTGAACCAGGATTTGCTTTCATACCAAAGCGATGAATCTATTTTGGCTGTTGCCATGCAGGCATTTGAACGCCAAAATCAACTTCAGGTGCAGATTGATAAAATCCTGCATGAAATGGAGCATAACTATCGTGACGAACTCGTGGACAAACTTGCAAAAGTTCAGGACGAATTTGATGCATTGGACGGTTATACAATTCAATCCAAAGCAGAAGCAATTCTTGAAGGACTTGGTTTTGTGACTGATGATTTGCACAGACCGTTAAGATTGTTCTCCGGGGGATGGAGAATGCGGGTGATGCTGGCAAAATTGCTTTTGCAAAAACCGTCTCTTTTGATGCTCGATGAACCTACCAACCATTTGGACTTACCGTCTATTCAGTGGGTGGAAAAATATGTTCAGAGTTATGAAGGTGCTGTGATCGTGGTTTCTCACGATAGAGCATTTCTTGATAATACGGTTGATACGATTGTGGAAGTTTCAGGAGGAAAATTAAATCTTTACTCCGGGAATTATTCCTATTATATGGAAGAAAAAGCACTGCGTAATGATATCCAACGCGGAGCTTTTGAAAACCAGCAGGCAAAAATCAAACAAACAGAACGTTTTATCGAACGTTTTAAAGCCAAAGCAACCAAATCCAAACAGGTCCAAAGTCGTGTTAAAGCGCTTGACAAAATGGAAGTTGTAGATCAGGTAATTGACGAAAACGCAAAAGTTCATTTCCGTTTCCAGTTTACAACACAGCCTGGACGTCACGTTTTCCAATTAGAAGATGCGTCGAAGGCTTATGGAGATAAAGTGATTCTGAGTCATACCAATATTACCATGGAACGTGGTGATAAAATTGCTTTGATTGGTGCCAACGGACGTGGTAAATCTACGGCTCTACGGGTTGTGGCGGGCACTGAACCGATTGAAGGAAAAAGAAGATTAGGCCATAATGTGATGTTTACGTTCTATGCACAGCATCAGCTAGAATCTTTGAATGTTAACCACAATCTTTTGGAAGAACTTAAATACGCGAATTCCACCAAAACAGAAACGGAATTACGTACGGTTTTGGGATGTTTCCTTTTCTCGGGAGACGATGTATTCAAAAAGATCAAGGTACTTTCCGGAGGTGAAAAATCCCGTGTAGCGTTAGCCAAAGTTTTGCTTTCACAAGCCAATTTCCTGTTACTCGATGAGCCTACAAACCATTTGGACATGCAATCAGTGAACATTCTGATCCAGGCTTTGCAGCAATACGAGGGAAGTTACATCGTAGTTTCTCACGACAGGTATTTCGTTGAATCGATTGCAAATAAAATCTGGTATATCGAAGATCATCAGATTAAGGAATATCCAGGAACATATGTAGAATATGAAAGATGGATCGAAGAGCGTGGATTGCAATCAGCTGTGAGTGAAAAAGCGACAGTTAGCAGTGCGCCGCCACAAGTAAAAAGCAATCAGGCGGTTAATGGAAATACGCAGAAACCGAATAACAATAAATCAACTTCTCCTGAAGATTTGCAAAAGTTAAAAAAGGCGAAGAAACAGGTTGAAGAGCTGGAAGCTACGATTAGCAACCTTGAAACTAAAAAGTCTGAAACTGAAACAAAATTGGCTCAGCCTTCGATTTATAATGATTCAGCTAAGCTGGCAGAATTGAACAAATTTTACGCTGACGTCAAGAAAAAACTTGATGAAGCAACTGAATTATGGGAAAATGCTATGATGGAAGTTGAAGAGTTAGGGTAGTAGATTTTGGTTGGATAAATAAAAAAGGTCATTTTAGCTTACCGCGAAAATGACCTTTTTTATTTTAGACTGACTTCAACAAATCTTCTGTCTGGGCATAAATATCTTCCATAGCAATTGTAAGGTTAACGCTAGCCAACTCCAACTGATCCGACAATTGATATGCTTCGGAAGCCAACACCCAAAGTCCTTCTTCATTTTTACGAAAAACTTCGGCCGCAAGAGAGCGGGAATTTATTAAAACATATTCTCGCAAAGAAGTTATGCTCCGATAAAAATGAAATTTCTGTCCGCGATCATAAGCTTCGGTACTTTCTGAAAGCACTTCAATAATCACCGTGGGATTTAGTATCGTGTCCTTTTTATCATCCAGGTATTGATTCTTTTCACAAACGATCAGTAAATCCGGATAAGTGTAAAGTCCTGTTTCGGGAATATGAATGCGTTGGTCGCTGGAAAATGTCCTGCACGACTTACCTTTAAAAAATCCTCCGATTTCAATTGAAAGATTCTCAACAATCCGGTTATGGTTATGACCAGCGCCGGCCATCGCAAAAATCTCGCCCTTATAGTATTCACTTTTATAATCGGCGCCACGTTCTATATCCAGATATTCCGCTTCTGAATAATATTTTTGAGGTTGTGCAGTCATATTGTTTCGGTTCTACAACAAAAATAGTTAATTATGTTAAAAAACATCGTCGTCATTCATACGTTGTCTTTGTCTGATCGTTACATTTTTGTCCAAAATAATTTATGCGCTATATTCTTTTTACCCTTCTCAGTTTAAGTTTTTTTTCTGCAAATGCACAATTTCCTGATATGCGCCTGGAAGATTTTATCTATAATGATGATATCAAAACGGTGTTGTTATATCCAGGCATCGCAGATAAAGAAAATCCAACCAGGCTGGTTGCGCCTCCAATCATTCCCATTCAAAGCACTTTTCCGCTTGTTCTGGAATTTGACGACATGACGACTAATATGACGGGACTACGGGCGAAAATCTTTTCCTGTAATGCAGACTGGACAAAGTCGAATCTGAATGATATTGAATTCACTTATGAATATAACGATTACCCTATCACAACCTACGAGCAATCATTTAGCACAAAGGTGCCATATACCCATTACAGATTTGAAGTACCAAAATTGAAATTGTCTGGAAATTATGTTTTAATGGTATATACCGACAGAGGAAAAAAAACGCTTCTGACCAGGAAATTTATGATATATGATACGAAGGTTGGCATTACAGCGCAAGCAAAATTTTCGCAGGGAATTCAGCAACAATTTACGGATCAGCAGATTGATTTCAGTATCAGTTACAAAGGATATAACCTGATTTCTCCTCAGCAGGATCTCAAAGTATTTATCCGAAAAAATTTCCGTTGGGATCAGGCCAAAACCAATTTTAAGCCAACGAACGTCCAGCCTTTTGACCAGCTTTTGGAATACACTTTTTTCAATCTGGAAAATACATTTCCGGGCGGGAATGAATTCCGCTATTTTGACAGCCGCACTTTATCCGGTCGTGGTTATGGTGTGTATGAAATTGATCGTGCATCCGACCAGACAAGTCTGGTACTTACGCCGGACAAATCCCGCTCAGATAATGGTTATTTACAGATCGAAGACTTGAACGGTCAATATATTATTGATCAAAAAGAATCCGGCCGCGGAAGTGTTGAAGCTGACTATACACCTGTCCTTTTCACTTTAAAAGTTACCGAAGATCCTGACGCAACCTTCTATGTGAATGGTGCGTACAATCTATGGCAGCTCAATGACCACAATAAAATGGAATACAATACCGATGCAAAAGCCTATCAGTGCCAGATGGTGATCAAACAAGGTGTTATCAATTACGACTATACAACGGTGAGAGTTGGCCAAAAACCGGATGAGGGAAATATTGAAGGAAATTATGCTGTAACAGAAAATGATTATGACATTCTTATTTACCACCGCCCGCCAGCCGGACGTTCGGATTTGTTGGTTGGTTATAAAACGATTGAGTGGAACAGAAGACGATAATAATTTATTTTTCTTAAAATGATCTAATTTTTTAATAGATTAGTATATTATGATATAAAGGACACCTATCCATAAATCACCCCTTATGAAAGCAAACGCCCCGGCTTGGGATTTAACACCGAACTTATATCTGACAAGTGACGAAACTGAAATTATTGATTGCCTGGTCGACCATCATGAAATGCCTGTAAAATTTGAAGAGGACCAGGTAATATCATTCTTTAATGCGACAGATCTGTTTCTTGTGCTCTATTTTTCAAAAAAAGAAGACCGGGGATTTCAAATGTATGTAGTGAGGGATTTTTCGGTTCACGTGGATGACATGATTCTGCTTCACCAGCTTTTTGACAGATTAATTATAGATGGACTTAGCGTTGGAGTATTACAAAAAGCGCAGTTCCAGATTGATAATATTATTTATATGGCGGATACTTTTCGGGCCATGATCCATAAAGACTTAGCGAATCAGGTTGAAGATTAACAGTATTATTTCACCTAAAAAGCACAAAAAAAGAAGTCAACTTTTCTGGTTGACTTCTTTTTTTCAAAACCCTGGTCGGATTTAATAATTTATCACTTAAACGTTAAAACGGAAATGCATAATATCACCGTCCGCAACAACGTATTCTTTTCCTTCAACAGCCATTTTACCAACTTCTTTTACGCCAGCTTCTGATTTATACAACTCGTAATCAGCCAGTTTAATAACCTCAGCACGAATAAAGCCTTTTTCAAAATCACTGTGAATTACACCGGCAGCTTGTGGAGCTTTCCAGCCTTTCACGATCGTCCAGGCACGTACTTCCTTCACACCTGCTGTAAAATAAGTAATAAGATTCAAAAGTGAATAAGAGGCCTTGATCAATTTACTAAGCCCTGATTCTTTCAAACCATATTCTCCAAGGAACATTTCATGTTCTTCTTCGTCTTCAATCTCAGAAATCTGGGATTCTATCGCAGCACAAAGAATAATCACGTCCGCACCTTCATGAGCAACAGCTTCTCTCAATTTTTCAGAGTATTCATTACCCGAAAGCATCGAATTCTCATCCACATTTGCTACATATAATACTGGCTTGTCTGTAAGCAATTTCAGATCACCAACTGCGGCTTCTTTTAAATCTGCATCAGAAACAACAAGACTACGGGCATTTTTGCCTGCTTCCAATGTTTCTTTATATTTTTTCAAAAGTTCAAGTTCCGCTTTTGCTTTGGCATCGCCGGCTCTTGCTCCTTTTTCAGTTTTTTGAATTTTTTTCTCAATCGATTCAAGATCTTTTAGCTGTAATTCGATATCAATAATTTCTTTATCAAAAACAGGATCAACCTTACCTTCTACGTGTACAACGTTTTCATCCTGAAAACAACGCACCACGTGAACGATCGCATCCACTTCACGGATATTGGCAAGAAATTTATTTCCCAAACCGGCACCCTGGCTTGCACCTTTTACCAATCCTGCAATATCAACGAACTCCATGATCGTTGGAATAACCTTTTGCGGTTTTACCAATCCGATCAATACGTCAATACGTTCATCAGGAACAGTTACAACCCCAACATTGGGTTCAATTGTACAAAAAGGATAGTTAGCTGCTTCGGCTTTACCGGTAGAGATAGCATTAAATAAAGTGGATTTCCCAACGTTCGGTAATCCAACAATTCCACATTGAAGGCTCATAAAAACTAAGACAAATGAGATGAGAAGACCTTAAAAGCCAATAAACTCATCATATTAAAATGGTAAATGGCCATACCGAAATAGCAAGCCCTGTTAATTTCTTGCAAAATTACCAATTACCGGACAGAAAAACTAAAAGCCTTCGTCAATGATTTGCGAAGGCCTTCTTAAAAACGTAAAGTTTTTTTACTCCCACTTCAAATCTGACTCACCAATGGCATCTACTTCATCCACTTTGGCCTCGTATTGAGAAAAATCAACTTCTGGCATTAATTCCGTTTTCACGTGATCTACCGCATCTTTCAAAGCTTCTACAAACTTATCGAAATCCTCTTTGTACAAAAACATCTTGTGTTTTTCATACGTAAAGCCTTCTCCCTGCGGATGACGGCGACTTTCGGTAATGGTTAAGTAATAATCGTTGGATCTCGTTGAGCGAACATCGAAGAAGTAAGTCCGTTTTCCCGCCCTGACCCTTTTGGAGTAGATTTGCTCTCTGTCTTCCACTATGTTTAGTTTTTAATAGGTTTGCAAACGCTAAAATAGAAAGTTTATTGCTGCGAACAAAAAAACCGGCAGATATTAGCAAATCCTTAATGCCCGAAAAATTAATTTTTCTGCATTTCTATTGTACTTTATAAGTACGATGCACAATTTTTCGGGTTTAATCCGTTACATTTGGGTAACAGTCGTTATTGTGATTATCACAAATCGGCAATTTTGGTAAAGATTTAAGGCTTTTTTAGCTTTATTATGTTCCACCTAAACTCTCAGATATGACTTATCCTCGGATTCTGATTCTATTGCTTCTTACCTTGGCTGGTTTCAATGCAGATGCACAAATAAGCCTTGGCAAAACAGAAGTTGGCAGCGCTTCTTTCTATTCTTCCCGCTTTCAGGGCCGGAAAACATCTTTTGGAGAAATACATCAAAGTACCGAGCTTTCCGCAGCTCATCGTTCATTGCCCCTTAACACCATGCTGGAAATAACAAATCTGTCCAACAACCAGAAAGTTATAGTACGCGTAAATGACAGGGGCCCATTTTCCCACAACAGAATCGTAGACATTAGTAAAGAAGCAGCCCGCCTGATCGGAATCGTTTCCAGTGGAGTGGCCAAAGTTTCCATGCGCATCGTAGGTATGGAAGGTATGATCATGTTGGATTCTCATGAAGATATCGACCATAAAGCAGGCAAAATTATTTCCATGCGGACGAAAGATTAAAAACGTTTTTCAGGTTTATGAACATCAGGCAGCTGGATTTAGCAAAAGTAAGAGAATTTGGTAACCTGGAATTTCTGGCTAAACAGCTGGTTGAAGGTTTTATTACCGGCCTGCATAAATCTCCCTTCCATGGTTTTTCTGTTGAATTTGCTGAACATCAATTATATAATACCGGAGAATCTACCCGAAATATCGATTGGAAAGTTTTTGCCAAAACAGACCGGCTTTATGTAAAACGTTATGAAGAAGAAACTAACCTTCGCTGCCACATTTTACTAGACACTTCTTCTTCCATGTATTATCCGGAAGAAAATTATGGCAAAATGACGTTTAGCCTTATGGCCGCCGCGAGCCTGACTTATTTACTTCAAAGACAAAAAGATGCGGTAAGTCTTTGTACTTTTTCAGATGCCATTGAAATTCAGACTGCCGTAAAATCCACTCCTTCGCATGTGCATAAGATCATGCAGGAATTGAACGGACTTTTACAAAAATCACGTCCCTTACAAAAAACTTCAGTTGCCAGTATTATTCATCTTCTGGCAGAAAAAATCCACAAACGATCCTTAGTCGTCATTTTCAGTGATATGTTCGAAAATATTGAAGATGCCGATCTGATATTTTCTGCTTTGCAGCATTTGAGACACAATTTACATGAAGTGCTGCTTTTTCATGTAACGGATAAAAAAACAGAAGAGTCCTTCGCCTTTGAAAACCGTCCTTACGAATTTATAGACCTTGAATCCGGCGAAAAAATAAAAGTGCAGCCAGACCAGGTCCGGGAATCTTATCAAAAATTTGTAGGTGATTTTTATCAAAAGCTGAAATTAAAATGCGGTCAGTATAAAATTGATTTCATTGAAGCCGATATAGCCCAGGGTTTTGATCCCGTTTTAATGGCCTATTTAGCAAAGCATTCGAAAATGAGATAATTTTTGCAGAAATTTGCTGAACCCCTATCAGCAAACATTCTATGAAAAAATTATCTACAATCTTAATTCTCCTTGTTTTTTACATTTTCGCAGGTGGTTGTCATTCAGCCAAAAAATCCCTGAAAAGAGGAGATTATGATGACTCCGTTTTTCGCGCAGCTGATAAATTAAAAAATACCCCAACGCACAGTTCTTCTCTGGAAATTCTCAAACAGGCTTTTCCAAGCGCCGTAAAACAGCATCTTGATGATATTTCTTCTGCTGAAACCTTACCCGACATCCAGCGATGGGAACAATTACTGTCTTCTTATCAAATTTTAAATAAATTATACGAAGCTGTAAAACCATGTAATACGTGTATGCAGGCCGTTTCTGCTAAAAGTTATTATGAGGAAGAAAGAAATTCAAGACAGAAAACACTTGAGACGCATTACTCAGAAGGTCTAAAATTACTATCACTCGGAAGTCGTGAAAATGCGCGTTTGGCGTATGAGCAATTTGAGCGTGTTTATGAGCTTTTACCAAACTATAATAATGTTCAGCAAAAACTTGATCAGGCCTACAACATTGCTTCTTTTAAGGTTGTTGTTGAACAGGTTCTTGTCACTTCAAAAGCATATCAATTAAGCAACGCGTATTTTCAAGATCAGATCAACCAGTTTCTGAAGACAAACCGACGCCTTAATAAATATGTCCAGTTTTATACACCGGAAGAAGCAACTAATGGAAAATTAAAACCAGATCACGTAATTACACTTCAATTCGATGATTTTGTGGTTGGTCAAACGCTAATTGAAAAAAATACGGAAACCGTTTTCAGTAAGGATAGTGTCAAAATCGGAGAGAAAACGGTTAATCGGAAAAAGATTGAGTTTTATGATAAAGTAAAAGCCAGTCTTACTAAAAATAGAAAAACAGTGCATTCCAGCGGAGTTCTGGATATGCGGATCATGGAATTCGACACCAGGAAACTTGCCAATCAGGAGAAATTTGGCGGAGAATATAACTGGGTTTGCGAATGGGCCAGTTATAATGGTGACGAACGTGCCTTAACCAACGCACAGTTGAAAATGTGCAAAAGTCAGGAATTGTTACCGCCCGATCCTCAGCAGCTTTTTGTAGAATTCAGCAAGCCTATTTATGATCGGTTGACAGATCGGCTGCGGCGTTATTATGCGAAGTATTGAATTTGATAAGCGATTAAAACGTCCGAATTATATATCCAAAGGAGATTCTTCTTTACAGAAATAATATACTCCATAATTCCTGGCTCCAGCTGAGCCTCCTGTTTATAGAATAGTATCCAACTCCCAAAATTCCCGGCTCCATCGGAGTCTCCTGAAATTCCCAGGGAACTCCGATGGAGTTGTGACCCGCAGCTATAAACGGCATTCCTATAAACAGGATGCTCCAAAGGAGCGATTAGAACTGGGCCAGGTAATACTATTTGGCAAAAACATCTCCAAAGGAGATTCCTGTTTACAGAAATGATATACGCCATAATTCCTGGCTCCTGCGGAGCCTCCTGTTTATAGAATAGTATCCAACTGCCATAATTCCTGGCTCCATCAGAGCCTCCTGAAATTTCCAGGAAACTCCGATGGAGTTGTGACCCGCAGCTATAAACGGCATTCCTATAAACAGGATGCTCCAAAGGAGCGATTAGAACTGGGCCAGGTAATACTATTTGGCAAAAACATCTCCAAAGGAGATTCCTGTTTACAGAAATGATATACGCCATAATTCCTGGCTCCTGCGGAGCCTCCTGTTTATAGAATAGTATCCAACTGCCATAATTCCCGGCTCCATCAGAGCCTCCTGAAATTTCCAGGAAACTCCGATGGAGTTGTGAGGCGAAGCTATAATCGCCATTTCTATAAACAGGATGCTACGAAGGAGCGATGAAGGCTGGAATAAAATTGATAAAATTCAATTTATTTATTCAAAAACAACTCCATAAAAAGCTGATCAAGATGCGCCACCGTCACCACTTCAATTTTCGCATCCTTGAAATCAAGCCCTTTTCCATTGTATTTTGAAATGTAAATCTTTTTAAAACCTAACTTTTCAGCCTCAGAAATTCTGCTTTCAATACGATTTACGGCTCTAACTTCTCCTCCCAACCCAACTTCTGCGGCGAAACAAACTGAAGGTGGAATGAACGCATCTTCGTATGAAGAAACAATTGAAGCCACCACAGAAAGATCTATCGCGGGGTCTTCTACACGCAAACCGCCGGCAACATTTAAAAATACATCCTGTACACCAAGCCTGAATCCTCCGCGTTTTTCCAGAACAGCCAGAAGCATTTGCAAACGTTTCGCGTCAAAACCTGTCCCGCTTCGTTGCGGAGTTCCGTAGGTTGCAACACTTACAAGCGACTGAATTTCAATCAAAAGAGGACGATTTCCTTCCATCATAGAACCAATAGAAATCCCGCTGATCGGTTCATCTCTCTGAGAAATTAATATTTCCGATGGATTACTGACCTGTCTTAATCCGGCACTATGCATTTCATAAATACCTAGTTCTGATGTGCTCCCAAAACGGTTTTTCTGAGTTCTCAAAATCCTGTATGTCGTGTGGCGGTCACCTTCAAATTGCAAAACGGTATCCACCATATGCTCCAAAACTTTTGGTCCTGCGAGTGATCCGTCTTTTGTAATATGCCCGATCAAAAACACGGGCACACCTGTTTCTTTGGCATATTTCATAAACTCAGCCGTACATTCCCGAACCTGCGAAACACTTCCTGCACCCGATTCGATATAGGCAGAATGCATGGTTTGAATGGAGTCAATAATCAGAATTTGAGGCTGAAATTCTTCAATTTGACGAAAAATATTAGCCGTTTGTGTCTCTGTCAGGATAAAACAATTATCACTTTTGGAAGCCATTCTCTCAGCGCGCATTTTTATCTGCTGGTCAGATTCCTCTCCCGAAACGTAAAGAACTTTTTTATTTGAAAGTGTCAGGGCAATTTGCAACATCAGCGTCGACTTTCCAATTCCCGGCTCCCCGCCTATCAATACCAGTGAACCTTGTACAATTCCTCCACCCAAAACGCGGTTTAATTCCCCATCACTAGTTACAATTCTTGGCTCATTGGCATATTCAATTTCGGCTATTGCTTTTGGTTTACTGGCCAGATTTACCGATTTCCAGGTAACTGCTGTCTTTTTATCTTCCTTTTCGATCACTTCCTGCACCATCGTATTCCATTCTCCGCACGAAGGACACCGACCTACCCACTTGGGTGAATTATATCCGCACTCCTGACAAAAATATGCTGTTCTGGCTTTGGCCATATTATATTTTCCTTAAATTGATGTTGTATAAAGTGTTAAAATACTGGCATGAAAATTTACCCAAATATGCAAACCTTTTTTCCGTTAAATCAAAAAACAGCAAGTCTGCGTATCGTTTTTTATTTCCTGACGTTATCAATCGGTTTTAGTCATCAACAATTTTCCGTATGAACGTATTTAAGACAACAATTTATGTGACGCTTTTATTCCTGACAACGCTAATTTCTGCGCAGGCTCAGACAAAAGGTTTCGCATTTGGTATTAAAGGTGGTGTTAACTTGTCCAAATTAACAATGGGCAATGTTTTTTCAACCCGCTATGATGACAATGGGAATGCATACAAAAAATTTGACGGCTCCGATGTCCGGGATAATTTAAAAGAAAGTCTGGATACCAAAACGGGTATGGTAGGTGGTGTATGGATGAGATTTGGTAAAACCATTTTTGTACAACCCGAAGTTTTGGTTTCTACAAAAGGCGGATCTTTTCAAATAATACCTGATGGCTCGACGACTGCGCAAACTGTAAAAATCAAATACAGCAACATTGACGTTCCCATACTTATCGGATTAAAAGGTGGCCCGATCCGTGTTCTGGCTGGACCGCTGTTTTCTTTTCGTGTTGGTGATAATCAAAAACTTAGTGATGCTTTCAAGCAATACTCTTCAAACCGGGATGGTGCATTGTCCAATGCTGTTGTTGGCTACCAGTTTGGTGCAGGCCTTGATTTAGGAAGTTTCAGCCTGGATGTTCGTAAGGAAGGCACTTTCACTGATCTTGCAACTTTCAAATTAAATAATAAACCAATTGACGGCAATAGTGCTACGGTACGTCAAAAGATTACCTCCTGGCAGGTAACTTTGGGAATTAAGCTATTTTAAGCTGTTAGTTATTAGCGTTTGGCGATTAGCCCAAACTCAGACAATCAAAATTTTCAGGAATTTCTTTCTTTTTACTTTTGAAAGCTGAATGCTGGCGGCCTGTAAAAAAACATGCAGCCATCGATCTGGCGATAGCTGCTGTCTATATGAATAACCCACTAATTTTAAAAGTAAATATTTTTTATAGGCAAACAGATTTTAAGCGCTGATCCGCATGTTGTTATGATCCAGAATGCCTGTAATTTCTTTGATTTTTCTACGTGATACGATCACTTCTTTGCCGCAAGACATACGAAGCATACGATCATCTTCCATGCGTTCCACAACGTAATTTGCATTAACCAGATACGATTTGTGTACCCGTATAAAATTGCTGTCCAGTAACTCCGCAAGCGATTTCAAAGTTTTTGAAACTAAATACCTTTTGCCTGCATTTGTATATATGAAAGTATAATTTCCTTCTCCTTCCAGAAAGGTGATTACATCTGGCGTAAGAAATATAGTTCTGCCCATGGATTGAACAGAAATGTGAACGGCGCGGTCAGTAAAGGGATTGTCTGACAGTGTTTGATGGGTAAAGTCTCCTAAATTTTTCATAGTGCTTGGGGTTGGCTGCGGTTACGTTGTTTGACAGATCAAATTTAGCTGTTCCTATGCTCTAAGAAAAGTACCCGGAAATAGGTATTTCAACCTAATAAACTGATATTCAGATTTTTAAAAATTTTTGAAAAGTAAAATGACGTAACTGCCCTTAGTAAAACACGTAATTTTACCTAGTGCCCAAATCGTCAAAAACGGGCTCTTTTTTTGCTAAATGATGAAGTAGTTAAAAATGTCATTTCAAGGCATCTAACTTTATCTATCTTTGCAAGAGTTTTAAGCCAGACATTGATATACAAAATACAGGCGTAAATAAAAAAAATACAGGAATGTGGCCGTTGACTAATGCAGATTTTATCGGATCACCAAGATTCCTTCCAACCAATAAAATGTATGATTACTGACCGAGTAAAAGAATTACTTCAAGAAATAGAAGGCAGTCTGGTTGAAAACAAAGAACAACTGGAAGCATTTCGTCTAAAATACATAAGTAAAAAAGGTGCTGTAACAGAATTGTTTGACGGCCTTAAAAATATTCCTCAGGAAGACCGCCGTGCTGTTGGACAAGAGTTAAATACCCTGAAAAACCTGGCACAGTCACGGTTTCAGGAATTTAGTACTATTCTTGAAAATTCGGCTGATGTTAATGAAGGAAATCAGATTGATTTAACTTTACCGGTAGCGCCCAATTTGCAGGGTAGTATTCATCCGCTGACAATTGTTCGTCGCCGGATCATTGAAATTTTTGAACGTATGGGATTTAATGTCTCTTACGGTCCGGAAATTGAAAGTGATTGGTATAATTTCGGAGCATTAAATTTCGCAGATAATCATCCGGCCCGTGAAATGCAGGATACTTTTTTTATCTCAAAAAGTGAAGAAGCGGTAAAGGATGACGTTTTGTTAAGAACCCATACTTCGAACGTTCAGATCCGTTTGATGGAAAGACAAAAACCGCCGATCCGCTCTATTATGCCCGGACGTGTTTTTCGTAACGAAGCAATTTCTGCGCGTGCACATTGTGTATTTCATCAGGTTGAAGGTTTGTATGTTGACAGAAATGTAAGTTTCAGGGATTTGAAGGATACGCTTTATCATTTTGCCAAAGAAATGTTTGATAAAGATTCAAGAATCCGATTACGTCCATCTTATTTTCCGTTCACCGAACCAAGCGCGGAAATAGATGTTTCCTGTTTTATCTGTAAAGGAAAAGGCTGTAATATTTGCAAACATACAGGCTGGGTAGAAATCGCCGGATCAGGAATGGTTGATCCTAATGTATTGACAAATGCTGGAATCGATAGTGAAGAATTTACCGGTTTTGCATTTGGAATGGGGATTGAACGTATTACTATGTTGCGTTACGGAATCAGTGATTTAAGGCTTTTCACTGAAAATGATGTGAGATTTTTAAGGCAGTTTGAAGGAGCCTGATCGATATACATTTTGAAAAAGTAATTTAGATTACTTTTTCAAAAACAATGAAATTTTCGAGTTTGAACGTTAATTACTAACGTTTTCAACTCGAAAATTTCAAAATCTTGTTTCTAAATAATAAGGAAGCATTCTTTTCCAGGCCCACCATTCGTGTGGAATATCTTCTCCCCAGATATCAAGTTCATGAGGAACATTCTTTGAAGTCAAAATCGAGGAAATCTGCCTGGAATATTCCGGTACTTCAAAAGCTCCTGAACCCGTAATAAAATGAATATGACGACTTTCACGGTAAAGTGATAACTGCCATTCTGCCTTTAACTGAGAAAGATATTGAATGGGTGAATTGAAATATACGTTATCATCATAATAACCATCCGTATAAACACTCAAATCATAACATCCGCTCATCCCGATAACTCCGTTGATAAAATCAGGATATCTGAAAAACAAGTTGGCAGCATGAAATGCACCAAGTGATGCGCCTACGGTTATAATCTCATTTTTGGGACTGGAATTTTCTTTAATAAAAGGTACAACTTCCTTTATTACATAATCATTGAAGTGTTGATGACGAACCGCTTTGTCATATCCATGCATGTATGGATTAAGCCAGCTTTCACCATTAATGCTGCTAATGCAGTAAACCTTTACTTTTCCTGAGTTGATATAGGGAGCTATGCTTTCTATCAAGCCATTTTGTTCATATTCAAGGTAATCAGACGCCGCCGTCGGGATTAGTAACAAAGCGATACCATAGTGACCGTAAACGGCAATATCCATTTGTTTATTAAGCGACGGACTATACCATCCAGTTACTTCACGTTGCATTTCTTTTTCAATTTAAGAGTAGTTGATGTTGTTTTTAGTAAACAGTTCACGTATATCGCTAACACTAAAAATTTAATGCCAGTGCCTGAAATCTGCAATTTGTATACGTTTTTTTAAACTGTTTACTAAAAACCTGATCAATTACAACTTAATAAAGTACCCAGGTATCTTTTCCTCCACCACCTTGAGATGAATTTACAACCAGAGATCCTTTTCTTAAAGCAACACGTGTAAGTCCACCTGGAATTACACTGATTTCATCACCATATAAGATATAAGGACGAAGATCAACATGACGGCCTTCAGCATGTCCATCGACCATACACGGAACCCGCGAAAGAGAAATGGTAGGCTGCGCGACATAATTACGCGGGTTATCACGTATTTTTTGTCTAAATATTTCGTGTTCTTCTTCCGTAGCCTTCGGCCCGATCATCATCCCGTAACCACCTGCTTCATTTGCTTCTTTAACTACCAGCTCATGTATATTGGCAAGTACATATTCAAAATCTTCCGGTTCACGGCAGATGTATGTTTTTACATTTGGAATAATCGCTTCTTCCTTCAAATAATATTCAATGATACGCGGTACGTACGCGTACACCACTTTATCATCAGCCACACCCGTTCCCGGCGCATTTGCCAAAGCCACGCGGCCCTTTTTATAAACTTCAAAAATACCTGGAATACCAATCAGAGAATCCAGATTGAATGCTTCCGGATCCAGGAAAGTATCATCGATACGACGATAAATAACATCAACAATCTGAAGACCGCTTGTCGTACGCATTTTCACATAGCCATCTGAAACGACAAGGTCACGCGCATCAACCAACTCCACACCCATTTGCTGGGCAAGATAAGAATGTTCAAAATAAGCAGAATTATAAATTCCAGGTGTAAGAACTGCAACTGTCGGATTAGGACGGTCGGCAAGATGCTGAAGCATTTGCAACAATCTTGTCGGGTAATCCGAAACCGGTCGAACACCAGTACGGGCCAGCACATCAGGGAAAATCTGTTTTGACAATTCCCTGTTTTCAATCATGTAAGAAACGCCGGAAGGACAGCGTAAATTATCCTCCAAAACCATAAAAGTACCGTCGTCACCTTTAATTAAATCGGTTCCGGTAATGTGGCACCATATTCCCTTCGGAGGATTAAGGCCTAAACAAGGTTTTAAAAAACATTTACTGGATTCAATCAGATCACGCGGGACAACACCGTCGTTTAAAATATTCTGTTCATTATAAACGTCATGTATGAACATATTTAACGCTTTAATGCGTTGTTTCAGACCTTTTTCAAGCCATTCCCATTCCGCATTTGGCAACACCCTTGGAATGATATCAATCGGCATAATCCGTTCTGTTCCCTCGCCTTCGGAATAAACATTGAAAGTAATACCCATTGATAGCAACGCACGTTCAGTGGCTAACTGTCTGTTTGTGAGATCTTCATTGGTCAAATTTTCAAATTTATTTTTAAGATGCTCATAGCCCGGACGAATCTGGCCATCAGGCGTAAACATCTCGTCAAAGAACTCCTCGCATTGATAATCAGAGAATGAAAAATTCATACAATACAAAATTTGAATAAGTATACTTCTATTATTAACAGAACAATATATGGTATATGTTTCAATTTGCAAAACATATACTCATTACAAGATAGCTAAAAATTATTCCCGGAAAGCTAAAAACAAATTTTAAACACAACCAAAACTTTCGCTGTTAATGGCTTAAAGAAATAATTGCGGAATTTAAAATCTGCGTAAAATCTGGTAATTTGCAATATATTCATAAAAAACGGCGTCCTTCTCCTGATCTGATCAATTATTATTCCCTTAACTAAACAAACTTTGCATGTCAGTCAGGTTCCTGTTTTATTTGTAGCGGGAATAATGAATCCGAAGGTTTACCGTTTTACACACATGTTTAAGAAAAGTCTACTTGTTGCAGGAATTTTATTGGGATTATCTACTACGGGCTGGTCTCAGTTTATGCAGGGCATAGCCATGGGAAATTATTCCGGAACCCAGGCCTTGTATCACAATCCAGCTTTTGTTGCCGATAGCCGTTACAGTGTTTATGTCAATTTTGTAGGAGCCGGTTTGTATACTGCAAACAGCGGGGTTCGTTACAACGCTCCGTATTCTTTTCTCAGTCTGATCACAAATAGCGTTGGCGACAAATACCGGAATGAAAAAGGCGCAGTTTTATTTCCCCGGGCATATCTCAAAGAAAGATTAAATGGCCGTGACAAATGGATAAATGCCGGCGTGGATATGCGCCTTCCATCGATCATGTTTGGCCTTTTCAAAAATAGAATTGGTGTGGGACTTGCCGCGCGTGCACGGGTATATATCAACGGCTCTAATATTACCGAACCATTAGCGCGCTTACTTAGTAAGACTACACGGGAAATAGATCTGCAAAATGAGCATTTTGAAAATCAATCAGGGCGGTTAAACGTTAATGGATTAGGTGAATTAGCCATGACAGTTGGCGGTGCCGTGATCGATAATGAAACCGATTATCTTAAAGTTGGTGTAACTATAAAACGGATTATAGGATTATACAACGCAAACGTCGAAATTAAAAATTCATCATACTCAATACAGCCGGATCCGGCCTGGCAAAACAGAAGACAGTTAATTGTTGCTGATCAGGTTAATATTAAATATGGTATAACACGTGATGAAGCTTTTCAAAATTTCAAACCAAGTCTTTCCTGGCTTTTAGGAAATGCGCCGGCAGGAAGTGGTTGGGGCTTTGATCTTGGTGCTGTTTATGAATACCGGCCTGACATCCATAAATATTCTTATACCGAGAAAGGCGAACGAAAAAAAGATAACAGTAAAAATAAATACCTGTATCGTATTTCTGCTTCCATAACGGATATCGGCAGAGTACGCTGGCGAAATCCTACATATTTGTTGCAGCAGGAAGTTTCTACCTCTAATAAAATTCTGCGCTATGATGATTTCCAAAAATTGAAAGGTTCCGAAGGTGCTTTTGACGCAGTAAATAGTGCTTTCGGAGTATCAGGGTCGCAAGCCGCACACTTTTCAACGATACTTCCCATGGCATTTCAGGTGAGCGGGGATTATAATGTTAAACCAAATGTGTACGTCAATGCACTTTGGGTACAGAATTTGATACCACAAAGTGCATTTGGAATGAAAAGTGAATCGATGCTTTCTGTTACACCAAGATATGAACATAAGTGGTATGAAGTTTCTGTTCCCATATCAATCATGAACCGATATAGCTCTCCAACTATTGGATTGGCCGGTCGGGCAGGTCCTGTATGGATTGGGACGGATCATGTACTTGGATTATTAAATGTTGGAAATCCAAAAGCTTTTAATCTATATTTCGGAGTTTCTGCCGGATTATTCAGAAGACCTCCTGAATCAGCAAATAAATGCTGGCCAGCCGAAGATTCCTGGATCAGGCGAATTTTCCATAAGCGCTGATTGTTCTTATAGTAGTAAAGGGTCATTGCACAGTCTTTCCGTTTGAAATGACAAATGCTTAAAACTTAAACCGAAAAAATCGATGAGAGAGGTAATAAAATCAGAAGAGGAATGGTCAAAAGAACTTACAGGACAGCAATGTTTTGTTTTGCGTGAAAAAGGTACAGAAAGACCTTTCACCAGTCCACTGAACGATAATAAAGAAGAGGGAACTTATATTTGTGCAGCTTGTGATACGCCGCTTTTCAGTTCCGAAACCAAATATGAATCAGGTTCAGGATGGCCAAGTTTCTTTACACCAATTGGCGAACAAAGTGTTGAAGAAATCGTGGACCGCAGCCACGGAATGACGCGAACAGAAGTAGTTTGCAGAACTTGCGGCGGCCATTTGGGACACGTTTTCAATGATGGGCCAAAACCAACAGGATTGCGCTATTGCATGAATGGTGTGGCGCTTAAATTCGTTAAAAAATCATAGTGCTAGCCACTCGTAAAGCCGGACATACAGAGATGTGTCCGGCTTTTGTTATCTTTGACACCTTTATGAAACTTAACGTTTGATGGGAGTTATCAAGACCTTCTACAAGAATATGAAAGCAATGTTTCAATTCATTGGAACACAGCTTCGAACAATAATTAAAAGTATAGTATTCCGCATTTCTGCATTCTTTGTCGGTAAAGCAAAGGCAGAAGCATTCTTCCTTTCCGCACATCAAAAACGGGAAGCTTATCATGCGTGGTGGGCAAAAAATCTTGATAAAAACTCTGCTTTTTACCGGCCGATCGTTTTTACATGGAAATTATTTCTATATGGATTTATAGGATTTTTCTTCTACATTTTTTGTATTGAAACCAACTTCCTGTACTTAATGGGAAGCATGCCAAGTGTAGAAGATCTTCAAAATCCGAAAGTTTCCCAATCCTCCGAGATCTATACTTCTGACGGCGTCATGATCGGTAAGTTTTATACTGAAAACAGAACGCCGGTTTCCTACGATCAAATTTCTCCAAATCTTGTTAAGGCATTAATTGCTACGGAGGATATTCGTTTTTACGAACATTCCGGCATTGATTACCGTGCTATGGCTGGTGTTGCTTTTGGTATAGCAAAAGGAGAAACAGATCGTGGTGGCGGGAGTACTGTTACGCAGCAGCTTGCAAAAAAACTTTTCAAAACCAGAAAGAGAGATGCACGCGGACTTTTGGGTTATGTTCCGGGAGTGAGCACGCTGATATATAAAACCAAAGAATGGATTACGGCTATTAAGCTGGAAAGAAATTTTACGAAACAGGAAATATTGACGATGTATTTCAATACGGTCGATTTTGGAAATAATGCATATGGTATCAATACCGCAGCAAAATCCTATTTCAGCAAATCTCCTGACAGTCTGAATGTCCAGGAAGCAGCAGTTCTGGTGGGTCTACAAAAAGCAACTACGACTTATAATCCGGTTCGGAATATCAAAAGATCGATGGAACGACGTAATGTCGTAATCGGTCAGATGCAGAAATATGGCTATTTAACAGCTAAACAAGCAGACTCTATCAGTGCCTTACCCATTGAACTGAAAACGAAATTTGAAACTCCTTACGACGGAAATGCAAATTATTTCAAAAATGCAGTTGTTGATTTTGTAAAAAAATGGGGTGACGAAAATGGCTACGATCTTTATACAGACGGATTAAAAATCTACACGACCATTGATTCCCGTATGCAGGAAAAAGCGGAGGAGGCAATGACCCAGAAAATGAAACAGTTGCAACGCGTTTTTGAAGATCACTGGGGAAAACAAAATCCGTGGATCGATGAAGATGGCAAAGAAATTCCTGATTTTCTAAATTCTGTTGTAAAACGTACAAGCCGTTATAAATCACTGGCGTCAAAATTCCCAAACCAGCCAGATAGTGTTTCATGGTATCTTAATAAAAAAGACAGCATGATGGTGTACGACTGGAAAACCAGCGGGGAAATAAAAAAATACTGGAGTTCGATGGACTCTCTGGATTATTACAAACATATCCTGCGCGCAGGGATGATGGCGATGGATCCGCATAATGGAAATATCAAAGCCTGGGTTGGTGGTCTGGATTATAATTATTTCAAATATGACCACGTAAAACAGGGAAGACGCCAGCCAGGATCTACTTTCAAGCCTTTTGTATACACAACGGCTATCGACGATTCGACTTATAATATGTCGCCTTGTGATGAGATTGAGGATAAGCCCTTTGTAAAAACATACATGGAAGATGGCGAGGAAAAAGAATGGAAGCCGAAAAATGCTAACGGTTATTTTACTTATTCCAACATGACCTTACGCCGTGCACTTGCCCAATCAATTAATTCGGTTACGGCTCAGTTAACGGATGATGTGGGAGCGGACAATGTTGTGCGTTATGCCAAAAAGATGGGAATCACTACCCCATTGAAAGCGGTACCTTCCATCGGACTTGGGCCATTTGACGTGACTTTATATGACATGGTTGCGGCTTACAGCGTTTTTGTCAACAACGGGCAATACACGGAGCCAATTCTGGTAACCAAAATTGAAGATCAAAACGGGAAAATTGTTCAGGAATTTGCTCCTGAACCGCGCCAGGCCATCAGTCCTGAATCTGCGTTTTTGATGGTCAATATGTTGCGCGGCGGGGTTGAAGAAGCAGGCGGAACGTCCGGCAGTATTCGCTGGAAATTTGATGTGACAAAAAATAACAATGAAATCGGTGGAAAAACCGGGACAACTTCCAATAATTCCGATGGCTGGTTTATGTGTATCACACGTGATCTTGTGATCGGTGCATGGGTTGGAGGCGACGATCGCAGTATCCACTTCCGGACAACGAATCTGGGAGAAGGTGCGAAAACCGCCTTGCCAATTGTCGGAAGTTTCCTTGAAAAAATTTATAAAGATAAATCCATAGGAATCGAACCCGGACCATTCCCAAAACCGAGTTTCAAAATTGATAAGGAATATAATTGTCCAAACTATTTCCAATCCAGCCGAAGTGATACGTTGAATGTCGGTGGAGATAGTACCGGAACGGGAACCCCAGATGACGACTTTTTAATTGGACCACCGCCGATACCGAGTACGGTTGATACGGGGAGGAAAAATTAATATTTCAACCAAAAAGCGAGGCGCAAATTGATTTTTGCGCCTCGCTTTTTGGTTGAAATTCCAGTCAATTTTCACTCTGCTTCTTCTTTCTTTATCTTTTTGGTTTCTTTATAGGCTCTCCACGCTTGAATAGGAAAACCAATAATCGTTAAGATACCGAATAATAATTGACTATCCAGCCAATCACCGAAGGAGGAAAAATCGATGTTCTTTCTCAATGCATTTATCACAATAATGATAGATACAATTGATAAAACTGAGTAAAGTAACATTCTGGATTGAGGGTTTTTGAGCTCCGTCATTTGATGATTTTTTTGAGTAAGACTGAGATATAATTTTTGAAATAATGGCCGAGTTATGGACATACATTGAATAGATATGATTTCATAAAAAGGCCATATTTTGTAGGAATCGTTGTTTATTAGTCATTTTTTAGCTCCTGCTCTTTTAACCTCTTTATAAGCGACCCACCATTGCTTGGCAAAATTTATTAAGAATAGAATAGTGGGTAAAAGTAAGCTTGACAACCAATTATCAAATGATGTGAAGTCAATATTCCGTTGGAGAATAAAGTAAAGGAGCACTATTTCCGCAATCACGAGAGCAGAAAAAACAAAAAGTCGAGTGTGAGGATCTTTAATTTCCATATGCTATTCAATTTTAATGCGTAACGTTAAGGAGTTGATATTTTGGAGAAATACGCAACCGATTCTTAACCAAATCTAAAAAAATAAAGTTTTTCATTTTGGCGTGTGTTCATAACAAACAGTTCCTTATGAATCAGCTATTTTCATCTCCTGTCTTTTTGATCTCCCGATATGCTTTCCATAATTCCTTTGAAAAGCTGATTGTAAACAGCACGGTCGGGAGCAGTAAACTTGAAATCCAGGCATCGAAAGAGGTATAGTCAATATTCTTTCGCAAGATGAGGACAAGTATTACAATTTCTAAAATCAAAAAAGCAGAGAACACGAATACTCTGGCGTGGGGATCTTTGAGTTCCATATGCTGTTCAATTTTAATACGTATGTTATGGAAATATATTTCAGGGCGATTGACCATGATATCATCGACTGCCTAACAATAGTAATAAAAAGAATACAAATAATATCATTTATGCAATATTCGATTAAACTACTGATTTCAAATAAGATAAACCTTAAATTCCGTAATATTTGAAAGCAAATAAATGGATTACTTAACTAAGAACTCCGGTTCCAAATGTTTCCAAAACCGGCTATACATGTTATCTGTTTCAAGTAATATTTCATGCGAACCGGAATTCACTAACTTACCCTCATCCAAAATATAAATACGATCACAAAAATTAGCCAGTGTATGCAAACGATGTGATACGTGAAGAATGGCCATATTAGTATTGAGACAACTTAATAAATTCAAGACCTTTTGTTCGCTTTGTGCATCCATCGCAGACGTAGCTTCGTCCAAAAGCAACAGTCCTGGCTTTTGAAATAAGGCACGCATAATGCCAATCCATTGCTTTTGCCCTCCAGATAAATTCAATCCTTCTTCTCCAACCAATGTCATCAATCCTTGCGGTAAAGTATTCAGGAAAGTCAGATAAGGTTCATGACTGAAAAATGTTTCCAGGTTTTCGCGATCCGGTTTTAGCCCTAGAATTACATTGTCTAACACCGTTCCATTGAAAATATGAACATCCTGAGGCACACACGCTACATTCTTTCGCCAGCCCTCCAGAGATATGGATTCTAGATTAGTATCATCATTGATTAGAATCTGGCCAGACTCCGGCTTATAAAATCGCTCAATCAGTTGTAAAAGCGTACTTTTCCCGCATCCGCTTTCACCAATAAGCCCCAGGATTTCTCCCTTTTTCAATTCAAGAGAAAATTCATTTAATATGGCCCTTCTTCCTGGAAATCTGAATGTGATATTTTTCAGCTGTAAATTTTGAAAAGAAAAAGAATCAGTTTTTTCTCCATTTGATGAATTTTCAGATGGTAAACCTGCAAATTCATACATCCTCTCGAAAGCAATTTTGGCCTCATTCAACGGAATCGCAAGGAGCGCCAGTCCTGCTACCGAAGGCAAAAGGGAGGAGCTCATACCAATAATGGCCATCAATTCTCCCGTTTTAAGCTGGCCATGCAAAACCATATAACACGACGCGGCAAGGATCCCCATAAGAATTATCACACCGGATATGGAAGCATAAAGATTTAAACGAAGCTGAATAATTCCCAACCCCCAGATCCCATCCTGATAAGTACCATAAATTGACCTGTTCAATTCTCCAAAAACAGTCTGGCGATTGAACGCCTTGATTGGCCTTATTCCGGAAATACTGCTGATAAAATTACTTTCGCTCAATGCGTACCGCTGCATTACCTGCCTTTGATTGGCACTAATTGGCTTGTGAAATCTAAAAATCAAGAGGAAATAAGCAGGCAAACAAACGATTAATGCCAGACTTATCTGCCAAGAATAAAAGAAAAGAAAGCCGATGGAAACCGTAACAACCAAAATATCGATCAATACCTGACCGGCCAGTTCACTGACCACACGCTGAATGCGGGAGGTATCGTTCATCCGTGCGACGATATCCCCTGTTTTCCGCTTGTCAAAAAAGGCTTTTGGCAAATTAAGCAGGTTCTCATAAAACTTAGAAATGATGCGATTACTAAAATCCTTTGACTGACGTAGTAGTATATAGGTGCGCAGCATTTCCAGTCCAATTCTCACGAAAAGCAAAAACGCAACCAGGGATATGCCGGTAATTAGTTTTGTCATATTTTTAGATGGCAGGATATCATCGATTAGTTTCTGAGAAAAAACTGCCATCACCATGCCGAGAATTGCCATCAACAAACCCAAACCGGAAGCCGTCATTAACAAACTGATGTCTTCCCGGATAAGATTTATAAACCATGCCCGCTTTTTTCCGGACTGGTCATTTGATTTGATAAACTGGTTATTCGGTTTTAACGTTAGACATTTTCCCGATTGCCAGATTCCCAACAGTTCCTGATCCGTTAATTCTACTATCCCCCTTGCCGGATCTCCGATAATATGTTTTCGAAAACCATCCTGGTTCACTGGATGCTCACTTTTCGAACCCGCATTCATCACACCATACCAAAGTACATAATGTTCCAGATCACCTTCCATAATAACATGCAAAATGGTAGGTTCGCCATGTTCAACAAGTGCCGGGAGATCTGCTTCACAGCCTTCTGCATCAAAACCAACCTGATTGGCTGCTTCATAGAGTCCCAATAACGTTGTCCCCTGAATACTCGTACCACTTATCTCACGCAATCTTTCAAGTGAAATATCACCTCCGTAATAATGCAAAACAGACCGCAGACAAGCGACTCCGCAATCCGAAGAATCCTGTTGGCGGACACAAGTTTTCCTGACAGCCTGTTGATTAAGCATAGCAAAAAGTGATTAAATAAATTCAGAAAAATAAGTCGGAATAGTTAAAAGGAAGCTGTTTTAAGATCTTTCAAAACTGTCTCCATTTTTACAACGCCTTTATAACTTTTGATTAAAGTCCCACCGGAACTATATAGAAAAGAAGACGGAGAAGAAGTAACACCAAAAGTGTGATAACCTGCATCATGTTTATCGTTTAAAAGTTTGACATGTGATAAGCCGTTCAACTTGTATTTTTTTGAAAAAGCAAATAAGGAATCGACAGGCTCGGGTGATACCATCCAGACCTGCAAGGCATTTGCATTTATGGTTTTACCAATATTTTCAGCTTGCATCTGGCAGTATTCACAATCGGAATGAAAGAAAATAAGCCAAAGCGGCGAACCCGTAATATCATTGCGGGTTACATTTTCACCTTTCAATGAATTAAATGAAAAAGCAGGCAGAGACTCCATCCTTTTCTTTACATCCAATTTCTCCTCTTTCTTTTTATAAATTCCGTAACTCAGAAAACCTAAAAGGGAAATGATGATAACGATACCAAACGTCCGTAGTAAAATTTTCATTTCGAATACCAGTCAAAATTAAGTGTATGTTAAAGTCAGGAACATGACAAACGCCACCCAGATCACAAGGCCGGTACCATAGCTGGCCATTACGACCGTCATGGAGCGATTCATATCCAGCTCAGGCAACTCCTTTGTAAGTAAATAAGCCAGCACAATCCAATAGATGACTTCAAAAATATTGAGGACTTGTAGTGGGTATATTAGCCAGGGTTCGAGAGACTTGGGATCAAACATGTTCAAAGCCGACAAGGGATAAAAATATTGAAGATCTTGTAAAGTGTAGGTATGTTGAAAGAACCTAAACCACACTAGCTTAACCACAGGTGGAATTAAAAAAACAAATTCTGCTTTTACTGCGGTTTGAAACATTTTTTTAAATTCAAATTCATTCTCAGTAGCGTAAAATATACTTAAACTAAGACAGAGTGCAATTAGTGAACACTTTGCAAAGTAAATTATAGGAATGAATGCATACCACGTCCATTCCCATTTTCGATTTTGGGACAATATCGCTTCAATTTGTGACCGTCCCAAAGTACCAGCCAAGGTATTAAAATAAAGCTGATCAGAAATAAGCATTTTACTTGTCATCATTGAAATTAATACAACAAAGACCAGAAGGACCGAAAATTTATATCCCATAACTTATCATTCCTTTTTTTATTGTTGATTAAAACTGATTGTAGGTATCATTGATAGACCCTTCACCATTAAAATAAGACCTTAATAGCAATAAGCTCTCCTCAGAATTTTCCATCTCCCTGATTATGCCCCCACTCTCCATAAGTAATATTCTTTGTGAAATTTCCATTACATGGGTTATATCGTGACTGGATAAAAATATTGTTGTGTTAAAATTTTTATTGTAGTATTTGAGAATTGCGTTAAGCATAATTCTTGAACTTGGATCCAAATGTGAATAGGGTTCATCCAAAATTAAAATACTTGGTTCTTGTAATAAGCATGACACAATTCCTATTTTCATTTTATTCCCCTTTGAAAAGTCTCGAATATACTTTTTCTGACCCAAAATTTCGTTGTTAAAAAAAATGGAAAAACCGTTTATTCTTTCATCAATTTCCATCCTTGAAAGCATTTTCAATCCGCCAATAAAATGAAAATATTCCTCCACTCTTAAATAACCTATAAGGAAACTTTCATCCAGGTATGCAGCAACATTTTCTTTCCATGTATCATCATCACGTACATTTTGTCCATTGATTTTTACCTGTCCCTCATCTGGTAAAATCAAATCCAAAATTGAACGAAAAAGGGTTGTCTTCCCCGCCCCATTATTTCCGGTTAGGGCGACAAAACTGCCTTGATTCAAACTAAGGTTTGGAAGATCAAGAACCTTTTTCCCAGAATAGAATTTTAAAAGATTGCTTATTTCTATAACTTTCATAGCAACGCGATAAATTCATTTTCTTAAACTCTGTGTAAGCTCATATTTGTATTTATAAAACAATCTTTCCTGAAACCTATCCCACCTGGCCCCAAAGAATGAGCTTATCATACCAATTCCGCCTAAAATCCAAATCCCAAAAATCGTAGAGTCATAATGCCAAAAAGGCAACAATACAATACCTAGCAAAACGAAGTTAACTGCCATGTTAAGGTATTGAAAAGTATTTATTCCTTCATAATTGAACATTATTCCCTTGCTTACATCAATTGACTTTCTATTATAATTAGCAAAAAATATCATAAGTGGTAAAGTAATCCCAAGACCAATAAAAAAGCTTGGAATAAGATATTTTAATAATTCCGGACTAAAAAAAGCAAAAGGGAGTGTAATCAAAAAACCTATTAAACAACATGCAGAAAGCCATATTCTTTTTGCTCTAATATATTCCTTGAAAGGTATTTTGTTAGTGAGTATGGAATCAAAATAGCTCCCCTCCCAACCGTATATAAATTGACCATAATTTACCATAATTGATAAACAGGAAAAAATAGATATACTAAACATGTATAATAAATAAGATTCCGAGGATGCTTTAATAGAAACTTTGAACGCAATAAACATTAAATATATGATCAATACGACTGATATTGCCATCAGGTCTTTGGGACGTCTGTTACGAGTAGTTAACCTCCATTCTAGAATTAACAACTCTCCTACTAAGCCAAACCGACTTAGTATATTCAAAGAATCTGATGCAATAAAACCTTCTTTAGCAGAACTCGGAGAATATTCCCCGTACAATCGCTGCCTTATAAACGGAATATAGTAGTAAAATAAAAGACAGTAAGTTAAAAAACAAAGTGCACTGAAATATGGGTAGAATACAAATTGCGGCTCATAGGGAATCCAAGACGTGATATTTTTAATGATTAACAAAATCCCAATAAAAACCAGAACAGTCTTTATCAATTTGAGAGACAAGTCTTCTTTAATTTGTCTCAAAACTAAGTCATTAGTCAGAATCAATGCCCAGCTTCCTAATATCCATAAAATTCCAGTAAACACACCATCCCTGGGTATGATGAAGTAAATTGATATTGAGGTAAATAAAACTAATGAGAAGAAGTTTAATAAACTTACGATTTGATTTATCAATACATAGGTTAAAATAACACCTTTTTGAATAGGAAGAATCAAATATCCGGAGACATTCTGAAAATTCGTCCCTTGAAAAAACACTCTGACGGTAAAGTCTAGAAATAAATAATCAAAAAAGTACCTATTTATTAAATCAAGGGAATTGGCTTTGGGAAAAACAAAATCAAAAATTGCATCCAGCGATTGACCAAAAAAAACGATTAAGATGCAGAAATAAAGTTTATAAATAACTTCTAGGATAAAGAAAATCTTCCCGAGGAGCGAATATCTTTGCCGCCAGAAACCAATTGTTTCAAGAAAAATGATCAAACAAAATTTTACTACGTAATTAGTCACAATCTATCTCGTTTGTAATTCTTAGATATCCCGGCAACAATAATGATGATAACAACAAGAAATGCAGTTTTCATAATTTTCTTTCAAGAAGCCTTAACACTATATTTCAAGTGTTAAGGCTATCTAAATTATAAGACTAAAAATCGCCCCTCTGTAATTTTTGAACGCGGACGCCATTTACAACTGTATATCCACTTTCCAGAATTAGGCACCCGGCATAAGTTAGAGTACCAACGCCAAGCGCACCCGGACCCAGTCCAATAGAGGCCCACATAGCTGCTACACCCATCAAGGCGCAACCAACAGTTGGATCTTTGCTTCCAAATACACTTTCCATTTGAGAAATATCTAGCTTTTTCATTTCAATAATGTTAATGATAGAAACTCGCCCCAAATCACTTCCCACGCGGTTTGGGTTTCCGCCTGTGCTACGTAACATCTGTCATGACGAAACAAATATATTACAAATTTTTCTTGAAAAACAAAAGAAATTTCACCTCTAAAATTGAGGTGAAATTTCTTTTTCAGACCTGAAATGACAGAAATTAAAAGGCACAAAAAAGACCTGTGCAATCCATCCAGGAAACATTCCGGTTAATATAAAGGCCCTTCCCAATTGCATGAAAGCACCTTTGCAGGCACCACCTTTTATTTTAGTCATTTTGTCTTTTGGCAACTTTTTCATGGTTATCACAAAGAGATTGAAGATTTGTTTGATGTACAAAAACAGAATTGCAATATGATATCCGCTATCAGAAACGGTATTTCACGACACATTTACTGACGCCCGAAATGTTTTCCATTTCTGTCAACGGCAGGTTCCTGATTTTTAAAATATCGGTTTCTGGCTGTGGAAAGAGAAAAATACTCAATTCAAGAAGTTGAGCCTTGTTCTGGGAAGCAAAATGGCCTAGTGCGCCATATCCGTTTACACCGAGTTTTTTAGTAATCCGGTTTTTGTAATTGTCAATACTTTTGGGAAGTACGTCCAGTTTAATGGAAATCTCTTTCGATGTCATTCCCATGGCGACAAACACGAGCACTTCCCGCTCTTTTTTTGAAAGAAAATGGATAGTCGGGTTAACCGACAGGGATCGGGGTAATACTTTTTCCATGGTTGATGTAAAGTTTTAGATACACAAATTATCCATAGCACTTCACAACGTTGATATTTAGAAGCAATTTTACACACAAAATCCGATCGTGCAAACTTTATTCAAACTTTGATTAAAATAGTTTGGAAACAAAAAACCAACTTATTCTACAAGGAGAATAAGTTGGTCTGCTGATATATACATATCAAAAAAGAATTTCTATCCAATCTTCAAAACCTCTTTATACTGCATCCGATACAAATTCGCGTAAAATGCCTCTTTTTCAAGCAATTGCTCGTGTGTACCTTCTTCCATGATTTCACCTTTATCCACCACGATAATTTTGTCCGCTTCCTGAATTGTCGACAGTCTGTGGGCAATAACAATGGCTGTGCGGCCAACCATCAGTTTCTCGATCGCTTTCTGGATTAGCTCCTCGGTTTCACTATCTACGGAAGACGT
Organism: Dyadobacter sp. 3J3; assembly: GCF_009801115.1. GTDB lineage: Bacteria > Bacteroidota > Bacteroidia > Cytophagales > Spirosomataceae > Dyadobacter. Next base: position 291,168 of record NZ_VTOL01000003.1, read on the forward strand.
GGCTTCATCCAGGACAATTATTTTAGGATTATGAACCATCGCACGTACAAAAGAAATCAACTGGCGCTGACCAACGGATAAAGTTGCCCCGCGTTCCATTACGTTATAGGTATAACCCCCCGGAAGTCTTTCAATAAAATCGTGAACGCCGACAAGTTTCGCAGCCTCTACGATCTTTTCGTGCGTAATTGTAGAATCTCCTAAACGGATATTGTTTTCTATGGTATCAGAGAAAAGAAAAACATCCTGCAAAACAACACCGATATTTTTCCGTAAAGCATTCAGCTCATATTCATGTACTTCCACGCCATCAACAAAAATCTGTCCTTTGTTAATATCATAAAAACGGCTTAACAAGTTGATTATGGACGATTTACCCGCGCCAGTAGCTCCCACAAAAGCAATCGTTTCTCCTTCATGTACTTTGAAATTGATATTTTTCAGCACGTAATCTTCGTCATTATAAGCAAACCAGACATCTTTAAACTCAACTTCACCTTTGATAACTTCAGGAACATAGGTGCCTTCATTTGAGGTATATTCATCACTATCAAGCAATTTTAAAATCCTGTCCGTGCTTACAATTCCCATTTGCAAAGTATTGAAACGATCGGCCAATTGGCGGATCGGACGGAAAAACAGGTTGATGAACATGACAAATGCTGTCACGGTACCAAAAGTAACTTCTGCATTCAAAATCTGCTTCGATCCATACCAGACTACAAGCCCGGTACCAGCAGCAGAAATCACATCCGCAACGGGATAATAGATTGAATAATAGAGGATTGACTTGATATTAGCATCCCGGTGAACCTTATTTATTTCCTGAAATTTTTCATATTCAATATCTTCACTGCTGAAAATCTGGACGATGCTCATACCCGTAATATGTTCCTGAACAAAAGAATTCAAATTAGAAACCGCAGCACGTACCTCGTTAAAAGCATCTTTTATTTTTTCCTTGAAAACATAGGTGCAAAAAAGCATTAACGGAATCATGGAAAGACTGATGACCGACAATTTCCAGTCGGTATAGAACATCACAGCAATAATCAACGTCAGTTGTAAAATATCTCCTGCTATTGCTGCCATACCGTCACTGAATACGTTAGAAAGCGTTTCTACGTCAGAGATTGTACGCGTTACTAATCGACCAATCGGTGTATTGTCAAAAAACTTCAATCGAAGTCCAATGATTTTTTCATACAGCTGCACACGGATATCACGAATAATGTATTGTCCCAACCATCCCGACATGTACGTGTTCCAGAATTGAACAAATCCCTGTACGATTAACACAAGGACCATTATCCCCAGCATAAGCGCCAGCTGATTATAATTTCCTTCCGCAATCGGTTTGTCAATCGTATATTTTATCAAAAGAGGCGTCAAAGGAGCTAATACCGCGTTGACCATAATGATCGCGATCAGCAAATAAAACTGCTTTTGGTATGGCCTAACGAATGTGTATAAACGTTTAAGAGTTGGCAGATCAAATATCTGGCCGCTTTTGGTTTCCTGATTCACAGACTGGTGGTTGTTGGTTTTTATTTCTTGTTCACTATCCTATATCTTATGCTCAACAATGAAAAAGTAAAATTCGTCACCAAAGAAACGAAGATTTCATTTTTTTGTCTAACTTTCTTACCTGCCGTTTTTTCAAACTCGTCAATCCAAACAATCAGGTCATGGAAATTTTTCTAAGTATTTGTCTTGGACTTGGCCTGAGTGCCAGCAGTGGATTCCGGGTTTTTCTCCCTATGCTGGTGGCCAATATCGCTACATTAAGCGGATGGATCACACCCGGTGAAGGTTTTGCATGGATGGCTACCTGGACGGCATTTTTTGTTTTGCTAACGGCAACCATCGCCGAAATCAGTGGGTATTATATTCCTTTCATCGATAATTTACTGGATACTATTGCCACGCCGGCCGCCGTCGTAGCGGGGACTCTGCTTTCAACATCATTTATTCAGATCGATAATCCGGTTTTGCATTGGGGACTGGGATTAATTGTAGGTGGAGGAACTGCCGGGTTGGTGCAGGCCGGTACGGGTCTTTTGCGTTTATTATCGTCCAAAACAACAGCAGGCTTTGGTAACCCGGTTGTATCGACGGCCGAAAATATTGCTTCATTCAGTTTGTCAGGATTAGCAGTTTTTCTGCCAATTGTAGCGTTGGTACTGGTAGTTCTGCTGGTACTTTGGCTTTTCAGGAGAATAGGAAAGCTAAGAAAATCTAAATAATACTTATGTTTGACACCATACCTGTTCATTCGTTACCAAAATCGCTTAGTGCTGTGCCCGCACTGAGAATTTACAGGTTTAAGAACAGCCAAGGAAAATCGACAGAAACGCCGGAAAATTTACCAATTACGCCTTTACCAACTGACACGCCGCACCGGCACAGCTACTACGAAATACTCTTTATTGAAGAAGGACAGGGATTTCATGAAATAGATTTCCATTCTTATTCAGTACAAGGAACAGGAATTCATTTCCTGACACCGGGCCAGGTCCATCTTTTGACTTTTTCGGCACCTTGCCAGGGATTTATCGTTGCTTTTTCAGAAGACTTTTACACTTTTTATAATCCATCTGCTACTTCACTTTCTAAATTCCCATTTTTTCAGACTTCCAAAAGACAGCCCATTTTACGATTATCCGATATTGAAAGGCATTATTTTCATAACATTCTTGAAAATATGGTGGAAGATCATCTTGGGAATGAGACTGACCAAAATATGCTGGGTCAGTATTTGGGACTCTTTCTTCAAAAATGTGCCATCATCAGCCAAAAAGAAGTAACGTCGTATCAGACTTCGGCTTCTTCGGTTCCGGAAATCGTCGGCCGTTTTCAGGAACTGGTTGAAAAGAATTTCAGGGAAATGCATGAAGTCCAGCAGTATGCCACAATCCTGGAAGTTTCTCCTGATTATTTAAGCAAAACCGTAAAACGATTCCTGGGCATTCAAACACAGGAATATATCCTGAACAAGCTGCTTCTTGAAGCCAAAAGATTGCTGGTTTTCACAAACCTTAGCAGCAAAGAGATTGCCTATCACATTCACATTGAGGACCCCTCCTATTTTGGGAGGATCTTTAAACGTAAATCTGGGTTGACACCAAACGAATACCGGGATTCAGTTCGGAAAAGTACCATTTAATAGCAAAAATGTACCTTGCCAACACTTCGTTGAAAATATATCTTTGTATTATCCTAAAATAAAAAGGCTAAATAATACTTTTGATATTAACACATGGAGATTCGTAACGACCTGTCCGCAGCTTCGCTTCAACCAAAAATTGACCGGTTGTGGCAACTTTCAGCAGAAAAAATTAATCTTATTTCAAAAGAATACGATACTTCCAAAGGTTCACCGGTTTTTACAGTAAACGGAAAATACACAACCCGTGGCTGGACCGAATGGACGCAAGGTTTTCAATACGGTGCCGAAGTTTTACAATTTGATGTTACAGGCGACGAATCATTTCTAGAAAAAGCCAGAAAAAATACGGTTGACCATATGGCGTCGCATGTCGGGCATTTTGGTGTGCACGATCATGGATTTAACAATGTAAGTACGTATGGAAATTTACTTCGGCTGATGAATGAAGGCCGGATCGAAGAAAATAAGTGGGAACGTGATTTTTATGAACTTGCGTTGAAAATTTCCGGGGCCGTTCAGGCAAAACGCTGGACAAATACAAAGGATGGCCAGGGATATATTCATTCTTTCAACGGTCCGCATTCGCTATTTGTTGACACCATTCGCTCAGTAAGAGCCCTTATGGTTTCTCATTTATTAGGGCATAGTCTGATGGGTGAAAATGATGTAAAAACGAGTTTATTGGAAAGGGGTACTTTCCATTCTCTGGCTACTGCAAAATATTCTGTCTACTACGGTGAAGGCCGTGACAGCTACGATCTGTGGGGCAGAACGGCGCATGAGAGCGTGTTCAATACCAATGACGGCAATTTCCGCTGCCCGAATTCCCAGCAAGGATTTTCCGGCTTCACAACCTGGACACGGGGATTAGCCTGGGCTATGACAGGTTTTGCGGAGCAACTAGAATCACTTTCTTATTTCTCAGATGATGAATTAGTACAAATCGGAGGACGGGAAAATATTGAAACCATCTACCTAAAAGCAGCAAAAGCTACCTGCGATTTCTACATAAAACATACCGCTTCCGACGGAATTCCATACTGGGATACGGGAGCTCCTCAGCTTTACAAATTAGGAGATTACAGCAGCAGAAAATCTGATCCGTACAATGATTTTGAACCAATCGACAGCTCCGCTGCGGCCATTGGAGCACAAGGATTGTTAAGGTTAGGAAAATATTTGAATGACAAAAATCAATCAGAAGAAGGAAATAAATACTGGCAAGCTGGCCTGACAACCTTAAACACGTTTTTCGATGAACCTTATTTATCAACAGACCCGAAACATCAGGGATTGATCCTTCATTCCGTTTATCATCGACCAAATGGCTGGGACAATATTCCGGATGGTCAAAAAGTACCAAACGGCGAATCCAGCATGTGGGGCGATTACCATGCGAGAGAGGTAGCATTATACTTACATCGCATCAACAAAAACTTACCATACTACTCATATCTGGGCGCGGTGAAATAATGGTTAATTGTTAAGGCCGGGTCGCCGGTGCGATTAATGGTTAATGGTGGCGTTTGAAGTTCTCGGACTAAAAACAACACTATTGAATATTGCTCTACACTAACTCCAACACTAATAAATAGTCAAAATTCAACCAACTAAAACATTAACCCTTAACCCTTAACCATTAACCATTAATATGGCTTCTCTCGATCGCTGTTGCATTCATACCATTACTACCAAGCCCTGGGCACTTCCGGAGGCTGTTGAAAAATATGCGGCGGCGGGTGTTAAAGGAATTAGTGTCTGGCAAAATGCTACCGAAGGTATTGGGCCAAGACGTTCCGGGGAACTAATTCGAGCGGCCGGACTTGAAATTGTTTCATATGTCCGGGGTGGATTTTTCCCTCACACAAGCAGCGCAGGACGTGCTCAGGCGATTGATCATAATAAAAAATTACTAGAAGAGGCCGCAGCGTTGGGCGCTCCTATGATCGTTTTGGTTTGCGGCGCATCGCCAGATCAGTCACTTGATATTTCCAGAAATCAGATCCGTGAAGGTATCCAAGCAATATTGCCCCTGGCAGAAAAGCTCAATGTAAAACTGGCTATCGAACCACTTCACCCAATGTACGCCGCTGATCGCTCTGCTATTAATACACTGGCTCAGGCCAATGATATGGCTGAATTTTTCAAGTCTGATTATGTTGGTGTTGCTGTCGATGTGTATCACTTATGGTGGGATTCTGAACTGGAAAAAGAAATCGCCCGCTGCGGAGCCAATGGAAATCTTTTCGCATACCACGTCTGCGATTGGAAAGTAAATACCATTGATCTTCTGAACGACCGTGGTTTAATGGGTGAAGGCTGTATTGACCTAAAAAAAATACGCAGTTGGGTCGAAGCCGCAGGTTTTAAAGGATTCTGTGAGGTGGAAATATTTTCAAATACACACTGGGCAAAGGATCAGGATATTTTCCTGAAAGAGGTTACAGAAGCTTTTATTCAACATGTTTAAAAATTATTACAAGCTTAAATCTTCAAGTATCTAAAGCTAACAGCCAATAACTAAACGCTAAAACCTAAAAAGATGATTACTCATACTATTGGCATTATCATGAACGGCGTTACGGGCCGCATGGGAACCAACCAGCATTTATTACGCTCTATCGTTGCTATAATCGAACAAGGAGGCGTTAAAATTTCGGCAGACGAGATCATTATGCCTGACCCAATTCTAGTTGGAAGAAATAAAGCAAAACTGGAAGCTTTGGGAAAACAATCCGGTATTTCAAAATTCACAACCGACCTGGATTCTGTTTTAGGTGATCCGCATTTTCAGATTTATTTTGATGCACAGGTTACCGGCCGCAGAGCACCGGCTGTAAAAAAAGCGATTTTGGCCGGAAAACATATTTATTGTGAAAAACCAACCGGAACTACCACCGAAGAAGCACTGGAACTATACGAACTAGCCACGGCAGTCGGACTTAAAAACGGTGTGGTTCAGGACAAACTCTGGCTTCCGGGTATGTTGAAACTGAAACGTTTGATGGAAAGCGGTTTCTTCGGAAAGATACTTTCTGTTCGCGGAGAATTCGGTTACTGGGTTTTTGAAGGCCATTCCATTCCCGCACAACGTCCATCCTGGAATTACAGAAAAGAAGACGATGGTGGAATTATCGTTGACATGCTTTGTCACTGGCGTTATGTGCTGGATAATCTTTTTGGAAAAGTCAAGGCAGTTTCCTGTCTTGGTGCCACACATATTCCGGAAAGAATCGATGAAAATGGGAAGCCCTATCACTGCACAGCGGATGACGCATGTTACGCGACTTTTGAACTGGAAGGTGATGTCATTGCCCAGTTCAATTCATCCTGGACGGTCCGCGTTCGTCGGGATGATTTACTGACTTTGCAGGTGGATGGAACAAAAGGTTCGGCCGTGGCCGGTTTGCGGGAATGTTATACCCAACATTATGGAAATACGCCAAAACCGGTATGGAACCCGGATATTGCTCAGCCTATACCATTTTTCGATGGCTGGGCAAAAGTACCGGAGCAGGAAAATTTTGACAATGCATTTAAAGCGCAGTGGGAATTATTTCTAAAACATGTGGTAAAAGACACGCCATTTCCATGGGATCTGAAAGCCGGAGCGCGTGGTGTTCAACTGGCAGAAAAAGGAATAGAAAGCTGGGAAAAACGGCAATGGGTAACGATCGACGAATTATAAAAGTCTTTCCATAAATCAACTTACTATTTTATGAAAAAGACTGCACTCATAACCGGAGGAAGCCGGGGAATTGGTTTTGGAATTGCAAAAGCACTGGCAAAAGAAGGATTTAATCTGGCAATTAATGGCGTTCGGGATGAAGAAAATGCCCTGGAAGCATTGCAAGAACTTCGGAAGCTTGGAGCTGATGTACTTTATTGCCAGGGAAGCATTGCTATTGCGGAAGATCGTGAGAAGATTATGACCAAAGCTTACGATTTTTTTGGACAAATTAATTTGCTGGTCAACAATGCAGGCATTGCGCCACGGGTAAGAATGGATTTACTCGAAACGACACCTGAAAATTATCAGGAAGTGTTAATGACCAATCTGGAAGGGCCATTTTTTTTCACCCAAAGTGTAGCAAAAAAAATGGCTCATACTAAGCAAAATAATCATGCTTTTGAAGCAACGATCATTTTTGTCACTTCAATTTCAGCAACGGTGGTTTCTACAAACCGTGGAGAATATTGTGTTTCAAAAGCCGGATTAGCGATGACAAGCGCCCTTTTTGCGGTGCGAATGGCAGAGTATAATATCCCGGTTTTTGAAATTAGGCCCGGCGTTATTGCTACCGATATGACTGCCAAAGTTCAGGAAAAATACAATGGACTTTTTGAAAACGGTATGGCACTGCAACCACGTTGGGGCACACCGGAAGATGTTGGAAAAGCAGTTGCATCACTCACCCGAGGCGATTTCCCCTATTCCACAGGTCAGGTAATTGGTGTTGATGGTGGAATGCTGATCGACAGACTTTGAGTAGCTGCTGGCTTTTAGCAGTAAGCTATTAGCTTTTTTAGCTCGTCGATACATCATTTGCTCTTCAAAGTATTGTTTAAGACAACATATTCTAATGATCCCAAATAACGCCTAAACGCTAAAAGCTAACGCCTAAAACCCATGTCAGCCATTCCACAATCCCGTCCGTCTTTGTTATCGCAGCTTATGCAGGTGCCGGTTATCGTTGCTGCGCTTGGTTATCTGGTGGATATGTATGATTTATTCTTGTTTAGTGTCGTCCGTGTTCCCAGTTTAAAAGCACTTAATGTCGCAGATGATCAGCTTTTGACGGAAGGAATAAAATTGCTGAATTACCAAATGGCCGGTATGTTAATTGGTGGTGTTTTATGGGGAATTCTTGCTGACAAGAAAGGACGACTTTCCGTACTTTTCGGATCCATCATCATGTATTCTTTAGCCAACATCAGTAATGGATTTGTAACGTCAGTTGATCAGTATGCGATTTTAAGATTTGTTGCCGGTGTCGGTTTGGCAGGAGAACTTGGTGCCGGAATTACACTGGTTACCGAAGTTTTACCGAAAGAAGTCCGGGGATACGGAACAACGCTGGTTGCAACGCTCGGTGTTATGGGAGCCATTCTGGCCTATTTTGTGGCCGATTTATTCGCGTGGAGAATCTCATATTTCGTCGGTGGCGGAATGGGATTGATACTTTTGATACTAAGATTCAATGTTTTTGAGTCAAGTATGTTTCAAAAAATAAAAGAGAAAAGTGTTGACCAGGGAAACATTCTGATGATCATCGGAAATCGTAAACGGTTCAGTAAATATTTGATGGCCATTCTGGTTGGACTTCCCATCTGGTTTGTTGTTGGTATCCTGATCACCTTTTCACCGGAATTTGGTCATGCCAAAGGAATTGTTGGTGTGAACGCGGGTAAAGCAGTTATGCTGGCTTTTTCAGGACAGGTTTTTGGTGATATCGCCAGCGGATTACTAAGTCAATACTTACAAAGCCGGAAGAAGGTAATCGGCTTATTCATCACACTTTCACTCTGTATGATGATAACTTATCTCCTGATTCCTTTAGAGGATGCTTTTTCCTTCTATGTTGTGTGTGCATTCTTAGGATTTTGCAATGGCTATTGGACATTATTCATTACCATCGCTGCCGAACTTTTCGGAACAAATTTACGTGCAACGGTAGCTACAACAGTTCCTAATTTTGTCCGCGGTGCTACCATTCCGTTAGCTGCATTGTTTGTACAGTTCAAACCTAATCTTGGTGTAATCAACAGCGGACTTACTCTGGGCATTATAACCAGCATCATTGCTTTGATCGCATTGTATTTCCTGGAAGAGACATTTACGAAGGATATGAATTTTGTGGAAAAGGATTGAAAACGGATCCTTTACGGAAACTAAAAAAAATATTTTCCATTTCCAGGGAATAAATTCCCTGGCTACAATGTCGGCCGTGCCTACGGCACTGGATCATGGCTTTGAACTAATGGTATAATATTCAGAGATTTAATTTACAAAATAAGCTACCTAAAATTTATTATTACAAAATGCCGTAGGCATGACCGACATTGTAGCCAGGGATTTTAATCCCTGGATCCGTGGTGATCCTAGCGTTCACAAAATGCCGTAGGCATGACCGATTTTAATTCACATGACCAGCTTTGTCCAAAATTAATTTTTACGATTACACATCATCCAGATCATTGCTTTTACAAAAATGCAACAACACATTTCCACCGCTCAATTACTCATTTATTCCCCAAACCACTTATCACCGAAAAGCATCCACTCGTGTACTTTGTTATACATAGTACCTGCCATCACCCTATCTTTGATTCATCAATAAGGGAAACAATTATAACAAAACATTAAATATAATTAGCCATGAACAATTCAATCAAAAATATCGCTGTTGCTTTCGCATTTGTTACTTCTTTCGCTTTCGCTGCTAACGCTGAAAACAAAGAAACTAAAAAAGCTTCCGCTTTTGGAACTGGGGTTTACATCAATAAAGGTGGAAAAATCAACGTATTAGTTGATAAAGCAGATGACAATGCTTCAACAACTATTCTTGTGAAAAATGAAAACGGAGACGTGGTTTACCGCGAAATTGTTGCAAAAGGAAATCAAAAATTCGGTCGCCAGTTAAACGTTACGGATCTTGAAGCCGGAAAATATGAAATCGATGTAACAAGCAAAAACGAAACCCAAACCAAAGCATTCCAATTATCAGATCAAAAAACAGAACGTGTTTTGACAATCAAATAAGCAGTTTTTGAAATAATTATTAGCCATTCATAAAGAAAATATTAGCCATACTTAAAAAATCAAAGCCATGAAAACTTACATCAAAAATATCGCTGTTGCTTTCGCATTTGTTGCCTCATTCGCTTTCTCTGCTCATGCAGATGATAAAGCCACTAAAAAAGCCTCTGTCCTTAACACTGGCGTTTACATCAACAAAAATGGAAAAATTAACGTTTTTGTCGATAAACTTAACAGCAATTCCAACACGACAATCGTTGTTAAAAATTCAGCCGGAGATGTTGTTTACCGGGAAGTAGTTGAAAAAGATCTTCAAAAATTCGGACGTATTTTAAATGTTGACGAGCTTACCGCCGGTAAATATGAAATTAAAGTAAGCAGTAAAAATGATTCACAAACTAAATCATTTCAATTGTCAGAACCGGTTGTTGAGCGTGTTGTGACTATTAAATAAAAACATTCTGATATTTTACTTTTTGAAAATGGCTTTCGTGAAAAACGGGAGCCATTTTTTGTCTGTGCTAATATAAAATATAGCCAAATTCATTCCCCAGGGATAAATCCCCTGGTTAACAATATCGGTCCGGGGTGCGTAGCCGTGCTTACAGCATTGAAAAAAATGCCATAGACATGAGCCATAATGATATTTATAGATTTCCATCTTTGATAAGTAACAATTTGTGCCATTACTAAATGCCGTAGGCATGAACGACATTGTAGCCAGGGATTTTAATCCCTGGATCCGTGGCGATCCTAGCGTTCAAAAAATGCCGTAGGCATGAACGACATTGTAGCCAGGGATTTTAATCCCTGGATCCGTGGCGATCCTAGCGTTCAAAAAATGCCGTAGGCACGAACGACATTGTAGCCAGGGATTTTAATCCCTGGATCCGTGGTGATCCTAGCGTTCACAAAATGCCGTAGGCATGGCCGACATTGTAGCCAGGAATTTTAATCCCTGGATCCGTGGCGATCCTAGCGTACAAAAAATGCCGTAGGCACGAACGACATTGTAGCCAGGGATTTTAATCCCTGGATCCGTGGTGATCCTAGCGTTCAAAAAATGCCGTAGGCATGGCCTATTTTAATTCACATGACCAGCTTTGTCCAAAATTAATTTTTACGATTACACATCATCCAGATCATTGCATTTACAAAAATGCAACAACACATTTCCACCGCTTAATTACTCATTTATTCCCAAAACCACTTATCACCAAAAACCATCCATTCATGTACTTTGTTATACATAGTACCTGCCATCACCCTATCTTTGATTCATCAATAAGGGAAACAAATCATAAACATTAAAATATAAATTAGCCATGAACAATTCAATCAAAAATATCGCTGTTGCTTTCGCATTTGTTACTTCTTTCGCTTTCGCTGCTAACGCCGAAAACAAAGAAACTAAAAAAGCTTCCGCTTTTGGAACTGGGGTTTACATCAATAAAGGTGGAAAAATCAACGTATTAGTTGATAAAGCAGATGACAATGCTTCAACAACCATTCTTGTTAAAAATGAAAACGGAGACGTGGTTTACCGCGAAATTATTGCAAAAGGAAATCAAAAATTCGGTCGCCAGTTGAACGTTACGGATCTTGAAGCCGGAAAATATGAAATCGATGTAACAAGCAAAAACGAAACCCAAACCAAAGCATTCCAATTATCAGATCAAAAAACAGAACGTGTTTTGACTATCAAATAAGCAGTTTCTGAAATAATTATTAGCCATTCATAAAGAAAATATTAGCCATACTTAAAAAATCAAAGCCATGAAAACTTACATCAAAAATATCGCTGTTGCCTTCGCATTTGTTGCCTCATTCGCTTTCTCTGCACATGCAGATGATAAAGCAACCAAAAAATCAACAGGTTTCGGTACCGGAATTTATACTACCAAAGGTGGGAAAATCAATGTTCTGGTTGACAAAGTGAATCAGGATTCACCAACCATTTTAGTGTTAAAAAATAACTTGGGAGACATTGTTTATCGTGAAGTAATTGAAAAAGGAAGCCAAAAATTCGGACGCTCTTTAAATTTAAATGAACTGGAAGCAGGAAAATATGAAATCCAGGTGACCAGCAATGGAGAAACTCAATCAAAATCGCTTCAATTGACAGAACAAAAAACTGAACGTGTTTTGACAATCAATTAACTCGGATTAATCAAGCAGTCAAATCTATTAGCCAGCGTTAATAAAAGCGGTCTCCAAACAACGGAAACCGCTTTTTCTTTTTTATATTCTCCAAAAACCGCCGTTCAATCATTAGTGGATTTAAGTCCATATCCTTTGTTGTCTGCCAATGCATTTGCTGCGACTAAGATGATGAAAATGTCCAATGAGCCTGGGAAAATTCAAGCACAAACATTTAATCCATCATAATCACATTAGCTATGAAAAAGACAACCAAAACAATCATCGGTACCATCGTACTTGTTGTAATTACCTGCATTTCTGCTTTTGCAGATGAAAAGGAAGCCAAAAAACCAACCGGTTTCAGAACAGGGATTTACCGTTCTATTGATGGAAAAATCAATATCTATGTTGACCGTGTTAATAAATCTGCGCCGGCCATTATTTTGTTGAGTGACGATGGAGGACAAGTTTTATACCGGGAAATTATCCGAAATAACTATGCGAAGTTCGGTCGCGCACTAAACGTTGATCAGCTTGAAGACGGGCATTATACGCTCAAAATAATGATTGGCAATGAAATTCTTTCAAAATCTGTCTTTTTGACCGAACAAAAAATACAACGTTCTCTAAAAATTGAATAACATTTTCTGCCATTACGCATCCACTTCCCCAAGCTCTTTATTAGCCATGTTCACGTAAAACGGCTTCCAGATTACCGGAAGCCGTTTTTTTATTTATGCTATTCTTAATATTATCTACTTTCGGCCACAATCACCGGCAGTTCCGCCTCGATTTTCTCTCTTCTTGGCTCGTACCATTCCGGTAATTTTAAGGCAGTACCTAATTCCGCAACACTTTCATCTACCGAAAATCCCGGAGGATTTGTGGCAATTTCAAATAGGATCCCACCCGGTTCGCGGTAATAAATACTATGGAAATAATTACGGTCTAAAACTTCGGTTGGATTATAACTTCCCGACAACAATTTCTCCCGAATTTCCAGCTGTGTTTCGTCACTATCCGTTGCAAAAGCTACGTGATGAACTGAGCCTGCACCCTGCAAAGCACGAATATCTTTTGGCGATTCCAGTACATCTACATAAGAACCAGGGCCGCCAGCACCCGCTTCAAATCTATAAACCCCATTTTCTTCTCCAACCAGGCGATGCTGCATCACATCGGTCAGCAAAGAAACTGTTTTATCAATTTTATATTCATTTAGCGAAACTGTGTACGCACCACGGATCGAATATTCGGCTGGAATTTTCCCGTTGTCCCATCCCGGACGTTTGTCAACATCATTGGCAACAAGCTCCACACCCATTCCATCGTAATCTTCGAAACGGAGATAAGTTTCATTAAATCGCCTGTAAGGTCCTGCATAAGGAATGCCGAAATGCACCAGCCTGTCCATCCAGAAACTTAATGAAGCTGTTGGAATTGAAAAAGCTGAAAAAGTTAATTGTCCGCCACCCTTCCGGCCACGAACCAAACCCGCATATGGAAAAAATGTAACAATGGAGCCCGGTGAGCCTGTTTCATCTCCGTAATATAAATGGTAGACATCTGGTGCATCAAAATTGACCGTTTTTTTCACCATCTTCAAACCAAGAATTCCTACATAAAAGTCAACATTTCTCTGTGCGTCACTTGCCAATGCAGTGATATGATGCAAGCCATTGATAAGATTTTCCATGTTTTAAAATTTATATGTTGTTACATTTAATGTATATACATGTATTATCAAAACTTAGTTCAATAATCTGCCAAAATAATGGTGAAAAGCTATTTTGATCGATTGACAGAAGCTAGAACCTGTTGTACGGATTATCGATTTAGAATTAAATACTGAAAAATAATAATCGAGCAAACGCCATATTCCTGACTGATAATAAGGAGATAGGAGAAATCTTTTTCTTTTAAAAATGTCGGTAACATCTGGCATTCAAACTATTTCTAAAATCTGGTTCGCACATGAATTCTCGTCGTGATTTCCTTCAAAAGGTTTCTCTTGGTATTGGTGTAACGGCACTTGCGGGTTTGCCGGTATCAGCCGCGACCCCGTCGGTCCCCTTAGTTCGTGCTGAAAAGCAGCTCCGGGTTGCCATCATGGGGCTGGGTGGTTATGCCAATATAGTGGCCGAGGCTATGCAGAAATGCACCATGGCCACGTTGGTGGGCGTAGTTTCCGGAACTCCTTCCAAAGTTGAAACATGGAAAAAGAAATATAACATTCCTGACAAAAACATCTACAACTATGAGACTGTCAGCGAATTAAAAAACAATCCGGATATTGATATTGTTTATGTAACAACGCCGAATTCCCTTCATCATAAACATGTACTGCAAATTGCAGCGACCGGAAAACATGTTCTTTGTGAAAAACCGGTGGCAGACAACGCCAAACAAACCCGCGAAATGATCGCAGCCTGTGAAAAAGCCGGTGTTAAATTTTACATCGGATATCGCCTTCATTTTGAGCCCCACACGCGCGAACTTATCCGTATGCGCGAATCGGGGGAACTAGGAAAAATCATGCATGTCAACAATTACATGGGTTTCAAAAGTGGGGATCCTACACAGTGGCGTTTGAAAAAAGCATTAGCAGGCGGCGGCGCGATGATGGATGTAGGCGTGTATGCATTAAATGGAGCACGTTATTGTACAGGCGAGGAGCCGATCTGGGTAACGGCTCAAGAAACCAAAACGGACCCTATAAAATTTAAAGAAGTTGATGAAACCATCACTTTTCAGTTAGGATTCCCAAGTGGTGTAATCGCAAATTGCGGGACAACGTACAACTTCAATAATTTCGAAAGACTTTATGTAATAGGTGAAAAAGGATTTGTTGAGCTGTCTCCCGCGTTTGGTTATGGTCCGATAAAAGGGCGAACAAATGCAGGTCCAATGGATATGCCCGCTCACATTCCACACCAGACTTTACAAATGGATGGACTGGCCGATATTATTCTTAACAACAAACCGGATCCACATATTACGGGGCAAGAGGGATTGAAAGACATGATTGTTGTGGACGCCGTTTACGAATCAATCCGAAAAGGAGGACAAAAAATATTAATCAATAAAGCATAATTTCAAATGCCCGGCCAATCAAGCCGGGCATTTTTACTTTTATATAACCCGGAATTTAATTTTTTCTTAACCGGAAAAAGGCCTGAATAATAAGGATCAGGAAATGAGATGCGTTACCTTTGCGGATTCATTCAACATTCGAGTTCGTATTTCATTCCAATTGTTATGTCAGACCATATTAAAAAATTACAAATCGCTATTGAGCCGCTCAGGCAGCAAATTATTAATCATAAAGTTTACCCGGCAATTACCGAGCTTGACGATTTAAGAATATTCATGCAGTACCACGTTTTCGCGGTTTGGGATTTCATGTCACTTTTAAAGGCACTTCAAAATAACCTTACTTGCACTTCTGTGCCCTGGTTTCCGGTTGGTTCGGCCGTAACAAGGCATTTAATCAATGAAATTGTTGCAGGTGAAGAATCAGATATTGATCAAAATGGTGAGTTGAAAAGTCATTATGAACTGTATCTTGAAGCGATGCAGCAAAGTGGCGCAGACACTTCTCAAATTGAAAAATTCATTTCCGAATTAAAGATCAGCAATAATTTAAGTTCGTCTTTTGAAGTATCAGACGCGCCGCAGGCTGCACAGGATTTTGTCAATTTCACTTTTAAGATTATTAATAGCAAAAAGGATTATTTGCAAGCTGCGACCTTCACTTTTGGCAGGGAAGATCTGATCCCGAATATGTTCCATTCCATCGTAAGCGATATCAGCAAAACTTTCCCGGAAGAAGTTTCAATTTTCAAATATTACCTGGAAAGACATATCGAAGTGGATGGCGATCATCATAGTAATCTGGCGTTACAAATGACTTCAAATCTTTGCGGCGATAATGAGACTTTTTGGAAAGAAGCTGAACAGGCAACAATTCTGTCTCTTCAAAAAAGAATCGATCTTTGGGATGCCGTTTACGAGCAGATTGAGAGTAAAAAAACCATATTTAATTAATCTGATCTCCGTTTTCATTGGCTCAAAAATTAAAAAAAATACATACCGAAAAGACCAGTCTGCATGAGCGAAACCTGCATAGGGAAAGGTATGATTTTATAGAATTAATTAACAGTTACCAGGAATTATCAAAGTTCGTTTTTGTCAATCCTTTTGGGGATAAATCCATAGATTTCGCTAATCCAGATGCTGTAAAAGCACTTAACAAAGCCTTGTTGAAATATTTCTACGGGATATCGTACTGGGATATCCCCGACGGTTATCTCTGCCCGCCCATTCCGGGGCGGGCAGATTATATTCATTACATTGCTGATTTACTTGCTTCTGTAAATGGTGGCAAATTCCCTGTCGGGAAAAATGTTAAAGTTCTTGATATTGGCGTAGGTGCTAATTGTGTATACCCTATTGTAGGCCACCGGGAATATGGATGGAGTTTTACCGGCTCTGATATTGATCCTGTTTCTGTCGATTCTGCAAGACAAATTATTGACAAAAAACCTTCGCTCGAAGGTGCGATAGATATTCGTTTACAAACCTCTCCCAAAAATATTTTCAAAGGTATTATTCACCCCGAAGAATTTTTTGACGTTACGATTTGCAATCCGCCATTCCATGCATCCATGGCAGAAGCACAGGCGGGTACAAAGCGAAAACTAATTAATCTAGGATTGGCAAAAGGCCCGAAAGCTGTTCTCAATTTTGGCGGGCAAAATGCTGAGTTATGGGTTGAAGGCGGTGAAGAAGTCTTTGTAAAACAAATGATTCGGGAAAGCGCCGAAATTCCTTCACAATGTTTGTGGTTTACGTCGCTAATTTCAAAAAGGACAACTTTACCAGGAGTTTATTCTGAACTGAAAAAAGTAAATGCATTAAATGTAAAAACGGTTGAAATGGCACAAGGGCAAAAAGTAAGCAGGTTTGTGGCATGGACATTTCTGGATAACGATATGCAGAAGAAATGGGCAAAAGAGCGATTTAAAAAGTAGTATTTCGGTTAGTATATTTTTAAAATAAACATCGTCACGAAATAGGATATGCCACCCTTTCAGGGTTTTTCCAGCATAAATCATACCCTTGCTATAATAATGTCATCCCTTCGGGATTAGTTAAGGTTTGAAAATTCAATTATTACAAATTACGTTTTGTCTAAAAATCAATAATTGATTTGATCTTATTTTAAATTCAGTAAACTGATTTACATTCCTGGTTTTGCTTAACATAAAATCCCGAAGGGATGACATTATTATAGAAATTCGATACCATCAATTTACCAAAACCCTGAAAGGGCGACATAAATATTTCCTTCCCTGCACGTTATCAACATTAAATTTCCTGAAAATTTTCCTTATGTCTTTACTGCCATCATTTTGGTATTAAAATATTCATTTAATCCGTCCCCATGAAAAAATTCAGCATTTTCGCCTCAGCACTAACTTTGGCATTATCTTTTTTCACACCGCATTCACTTTCTGCCCAAATCATGGATAAAAAATCGATTATCGCCCCCGGGGCCCAGGTTGAAAAATTAGGCGACGGTTACAAATTCACTGAAGGTCCCGTTGCGGATGCGCAGGGAAATGTTTTCTTTACTGATCAGCCTAATAATAAAATCATTCGTTGGGATGCCGAAACTGGCACATTTAGTACCTTTTCAGAAAATTCTGGTCGTGCAAACGGTATGTATTTTGACAAAAAAGGAAATCTCGTAGCATGCTCTGATGAAGATAACCAGGTTTGGTCTTTTGATAAAAAAGGAAAAGCAACGGTGCTTGTCAAGGATTATGACGGAAAACTTTTGAACGGCCCAAATGATCTTTGGATCGATCCAAAAGGAGGCATGTATCTTACCGATCCGCTTTATCCGAGAGATTACTGGAAACGTGATCCAAAAATGCAGCAGGACGGAGAACACGTTTATTACCTAAGTCCAGATGGCAAAAAATTGGTTCGTGTGGATGATCAGCTCAAAAAACCAAACGGAATTATTGGAACTGCCGATGGAAAGAAATTATATGTTGCAGATATTGGCGCCAGCAAAACCTATTTATACGACATCAATAAAGATGGATCGTTATCAAACAAAACCTTGTTTATATCAAAGGGATCTGACGGGATGATTCTTGACAACGAAGGAAATTTATACATTACCGGAAATGGCGTAACAGTTTTCAATAAGAAAGGAGAAGAAATCGCTCATTTTCCTGTTCACAAAGGCTGGACAGCCAACTTATGTTTTGGTGGAAAAAATCGCGATTTACTATTTATAACTGCTGAAACAGCCGTTTACGGAATAAAAATGAGCGTAAAAGGAGTAAAATAAGATACCGGAAAACGAAAAATTGACCATAACCCACACAACAGAAATGACTATTGACAATAACAACATTGATATTGTGACCGAAACAAATCCATTATTAACAGCATATAACACCCCTTTCGAAGTCCCGCCATTCGATAAGGTAAAACCGGAGCATTTTATGCCGGCTTTTGAAGAGGGAATGAAAGAAAATGAAAAAAGCATTTTTGAAATAACAACACAGGAAGATGCTCCAACTTTTGAAAATACAATTGAAAAACTGGAAACAAGCGATGAACGGTTATCGAAAATCGGTAGTGTATTTTTCAATCTGGCTTCCGCAAATACTTCTCCTGAAATAGAGACAATATCTCAGGTTATTGCACCAAGATTATCTCAGCACAGCGATGACATTTTCCTGAATGCGGATTTATTCAAAAGGGTAAAAACCTTATATGATCAGCAAGGCAGCCTCAACCTGACTCAGGAGCAAAAGCGTTTATTGGAAAAAACATATAAAGCATTTGTCAGAAGCGGGGCAAATCTGGATGCAAAACAACAAATCAGAATGCGGGAGATCAATAAACAACTTTCGATTTCAACCGTGCAGTTTGGACAAAACCTGTTAACCGAAACTAATAAATTTGAACTGCTGGTTGATAATGAAATCGATCTTGCAGGGTTACCGGCTTCGCTTATCGCGTCAGCTGCACATGCTGCTTTGGAGTCCGGCCATGAAGGCAAGTGGAAATTTACGCTTCATAATCCGAGTGTTATGCCATTTTTACAATATGCCGAAAACCGTCAGCTTCGCGAAATAATGTACAATGCGTACGTCAATCGCTGTAATCATGACGACGAGCTGGATAATAAGGAAATTGTTGCCAACATTTCATCATTGCGGGCAGAACGTGCACAATTGCTTGGCTACAAAACACACGCCGATTTTGTATTGGAAGAAAGTATGGCAAAAACTCCGGATCAGGTTTATGAATTACTGGACGGACTTTGGAAATCTGCTTTGCCTGTTGCCAAAAATGAGGTTCTCGAAATGCAGAAAGTCATGAATAACGAAGGAAATGGCGGTGAACTGGAAGCCTGGGACTGGGCCTATTATGCGGATAAGGTGCGCAAGGAAAAATACAATTACAACGCCGAAGAACTTCGCCCTTATTTTCAGCTGGAAAATGTTCGGGATGGTATTTTTACAGTTTGTCAAAAACTTTACGGACTCACTTTCACTGAGATTCAGGACATTCCAAAATATCATCCGGACGTCATTGTTTACGAAGTAAAAGAAGCTGATGGAACACATGTTGGTATATTTTACATGGATTTTTATTCCAGAAATTCAAAAAGAGGCGGTGCCTGGATGACTTCCTATCGCAAACAATCAGCGCTGACGGTTCCTGTTTCTCCGATTGTAGCCAACGTTTGTAATTTTCCAAAACCAACAGGAAGTGAGCCCGTACTTCTAACTCCTGATGAAGTGGAAACATTTTTTCATGAATTTGGCCATGCGCTGCACGGTTTGTTATCTCAGGTTAAATATGAAACGTTGTCAGGCACATCCGTTCCACGTGATTTTGTTGAATTGCCTTCTCAAATCATGGAGCATTGGGCTTTTGAGCCGGAGGTATTGAACTTCTATGCTAAACATTACCAAACCGGGGAAGTCATTCCGACCGAACTGATTGAAAGAATGGAAAAAGCTTCGAAATTTAATCAGGGTTTTGGAACGGTTGAATATCTGGCTGCGTCATTTCTGGATCTGAGCTACCATACACTTTCGTCAGGAGAAAAAGTGGATGTTGCTTCTTTTGAAAAAGAAAAAATGAATGACCTGGGTTTGATTAAACAAATTGCTCCAAGATACCGTAGTACCTATTTCCAGCATATTTTCTCGGGAGGATATTCGGCAGGTTATTACAGTTATATCTGGTCTGAGGTTTTGGATAGTGATGCTTTTGCCGCTTTCAAAGAAAAGGGAGATATATTTGACCAGGAAACGGCAACTTCATTCCGGAAAAATATTCTGTCAAAAGGTGACACACAAGAACCTATGACTTTGTACAAAGCATTCCGGGGAAGAGAGCCGGAAGTGAAATATTTACTGGAAAACCGGGGACTGAACAAGCCTTCATAAATTATAATAATAAAATAATGATCAGGGTGCAGACTTGAAATTCTGCACCTTTTTTATTGGTTTTTTTATTCAATCGTAGATCCGTTCGACTTTCAAAATATCATTTCCGCCATTTTTTAAATTATACTATATTCATCAATAGGACGTTACCAAAGGAATCATAACTCAACCTATGCGTATAACTTATACTTTATTATTTTTGCTGATTTCTTTCATCGTTAACGCACAGGAACGTATAACCATTAGTGGTTTTGTGAAAGAAAAAGGAAGTCAGGAATCGTTGCCGGGTGTTAATGTTTATATTCCGGATACTCCTTTTGGTGCTGTTACAAACACATATGGTTTTTATTCTCTTACCATCCCCACGATGGATTCCGCCCGGATTATTTATTCGTTTGTCGGATATGAAAATGTTGAGAAAAAGGTCTTTCTGAATAAAAATATTGAGATTAATATTTTACTTGAAACAGTAAATCAGCTTGAAGAAGTTGTTGTTTCAGCGCGGCGGGAAGAAGACTATATCAGCCATTCTGCTCAAATGAGCCAGATAGAAATACCGATTTCCCAGATAAAAAAAATACCTGCTTTTTTTGGTGAAAAGGATGTTTTAAAAGTTTTACAGCTGATGCCGGGTGTTCAAAAAGGGACGGAAGGACAAACGGGCTTGTATGTCCGGGGCGGTGGTCCGGATCAAAACCTGATCATTCTGGATGATGCGGTTGTTTATAATGCCAATCACCTTTTCGGCTTTTTTTCCATTTTCAATAGTGATGCGTTAAAAAGCGTAGAACTTACAAAAGGCGGTTTTCCTGCCCGTTATGGTGGAAGACTTTCTTCTGTATTGGAAATGAATATGAAGGAAGGGAATAAAGAAGCCTTACATGGAGAAGGAGGAATTGGCGTTATTTCCTCGCGCCTTACGCTGGAAGGGCCTATTTCAAAAGGGAAATCCTCCTTTTTGATTTCCGGAAGAAGGACATACATTGATTTTCTGGCAAAACCACTCATTGCCCGCAGCCAGCGAGGAGAAAGCGAGCAAGTAAAACCGGGTTACTATTTTTATGATCTTAATGCCAAAATCAATTATGATCTGGGGGCAAAAGACAAAGTTTATCTGAGTGGATATTTTGGTCACGACAAGTTTTACGCCAATCAAACTGACCCTAATAACGAATCCAGGGCCGGGCTTGATTGGGGAAACAGAACGGCAACTTTACGCTGGAATCATCTTTTGAATCAAAAACTGTTTGTCAATACTTCATTCATTTACAGCAATTTCGAATTCGGTGTTACCAATTACGATAAAAATATTAATACCGACGGAAGTGTTCGCGATGAATATAGTTTGAAATACACGTCGCAAATTCGGGACTTGGGTGTTAAAACCGATCTTGACTTTTATCCTTCTCCAAAACATTCAGTAAAATTTGGAGCTCAGGCAACGTTCCACCGGTTTGTTCCTTCTGCACTGGCTATTTCGGGCTCACTTATTGATGCATCTCTGGAACGTTCTGTAACGCCGGTCAACACACTGGAAGCGGGAATTTATGTTGAAGATACCTGGCAGGCAACGGACGCTTTGAAGATGAATGCAGGTTTTCGAATGAGTTCATTTCAGACAGAATCTAAAACCTACATCAGGCCCGAACCTCGTTTTTCTGGCGCATTAAGGTTAGCACAGGATTTTTCATTGAAAGCATCTTATGCACAAATGAACCAGTATGTTCATTTACTTTCCAATACCGGTTTGGGATTACCAACCGATTTATGGGTTCCAACGACTGATCGTGTTGCACCGCAGCAATCAAAACAGGTAGCTATTGGTTTGGCAAAAGATTTGGAAAAACCCGCTTTGACTTTAACACTGGAAGGGTATTACAAAAAAATGAATCACATTCTTAATTACAAAGAAGGTGCATCTTTCCTTAGTGTAAGCGGTGAAAATGCGAATGAATTAAGCTGGGAAGATAATGTAACGGCTGGAAAAGGATGGTCTTACGGAGCTGAGTTTTTGGTCCATAAAAAGGCCGGTAGATTTTCAGGCTGGGTTGGTTACACACTTTCCTGGACCAAATGGCAGTTCCCTGAATTGAATTTCGGAAAAACATTTTACCCCCGTTACGACCGTCGTCACGACTTATCGGTAGTCGGGATTTATGAATTGAACAAACGTATCACCATGTCTGCAACCTGGGTATATGGCACAGGAAATGCGCTGACGTTGCCGCTTGCCAGCTATACCGGTGTGACAGATAATATTTTTAGCCGCAATGTAACTACCGGTAAGCCAGCTGTTACCTGGAGCGGCGATCAGGTAAATGAATATGGAGCAAAAAACGGTTTCCGTGCGGAAGCTTTCCACAGGCTCGATCTGGCTATACAGTTCCATAAGAAAAAGAAAACGCATGAGCGTACCTGGGAGTTTGGACTGTATAACGCTTACAACAGAAGAAATCCTTTTTTCTATGATATTTCCGAAGAAACGCTGGCCAATGGTAATAAGAAAACGTCCTTAAAGCGGTATTCGTTATTCCCAGTACTGCCTTCGATCAGTTATAACTTTAAGTTTTAAGTCAACATGAAGATCAACTTTTTTATCATACTGATTGCCATCACAGCACTTTTTTCCTGTGATACACTGGTTACTGACGTTTCTCCTGATGATGTTCCGGGTATTGGTTCCAAGCTCGTCGTGCAATCTTTTATTTCTCCGCAAGCGGCCAGGATCTATGTTGTGGTTACAGAATCCATTCCGCTATTCGGGGAATCTAACTCCGAAAATTCTGTTATTAAAAATGCAATCGTTAAACTTTCAGGTGGCGGAAAGGAAATTATTTTACCATATGATTCTACCAGTCAGCTATACAGTATCGAAAAAGCCAGTTTTCCAATTGTAGCGTCCCAAACATACAAGCTGTCTGTTTCAGATCCTACCCGTTTTGTGGATGCAACCTGTACGGTGCCGGCAAATCAGGTTACGATAAAATCATACGTTATCGATACAGCTTATATTACCAGAAGAAATGGACGTCCTGACACCGCATTGACGGTTAATACTGTATGGCAGGATATTGCCGGAGAGGCTAATTTTTATAGAGTTCGTGCCAATATGGATGTGGAGTATTCGATCCTTGAAGGAACCAGTCCGGACAATTTCCAGGAAAAACGCGTCAGAAACCGATTCAGTTTCAACTGGAATGATGACAGCGGCCGCAGCGACTTTCAAAGTGATGTAAACCTGGATGGGACTTCCTTTACTTCACCGCTCGGAAGAAGTTTTCTGCCCACCACTCTTTTATACACCTCCGCTGACGGCACAAAATATTATGCAAAACAAAAACCCAGATTAGTATCCGTGGTGATAGAAGTGAACAACACAGAAAAATCATATTACGATTATCACAAATCGCTAAAACTTGCAGATCAGTCAGATAATCCTTTTTCTGAGCCTTCCCTGGTTTATAATAATATCAATGGTGGATTGGGTTGTTTTGCTGCTTACAATAATAAACAGATTATTTACCGGCCCAAATAAAGTAATAGATAATTAGTAAGCTTTTTAATTTTGATTAGATTTAATGATCAAATAGACCAGTCTGTTTATTTATAACCAAAAAACCGATTATGAAACATCATCCGGTCTTACCGAAGGAACGTATTTTGGATACAGCACTGAGGCTGTTTCATGAGCAGGGATATAACACCACCGGCATCAATCAGATTATCAGCGAAGCAGGCGTAGCAAAAGCCAGTTTGTATCTTCATTACAAATCCAAGGAAGATTTAGGAGTGGAATATTTAAAAGCCCGTCAACAAATCTGGTTTGAACAGCTTTTAGCATTTACCGACGAATCAAAAAAAGAAAAAAAGAAAGTCCTGGCCTCTTTCGATTTCCTGATTCATATCAACGAAAAAGAAAATTTTCGCGGGTGCAGTTTCCTGAATATGTTATCAGAAATCCAGTCGGATGAATCAGTATTACTTGCTGTTATTCAGGAATATAAGCAGCAGCTCAGGATATTTTTTGCTGAGATCATGGAAAATCCAAAGGATGATTTAAGTGATACCGTTTATCTTCTGTTTGAAGGTGCTATGCAGGAAAGTCAATTATTCAAAAGCCAGTGGCCTGTTGAAAGAGCTAAGAAAATTGTTTCTGATTTATATAAGCTTAAATATTTTAAGTGATGATTTTATCTCTTTTGCGTTCTACAAAATCTTCCTTTTTGAGGTCAAAGTACCTCATTTTGTTTTTTTTATTAAACCAACTGCTTCATTCCCAAGATTAAACTATTATGAATATTTTAATCTTCGAAAAATCTGTATATCAATCCCTTGATAAATCAAATATGTTTTTTTGCCATAATTCACCTGCTGAAAGATGGTAGATTTTAAAGTCTACAATCCGTTATAAATTTCACGGCATAGTTTTTTGACTCTTTTAATTACAAAAGGAATAATAATTCTTAAAAATACAAATCACTACAGGACTACACTTCATCATCAAATAAACGTGGATGTTGTTATACCAGAAATGGTTAACAACATCCTTTTTTTGTAAAATATTGGTAACAAAGTATATAAGTTAGGCAAAAATGCATAGTTTTCACATGCTCTGTGCTTTAAGTTATCAGCGATCATTCGCAATGTTATGAAACAAAAAAATTTAACCCCTCATGAAATCTACACAATTTACAATCTCTGGAATTCTTCTGTCCTTCGTATTTTTTACTTCGTGTACCAAGGAAAATGAAAGCAGTTACACCGGTTTAAGCGGCAAATTTGTAAACGAAACTTTCCTCAAACAAGCAGCCGATTCTATCCCAGGCCTGATTCCAGTCTATTGTTACGAACTTAATTTCTCCAGTAAAGACAGCGTCGATATTTTATATGGTTTTGAGCAATCCAGGCTTGCATATAAAAAGGATGGCAAGAAATATTTACTCGTTCACGCACTTCAGGAAAAGGATATGTCTTTTACTGTAAACGCAGATAAAACGATCACGCTGGTTGACAGCGCCTGGAATGGAGTGACACATAATTCTACTTTTAAAGAGTCAACCCTTGTAACACAACAGAAATGGGATTTCGAAAATCACCTAAATCAACAGATGATTGCGGGAGAATATTTTCTGTTTAAAGGCGAGAAACAATCTGAACAAAAAGTAGATTTAAACGTAGATGGTTCTGTAACCGGATTGGAAAATTTTAAACGTTATAATTTGTGTTACAGCGGAGATTGTGTAGGCGAAATCTATCCGATTTCTAACAGTATTACTTTTAGTAACGATAAAAAGGAAGTATTTACTTATGCTTTCAAAACGGATAAAACCAGAAAAAAGCTAAGTATTTACCAGATTGAAGGCCCCGTAAAAGACATCAAGGGAGAAAGAGCTATTAAAGAACTGGCTTTTGATTTGAGAAAATAAAAAGCCGAAATGAATCTAAAACAGAAAAGCCACCTCGTTATGAAGTGGCTTTTTCTGTTTTTTTATTCGAACCTTATACTTAAAAAGAAGAACCTACAAGTTTTACGATGCTTCCCAAAGAATTACTGGAAGCTTTCGCCGCCAATTTTCCTGCTATTCCTTTTTTATCCAAACCGCTAACTGCTTTTGTTGCTTCTCCCAAGACACCGCTCAACTGACTTTGTGTTCCGGAACCTAATACAGAAGATCCCGCTTTCACCAGGCCAAGGCTGCTGGTAAGACTGGATGCATTTCCCAATAAACCGGATTCCCCCTTTCCTAGCAAACTGCTTATTCTGTTGGCACCAAGAAGCATTTTCACTGCGCTAACGGCCTTTCCTAATATGCCGCTCTGTAATTTTCCGCCCGAAGCCAAAGGGATCAGCGATTTCAAATCTCCTACTTTGCTCAAAAGTTTGCCTTTTAAATCTCCGGTCGAACTTTTCGCTTCTGTTTCCAAAGCTGTTGTTCCGGCTGTTAAAGCCTTTACAGTTGCTGCTGTATCTCCTTTTGCCGAAAGTGCGACAGCACTATCCAACTGTGCTTCGGCTGATAATGTTTGCGCAAAAGATGCGGTAACTGCTAAAAATAAAGTAACTAATGATAAAATGTAATTCTTCATAACTTGTGTTTATTTACGTGATGAACTTGTGACGTAATAAAATTGAAAAAGACACGCGATACCAAAAATAAAATGGATCCAGATTTGAAAGTCAATCCAAGAAACCGGATCCATTATTTTCTTCTGACAATGCTAGTGATTTCTTTTGGACTTCTTTCAAGAAAAATAGCGTACCAACTGCCTGAGCAGATAAATTTATATCTAGGCGACTCGCTTTGGGCGTTGATGGTTTTCCTGATGACGGGCTTTCTTTTCAACAAAATCTCAACGTTTCACGCAGCGGTGATCGCCATTTCTTTTTGTTATCTTATTGAATTAAGCCAGTTATACCATGCAGACTGGATTAATAACATCAGGCATACAACACTCGGCGGACTTGTTATTGGTTATGGTTTTTTATGGAGCGATATTCTGGCCTACACTATTGGTGTAGGCTTTGGGGCAATATTTGAAAAAATGATTTTGAAGCGTTAGCTGATGGAAAATTAATCCACGGAACAAATTCCACGGCTATTATATCGGTCGTGCCGATCATTCCACGGAATAAATTCCGCGGCTATTATATCGGTCGTGCCGATCATTCCACGGAATAAATTCCGCGGCTATCATATCGGTCGTGCCGAAGGCACTATAACAAACGTTTCCTCATTTCTTCCAGATGAGCATCTGTAAAATCAAGATGTGTAACAAAACGAACCAGGTTTTTACCAAACGTCACTGCCAAAATTCCTGATTTCGCGAGTTCACGTACATAATCAGGCGCTGAAATATTGGCTGCCAAACGGATAATAACAATATTGGTGTCAACCGGATAAATTTCTTCCACTTCGGATTTATGAACGAAAATATCACGGATAGATCGTGCGCGGATATGGTCTTCATTCAAGCGATCTACGTTATTGTCGAGCGCATAAATACCAGCCGCAGCCAAAAATCCAGCCTGCCGCCAGCCGCCACCCATTACCTTGCGAAAACGTTTGGCTTTTGTAATAACCTCTTTTGATCCCAGCAACAGTGATCCCACAGGACAACCAAGACCTTTGGAAAGACAAATACTGATACTGTCAAAAACTTGTCCATACTGTTTCGGACTTTCACCAGTTTCAATTAAAGCATTAAAAAGTCTGGCACCATCCAGGTGAAAAGCCAGTCTATGTTTGTTACAAACCTTGCGAATAGCTTCGATTTCTTTAAAATCATAGTAACTCCCTCCGCCTTTATTCATCGTGTTTTCCAGAGAAACCATCCGGCTTACCGTTGCATGAATATCTCCTTCAGGACTTATTGCGTCGGTAACCTGCGATGCGTTTATTCTTCCTCTCTCACCGTCAAGCAACTTTACGGAAGAAAAAGAATTCAGCATAATTCCGCCACCTTCATACAGATAAATATGGGAAAGTTTGTCACAGATCACATCGCTTCCCGGCTGCGTATGTACCCGGATTGCCAATTGATTTGTCATCGTTCCCGACGCACAAAACAATGCCGCTTCCATACCAAAAAGAGTCGCAGCTTTATCCTGTAATGCATTAACAGTGGGGTCATCGCCCATTACATCATCTCCAACCGGAGCCGACCACATGGCTTCCTGCATTTCTTTGGTAGGACGGGTAACGGTATCGCTGCGAAGATCTATGGTCATTTTATATTTCGAAAAACTAGAAAGTAAAAAAAATCGATCCTTTGATAAGGATCTGATTTAAATGAATTTGCTGAATATAGGAAATCAATTCCGTAAATAATTTCAGTTTTAGCGAGATTTAGAGCAAATTTTCAACCGGAAATTTTATTCTTTCCTTTGGAATATTAATTCTAAAATTCAGCCTATTATCAAGCGTATCATACTGACTTTATAGGTTCATCAGCTTTTTCCAAAATCTCACAAAATTCCTGGCAGGTGACAAATGCTGCGTTTTGCTTTTTCAGATTTTGAATTAATTTATCAAGTTTATCAACCAATTCTTGCCCGTCAGGACTTTTTACATAACCTGGCATTTTATAATCTCCAATCTCTGCAAATTCCCAGGGATGAAAATAGAGCATCAGATTTTTTCTCTTTCGTAAAGTGCGCTGGCATAAAGCTGCATACAAACTAATCGGCAAATTTTTGAATGCAAGCCAAAATAGTGGAAAACGAAATGTAGGTGTTGTGGAACAAGGTAATTCCAGCAACCCGTTTTCACGGTAAGGAAGCGGACTTTTATGCAATAAATTATATCGTCCCGGAAGATAAGTCGGATTTATCGATGAATCATATACAAAACCCCAACCGGCCAAAACTTTGTGGTCGAATGGTTTCAAACGAGGCATTCTAAATCCTGTAACTTTTTCGCCCGTAATGCTTTCAAGAATATTTTTGGATTCCAGAATATCTGTTTCCCTGAATTCATGGAATGGCGAGTGGTACAAAGCGTGTGAAGCAATTTCATGTTTTAATGAAATTGATTTAATTAATTCAGGATTGAGCTGCGCATAATTTCCGGTTGTGAAAAAAGTAGCGCAGATACCCTGTTTATCGAGCAAAGAGATCAATCGTTCCGTTCCGGTTTTGGTAACAGTCATCTGATCCGAATGCGATACTTTTTGACCGTATTCCTCAGCGATATCAAACTCTTCAAGATCAAAAGTCAGCATAACAAAACTCTTGCTCATAACTTACCGATCGTTAAAAACCTGAACACGTTATCAGTTTTTATTGACAAAATTTCCATGCTGTATTTACTAAAAAACCAGATCTAAATTTAGCGGAAAGAACTCCTTATTTTTGATTATTTGGATAGCCCTTTTCGAAAGGGACAAAAGTATTTGTTTTTGTTTGTAAAACATCCGGTGGAAGATTTCTACTTAATAATAATTGACTGTATGTGTGGCAAAAAATATTCGAACGGTTAGTAATCATGAAACTGGAAATTTTGAAAATTACAGGACGACGTTTTAATAGTTAGCTTTTAAAAAATTAATTGATAAATATTAATTCCTGGTTTGATAATGATCTTACACGCATAGCCGCAAAGAGGCGTCATTATAAAGACAAAAAGTAAGCGCAACAAAACAAAAATCGATTTTTATGAAAGACAACTTTTCAAACCATTCAAAACAATATTCTGTTTTCCGTCCTACTTATCCAGACGAAGCCATTGAATTTATTTTAAATCTGGTCAATAATAAAACCAATGTTTGGGACTGCGGGACTGGCAACGGACAACTGGCAGCTAAACTTTCTCCCTTTTTTCAGCACATTTATGCCACCGATATCAGTGAAAATCAGATTACTAATGCTGTGAAAAAAGATAACATCTCTTACAAGGTAGTGGCTGCCGAAAATGTAATTTTTGAACAAAATTTCTTCGACCTTATTACAGTTGCCCAGGCAATTCACTGGTTTGATTTTGAGAAGTTTTATGAAAAAGTTTACCTCACATTAAAGCCCAACGGAATCATTGCCATTATAGGATATAATCTGATGAAGATCGACGAAGAGTCTGACAAAATTATTCGTCATTTATATTCCACCATTTTAGGCGATAAGTATTGGGACAAGGAACGAAAATATCTGGATGAGCAATACAAGACCATTCCTTTCCCATTTCAGGAACTTCAGACTCCTTCATTTTCACAAAAGGTAAAATGGAATTTAGAGGAGCTGATCGGTTATTTAAATACCTGGTCGGCTGTACAACATTTTATTAAAGCAAACGGAATAAATCCGGTAGATGAAGTTAAAAAGGAATTTGAGAATATCTGGGGTAAAGAGAAACAAAAAGAGGTGATATTTCCAACACTTTTAAGAATAGGCAAATTGAAATAGAAGAAAAGTAACACAAATCTCCTCTGATCTCAATATTTAAAACTATTTTTTATACTTTTCCGGGTTGGCATGGTTTTAGACATAGCTATACGTATAAGTGTTAAACCTAAAATCTAAGTTATGAAAACGATCCTTTCGGTATTATTTGGTGTCTTTATATTGTCTTCTTGTAATAGCAGTTCAAATAATGATGCCGCATTAAAAGAAAAACAGAGAACAGTGGACTCCATGCAGGCGATCATTACAAAACAGGCGGTAATTGATTCCATGCGTAACGTAGCTGCTGAGAAAGAAGAGAAAAATAAAATCGAAGAAGACAACAACAAACAGGCTGTTGCAAACAGCAATGTTGTTCAAGAATCTCCACAAGCGGCGCCAAGAAAGAAAAAATGGAATAATGCAGCAAAAGGAGCTGTGATTGGTGCAGGAAGTGGTGCCATTGCAGGTGCTCTTATCGGTAAACATGACCGGGCCAAAGGTGCTTTGGTTGGAAGTATTGTTGGTGGTGGCGTTGGAGTTGGAACAGGACTTGTGGCCGATGGTGTTAAAAAGAAGAAAAATAGAGGGAATTAATTCTTTGGAATTTTAAGTAATTTGATCAGCTTAAAGAAAATATATTATTTCAATACCAAACAGCCTCCTGACTATAAAGTCTGGAGGCTGTTTGGTATTGAACTGGTTATGTTTTATTTAAACTTTGATTTATGCAAAATACTACTTAGATTTATGTTTACTCAAACGGTTACATAGCTATGAAAAGATTACTACTTTTCTCTCTTATTTTTTTGTGTTTTGGCTGCCAGGAAAAATTCACTCCCGCTTCTATTATCGGTTCTGCTTCATTTATAATTAAGGAATTCTCTATACCAGGAGTAAGTAATGACAATATTGAAATCTCTGACCGAAGTGTCATTATCAAACTGCCCGCCAACTACCAGAATGGTGATTTGATAAAGCCGAACATCAAATTAAACGATGGATTTCAACTTTTAACGAATTTAGATAATGGTCTTACTTTTGAAGGAACAAATATCAGTATTACAGCAGAAAGTAAAGTATTTGGCATTTTTACATGTAACATTTATGTAGTTCCTTCCGAGCCGCTCATTCTGGAACCAGAATCTCCTTTTTATAATATTACAATTCAGGAATATGCCTCAATTGCCATTCCTGTGCGTAAACTAGGGACGATCAATACACTTAGTGATAGTGGACTTGTAGCCGAACAACCAATTATTACTCTGAAAGAAAAATCAACGGGTAAAATAAATACTTCCTCTACTGGCTATATAATCTCTGATTCTCTTGGTAAAAACCGGGTTAAAATTAACTTTCCAGTGACGCTGGAAGCTGGAAATTACGAGGCTACCGTATCCTGGAGAAGTCGCAAAACTGTTATTAACGCCCCGCTCACCGTAAAATATGGAAAATTAGCACTTGATACTTTTGGCTGGTATGCCACGAAAAATGATCCGGGATTTATTATTAAAGGTATCAATATATATCCTGAAAATTCCTATGAAATGCTGATCGAAAATGATTTCACTGAGCCCCGTAAAATAAAACTTTTAAGAAAAAACTACAACGCGCTTCAGGCCGAAATTCCTTCTGATCTTGATTTTGGAAATTACAAATCAACAATTTTGGTGAATGGAAAGGCATATGAAAGTTTACAACCAATTGTTACACCTCCCTATACAAATTTCTTTTATAAACGATCTATCGAACAACCGGTGATTGGTTTCATTTCGCAGCCATCAAGTTTTCATTCTGGCGTATGTAACTATTACACCCCTGTTTTACTGATAAAAAGAAGCGAAGAGCTTGTTGTAAATGTTGTCTATCCAAAGGAATGGGGAAATTCTACAATTATTTTGCGGCTTACAAATACAAAAACAGGTATATCATTTGATCTTGATAATTTGGAGCCAAGCTCCACGGTTATGTGCAGCTTTCAATTTGTAACCCGGTTTAAAATTCCTGATGCGATGCCGGACGGGACTTATTCAGTTACCTCGACTGTAGGACATAAAATTGATGGAAATGCTATTATTTCATCGGAAAAATTTGGGCAAATTATTACGGTGGGAAATTGAATTATAAAATCAGCGTCCCAGGGCAATGCCCCGGGCTGATGTTTGGCGCCCTTTCAGGGCTTTTAGCCGCGCATTTCTTCCATTAGTTTTTGGAGGATTCCTACGGTTTTTTCGGTTTGTTCCCGGCTAGGGGTTGTATCCCAGTTTCCTACGATTCCGTTGCCCCCAATGTAAATTCCGTCTTTTCTGGAAATGAAACTTGCACCTTGGGTATAGAGTTTATAATTGACGTCGCTTTGCGGAATAAGGCAGGAAAGCTGTCCGGAAATTGGGGTTAATTCCTGATCATTAAAAACTGGTTTTGCACCTAATCCCATGCAGTTGACCACTACGCGTTCTGGTAACGCATCAATATCTTCCAGTTTTTTAATTTCCAGGATTTTAACTTTTCCGCCAAACATCAGAAAATCATTGAGATGATGTCTTAAATACGACGGAATATTAAACATTAAATTTGATCTCCTTGATACAAAATCTGCCTTGAACGGATGCTCTTTTGAGGTTAATCTTACGCGTTCGGGCAAAAGTCCATGAATTTCAAATTCTTCTCCGCCCGCACCCGGCGCATACACCGGCTCTTTGTCGAAAACACTATATTCCTCGGCCCAGCAGGCAATATCATCCATTCCTAAAAGAAACTGAAAACGACGGAATGAAAAACGGGTTGCATCTTCCCAAACAGCTTTAAATTCCGGTTTAGCCACATTTACATCACAAACTCTTGAAGCGGGCGACCATGTCCCGGTGGCCAGATTACTCGTAATATTCGGTGGTACATCTTTCGTATAAATCGTTACCTCACAGCCACTTTCCTGTAACAAACGCGCCGTAGCAATTCCTACTGCTCCACATCCCAATAAGGCAATTTTCTTCTCATTTGTAGCCAAAACCAGCTTTCTAGCAATATTCCCTGTGCCCCACGAAAGCGACCAGCCACTTCCACCATGTCCATAATTGTGAACAATGGTTTTGTTGCCCAGTTGCTCCGTTTCAATACGAGGACCCGATGCCCGGAAAGGCCGCAAACCAACGGTTTCTTTCACAATCCGGTCCATTGATAAACGCAGCTTGGGAATCTGGTGATAACCTTTGCTGATATGATAATGTTTGTCGGGATACTGAATTTGTGTTTTAGGCGCGCAGGAAGCGGCAACTGCGCCTAATGCAAAACTTGCAGGAACTGCTTTTTGAAAAAAATTTCTACGATTCATTTGAAAGGGAGTAATGGACGTATTCAAACGAAAATTAGTCAACACATCACTCTATTACAAATTTAATATGGCAACAATTAAATTATTCAAAACTATATTTTACAAATAAATAAATTGATACAATTTTAAATATGCATAATGCCAATTAAAAAAATACCCTTCATACTTATTCCTTGGATAAAGAAGGCGGAGCATCCAAAGCTGAATTGCCCCAGTTTTCATTCGGTTTAACACCCATTTCCAAAACCAGACTGCCGCCATTTGTCAGGTCATCGTGTGACAAATAAGTTTTGGTATAAGGCTTACCGTTTAATTTAGCAGATTGAATATAAATGGCATTGTCCGAGACGCCATTTGCTTTGATTTTAAATTTCTTACCATGAGACAGTTCAAAAGATGTTTCTTCAAAAACAGGTGTTCCCAAAACGTAAAAAGGTGTTCCGGGAGTTACGGGATATAATCCGGCCATACTAAATACGAGCCACGCCGACATTTGTCCGCCATCCTCGTTACCGCTCAATCCGCCAGGTGTTATATCATATTCTTCCCTGATAATCGTTTTAACACGTTTTTGAGTTTTCCAGGATTGTCCAACATAAGCATACAGATATGGAATCTGATGATTCGGTTCATTTCCGTGCCAATAATAACCCTGATCAAATAAGGTATCCAGTTTATTGATAAATGACTTTTCACCACCAACCGCTTTTTTCAGTCCCGCAATGTCCTGTGGGGCAAACCAGGTATATTGAGCAGGAGAACCTTCCGTAATAAAACTTGACCTTTTAGAAAAAGGATCGAAATTTTTCACCCAGCTTCCATCGGCATATCTTCCCCGCGCATAACCCGTTGCCGGATCGATCACATTCTGATAGTTCAAAGCTCTTTTTCGGAGTAAAACTGCGTCTTCAGCGTGTCCCAATTCTTCTGCTAAAACAAACAGGCAAAAATCATCGTAAGCATATTCCAGGGTCCGGGAAACCTGTTCTCGTTTGTGAAAAGCCTGCCAGACACTATCTTCCAACGGTACGTAATTATATTTCAAATAGGAAGTCAGCGCCCTCCGGCCCTTTCCCGCTTCATAACTTTTAGGATCAGCATTGGTATCAAAAGCATTTTTTCGCAACAATTTATAACCCGATTCTACATCGAAATTCCTGACATTTTTCACATAAGCATCAGCCATCACCGACATGACATGGTCACCAATCATGGCTGCGGTGTAACTATTCCAGATGGGAAAAATAGGCATCCAGCCTCCCTGTTCTCCTTTTTTCACCAATGATTGCATCATATCTCCTGATTTTTTTGGTTCCAGAAGTGCATGTAAAGGCATAGCCGCACGGAAAGTATCCCACATACTGTAATCACAATAATAATCGAAACCATCCGCTTTTTGCAAAGGTGTTCCACCGGCAAAAGACGGATACTGGCCATCAGCATCAGAGTACAAACGTGGAGAAAGTTTTGATCTGTAAAGTGCGCTGTAAAAAAGTGTTTTATCATTTTCACTTCCTTTTACTTTCATTTTACCAAGCGCTTCATTCCATTCATTTTCAGTTGCTTTGCGTACGGCATCAAAACTTTTGCCCGATTGTTCTTTTTTCAAATTATTCCGGGCACCTTCTATACTTGTAAAAGATGTCCCTATTTGAACGATAACTGATTTTTGTTTTGAACCAAAACCCACATAAGCGCCTAACTTTTCACGCTTCCCCTTCCCCATTTTTGTCCTCCCCCTCGGAACAATCATATCATCCTCCCAAACACCATATTGAGTGAAAGGCGTGTCAAATTTCAATATAAAATAACCACTAAATCCGGCTGACTGGCCGGACCCCTGATAAATTCTGTGAACGGGATTGTACCCAACTACCTCTCCTCTTTCAGGAAAAACTTCAACAAAACCTTCGCCTTCGTCACTATTGGGCTCAATTACAATGAAATTTTCTTTTCCTTCTGCATAAGTAAAACGAAGCATTGCCGAACGCGCCAGCGAAGTTGCCTCAGCCGTAATGTTATAATCGTCAAGCTTGACACTATAATAAGCAGGCGTTGCGATTTCCGTTTCATGGCGAAATCCGGAAGCACGTTGTTCAGGATTTACGGCCAGTTCTCCTGATATTGGCATAACCGTAAGCGTTCCATAATCCTGAACACAGGAACCATTCAGCCAGTGTGTTCCCCGAAATCCCTGGAACTTTGTATCAGCATAATAATAAGGTGCAATACATTTTGTTTCAGTTGATTTTGTCTGCGGCGTCCATTGCGTCATTCCGTAGGGAGTTCCTACCGCAGGCATCGTTTGCCCTTTTAATTCGCTTCCGGCCTCACTATGTTTTTTTGAACTTTCCGTGGCAGCCGGTGCCGTACCAATGCGTGTTTCAACATATTGAATTGGTAATTTTTGCGCATAGGAAATCTGACAGATTAGTAATAATCCAAAACTAAAAAACCCTGAAAATCTGCGCAAACGAGAATAAAAAAACATATAAAACGGTAAAAATTGAAAATTAAAAGACGGCTTAGCGCTATCAAGTTGGAAGCTTGACTTATTATCTTCTCTATTAATAACTAACTTTACACGCAAAGCTACTGCTAAGACGATTAAATATATTTCTGCCCTTATGAATTTACATAGTATAGATACAGGTTATTTCAAGCTGGATGGCGGTGCAATGTTTGGCGTGGTACCTAAAACCCTGTGGAACCGGCATAATCCGGCCGATGAAAAAAACCTCTGCAACTGGGCTATGCGTTGTCTGTTGATTGAAGACGGTGATAAATTAATCCTTATTGATACGGGGCTTGGCGATAAACAGGATGAAAAGTTCTTTGGGTTTTATGATTTAAGCGGAGATGCTTCTTTACTGGATTCAATAAAAAAAGCAGGTTTTTCAGCAGAAGATGTTACCGATGTTGTGTTAACTCATTTACATTTTGACCATGTAGGAGGAGCTGTAAAGTACAATACGGATAAATCGCTTTTGCTGCCCACGTTTCCAAAAGCAACTTACTGGTCAAACGAAGCGCACTGGCAGTGGGCAACCAATCCGAATCCAAGGGAAAAAGCTTCATTTTTGAAGGAAAATATTTTACCAATTAAAGAATCGGGACAGCTTAAATTTATTGAAAAAGGTATATCTCCATTTTCTAATATAAATTTTATCCATGTAGACGGACACACAGAACAAATGATGCTGCCCGTTATTTCTTACAAAAACCAGAAGATCATTTATGCCGCCGACTTAATTCCGTCTTCCTACCATTTGCCGCTTCCCTGGGTAATGAGTTACGATGTAAGGCCATTAATGACTATGGTTGAAAAAGAAACAGTTCTAAAAAAAGCTGTGGATGAAAAATGTATTTTAATGTTTGAGCATGATCCGATTTATGAAGCAGCTATTGTAGAACAAACAGAAAAGGGAATCAAGATTTTGGAAAGAGGGGATTTGGAGATATTTCTTTAATGATTAAGCGTATATGAGTTTGCCTTTGGCCTCAGGAATATCTCGTCCTAATTCTTTTGCTGTTTCAATCCATTGATCTATCAAAATTTGAATATTGGCCAAAGCCTCATTTTGTGTCTGTCCATCAGCCATACATCCTGCTAATTCCGGAACTTCTACTATGAAAGTACTATCTTCTTCACTCCAGTACATAATTAATTCGTATTTGGTATTCATAGCTTTACAAGTTTATGTTTCAAAATTAAATTTCTTACTTGTTTAATCTGATATGGCTTTGCTTTATTCCCAATTGGCTGAATATTTATAATTTCATATATGCCTTCTTTGTGAAAAATCCGATGACTTACAGCCGTCATTTTTATTCCATTGAGGATTACAATTTAGCAAATGTTGCCCTTTATGTGGATAATATTGAATAGAAAAATAAAACTTACTGCCTGGTTAGATTAAATTGCTTTATTGCCGGAGTCTTCTTGTTTAAACAAAATATGAAAAAAATCGGATTAGTTTTATCAGGAGGGGGAGCTCGTGGAATATCCCATATTGGTGCGATCAAAGCGCTTGAAGAACATGGATTGAAACCACATATCATCAGCGGAACCAGTGCAGGTTCTTTCGTAGGCGCACTTATCGCCTACGGATATACAGCCGACGAGATTTTTGAGATAATCCTTAAAACCCGTTTTAGTTCTTTTTTGAGACTTGGATTTAGTTTCGGAGGACTTTTAAAAATTGATCGTGTTGAAGAAATAATCAAAAAATACATCCCCGAAAATACTTTTGAAGCTTTAAAAATCCCTCTTGTCGTCACCGCTACTGACCTTAATGCCGGACAGGAGGTCACATTTAGAAGCGGGAATTTGGGAAAAGTTATTTTAGCATCTTGTTGTCTTCCGGGAGTTTTCAAACCTTACAATCTGGAAGGCCGCGATTTGATTGATGGAGCCATTTTCAATAATCTGCCGGTTGCGCCCATAGAAAAAGAAGCGGATTACATTATTGGAATTCACTGCAACCCGCTTCTTTTTGACAAACCTTTTGCACACATGCATCAAATTACCGTGCGCAGTATTCGAATGGCGATGCGGCATAAAGCCAAAGCCAGCCTGGATCGGTGTGATCTTCTTATTGAAGCGCCTGAACTAAGTACTTTTAATACCTTCGATTTCACGAAAGCGCAGAAGTTGTTTGATATTGGGTATAAGTATACGAAGGAGCTACTTGTTGAAAAGAAAATTGCTTTTTAGGATCATTGCTATTATAATTTATCCTGGTAAATCCAAAGTTAAACTTTGGATTTACCAGGATAAATTATTTATATTTGAGAATGATAAAGAGAAATTTACAAAGAGACCTTGAAAATAGATTAAAAAGTTCTCCTGCGGTTTGTATTCTTGGACCAAGACAAGTTGGCAAAACAACTCTGGCCAAGCTCATTGTAAGGGATGAAAACAGCTATTTATATCTTGATATTGAAAATCCCCGTGACTTGGTAAAACTAAGTGATGCCTACACCTATCTAAATAATCGTCAGGATTTGTGTATTGTACTTGATGAAGTACAGCTGATGCCTGAGCTATTTTCTTTGCTCAGACCTCTTATTGATAATAACCGAAGACCAGGACGATTTATTTTACTTGGATCAGCTTCACCAAGACTGGTAAAAGGTGTATCAGAATCGCTGGCTGGCCGTATTTCATATTTAGAACTTACGCCTATTGGATTTACAGAACTGCCGGAAAACTTTAATTTTTATCAACATTGGTTTTTGGGTGGTTTTCCAAATGCGCTATTAGCACAAGAATTGGCGACATCACGGGAATGGGTTCAAGATTTCACAAGAAGTTACATTGAGCGGGATCTCGCGCATTTGTTTGGCGTAGAATTAGCTCCGACTTTGCTTAGGAATTTCTGGATTATGCTGGCCCATTCCAACGGTAATATATGGAACGCCGAAGTTTTTGCTCGTTCTCTCGGTGTAACAGCACCCACAGTTTTACGATATCTTGGTTTTTTAGAAGGCGGTTACATGATTAAACGCCTTCAACCGTGGTTTGTAAATGCAAAAAAACGCATAGTCAAGTCTCCCAAAATATATGTCAGGGATACAGGAATTCTTCATAGTTTATTAAATATTACGCGTCCGGACGATCTTTTTGGACATCCAGCTGTTGGTGCCTCCTGGGAAGGTTACGTTATTGAACAGGTTTCCCAAATGGTAAGAAATAATTTGGATCTGTTCTTTTACAGAACCCAGGCTGGCGCAGAATGTGATCTTGTTCTCGTCCGGGGAATAGAAGTAATTGCTTGCATCGAAATAAAACTTAGCAACTCTCCTGTTGTTTCAAAAGGTTTTATCAATTCCTCAGAAGACTTAAATCCAAAATTTAAATATATCATAACGCCTGAAAGCGATGATTACACGACAAGTCATGGTGTAACTATTACTAATCTTAAATACTTTTTGGAAAAATATTTGGCAAAATTGTAATTAAATCCCATTTTTTACGAATAAAACTAATTCAGTTTCGCAATTGGCTCGTTACCCTTTCCAAGTTTTTGAATCACCCAATTCCCAACCTTATCCCCCTGTATCCAGCCATTTTCAACTGCATCCATAAAATGAATTCCGCCATAAAATCTTGATAAACCGGATTCTTTTGCTGCATCATTGAATGATTTGAATTTTCTTGCTTTCAACCCAAAACGCTCTTCCACGGTATCGGTATAAGCAAAATCATCTCCAAAATAATGTGTCAAAATAACCGCGGCGGCCGAAGATACTACCGAATGCCCGCTCAGATATTCAGGAAATGGAGGAGTTTGTAGAAATGGTTTCCAGTTTGGATCAATATATTTACGGATCACAGTTTCCGGGCGGATTCTATTACTTCTGTATTTTTCATCCCAACAAGCCATAAATCCATCCATCAAGCCGATTGCCACAGAAGTAGTAACCAACAGTGTTTTTGAAAAATCCGTTTTAGCTTGTTTACAGGCAATATCTGTTATACCAATCCAATGCGCGCCGGGAGAAATTTTCTTCATCCCAACCAACAAATGCCCTTTATTTTCCAAAGCAAAAGGATTACAATCCCAAAACGCAGCGGTAATTTT
Organism: Dyadobacter sp. 3J3; assembly: GCF_009801115.1. Classification (GTDB taxonomy): domain Bacteria; phylum Bacteroidota; class Bacteroidia; order Cytophagales; family Spirosomataceae; genus Dyadobacter. The sequence goes on from NZ_VTOL01000003.1 coordinate 331,517, forward strand.
TGCATCACCTTCTGCTTTCACCTCGTAAACGGCGATCATTATTTTAAAAAAATCAGAATTTTTGCTTTCTGAAAATAGAACTGGGGGAGCTGGTTTGAATTGCGAAGAAGAATCCAAGGTAAAAGGACGAACCGTTTTGAAATAGGGCTCAACTGGAGGGAAATAACCAGGAGGTGTCGGATACCAGCTTCCTTTTGTTTCAATCGGTGCATAACGCGGAAAATTACTTATCCGATTATATTTGTCAGCCTTGGCGTACTTCAATATCTGCTTGCTGATTTCCACTGCGTATTCCTTAGATCCGGCAATAATCTCTTCACTGAAACCAATTGTTTTGCAGGAATCAAGCAAATGATCCTGATATTTTTGCAGCATCAAGCCGCCGGAAGGCTGCATTTTTTTTGCGGTTTCCAACATAGCCAAAACTGCACTAAGCTGATAAGAGTATTCCGTTAATCCCTCCGGTTTTTTAATTTCAGGAAAATCATTCAAAACGCCATGCATTGTTTTATATGCTGAATCATTTTGAGCTACCACTTCGTAACCGGCCAGACAGGCATAAGAATAAAAGCGGGCGCCAAGTGGCGGATTGGTAACATCATGAACCATCACGTCCGTCATTTGGCTGGTAACCTGGCCAATGATAGCACCGTCAAGTGCTGGTAATTTTCTATCTTTTGTATTACACCTTGTCAAAAAAACGATGAACAAAAGTGGCAGGAGGAACTGAATTTTCATTTTTTAACAATTTTGTATGCTTTTATTTCCTGCTGATTAATCCCGAACAAAAGTGTATTTCCAATTGGAAGTACACTGCGCACATCACCTTTCAGCGCAAAACCTGATTTATCCTGAGGTATGTATTTAAAATTCCCTTTGCCGTCTCCTTTTACTAAAATCCCGTAATTGGCGTCGTATTTCCCAAAACGCAAACGGGCTCTGCTGCTGTTGCCACAGAAGAGCAAATCCTTTTTACCATCCTGATCAAAATCAAGGGAAGTAATCGTATAAATTGGTGAAGACTGAACTTCCAGCGGCAATGATTTTTCTTTTAATTTCCCCGACGCATTACTTTCAAAATACGCCGTTTTTAAAAAATTTGATGTTAAATGAGAAGCATCTTTTAATTCTTCCGGCGTGAAAATATCGGTTACGGATGCATCTGCGTAGCTTTTATAATCCTGGAAACGCGTTCTCATAATGCTCATCTGATCCAGCATTTCATCCCGCGTTACATAAGGGTAACTTTTCCCCTGGATGTAAAATGACATAATGGGATCAACAGACCCATTGTCATCAAAATCCTTGTAAACCATTTCCACAGGCTCGGCATCACTTGCTTTGCACTGCGTATTCAATCCAATATTTCCGGCAACAAAATCAGGTTTCCCGTCACCATTTATATCGTCAACCAGGATTTTATTCCACCAGCCGCTGTAAGCTTTTTCAAAATAATCCAGCGTTTTATTGGTCAATTTCCCTCCCGCATTCACCAGTACCGTGATCGGCATCCACTCTCCTACCAAAACCAGATCCGGCTTTTTATCTCCGTTCATATCCGTCCAGACAGCATCCGTCACCATACCAATTCTTTCCAGTTCCGGAGCAATTTGGGCCGTTTGATCTATAAACTGGCCCTTGCCATTGTTGATCAAAATATAACTTCTTGGCGCTTCAGGATATCTGCCAGGAATTACTCTTCCGCCAACAAACAAATCCTGTTTTCCATCTCCATTAAAATCAGTAACCCTGACACAGCTTTTGCTAAAAAGCATTTGTGGCAAAGCATCTGTTTTCTTTGTAAAATTTCCTTTACCGTCATTGATATAAAGCCGGTCTTGCAGCAAAACATCTTCAGGCATAAAATTGGCATAACCACCGCTGGTTACATACAAATCAACAAATCCGTCACCGTTTGCATCAAAAAACGCTGCATCCGTATCTTCGCTTTGTTTATCCGCTTCAAAAGCGGAAACCGGTTTGCTTACAAAAGATCCGTTTTTTTGTTGTAGAAATAATTTGCCTGCTTCACCATATCCTCCTCCTACATATACATCTTCCAGCTTATCACCATTTACATCACCTTTTGTTAAATTAGGATTTGAAAAGGAAATCGCATTCACCATAAGAGGTTGGCGCTTGAAATCATTGATTTTGTTTGCCGGATTTTTATATGCTATCGGGGAAGGAACCGGACTAAAAAGCGGGGTTTCAGTAGCTTGAATTATCGTTTCTGCTTTCGCATTTTTTTCAGATAAAGTAAGTAATTGATCTGCTTTCGGATTTACCAGTTTTTCCTGTTTGCCGCTTAGCCACGTTATTTTCAGAGAATCAATGGTAGCTGAATTTCCAAGTCCAAAATGTAAAACCGGTGATACGCTCGACTGATATCCACGTGTTGGCATTTGTTCCAGATATTGCTGCTGGCCATTTTGATAAATTGAAACTTTCGCTCCTGTACCCAGTGTATTTTTTTGTTCACCTTCCAGTTTCAATTTCAGGTAGTGATTTTTCAATTGTTTGCTACCTTCATTTTGATAAATAAAAGCAGGGATATTGATATTATTAACGACCAGGTCCAGATCTCCGTCATTGTCAAGATCCGCATATGCCGCTCCGCCACTATTTGAAACCTGCCCCAAGCCCCAATCGGCCGCTACATTTTTGAACGTTAAATCCTTATTATTCTGGAATAAATAATTTTTAATGTTCGAAGATGGTATTTGACCAACCAATTCCAATATATCCTCCCTTCTAACCTGCCCCTCTTTTCTTTTTAAATGATCGCCCATGTATTTCAGGAAATCCATATTGGTGTAGTCTCTCAAATAACCATTCGTTATAAAAAGATCTTTCCAGCCATCATTGTCATAATCCGCAAACAGTGGAGCCCAGCTCCAGTCGGTATTGGAAACACCAGATAATTGCCCGATTTCTGAAAACAAAGGTGTTGCAATTTTACCTTGTTTCCCTACCACACCTTCATTCAGTTGCAGCATATTGCGCATGTACTGATGATGAAAACCCATTTTTACGTTGAAATCAAACAATTCATAATTGTCGAGCCCAACCAGAAGCTTTTGTCGGCGATTGTCTTCAGGCAACATATCCAGCGTGAAAACATCCGGCAAACCGTCATTGTTAAAATCTGCAATTTCATTTCCCATAGACGAATGGGAAGTATGTCCTATTCCCGAATCGATAACATCGGTAAAAGTGCCGTTTTTGTTATTAATATATAAGAAATCGGGTACAGAATAATCATTGGAAATGTACATATCCGGCCAACCGTCCATGTTGACATCTGCAATGCCTATCCCTAATCCATAACTTAGCTCAGAACTTTGTATCCCTGCTTTTTTGGTTACATCTTCAAAAAACGGTTCTGAACCATTTTTCATAGTATTACGAAACAACCTTGCTCCGGCCGAAGGGTCTTCTTTTTTGAGAATTTCAGCTGTTGATGATTCATCTAAAATTGGGAGCGCTTTTGGATTATGGTTCAACAAAAACATATCCAGATCACCGTCCCGGTCATAATCAAAAAATGCTGCTTGTGTGCTAGTGCTTGTATTGGCCAAGCCATATTTTTCCGCTTTTTCTTCAAACTGCGGAATACCGGCAGTATTTGGGCCTTTGTTTATAAATAACTGGTTTTTTAATTTATCCGGAGAAACCGTTCCTGAATAACAGACATAAATATCAAGTAAGCCATCCCCATTTACATCGGCCATTGTTACCCCGGTTTTCCACGGACTTTCACGGCCAGCAACGTTTGACGCAGCAGTAATGTCTTCAAACTGCATATTACCTTTATTGAGATATAGTTTATTTGAAACCATATTTCCGGTAAAATAAATATCATCCAGCCCGTCACCATTTACATCGCCAACAGCTACTCCACCACCGTTATAAAAATATTCATACATCAGCACGTTGGTGTTTAAGCCTTCGGTTAATGTATTGACAAAATCCACTTTTGTTTTTTCAGCATGCAGTAAAGTAAAAAGGGGAGTTCCGGAAACTTCGGATTTATTTTCTCCTGATTTTTCTGATTTGTTGCAACCAGCAATAGCAATTATAACGAACAGGAAGGCGGCTCTTGAAAAGCCATTTTTTAGTTTCATGATCGAAACAGAAAATAGATGATGTTATAGAAAAAAGAAACTATGCCTGCACAAGGCAGACATAGTTTCCGGTAAATTTAAACAGTATGATAAATTAAATTATACTGTTTCATTATTTAAAATCAAGATCACTGAATTATTTATCGTAGCCAGGATTTTGAAGTAATAATTTATTACGGTTGCTTTCATCACGACCAAACGGACGGAAGTACATTTTATCCAGCCACTGACGGTTTTCGTGCTGTACATCTTCAACTGGTGTATAAGTATAATTATAAACCGATGTATCAAATTTGTAAGGCTCGGTCATCGTTTTACCAGCTTTAAATTTACCGGTTACACTGATAAATGTAAGTTTTCTACCTAAGGTTGTGGGCGCGATCATCCAACGTCTTGTATCATGGTAACGTTGCTCTTCGTAAGCCATTTCAATTCTTTTTTCCTGACGGTAAGCTGCTGTAAGATCAGCTCCGCTTGCTTTGATTGCAGGCATACCTGCACGAAAACGAATTTTATTTAACCATAATAAAGCGTCTGCCTCATTACCTGTTTCAATGGAAGCTTCAATAAAGTTGAAAACAGCTTCTGTATAACGGAAGAAAGGCCACGGGATATTCTGACGGTCTGTATTATCAACCAGATTAGGGTTTGGATCGATAAACTTACGCATGTAATAACCTGTACGGCTACCATTCCAATCTTCAATAGAGCTGCTGCGCGTATCTAATCCTTTTCTGTTAGTTATTGCCCCTTTGCTATCAGCCAGGTCATAAGTACCAGTCTGGATCTGGTTCGCCGGATCCACGTTTCCTGAGATTTTATCACGAGGTTTCCAAGGCGCACCATCGTACATGATACTTGCATAAAAACGTGGATCACGATTTACGTAAGGAGCTGCTGCATGTACAGGGTTAGTCCAATGAAAGGTTGTACCATCCATCATTTGATAATCATCAACAATTAAGCCGATTGGTGTATTACCTGCCCAGTTATGGTATCCGTTAGGTCCGTTGTTCAAACCTGTCTGACGTGCACCTTCTGATTTACCAGGCGTAAACTGACGGGCAAGGATCAAATCAACTGCTGCCGAAGCATCCAGTGTTTTATCTGCGCTTCCGCCTCCCATTGCCAAAGAAATGTAGTTCAATCTTCCTTCTTCCGCCGAAGCCGGAGCTGTAAGATTTAATTTATAACCTGATGTAGCATCAACAACCGCCTTTGCAGCTGCAAGCGCAGCCGTCCAACGCGCTTTACGGTCACCACTTACATAACCCAGGAATTCCGGATTTGCATAACCAGAGATTGTAGTCGATTTCGTTTTTGCTGTTGGGATATCATGCAAATCACTTGCTGCATAAAGCAAAACACGTGATTTCAAAGCAAGAGCCGCCAATTTAGTTGCGCGTCCTGATTGTAAAGTTTTACCATCAAGATAAACCGCTGCACTATCGGCATCCTTAACAATGAATTTGATACATTCATCATACGTATTTCTAGCCACAGTATAGTCTTCGCCAAGACCGTAAACTTTTGAAACCAGTGGAACCGAACCGTAGTAACGTACCAATTGCTGATAGTAATAAGCACGCAAAAAGTGGGTTTCACCTTTTAAGCGGTCTTTCAAAACTTTATCCTCGAAGGACGTTGTAGAATATAGATTTTGAAGAGCAATATTACAGGCACGGATACGGGTGTACATAGGGCTCCATCTGTAAGTATCATCTTCCCAGCCAAGGTTGGAAGGGCTTAAACTTCCTTCATTGATTGTATTGATGTTTCTTCCTGTATGCGTAAACACTGCCTCGTCCGTAAGGGAAGCAAGCATTTGCTCAGCGAATCCGCCTTGCTGTAAACCGTTGTAAATTTCAGTAACAAAAGCTTCAGACAATGCACCATCTTTCCAGACAAGATCCGAACTGATTTCAGTTTGCGGGGTCGTGTCGAGGAAATCAGTATCACAGGATACCAAACCTACGGTACCGAGTAATCCAAAAAGTATTATATTCTTGTAATTGAATTTCATAATTTAATATTCGTTAGAATGATACGCGAACACCCATGTTAATAATTTTCGACTGAGGATAGTATTGTCCGCTCGTGTTGGTGGATTCAGGATCCCAGATTTTAATTTTATCCCATGTCAGGATGTTTAGTGCATTTGCATAAACACGGAAACTTCCTACACCAATTTTCTTACCAAGATCAGATGGCAGGTTCCAGCCAATTTCTATATTTTTCAAACGCAGATAGTTATTACTTTTTAGGTAATAAGTATTTGCACCGGCGTTACCAGTATTTGTGTAATACGTATTGTTACGGTTTGCCAAACGAGGATCAACTTCACTTGGGTGATCAATCGTCCAACGGTGGTCGTAAGCATATTTCAAATAGTTACCAATATCACCTGACTCTGTTTGTCCAATATATTGTAAACCACCTGTTGCTCCCTGGAACAAAATAGCGATATCAAAAGCTTTGTAGCTGGCATTGATTGTAGCACCACCTGTGAAAGTAGGACGTTGTGTTTTATCCGAACGAACTCTATCATCCGCATTGATTTTGCCATCACCATTCACATCCTTGAACTTCATATCACCGGGACGAATTGTTCCTGTAATTGGACTATAATCAAGTTTGTTTCCATCCACCGCAGCCTGATCTTTGAAAACACCATCATACTGATAAGCAAGAAATGCCTGATATTGTCTTCCGGTAGTGGTCTGGTAAGAAGGTATACCAGGAGTTTCATCCCAGAAAGTGATTTTGTTTTTAGCATAACCACCATTTACACCGAACGAGTAATTAAAATCACCCGCGTTTCCATCGTAGCTAACTTTGAATTCATATCCTTTATTTTTCATTTTACCCAAATTCACAGGAGGAAGTTTTCCATCGATACCTGCTGAGGAAGGTGTAGAACCTGTCTGCTGAATAAGAATTTTAGAACGAACATTATAGAAATAATCAAATTCGAAGTTGATTTTTCCTTTAAGCAACGAACCTTCAAAACCTACGTTTGAGTTGTTTGCAACTTCCCACGTAAAGTTTTTATTAGCAACGCGTGCTTCGTATAATGACTTAACAACCTGGTTGTCCAGAATGTACGAGTTGAATGACATTGTAGACAAATACTGGTATTCAGCCAATGTAGAACTGTTTGGCAAATAAGCTTCAGCTCCCATTTGTCCCCATGATGCTCTCAATTTCACGTTATCAAGAAACTTGATGTTTTCTTTCCAGAAACCCTCTTCTGACATTCTCCATCCAGCAGATACACCCGGAAAGAAACCCCAACGACCTTGTTTTGGAAAAATATAAGAAGCATCCGCTCTCCACAAAAATTCAGCAAGATATTTCTCTTTGTAATTGTAACCCAAACGTCCGAAATAGCTCAAACGTGCGCGTTGGTAAAGATCAGTGTTGTTATAAGTAGTACCATTTACATTTACAGATCCAGAGTTACCGATATTCTGTTCCAGGTTACCACCTGCATAAAGTTGATCAGCAACCGGTGAGATGAAATAACGACGGTAAGCAAAGAAACCATCTGCATCTACTTTCTCATGCTGAACACCAGCCATTACGTTAAATGCATGCGCTCCAAAAGTTTTGTCGTAGTTCACCTGGCCTGTTAACAAAACTGACAATTCCTGAGAAGAAGTTTCAGTTAGACGTGCATCATTGAAAGTTGAACGAACCGAACCCGTCAGCAAAGGAGAAACTCCGTCCGCTTCATAGGATTTTTTATCCCAATAGTAAAGTTTCCATGGCTGGGCAAAGTTCTTATTGCGGCCGAATTTTTTATCAATTGCTGCCGATCCTGTTACTTTCAAACCTGTAATACCAGGAATAAGTACTTCAACCGAACCGTTGGTTTGAACGTAATCTCTTTTATCACGGATGTAACCTGTTGAATTGGTAGTAATTAACGCTGGATTTTGTCCGTTTTCAATATCCGGTCCTGGTAATCCGTTTGGCCAGATAGCGATTTCAGTTGGTTTTCCACGCATCAACATACGGAAGATAGCGCCTGCATCACCACCATTTGGAGAGAAACGGTATTCTTCACGTGCAGCAATACCCAGTTTTGCAGTTACATATTTGTTTATTTTTGCATCAAGATTTAGACGAAGACTATACTGCTTGTAACCTGTTGCAGAATTTTTGTAAATACCATCCTGGTTTAAATATCCTAACGAAGTAAGATATTTAACATTTTCACTACCACCCATCAATTGAAGATTGTGGCGTTGTTGCGGTGACCATGGTTTGATAACCTCTTTGTACCAGTCAGTATTTGGATGAATCAAAGGATCCGAACCATCTTTAAATTTCTGAATATCTGTGGGAGTAAATACAGCATTCACTACATCACCTTTTGTTGTTTTGTATGTTCCGTTTGTGTTGAAACCAGTCAATGCACCATTCCACTCTCCTGTTGGAATGTTGTCATAAATTTGCAGTTCGTTACGGATCGTGGCATATTCACCAGCATCCGACATTTTTGGAGTACGTGTTGGACGAGCCAAACCGAAGTTATAATCATATGACAACTGAGGCTTACCAGATTTACCACGTTTTGTCGTGATCAGTATAACCCCGTTACCCGCACGTGATCCGTAAATTGCGGCAGCAGCATCCTTCAAAACAGAAACACTTTCAATATCAGCAGGGTTGATACGATCCAAACCACCACTACGGTTAGGAACACCATCCACAACGATGAGGGCATCACTGTTACCCAATGAGTTGGTACCACGGATACGGATTGCCGATCCATCAAAACCTGGCTCTCCACTTGACTGAACAGCAGAGACGCCCGGAAGGCGGCCGCTCAATGTATTGGAAAGGTTAGCAGCGGGTGCTTTTTCAAGCTCAGAACCCTTAACTGCAACTACCGACCCTGTCAACGTTGCTTTTTTAGCGGTACCATAACCAACAACAATCACTTCATTCAGAGATTTTATGTCGGTTGCGAGCGTAACATCTAAAACAGATTTGTTGTTAAGGGGAATTTCTTGTGTCAGGTAGCCGATAAAAGAAAATACCAATACGGCATTTCCATTGGTAGTACTAACAGTATAATTACCTTCAATATCCGAAACGGATCCTGCTGTGGTTCCTTTCACAACAACGCTTACACCCGGCAGTCCTTGGCCCTGATCATCTTTCACTCTACCTTTTACAGTGGACTGAGCAAAAGCTCCAAGTGCCACACCAAAGGCAAGAAAGAGAGAAAGAATATATCGTCCCTTGAAACGATATCTACTTTGAGTATTAATTCCCATAGATTAATTGATAAAATAATAAAATAGTTGGTAAAATTTTTAGACCTATATCCTTAAACGGGCCTGTCAATGCGAACAATCAGCCACGAAACCTAGTGTCGAAATCACACAATTAGTAGTAAAAAAAAAGTAAATTTTTATCATTCAATAGAGTTAAAATGTGACAAAAAAAATAATTCATTAACGCTCATACAATCTACTTCTAATGCTATTCTAATCACAAATAATTATCCTACACTATTATCTTAATTAAGTACTCAAATGTATATTTTACTCATTCGGATGTACAAAAAGATATTAAATTTATTACAAATAAAAGCACTCTTTGTTTATGAATATGTTTTATAAGAAAATAACAACAATAATTAACTAAACAGTTTAGCTCCTGATCAAAATACAAGGGATAACTGCAAAAAAAATACCACTTCATTTTTTTGATTAAATTTCACACCAATTAAAAAATCGATGTAAGAAGTCATTTACCAACTAGATAATTTCATTTTTTTATATTAATTTTCCTCTTAAAAATAATTATCCGCCTATTGATCTTTCTTGATTATCTTCGCAGGTTGCTTCGGTATATTTGTTACCCGACCATTCGTAATTTTTTTACTTATACAATGAAATTTACAAGCATTAGCCTACTGGTTTTAGTTACTTTTTTCACCTACTCATGCAAAAAATCTTCTACACCTGAAGAATACAACGCAAAAGCATCTGACCCTAAACTTTTCCACGAAACGACTACCCAACTTACGGATGTAATTATCCACGATATATTCAAACCGCCTGTTGCCAGCCGTATTTACAGCTATTCATTTCTAGCGGCTTACGAAGCACTTCTTCCCGGCTATTCTGATTACCAGTCCTTGGCAGGACAGATCAATAAATTCGCAGCACCGCCAAAACCAGAATCTGGTGCAGCATACTGCTTTCCGCTGGCAAGTATAAAAGCATTTACGGTTGTTGGCCGGACACTTACCTTTTCAGGTAACCTGTGGGATGATTATGAAAAAAATCTTTTTAAGAAGTATGAAGACATGGGCATTCCGGAAGATGTATATGAACGGTCCATTGCTTATGGTGACACCGTTGCAAAGCACGTTTTGGCTTATGCTTCAAAAGATCATTACAAAGAAATACGCGGCTTCCGTTACACCGTAACCAATGAGCCAGGCACATGGGTGCCTACGCCCCCCGCTTATGCGGATGCATGCGAACCTATGTGGAATACCGTGAGGACTTTCTCGCTGGATTCTGTAACACAATTCCGCTGCCCGCCACCAGCGAAATATGATTTGAACAAAAATAGTCCGTTTATGAAACTGACTATGGAGGTTTATAATATCGCAAAAAATTTAACTGAGGAGCAAAAAGCCACAGCATACTTCTGGGACGATAATGCTTTTGTTACCAATGTGGTCGGCCATGCCATGTTTGCCAACAAAAAAATGACACCCGCGGGACACTGGCTGGCAATCATTAAAAATGTTACAACTGAGAAAAAGCTGAATCTCATGGAAGTTAATGAGGCGTATACCTTAGGTGCGTTAGCGCTTTTTGATGGTTTTGTTTCTTGCTGGGACGAAAAATACAAGAGTGTGCGAATCCGTCCCGAAACTGTAATTAACAACAACTGGGATCCGAACTGGCGGCCATTTCTGGAAACACCGGCTTTCCCGGAATATGTAAGCGGGCATAGTACAATTTCAGCCGCCTGCGGCGTAGTTTTAACAAAATTAGTTGGAGAAAATGTCGCTTTTACTGATACTACCGAGAAAAAATACGGACATGGTGTAAAATCTTTCAAATCATTTAAAGATGCCTATTGGGATGCTTCCATCAGCCGCGTTTATGGCGGAATTCACTACCGTGACGGCGTGGAGGAAGGAACGCATCTGGGTGAGAAAATTGGCCAGCATGTGTTGAATCGGGTGATAACAAGGAAATCAGGAAAGGAATCAGCAATGGTCAAATAGAAAAAGAATTTTATCAGGAAAGTAACTATTACTGCATACTGGCAAATATTGCTGCTAGTATGTCTTTATATACCTATTTTTTTCCTGCAAGTATTCAGATTTATTACCACCATCAATCCTGAATTTTGTTCTGATAGTCTGATATTTTTCGACACCAAGTATAACCGAGCAGGAAAAATGAAGATGGGGGCCGCTGCTGAAACCCGTGTTTCCGCTTAGTCCTATTACCTCACCTTTTTTGACGATGTCGCCGGCTGACACTTTTGATCCATTTTGAATCAGATGTGAATAGTTGGCGATTGTGCCATCTGAATGGTAAATGAGTATATAATTATGCATTTTCTTACACTCCTCTCTCAGGCATGACCCGGTATTGCTCTGTACAACTTTTATTACAACCCCTTCCCTGACAGCCGTAATTTCTGTTCCCTCTGCCATTATAAAATCCAGCGCATTATCATTTTGGTGCGAGAAGCTCCCTTGGTATCCCTGAACAAGATAATATTCCTTGTTTTTTAGAAAAGGCAGACCATATTCGTATTCCTCATCGTATCTGATATTATTGATATTCCCCAAACTGGAATAAAAATTGTAGGAAAATTTATCAGGCATTGACGGATATATAGCATCTAATTCTCCCAACATAAATTTTTCGGTTTTTTCCGGTATTACAAATATTTTCTTTCTTCCTTTTGAGAAGCGTAAATTTACCAAATTCAAATCCAGCGCCATTGAAACAGGACAAAAGGCGTTATTGTCTGCATAAAGTATGTAGCCATTTTTCTTCCTTTCAACAAAGACGCGAAGCTCTTGCTGGGCACAAGCGGAAAAATATAACAGATTACAAATGAGGATAAAAAATAATTTCATAAAGTATGTGTCAGTACTGAAAAGAAGTAGTTGTACCAGAGCAATTCAATTGGCTAACTCCAATACTTTTAAAAGAATAAATCATTGATTTTTTGGTGGAAATCATTTAACCATTTCCTATCATATCTTTTGTTGAGAACCGTGGAATTCAAAATTTTACGAATCCATTGATCCAATTCTTGCTTTTTACTAGTTTCTGATAAAAAAGGACCCGCCAAACCGAAACAAATTGCTGCATGTAATTTTAACTCTTCAACGGAATGACTTATTTCCAGTTTATCAAGTTCTCTGGACAATAAAGAAAGTACTCGTACTTTCAAATCCTTTTGGTGCCTGTTACAACTATTATCAGAATACCAGCGGTATGAAAGTCCCAATAAAGGCAGATTTGTAACCTTACTTATTTCTGAAAAGCGAATCCATAAATCATGATCTTCGCAATATTGAAATTCCGGGTCATATCGTAATTTCCGGGCAATTTCCGTACGCATCGTAACCGAAGAATGCGCAAATTGATTACGAAATATCAAACTCATCCGCAAAGTGTCACTATCGGTCAATGTTTTACGGGTATGGATTATCTTACCTTTTTCATCAATCGTATGATACCAGCAACCGACCATTCCGTAATTCTTATTCTTCTCCAAAAAATCAATCTGGGTTTGTAATCTGTCAGCCAGCATAAGATCGTCTGCATCCATACGCGCAATGTACTTTCCCTCTGCCAGATCCAAACCACGGTTCAAACTGGCAACAATACCCATATTACTTTCATTTTTATAATACCGTATACGTTTATCGCTCAGTTTCTTGATCAGCTCTTCTGTATTATCGGTACTTCCGTCGTCAATAATAAGAACTTCATAATCTGAATATTTTTGGGAGAGCACACTTAACAGGGCTGATTGGATATATTTCGCTCCGTTGTATGAGGGAATTAAAACGGTCGTTTCTGGCATATTTAATTAAAGAGACAAAAAAGTCCCGGTGCTGCCATCGGGACTCTTAAATAATTACAATTACCGATTAACATTGATAAACTTTATACCTCATTAGATCCAGTGACCAAAAACCAATCGATTTCTAAGTACCATAAAAATAAAAGGAGACAAAATTAGGAAAATCAATATACACCAATAAAGCAAACGTCCGTTTTCACTATTTAAGAACATATCACTTCTATACCTCGAGTATATTTTTAAATACCTTTTATTTCGAATGAAAAAGAAATAAAATATACAACAAGATATAGAAAGCATCAGGTACCCATCTGTTTTTGAAATACCAAGATTCCTACTCTCCGGATTTTTTAAGACAGTCAAAACAGTTATGACAAGCAAGGTAAAACAGCATAAAACCAATGAAAAGATAAAAAAAACCGTTATCACAGGGGTGTCTATTTTATGTTCGGTTTTAAGAGAGTAATGATTTAGAATAACGTAATATAATTTACCAAGCATAATCTACTCTTAGTGAACCAGTTAGCACTTCTATTACATTCACCTGTTAAAAAGCCCTAAATCTCTGACTACATATCCAAAAATAAAAGTTCCGAAAATAGAAAGGATCCAGAATATCCAGAAAAATATTTTTATTTTTTGCGTTACAACAAAATGATAATTTTCTGTTAGACCTGTTTCTTTGGATACTTTGTAAACTTTAAAAAGCAGGTAATAAACGACTGAACACAAAGTCACTGCTAAGGTCAAACTCACTATGTATTTATTAGAATTTCCTAAGCCTGATCGTCTATTTGCTATTTCTTCTAAAACTATCACCAGTATATAGAATATCCCCCCAATCCCCATACTTACCTGAAGAAGAGCAGTATACCACGCAGGGCTTTTTACTGTGCCATCCATATTGTATTTATGGTGCATTGTAAAGAAAGTGTAATAATAGATATAAAGAAATTTTAACATTTGGATTAATGTTCCTGGATAAATTCATACATTTCCCAGGCAAAAAGAACTGTACCGCCTATGACTACTACCCCGCCATTTAATCCCGGTATAAAAAGGGCGGCTCCGAGAGTTGCTTGGCCCAAATCTTCCAAACTTCTTTCTTGAATAGCGTCATTTAGATTACTTAGTACGCTTACAAGCCCAAATGATCTACTTGCTAGCTCAAAACCTTTTGCCTCTAACTTTAAAACTGCTGCTGCTGTGGCTGCATGATCAGAAGCCATACCAAATGACTGAAGAACCAGACCCACAACATCATTAGCAGTATATTGATTTGGTTTAATTGTAACAGCCGCTAAGGTTCCGCCATCGTATGTATACACGCATTCATTTCCCTGTACGGTCCAACGCGAGCCACCTATGTAGCCACCATTTGAAGAAGTTGGATTACTCGTACTCCCTCCACTATTTCCTGAGCTTCCACCACCATTTCCACCAACGTAGCCACCGCTGTAATTAGTCCCATACTGAACGTTATAATATCCATTACTGGTATTACCAGCATTATAGCTATTACCGGATCTTATCGTTACCTCATTCAAATTATCGCAGGCTGTCCAAGGGTCATTAGGATTATCCCGATAGTAGGAAACTCCGTTAGAAGCATTCCAATATTCCCTAACCCCTCCCAAAATAGCTCCGCGTTGTTGTTCATCTAATAGTTCCAATTCCTGCTCCAGCAGATCCAAAGCTAATACTGCTTTTGTGCGCATAATTCATATTGATTTAGTGTGACTAAATAATTTTTTTTCAAATATATCATCTTAGTTTTACGAAACAAAATAATTATATATTTAATCAAATTATTCATATTTTAATCGAATTTTGCATATTTTATTCAAATTATTCATAAACACACATTACGATGTTTAATAAGTTCCCCTGTGACAGGCAAATGGATATGATGGATTGCGGTCCGGCCTGTCTTAAAATGATAGCTAAATACCATGGTAAATATTACTCCCTACAATATTTAAGAGACCTCTGCGGTAATACCCGAGAAGGAGTTTCATTACTTGGGATCGGCCATGCAGCAGAAAAAATAGGCCTTCGCAGCCTTTCTGCAAAATGTACATTGGAAGATATTTTGTACAAGATACCACTGCCTGCTATTATCCACTGGAATAATAACCACTTCGTAGTAGTATATAATGCAAAAGCAGCGGACAATTGGAAAAACAAGAATATTTCTTCCGGGGAAATTACTAAAGCAACTATTTACGTTTCCGATCCTGCAAAAGGGCTGTTAACTTATTCTTCCGAAGAATTTACAAAATATTGGGTACAGGTAAACAATATTGACAATAAGGGAACCATTCTGATCTTACAGCCCCAGGCAGATTTTAAGCAGCGTCATGCGAATGAGAAATCTGAGCGCACAAAAACGCTTCAAAATTTCCTGGGCTATTTTACTCCGTACAAAAAAAGTTTCCTCAACCTTTTTATCGTCATGCTGCTGGTAACATTGATGCAGGCAGCACTTCCCTTTATTTCCAAGGCCGTTATTGACGTTGGCATTCAAACGCATGATCTGGATTTTATTAATATCGTATTGTTTGCGAATGTTGCACTCATTGTTTGTATTACCCTGAGTAATGCAGTCAGGGACTGGATATTGCAGCACCTCACTTCACGCGTGAATATTGCCCTGATATCCGATTACCTCATCAAGCTCATGAAACTGCCTGTTACTTTCTTTGAGAACAAGATGATGGGTGATATTTTACAGCGGGCCAATGACCATGAACGGATCAGAAGTTTCATCATGAACAACTCACTAAACCTGATTTTTTCAGGACTGACGTTTCTCATTTTCGGGGTCATCCTTTTGATTTACAATACAATCATCTTTTATATTTTTTTAACCGGCAGCATACTGTATGTATTCTGGATACTTGGTTTCTTACAAATACGTAAAAAACTGGACTGGGAATATTTTGAATTGACCGCAAAAAATCAAAGCTACTGGGTTGAAACCGTAGAAAGCATAACGGATATAAAGATCAATAACTATGAGAAACAGAAACGCTGGAAATGGGAAAATATACAAGCAAGGTTGTATCAGGTAAATATGCGTGTACTGACCATTAACAACGCTCAAAATCTTGGAGGGCAGTTTATTGACAACCTGAAAAATTTATTTATAACATTTTATTGTGCAAAAGCCGTGATCAACGGTGAGATAACTTTTGGTGTCATGATCTCGACCCAATTCATTATTGGTATGCTCAATGGCCCTGTGGTACAATTCATCCAATTTATTATATCCTTTCAATTCGCTCAAATCAGTTTTTTGAGACTTAATGAAATACATCAGTTGCCTGATGAGGATGAGGATACCGGACAAAATAATATTCAATTACCGGAGAAAAAAGATTTGGTAATCAAGAACGTCGCCTTTCAGTATACGCCGGTTTCGCCACTCATTCTTCGGGGTTTACATCTAACTTTACCAGAAGGAAAAGTTACCGCGATTGTAGGTGACAGTGGAAGCGGGAAATCAACCCTGCTTAAATTACTGCTGCGATTATACAAACCTTCTTATGGTGAAATTACAATTGGCGGGCTAAACATTAACAATATCAGCTTACACCAGTGGCGCGAAAAATGCGGTGCCGTAATGCAGGATGGAAAAATTTTCAATGACACCATTCTAAATAATATTGTCCTGGATGATGAAAAAATGGACTATCAACGTTTGCGCAAAGCAGTTGAAACGGCAAACATCGCTGTCGAGATAGAATCCTTAGCCTTGGGATATCAAACGAAAATGGGTGAACAGGGACGCGGACTTAGCGGTGGACAGAAGCAAAGGATACTTATTGCAAGAGCACTCTACAAAGACCCCGACTACTTATTCTTTGATGAAGCGACCAACGCACTTGATACGATTAATGAACAAAAAATCGTGAAAGCACTGGATGAAGTATTTAAAAACAAAACCGTAATTGTAGTAGCCCATCGCCTGAGCACGATCCGGAAAGCGGATCAAATTGTGGTGATGCAAGGGGGCATGATTGTAGAAATGGGCAACCACGACTTTTTACTTGAAAGGAAGGGACATTATTACAAATTGGTACAAACGCAAACCGAACTTCAAAGTAGCACTACGCCAATTTTAAACAAAGAAGAAAGTGAAATTATTACAAATGTTCAATTATGAGGGTGATATTTTAACCAAAAACGTATGGAAGAAATTACAGAAAAGAGATATCCCCGAACAGAAGAAATTCAGGATATCATAGAGCGTATGCCAACAAAATTCGGATCGCGAATTACCTTATTGATACTATTCATTATAACACTTATATTATTTTTTGGTTGGAAGGTTCGTTATCCGGATATCGTTTCTGGCCAGGTAACAATCAATGCCAATCAAGCTCCGTTAAAATTGGTTGCCATGGGTTCCGGTAAATTACAGTTAAAAAATATTAAATCGCAAGATGCTGTCCGTGAAAATCAGGTTATTGCCTATGTAGAAAATTCGGCTGATGTCGATCATGTAAGTCTGATTTCAAAAGTTGTTTCTAAAATCAAATTTCCCATAGAGAACGCTCCGGATCTATATGGATCATTGCCTGGGGAAATGTCCCTGGGTGAGCTTAGTGGTACTTATTTCAGCTTCTTTAATGCAGTAAAGCAACTTTCAGATTATCAAAGTAACCGAAGTTTCGACCAACAAACCGAAGCGTTTCAAAAATTAATGCTCCAGCAGCAACGTGTGTTGATGGTATCCTATGAAAGATCAAAAATTGGCTCAGAAAATCAAAGGCTGTATAAACGCTTTTTTGACCGTGATTCTATTTTACTTCGTAACAAGGCTATAAGCAAAGCAGATTTTGATCTTACAAAAATAAAATCTGTCAGTGCAAGAGATCAATATCAATCAACACTGCGTGATATTGCCAGTGCCCGTGAGCAGGTAGGTCAAACGGAAAGCAAAATCCAGGAAACTGCTATTCTAAAAAATGAAAAGGAAAGGCAATTAAATTTAGAGATGCTAACGACTTATAATGATCTTGTTGATAAAATAAAGGCATGGAAACAGAAATATGTTTTTATTGCTCCATTCAACGGGAAGGTCCAATTCCTGAAATTTTGGAATAATAATCAATTTATTCAAAACGGAGAACCAGTTTTTACTATTGTTCCTAAACAAGAAGCACTTTTCGGTCAGGTTCTTTTACCGGCAGTTGGATCCGGAAAAGTAAAGATAGGACAGGAAGTTATTGTTAAACTTGAAGATTACCCTTATTTGGAATATGGTTCCATAACAGGAAAAGTTAATTCTATATCCCTCACTTCAAATGCTATAAAAACATCCGAAGGAGATGTAGAAACTTATCTTGTTACAATTAGTTTTCCCGAGGAACTAAAAACAAATTACGGAACCAAACTGCAACCTA
Organism: Dyadobacter sp. 3J3; assembly: GCF_009801115.1. Classification (GTDB taxonomy): domain Bacteria; phylum Bacteroidota; class Bacteroidia; order Cytophagales; family Spirosomataceae; genus Dyadobacter. The sequence continues at coordinate 350,151 of NZ_VTOL01000003.1, forward strand.
AATTTGAGATGAAAGGATCAGCAGAAATAATTACCAACGACCGAAGACTGCTTCAACGATTCTTTGACAATCTTAAATATGTTATAAAAAAGTAACGCATTCTTTCTTATCTAATATTTGTCGCCAATGTTCTGGTAAAAAACATGTCGATCATTATACAAAGTATACCAATAATGAGGAGTTGCTCTGAATAGCTATGGCTAAAGCCGGACATGTTTCAGCATACATTAACCCAAGTTGAAACCTTGGGTTAATGTAATTCGAGAACAATTTCAAATTTGCACGAGAAAAATTCAAGTTTGTTTATTCAGTCAAAGAATCTCCCAAATCACCCCTTCACATGATCCGCATTAAAATGCAAACCGATATTTTCTCTCCTTGCCATCGCCATTTTTATAATTAAATAGGAAACGGAAATCATATTTCTCAATTCACAAATTGCAACGGAAACTTTCGACTGACGGTACAATTCTTCATGTTCCTGATGCAATAATTCCAGACGATCATAGGCACGTTTCATACGGCGATCGGTACGAACAATACCCACGTAGTTTGACATGATACTATTCAATTCTCTTGTCATTTCCGTAACCAAAACATTTTCCTCCGGATGTGTGGTGCCTGAATCATCCCACTCAGGAATGTTGTCTGGAACAACGGCTTTATCAAAACCTTCCAGCGTACTTTCATAAGCGCGGTGACCAAAAACCACTGCTTCCAGCAATGAATTTGAAGCCAGACGGTTCGCTCCGTGCAAACCCGTACAAGCGCACTCTCCTACTGCATACAGGAAGTTAATGTTTGTTTTACCCCATTCCGTAACACGAATACCGCCACACATATAGTGCTGGGCCGGAACAACCGGGATCATTTCTGTTCGAAGATCAATACCAGCATCTAAACAATACTGTGTGATGTTGGGGAAATGTTCAAGGAATTTTTCATAATCACAATGCCGTACGTCCAGGTATACGTGATCAACCCCGTTTTTCTTCATTTCCGAGTCTATCGCGCGCGCTACTATATCGCGTGGTGCGAGTGAAAGACGATCATCATACAATTCCATGAAAGTACTTCCATCCGCACGTTTCAGAATTCCTCCAAAACCACGAACGGCTTCCGAAATAAGGAATGAAGGTTTTTTGCCAGGAAGATAAAAACTGGTTGGATGAAACTGGATGAACTCCATATTATCACAAATCCCTTTGGAGCGATATGCCATTGCAATACCATCGCCGGTCGCAATGGTCGGGTTGGTTGTACTTTGATAAATATTACCAATTCCCCCGGTAGCCAACATCGTAGTTTTGGCCAAAAACTTTTCAACCTGTCCTGAACGACGGTTCAAAACATAGGCACCAAAACATTTGATATCTTCACGGTAACGGTAAACCGTTTCCCCCAAATGATGCTGCGTGATTAATTCAACCGCGTAATAATGGGTGAAAATTTCAATATTTTTATGCCGTTTGACTTCTTCTAAAAGTGCGCGTTCAATTTCCGCACCGGTAATGTCTTTGAAATGCAAAATCCGATGGTCAGAATGTCCGCCTTCCTTGGCAAGATCATAATTCCCTTCCGGCTCTTTATCAAAACGGGTACCGTAATCAATCAATTCCTGAATACGTTCCGGTGCTTCTTTTACAACAATTTCAACAATATCCGGCTTATTAATTCCATCCCCTGCATCCATGGTATCATGGATATGCTTTTCAAACGAATCCGATTTGTCCCAAACCACGGCTATGCCGCCCTGGGCATATTTTGTATTCGTTTCATCCGCTTGTACCTTGGTAATAACGGCAATGGAAACATGCTCCTGGGTATTTTCAAAGTGTCGTGCCAGTTTTGCAGCATAACTAAGTCCGGCAATACCGGAACCAATGATCAGGAAATCGAACTGGGGCATAGAATAATGATAAACGTTTTTCAATAATTTGATTGACAAGAAATGAGATTTCTGATAAAGACTATGCCAAACCTGAAAATCTCTTCACTATCAACTATAAGTCCGAAATTAAATCCCTTTACTCAATTCCAGCATTCTGTTGACTGATTCAAATGCTTTCAGACGAATATCTTCGGGAACAAAAATCTCTGGCTGTTCGTAATAAAGTGCATTATAAACTTTCTCCAGCGTATTCATTTTCATGTAAGGGCACTCTGAACAAGCACAAGTATTATTATCAGACCCTGGCGCAGGAATCAATTTTTTATTTGGAACAGCCTGTTTCATTTTGTGCAGAATACCAGCCTCGGTCGCAACAATAAATTTGTCATGAGGTGATTCCTGAACAAATTTTAAAAGTCCGGTGGTGGAACTTACAAAATCCGACTGCAAGAGAATATCTTCCTTACATTCAGGATGCGCAATTAACAAAGCATCCGGATTTTCTTTACGAAGTTCTGCCAGTTTTTCACGGGAAATATCAATATGAACGATACAGGCGCCGTCCCACAAAACCATTTCCCGGCCTGTCTTCTGTGCCACATATCTTCCCAGATTTGCATCCGGTGCAAAGATAATTTTCTGGTCTTTTGGTAAACTGTTTACGATTTGTAAAGCATTGGAAGACGTACAAACAATATCCGTCAAAGCTTTAATTTCAGCAGAACAGTTAATATAACTGATCACGATATGGTCAGGATATTTCGCTTTAAATTCAGCAAATTTATCGGCAGGCGCAGAATCTGCAAGAGAACATCCAGCATTCAAATCAGGAATAACTACCTTTTTATTCGGGCTTAAAACTTTCGCCGTTTCGCCCATAAAATGAACGCCACAGAAAATGATCATATCCGCTTCCGTAGCAGCAGCCTGCTGTGATAATCCTAAACTATCTCCTATATAATCCGCCAGATCCTGAATTTCTGCACTTACATAATAGTGTGCTAAAATGACTGCATTTTTCTCCTTTTTTAATCGGGTAATTTCAGCAATCAAATCAATATCTTCTGCTATCGTTTCGGTAACATATCCGTAACGCGCTACTTGTTCTTCAATGGTTGTCATTATGGTGAATAATTGGCTTTTTGTTGATTGTTAAAAATCCAGACCGAATTACGAGAATATACTTTTTAAAACCAAAGAATCCACAGGACCCGTTTTTTGCTTCTAAATCTTTGAAACCCGTTTTTGTATGTTCAAAACAGAAACACGTTTTTCTCACATCTGGTTTATGGCAACACAAAAAAAGAAACAGCATTATCATTGATAATGCTGGATTTGCATTTATGGGGACAAAAATATCGGAAAATCGAAAGCAGAAATGTTTGCTCACTGATCAATTCTGAATTGCAATAAAACGAAGAAACCGTCCAGTGAATAAACACAAGACGGTTTCAATATATTTATAAGCCAGTTAACTCAAATCCTAACCAACAAAACTAAACGCTAATCGCTAACAGCCAAAAGCTATTAAAGTATCCAGCGGAAGAAAGCATATAAACTTCCCGATAAAATCATGGTTACGGGTAAGGTCAGAATCCAGGCAATTACAATGTTACGGATAGTACCAGCCTGCAAATTTTTAACGCCTTTACTTGCCACCATAGCCCCCGCAATACCTGAAGATAGTACGTGTGTAGTACTAACTGGTAATCCAAGATAAGAAGAAACACCGATTGTACTGGCCGCAACCAATTCTGCCGAAGCACCTTGGGCATAGGTTAAATGCTGCTTACCGATCTTTTCACCAATGGTAATTACAATTCTCTTCCAACCAACCATGGTACCTAAGCCCAGGGAAAGTGAAATCATCAAAATAACCCAGTCAGGTGCGTAGTCAGTAAATCTTCTAATTCCTTTTTCTCCACCCGCCTGTCCTTTCAAAAAGGCTGTATCTGAGGAATTAAGATTTGCATCGCCGTTTTCAAGAATTGTTTTTGTGTTACGGCTAATCAAAAGCAATGATTTCCGTGCATTCATACGCACTTCTTTCGGCAATTTATTATCAACCAAAGGCTTATTCAGCTGAATAGTAAGTAGTGCAATCTCTTTTTTAATTGTATGCCAATGTTCCCGATCTGATGCGGATAACCCAACTGTGTCTATTCTGCTAATTGTCTGATCTATTCTGACAAGTTCGGTTTTCATTTCACTTGGATTGATACTATTATCAAGAGCAAAGTGAGCCGGAACGATTCCTATGAGGATCAACATAACGAGTCCAACACCTTTCTGACCATCGTTCGATCCGTGGAAAAAGCTAACCAATGTACAAGTTGTAATCAAAATAGCACGTATCCAGATGGGAGGCGCTGTATTTTTCTGAGGCTCACTAAATACTACATCACGAAGTGGTTTGGATAATGCACGACGGAGAATAAACATGATTATGATCGCCAACGCAAAACCAAAAATCGGGGAAGTTAATAAGGATGTGAAAAGCTCCTGTGCTTTTGCCCAGTTTACACCTGCTCCGTGTGTATTTTCAGGCATAAAAGTAAACGCCAGACCAACACCAAGGATAGAACCGATCAATGTATGGGAACTGGAACTTGGCAGACCAAACCACCATGTACCTAAATTCCAGATGATTGCGCTGAAAAGCAGCGAAAACACCATGGCGACACTGTGATAAACATTTTGATCAATTAATAATTCGACGGGAAGAAGATTTACAATTCCCATCGCAACGGCTATTCCACCAAAAAAAACACCTAAAAAGTTACAGAAACCAGACCACATTACAGCGATATTTGGTTTCAGAGAGTTTGTGTAAATCACGGTTGCTACGGCATTGGCCGTATCATGGAAACCGTTTACAAATTCAAAGGCACATGCCGCTAAGAGACTGAAAGCGAGAAGGAGGAAAATGTCGGTTTCAAGACCAAACATAAGAAGTGTATAAGTTTACTGTATAAAACTCACTTTAATGATAGTGGCAGAATAAATAATTCGGCTTATCCATCACTCGGTAAGAACATGATTTCGAGGCAAAACTACTGATTCTTTACAAGTGCAATGTTAAGAAATTGTTAAGTAAATTCATATAATCATTAACAAAGCACTTTTATTACTGGAAGTTACGCGTCCAAAAGGCATAAGTATCCTTCTGACTATAAAAATCAGTTTATTTATTAAAGAAAGTTTTAATTTTCCTTATTGGCGAGTTGTCCACAGGCTGCATCAATATCTTTTCCACGGCTACGGCGAACATGTACGGAAACACCTCTGTCTTCCAGGAACGCAGCGAATTTATCCAGACGATCTGCCTCAGTATTTTTAAAATCTGCTTCTGCGATTGGATTATATTCAATGATATTAACCCTTGCCGGAACGCGTTTGGTAAATTCCCACAGCTCTCTAGCATCCTCTAATGTATCATTGAAATTATTGAAAACAATATATTCAAATGTGATACGGTTACCCGTTTTCTTGTAGAAATAATTTAATGCTTCAGCCAGATTGTCCAGAGAATTGGATTCGTTGATCGGCATAATGCGGTTACGTTTTTCGTCGTTGGCCGCGTGAAGTGAAAGAGCTAGACGAAAACGAACTTCATCGTCACCCAGTTTTTTGATCATTTTGGCAATACCCGCCGTAGAAACGGTGATACGCTTCGGCGACATATTTAATCCCTCGGGAGAAGTAATGTGTTCAATGGATTTCAAAACCGCTGTATAATTAAGCAGAGGTTCGCCCATTCCCATGTAAACGATATTAGTAAGCGGTGCTTTAAAACTAGCTTCGGCCTGGCGTGCAATCGCTACAACCTGATCATAGATTTCTGCCGCATCCAGATTTCTCTTACGCTCCATATAACCCGTAGCGCAGAATTTGCATGTAAGCGAACATCCAACCTGGCTGCTCACACAGGCCGTCATACGATCGGCGGCAGGAATTAAAACACCTTCCACCAAATGTCCGTCAAATAGTTTGAAAGCTGATTTTACAGTACCGTCATTGCTTTGCTGCTGCTTGGCAACAGTCATGGAATTGATTACGAAATGTTCATCAATCAATTGTCGGGTAGCTAATGAAAGGTTGGTCATTTCAGCAAAAGACGATGCTGATTTTTTCCATATCCACTCATATATTTGTTTTGCACGGAAAGCTTTTTCTCCATGTTCGGCCATCCAGTTTTTCAACTGGTCTACACTTAACTTCCTGATATCCTGCTTTTCTTGTACTTCAACCATTATTTCTATAACTATTTGTCACCTGTTTTGTTGATAGCAACCTAAATTTTTGCAAAGGTACTGAATATCAATTACTAAAAGAATTTTTAAACAATTGATATAATATTCATATGTGAGTAAGCTCAACAAGGTTTTCCTGAAAATCATTCGTTTTCAATATCCGTTTTCTTCTTCCGATCTTCTACACCATCCTCTGTTTCATCTTCATTCCCCTCATCTTTTTTAGCCTTATCCAGATATTCCGATTTCCAGTCTTTTATCAGTTCACTACCTTCCGGCATCAGGGTCATAGCTTTGGTGATTACATTTGGCGCAACAGGAATGATCAGCGGATAAATAAATGTATCAGCCGTACGGTGTTCCGGCAATTTTACACCAATCATATTAATGAGCCAGAAAAATACACTGATCCCAAAGACCCAGGTAAAAATACCGACCATGGCTCCGGCAAAACTATCGAAAGTCCCTAAAATAGAATATCTCAGAGAACGGCGGATCCGGTAGCCAAATTGATTTAATAAAAAAATGGTTGGAAAAAATACGGCTGAGAAACCTATATACGGTAATATTCTCTTTGCAGTGCCGTCACCAAAATAAGGCGTGAGAACTTCCATTCCCAGTCCCAGAAATTTAAATCCGAGAATCATGGCTACCACAAGTCCTGCAATCCCGATAATCTCGATCAGCAGCCCCTTCCGGTAACCATGTATTGCACCCCAAAGTAATGGAATCAGGATAAGAATATCCAATAACTTCATGCGAGCAAACTCTTAACTAAGGTAGAAACAACACGGCCATCCGCTTGTCCGGCCAATTCTTTCGTTGCCACACCCATAACTTTGCCCATATCCGAAGGACCTGTTGCGCCAACGCGGGTGATGATTTCCTTAATTTTTTCAGTAACTTCTCCTTCTGATAATTGTTTTGGCAAAAACTGCTCAATAATCGCAAGTTCCGCTTCTTCTTTTTCCAAAAGATCAGGCCGGTTCTGCGTTTTATAAATATCAGCGGATTCTCTGCGTTGTTTTGCTGCTTTTGTAAGCAATTTCAATTCATCATCAGAAGTCAGTTCGCCGGTTCCGCCACCTTTGGTTTCTTCCAGCAAAATCATTGACTTGATAGCACGCAATGCGCGCAATGCATCCTGATCTTTGGCCCTCATGGCATCTTTTATACCTGATTCAACCTGAGTTTTTAGCGACATTATTTATAATTAAAATGAATGAATGAGTATATTTAGAATGATCAAATATTAAATTTGTCATTAAAGGCACAAAGTTACACGAATAATAGAATTTTGAATGAGTGACCGGGTCGCCGGTGCGATGATAGAATAAATAAGAAATGCATTATTTAATATCCTATTTCGCTGTCATTCAAAATTCTATCATCGCACCGGCGACCCGGTCTACCATTCTATCATTAAAAATTCAAATATTCTATCATTAAAAATCACACCATGACTCGTCTCAGCGTAAATATTAACAAAATAGCTACACTCCGGAATTCGCGCGGAGGCGATAACCCGAATGTTCTTAAAGTTGCCCTGGATTGCGAGCGGTTTGGTGCACAAGGAATTACAGTCCATCCCCGCCCGGATGAACGCCATATCCGCTACCAGGATGTTTATGATCTGAAAGAAGTAGTTACAACGGAATTTAACATTGAAGGCAATCCGTCGGAAAGAAAATTCATTGATCTGGTATTGGCAACAAAACCGGATCAGGTTACGCTTGTTCCGGATGCTTTAGGGGCTATTACATCAAATGCTGGCTGGGATACGATCGCCAATCGATATTTACTGACAGAATTAATTCAGGAATTTAAAGCCGCCAACATCCGTGTTTCTGTTTTTGTTGATCCGGATCCAGTAATGGTTGAAGGCGCACAAATCTGTGGAGCGGATCGCGTTGAATTATATACAGAACCTTATGCTGCTTATTATTTTGAGAACAGACAAAAAGCGGTTATTCCCTTCGTAAAAGCAGCCGAAAAAGCACAGGAAGTTGGTCTGGGCCTAAATGCCGGACACGATCTCAGTTTGGATAATCTCCGTTTTTTAAAACAATGTATTCCGTGGATGGACGAAGTTTCCATTGGGCATGCACTGATTGCTGATGCCCTTTATCTTGGACTGGAAAATACGATCCAGATGTATTTAAGGGAATTGGAACTATGATTTTTTGCCATGAAGTCAGATTTTTTAACCTGACTTCATGGCTTTCTCATTATTTCCTGCCAAAAGTCTCGGCAATTTTCATTGCCACGGCCATATCACCATCAATTTTCAACTTGCCGGACATAAGCGCCATCATGGCGTTCAAATCTCCATCCATAAGTTTCAATGCATTTTTTGTAGAAATCTCCAAAGTGCAGTCAGCGTCCAGATCATCATTGGTAACTGTATTCGGCACAACCTTTGCGTTTATAAAAACACTTCCCTCGTCCGTTTTGAATTTAACTGTTGAACCCAGTCCACTATCTGTACCCAGCATGGTGGTAACGCGGTCAGTCAGAATTTGAAGACTCATAATATTTGGCTTTCTGTTTGAATGTAAAATTATTTTTATACTAATAAAATCGTAAAAGTATGTACGCTAAGAAGAATATTCAAATGCTTTTGGTGTTTTCATCTAAATAGGCAAATTTTACGCCCTGTTTTTGACAATCGTCATTACGAACTTTTTATTACTATCAATGAATCCAATCGTCCGCCCCACAGTGCTTACTGTGCTTTGCATATTTACTTTTCTTAATTCGATGTCAGGTTTATGGGTTCAGTCCGAACGTTTATGGAATCCCGGAGTCGCTGCTTATCAAATGCATGAAATGCTGGAAGCCGCCCGCGAGAAAATTGAAAAACAGTCTTCCGAAGCGGATGCTAAAATTATGGACCCGATTATTCAGTCTGTAATTAATAGTACTACCAGGGAAGTGATGCAGAAAGGAGCCATCGTGATGATTATTTTTGAATCGCTTTCGTTATATGGTGCATACCTGATGTGGAATCTAAAGAAACGCGGATTCTATTTATATCTGACCGGCATAGCAGTAGCATTTTTTGGCTCACTTCTCGTTGTTGGAGGCTGGCTTGGCGTTTTCACAGCGATTGCCGGAGTACTTCTAAGTTCGATCATGTGTATCATTTATGCATTTAATCTGAAACACCTTCACTAAAAAAGTTCAGAATAGTCACAAATTTTAGTGTTATGTTTGTAATTATCAGTTATCAATTATAAATCCCCCTTGGATTCCACGCAGAAAAGATTTTATTTTGCGGGTCTAATTTGAAAATAGAAATGGCTTTAATTAACAAAATCAGAGAGAAATCCGGAATTGCTGTCACAGTAATTGCAATCAGTTTGATCTTATTTATGGTTGGTGGTGACCTTATGGGCCCCAATTCCATGCTAGGAGGAAACAACAACCAAACTGTCGGCGAGATCGCTGGTAAGGAAATCAATATCAAGGACTTTCAGAGTCGGGTAGATGGATTTCGTCAGAATTATGAGGCTCAATCGGGCCGTGCTTTGAATGAAAATGAACTCGCTTCCTTGCGCGATCAGGCATGGAATCAATTTGTGGTTGACATTGCCTACAAAAAACAATTTGACAAATTAGGATTGTCTGTTTCGGATGACGAATTAGTTGACATGGTTCAGGGAAATCACATCAGCCCTTCCATTCTTCAGGCTTTTTCTGATCCTACCTCAGGTCGTTTTGACAAAAATGCAGTAGTTAATTACCTGAAAAACTTAAAGACATTACCTGTTGAGCAGCAAAAATCCTGGACTAATTTTGAAACAAGTCTTCGTGAAGAGCGCATTCGCAGCAAATACGAAAACCTTTTGAAATTGTCTACATACATTCCAAAGGCGCAAGCTGAAAAAGAATATGTGGCTCAAAATACAAAAGCAACAACACGTTATTTATATGTTCCTTACTTCTCTATTGTAGATACCACGATCAAAGTAACGGACTCTCAGCTTGAAAGCTACCTGAGCGCTCACCGCTCTGAATATAAAGGAACCGATACACGTTCAATTGAATATGTAAGTTTCCCGGTTCAGCCTGCGAAAGACGATAGTACTGCGCTTTATAATGAAATTAAGGAATTGGCACGCGGTCTTGCTACTGCACCAAACGATTCGTCTTATGCAAAAATGAATTCTGATGTTGCTTTGCCAATGAACATGTCGTTAGCCACAATGTCTGATCAGTTGAAAGAAGCTTCAAAATCTTTTGTTGTAGGTGGCGTTTACGGACCATACCGTGAAGGAAATACATATTTCATCTACAAATATGATGGAACACGCACCGATACAGTTTCATCTGCGAAAGCAAGCCATATTTTGATCAGAGCAGAGAATCAGTCAGATTCGGCGAAAGCAGCCGCACGTGTTCGTGCAGAAGGCATTTTAGCTCAGATTCGTGCAGGTGCCAACTTTGAAGCTTTGGCTGCAACATCAAGTGCAGATCCGGGTTCAGCACAACGGGGTGGCGATCTTGGCTATTTCCAGAACAATGGTGCAATGGTGAAGCCATTCGAAGAAGCAGTTTTCTCTGCAAGCTCAACAGGCCTTATTCCAAAATTGATTGAAAGCCAGTTCGGTTTCCATATCATTAAAGTCACTGCAACGAAAAATAATACGCTATACCGTATTGCTGCAATCGGAAAAACAATTGCCCCAAGCCAGGCAACACGTGACGAAGCATACCGCAAAGCAGATGAATTTGCTAACTCCGTAAAAACAAAAGCACAATTCAACGAAGCAATTAAAAAGAATAAAGCACTTGTAGTGGCCACGGCAAATCGTATTCCTGAAAGTGCTACTAATATCAATGCAATTCAAAATGGCCGTGAAGTTGTTCGCTGGGCATTTAAAGATGATACCAAAATTGATGCTGTTTCACAGGTTTTTGAAACAGAAGAACAATATATCGTAGCGGTTTTGACTGGAAAATCTGATCAGGACAATGTTAAAGTTGATGATTTCCGTGATGAGCTGACAACGAAAGTTCGGAATGAATTGAAAGCAGAACAAATCACTGCGAAACTTAAAGGTGCAACGGGCGATCTTGAATCGGTTGCTAAGAAATACGGAGCTGGTGCTCTTATTGAAACAGCAAATGATATTTCATTGGCAACAGGTTTCTTAACCAGCGCAGGTTTTGATCCGATCGCATTAGGAAAAGTATTTAGTTTGAAACCAGGTCAGAAAACAGGTGTATTCACTGGTGAAAACGGTGTGTTCATCATGGAGTTAATCAACAAAACAGATGCTCCTAAAATTGCAGATTTCACACAAAACAAAACACAGCTTACGCAGTCACTGGAAAGCCGTTCTTCGTATCTGGTAAACGAAGCAATTCGTGAAAACGCCAAAATTGTAGACCGTCGCGCAAAATTCTTTTGATATAAAAAGCAGTTTTAAATATGAAAAAAGGGCAGCGAAAATATTTCGCTGCCCTTTTTTCATTTAACATTCCATTTTTTCAAAAATAAGTGATAGTATTGCAGTAAAAATTGTCAATACTACACTTAATAAAAAAACGGGTAGCGGATAGTATTAAACAAGTTCTGAAAGCTTTACTTTTTTATCGTTTTTTACACCATTACCTAAACCTTAGTATCTAAAAAACCATTAACAAAAACCACAATGAGCATATTACTCGGAGATCAGGAGTATTTTAAAGGAATTGGAAAAATTGCCTATGAAGGACCGGATTCAGATAATCCGTTAGCCTATCGCTGGTATGACGAAAATCGCATTGTAGGTGGCAAAAGCATGAAAGACCATCTTCGTTTTGCAGTGGCTTACTGGCATACTTTCTGTGGAAACGGCGGCGATCCTTTCGGAGGGCAGACATTATTTTACCCATGGGATAAAAAAGCAGACGCGGTAGACCGTGCAAAGGACAAAGCAGATGCGGCATTTGAATTAATTACCAAACTTGGATTGCCGTATTACTGTTTCCATGATGTAGACGTTGTAGATTATACCAACGACGTTCGTGACAATGAAAAACGTCTTCAGACTTTAACACAATATCTTGCGCAAAAGCAAAAAGATTCAGGCGTTAAATTGCTTTGGGGAACTGCCAATTTGTTCAGTCATCACCGTTATATGAATGGTGCGTCTACCAACCCTGATTTTGATGTGGTTGCTCACGCAGGTGCACAAATCAAAACAGCTCTTGATGCTACAATCGCACTGGGCGGTGAAAATTATGTATTCTGGGGAGGCCGCGAAGGATATATGACACTTTTGAATACGGACATGAAACGTGAGCAGGAACACTTCGCTCAAATGTTGAAAATGTCGGTGGCTTATGCTCGTTCTAATGGTTTCAAAGGTAAATTCTTCATCGAACCAAAACCTTGTGAGCCTACAAAACACCAGTATGATTATGATGCAGCAACGGTATTAGGCTTCCTACGTCAGCATGATCTTTTGGGAGATTTTGCATTGAACCTGGAAGTGAACCATGCTACTTTGGCTGGTCACACATTCGAACATGAATTGCAGGTTGCTGCAGATGCAGGAATTTTAGGCTCGATCGATGCAAACCGTGGAGATTACCAAAACGGATGGGATACCGATCAATTCCCGAATGACATCGCTGAGTGGACAAAAGCTTTGCTTGTGATTTTACAAGCCGGAGGACTGAAAGGTGGTGGTATCAATTTTGATGCAAAACGCCGTCGTAATTCTACTGACGTGGCTGACGTTTTCCACGCACATATCGGTGGTATCGATGTTGTTGCACGTGCGTTGGTAATTGCTGATAAAATCAGACAAAACGGAGAATATGACAAAATCCGCACGGACCGTTATGCAAGTTTTGACTCTGGAAAAGGAGCTGAATTTGAAACAGGCAAACTTGGACTTGCTGATCTTTTCGACCTGGCAGCCGGCAAAGGCGAACCAGCGACTTTGTCAGGAAGACAGGAATATCTTGAAAATCTGATCAACCGTTTTATCTAGATCATAAGTACAATTACTGAAAAAGCGAAAGGCCGTTGATTTAATCGACGGCCTTTCGCTTTTTCTTTGACCAGCTTAAAATAGTAAAAACTCACTAAATGAACATAGAATTTTTTCTATTCTACCGTTAAATAAGTTTATTCTAATTTTTTATACTAATAAACTTACAGAAATAAAAACAAGTACTTAATTGCAGCAGGTTACATAATCAAAATTTTTCTCACCTTATCAATAGAACTTTTTTTATCAACGCCTATGGAATAATCTTTTCTTCCTTTCAAACTTCCCCACAATAATTTCAATAAGTAAAATTCAGGACCGCAAGATTATTTTAAGTCAGAGCGATCCATGTCTCAACGTCTTCTTCATATCCATCAGATCACTTTGAATTTGCATCAAACTGGTCATCTACTCACGTTACAGGAATCAATTTCTGTTGGTTTTTACTAATAGGTTCTCTCTTATATCACTACTCAACGGGTTTTATCGTCTTCCGGCTTTAATGAAGCAATAGTCAGTCTAATAGACAATTAGCGACATTTTGCTTTATGGGAAGATTATGTGCCAATCGCGCACATCACTGAATAAATTATCAGTTTCAACCCAACTTAATTTATGATGTCAGCTACTTTCTCCAAACGTTTACAGCCCAAGGATTCAGAATTACACATGCTTGATGTACCTGTTTCACACGTTCTGAATCACAGAATCCGGATTTTCAATAGTGCGCATACTATTGCCAAAATCATTATCCAATCAATTTCAACTTCTGAAAAGGCGAAACCTGAATTTGCTTTTAGACTGGGATCCATCCGGACCCTCGGTTGAAGACACTTCGAACCTAACAGATGAGTAATCCTTTAATCATTTCTAAATCAAAAGTTTATGAAATCAAATTTTATTAATGTTTTTCTTCTAAAAACAGCCTCACCGCTCTCTGGCAACCAATTCAGGTTTAGAGAAAATTCAAATCCACCTTTTCAGTTAATTCAAAAAATTTACCTCATTTTCTTCATTTTAATATTTTCTTCCGTTTTTAACAAAACGCTCTCCCAGTGCTCCATTTCTCAGGATTTCTCAACAGTGATTGTCACTTCGGAAACTCAGGCAGCCAACTCCTGGTATGTAGATCGATACGCCCCAAACGGATTTAGCTCTCCATCGCCAGATTTGGGAGGCGGAATTTTAAAACATTCAATCCGTGTTGCTGATGCCGCAGTAAATAGGCCAGCCAATTTCCAAACGGCTTTTTACAATACTCAAGGCAGAAAATACGATTTCCCCTTCATAGCTAAAACAATGAAGGTTAAGTTGTATATACCAGCTGACTGGGCGACTGGCGGCGGAAAAAGATGGGCTGGATTGTGGGGAACGGCTGTGGACGCATCCAATACACCGGTTGGATTTCCCATTATTGAATTTACATCAGAAGGTGGGCCACAGTTCAGAGGCTACAATGAAAATAATGCTTCTTGGCTGAATTTAGGTTTGCCAACCGGTTTTACTTACAATAGCTGGGTAACTCTGGAAATAAAATTGCTCCCATCCGGCGAATTCGAATATAAAGTTGGAGATAAAACGGCCCAAACAACGGCATATGCCTCTTACGCAACAACAGGAATTAATGCCGGTATTTTACAAGGATATAATTATGCCCGGGGAACCGCGAACGACGCATCAAATTCCGGTATTGATTATGATATTTATTGGGATGACTTTGCAGCTCAGGCAGGTGATGGACTTGTAGTAAATACATCAAAAGGTATAAATTATTGCAGCATACAAGCGGCTGTGAATGCCGCCGATCCGGGTAATGTGATCAATGTTTCTGCCGCCATTTTCAATGAAGAAGTTACAATTAATAAGCCGCTGATAATAAATGGCGCAAATGTTGGCGTTGCTGGAAACGGTACACGTGCTACTGAATCCATAATTGATGGTAACAATGGTTCAAGAAGCGGCTTTATAGTACTTGCAAATAATGTAACGATTGATGGATTCACAATTCGTGGTGCGGCAGGAATCTATAATTCTGGTGTTTACAGTAGTCCGACAACGAGTGGCCTGACTTTGCAAAACAACATTATTACCGATAACCTGATAGGAGCATATCCATCTTCCAACGGAGCTTCGTTCGTCAAAAACAATTTGTTCTATGCCAATAATCGCACGGGTGCAGCAGGAGGAGCAGGTATTTATGTTGAGGCTACGAATACATTGACCATAGAAGGCAATGAATTTAAAGGTCATACGATTAACTCGGCCGCCATTTTTGCATCGCTAATAACTAACGCTCACCAGAATCTCGTTTTCACGAAAAATTATATACACGACAACAACAACGACAATTCGATGGTGTATTTGGCGGGTGTAACGAATGGCACGATCAGCTATAATACAATTATTCAGTCCGGGACAACAGCTATAAAAGTTGCAGGAGGAAATACTAACATCACTCTGATAAACAACCTTTTGGATGGAAACGCAACAGCTATAAAAATTCAGAATGACGGAGCCGGAGCCAATGTTGGAACGCAGGCACATGAAAACAGTCTTGCAAGCGTAAAATCAATTGATAATCTGGATGTTGCCATTGTCAACGCAAGTTGTAACTGGTATGGAAGCAGTGTACCAACAGATGTTACCGCAAAAATTTCCGGCCCGGTAAGTTACATTCCATTTACAAATGCCGGAACTGATAGTAATGGATCAGATGTGGGTTTTGTACCAGCACCTAATACCTGTATCTATCTGATTCATAACGTGACACATCCAAAAGATTTTGGAACGATTCAGGAAGCAATCAATGACCCGGGAACACTTGCAAACGATGTTATAAAAATTGATGCAGGAACATTCAATGAGGTACTGACAATTAACAAATCCCTGACTTTTGAAGGTACTAATAAAGATGTTTGCGGTACTGCAACCCGGACGGCAGAAACAATTCTGATTGCCCCTGCAAGTGGATCAGCCTTGTTGGGATTAAGCGGATCAGTTTCGATCATCATTAATGGCGTGAAGATTGATGGTAATGGCGTGGCGAACATCGCGCAGCCAAATCAAAATCTTACCATTAAAAATTCTGTTCTGGAACTGGATTTTGTCGCAAGTCAGAATAATATTTATTTCAGTTCCAATACTTTGGTTTTGGAATGTAATAGCCTGCAAGCCATTGCCGGTGTTA
Organism: Dyadobacter sp. 3J3; assembly: GCF_009801115.1. Classification (GTDB taxonomy): domain Bacteria; phylum Bacteroidota; class Bacteroidia; order Cytophagales; family Spirosomataceae; genus Dyadobacter. The sequence goes on from NZ_VTOL01000003.1 coordinate 366,471, forward strand.
ATACGGGTGGAAGTTCATCACACATATTTTTTGCAGGTTCCACTTTTACGGCAACAAATAACAGATTAACCTCCGAAGCTGCAAGAGCCAGTATGGTCAGTAATCCAGGCACAACCAGTTTGCCAGTCTGGCTGAACATTACAACCAACGCAAATAACGTGAACGTTAACCATAACGAATTCACAAAAATTGACATTGGAATATTGCTTGCAGATAATGCGGGAAATGTTAAAATCGAAAACAACGAATTCAAAGAAGCCAACCGGGAGATACTTCCCAACGGAAGCGGTATGGGCGCCGGAATTGCGATTTACGAAAATCTTGCTCCATCCGGTCCTATTTCAATCAATAATAACAAGTTCATGAACAGTGAGACCGGTATCCGTACGTCAGGATCGGGAACATCTTTTCCGGCCTCTAATTTATTGTCGATCCGTTACAATTCATTCGAATCCATGAGTGATAAGGCGATCCGGATCAGCAATAGTTACGGATCCTCCGCATCCAATTTAAGCGCTTTATGTAACTGGTTCGGTAATGTGACAGGACCTTCGCTTATAACTACAAATCCAGGTGGAGGCGGAACCCAAATCCTGGATGGGAATAATAAGGTTTCTTATAAAAACTGGCTTATTTACGGAACCGACGCTGATAATGCCCAACTCGGTTTTCAGTTGCCGACAACCTTAAATGTATCTCCTGGCAGTAATGTATCAGTCGCTGAAAACCATTACAGAATTTTGAGTAATGCGATTGGCTGTGTCACCAGTAACCAAACACTTACACTTTCGGGAACATTTGATTATACCAATGGCATTGCGAAAGACGAATGGGCAAAAGGTAATGACGGTATAACTCAGGGCTCAACTTCTGCATTTGCGATAGGAAGTGGTGACGATTACACAATTCTGGCTCCTTCCCCTACTGAAAATGTAGTAATCACCGCTGCTTCACTTGGCTCAGCAACGATACAAGGCCCAGGAGATCTTGGTAATGTTTCTCTGGAATCTTTTATCTTCTTCAATGGAAATACGCCCGCAAGCACTTTCAAAGCATGGACGCTCTCCAACCTGACCATCAACAATTTTGATGCCTCGATAGCTGCCGATAATAATAACGGCTCCACTACTGCCATGACTGATTTCAAAGTGCTAAACAATGAAATTTTAATTCCAAAAGATTTAAATCAAACCAGCGAAGCCAATAATTTACAAAACATTGGCATCCATTTAAATTTTGGTAAAAATCAGGAAATAAAAGGGAACAAAATTGTGATGGATGGAACTGGCGTAAGTGACGGTGCAACCTCCTATTCAAATTCTGTTGCTTTGCAATCTGCTACAAGCGGCGGCGATATTTATGATGGATTGAAAATCCAGGATAACACCATTCATGTGACCGGAACTCCTAATGCAGCTCCGGCAAGAATCATCGGGATCTGGGAAAATTCAAATAATCAGACTTCAAGCATTGATATCAGCGGAAATAAATTTGTCAACGATGATGCAGGAAACCTGGCTGAAAACAATAATCAGCTTGCATTCCGAATCACTTCGTTTTCAGAAAGTTCAAAGAAAGTTGTTTATCAAAACAATGAGATATCAGGTTTCAACCGTGGAATCGAATGGATCGGCGATCCTTTTTCTCAGTATAACGCCAATTTATATGCGAGCACGGCCTTTCCTGTCATTATAAAAAATAACAAAATAGACAGGGTAAAATTTGGAGTAACGGTAAGAAAAGATCCGGCGAGTCCAAACAGTGGTTCACCTGCTGAAATTATAAATAACAGTTTTACAAATATTCCGAATGCCGGGTTTGCAATAGGTAACACAGGTACAGGGGCTACACTTGCAACTTGTAACTGGTATGACAATCCGTTAACTGTCAACGTGATCAGTGCGACCAATGGCGGCAGTGTAACCTATTTGCCAAAATTAGCCAATGGTAATGATGCAAGTGGTTCAGCAGGTTTTCAGCTTGACGGATCCAATAATTGTGTACTGCCAGTTTATAACGAAACGCAGGCACATGATTATTTAACAATTCAGGAGGCGGTAAATGCAGCAAATACATCTGACATCATCCGGGTAGGAACTGGAATTTACCCTGAAAATGTGATTGTTAATAAATCTGTAAAAATTTATGGTGTAGACAGTACCAACGTAATTGTCGACAAGGGCACAGCCAATTATGCTTCAACCGGCGGTGTTGGTTTTTCACTTCAGGCAGACGGAATCATTCTTAATCTGATGACGGTAAAAAACTTTGACAATGGTATTGAAACAGGTACTGATATCACCAACGTGACCATAGATGCGATGAATCTGAATGAAAACTTTTCAAATGGATTCTTTGGCAAACGCACTGTAACAGATTTAACGATCAAAAATAGTAACCTTAATGCTAACGGCTATAAACTTGGAGTTCAGTCCGCCTCGGGGTACAAACGCGGTATTATGTTTGAATCTCAGGGAGGATCAATCAATAATTTAATTATTGAAAACAACAATGCCGATAATAATGGACTTGTAGGAATTGATATTTCCGGCCTGATACCTATCAACGGAATAACGATCAATAATAACAGCGCCAGAAATAATTTCGATTCTCAAATCGGTGTTTCGCTGGGTAACAATTCGCTAAGCAGTCCGCCGGTTATTATAACTGGCAATACCGTTGTCGTATCAAAAACGGCTCGGTTTGGTATTGAAATAAAAAATCCTATTGGAACAGGTTCTGCTTCCGGTAATGGCAGCATTAAAGTTTCCGGTAATAACATTTCGCTGGCTTCCCACCTCGGCTCTGCAAGAGATCTGGCTGCAATAGCAGTTATGAGAAGAAAAGACGGACATGCCGTTATCAATGACCAGCCCCAGGGAGTTCAGGTTTTAACAAATACAATTACAGATTTTCAAAATGCAAGCGGAGATGCTTTCGGTATTGTTTTGGGAGGAACGGGGCATTTGGTAAGTGGTAATACGATCACAAATACCAAATATTCAATTCAGGTTCAGAAAGGAAATACGGATTTTGCTACTAACAACAGCGCACCAAACAGTTCTGATTTCTATTTTGAAAGAGACAACTCTGCTGATGTCTGCGTTGAATTTGGCACAAATACAATAACCTCTTCCGGAGCACCAAGACTGGTCACATCAGGAACTGTTTCAACATTCACGTTGCCGGTTGTACGAGTTACCAACACAAATCTGACAACCAGATTCTGCACAATTCAACAGGCAATCGACTTTATGGCTACGGTCAATACGCATGTCATCGTTCCCGACGCTGGTTCGTTTCCTGAAAATGTGGTTGTTAGCAAATCAATTACGTTAAGAGGACCCAATTATACTACGGCTGGCAACGGTTCACGCGTCACTGAAACCGCAATTGTTCCTGGAATAGATAATGTAACAGATGGTGCTCTTGTTAAAGTTACAGCAAATGACGTGACATTGGAAGGGCTTTCGATCGATGGTTCCAATACGGCTTTCCCTTCTGTTGTTGTAATTAACGGATCGCAAACGAATGCAGCTTTCGGAGTATTAGCTTCCGGTAATTTCACAGGACTTACCATCAGGAACAATATTATCAAAAACCTGAGCCAGCATGGTATTGACCTTAGTACAGAAAGTGGTTCTACAAAAGGTAACTTAATCAACAACAACTGGTTCGATAATATTCCAAGATATCATGCAGACGGTTTTTACGGACGGGGGATTTTACTTGCAAATAACTTTTATGCCTCGGTAATCGACAATACTTTCAGCAGAGTAGAGCGGGGAATTCAGACCAATAACTTCTCAAATGCCATACAAACGGGTACCTGGGAAATTAAAGGCAATACGATAAAAGCCTACAACATTGGCTCATTCCTGAACCTGCACTACCAAAATACTTCTGATCTTTTGTTTGAAAATAATAATATTGAAAAAGATCAGACAACCAGAACGATCAGTACCGGCGATGCACTTCCGGATGAGGATTTTACCGGTATGGAAGTATTTTCTATTGGCAACGCTGTGAAAGTATTGGTAAAAGGCGGTACAATTAAAAATGCGGTGACCGGTATTTCTTCATGGAATAACAGTTCGAGCAATCACGTTACCATCGATGGAGTTTCTTTTGACAACAACGTTACAGCCGTTCTTCAATCAAATAATTCCCGTTATAATGACGCCATTGATTCAGAGATTGATGTTAAAAACGTTACGCTGAGTGATGGAAACGCTCAAAAAGCTTTTGTGGCGGAAGATTACACTTCCGGTTCACATGCTTTGAGTTCTATCAATATGGTTAGTAACAACACAATTACAGCCGGTAATACTTTGCAATATCCTTTTTATCTGAAAGATGGATCGAAAGCGAGAATTAAAGCAGGTGGAACGCAGGTAACCTTGTCTACGCAGGACGCTGTAACATTCAGCAATACCGGTACCGCAACTACACCAAACCTTATAATTACCTCAGGATTGATTGTCAATTTAGCCGGTCATGACTTGCGTGTAGTTAATGTTCCGCAAGGTGCAATAATGGAAATTGCCGCTGACTTTACAGCTCCAAACAAGGTTGTTAAAAACCCGGTTCTTGTCAATGGTGGTATTTGGTTTAGCAGTGGAATTCTTAACTCAGGTGATGGCAGTATCGAATTTGGAAATACTGCTTCGGATATCATGACCGGAGATCATCCTGAAAAAGCAGCAAGCTACATTTTAGGAAAAGCCCTGATGGCCAGCAGAAGTATTGGCGGCGGCGCCATTGATATGCTTGGTGTAAAAATGGCATCTGGTCCTGATTTGGGAACTTTGATAATTGTCAGAACTACAACAGCTTCGGGTGCAATAACACCGGCATTCCCCGGAAACGCTTCCATCAGAACAGTTTGGGAGATAACCCCATCCAACACATCTGCAAGCCGCGGCGACGTTCAGTTCAGGTACTTGAATAATCCTGCAAACCTGAATGCACAAGTTCCTACGGGCATTTACGCTTACCGATATAATATTGGAATTTCACAATGGGAGAAAAAATCTGCTTTACGGTCGTCAACTGCCGTTGCTGACATTTACACGACTGAAACATTTGGCGTCGCCCAGTTTTCTTCCTGGACTTTAAGTTCAGTTGAACCAGGACCTGACTTGACTCCTTTGATTGTTATGTCCGACATTGGTTTTATCAAACCTTCGGCTTTAACAAAAAATGCTACATTGAGATTATATAATGTCGGCGGTGCAAGTACTTCTGCATCAGGATTGATAACAGTTTACATTTATCCTCCGAACAATAATTTTAATCTGGCATTACAGTCAAGTCCAGACTGGAATATTGTTTACGATGCCGGCGGAAATTTTTATACGGTAAGTTCTACAAACACAACAATTGCGTATGGAGCCTCCAATTTCAAATCAGTTAATCTGGTAATTACTGCGATAAGTTCGGTTTCAAAAGGCAAATATGCTTTTCAGTTTGAACTTGGTGAAAATTCAGGAAGTGAAAATAACGGTCTGAATAATACAACAGCTGTTGAAGTTACAGTATCCGGCTTGTAGTAATTACACCGATTATAATCGAGGTTAGTTCTCAAACATCTAAATAAAAAGACAATGAAAATTAAATTATTCACATTACCTCTTATCGCAATAATCGGCATTATGCTGAGTAGTAGTATAATTATGGCGCAAGACGTTAATATAGTTCTCCAATCAGGGAATTACAATCTTGACCCGTATCCTTCGTATAGTCCTACTGGAAGTGTGACTGGAACTTATAGCATTAAGGTTGCAAAATCCACTCACACATTCACAAATGGACAATTCACAATTAATGTGGCTTTTCCACCAGGTGCCGTGTATGCTGGCGGCGCTAGTCTGCCTGCCGAATTCACAGTAACAACGGGAGCGACTAATGCTTCGTTTGTAGTAATTTCAATTACAAGTGACTGGTCAGGAACAGGGCCAACTGCTATACGAACTCTTGTGCTGCCTATCAAAATAGTTGGCTCTTCAATTGATCAGCCAACCGGAACTACTTTACAATGGCTGGATCCTTTTACACCTGAAAATTCATCAGGAAATTCCACCGGGTCGCCTTTGAACGTTAGCGCTGCTTTACCCGTTACTTTGAATGCATTTTCTGTATCAAGAGAAGATCAAACCTCGCTCTTATCCTGGTCCACAACATCCGAGGCAAATAGCGACCGCTTTGATATAGAACACAGTTTGAATGCAAAAAACTGGAATCTGCTTTCTTCTGTAAATTCAAAAGGTGAAAGTTCTATTTTGGAAAAATATTCTTATGTCGATACTGATCCTTCCAAAGGAGAAAATTTTTACCGGTTAAAAATGATCGATAGAGACGGTACTTTTGCATACAGCAGAATACAAAGTATAACCTTTGACGGCACGCTTGACAAGTCTATGATTTACCCCAATCCTGCTTCGGATTATCTGAAACTAAATGTTTCAGATTTAAGGAAAATCAAAAGTATAAAGATTTATGATCTGAATGGAAGAGCAGTTTACACCGCCGCTGGCAATGGACTAACCAAAACAATTGATATCAAAAAAGTAAGTACAGGATTGTATGTGGTTGAAGTTGTTAGTTTGAACGGTGAAATCAACACATCCAAAATCTCAATCTTCAAATAAAAACCCTGATTAAAAACAAGAAAGGCGGCTGATGTGGCCGCCTTTCTTGTTTTTATATTGTTCAGATATTCAATTAAATTTAAATAGTAAAGACTTAATACCCCGTATTCTGTTTAAGATTTGTATTATTTCTGATCTCAACCGTTGGGATCGGGAATAAAAGCTCTCTTGCAGTAACCACAGGTCCGTAAGAAAATTTATAACCTACGTATTCATCAAATTGTTTGGTAGCAGTATTAAATCCTTTACGCAGACGAACCATATCAAACCAGGTGACATTTTCGTAACACAATTCATACCAGCGCTCTTTCAAAACCTCGGTTCTGAACTGGTCTTTTGAAAGCCCGGAAAGTGCTGGTAATTGCGCTCTTAATCTTGTTGCGTTAAGCGCATCATAAGCTTTGGTCGTTGGTGTCCCTGCTTCGTTTGAAGCTTCGGCATACATTAACAAAACATCGGCATAACGGATAACAGGCCAGTTCAAATCGCTATTCGCGGTAGTAGTTTGTGCCGCTACATCAAAATGTTTGTAAATAAAATAACCACCCAGATTCACCTCCAGATTCCTATCCGATTGATTGGTAAATTTTGTAAAAAAGAACTGTTTTTCCTTGATACGCAAATCAGCCGGATCGTAAGATTTTATGAAATCCACATTGGCATAAATCCCTCCTGTTTCATCTGAATAAGCCGAGATATTCTTGTTGTAAGGAATGATATAGCCTTGCCATGTCCCCGGAAGAATTTGTGTCCGGAACTGGATCATAAAAATATTCTCATCCACATTTTTCTTCGTCGGGTTGTGAAGATCATCATACGTTGTGAACAATTTAAATTTTTGTGAGTCAATAACTTCCTCCGCTTTTTTCGCAGCCAAAGCATAATATGCGCTGCCTTTTTGCAAAGGATAACCGGCCATTGTCAGATAAACTTTTGCCATCAGCGATTTTACGGCTCCCAAACTTACCTTGCCCGATGCATCTGTCCATGATAATCCGGCTGCCTCAGCCGTGGTCAGATCTTCTACAATAAGTTTATAAATATCTTCCGGGCTTGCTTGCGTTGGTCTCAACTGTGTTGATTCAAGTGAAACAGGCTCTGTGATCAGCGGAATATTTCCAAAGATTTGTACGAGGTTGAAATAGTACCATGCCCTGAGAAAATGCGCTTCTCCCAATAGTTTTTTAGCCTCGGTCTCATCCATTGAAATCGTAGGTATTTTATTGATCGAGAGGTTGGCATTTGCAATACCTTTGTAGTAGGCTGCCCAATAATCTCTCCCGTAACCGTTGTCTGACGTATTTCTCAGATCTTTAACAAAATAACTGTTTACAGCCTGGCCCAAATCCGTAGAAGCCAATCCGGTCGCAAATTCAGTCATAGTCCAATCCGCTCCACCGAAACCGCTGTTCATAATAGGATCGCGCATGGAGAGATAAATGGCATTGACAGAACTTCTTGCATGTTCTGGCTTGGTAAAATAATTTTCTACCGTAAAATTGCTGGGATCGGATTCATCCAAAAAACCGGAACAACCTGCCAGCGATAACGTGCCGGCTATCAATGCCAGCAATCTATATTTTGATACTATCTTCATTATCTTTTCTTTAAAAGTCTACATTAAACTATAATCCAATGTTAAGGCCAAGCATAAATATCCGTGGTTTAGGATAATCATATAGCGTCAGCCCCTGATCGAAAGGGGCACTCGAATTAGAAACTTCCGGATCATAACCTTTGTATTTTGTGACTACGAAAAAGTTCTGCACAGAGCCATAAATTCTCAGACGATCCAGTTTCAATTTGGAAGTAACAGCCGACGGGAATGTGTAAGCCAGTAATAAATTACGTCCGCGAATAAACGATCCATCTGTTACTTTGTGACTATCATTATTGGTAGTATAATAAGCGCTAATCGGTCTGATTTGCGCGATAGACGTATTTTGATTCGTTTCCGTCCACGCATTCAGTACCGTTTTGTAACTATTGGCAATACCTTGTCTGTCTTCTGCGGAGTGAATACTTCTGTCCAGCACGTCATTACCATACATATATTGTAAATCAACGGTTAAAGAAAATCCTTTGTATTGAAACGTGTTCAGGAATGTGCCAAACCCATCAGGAATTCCCTTTCCTATGATCGTTCTGTCATTGTCATTAATCGTGCCGTCGTTGTTAAGATCTTTGTATTTGATATCCCCCGGCAGCATATTGTATTTTTTTGCCAGATCAGCTTCGTTGCTTCCCCAGGTTCCTTCATTTACTCTGCCAAAAAAAGATCCAACCGGAGCACCAACGCGAATCACCCCATTACCTGAGTAAATATCGCTTCCGCCAGACAATGCTAAAACTTTGTTTTTATTGATCGATATATTGAAAGTAGTATTCCATGCGAAATCACCCACTTTAATAATTGTAGAATTTACAGCAAATTCAATCCCTTTATTTTCCATACTGCCAATGTTAGAAAAGATGCTTGCATAACCGCTGCTCAATGGCAATGGAGCATCCAGTAACATATCATTTACTTTTCTGTGGTACACATCAAGTTCGAAATTCAATCGGTTTGAGAATAATCCCAATTCCAGTCCTGCATCAAACTGACGTGTTTTTTCCCATTGTAAATTTGAATTCGACATACGATTAATCCCGATACCAATGTTACGTGTTCCGTCGAAAATCACATCATAATTGGTCATACCAGCAAGTGCCCGATAAGCCGGAATTTCTGAATTCCCGGTTGCACCAAAACTGGAACGAATTTTCAGATTTGAAATGGAAGGAATATTCTTCATAAAATTTTCCTCTGTCACACGCCATGCAACAGCTGCCGATGGGAAAAATGCATAACGATTTGCCGTACCAAATTTGGAAGAGCCATCCAAACGACCGGTAAACGTTAACAGATATTTATTTAACAAACCATAATTCACACGAGCGAAGTAAGAATTTAATCCATAAGCCTGTGCGTTGGAAAGTGGTGCCTGAGGACTTGATCCACCACCAAGATTATTAAATTGAAAGTAAGTATCGCTAAACCCCTGCGTAATGGCACGATCTTCGAAACGATCTACATGTTGCCAGGATAATCCAGCCATGGCATTAAAGGAGTGAATTTTGGCAAATTCTTTATTGTAAGTCAGGTAATTTTCAAACTGCCAGGAATTATACCGGTTATTTCTTATCCAGGCTTCCCCATTATCAGAAATATACTGCATTCCTTTGGCAGCAAAATAATCATTTCTTTGGTTGATGACGTTCGTTCCAATTGTTGACTTTAATTCAAGACCAGGTGCCAAATGGATGGTTGCATACATATTTGCAAGCATTGTTTGCGTCCGTAAGTAATACAACCGGTCTGACGATACACGTAATGGATTATCACCACCTTCCATGCCCGGATAATCCCGGTTGCTCGCCCAGGTTCCGTCGGCATATTTAACCGGAATAATCGGCAACTCTTCCAAAACCTGACGCATCATCGTAATACCGCCCCCATCAAGCTGGTCCACCTGTTTTTCGTTCTGATCAGTGTAGCCAAGGGTACCTCCAACTTTCAGCCAGCTTTTTATTTGTGTATCAAATACAAAACGGCCCGAAAATCTTTTCTGCCACGAACCACGCGCAATTCCATCCTGATTGCGATAGTTCAGAAAGGCCCCATAACTACCTTTTTCATTCCCGTTGGTAATGCCCAGCTGATGGTTTTGGGCGAAGGCTTTTTGAAATGATTCCTTTTGCCAATCCGTATCATAAAGCGGATTTCCCTGGGAGTCAAACAATTTCGGGTTGGTTCTTTTGGTTTTTGGATCTGTATATTTTGTCCCCGTTGCCCATCCGACCGGATCATATTTAGCGGCATTTGCATAAGCAAGATCTTCTACTGCCAGAAATTCTTTTGAATTAAGTACTGCCAATTTTTTTGGTGCAATACCAACACTAAAATCGGCATCGTAGGTTATTTTCCCGCCTCCGGAAGTACCACGTTTTGTTGTAACCAAAATAACTCCGTTAGCACCACGAGCTCCATAAATAGCTGTGGAGGACGCATCTTTTAAAACTTCGATCGATGCAATATCATTCGGGTTAATGTAATCAATCGGCGTGCTGCCATTTTGCAAATCCACAGCGTTAAGAATCACACCATCAATTACATACAATGGGTTATTAGATACACTCAACGAGCTTGCACCACGAATACGAATATTAGCGCGACCACCCGGCCTCCCGGAATTTGAGGAAACATTAACCCCGGTTACCCGACCGGAAAGTCCCTGGTTAAGAGAAGATGCCGGACGTTCCTGCAAAGCCTCTGCTTTTACAGTACCTACTGCACCTGTCAAATCAGATTTCTTTACTGCACCATAGCCGACTACCACAACCTCATCCAGTGCATTTTCGTCAGGAGCCAAATTCAACGAAATTTTCGATTGCGTACCAACGGTCAGTTCCTTGGATTTATAACCTACAAAACTAAAAACCAGCACAGCATTGTCATCCGGCACATCAAGTTGAAATTCTCCTTCCCCATTCGTTGAAGTACCACGCTGAGTACCTTTTACAATGACACTTACGCCTGGTAAACCAGCGTTTTTTTCGTCAGTAACTTTACCGGTTATCGTTTTGTCTACCGCCGTTGTGACCATCGGCCGACTATTCAGCGCATTGATAAGACTAACCGTATTTCCTTCCAAAAGCATCGCCGATTCTTTCTTTTCGCCAGGTGCAAATAAACTGGTTTTTACAGGTTCTTTACCTTCAATAATTACATAGGTATTCTTGCGCGTCTTTTTGTATTTCAGCCCGTTCTGTGAAAGGATCAGGTCAAGATTTTTTTCCAGTGGTTTGGTAAGATCCACCAAACCTGAGACAATATTAAGTTGCCCCACCAAACGATCTTCGAAAACAATTTCGACACCGTAATGCCTCTGAAGATCCAGAAGTGCATTTTTTAATTTCATTTCCTGCCTTACGGTCATTATCTGACGTGGCGGCATGGAGGCAAATGCAATGGTCTGGCTTTGGGCTGTCTGCGAAAATTGCGTCGCAAAAGCAAGCCCAATCCCCACCCAGTGCTTGCTTGATAGTGTTAATTGCATATTGAAAGGGAGTTAGAAATAGTTAGTTATCCGTTATTACAATGGCATTACCGGCAGTTTCAATTTTAAGGTCAAGCACTTCCGAGATGGTTTTTAACAATTCGTCTGCGTCCTCTGTTTTGAAGTTTCCAGTAATGGTGCGCCGTGCTATTTTGTCGTTTGCTATAATAATTTTTTTACCAAAATTCTCTTGGATCATTGCACTGATTTCTATGACTGAAGTAGCATTAAATATAAATCGCTGTTCTTTCCAGGCACTGTAACTTTTGGCATCTATGTCGTTTGTCAATTTGAGTTCACCTGTTTTTTCAAGCGTTACCAGATCTCCGGGTTTCATTAACAACTGCTTTTTTTCGTTTCCACGATCATAATCAATCCTGATCTTTCCATGGCTCAGCGCCACTTTGGTGCCACGTGGACGAGCAAATACAGAAAATTGAGTACCTAAAACTTCCACCTGAAAAGTATCTGACGTTTTCACCACGAAACGCTTATGATCAATGGTATGACTGACAGAAAACTCAGCCTCGCCATCCAGAATAACATTTCGGACAGCGCCATAAAATCCAAATCGTGGGACTTTTAAACGAGAATTTGCATTAAGTGCTACCCTGCTTCCGTCTTCCAGATAGATTTTAGTCGTTTGTCCGTAGGCTGTTTCAAATGTTTTATACAAAATCATATTACTCGAAAACCAGCCCCAGTAAACCAGTATCAAAACCGAGGCAGCTATCAGCCAATACTTTCGGATTTGTATTGCATTTAAAGACTTAACAAACGAAGTATTTTCCTTTGATTCTTTTTCTGTGTTCAGATTATCCTGATTTATCCTTTCGAAAAGGCGGTTCATTGCGTTTTCATGATCCGGTGTAAATTGAGGAGAACGTATTTCCAATTCCAAAAGACATTGGTGGAACATTTCTGTATTTTCAGTATTTTTCAACCAATCTTCCGCAAGTTGTCTTTCAAGCGGATTTGCCCTGCCGGACAAATACTCAAAAAGAATATATTTCAAAGATTCTTCCATGTTGTGTATTTTTCAATTTCAAAGAGATGGGGCCTACAATTTTCAGACAGGCTGAATACTAAAAGCATCGATAAGTAAAAAAAGACAAGGTAAAATCCATTCACCATTCAAGGCCACACGGAGATGTTTTAAAGCCTTTGAGATATGTACTTCAACTGTTTTTGGAGAAATATTCAGTTCCTGAGCTATTTCGTGATATTTCTTACTTTCAAAACGGCTCATCAGAAACACTCTCCGGCATTGCATGGGAAGTTCGCCGATCACTTCGTTTACTTTCAGAAAAAGATGATTATAGTGGATTTCGGCATCCGGCTGTTGCTGCTGTATGGATATCGTATTTTCGGTGTTTACTTCAATGACATCTGTTTTCCCAAATTCTCGTCGTAAATGGGTAAAACACTCATTTCGAACAGCCCGGAAAAGATAGCTGGTATAAGAAGAGGAAATATTCTCATACGATTTTGTACGGTAAAATTGAAAAAAAACTTCACTTACCAGATCTTCCGCAATTTGTTTAGAATAAACAAAACGAACGGCATGGCTGCATAACGGCTTGTAAAACCTTCTGAACAGAAGTTCGAGACCTTTCGACGGGTTTTGTTCGAAAGTAGTTTTCAAAAATAAGGCAGAATCTATCTCCTGTGAACGAGGTTTGTCGTCATGAGACGGTGACAGAAATGGATTTTCTGTTTTGGGTTCTTCATTTAGCAAAGGATCGCGCATTGAGTCTTTATTTTTGTAATAATTATAAGACTTTTTTGCACTAAAATTCCCTTAGTTTGATAAGAAAATAATTGGAAAAATTTATATTAAATATAGAATGACAATTTTCAGATACAGAAAAATCCAGTATTGATCTGTGACTTTTTTATTTACAAAAGTCTAATACGTGATCTTTATCAAGTTTTTTTATATGAAATTGAAGAATAAAATCATCGTATTAATAACGGCGACATTGTTGGCCTTAGCAGGAATAAATCTTATTTTAAATTCGGCATCAACAAAGAATTTTGGTGTAATTCTGGCATTGGCAGGCATACTGACCAACATTGTTGTTTTAGTAATTATGTTAAAAAACGAAAAGTGGCTAAGCGAGCTTTAAAGATTTTCATCAAAAAAAAGCTGAGTTTTAGAGACTCAGCTTTTTTATATAATTACAAACCCCAAAGGGCTCTATAACTTTTCAATTTCATTTTCCGACAAACCCGTCAATTCCCCAATCAGGGAAATTTCCATTCCTTTATTTTTCATAGCCAAGGCGATTTGTTTTTGATTTTCTTCTTTTCCTTCTTTGATTCCTTCTTTAATTCCCTTTTTAATTCCTTCTTTTATTCCCTCTTTTATTCCCTCTTTTATTCCCTCTTTTATTCCCGATGCTCTTCCTTCTTTAATAGCATAATCCATACCATTGTAATTATCCCATTTAATCTTCAAACTTTCGTCGTAGGCCATTTTTTCTTTTCCCGTTAGATTGCTGACTTCTGCAATGTTAAACAATTTGCTAAAAACTGGTTTACGTAAAATTACAGGAATTTTATCTAACCTGCTCATATTCTTCAACAAAAACAGCCAGTTATCTAGTTCTGAACTCAGTTCCTCTTCACTTTTCAAAAATTTGGGAATCTCAATAAATACAAAACCCAGCTTATCGTAGAAAACTTCAAATGTATCCGATTTCATTAATTGTACCCGATGCAAATACTGATCACCATGCGTTTCATCAAAACTGAAATCCATAATACCAATCAGATAAACCGGTTTGAGATTGTAATTCCACTTAGGTCCGCCTTTGGGCGCTTGTTGTGTTATTAAAGATGATGTATAATACAACGAACGGTCTTTAAAATATTCCTGGCGAACACGCTGCATTTCAATGATAAATTGTTCTCCGTTTGAACCTGTACAAAGCAGATCAAAAATAACTTTCCTGTTTTCGTCGGAGTCACCAAAATTTTCAGTTTGATTGTAAGTCAGGTCAATTATTTGCCTTTCTTCTCCCATAATCTGGTTCAGAAAATCAATCAACAAATCTTTGTTGGGCTCAGATCCAAATAATCTCTTAAATCCAAAGTCCGTGAAAGGGTCGATGAATCGCCCTGTTGGTAGAATATCCATTATTTATTTAGTGTATGTGTCTTATTTCAAAACAAAAGTGCAAAAAAGGGAATCAAGTTTTGTAGACTTGATTCCCTCAGGTAATATACGAATATTAGTTCTTACAAATTCTTTGCTTTCATCTGCTTCACCGCATAATCCACAGAACGTGCTGAGAATGCCATATATGTTAAAGATGGGTTCTGGGTTGAAGTAGAAGTCATAGATGCTCCGTCCGTCACAAAAACGTTCTTAGCCGCGTGCATTTGATTCCATTTGTTCAGGATCGATGTTTTTGGATCTTTTCCCATACGCACACCACCCATTTCATGAATATCATTTCCAGGATTTCTATGTCCGTCGTGTGAACGGATATTTTTAAATCCGGCGTTGGTAAACATTTCAGTAACTTGTTCAACATAATCCTTGATCATTTTCTCGTCATTATCATCATAATCGACGTTAATTCTCATCATAGGCATTCCAAAAGGATCTTTTTGAGTCTTATCCAAAGCGACATAATTACTTTCCTTTGGAATAGTTTCACCCATCATATGCGAACCAACACTCCAGTTACCATATTTTTTATTCAGCAAACTATTCTTTAAAGATTCGCCAATATCACTTCGATCTGAATAAGTCATCCTGTCAGCTCCAAAGCCTGCTGCATATCCTCTCAGGAAATCTGTTTCCTGTTTGTAAACATTTCTGAAACGTGGAATATAACCACTGTTAGGGCGACGACCATCTGTTGTCGAATCCAAAAATCCTTCATACTCTCCTGAAATCGAAGCACGATAATTATGGAAAGCAACATATTTACCAAGTACGCCACTATCATTTCCCAAACCATTTGGAAAACGGGACGAAATCGAATTCATCAGAATAAGGTTGGTGTTCAGTGCTGCGGCATTGACAAAAATAATGTTGGCATAAAATTCCATCATTTCTTTTGTATTTGCATCAATCACGCGGACACCGGTTACTTTTTGTTTTTTGTCATCATAAATCACAGAATGCACAACAGAATGAGGGCGTAGGGTCATATTTCCGGTTTTCATCGCCCAAGGAATTGTCGACGCGTTACTACTGAAATATCCTCCAAACGGACATCCTCTCTCACAAATCGTCCGATTCTGGCATTGTGCACGTCCCTGATCCAGGTGAATTTGCTGCGGATCGGTTATGTGTGCCGCACGGCCAATGATGATGTGGCGATCTTTGTACTGTTTGGCAACTGATTCTTTAAAATATTTTTCTACACAATTTAAATCATGCGGTCTCAAAAATTCCCCATCCGGAAGTGTATCAATTCCATCTTTGTTTCCGGTAATTCCTGCGAATTTTTCCACATGACTATACCAGGGAGCAATATCGTTATAACCGATCGGCCATTCTACGGCAAATTTATCTCTGGCCGGACCGTCAAAATCAAACTGGCTCCAACGCTGGGTTTGTCTTGCCCAAAGCAATGATTTTCCACCAACCTGATATCCCCGGATCCAGTCAAAAGGTTTTTCCTGGATGTAAGGATGTTCGTTATCCTTGGCAAAAAAGTGTTGGGATGATTCCTTGAAATTATAACATCTGCTCGCGATAGGATTTGCATCCGTAACCTCTTTTGGCAAACGCTCCCTATGTTCAAATTCCCAAGGCTGCATGTTTGTAGTCGGGTAATCTACTATATGTTTTACATCCCGGCCACGTTCCAAAACCAAGGTTTTCAATCCTCGTTCGGTAAGTTCTTTGGCAGACCATCCTCCACTAATCCCTGAACCAATGACGATAGCGTCATAAGTACGGGCCTTTTCACTATCTATATTAAAATTCGCCATTTTCGTATTTTCTGATTCTTTTTCTAATCTGAGTCCTGAGTTATTACTTATTTTTCAAGATAAAATCACCCTTTCACAACGGGAACGCAACCATGATATCTTGCAGGAATAAATTCAAAATGGGTCAGATTTGTCATAACATATTCAGAGGACATATATCCCTGAATTGTCAGGTTTTTCAATAACCCAAAGAAACTTTTTGTTTCTGAATCACTGCTTTTTTCCGTTTCCTGCAAAAGTTGTAATTGCTGGGCCTTGGAAGCTTCTGTAAAAGATTTTCCAAAACTTTTACTGCTTTGAGCGTCCAGACCTGCAATTCCCTTGTCGAAAGTATCTTGTGTTTTTTTATCGTAACAATCAGTCACCATACGCCGAACAAATGTTGCAACGCCCAGCTCACCCGCACCGGGCGTATCGGTTGCAGGAATAATTGCATCCACAGCTCCCTTCAAAATTTCAGCCTGCCCGGCACCAGAAAACTTTACTTTCCCAAGTGATGAATCATTCCATCCCGAAGCCCAAACTGGTAAACTTACCATCGCTCCCATGGCTGCTGCCATACCTTTAAGCGCTACCCGTCTTTCCATTTTTTTATTATTCAACGATTTAAATAAAACTATAAGTTTAAATCACTTCTTTTTCTACTCTTCCAGAAAATCCAGATCCCGGCCATGCGTCTCAGGAATTGTCAATATGGAATAAAATCCAAGGACAAAACAAATTACCCCAACAAGTGCACCGGAATCAATTACTGAAAAAGAGCCCTTAAATCCGGCAAACAATGTGGTCATCACTACCACCATTCCACGAACCATATTGGGCACAGTAGTTGCGGCCGTAGCTCTTAAATTAGTACCGAATTGCTCTGCCCCGATCGTAACAAACATGGCCCAGTATCCGATCCCGAAACCAAGTAATGCTGCAACGGTATACAAGTTCGAAGCTGTTTTTATTCCGGTATACAAATAAATACCGCTGCATATTAACGTAAAAGACATCATAATAAATACAGCCTTCTTCCGCGATTCCAGCCAGTGGCTTAAAAAACCACTTAAAAAATCCCCCACGGAAAGTCCTACATAACACCACATGATGGATAATCCTGGTTTTATTGGTTCTGTAATACCCAGTGCTTTACCAAATTCATTACTAAAAGTGGCCAGAATACCTATGACGAACCAGGTTGGAAGACCAATTCCGATACATTTCAAATATCGAAAAAATCTGTCTTTATTTGTAAACAGCGCAAAAAAGTTACCTTTTGCGATATGCTTCTGGCTTTTAACACCTTCAAAAATCCCAGACTCAAAAACACCGATACGAAGCAAAAGCAAAGAAATCCCTAAGCCTCCGCCAATAAAATAAGCATTTCTCCACGCGAAAAATTCAACCGTAAAATAGCCTACAATTGCTCCCAGCAAACCGATTCCGGCTACAAGCGAAGTGCCAATTGCCCGTAAATGTTTTGGCAAAATTTCGGAAACCAACGTAATACCCGCACCAAGTTCACCGGCCAGCCCTACACCTGCAACAAAACGAAGTAATTTATAAGTGGTAGGATCCTGAACGAAACCGCAGGCAATATTGGCAAGGGAATACGTGATGATTGAACCAAAAAGTACAGAAAGTCTACCTTTTTTATCTCCCAAAACGCCCCAAAGAATTCCGCCAATGAGTAAACCCGTCATTTGCCAGTTTAAAATACTGGCTCCGGTCAATGAAATTTCCGCTTCGGAAAGCCCCAGAGAGGCAAGACTTGGCAGACGGACGATCCCGAAAAGTAATAAATCGTATATATCAACAAAGTAACCCAATGCAGCAACGATAACAGGTGCACTGAAAAGATGTGAGAGGTTTGAGCGAGGTGATACCAGACTATTCATTCTGTAATTAAAAATTTTTCAGGATTTTATGCAATATTATATAAAATAGCCGGACTATTATCCGGCTATATAGACTATAATTGATACAAAAGTTAACTTAGAATCAGGTTCTGATAAATAAGCACTATAAGCTTATAATTCCAGGCGCTGTTTGTCTTTCAAGAGCTGCTCTTTTAGTTTGGCATAGTCAACTTCCTGAACCGAAACATTTCTGTCAATCGCCTGAACAGCGGCAGTGGCTGCGCTTTGTCCGAGGATCATAAAAACCGGTTCCATTCGGATCGAACCATAAGCAATATGCGAACTTGACAAACAAACAGGCACCAGCAAATTCAGGCAATCTTCTTTTTTGGGAATAATGGAAGCGTAGGAAATGCTGTAAGGATTTTTGGGATGAACACCAATATCACCCTCATTCTGCACAAAACCATCCGCTTTTACATACCGTTGCGCATTATGTGAATCCAAAGAATAAGAACCCATACCCACAGATCCAGAAACTGCTTTTTTGCCTAATGTCTCATTTTCAGTCATCACTTCCTGCCCGATCATCCGGCGCGCTTCGCGTACATAAATTTGGTGAGGCCAGCCACCATTATCCTTAAATTCATCTTTTGGCAAACCCCAGGTATTCATTTCCTTACGCACATCTGCCGGAACTTTTGCATCATTTGAAAGATAGTACATCAGGCCTTTTTGATAAAGTTCGTGTTCTTTGATAATCTCCTTTCTTCTCTCATAAGTTGCCTCCGGATAATCATAGTTCATACCAATATAGTCGGTGCTGAAAGGGCCATGATTATTGGTATCCGTTTTTTTATTTGGAATCGGATCGTATTTGTTAAATGTTTCTGTCCACCCAGCTTTGTAAACTCTTGCAAGCAATTCATATTTAGAAGCGTCATAACCAGCCGGTTTTGTAAAAGGAATACGATTTTCAGGATTTCCTGACAAACACATCCGGAAACAGTATGCCTGTATCTTGTTATCACCCGCACCTTTTTCTCCGATTTTTTCAGAAGAAATATAAGGAAGCAATCCACTTTTGGGGTCTCCTTCAATTTTATAAGGACTAATGTTTTTTTGAAAATAATGACCGTGTTGAAAAACTTCAGGCTGAATTCCGTCCCATTCTTCATTGTAAACACTATTCGCCTCACGTCCAACATGATATTTCACCCCGGCAGCGGCCATTAGATCGCCTTCATAGGTCGCGTCTATGAACATTTTGCCAGTAAATGTCTTCCCGGAAAGCGTTTTAATCGAAATAATCTTTCCGTCTTTTTTAGTCAAACCTTTCGCTCTGTCCAGCCATTCGTCTCTGTAAATTTTGATATTGTTCTCTTTTACAAAATCTTCAAAAACCTTTTCAGCTACATGCGGTTCAAATATCCACATCGTTCTGTCGGTTCCGTCCATTGCAGGAGTGCCCTGGCCTTTGTTGCCATATTCTTCTTTTTTCTGCCACTTCCATCCTTCCGGTTTGTCATATTCCATATAAACGCGGTGGTAAAATTCTCTTGACAAACCGCCAATTACTGATTTATTTCCGGTATCCGTAAAACCAAGTCCGCCAGATGAAAGCCCGCCTAAATGTTTGTCGGGAGAAACTACGATAACAGTTTTCCCTTGTTTTACCACCTGCACTGCGGCGGTTATGGCTCCGGAAGTTCCTCCGTAAATGACTACGTCCGCATCGTATGAATCTTTCGTTTTCTGATCTGCTGAACAGGATGTAAAAGAAAATGTTATAATGGCCAGTATTGTCAACCTCAAAATTTGTCTCATTAGTTAATTGGGTTAGGTATTTAATTATTGAAAATCGGGAACAAACAAAACGGCATCAGCTACCAAAGTGCCTGTGGCAGCTTTTGCAGCAATTTTGACATTTGCAGTGTTCCCTTTTGGAAGATTGAATTTGCCCACGTGAAACCATTCTCCGGAAGTTTGACCTTCCACAACGATATCAGATTCTTTGACTACAATTCCTTTATTTGTTTTACCATCAGAAACTGTCAGATCCATTTCTGATGCCATTTTTGGGATTTTGGGAAAATAGGCGTAAATATTATATTCTCCGTTTTTGGAAATGGCCGGAGTAAAAGTTACCGAACGGGATGATTTCCCATTATCACTCGCCTTGATAAAAGATGGACCATATCCGCCTTTTTTCTCAACAGTCCATTCGCCTTCTGTTTTAACATGGCTTGCATCTTCATTATCCACCAATATTTCAGCAGCCGAATTGTTGGCAAGCGGATTGCTTTTTAATTGCTGCTGCAATTTTACGATATCAATTTTCTGAACTGACGTTTTTCCATCAATCGCCATCACGGCGGCTGCGGCGGAAGATTGTGCAAGTACCATAAATACCGGCTCCATCCGGATAGATCCATACGCAATGTGCGTCGCAGACAAGCAAACCGGCACCAGCAAATTACTGCATTCCGCTTCTTTCGGAACAAGGCAATGATAAGAAATTGGATAAGGACCAAAACCACCCTGCTCCACATTTCCTTCATTTTTCACCATTCCGTTGACAACAATCCGTTGGCAATTGTGGGAATCCATGGTGTAGGCGGCCATTCCTACACCCTCTTTTACCACTTCTTTTCCTTCACAATTCGCCTGGGTCATGACATAATTCCCGATCATACGCCTTGCTTCACGGATATATAACTGTGGCGACCAGTTTCCCGAATCCGTATATTCATCTTTGGGATATCCCCATTTTAACATTTCCTCTCGGATTCCAGATGCTACTCTTTCATCATGTCCGAAGAAGTAAAGCAGACTTTTCGTGTACGATTCGTGACGGTCAATAATTTTCTTTCTGGTTTTGTAATCCGCATCCGGATAATCATAATCCATGCCAATCATGTCGGTAGAAAAACCACCTTTGTTATTGATATCGGTTTTATTATTCGGCATTTTACTCCAGATAAAATAATCTTCGAGTTTCGTTTTCTGCGGTTGTTTCTGCATTAATCTTACTAAAAGATCAAACTGGGAAGGATCGTAATTCTCCGGCTTAGATATGGCGACGCTATTTTTTGGATCCGAAGAAAGACAAATCCGGTAATTATAGGCCTGGACTTTTTTATCTCCGCTGCCATTTGGTTGAAGATTGTCCGATGAAATCCCCCATAACAATCCACTTTCAGGTTTTCCCGGAATTTTGTAAGGATCCACCCCATCTGGTAATTGATGTCCATCCTGTAACTGAACTCCATTAATGGTCTCTTTGTAATCAGCATTTGCTTCTCTGCCAACTTTGTAAGAAACGCCTGCTTTTGCCATCAGATCACCTTCATAGGTACAATCAATAAACATTTTGGCAGAAATAATCTGATTGGTTTTGGAATCAGGGTTATCACTTTTTTCCAAACCTATGGATTGGATCGCTTTTCCCGATTTGTTGACCTTTGTAATTCTGTGCTGATAAACTACCTGGATTCCAGCTTCATCAAGATATTGCTGTAGGTACTTTTTGGCAACATGCGGTTCAAAGATCCATTGTTCAAATTTCCCGTAGTGCGTACCAATGCGACGGTAAAAATCTCTGGACAAACCTGAAATCGCATATTTATTTCCAATATCGGTATAGCCGAGCCCGCCGGAGGTCATTCCTCCCAAATGGCTTCCAGGCTCAATCAGTATGACCGATTTACCAAGTTTTTTTGCTGTGTAAGCCGCAATTATGCCCGCCGAAGTTGCTCCGTAAATGCAAATATCAGCTTGTTCCGGGGCCTCAGTCCTAGACTGAAACCCCGACAAAACAAAAGCAACAATGCACGCAATATGTGCCAGTTTTATATTCATTTTATCAAAAATAAAATAGAAAAATTAGTAACTAAATCAGTACCCCGGATTTTGGTCGGCAGCTGTAAGTGCCTTATTATACAAAAGTTCAGAATTCGGAATTGGCCATAACATGTGTTTCTCAGCCACCACAATATTTTTTACTTCCAGAATTCTTTGTTTTGCAATACCAAGTCGTTTTAGATCCAGCCAGCGTTTTCCTTCATACATCGTTTCATAACCACGCTCCTGAACCACCTTATCAATAAATGTTGTAAGCGTAAAATCGGCCAGTTTGAAATCCACCGGAGAAACTGTTTCCGCAGGATATCCATACGCCCGGCGATGTACTTTGTTCAGACTTTCCAAAGCGGCAGCGGTTGGACCCGCATTTGCGCGGGCATCATTTTCAGCATGAAACAACAGCAAATCCGCATAACGGTACCATGGATAATCATTAGCGGCACCACTCGTCGCGCTTGGATCTCTGAATTTTCTATACAGACAAGAATTTACGCCTAACCCTATGTCCACGTTATACAAAATGTGCGCTTTTCTCAAATCTTTTATATCCCATCTTTTAATTACAGCATTGGAAACCGAGTCTGTATACTGCGCATATACTCCACCCGGACCGTAGTAATTATAAACGCTGGTTTTGCGGTGCGCATAAGCAACAAGACCAAATCCCTGCTGACGGTTGTATTTGAAGTAAAATATTTCCTCAGGCGTATTTACTACATCCGGTCCGTAAATCTTTTGAAAATCTTCTGGCTGGGTTACAGCGACCAACGAAAATTTACCCGAATCAATCACTTCCTTTGCTTTGGCACTTGATGATTTCCAGTCTTCCTTGTACATATAAATTTCAGAAAGCAACGTTTTCGCAGCCCATTTCGATGGCCTCCCAATCGCAGCCGGAACGTCAGGAAGTCCTTTTTCCGCTTCCAGCGCATCACTCAGAATCAAATCATAAACCTCTGCAACGCTTGATCTTTTCAAATCAGCAACCGTCATATTTGCTTCTGTCCTGATGGGCACACCAGACCAGTTACGCACCAGAGCAAAATAAATCAACGAACGCAAATATTTGGCTTCGGCTATATATTTCACTTTGTCGGCGTCGGAAATACTGCTTCCATTTGGTGTATTTGAAATAACAAGATTGGCATTACGGATGGATTGATAAAAATTATCCCAGATTACACCCACCCGATTTATGTTGGTATTATCCAAACCCTGATATAAACTTACGGGCGTCTGACTTCCGCGGGAATTACCATAATCTGCCAAACCTTCAAGCTGAGCTGGATAGTTTATAGAAAGACCATTATCAGACCGCATTGGGCCATAAATAGCATTTACTGCCGCTTCAACTTCCGCAGCCGTGTTATAAAAATTTTCTGACTCAAGCGACTTTGGTTTTTCAATCAGGGAATCGGTACAGGAAGCCAGAAAAAGTGCTGAAAATATAAAAATCAATAGCTTATTCATATCAATATTTTTTGCTTGTAAAAATTAAAATCCAACTCTGATCCCCACGGTTGTTGTTTTGGCAACCGGATAAACATAATGATCTATACCCTGCAAAATCGAATTGGAACTACCGTAAGAATTGATTTCAGGATCGTACCAGGAATATTTGGTGATCGTAAAAAGATTCTGGGTACTTACATATATCTGGGCATGGGTCATCCATTTTATGTTCAGTTTGGACACCGGCACATTATAGCTCAGCTGGATATTCTTAAATCTTAAAAACGATCCGTTTTCAACAAAACGATCAGAAACCTGTGGCTGGGAAGAGGTTTTTATAACCGGATATTTCGCATTGGTATTGGTAGGAGTCCAATGATTTTCAAAAACTTCCTTTGGCATATTCAAAGCTTGTCCGTAATCATTTGTCTGATTTACCGCACTCAGATTGAAAATATCATTTCCCTGACTGCCTTGAACAAAAATGGATAAATCGAAATTCTTGTAGCTCATATTAGAACTTAATCCATACGTAAATTTCGGATTTGGATTACCTATGATCTTTTTATCACCAGCGTCACGGACGCCATTGTTGTTAAAATCCTCATAAACAACCATTCCCTTTTCGTCATATCCTTTGGAAACGTAGCCATAAAAAGAACCAAGAGATTCTCCTTCACGCAGGATATTGATGTTATCATTGACAACAGAAATATTGATCGCGTCGCCCAGAATATCATTTCCGCCATAAAGTTTGACAACCTTATTTTTGTTGAACGAAATATTACCTCCTAGATCCCATTTAAAATCTCCTTGTAAAACCTTCGCATTTGCAGAAAATTCGAAACCCTTGTTTTGAATTTTACCAATATTCTGAATGGTATATCCGTAACCCAAAGATGAAGGTAACTGAACATTATTCAGCAGGTCGCTTGTATTTTTGATATAATAATCTGCTGTAAAACTGAACCGGTTATTGAGAATACTGAAATCAATTCCTGCATCCGTTTGTTCCGTCGTTTCCCATTTCAGAGGACCAGCAAGCCTGTTTGTAGGTGAATAGGCAGTGGTTAACGCATCGCCAAAAACGACCTGACTAGAAGCAAGTTGATTAAGTGTCTGGTAAGGATTGATTGCCGTATTACCTGTCTTACCATAGCCAGCCCGTATTTTCAGATCAGATATAAAAGGAATTTTTTTAATAAAATCCTCCTCAGCAAGTCTCCATGCTAATGCGGCAGATGGAAAATAGCCCCATTTCTGGCCTTCGCTGTAACGGGAAGAGCCATCAGCCCGGAAGCTTATTGTGGCTAAAATCCTATTGTTAAATGTGTAATTTGCCCTAGCCAGATAAGACATCAAACTCCATTTGGCATAATTTGAAAACGGAATCCCTTGCGTTGCAGCTGCACCGATATCATAACTTTCCTGATTGTTGCTGATAAATCCGCTCCCGGAGGTATTTAATTGTGTGGTTGTATAATCCTGGTAAGTAAAACCTGCAACTGCCGAAATACTATGTTTGCCGAATTCTTTACGATAGCTTGCTGTATTTTCCGTCAAGAGACTGCTGACACGCGTTGTATTGATAAGCGCGCTACCCTTTGAATTCACAAACCTGTTAGTCGTATATCCATTTTCCCTGTCGTCAGTACTTTCGATACCACCCATTGTTTTTAGTATTAATCCGGGAATCGGCTCAAAAGTCACGGCAGCATTTGCCAGTACTTTATTTGACTGGATATGATTTTTCTGCTCGTTTATGAAATTCAACGGGTTAATAATGGCGTTGGATCCCCAGGAATATGTCTCCCCTAAATTCGACAACGTCCCGTCGGTTTTATAGGGTTCTACCGTAGGATAGCCAGATAATATAGCAGAAAATAACGAACCTCCCCTGTTACCCTTTTCAGAATTTTTTCTATCCGTATCAATGCGACTTAATACTGAATTGACGTCAAGCTTAAACTTTTTACCAAGATCAGAATTGATATTAAACCGAAGCGAATTTCGCTTGTAATTACTTCCTGTGACAATGCCGTCCTGGTTGAAATTACTTCCCGAAACCGAAAATCTCGTTTTTTCGCTACCTCCATTTACCGATATAGATTGATTTTGAATGGGTGCAGATTGAAATACAAGATCCTGCCAGTCCGTTCCCTTTCCAAAACCTGCTATCTGGTCCTGCGTAAAATGCGGAGCTAAACCGTCATTAGCTGCTTGTTCGTTATAAAACTGTGCGTATTGCGTGGCGTCCATTAAATCCAGTTTTTTTCTGATTTTCTGGACACCGTAATAGCCATCGTATTCAACATTGATACGGCCTGTTTTACCTCTCTTTGTAGTGATCAAAACAACACCATTTGCACCTCTTGAACCATAAATAGCAGTGGCGGAAGCATCTTTTAAAACTTCTATTGATTCAATATCAGCATTATTAAGCAAAGTCGGATTTCCGGAATATGGAAATCCATCGACCACGTAAAGCGGTTCATTACTTCCCTGAATAGAGTTAGTACCTCGTACACGTACACTGATTGCACTTCCGGGAGCACCGGTATTTTGAGAAACGTAAACACCAGCTGCCCTTCCCGCCAAAGATTGCACCATCGAAGTTGCCGGATAAGCATTTATTTCTCCCGACTTGATCGAAGCAACGGAACCTGTGAGATCACTTTTCTTTACCTGTCCGTATCCAATCACAACAATTTCCTGTAACGATTTATCTTCCAAAGCTAAGTTGATCGTCAAGGCAGACTGGCTGCCCAATACAATTTCCTGGGTTTTGAAACCTACAAAACTAAAAACCAGCACTGCCCTGGCGGCGATATCATCTCCAACTTCCAGTTTAAATCCTCCGTCAATATCGGTCGTAGTGCCGGTCTGCGTGCCTTTTAAAACGACACTCACGCCCGGTAAACCTAAACCTGCCTCATCCAAAACTTTTCCGGAAATATTCTTTTTTGGCGCATTACTTTTTACTGGTGGCTGTGTTTCAGGTAAATTATCCATTCTTTTCAAAATGATGATTTTTCCTGATAATTCGTATTGTAAACCTAGCGGAGTCAATATGTCGTCAAGCACTTCATACAAAGGTTTATTCTGTGCTGTGACATTTACTTTCCTACCCGATTGGATCAGCTTTGAGCTAAATACAAACCGGACGTCTACTTGCTTTTCGACTTGATGCAGAACTTTTTTAATTTCATTCCCATTTGCACTAATAGAAATTTTCTGGCTCAGCAGCGTTTGGCCATAGCTTTCATGTGCATAGCCCGAGCTGATAAATAGAAACGCCAGGATAAATTGTGTAGCTGTTAGTCGCATAATCCAAAGTAATACCTGATGGTATTGTACTGGTTTTTTCATAGATTTGATTGTTTTGTTAAGCTTGAAAATTTGGCAAAATGATCCCCGCCTCCTTTTCGGAGGTCAACTGGTGCTAACCTGGGGATTGATCCGGAGTCGGTAATGCGGGAACATTACCGGCTCTTTTTGTTTTTAAATTATGATGTTATAATCTCAAATAAAATAAAGTTAAATGTTCGTAAAATATTAATTATCAACTCATTATCATTAAAAATCAATTCTTGCATCCTCCACCATGAATTACGATCTGCCCATCCAGAATTTCATAGTTTGCTTCAATAGCTTTGCATATAATGGTTAGCTTTTCGTGTAGTGTCTGATTATCAAGAATCGCCGTTAACGGACATCCTTTCAGTAATTCTTCGTCATAGAGAATATCAATTCCATACGTTTTGGCAATTGAATCAAAAACATCTGTAACAGGCGCATCTTCAAAAATAAACTGTGGAATTTTAGCTTTGGCGATAATGATTTCAGGTCGTTCAACCAATGTTTTTACCATGCGAATCTGATCACGGCTGTAAATGATCTTTTGATTTGGAGATAACACAATACCTTCCAACTCATGATTAGTGGTTTTCTCTTTGATATCAGGATCCGACTTGGCAAAAACGGATACTCTTCCTGTTTTCACTTCAACCGTTATTTCCCTGGATGTCTTATAAGCTTTAATTCTAAAACTAGTACCCAAAACTTTCGTTACCAATTCATTGGCATATACAAAAAAAGGACGGCCAGGATCTTTTGAAATATCAAAAAAAGCTTCTCCGGTTAAAAAAACTTCCCTTTTATTGTTTTCAAAATTTTCAGGATAACGGATCGCGCTTGAAGGTGCCAGTGTAATTTTACTTCCGTCCTTTAACGCAACCAATATCGGCTCCGATGTTGTGTTAATTTTCTGCGCGAATCTGGTTTTCTCTTTAGTTATAATTTCTTTTTCAACAGTACTAAGCTGGTTATTAACATTTATCCGAGATTTTGCGAGCCAGCCAAACAGTATGATTAAGGTAAGTGAGGCAGCAATTTTGAACCAAACTTGTTGATAAAACGGAATAATTTTAAGATTGGTTTTGCGCGAATCGTCACTGATAACGGGTATCGTTCTGGCAATTGTTTCTTTTACAATTTCAGCAATTTCCTGATTTGAAATTTCCGGTTCTTTTACTTGCAGAGACAGAACAATTTGTCTGGCCTGATTGATTTTTTCAGACATTTCAGGATTTTCAGACAACCATTCTTTCCATGTACTATCAGTTTCACGCGTAGGTAAAAGCACCCACTGGCGAAAGAATGTATCCCAAACAAGATCTTCAATTCCGTAATTTTTATAATCATTCATATCCTTCAATGTCATCTATCATACGATAGACAAAAACATATCAGGCATACCATTAATTTTTAAAGTATTTCTAAAAAAATTGATAAAAATATTTTTAGAAAGTTTTATAATCTCAGTTTATATGAGAAAATGAATGAATGCCAATATCAAAATTCCTGATTTCCAGTGTTTTTTCAACTGTTTGATGGCGATTTGGAGAAGGTTGGAGACTGTTTGCGGAGAAATATTCATTACTTCGGAAATCTGGCTGCGGTCCATTTCCTGAAAGTATTTAAGATATACTACTTCCTTTTGTCGCAAAGGAAGTTCGTCAAGCAGTTTTTTTAATTTTTGTGTAACAACAAGGCTGGATTCATTTTCAATATATTCTTCCTCCACCGAAAATTCAATATCAAAACTCCCGTTGATCTCTTCAATGGAATTATCAGATAATATGGGCTTGGACATAGCACTTCTATGCATAAGTCTGCGTAAGGATGCCATCAGGTAAGGTTTTACTGCAATATCACTGCTGAGATTCTGCCTGCGCTCCCATAATACCAAAAAAAGATCCTGAATGTTATCTTTTATAAATTCTTTGTCTTTTGAAAACTTGCTCCCATAATGAAATAAAGTACGAAAATGGAGTGTCATCAGGTGATCAAACGCTTCCACTTCTCCGGCTAGAAATCGCTGCCAGATGACTTTATCATCCGGAACTTCTTTCAAATGGGTAGTAGAATGCATAGGTTTTTTAGAATTATACTTCAAAATAACATAAGTAGACTACAAATCGCAATAGATTTTATATAATTATTTCTAATCTTTATTTTTTATTATTCAAAAAAAGTATATTCGTAATATCCCGAATGCGCAAATTTGTAAAACGGACCCGCCCTACACCGGTCCAAAAACGGATCTCAAAATTTGAAAGTTTGGTGGCTGTGTACGCAGATGCACCCGGAAAAGCACTAGCCTCATCGGCGATTAATTCATCATTCACCCATAAATCATATTTCCCGGGCATTACTTTAAAATCAGGATTAGCAGCAGTCTCAGGCTTTCGGTAAATCTGCCCATCCGGGGAATTATTCAGGAGCCAGGTCACGGTTACAGGTGTTTTAAGTGGTAACGGACTACTTTTCCGATTTGTCTGAATATCATGCACAACAAATGAAGATGACAAAAAATCAATCGAAAAACGGCTAAACAAAGTACTGTTGGCAGGAAATGTACTATTGGTCGGTGAAAAATTTTCTCCCGAATAAAAATACAAAGCATTCACATCGGCAACACTGATTTCTTCCACACTAAAAGTAATCTGGATATATAATGTTTGTGGATTTGGTGAAAAAGAGTTTGCGCTTAATGCTCTTAATAGGCCTCCATTGGTAGCTTGTAATCTGGTCATATCCATGTAGCCATCACCAAATTCAAATTTTGAAAGTACAGGATTTGTTGTAATCAAGTTACTGAACTGGCTTGGACCCGAAAAATTTTCCTGTATATAATTAGTCTGGCCCCGACAATTACTTATTGTCCAAACGAGCAAGATCACAAAAAAGCAAGTGTGTGTAAAGTAATTATTAATCATAATCACCAAGTTATAATTAAAGAAAATGCTGACAGTTAGACGCTAACATGGGTATCCGTCACTCGGTTTGCCTCAAAACAAAAACTCCTTCTCTGAGACCAGCTCAAAAAAGGGGTTTCAAACCATTCCCAGCATTTTTAATTGAGATGAACAATTTTAAAAACACGGACTATGCCATCTTCCTGTTCCAGATGAATGAAGTAAGTTCCGGGAACATAGGACTTCATGTCCACTCTCATCGATGCGAAAGAAATCTGGGCATCAAACATTACCCTGCCGTAGGAATCAATTAAGCGTATTTTCCGGACCCGCCTGTTACTGATTGCAATTTGCAGAACATCCGTTACAGGATTGGGATATAATTTTGCCCAGGAAAATTCAGGAAAATTGACTGATTGGATTCGACTATAAGCAAACGAACCATCCATATCAATCATCTTTAAGCGGTAATAATTTAATCCTGATTCGGGTATACTGTCGACAAAATTGTAATTACTTTTTGCATTGCTATTACCCATCGCCTGCTTAATTCCCAAATTCATCCAGCTCTTTGCATCTTTACTTCTTTCAATTTCAAAATAATCACTGTTCAGTTCTGTTGAAGTGGCCCATGTAAGCAACGAAGTTAAACCTTCTTTTGCCGCGTCAAAGCTGATTAAAGTAACGGGTAAAGGAACCGTGGTAATGTCAAGCGTTACAGTTGCTACATTAGTCGGCTGCCCACTTCGATCGCTAACGGTATAAGTAAACGTATCCAGCCCTTCATAGTCCTTATTTGCCAGGTACAAAAATCTTCCCCCGCTTTTATAAACCTGCCCATGCCCTGGCAGTGTTTTTATTATCATGGTAGTAGTATCCAAAGCTGCGCAAAGTGACTGATCATTTTGCAGCACATCTAGATTAAGGATTTCATTATTTTTACCCGAAATTCTGTCATCCACCGCGGAAGGTACATTGTACGAAAGTATAATAGCAATTGAAATACCAGAGCTGCAACCTTCAGTATTCAGGGCAAAAACAGTGTAACTTGCTTCATCTGAAACTACCAGTTCATTTTGCGTCTGGCCAGGTATAATTTCTCCGTTTTTATGCCATTCATAACTATTGGCATTGGATGATACTGCTTTTAACCTCAGCGTTGTACCCTTACAAATAGAAACCGGTTTTGCACCGCTCTGCGCAAAGGCAAGAGCGGGCAAAATCAGCAGAACCAGCGTAGCAAAGGTTACGAGTTTCATGAATTGTTTTGTGAAATGTCCTTTATGAAAATCAAATCATATCGGAATAAATAATCCCTGGCCTTAGTTGAAAAGAAGATTAGTAACAACAGGAATTGCAAGGTCATTTTTAATCTCTTTGCTTATACCTGTGATTGCACCTTGTCCAATGATTTTTGTTGCAGTTGGAATTAAAGCACCAGAAATTACATCAGTACCTCCAAGAACCAGGTAATCACAAGCAACTGAATAATTACCAGCCTGGTTAATTGTCAAAATATTTCCGTTTGCCGTTCCCCCGCCAGTCCATGCAAATGGAGCAAGCGCTACATTATATTTGCTTTTTAACAAACCCAATGCTGTTGCGTCCAAACTTACATTCACAGTTAAATCCGCACTGAAGGCACCAACGCAAAAGTTATCTTTTGGAGTGGTAATAGACAATGTTAGTTTAGGAAGTACTACAATCGTATGTTCAACAACGGTTGAAAGACAGCCTCCCAAACTAGCGATAACACCTAATGAAATTTTATGTTCTTCGGATACACCCGGAACTGCCAAATCGAACTTCTTAGTCAGTTTACCAATTCCATCCGTAAGCGTAGTAAGAGCCTGCGTATCTACATACCACAGAATAGAAGAAAAAGCAGAAGCACCCTCAGGCGATAACTCAAAATTTTGTCCATCCAAAACATAATAAGTATTCGCTTTTGATTCAGAGAAAACTGCAACAATGAACATAAAGCTCAGGCAAAGAGAAATAATGATCTTTTTCATAACATTGATTTAATTAAGGAAGATTTACGTATTAATTTTTCATTGATTTGGCGGACATGAATTTTATGAAACTATCCATTTCTGTTTTTCAATTGTACGAGCATCCTTTTTCTTGTTGAATAAAAAGGATTTGTCAAACCATTTCTTAAAAGTTTTGACATAGAGGAATCTGCGTTTTTTCAATAAAGATTTCTTGATTTACGTGAGAAATATTACATGGTTAGTATATCAAATTCATTTCGATAGATAATATTTTGATAAAAAATGCCGGTTAAACTGTGTTATATAGGATTTTAATTGTTTTTGCACAGAATTGAGTTCAACCATCAATATTTGAACTCAATTCTATATACGCATCTAAAATCAGGACATAGAAGATCCTTACATTTTTCGTTGTGTGAAAAATTTGAAATTTTATGTCAATCGAATATCGGACCGGACCAGACATAATCTGCCCCTTTATTGATTTGTTAAATCAATAGTTATCCAATTTGATCAATGAAAATTGTGAGAATAGCTTTGCCCTGATAAAAAAACCAGCTTGTAGGCGGGAGCCTTGGCGTAGAAGAGTAATTCTTTTTTCATAACGTTGTATTAAAATTTAAGTGAGAAATATTTAGTATATTATTTTACAAAATATTCATTTTAAGGCACTAAGGCTATTGGTGGCACAATCGGTGGATTAATTGTATTTACCGTAACCCTGGTACGTCCGGAAGGAACTGTGCAACCGGATTTTGTAATGTCCACATAATATTCTTTTTTAGCCACAGTAGTCAGATCTGTTGCTAAAAAGGGTATCTGCCCAACCAATGCCCCCAAAAGTGTGCCCTGGCGAACTGCGTTATACCAGGTATATGTAAAGTCTCCTATGTTAGCGATATTTGACTGGACTGTTGTTGCTGCCAGATTAATTGTACCTACATTCGTACAAGCCATTACATCAGAGGCCGTAGGGGCATCAGGAACACGTCTGACATCAAATACATTTAAGCCATTGCCATTCAGCGATACACCCAAAAGCCCAAGATCAAAATCCAATGTAACACGGTCAAATACTACTGATGAATTACTGATATCCTTTGGAGCAAAATATGAAGTTACTGCGGTACTCCCGGACGTTAATAATCCCAAAAGATCAACATCAAGCAATGAACTTAGTGGCCTGGATATACCAACAGCATTACTGCCATTATATCCCTGAATTTTTACAGCCTTTCCAACATCTATGTTTACCAATGCAGATCCTTTTGAAAAGATAACTCTGACAGCATCGCCTGAATTTGAATTACCGTTAAAATAAAATGTTTGGATGATATGCCCTGATACGCTCACACCCGCTGTGTTGTAAGCAGATCCTGTAATTACGTCTGTGTCTATTGCATTTCCAGGATTAGCAATGGTCACAGAGCCCAAAGTAAGTCCTGAGAAAGCCGTTGCCGTTACATTTGGCAAACCGCAATCCGCTATGTTAAACGGAAAAGGGTTTGTGTCGTTAGACTGATTTGGGCCATAAAACACATAAAAAACATCCAGATTATTCGTTCCAAGCGCTAGCGGAGAGGTCAGTAATATTCTTACACTCCGGAAAGCACCAGTTGGTTTGATTGCCATGTATGCATTCCCATCAGCTGTGTAATAAGTCACTGGCGTCGAATTTTCCAAATTAACAGTGCTTCCTGTTCCCGTCGCCGTCGCATATACCTGTAAAGAAATCCCGCCACCCAGCAGGGCTATTGCTCCGGTACCTACTTTGACATATACAGTTTTATTTGCGGCTACATCACTTGGGAATGCCATCTGCAACCAAGCTGTGGCTACACCTGCAGTACTGCTTACAGACAAACGAGTACCGGCATTAACCGGCTTGGTCTGGCCCGTGCTGCCACTCGCCACAGCATTGGCCGGATTAGTAATTATGAAACTTCCAGTTGGAATATGCGTAATTGGAATTTCAGGAAACGTACCACCATTAGTCTGTGAATTTGCATACACAGCATCATTGGGCTGGCAATAACCAACCAAATTCAATATGCATAGAAAAATAAAAATTAGTGGGTATAACAACCTTCTCATAAGCTTGTACAAAATACCATTTTGTAGAACTACTTCTAGCTTGATACAATAATATGCAATCTTTACTACATTCCAAATTATTCTTCAAAAAATTAAAAAATAATTTCGTTAACGGTAAATCTGGATGCATTTCAACAATTTGAAAAATATTGTATTAATCAGCGCGGCGCGTATCTTCTTATCAGCAGGTAATTAAATAGTGGCAAAAAGGATAAGATTTAACTACTTCATGCAGTAATTAAATTTTATCCTTTTCATATAGTGATATCATCAACCCCAACGCAATAATAGTTCCTTAAAGGCATCTTTATACTGATCTCCAACTGAAATATTTGTAGCTCCCAACTGGACAGTGCTTTTGGTAATGGAATCAACCTTATCAATGGCTACTACAAAAGACCGGTGAATGCGCATAAAGCGGGAGGCCGGAAGTTTTTCTTCAATGGCTTTCAAACTGCTCAAAGAAACAACCGGATGAGTGGAATTTATCAGATGTATTTTTATATAGTCTTTCAGCGATTCGATGTATAAAATATTATCGAAATCAATTCTTACCAGTTTGTAATCTGCCTTTACAAATAAGTATTTTTCATCCTGACTTTCCGGAACCGGCTGATTTTGCATTAATCCTTCGAAATGATTTTTCGCTTTGTTGGCAGCCCGAAGAAATTCATCATAACCAAAAGGCTTCAACAAATAATCCAGCGCATCTACTTTATATCCTTCAATGGCAAACTGATTGTAGGCTGTTGTAAAAATAACCTTAGGTGCAGAAACCGTATGGCTCAAAACCCGGGCAAGCTCCATTCCATTTAATTCCGGCATTTGAATATCGAGAAATACAAGCTGGATATCTTCAGAATGAATAGCATTGAGTGCCTGAACGGCATTTGAAAAGTGCCCTTTGAAATCCAAAAACGCTGTTTGCTTTATGAATGCGCTGATCAGGCCCAGGGCCAGCGGCTCGTCATCTACGGCTATACAATTTATTTTCATGACATATCAATTTGCAACTCAATATAGAAATTATTTTCGGCCTTGTTATCTTCAATGGTGAGCTTATGCTTTCCGGAATATAATAAGTCCAGCCTTCTTTTTGTATTGCTCAGCCCAATTCCACCACTATCCATCGCCAGTGCATTTTTTTCGTTAAATACATTGTTTTGGACACGAAGCTGTAATACATCTTTTTCAACCTCAATTTCTATCAAAATAGAAGTTTGTTGAAAGGCACTGATCCCATGTTTGAAAGCATTTTCGATAAAAGGCAACAACATCATCGGCGCAATCATATAATCTTTAAGCAACTTTGGCTCGTGAAAAATCACTTCTGTACTTCCATGCAGCCGCAGTTTCATGAGCTCGATATAATCTTTTAAAAAGGAAATTTCATTATTTAAAACCGCTTTGTCGCTCTGCGTTTCGTAAAGCAAATAGCGCATCATCCGCGACAATTTCAATAAAGCATCCCGCGATAAAGTGACATCGGTAAATGACAGCGCATAAATATTATTAAGGGTATTGAAGAAAAAATGTGGATTGATCTGGGCTTTCAAAAACGAAAGTTCAGAACGAATTTGCTGTTTTTCCATATCCTCACGTAACAGTGCGTCGCGTTGCCAGCGTTGAATCACAGCCAGACTCGTACTAATACCCAAAACCAAAAGAACTGTCATCAATAAAAATCCATCCAGAAATCCTCTTCTTCCCGGTGGTTTTCGCCGTCCCATAACCTTTTCCATTTGCTCTGAAACATGGAGCAATGTGTCAAAATTATAAATCGCATACAAGGCTAAAAGCACAGATACAACAACCACGATGGAAAAAGGAAGCAACTTATTTTTCAATAAGTATTCCGGTACAAAATAAAAGGTATTAACATAAAAAAGAATAACCAAAATACATAGTTGAGCGGTTTGTTTTGCCCAAAACACATTTGGTAATTTAACATTCCATGTTAAGGGATGATAAAAAATTAAAGTATAGCCAAACAACGCCCAGGCCAGCAAATGGACAAAAACCGTTACTATCTTCTTGGATGTTCCTGTAATCATGCTCATTTATTTAAAGGACAACATTAACAGGATAAGAATCCAAATCAAAGTCTATCCGATACATAGATTATTTTTCATGATAAACAGTCAATTATCTACTCCCACCCGCTTCTTTTATTTTTGCGAGTTCATCTGCCATCATTTTTACTTTGTTAGGATATTGTCCGGCCAAGTTGTGTTTCTCTCCAATATCCTTGCTCAAATCATATAATTGCGGTTTCGGATCGTTTCCGAGTTCTGTGCCGGTAAGTTTGTTGAAAGATTCGCCATTGTTTGGTTCAATATATTTCCAGTTTCCTTTTGTAAATGAAAGTGCACCGCCCTGATTGACAAGACTTTCGCGACCAGTTTTTTCTTTGCCGGTCAGTGCATCCATTAAAGCAAAACTATCGGTCGCATCTCTATCCTCAATCTTTTGCTGAAAGAAATGAGCGAAGGATGATAATAAATCAATCTGACAAATTAATGCGTTTGAAACAGTTCCCGGTTTGATCATTTCCGGCCAACGGGCAAGCCATGGAACGCGGGTACCACCTTCAAAAGCACTATATTTCCCTCCGCGCAAAACGCCGGCAGGTTTATGGCCTACTGCTAATTCAACCGCTTTATCGGCATAACCATCATCCAGAACCGGACCATTATCACTTGAAAAAATAATCAGTGTGTTTTCATCCAGATTAAGTGCTTCCAGCTTTTTCAGGATTTCACCAACAGTCCAATCCATTTGTAAAATAACATCACCACGCAATCCCATTTTACTTTTCCCTTTGAATTCAGTACTCGGCATACGTGGAACGTGGATGTCATTCAGTGAGAAATACAGGAAAAACGGATTTTTCTGATTTTCCTCAATAAACTGTTCTGCCTTACTCAAAAATACATGAGCGATTTCTTCATCTGCCCAACGTGCCTGTTTTCCGCCGCTCATAAAACCAATCCGGCCAATACCGTTCACGATCGTATTATTATGCCCGTGATCTGGAGAAGATCGTAATTTCAGTAATTCTGGATTTTCTAGTCCCGTAGGTTCTTTACCAACTTTTTCTTGATAATTAACTTCAATCGGATCTTCTTTTTCATATCCTACAATATTGTGGTTTTCAACAAAAACGGTTGGAACGCGATCTGATGTTGCCGGAAAAAAATAAGCATAATCAAAGCCAACTTCATTTGGTCCAACCAGAAGTGGTTTGTTCCAGTTAATCTCTCTACTGGGCGAACCCAATCCTAAATGCCATTTCCCAACGGCTCCGGTTTTATAACCTGCATTTTGAAAAACCTGCGGCAATGTGATTTTATCAACCGGAATAATCAATGATGCATTCCCAGGCAAAACGCCCGTTCCTTTTTTGCGCCATGGATAATTTCCCGTCATCAAGGCATAACGCGAAGGTGTGCAGGTTGCCGAAGTTGCGTGCGCGTTGGTGAATTTTAAACCTTCCTTGGCGAGCCTGTCAATATTGGGTGTATTAATTTTAGTCGCGCCATAAGAACTCAAATCGCCATAACCAAGATCATCCGCATAAATGAAAATGACATTCGGTTTTTGTTTTTTTTGTGCAAAAACAAAAGTAGGGAGGAGCGAAATAACTGCTAACGAAAAGGTAAAAACAGTTACTAAATCATTTTTCAGTCGAAGTGTTCTGATAACTTTTTGAGTACTAAAATTCATAAAATGCGGTTAATCAAATTTTAAACGATCGGGTTCGGGTATTTTCAGATTGGGAACATGATGTCAAATATACAGGTAAAAAATAAATCCCGTGACAGGTTTTAGCCATCACGGGAGTTCATTACTTTCCAAAAATTATTTGCGCGCAGTAAGTTGTTTTATCAGGTCAACTTCTGCTTGTTTGTAAGGCTTTCCGTCTTTTCTGAAAATATCGTGGAACCAAAGCGTCGGTTCGCTGGTGTATGTTTTTTTCCAGCTGTCCCACGGATATCTTGTCTGTGATTTACCATCAACCAATCCCCAGTTGATTGCGCCTACATTATACTTCTTCGCAATTGGCAAAGATCCTTCAAAGAAACTGCCATTTCCACGCGACATGTATTCGGTACAAATCATCGGGCGATCGTATTGCTGCAATTGTTTGATTCGCTTTTCAAACTCGTTTGCATTGTCATAATTATGAAAAGAAATCACATCGGATTCGTCGATACTTGCTTTTTCTATTGGTTTCAAAGTTTCGTGTGAAGTCCAGTCGCCTGCCCAAACCCCGGCTGTTAACGGCTGCTCAGGATTAACCGATCTTGCCCAGCCAAAAGCTTTTTTCATCAGTGGCAATACATAATCTACTTTGTTTGGAAGTTCAACTTTTCCATACGAACTGTTATTTGTATTGTCCGGCTCGTTCCAGATATCCCAGGCCAGCACGCGGTCGTCGTCCGCAAATTCTTTCACAACACCCTTTACATATTGTTCCAAACGAGGATATTGCGTACTGTCTTTTAAGGCATTGTAACCAGGACTTTGTACCCAACCGGAATTATGCACACCTGGTTTCGGCGCTCGCTGAGTTCCTAATTTCGGAAAAGGATCCCAGCAGGAATCGAAGATTACAAAAACGGGTTTAATTTTATGTTTGTCTGCGATGGAAAGAAAAGTATCCAGTCTTTTCAAAAAACCTGTTGAATCCTGCTGCCATAATAAATCGTGAAGATAAACACGCATCGTATTCATGCCGATTCCTTCCGCCCAGCCTAATTCTCTGTTAATTGTAGCCGTATCAAAAGAAGCTTCCTGAAACATTTCCAGCTGATTGATAGCGGTACTTGGCAAAAAGTCGGCACCAACGATCCAATCTTTTTTACCATACCAATCTTTGGCTTGCTCTTTTGTCCAGATTTCCCTGGATGCTGACTTTTCCTCTGTTGTGGATTCTTCCTTTTTTTCTTCTGCCTTTTTCGCACAGTTTTGGAAGGAAAGTCCAATAAGTAATGCCCAAACTGTCGTTTTCAATAATTTCATTTATAAAGATTTAAGAGTTTTAAGGGTTTCACACAAAGCAGCGAAGATAAAACGCTAAGATCGCTAAGCTTATTCTTTGCGTACTCTGCGCTTAAACCGCGCGGCGTTCGCTTTTTTGCTTCGCGTGAAACCTCACTATTTAAAAAAAGGCCCTTCATGTTCTTCCATACTTGGTTCTGTGTTTAAAATTTCCGGCCAGCCATCTTTCCAGGTTACTTTATCAAGCATTAAAAACCGACGATTGGCTCCGGTTGAAACAGTTGGATTTTTAACATCTATGGCGTGATACAACATCCAATCAGCTCCATTTGAATCTGTTATAATTCGGGAATTATGTCCTGGGCCTGCGATTTGCTCGGTTCTGTGAACCAATACAGTCCCCGAACCTCGCTCCCGTAAATCCTTTTCCTCTTTATCCAGATAAGGCCCGAAAAGGTTTTTCGACCTGCCAACACGAATATTATATCTGCTTTTTGCGCCGTCACAGCAATTTTCCCTTGATCCGAAAAAGTAATAATATTCACCGCGTTTATGGATCATGACTGCTTCAAAATCTCCGGCAGCAACCTTTATTTTTTCACCAAGATCTGGAATAGATTTTCCATTTTCAGACATTTTCACGCCATAAGTTCCCTGTGTTGGTGCATCGCTATAACTTCCCCAAAAAAGATATTTGCTACCCTTATCTTCAATAAAAAATGGATCGATTGAATTTGGAACATTTACTTCCGAGCTTAAAAGTATTTTTCCTTCATCGTTAAAAGGACCGGCTGGTGAATCCGCAGTAGCGAGTCCGATTCCAGGATTTGAATCACCCCAGGTTGAAAAGGCATAATATAAATGATATTTGCCATTCACTTTCACAACATCCGGAGCCCAGATTCCGCCTTTTTCTTTCCATTCCGGTTTTGTCAGAAAAGCATCTTTTACAAAAGTCCAGTTGGTTAAATTTTTAGAACGAACTACCGCTACCAAATGACCGGGATTTCCGTCACCCCAATTATCCTGGGTTCCGTAAGCATAAAACCAGCCATCATCCGCCCGGATCACAGACGGATCGGCCAGGATTGGTTCGAAAACCGGATTGTGGTATCTGGTAGGATTTGCTTTTATCAACGATTTTTTCGACTGAATATCAACCGTTTGACAGAAAACATTCCCTGTTATAACAGTTAAAAAAGTCAGAATTGTTACTACTAATTTCATATCATTTTTAATTGAAAATATCTTTTATTCAAGCCAGACAGTTTGTGTAAATGCTCCATTGGCCGCTACGTCCCAAACTTCCAGTCTCACCCATTTTCTATTTTTAAGATTGGGTGAAAAATGAAACGTTTTTTGTCCAAATGCCTGCGTATCGTTCAAATTGATCACTTCCCGAAATACTTCTTTTCCGTCACCGGAAATTATCTCCGCTTTGTTTAATGGGAAAGTCCAGCTTGTTTCCAAAATGATATCCGTAGTACCTTTTGCATCCAGTTTGACAGTTTCGCCAGACTTCTTATTGTTGACTTTAAAAACCGGCAACAGAATTTCACCTGTCGTCGAGAAGAATTTACCAGATTCCATCGCTGTTAAAACGGGCTGCCAGCCTTTTTCAAATTCCGGCATTTCGTCAAGTTGCAGATAGTTGATGTTCAAATGACCGTAAAGTTCATATTCAGGTTCGATCCTGAACAAATCGGCTTCGGCGATTACATACTTTTTTTGGCCCCAATTGGCCATATCGTCCATCAGATCAAAAGCGCGTTTCCCCAATTTATCCTGTGATAAATCCGCAGGTATCGCCTTCCATGCAGCCCCTAAAAACCGGTCTGATTTGAAAAATGACTCATTTTTATATTTGTCAGGAAAACCTGTTGAACCTTTTGTTCTGGCATGAGCCGTCCATGCCAGCCCTTTTTCAATTTCCAGCAATTTCAACATATCTTCCTTGCTGCCAATTCTATAAAGTTTTCCATATTCCGGATGATCTTCTACAAATGGTTCGTCCTTTCCTCTTGCCATAACCCAATACACAGGTTTTGGAAAAATATTCATCCAGTGTCCTCCAAAGAAATTGTTTGGTTCTTCACCGGGTAAAAGGAGAAAATTACCGCCGGATAATCGGGCGCATTCTTCAAAAAGTGTTTTTTGTTCCAGCCATCTTTTGACCTCCGGCCCTTTTGGACTTCCCGGTCCGTGGAATTCTCCGAGGTGTACAATATTAACGCCGGTATTTCTAAATGCTTTTACAAATCCGGGAACATCCGGCATCGGTTTGTGCGTCAAAACGTCATCCACATGTTCCTGGTGGAAATGACTTGCCATTGTGTAGTAACCTTCCAACGGTTTGTAAGTATCCTGATGCGTAAAGGCTTTCACTTTTTCCAAAACTTTCCCATCTTTTTCAGCACTGATCAGACAGAAAAAATTAAGTTTCTGTTCCGTTCCTGGAGGAGCATTGAACCAGGGAACCCAACGCCTGTCGCCAAGCATATCATTCCTGATCCCTATTCCATAACCTGGAATCAGCTTTCTGTAATTATTTCCAAACCAGGTAAAATTCAGATTATAGCAATTGTCGAGCGGATAAAAATATTGATGCGGCGCAGGAAAAATAGCAATACTTCCTTCGTTACTCTGACCAATAATCGTACGGTATTTAACTTCAAGCTCCTGCCCTTCTTCTTTTCCATCCAGTTTTTTATCCTGAACATATTGCTGCGTATCCGACCAGAATATTTTTTCCCATGGCGATTGTTTGCTTACCAATCCTGCGTCATAAATAATGGCGACAGAATCACGTTTTGTGGTTAAAGCGGCTGCGATATTTAACAGCGGACTTCCATTGTATAAAGTAATATCAATCGATCCGGAAAATGGGCCAGCCGTAGCACCATCCACTTTTATCTGCGTATGCGAGCCCGATGAAATTACCTTTACGCCGGTTTTCACAAGTTTCACCGTGTAAGTTTCATAAGGCAAATAGGCGGTTTTATCAAAAAAGATGTTCCAGCCATTTTGAGATATTAAATCCCTTTTTCCCACGTTAACGATAAATGCCGGATCAAGATCTTTGGAAACGGTGTGGGAAATATTGTTTTCAATAACCTGAATCGTATTTAAAAGCGGTTTCTCATCTCTCAAATCAAAAGAGATTTTACCATTTTCAGTTGTTCCGGTTGGCCAGCTGATATGAAGCATATTGTCCTTAACTGCAACCTGAACCTTACTTTTCTTATCAAAACTTTGAAGATCAACCGGTACTTGTCCAAACGCAGACGTACAAATTGTAAGCAAAAGGAATAGAACCGGATTTCTCATAACGAATTTATTAATTTAAAAACGCATACTGTTTTTGACAAAAGATGGTAACGTATCGATTTTACCAGGGGAATTTTCAGGACACTGTTTGCTAACGGTCGCCAGATACAGACCTATTTTGGCAGTTCTTTTGACGGCTGTCCAAAAGTTTCAATGCCAAAAGCTCCGTCATAACCAATTTCTTTGAACGCTTCACTGACCCCATCCCATTCCAAATGTCAGGTTCCGGAAGTTTCGCGATCGATTTCACTTCCCTGTACATGACAAAGCATTTTTTTGCCAATTTTCCTGATCGAAGCCGGAATATCTTTTTCTTCAATATTGGAATGAAAGGTATCGGGAACAATTTTCAGGTTAAGGCTGGCCACTTCGTTCACAATGGAAAGCGCCTGATCAACGGTATTTACCATATCCGTTTCAAAACGACTTAACGGTTCCAGCCCAACCACGATACTATGATCTGCTACGATTTTTCTACTAATAGAATAGAAGCTGAGCTGAAAGGTGTTTATGATTCAATATTAGAGCAAATATTGAATGAGGAGTAATTTTGTATTTGATACTCACCCAATTTCCTCTTCACAAATCAAAGAAAAATTACTATCGATCCTCCAAAATTTCAAAACTAAAAAAGCGC
The DNA here is from genome assembly GCF_009801115.1 of Dyadobacter sp. 3J3. Classification (GTDB taxonomy): domain Bacteria; phylum Bacteroidota; class Bacteroidia; order Cytophagales; family Spirosomataceae; genus Dyadobacter. The sequence goes on from NZ_VTOL01000003.1 coordinate 409,655, forward strand.
AAAACCGATTACGATTTTGCGCTTTAAACACATTAAATATTTTATTTTACAATGCCTTCAATTCCTGAATTAAAGACTGAATTTGTTCCAGAGAAGTAGCAGGAAAATTAGCAATGCGCAGCTGGGAAGATTTAAATTGTCCATAACCGCTGCCGATTACCATTCCCTTTGCTTTGACAGCTTTAATAATATCCGCTGACGGTTGCTCTGTATTGGCAACGATAACGGTTTGAGATTTGTATTTTTTATCTTTTACAAAAGAAGAAAAACCGTTTGTGCTTTCTATAAATTTATAAAGAAGATCCGCCTTTTGTTCGGTTTCTTTACGGATATTTTTTACACCAATTTTATTAAAATCCTCTGCGATTTTACCTAATAAGTAAATTCCCATCACGTTGGGAGTCGCTGGTGTTTCGTTATTTTGAGCGTTTTTCCAAAGCGTCGGCAAATCATTGTGCGCACCGATGGAATATTGCTTTTTAATTTCTTCCGATTTTTTCAAACATTTTTCGTTCACAATCCAGACACCAAGTCCGGCTGGCAAGCCAAATGCTTTTTGAACGGAGAAAAATGCCGTGTCAATTAAATTAAAATCCAGCTCAGGATATGGCGCTGATGAAACAATGTCCACCGCGATCAGTTTGTCCGGATATTTTTGTTTCAGTTTATGAATTTCAGAAACCGGCATTTGTACCCCAGAACTTGTCTCGTTATGGGTTGTACAGATCAACTCTGCATATTCAGGAACCACGATTTCGGAAGCACTGAAACCTTCACCCATCGGCTTTTCCTGGCTGTGCGCATATTTGCACAAGCCAAGGGAATAATCATAGAATTTTTTCGAGAAAGATCCATTTACCAAATGAAAACTTTCAAGTTCTACACAGCTAAATAAAATACGCTCCCAAGCCTCTGACGCAGACCCAAGAAACAAAATAGCGTGTGAATCAGGAACATTCAAAAGCGTACGAAGCTGGTCAACCGTAAATTTATGCAAATCACGATACTGCTGGCTGCGATGCGAAATTGAACCCAACTGCTCACTTACAAAAGTCTGTAAATGTTTTTCAAATGTCGGGTAAAGCTGCGCGGGACCTGGAGTGAAAAAAGTTAGTGACATTTTAATATTGCTAGAAAGTGGGATCAATTTTCAATGGTCATTCATTGTCAGGTTTTGTCAAGTATTGTCATTTATTGTCAAGTGTCGCCAAACAACACGTGACTAAACCTGACAATCCTTGACTATAATTGACAATCACTGATCATCAAATAATAATTCCTGACTATAATACTAGTACAACATTCTAAAACGAATTGTACCTTCTACTTCTTTTACTTCCTGAATAAATTCCTCTGTATATCCTTTGGCGATATCAACGATTACGTAGCCGATTTTCTCGTTCGTTTTCAGATATTGGCCTGTGATGTTGATATTATTTTTCGCGAAAATATTATTCAGTTTGGCTAATACACCCGGTACGTTTGCGTGAATGTGAAGCAAACGGTGAGAATCTTTTAGTTTTGGCAATTGCACTTCCGGGAAATTAACACTTCCGTAAGAGCTACCATTGTTCATAAATTCCAGCAATTTGGAAGGAACAAAATGACCAATATTTGCCTGGGCTTCTTCGGTACTTCCTCCGATATGCGGCGTCAGAATTACATTTGGCAATCCGCGTAATGCGCTTTCAAAAGATTCATCATTTGTTTTCGGCTCTTTCGGGAAAACGTCAACGCTTGCTCCTGCTACTTTTCCACTTTTTACGGCTGCTGCCAAAGCTTCAATATCGACCACATGCCCACGGGAAAGATTCATGAAAATCACACCATCTTTCATCAGGCTGAATTCACGCGTGCTAATAAGGTTTGCATTTTCCTTGCGACCATCCACGTGCATACTGATTACGTCCGCAACGGAAAGCAGCTCATCCAGAGAATTAAGTTTACGGGCATTTCCAAGAGATAGTTTTTCAACTTCATCATAAAAATACACTTCCATTCCCAACGCCTCAGCCACAACAGAAAGCTGTGTACCGATACTTCCGTAACCTACCATGCCCAGTTTTTTGCCACGAACTTCAAAACTTCCGTTCGCAGATTTATCCCAGATTCCGGCATGCATCTGGTTAGTTTTTGTAACTATATTTCTGATCAGCAAAATCATCTCGCCAACCGCCAATTCAACCACAGAACGCGTGTTGCTATATGGCGCATTGAAAACGGCAATACCTTTTTCAGCCGCAGCTTCCAGATCGATCTGGTTTGTACCAATACAAAACGCACCGATTGCCATCAAACGATTGGCATTTTCAAGAACTCTTTTTGTAATATTTGTTTTGGAACGAATACCAATAATGGATACATCCTTGATACGCTCGCAAAGTTCGTCTTCATCAAGCGCACCTTTTACAAACTCAACATTAAAACCCTGCTCTTCAAAAGCACGCAAAGCAACCGGGTGAACATTTTCAAGCAAAAGAACCTTTATCCGGCTTTTTGGATAAGACTGGCTTCTGCTCAATTTATTGTCATACAAGAAATCGTCAAAGGAAGTAGCGATATGATCTGCAACGGCTACGACTTTCGGACGTTCCACGTTTTCTGTAAATGCATAGAAACGGTTTGCAAAACCTGCTTCTTTTATTTGATAATCGGTATAACCATCACCAATCGCGTAAACTTCACCTTCCAGTTTCAGAGAAGAAAGTAATTTTATTTTTCCTCCGTCTGTCGACAAAACATTTTCTTCATCAATTCCAATGATATTTCCTTCTTCATCAAACCGGAACTCATTAGCATATACATGATCCGCGCGAAGACCAAATTCCGTTACAACTGGAATAATAAATTCTTTAAATCCGCTTGAAACGATAAAAATATGGTCTGCATTTTCAGTTAAAAACTGTTTGTTGCGCTTGAAAGAATCGGAAACCTTGGTTTTCAGAAAAGAAACCAGTTCCTCAATATTGGCACGGGTAGCCTTCAAAAGATCAATTCGCTTGTGAAGTCCTTCCGAAAAAGACATTTCCCCGTTCATACCCATATTCGTCAGGTCAGCAATTTCCTGAACAATTTTTTCACGTTGCGGATGCCCTGTCAAAGCAATGGCAGCAAGTTCGTCCAGTCCTTCTACTTTGGTGAAAGTACTGTCAAAATCGATAATGATATGCGGGGGATTGAGTGTTAATGTCGGCATGAAGCAGGAGATAACTGAATAAGTATCAAATTAAAATGTGAACGTTTCAAACGGTGAAATTTGGTTGGATTCCCAATTTTGTCACAAAATTACGAATCTGTTTTCTATGACCCTAAAAAAATGTTAATCTGACGCTTTTTATTATTGTTTTGAGAACTTTATAAAGCTCATAAAAAATGTATATTCACGAAAATATTATTGAATATCAATTAGTTACGTTCACTTAAACAAAAAAATAACTTAAAGAAAATATAGGCTAGCGTACATAAGCCTACAACAATGATTTATCGCGAAGAAATTCCAGTGCACGCAACTCTGACCAGTAATTGATTTGAAATAAACCCGAAGGACGAAATCCGCAATGACCTCCAAAATCAGAAATCTCTAATAAAACATTTGATAGAGTATCGATCAGGCTTACTGGAAGGCTATTTTCGGGAACAATCGGATCATTGGCGGCATTTACAATTAAGGTAGGAATGGTTATATTTTTGACAAAAAACATTGCGCTGCTCATTTCATAATAATGGTCTGCATTTTGAAACCCGTGGAGCGGCGCGGTGAAAATATCATCGAAGTCATATAATGTATTTACAAATTTGAAATCAGCAGGATTGATATCTCCGGGAAAGTGAACTGCTTTTTGATCAACTTTGGGTTTTAGGGTTTTTAGAAATCTCGATTGATATATCCGGTTTTGAGGCTTAACAATTTCCAGACTGCATGCTTTCAAATCCATTGGAACACTAAAAACAACGGTTTTTTTTATCCTTGGATCAATATTGAAAGCTTTTTCTCCCAAATATTTAAGTGTCAGATTTCCACCAAGGCTGAAACCCAACAAATCAACGTGAGTATATCCTTTTTCAAAAACATGTTGAATAACAAGATCCAGATCTTCGGTAGCACCGCTGTGATAAAATCGGGAAGTTTTATTCATTTCACCACTGCAACTCCGAAAGTTCCAGGCAAGACAGTCGTATCCTTCTGCACTTAGAAACCTTACCATGCCCAAAATATATTGCCGGGTACTATTTCCTTCCAGTCCGTGCGAAAGAATTACAAGTTTATTTTTGTCATGAAAACCGGATTCTTTAGTCGCCAGCGACCAATCCAGATCCAGAAAATCCTGATCTGGTGTAGCAATGCGTTCACGTTGGTAATCAACCGAGTTAATGGTTCTGAAAAGTGCGGGATAAATGGTTTGCAAATGGCCGTTGGGGAGCCAAAAAGGAGGATTATGATGAGAATTTCGGATAACTGGCATGCTTACACTCCGGATGAATCAATAAGGAAACAAAGAAACCAGTTAAATGTTTCGTAAGCCAAAAATTTAGGAATTATTTAAATTAGCAATCGTTTTTGAAGAATTTGGTACGCTGAATTTACAGTCTACCAATTCTATCGAAAATAATTAAATATTAATTTTTCTAAATTAAAAATACTTTTCTCTTGCATATCCAAAAGACGTTCGTATATTTGGGCTTCAAAATATATAAGAACAATACTAATGGCAGAAGGTACAGTAAAATTTTTCAATGATTCCAAAGGATTTGGTTTCATTTCTCCATCTAATGGAGACCAAGACATTTTCGTTCACGTTTCAGGTCTTCAAGACGATATCCGTGAAAATGACAAAGTGTCTTACGAAGTAGAAAATGGCAAAAAAGGTCTAAACGCGGTTAACGTTAAAGTTATCTAAGTTTAATCATAATATCATTTGGAAAGCCTGGTATCGCGATACCAGGCTTTTTTTGTGTCCAGATTGTTCATTTAAAAAAATACCAGTCATTCTATCTATGAAATCAGTATAAGATGGAGTTCGCAAAATACTATGGTTTTCTTAAAAGCATAAAAAACCGGGGAATTAATTATCATGGCTAATAGATTAATTCACCCGGCATTTTTTTTATTTTTTATATTCTCTGAGCATCCATTGTGTATCAGCGGTTTGGGATTGCCAATCTGCTGGTAAACGCTGATTAACCATTTTCCTCTCTATGTCAGTTTTGAAAGGTATAATTCTCGGATCATTTGCATCCAGCAATTCACTCATATAGGGAATCTGGGTATTGCCCAGGTTTAAAATATATTTCACATCCAGAAATTCAGCATAGTTAGGATTATACCAGGTAATCAGGCGATCCCAATCTACAACGCCAAATGACGCGACCGTAAAATAAAGCACCCAGGCATTCTGGCGCAGCAAATACCAGTTTGTTCTGACTTTGTATATTTTAATAATCGTTAGATATAAGCCTATTCCTGTTAACATCATTCCTATAAAAACCCATATCCGCTTGTATGTCAAACCAAAAGCATCAATGTAAAGTACATTTTTATAACAGGTGAAAAGTATAAGAATACCATTCAGTATGATCCAGATTGTTGCCAGTTTGACAAGCTTGACTTTCTTATCATAAAAATTTTCGTTTTTTCGGAAGTAGTACATAATCAGTAAAATAGCTATGATAATACTCAAAACAAGCACTTCAAATCCCTGGTGCACCTGATCCGAATGGCCAGCCGGATGATGATTGAGCGACGGGAAAAATATTTGTAAAATACTAAAAGCCAGAAAAATAGCTATTAAGGTATTAAGCATTATAAACATAATGACACCCTGTCTGTTTTCATAGAATAAACCCATTGTAGTAAACCTTCTGCCACTCTTTTTACCCTCCATTCTTTTAAGAAGATCAGGATTTGTTAAATCCCATTCTGCCAGTCTGCCCGTTGGACCCGGAAAAAACAGCGGACAAATAATAGCGCTTCCAAACAAAGTGTAAAAAATCAATTCGTAGTTGAACTGCCATTCAGGAAAGTTTATGGAAAGAAAAAAATCAGGGTTTACAGTACCGTATAAAACATAAAAAATGGCCGTTACCGAGATTGGTGCAATATAAAGTGTTGTTTTTCTCAGAGAAAAATAAGATTTATTTGAATGGGTAATAACATCAAGCAAATCCAGAAACGCTGAATAAATGGTAATAAAAAAGCTGTAAAATATACTTCTGTACATGCCATTGATAAAAGCTACCGGCAAGCTGCTACGCATCGAAATAACATATCCGGCTAAAACATAAAACGACAGATTGTAGGTAGCGGCACTACTAAAATAAGAATGTAAGGAAACAGCCAAAGCAGAAATAAGATGACCGGAAGCCGCCATCCACCACAATTTTTCACTTCCAAGCTTGTGATACCAGGTTGTCACGCCAACAGTTAAAATAGAAAATAAAAGTGCATTGACGCCCACATCATGGTGATAAAATAGATACGTGTGCAAAGCCGTAAGCGCAATCCAGAGCAGGTAAGTACGAATCTTGATCATAATTGATATATTTTAAAAGTACTTTGAATTGCAAAGTAAATCAATTTAAAATCATTAAACCAAGATTGCCTCCATATTTATTTACATAAAAAAAAACGGACACGATCAATAAAGGTCGTATCCGTTTGAATAATCTGTATTTAATTTTCTATCTCGCAACTTCAATTTTAAACTTTTTCCCTTTCATTTTTTCCTCCGAAATAAGGCTCAGCATGGATTTAACCTGACTTTTTCTGACAGCAGCAAAGGAGATATTATCTTTCACTTCAATCAATCCAAGATCCTGTTTTTCCAGTTTTCCTTTTTGAATTAAAAAGCCAACAATATCCATTTTATTCAGCTTGTTTTTCTTTCCTCCGCTGATATAAATGGTGGTCCATTCGGATGGAGCTGGCAATGTATATTTTGCTGGAAGATCCAAAACCTGAGGTTTTCTTACAATATATTCAGGTAAAGTTTCGTCAGAATTTAACAAAATATAAGCCGTTCCTTCCGTCAGCATACGCGCGGTACGACCGTTACGGTGTCTGAATTCATCTGCTTTTAACGGAAGCTCAAAATGTATAACATGCTTCATGTCAGGAATATCCAGACCCCGAGCCGCTAAGTCGGTAGCAGCTAGATATAAAGTAGATCCGTTTCTGAAACGAATTAAGGTACGCTCTCTGTCTTCCTGTTCAAGTTTGCCATGGAAATAGGCACAATCGATTCCTTCTTCTTTTAAAATAGTACTTAGCCGCTCCACAGATTCGCGAAGATTGCAGAAAATCAATGTTGATTCTGAACCCAGAAAACTTAAAAGCTGAACCAGTTTTTCTGTTTTATCTTTATTCTCAGACAAAACAAGTTTTACTGTCAGGCCGCTTTCCTGATTTTTATTCGCGATAAAATCCAGCACAACAGGATTTTTAACACCTGTAAAAGAAGGTACTTTGGACCCTTCCGTGGCAGATACTAAAATTCTCTTTTTTAGTCCACGTAAGTTGCCCATGATCTCAGACATTTCATCCTGAAAACCCATTTCCAGAGACTTATCAAATTCATCCAGAATTAGCGTTGTAATTTTTCTGGTCGTGAAAGTCTTTCTGAAAATATGATCCATTAATCTTCCCGGCGTTCCAATTAAAAGTGCAGGAGCTTCACTAAGGCTTCTTATTTCAGTTTGCATATCATGTCCGCCATAACAGCAGGTCACTTTAAAACCGGTTGACATTTTTCTCCAAACAGATTCAATTTGCAATGCCAATTCTCTTGTTGGTACAATGATAATGCATTGAACATCTGATATATCCTTTTGCAAAACCGACATGATCGGAAGTAAAAACGCAAGTGTTTTACCTGAACCTGTCGGGGATAACAAAAGTATTTCTGAATTTTCCTGAATCGCAGTATTTGCCTCTTGCTGCATTTCATTTAACGCAGCGATTCCCAGCCCTGATAGCGTGGTTTCTAAATTTTCCTTATTTGACATAATGCAAAGGTACTTTGTTCTTCCGCTAAATCCGTATAGTTATCATTATTTCACTTTGATAGTACCCTTAAACTCCTGATCCTGATTGTACAATACCAGCCCGAGTAGTTTCCATTGATGATCTCCCCTTACATGATAGTTGACAATCCCATTTTCCATTACGGCAGAAGTCAATCCGGGATTCCATCCATGTCCGGAAATCAGCCCGTTTACCAGGATCTTTGAGGATAATTGTCCGGTGTAGGTTGAGTCTTTTGTGTAAATATAACTGAGATCCAAATGATAGGAAATTGCATTTTCCAGATTCTGCATCCCAACGGCTTCATTCTGTTTCATTTGATATCCCTTGTCCTGGTTACTCACCACCGATCCTTTTATGAAAGAAAAAATGCCAATGACAAAAATGATAGTCGAAACCATGCCCATTTCTTTCAAAAACAATTTTAAAGCACCGAATGCGATTAAAAGAAACCAGACAAGCATTCCTATATTAAACAAAGACCATAAAAGGTAAATCATTTATAAACTGATTAGAGAGGTTGGAAAAAGTAAAGCAGCCGGACGTCCAGCTGCCTTTACTTTTCATATTAAAAAAATCTATTGCGGAAGTCTGTCTCTTCCCTGACGCTCAAACATCCACTGCGGATATTCCGTGTTGAGCATACTGATATCATATAATTGCGCAAGATCCGACTGAGACAATGAAACGGTCGTTGATGCGATGTTATCTTTTAATTGTTCCGGTTTTTTAGCTCCGATTATTACACTTGTCACGCTTTTTTGATGTAATAACCAAGCCAAAGCAATTTGCGCAACTGACACGCCGTGCGATTCTGCAATAGGTTGAATGACGTCGATAATATCATACGCTTTTTCCTTATCAATTGGGGGAAAATCAAAATTATCACGACGGTTGTCCCCTGAGGTTTCATTATTTCTTGTATATTTTCCGGAAAGAAAGCCGCCCGCTAATGGGCTCCAAGGCATTAAAGCCAGGTTTTGATCTTCCATCATCGGAATTAATTCACGTTCCAGATCACGGCCAGCGATGGTATAATAATGCTGGCAGGCAACAAATTTTGTCCAGCCATTTTTTTCTGCAATACCATTTGCCTTCATAATTTGCCAAGCAGCATGGTTACTCACACCCAGATAACGCACTTTTCCGGAACGAACGATATCTTCCAAGCCTCGCATCGTTTCTTCCAACGGCGTATAAGCATCAACACCGTGGATGTAGAAAAGATCGATATGGTCCATGTCCAGACGGCGCAAACTGTCATTTACTGAGTCCATAATATGCAATCTTGACAAGCCGATCTGGTTAGCGCCTGGTGCCATTCTGCCTCTGGCTTTTGTCGCAACCACCACTTCACTCCTGCTGATTCCCAGATCCTTGAATGACTTTCCAAGTATTTCTTCAGACTTACCGTAAGAATAAACGTTAGCGGTGTCAAAGAAATTTATTCCACTGTCGAACGCCGTTTTTACCAAAGCACTACCTTCTTCCTGTTGAAGTTTACCAATGGCTTCCCAATATCCATCACCACCAAAAGTCATGGTACCGAAACATAATTCCGAAACCAGAACACCGGTGTTCCCTAAAAACTTATATTTCATGATAGTCTGTTTTTGAATGAACACGATTACTGCCCTTAAAATTAAGGTTTATTTCAGGAGGGTAATGTTATTGTTTGAACAAATGTTTGAAATGATCTGACCAAATATTACGAACCAAATACAACTTCATTTAATCAAAGTTTGATTAAATGACATCAAAACGCAGATTTTTGATTGTATTTGAGATAAAGAGTTTAATTTCAAATCCGATACATACACTTTAATGATTTAACAGTATGAAGAATTTTTCTTTGACATCCTGCTTTGGGACGCTTTCGAAGTTGCTACTTGGTATATTGATTGTAACTCTAACCAGGATAACTGTTAACGCTCAAATTAAATTTACACAAGGAGTAATCATCTATAAAGTTGATTCTGTTCTAACTGGCAAGCCAAAAGATTCCATAGATATTACCCTAAGCGAAATAAAGCTGTTCAAAAAAAACAATCTGTTTAGGGCAGATGTTACCACAGTACAACCAAAGAATCCCGAGAATTTTAATACATTTTCAGAAATCATCAACGAGAAAGGAAAGTATTTTTTATATGATCCTCAATTAGGAGAGCTTGTAAAAAAACTTGCTGTTCTTCTAACGATTGATGACATCAAACAAGGAAGAGCAGAGTTGGGATTTAAGGGAAAAATTCGAGAATTTACTTTTAAAACCAGTTCACAAAAATATACTCTTCTAAACATTCCTGTTAAAAAGATGTATCGAATTGAAAAAGAAAAAAATGAAACCCTTGAACTAGCGTTAGCTGAGGATATAAAAACTTCGTTTGGTTTTTTCTTTCCTGAATACTTGAAACTAGATGGAACTCCGTTACAGTTCTACTACGAAGAAAACGATATTTTATACCACCTAACTGCCGAAAGTGTTACAGAAATGGCAATTGATGATGATCTTTTTACCATAGGTCCTGAATATGATATTTTCCCGTTGAGCACGGTATTGTCTTCTTTTGGCAAAAATTAAGAAGCTCCAATGTTGATATTCATTTCAACGTTGGAGCTTTAAAATATTAATAATACCTGATTAAGATTCAGGATACTGTGTTGTTACTCAAACAAATCCTCAGACCTATCCAGCATCAAAATCGACCCTTGTGGAACGATTACATATTTCTCTCCATCATATTCCAGATCAATCGCATTTCTTTGCAGGTAAATAGCAATATCACCTTCCTTGGCCTGCAAAGGCATATATTTCAATTTTTCTTCCGATTCTTTCCACGGCTCATCTTCGGACGGCGTTGGAATTGGATATCCCGGACCAACCTTAATCACGTAACCACTTTGAACCTGTTCTCTTTCGGTAATTGTCGGAGGTAAATACAAACCGCTGTTCGTGCGGTCCGTAGGACTTTTTGGTTTTATCAAAACACGATCTCCAACGATAATTAATCTTCTTAACCGGTTGTCTGCTGTAACTTCGTACATATCTATAAATCTGTCGTGGTGCGACGTTAGTTTTTAATTAGTAAAGTGCATTGTAAAAAATAGTACTAGACCCTTTTTCTGTCAGCTTGGCAGAAATTAAAGACACAAATAGTCAAACTTTCAAAAATTGCATTGAAAATCTGTCAATTAAAATTCAGCTGGAAATTAAAACTGGAAGTAAATAAATTGATTTGTTGTAACGACTCCCAGGAAGTAGGTCAGGAATGAAAGCGTAATAAAAAGGATAAAAAATCCGGTTGTGTTTTTAGTTGGGATGTTTTGGTAATAATGTTCTTTAACCAAAAGAAACAACATCAAAAAAACACAAAACCACATCTCAACCTGATTAAAAGGTGTATTGATTTTATCAGCAAAAGATAAAGTTGGAATTTTTTTCAGGATAACAAGTGAGTTTCTGAGGTTATTCCGGAAAAATATCCAGGCTATCGTTACCAGAACGAATGTTACAAGAATACCCAGAAATCTGGAAACTGCGTTGTCCGGAAACGAAATTCCAGCCTTTTTCATCCACTTATCACGCAAAGCTGCTGTAACCTGATAAGTACCATGCAGACCGCCCCAAATCACAAATTGCCAGCTCGCGCCGTGCCATAGTCCGCTGACCAAAAATACGATGAACTGATTGCGGTATTTATTAAATTCTCCTTTTCTGTTTCCTCCTAAAGGAATATACAGATAATCCCTAAACCAGGTTGATAAGGAAATATGCCATCTCCCCCAGAATTCTGCCACCGACCTGGCTTCGTAAGGCGAACGAAAATTGTCCATTAATGTGAAGCCCATCACACGCGCAGCGCCAATAGCTATATCGGAATATCCTGAGAAGTCACAATAAATCTGGAAGGAATAGAAAACCATCGCCGTAACGATTGTCAATCCGTTTTGTTCTGCGGGATTGATATAAGCAAAATCAACCACCTGGGAAAGCCTGTCTGCAATGACGATTTTCTTAAAAAAGCCAAAAGCCATTTGTACCAAACCGGATTTTACCTGTTCAAAATCATACTTAAAATAAGAATGAAACTGATACAGCATATTCTGCGGACGCTCGATTGGCCCGGCCACAAGCTGCGGGTAAAACATCACATACAGGGCGTAAATACCAAAATTTCTTTCCGGTTCCTGATTCCCACGGTATACTTCAATCGTATAACTCATGGCCTGGAAAGTGTGAAAAGACAGACCGATCGGCAATAAAACGTGGCCTGCATTATTAACCATCCATGTCAGAATAACTTCCGGAATAACTCTTTCCAGATGCGGAATTACTGGTCGGAAACCAATTATTTGCAGTGCATGGTTTACTGAATTTTCAAGAAAATCGTAATATTTAAAAAAACAGAGAATACCGATATTCGATATCAGACTGATAATCAGTAATAGTTTTTTCTGCTTCTGATCTTTCGTTTTTGCAATCCAGATCCCGGCGTAATAGTCAATGACAATGGTACCAAACAGGATCAGAATAAAAACCGGTTTGAAAACCATGTAAAAATAACAACTCGCCGCCAGCAGCAGAATCCATCGTCCACGCCATGACAGGCTGAAATAAGCCAGCGTGACTACAATGAAAAATATCAGAAACTGTATGGAATTGAAAAGCATTTGTTAAATATACTCGCGGTTTATAATCTCTTCTTTAACTATGTACAAAGGACGGTTTTTTGACTGAAAAAATATCCTGAGCACATATTCACCAATAATCCCAAGTGCCAGAAGCTGCACGCCGCTGAAAAGAATGATCACAAAAAGCAATGCTGTGAACCCCTCTATTACCTGGACAAAAAAGAGTTTTTTAACAACGACAATGATGAAATAAACCAGGGAAATAAGAATGGCCAAAACGCCCATTCTGCTCATGAACTTGATTGGAAATTCACTAAAATTAAATATTCCGTTGTAGGCTAATCCGAATAATTGCTTGAAGGAATATTTTGATTCGCCTGCTACCCGTGCATCTCTTTCGTATTCAAAACCGGTTTGGTTGAATCCGATCCACGACCGCATTCCACGGAGATACCGGCTTTCTTCCGGCATTTTATTCATGACATCCACAACACGGCGGCTGATCAATGCAAAATCTCCTGAATCAAGCGGAATTTCAACATAAGAAATCGAACGCAGCAAGCGGTAAAATAAATGATATCCGGTTTTTTTGATAAAACTTTCCTTCCGTTTTTTCCGGACCGCATATACCACATCATTGCCTTCCTGCAACAATTTGTAAAAATCTGGCAGCAGTTCGGGTGGATCCTGTAAATCTCCGTCGATCACAAATACGGCTTCACTACCTCGTGCCGATGCAATGCCAGCCGTTAGTGCAAGCTGATGCCCATGGTTTCTCGATAAAAATACGCCATGATAACGCTCGTCCGTCAAAGCCAGTTGACGCATTCTTAAAGCGGTATCATCCCTGCTCCCGTCATCAATCAACACCACCTCAATCGTTAACGGACTGGAATCCATTAATGCGCTGAGACGCTGAATCAGCTGTGGAAAAGACTCTGACTCATTGTACAACGGAGCAACAATAGATATTTGCGGGGTTTTCAATATGCTTTTTTTAAACGATTAGACAACGGTCGCAAAAATACGCCTTTAAACGAAATTTGGAATCATTGATTTATTTAAGGTACCGTTATGCTTTGTAAAATGCCACCGGTAACTTCATTTCCATTCACTTTTACCACACCCAAATCATAGGATCCGGGAAGCAGCGAGGTCATTGGTACTTCCACATTGGAACCATTAAAATACTGCCTGAATATGTTTTTTCCGGTATATTTATTCTGTTCCAGTTTAAACAGATACACTTGCTCTTTATTTTTCACAAAGGCATACTGTCCCGTATTTGAACTTAATTTGGCAGTAGAATCCTGAATCAGGATTTTCCCATCCAACATTTTGGCCGACACATCAAAATTGGCCGGAACGGGTGTTTGTATCTTTTTAATCTCGGCCGCCAAGTGGTCTGGCCCTGTCGGATACTTGTAAATATCCATTGCTACCATTTCTTTCATCAAAATATCAACGTATTTGGCAGCCCCGGAAAATGGTACATGCCCGAGTCCATATCCGTTAAATTCCTGATTATATCCATTTACAGAAAGATATTTCTTCCGTTCCTGAATGACGGGCAAATAGCTGTAAATGGAGAAACACCAGATCAAAAGACTTAGAAATATAGCAAGCTGAAACCCTCTTTCCTGCAAATTGATTTTGACCGTTGATGAAATAAATGACAGATAAGCAATTATCAGGAACAGGGCTGGATACATTTTGTAATTACTTACGATCATTACAAAAAAACCAAATCGAGGCCTCAACAACCCGATAACCAGCGCATTCATCAGCAAAAAGACAAGTATTCCCAAAAGGAATTCCTGAAACGATTTACGCCCAATTTCATGCACAGAAAACGAGTTCACAAATTCAGGTAATTTTTGCGCGTTGTTGAAAGTCTTTTTAAACCATGATAACACAAGCGTCAAAAGCCAGATTCCAATCCATACCATCATAGCCAGCCCCATAATGACGGGAAGAACGGATCTGGTCACAATTGTTTTTTCAGGAAAAAAGTCGAACAAACCGCCCAGAAAAGCAAAAAATCCTAGAAAAGATAGATGTGGATATTGTTTAAAATAGGCGATACTGGATTCATTTCCCTGGGTTGTTAACCCGAAAAAATAAAATCCAATGGCAGCGGCGCCGGTAATGCACCAAATTCCGAGTAGTTTATAATTAGATCTCAATATCAAAATCACGGCTCCGGAAACCCAAACAAAAATACCATTGCTCATAGAATAGGTTGCACAGACCGCGGCAAAAAGCGCCCAGCCGAAACGATTCCTGGCCAGCAATAACATCGAAAGACTTACAAAGAAAATGACTGGCTGATGCTGAAGACTACAAATCGCCCAAAGAAAAACCAGATGATATTGAAGCTGAAATAATAAAAACGGAACCGGTAGAAAATACCACCATTTTAATTTACTGTCTTTGAAAGAAGTCCAGAAAAGGAACAAAGTCCCGAGTGTAAAACAAGCTCCGGCAATGTGAAGGAATGTAAAATTAAGATGCCCGGTAATGCCATAATAAAATAAAGTGACCAACTTCCCAATCACCATCCGGTGTTCGTTGTTTGGCTGAAAAAGCAGCCGCAAATGGTCCGATAAAGTAGCACTGTTGATCCATTGACGAAGAAAATCCGGAAAAGGATCAAAATCATCGTACCATGGTACATTTACAGAATTATTTAGAATGACAAATACCCAAAAAACAATAGGTATTGCTACTAAACCGGCAAGTATTAATTTGTTTTTATTCACTTTGTTTCAATCATAATGATAGCCTCTTTTCCGAAATAACCTGCCATGCATTTATTCCACCAATGATCTCTATTTGTGGAGATATCGTCAAAATAAAGAGACATTGGCCTGGTTTTGATTGGAGGCAAATAGACGATCCGCGTTTTTGAATTTTGGATCAAAGCATATCGCTCATCCGTTTCTCTGCTGAATGCAGCCGCTTTTCCTCTTAATAAATCAGAATAAATCATTTTCACATTCGCGCTTCGGAAGAAAGAAAAAGCAATGGAAATGACCAGGAGCGAATAAAGCACGCCATAACGCAAAAACGATAACGGGAAATTCGGTGTATACCGTTTATGGAAATAATGGAAAATTACCCCGATCACATAAAACCACCCGATCAGGAAAAACAGATAAACACAGTTCACTGCACGTAATGAAGGCTCAATTCCTATTCCATAATACGAAGGGAATATCTGACCTGCCAACACACCAATATAAAGCAAAATGGCAAACCATACCGGCATCGAAAAGTAATTGCGCGCACCGACCGATATTTTGGAAAGCACAATGACCCAGGCCAGAGAAAAGATAAGTAATGGTGTTTTAAATATCCACGGGAAACTTAAAATCGCCAGTTGCTTAAAAGATGAAATGATTGAAAAGCCGATATTTCTGCTCATTGGATTGCCATCCAGGCGAGCCGAATTTCCGGGAGCAGACAGGAAAATATAAACGGACAAAACTCCAATAATCAGCATACTGATCATTAAGCTATCCACTTTTTTGTGAAAAACAAGACGGTAAAACCATAATGCACCCAATAGCATTACAAGAATAACCAGATTGGTTTCACTACATCCGATAATTGCGAAAACCATCAGATTGGCTAAAATAGCCAATAAAGTTTTCCTGGTATCCTGACGATACCAGTCCAGTACAACGGCAACCCATAATAAAGTGAGAATATTTGGAACCGTATAGGTAACAAATGCAGCCATCCAGTAGAAACCTTCAACGATACTGGCCATTTTGAGTATATACAGAAAGAAGACAACACCGGCAAAACCAAGATGCGCTGCCCGCGATAAAGTGGGCGTAAGATGACGGAATAAATTGTAAAAGGCGAACAACATAGCCATAAACAAAACCACCGGAATCACCTTAAATCCAGTTATGGAATGAAATAACAGCGGATTGGAATGATTCAGCAAAATACCAAAATAACGTCCTGTCCATCCTGAATAATAAAAATTCATCGCTTCCCACCAGCTGTATTTGAAAACCGTATCGATATAACAGTAATCGTCGGCAGGAGATGGATGGTTAAAATAAGACAATGCCAGCAAGGGTAAAAGCACGCTCAAAACTAGAAGCATGTTAATCAAATTGCCAACGGTCCGGTATTTCTTATAAAATCTATTCATTAACTGTTTTTTCAATAATGTAGCGTGGACGACCTTTTACTTCTTCATATATTTTGCCGATGTATTCGCCGATCAATCCCAGCGCCATCATATTGGAACCGCTGAAAAAAGTAAGCGGTAGCATCGTCGAAGTCCAGCCCGGAACGGTATGACCGATGATATAGGAAAAGAAAATATAAGCCACAATGACCATGGCGACCATAAAATTAAAAACACCGAAGTAAAGTACGAGCCGCATGGGAAAGGTAGAAAATGAAGTGATACCATTCCAGGCAAAAAGCAACATTTTACTTAACGGATATTTAGTCTCGCCGGCAGCGCGTTCCAGACGGTTGTAAACCACCTTGTCATTTCTGAAACCGATCAGTGGAACAATGCCGCGAAGGAACATATTAATTTCCTTAAAGTTGCCCAGCTCCTGAAGAACCCGACGATCCATCAAACGGAAATCAGCGTGGTTGAAAACAACAGGGACACCCATTTTCTGCATCACTACATAAAAACTTTCGGCTGAAAAGCGCTTGAACCAGCTATCAGAACTTCTGTCACCGCGTACACCGTACACAACCATAGCGCCTTCCCGGTGTTTTTCAATCATGGAAGTTATGGCATTAATGTCATCTTGTAAATCTGCGTCGATGGTAATGAAGCAGTCAAAATCGTCAATATATTTTTCCAAACCGGCCATGATAGCACTTTGATGGCCAAAATTCCGGGAAAGTTTGACACCGATAATGGTATCATCCTGATGGCACAATTCTTCAATAATATCCCAGGTTTTATCCCGGCTGCCATCGTTCACAAAACAGATTTTGCTGTCTGCAGCAATTAGTCCCCGTTCCTTAATACCAGCGTAATAAGCTTTCAGCGTTGAATAGGTAAGATTCAAAATCGCCTCCTCATTGTAACATGGTACTACTAAAAGTAAACGGGATAAATTCATGTGTTTAAATTTGTTGATGGGACAAAAATAGTAGTAATATGTTAATTAAGTAGTTTTTGTCCTTTTTTGAAAAGTTTTGCCGTTCAATATGGGGTACAAAAGTACTGCGAGCAGGATTAAAATTGTTCCCATGTAAAAGCCCTGCGTCATTCTTTCCTTTTCTCCGAAATAGAAAAAAGCAAGTGCAATTCCATAAACCGGTTCCAGGTTGATGGTCAGATTAATAAGGTAAGCCGAAAACTGTTTCATGAGCTGCGTAGCCATTGTACTCGCATAAACCGTGCATATCCACGCAAGAAATAAAATCCAGATCCAGTCCTGTCCTTTTGGCCAAACCGGCATATTATTTGTCCAACCCTGCGATTCTGCAATAATCAGAAACAATAAAGAAAATAAACTGGCTCCAACCATTTCATAAAAAGTGATTGTAAAAGCATCAATTCTTTGAACTAATCGACTGTTTGCAACCGTGAACATAGCTGCCAGTAACGCCGATGCCAGTGCCAGCCCCAATCCTAACGCATGATCAAACTCAAACCGAAAAACAACATACAAACCTGCAAAAGCCAAAATCCCCAGACCAACTTCCAGCGGTTTTACAGGACGACGGTTAACCAAAGGTTCAATTAAACTGGTCCAGAGCGAAGTTGTAGCCATTCCGGCCAAGCAAACTGATGCCGTAGAAACCCGTGCAGCGGCGAAGAAAAGTATCCAGTGCGATGATAAAATGCATCCTACAAAAAACATTCTGCGAAGATCTGCTCCTGTCACATCAAACTTCTTTTTTTTAACAAGCATAACAACAGCCAAACCCAGACCCGCCAAAAAGGTTCTGTAAAAAACCAGCGCTATGGGAGATACGGAAACCATCAGGCCGACGATGGCTGTAAAACCCCAGATCAGCACCAAAAAATGCAGATGCAAATACGACCTGAACGTTGTGGATGTGAACATAAAGTTATCTTGGTAATGTTTTATAAAGCAGCAATCCAATGAAGGAAAACACAATATTAGGCAGCCAAACCGCAAATAATGTACTTACCGTTCCGGCCTCTGCAACTCCTTTTGATAACAGGAAAAAGAGGATATAAATAAACGCCAGCATAAACCCGAGTGCAATTTGCCAGCCCACACCACGTCTACTTTTACGGGCAGAAACGATTACACCAATGGAAGTAAGAATTAAAATGGCAAAAGGCTGGGTAAAACGGACATATTTTTCAATAAGATAAACTTCCAGCCCATCCGCTCCCCTGCTTCGAAGTAATTCAATATAGTTATTTAATTCCGGCAGTGTGAAGGTTTCGTAAAGATTAAAATCACTCTCAAAGTCCTTTGGAGAAAGATTTATCGTCGTATCCATATCCTTGGGATAGCTCAGCTTTTCACTCAGACTGTCAATAGTTCTCACCTGAATGTTCTGGAGCTGCCATTTTTGACTTTTTTGCTGCCATACAATCTTATCAGCGGAAAGTTTCTGAAGAAGTTTAT
Source organism: Dyadobacter sp. 3J3 (assembly GCF_009801115.1). Classification (GTDB taxonomy): domain Bacteria; phylum Bacteroidota; class Bacteroidia; order Cytophagales; family Spirosomataceae; genus Dyadobacter. Next base: position 428,909 of record NZ_VTOL01000003.1, read on the forward strand.
TCCCTTTGATCGTTTCCATCGTAAATTTATTGCCAGTCTTGGTCGCGTTATTATAACTTTCCAGATAGGCATATACATCGGGGGCAATTGTTATATGGACATTGCGTCCACTAAAAGTAAACTCATTTTTGACATAGGTTTTTTCAAACGTATTCCTGATCTTATTCGCTTTTGGTAAAATCCAGCCCACCTGCACAAATGTAACAGCGCCAAGTACAGCAGCACCGACCAGATACGGAAATAAAATTCTCCCAAAACTGATTCCACTGCTTAGCATAGCCACAATTTCTGTCCGTGCCGCAATTCTGGATGTGAAGAAAACCGTGGCAATAAAAACCATCAGCGGACTGATGTAATTAATCCAGTAAGGAATCAGATTGAGGTAATAATCAACCAGGATTTCATTAATTGGCGCTTTCTTTTCAAGAAAATCGTCCACCTTTTCTGTATAATCGATCATACAAATGATCAGTACGATCACAAAGGCTACGAAAAAATAAGTAATCAGGAAATTCTTGATCAGATAACGATCTAATATTTTCAATCTCATGGCTGGGAAAGTCTCATCGGCGTTGTACTAATAAATTTTTAGAAACCTCAAGACTTATAAATAACGTTTGTTTATCCTCAATCTGTACAGATGCCGATTTATCATATTCATTAATTTCCTTTATTTCCAAAGTACATCCAAGCGTAATCCCGGCTCTGTCCAGATGCTGTAAAAACGAAGGCGCGTGATCCAGAACGCCCATCATCCGTACTTTTTCTCCGATTTCAACATCGGTTAAAATCAGATAATCGGGCTCGGTAAGATTTCCTTTTGCATCCGGAATCGGGTCGCCGTGCGGATCAAAACGGGGATGTCCCAGAAATGAATCCAGACGTTCTACCAGATGATCCGATGGAATATGTTCAAGCTCTTCGGCAATATCATGTACCTCATCCCAGCCAAAACCAAGTTTTTCGACCAAAAACACTTCCCAAAGGCGATGTTTACGAATTACATTGATTGCAACTTTTTCACCGGATTCGGTCAGTCTTACTCCCTGATACTTTTTGTAATGTATCAATCCTTTCTCTGCAAGCTTGCGCAGCATATCTGTAACGGACGCAGCACGTGTGGAAGTACTTTCTGCCAAAGCATTGGTACTTACCTCAAGCCCTTCACGCCCGGAAAGAGCATGAATAATTTTCAAATAATTTTCTTCTGTGAACGAGTTCTGCATCGTATGTTTATCCCAAAACCTCAATATGTCAGCAAAAGTACAATTTACTAATCGGATTTAAAAAAATTTAGATTAACCTAAAAATTGATTTAAAGATTTCCTTACCTTTGTTTTCAATAAACCAAATTGTTTATTTTAGACATTCGAAAAATGTTTGACAATTTAACTACCAGGGATTCATTGCTTAAAAACATCACAGACGATACCAATAAACTTGCTTCGTTGTCGGAAGTTCACGCTTCAATAAATATTCCGGAAGGCGCTGGCTTTTGGAAAAAACTGCTCGCTTTTACGGGCCCGGGGCTCATGGTGGCCGTTGGATATATCGATCCTGGCAACTGGGCAACGGATATCGAAGGCGGTTCACGCTTTGGTTATACCTTACTTACGGTTATTCTGGTTTCCAATTTATTTGCCATGTTGTTACAACATCTGGCTTTAAAGCTGGGTATTGCATCAGGCCGGGATCTGGCTCAGGCGTGCCGGGATTATTATTCCAAACCGGTTTCTTTTGTACTTTGGATTTTATCGGAGATAGCCATTGCAGCAACCGATCTTGCGGAAGTGATAGGATCTGCCATTGCATTAAATTTATTATTTGGCCTTCCCCTGACAGTCGGCATTATTTTTACTTCACTGGATGTACTGCTTGTTTTATATTTCCAGCAAAAAGGGTTCAGAATTATTGAGAGTATTGTTGGTGCATTAATGGGAATCATTTTGCTGAGCTTTATGTATGAAATGATTGTTTCCCAACCATCGGTTTCCGGTATACTGGGTGGACTTCTTCCAAAAACAGAGATCATTACCAATCCGGGAATGCTTTATATCGCAATCGGAATTTTGGGAGCAACAGTGATGCCTCATAATTTATACCTGCATTCCAGCATTGTACAAACAAGAAATTTCAAAAGAGACGAAGAAGGGAAAAAGATGGCAATTAAATTTGCTACCATCGATTCTACGATTTCTCTGGGACTTGCATTTTTTATTAATGCTTCTATTTTAATCCTTGCTGCTGCTGCATTTCATCAAAATGGACATCGCGAAGTGGCCGATATCACAGATGCTTATCATTTGCTTGACCCGTTACTTGGTGTAAGTATGGCCGGTATTTTCTTTGCTTTGGCACTGCTTGCATCCGGACAAAGTTCAACACTAACCGGTACATTGGCAGGACAAATTGTAATGGAAGGATTTTTAAATATTCGGCTGAAACCGTGGATACGCCGGTTGATTACAAGAGCCATTGCCATTATTCCCGCATTAATCGTAACAACGCTTTATGGTGAAAAAGGCATGGCAGAATTGCTTGTTTTCAGTCAGGTTATTCTTTCCCTTCAGTTAAGTTTTGCTGTGGTGCCTTTGGTACTTTTTACTGCCAATCGGAAAATTATGGGCAATTTTGCCAATTCAGGAGGAATTACAATTCTTAGTTGGGTTGTGACACTAATCATCATTTTATTAAATGGTTATCTGCTATTCCGTACTCTTTTTTAAATGTACATAAGGACCAAGAAATTAAATTTTGGCTTACGAGTACCTTCTTTGCCTGCGGTTTCCTAACTTTCGCCGTTTTTAGAGCAAAAATGAATGGAACCCAAACACAATTTTGATAAAATTTCTGCTGCCGGTATTCTTATTGCATTCGGAATTATTTATGGAGACATAGGTACATCGCCGCTTTATGTAATGCAGGCCATTATTGGCAAAGAAGTTATCTCAGACGAAATCATTTACGGTGCCCTCTCCTGCATCGTATGGACTTTGACATTACAAACCACAGTAAAATACGTAATCCTGATACTTCGAGCCGATAACCGTGGCGAAGGCGGGATTTTTGCTTTGTATGCGCTGGTGCGGAAACATGCACGCTGGCTTACTGTTCCTGCCATTATTGGAGGAAGTACGCTGCTGGCTGACGGAATTATTACGCCACCCATTTCCGTTTCCTCTGCCGTTGAAGGACTCCGGATCCTTTATCCAAATATTCAAACCATTCCGATTGTTATTGCCATCCTAACGGGAATCTTCCTGATTCAGGCTTTTGGAACGAAAATCGTTGGACGCGCATTCGGACCCATTATGATCACATGGTTTTCAATGCTCGGTGTTTTGGGATTGTATCAGGTAATGGACCATCCGGAAATATTCAAAGCATTAAATCCAATGTATGGCTATGAATTGCTGACGAAACATCCAGGTGGCTTCTGGATGCTTGGAGCTGTTTTTCTTTGTACAACAGGAGCAGAAGCATTATATACAGATCTTGGACATTGTGGCCGGGCCAACATTCGTGTGAGCTGGGTATTTGTCAAAATTTGTCTTGTGCTGAATTATTTTGGACAAGGTGCATGGCTACTTTCTGAAGTTGGAAATATGCTCAATGAACGCAAACCTTTTTACGAAGTAATGCCGGATTGGTGGTTGCTCCCAGGAATTGTCATTGCGACTTCGGCTGCCATTATTGCAAGTCAGGCTTTAATCTCAGGTTCTTTCACTTTGATTTCGGAGGCTATCCGTCTGAATTTCTGGCCAAAAGTACGTTTGGTGTACCCAAGCGACCAGAAAGGCCAACTATATGTGCCGAGCGTAAACTGGCTTCTGTGGCTGGGCTGCATGGTAGTGGTATTTTATTTCAAGGAATCTTCCAATATGGAAGCTGCCTATGGACTTGCCATTACGATGACAATGATTATGACCACAATCCTCTTCTCTTATTACCTATACCTGAAAAGAGTGAATCTGTGGATTGTAATCGTATTCATGCTGCTTTATCTCTCCATTGAAGGACTTTTCCTTGGTGCCAATCTATTGAAATTTACGCATGGAGGCTGGTTTACAATTCTGGTGGGCGTTCTGGTTGCCGGATTGATGTCGGTTTGGCTTCGCGCCTTTTATATCAAATTGCGTTTAACCGAATATACCAAACTCGAATCCTATTTGCCTGCCCTAAAGGAATTGAGCCGGGATATCAGTATTCCTAAATATACAACGCATTTGGTTTTCATGACGAATGCTTCCCGAGTTTCAGAAATTGAAACAAAAGTGATTTATTCCATTTTTCAAAAGCGACCGAAACGTGCTGATATTTATTGGTTTATACACGTAGACACAACAGATGATCCGTACACAATGGAATACAAGGTTAATACCATTGATGATGATGAAACGGTTATCAAGGTAAATTTCAAACTTGGATTCAGGGTTGAACAACGCATTAACCTGTTTTTCCGTAAAGTTGTGGAAGATATGGTAATGAACAAAGAAGTAGATATTACCAGTCGTTACGAATCATTGAGTCGTCAGAATGTTACCGGAGATTTTCGTTTTGTCGTTTTAGAACGGTTCCTATCCTTTGAGAACGATCTGCCTTTTATCGAACAAATGGTTATGAAAACTTACTTTTTCGTGAAAGATTTTACAACGCCGGAAGATAAATGGTTTGGCCTGGATAGCAGTTCTGTGAAAATAGAAAAAGTCCCTCTGATTATCCGTCCGGTTGAAAATGTAAAACTGAGAAGAGTTTACGTTTAGATTAAATCATTACTATTATTTTTAAAGGATCAATATTACTCAGTATGATTGAGGGGTATTGATCCTTTTGATATTTAATTAATCAATTTTTAAATCTTGTCAGTTGTGTATAAAAAAATTATCCACTCCCTACTTTTGATCGTTGTGGGAACTGGTTCCTTTGCCCAAATTCAACCCACCACTATTCCGATTGAAACCCGACAAAATGCGCTGGTACTCCAAACGGATACTGAAAACCATCTCGGCATTATTTATTTTGGAAAGAAATTAAGTCAATCTGCCGAGTATAAATCCATTCCTTCTCAAAGTCGGCAGCATGATGGAAACGCCGGTATCTACAATTCCGCTTACACGCCTGCCGGTACCTGGAATATATCAGAACCTGCGCTTCAGCTTACGCATGGTGATGGAAATAAATCACTGGATCTTGTTTATGTTAGTCATAAAACAACAAAAGAAAATGATAATGTAAGTATTACAAGCATCATTTTAAAGGACCCGGTTTATCCTGTTGAGGTGACACTTTTTTACAAAACCTACTTTCAGGAAAACGTCGTTGAACAATGGAATGTGATTAAAAGCGAAGAAAAAAATCCGGTAACGCTTCAAAAATATGCCTCTGCCAATCTTTATTTCATAGCAAAAGATTACTACCTGACGCATTATAACGGAACCTGGGCCAAGGAAATGAATCCTGAAGAAGAACTGCTGACAGCAGGGATTCGCGTATTGGATTCAAAACTGGGTACACGTGCCAATCTTTTCCAACCGCCAAGTTTTTCTTTATCATTTGATAAACCTGCTACGGAAACGGAAGGTAAAGTATTGTTGGGAACATTAGCATGGTCAGGAAACTTCAAGATGGATTTTGAAGTAGATTCCTATCATAATTTGCGTCTTATTGCTGGTATTAATCCTTACGCTTCCGAATATCCGCTTGCTTCCAAACAGGAATTCAAAACGCCATCTTTCATTTATACTTTTTCGGAAAATGGAAAAGGCGAGGCAAGCCGCAATTTGCACAACTGGGCCAGGAAATATAGAATTCTGGATGGCGAAGGAACAAGAATGACACTTTTAAACAATTGGGAAGCTACATATTTTGATTTTAATGAAGACAAACTTTCAGAACTTTTCAAAGATGGCAAAAAGCTTGGCGTCGATCTATTTTTATTGGATGATGGCTGGTTTGCCAACAAATATCCAAGAAATAATGATAAAGCTGGCTTAGGCGACTGGCAGGAAAATGTCAAGAAATTGCCCCATGGAATCGGTTATCTTGTCAAGGAAGCACAGAAAACAGGGATAAAATTTGGTATTTGGGTGGAGCCTGAAATGGTAAACCCTAAAAGTGAATTGTATGAAAAACATCCTGACTGGGTGATCAAACAACCGCAGCGCCCGGAACATTATATGCGCAACCAGCTTCCGTTGGACTTGTCAAATCCAGAGGTTCAGGATTTTGTCTATGGAATTTTAAACAAACTGTTCACGGAAAATCCAGATATCGCTTATATAAAATGGGATTGTAACGCGATTACTTTTAATGCTTACTCGCCTTATCTCGAAAAAACCAAGCAAAAACAATCTCAATTTTATGTTGATTATGTAAAAGGCTTATATAAAGTTTTGGAAAAATTGCGTGCAAAATATCCAAAAGTCCCGATGATGCTCTGCTCAGGTGGCGGAGGTCGGGTGGATTACGAAGCATTGAAATATTTCACAGAATTCTGGCCTAGTGATAATACGGATCCTCTGGAAAGGATTTTTATGCAATGGGAATATTCTTACTTTTTCCCTGCTATCGCACAAAGTGCACACGTAACGGATTGGGGAAAACAACCTTTAAAATTCCGTACGGATGTGGCGATGATGGGCCGTTTAGGTTATGATATTGTAGTAAGTCATTTGAGTGAAAAAGATTTAAAATTCAGTCAGGAGGTGGTTTCAACTTATAATAGGGTGAAGGACGTAATTTTCCAGGGCGATTTGTTCCGGTTGGTTGATCCTAAGAAAAATGACTACGCGGCTTTGATGTTTGCTGCAAAAAACAAATCCAAAGCGATTTTATTTTCCTATTTAGTCGGTAACAGAAATGGCGATGGCTCAGACACGCCTTTCCGCCTGGAAGGTTTGGACGCTTCTAAAAATTACAAAGTGAAGGAATTGAATTTATATCCGGAAACGAAATCTGCCTTGAAGGAAGACCAGATTTATTCAGGTGAATATTTGATGACAGTTGGATTTAACCCGGTCGTGAATGCGAGGAGAACGAGTGTGGTGGTAGAGATTGTGATGGTGCCGTAGGGGCGACCCTTGTGGTCGCCCGTTGGAATAAATAACCATGGTAATTTATTCCAACGCAAATCAAACGGAATAAATAATCCGTCGTTTGGATAACTATAACCATTAACATATTTTGCAAATTGTGTTTGAGCCCAAAATTATAAATAATTTTGGGCTCAAACGGGCGACCACAAGGGTCGCCCCTACCTGAGGTACACACCTTCTTCGGAGGGACGACTCAGGATTACTTCTACTCTTTCACTGATGGTTGTGCTTAATGAATATCCTACATAATTGGCAGATACCGGGAATAAATGATGCTCACGATCTACGATCACGGCAACTTGCACTTTTTTCATTCTCACTTTAAGAAACGGTTCAAGAGCGAATGCCAGGGTACGTCCGGTGTTTAAAACATCATCCACAACTACTGCAACCTGGTTTTCCAGCAAAACTGAGTCATCGTCAAAATGGATTTCACTTTGCCAGTGAATTGTTTTGTCGAAACGAAGTTCAACCAGTTTCACATCAAGCGGTGAAATGCACTTTAACTCTTCTGTAAGGATTTTTGCAAACTGATATCCCTCTCCTGCTATACCAGCCAGGATGATAGCACTTTCTTCAAAATTTTGTTCATAGATCTCAAAAGCGATCCGCCGGATTTTTTGACGGGTTTGCAGAGAAGTCAATATTTGTCGGTGTGTATCTATATTTGTAATTTCCATTTTAATGTCGTTCAAAATATTCGGGTTTTCTTCAACTTATACTGCTTGTCTTTTTTTTTGTAAAAATCTTATAATCTTCTGAGAACAAAAAATTAAACTAAATAATAGCTATTTCTTGATCTTATCAACCTCCGCAAAATTGACGATCCATTGAGCAAATTGTTTTTCCGATGTTGGTAATTCAAGGCTCATTATTCCCATTTCAACTTTTTGTTCTCCGATTCGTTCCACTCTTAATTCCATCAATGCCTTGTCATAAGCTTTGGGAAATTCAGGATGTGCCTGTATTCCAAGCATCGTTTCGCCAACCTGAAACATGGCATACGGACAATCGGGAGTTTGTGCCAATAAAATACTTTCGGGAGGCAATTTCAAAACCTGATCCTGGCACATCATCAATAGATTGAAAGATGATAACTGAGGTTTCATCCAATTTTGGATTTGCAGTATTTCAAAAGAATGAACGCCAACACACCAGCCCACATCTGATTTTCTTACTTCGCCACCCAACGCTTCACCCAAAATCTGATGCCCGAAACAAACGCCTATATATATTTTTCCTGCATGAAATATTTCCCTGACAAATGCTTTTAGATTCTCGATCCAGTCGTCACCGTCATATACAGAAGACTTTGATCCGGTACAAATGTAGACATCACAAGCATCAACCGAAGAAGGAAAATTTCCATTACAAACATCAAAAAATTCGAATTGCCAGTGAGACGTAACGGAAGCAAACAATGCAGGAAACATCTGACGGTAATCTCCGGCGATGGGCAAAAATTCGTCACGGACATGATCACATTCTAAAAGACCGATTTTCATTAAAAATAACAGATTAATTATTGCCAGGGCTTAAGGCTCAATATTGCTTTAAAATTAAGAAATAATAAAAGATTTGAAATGAAATATGACCAATAAACGGAGGAAACTATCAAGCATGACTTTTTGACGTATATTCACATTAAAATTTAAAAAACACGACATTATTTCCGATTTCTTGTCCCGGCACACTGTTTGATCAGATTATAATGTTATCAATTAATCAACTAAATACCGCCATGAATTTTAACCAATATACCATCAAGGCGCAGGAAATCATACAACACGCCGCACAAATGGCTCAGGGTAACCAGCAGCAGGCTATAGAAACAGGACATGTTGTCAAATCCATTTTGGAGGAAGATCCAAACACGTCTCAGTTTATCCTTAATCAATTAAATATTAGTGTAGATGTTTTAAACAACCGTCTGCAAAAAATACTTGATAGTTATCCTCGCGTAAGCGGAACCAGTCAGTCTTTTTTAGGAAATGACCTGGCAGCTGCTACTGCGAAAGCACAAAATTACTTGAAAGAATTTGGAGACGAATTCATAAGTATCGAGCTTCTTTTACTGGGAATTGTTAGTGGAAAAGATTCCACAGCCACCATGTTAAAAGAAGTGGGTTTTACAGAAAAAGAGCTTATAAACGCCATTAAAGAACTTAGAGGAAAAAATAATCCCGTGAAAGATCAAAACGCAGAAGCCAAATACCGTTCCCTTGAACGTTACAGCAAAAACCTCAATGAACTTGCCAAAGCGGGTAAAATTGACCCGGTTATAGGCCGTGATGAAGAAATCAGGCGGGTTTTACAAATATTAAGTCGCCGTACTAAAAACAATCCGATCCTTCTGGGAGAACCCGGAGTTGGGAAAACGGCGATTGTGGAAGGACTTGCCCAAAGGATTGTTCAGGGTGATGTACCTGAAAATTTAAAATCCAAAATTATCGCTTCTCTGGATATGGGCTTGCTTATCGCAGGTGCCAAATACAAAGGAGAATTTGAAGAACGTCTGAAAGCTGTTATCAAAGAAGTTACCGATTCGGAAGGTGAAATCGTATTGTTTATTGATGAAATTCATACACTGATCGGTGCCGGTGGTGGCGGTGAAGGAGCTATGGACGCAGCAAATTTACTAAAACCGGCTTTGGCCCGTGGTGAATTGCATGCGATTGGTGCGACAACGCTGAAAGAATATCAGAAATACATGGAAAAGGATAAAGCACTGGAACGCCGTTTCCAGGCTGTGATGGTGGACGAGCCCAGCATTCCTGATGCCATCAGTATCCTTCGTGGTATTAAAGAAAAATATGAATTACACCACGGCGTGAGAATTCAGGATGACGCTGTGATTGCGGCGGTTGAACTTTCGACCCGTTACATCAGTGACCGTTTTTTACCAGATAAAGCAATCGACTTAATGGACGAAGCTGCGTCGAAACTCCGTCTGGAAATGGATAGCGTTCCCGAAGAGCTTGATGAGCTGAACCGTAAAGTGATGCAGCTCGAAATAGAGCGTGAAGCAATTCGCCGTGAAAATAATAAAGAAAAAGAAACGATTTTAAACAAAGAAATCGCTGACCTGAGTGAAAGACGGAATAGTCTGAAAGCACTTTGGGAAAATGAAAAAGGAAAAGTTAACGAGGTTCGTACACTTAAAGAGCAGCTTGAACAGCTACGTCTGGAGGCTGAACAAGCCGAAAGAAGCGGTGATTTTGGGAAAGTAGCAGAGATCCGATATGGCCGAATTCCTGAGGCAAATAGTCGACTGGAGGCTTTAAAGGCATCAGAAAGCGCAGAAAGCCTGATGCAGGAAGAAGTGACTCCGGAAGAAATTGCAGAAGTTGTAGCCAAATGGACAGGAATCCCGGTGGTGAAAATGCTGCAAAGTGATAAGGAAAAACTCTTGCATCTGGAAGATCATTTGCATCAACGTGTTGCAGGACAGGATGAAGCCATTACTTTGGTATCTGACGCAGTTCGTAGGAGCCGTGCTGGTTTGCAGGATTCGAAACGTCCTTTGGGAAGTTTCCTTTTCCTTGGGCCAACAGGTGTGGGTAAAACTGAATTGGCAAAAACGCTTGCTGAATATTTGTTCAATGACGAAAATTCGATGGTTCGTATCGACATGAGTGAATATCAGGAACGCCATGCGGTAAGTCGTCTGGTTGGAGCCCCTCCTGGTTATGTGGGTTATGATGAAGGCGGACAATTAACAGAAGCAGTTCGTCGGAAACCTTACAGTGTTATTCTTTTGGATGAGATTGAAAAAGCCCATCCGGATGTTTGGAATATACTTTTGCAGGTTTTGGATGAAGGTCGTTTGACTGATAATAAAGGCCGTGTTGCCAATTTTAAAAACACGATCATCATCATGACTTCCAATATTGGAAGCCATATTATTCAGGAAAAATTTGCAGAAGATGAAGGCTGGAACCACGCATTGATCGTAGAAGAAGCCAAACAAGGTGTTCTTGATTTGTTGAAAGCTTCGGTTCGTCCCGAGTTTTTAAACCGGATCGATGAGATTGTTTTGTTTGAACCGCTATCGATGAAAAATATCCGGAAAATTGTTGATATACAATTTAAAGGAATTCAGAAAATGTTGCTTGAACAAGGTGTGACGTTAGATTCCAGCGAAGAAGCATTGACCAAACTTGGAGAAGAAGGTTTTGATCCTGCCTTTGGAGCGCGACCTTTGAAAAGAGTGTTGCAGCGCAAAATTCTGAATGAGCTTTCAAAGGGAATTTTGAGCGGCCAGGTTGCCAGAGATTCTGTGATCATGATGGAACTAAATGCCAACGGAGAGCTTATTTTTGAAAATGTTGGTGGTGTAGAAATATAATTTCAGTCAATTTTAGATTATTTAATAGCGCAGCAAATTTTGTTGCGCTATTTCTTTTACTTATCCCTGATTTATTGTAACTTAACACTTAGTAAGTTAGACTCCGTTGTGAAAGATCTTTCCGATCTTGAAATGAAAAATCCTCAATTATTCCCGTTTTGTCTTGGCATATTATTTGTGATCATTATTTTATCAAAAAATTTCATGCAATAATTCAAATAAATATAATTATGGACTCGACATCAAATGTAATCAAGGTTGCTATTTTGGTAGCCGACGGATTTGAACAGGTAGAAATGACTTGTCCAAGGGCAGCTCTGGACAAAAATGGTGCGACAACCCATATTATATCACCTAATAAGGATTCGGTAAAAGGCTGGAATCATGTTGATTGGGGCGGAACACATAAAGTAGATGTGCCCCTGGACAACGCAAGAGCAGATTATTATGACGCCTTGGTGATACCTGGCGGCGTGATGGGTCTGGATGCGTTAAGAATAAATTCCAAAGCAGTTGAATTCGTAAGATCGTTTTTTATGAATCACAAGCCGGTGGCAGCCATATGCCATGGCCCTCAGATTCTGATTAATGCAGATGTCGTTTTAGGTAGAACTTTAACTTCCAATGAAGCCATTAAAAACGATCTGGAAAATGCAGGAGCAATTTGGACTGACAAAAGTGTAGTATCAGACAACGGTCTGGTTACTAGTAGAAGAACGGATGATTTACCCGCTTTTATCAATCAAATGATGAAAGAATTCAATATGGAACTACATCAATAGTAATTTCTGGAACTCAATAATAGCTTTTTTCCAAACACCTGATTCTGCCCAAGCCGAGTCGGGTGTTCTTTTTTATAGGCACTTTCACCTTTTGATTCTTATCAAACTTCACAATCTTTGTTCAATAAATGTAACCGGCTAAATATAGCAGCTACCCGAAAGACTAATTTTGATTTGAATACTTCCATATGACTCAGCTATCACTAGAAAATATTTTTGTAAAAAAGTACGACACAACCGTATTAACAGATTTTAACTGGAAAATAGAGACCGGAGAACATTGGGCCATAATTGGCCAAAACGGATCTGGAAAAACAACATTATTGGATATTATCTCTGGGAAGTGGCCGGTTTCAAAAGGAAAATTAAGTTATGGATTTGATCAGCCGGTTCGTGAAATTATTGAGTTTGTACCGAACGATTATTCTTTCAACCGCATCGTAAGTGCCGGAGCAGAATATTATCAGCAGCGTTTTCACGCTTATGAAGCAGAAAGAGCACCTTCGGTTCGGGCGATTTTAACTGATCAGCTGAAACCTGTTGGTACGGTTAATGAAAATTCCGTGCATCTTGCCCCGTCCAAAGTGAATGAAGAACAATTAAAAAAAGTAAGTGAATTATTATCAATTTCTCATTTGCTGGATCATCCTTTTGTTACTTTATCAAATGGCGAAACACGGCGGATGCTATTGGCAAAATCACTTTTAAAACATCCAAAAATATTACTTCTTGATCATCCGTTCAGTGGTTTGGATGTTCATTCCCGTGAGGTTTTGAGAAATGCATTAAGTGAATTGGCGCAGTCGGGCGTCACCATTATCATTGCAACGTCCGCCACAGAGATTCCTCCCTGTGTTACCAATATTCTTGAAATAAATCATGGCAAAATCGCAAAATTGATTTCGGTTGATGATTTTAAGATAACAAACTATATCGCTGATGCTTTTCCAAAACCTGATCCGCAAAAACTGGCAAGCTTCGGAGAACCGAATTTCAAGGATTTTGAAGTTGCGTTTGATCTGAGAAACATTCAGGTTACTTATGGTCAGGATACGATTTTGAAAGGTATAAACTGGAAAATCAGCAAAGGAGAAAAGTGGGCTTTATCTGGCGCAAACGGTTCAGGCAAATCCACTTTGCTAAGTATTATCACAGCAGATAATCCGCAGCGTTTTGCAAATGATTTTGATTTATTTGATAAAAAACGCGGTGGAATTGGGGCTTCGATTTGGGACATCAAACAGAAAATTGGTCACGTTTCTCCTGAACTTCATCTTTATTTCCCAAAAAACACAACTGTTTTCAAAACCATAGCATCCGGTTTTTTTGACGCAACGGGTGTATTTTTCAAAAAACTCACTGAAATACAAATTGAACGGGTTCATGAAGTTGCTGAACTTCTTCACGTACATTCTTTAATAGAAAAGGATTTTTCCCAGCTTTCCAAAGGAGAACAACGCTTGGTTTTATTGGCAAGAGCTTTGGTAAAAAACCCACCCCTATTAATTCTCGACGAACCTTGCCAGGGATTGGATAACATTTCAATTGAATATTTCAAATCAGTCGTTGATGCAATTTGCGACACACCGGAAAGGACTTTGATCTATGTTTCACATTATGTGAATGAGATTCCTTCCTGCGTGACGAAGTTTTTGAAGTTGGAGAAGGGGGAAGTGGTTGAAAACAGGTAGTACCTTTGTTAACGATTGAGAACAAACAAATAGGTATTTTTGTAACACGTTCAAGATCATGCTGAAATATGGAAAGGCTCGAATTATATTCCTCTGCTATTATTAAACTTTGTGAAACTCACAAGGTTAAAAGCTTATACGCTTTTGGCTCAGTTTTGACAGATAATTTTAATAGTGAAAGCGATATTGATTTGATTGTAGATTTTGAAGAGATTGAAACTGAGGAATATGCAGATAATTATTTTGATTTAAAATTTTCTCTTCAACATATTTTAGAAAGACCCATTGATCTGTTAGAAGAACAAGCAATTAAAAATCCATATTTTAGAGGCTCAATTAATAAACAGAGAAAACTCGTTTATCAGTATCAGACAATTGTCAATGTAAAACATAATTTACTAAGCGAAAATTGATAACCTCTCTTTTTAAATTAGAGCAGTTCTCCATTCGACTATAAACTCATCTCCTGATTATCCAATAAGTCTTTTCAAAAATCCACTTAATTTTACAAGAAAAACACTTATTAAATACTGGTTGACAAATCTTTATGCAAAGATCGCATATCTACATAATAGCCTTTCATAATTTCGTTAAAATGATATAACTTCGATTATATATTAATTACCATTAGATTTTGGCCCTGACGACGCACTACTTTTTTTGTATATTTAAATAAAAAACCATGATCATAGAAAGAACAAAGGACGAGGTAATCTTCCGTTTACCAGTCAACACTAATTTAGATGATTTACAGGATATGGCAGATTTATTTGAATTTAAAGAATTATCTAAAAATTCAGCAGCTACTCAGCAGGAAGTTGATGATTTGGTTAAAAAAATAAAAATAGATAGGTGGGCTAAAACCAAGTCTAAGATTGGTTTATGAGGATTGTTGTGGACACTAATATTGCATTCAGTGCAATTCTTAACACAAATAGCAGGATAGCACAAATATTACTTTCACCTAAATCCAGACTAAACTTTTATTCAACGGAGCAATTACTGAGTGAAATTGGTGAACACAGAGATAAAATCAAAAAGATTTCCGGATATTCAGAAGAGGAGCTTGTCAGAATAATTCAACTAATTACAGGACGGATCCGATTTATTAATGTCAGGCTCATTTCAAAGGAAGTTTACCTAAAATCTGAAAGATTAACGCATGATATTGATAAAGATGACACAGAATTCATTGCTTTAACAGAGCACTCCAAGGCAAAATTATGGAGTGGCGACAAAGAATTATTGAAAGGATTGCAAAAGAAAAAGTGGAATAAGTTTATAACAACAGAAGAGTTGTATAAACTTATAATACAATCAAAATAAGACTCAGCGAGCGATTTTAACATTCAGCTAGGACTTCTTCAAATTCATCAAAATTGACAAAGAACTGCTCCCAAATCCAGGCGTATACTGCGCCCGTCCATAACTGATTTCAAATCGTTTTACACGAAGCCAGGCGCCAAATGAAAATCCAGCCAATCCGCCTGCGTTGTATAATTTCAACTCCTGTCTTTTTAAATGATCATAACCCAGCAAAATTTTAAAGTTTTTATCCAGCAATAATTCTGCTCCGATGGATAAATGACGTGCCAATTTTTCTGTAACGCCCACTTTTCTGGGGATTCTGGCTCCATTAATGTCATAAGTAAAAAACAAATTCGGATCATTATAAACCATGTCGAAACGATTGAGATGATGGATTGTTCCTGAAAATCTAACCGGCATGTATTTTGGTTTGAACGTTATTCCCATTCTGAGATCCAAAGGTAAAACCGGTGTATTCGCTCCCGTGAAGTTCTGTTTTAAAAATCCAAGGTTTTTTACGACGAAACCTATTGTTAAGTCCTGATTCGGGTGTTTGAAAACGCCTCCCCAGTCAAAAGCCAATCCATATACATGATAGGATTCAATGGAAGAACCGACAAATTTGGCCGAACCGCCAAGCGTAAAAGCACCAACGGTTTGTCCATAACCGGCAGATAACCCATAATCCGCAGCCCGAAATTCTCCAATTATGTTACCCGAAGCATCCGTTTCTGTAATGGTACCATAATTCAGATACTGCAAACCTACGGCCCAGGTTCCGGATGTTCGTTTCACTTTGTTGCCAAAAGCAAGATTTAGAAATTTGGTATCCGCCAGATATGGCATCACATTAACAGAAACCTGATCTTCTTTGGATGAGTCAAGCAAAGCCGGATTTTGCAAAAATAATGCAGGATCATTTCCGGAAATCGTCATATGATTTGACCCAAGCGCTGTACTTTTTGCCTGCGACGGAAGTTGCAAGAAGTTGAGCCCGCTTTCCCCACCGGTTGTTTGCGCGATGCTTTTTCCCAAAATCAGGAAAATAAAAACCGGTAAAAAAGATAAGCCCGTACCAATCTGCCTCATAGAAATGCAAAAATTTCCTGAATCCGTTAAAATGACATTATATTTATGAATCTGTTCAAAAACAAATGTAACCATATCGTCTGTATTACATGGAATCAACGTCTGCCGCAGTTTCGAAAAAAGATCAATTAGATAAAAAAAACGCAGAAGCTGACCTTGGAGGCGGCGAACACCGAATTAAAACGCAACATGCAAAAGGAAAATTAACAGCCCGTGAAAGAGTTTCTATCCTGCTCGACGAGGGTTCTTTTGAAGAAATAGGTAAATTCGTTATGCACAGAAGCCGGGATTTTGGCCTGGACAAAGAGCATTATCTGGGTGATGGTGTCATCACCGGTTATGGTAAAATCAACGGAAGATTAGTCTACATTTTTGCCCAGGATTTTACGGTTTTCGGCGGTTCTCTTTCTGAAACACATGCGGAGAAAATTTGTAAGATCATGGATCTTGCCATGAAAAACGGCGCACCTGTTATTGGTCTGAATGATTCGGGCGGAGCACGAATTCAGGAAGGTGTGCTTTCGCTGGCCGGCTATGCCGATATCTTTTATAAAAATACCTTAGCTTCCGGCGTTATTCCTCAAATTTCAGCCATTATGGGCCCATGCGCTGGCGGAGCTGTTTATTCCCCTGCCATTACGGATTTTATCATGATGGTAGAGAATAGCAGTTATATGTTTGTGACCGGACCAAACGTTGTCAAAACAGTTACACATGAGGACGTTACTTCCGAGGAACTAGGTGGTGCCATGACCCACGCTACGAAATCCGGCGTTACCCATTTTGTAGCACCTAATGAAGTTGAATGTCTGCTGAATATTAAAAAATTACTAAGTTACCTTCCCCAAAACTGTGAAGATGACGCACCCGCATTAGCTTATGAGCCAGCAAGTGAATCCCGGCCAGGTTTAAATAATATTATTCCGGAAAATCCAAACCAACCTTACGATATCCGTGAAGTGATTGAGGAACTGACGGACACAGCAACTTTTTTTGAAGTACACAAAAACTTTGCTGAAAATATCGTTGTCGGTTTTGCAAGAATTGCAGGCAGAAGTGTTGGAATAGTAGCCAATCAGCCTGCTGTTTTAGCGGGCGTTCTGGACATTAATGCAAGTCAAAAAGCTGCGCGATTTGTCCGTTTTTGTGACTGTTTCAATATTCCATTGCTCGTATTGGAAGATGTTCCCGGATTTTTGCCTGGTACCGACCAGGAATGGAACGGAATCATTACCAACGGAGCCAAATTATTATATGCATTCTGCGAAGCTACCGTTCCGCGCATCACGGTCATTACCCGAAAAGCATATGGCGGCGCGTATGACGTTATGAATTCCAAACATATTGGTGCCGATATGAATTTTGCCTGGCCAACTGCTGAAATTGCCGTTATGGGTGCAAGCGGTGCCGCTGAAATTATTTTCAAAAGAGAAATCGCAGAATCAGAAAACCCGGCTAAAAAATTGCAGGAGAAAATTGATGCTTATACCAAAAAGTTTGCCAATCCATATCGCGCAGCTCATCGGGGATATATTGATGAGGTTATTTATCCTGAACAAACCAGGGAAAAATTAATCCGTGCATTTGGTATGCTGGAAAATAAAGTCGCTACATTGCCCCGAAAAAAACATGGAAACATTCCTTTATAAGAATGCTTTTCAAATAAAAATAATTTAAAATATTCCAAATAAGGAAGCCCTGTTATCTTCTCAACTAAGAGAAATAACAGGGCTTTTGGTTTGTGTCTCAAATTATAATGTCTTTGTCAGAAAAATAGATTTCAGCAAACCGTTAAATCAAAACACCTACCGATTACTCATACTTACTTGACTGACAATCAATTATATTCCTATATTTCAACATACTAATCAAAACCATTTATTTGATTTATTCTTTTTCAAAACGCTGACTATCTACAATTGAAAGGTTTTTTGGATTGATTGAATCGCAAACTTCTTTAAGGCTATGATCACTAAAATTCTAAAATGGGCAGGTGTTGTCATTGGTGGACTTCTTGTCTTACTTTTTGCCTTTTACATCTACATCTATTTCAATATAGAATCACGGGTCAATAAAGTCTATGAAGTTAAAGTTCAGGATTTGGTTATTCCTACGGACAGCATATCGCTTATAAAAGGGAAACATTTGGCAGAAATCCGGGCTTGTACGGGTTGTCACGGAACGGATTTATCAGGAGGACTGGCCTTTGCTGATGACAAGTCTCCTATTGGAATTCTGTATAGTCCCAATATTACCAAGGGAAAAGGCGGCATTGATTATAAGGATTCAGACTGGATCAGGACTTTGCGTCATGGGCTTGGAAAAGATAACCGCTCACTCTGGTTTATGCCATCGCATGAGATCTACCAGATATCAAATCAAGATATGGCTTCACTGATCAGTTATGTGAAATCACGCCCTCCCATTAATAAAATAAATCGAAAAAAATCTCTAAAACCACTAGGCAGAGTACTTACTTTTTTTAATCAGTTTCCACTTTTTCCCGCTGAAAAAATTGATCATAATGCCGTTCCTGTCGATGTCGTTAAAGCTTCTGTTACACCGGAATATGGAAAATATCTGGCAATAACATGTACTGGCTGCCATACAGCCAGTTTTAAAGGAGCAAAAGCGCATGGTCCCGATGAGCCCAACATTCCGGATATAAGTTCGACAGGAAATTTAGGAAAATGGAATTCCGAAGGTTTTGTTACCACGCTTCAAACCGGAAAAAGGCCAGATGGAAAGCAGTTAAGTCCTGCAATGCCATGGAAATCCTTCACCTACACACATGAAGAACTAGATGCAATTTATACCTATCTGCACGGTCTGCGGTAAACCAATTTCATAAAACCCACTTTTGATAATAAACTTAAATTATTGTTTATCCACCAAATAAATATTGTCTATGAAAACCTTACCATTTCTACGCAATTTCCTTTTCCTTACTTTTCTTGCCGCCAGTTGTACGGATCATGATATATTTCAGGAA
Source organism: Dyadobacter sp. 3J3 (assembly GCF_009801115.1). Taxonomy (GTDB): domain Bacteria; phylum Bacteroidota; class Bacteroidia; order Cytophagales; family Spirosomataceae; genus Dyadobacter. Next base: position 448,213 of record NZ_VTOL01000003.1, read on the forward strand.
CCTACACAATTCAAATCCGATGAAGTTGCAAGTGGATTTGCGGCACCTCTTGGAATAACCCATGACGCCAGTAATAATTTATGGATAACAGAGCAGGGAACTGGTTCAGGAAAAACCGGCAAAATTTCTGTAATTACTCCTGATGGAAAAGTTCACCCCGGCATCACGGGCTTTAATTCTGTTATCAGTCCTGAAATGGCTCCAAGTGGACTGACTCATTTGACTTATAAAGATGGAAAACTTTATATTTTACATGGGGCCGATGGTAAATTATTCATCGCAGATATTTCCAAATTCAAACCAGGAACCGATCCTGCTATTGATGCAAGCACATTGGCATCTGAATCCATAGGTGCATTTGTTTTGGGTTCTAACTTCAAAATCCCCAAGCATGAGTCTAATTTATTCAACATGACCTGGGGACCGGAAGGCGATCTTTATATTACAGATGCGGCTGCTAATGCCATAGTACATCGTGCTGCGGACAAATCATTAACTATTTTTGCTGAATTCGAGCCCTATTACACACCAACGGATACCATCGATTTTGTACCAACCGGCATTGTTTATGACGGATCCAAATTCCTTGTCACTTCGCTTAGCGGCGGGCCATTTATTAAGGGTTTGGCTACAATTAAACAGGTTAGCACAAGCGGGGAAATATCGCCTTACAAATCAGGATTTACTACTTTGGTCGACATTGTTCTTACACCAGGAAACAAGCCACTTGTTGTTTCCTTCGCTGAATTTTCTTTTGCAACAACACCTCCGAATTTTGCTCCTTTTACAGGGCAAATACAAAGTGACGACAGAACCGTGATCACAGGCGGATTAATGATGCCAACAGATCTGGAAAGAACAGGCGATAAAACCTATTACTATGTTTCGTTGGCCTTATCCAAAGTTTTCAAACTAACTTATTGATTGTCTGCATTTTCATCATCAACCATAAATTACAAAACCGGCAGGAGGAATGGTGAGGCGAACCGCCTTGCCATTTCTTGTTTCAACATTAAGCTGGACCGGACTTGGAGCAGAGGCATATAGACATTTCAGGTTAGAATCAATTTCATGCAGACTTTCATCAATGGTGACATAGGCAATCGTTTCATTTCGCTGGTCAGTATTGAATGCGCATAAAATCTCCCGATCATTACAAATCCGTGACCACGCCACGATTGAACTCATCCGGTCACCCATTAAAACTGGATAACCAAAATCTGTTCCGTTACCTGAAATCTGTCTTAAATACTGACGACCTCTTCTTAAAGCAAGGTGCTCTTTTCTTATTGCAGCAATCTTTGCAATTTCTGGAAACCATGGAGTTTCTTCATTGAAAAAATGAACATCTTTACTTCTGAAAGCACCAAAATCTTTTCCAAACATAGATTCCCGGATGTAACGGTCATTGCCGCCCTTTCCGTCAAAACCTTGTTCAGTTCCATAATAAAGACATGGAATACCGAGAGAAGTAAGATTTAACCCAATAACCGCAACAAGCGATAGCGTACCCGAATCATTGGCACAAAAACGTGCTTTATTCTGGCCTTTTCTTACCTGATCATGATCGTCAAAAAGTGTTACCACTTTGTTTCGAAACCAGATATGTGATTCTTTGTGAACGAGTTCTGAATTTCTAAATAGATTGAAGTAATCCGTCGGGTTACGGTAGCCTTTTACCATATATTCCATTTTGTCAGGAATATCGTCAATACCCAGCGCAGCATTCAATCCTGTTATTTCAAGCGTGTCAAAAGCACGTTGACGCCCACCGGTTATTTCTCCGATCAGGTAAAAATTTTCTTTTCCGATCGACATTGTAAATTCTTTTATCACCGAGGCAAAATATCGGGTCGCTCCCGGATCCATATGTTTTACGGTATCAATCCGAAAACCGTCAATATCCGTAACAGCGATCCAGTACTTATATGCCTGGGTTAGCGCTTTCAATGTTTCTGATGGACTATAATTATCAACAGGCCCGGAACCATGATGCAAATCTTTTAGCACTTCAAAATCACCTTCCAGAAATTCCGGGCTATCATCCCAGTGAATTATTTTTCCTTTTTGGGTAAAACTTTCAGTGGTTTGCAGTTCTTTTGGCCATATCGCAGCGTCGGGATATTTATCGTCTCCAACAAAATCAAGTGGCAGATCCGGAGTTCCTGCGGCATTTCTAAATCCTTCAACCGGAAAGGTTTTTCCGTTTTGATAGTCCGGCTGACCATTTACGTAACCAAAAACATCTCCGCTATGATTTAGTATAATATCGAGGATCACATAAATTCCGTGATCGTGAGCAGTTTTAATAACATCCACCAGATCTTCCGTAGAACCAAAACGTGGTTCAATATCCAGAAAATCCTGAATTCCGTATCCATGATAAGTTTCCTGCGACCTTACTTGTTTGAACACCGGACTGATCCAGATTGCCGAAATCCCCAAGCGTTTCAGATATCCGATTTTACTTTTTAAACCTGAAAGATTTCCTCCGACAAATTTCTGTCCGGCTTCACTCCAAATTTCCGCATCCTGAGTGGTTTGAATTGCATTTTCAAAATCTGTTGGCAGATATTTGGCAGTATTCCCGACGTTTACAACATGACCATCGTTATCAACAAATCCCTTTTCTTGTCCATCAGAAAAACGGTCAAGCAGCAAAAAATATAGAACCTGATCTTCCCAGGCATCCGGCGAGGGGAAATATTCCGATTTGATCAAATTTTGAAAATCCAGTTCTGCCGTTGATTTAAAATTTCCCATGATAAATAAATTTACTGATGATCAACCGGATAGTCGTAAAAAAAGGAAAAAAGAAAACAATTCAGTATTTTCGATCTTATCAAATGCTGAAACAATTCGAAGTTCAACCCGAATAAAATCACAACAATTTGTATTTCAGTCTATTCAATATAAATATACCAGAAACATTGAAAAAATTACACCTCCAAAAGGCTTTGATCAAAACGAAAATCACCTTCCTGTTTTTATCCGTTTGTATTACGGTCTGCTTCGCCCAAGGACCAGTTCCTGCGGATTATCTTACCAAAGACTTTCACAAAGGGAGAAGAGATGCACTCAGGAAATTACTTCCCGCAAATTCCGTAATGGCCATTTTTGCTTATCCGGTCCGGAATTTCTCCAACGACGTTGATTATAAATATCATCCAAATCCCGATCTGTATTATTTCAGCGGATATACAGAACCGAATTCGGTACTGCTGATTTTTAAAGAAAACCAGAAAGATTCTGCTAGCCAGTCTTATAACGAGCTGTTTTTTGTACAGAAAAAAGATGCGCGAAGAGAGCAATGGACCGGCAAACGACTTGGTATTGAAGGTGTGAAAGCATCGGGTTTTTCGCATGCCTACAATGCATAGGACTTTGATCGTTATGCACCAGATCTTTCAAAATTTGACAAAGTTATTTTTGAATTCCCACTGGATATTTCTGACAGAATTAACGAGCCGGATGACATTTATGATTTGGTAAAAATCTTTAAAAATAAATCGGCAATATCGGAAGATTTTGATGATGAAGTACTTGGCGATTTAATGTCACTCCGTCAATATCCTAAATTGCTAGCTTCTATTCCAAGACTTACCTCCTATTATAAGGCTATGGCTGAAAAAAGCGAACGTTATAAAAAGAATTCGCTTGTTACAAAAATCATTCAGGTAAAAGACTCCGCAGAAGTGACGAAGCTGCTGGCAGAAATGGATGCGATGAAATACAATCCTGCTCTTTACAGTCTTTATACGAAACAACTAAGGCAAATAAAAACTGCCGAAGAGTTGGTTTTGATGCGAAAAACCATTGAAATTTCCGCATTGGCGCATCGTGAAGCGATGAAGGCTATAAAGCCCGATATGTCAGAACTTGAATTGCAAGGTGTTCAGGAATTTATCCATAAAAAACTCGGTGCTGAATATGTTGGATATCCTTCCATCGCAGGAGCTGGTGCCAATGGCTGTGTACTGCATTATATTGAAAACAACGCAACCAGTATTGGAAACAACAAAATGATACTAATGGATATCGGCGCTGAATACCACGGATATTCTGCCGATATAACCAGAACTTTCCCGTCTAACGGAAAATTCACCCCAGAGCAAAAACAGATATATGATATTGTAATAGACGCACAGGAAGCCGTTTTCAAAATTTGTAAAGAAGGGACATCGTTCGAGGAAATTGAAAAAGCAGCGCGTGATGTTGTTGCAAAAGGTTTAGTGAAACTTGGTATTCTTAAAGATGAATCCGAAAGCCGGACTTATTTTCCTCACGGATGCTCACATTTCCTCGGGCTTGATGTGCATGACAAAGGAATTTATGACAAACTGCTTGAAAACATGATCGTTACCGTTGAGCCGGGAATTTACATTCCGGAAGGCAGCAAATGCGATAAAAAATGGTGGGGAATTGCGGTAAGGGTTGAAGACGACGTTTTAATCAAAAAAGATAAATTGGAAATCCTTTCATCCTCCGCGCCAAGAAAAACGGAAGATGTAGAAAAAGTAGCGGCACAAAAAAGTTTTGTGGATAATTTGTCTGCTGATTTGAAAAAATAGATTTGACATTTTTGGATTATAAAATAAAAGCTGCAATCCATAAACCGGATTGCAGCTTTTATTTTATTCCGTATCTGAAACAAACACCCATTTGAAAAGTTGCAGATAATTAAATACACCAAATAATTGTGGCATAAGAAGTTAATGTGAAATAAAACTTCGAATAAGACAACTCCAATTGTTCCATTATAAATAATGTCATAATTTCACAAGTATTTAATAATATTATTTACGATCCCAAAGTTTTCAATTCCTAAATTATCCCTTAACTAATGAAAGAAAAGAAAGGCACTTCTTCGTCCAGGCGTAACTTTATCAAAGGTTCGCTGGCGACGCTCGCCACATTTTCCATTGTACCCCGTCACGTACTGGGTAAAGGTTTTATTGCACCAAGTGACCAGCTTACCAAAGCAATTGTCGGCGTAGGTTCTATGGGCCGCGGCCACATTCCCTATGCTGGAACCAAAGTTGTCGCTCTTTGTGATGTTGATAAAACGCACCTTCAAAAAGCGGTAGCACTTGTGGATAAAGGTGTTAAGACTTTTTCTGATTATCGCGAATTAATTCAATTGCCCGAAGTAGATATCGTTCACGTGGCAACGCCTCCGCACTGGCATGGGATCATTGCCGCGGATGCTGCGCGTGCAGGAAAAGATGTATGGTGTGAAAAACCGATGACACGGACGATCGGAGAAGGAAAACGTTTGGTTGAAGCAGTTCAGCAGCATGGAAGAATTTTCCGTCTGAATACCTGGTTCCGTTTCGAAGATAATTTTTATGGTATGAAAACGACCGTGAAACCGATCAAGAAATTGGTTCAGAGTGGATTGCTTGGATGGCCTTTGAAAGTTACAGTGAGCAAACATACCGGGTTTGACTGGAAGTTTTACTGGGTAGGAAAAACAGATAACCAGCCAATGCCCGTACCGGCAGAACTGGATTATGACATGTGGCTCGGCCCGGCTCCGTACAAACCATATAGCGAACACCGTGTGCATCAGACTTTCCGTGGATACTGGGATTATGATGGCGGCGGATTAGGTGATATGGGACAACATTATATTGATCCGATTCAATATTTCCTGGGAAAAGATGATACCAGTCCGGTGAGTGTGGAAGTGGATGCTCCGCAACAGCACACGGAAGCGGTTGGTACCTGGAGACGGATTACGTATACCTATGCTGATGGCTGCCAGATTGTTCTGGATGGAGAAGGCAAGGATGAAAATGTGGCTTATATTGAAGGACCCAAAGGAAAACTTTACCCAAATTTCAAATCGGACATTCAGGATCTTGAAAAGAAACTGGCCGCATTCCCGGATCCGGAACCACAGGTTACGAATTTCGTTGACGCGGTAAAAAGTCGTCAGAAATTTGCTTTAAATGAAGAAAACGGACATCGTTCCTGTACCATTGTGAACATGGGGCTGATCGCTTTGCGTCTGGGCCGTTCGTTAAAATATGATCCTGTTAAACAGGAATTTATAGACGACGAAGGTGCAAACCGTCTTATTGACCAGCCAATGCGTGGCCCATGGACTATGTAAACTTTTCGTTGCGGAATTGGAAATAGCCCAAACCCGTGCTTACACAGTAATTTCTGTATTGATCTTTATTCAAATTGTGAAAAAGAGAAATGCAAAAAACGTTTCATTCATTTAAAACAGATCATGAAAAAAATTATATATGCGCTGCTTGCCTGCTGTATGCTTCATACGGGTGCAATAGCTCAATTGGATAAAAACAGAACACTATCGACGCGGGTTGCCGATTTACTCGCGCAACTTCCGGCTGACAATGCCGCTCAATTAAAGAAAAGCATGGACGAACTGGCCGATCTTGGAAAGCCGGGATTGGTTCAAATCGCATCGATGCTGGTAGCACCAGGCAAAGGAAACGATGCCAAAGCTCAGTATGCGCTGGGTGGCTTTACTTATTACTCATCTCAGGCTGGAAAAGAAGCATGGCGCAAAAATGCCGCCGAAGCTTATGTTGAAGCTTTGCCAATGGCACAATCGCCGGAAAGCAAGCAGTTTTTAATTTATCAGTTACAAACAATTGGTAAAGATGAGGCAGTCCCAACCGTAGCTACTTACCTTTCAGATGAATATTTATCAGGACCGGCTGCGAGAACTTTGGCAAGAATCGGAACAGAAAGTGCCGGAAAAGCGCTTTTACAAGCTTTGGCTTCCGCAAAAGGCAAACCTCAGATTTCCATTACAGAAGCATTGGGCATGAGCCGTTTCAAAGAAGCTGCCGGCACCATTGAAAAAACCGCTACCAGCGAAGATTTGAATTTACGTAAAGTGAGTTTGTTCGCTCTTTCAGAAATCGCTTCACCTTCTTCGGAATCGATTCTGGCTGCTGCTGCAACGAAAGCAAATTATCTTTATGATGAAGCAAATTCGACTGCTGCTTACCTGAATTATTTGTCACGTTTGTCATTAACAGGAAATGCTCCGACTGCCGAAAAAGCAGCTTTGATGCTTACTTCTTCTTTGGTTGATGCAAAACAAACCGATACGCGTTCATCTGCTTTGAAGATATATGCGGATAGCAAAAAACGTGAAAGTGTTCCCGTTTTGGTGAAAGCGCTGGATAGTACTGATCCTGAATACCGCGCAGCAGCATTGAAATTGGGACAAAAATATACAATGGCCGATGGAACAACGCCCTGGTTAAATGCTTTGAAAAAGGCAAAACCGGAAGTTCAGGCTGAAATCATTTATATGCTGGGCCGCGCTGAATCAAAAGATGCATTACCAACTATTACCAAATCTCTTACTTCAAAAGATGCCAAAGTGAAAACGGCGGCTATCTGGGCAGCCGGTAAAATCGGAGGAGAAAGCAGTCTTCCTGCCTTACTTCCAATTTTGAAAAAAGGGAATGCGGATGAAATTAAAGCCGTAAAAAATACGCTTTTGACTTTAAAAGGAAATTCGGTTGTGGATCAGCTTGCTGCGGCTTTACCAACTTTGCCTGCTACTGCACAGCCAGCGGTCATTGACGTATTGGCTGCGAGAGCTGCCAGTTCCAAAATGAGTATTGTGTCCGCTCAGCTTACAAGTACAAATCCGGAAGTAAAAACGACGGCTTTTAATGCCTTAAAATCGCTGGCAACTTCAACTGATCTTCCTCAATTATTTACACTTTTAAATTCCGTAAGTAATGCGGACGAGATCACTGCCGTTCAAAATGCGATCATCACAGGTGTGAAAGGATCAGGCAACGCTTCGGCGCAAAGTGATCTTATTTTGAAACAAATCACTGCTTCTCCTGCTGATAAACAATCTCGTTATTTAGCAGTTTTAGCCAGTATCGGTGGAAATAAAGCGTTGACTTCGGTTGTTTCTTCTTACACCAATGGAGACGCAGTTTCGAAAAAAGCAGCGATTTCAGCGCTTTCAAACTGGACCGACGCCAGTGCAGCGAATGAACTTTTGGCTATTGCAAAAAAATCAACGGATGCAGAAGATTTCAATCTTGCGTTGACTGGTTATGTTTCAGGAATCACAAAGTCTCCGAAAACACCTGTTAACAAAGTTTTGATGCTTCATAATGCCATTGACATTGCAAAAACGGATGCGCAAAAAGAATTGATATTGAAAGAATTGCAAAGATACAAGACATTCAACGCCATGCTTTTGGCAGGAAAATATCTTGACAATTCTGGCGCTGTTCAGCAGGCTGCGGCTCAGGCTGTGATGAATATCGGTTTGGCTAACAAGAATTTCAGCGGTGCGGAAGTTCGTGAATTGATGTCAAAAACGTCTTCGGTTTTGACAGGTCAGGATAGCGAATATCAAAAGGAATCTATCCGTAAATATTTAGCTGAAATACCGGCTGGTGATGGTTTTGTCTCTTTATTTAACGGAAAAGATCTTACAGGCTGGAAAGGTTTAGTAGAAAACCCGATTGCACGTGGCAAAATGAGCGCCGATACTCTGGCACTTAAACAGAAAAAAGCGGACGAAATTATGAAAACCGGTTGGGCTGCAAAAGACGGAGATCTGGTTTTCTCCGGTCATGGTGACAACCTTTGTACGATTAAACAATACGGAGATTTTGAAATGTATGTTGATTGGAAAATTGAATCAAAAGGTGATGCAGGGATTTATCTTCGCGGTACGCCTCAGGTGCAGATCTGGGATACTTCCCGCGTAGATGTTGGTGCTCAGGTAGGTTCAGGAGGATTGTACAACAATGCAAAAAATCCCAAAAACCCTACTAAACTTGCTGATAACGCCATTGGCGACTGGAATAATTTCCACATTACAATGATCGGCGACCGTGTTACAGTTGAACTGAACGGAGAGAAAGTGGTTGATAATGTTATTCTTGAAAACTATTGGGATCGTAAACTACCGATTTTTGTAAAAGAGCAGCTTGAATTGCAGGCTCATGGAAACATCGTTTACTATCGTGATATTTATGTTCGTGAAATCGCTCGTCCGGAACCTTTCATGCTTTCTGACGAAGAGAAAAAAGAAGGTTATAAAGTTCTTTTCGACGGAACAAACATGCACGAATGGGTTGGAAATACAATCGACTACACCAGTGAAAATGGTGATATGGTTTGCAATCCAAATGGTGGCGGAAAAGGAAATCTATATTCAAAAGACGAATACAGCGACTTTGTTTTCCGTTTTGAATTCCAATTAACGCCAGGCGCAAATAATGGTCTGGGAGTTCGTACGCCTATGGAAGGTGACGCCGCTTATGTTGGAACAGAAATACAAATCCTTGATAATGATGCCGACATTTATAAAAATTTGAAAGAATATCAGTATCACGGTTCTGCCTATGGAATTATTCCTGCAAAACGCGGATATCTGAAACCACTGGGCGAATGGAACTACGAAGAGGTCTATCTTAAAGGCTCAAAAATCAAAGTAACGCTGAATGGTACCGTGATCACAGAAGGCGATCTTGCAGAATCCAGTAAAGACGGAACTCCTGATCACAGAGATCATCCGGGACTTAAAAACACAACAGGCCATCTTGGTTTTCTTGGACACGGCGCTCCCCTAAAATTTAGAAATATCCGCATCAAGGATTTATCCAAAGTAATGGAAGAGCCTGTTGCAACAGGAAAGAAAAAAGCTAAGAAAAAGAAGTGAAAATATTTTTGTAAAAAATTTAAAAAGTCCGGTCACTTCCGACCGGACTTTTTTTGTCTTTTTTTATTTAGCTTTGATATAATAATGCTTTCTAAACATTCCAACCTAAATTTCTAACAAACCTTAGCCCGATGAAAATCAAACATCTATTATTTACCGCCTTATTCATAGCTCCTCTTTTATCTGTTCAGGCACAAAATACCTTGACAGAAATCTGGGCCACGGAAGGAACAATTCCTGTGCCAGAATCTGTGTTTTACAGCGAAGGAGATAAAATTTTGTATGTAGCACAAATTGACGGAAAGTCGGGAGAAAAAGATGGAAAAGGTGGTATTGGAAAAGTTGGGCTGGATGGTAAAATTATTGATTTAAACTGGGTTACTGGCCTGAATGCGCCCAAAGGAATGGGAAAATTAGGGTCTAAATTTTATGTTGCCGATGTCACCGATATCGTTGAAATTGATTTTAAATCAGGAAAGATATTACAGAAATACCCGGTTGAAGATTCCAAATTCCTGAATGACCTGACCATTGACTCAAAAGGAAATATTTATGTATCTGATTCGGACACACATAAAGTTCATCTTCTGAAAAATGGGAAAGTGTCGACCTATTATGAAACATTAACACGTCCAAATGGACTATTGGCCATAGGTAATGATTTACTCATACTTGACAGCGGATCACTGATAAAACTGGACACAAGTAAGAAACCAACGACCATAGCGGAGGGTATGGATAAAAGTACGGATGGCATTGTGGAAGTAAAACCCGGAGAATATATTGTGTCTTGCTGGGCTGGGGTTATCTATTACGTAAAGTCGGACGGATCTAAAGAATTGATGCTGGATACAAAGGCAGCGGGTAGCAATACAGCTGATATTGGGTACGACGCCAAGAAAAAGATTGTATATGTTCCAACATTTTTGAAAAATAGTGTAGTAGCTTATCAGTTAAAATAATATATTTATCATAACAAAACAGAATTTTAAAAAACAGGCATTTCTATGGACATTTTTGTTGGGAGTCTTTCTTTTAAGTTAAAAGAAAGCGAGTTGCGTGAAGCTTTCGAAAAATTTGGTGAGGTAAGCTCCGCAAAAATTATTATTGACAAAATTACACGTCAAAGCAAGGGGTTTGGGTTTGTAGAAATGCCTGATGAAGAGCAGGCTAAACTAGCCATAAGTGAGTTGAACGGGATTGAAATGTACGGCAGACCGTTGGTAGTAAACGAATCGCAGAAAAAAGAAAGAACACCCGGAGACCAGCCAAGAACGGATAGAAGCAGCAGTAGCAGCAATTCAGGAGGAAGTGGTGGCAGCAATAATACGGGAGGAAGTGACAGAAGTGCTAATTTCGGAAGAAACAAACCTGCCGGTGGCGGTGGAGGTTACAGCGGAGGCGGAAGCGGATATGGCGGAAAACCAAAATCTGATTACGGCCGCAGCGGAAGAGATGGCGGAGATTACAAAAAAGGCGGCGGATCCAAAAGAGGTGATTCCAGAGACAGAGACGATTGGTGAGAAATGGTTGAGCGTGGAGCTCAATAGATGAAATATAATTAGTGCAAAAGGTCATCAGGTTTTCGAACCTGATGACCTTTTCTAATTTATAAATTCTACAAAACAATACGCTCAAAAACATTCCATATCATAAAAACAAGGGGGCAAATCGCGCCGGCTCCATCAGAGCCTCCTGTTTATAGAAATTTGAATCATCGACAATCTTCCAGGCTCCTTCGGAGCCTCCTCGCATTTCAATCAAATTCTTATCTGGCATAAATCAGGAGACTCCGAAGGAGTCGGGAGAATTGGAATTCACTATTTTTCTATAAACAGGAGATGGCTCCACCATCGGGATTATTGACAATTCAAGACTTAATTAATCTAAAATTTACCTTTACAAAAAAATAGCTATATCTAAAATAAAAAGGAAAGGCCGCAAATCAAACTTTGCGACCTTTCCTTTTTAAAACTTTTTGGCTCTGCGTGAAATCTTAAAAGAAATTAACTCTCAGCCTTAACCTTATTATCCTTAAAGAACAATACAAATAAAACCAGAACCAAAGCAGCAATAGCAGCCGGAACCATCCAGATACTCGTCCAGTCTTTAATGCCATTCACCGTATATTTGTCAGCTACAATACCTGCAATCCAGGATCCAATTCCCATTCCGATACCGTAAGTAGCGATAGTAATTAAACCTTGAGCCGAAGATCTGTATTTCTCCCCTGCCTTGCTATCCGTGTAAATCTGACCTGTAACGAAGAAGAAATCATAACAAACACCATGCAAAACAATTGCCATATAAAGCAACCATTCGCTGCTTGCATCGCCGTAACCAAAGCCTATAAAACGAACAATCCAGGCAATTAATCCCACGATCAGTATCCATTTCACACCAAATTTGCGGAAAGCAAAAGGAATCAAAAGCATAAAAATCACCTCCGAAGCCTGTCCAAGCGACATCTTATTTTCCACATTGGTCATTCCCGAATCTGTCAGAGACGGATTGGCCATGGCGTAATAAAATGACAAAGGAATACAGATCAGCAAAGACGAAATAAAGAAAATAGCGAAAGAGCGATCTTTAAAAAGCTTGAACGCATCCAAACCTAAAATGTCAGAAAAAGTAGTACTTGTATTTGGCTTAGGCGGCGTATTTGGAAGGAAAAAAGAATATACACCCAAAATTGCAGCAGCAACCATAGAAATTTTGAAAATCATCACACTGTCACCAAAACCGTAATAACCGATAATATTCGAAACCACAATCCAGGCCACAGTTCCCATCACACGAATCGTTGGAAAGTCTTTTTCAGTATCTTTTACATGCTGCATCGCGATGGAAGTTGTCAAAGCCATGGTCGGGGCAAACGTGATACAATATGCCAAAATCACCCAGAAAAATGTGTCAGCATCGGTAATTCCTGTTATCAAATACAAAAGAGCTGCACCCGCCAGACTCAGTACACCCAACACCTTCTGCGCCGCAAAATACCTGTCAGCAATCATCCCCACAAAAAACGGTGCAATAATCATTGCGATAGAAAAAGCCGCATAAGCACCGCCCACCTGAACACCGGTTGCATGCAAAGAATTAAACATGTATTTACTCATCTGGCCGTACCAAGATCCCCAAATAAAATATAGGAGAAACATCATGGCCATTAATTGATAACGGGTCAAATTTTTCATAAAAAAGATTAGGAGTTATTAACTTAAAATGCAGTTTTCACTGTGGTCAAATTATTTTTTTTGTAACATTTTCTGAAATTCATTCAGTTTTAAAAGTGCCTCAATTGGTGATAATGTGTTTACATCAATTAACGCAAGGTCTTCTTTTAACTTTTCAAGTCTCGGATCCGTAGGTTCGAAAATGCTAAGCTGAAAGTTATTTTTCGGCATTTCCTTAATCTTTTTCTGGTGTTTATCCGCAACATGATCTTTTTCCAGATGATGCATAATCTCACTGGCGCGCAAAACAATTGGTTGCGGCATACCAGCAATTTGCGCCACATGGATACCAAAACTATGCGCACTTCCGCCTGGTTTCAGCTTTCTTAAAAATATTACTTTGTTGTCTACTTCCTTTACGGCTACATTGAAGTTTTTGATGCGTGGAAAATCATCAGACAGCTGATTTAATTCATGATAATGCGTAGCAAACAACGTTTTTGGTTTTACCAAAGGCTGATTGTGCAAATATTCCGCGATAGCCCAGGCTATGGAAACCCCGTCATAGGTACTCGTTCCACGGCCGATTTCATCCATTAAAATCAGACTGCGATCACTTAGATTATTAAGAATACTTGCTGTTTCCGTCATTTCGACCATAAACGTACTTTCGCCCCGGCTCAAATTATCGCTGGCTCCCACCCTGGTAAATATCTTGTCAACAATCCCGATCGTAGCCGCTTTTGCGGGAACATAACTTCCCATTTGGGCCATTAAAACGATCAGTGCAGTTTGGCGTAACAAAGCGGATTTACCCGCCATGTTTGGGCCGGTGATAATGATAATCTGCTGCGTTTCATTATCCAGATAAAGATCATTAGGAACGTAACTTTCTCCTAACGGCAGTTGCTGCTCAATTACAGCATGCCGACCATCTTTGATATCCAGAATCCTGTCTTCATCAATAACAGGTTTAACATAATTATTTTTCCTGGCTATGGTTGCGAAAGAACCCAGCGCATCCAGTGTCGAAATGATCGTCGCATTTTGCTGAATAGTACCCACATATTCAGCCGCCGTCAATATCAAAGCTGAGAAAATACGGAATTCAATCGCCGAGATTTTATCCTCGGCATTCAGTATTTTTTCTTCGTATTCTTTAAGTTCCGGTGTTATGTAACGTTCGCAGTTCACAAGCGTTTGTTTACGAATCCACTCTGCCGGGACTTTATTTTTATGTGAATTGGTAACTTCAAGATAGTATCCGAAAACCCGGTTATAGGCAATTTTCAGTGACGGAATTCCTGTCCGCTCCATTTCTTCATTTTGAAGTTTTAGGAGAAATCCTTTTCCTTCACGGGAAATTGCATGCAATTCGTCCAGTTCTGCATCAATTCCGCTTTTGATCATCCCGCCCTGATTGATCAGCAACGGTGCATCTTCTCTTAGTTCTGTTTCAATTTTATCAATCAAAAAAGTACAAAGATTAAGCTGATCTGCATATTTATTCAAAACCGCATAACTGGTATGGGTTGAGGCTATTTTGCCTAAAATTTCTTTGATCGGGCCAATTTGTTTCAACGATTTTTTCAGCTGAACCATCTCCCGCGGACTTATCCGGCGAACAGCAACTTTTGAAATCAGGCGTTCAAGATCACCGATATGTTTTAAATATTGCGTAATGGATTCGTGTAATTCATCATTCGCAAGAAAAAATTCAACCGTATTCAGACGTTCTTCAATCGGCGATTTTTCCTTTAAAGGCAAAACGACCCATCTTCTTAGCAACCGCGCGCCCATCGGAGTTACCGTTTGATCCAGAATCTGAATTAGCGGTACACCGCCTTCCTGCTGTGGAAAAACAAGTTCCAAATTTCTGACCGTAAACCGGTCAAGCCATACATATTTCTCTTCTTCCAGCCGTGTTACTCTGCTGATATGACTTACTTCCCGGTGCTCCGTTTCTCGTAAATAATGTAGAATTACTCCGGCAGCGATAATGCCCATTGGCAGATTTTCAATACCAAAACCTTTTAGCGTTGTGGTACTGAAATGCGTGGTAAGCTGCTCATAACCATAATCATATCCGAAACACCAGTCTTCCAGCTGAAATGTATGGAACTTGCCGCCAAAAAGCTGATTGAATTCCTGTTTATGTTTTTTACAAAAAAGCACTTCCGAAGGTGTAAATCCCTGAAGCATTTTATCAACATAGGCCGCATTGCCTTGCGAGGTCATAAATTCTCCTGTGGAAATATCCAGGAATGAAATTCCGTACAGATCTTCACCACCAATATGTACCGCCGCCAGATAATTATTCCTTCGTGTATCCAGCACATTATCGTTCATAGATACACCAGGCGTAACTAATTCCGTAACACCGCGTTTTACAATTCCCTTCGCCGTTGACGGATCTTCAAGCTGATCACAAATAGCAACGCGCTCACCGGCACGAACCAGTTTTGGAAGGTAATTATCTAAGGAATGGTGAGGAAATCCTGCAAGTTCTTCATGCGCACCGCCATTATTACGACGCGTAAGTACGATCCCAAGTATCTTGGAAGCACGTATCGCATCTTCTCCAAAAGTTTCATAAAAATCGCCAACCCGGAAAAGAAGCAATGCACCAGGGTACTTGGCTTTAATCTGATTATACTGTTTATTAAGCGGAGTTTCTTTTTGTTCCTTTGCCAACTAATATCAATTTTGAAAACAGGATAACTACAAAATTAACCCTTCTATCCGGTTTGGCAAGTCCAAATAGTTGTTTTATCAAGTAAGTTTGAGGGTCAAAGCGAGAGCTTCCGAACTTCCTCACCGGTAACTTCCCATACGTCCCCCGGTTTAGCTCCGTCCGTACCAAAATCGGCAAGAGTAATTTTCCCAATAGCCCACCGCACCAATCGTAAAGTTGGAAAACCAACAGCAGCCGTCATCCGTCGAACCTGACGATTTTTACCTTCATGGAGTGTAATAGAAACCCAGGAAGTCGGGATATTTTTTCGGAAACGGATTGGCGGATTTCTTTCCGGGAGCAAAGGTTCTTCCAGTGGAGAAGCTGACGCAGGCAAGGTCAGATAAGATTTTCCGTTGATGGAAATCGCTACGCCATCCGCCATTTGCTGGCAGGCTTCGCTGGTTATTTCGCCTTCAACCTGAACATAATACGTTCGATTATGCCTGTTTCTCGGTTCCAGTAATTTTGTTTTTATATAATTGTCGTTGGTCAGTAAAAGCAATCCTTCGCTATCCGCATCCAGCCTGCCAACAGGATAAATATCCTTTGCAAAATTAAAATCAAGATCAGCCAATGTAGCATGGTCGCCCTCGCGCGTAAATTGCGAAAGCATTCCGAAAGGCTTGTAAATGAGAAAGTAACTGAACAAGATTAAAAGAATTATGAAAGCGTTTTATAGCTTATTTGATAAGTGATTCCAAATCAAGAACAAATTCCGGAAGTACCAAGTCACCGGAAAGCTTCACGTTTAAGGAATCAATCTTTGTAATAGATTTATCACTCTTATAAATGTAGACTTTACTGTCAAAACGGTCAATTAGCCAAGCTAGCTGAGTTCCATTTTCAATATATTCCTCCATTTTTTCAAGAAGGTATTTGAGTTCGTCCGATTTAGAACGAATTTCAACAATAAAATCCGGACAGATTGGAGCAAACTTTTCCTTTTGCTCATCCGTTAAGAGATTCCATTTTTCATTCTTAATCCAGGAAGCATCAGGAGAACGGATCGCGCCATTTGGTAAAGTAAATCCAGTTGCCGAATCAAATGCCTCTCCTAAACCCCATTTTTCATTCCAAACAAATAAATTACCTAAAACGCGGAAATTAAGACTTCCGGTAAAAGAACCAGTTGGCGACATAAGTATAATATTTCCATATGAGTCCCTTTCGAACTCTAGTGTGTCATTCATTTGGCAAAATTGATAGAAATCTTCTTCACTCATCAATTCTCCCATTTTCAAAGTTACAGGCGTGGGGATGTTCATAACTTAGGTTTTACATTCTGGCTTTATCAAAAATACAAAATATTATTGATACTGGAATACCTACCAATAACCATAATTATCTATTCAATTTCCAGCCAAACCGGGCAATGATCCGAATGCACGGCATCATTATATTGTCTGCTTCCAACAATTCGATCCTTAATCGTATCAGCTACGGATATATAATCAATACGCCAACCTTTGTTATTAGCTCTTGCTCCGGAACGATAGGTCCACCAGGAATATTCCTGCAAATCCGGATTCATATGTCTGAAAGCATCCGTATAGCCACTCCCAAACCATTTCGTCATCCAATCCCGCTCTTCCGGCAAAAATCCGGACGACTTTTTATTTCCCTTCGGATTGTGAATATCCATTTCGGTATGCGCAATGTTGTAATCTCCGCAGATAATTAAATTAGGCCTTGCCACGCGCAACATATCCACCCAGTTATTAAAGTCTTCGAGGAAATTCATCTTGACACTTTGCCGGATTTCTCCGCTAGTGCCCGAGGGAAAATAGCAATTTAACAATGTGATATTTCCAAAATCTGCGCGCAGAAGTCTTCCTTCACTATCATAAACAGGCAAATTGAATCCGTGAGAAATAAAGTCAGGTTTTATTTTTGAAAATATCGCCACACCGCTATATCCCTTTTTCTCAGCCGCATGCCAGCCAATCAGTTCATATCCCAATGCTGTAAATCCTGACAGATCCACTACATCGGGCGTCGCCTTTACCTCCTGAAAACAAAGTACATCAAAAGGTTTATCCTTTAACCATTCCAGCAAGCCGTTCTTCAAAGCTGCCCGGATTCCGTTGAGATTGTAAGTAAGAATTTGCATAGAAAGTAAACTTAGTACGATGTCAAACTTTGATAGCTGCCAATGATTTACTAAAATATAAATATTTTCTCTCTTGTATAACGCGATTCCCATTTACCCGTAACCCGGTCGCCACCTGATAATAACCAGATATCAAACTTTCCCTTTGGTACTTTTCTCTTATAAAACGAATAGGAATACTTATCGTCATAATAAGTTCTTTTCTTCAAAAAGTCTGATAATGAGTTCGGAACTGGAATTGCAGGAAGCAGATTGGTGTGCTGATCAGAAACTAAAACAAAATAAGCCGGTTGTGGATGCGTCCCCCTTTTGGTTTCAAATTTGATATATCTGATCGGAACGTTATCATCATTGTTGCGTAAACCAATCTTGATATCTAGCTTAGGAGCATGTTCATCTCCTTTTTTAGTTTCTGAAATGAGACGGGTGGCGGGTGGTAATTTATCAGATTCGTAAAGATGAAGCAATCCTTCTTTTTCCAGATTTTCAATAAGAATTTTCATCTTGGTCGGGTGATTCCAGAAAGGTTTATCTCCATAATTGAATCCGACGGACAAAAGCGTATTGTAATTTTTCCAATAATAAGCGTCCAGCGATAATTTCTCACGCTGTTCTCTAATACTTCTTATTGAATAAAAATAACTTACAAAATTCAACGCCAGACAAGCAGTCAGGCTCAAACCAAATACAGATAAACTGATATTTTTATAATTTTTGATAATCAGTATTAAACCAACATAAGCAATGGCCAAAAGCACAACGCCAAAAATCATGTAGCGTCTGGAAAAAATATTGCCCCCGTACATTAAAAAGTTAGCCGCCGGTCTGCTCACAATAAACATGGCTCCGGTTCCCATCAGGAACATAAATGCACCAAATAAAAACCAGTTGGTCCATGGTATATTTTTATTCACAAATATCCGGACCAGCCAGCCCAAAAAGACCGCTAAAATACCCATTCCTAAAAAAACACATAACACCATATCCTTGTAGAATACCGGTGTAAGCGGATGAGGAATATCCATATATAATGCATTCCCCCAGAAACCGAATATAAAGATCAGATTGAAAATAGGATGCTCCCAAACTTTACCTTGCCCGGTAGATACAAATTGGTAATCGAAAAGAAAGTAGAATAAAATTAGCACTACGGCAATTCCTATCCACTGAGCCAGCAATTTGTATCTTTTTTGAAAAAGTAAAATAACACTTCCGATTATCCAGGTAAGCATCCCGCTCCCACTAATGAACATGGTAACAATTGCTGCTAATACAGCAAAAATCCAGCTCCTTTTATCTGGTTTACCAATAAAATAAACTGTCAGTAAGGCAAAAAACAGCAACGGAGTATTTTGTATAGCTGCAATGCCCCAAATTGCGTTTTCAAAATAAACCAAATTGAAAAGAATGTAGGGTACCGGGATAAAATAATGCCATGAAACTTTCTCCTTTTTAAACGCCAGGAAGAAAAGATAAAGAATGCCAAGCATAAAAAGATTGCCCAGCATGATCTGCAATTTTATATCAACAGTTCCCGTGAAAAATAACATAATGAGCATCACAATCCTCTCAAAAGCAAACCTGTGCTGGTTAACCTGCTCAAAAAGTATTTTTGCTGTATCAATAAAACCCGAACTCTTTTTCAGACTATAAATTGTTTCCAGAAGATTGTAATCATCTTCATAGGGAATATTTATGACGTGAGCACTTATTATAATATAGAAGTAAACGACTGGTAAAATTATTAAACCCAATCCCAGAACGTTCCGGAATTTTTGAAGACTTTTAGAAAGAAATGTAAGTCCAAAAAGTAGGGTTAATACTAGTACAAGTACAAAATATTCAAATAACCGAGGGTTTTGTAGAAAAGAATTATCCAATTTTGTTCGTGTTAAAATGATTTTTCAATGACTGGTAAGATGACAATAAATCATCCCACCAGTCATTGCTGTGTGTTGTATCAAAATAATATTATAATTTAATTATCTCGTTTTAAGGATCATATCACTTGTAATTTCCTGATCAAAAGTAATATAGCCAGGATAATTAATGGATTTACCACCCAAATCCAAAGTAGGTTTTACCTTCACAGTAAATTTTGCCGGCTTGGAATCAGACTTTCCCGTTAACGTCATAACCATATTAATGAAATCATCTCTTGTCTGGTCATTCATCAGCAAACTGTAAACATTCGCGCTCAGTTTAACCGGTACCCTGGTGCTCCCGCTTCCCGGATATACTTCAATTTTCTGATTTAAAAATCCGTTAAAAATTTCGGTATTGGTAAGTAAAACTTTGTATTCCAACTGATTCACAGCAGCTTTTTTACGAGTAGGATTCTTGATATCAAAATTAACACGAAGATCCAAAGGAACATCTTTGCGTAGAAATGCAAGCCCCAGTTTTGGAAATCTGGCAAGGTTCAGATCACTCATACTTTTGATATTCCTGAACTCATTAATATCAATCCCTGCCAGATAAATACTATCCGCAGATCCAATTTTATACTTACAATCACCAAAAGCCTTTGCCTCCTGAACCTGACGGCTCACGCCACAACCCGTCATGTATAACCCAACAGTCGCTAAAACCGCGACAAACCAAATTTGTTTTTTCATTGTGTGTTTTAATAATTTTTCCGCAAGATAAACAGTAGCTACTACAACGCCCATACTTGGAATGGATTATTCTTTTGTTATCACTTTTTTAGATTAAAAACTTATCAAACGATTTTACCGGGAAAAATCCAGTTGCAAGCCTTATTTGCAAACCATACCTTTGCAAACTTTTGTATCCACTTTAATCAAAAACAGACTACAATGGCAAGCTGGTATTTAGGAAAAATACGTTACCAAAAAGAAGATGAGGCAGGAAGTCTTAAGACAATTAATGAAGTTTATCTTGTAGACGCGGTTTCATACACGGAATCCGAAGCCAGACTTTATCAGCAAATCGTAACGGGTGCGAGTGATTTTAGTGTGACCAGCATTACACGCATGCGCCTGGCCGACTTGTTTTCTTACGAAGAAGGTGAAAAATGGTTTAAGGCAAAAGTTATCTACTTTTCGGTTGATGAAAAAAGCGGGAAAGAGAAAAAAGTAGTGAACTATATGCTTGTCAATGCAGACGGAATCGATCAGGCCTTGCAGCGTATCACAGAAAGCCTGCGTACCATGCTTATTCCTTACGAAACTACGGACATGAATTTGACGCCGATCCTGGATGTTTTCCCTTACACTGCGGAAGAAGAAGTGGAGGAAATTCCGGCAAATATGCGCCCTCTTTCCGAAGTAATGGCGGAAAGAGAAGCAGCACAATAAATAAAAATGAGCCTAATTCTCGGCTTTTACTTCCGCATAACCACGGGTAATTGCCAAAAAAGGATTAGGCTCATAACTTTTCAATTTCAGGACCAGACCTTTGGAATCCAATTCTGTCAGAAGCTGTTTGTTATTGAAAATATAAGTGTAATCAAAAGACACCGGCAAACTGGCGACACCGTCGATCAGGTCAAAACCATACAAAGGATTAATGCCGAAAGGTGTTTTGGTCAGCCACAATTTATCTTTTGCATCGGAAGTTGGATAGGACAGTTCGTATTCTGCACTTTCCATTCCAAAATCCTTGCGGACATTTCCGGTTGGAATGCAATAGGTACTAAAATCTTCCTTTTGCTGTGCAATGGTTTCAGCATCAGGTTTCAATTCTTCAACCTTTTCGGTCATTTTAAATTTCTTCCCGGATTCGTCCGCTCCGTAATAAAAATATTTTCCATCCTGAAAAGCGAGGATAAAATCGAAAGCTTTTCCTGTATCTCCAAAACTATTTTCACGTTTAAAACACATCGTTCCGGTAACCGGATCTACGTAAATTACAATTTCTCCCTTCGTTTTCTTGTCTTTATTTTCAAACGAATAAGTCAATGCATGACTGAAATAATACTGGCCTTTTTCAGGTTTCCATTGCGTTGCTCTTTGTGCAGCAGCATTCGTTTTTGGCGCCTGTGCTTTTACTAAACCTGCCGAAAGCAGCAGGGAAAAAATTAAATAAACGGATATTTTTCTAAGCATAACATAAATTATTAATGCATGCAAGCTAAAAAGAGGCTATCGAAAAACCATAGTTCTTTTTACAATTTAATAAATTCAACCCGCCGGTTATTCGCTTTTCCTTCGGCAGAAGTATTGGGAGAAACCGGTACACTTTCGCCTTTACCATCTGTTTCCAACCGGGATTTATCAATTCCAAAATCTTTTGCAAGTGCTTCCTTAACTGATTCAGACCGTTTTTTGGATAAGGTAAGATTTCCGGCATCATCACCATCCGAATCCGTATGACCGATCACTTTCACTTTTACGGTCGCATTTTCGGTTAAAACGTTGGCAATATCTTTC
This sequence comes from Dyadobacter sp. 3J3, assembly GCF_009801115.1. Lineage (GTDB taxonomy): Bacteria > Bacteroidota > Bacteroidia > Cytophagales > Spirosomataceae > Dyadobacter. Next base: position 470,321 of record NZ_VTOL01000003.1, read on the forward strand.
AGAACACCATAAGATTCCGGTTTGATCGTAGCTGAGTTGACATCGAAAAGAATTCCGGTTGTCGAGAATTTCCCTTCTGTAATCAGCTTGTTTCGCGTATCAGGAGCTCCAACGGCCAGTCTGAAATTGGATATAAAGTACCGGTCAGTTTCAATAGAATATCCCTGATTACTAAAAGCAATAAAATTATAATTGGTAGCCAGATTAAAGGCCTTTGGTAAATCCCAAACCTTAAAATCATCCACATACAGCCGAAGCCGCGACTTTTGCCGCCAAATTGAAACTTTTACAACATTATGATCCGGAACGTGAAAGGCAGGAATACTTTTCTGATTTTTCATGATTGATTCAGCAGGCCCTCCAAAGACATTGAAAGTTGCTATACCCTGGCTTCCTCCGGCATCTTTTGGATGCAAGCCAACTTCCAAGCCTTTTTCTTTATAGCCGTCGTATCCATTCCAGATCGAAAAATTCTTGCCTGGATCTGCTACCTCAGCAAAAATTGTGCGGATTACTCCAGAATAAAAACTAAAATCAGAAGTTGTAGCCAGATTAAATTCCAATGTAAAATTTTCCGGTAGTTTCGTTACAAATTCCGGATAGAAAACCCCTTCCGGCCCAAGCATCAGCCATTTGCCCTCTGTGCCATCAATCGTAACTACTTCACCAGCTGAATTCGTATTCCATTTGGCAGGAAAATCACCGACAGCATCTTGCGAAAAATCTTCAACAGCTACCACTTTCTCGCCGGGAATAAAGTCAAATTTACTGTATGATTTAAGCGTTGGTTTTGCCGTGCTGGCCGGAGCGCTCGCAACGGTTTGTGATTCCGTGGTATTATTTTCGTTTGTGTTTGGAGCGCTATCCTGTTTTTCAGTCTTCCCGGAAGAAGTTTCCTGCTTAACCTTCTTATCCTTTTTCTTAAAAAGGCTTCCAATCCCTTCTTCAACTTTGTCGAAACCTTTGTCAATTGACTGGTTGACCTTCTGGTTAGCCCGGTTTTCTGCCTGCCTTTCGGCAACCTTGCCTGGGTCCGTAATGCGAATTTGAGCTTTTGCGATCAACGTAAAACAAATCAGTAAAAATAGAAAAGTGAGTTTTTTGCACATAACCTGAACAATTTAATTTTTCAAATAAACCTTGTTATTTTTAAATTTAAGAATAATCCTATTTTATGTCAAAAATATTGAGTTAACGGTTACCAAATATTACTGAATATTCCGTTATGCTGAATTCCCAGAACATCGTAAATTGCGGCGCATTAGTTTATATCGCATGATTTTCAATTTCGAAACAAGATCTGTTGCATTACAGGAAGGCCGTAAAATTTATTTTTCCTCCGATTTTCACCTTGGCGTCCCGTCTGCCGAAAAAAGCAGGGATCGTGAAAGAGTATTGGTAAAATGGCTGGAATCCATTGAACATGATGCACAGATCATTTTTTTGGTAGGAGATATTTTTGACTTCTGGTTTGAATACGGACATGTTGTACCAAAAGGATTTGTACGTTTATTAGGGAAGCTGGCTGAACTTTCTGACCGGGGAATCGAGCTGATTCTTTTTACAGGAAATCATGATATGTGGATGTTCGGCTACCTGAAGGAAGAAATTGGAGCCACTATTTACCGCAATCCTATAAACTTTGAAATCACAAATTCAGCAGGTTTAAAAAAGTCAATTTTAGTTGGACATGGTGATGGACTTGGCCCCGGAGATAAGGTGTATAAAATCCTGAAACGGATTTTCGAAAATTCATTTTTTCAATGGATTTTCAGGATCGTTCATCCGGATGTTGGGATGTGGATCGCTTCGCAATGGTCAAAAAGAAGCAGGATTGCCAATATCAAAAAAGGAGAAGAAGTATTTGTTGGAGCGGAATATGAATGGCTGCTTCACTATTGCAAAGAAGTTGAAAAAGAACAGCATCACGATTATTACATTTTCGGACACCGGCACCTTGTTCTTGACCTTGCAGTGAATGACAACAGTCGCTATATAAATCTGGGAGAATGGGTTACCAAACAAACGAAACAGGCATATGCAACGTATGACGGCGAAAAAGTGGTATTGAAAGAATTTATTTAAATACCTGGTTACTTTCTACCCAACTCATTTTTTGACTTCCTTTTTGAGCTGATCAAACTGACCTTTGTTATTTAGCACATCATATTTATTGATACTTTCCGGTGGCGTACCGTTCAGTACTTTCCGCCATTCCTGCTGTTTTAAATCACCGTTTTTCACCGATTTAATAAACTTTGCTATGCGGAAAGGGTCAAGAAATGGGAAAGTTGTTGCAAAACCTTTTCCGGCCGAGGATTCACGCCCGAACATCAGCTGATCCATGGTATACCGATAATTCGTCTGCGCGTTATTGGCTACCTGTTCTGATAATCTTCTGATATACTGCGGATCAGAACTTTTTGCTAATGCATCACGATCCGCCTGATCCGGTAACTTCAATGCCAAAAATGCCTTTTTGAATTCTTCCTCACTGCTGTACGGATAAATCTTGACTTCCGATAACATCATCACATCTTCCTGCAAGGAAACAATCGCCGAATAGGTATCAGCATTATAGTTTTTGGGAATAATATGATATTGCTTTTTATATCCAACGTAACTATAAACAATACTATCGCCTGGAAAAACAGCGATTGTGAAAGAGCCGTCGCGATGTGCCAGCGTGCCAGTTCCTGCTTTTGGAATGTATATATATGCTCCTGGTAAAAGATCCGTTTTTTTTCCGCCTACAACAACACCAGAAAAGATAATAGCTTTTTGTTCTCCCTGAGCAAAAAGGGTTTGCGCATTAAAAAGCCCTGCAAAGCATATCCAAAATAGCAAAACCTTATTTTTCATCTGTTATCCGATATTTATTTCAGCGCTGGAATAAATGACCAGACGAGGTTGACAAACTTACAAATTCTGTTAAAGAGTAACGACAAGGCACAAAAAAAATTCAGCCTTGTGAGCTGAATTTTAAGATATTTTAACATTTCAAATTATTTGTTATTATCATCCTTTTTAGGATTTTCAAATTCTTCATTCTTTTTAATAACGTCCTGTCTGGTAATACTTTCACGAGGCGCATTATTAAGATCTTTTCTCCATTCCTTTTGTTTCAAATCACCTCTCTTAACTGATTTGATAAAGTTGGCCCAGGCAAATGGATTCAGGAATGGGAACGTTGTTGCAAAACCTTTTCCAGCCGCAGATTCACGACCAAACAATTGCTGATCCATGGTGTAGCGATAATTCGTCTGTGCATTGTTGGGAACCTGAGCCGCCATCCGGTTGATATAATCAGGATCCGTACTGCGCGCTAACGCGTCGCGATCTGCCTGATCTGGTAATTTCAAAGCAAGAAATGCCTTTTTGAAATCTTCTTCTGTGGCATATGGATAAATCTTAACCTCTGAAAGCATGGTCACATCTTCCTGCATGGCCACAATGGCCGAATAAGTATCAGCGTTGTAATTCCTTGGAATAACGTGGTATTGCTTTTTGTAACCTACGTAGCTGTAAATAATACTATCACCAGGAAAAACCGGGATAGTAAAATTACCTCTGCTGTCTGCTAGTGTTCCTTTTCCGGCTTTTGGAATAAAAATGTACGCTCCCGGCAAACGGTCTGTACTTTTTCCTCCAACCACTACCCCCGTAAAAATAATAGCCTTTTGCTCGCCTTGTGCAAAAATCTCCCGTCCACACAACACACTCGCAAGTATCGCAAAATATATTAAAAATCGTTTTTTCATTCTTAAAATTCGTTTTCCGGTGCCGGAATATTTCTCTCCTGCGCCTTTAAGGGTTATAGGTTGATTAAATGACCTTAATATATTATAAAATTATCTCAATATAATCTTTCTGTATTTCTAAAGAATTGTTCCGCTACTTAAAAACGAATGGTATCCGGATGCATTGCCTCTCCAAGACATTCGTGGGATTTTCAGGAAAACAATTTAAGAAAAGTTACAATAAAGGGCGCTGAAAGCAGCAATCCATCAAAACGATCCAAAAATCCACCATGCCCCGGAATACTATTCCCAGAATCTTTAATTGCTATACTACGCTTAAATAATGACTCGACCAAATCTCCATAGGTACCAACCACCACGATAATTCCGCCGATACAATACCATTTCCAAGGTTCGAAGGTACGGAAATAATGTCCGAGCACAAAAGCGATCAGTGTAGCAAAAACGGCACTGCCTATTGCTCCTTCCCAGGATTTTTTTGGAGAAATACGTTCAAAAAGCTTCCGTTTCCCAAAGTTTGTTCCCGCAAAATAGCCACCGATATCAGAAGCCCAAAGTAAAAGCAGACTTCCCAAAACGATCTCGTAATTATAGGTCCCTCCGCGCATCGCCATCACGATGATCAATGAAAAAGGCAATGCTACGTAAATTATCCCCAAAAAAGTAAAGCCAATATTTGTAAATGGTTTTAAATCATTCTTTTTGTAAAGTTTGATAAAGAAAATCATTGACAGCAGAGGGCTTATCAGGAAGTAATTCTCGAATGAGACAAGGTCCTGCTCTATAAGGTACGCCAATAACATCATAACTGTGCCACAAAAGGTACCATAATATGTTAATGGCTGATTTCCGTCGAGGCCCAGCAGCTTGTAAAATTCAAGTTGTGTGAGCGAGCTGATCGTACAAAAAAGCAGTAAAAAACTCCATTCGCTGTACAGGATACAGCTAAGAATTATCACAAATCCTATCAAGCCGGTAACAGTCCGCTGCTGTAAATTACTCAGATTCTGTAAGGGAGTCTTCATTAGATAGAATGGTTTGCGCCCGAACAAATTCAGTCATAGGAACATGTACTTCAAACTGTCCTAAAATTGGATAAACACTATCCTGTTTATTAACAATCACAGCTGCTATCTCATTTTGTTCCAATATTTCCCTGGCAATTTCCGCCCTGATCATTTGTTTGGTATCGTATACCTTTCCCCAATTATCATCCATAAAAATTCTTCCTGCAAGTACTGTTTTAATTATCTAAACTCTTGTTTATTCGTTGTTAAATACCGGTTGCTTATTTCCGGTTTTTCTTATTTCATATAAAATCCCAATCGAAAGTACGGCCGAAGCAAGGATCGCAGCGACCGGCATGACATCTGTTTCTTCAATATTAATATCCAGCACTTTGATGTTGTGAAAGTACATCATGACCAGAATAAATCCATTATTCACAAAATGCGCCAAAATAGCCACGGAGATTCTCCCCGACCAAAAATAAAGATACCCAAACAAAGCGCCGAGTATCATGCGCGGCAAAAATCCAAAAAATTGAAAATGGATTGCACTGAAAATGGCAGCGGAAACCCAGATCGCCACGTGCGGATTGGCCCAATGTTGTGCAAGTTTACGTTGTATAATCCCACGAAACAAGACTTCTTCACCAACTGCCGGCAGAAGTACCACCACAATAAGTGCAATAATGAGCTGACCGACCTGTGTGTAGCCTGTCATAAATTTTGTAAGCATCGCATTCTGATCCTCTTTATCACGCATCCAGTTTTCTAAGCCCGATAAAAAATCCGGAAATACCATTTTGGAATTCAAATCAATAAAAAAGCTATTGGCCGGAATAAAAACAAGAACTAAAATGCAGGCAAAAAACCAGATGGATACTGCGGGTTTATCTTTAAAATTAAAATCCTGAAAACCTTTCTTCTCCATATAAAACCAGTACAAAAGCGAAGGAAGAAGATAGGAGAAAAAATGTACAGTTCCCTGCAAAACCATCATTAAAAGCCATCCATTGGCCACTTTTTCAGGTTCTGCAAACAATGTAGTTAACAAGCCGGTAATACTATTTGCATCCGAAGATGTAAGTAAAGCAAGGATTACAATTGCTAAAATATTACCAACAGCCATTCCAATAAGCACGAAACCAACCAAGACCAACAAACCTCCCAACGTACCGGGCACCCGTGTATGTACCAAATTTGAATAACTTTTTTGCATAATTGGTGTAAATTTACAGCTAATTATGAATTTAAAAATATTGAGTGCTTGTTGAGCTATAAGATTAAGTGAATAAAAGACTTATAAAATCTGTTCCCACAAGAATCTCAAACCTGTACTAATGATAAAAATCGGCAAAATAGAACTGGGAGATTTCCCGCTGCTGCTTGCTCCCATGGAAGATGTGAGCGACCCGCCTTTTCGTGCGGTGTGCAAGGAAAACGGAGCGGATTTGATGTATACCGAATTTGTTTCCTCGGAAGGTTTAATTCGTGATGCAGCAAAAAGCGTGCAGAAACTGGATATTTTTGAATACGAAAGACCGGTGGGCATTCAGCTCTTTGGAAGCGATGTGGAAACGATGGGTGCTTGCTCAGAGATTGCATCCCGCGTTAATCCGGATCTGATCGATATAAATTATGGTTGTCCGGTAAAACAGGTTGCCTGCCGCGGTGCCGGTGCTGCGTTGTTGCAGGATATTCCTAAAATGGTGCGCATGACGGAAGCTGTTGTGAAATCTACACATCTGCCCGTGACCGTAAAAACCCGACTGGGCTGGGATGAAAGCACAAAAAACGTTCAGGAAGTAGCAGAAAGATTGCAGGATATCGGAATTCAGGCACTTTCCGTACATGGAAGAACCCGCGTACAGATGTATAAAGGTGAGGCTGACTGGACTTTAATATCAAAAATAAAAGACAATCCGCGTATCACAATTCCAATTTTCGGAAACGGAGATGTGGACAGTCCGGAAAAAGCGCTGGAATATAAAAATCGTTTCGGTGTTGACGGCATTATGATCGGGCGCGCCACGATTGGCAATCCGTGGATTTTTAATGAAATAAAACATTTTGTCAAAACAGGCCGGAGACTGGCACCTCCTACCCTTGCAGAACGTGTGGCCGTTTGTAGACGACACCTGGAATTCTCCATTCGCTGGAAAGGCCCGATAGCCGGGGTTTTTGAAATGCGCCGTCATTATACCAATTATTTCAAAGGATTGGAAAATTTCAAACCGTTCCGTATGCGTTTGGTTGAAGGCATGTCTTTTGAAGAACTGGATCAGATACTTAATGAAGTTGTACAGGAATTCAGTGAAGTATTATGCTAAAAGTGAATGTTGGCGGCAAAACCGTAGAGGGTGTTTTATCGGGTGAAGTTTCAACTTTTGAAATAAATCAGGAAAAAGATCAGTGGCTGATCGGAGAAAATATTTTCGATGGTGATATTGTTAAGATAAGTCAGAATCAATATCATGTTTTATGGAAAAACCGGTCTTATAATGTTGAAGTTCTGGAAACAGGCGCCGCCGATAAAACTTTTAAGCTTCTTATCAACGGACAATTATTTGAAACATCCGTCAAAGATCAGTTTGATCTGCTGCTCGAAGGATTGGGAATGCAGGCAACAGCCAGCACAAAAATTAATAATCTGAAAGCACCAATGCCGGGACTGATCCAATCCATTGCCGTTGAACCTGGCCAGGAAGTGCACAAAGGGGAAACTTTGCTGGTACTGGTGGCCATGAAAATGGAGAATATTATCAAATCCCCCGGCACCGGAATCGTGAAAACATTGAAGATTACGCCGGGCCAAATCGTAGAAAAAAACCAGGTATTGGTAGAGTTTCAATAAAATGCTTGGTAATCTGAGCTGCCTACACTTATTTTTACAGAAAAAACACCAACAAACAAATCATGCCCGAACCTAAATACAAGCGTATCCTTCTCAAACTAAGCGGAGAAGCACTCAACGGCGGAGATAAAACACAAGTAATCGATTTTAACATTCTGGAAATCTATTCCCGTGAAATTAAAAGAATTGCGGAAGTAGGGGTACAAATTGCTATTGTGATCGGCGGAGGAAATATTTTCCGTGGCGCATCGGTAGAAAAATCAGGAATTGACCGGGTACAGGGCGACCATATGGGCATGCTGGCCACTGTAATAAACGGAATGGCAATTCAAAGTTCTCTGGAAAAACACGGAATGCGGACACGCCTGATGTCTGCCATTAAAATGGAACAGGTTTGTGAGCCATTAATTCGTCGCCGCGCTGTACGCCACCTTGAAAAAGGACGTATTGTGATTTACGGAGCCGGAACAGGTAATCCTTATTTTACAACCGATACAACAGCAGGGTTGCGTGCGATTGAATCAGAATCAGAAGTCGTTTTGAAAGGAACGCGTGTTGACGGTGTTTACACAGCAGATCCTGAAAAAGATCCTACGGCTACAAAATACACGTCATTGACTTTTGATGAAGCTTTGTCCAGAAACCTGAAAATTATGGACTTGACGGCTTTCACACTGTGCAAAGAAAATAATGTCCCTATTATCGTTTTTGATATGAACAAACCCGGCAATCTTTTTGACCTTGTGATGGGTGAAGAAGTGGGGACTTTGATATCGAATTAATATAATTCCAAAATACATGCAGCGCATCGAAGTCAAAAATTTCGGCCCATTAAAAGACATAAACCTTGAAATCAAGGATTACATGGTTTTTATTGGGCCGCAAGCTTCGGGAAAAAGCACGCTGGCTAAGTTAATTTATTTCTTTTGGAAGGTTGAGGATAAGTTTAGACAAGAGATATTACCAACCTACATGGGTAATTTATTGACTAAAACTCATCGTGAAGATGTCAATTATGCCGAGACATTTAAAGGTGATATTAGAAAATTAATTTCCGACTTTTTTCCAACGATTAGAAATGGAAACATTTCCTATTTCTATGAAAACGGATATAGTATAATTGTAGATCTTACCGCGTACTCCTTAGGACTTGAAGAAGATATTAAGTTAAGTAATGGTTTTTTAAATGAAATCAATGAAGTTGATCAACGTGTAAAAGATTCTCCTGCTCTGGCAAAATTACTTCGGCAGCAAAAAATAAATCTTAATGACTTTATAGAAATAATTTCAAATGAGTTAACTGAAAATTTACCTAACAGGACTAAATCACAGAAAGTATATGTTCCTGCGGGCAGAGGGATTTTAGCATTGCTATCCAATTCTTTTTCATTTGTAGAAAGTAATAGTTTAGACTATTTTAACAGCGACTTTATAAAATTCACTAATAAAATAAGAAAATTCATCACTTCACCTGATTACGATAACTTCTTTGGAGCAAGTGCACGATTAATATTAAAAAATTCAGAGAAGGACATTTTTTCACTTAGCAACTTTTTATCTTATAAAATATTAAAAGGAGATTTCCATATTGGGGATAATGGAGATGGAATAATGCAATATCACAATAATTCCGGCTATGTCGTCCCACTTAAACATACTTCCTCAGGCCAGCAAGAATCCGCATGGCTCATTAACACCATTCAATATCTGCTGTTCGACTTAATTGATAATAATAATGATATAGTTATAGAAGAACCAGAAGCGCATCTCTTTCCTGACGCTCAAAGAGATATCACCAATCTAATTACACTTTTGAGCAATCAAAAGAATGGAAACGCCAGACTTATCGTCACTACGCACAGTCCATATATTTTAGCGACCTTAAACAATTCTATTAAAGCTTACACTGCAGCTCAAATAGAAAACAAGTCCGAAGAAGTTGCCAATATACTTAGCAGAGAATTCTGGATAAATCCGGAAAATCTTTTTGCGGGTCACATGCATGAAAACATTAAAGAAAACAATTTCAGTATCAAAAATATATACAATTCGGAGTTGAATCTAATAAGTCATAAAGTGTTAGATAATATTTCCGATGATATTATGGAAGACTTTGATAAGCTTTTGGAAATTGAATACAGCGAATGAAAAATTGTAATCCTTTTTTGGAACAAATATTTGCTGACTGTTTAGAATATTCGGGTAATACTGCGAATGAATTATCAGTGAAGGATAAAAAAGGAACTTCTCAATTTTTCATTAAAAATAATAATCATCATTTAATCAAAATACGAGTAGATGATTGTTTAATCAAGGGATCGGATAAGAAAAAATGTGACTATCTGATCCTGGATTGTACAGAGAACACAGCTTATTTTGTGGAACTTAAAGGAAAAAAGCTAGAAGATGCAGTGTTACAGATTGAGTCGACTGTAAATATTCTTTATGCTAAATTAAGGGACTTCAACTTTTGTTGTCGAATAACCCAAACCAAGGTTGGTGGAAATTATCAAGAAGAAAAAGCTTCTCTTTTTAAATTTTTAAAAGAAAAGTATAAATCTAATTCCAATATCGCTACCAGGAAGTTGATAAGAATCGAAAGTCAAAAACTAATTGAAATAATATAAAAGTTACCAATGGAAGAAATAGAATTATATCTGGACGACGCCAAAGACACGATGGAAGGTGCTATTAAGCACTTAATTATTGAACTTGGTAAAATACGCGCCGGAAAGGCATCTCCTCAAATGCTGGATGGGCTTCAGATTGATTATTACGGCACTATGACACCTTTGTCAAATGTAGCGACCATCAATACGCCAGATGCAAGAACGATTGCAATTCGTCCGTTTGAGAAAAAAACAATTAATGATATTGAAAAAGCAATCCGTAACGGGAATCTTGGATTTTCACCTTCAAATGATGGTGAAATGATCCGTATTTCCGTTCCGCCGCTTAATGAGGAACGTCGTCGTGAACTGGCAAAACGTGCTAAAAACGAAGTTGAAACTGCGAAGATCAATATTCGCAATATTCGTCAGGATGCAAACAACTCACTTCGAAAATTGACAAAAGAAGGTGTTGCAGAAGATCTTGTGAAGATAAGTGAAGACCGCGTTCAGCAGCTTACCAATACTTTTGTTTCAAAAGTAGAGCAAATACTTGTTGCGAAGGAAAAGGAAATAATGGAGGTCTAGATTAGCTGTTGGCTTTTAGCGATTAGCATTTAGCTTCAACAAAAAAATCCCGCATTGCTGCGGGATTTTTTTGTTTCTTGTATTTTTTTCTCTCTCACATTTAGCTAATAGCCAAACGCTTACAGCTAAAAACTAGTCTTCCTTCTTAAAATCTGCGAAACCTCTGTGGTTTGATTCTTCGTATAATCTTTCGTTTGGAAGATTACGGAAATAATCATAGGTGATCTGCAAACCTTCTGCACGGGCAACTTTCGGTTCCCATCCAAGGATTTCTCTTGCTTTTGTAATATCCGGTTGACGTTGTTTCGGATCATCTTGTGGAAGATCTTTGTAAACAACTTTCTGGTCTGTACCCGTCAATGCGATGATTTCCTCAGCAAATTCCTTAATTGTGATTTCCGAAGGATTTCCAATGTTTACAGGCAATTCATAATCGCTTAAAAGCAAGCGGTAAATTCCTTCAACAAGGTCATCAACATAACAGAAAGCGCGTGTCTGAGATCCGTCTCCGAAAATCGTGATATCTTCTCCACGTAATGCTTGTCCGATAAATGCCGGCAACACACGTCCGTCATTCAGTCGCATTCTTGGTCCGTAGGTATTGAAAATACGAACGATACGCGTTTCAACAGCATGATAGCGGTGATATGCCATCGTGATTGCTTCCTGATAACGTTTTGCTTCGTCATAACAGCCCCTTGGGCCAATCGGATTCACATGGCCCCAATATTCTTCCGTCTGCGGATGAACCAAAGGATCTCCATAAACTTCCGAAGTAGAAGCAATGATAAAACGTGCTTTTTTGGCAAGAGCAAGTCCTAATAAATTATGCGTTCCCATGGCACCAACTTTTAAGGTCTGGATAGGGATTTTCAAATAATCGATCGGGCTGGCCGGAGATGCGAAGTGCAGGATGTAATCCAGTTCTCCCGGGATGTGCACATATTTTGTCACATCATGGTGATTGAACTCAAAATTTGGATCAGCCATCAAATGTTCGATATTCCGCAAATCACCTGTGATCAGGTTATCCATTGCGATCACGTACATTCCCTCTTTTAAAAATCGCTCACAAAGATGCGACCCTAAAAAACCTGCCGCTCCCGTTATTAGTACACGCTTCATGAATTATATATTTTATTGAGATTGAGACAAAATTATGATACTTTTTCCCGGCCGATGCTGAAATAAGTATAACCCATTTCACGCATTGTGCTTAATTCGTAAAGGTTACGTCCGTCAAAAATTACTTTATTTTTCAGCAATTTACCCATTTTTTCAAATTCAGGTGTACGGAATTGCGGCCATTCTGTGAAAATCATCAGCGCATCTGCATCATCCAAAGCAGCATAAGGCGTGTGACAGAAAGTAACTTTATCTCCTAAAATTGCTTTTACATTATCCATCGCTTCCGGATCGTAAACCGTAATATTAGCTCCTGCTGCAAGCAAAGCTTCAATATTTTCCAAAGCCGGTGCTTCACGGATATCATCTGTGTAAGGTTTGAAAGCCAATCCCCATACTGCGATTGTTTTTCCTTTCAGATCGTTATCGAAGAAATTATGAACCATCGGCAAAAGTTTCTTCTTTTGATCATCATTTACTTCCATCACTGATTTCAAAATTCTGAAATCATAATCGAAATCTGCTGATGTTTTTGCCAAAGCCTGAACATCTTTCGGGAAACAGCTGCCTCCATAACCAATACCGGCAAAAAGGAAACGTTTTCCGATACGGCTGTCTGTACCAATACCACGACGGATATCATCCACATTTGCTCCTACTTTTTCGCAAAGGTTTGCGATCTCGTTCATGAAAGTAATTTTCATGGCAAGGAAAGAATTCGCAGCATATTTTGTCATTTCCGCAGAACGTTCGTCCATGAAAATAACCGGATTTCCCTGACGTACCAAAGGTGCGTAAAGTTTCTCCATTACCTTTTTAGCTTTTTCAGAAGTAGTACCAACCACAACACGGTCAGGCTTCATGAAATCTTCAACGGCAACACCTTCACGCAGGAATTCAGGATTAGAAACTACATCAAATTCAACTTTTGCATTTTTTGCAATCGTTGCACGTACTTTTTCAGCTGTTCCTACCGGCACTGTGCTTTTATCAATGATCACAGCATATTTATCCAAAATATACCCAAGATCATCCGCTACTTTAAGAATGTATTTCAAATCCGCAGAACCATCTTCACCCGGAGGTGTTGGCAGCGCCAGGAAGATTACTTCTGCATCTTTAATTCCTTCTGCAAGGTTTGTTGTAAATTTCAAACGACCTTCTTCCACATTACGATGAAAGAGAACATCGAGTCCCGGTTCGTAAATTGGAATTTCTCCATTTAACATACGGTCAATTTTTTTCACATCAATGTCTACACAAATGACCTGATTTCCTGTTTCAGCGAAACAAGTTCCTGTTACCAGCCCAACATAGCCGGTTCCTACTACTGCTATTTTCATAAAATCCTATAATAATATAGCTGCGATGAATTAGATTTAATAACCTGTTAAATTGTATTTTATTAAGCTCTCAAAACGTCATTGGAAGCAAAAGTAATTTTTTTATACGAATCAAACTTCTTCTCATCCGCTTTTGTTTTTATTCGGCAATGAAATATGTTCATTTCTTCTTATAATTGAACTATACATATTTACTCATCAACATAAACGACATGCACACCTCAGATCTAACCGAAGACCAACAAGCCGAAATCCGGTCGATGATTGAAAAAACCGTTCGTGATTTCGCAGCGAAGGAAATAAAACCAAATATCAGCCAATGGGACGAAGAACAATTTTTCCCAAAAAAGATATTTCACCAGCTTGGAGAGCTTGGACTGATGGGTATGCTTGTACCCGAAATTTACGGTGGCGCAGGTTTTGGCTATGCCGAATACGTAACCGCAATTATTGAACTTTCAAAGGTTGATCCTTCCATCGGATTGTCCATGGCTGCACACAATTCTCTTTGTACAAATCATATTCTGATGTTTGGAAGCGAGGAGCAAAAAAATAAATATCTCCCAAAACTGGCTACCGGACAATGGATCGGAGCCTGGGGACTGACCGAGCCAAATACCGGATCCGACGCAGGAAATATGCAAACGGTAGCAGTTAGAAAAGGAGACGGCTGGATTATTAACGGATCGAAAAATTTTATTACAAACGGGAAAAGCGGTGATGTTACCGTACTAATTGCCAGAACCGGTGAGCCTGGCGATAAACATGGAGCAACGGCTTTTATTATTGAACAGGGAACACCGGGATTCAGCGCTGGTCGGAAAGAAAACAAACTCGGTATGCGTGCATCAGAAACCGTGGAGCTTATATTTCAGGATTGTTTTATTTCTGACGATCAGCGAATGGGCGAAACTGGCGACGGGTTTATTCAGTCGCTGAAAGTTTTGGATGGTGGAAGAATTTCTATTGCTGCTTTGGGAGTAGGTACTGCCTTAGGTGCTTATGAGGCTGCTTTAAGTTATTCCAAAGAAAGAAAACAATTTGGCAAATCCATTTCGAATTTCCAGGCCATCGCTTTTAAACTGGCCGATATGTATACTGATATTCAGGCATCTTTGCTGCTTACATATCACGCAGCGGCTTTAAAAGACAAAGGCCAAACGGTAACATTACCAAGTTCGGTTGCCAAATATCATTCCTCCGAAACCGCCGTGCGCGTTGCAAACGAGGCTGTTCAGATTTTTGGCGGGTATGGTTTTACAAAAGATTATCCGGTAGAAAAATTTTATCGCGATAGCAAACTTTGCACCATTGGAGAAGGCACCAGCGAAATTCAAAAAATGGTTATTTCAAAAGAAATCTTGAAAGATTAACATATTTAACAAAGACCATCCATCCTGTACTATTACCGACGACCGCGCTTGCAGGTCGTTGGTAACACATTGTTAGGAAAAAGTTTGCGACAAGGTTATTTTCGTTACAAACCTTAACAAAAAACAATGATGACTCCACTATTGGTACTTCTTGTCCTTGTCGTACTTACCATTTTGATGACGGTAAAAGTAATTCCGCAGCAAACTGCTTATATCATGGAAAGGCTTGGGAAATTCTACGGTGTACTACAACCGGGAATTAATTTTATCATTCCGTTTTTTGACCGGATTGCCTATAAATACACGCTTAAAGAAACGGCTATTGATATTCCTGAACAAATCTGTATTACCCGTGACAATGTACAGGTACGTATGGACGGCGTTATTTTTATTCAGGTAATTGATCCTAAAAAAGCGGCTTACGGAATTGCAGATTATACTTTTGCAGTGATACAACTTGCACAAACCACAATGCGGAGTGAGATCGGGAAACTTGATCTTGATAAAACCTTTGAAGAACGAATGACCATTAACCGCGCCGTTGTACAATCCATCGACGATGCTGCGATTGGCTGGGGCGTAAAAGTGCTTCGTTATGAAATAAAAAATATCACGCCTCCGCAAAGTGTACTGATTGCGATGGAAAAACAAATGCAGGCTGAACGGGAACGCCGGGCCGTGATTTTGCAATCAGATGGTGAAAAACAAGCTGCCATTAATGTTGCGGAAGGACAAAAGCAAAAAGCAGTACTGGAATCTGAAGGTTTGCGCTTACGTCAGATTAATGAGGCGGAAGGTGAAGCTGCCGCTTTAAAATCCGTTGCGGAAGCCACAGCGGAAAGTATAAGGCTGGTAGCAGCGGCAATTCAAACCGAAGGAGGAATGGAGGCTGTACAGCTGAAAGTCGCAGATAATTATGTTGAACAATTTGGAAAACTTGCGAAAGCGGGCAATACCATGATACTACCGGCTAACTTCGCCGATATGGGTGGAATGATTGCCGCAGCCATGAGTATAGTAAAATCTTCCGAACCAAAGAAATAGATATGGATTTGTCGTTGCCACAAATATGGGTGATTATCGGACTGCTGATGTTGGTGGCAGAGCTGGTAAGTACTGCATTGGTTTTTGTATTTTTTGCTGTTGGAGGATTAATAACTGCCTTACTCGCAGCAATAGGTTTATTGCCAAGTCTCGAATACCAGATCGTGGCATTCTCTGTAATTTCAATTTTGACATTAATCATTTTTAGAAAAAATGCGAAAAGATTAATGGAGGCCAGGCACGACAAACATCAGGAGTATAAGGAATTTGCAGGAGAAACGGCTATGGTAATAAGGGATATACCGGCAAGTGGAGAAGGGAAAATATATTACCGTGGTGCTGAATGGAGCGCAATTTCTGAAAATCATGCACCGATTGAAGCTGGTAGTAAAGTAATTATTCAGCGGACAGAAGGAATTACTTTGGTGGTGGAGGAATCTTAGAGAATATCAAATTCTCATTGGCAACAAAATAGCTATATTTCAAAAAAAGGCCTCAAAGGAAACCAAATCCCTTTGAGGTCTTTTCAATTATCAATGTATTTTATTTCTTCAAAGCCTCTTCAACCGGATTTCCAATATTTCCGCTTGGAGGTAAAATGTGCAGTAATGAAGAAATCGTTGACGCTATATCGGAAACAGAGGTGCGTCTCAGCGTTTCACCTTTATTAATCCCCCAACCATATAATACGAAAGGCACCTGCGTGTCATAATTGTAAGGTGTTCCGTGAGAAGTACCTGTTGACGAACCGTAAAACCACCCTGGCTGCGTTACAATCTGAATATCTCCGCTTCTTTTTGCGTTTACATTATTTTTGTAAAGTTCAAGCTGGTAGGTATTCAACGGCGCTCGTCCCATGTCACTCAAATTAATAACTTCCGCAATGCCGTCTACCGGAAGTAAAGCCTCACGCACTACCTCGTAAACATTGGAAATATTGATTTTTTTCTGTTTCAATAATGCATGATCCAGATACAGTTGATTATTATTGTTGCCTTTGATAAAATCTCCTTTACCAAAATTTTCTTCCAAAGCTTTCTTTACAATATCTCCCAACACTGTTCTGTTGGCAAGTCCGGCCGGAAGTTTATGCTCTTTGGCAAAACCTGGAACGTCCACAACTCCATGATCAGCTGTCAGAAAAACAGTGTAATTTCCTTTTCCCGTCCAGCTATCCAAAAATGAAAACAGCTCGGCAAATTCGCGATCCAGTTTAAGATAATCATCTTCCTGTTCAACTGAATTTGGCCCGGCCATATGCCCGATTTTATCAGGAGAAGAAAAACTTACCACAAGAAAATCAGTGTCAGTACCTTTTCCAAGTTTCTCACCTTTGATAGCTTCAATCGCCATTTCTTTGGTAATTGTATTTCCCCACGGAGTACTTGTAACGGTACCAAAAACATCACCCGCAAAACCAGCCAGTTCAAAAGGGAAAACCGGTTTTTTAGCTCCCGGAAGTTTTCCCTCCCAGACAACATCATCAGGCGTACTTTGTGTATATTGATCAATCGGATTTAACAACTGCCATCCCTTTTTCAAATATTCTGAAGGCATTTTTTTGGCATTATAATCCTTCGCCCACTGCGGAAGATCGTTCATGTAAAAAGTACTTGTAACCCAGTTTCCGGTATTCGAATCAAACCAGTATGACGCGTTGGCAGTATGTCCGGCTGGTAAAATAGATCCACGGTCTTTAATGGCAACACCAATTGTTTTGGAACGGAAGTTGGTAGCAATTCTTAGTTGATCCGTTACGGTACTTGTCAGTAAATTTTTAGGAGACATTTTTCCAACGCTCACGTTAGTGCTTCCTACTGTTTTTACCGTGCTGTCTTCAACACAATAAACGCCTTTTGCAGCATTCTGGTCATACCATTCATTTCCGATAATTCCATTAATCGCCGGAATGGAACCGGTGTAAATAGACGCGTGGCCCGCCGCTGTAACGGTCAATGCGTAGCTATAATGATTGTTCCGGCAATTGAAACCTTCGTTCATAAAACGCTTCAATCCACCTTCTACATATTTGTCGTAATACCGGTACAGGTAATCGTAACGCATTTGATCAACAACAATACCGACAACCAATTTAGGTCGTGCAAGTGTTTTTGAACTGGAAACCATTGATTTTTTTGGTGTTTGGGCAGCAACAGAAAAAGTTGCCAACATCCCCATAACCCAGAAGGATAATTTTCTCACGATTCAGGATATTAATTTATTAGTGTCAATACTTATTACACAATAGACAAAGGTCAAAATCAAAACTGGAAACAATCTGGATTTTCTTCAAAAGTAAGAAACTACCCGGACGACAATAGTTGTCTGATTATCAGTTTTTCTTCAAAGCTTCTTCTACGGGATTTCCAACATTTCCGCTCGGTGGTAAAATATGCAGCAAAGCAGAAATTGTTGGCGCAATATCCGCAATCGTTGTCCGGCGCAAAGTTTCACCTTTATTTACGCCCCAGCCATAAAGCAGGAAAGGAACATGCGTATCATAATTATAAGGTGTGCCATGATCTGTTCCGGTTGCGCCACCAGCAAACCAGCCTGGCTGAACAATTATCTGAAGATCTCCGCTCCTTTTCGCGTTCACATTATTTTTGAACAATTCCAGCTGATAAGTATTCAACGGAGATTTATTTATATCAGTCAAATTTAAAACATCAGCAATTCCTTCAATTGGAAGCAATGCCGTTTTGATAACCTCATGAGCTTCTGCCATTGAAATTTTCTTTTCTTTTAGCAGTTTATGATCAAGATATAACTGGTAGTTTTCACTTGCCAAAACAAAATCTCCTCTACCAAAAGCATCGGACAGCGATTTTTTGACAGCTTCCTCGACTTTTGCAGCATCCAGCAAACCAGCAGGCAATTTATGTTCTTTCCAAAACGCAGGAACATCTGCCCCACCATGATCTGCGGTCAGGAAAACCGTATAATTTCCTTTACCAACCCAACCATCCAAGAAAGTAAGCATGTCGGCAAATTCAAGATCAAGTTTTAGATAATCGTCTTCCTGCTCAATCGATGTTGGCCCGAAAGCGTGACCGATTCTGTCGGGTGAAGAAAAACTTACGGCCAGAAAATCCGTGTCTTTTCCTTTTCCAAGATTTTCACCTTTGATAGCGGCAATCGCCATCTCTTTTGTAATGGTATTTCCCCATGGAGTTGTTGTGACCACTCCAAATGCATCACCAGCCAAACCGGCCAGTTCATAGGGAAAAACAGGTTTTGCTACTCCCGGTAATTTCCCTTCCCAGGGCTCATCGTCCGGTGTACTTTCGGTATATTGATCAACAGGCAAAAGTAAACTCCAACCCTTTTTCAAATACAGGGACGGCATTTTTTTGTCATTATAATCCTGAACCCATTTGGGAAGCTGGTTCATATAATAAGTACTGGTAACAAAATTTCCGGTTTTTGAATCAAACCAGTAAGCACCGTTTGCCGAGTGTCCTGCCGGGAGAATTGATGCCCTGTCCTTGATTGCAATACCAATTGATTTGGAACGAAAATTAGTAGCAATCCGTAGTTGATCCGTTACTGTACTGGTCAAAAGATTTTTTGGCGACATTTTTCCCACAGTCACATTATTGCTTCCAACTGTGGAAACGTCATGATCATCAGTACAATAAACTTTCTGACCCGTTTTAGTATCAAACCAATCATTGCCAATAATCCCGTTGATTGCCGGTAAAGAACCGCTGTAAACCGCTGAATGACCTGCCGCTGTTACCGTTAAAGCATAATGATAATGATTGTTGCGACAGTTGAAACCATCGTTAATTAGTCTTTTCAATCCCCCTTCCGAATATTTATTATAAAAACGATACAAATAATCGTAGCGCATCTGATCCACTACAATGCCTACGACTAGTTTCGGCCGGGAAAGTGTTGTGGGTTTAGAAATATTTTTTGAAGGAATTTGTGCATAAACCAAAGAACTTAGCATGCAACCCATGACCAAAGCATGCAGAAATAACCTGGGTATATGTTTCATAGGAAATCAGTTGTATAATTGTGCTCTTATAAAGTCCGAAATGGATTCTAATTTTTTTTCTAACAATAATATATAATCCGGCTTCAAATATATACTACTTAACTATTTGTTCAGGCCAATTTTAGTTTAACAAATAATTACTTAGTCGACAAAAGCCCGGATGTTTATTCTTTACCTTTATTAGAAAGACAAAAATAGCATTATTAACCCTATCTGGTTTTAATTTCAGGCTGGAACGCAACAATCGTTGGGGTAACTGGTGTATATCTTTAAAGAAAGTATTACGTCGTTCCATATTTTTATTAAATCTGTGGGAATTCAGCGATAAGATTCTCAGTTTTGTTACCATAATCCTAAATAATCGAATGTCCGATAAAATTAAAGTAAGTCATATTGTATTGGCTCTTGCCGTAATCGTGCTGATGGGATGCGCATCCGGAATGGGTATTTCAACCAGTAAAAAATATCCGATTGAAGTTCTTTACGACAATCAGTCGCTTGACCGTCCGTATTCAGAAATTGGGTGGGTTGAAATCAGCAGTGAAGATTCTCTGACAGCCAGACAAACCAAGGACAGGAAAATGATGTATCGTGGGAATGATGCAGAAACCAAGGAACTTTTGGCTGCGAGACTTGTCATGAAAGCACAGAAAATCGGAGCCAGTGCGCTGATCAATGTGCAATATAAATATTACACTTCTGTAAAAAAAGAAGGCTATATTATGAAAGGTTTGGCTGTGAGATACCGTGGCGAATAATTAAAAAGCTTAATCAAGAGAGATGCTTTTCACAGGAGATTTATCAAAAATGCCCGTTGAGGCAGAGTCAAGAGTCATTGTTCGTTTTCAGGATTGTGATCCGTTAATGCACCTGAACAATTCAAAATATTTTGAATATTTTTTCAACGCCCGTGAGGATCAGGTTTCCAAACTTTATGGATTTAGCTTTGAGGCCATGTTCCGAGAATTGAAAACGAGCTGGGTGGTATATCAGCATCAGATCGCCTATGTTCGTCCGGCGCTGATCAGTGAATGGACGCGCATAACTTCCCGCGTTATCCATTATAATGAGGATACGATGGTTACTGAATATTTCATGACCAACGATCAGCGTACGGAATTGAAAACGATGCTGTGGACAACCTCCAAACATATCAGTATTTTAACCGGAAAAAGAGTACCGCACAATGAAGAAGTGATGGCATATCTGGCGGCTACCTGCGTCCCCAATATTGATTTCCCGAATCTCCAATTTAACGACCGGATCCATGAAATAAAATATGCGCTTTCTCAAGGAACTAACGCATAAGTTCTTTTCTGGAAATCATTTTAATATTGGTTGTATCCTTATCAACCGAATCAGTGGGAATTGGGATTGGCAGTACATAAGGAACCTGCAATGTCGGTCTAGGCATTGTTTTGAAGCGGTTGAAACTATGTGTAAACTGCATGCTTACTCCACCTGTTGTCAAAGTATTATTCAAAAATAAAGGATTCTGAATATTTCGGTTATAAGCTTTTGCCCTGATTGAACCATTGGGTGTTAGCCAATATTCAAGCGTCCATTCCCCTAAAATACTCGTTGCATCATATTGTCCCGCTCCGGTAACGCCTGAACTTATCCTCCCGTCTCGTGTGATACGGAAACGGTCATTTAAAAAACGATAAGAGAAACGAAGCTGAAGATTATTCAGCGCATTCTGATCCAGGGAAAGTCCGCTTACCCCCACTTCCAGTTTTTCATTCAGCGTTGAAGCCCAACGGCTGATTTGGTTTGAAACCAGTTCACTGATACTGTTTCCAACGAAATTCTGGCTGCTCGCCGCATTCACTTCCGGCAAAAGCTGATTGACAACCAGCAAACTACTCACCTGCCGACTGAGCTCCTGCTCATCCGATTTCAGTTTCGTTTGAAAAGCTTCCAATTGTCCACGCAAAACACTTAAAGAAGGATTATCAAGTATTTGCAGATCATATTTTATAAGCGGCGACATCAGTCTGTCCGATAAAGAAATAGAAACTTCCACCGGGTACCTTCGTGATAATGCTGTCGCAATTGCTTCGTTACCGGATACATTGCTTGATGAGGTATTGGGTAATACTCCGGCCAGCGAAACAAGCTGCGTATAACCTGCTTTTACATCCAGCTGAGCACCGTAAGGATCTCCCGACCAAACAATCCGGCTTCCTTTTTTTATTGTAAACTTCTTGTTGATAACGTTTTGTAAAGTGAAATTATAATCTCCTTTATCAATTTCATAAGTTCCGACCATCGTAAAATCACCTTTTGTATCAATATTTAAATTGAGACGGCCGTTTCCATTCGCGCGGATAATATCACCGGTTTGTCTGTCAAATATGATTTCGCAGGTAGCATCGGGCGTCAGATTGAAGTTAAAATTCATCTTGATTCCGCCTGCCACTTTACTCGGCTGGTTGTCTTTATCAAGCGTGGTACTATCGACTTTCGGTATTTGGCTGACAAACTGAATATAATCCTGCGTTGCAACTTCTGTCGCGCCGTCCAGCGGAATATGAATCCGGGTTCCTTTATTACTGGTCACGTTGGCCTCGATATTCATATTATCTATCGGGCCAAAAATGTTTACAGGCCCTGTAACATAAGCTGTTCCGTAAAACATGTCATTGTCTTTGACTCCTGTGTTCAGGATTTTGAAATTGTGCAGATCGGCATTAAAACCTAAACTGAAATATTTAAAACCGTCATGAAAAACGCCCCCGCGTAAAGAAGCTGTATTTCCATCAGGATCTGTCAGCGTAATATTGTTAACGGTAATTTCACTTTCGGTAAAATTAATTTTGTCACTAAAAGTAAAAATCGATTGCAAATAATCGAATTTCATCCGGCCTTTTTCAACCATTATCGATCCGT
This sequence comes from Dyadobacter sp. 3J3, assembly GCF_009801115.1. Taxonomy (GTDB): domain Bacteria; phylum Bacteroidota; class Bacteroidia; order Cytophagales; family Spirosomataceae; genus Dyadobacter. The sequence goes on from NZ_VTOL01000003.1 coordinate 492,920, forward strand.
CCAGAACCGGCGCATTCAAAGTCCCTTTGATCAATACAGTTCCATGCGCTTTTCCACTTACATCCGAAACCAGTTCTTCTGCAAATGGCTCCAAAGCTTTGAAATCCATATCGTTAAAAATGGCTTTCAGATTTAGAGTATTTGCACTTAACTTTGGACGATAAGAGCCAACGACGCTGAATATTCTTCGAGCGTCTTTGGTGAGTTCAGCATCAATTTGCAACTGGTTATCAAACTGGTCCCATTCTCCGGTTCCTGCAAAATTCCCAAACTCATAATTGGCATAACCCAGACTTTCAACATTAAAATTGGCATCCAAAACAACGCTGTTGTAAGCATCACGCATTTTGGCAGAACCGTCCATGATACCTGCAAGCTGCGTATTCAAAACCGGGTTTAGCGTTCCCAGTTTAAAGTTTTTTATATCAAAAAGTAAAGTCCGGTCCGGATCAGCAGATACAGTTCCGTTTACTGCCAACCGCTGCTTTCCATTGATTAACCCAAGATTACTAAAAGTTATATCCCGGCCAACAATGGAAATAAGGCTGTTTGCAGGCATATTCCATTCTTCATCCAGTAAATTGAGCCGGGAATTCTTAAAACTGATATCAAGACCGGCCGCCAAAAATCTGATTTCTCCGGCAAGATTTGCCAGATTGGTACTTTTCACTTGCCGGATACCGCCATCAAAATCAATGTGATCCACATCCCAGGTTCCTTCCAGTTCCAGTTTTTCGGTCGGTACCAATACGCTAATCTGTTGTTTGGTTGAAGTAACAAGCACTGAGGCAAGAACTTCTGCGCTGTTCACAAATTTAGAAGTGGTAACGTCAACTTCCGATTTTATAAATTCATTTTTCCCGTAGCGAGCCGTGTCTGCAGTTGCATTGAAAGACAAAAAGGCAGTATTGTCCATCTTGAATTTCCCTTCCGCTTTGGAACCATGGGAAACGTAAACCTCCGGACTCACAAATGCCAGGAACTGTGCTATATTTTTTGTTTCAACTTCGTAATCAATCTCATACCGCTGCTGAATAATTTTCTTTTCTTTTTTCAAATAATACGCATTCCGATCCGATTCGTTCTCCAGAAAATAGAGTTGATATTCTTCCAAAACCTGGCTTACATCCTTCCAGGCGCGGGTTGGCACAAAATCTCCTTCTACTTTCGCCGTTAAAAATTCACTTTCGAGATTGAGAATCCGTTTGTCAAGCCTTTGTCTGGAAGAAAACAACAAAGTATCAATAACCAGATTTCTTTCTTTTTTGGGAGTTATTAAAAACGTGTTTAAAAGCTTGGCATCCCCTACCAGTTCGTCCACCGTATTTCCGGCCACTTTGATATCCAGCCGGGTCTGAAGCGTAATGGCATCTTTGGTAAACCCCAATTGCATAAGATTTGCTTTTTCAATAACACCTTGCAGATCAAACGAATTTTTAGGTTTGGAAAGGTCAAATTCACCTTCCAGATTCACAACCAGATTCGAATCTTTGGTGCTTACCAGCCCATTGAAATATTGATTTTGAAGATTTCCTTTCAAACCGATATTCCGGTAGTCATAATTTTTGAAACCTATTCTGGAAACCACGGCATCCATGTTTGTGGAGGCATTAGCCAAATCAAGTCCTTTTCCATGAATAGTTCCGGAAAAATCCAGACGCTGCCAGGTTTCAGGTTCATCAATAAGTTTCCCAATTTCAAAATCCGATGTCGCCACTTCTCCTGAATAGGTAGTCGTTTTTTCATCTGTTATATGAAAAACAAGATCGCCCGATGCTTTTCCAAGTTCCGAGGAAACGGAAGCCTTCACATCAAAGTCCTGAATTGTCCCTTTAAATTTTCCTTCCAAAAGTGTCACTCCAAACTTTTGCAACGTTTCATGCGATTTCCATTCAGGATAGTACTGCACAAGATCGACGGGCAAAATTTTGGAAAGAGAAAGTTGAAGATTCATATCCGGACCATTATCCGGCAGGCCTTTAAACCCAAGATTGCCCAATAAACGGCTTCCCTGGCCAAAATGAACATCAGCATGTGATAATTCAAAATCGTCAACCTTACCGTCAAAATTTCCCGAAACGCGCCAGGTTTCCCTTAATCCATCCACATAAGTTGAGAACAAACCCAGATCAGTCGAACTGATTTTACTATCTACAAAATGCGCTCTTAAAAAAACTTTATGATTAAAATCCCCAAGATCACCGGAACGGTTGTAATGAAAACTGATATCATTCCCGATAAAAGAATTCCCTATGTGGGCGCTTAGTTCTTTCAGCTCCATTTTTTTCTGACAAAACAAGAACCGCGTATCCAGATCGTGCATCGTCATTCCGGTCTGTTTATCGACCGTTTTCATATTTTTTGCCAAAAATGAAATCGTATCGCCCTGAGCAAGGAAATCTTTAAGATCCGCATTGAGTTTATTCAGCTCAAAATGTGAATAATCAAAAGTCCGGGAGCCTTTATCACGCGGTTTTCTAGGATCATCATAGCGAAAAGTGCCGTCGACGATTTTTGATTTTCCAATGGTAAAAGGTGTGTTATTTTCCGGAGCATTAGCCGGTCTTGGCGTATCGGAAGAAGTTAATTCAACAATGCGGTTAATAAATCCATCAATATTCAAATCACCGGATTTTGGTGCGACAATCAGATGGACATTGGGCTGGTATAAAGTTACTTCATCCAGATGGACTTCATTGGCAGAGTTCTGGATGATATTCTGCATGTTCAGATTTACATCAATCCGGCCGACATCGATCATCTGTTTCTGGCTGGTATCTTTTACAGAAACACCTTCCAGAGAAACTACATCAAACCATTTAATATTAACCCGTGTTATCTCAATAGGATAACCCATTTTTTCTGAAATCCTGGCGGTAGCGGTTTGTACCAGAAATGTTTGAACCGAAGGAAACTGTACGGCGATTGTAATGATCCCAAGCGCTAAAAGCGCGAAGATCATAAGCACAACCAGTACATTGGTGATCGCCTTCAGGGTTTTTACCATATATAGGTTCGCAGCATATTCCTGCGTATCTTATCGTTAATTGCTTATTTTTGCGAATATTATTCAAATTTCATGAACATCCTCGCGATAGAATCGTCTTGTGACGAAACCTCGGCCTCAGTTTTATCTAACGGCAAAATTTGCTCCAATGTTGTTGCCACACAGCTCATTCATACACAATATGGCGGCGTAGTTCCCGAATTGGCATCGCGCGCACACCAGCAACACATTCTGCCTGTGGTAGATAAAGCCTTGACTGATGCAAAAGTAACAAAAAAAGACCTTGATGCCATCGCTTTTACGAAAGGACCCGGTTTATTAGGCGCTTTACTGGTTGGGACTTCTTTTGCCAAATCCATGGCGCTTGGCCTTGGTCTGCCGCTCATTGAAATAAATCACATGCAGGCGCACGTTTTAGCGCATTTTATTCAGGACCCAAAACCGGAATTTCCTTTTCTGTGCTTGACCGTAAGCGGCGGCCATACCCAGATTGTAAAAGTAACCAGTCCCTTGGAAATGGAAGTTATCGGACAAACCCGGGATGATGCTGTTGGAGAAGCTTTTGATAAAACGGCAAAATTGCTTGATCTGCCTTATCCTGGCGGCCCATTGATTGATAAATATGCCAAAACCGGAAATCCGCTGGCTTATACATTTCCGTTGCCCGAAATGCCCGAACTTGATTTTTCTTTTAGCGGGATCAAAACTTCGTTTATGTATTTTCTGCAAAAACAGGTTCGTGAAAATCCGAATTTTATAAAAGAAAATATAGAAGATATTTGCGCCAGCGTTCAGCATACACTGGTTAATATTCTTTTGAAAAAATTAAAAAAAGCAGCGAAGGAAACCGGGATCAAAGAAATTGCTATTGCGGGCGGCGTATCGGCGAACTCAGGATTAAGAACATCCTTACTCGAACTTGGACAGCAATTAAACTGGAAAGTATACATTCCCGATTTTGAATATTGCACGGACAATGCTGCCATGATCGCCATGGCGGCTCATTACAAATATTTGAATGCGGACTTCTGCGACCAGACAGTAAGTCCGATGGCCAGAATGGAATTTTAATACTTCAAAACCTTAGATCATGATCCTCTCAGAAATCTGGATTTATCCCGTAAAATCATTGGCCGGAATACGTTTAACGGAAGCTCAGGTTGAAGAAAAAGGACTTCAATACGATCGGCGATGGATGATCGTTGACGAAAACGGGCGATTTCTTACGCAACGGGAATTCTCAAAAATGGCTATGCTGGAAGTGGCCGTACTGGAAAATGGCTTATCCATTTCAAGTCGGTTGGAATCCGGAAATAATATTCTTGTGCCTTTCAAACCCGTTTCTTCAAATTCAGTTTCTGTAACAGTTTGGGATGATGAAGTGGAAGCTCTTACCGTAAGTGACGAGGTTGATAAATGGCTTTCGGAACAATTGGAGCGGGAAGTAAAACTGGTTATCATGCCGGAATCCACACAAAGAAAAGCAGATCCGAAATATGCCAAAAATAACGAAAATGTAAGTTTTGCCGACGGATTTCCATTTTTGATGATTTCCCAGGCTTCACTGGACAATTTAAATGAGCGCCTGGAATTGCCGATTGTAATGCAGCGTTTCCGTCCAAATTTTGTCGTGACAGGAACAAATCCACATGCAGAAGACGACTGGAAATCCATTCAGATCGGCGGATTATTTTTTGATATTGTAAAACCCTGTGCCCGGTGCATACTCACCACGATTGATCCCGAAACAGCCGAAAAAGGAAAAGAGCCGCTTAAAACACTGGCGACTTACAGAAGAGTTGGCAACAAAATACTTTTTGGCCAGAATGTTGTAACAAAACAAAACGGCCTGATCAAACAGGGCGACCCGATTTCATTAGTAGAATAAAAATTTTTTTGTGAAAATAGATTTACTCAACTCCATCTTCGTTTTAATCCGCAAATTCCGTCCTGTTCATTTACATTGGGCAAACCTCGATCTGGCTTCCGCGGCTATGATTTGTCAGGTTGCATTTAACCGTTTGCCAGTTGGAAAAACTACCATTAGTATACCGGCAAACATTGTTCTGGGACTGGCTGTTTTTGTTATTTCCTCCATGAACCGACTTCTGGATAACAGAAAACCAGCTAAAACGGAAATGAAGCGTTTTTTACCAAATCAGAAAAACCGGATTACTTTTTTAGAAGTTGTTGCAGGCGGATTGGTAGCTGGCATTTTTATAGCTTTTTACATGCCTGCAAATGTTTGGAAAATTGCGGTAGGGATGGTTATTTTCTCAGGACTCAGCTTATGGTTAATATCCATCTTACCCGAAAGAAGTCCTTTACATTCACTTCGTGCGCCGGTATCTGCTGTAATTTTTACCGTTGGAATTTTATCTTTTACGTTATTTTCAAATCAGGAAATTGGTAAAGAAATGAAATATTCCGCGGCTTTATTTTTTCTGATCATATTACAAAACTCTCTGCTTTCATCTTATTTACAATCGGTTGAATATCCAAATATTTCAAACTTTACGGGGTTACTGAAAGCACCTTTGTCTAAAAGGATTTTACATGCTATAACATTTTTTATAATCTCGGAAGGAATATTTATTTGTATGCATACAGAATTCCGCTACACACAACGTTTATCCGTTATATTGATGATAATGGCTGTTTTACAGTCTGCTATGGTACAAAATACCAGTTTTATGCAAAAAAATAAATACAAAGGAATGCTTGTAACGATGGTTTTGCTGATACCATTTTTGATTTTGTAATGAGAGAATGAGAGAATGAGAGAATGAGAGAATGAGAGAATTTTCAATAAACAAAAGCCCGATTTTCGAACGAAAATCGGGCTTTTGTTTATTGAAAATTCAACTTTTAGGACTGAGATTCTGATTCTCCGGATCCGTACGTTTGGAATGGGCTTTTCATGATTCCTCTTTCCGAAGTACGTACGAAGTTTACAACTTCGTCGCGCTCGTTGGATGGAGGTAATTCAAGTTCAATTTTCTGTAAAGCCTCAGCATTGTTAAGGCCTCGCATATAAATGTACCGGTAAATATTCTGGATCTCGATGATTTTCTCATTGCTGTAACCTCTGCGGCGCAATCCTACCGAGTTGATACCTGCATAAGAAATTGGCTCACGGGCAGCTTTTGTAAAAGGCGGAACGTCCTTACGCACAAGCGAAGCACCTGATACAAATGAATGCGCACCGATTTTCACAAATTGATGTACAGCACTCATCGCACTCACAATCGCCCAGTCGTCCACATGTACGTGGCCTGCCATCTGCACATTGTTTCCAATAATACAATTGTTTCCTACACGGCAATCGTGCGCGACGTGTGCGTAAGCCATAATCAAACAACCAGATCCAACCACCGTTTTCCAGTGTTCCTCGGTTCCGCGGCTTATAGTGGCATACTCACGAACAATGGTATTGTCACCAATAATTGTCAGCGTGTATTCATTGTTATATTTTAAATCCTGAGGCGTTGAAGAAATCACAGCTCCGGAAAATATACGGCAATTTTTCCCGATACGCGCACCTGCATTAATAACTGCATGTGAGCCTATCCAGGTACCTTCTCCTATTTCTACATCTGCATGTATCATAGCGAAGGGTTCGATTTCTACATTCGCTGCGATCTTCGCGTCTGAATGAATATATGCTAACTGTTGTGTCATTTTTTCTTTACTAGACTTGCGATCATATCTGCTTCACACACCAGCTGTCCGGACACATATCCCCGGCCGCTCATTTTTACAATACCGCGTTTCATCGGTGATGTAAAAACACATTTGAATATCACGGTATCACCCGGGAAAACATTTTTACGGAAACGGCAAGCGTCTATCCCGATTAGATAGGGCCAGTAATTATCAGGATCCGGTACGCTGCTCAATACAAGAATACCGCCGGTCTGAGCCATAGCTTCAAGCTGCAACACCCCTGGCATCACAGGATTCCCTGGAAAATGCCCAAGAAAATATTCCTCATTAATCGTTACATTTTTGACACCTACCACGCTGTTTTCATCCAGTGCAATAATCTTGTCGATCATTTGGAAAGGATAACGATGCGCAAGTAATTCCCCGATCTGCTTTATATCAAGAACGGGTGCTTTATTCGGATCGTATGTAGGAATGTCTCCTTTTCCAGACTTGATGAGTTTTTTTATCTTTTTTGCCAGCGCTACATTCGCTGCATGTCCCGGACGTGCTGCCAGGATTTGCGCTTTTATAGGCCTTCCAATCAGAGCCAAATCACCGATAAGATCCAGTAGCTTGTGACGGGCCATTTCATTCGGATAATGCAGTTCTACATTATTCAAAATTCCTTTTGACTCGTCAACACTCACTTTTGGCTTATTAAGCAACTGTGATAAATGATCAAGCTCGCCTTCTTGTACGTCCCTGTCAACAATAACTATTGCGTTGGTAAGGTCTCCTCCTTTGATCAGATTTTGTTTGTACAGTGCTTCGAGTTCATGTAAAAACACAAACGTCCGGCATCTTGCGATATCATCTTTAAATAAGGTAATATCGTTCAAAGAAGCATGCTGGCTGCTGATTACTTTTGAATTGTAGTCAACCATTACCGTCAATCTATAATCGGAGAGTGGCAAAGCGGCCATCTCGATATCATTTTCCTTATTTTTATAATGAACGTATTCAGGAACTTCAAAATAATTACGATAGGCATTTTGTTCCTCAATACCTGCATCCAGTAATGCATCAATAAATTTGATAGAACTTCCGTCCATGATCGGAGGTTCAGGACCATCCAGCTGAATCAGGACATTGTCAATCTGCAAACCCACCAAAGCGGCAAGTGTATGCTCAACAGTATTGATTCTGGCTCCGTTTTGTTCAATGGTCGTCCCTCGGGACAAATCCACCACATTGTCCACATCGGCGTCAACAATTGGCTGATTCGGTAAATCAACACGTTGAAATTTATAACCGTGATTGGCAGCGGCAGGAACAAATGTCATTGTTGCCACTACACCTGTGTGTAAACCCACTCCCGTAACGGATACGGACTTCTTAATGGTTTGTTGTTTTTCGTTCATTATATTCTCCTTATCTACTAAAAGGCTGCGGGGCTTGCGGTTGCCAAATTTGAGCATTATAGCCCAAATTTAATTATTTAATTTCTTTATATTTTAATGTTGAGAAACTTCTCTTTTACTTTCAAGTTCTTTCAATCTTTCTTCCAATTGAGGCAATCTTCTTGTCAATGCCATGGATCTCAAATGCTCTGTCAAATCTCTCGCAGGTGATCCTGAAAGTGATAATCCTTCTTTTTTGATCGATTTCCCCAGACCAGACTGTGCACCTATTTTGGTATTGTTGGCTAGGATTACATGTCCGGTAATACCTACCTGTCCACCGATAATACATTGCTCTCCAACGCGTGACGAACCTGCAATTCCGGCCTGCGCTGCAATGACTGTATTTTCTCCAATCTCAACATTATGCGCAATCTGAACCAGATTATCGATTTTAACTCCTTTTCTGATGATTGTTGAACCCATAGTTGCACAATCGATCGTCGAATTGGAGCCAATGCTCACATCATCTTCGATAATGACATTACCCAACTGCGGGATTCTTTTGTAAGAACCATCCGCCTGCGGAGCAAAACCAAAACCATCACTGCCAATAACCGTATTCGCGAAAATACAGCAATTTTTACCAATTATTGTATTATCATAAATTCTTACACCAGGGTGGATTATTGTGTTGTCACCAACTTCAATACCATCTCCCAGATAGGCATTTGGATATATTTTAACATTGTTTCCAATCTTGCAATCACGTCCGATATAGGAGAACGCGCCACGGTAGCCGAATGGCCCCATTTCACTGTTTTCTCCAATAAAACTGGGTTGTTCAATACCTTTTTTCCCGGTGGCGAGACGTTTCTGATATTCTTCAAGAAGTACTGTAAAAGCAGTATAGGCGTTTTCTACATATATCAATGTAGCGCCAATATCCTGTTTAGGAACAAAATCCTTATTAACAATTACGGCCGACGATTGTGTGGTATAGATATAGGATTCGTATTTACTATTGGCAAGAAAAGAGATACAACCGGGCTGGCCCTCCTCAATTTTTGCAGCCGAATCAATTGTAACTGTGTCATCACCAACGGTAGTTCCATCAAGCATCTTTGCAATCTCGCTGACAGTAAATTTCATATTCTCGGCTAATTTCTGGTAACGTCTTTGTAAGTAATAAAGCTATTTATAAAAAAGGCTCTTTTTTATTGTGTAAGAATTGACATCCTCACTAACCACGCAAAGATACATTTTTACCCCAACATACATAATACTTGCGGACAATCTTAGTGAGTGCTTCGATGGTTGGAATGTCGGAAGCATCGGCAATATCCAGCAAAGTGCCATTTTTCATTTTGACCTTTATGGGATCCTGTTCCTTCTCATAGGCCGAATTCGTAGTTTCTCCTGTGATCAGAAAGTATGACAACTCACTTTCCTTTAACCCCTGCGCTAAAAGTTTTTCACGTAAAGGTTTCAAAATTTCCTCCCCTGGCATTTCTTTAAAAAAGCTGATCTTAAACAAATGCCTATCCAGTAAGCTTTTACAAAGTGTGGACAATACTTCATCCGGATTTTTCGCCCAGCCCTTCACAGACGCCCATACGTCGTTATCATCCAGATTGTTGAAAGATTCTAACAAATCGACGTTCTCTTCAAAATCAGCAAGTGTAAAATTATTATGCAGGAAACGGGAAAAATCCGTGGTCGCAAATAAATTTTCACCTTGGGCAGATAATTCACGTGCACGTCTTAAAATTTCAGTAAGCATGGCCTGCGCGCTGAGTAAAGTTTTGTGCAGATAAACCTGCCAGTACATAAGCCGGCGCGCATGAAGAAAATTTTCTATACTCAGTATCCCTTTTTCTTCAACCACAAGTTGATCCTGACTAATATCCAGCATTTTTATCAGACGGTCGGCACCGATAGAACCCTCAATAACGCCCGTATAAAAACTGTCACGGTTAAGATAATCCATCCGGTCCATATCCAGCTGACTGGAAATCATCTGGTGAAAAAACTTTCTTGGATACACCCCTTCAAACATTTGAATGGCAATATCCAGGCGCCCGTCCATTTGCCTGTTAAGTTCCTTCATCATAGCCAGCGTGATAGATTCATGCTCCACGCCGGGTAATAGAACACTTTCAAGCACATGGGAAAAAGGCCCGTGACCAAGATCATGCAAAAGAATAGCAGCCTGGGCCGCTTCAAGTTCCGGTTCCCAAATTAAATGGCCTCTTTCCTGCAAAGCACGTAAAGCCTGGCTCATCAAATGCATGGCGCCCAGCGCATGGTGAAAACGTGTATGCAGCGCGCCAGGATAAACCAGATCAGCCAAACCCAGCTGTTTTATTCTTCTTAAACGCTGAAAATAAGGATGTTCAACCAAATCAAAGAGCAAATCTGAGGAAATGGTGATAAAGCCGTAAACCGGATCGTTGATTATTTTTCTTTTGTTCAAAACTTCTTTTTTTGCAAAAATAGTAAACTGTGAACGCAGAAAAGAATGAAATCTTATGATAATCATTTGGAGAATTAATCTCTTTCACTAATTTTGCACTCCGAAGTCTTTCCAAGATCAGGAAAAGCTGAAATAGTTAAGAAAGTTTACTTAATTATAAAAGCACGGGCCTATAGCTCATTCGGTTAGAGCAACTGACTCATAATCAGTAGGTGCCTGGTTCGATTCCAGGTGGGCCCACTTGAAAATCAAGGACTTACGAGATCATTCTTGTGAGTCCTTTTTTATTTGATACACAATTTGAGACACAACTCTTTTATTCCTTCTATTCTTCTACCGTTTCTCACCTTCAAGAAAAACTTGAAACCTCACCAGTCTATTAGCTTTTGGTATACCCAGTTGTCGTCTATTTCAATACATCTTATAACGTTACTCTAAATTAAATTACATATTCGTCAATCTCCTATTGCATTCGTCAAGTTCTTCTTCAGACTCTTCGAGGTCAATTTCCAATTTTTGATTTTTTTGCAGAGCCTCTTGGTAAGTAAGTTCTAGTTCTTCATTTTCATCTTGCAACACTTGGTTTGTTTCGCGTGCTTCTTTGTAATTTGTTTCCAACTCTTCTTTTTCATCTTCAAGCTGCTTCTTTTCTTCATTGCATTGTTCCAATTGCTCTGTTAGTTTTTCACTTTCTCGATTACAACTTGTCAAAAGATGAAAAGAATTTAACACTAGCAATAAGACGAAACCATTTAATACATTTTTTTTCATCAAGGTGTAACTTAATATTGAAATTTGAGTGTTTCAAAGCTTTTATCTCAGTTTCTGTTTACGCAGATAGAGAGGTACAAATATTTTTTGTTCAAATTTTAGCCAACCAAAACATTGACCATATACACAAGGTTGTATTGGTTGGGTATGCAGAATACGGGAATTTACGATTTCCTTTGTTACCGTTAAATAAGTTCAAGGACTACAATACAATATTAAGGTGGTAATATTACGGTTACAATTTATAACCTTCTTTATTTTTCATGAAATCATTCATTTATCTGTTTATTTTCTTTGTCTTAGCTTCTACCTCTTCTTTCTCTCAAAGCTTTTATAAACAGCCAATTCATCGTACCAATACAAGCGGCACAAGCAGTGGATATGTAAATCCAAACACAAATTATAATAGTGGTTACCAAAAGTCAAATGGAACAGTTGTTCAACCACATTACAAGACGCAGCAGAATCAGACAAATCTTGACAATTATTCAACACAAGGTAATGTCAATCCTTACACCTTGGAAAATGGGACTAAAGCAAAAGATTACTCCATCGATGCTTCTAACTATGGTTCAGGTAAGACTATTCAAACAGGAGAAAGAGGGGGACAATATTATATCAACAACAATGGCAATAAGGTGTACGTACCGAAACGCTGATTAAATCCTCTCACACCCTCAACTTTTACTTTTTAAAATCCCATTCATGAAGAATTATTTCTTGATTTGTATTTCCGTATATGCAATTCTCTCAATTAGTGGCTGTCGTCAAGCACGTTACATTACAGAAAGACACATAAAAACAGATATCGAAAAGCACGAAGTCGGAAAACAAAGTAACATTCGAACCTACAGCATTTTTAAAGGAAACACCATTGGTATGTCTCGTTATATTGAGTTAACCGGCTACAAGCTGAATGGAGAAAAGGGTTTGATTGTTGGTGCTGATAGGAATTATATTACAAGAGTAAAATATAAAGGTGCCGTTGCTGTTTCAGAATATACCAACGTTGACTTTATACACCTCAACATTGATCAGACGAAAAGTATTCTATCGAACTATTCAGTATTGGTGGAAAAGATAAAAAATGAAAAACCACAAGTTAATGAAGAAGTTTATTACGACTTTACGGTTTCGAAGGATTGTTTCATAAGTTTCAGAAGAACAAACATGGGAAACAACACCGAATACATCTACTTCTGGATTAATGGCGAGAAATATCAGCTGCGCACTGCTGTCTTGATTAATAGATTGAAGAAGTTTGTGGCTTACTGACAAATAAAATAGTGAATTATATATCATTTACAAATTTGTAACCTACTTAAATTAAACCTCCTTTATTATGAATGATGAATTTCCTGAGTCTGAATCAAGAAGAGCAGACTTGTGGGCAGGAAAAATGATACTTTATGCCTTTTTGATAGCTTGTGGATTACTTGGTGGAGGTGCTTTATATAGTGAGTTTGTCAATTCCGATGATTCAGGAATCGTTAGTGATAATAATTCTACCGAAACATTAGAGGGGTTGTCGCCAGAATATTTAGGTGCATATAGTGGAATTCAACCGTCATATGGCGCTTATGTCAATGAAAGAGTTACCAGTACTACAATAGGGATTGCACCAGAATCAGTGTTTACATTTTGTTTTAGGTCAGATAATATAGTCTTATTACAACGTCATATGGTAATGTCAGAAGGACCTGAGGAATATGTATGCAAAGGAACTTACGAAATACTTGAAAAAAGTAGTGGACGCACAAGAGTCAAATGTTCAATGGATTGCCTCACCTATGGTAGAGATGTTTCCTACATTTTAAACATTCGTACTGGTGGTAAATCTGCGACGTTCGAAGACCCGTCTGAGTCAAAAGCACCAAATTTTAAATTGGATAAATTGAAGTTCCCTTGTGAATGAAATAATCAATCAGGATTGATAAGCATTTTGAAGTTGTTTAAACTTCATTAATATTAGTCAAAATTAAATTCAGAGACCTAAATTATCTAACCTCATTTTATTGATAGATAAATTAGGTCTCTCTATCTTTTATCATAATTCCCCATTGAAATTACGATAGGTCAAACACCTTTAAATTTTTCCTGATAATATTAAATCTGTCAGACGCTATAAAATGCCATGACTATAATCAACGACTTCTAAAAAATCAGGGTAGGAATGAAACCATATAATACCATCTTCATTCCTACTTTCTGTAACCGAATATATAACAACATTTCCACGATAATCAGTAGTACCTCCGGTAACTACTCCTTCTCTTCCCGTTCTACTGTCTCTTACTCTTCTATTAAATAGATTCATGATTGTTTTTTTTAAAAAATTGAAATCTATTTTACTGAATATCAAAAGGATAAGCAAATTTTAATCGGCAAATTTTAGATATTTTTTAATTTTAAGAAAATCTCTAAAAGATATTTTACTTTGTCTATTAGATTGATTAACCGAATCATGTTTTCTTACTCCTTCACCCGCTCCACCCGCTCATTCAACTCCTTCCAATTTGGAACATGCGTTGACAGTTCTGCCCAAAATTGTTTTGAGTGATCTTTTACCTTCGTGTGGCAGAGTTCGTGTATGATCAAATAATCGATCAAAGAATACGGGAGTTTGACCGCTGCGGGATTTATCGTGATGATGTTTTTTCCGGAACAATTCCCCCAGCTTTTTTCAAGTTTACGAAACCGTAGACCTGCGTATTCCAAACCAGTTTGCCTAGACAACTTCTTAAATCTTGGTGTAATCCTTTCGACCGCACGTTCCTGATAAAATATTTCAATAGCAGCTTTTATCTCGGTTTGACTTACCTCTGGAAAAGGTAAAAGCACGCTGAACTTTGAGTGATTAAAATCAATCTTTGGTGCTTTTAATTCTTTCCGTATGATAACTTCCGTATAGTAAGAACGTCCCAGGTACTGAATTCGAGAACCTGTTACTATTTTTTCGTCTTCCTTTGAAGAAACCAATTCAAGTTTGTCCAGAATCCATTTTGCTTTTTTAAGAATCAGCTGGTCTGACTTTTCCGGTGCAACGGGTTTTCCTTTGAGAACAACCCCTTCATTTTTTTCAACCGTTATATAATGTGATTTCAAACTTTCATTTTCATGAAAGCTATACTCAATAAAGGTTGACCCGTACTTTACCTTACGCATTTTTATTTTTTCTTAAAACTTCAATCAGTTCCTTAGCTTTGGACTTCGCCTCCACTCTCTCCATCTTGGTTTTAAGATAACGAATTAATTTGTTTTCAATGTCATTGATCACCATTCCTTTTCCTTCCCAACCTACAATATTCAGTTCACCAGAAATCAAGTCAAAGAGTGTCCGGGTAGCGGCTTCTGCGTCACCGTTGTAAATCGTTTTCATTGACGAATAAACAGCACGCTGCTGTTCTGTTACAAAACCTTTTTGTTCTCCCTCTTTTTGAGATTGAATAATTTCATCCTGGATCTTTTCAAATTCTGCTAATAATGACAATTGCGAAATTCGTCCTTCTTCATGTTCTTTTATAAGTGCTTCCAGTCTCTCAGCGAGTGGTCGGTAAAAATCCGGATTTTTGTCAATGCTGACTTTTATAATATGTTTGAGATGATTCCTCATCTTCAATTCCTTTGTTGCAGGTGATGCGTTCTGAATTTCTTCTTTAAACTTTTCGCGGTCAATGATCGAAATAGGTTCCATAAGAAGGTTTTTGACACCTGACGATTTCAAATGTTCATCAATAATTCCTTGGAGCAGCAAGCTTTCATCCTTACTGATATTGAAATTATCATCATCAGGATAAGCATTACGCGCCGTTTTCTTGATCTGGTTGAACAATTTGAAATCATCAAAAAATCGCATTGCTTTTACATCCGGTAACACAATACCAATCGACTTGTTAAACTGCTTCAACAAATCTTTAAAGGAATCACGTTTATCCAAAGGTTCAATATACAGAACAGCGCCGTCGATATATTTTACTCTGTTATATGCTCTGTCTACTTTCATAGGTCTGAAAAAATCTACCAGTTTGGTATGATTCATTTCAAGTTTTGGAAATTCTTCACTGATATTTTTTAGTATGTCGTCAGGTCGAATATCTCCTGAAAAGATTTTTAAAGCTTCCAGAAGGTGACTTGTGATACCATTATAATCAATGATGTATCCAGCGTTTTTACGTTTCCCACTGCGGTTTACACGCGCAATTGCTTGTAAAAGTGTATGCTCTTTTAGTGGTTTATCCAGATACAGACAAGACGCAATTGGCGCATCATATCCGGTGAGCAACATATCTGAAACGATCAGAATTGCAGTGTTATCGAATTTTTTCTTTCCGGATTTCTCTGTTTCTCCTTCATTCCCAAAGGGTAGTTTGTAATAATCCGTCGCATCTTTTATGTCTTCCGGAGCGACAACCCATAGCGGTTTTATGTCGTCAGGATTATTTCTGTTCCATTCCAGCGTTCCGTAATATTCCTTAGCAATATCATCTTCCTTTGGAATACCAAAACTCACAATCACTTTTGTATCAAAATTGTGTACTCCTTGTGCTTTTAGTTTTTCAAATGCTTGTTTATATCGAACCGCTGCAAACCTTCCATCACATACAAACAGTGCTTTGTGACCGTCAGGAAATATCTTTTTCTGATAATGATCGATCGCATGAACAGCAATCTGGCTAATTCTTTCTGTTGAAAACTGGTATTTCCGTAACGCTTCCTGTTTCAGTTTCCCTTTCTTCTCTTCTTTCTCCTGACCAAATTTTGCTTCAAACTCAGCATCCAGTTCTTCTTTGCGAATATCAAGTTTTGCTATTCCCTCATCATATAATAGCTCCACGGTCGCGCCATCAGCAACAGAATCTTTTATGGTATAAACATCGATATATTCACCACCGTAAAATTCTCCCAGGGTTGATTTGTCTTCCTTGGAAATGGGTGTACCCGTAAATGCAATGAATTTTGCATGTGGTAAAGCTGTACGCATGAAGGATGCAAGAAATCCGTAATGTGTACGGTGTGCTTCATCTACCAGAACAAAAAGATTCTCCTTTTTGGAAAGTTCTTCCAATATCACTTCTTCACGGTCACGCTCGATCCACTTTCCTTCTTCCAGTATTTTAGTAACCTTTATTAGTGTGTTACCCTGTATATGTTTTTCAATCCTAACTTTCTCCTTCTCCTCTTCCTGAGTCTGATCTTCCTCAACAGTTGCTTCTTTATCCGTTTCCTGAAATTTCTGAATCGTGGTGGTAATAATTCCACCATAGTCATTCCGTAACAATTTCTCCAGGTGTTTTACGGAACTCGCACGTTTTACGTTTAGCAGACCGACATTTTGAAAGGTATTACTAATCTGACTATCCAAATCTACGCGGTCTGTCATAATGATCACCGTCGGATTTCCAAAACCGTATTCCGGTGCCTGTAATTTCCTTGTTACATACGCCATTGTGATAGACTTACCGGAACCTTGTGTGTGCCACACGACACCACCATGTCCCTGTTGAAGTTTCTCAATGGTATTATTGGTAGCACGAATCTGCTGATACCTCGGAAGTTTTTTGATAACGCGTCCTTCTTCTTTTTCGAAAATGACGAAGTGACGGATAATGTCCAGGAGTTTGTCTTTCTGGAAAAGATGGCAAATTAATTTATCCTGTTCCGTTTCAATGTTGTCTACAATTTCATCTTTGGGTGTGCGGAACACAGAATAAAAAGCTTGTGGAGAATTGATTGCACCATACCGACCACCAACTTTCCAAATACCAGCACATATTTGATTGTAATGAAAAAGACGTTCATTCAAATCCTGATAGGTATTAAGATCACTAAAAGCAGAATCCCATGCGGTGGTTGCAGATGGTGCTTTACATTCCAATACACCAACAGGAATACCATTGACATAAACGACCAGATCAGGAATGGAATGATTACCAATCCTGCTGAGGTACCGAAACTGGTTTACGACAAGAAAATCATTGTTTTCCGGATTTTGATAATCTATAAATGAAACAGAATGAAACTCTTCCTCTCCGTTAAAGTCCTGTTTCAGCGTGAGATTTGCACCTTTGATAAGCTCCCAAATCTGTTGATTGATCTCCATCAGAGAGGAACCCTGAACAGTTGTCAGTTTATCATACGCTTTGTACAAATTCTCATTGCTAATCCAGGGATTAAGTTTTTGAATAGCAGTTATAACCCTGTCTTTCAAAATCACCTCAGAGAAATCCTTACGTTCATCTATTTCAGCACCATTGATGTATTGGTATCCCAGCTGTTGAAATAACTGAATAGCAGGAAGCTCACTTTTCAAATATTCTTCACTCATAACGGAGGGTTGAGTTTGGATTCTATACAGCTGTTAATTCAGGTTGAACAACTCTTACTTTTCCTGTGAGTAGTTGCTGCATTAGTCCTTTTTTTAACTCTTCGTGAACACCTTTTTTTTCTTTTAGAATGCTCAATTTGTCATTAATTGTACTTAAAACATTTGAAATTTCTTTTTGTTCAGATAGGGAAGGTAACGGTATTGGAATTTTGGATAAAGCATTCTTTGTCAGCTTATACCTTCCGGCGCCTTGACGAGTCAAAAATGTAGTAAGTTCACGCTGATTGAAGTAATAGAAAAACCATTCAGTAATGCTGTTACTACCACCTTGAATTAAATGTGCGTGATTATTGACATTGAATTTTCCTTCAATAAGCAAAGTCATTGGCCACTCGTTCCATTTTAAAAAATGATCACCGTCTTCTCCAATAAGAGCGTATTTTCCGTTCACCCGATATTCATTAATATAGTCTTGAATTTTAGTCGGTCCGTAATATGGATAATTCCCCGGAATTGTCTTCCTTAAATCTCTATTAATTGGAAATCTAAGATTATTACAAATATTAAAAGCTTCTCCAACAGAACTAACTTTCCAATTTTCAGGAATCTCACCCAACACAGAATCCTGAAACTTCGTATGACCAATACCACGCGTCAGCAGTTTTTGCATTAACCCTTTTTTGAGTTCTTTCGTCTGGGTGATTTGTGCATCAATGACTTCTATCTTTTCATCAACGGTGCTGAGGATGGTTGCGATTTTTTGTTGTTCTGATTGCTGCTTAGGGACAATGATTTTAAAATTTTCAAATTGATTCCGAGATAAATAAGCTATTGTTGTTCCAGAAGAAAGAGTATTAAGTAACACTTTGGACTCTATCATTTTATAATAAAGAAAAAGTGTATTTGTAAATTCTTTGGGATATAAGCCTATAAAAGTTTGATTTGTGATTAATGGCTTTCTTGTT
The DNA here is from genome assembly GCF_009801115.1 of Dyadobacter sp. 3J3. GTDB lineage: Bacteria > Bacteroidota > Bacteroidia > Cytophagales > Spirosomataceae > Dyadobacter. The sequence goes on from NZ_VTOL01000003.1 coordinate 511,512, forward strand.
ATTGCGCACCTACCTAAATCAGCACTGCATGAAACAAGCACAGTCCCAACAGGATATACTTTGAGATTCATGTTGGAAATGATTTCTTGACTTACTTTACGACCACTCTTTGATCCAGAAAGGTATATTCCATTAAAATCTTCAATTCTACACCAAGGAATATCTCCGTCGAAAACTTTGGGTTTATCACGCATGGGAACAATAAATTCTGCTACAATATCCTGCAATTTTACTACTTGCCAATCCAAGGGAATTTCTCCCAACTCTGTCATTTTATACCCCTCCTTCATAATCCCAATTCCATTAAAAAAGCGGATAATTTCTCATCAATTTCCTTTTCCTTAGCTTCAAGTTCGAGTATAGTGTTCTTCACCTGATGAAGATCCACTTCGGATTCCGGTTCGCTGGTATCAATATACCTGCTGATGTTGAGGTTAAAATCATTATCCGTGATTTCCTTACTTTCAACCAATCTGGCAAACTTGTCATTGGGAGCTTCTGCTTCTATACCGTAAGCAAAGTAATCATAGGTGGAAACGATTTTCTGAATGTGTGCTTCCTGCAATTCATTCTGGTTTTTACCTTCCTTAAATTCACCACTGGCATCAATGATGATCAACTTATTTTCCAGGTGTGCAGGTTTGGTTTTATTGATGATCCAGATACTTGCGGGAATACCCGTGTTGTAAAACAATGCGGATGGTAAACCAACTATTCCTTCAATAAGGTCAGCTCTTAATAATTTCTCCCGTATACTTCCCTCTGTACCACTTCTGAACAGTGTACCATGCGGAAGTACCACACCTGCTTTTCCATCCTGTTTCAATACAGCAATCATGTGTTGCAGAAATGCAAGATCAGCATAACCACGCGGAGGTATTCCATATTGGAATCTCCCAAAAGGATCTACGACTTTTTGGTAATTTGGTGAAATCTTTTTCTCGTTACCATCCTTATCAAGTTTCACTTCCTGACTGTTTTCCAGCGGTGTCCACCAACCATCTTGTGAAAATGGAGGATTTGCTATAACTCTGTCAAAAAGCATTAATTCGTTATGCTCGTCCCGGTGTTTAGGATCATTTAATGTATCTCCTTTACGTAAATCTGCATCGTTGTAATTATGAAGGAGCATATTCATCTTACCAATCGCCCACGTACCAAGGTTTTTCTCCTGTCCGTAAAGGGAAATATTGATATTCGCTCCAACTTTTCCATCTGGTAGTTCTGCTACATACTTAGCAGATTCAATGAGCATACCACCACTTCCACATGTAGGGTCGTATACCTTTTGTTTTGGTTGAGGTTTGATCAGCTGCACAATGGTTTGTACCACTCCTCGGGGAGAATAAAATTCACCTCCCTTCTTACCTGCGTCGTCCGCAAACTGTTTGATCAGGTATTCATAAGCATCACCGAGTAAATCAGGCGTATATAAATCCTGGTTTTTAAGACTGTATTTATTAAAATGACTGAGTAATCTTTGAAGCACCTCTTCACTAAGCTTTTCCTTATCACCAAATTTGGTTGAAGTGAGTACACCTTCAAGATTGTTAAGTCCATTGTTGTTTTCACGTTCAATCGCTGCAAATGCAATATCCAACGCAATACCAATATTCTCTGTGAATTTCTTTAATTCATCCCAACGTGCTTCCACCGGCACTTTGAAAAAGGTTTCATCCTCTGCATCTTCACGTGAAATACCATCACGTTCAATAATAGCATCTACCTCCTCTGTGTGCACGTCATTAACACGTTTCAGGAAAAGTAAACCAAAAATGTAATTCTTAAAATCGGAGCTATCAATGCTCCCACGCAATATATTAGCAGAATCCCATAACCAGGATTCAAGGGTTTGTAAGTCAAGTTTGGACATTTGGAAATTTGAGCAGCGGGTATTGTTAAATTCAAAAAGGAACAATATACAGCAAATTACTTTTCTCTGCTTGAAAATTTTGAAAGTGAAATAAGGTGAGTACCGTTAACTAAGTTTACCCAACCAAGACAGTAGATGTATATGGGGGAATGTTTTGGTTGGGTGGGATTACTATAATTAATTTAGTTCTACCAAAAGGCAAAAAAAAACTTAACAGAAACTGAAGTAAATTAGGTACTTAAATACTCATTTTCTAAAATATGTCAGTGAAAGTAAAAAGACCCCCAATGTGGAAAATGGTAAAAGAGGCAGTAGACTTCTACGGTGGAAATACTAGCCATGATCAAGTTCATGATTACATTCATAAACAGTGGGACTACGTTGGAGAAAAAAAATCTGATGGAAGTGTTGATCCCGTAAAGAAAGGTACAATATACGCCAAACTTAGAATTTTGGCTGTCAATGTGCCTGAGAGAGTAAGTTATTGGGAAAACCTTAAACCAAGATTAACAGACTCAGGATCAAACTATGACCTATTATTCTCCATGGACAATTCAGAAATCATGTTTTATGATATTAATATTCATGGAGTTTGGGAGATATACATTGCTGATACGGGTAGATTAGACATTCGTAAAGTAAAATAAAAGAGTGGTTAAGCATGGGACAAAAATCACACGACAATTGGAAAGGTGCGTAGATTTACCTATTTCAATATTTTAAATAATTCTTATTTTAATCCTATAATTATTCCTTTTTATGTTTTGGATATTAACTGTCATCGTAGTTGTTGCATACATAGGGTTCAATTTTTTCAATTCTTTAAATAAGGATGAAAACGATTTACAGCATCAATCCGTAAGTGAAAAATTTGCCGTTATTGTTAACATACTGAATGATGCAGCATTTAATGGGTCAGGACAAGTGACTCACATTGATAAAAGAGAATTTAACTTATATGATGGCTCAAATCAAATAATTAAATTTCAGTACAGTACCGGAAGTTTAACTATTACCTGGAAATATAAATACTACCAAAAAGAAATAGTGCACGAAAGAAACTTTTCCGAATCTCGAAACCTAAGTATTTTTGACCAGCAAAAAATAGCTAAGTCAATGATAGTAGAAATGAAACAAATAGTAGAAAAACACAAAAAAGATGTTCTTGGCATGTAAAAAATATAATTCTTCAAATATGATTAAATTATTCTGCATGCATTAAATAAGCGCATTACCTTCACATTACAGGTTTGTATCAGTGAAAATTCATCACCACAAAAAACTGTATCAAGTCTATTGTCTAATTTTCTCCCAAAAAAAGCTACAGAAGTATAGAGCTGGAGCATCATATTTTAGTTGAATATTCCATAAATCATAAAAAATTTACCATGTTAAGAACTGAGGCAACTATTAATTATAATTTTGAAGTAATAGGAAAAAAAGAATTACAAAGTTTAATAATCGTCTACCGTCTTCCTGATGGTGTCGAAAGAAAATATGAAATTCCCGTACCAGGCATAGGAGATACTCAACAAGACACCCGGGAGTCCCTTTGTATAAATCACCTTTATAATAAATCCTGGGTTTCTGTAAATATGTTATATGATTTAGCAAAAAAAATAAATAAACTGTCCCCCGATAATGACATTAGCTGGTTTAAAACGTTCTTAGTAGTTGAGAATTATCACTTAATTAAAGCAAATAAATACAATCAAGAAATTACTGAGCTTGTTACCGAGCGACTGAAAAAGGAAAAATTAATTTAATTACCTAAGAAGCTTTCCTAAAAATATGGCATTTGTGAATCCTAGCAGAAAGGTTGAATAAGCACTTTCATTCTATAAGAATAATCCTCCTCCTCTTAATAATGAAATCACTTGAAGATATTTTAGTTTGGGCAGAGAATTTTGATACTGATAAATACTCAACCAACGTCTACCAGGAATTAGTACTTGACAGTAAAATCCATCCCACCAGGTTTGAAATTATGGGAGCATGGAAAACAGGTTGTTTAAGACAAAATAAAGATGGTAAAGAGTATTCCGACGATTTTGGCAAATCATATTCCTATACGCTGAGATGGAGCGATCATACACCAGTTGGAAAGAACACATGGGTTTACATCAATGATAATACCACAGAAATCCTACCCCAGATACCATCCAAGTGTCCAACTAATGAACCTGCCATACTTAGTACATTAAAAGGCAGCAATGGTTTTGGTTTCATCTGGGGCTTGTTCACATTACATTGCTGTTATCCTGTTGAATATCCACTTTATGATCAGCATGTTTATAGAGCGTTCAAGAATATTGAACCGGATGGAAAACCATTACCCCTCAAAGCTTCATATCACTGGAAAGATTTTATAGCATACAAAGCATTTTTCGATCAGATGCTGACTAGACATGCCATTGATCATTGGATTTTAGATCGTGCATTATGGTCATATGGAAAATGGCTGAAACAAGGAATTAATATTGCTAAAAATAAGGAGAAGATAAAGTTCGAACCAGTTGCTAAAACTAATTTTCTTGAATTTATAAAATTCGACAACATGGAGCAAGAGTATACTCTGGGAGGTAAGAAGAAACCATTTTCTTCAAAAATAGACGAGAATATAAATTTGATCATTCAAAGGAGGTTTAAAGGTACTAAGCCTGACAACATCTCAAAATATTCATTTGAAGAACTGGAAGCAATCCAACTTTTTATGAAAAATCAGAATTGGGTACCATTGGCAAACAGCGTTTCTAACATGCAAAATGGTTCAGAAATACTTGGCTTAGGATCATTTGTGTTTAACAACATTAGAGCTAACCAAGTTTTTGCACAGTCAACAAGTCAGTTAGCTGCAATATTCGTTGTTGCAGGAATTTGGGATCTTGACAAAATGCAAATCAACGGAAAAGGAAAACGTAGAATGGTTTTTAAATACAAAGACATAAATTGGAAAGAAGCACTTATTGCCTATTATGCTGAACAAGACGCGGAATAACCCAATCCTTTAAATTTTCAAAAATGAATCTTTGGCGCATAAATTTGAAACCAGCAAACAGAACTGGTTATGATTCAAGAGAATACTGTTTGGAAAATAAGATCGTAGGAATTGGTTGGCCACTGGATGACATAACTGAATCCGTAACTTCGGAAACTTATGAAATTGCAGGAAAACTCAAATATCAACTAAATGCTGCAAGAGGTTGGTCGAAAGCATGGAACGCTATTCACTACACAATGCAGATAAATGATCTGGTCTGGACCCGAACTACCAAAGGAATTTACTTCTTAGGTCGGGTTGTTAGCGAATGGAGATATGATTTTTCATCTGATGCAATCAACCACGATATCGCCAACATTAGGGAGTGCGAGTGGATTGAAATAGGTCTTGTTGACAAAGTTCCTGGAAGGGTGATTAGAGCTTTTATGTTATCCAGTACTTTACAAAGAGTTGGCGGTAATGATACCATGACTTATTCACAGCAGCTCTACAATGATCTGTCAAACACCACTTTTTACCAACCAGATTTATCCTCAGAAAAAGATATTTTTTCGCTTCTATCTCCTGATGATTGTGAAGATGTTGTTGGATTATTTCTGCAAATCAAACATGGCTATCTAATGATTCCAAGCAGTTGTAAAAGAGATACCGTCGGATATGAGTATGAATTCATTCATAAATCAACCGCAGAAAAAGCAGTTGCTCAGGTAAAAAGTGGTGATAATTTTTCTATCAATCGGGACGATTATACCGATATTGAAGCAAAAGTATTCCTGTTCGCCACAAACCAGATATATTTGGGTCAAGAAGTTAATAACATTATTTGTTTAGAGTCAGAAGAATTAAAAGAGTTCATGACTGAATATTATGATGTGCTTCCTTATAAAGTAAAATTTTGGATGGCAAAATAATTGATTTTCAGTTACACTTATATTCAGCGTTTGAAAAATATGCTGTTTCTGGGTTATGAGTACATCACGATTAAATGAAAATGCAAACGATTGACGAAAGCCTTATTACTAGATTAGAACACGATGGTAACACGCAGACCTACACTATCAAAAACGGTTCTTATTTAAAAAATGTGTTTGCAGCATTACCCAGTGGTATAATAAATAAAACTGAAACAGGAATGGGTGCAACTTCTCTGGAATTAGATACCAGGAGAAATTCAATTATCGTTGAACCAATAAAAATAACGGCTTCAAGTAAAGCTCATAAACACAATGCATTCTACATAGGAAGTGAAACAAAATTTCATTCCAAAAAAGTATCTGATCTTGACATTCTGAATTACATTAACGACAAAAACATTCTTTATAAAAAGATTGTGGTGGTTGCGGATAGTCTACGAAGAATTTTTGATTTCATTGATAAAGAGGTTTTTAAATCTTATTTTCTAATGATTGATGAAATTGATTCTTTTCAAATGGATTCCTCATTCAGGGGCAGTATGGAACGGTGCTTAGACTATTATAAGCTTTTTGACAAGGATAAAAGGGCGATGGTATCCTCAACGATTATTAAATTTTCTGATCCGGAGTTAAAAAATGAATTTTTGACTACCATAAAATATGAAGCACCTACAAAACGCGAAATAAAGCTTATACTTACGTCGAATATTAACGGAGTTTTATTCGAATTTTTAAAAAAAGAACTTCCTGAGTCCTCTGAAAAATGGATGGTGGCATACAATTCTGTTAAAATGTGTAAAGCCATTATTGACAGGTTGGTTTCTGAAAAGATCATGTCACCTAGCGACATAAAGATTTTGTGTAGTGCAGGAAGTAAAGAAAAGGTGCAAAACTACTATATTGAATTAAACAGTAATTTGCTTCCAGCTAAATTAACCTTTGTTACCTCTGCATATTTCACAGGGTTTGATTTGGTAGAAAAATATAATTTAATATCCGTCAGCAGTATTCATGTTCCTTATTATACACTATCTGATAACAATTTCAAACAAATTGCTGGGAGAGGACGAAAAGGTCTGTTCTCCGAAACGATAATCTATAACTCTCGAAGTGAGCCTGTTGAACAAGTTGATTATGGCGTAGAAGATTTAGTACATGCAGCAAATATTGAGATTCAGGCGTTGAAATGTATAGATTTAAATTACAAAAAAAATCCAATACTAAAAACCACCCTGGATGAAATCAGAAGTCTCATTATATCCAGGACAAAATTTGATGGGGTCCAATTTGTTCGTTCAGACAAAGATGGAGTATCAAAAATTTCTTATTTGAACGTGGACGCTTATCAGGAAAGAACAAGAGTAAGACTTAAACTTTATTCTGACGCAATGACACTAGAAAAATCTTTAAAAGAAGATGGTCATTTTATAAAATTTGAACAGATTCATTCTACGATCCAAATTCTGGGAGAATCCGATAATAAAGATAAAATGGGTAGCCTGTCTGACGTAATTCAACTTTTAAAAAGTGTAACGCACAAGAAATCAATTCGATCGCAAATCGATTTTACAACTCTAAATCATTCCCAAAAGGAGATAATCATTTTCTTTGAAAAATTTTATCAGTACATAAATAACGCTCAGCTCTTGGATAAACTGACCATTGCATTAGAAGGTCGGGACAAAAGGAAGCTCGTTAATCTGGAGATTTCTTGTAAATTTTTCAGTCTCCCCAATGATAACTTGTTAAAACGGAATGTCCGATTTCATATAGCAATAGGAACTGAGTACACAGCGGAGGATTTAAGTAATAGATGGAATCAGATATTTCTGGAATCGAATATTTATAATTCCTTTGACTCTCCAATTGCGGCAGTTCGATATACCAATTTACACTTCAATGTAACCAAAAGAAGAGCAAAAAATGCTTCTCAGCAACCTTGCTATTATATAGAAGGAGAAAACCCTTTGAGGTTAACACCCATTAATAAAACTGAAATGTAATCGTTTAGCTATTTTTATGAAAACCTGTATTCCTACTTAGTACATAAATATATATGCGACTAAGTAGGTTTTTTTGATAAAATAGGTTCACCGCTTTTATTCTAATTCTGATAATCAGAAAGATCAATCGACCCTTCCATATAACCCTTTAAAACTATTGCTTGAAGATTTTCCGGAATTATAGTACAAATGAAAGTTACCCCCTCAGGTTTATATACTTTCTGAAATCTAACACTCGCTGTACCGGATTTTGCATCATATGTATTTTTATACCTCCATTTAAACAAGAACAAATTGGTCTCGTATTGCTCCTCTGTCTCTTTGGTAACCTTTTGTGTCATTGCGTATAAACGTCCGTAACTTTGACTATTAGCTTTTTTTGACATAATATTTGTCATACTTAAGCTATTGTTATCGTTGGTATAAAACGCAATAAAACCTTCATTTTCCAGATAACTTTCTGTTACGTCAACGTTGTTAATTTTTGCGCTGGTGATAATAAATTTACCCAGCGTTTTCTGCTGACATAAGGCGGTTGTGTAGCAAGCAGCGAGAAATAGTATCGTAAAATAGAGTTTCATATTTAATAAAATGATTTTTTAGAACGACAATAAACCCAATATAATGGGTCATTTTAATAACTTGCATAATTTTACAAATTCAAAATTATGTGTAGAATATTTGCAGTGGTATGGTTTGCGTTGCTCGTTTCATGTAATAATAATCAGCAACAAAGTGAGCTAGAAAGTCGATTGGATAATCTGGAACAAGAGAATAAACAACTAAAAGCAAGACTAAATAACCAACCAGAGGTCACGTCACAACCCACATATCCTGAATCTAACACTTCCTTAACTAACTACGTCTTTGTAAAATTATTGGTTGAGCTACAAGAATACGACGTAAATGCTGGGGGATACATTACTGTAACACAGAATGTTTTGCACTCCCGTTGAGGAATACTCGGATGTAAGTAGTGATGTCAAATACAGAATTTTGGATCAGGCGCAAAACGGATATTCTTCTACGCACCACTTCAAAAAAGAAGTAGTCAAAGACAGGGAGTGTTTTGTGTTCACGACCTACGAAGAAGCCAGCAAAAAAAGGGAAGAATTTTTAATAGACAGACGTTAACAGATAAGTTCTCCTTACGAAGTAACCCAACCAAAACAATACCGCTATATAGGGTATTAGACTGGTTGGGTTTATTTTTGAGCTTATTTGCTTTTAATCTTTCTGCGTATAATTGAATTATGAGCTATCTATTGTGAAAAAATAATGAGGTAATGCTTTCCCCTCGATTATGAAAAAAATTTCATTATCAGGATTTTTTCGCACCATATCCACCGTTAAAAGCTTATTTAACAACACTTTGGGTTGAAAGATAGAATCTACAACAAAAGGGCAAAAGATCCTTTTAAGGGTACCGGAATCATCAACAAACAGCAATGAAAATGGATCGATGTAATGAAGGTCAGTATCTTTCATAACTTGATCTGATTAGATACTAAATAACAATTACTGTGATAACCGAAATTGGTTATAATCATGGATTTGTACACAATATTCAATTGAGAAACCAGCTTTGTTCACCCTTATCAAATGCATCAACCAGATTATGAACAAAACTAGAAGCACTTGCAGAACGTGGAAGAAAACCATCAATGTAACTTGATTTATTGGCTCCTGTAAAAAGATTGTACACTTTCCACAAATTGATAGAACCGTCATCCTCTTTACAGAATGAATGATCCATGTAATAATCTTTTGCAATTGTGCTTATTTGAGAATCTCCAAATGAAAGCACCGGAATTTCCCTTTTCATAGCTCCGGATAAATACTGATACAGTTTACATTTTCCAACTAGGGTGGCAAATTGATGTTCCGTCAAGGAATAATTGGGAAACTGTTTTAAAAGATTAAGCTGCTTTTCAAATTGAAAATCCAATAGCAACTTTTTTATCTCCTGCATTAGCTGTTGATTATTTTTGACCCGTACGTTTGCTTGTAATCCATCCGTCCATACACAAAGGTTTGTACATACCTGATTCTTAAAACCGACGAAAATTTTGAAGTGCTCATCAGACCCTTTACGATTATAAAGATTATCCTGAGCATAACTTTTCACACCGCCAATAGTAAGATTTAAGATGTTTCCATCAACAGTTTCACGAATAGATGGTATTTCAATCAAAAACATCATCCTCTCGTAATATATCGTCTTCTCCCATTCTTGCAGCTGATTTGCAGGTTTGTCTTTTGCGTCTGGTATTCGTCCTTTGATCGGATGTGATACGCGGATATTCGCAGGAAAAAGGATTTCGTCTCTGTAAACCTGTGAAACAACCTCTTCTGCAACGTGTATAAAATCTGTATGAGAAATCAGGGGTTCATTATCTTTTGTAAAAACCGGAATTAAATGATTTTTATCCATTTCTGATAAAAGAATAGGCGTTGTATTCGCTTCTATGAATGAACTGGAAGCTGTTGCTTGGAATACGGGATTGTTAATTGTTAGCGTGTCCATTGGAAGATTGGAGTTGTTGTTGGCGTGAATTAAATTTTTGAAGCAATGATTTTTGGTAAAGCGGGTGTTTTTCAAAAATGGTTCTCAAAGAAGGGATATCAGCACAGCTTTCTATTTGGGAAATAATTTCATTTTCAAGTAAAACATCTTGCTCACACCATTTTCTTATAAGAAAACCGGTTTCAGAGGTAATCGTAAATTCTGGTCTGTCCGCAAAAATCTCTGTTCTGTCTTTTACAGCGGTAGCATTATGTTTCATAGAAAGTTGAAAAACCAATGTTAACTCGTAATCAAGATCCTCCCGTTGAACAGGTTTCATTCCAACTTTTTCCGGAACTTGTTTCCCATTTTTTTCAGTAAGCACATAAGCTTGTTTTGACCGGAGTGTACAAATGATATGTATATCCGACTGAATTAACGTATCTACAAAAGTATCGTGACGCGGTGTAAACTTAGACCAGTTTATATAACTGTTACCGGTAAGTTTTGAGTGATCTTGTAAGATATTCTGCCATTCTGCTGATATAGAATCAATGATGACAACCTGCATTCCAGCTCTTATACAAGTATGAATTGCTTCATTAAAGCGTTCAGGTGTGAATGGACTGAACAAAGGAAGAATACTAAAAGCACCAAGATTTGAGTATAACTCAGAACTGCGGTTTTCTGTATCAATAACAGCGATTTTCGACCAGTCAGCTGTCAACCCAAAAGCGATTAAGAGCGCGGATTTAGTTTTTCCGCTACCACTTGGACCCTGAATTCCTATTTTAACTTTTACATTTTTGCGCTGTGCTTTTTGTAACTGCATAATGAAATTGAAAAAAATGAACAAAAAAAAAGCAGAGTCGATATGACCCTGCTCCTAAAAAATATAAAAGAGACAAATTCCTAAGCAAACACTGCTTGCTCAGGTGTGCTCACTTCCATTGGCATGTATTCATACCGGTGATGACGTGTAATAACTTCTCCTGATTCCGGGATTGTAAACTCAAATGGTTCACACGCAACTTTACCTATGGATCCTGGAATTTGTTTTCCTACCATTGCTTTACATACAGATTCTGGAAATGTAGAGCTCATTGAACATTTTTTGGTTGTAACGTAATATCTACCGGTTTGAGATAAAACAATCTCTGGATCATCGCTGGTTAGCTCCAAAGAAAAATACTGACTTCCATCCTGAGATGATGTACGTGTTGAATAAGATGTGATTGTAAGCATGATGATAGTTTTTTTAAGATATATGATTTTGTTTCGTTTCTCTATTTCCCTCCTTCTTATGTAATATAAAAGACAGAAGTTTCTGGGGGGATAGGGTAAACACAGAATGATGCGGGGCTAGGAAGACCGACAAGATTGTTACATCCACATATACACATAATTTCGTATCAGCAAGAATTGGGGGGGTGCTTATACCTATAAAAGGGACGGGGGGATCAATGTTGATAGAACCTAATCTTCAGCTGTGAACTCAAACATAAACAGGTTAGGAGCAGGAATATCTAATGCTTTCGAAATTGCATAAACGCTGCTGATAGTGGTGTTTACTTCGCCACGCTCTATATTTCCAATTTGGTTCTTTGAGATACCTGCAAGATCATAAAGTTCTTCCTGACTCAGATTTTTAGCTTCCCTGAGTCTGCGAATATGCGCTCCAAACGCTTGTAGATATTTACGATTACGAATTTTAGTCACGGGTCAAAACTGAACCCATTTCTAAGAATATACCACCCAATATATTGGGTAAATTATTTAAGACTTGTATATTGCTCCCTTTCTTTATAAATCATACAGGATACGACAAATATCATATCCTATAACCTCCCAAATTATATATCATGTTCGATTTTTTGAAAAAGGCCCTTGGTGGAAGTGATAACAGAATGATAACTAAATACTCCTTCCTAATAGAAAAGTTAACAGTGCTTCGTAATCCAATAATTAAAACTAAAAGCTCACATGAATTAGTAATTGAAAGTAGTGGACCTACTACATGGGTTACATTTAACCTTAAAGAAAACCAAGATGGTCTTAAAGTGGATTGCAAAGCTTACTATGGTTTACAGGGAATTTATGAGCGCAGCTGGCATTTTCCAAATCAGAAAACTCAACAACAAATGTATCAGGAAATTGAAAAATTCTTCTTAGCAGTTAAAGATGAAATGCTTGGAAATAGCACCGCGCAAAGTAAGTTTGAGACAGGACAATCATGGAATGAACTGAAAGCGTCTGCTCTTAAAAAGGTTCTTACACAAAATGACACGATAAAGCGTTCAGCAGAATTTTATGCTGATAGCGCATCAAATTTAATATTTAAAGAAGATTACGAGGGTGCTATCAAAGAAGTTAATAAAGGTCTTGAAATTAATACGGCATCCGTTAATGGTAAATTGTACTATCAGAGAGCTCAGTGTAATTTGTCCATATTAAATAATAAAAATGCCGAAAATGATTTCCTGGAATCAATGATTTCTTCGAAAGCTGTTAAGGATTTTCGATTTTACACTAAAACGACAATAAGTTTTACGAAATTACTATACAGGACAAATCAGATCTCCAAAGGTTTACTTTGTGCAAGTCAAGGTCAACAAGCTCTCGCTCATAGAAGTGACGATGAAACTCTTTTTCATGATGAGTTTGAACTTCAATATTTAATGGCCAGACTTCAATTTCTTGAAGATGATTTTGATACAAGTTTACTATTCTTACGTCAATCCGAAAAATCACTTAAAATGTGGCTTGCACAGGACTCGGATAATTTTGAGCACGATCATTATTTATATTTGTCGGGTTACGAAATACAAAATGGATTTAGTGACCTTAGAGACGATTTATCACCATATGAAATGGATTAATTTAAGAAATATTCAAAGCAACAGGTTGTTTTGTACGTCCATCTAATCGATACCAACTTTATACAAACTATGAAGAAGAATGAAGAATATGACTTAATTCAGTCTTTTATAAATATTGATCTTGGATCTACAAAAAAAATCTTAAATAACAACGAGTACTACCTGAATCGCCAGAAGAGTGTATTTATGGTTCTTTTAACACAATGTTTCATTAATTTACAGAAAAAAGGAGATACAAAATTATATGTTTCTGATGGAAGATGTATGTTCCCTACATTTAACGTAAATAGTTATACGTTTACAGGTAATTTTACTGGCAACTACCTGGAATTGAATATTCATGCTGAAGAAGGTCGGGTAACAGGATTATCAGAGTGTTATTGCTATTCTACCGAAGACAATTCTGAAATGCAATCAGTGCGATTATACATTGATCCAAAAAGAGGATCAACGTTATAATAAGCCCAACCAGAACAATAAATGCATATGTGTAATTATTCTGGTTGGGTCTATTTTTATTGCAACAAATCTACCATCCCTATTTCTGAGAGTTCATAAACAGTCGTTTTTCCATTAGTAGAAATAATCTTCAAATTACAGGCTACACCATGTTCATTGTTAATTTGCATGAAATTCCTCTCTACCTCCTCCAAACGTGTCTTCATCGTATTAGCAGAGCAGTTGAAATCACTGTTTAAAACAGCGAGTAATTCCTTCTGTTCCAATTTTGGTTTCAAATACTTTCCAAGCGTAGCTGCAATATCGTTAACACTTGCTTTACTTCGTCGTTGGTCTGCAATTGATTTTACAAGTGCTGGATCAGCAATTTCCAAAGACATTGTATCCTGAGAGAAAATGAGAGGTATTGGCGCAAATCGTTTTGCATGTCGTTGCTTTATGAATTTTAATTGGAGAAGTTCTGTATATTCTCCATTTGAACCTTTCTCAAAACCGATATGCATAACAGTAGCTGATTTATTCACGGACTCTGACCCCAGGTGACCCCGTGCCTTATCTGATCCGGGATTTTCATGGATCACTAAAAGAAAGGTAGCGTCAAATGTCTCACACAATTTACCAATGTAATCAAGCAATTTCATTGTTTCTGTCAGGTCGTTGAAGTTTAACATGCAATCTGTCACAACATCAAGCAATACAAAAAGCGGATACGAGGACTCTCCTCTTATATCGTTAATAAAAACCTTCAAATCATCCAGTCTATTAACCCGCTCACTATTTTTTAGAGAAGTAAATCTGAAATCGGGTATTTGCTTTGGATCAGAAAAACCGACCTTACTAATGACTGATTGGATAGCAGAAGGAAACTCTTCTGCCTGATTCCTTTCCGTATCAACATAGGCTACCGTTACTTTTTGATTTTCAACTTTTTCAAATCCCAGAGATTCAATGGTCTTTCCCTCTGGACAAAGAAGAACGCTACATAATAATTCTGCAAGTCTACTTTTGTGTGACCCCTGGCGACCTTGAATTATATTAATAGTTCCACGTCTTATAATTGGTACTCCATCTTTTGTTATGAGTGCCGGAGAGAAAATAATGGAACCAGCAGCAATATTTGCTACACGTTGTTCGATTTCTTTCAGTTTTACAAGACGTAATGCTAACTGTGAGGATTGGGATATTGTACTTAAATTTTTATTTACTTCCATTACAGAAATGATATATAATAAGAATCAACTGAGCTAAAAGATATGCTAATGGATCAATTGATTCCTGGTGGTTATTGGTCAAAATTGTCATCGGTCTGCTCACAGTGTGTGTATCTGGATTTTGCAGACTTCTGGGCAGTCTAAGACAACCCATCTTTTATTTTTACAGTAGGACATTCATTGGTGTTCAATGTTCTGTAACGCAATACGCGCCTTCATGTGGTGTATAATGCTTATGCTTTTCTATTCATATATTAGCTTTGCAAGTTTTTGAATAAAGGTCACTCCCTTTTTTGATACCCTTATAACTGATACTGTCTTGTTAAAAGGACCACGGTTAATACTTCTGAACTCTACGGTGAACAGACCTTTGCAGACCAGTTCAGCCAAGGGCAACTTGTCTTGTATAATGCCATATTTCCGTAGAAATGTGAACATCTTTGGGCGAGTATTTAAGAAGGGGATGTCAATACTTTTGGCAACGTCTTCAATGGAAAATGGAAAGCATGTAGTTTTCATTTTAACAGGGTATTTAAATTTGTAAGTTTTCCAGGTTTTCTATTTATGCATTTTTTATGATTGGCATCTTCACCAAGCTTCTGAAACACCAATTTTTTAATGAATGCAACGCCTAGAGCAGAAACTCTTATTCGTGGAGGAGACCATATTTTATATAGTATTTCAAAGTCATAATCCACTTTAAAATAACCCAAGTCGATGTATTCTTGTAACGGCAGATCACCTTGTATTACACCTTCGGCTCTTAAAAATGTAAATAATTTGTTTCTTCCATTCACTTTTGTCTGGGACAGCATCGCAGCAACATTTGCAATTTTCCAAGGAAATCTTATTTGTTCGTTTGGAGTATTGGTTGCTTGTGCGGTTTGGGCTATTTCTAATATTTTCGAATCCATATCATGTCGTTTTCATTTGTGATTTACAAATGTCACGCGATTCAGAACAAATAGAAAGGAAAAAACCGGAACAGTAGCTTAGCAGAAAATACAAACAAATGTTCCGGTTTTTTTATTGGAATAGTTTTTTGCTTTGGTTGAACCAACTTTTAAAAAATGCTTCAACTTGACCAACATCGGTTTCTGCACAATTAATTTTATATCCAGCCTCTTTAAGTAGCGAAAAGTAAATTCTGAAAAGCTTATTTTCAGATATAGGCTTTCCATCTACAGAAATTTCCTTCAAAAATAATATGAAATTGTGGAAAAATCTGTAATGAAGTTTCTCATTTGGTATTTCAGAATCAAGAATTGACCTACTTAGTTGTAAGTCATTTACAAAAGAATCAAAACCCATTTCGTTAAACTCATCAGTGGCGCGTATTTTGGATACATATGAAAATATTAACCTACCTATCAAGTTACTGTTATTAATGCTCGAGCTAAATGTCATAGACTTCTTTGAATCTGGACTTCTGAATTTGAATGTAACTTTTTCAAGGGTAATTATGTCCGAAATGGTTCTCGCGAATATATCATCCCCGCCCCGGACACCATCTTCTAAGCTAATTATATTGAGAAGCTCCTGTAGCTGTTGGATTTCTAAATACTGGGAAGAAACGTTTATAGGTAAAGTATGTTTCTCTTTATTGAATCTTGTGGCTGCTTCGGGAGTCCACTGTGCTTTATTAAGTAACACAAGTAATAGTAGGTCGTGAGACATGAGATTACAGTCACCAATTGTTTTCAAGTGTTTCTCATACAATTCCTTCTTAGTAACGTATTTCTTAACATCATAAATATTAAACCGACGTAAGTTTTCAGCGGTAGATGCATCAATACTTTTTATAATAATATCACCCGAATTCAATCTCTCCTTTTCAATTTCTATAATTTTTAGTGGGCTAATATCTCCTTCAATAATATAGTATTGCTCAATTAACCAAAGCCTTTTTAAGTTATCCACTTGTTCATCGCGATATTCATTTACGGTCATCGGTATCAAATTTTGTTAAAAGATTAGAATATTGCTTCCGGGATTCGTTTTCAAAACTGTCAAGGTAATTCTCTGTTGTCTGAAAACTACTGTGTCCCAAACTTTCAGAGATATACTCCATGGGAGCGCCACTACGCTTCAGGACTGTTGAAAATGAATGTCTTGCTGTGTAGGACGTGAGAGGTTTGAGGAACTCTAAATCTTTACCAACCTTTTTCATATGTCGATTGATAAGCATATTGAAATACTGAATAAGTTCTCTTTCACGTAATGCACTGATATTTTCTCCTAAAATAGGAAAAATATACGTTGAAGAGCTAAGTTGCGGTTGTCCCCATTTTTTTATTATAAGTTTTGCATGATCCGTGAGATAAATTCTTATTGCTTTTTGTCTTGACTTGGTGGACAATTTGGTTTTTGCTCTGATAACTGTAAGATTGTCTCCTTCCAGATCTTTGTAGCGCAATCTGCATATATCCTTTACATTAAGTCCATTACATAAATAAGAAAAAATCCAGAAGTCTTTTGCTTTATCTGCACTTGTTAATGGTACAGTTGGATAATTAAATATCTTCTCAATCTCAGCAATGGTAAGAGCTTTCTTAATATTTCGACCAGCAGGAATTTGAAATTTGGACTTTTTAAAAGGATAAAGTTCCTTCTTCACCAAACCCGCTTCTATACCCTGATTAAAGATTGTTCTCAATGACCTGAGGTAAATTCCAACGGTAGTACTCGATTTCTTATTACTTTCCATAAACCTTTCATACTTCCTTAAAAAATCGGGAGTAATTTCCTCAAACACCAGACGTGGCTTGAACTTACTTAATGATTTCAAGGCGCAAGTATAAGACTGCGCGGTAGACACCCTGTCTTCTTCGTTCAACTTGGCGATGTATCCCTTTAGCACCGAGTATACATCAGTAGGTTTTATATCCTCTGGTTTGGCAAGTAATAATTTCTCAAAAGCAGAAAATGTGAATTCGTGCATGTCACGATATATTTTCTCTGCTTTCGACTCCAAAACTTTTACTTGTCCACGGATGTCTTTGAGGTGCTCCAATTTGGAAGTTGGAAGTTTGGAAAATTCCTCTTGTGTTAAAGTTAATCCCGTATTGTAATATTTGCGCTTACGGTCGAATGTCACTCGTAGCTTTAAAGGATACGACCCGTCTGTTTTTATTCTTCGGTCATCAAGAACTACTGAAAATGTTGGTTTTAAAATTCCCATTTTTGCTCTAAAATTTGATACACAATTTGATACACAAGTGTGAAATTTGAACGCGCAAACAGGTATGACACAAAAAAACTAAAAGCACATAAGTACTTAATAATCAGACTAAAATAGGTGTAAAAAAGTGGTTTAGTGTAGGACTCATAATCAGTAGGTGCCTGGTTCGATTCCAGGTGGGCCCACTTGAAAATCAAGGACTTAGCTTCAAAAACTAAGTCCTTTTTTATTTAGTTGCAATAGTTTTTTAAGTGCGAAATTGCTTGCAATGGGCTGAGTCTGTCACTTTAAGAGCACTCACATTTATTGCAAGTGCCCTCAAAGTTTTGAATGTTTATCAATCAAGAAAGATAAATCCATTGATTTCAGTATAAGTTTCAAGAAATAAATCCCTTCCAAAGGCTTCGTAGTCAAAATATCTTTCCAGAATTTCAGGTGCTCCCGAAAGCATTCCGGTATCCTCGACATACTGGTAGGTAAACTCTGTTTTCGGATCTTTGAAAGCTCCTCCATAATATCCCTGATAGGCCTCTTCAAAACCTTCCAGCGTCTCTTCCAGATCATTTCCGCTCGCTGGCCAGGATACAATATCTGAGCAGTAAATCTCAAATGCTTCCGCTCTGTCATCATCCATTTCAGAAACTGCTTCAAAGTATTTGAATGTGTCCTGATGTAAAGTGCTTTCCGAGATCAGAAAAGATGGGATATACTCCCAGTCCTGGAACATTAACTCTGGATCAGATTCATTCCGGTGGTACTCATAGCAGTCTTTGTAAAATTCCTGTGCATCTGAATAGTCTGAAAGATCAAACCATTTCCCAAAAAGCGACCCGGAATTGTACATCCGATAAGTGCCTACGTAAATCTTTGGAGTGTTTTTTGAATTCTTCATCAGTGAAAGACATTTGAAGTAGCTAAGCCCGGCTTTGTGCCAAAGGGCAATCGCATGTCCCACTCGAATGAAAAATGACGGGGGTTTATCCCCCCAGGGTTCAAAGCCCAGACGGCGGTTTAAGGAGCGGCCAGTTGCCGCGGTAAATAGCCGGCTTACGAAGTGAAGGCTTGAAGCCGTTATTTTCAACTTCGTAACTTTGTTTGCACTGACTGGCAACGTGCGGCAGGGTTACTTATTTGTAGCTATTGATCATAACATGCAGTTGTACAACAGCATGACTGTGGCATTCTCAAGTAAATCTGATAAAATCTCAATCGCTGCCGACGCTCAACCTCATCAGATCTGGCATAACTTTGACTCATCCACTAATGGATCAAAACTGTTTGTTAAACTATGGACTACCAACCAATTCTTTTTCAGCTTTACCAAGATTTTAACGCTCGGCATGTTGATGCCGTCTTAGCCCACATGCATACCAATGTGCAATGGCCAAAAGCCTTTGAGGGTGGTTACGTAAGTGGCCACGATGAAATACGAAAGTATTGGACAAGACAATGGACGGAGATAAATCCCACCGTTGATCCAACCGGATTTAAAGAAAGACAGGACGGAAAATTAGAAGTGACCGTTCACCAAATAGTAAAGGATTTGCAAGGTAAACTGATGTTCGATGGAACAGTAAAGCATATTTACACTCTACAAGACAATTTGCTCCGAAGAATGGATATTGAACTTGTATAATTGTAAATTTTGAAAGTGAGTCAAAAAACAGATTTACACCTATTTCTGACTTTATTCTCATAAAATAATCTAGGTTATACAACAACACATATGCTTCTAATTTAATTGTACATTTAAATTGTAACGTCATGAATGTTAATAGCTTAAAAAGAAATAAAAAAGTATAAGATCTGTACT
Source organism: Dyadobacter sp. 3J3 (assembly GCF_009801115.1). GTDB lineage: Bacteria > Bacteroidota > Bacteroidia > Cytophagales > Spirosomataceae > Dyadobacter. The sequence goes on from NZ_VTOL01000003.1 coordinate 531,352, forward strand.
TTTTAAGAGAAAAGTTGTAGAAATTTATCGTGCTGAAATATCGTAATTTCAAAGTGGTAAAATCACGCATTACCTGAACCAAGAAAAAGAAAAATTTGGAGTATAGACAGTACAGTTTAAGAATCGTATTTATTTGAGTTATCCCGATATTGGGAAAATCTATAAATACGAACAATGTTTTTCCTTAGGGTTGTCTGGTTGTCTGGTTGTCTCACTAATTTAAATGATTCCCACTTCTACCATTTCACAAAGATTTGATGACTCACCTATCACTATCTCCCTATTGCTTTGGCCATCATAAATTATTCCGATCGTGATTAGGCTTTCAAAATTAACCCGAAGAGATACTGGTTTCAGAATACTTAGTGTCGATACTTTCAAATGAAGATTCGAATGTTTGAAAATCAGACAATTATCACATAATTAAGTATTTAAGAATGGTTAAATGCATACATTTAACAAAGATTCATAGAATGAAAGATGAAAAAATAAGGCAACTGTCAGCCATAATGTTTACAGACATTGTCGGGTATACTGCTCTGATGCAAGGAGACGAAGAAATGGCAGTAAATGTCAGAAGCCGTCACCGGCAGATTTTTCAGAAACAACACGAACTGCATCAAGGCAAGATTTTACAGTACTATGGCGATGGCACACTTAGTGTCTTTAAAAGTGCAATTCTCGCAGCCAAATGCGCCATCGAAATTCAGTTAGCTTTACAGGATAAAGATCCCGTTCCTTTAAGAATTGGTTTACATATAGGTGACATCGTTTTCGATAAAACAGAGGTGTATGGCGACGGTGTCAATTATGCGTCCCGGATCGAAAGCTTGTCGGTGGCAGGAGCCATTCTTCTATCTAAGCCCTTGAACGATGAGCTCAAAAATCACAAATCGATTTCCACCACTTCTCTTGGCCACTTCGAACTTAAAAACATAACCCTTCCCGTTGAAGTATTTGCGATTACAAATGCCGGAATTGTGGTGCCTGATCCAGCGCAGCTGGAGGGGAAACAGAAAACAAGTAGCAACATACTTTTAACAAAACTCCATATTTCACAGCCAGGTCCCCAAACCGTTCATCGTTCAGAACTTTTTGAAAAACTGACAAAAGGCCTCCAGGTTAAACTAATGCTCATTTCGGCCCCGGCGGGCTTTGGTAAAACAACGCTGGTAAGTGATTGGATTATCCAGCAAAAAATCCCCTCGGTATGGTATTCCATTGATAGCAGCGACAATGATGTTTCTAAATTTTGGGGCTATATCATCACCGCCATTCAGGGAATTTATCCTGAATTTGGTGAAAATACGATGAAACTGCTCCATTCTTCGAAGCCGGGGAATCACGAATCTATTGTTCGGCTTATCATCAATGAAATAATTTCGCTTCCCAGGCATTTTTTATTGGCTTTGGATGATTTCCACCTTATAAATAACCGCGAAGTATTAGACTTGTTTGCCTATTTCATTGAACATATACCTATTAACATTCACGTCGCCATCCTCACCCGTGCTGATCCGATTTTACCTCTTGCGAAATTGAGGAGCAGGCACCAGCTGGTGGAATTAAGGTCGGCCGATCTGAGTTTTTCCGGTAACGAAATACAATTTCTGTTCAACAAAAAACTTAAATTAAATCTGAGTCCTTCGGATGTTGAATCACTTGTTTTTAAAACCGAAGGCTGGATTGCCGGTTTGCAACTCATTGCCATTTCCCTTCGCGACCGGGAAGATGCGGCTACATTTATTCAGGAATTCAAAGGTGATAACCGGTATATCATGGATTACCTGATTGAGGAAGTTCTGAAAATACAAACGCCTGAAATCAGGGAATTTTTAATACAAACATCTCTGCTGGAGCAACTGTCGGGTCCGCTTTGCAACGCCATTCTGGACCGCTCGGACAGTCAATCGGTGCTGGAAATGCTTGAAAATAACAACATGTTTATTGTTTCCCTGGATTCGGACAGAAAATGGTACAGATACCATCACCTTTTTTCAGACCTGCTCAAACAACGCTTGTTTTTGCAGGGGAAGCCTCTTATTCAATCGATTCATAATAAAGCAGGCGAATGGTTTGAGCAGAATAAAATGCTCCCGCTGGCCATTGAACATGTGCTTAAGACGCAGAATTTTGACAAAGCTATTCAGTTGTTGACAGAAATAACGGAGCAGATGTGGGAGAATGGTCAGCACTCTTCAATCATAAAATATGGGGATCTTTTGCCTGAAGATATTGTAAAACTATATCCTGAATTTTCCTTATTCTACGCGTGGGTACTGGTAACGGCGGGTCAAATTCAAAAAGCTGGTCCTATTTTGGCCTGTGCCGAAAAACTGACCAGACTACGCATTGAAGAAAATAAAACAAATCCTGAGATACTGCATTACCATAAGAAATTATTAGGCAAAATAGCTGTTGCCATTGCCTACCAGCAATCGTTTTTGGGCAACCCAGAGATCATTTTGGAATATTGCAGGATTGCAATGGAAAGCCTATCCGAGAACGATCCTCTATGGTTTAGCTGGGGCTGGTATGTGGTGGGTAAGGCGGAACTAGCTAACTCACAACTATTTGAAAGCACGGAAGCTTTTAAGAAGGCATTGGTATTTGGAAAAAAGTCTGGTAACATTTATCTCATGACCAGCATTGCGATCAACCTCGGTTTCAATGAAGGCCGGTTGGGCCATTATAAAATTTCATACCAAAGGAGCGCCGATCTTTTGCAGTTTTTGAAAGATAGCGGCTACGGTAATCTGGTCAAGACAGACTGGACTTTTGCCGTTCTATATGCGAACATGGCCGCTATCCAATACTTTTGGGCCGATCTGGAAGGGGCTTCTGAAAACATCAAAACCGCTTATAATCTGTGCATTAAAGAAGCGGATATCACTTCCAAAGTATTAGCTCTGGTGGTTTCCTCGGTAGTATTGCATGGGCAGGGAGATATTATTGGTGCAGAAATCAAGGTGAAGGAATTGGAAGCAATTATGCAAAAAAATAAGGTTAACCCATTTCAGGAATCGATGTATATAGGCTGGAAAGCTATTTTCCTGATTTTTCGAAACGAGCTTGACAAAGCGCGTGCTTTTTTAGAGGCGCACGGAATAGAGCCTGACAAAGTGGTTTCCTACGTCGAAGAGTACCGTTATTTTGCGTTTGCAATCCTGCTTATCGCGGAAAAGAAAATAGATGAAGCATTTCTGCTGGTTACGCAATTGTATGAAATGGCTATTGCGCAAAACCGGATCGAGCGCATGATTGAAATCAAAATTCTACTCGCTGTGATTTTTCAAGCCACTGGCGAAAAAGAAAAAGCAATTTCGAGCCTGACCGAATCTTTAAATTTTGCTGCCCCGGCCGACATATTAATGTCTCATTTGAATTTCCTTGACCACATTAATCCCTTATTGCAGGAAGTATTCAAAAATCAGGCACGAGGAGAAACAAAGATCTCCAACGCATTTATCAATAAACTTAAAACTGCAATTGAAAAAAGGAAAACGGCTCCTTCCAATCATTTCAACCTTACCACACGTGACCTGGAAGCACTCCAGTTGATGGCGGTGAATCTTTCGAACCAGGAAATCGCCGACAAGCTGTTCATTTCTTTGAACACAGTGAAGACCCGGTTGAAAAATCTGTACGTAAAATTGGAGGTCGACAGCCGCAACAAAGCAGTCGATAAAGCTAAGGAAATGCGACTGATCTGAGCAAAACCAGTCACAAATCCCGCCGAAATTCACCCTAAAAACCACCCGCCCGGGTGGTTTTTTTGTTTTGGGGCTCTCCTAATTTTGATCCTGTCAAAAAGGAACAAATATGAAAGGCTTTGCTGAAATAATAATACAACAACAGCTTGATCTTCAATGGGAAGACCGCTTTGAGGGTATGACCATCTGTTACCGGGATAATCACACCATTTTACAGGGAACGCTCAAAGACCAGGCACATTTGCACGGCATTCTCAACGTCATCCGGGACTTAAATCTTAAACTCATTTCGGTCAATCTTCGGGAACCTGGCTAGCGATTCCTTGGCCATTTTAACTGGTAAATTTCTTCAATTCAAATCCTCAAAATCATGAAATACTTTTTCTTAACACTATTCCTACTTTCCTATTATCTCAGCCCGGTTTTTGGGCAACAGCTGTCCCAAACGGTAAGAGGAACTTTAACCGACGCAGACAGCCAGATGCCGCTTATCGGCGCAACGGTATTTGTATTGGGGTCCAATCCTGCGATTGCTACTTTTACCGATGTGGATGGTAAATTCAGACTGAGCAACATTCCAATCGGGCGCATTACGCTGCAATTGTCTTATCTGGGTTACGAACGGAAAGCCATTCCTGATGTGGTCGTAAATTCGGGCAAGGAAGCCGTTTTGACTCTGAGTTTGCAGGAATCGGCAATAAAGCTGACGGAAGTATTGGTAACAGCCAACCAGGTGAAGGGCCAGGTGCAAAATGATATGGCGCTGGTAAGTGCCCGCTCCATTTCACCGGAAGAAACCAGCCGCTATGCCGGAGGATTCAACGATCCATCCGCAATTGTATCAAATTTCGCAGGTGTTGCCAATAATCCAAATGGTAACAATGATATTATCGTCAGGGGCAACTCTCCAAAATATGTCCAGTGGCGGTTGGAAGGTACGCAGATCACTAATCCAAACCATTTTGCAGATCAGGGAGCGATCGGCGGAGGGTTAAGCACATTGAATAACAATATTCTGGCTACCTCCGACTTTTACACCGGTGCATTTTCAGCTGAATACGGGGATGTTTTGTCGGGTGTTTACGATGTTAAACTGAGGGCCGGAAATAACGAAAAGCTTGAATCTGTTGTGGGTGTAGGTATCCTGGGTACCGAAGCTACTGTTGAAGGACCATTCAAAAAAGGCTATGGAGGCTCTTTCCTGGTCAATTATAGGTATTCTACAATTTCCTTATTAACTGACCTGGGTTTAACGAAAGTAAAAGGCAACCCCAATTTTCAAGATGCAGCTTTTAAGATTGTGCTGCCAACTAAAAAAGCGGGCTCTTTTTCTCTTTTTGGATTGGGAGGAGCCAGCAACGCATTTTTAAAAGAGGTAAAACCCGAAGTTGCGGAAACGCCCGGCGACCGCTCAATGCTACCAGGAATCCGGGAAGATCTTGAAAAAGGATCGTTCCTCTTGAACCTGGGCATGAACCATACGCTTCCGCTTGGCCCAAATAACTATCTGCATACCTCTATTTCTCATTCCCGGGAAGGCATAAAAGATCAGGTTTTCGAGTCCAATATACTGAAACAATATGATGCTACAGGGGAAATTCACCAAGATTCTGTGCTAAGTACGGCGGTCAATTACAAAAGCCATTTGTTTAAATCCACCTACCGCGGTGCTTTCACTTACCACCATAAACTGGACGCCCGAAACAAAATCCAGATTGGCACCCAATACGCCCTGGTCGATTATAATTATCGTCAAAGTCAGTTAAATGCAGATTTTACCAGCCGGGTAGACTTACTGGATTTTCGGAAAATGATGGGTACCATCCGGAATTATGTCAGCTGGAAACACCGCTTCAATGAAGCGATTACGCTCGTGACCGGATTGCAAAACATGAACGTGCTGTATAATAAGAAGAGTACCATTGAACCTAGGATTTCTCTGAACTGGCAGGTCAACGCCACCAATTCATTTCAGGCTGGATATGGCAAACACAGCACGATGGAAAGCGCCCACAATTATTTTGCAAAAGTGACAGCCGCAGACGGAACGGTAAGCGAGCCAAATCATAATCTGGGATTGCTGAAAGCCCATCATTTTGTGCTCGGTTATCAAAAGCGGTTTTCGCAAAATCTGACTGCCAGGGTGGAAACCTACTATCAGAACCTCTACAATTTGCCTGTCGAGAACAAATTGAACAGCACTTTTGCCACGATCAATGAAGGTCCGGATTTCAACTATGTCGCATTGGTAAACAAAGGGACCGGCAAGAACTTCGGGGTGGAGCTGACTTTGGAAAGGTTTTCCAAGAACAACTTTTATTATCTGATAAATACGTCGCTATATAGTTCCACCTTCAAGACATTGGAAGGAAAACAACGTAATACGCCGTACAATGGGCATTATTTGGTGAATATATTATTCGGAAAAGAATTTGTAAAACTGGGCCGGAACAAAAATCAAACGCTGGGATTGAATTCAAAATTATTCCTGAGCGGTGCCAAAAACATCATTCCACTTTTACGAGATGAAAATGGAAAGCTGGCAGTTGACCCGGCCAGAAATCAATTCTGGGATACTTCAAAGGCATACGAAACCTCTCTGGGGGCGCTCTCCAAACTGGTCCTTTCGGTCAATTACAAATGGGACAAGGCCAGGGCTACGCACGAGCTATTCCTGAACCTTGACAATGTCTCGAACGCCCAGGGAAAAATTACTGAATACTATGATCCTAGCAAGCCGGGGTCGATTGGTCATACAACACAACGAGGCCTGGTACCCAATCTGATGTACCGTTTATACTTCTAATCTCACCCATATCTAAAACACAAAACTTATGAAACCTCTAACAAATACAGTCAAAAATCTGATTTTAAGCACATTGATCTCGTTGTCTATATCTGGCAGAACCTTTTCACAAACCACACGTTTTACCCTGTTGATAAACAATGTAAATGCAAATTTTAATTATGGAAAGTCAAACAGTACGCTGCACCCGTACAAAAAGAATTTTAAAGGATTGCAGCTAGGAGCGTCCTTTCAGGCGGGCATCACACCACATTTCTCCGTTTTAACAGAGCTTTATTTTGTAACAAAAGGCGGCTCGCTAAAAGAAAACAATCCGGTCACCTTCGATAAAACCAAACTTCGATTGAACACGCTGGAATTGCCAACACTTGCCCGAGTTCATTTCGGAAGGATATACATCAATTCCGGACCTTATGTTGCATACAATTTATCCGGTCGTTTAAAAATCGATGGCTCCCCAAACTCATCGGAAAAGGCAAAGTCAATTTCATTCCAAAACACTCCTGATGGGTTTAGGCGTTGGGACTTCGGTGTGCAGGCGGGAGCAGGCTATATTTTCCCTTTCAAAAAAGCGAGTATCGTTCTGGATGTACGGTATGGTCATGGACTAACCAATATATCACGCGGCATTGAACGCTATAACCGGGTTTTGAATATCAGTGTTCTTGTCTCCAAACCATGGAAAAAAAATCCGTTTAGTAAGCAAGGTTAATTTTGGTGAGGCCAATTATTATAACCATACAAACAGATTTTAAAAGTAAAATGGAAAAGAAAAATATATAACTGAAACTATTCAGCAACTCATTTGCAAAAATAATTTTAGGGGTTACTGAATGCTTGGGGGGGGCGTTATAATCGGACAGGAAACCGCTGGAAAATTACTCGCTTTAAGCATGATAAGTTAATCATGCCTTACAGGAAAAAATAGTTGCCTGCGGGAAAACAAGACCAGACCCAAAAGCAAATATTTCACCACAATCAAAAAAATGGCTCAATAGGATTTATTTGAAATTTTTTCTAAACAAATCAGGAGAATGCCCTGTATGCTTTTTAAAGAACCGGATGAAATAGGAAATATCATCGTAACCTAAATGCCAGGCAATATCCTTGATTTGGTTGGGTGTGGCCAGCAAATATCTTTTCGCTTCTAAAATAATTTGCTCATTAATTAAATCCCCTGTCGTCTTGCCAACCGACGCCTTGGTGATTGCATTCAGTTGATAGATGGACAGGTTTAACAATTTAGCATATTGCGAAACTTTTTTGGTCTCAGTAATATTTGCTTCCAATAAAACCAGTAGTTCCTCATAACATTCCTGTGTGTACGTCGATACCACCGATGAGACTTGCAAGGCGTTTTGGCTCTGCCTTACAAACTCAATAAAGAAAAGATCCATATTTGCTTTTATCGCCTGGGAATACCCTTCCTGCATTAAATTGTATTCGGTGAAACTGTTTGAAATATAAATAAGCAGTTTTTTAAAACGGTTTTCTTCCACTTCGCAATAGTTATTGGCGATTGCTTTCTTCCACCGCTGTTCTCCTATTGTGTTTTTTGGCTGGTAAAAGGAAATATCAAATTCAATAAGATAACCCGTAGAATCTGCTGTCAATTTGAGTTGATGAACTTGACCGGGTCGAAGAATAAACATTGCATTATCGTGAATTTCGTAATGCACAAAATCAATTTCATGAACACCCTGACCCTTTTCAATTGCCAGAATAAAGTAAAAGTTATGTTTGTGAAGATCGTGCACCAAATCATTTCCCATTAGGACTTCACTTATTTTTCTGATGCTAAACAAACCTGCATTGCTTTCCTGTCCGTGGGTGCCGGTAATATGCCTGATCGGAATGACCTTCATTGTTTTCTTTGACATAGCTACTCCTTTCTATCCCTACAAAGCTTGCAATTTAGGATTAAAGCTAAGAAAATTACAGCAACATGTGTTTCAAATATATTTTAAGATAATCCTACACAACTCAATTTTTGTCCTATCCTTCAATCTCTTTCAGAAACTACTTTTGTAACATACAAATCAATCACAAAGTAAAGCATGACAACGAAAATAAAACTAATCGCGTCGTTAAAAATCTGGGTGGTGATCTATCCATCAATCACCCTTTTTCTCTATTTTCTGGGTGAGCCGCTATCCGTTTTGCCACTATATCAAAGAACCTTAATATTAACGATTTCATTGGTACCCTGGATCACATTTGTTGGATTGCCTTTGGTGAATCGTCTAGTCGATTTGACTACGTATAGAGATGAAAACAAAAAAGTATAACCTTCTAGAATATGAAAATCAAAAGTTTTGATGTAATAATTATTGGCGGAAGTTACTCAGGGCTTGCAGCGGGCTTAGCATTGGGTAGAGCACTTAAACATGTTTTAATTATTGACAGCGGAGATCCCTGTAATAAACAAACACCCTATTCGCATAACTTTCTTACAAACGATGGGAAGAAGCCAACAGAAATTATAATTATTGGAAAACGGGAATTACAAATGTATAATACCGTAACACTTCTGAACGGACTGGCTACCAAAGGAATAAAAACTGAATATGGTTTTGAAATCTGCCTGGAATCGGGCGAAACCTTTAATGCTAAGAAGTTAATTTTTGCCACGGGTATTAAAGATACGATGGCTGATATAGACGGATTTTCTGCCTGTTGGGGAATATCTGTCCTTCATTGTCCTTATTGTCATGGATACGAGGTGAGAAACGAAAAGACTGGAATTCTAAGTAACGGACAAGCGGCTTTTGATTTATCAGGACTCATATCAAATTGGACTAATAATTTGACTTTGTTTACAAACGGGCCTGCGATGTTAACCGTCGGACAGCTTCAGCAGCTTGACAAAAGGCAAATAAATATAGTCGAAAAGCAGATTCAAAATTTGGTTCATATAGATGGGAATCTTCAACATATCATTTTCAAAGACGGCACAAAGTATTCCTTAAAAGCCATTTACTCGCCGGCCCCCTTTACACAACATTGCCAGATTCCTGAATCTTTGGGATGTAAATTAACTGACGAAGGATACCTCGAGATCGATTCTTTTCAGCATACAACAATTGAAGGAGTCTTTGCTTGCGGCGATAATTCAATGCGTACCCGGACCGTCTCAAACGCAGTGGCAATGGGAACAGCAACCGGCATTATAGTTAGTAAGAAAATGATCCTGGACGAATTCAATCTTTAACATCACACCCGATAAACTCTATCACTGCAATGACCATCGAAATCATTGGAATAACCGTATCCTTGATTCGGCGTCTATTGCAGACTGTGAACAAACTAATGTTTGAATATCGACTGATTGTCAATCAAGGTAATGTAAATGCTCAAAACAGAAGACATAAACGCTGGACTACGAAAGCAATAAAAGTTAAACTTATCAAATCAAATTTATGAAAATTATTATCGTTGGTGCCACAGGTACTATGGGAAGGCACTTAGTAACCGCATTTGAAAAAGAACACGAAATAGTCAGAGTTGCAGCAAGCGGAGGAGATATCCGGACCGACATCACCTCGTTAGAATCAATTGAAAACCTGTTTGAACAAACTGGATTTTTTGATGCGCTTATATCGACCGCAGGACCGTCATACGTTGGTCCGTGGAAAAAAATGGCGGATAGGGAATTTAGAAAAGGTATTGAAGGAAAACTGATGGGTCAGGTCAACCTGGTACTTGTTGGACAGCACTATATTAAACCAAAAGGCTCATTTACCCTAATTGCCGGAGCGCTAACAAATGATCCGCAATTAAATTTCGCAAATGCCTCTGCTGCCAACGGTGCAATTGAAGCATTTGTAAGGGCTGCAGCTATTGAGCTGGAAAATGGGATCCGCATAAATGCAGTCAGTCCTAGTGTTATAGAAGATTCTCCACAATATTTTCCGTATTTCCCTGGAGAAGTCCCTGTAACTATGAAACAGCTGGAATATGCTTTTCGAAAAAGCATATTTGGTGCCAACACAGGGCAGGTAATTAGGCCTTATTAGATACTTTTCTATCAAATAAATAAGTTAATCATTATCACATAACAATAGTTAACTTATTGGCAATGAAGTCAATACACGCTTTACCATTTTAGACAACAGCTGGCAGAAAAATTGTATATATGAAATCTACTTCCAAATTGCAAAGAACCAATATCATAACTCTATTGTAATTTCAATCAAGGTTCCGAGGAAATTTTCAGTGCGTGATTCGATATTTATCTAGGAATATTTATGTACAACCAATAAGTTTATAACTTCTTTATTTATCAAAACAATTCTGTGAAATATTTTTTCTTTTTGACTGCCTTCTTCTTCATTTCTTTTTGTGTTCATGCGCAGGAAAACAGCCCTTTTACCACTGGATTCGAGGAGACTATTTCTTCGGGGATCCTAGGGCAAAACCGTAAAATCTGGATACATATTCCTAACAGCAATGGAGGAAATAAAATTAAAGACCGGGGACATTATCCCGTGATTTATGTGCTGGATGGGAATAGTAATTTCAACACCGTTGTAAGTATTACAGAGCACATGAGTGAATCAAGTCTTTGTCCCCCAATGATTGTAGTTGGAATTCTGCACGCCAACAGACTGAGTGAATTAACCATTGGTACGGATAAAGAATTGCCCGGCGTAGTTGGCAATGGTGAGAAATTCATGTCCTTTGTTGAGAAAGAACTTATTCCCTATATCGATAAGACTTATCCTACAACGACTTATAAGACATTCATCGGTCATTCCATCGGAGGCCTGACGGTTATGAATACTTTTCTGCATAATCCGAAGTTATTCAATTCTTATGTTTCGCTTGACGGGTCACTATGGTGGGATAATCAAAAAATTGTAAAAGAGGCAAAGGCTATTTTACCCACTCAAAATTATAAAGGAAAAGCATTATTTATGGCCATGGCCAATCGGTTGGAAAGAGGGGTTGATACATCGAGTGTCCTAAAAGACACCACTGGATCTACTGAACTGATTCGCAGTAATTTAGCGTTCATTTCAGAACTTTCTAAAAATAAAAAGAGCCAGATACATTTCAAATCCAAATTTTATGAAAATGACAATCATCCTTCCGTAAGATTGGCAGGAGAATACGATGCGCTTCGGTTTATTTTTGATTTCTACAAGCTTAAAATTTATGATAGCGAATTACAAAACCCTGATTTTAAGCTAGATTCATTATTGGTCACACATTACAAGAATGTTTCTGAAAAGATGGGGTATGTTAATATGCCTGATGAAAGCCTGGTAAATAATCTTGGATACCAGATGATGGGTAACAGTCAATTTAAAAAGGCTGAAAATATGTTCAAACTCAATATTGTCAACAATCCTGGCAGCGGTAATTGTTATGATTCACTTGGAGATTTGTACCTTAAAACCGGCGATAAAATCAAAGCGATAGCGAGCTTCAAAAAAGCTCTAACGCTGAAAGAAATTCCGGAAACCAAAGAGAAACTGGCGAATTTGTTAAACGAAAAGAAAAAATGACGACTGATCAAAACACTCCTTGCAATTAAAAAAAGATTTCACTTTTTGACCATCCCATTCCTGTCTCAAATGAGTTAGTAAAATCAGATCCCGGATGTTTCAAATTACATTTAAACCTGATTATTCCCAGATTTATTGTACTGTATCATGTATTGTGCTCACAGAAAGGCACATTTTGGATAATCTCAGGTATTATGTTTTAATCCTGTATTTATGTGCCCATTGTAACAAAATAATTTAGAAAACGGATCGTATCTATATGTATCTTGCCTAAAAAGTTCAGAGGATTTAGAGATCTGTTAGCCTGGATCTTTTAAATAAACTAAAACTTCACTGATTCCTATTAAGTAAACTAATAATCAACTACTTAACCGTACCCATCTCTTCCGGTTTACTGGCAGCAGCGAAAAGCGTTAAACTTGCAAGTGCTTCATTACTCATAAGTGATACCACGCCGCCCGATTTTATAAGATCGTTATTTTCTAAGAATATTAGGAAACACGCCACAGCTATTCGCTTATCCCCGTCAACAAATGAATGGTTCTTAATAATCAGATAGAGTAATGTAATTGTTAGGATTTCGTTCATTGAAAACTTTTCGGAAAATAAATTATAAGGCATTAACCTTTCAGTACTATCACTTTGCAGTACCTTCACAGATGTTAAAAGTCAGGGAAGCACCTGGCCAAAATTCCGCGAAAGTGAGCAAGTTGTTTTTGGAATAGTAACCCATTTATCGGCGTGTCCATACCAATACCCATGCAAGAAAAACTCAGACAACATATCGAAAAGGTAGTACCCCTCACCGAAGATGAGTTTGTATTTGTGTTTAGCCATTTTACAACCAAAAAATTCAAGAAACACCAATTCCTTATTCAGGAGGGTGATGCGGTAAAGTATCATTACTTCATAGTTTCCGGACTATTAAAGCTTGTATATACTGATGACACCGGAAAGCAGCACATTGTTTCTTTTGCTATGGAAGACTGGTGGGAAAGTGATTTTTATGCTTATTACACACAGACCAAAGCAACGATGTCTTTGGAATGTATTGAAGACACAGAAGTACTATGCCTCTCGCTCGACGATTATCAAAATTTATGTAACAGCGTCCAAAAAATGGAGCGTTTTTTCCTCCAAAAAGCAAATTTTGGCTTTCTGGCAGCACAGAAACGAATCATATCTTCGCTGACTTCGAATTCAAAGGAGCGTTATGAACAGCTTCTTAAACAATATCCTGCACTTATTCAGCGCGTCCCCAAAAGCCTCCTGGCTGCCTATCTGGGTGTTTCGCGAGAAACATTAAGCCGGTTATCTTCATAATGTGACATACCTCACTTCATACTTGTGAGATTTGTCAACGCCTGACCCCAAGCCTTATTGAGACCTTTGCAGTGCAAATTTTAAAACGCTGCCAGCATTGGCAAAACCTCAATAACATGGAAAAAAGAATCACAAATCCCTGGAAGTGGCAGGATGCACGCAGTTATGTGCAGGCCGTAGAAGTGAAAAATGTCGAAAGTACGCTCTATGTTTCCGGACAGACCGCCATCAATGCGGATGGAATATCCAGTAATGAAGATATGAAATCTCAACTAATTCTGGCTCTGCAAAATCTTGAAAAAGTTATCAGTGAAGCCGGATTTGAATGCAAAGGCATCGTCCGGCTTAATATCTACACTACGTCAACCGCAGAACTCTGGCCTCACTTTTCAGTTTTTCAGGATTGGATCGCGAAGCATGATATCCAGCAGGCGACTACTTTATTGGAAGTAACCAGCCTTTTTGAAACATTAAAAGTTGAGTTGGAGGCTACTGTTGTGAAATAATTCAATCACAAATTGTTGATAATGAGTTTGTGTCATCTACTATTTGGGGGACACAAACTCATTAATTTATTTTTGACAATTTTTCATTTTTTCAATCCACCATACTATTGTAATGACAGACACTAATGTTGTGGCATCATTTTGATAAATGAATAGGTCTGCAACAACTGAAAAAATGAATTTAGAAGAAATTAAAAACAATCTGCTTTTAAAAGGAATTACGGACCGCAGTGTTCCAAATCCGGGCGGGTCCTACATCGCGGTGAATGTGAGAGGGAATATTGCCTATGTAGCCATTCAATTTCCGATCGATCAAGGAATATTACATTACGCCGGGAAACTGGGAAAAGAAGTTACGACAATTGAAGGTTACCAGGCAGCAAGAATCGCAGCAATGAATATTCTGGGACAAATCGAAAAACACCTGGGTTTTGAAAAAATTGAAGGATTAAACCATCTGGATATTTATTACGCCGCCGATGGCGAATGGAATGATTCTCCTACCATAGCAGATGGCGCTTCGGATCTATTTCTGGAAGTTTTGGGTGATAAAGGGAAGCATACGAGAGCATTGTTTGGGATTGAGAGGCTGCCGGGGTTTGCTTGTGTTGGGGTGACGGGGGCGTTTACGGTTTTTAGATAATTTGAATTATTGCAACCTTTCAAATTAGTTTTTTTTAAAAAACCCGTGATAAAACCATTTTAAAATTATTCAAGCTACTTAAATGGTAGACGCGAAATGTGGATATTGGGGTTGTAACCTTCATTTTCCAAATGATAGTGAAAAGCTGCTGACCATTCCTCAACTCTTTCTACTTTCGGGCCTAAAGTAAGTTGCGTTATAAGTGGATTGATTGGTGCAAGCTCAACATAAACCCGAGGTGGTGTGAATTTCAAGTCAACTTTTTTTTCAAAACCAATACCTTTAACAACAAGTCTCACTTCATTTTCAAAAATATATTCCTCAGTTTTGAAAAGATAAGCGACATCGTTTAATAACTCCTTCATTTCCAAAACATCCTTCTCACTATTCCCATCTCTCTCTAAAAATCCTTTCACAACTTCTACTAACATACCAATAAGACTATTCAAATTTCTAACACGTTCCAAATCTAAGCCAGGAACCAAAAATTCAACTTTATTATGAATTTTATATGCAACTCTATAAAAATTAAAATCCTCACTTAAATTTTCTGAAACCATGGATATTTCAGATTTAGAGTTTTTCGGTAAATTGTTTTCTGTGTGTATGGTCGAAGCTTTGGGCCTTAATAAATTTTCAGTTATAGCTAATAGCATTTCTTTTCGATTCATAGTTATGGCACAACCTCTTGCTTCTTCCTTGTTGTCTTTTCCATACATACGCCAAAGTGTAAGATCATTTTCTTTAATCTTTGCAACGTAACTTCCTATGAACGGTTTTTGAACAAATGGTTTTGATATTGTATCCATCTCTGAACGTTCAACAGCAGTCAACTCATGATTTGCATATAAAAAAGAAGGAAAAAGTTTAAACAGTTCTGTTCCTTCTGAAGGATCGTTTAAAAAAGCACCTTCGGATAATCGAATTGGATTATTAGCTTCTAAAATTAGTTTTTGGGTAACTTCAAGACTTGTGTAATGAGTAAGACATTCATCCTCGAACAATAATATATGCCTTATATCCGTTAGCAAGTTACTAACTTCATTGTAACCATTATCTTTTAAGCGTTTAATCGCTTCTTCAAGTCTTGCTTTGGTGCGAATGGTAAGGTAATTTTGCTCATCATCTTGATTACGACTTAGATATTCTGCAAAATAATCTCTTGCTTTTGAATATTCTCCGAGTTCAAAATAGGCTTCTCCAATACTTGTGTGAATGTAAATGCTTGGTGGATAATCTTCTAAATATTTAAAATAGAATTCTAACGCCTGCATAAATCGATCTTGTTCGTAGTATAAATCTCCCAAATGTGCAAATGTAATAAATGAAAAATTATTAAGACTTAATGCCGTATGATAACATTTTTCAGCATTTATAAAATCATCTAAGCGTTTGTAGGCGTCGCCTAGACCTTCATGAAGTGCTGCTAAATTATTGTCTATTCTTAATCCATTTTCACCACATTGAATAGCCTTTTCGAGTAAATTTAGTTCATAAAAGGCTCGCCCTTTACAATTCCATAATACCGCACTATCGAGTTGCATTAACAATTCATCGGGAAGTAATTCTAAACTTTCCTTAAACTTGTTTTCACTCTCTAATTCACCAAATTCAATTATCAGATCTTCTTCGGACTTCATTGCGTATTAGTAATTTTAAATATGTGTTGAATGTAAAATACTTTACTTATTTACTTCTACCAAAAATTTTGACTAGAATAATCTAGTTTTATGTCTAGAATTGAAGAGATTTCGTCAAGAAATATAAGTCTATTAAGCCTTATTAAAAAACCCACTGAGAAGCAGATCTCGCTTAGATAAAATTCGAAGATAAAACAGTTACATATGGCATATAATTAATTATATAAATCTACTAGTGATGCGTTAACTTTTTAAAAACACTTATAACACGTTGTAAATAAATTAATTAAGAACGTTTTTTGATTTTTTGATTTGATTTGACCTGTAGCTTTGTGGCTTTACACGAGGCTATGAATTCAGGGAAGTATGTTTTTTCTCAGCTTTTGCATTTTATTGACCGTTATGAGTTTCAAAAATGCGTAGTAAAATACAATGGCGATTTTCGGACACGAGAATTCAATTGTTGGAACCAGTTTATTCAACTACTCTTCGGTCAACTAATCTCTCGTAATTCCTTGCGTGATATTTGCGTGTGCCTGAAAGCGCATAAAAACAAACTTTATCACCTTGGAATCAGAGGACATGTTAACCAGTCCACGCTTTCACGTGCGAATGAGAGCAGAGACTGGAAAATTTATGCCGACTTTGGACAGTACCTTATAGACTTGGTCAGACCCTTGTATGCAACAAATCCAGTTCCTAATGTCAATGTTCGCAATGAGGTGTTTGCACTGGATTCAACAACTATTTCCCTAAGCCTGAAGCTATTCAGCTGGGCGCCAGGAAAGTATTCACGTGGAGCAATAAAAATACATACCCTTTTGGATCTGAGAGGGAATATCCCATCCTTTATCCATGTTACCGATGGCAAATACCATGATAGCAATATACTTGACGAGCTGTTAGTATCACCAGGAGCGATCTATATCATGGATAAAGCATACATCGATTTCGCCGCATTATACAACATGAATGAGTCTGGAGCCTTTT
Source organism: Dyadobacter sp. 3J3 (assembly GCF_009801115.1). GTDB lineage: Bacteria > Bacteroidota > Bacteroidia > Cytophagales > Spirosomataceae > Dyadobacter. Next base: position 548,483 of record NZ_VTOL01000003.1, read on the forward strand.
TTATCTCAAGAGCAAAAACCACAATGAATTATAAAGTCATCGAAAGCAATTTTAACATTGATCCCGCATCAGGGCTCAGAAGTGACAAAATCATCATACTCAACGGATATAAGTCTAGCAAGCTTTATCCCGAACCGTTAAGGCTTGTGGAATACTATGATGAAGAAAAAGATATTCTTCTTTCTTTCTTGTCAAACAATGATATGCTTTCTGCGCTTGAAATAGCAAAACTGTACCAAAAAAGGTGGCAAATAGAGATTTTTTTCAAATGGGTAAATCGGACCGCCGACGCGGCAGAACCTGACCATCAAAACGCTTTGGGGGCATTCGGAAAATGCAGTCAATATTCATGTATGGGTTGCCATAAGCACTTATTTAATAGTAGCCTATCTCAAACACACTTTAAAAAGCAATCTCTCCATATATGAGATCATGCAAATTCTAAGCATATCTGCTTTCGACAAAACTCCTTTAAAAGAGCTCCTTACTGAATGTCAAATCAATCAAAATGTCAATGAACAATGGGACTTATTTAATTAGCAAAACTTAACGCATCAGTACTAATATAAATCAATAAAACATATATCAACATTTCAAAGTCCCCCACAAAAAATAAACTATTAACCACAAAAAAAGAAGCCCACTTTTCAGTGGGCTTCTCAAATAACTTGACTCGTTTGTATTGTGATTGAAAACTATTACTCTCACACGGTTTTGTGACCCATAGGGGAATCGAACCCCTGTTTCAACCGTGAAAGGGTCGTGTCCTAACCGCTAGACGAATGGGCCGACTGGTCTCCTACTTCGTATGCGAATCGCACTTTTCTTTCGTTTTACAACTCCGTTTCCGTTATCGTGGTGCAAATATGCACGGTTGATTTTTAATATCCAAACCGTTTAGAAAAATAAATGAAAGATATTTTTTACCGATTTGATTTACAGATACTTAAAATGAAAAATTTTTTTTAATCATTTCACCGTAGCAGTAAATTCCCATTACTTGTTAAATTTGGGAAGGCTTACTTTAAAAATCTTCACTCCATCATGATAAGATACATCTACGGTCTTATATTATCTTTTGTATTACTAAATGCAAGTGCCCAAAACAAAACGCCGGAACAATTTCTGGGACACCCTTTGGGCAGTAAATTCTCATTTCATTACCAGGTTGTCGATTATTTCAAGATCATTGCCGCGCAAAATCCTAATCAGGTTAAGGCCGTACAATATGGCAGCACCAATGAAGGCAGGCCGCTGATGGTATTCATCGTCGCCTCGCCTGAAAACTTTGCGCGACTGGAAGAAATTCGTCTGGATCATATCAAAAGCACAAAAAATCAATCTGTAAAAACAGACGACAAAACGCCAGCGATTGCCTGGCTAAGTTATAATGTGCACGGAAACGAAGCGGTATCTTCCGAAACTTCCATGAAGGTGATTTACGAATTACTGAACAAGAACAACCGTTCGATGCAGGAAGTTTTGAAAAATACGATTATCATTATTGATCCATGCATCAATCCCGATGGCCGCGACCGGTACGTACAATGGTATAACCGTATTCAAAATGAGGTTTCGGACGTGACGCCTTTTGCTTTGGAACACAACGAACCATGGCCGGGCGGACGATTTAATCATTATCTTTTTGACCTGAACCGTGACTGGGCATGGCAAACACAAAAAGAAACACAGGAACGTATCGTTTTTTATAACCAGTGGATGCCGCATTTGCACGCCGATTTCCATGAAATGGGTCCAAACCGAAGTTATTACTTCCCCCCTGCCGCAAAACCTTTTCACCAGGATATCACGAAATGGCAGCGCGAGTTCAACGAGATTCTGGGAGCTAACTGCCGGAAATATTTCGATCAGAATAACTGGACTTATTTTTCTAAAAAAGAATATGATTTGTTCTATCCAAGTTATGGTGATACATGGCCAACCTACAACGGAGCTATTGGAATGACTTATGAGCAAGGCGGCGGCGGTCGTGCTGGTTTGGCTATTGAGCGCCCGGATGAAAATGATACGCTTACTTTAAAAAGCCGGATCGAACATCATTATGTAACGAGCGTTGCTACGCTTGAAACCGTTTCTACCAATAAGGACAAAATGGTTTCCGAATTTAACAGCTTTTATGGAAACGCCGTTCAAAAGCCGATTGGCACATTTAAAACGTATCTGATCAAAGCTCAGGGAAATGAGGAGCGCGTCAGATCTTTTACAGAATGGCTTTCCAAACAAGGTTTTGAATACGGGATTGCCGGTAAAAATCTGGCCGTAAAAGGAACCGAACTGACAACGCTGACGGACCAGAATGTTAAAATGGAAAGCAACGATCTTTTGATAACCGCATACCAGCCGAAATCCAATCTTCTTAAAATCCTTTTTGAAACAAAACCGGTTTTGGAAGATTCCATCACGTATGATATCACCAGCTGGGGAATTTCCTATTTGTATGGAATTAAAACTTTCGGTTTGAAGGAAAAATATGTACCGGCCGCCTATCAGCCTGAAAAAATTGAAAACAAAATACCAGCCGCGACACCTTATGCATATATAGCAAAATGGAACAGTGTAAATGATGCTGTTTTTCTTTCTGAATTATTGAAAAGAAAAATCCTGGTCCGGAGTTCCAATATTCCTTTTGAAACGAATAAAATGACCTTCGAAGCCGGGACTTTGATTATTACCAAAAAGGGAAATTATGTAAGTAATTTTGATAGTCTGGTTACCTCGCTTGCCACAAAACATTTTGTAAAACTTGTTCCGGTAACTTCCGGCGGCGTAACAGCCGGAGCAAATTTTGGCTCAGATGAAGTTGTAACGATCAGGCCACCAAAGATTGTAACCCTTGTTGGTGACGGGATTTCTCCTACGGCTGTTGGTGCCGTCTGGCATTATTTTGAACAGCAAATAAAATATCCGCTGACGCTAATTTCTCAGGACAAACTTGCACAACTTCCTTTTGATCAGGTTGATGTTTTGATTTTACCAAGTGGAAATTATTCCAATATCTTAAATGAAAAACTACTGGCAACTTTGCAGGACTGGGTCAAAAAAGGCGGAAGACTTATTGTCATGGAAAATGCAAATGATGCGTTTTTGAACAAACCCGGATTTGATCTTACCAAAAAAGTAACGACCCATAAAAAAGATCAGGACACGTTCAAAAAGTTTGGCGAGCAGGAAAGAGAGGAAGCCAGCACGACCTCGCCGGGAAGTATGTTTCAGGTAACGCTTGACGCTACACATCCGCTTTCGTTTGGTTGCAGCAAGGATTATTTCACCATTGTGCGCAATGCTTACAATATGGATTACCTGACAGAGGGCTGGAATGTTGGTTACCTGACGGACACGGCTTACAAAGCTGGTTTCGTTGGAAACAAGGCGACTGAAAAGCTAAAAAATACTTTGCTCATGGGCGTTCAGGAAATGGGACAGGGAAAAATCACGTATTTGATGGATGATCCTCTGTTTCGCGGAATGCTTTATAATGGCAAAATACTTTTTAGCAATGCAGTTTTCAGATAATCAGATGTTACAAAAAATATCTTAGTGCAAGCTCATAACCCTTTAAACCTAAACCACTTATCATTCCTTTGCAGCGATCGGTAAGATAGCTGTGGTGACGATACGGTTCACGGGTATAAATATTGGAAATATGAACTTCAACGGCCGGCGTAATAACAGCAGAAAGTGCGTCGGCCAACGCTATTGAAGTATGGGAATAACCACCGGCATTCACAATAATTCCATCAAAAGTAAATCCTACTTCATGGATTTTATCAATTAAATCGCCTTCATGATTGGACTGATAATAATGAAGCTGGATTTTGGGAAACTCGTTTTTTAAACCTTTAAAATAATCTTCGAACGACTGGTTTCCATATACCGTAGGCTCACGGGTTCCTAAAAGATTAAGATTCGGACCGTTGAGAATTAAGATTTTTTTCATAAAAAAAGATTCGGGCCTTACATTTATAAGATTAAACAACCGGTGAAATTATGTGGCAAAGCTACATCAAACATTTTAAAAACTACCTGCGCCTGGAAAGGTCGTTTTCCGACAATTCGGTTCAGGCCTATGTTCGTGATGTTGAAAAACTTGCTGAATATATCGAACTCGCGGCAATAAACGTCTCTCCGGCGGAGACAAAAGAAGAACATCTTTTAGCATTTCTAAAATATTTGTCAGAATTAGGATTGACGGCGCATTCACAGGCCCGGATACTTTCCGGGATCAAGGCGTTTTATAAGTATCTTTTACTGGAAAATGAAATCACAGAAGATCCGACTGAGTTAATAGAAGCACCGCGTTTGCCAAGAAAACTTCCGGATGTTTTGTCCTATGATGAAATTGAACAAATGCTCAACGCGATTGATCATTCAACGCCGGAAGGAACCAGAAATCGCGCAATTATTGAAGTTTTGTACAGTTCAGGTCTACGCGTTTCCGAGCTCATCGGATTGCAGTTAACGTTCTGTTATTTTGATATCGGCTTCATCCGGATTTTAGGAAAAGGAGACAAAGTAAGACTAGTACCGATTGGAAAAGAAGCAATAAAGTATGTTGAACTCTATCTTGAACATGTCAGAAAAGAAATTGAAGTTAAAAAAGACAGTGAAGATATCGTTTTCCTGAACCGTCGCGGCGGACAACTTTCCCGTGTGATGGTTTTTCTGATCATAAAAGATGTCGCAGAAAAAGCAGGAATTGCAAAAAACGTAAGTCCACATACTTTCCGCCATTCCTTTGCCACACATCTGATCGAAGGCGGAGCCAGTTTAAGGGCCGTCCAGGAAATGCTTGGGCACGAATCCATCACAACAACAGAAATCTACACCCACCTGGACAGAGATTATCTAAGACAAATCATCACCGAATTCCACCCACGTTCCTGATTGCCAGAACAAAACCTGACGATTTCCTGACAACCCCTGACCAAAAATGACTTTTTTTACTTGACCTCTTTTAATAACGAGTCAATCCCAAGCGTATCCTTTTCCGGAAGTTCCCCAGGCAAAGCACGTTGCAATTGCTTTGGTTTGTTCCATGGAGCCGTTGTACGGCTAGACATATCGTAAGAAATGTAGATAAAAAGTGCCACGAAAAGTATAAATACGGTGATAAATATCCGTCTGTTACGATTTGGAGTTTCCATTACTAATTTGAGTCCCGCAGTTGTTTAGGAGATTGGTATAAAATAAAGGTCCCGGTTTTGGCCGAAACTTCCGCCCATTCCAGATTGTCAAATTCAATGATCACGAGACTGCATTTCGACATAGAATCCAGATCTGCACCTGACAAATACTCGGCAAAATAGGTGATATCCGGATTATGACCAAACAACGCAACCACTTCACTTTCAGCAGGAATTGCATTCACCACAGCCAGATAACCACGTGCGCCGCCATCATACAAAATATCTTCCAGAATAATATCTGAGGCCTGAAAATGCAGCTGATCACCCATAATCACCGCTGTTTGAGAGGCACGGGCGGCCCGGCTCGAAATAAAACGGTCGGGAAATATATTTTTTGACGCAAGCCATCTACCCATGGCAGAAGAATCAGTTTTGCCTTTTCCAATCAGTTCGCGTTCAAAATCCCGAACCATCAGTTTCTGATCTTCGGCAGCGGCGTGGCGCACAAGTATGAGTGTTCTTTTCATTGCTATAATTTGTACAAAAATAAGGAATCTGATCGAGCCAATCCGAGGATTTGCAAGGAAATAAAAAAGAAAGAATTATCGAAATGAAAATATAACCATTCATTTCACTAAAATTGCCTTCGGACATTATTTGTTAACCTACCTGGCACAATTAATAGTTAATTTTGTTAAACCAATAATCGAAAAACTCAAAATCTTTGCTATATATCCATTATGTTACAATTCTTTAAATACGTTTTTGCAACCCTGGTCGGTATTCTGGTCTTCTTTATACTGTCGTTTTTTATTCTTGTTGGCATAGGCTCCGCGCTTTCGTCGGATGAGAAAGTTGTCGTTGAAGATAAATCGGTTTTAAAACTCGACCTCAATAAGCCCATCGCAGAAGTGGGTGTAGAAAATCCATTGTCGGAACTTGGCGGGCCTTTTTCAGGAAACGAAAATGTTACTGGTTTAAAGGATATTAAAGATGCTTTAAAAAGCGCTCAGAAAGATGACAAGATCAAAGGAATTTATCTGAAAGCGGAAAATCCACAAGCGGGTTGGGCTACTTTGGAAGAAATCAGAAACCAGCTTCTGGAATTCAAAAAATCTAAAAAATTCGTTGTTGCCTACGGCGAATCTTTCTCTGAAAAAGGATATTACCTGGCTTCATTGTCAGACAAAATATATTTGAATCCGGCCGGCGGCATGGAGTGGAACGGGATGTCTGCCGAATATAGTTTTTACAAAGGAACATTTGATAAACTGAATATCAAGCCGGAAATTTTCCGTGTTGGTTCATTTAAAAGTGCGATAGAGCCTTTTATTCGTGAGAATATGAGTGATTCGAGCAAGAAACAATCGGCAGAATTGATCGGTGCGATTTATGGAAATTTCCTGACGAATATTTCCAATTCACGTGGTATTGCAGTTCCAGTATTGAAAGGTTTTGCGGATTCTCTTACAATTGATAATCCAAAAGCGGCATTGGCAAACAAACTGGTAACGCATTTAGGATATTGGGATGAATTCGAAAACAGTATCAAGAAGGAATTGAGCATCGAAGACAAGAAAAATATTTCTTATATAGGTGTTGAAAAATATGTAAAATCGGACGTTACGCCAGAAGATGGTGACTATAATAACCGCGTTGCCGTTCTGATTGCGGAAGGTGAAATTAATTCCGGTGAAGGAAGTGACGAGTCAATCGGATCTGATGATTTTATTAAAGAATTGAAAAAAGCACGTGATAACGACAAAATCAAAGCGATTGTGCTTCGTATCAATTCGCCGGGTGGAAGTGCGCTTGCGTCGGATGTGATGTGGAGAGAAATTCAGATAACCTCTAAAAAGAAACCAATCATTGCTTCCATGTCGGATGTTGCTGCTTCTGGCGGATATTATATGGCGATGGGTTGTGATAAAATTGTTGCGCAGCCAAACACGATTACAGGTTCAATCGGGATTTTTGGATTGATATTCAATGTAAAAGATTTCATGAACAACAAATTGGGTGTGACTTTCGACGCTGTTAAAACAAGCGAACATGCAGACTGGCCAACCGCAACCCGTGACATGACTGAATTTGAAAAGTCTATGATACAGAAAAGTGTCAACGAAGGTTATGCCAATTTCACTTCAAAAGCAGCGGCTGGCAGAAAAATGCCAGTTGAAAAATTGAGAAGCCTGGCACAGGGACGTGTCTGGTCCGGAACAGAAGCAAAAGCAAATGGCTTGGTGGATGTTTTGGGTGGCATTGACGACGCAATCGTCATTGCAGTAAAAGCAGCAAAATTGAAAGAAGGCGACTACCGCGTTCGTTATTTCCCTGAAAAGAAAAAGCCAATTGAAGAATTGCTTGGAAAAATGATGGGCAACTCGGAAGATAAAGTCCTAGACAGAAATCTGGGTGAATTGTCAACCTATGTGAAGATGTACAAAAAACTGATGAACATGGGCGGAATGCAAACCAGATTGCCTTATGAATTGATAATCAGATAAGTTTTCGATTATTGAAAAGATATAAAAAATCCCTGATCGAAATTTCGATCAGGGATTTTTAGTTTAAAATATCTAATAACCATTCGTGAAAAATTCGTGTATTCGTGGCAGAAAAAAATTAAACAACCTTCCCCGTTTCCTCATCAATTTCCTTCCTCACAATTAAAACCGCGTGCTGGTTTGGCGCAATCCCGATTCCATCTAGCTTGGCATAAACCTTGGTAAATTCAGCTCCAAAATAAAGGATGATCGAAGAATAATAAACCCAGGTAAGCAAGATTACAATAGAAGCCGAAGTACCATAAGTCGCTCCCAAATCCGCTTTCCCAATATAAAATGTAATAACAAATTTACCAACCAGAAAAAGAACCGCTGTAAAAACAGCTCCGACAAGGCATTCCTTCCAACGTAAAAAGCCATCCGGAAGTACTTTAAAAATAACCGTAAAAAGAGAAGTGATAATAGCCAGCACAACAACCTGATTTACAATATAAAACAGGACAACCGATGCTTCCGAAAAGTATTGCTGTAACCTTGTACTCAGCAAATCCACCACCGCATTGACGCCAAGCGAAACCAACAGCAAAAATCCCAGGGTAAGTATGATAGAAAATGAAAGTAACCTATTTTTCAAATATTGCAGCCAACCTTTTTTAGGTTTTGATTTAATAGACCAGATGTAATTAATAGAATCCTGAATTTCAGCAAAAACCCCGGTGGCACCGATTAATAAAGTCCCGACCCCAATCGCGGCTGCTACGCCTGATTTGTTTGAAACCTGGGCATTTTTCAGGATCTCCTGTAATTGAGCGGCGGCATTATCCCCTACCAATCCGCGAATCTGGTCAAATAATTCTCCCTGGATCGCATCTCTGCCAAAAAATATACTGAGCACTGAAATGATCACCAAAAGCATTGGTGCTAATGAAAAAATAGTATAGTAAGATAACGCTGCACTCAGTTTGAGCCCATTATCATTCATAAATTCATTAAAAGTTTCGGATAATAGTGTGAAGGAAAATTTGATTTGTTTCATAGGAGGCTTCTGGTTTGATTAAAATTCGCGTGTGGTTTGGATGCGAATATAATCATGCCAAAGCAAAATGCATTTAGATTTGATTTGTTCCTGAATGAAATGGAACTAGGAACAGCAAAAAAGCCACAATCAAAACAAGGATAGTTTTTAGATTATGGCTTTCATTACTTTAAAGCGTCGACAAAGTATTTTACACTCATTCCATAGTTTCAAGAGATCGCAAGAAACTGATACTTGGTGTAAAAAAATATTCGCCGCCTTTCATTGTCACGAAATCTTTAAAATCCGTTGGGACCGGCTTCATATCATTGGCGGTATTCCATTGACTTGACAGGAACTTCGCAGTTGTATTTGGCCCCTGCCCAATCAAAGCGTCCTGGCCAACAAAATTTCCTGGACCGATTTCCCCATTATTGACCCAAGCTTGCTGAATAAATTCAAATTGCCTTTCAATGCTGCTTTGGTAACACATGAACAGCAAACCTACACCGCCATCCGGCTGATCACCATCGAGATTAAATTCATCACGTCCAATATCATTGTAGGGAATACCGCGACGGGTTAATCTGACACTTTTTGCAAAATCAGCTGTAACATCCTGGCGGGGATTCGTGATTCTTATATGCGCATGAAAAGGACATTTCATTCCGGATGTATCGTCACGATAATCAAAATCATTTTCGAGCTGTCCCTCCGAAACAACTCCCATCTCGTCACTATGCGATGTCACAATTGTTCCATCTTCAAACCTGCCTACAATCATGGCACCAGCCAACTCGCTATTTTGAACCCCATGTTTATTGAAAACGCCATGCACCTGATTGGATACGAAATTGATACTTTTGCTCAATTCTTCTTCCGCGGCTTTAAACTTTTTCACATTCTGATCCAGTTTTCTAAAAACAAAATAACTGCCAAAAGTCTCGGGGCCACCTGTTGGCTCAGGTACAATAAGCGTACTTAAAAGGGCACCATTATCTTCCCATTGCGTTGCAGGAGAATCGGAATTGGCAAGAAAGTTCGGTTGACTTACGCCATCTGCATAGCCAAAATGTTCAATTCCGATCGCATGTTGAATGCGTAGAATTTTCCCTTTTTGAATCTTTACAATCTCCAAAAATTCTTGTGTTGAAAAAAGGATATTGTCCCTTTCGCGTGTGACTGTTGATATATTGCTATCAGCCACTATAATCAGCGCGTCAATATGATTGTTAAAATCATTTTCCCAGGTAAAAAGATCATCGCCGGTTATACCCGTTCTTGATTTGATTCCTGCCCGAAATGCCGGGTCATCAGGGGTTTCATTCAAGGGAATACCCAAAGCTTCATATCCGGATGCAGACAATGAAATATTCAAAAAAGTGCCTCCATCATGCATTGGATCCGTTTCTCTGATCTTAGCATCCTGCAATTGTTTAGAAGAAGAAGTCACATAAAAACCGGAGAGCCATGACTTTACATCAACTATCCTTTCCGGGATAAATCGGACAAATAAATGATACGCATGCGTTCTTCCGTGAAACTTTAAGATATTCCCCTGCAAATCGGATAACAAGTCAGTAAACATTTCATCATCCGCAGAAACGTTTGTTTGGTTCAATAAATCAATCATGGTATGTAGATTTGTTGCCTACTCTTGTATCCCGTTTTCGGCATGCCGGTTAGTAAAAAAAACAAAGATTTTAAATTGAAAACCAATCCAGTTTTAATCAATCCTATGTGTTTGTCGAAATACGCTCTGAGTCGAGAAACACTTACGTCAAAAAATATTGCATAGAAGTACATAGCCAATTCTGAGAAAGAAATGGCCGATTTTAACGAGAAGAAAGCACGTTGAATGATGCGTAAAAATGTATCCTGCTGTTTCCAGGAATTTTACAGGAGTCCGGTACTAAGAAATCACACAAATAATTAGCAATAAATTTTGTGTCTGTCTTAAAAAGTCAACTTAAACTTGATTTAATAATCTGATCAGACTGATATCTCTGGCAAGTAAATAAAAAATATCGGATCGATCTAAATAACCTAACAAATTGTATATCATATTATTAACCGGAAAAAAATTCGTATTACAATTCGGAATTTAAGTAGAAAATCTATGATATAATGCAAATTATGCACAACATTGCAACGAAGGTCAATACCGCTTAAAGAAAAAAAACGCTTTTGTCTACCGAAAAAATACGGTAGACAAAAGCGTTTTAATAATTGATATACAAAAACTAAAACATGTAAGATGCTGTTTCAAAAGCTATGAAATCGTGCGAGGTTTAAAATATTACAAAAGCAATCCCGCCAAAGTCGCTGACATATAAGATGCAAGCGTCCCACAGATCAGCGCCTTAAAACCAAGACGCGCCAAATCCGCCCGGCGGGATGGAGCCAATTCTCCAATTCCACCTACCTGAATAGCAATTGAGCTAAAATTGGCAAATCCGCACAATGCAAAACTGGTGATTACAATCGTTTTATGATCTAATGTATCTTTCATTTTTACCATATCCAGATAAGCGACGAATTCATTGATAACCATTTTTGTACCCATCAAAGAACCGGCCGCTTCGATATCTTTCGAAGGAACGCCCATGGCCCAGGCAAAAACAGAAAACAATTTCCCTAAAACGAAATTGAAACTTAATTGAGGGAAAGAAAAAATTCCTCCGATCAATCCAAGCAAATAATCAAGCAATGCAACCAACGCTATAAAACCGATTAACATCGCAATCACATTAAATCCAACTTTCAACCCTTCGCCAGCTCCTGCTGCAATGGCATCCAGTAAATTCGCATGTGTTTTTTTTATTTCAAGTTTTACAGCACCTTTTGTTGTTGATTGTTCTGTTTCCGGGAATACTATTTTTGATATTACCAGGGCACCAGGAGCAGCCATCAGACTGGCTGCAATCAGATATGGTGCCGGTACACCAAGAGAAATATAAACTGCCATTACACCTCCGGCAATACATGCAAAGCTACCTGTCATAGAAGACATAAGTTCTGAATTAGTCATATTTTTTAAATATGGCTTAATCATAATCTGAGCCTCAACCTGGCCAACAAAGGTACTAGCCACGTTAGATACCGCTTCCGCTCCACTTACACCCATTAACCAATATACGCCACGCGCCATGATGGAAACTACACGCTGCATTATTCCTAAATGATAAAGCATGTTTACCAGAACCGCAACGAAAATAATGGTTGGTATTACTTTGAAAAAGAATACAAAATCATTTCCCGGGCCAAATGCCTTTTGCATAAGATCAGGACGAACCAGCGTACCAAATACGAAATCTGCACCTTTATCTGAAAATGAAAGTAATTTCTGAACTTTTGCTCCTAACCATTGAAAAACAGCCTGCCCTGTATCTGTGCGAAGAATAAATACTGCTAGCCCAAACTGAATCGCCAGACCAACGCCAACAGTACGATAATTAATTGCCTTACGATTGTTTGACATTGCAAAAGCAATACCTAAAATCAATGCAATACCAAACAGACCAGTAAATCTTTCCATGAAAATTATTTGTTACCCACAAAACCAAGATGCAAAATAACAAACAATTCTTATGTAAGTTACAGGTTATGCAAAATAAGATATTGATGATTTCTTGATCCCGGATAAACAATAAATTTTTCAGTTAATGTCTAATAGTTTTCTACAAGACATTAACTGAAAATAAGATATCAGCAAATAAGCAGATAAGGAGATTTTATTGTTTGTCTGAAATGTTAGTTGCCTGGCGCGCAGTTAGCTTCCAGCCACCACCGGTTTTCATCCAGATGTTTGTAAATCTTCTTGTAAGACTTTTTTGATGATTATCAGAAGTCATTTGAGCAGTCGTGGTTTCATAACCCATCACGACGGCAACATTTTCATTAATAGTGATTTTTTCGATAATACGGTCAAAGGGAACAATGGATTTTGGGTTTCTTGAAAAATCCATTTTAATGTCTGAAAGAGTTTCCAGGCTGTTATCAGGATTGGTTACAACAATAGCAGACGACCATAATCCGAAAAGTTTTGTTGTATCTTTCTTAATAAATGCTTCTCTCTCCAGACCTTCCAGACTTCTTATTTCATCTTTTTCCGTTTTTAAGACAATACCCGGATCATTCGACGAATCTGCGGCCTGCTCAATAAATACCCTGGAATCCGGGTTCAAAATCCCTGCCTGTGTTTTAGACCTGTACTTAAAAGAAGTGGCGGCTAAAATCAGAAAAATAAAAATGAATATATTCCTTTTCATGACGAATGTGTATGTTGTTGTTTCTTAAATTTTTCCTGGCTATAAATACAAACGTTTGATACATCCTAAACAGTATCAGTACGTTACAAAGGTTTTCAATATTTTCTATAAAAAATAGCGTATTAATACTCCATTTCTGTACGTATATATACGTGAAAAGTCACAGAACGGATTAAAACAAAAAGAGAGCCGGTTTCCCGACTCTCTTTTGCAAATTGAACCTTACTACTATTAATATCCTAAAACCGGTGCAAGCCATTTTTCAATTTCTTCCAGCGGCATATTTTTTCTTCTTGCATAATCTTCAACCTGATCCTTAAAGATTTTCCCAACAGGAAAATAACGACTTTCAGGATGTGAGAAATACCATCCGCTCACGCTGCTTGCCGGATACATGGCATAACTTTCAGTTAACGTTATCCCAAGTTTTTCAGCTTCAAGCAAATCAAATAACATCCGTTTTTCAGTATGGTCAGGACTAGCCGGATATCCTGGCGCCGGACGAATACCGGTATACGCTTCCTTGATCAGCTCCTCGTTGGTAAAATTTTCTTCCGGAGAATGTCCCCAGATTTCTTTACGTACGCGTTCATGCATCAACTCTGTCAAAGCTTCCACCAAACGATCGGCCAAAGCTTTTACCATGATACTATTGTAATCGTCATGATCTGCCTCAAACTTTTCGATCAAAGCTTCAATTCCGATACCCGCTGTAACGGTGAAACCTCCCATGTAATCCAGATGGCCACTTTCAAGGGGTGCTACAAAATCAGACAAGCAATAATTTGCCAAGCCTTTTGCTTTTTCGGTTTGCTGGCGCAGATGATGCAACACGTTCATGGTATCATTTACCAGTTCGCCGCCGTTCACCTGCTCAACTGTATGCCGGCTGATTTTATATTCAATATGCTCATGCGAACCATGACGTTCACAAGAAGTTTGCTTCAATTCTTCTTCAAAATGATGCAGAACGATATCATCACCAATCGAATTCGCTGGCCAGAAACCAATTACAGCACGAGCCTTCAAACTTTTATCAAGAATGATTTGTCCCAGAAGTACGGCAGCATCTTCAAATAATCGTGTCGCCTCTTCGCCAACTACCTTATCTTCAAATATTTTCGGATATTTTCCATGCAGCTGCCAGGTCTGGAAGAACGGCGTCCAGTCAATATATTTTGCTATTTCCGCAAGGTCATAATCGTCATAAACACGGGTTCCTAAAAACTGAGGTTTTATTGCCTTGAAATTTGTCCAGTCAATTTTCGCTTTATTTTCACGTGATTTCTGAATAGAATGATGCGCTTTTTCACCGCTTCTTTTCGCATGATCATCACGAAGTTTGGCATATTCTACCTTAATATCACTTAAAACCTGCGCCTGGCTTACATCACTTTGAATTAATTTTCCAGCAACTGGAACAGATCTTGAAGCATCCAGAACGTGAATCACGGCTCCGGAATAATTTGGATCAATCTTCACAGCCGTATGAATCCTTGATGTAGTAGCTCCACCGATCAAAAGCGGCATCGTAAAATGACGCCGCTCCATTTCTTTGGCAACACCCACCATTTCGTCAAGCGAAGGCGTGATCAATCCTGAAAGACCGATAATATCCACATTATGCTCAATAGCAGCGGCAAGGATTTTGTCCGTCGGCACCATTACGCCAAGATCTATAATTTCATAATTGTTACAACCCAGTACTACACCCACGATATTTTTACCAATATCATGCACATCACCTTTCACGGTAGCAAGTAAAATCTTTCCTGCGAAAGATGATCCTTCCTGTTTTTCTGCTTCTATATAAGGTTGTAAAAACGCCACCGCTTTTTTCATTACACGGGCAGATTTTACAACCTGGGGAAGAAACATTTTTCCTTCTCCAAACAAATCACCAACAATACTCATCCCGTCCATCAGCGGACCTTCGATGATTTCCAAAGGACGCGTAAACATTGGCAGACATTCCTCAACGTCCAGTTCAATATAATCTGCATTTCCTTTTACCAAAGCATGACTGATCCGCTCTCTTACCGGCAATTCTCTCCAGCTAAGATCCGGTCCCGTCGCAACTTTTCCTTTATCTTTTACCGTTTCAGCGAAACTTACAAGTTTTTCTGTTGCTTCGTCGTTACGGTTTAAAAGTACATCTTCAACCAGTTCCAGAATATCTTTTGGAATTTCGTCATAAATACCAAGCTGTCCGGCATTTACAATTCCCATGTCCATGCCTGCTCTGATGGCATGGTACAAAAATGCTGTATGAATCGCTTCACGAACCAGTTCGTTTCCGCGGAAACTGAATGATACGTTGGAAACTCCACCCGACACTTTTGCATAAGGAAGATTCGCTTTTATCCATTTTACGGATTCAATAAAATCAACGGCATAATTATTATGTTCTTCCATCCCCGTTGCAACGGTCAGGATATTTGGGTCAAAAATGATATCCTGTGGTGGGAAACCGACTTCATCTACAAGAATTCGGTATGCTCTACCACAAATTTCTTTTCTTCTTTCCAGGTTATCAGCCTGTCCGGTTTCGTCAAAAGCCATTACTACCGCAGCAGCTCCGTAACGTAAAACAGCGCGTGCTGATTCTTTAAATTTCTCTTCTCCTTCTTTTAAAGATATAGAGTTAACGATTGCTTTTCCCTGCGTACATTTCAAACCAGCCTCAATTACTTCCCATTTCGAGGAGTCGATCATCAGCGGTACGCGAGAAATATCCGGTTCAGCGGCGATCAGGTTCACGAAAGTTTTCATGGCTTCCGCACCGTCGATCATCCCCTCATCCATGTTGATGTCAATCACCTGCGCACCGTTTTCAACCTGATCACGGGCGATAGCCAATGCCTCATCAAACTTTCCGGTACGGATAAGTCTTGCAAACATTTTAGAACCCGACACATTACAACGTTCACCAATATTGACAAAATTGGTAAGCTTCGTAATATCCATCGGTTCCAGACCAGAAAGCTTCAAAATCTTTTCAGAATTCGGAATTTCCCGTGGTTTATATTTTCCGGCCAGATCCGCAATTACGCGAATATGTCCCGGCGTAGTTCCGCAGCATCCTCCGATAATATTGATCAGGTTATCCCTCAAAAACCCGTCAATAACCTCACCCATTTGTTCAGGCGATTCGTCATATTCACCCATTTCATTCGGCAAACCGGCATTCGGATGAGCTGAGGTATAAAATGGAGAATTATTTGCCAGAATTTGTACATAAGGACGCATTAAATCAGCACCCAATGCACAATTCAAACCAACCGATAACAGCGGCAAATGTGATATGGATGTCAGAAATGCCTCCGTAGTTTGTCCCGAAAGTGTACGGCCCGATGCATCTGTAATTGTTCCGGAAACCATGATAGGTAAAAATCCGTCAGCACCGGTTTTCCAGCTTGGCAAAACTTCTACCAATCCGTTTTTTGCATCGGTAAAGAATTTATCAATCGCAAAAAGCGCCGCTTTTGCATTCAATGTATCAAAAACGGTTTCAACCAAAAGAAGATCACAACCTCCGTCCGTTAAACCTTTTATTTGTTCGTAGTAAGCCGTTACCAGCTGGTCAAAAGTGATCGCGCGGTATCCCGGATTATTTACATCGGGAGATAAAGATGCAGTCCGGTTTGTAGGGCCCATTGAACCCGCAACAAAACGTGGCTTATCGGGTTCGCGTTCTGTGAAATCATCTGCAACTTCACGCGCAATCCTGGCCGATTCAAAATTTAATTCGTAAACCAGTTCTTCCATGCCATAATCTGCCATGGCAATGGTCGTCCCTGAAAATGTATTTGTTTCAGCGATATCCGCTCCTGCTTCAAAATAAGCAGCGTGAATTTCCTTGATCACATCGGGACGCGTCAGTGAAAGCAAATCATTATTACCTTTCACATCATGTGCCCAATCCTTGAACCTTTCTCCGCTGTAATCGTAATCCTCTAATTTATAGCGCTGAATCATCGTACCCATTGCACCGTCAAGCACAAGAATACGTTCTTTCAATATTTCACGAATGTCAAACTTCTGTGTTGTTATCATTATATCTTTATCGTAGTCCGAAAAAATAATTCCGCCATTTTTTTATTCTGCAAACTCCAAGGGACGCTGGTCACAGGAAATCCACAATACAAATTTACGCCGATAGATGTTTTATTCAAAAAAATGAAAAAAAATAGACGCTTCGTCTGCCTTTTAACCATCAGGTAAATTATTTATCTACATTTGCAGTAAAAAAAGGAATAGTAAAGATAATCTATCTATGTATAATCTGGACGATACGGATTGCAAAATACTCCATTATCTGCAACAGGATGCTACGTTGAAAACACGTGAATTGTCAGAAAAATTAAATCTTTCGTATACACCTGTCTATGAGCGTATACGGAGATTGGAAAAAGAAGGTATCATTAAAAAATATGTTGCGCTGGTTGACCGTGAGAAAGTGGGCAAAAAGCTGATGGTATTTTGTAATATTGCCTTAAAGGAACATTCACTTACAATGGGCGAAAAATTTGTCAAAGCCGTTTTGGCAATGCCGGAAGTGATGGAATGTTTTAATATTTCAGGAGATTATGATTTTTTGCTAAAAATAGTGGTCAACGATATGTCGCAGTACCAGCATTTTTTGATGCAAAAATTAGGATCGCTGGAAAATATAGGAAGTTCACACAGTTTGTTTGTGATGGGCGAAATAAAAAATACCTCTGAAATTGAAATGCTCGACTCCAAAACGAAATAACATTGTCAGCCAATTGCATTTAAGCATTGATTGGAAAAAATAAATACGGAACCAGAAGATCCGGTCCCGTATTCCAACTCACCCCTAACAAAATTCTTTAATGTTTTTTCGGGCCTCCTTTGGTTGGTCTCTCCAGCTCTTTGCTGAATGTGCCGTCTGCGTTGAATAATAGTACTTTAACTTTGTTGTCAAGGACTATCCCCACAAAATATTCTCCGTCTGCATTGGTACCTGCTTTCTTGATTACCGCACCTGCGTATGTTGTCGTAATGTAAGAAGTAATCGCTGCCGGAAGATTTGCAACCGCTACTTCTGTCAATTTTGCTTTATGTTCAAAATGTTTTAATTCTACTTTAAAAGTACCATCTGCGTTGAATATCAACCCTTTTGGTGTTGTTCCGTCTGCAAGTAAAATTGTTACAACAATCCTGCCACTTTGATCGGTCGCTGCAAATTTTATTGTCGAAGATGGGTATGTTGTTGAAATATACGTTGTAATGGCAGAGGCAAGATCCGCTACTGCGACCTCGGTCAATTTGCCTTTACAGACATGCGTCGTTACAGAATCAGACTCTAATGAAAAACGTGCAGCCGTTGTAGACACAGTTTCCAGACTAATATCATTGCTAGTATCAGTCGTTGGACTCATACCCGAATTATCCTTGCTACAGGAAGCGATAAACATACCTAATGACGCGACAAGCAATACAATTACATTTCTCATAAATCAATTTATTAAATAGTGCGACAATAATTAAACACATTCTGGTTTAAGGATTATTACGCCGCGTCAAAGCGCGTTGTTGCAAAATGGAAGTTTTTATTTTGAAATTTTTCACGATCACATTATCAACAGAATGGAAATTTTTAACCTTAAATTTTAGAAAATTACAAATGAGTCACAAAAATTTATAGATGAGATTTATTATCATCTGACACTCAAAAGCATAACTCCGATAAAATGCAGTGAGTCCGGATTAGCTTTTGCAGTAAAAAGATTAACTTAGCCAAAGATATTTTTAAAATATAAACTTTTGCAACAGACTGGCTCTCTTAGGCGTATCTGATAATACAAATTCATATCCTGACAAATTTGACACCCTAACTTTGCTATTTGGTAAAAAATCTTCTTTCGATGAAAACGACTTCGGAACGGTCGTTTCTGCATGTGTAGCTGGAAATAACCAGGCGCAGAGGTATTTGTACAAGCACTTTTTTAGCTATTCAAAAAGTATCTGCCTCCGCTATACATCAACGCCCGAAGAGGCAGAGGAAGTACTCAACGAAGGCTTCCTCAAAGTTTTCAATAATATGGATAAGTATGATTCTGTGCATCCTTTCAAGGCCTGGCTTCGTACGATTATGGTGAATACGGCAATCAGTTATTACCGAAAGCATAAAAAGCATCATGAAGATATGGTTTCTCTTGAAGATGCTCCCTATCCCCGGTTTGATGACGACATTGTTGGGCAAATAACAGCAGATGAAATTTTAAAACTGATACACGAAATAAAGCCAATATATAAAAACGTCTTTCTACTTTATGTGGTGGAAGGATATAACCATCGCGAAATAGCTGATTTACTGCAAATTAATGAGGCTACGGTACGCTCGCACTACGTAAGGGCAAGAGCACGGTTACAACACTTGATCAAACAATATTATCCTCATCTCTTTCCCAGTGATTGGGGCATAAAGTCTTTTAAAAGCAATGAAAACTGATAAATTTGAAAAAACTATACGCCGGAAACTAGAGAGCATTACGCCCGAATTTCATGAAAATGACTGGACGAAAATGCAGAACTTTATGCAAACTAATACGCCTCCAACGTTTTGGCAGCAATACAGTTCGTGGTTTGGTTATGCAGCGGCGGCGGCAGTGTCTTCGGTCATGTTCTTTTTGTATGTGAACCAACTTTCGCAGAATAATACTTTGCTAAGTGATGTAAAAACTTTGCGAAACCAGATTGAAACAATAAAAAGCACACCAACTGTTATCCAGAAAACAGATACGGTTTATGTTGTTCAACAACAAATAATTGAAAAGCCTTCCTACGATACTCAGACTTCAAATCAGGACGAGCAAAGATTTATTCCTCAAAACGAAAATCAGGAATCGCTTGCTGGTACGGAAGACAATCAAAAAATTCAGGAAGAAAATAATACTAATCCAGCTTTAAAACCTGACATAAAAAGTGTTAATGAAGAGAATGTAAATCATTCTCTAAAAAATAAAAATGATGTTTTGGCAGGTAATACTCAACCTGAGACTGGTAAAACTTCCGGCAAGTCAGAGATTAATTCTTCTGAAAAATCATCTGATGACACACCGGGGAAAAATTTCGTACCAAAAAAATCAAATTCTGCCCTTGCTGTTAATAACAATGCAGGAACTACAAACGGCAATAATTATTCCATCACCAAAGGACTAAACAATCCGGTAGCAGGAAATACTGGTAGAAGTTCTGGTTCAAATACTGGCGGTAATTTTGGGAATGGAAATTCTGTGGCTGGTAACATTTCCGGCGGTCAGGCGAATAGTAATGTAAGTTCTGTAAAAACGCTTGATGAAAAATTTGATCAACTGGAAGTACAATCTCCTGTTGGCCAAACTAATTACACAGCACTTTCCCGAAAAATGAATTATGGCCTGGCACATCGTATCTCTCCAAAACAAGTAAGAAATGTATTACTGGCAGCGAATTCTTCTAAAACTCAGGAAGAGATAAAAAGTGTTGAATCGACCAAAAAAATAGAGTCAACCAAAAAAGCAGAAACTGCTATACCAAAACTCAACTTGAAAGTTCCGTATCGTTTTGGAATTGCTCAGCAATGGGAAGGGAAAAACCAGGTAAAAACGGTTCTTGGAGAAGTGCTGATTTCGAAAAACATTTCTATTTCAACCGGGTTTAGCTGGGTAAAAATCAAGCCAGAACAATTCTTTTATGAAAAAAGTTATAATGAAAAGAATCATTCAAATTTCAAAAAAGATCATTCCCTTCCTATGGCTTTTAAAGTTACCAACCTGAATGTACAGTCGTCTTTGATGCAAATTCCATTGAACATAGCTTTCAGACAAAATATAGGAGAAGGACTCGCATTTTTTGCAGGAGCTGGAACCAATATTACTGTTAAGTCAAAAAGAAACATCACGTATGACTGTTTCTTTAATTCCAGCCCACGCCCAGGTTCTGATCTTTATTTCCGCCAGGGCGAAAAAACTTCCGAGAAAATAAATCTTAAACTGATCAATTCAGTAAACCTCTCTGCGGGGATAGAAAAAAGTTTCCATCCTATTGTGGTTCAGGCCGAAGGATATCTTTACAGTTATTTTAATCCGGTTTCTCCGCAAGCCACCAAAACCGGACCTGGCTTCAAAATTAAGCTGTTATACCAGATAGGCAAAAAAATGTAAATACCTTTGTCAGGACGGTTCCGGACATTTTTATTAAAAGATGATCGTGAAAAGCCCTATTTTTGGTTTTTATTACACCTTTATTACAGTTTACTTTTGAAATTCGCTGCAATAGATATTGGATCCAATGGTGCCCGTATGCAAATCTCCTCGGTTTTGCATGACGAAGGAATCACTCGTTTGAAGAAAGTAGAGTACGTACGTTTTCCGCTGCGCCTTGGACATGACGTGTTTACAGAAGGAAGAATATCGCCTTTAAGTGAGGATCGTATGATCAAACTGATGCTTTCGTATCAGCTTTTGATGGAACTTCACGAAGTAGAAGATTATATGGCCTGCGCAACTTCTGCGATGCGGGAAGCTGAAAACGGCTACGAAGTGCGTGCAAACATTGAGCAAAGAACAGGAATTCATATACAAATTATTGACGGACAGCGTGAAGCCGAACTCGTTAATAACGTCGTTGTAAAATCGCTTGACAACGGACAATATTTACACATTGACGTGGGTGGTGGAAGTACTGAACTTAACCTTTATCAGGACCGTCAGAAAATAATTGCCAAGTCGTTTAAACTTGGATCTGTGCGTTTGCTGGAAGGAAAGGAATCTAAAACAGCATTTCAAAAAATGCAGGAATGGATTTTGAAATATGTGGATCATACCAAACCTATTGAAGCCGTAGGAACGGGTGGAAACATCAATAAATTGTTTGATTTGTCATCCAAGTTAACCGAAAGCTCAACAAGTCTGGATGAAATCCTGCGTATGCGGGATTATATAGCGCAGTTTACACTGGCAGAACGTATCAATAAACTTCAGCTAAATCCTGACCGTGCAGATGTAATTGTCCCGGCCGGCGACATCTATACTTCTGCTATGAAATGGGCCGGCGCTACGGTAATTCATGTGCCGGATGTGGGTCTGAAAGATGGAATGTTACAATTACTTTACGACAGGGCATGCAGAAAAAAAAGGGTCTGAAAAGACCCTTTTGGAATAGCTTAAACCGATATTTTATTACCAGACCTGTTCAAGATCTTTTGAAGTGTATTTATGATTTCGGTCAATAAATACACTTTTTTTGCTTTCACGTTTCAGCGCCAATGGATTTTTCTTACCCATTTTTGACAAAATTGCTACCGGTACGAGCACAACAAAAAATACGATTGACAGTAAAATCTTCCCGTTGATTGCCCCAAGCACTTCTGCAAATTTGTACCAGCCTTTTACGATTAAATCTCCTGCAACAGGAATTGCTATGCAGATTACACCGATGGCTGCCGCAGCTATTAATAAATAAGGATACCGGGATTTAAAAATAAAATATAGAACGACAAGCCCGGTAACGATTACCAGCTGCGCTTTGGCTTTTTCTGATTCACTCATTTGTTTTAAATAAAGGGATATAAAAATCTTGCTTCTTATCAGATAAGAAGCCTTTAAAATTATTAAATCCATCAGCATAAGATACTGATGGATTTATTTCAAGCTAGAATAAGGTATAAATGAAAGGTGCAACTGCTGAACCACCGCCAATAACAATTAATACACCAATGAGTAACAACACAATGATAACAGGAGCAAGCCACCATTTCTTGCGCTCCTTCATGAATGCGAATAAGTCAGTTAAAAAATCCATTTCTTATTTAATTAAAGTTTTAATTTTCAAGATTTCAATTATTCTTTTTACAAATTTCGATAAAAATTATCTCATTTGATATTAAGGTTTCTTCATAACGTCAAAAAGCCTGTCAGCAATAAGTGCATTTAAGGTTTTGCTTCCGTGACCATCATTTTTCCCAACAACACGTTCTTTTTCAGGAATTTTAGCAATTCCGTCATTGATAGGAACTACGGTAACTCCTTTTGCACGAAGGTAATCTTCAACAGGTTTTGTATATGCTGCGCTTTTATCCAACTGGAACAAAAAAGGAATAAAAACAGCATACATTTTCGCTCCGGTACTATCTCTGTAAGCAATCATATTAGACAAATCCTGCAAATGTGAATTCAGGATTGTGGTGTCAGAATAAGCGGTCTGGACAAATTTCTCAAATGTGCTGAAAGAAGCGTGAGGCAGTTGCCAGTAAATAAAATTGGGTAGATAAAAACGTTTTATCAAACTTGCCATAGGGCCTTTCAAATCCGCATAAGGAGCCGTTCCTGAAAGCGACAATCCTTTTTCTCTACCTACTTTTTCAATGTCATTCGGAAAATACTGGAGGATAATTACATCCGGTTTTACAGGAAATTCTTTTAGCCGTTTGTACTCGTCGCGCGTGTCCGCACCGGAAACGCCAAGGTTATAAACTGTGTATTGAGCCTTTCCAAGTTTCTCTTCCAACTGATCAGAAAACCGTTCTGAAACATTTTCCAGACCATGTCCGGCGGCAAAGGAATCTCCAATAACCAGCACTTGCTTCTTACCCGATGATTTTGTTACTTCTTTATCATGATATCCCAGTGTATTGACAGGATTCCAGTATTTTTCCCACCAAATCTGGGAAGCTTTGGAAAGCACTCCCTCGTGACTTTGAGGAACAAACATGAAAATGATTTCCAGAAATATCAGTGTAACAAAAAGCGGTACAACCAGTGTAACAACATTGGCCACTATGCTTTTTGATTTACTTTTAACAACTCCGTAATAAAATATACGCAGGATCTCAATGATCAGTAAAAGCCAGAAAAATGTTTTCGTGATGCGGATATACCAGTTGTCGCTTTGCGGCGCACCCGGGTAATCAAATTTTATATTAAAATGCTCAGGGTAGAATAAGAAAACGAATAATACGCCTAAAAAACCTATCCTGATCAGACTGGTAACAAGTTTTGACATCATATATTTTTACAGATAATGGAATGTACAAATAGCTGTTTCTATTTTAATCAAGAACAAATTCTTCTTGCCAGTTATCTTTTTCCATCCACTCAGGCTGCAACTTCTTATCAAAAATATGGTTTCCGACAACTAAATAATCCATCTCTGTACGCATAAAACAGCGATACGCATCATTTGGAGTACAAACGATCGGTTCTCCACGAACATTAAAACTGGTATTTACTACTACTGCGTAACCTGTCAGTGCTTTGAAGGAATCAATCAGCTCATAATAACGTGGATTGGTTTCCTTGTGTACCGTCTGAATCCTGGCTGAATAATCAATGTGAGTAATCGAAGGAAGATCTGAACGTTCAAAATAAAGTTTTTCACGCAAATCCATGGAATCATAATTCGCTGGAACCGGTTTCCTGCGGCCTTCCGCTACCGGATGTACCAAAAGCATATAAGGTGATGTACCGTCATAATCGAAATATTCCGCACAGTCTTCCGCAAGCACAGACGGAGCAAATGGCCGGAACGATTCGCGGTATTTAATTTTCAGGTTCAGTTTTTTCTGCATTTCTGCATTTCTAGGATCTCCCAGAATACTTCTGCCGCCGAGCGCACGGGGTCCAAATTCCATGCGTCCCTGCACCCATCCTACTACATTTCCTTCGGATAATAATTTAGCGGAAACATCAGCAAGTTCCTTGAAATTTTCGTAATGCGTAGAAACCGCTTTGTATTTCTTACCCGTCAACTCCACTTCAAGATCAGAGAAAGTCGGACCCAGGTAAGAACCTCTCATCGCATCTGCTTTCCAGGTCACTTTACGTTCCTGGCCAAAATAAATATGATAAGCTGCCTGCGCTGCACCCAGTGCTCCACCAGCATCACCTGCCGCTGGCTGGATAAATATGTCCTTGAAAATATTAGCCTTTTGTAATTTACCGTTTGATACACAGTTCAATGCAACTCCTCCTGCCAAGCAAAGATAATCCGCTCCGGTAAGACGTTTTGCTTCCTTCGCCATCCGTATTACCGATTCTTCTGTAATATTTTGAATAGCAAGTCCTAAATTACAATGCACCGACTCGAGAGCATCTTCCGGTTTTCTCGTTTTGAAACCAAAAAGTGCTTCCCATTTATCTTCATTTACCATTTTCAGTCCGGTAGCATAATCAAAATATTCCTGATTTAACCAAACCGACCCATCTTCCTTTAATTCAATCAGATCTTTAAGGATAATTTCTTCATAACGAGCGATATCCGGCGATGATGGATTCCCATAAGGTGCAAGTCCCATCAACTTATACTCTCCCGAATTAACACGAAAACCAAGAAAATATGTAAATGCTGAATAAAGCAAGCCCAGGGAATGCGGGAATCTAAGTTCTTTTAAATTGGTAATATCTTTTCCTTCTCCCAAACAAATAGAAGCCGTAGCCCATTCTCCTACACCATCAATAGTTAGGATTGCTGATTTTTCAAATGGTGATGGATAATACGCACTTGCCGCGTGTGACAGATGGTGTTCCGGGAATAGAATTTTAACCGGCTTTTTCTTATCATAACCAAGTTTTACAAGCTCTTCATTGATAAGACGCTTTAAAAACATTTTTTCTTTGATCCAAACCGGCATAGCGGTAAGAAAGGATCTTATACCTTTAGGAGCAAACGCGTAGTAAGTTTCAAGTAATCTTTCGAACTTCAAGAGAGGCTTATCGTAAAAAACGATCGCATCCAGTTCATTCAAACTTATTCCTCCATACTCAAGACAAAAACTTACTGCATTAGAAGGGAAAGCTGGGTCATGTTTTTTACGTGTAAATCTTTCTTCCTGTGCCGCTGAGATAATTTCCCCATTTTCAATAAGTGCCGCGGCCGAATCGTGGTAAAAGGCCGATATTCCTAAAATTTTCATTTAAACTCAATTAGTTAACCAATTCTGTGTGATCGTAGTAGTGTTCAAAATAGCAAAAAATTGAGCAATAAATAATTAAGTGCTCAATATAAAATCTTTTGACCTATGTTTATTTCTATTAAACGGTCGCTTTAATAATGCATTATAGTCCAATAATTAATTTAATAATAAAATTAGGAAGAACATCAATCCTGTAATAATACAAATTCTATGCCAAAACGATATATACGTCTAATCTTATATTTCAGATTACTATTTATTTTATTTTTATAGAATTTATTCCATTTCTTTGCTTAGCACTTTTACAGGTTTATTCTGCTCATCCAAAGCAACAAACGTAAACATTCCAGACACCGCCTTCTCACGTTTTTGCTCATACATTTGTTCAACAAAAATATCAACACGTACCTTCATACTGGTATTTCCAATTTCCACAACGGTTCCTACTAATTCTATAATGGTTCCAGCTGCAATCGGGTGTGTAAAATCGATTCTGTCCGATGAAACAGTCACACAACGCAGGCGTGTGAAACGCGTTGCTGCAATAAATGCAACTTCATCCATCATTGACAAGGCAGTTCCACCGAAAAGCGTGTCGTAATGGTTTGTATTATTTGGGAAAACAGTTTTAAAAACTCTTGTTTCCGATAGTTTAATTCTCTCTTCTAAATTCATAATCTTAGAAAAAACAAATCTCCCGGCATCCATGATAACCGGGAGATTCTATATAATATTGATATAGTTTTATTACTGGGTAATTGTAACCGATTCGCGCAGCAAGTTAGCCGCAGTAATCATATTTCGCAAGGCTGATTCTGTTTCCGGCCACTTTCTGGTCTTCAAACCACAGTCCGGATTTACCCAAAGATTCCGTGCCGGAATTACCTCCAAAGCCTTTTCCAGCAACACCGTAATCTCCTCAACAGTCGGTACACGCGGCGAGTGGATATCATAAACTCCCGGCCCGATTTCGTTTGGATAATTAAAATTAGCAAAAGCATCCAGCAATTCCATCTGAGAACGTGAGGTCTCAATTGTGATCACATCGGCATCCATCGCCGCAATCGAATCGATGATATCGTTAAATTCTGAATAACACATATGCGTGTGGATCTGCGTTTGATCTGCTACGCCGGCCGCACTCAAACGAAATGCGTCCACAGCCCATTTCAGATATGCTTTCCAATCGGATTTCCGTAATGGCAAACCTTCGCGGATTGCAGGTTCATCTATCTGGATTACTTTAATTCCTGCTTTTTCAAGATCAATTACTTCATCCCGGATCGCAAGGCCAATCTGGAAAGTGGTATCTTTTCTTGGCTGATCGTCACGTACGAATGACCACTGCAAAATTGTTACCGGACCAGTCAGCATACCTTTTACCAGTTTTTTTGAATTTGCTTGTGCAAAAGCAGACCAGCGGATCGTCATCGGTGCCGGGCGTTCCACATCACCAAAAATAATCGGCGGCTTCACGCAGCGACTGCCATAACTTTGCACCCAGCCATTTTCTGTGAAAACAAATCCGGAAAGTCTTTCTCCGAAATATTCCACCATATCGTTACGCTCGAATTCTCCGTGCACAAGTACATCAATTCCCAATGCTTCCTGCCAGCGGATTGAACTGATCACCTCTTCTTCGATTCTGCTTTCGTATTCTTCAAATGACAAACTTCCTTTTTTCAAACGTGCACGTAATTGACGAACATCATCCGTCTGCGGAAAAGAACCGATGGTTGTCGATGGAAAAAGCGGGAGTTTTAGTTTTTCCAATTGTTCAGCCTGACGTAAAGGGAACGGACTTACACGTTCGAAATCAGTCCCCTGAATGGCTGCGACTCTTTCTTTGACTTTATTTTTATGAATCAAAGTTGAAGTACGGCGACTTTCAATTACTTTTTGATTTATTTCAAACGCTTCGCTTCCCTGATAATCCGTTCCTGCAAGTTTTGCCAATGTTGAAACTTCATGCAATTTCTGTTTTGCAAAAGCCATGCAGTTTTTTATTTCAGGAGTTAAAACAGCTGTGTTATTTTCAAGATCCAGATCATGCGGACTATGCAATAAGGAAGAAGACGGTGCAACTAAAACGCGGTCAATTCCTATAACAGTAATGGCTTGCTGAATAAAATCAAGTGATTTCTGATAATCGTTTTTCCAAATATTCCTTCCGTCAACAACTCCTATCGAAAGTAGTTTTTCAGAATTAAGAAATTCATGATTTTCCAGAATTTCAGGAAAACTCGCAGCGCCACGGGTAACATCAATATGCAAAGCCGCAACCGGAAGACTTGTGGTTAACGAAAGATTTGCATCTAGAGCACCGAAATAGGTAGCGAGCAAAATCTTTAAATTCGGAATCGCCTGCTGAATTTTTTGATACGCAAATTTAAGTGCTTGTTGCTCTTCTTCTCCAAGATCCAAAACCAGGCAAGGCTCATCCAGCTGTACCCACTCTGCACCTCGGGATGAAAGTTCCTGCAAGATTTCTAAATAAACCGGAAGTAGTTTTTCCAGCAAAGAAATTCTATTGAATCCTTCTTCCTTTTCCTTTCCCAACACTAAAAAACTAACCGGACCGACCAGTACCGGTTTTGTTAAAATTCCTTTTTGCTTCGCATCTTCAAATTCAAGAATGATCTTATCGGAATAGCGGTTAAATTGCTGATTTTTTACAAATTCAGGAACGATGTAATGATAATTGGTATCGAACCACTTTGTCATTTCCATTGCCTTTATATCCAGTCCATCTCGCTGAAAACCACGCGCCATGGCAAAATACAGATCCAGTTCTCGGTTTGATTTTCCGTCGATTAATTGTTGATACCGTTCCGGAATTGCTCCAACCATCAGGGAAGTATCCAAAACCTGATCGTAAAATGAAAAATCGTTGGAAGGAATTAGGTCAATCCCTGCCTCCTTTTGAAGCTGCCAGTTGCGGTGACGAATTTCGCGTCCCACTTTTTTTAATTCTTCTTTGGTAATTTTTCCAGCCCAGAATTGTTCGCTGGCCTTTTTGAGTTCTCTTTGGCTTCCTACACGAGGATAACCCAAATTGTGTGACAACATGATTAATGTGTTAAAGAGTTAATAAAAACCCTTTGGAATGCCCTACCCGTCCTGTTAATTTTCAGAAGATGGTTCGTTGTAAAATAATTTTCGGTCATTTCATTTACCTCGCAACCGAAAATCGCGAACTTCCTGCTCATTAAAACAGTACGTTTTGGTATCAGATTTGATCAAATTGTTGTGCACAATAGTGATTGAACATATCTCCCAAAAATGAATTTTGAAGATACTAACCTGACAGCAATACATTTGTAAAATCAATGCGTGACAAAACCCCAGACGTGAGGGAGTGGCCATTGAGGGTAAAGGCAAGTCTCCTGGCTTGTACCATTTTCACCGCCCTTCTCATCATAAATATGACAATGGGTCGCGAGGGCGAAAACTTTCCTGATCTGTTCAGGATGATACTTACAGTAGCACGACTGCCCGTGAATTCCACACGGTTCCTTTTTAATTTCTGCTTCTCTGGCTGAGGGTACCAAAAGCGAAAACCATTACCCCGATTGACGGGCGTTCACAAAGAACGTTGGCAAAGTTATGGAAAAAAGAGGTCGGAGAAATGTAGGTTCAGAATTTAAGTGAAGCGGTTACTTATTGAAAATGTGTAGGAGATAAATTATCTGATTTCACAAAAAAATCAACTATTACAAAGTGATATTTTGTAACTTGGTAACACTTTAACTCACATTGAAATTTCTTTCCTCACTTACTCATCTATCAACGTTGACATGAAAAAATTCTTCTACCTCCCCTTATGCTTTGCAATGTGTTTTATTCAATGTAAAGAGAAAAAAGACATTATTCCTGTCGGGATCATTAAAGAAATTGATGTAATAGAATTTTCAGTACCGGGAGTTGCCGAGGAGAATATTATTATTGGAAAAGACATAATTGTAGTGAACCTGCCGGAAAATTATTCGGGGGGAGACTTCATCAAACCGAATATCAGACTAGCGAAAGAGTATAGTACCCGGTCGGATCTTATCAACGGATTTAATTTTCAGGATAAAAAACTTAGTCTTCTGCTTGAAAGTACAATATTAGGTTCAAGGTCTTATACAATTTGTGTAATCCCGTTTCATCCTGTCAAACTGGTTGAGGCTGCGAAAGACTACAAAATAGTTATTGAACCGGATGCAAGCATAAATGTACCACTTACGCTAAACGGCACTTCAGAAACTGTTAGTGACAGTGGAAAAATTGTTTACGATCCAATTTTGATCCTTACTAATAAGACAACCGGATTGGTTGCCACAAGAATAAATGGTGAAAAATCTGAGGTAAATGGGGTTAAAAACTTCAATTTTAAATTTCCCCCAAATATCGCTCCTGATGAATATACAGCTGATATCTTATGGGGTACAAAAAAAGAGATGTTGTCGAATAAGATAGTTGTTGAATCGGGACCACTCAAATTGCGTCCCGGCTCCTGGAACATGCTACCCGATGATAAGTATTTTGAAATTTCAGGTTACAATATTTCAAGTAAGGAAAAATATGAATTGACTATCGAAAACGACTTTCTGGAAACCGTAAAGATTCCTTTGACTTTTAAAAATTCCAGCACGTTATCAGGAAATCTTCCGAAAGACATTCCGACAGGAAATTATAAGGCAACTTATCTGGAAGGTGGAAAAATTATCAATCCAATAGATCACGAAATCACGATTTTAAAGTACATGGGAGATGATAATTTCTTCATCAGAGATTATTCCAACCAACCAGTATTAAAAATAATTAGCCAACCGTCTCAGAAAAAGTTATTTCAAAGCACAATGGGATTTTCTCTTGATTATTTCGAATCTGTGAAAGAAATTTCCAGAAATGAACCTTTAATGGCCTATATCAATAGGACTGGTGCGTTTCCTGATAAAAACGATTTAGTACTTGTCAATATAGATACAAGGAAGGAATATACATTAAACTATACAGGCGATTTCTATGGTATTTTCGATGGTTTTGTTGTTTTTTTATCTTACAAAATCAGCCCGGATATACCTGATGGGAAATATGAGGCTTATGCCGTTACAGGATCAAACAATGACAGAAGCGAGAAATATAGCCAGGTCTTATCAATCAAATAGATTCTTTTCGCTAAATGGAGAACAGTCCCTTTTTTAATTTCTGCTTGATTGGCTGAGGGTACTAAACTTGAAAACTATTGCAGCTCGTGTGAAGCGTTCTCAAAGAACGCCGACAGAATTATAATAAAAAGAAGTCGGAGAAATTTAGGTTCAGGATTTAAGTGAATCGGTTACTTATTGAAAATGTGTAGGAGATAAAATATCTTTTTGGTGGGGTGAAATGGAGTTTGGAAAGTGAATTTTTACTACCGTTTTGCTCTTTTTAAAACTTGTTTCCACCGTCAATCCAGTTTTCAAGCTTAATTCCACCAAGATTACTAAAATCTTTGGTATTTCTCGTGACCAATATAAAGTCATTAACAATCGCATTAGACCCAATTAACAAATCAAACTCTCCGACAGTCCGGCCAATTTTTCTTAAGTTAGATTTCTGACGGGCATATTCATAAAAACAATCTCCGATAAGGAGAGTTCGATCCGAGAATGCTAATACTAGCTGGTTTATATTTTTTAAATTTGTCTCTCTTTGTGTAGCAGCGCCGTTCTCAACTCCGAAAAGTAGTTCGGCAACAGTAATTTCGGAAATACAAATTGAAGACAAACCAATTGCCTCAATTTTTTGGGCAATATCAAATTGGTCGTTCAATAAATACATATGTTTGTATCTAGTAAATACGCTATCATAATTGCACGTCACGAGGGGCATCATTCCTTGCACTATGAATTCGGGCAGCTAATTCATCCCCTGTTTCATCCCCAACCCAACTTCCTACCAAATTTTTAAAGGCAGCTTTTTGTTTTTCTAATAGTTCTTCTTCATGCTCCTCCTTCACGGAAAGACCAAGTCTGTCTGCCAAGCCCTTAATTAGCTCAAAATCCTTTTCATCTTTCGTTTCTATAATGATCGTATGTGTCATAGCTTCTTGCCTTGGCATTTTGAATATTCAAAATATCTCGTACCAATTTAAACTGTTTTTACGGATTAAGCAACTTTATCAATTCTACGTTATCAGGTTTATTTAATTTAGTTTCCAAAAACATTTATCCACAAAAAAATACTAAAAACTCCCCGTCCAACCCTAACTTTACTGTTCAAATCTGATTCATTCAATTTACATTATTATTACCGTCATAAAATGGAATACCGCATAGAAAAAGACACCATGGGCGAAGTGCAGGTTCCTGCTCATGTATATTGGGGCGCTCAAACACAACGCTCTATCCAGAATTTCCCGATTGCGCAGGATATCAATAAAATGCCGAAGGAAATTATCAGAGCATTTGCATATTTGAAAAAAGCTGCGGCCATTACAAATGCAGAGGCAGGTGTTCTTCCAAAAGAAAAAAGTGACCTGATCGGACAGGTTTGTGATGAAATTCTGACAGGCGGATTGGAAGATCAATTTCCATTGGTAGTTTGGCAAACTGGTTCAGGCACGCAGTCGAATATGAATTGCAATGAAGTAATCGCTTACCGAGGTCATGTTTTGCAAGGCGGCGACCTGGCCGATAAAACTAAATTTTTGCATCCAAATGATGATGTGAACAAGTCACAATCATCAAATGATACTTTCCCGACTGCAATGCACATTGCAGCTTACAAAATTCTGGTTGACGTTACAATTCCTGGAATCACTAAATTGCGCGATACATTAAAAGCAAAAGCGGAAGCTTTCAAGCATGTGGTTAAAATCGGCCGCACCCACTTTATGGATGCTACGCCGTTAACACTAGGACAGGAATTTGGCGGTTATGCTTCTCAATTGGATCATGGTTTGCGTGCGATTTACCATACACTGGCCCATCTTTCTGAACTCGCTTTGGGTGGAACTGCGGTAGGAACTGGTATCAACACACCAGAAGGATATTCAGAAAATGTGGCAAAACACATTGCACTTTTAACTGGTTTGCCATTCATTACTGCGGAAAATAAGTTTGAAGCTTTGGCTGCACATGATGCCATCGTCGAAGCACACGGAGCTCTGAAAACAGTGGCGGTTAGTCTGATGAAAATCGGGAATGATATCCGTATGTTGTCATCCGGCCCACGTTCTGGCATTGGTGAAATCCATATACCGGACAACGAACCGGGAAGTTCGATCATGCCAGGAAAAGTAAATCCAACACAATGTGAAGCGATGACAATGGTGGCAGCCCAGGTTATGGGAAATGATGTCGCGATCAGCATCGGTGGATCGAACGGACATTTTGAACTGAACGTTTTCAAACCTTTAATGGCTTACAATTTCCTTCATTCTGCGCGTTTGATCGGTGATGTTTGCATTTCATTTAATGATAATTGTGCAGTTGGTATCGAGCCATTGCATGAAAATATCAAAAAACATGTGAATAACTCATTGATGCTTGTGACTGCTTTAAACACAAAGATTGGTTATTACAAAGCTGCTGAGATCGCCCAGACTGCACATAAAAACGGTGCTACTTTGAAAGAAACAGCTGTTGCTTTGGGTTATGTAACGCCTGAGGAATTTGACGCCTGGGTTAAACCTGAGGAAATGGTTGGCGAAATTAAATAGTCTCAACAATCGGAATAATAACACAGCCCTGCGCAATTTGCGTGGGGCTTTTTATTTACTTTGTGCTACAAATTCCTAAAATCCTTACGTATGCTATTTCGCAATTCAAGATTTCTTTTCCTCTGCATTTTATTTCTCAAAATTTCGATGACTGCTTATTCTCAAAAAGCAGATAATAATAAAACCCATTTAAAACTATGGTATGATGCGCCAGCAACAGACTGGATGACGCAGGCTTTGCCGATAGGAAATGGATATTTAGGCGTCATGTTTTTTGGAGATCCGGCAGAGGAGCGTTTACAGTTTTCAGAAGGAAGTTTGTGGGCAGGTGGAAAAGGCGCTAATGAGGACTATAATTTTGGATTGAGAAAAGATGCTTACAAAACACTGCCAAAAGTAAGAGAACTGCTTGCGCAAGGAAAATTAGCAGAAGCTGATAAACTGGCCAGCGCCGAAATGACCGGCATTATTCATGAGAAAAAGGAAAATACGCCTTCCAGTGATTTTGGTGCACAGCAAACGATGGGTGATCTTTATGTAAGTGTTTCGCATACAGGAGAAATCAAAAATTATCGGCGCGAACTGGATATTTCGACTGCAACCGGCAAGGTTACTTACGAAGCTGGCAAAGAAAAATTTGAAAGAACTTACTTCGGAAATTATCCTTCCAAAGTTATGGTGTACAATTTCAAATCGACTTCGGCTGAAACATATTCCATTCGTTTTTCTACACCACATAAAAAGGAATACGAGAAATTTGAAAAGGACCAGTACATCTTCGGTGGAAGTTTGAAAGATAATCACCAGGAATTTGAAACAACTTATCGAATTGATACCGATGGAAAAATAAGTTATGAAGCAGGCGTTGTAACAGTAAAAAATGCAAGAAAAGTTACATTGATTCACACTGCCTCGACCGATTATACTTATCAATTCCCGACTTATAAAGGAAATGATTACAAGAAAATAAATCAGCAGATAATGGCTGCCGTTGCTGGTAAAAATGAAATTTCACTTCAAGCCGAACAGCAGAAAGATTACAAAAACTTATTCGACCGCGTTTCACTAAATCTTGGTACTGAACTAAATAATATCGTTCCAACTGATAAAAGACAAATTGCCTATTTCAAAGGGACACCGGATCCTGGTTTTGAGGTTTTATATTTTCAATACGGGCGTTATCTGATGATTTCATCAACCCGGCCTGGTACTATGCCGATGAGTTTGCAGGGAAAATGGAATGATAGTACAAATCCACCCTGGGCGAATGATTATCATACCAATATTAATGTCCAAATGTTGTACTGGCCGGCGGAGGTTACCAACCTTTCGGAGTGTTATCTGCCGCTGTCTGATTTCACCAAATCCATTGTTGAGCCAGGAAAACTGGCAGCAAAAGAATTTTTCGGAACCCGGGGCTGGACTGTTAATACGATGTTGAATGCTTATGGTTATACTTCACCAGGATGGAGTTTCCCTTGGGGATTTTTCCCTGGCGGCGCGGGTTGGTTGAGTCAGCATCTTTGGGAACATTACTCGTTTACAAACGATACAGAATACCTGAAAAACACCGCCTATCCGATCATGAAGGAGGCTTCATTATTCTGGATTGATTATCTGACCAAAGGGAAAAGTGGATTTCTGGTTTCTTCGCCCTCCTATTCTCCTGAGCACGGCGGGATTTCAACAGGCGCGTCGATGGACCATCAGATTGCCTGGGACGTACTTTCCAATACCATTTTAGCCAGTCAGATTTTAAAAACTGATACTGATTTTGCTAGTCAAGCTAAAAAAGTCAGAGACCAGATCCAGCCTCCGCAAATCGGTAAGTGGGGACAATTGCAGGAATGGAATGAAGATGTGGATGATTCTACGGATAAACATCGTCACGTTTCTCATCTTTTTGCTTTACATCCGGGCCATCAGATTTCCCCGACTGCAACACCTGAATTTGCAAAAGCTGCAAGAGTAACTTTGGATGCCCGTGGCGATGAGGGTACCGGTTGGTCATTGGCATGGAAAGTTAATTTTTGGGCGAGATTGCAGGATGGAAACCGTGCTTATTCCTTGTTCAAAAGAATACTGCGCCCGGTGGGTGATAAAACAGAGAATATGATGAATGGCGGCGGATCTTATTCCAATTTACTTTGTGCACATCCGCCATTTCAATTGGATGGAAACATGGGTTCTACGGCTGGAATTGCTGAAATGCTTTTGCAGTCACAGGCTGGTGTAATAGAATTGTTGCCTGCCTTACCGGATTCATGGCCAACCGGTGAAATAAAAGGTTTGAAAGCACGTGGAAATGTTACGGTTGATGAGTTATGGAAAGATGGGAAATTGGTCTCAGCAACGTTGGTTTCAGGGAAATCGGGAAAGCAAAAGGTGAAGTTAGGTATGAAAATGTTGGAAGTTGATTTGATTAAAGATCAGAAAAAAGTTATTTCGGTTGGTTTGTTTCAATAGGGTTTGTTGGTGTTGGTTATGTCACCCTTTCAGGGTTAAGGTCACGGCTGCAAAACATTTTTTCTATAATAATATCATCCCTTCGGGATTGTGCGCATTCAAAAATCCCGAAGGGATGACATTATTGTAGCATGAGGCTGGATATACCCGTTTCCAAACCCCAACTGGGTGACATAACTTAATTCACAAATTGATTTTAAATCAACATTTCAACCTGTTAATAAAACCTTGGATAACAAAAACCAAACCCCATGAACATCCGGGACGAACTTTCAAAACAACAAATCCACTTCAAAAAACACGCGCTTGCCATTACCGAATTTGCGGTTTCTTCTGATGAAACTTTCAAAGAACTAATTGATTGTTTTCTTTCAACAGATATTCGTGTGGCGCAACGGGCAGCATGGAGTGTAAGTTGGGCAGCTCATAAAAAGCCTGAAATCGTCGAGCCCTATATCGGTATTTTAGTGGATCAACTGAAACGAACAGATGTTCACAATGCGGTTATCCGAAACAGTTTACGGATTCTGGAAGATTTAATTATTCCGGAAGAATTTCATGGTGAAGTTATGGATGCCTGTTTTCAATTTCTTCAAAAACGGGAAACCGCCATTGCAATCAAAGCTTTTGCGCTGACAGTACTTTTCAATCTTTCAAAAACCTATCCGGATATAAAGAATGAATTACGGTTAATTATACAGGAAAACATGGACTACGAAACGGCAGCATACCGGTCAAGAGGAAAGAAAATTCTTGCCAGATTATGATATTTACACGCAATGAAAAGAAATGAAGTTTGCAGGTTACCTTTCTTAATGTAGCTTTAACGAATAATTTTCAAATCATTCCCAGGTCTTTAGAAATTATTTGAAAAGATAATTTTGAAATTTACAGGTAAAAACGGGGATTTTTCTCTCTTTAAAATAAAAAACAATGGTCATATACTGTCACTCAAATTTTGACGAAGCTCTTCGAAACCGGTTAACAGAAGTTCTTTCACCAAAATATACGATTCATTTTCAATCGGATACGGAGTCGAAAACAGAAGCTCAAAATCTGTTTAATGAGGCTGATTATATATTGGGAAATCCGCCACTAAGCTGGTTTTCTGAACCTTTAAATAATTTAAAATTCTGGCAACTGGATTCTGCCGGTTTTGATCAGTATGCATCGGTAAGATTAAATGCCCAAACGAAAGTGGCCAACATGGGCGACTGGTTTGCCCGTCCCTGTGCCGAATCGATCGTTGGTGGTGTATTAGCACTTTATCGCGGAATTGACAAGCTGACATTATTGAAGGAAAAAACAGAGTGGGTTGGAACGCCCTTAAGAGCTGAATTGCGTTTGCTTTCAGGCCAGGAAGTTGTGATTCTGGGTGCAGGAACGATTGGCAGTACGGTAAAACTTCTTTTGCAGGGTTTTGGATGTACGCTTCATTTAATGGCAAGAACTTCTCCAGATGCTGATATTCATTCAAAGGAAGATTTATTGAATGTTTTACCAAATACTGATTTGGTAATCAATACCTTACCTGGATCTGCTGCTAATTTTGCGGATAAGCCATTTTTTGATGCAATGAAAAAAGGCAGTGTATATGCAAGCGTAGGCCGTGGAAGTACGACCGACGAGCAGGCACTTATTGAAGCGCTTAGTTCCGGACATCTTTACGGAGCAGTTCTGGATGTTACCGAAGTTGAGCCTATTCCAAATGACAATCCGTTGTGGAAGATGGCAAACGTTATTCTGAGTCAGCATACCGGTGGCGGACATGCCGATGAACATGTGGGCAAAGTGGATTTATTCCTGAATAATATGATGACGGTTGAAACAGGAGGCGCTCCGATTAATGAAATTAACCTTGCAAAAGGATATTAAAAACGATTATCAATAAATACCAGAACGATAATCTACAACTAAAAAAATAAATGACAGGTACAGAATTGAGCACGGCAGAACGGATTCGTGAAAATTATATAGCCCATTTTGGCGACAATACCAGCACAGAAAATTTCAGACTTTTTCGGTCACCGGGAAGAATAAATCTGATCGGTGAACATACTGATTACAACAATGGATTTGTATTACCAGCCAGTGTAGACAAGGCTGTCTATTTCGCAATTTCCCCTCGTACCGACAATCAGGTTGTTTTATATGCAGTAGATTTAAATGAAACTTATACTTTTCAGGTTGACGACATTTCCAAACCAGATCAAAAATGGGCCTATTTTCAATTGGGCATTATTGAGCAGATTTATAAAAAAGGCTTAAATATTGGCGGAT
This sequence comes from Dyadobacter sp. 3J3, assembly GCF_009801115.1. Lineage (GTDB taxonomy): Bacteria > Bacteroidota > Bacteroidia > Cytophagales > Spirosomataceae > Dyadobacter. The sequence continues at coordinate 586,778 of NZ_VTOL01000003.1, forward strand.
TCCAGGCCGCTTTTGGCGGAGACGTGCCGCAAGGAGCCGGAATGTCTTCTTCTGCTGCTTTGGAATGCTGCTTGCTATTTGCGCTGAACGAGGTTTTCAATTTGGGATTGGATCGGTTTTCTATCGTAAAAATGTCTCAAAAAGCAGAGAACGAATATGTTGGCGTTCAATGTGGAATTATGGATCAGTTTGCCTCCGGTTTTGGAAAAAAGGAAGCTGTAATTCGTCTGGATTGCCGCTCGCTGGAATTTGAATATTTTCCTTTCCCCATGGACGAGTATATACTCGTGCTTTGCAATACGCTTGTGGAACATTCCCTTGCTAGTTCAGAATACAATACACGCAGATTGGAATGCGAGAAAGGCGTTTCTATACTTCAAAAGAATCATCCCGAGATCAAAAGTTTACGAGATGCTACGCCTGCCCTGATTGAAAACTACAAAGATGAAATGGGTGATGTCGTTTACCGGCGTTGTAAATATATGACGGAGGAAATTGAGCGTGTGCAGATTGCCTGCGATTTCCTGACGGCTGGTGACCTGATCAGTTTTGGTAAAAAAATGTATGAGACACATCAGGGACTTCAGCACGAATATGAAGTAAGCTGTGAGGAACTTGATTTTCTGGTAAATCAGACTTTTGATGATCCGTCTGTGATCGGCGCGCGAATGATGGGCGGAGGTTTTGGTGGCTGCACAATCAATCTGGTAAAAAAAGAGGATGTGGAGGATTTTGAAAAGAAAATGAAGAAAGCTTACTACGATAACTTTCAAATAGAATTGCCCTGTTATCGTGTGCAGATAACAGATGGAACCGAGGAAATTGTACTAAATGCTTAAACCTTAATATTTCCGGAAATACCTATATGAAAAAACGATCATTAATATTTGTGGCACTGATTGGCATTGGCCTAATGAACTGCTCAAAAACAAAAAACGAAAACGAAAGTAAAACAATGACCAGTACGATCTCGAAAGAAGTATTCGGAGACCTTCCGGACGGTAAAAAAGCTGATCTCTATACGCTCACCAACGCTAATGGAATGATCGTAAAAATCAGTAATTATGGCGGCATTATCACAGAACTAACTGCCAAAGACAAAAGCGGAAAATGGGAAGATGTAGTATTGGGATTTGATTCCCTGGCTCCGTACATCGCAGAAAATCCGTTTTTCGGAGCATTAGTCGGACGTTTTGGAAACCGTATCGCGAACGGGAAATTCACACTGGATGGTAAAACTTATACGCTGCCGATCAACAACGGACCGAACTCTTTGCATGGTGGTATCAATGGGTTTAATAAGAAACTCTGGAATGCTACGGAAATTAAAAAAGATTCTCTGGTTGGCCTTGAATTAACTTATGTTAGTAAGGACGGAGAAGAAGGTTATCCTGGTACTTTGAATGTGAAGGTGACTTACACGCTTTCAAACGAAAACGGATTGCGTATTGATTATGAAGCAACTACGGATAAAAACACAGTTCTTAATTTAACGAATCATTCGTATTTCAATCTTAGCGGTTTGAAACGTGATATTTTAAATCACGAGGTTTATATCAAATCGGATAGCATGGTTCCGGTAAATGCAACTTTGATCCCCACAGGAAAATTAAGAGCGGTAAAAGGAACACCTTTTGATTTTAACGAGCCTACGCTGGTTGGCAAAAGAATCAATGACGTTGCTGATGAACAAATCAAAAATGGCGGTGGCTATGATCACTGCTGGGTAATAAGCGGTGCAGATAAAAGCTTATCACTTTTTGCAACGGTGAGAGATACGGAAAGCGGCCGTTTTATGGAAGTTTACACAACAGAACCTGCCGTTCAATTTTATACAGGAAATTTCCTTGATGGAAAACTGACAGGAAAAGGCGCAACGTATGCGAAACGTTATGGCCTGTGTCTGGAAACAGAACATTATCCGGATTCTCCAAATCAGCCACAATTCCCTACAACAGAACTGAAACCAGGAGAAACTTACAAAACTTCAACGGAATATAAGTTTTCGGTGAAGTAATTACTGAAAATATTTTGAAAGCTGCCGGAGATGAAAATTTTCGGCAGCTTTTTTCTTTGTAGGCTGTTGAGATTGTGGCTTTGGCTAAAGCCGGAAACTCTGTTATGCTTCGGCCCAAGGCTGAAACCCTGGTTAATTTTCTTTGTGCCGGAAAGCAATGGCTAAAGCCCGAGAAGTTCTGAGTTCGTTCAGACACCCAAGGTTGAAACGCTGGGTTAATTTTTCTTCGGCATAAGCGAAAATCCAATATATACTATTGGCCAAGCGACCAAGAACGAGCCAGGCTTTAGCCATTAATTTCCTACCCAAAACTCCAAAAAGTAATTTATTAACAAGATAATCATCCTGATGAATTACCTTTGCAGGAAAAGTAATTCCGAATAAATACCATCAACATGCTTAGCAGAACCGTAAAAATCAGCAACGTTACCAATTTGTCCGATGCCCGTTATTGCGCCGGTATGGGTGTGGAAATGCTTGGTTTTTCTATCGATGAACATTCTCCCAATTATATATCTCCAAAAAAATTCGAAGAAATCTGTTCCTGGCTTGCTGGTGTACAGCTGGTTGCCGAAACAAGCCAAACGGACCCTGAGTTACTTTTGAAAGTGCTGGCAGAATATCCGGTACATTATGTGCAGGTGGAATCACCAGACTTGCTCACCTATTTGCAAAGTGAACTGAGTTTACCGTTGATTCTACGCGTTAGCGTGGATACTTACGATACCAGCGATATTTATTCCATATTAAGTCGTTATGGAGATTCCGTTGCATATTTTCTTTTGGAAAGTGATGCCAACACTCCGTTGACAGAAGAATGGATACAGGTTTTGACAGAACTTGCCAAAGAATATCCAATTCTAATTGGTTTCGGGCTGGATGATGAAATTACTGTTAATAAATTAACCGATACTTTTCCTGAAATTGGTATTGCCTTGCGTGGAAGCGAAGAAATCAGACCAGGATACAAAGATTTTGGCAGCATGATGGATATTCTTGAAGCTTTGGAAGAAGAATAAACCGGATTTAAATACTTTATCCTCCTGAATATCATCCATAGTACTTGTAATTTGTGTTGAAATTGACAACGATTTATCAAAAATCATTTCAAATTACCATTTAACACGATTACTAACCGATAATAAACTTCCTGCTTGCAGTATCTTGTATAACCCACTACCTTTGATTACAACATAAACGTAAACAACGAAATGGAAAAGAAATTGCACCGCATACCCGATCAGGCCGTATTTGGAGGAGTTGCTTCCGGAATTGCCCAATATTTACAAATAGATGTAGTCATCGTTCGTGTTTTATTTGTGGTCATGTTATTCCTGCCGATACCTCCAAGTTTCGGATGGACGGGAATTTTATATATTATTTTGTGGGCCGTTCTTCCAACCGGAACTGCGGATGTTCATAACTTTGATACCGTAGCCAATAAGCCACACGATCCGATAGCTGACAAAAAACGTTCCGATCAGACTGTTAAAATTCTTGGTGGTGCGTTAGTACTTTTTGGTATTTTCATGCTGGTGGACGATTTTCCTATCTGGTACGAAATCAAACCTTATTTCTGGCCTGTGGCATTAATTATTGTTGGTGCATTTCTTGTCCTTCGCCAAAGAGATAAGGAACATGAGGCAAACACGACTGTTTATCCAACAACGCCGCCAATTGAGCCCATCGAACCAGAACCATTCACTCCGACGCCAGATCCTCAGCCCTACACACCATTCGGTACAACTGAATCAACGCCACCGAATACATTCCCAAAAGATCCAAACAATCCAACGGAAAACGGAGACGACGATATTATAAAAGTGAATTAAAACCAGTTGAAAAGAATCAGTTAAAAGCCGTAGCGAAACTAGGGCAAAACTTTCAACCTTGCGGCCGCCGCTTTCAACTTTCCATTTTCAACTTTCAACTATACAGCCATGAACTTTAAAAACATTTTCTGGGGAGTAATTCTCATTATTATGGGAACCCTCTTTCTGGTCGAAGAACTAACCGGTTTTGATTTCAAAGGTTTTTTCTGGCCCATTATTCTGATTATTTCCGGAGCATTATTGCTACTTAGAAATTACATAAACTCCGATACTAACCACTCAAATATTTAATTGACATGAAAAATTCTAAAAGTATTTTTTGGGGTGGGATGCTCATCATCATTGGTATCTTCTGGCTTCTGCGCAAGCTTGATATCTTCTTTTTTCAGTGGGATGCGATCTTACCTTACTGGCCTGTATTGCTAATCCTAGCCGGTATTTTACTGATCCTGACGACTAAATATACTGCTGCCAGAGGCTTGGTCGGATTACTTATTGTGCTTGCCGTTTTCGGTGGTTTGACGAGCCGCACCGGACGTGTTTTTGACCGTCACAATGATAATTGGAATTTCAATTGGAATGATCGAGATCATGACAACGACAACGACGATGATAACGACGACGATGATGAAGATGATAATGACGACGACAAAGATGATGATTACGAACAGGATAATAATGACAAAGAGCAAGGTTATAAAAAGCCCGTAAATAATTCCTACCAATATGAAATGGAGGATTTCATCCAGAAAGCAAATTTCAATCTGGAAGGCGGCGCTGGTTCATTTACTTTGAAAGGAAATACCGACAAACTTTTTGAAGCCGATACGCGTTCGTCAGTCCTGGGTTTTTTATCCAATAAATCCATTAACAAACTGACCAATTCGGCAACGATTAGCCTTAAAATGGAGGATGGAAACGTAAAACTTCATAAAGGTGAATTGAGCAACAAAGCAGAAATTGAACTTAATACAAAACCGGTTTGGACGATAGATCTTGGGCTGGGTGCAGGAAATGGAGATTTTGACCTAAGTAATTACAAAGTTGAAACATTAAAAGTTAGTACGGGCGTTGCTGATCTGGATATTCGTCTGGGAGATAAACTGGATCAGTCCAATGTTAAGATAGATGCCGGCGTAGCTTCCATCGGACTGGAAATCCCCAAAACCGTTGGTTGCGAAATTAAACTGGACGGCGCTTTGAACCTAACCTCTTTTGATGACCTTGAAAAAATAAACGACAAACTTTACCGATCACCTGGCTTTGACCAGTCGACAAAGAAAATCATAATTAACTTTGACGGCGGTTTGTCAAAAGTTAAAATAAGAAGATACTAATAATGAAAAATCCTCCCAAATTGGGAGGATTTTTCATTTAACATTACACTGTTCTGAGGTTTATGCAGGTTCACAAAATTCTTTTGCGTGTTGTATTTTTTTTAATTTCCTTTTCAGTTTTAGCTCAAAAAAACCAGCAGGATAAGATTTCACCTGTGGAACAGAAAATACTTGATCAAGGATTAGTGAACATTCAGACCATAAATCCTCAAATCCTGGTGGAACTCAAATACGCAACTCCTGACAATTTCATGAAAAAGAATGTCTACGGAGAACTTACTCACGCCTATCTTCAGCCAGAAATGGCAAAAAAACTTTCCCAGGCCAGTTACTTTCTTCAACAGGAAAAACCAGGTTTTAAATTACTGGTTTATGATGCGGCCCGCCCAAATTCTGCACAATACAAACTTTGGGATGCGTTAGATGATTTAAAAATTCCTCAGCGTTCAAAAACCCAATATGTGGCCGATCCAAAAATCGGTTCCAATCATAATTTTGGTTGCGCCATAGATCTCACGGTTGTTGATCAAAATGAAAAACCTTTGGACATGGGAACGTCCTATGACTTCTTTGGCCCACTGGCCTACCCTCGTTCCGAACAGGAAATGTTAAGACAGGGAAAACTTACATCCAAACAAATCGCTAACCGGAATATTCTCCGGAAAGCCATGATTAAGGCAGGATTTACTGTGAATACAACTGAATGGTGGCATTTTGACGGTATGTCCAAAAAACAGGCACGTGCAAAATACGGCATGATAAAATAACTATTTCATGGCTAATAAATTTGGAAAATCATTTGTCTCCTATCTTTGAAACTAAGACAACCAACATTAGCTTTTCCCCTGCCCAATAAAAAGATTTATTTTTCATAGGGGTAGAATCCGTTCCGCTTGTCATGGTTAAAAGAAACTTAAACTGTGGCAGCAACCGCTCTTCTCAATCCGGATTTTATAATCGAAAGAGATTATCTACTTTTGGCCGAAAAACAAAAGAGGAAAACTGTGCAAACTTCTGATCCGGAAATTGTTCAAGCCATAAGACGTGGAGACGAAGCTGCTTTCGAGCGGACTTTTCGTTTCTATTACCAGCGTTTATGCAATTATGCGAGTTCTTTGCTGAAAGATGCGGAGGATGCAGAAGAAATTGTGCAAACGGTTTTTATTACGATTTGGGAAAAAAGAGAGGATCTTGAAATTACACTTTCACTAAAATCATATTTATACCGTGCAGTTCATAACCATTGTCTGAACCGCTTCAAACATGCAGCCGTAAAAGATGCATACCGGGAATATTCAGTCAATTATTTACCTCAGTCGTATGAATCAGTTACCGAAGTTATTCATGCGGATGAGCTTTCTGAACGTATCGAAAAAGCGGTAAGAAAATTGCCTGAACAATGCCAGAAAGCATTTCGGATGAGCCGGTTTGAAGAACTGAAATATCAGGAAATTGCTGACCAGCTCAATATTTCGATCAAAACCGTAGAAAACCAGATTGGAAAGGCGCTCAAAATACTACGTACAGAACTTGCCGACTATCTGCCTTCTTTGCTGGTGCTTGTTTATTTTTTATATCAACAGTTAATCCAATCGTAACCATGAACAATCCTCATGACAACATTTCGGATGAGCTGTTAGCACGCTTTCTGGCCGAAACTGCCACACCGACGGAAATTGCCGAAGTAAAAAACTGGCTAAATAGCGATCCTGAAAATCAAAAAGAGCTTGCTGCTTTTGAAATACTTTGGGAGAAAACCGCTGATTTAAAAACCAATCATATCAAAGTTGATACCGATGCAGCCTGGAATAAGGTTCGTTTGCAAATGAAAACGAACAATAGCCAATCAGAACATTTAACTGAAAAATATAACGATTATAGTCAGGGAAGGATTACCCGGGAATTACCGGTTAAAAAACCCTTCTCTTTTCCGGTTTGGATTGCAGCCGCTGTTTCAATAACGATCCTGGCTTTTGGCTGGTTTATATTTAAAACACAAGGAAATAATCCTGAACAAATTGAGGTCGCTACGACAAACAATACCGGTGAAACAACTTTGCCGGATGGAACCAGGGTATTTTTAAATTACAATTCATCCATAAGCTATCCTGAAAGTTTTTCGGGTGATTTACGTTCCGTTGCTTTAAAAGGAGAAGCATTTTTCGACGTAAAACCGGATGCTTCTCACCCTTTTGTTATCGACGCCAATGGAACTCAGGTACGGGTTTTAGGAACTTCATTTAATGTTAAGGCTTACAAAAAAGAGCTCGTTCGTATCGATGTAAAAACCGGAAAAGTACGGGTTTCCAAAAATGACAAAAAGATTGAACTGATAAAAGGACAAAGTGCCGAAGTGTTGAATGACACGCTCAAAAGCATGCGTGCTGATGTCAATATTATGGGCTACAAAACGCAGGTTTTTGATTTCAATGCAACTAATCTGGGTGACGTTGTAAATACATTGCGGGAAGGTTATCACTCTGATATTCGTTTATCAAATCAAAAACTCGCACAGTGCAGACTAACGATCAGTTTCCAGAAAGAACCGCTTGATGCGACTTTGTCGGTCATTGCAGAAACGCTGGAATTACATTTGCGGAAAGATGGAAAAATATATTGGCTGGAAGGAAACGGTTGCCAGTAAAAGATACCTTAAAATTAAAAAAACAATCAATTCCTGATGCGTTGAGGACATTTTACTATATATTTTCCCTCGTTTTTATTGGTTTCCTAAGCTCGGTTTCTTCGAAAGTCCAGGCGCAGGAATTGTTGGAAAAGCGCATTTCCATCCGCGTAACGAATCAGTCTCTAGATAATGTTCTAAGACAAATAGAAAATCTTGGCGGATTTAGTTTTTCCTATAATCCGGATATTGTTGAGATCAAAACCCGAGTTTCTCTTAATGTCGTAAATCAAAGTGTAAGGGAAATCCTGAATGAATTATTCAAAGGAAAAGTGATTTTCCGCGAGCGCCACAAGTATATTATTTTGCTTCGAAATACAAAAAAAGAAGAAGAAACGCCACTGAATTTTAATTTAAACGGTTATATCATCAACAAAAAAACAGGTGAGAAACTAGCGAATGCCAGTATTTACGAACCTGTAACACTGGCCTCCACTATCAGCAACCAATACGGATACTACCGGATACGTTTGCCAACAACGCCTTCCTCTGTACGCCTGGAAATCCGGAAAGATCAATTTATAGGAAAATCGGTGATTATATCAAACCGAAGAAATACCTATTTGCCAATTCAACTAAACCCGGACACACTTAAAGCGCTTTCATTACGCCGGTTAAATATCATTACCAAATCCGATTCACTAAACAGTCGAAAAATAGAAATTCCTCAATTTGAATATATCTCAACTACTTATGTATCGCCCGATACGATTATAGAAACGGATTCTCTTCCTTTACAAAATAAATTACGGGTTACTTACCAGCGTGTCCGAAAGGACTTCAGCGGTGCTTTTGCTTCTGCCAAACAAGCCATTAATACCAAAAATATCACGGATACTTTATACCGGCCGGTTCAGTCATCCATTTTACCTTTTATAAGCACCAACCGGGAGCTTAGCGGAAACGTTGTAAATGATTTTTCATTCAACGTTTTTGCCGGTTATTCACTAGGTACGAATAAACTGGAAATCGGGGGATTGTTTAATGCAGACCGCGGACATGTAAAAGGTATTCAGCTTGCGGGAATCGCTAATTTTGTTGGTAATAATGTTACAGGCTACCAGTATGCCTCAGCCCTTAATGTTGTCATGGGGAATCTTAAAGGCGTGCAACATTCTACATTATTAAATTTCACCGGAGGTAATGTAAAAGGTCTCCAATGGGCAGGTGTAGGCAATGTAATGCTAGGGGAATTACGCGGATGGCAGGTTGCAGGAGCATATAATTATGCAAAAACAGTAAAAAGCGGGCACCAGTTTGGTGCCATAAATTATGCCGATTCTTCCGCGACAGCCTCCATTGGTTTTTTCAACTACATCAGGAAAAATGGTTATAGGAGATATGAAGTTTCCACAGACGAATTTAATTACTTCAATACTACTTTTAAAACGGGGATGACTTCTTTTTATAATATTTTCACCTTAGGTTTTAATTGGAAAATAGACAACAAACCATTCGGAAGTATCGGTTATGGATTTGGAACAGGTATCAATCTGGGACGCGGCTGGATGTTCAATGCCGACATTACAGCCAATGCTGTTGCCATTGACAAGGCAAATTTAAAAAGTCACAATGCTGCCGGTTTGTTTCGTCTGACCACTGGCATTGAAAGAAAAACAGGGAAACGCTTTTCCGTTGCCTTTGGACCTTCATTAAATTTATTGACAGGAAATGAACTGGGAACTTCGTATGATACCCGGAAACTTTTGTCAACGTTCTGGCTTGGAGGAAAACCGGATCATACCAAAAAAAATTATGGTTGGATTGGTTTCCAGGTGGCTGTAAGGTTTCGGGATAAGTAAGGTTTTTAAGGTTTCACGCTAAGCAAAAAAGATTAAAAGAAAAAACGCAAAGAATATAAGTTTCTGCGTCCTTTCTTTTAATCTTAAAGTCTACTATATAACTTCTTCATGCTGCCTCAGCCATAAGCCTTTTTAGTGCCCTTTCTAAATTTGCAATTTTAGCCAATCTGTATTTTTCTCTGTATTCGTCTTGGTCGAAAGGAATAAAAGGCTGCTT
>NZ_VTOL01000030.1 GCF_009801115.1 Dyadobacter sp. 3J3
ACGCGTTACGCACCCGTACGACGGTGACATTGCTGCCCCCTCGCCTTGCATGTATTAAGCCTGCCGCTAGCGTTCATCCTGAGCCAGGATCAAACTCTCCATTGTAAATTTTGTTTTGTGGTAATCCTAAGATCCCACGTTATCTTCTTAAACGAGTTTTTCTTACTCTTTTAGTTTATCTCATCATGTCAAAGAACAGTACCAATCAAACTTTCACTCTCACTTTTCGTTTCCGCTGTCTGCGATTGGGATTGCAAAGGTAGAAAAAATATTTCTGGTTGCAAGTATCAGGCAAAAAAAAATACAACTTTTTTGAAAGTTCTTTAAGTATTCAAACTATTCAAAAAAATTATCCAATTATTCCTCCAAAAGGAAGGGATATTTATAGCTTTCAGGTGAAACTAATGTTTCCTTAACTACACGTGGGGAAACCCAGCGCAGCAGGTTTAATACAGATCCCGCCTTGTCATTAGTACCGGAAGCACGTGCGCCACCAAAAGGCTGTTGCCCTACTACTGCTCCTGTCGGTTTATCATTGATATAAAAATTACCCGCAGCATTAACCAAATGTTCAGTTGCATATTGAATCGCATAACGATCCTGAGCAAAAACTGCACCTGTCAAGGCATAAGGAGACGTTGAATCTACAATTGGGATGATTTCCTCGAACTTTTCTGCATCATACACATATAAGGTAAGAACCGGACCGAATATCTCATCACACATGGTTATATAATCCGGTTTGGAAGCTTTTATAATTGTTGGCTGAACAAAATATCCTTTGCTCTTATCAACCCCTCCACCGGCAATTATTTCAGCCTCTCCGTTACTATTTTTTACTCCTTCTATATAAGAAGCAATTTTATCAAAAGATTTTTCATCAATCACCGCATTTACAAAATTAGAAAAGTCCTCAACTCCTCCCATTTTGATTTCAGCTAAATCCGCCAGCATATATCCTTTCACCTCTTCCCACAAATTAGACGGAATGTAAGCACGCGAAGCAGCTGAGCACTTCTGCCCTTGGTATTCGAACGCTCCTCTGACTAAGCCGGTTGCCAAGGCTTTTGCATTTGCAGATTTATGGGCCAAAACAAAGTCCTTTCCACCCGTCTCACCGACGATACGAGGAAATGTCTTGTAGCTTCCAATATTTTCACCGATTTCTTTCCAGATTGTCTGAAAAACTTTCGTGCTCCCCGTAAAGTGGATACCAGCGAAATCCGCATGTTTGAAAACAATATCTCCCGCAACAGGACCATCCGCCAATATCATATTAATTACGCCATCAGGAAGTCCCGCAGCCTTAAATACTTTCATAATAACATTAGCAGCATAAACTTGTGTAAATGCAGGCTTCCAAAGCACAACATTTCCCATTAGCGCAGGAGCTGCCGGAAGATTTCCGGCAATGGCCGTAAAATTGAAAGGCGTAATGGCAAAAATAAATCCTTCCAATGGACGATATTCCATACGATTCCACACGCCATCCGAAGAAACCGGCTGTTGTTTGTATATATCAGTAAGGAAATTTACATTCAAACGAAGAAAATCGATGATCTCGCAAGCTGAATCTATTTCTGCCTGGTAAGCATTCTTCGACTGTCCTAACATAGTTGCTGCATTTAATTCTGCACGGTACGGTCCTGCTATTAAATCTGCTGCTTTCAGAAAAATTGCAGCACGTTGCTCCCAATGCATAAGTGCCCAGCTTTTCCTGGCTTCCAAAGCAGAATCAATCGCTTTTTTCACATCATCAGCATTTCCTTCATGAAAATATCCCAATGTATGCTGATGATCATGAGGTGGAGAGATACGCTTTTTATTTTGAGAAAAAACTTCTTCTCCCCCTATGTACTGGGGAATCTCAACCTCTTTTGACCTGGCTTCTTCCAAAGCCTTTTTCAATTCGCTTCTCTCCGGGCTACCGGGAGCATAACTTTTAACAGGCTCGTTTCTTAGAGCCGGAACATTAAAAAGTCCTTGTGACATCTATTATATTAATTTGAAAATGAATCAATTAACTTAAAAATATTTTAAAAAATTAACCGTTTAAAACAGGTTATGTTCTTATGTTTTATAATAATCTTTTTTAGCGCCGGTAGGTTCAAAAGTATTAATTCAACCTTAACAAAGTTGTTAAAATAATACTTGTTTTGACAAGGCAAGTTATATACTTTTCTCAAAATTACATGTTCAAAATATCTGACACGCAGGTATTTTAGTTAAATTTGTACTTTTCCAGTGCGACCTTATTTCTTATATAATGATATTTTATAGTACCAAAACTGCTTCATTGAAAGCGTCTCTCGAAGAAGCTGTATTTAGAAGTTTGCCGCCAGATAATGGTCTTTACATGCCTGAAAGTATTCCAAAAGTTTCACAGGAATTTTTAGATACAATCGAAAATAAGACATTTAAAGAAATTGCCGTTGAAATAACATATACACTTTTAGGTGATGATATTTCTCGCGAAGACATTGAAAAATTAATAGAAAGTTCATATGACTTCGAGGCACCGGTTGTAAAAATAACTCCCAATGACTATGTTTTAGAACTTTTTCACGGTCCTTCCATGGCGTTCAAGGATTTTGGAGCGCGTTTTATGGCAGCACTAATGTCCCATTTTCTGGTAAAATCACAAAAGGAAATTCAAATTCTTGTAGCTACCTCCGGAGATACGGGTGGTGCAGTTGCGCAGGGATTTTACAAAGTATCAGGAATATCAGTAACGATCCTTTATCCCAGCGGAAAAGTAAGCGAGATACAAGAAAAACAACTTACAACGCTTAGTCATAATGTTACTGCATTAGAAGTTGACGGTACGTTTGACGATTGTCAAAAATTAGTTAAAGAAGCATTTTTAGATTTTGAATTGACTGATAAATTTAATCTCGCCTCAGCTAATTCAATTAATATAGCACGTCTGATCCCGCAATCGTTTTATTTTTTCGCTGCGTATGCCCAGCTGAAAAAACTTGGTAAGCCATTGGTTTTTTCAATACCAAGCGGAAACTTTGGAAATTTGAGTGCAGGACTTCTGGCTTATCGAATGGGTTTGCCAGTTGAACATTTTATTGCATCTACAAATTTGAACAATTCGGTACCAAGATATTTAGAGGAAGGAACGTTTGAGCCGCATGCATCGATTGAAACAGTTTCTAACGCAATGGATGTAGGCAACCCAAGCAACTTTGTACGAATGATCCGCTTTTTTGGTGATGACTGGAATTTGGTGAAAGAAAAAATTTCCGGTTATTCCTTTAATGACGAAGAAACACAAGAATCAATGCGTGAAGTTTATGCAAATAGCGATTATGTTCTTTGTCCGCATACCGCAATAGCATATCGGGGGTTGGAAGAGTATAGAAAAAATTCTGATGGAAATTTTACAGGAGTTTTTCTTTCAACCGCTCATCCAGCCAAATTTATCGACTTGGTTGAAGAAACTTTGGAAAAATCTATTGAAATTCCGGAAAGACTAAAATTGCTTCTTTCTATTGAAAAAGAGTCGATCAAATTGAAACCACTATATTCGGACTTTAAAACACTATTATTAAGTAAGTTAAGTCGATAAGTATAAAAAAATAGCCGTCTTAGATTTTATCAAATGGAGTGAACCGCATATTAGTTCGCAAATATTTAATTCTAAAAAGGAAGAGCGAGGCTAATTTTGGCCTCGCTCTTCCTTTTTCTGTTCAACCTCTAAATTTTCTAATTTACAACGTCACCTCTCAACAAGCGAAAACGTTTTCGTGATTCAGCGACAAAAATACTTCCCGGATATTTTTCCATTAATTCCTGATAGAACTTCATCGCTTCATCTTTGTTGTTCAATTTTTCCTGGTCAAGTTTTGCCATCGCAAACAGAGCATCATCACCAAGAATATCTACACTATATTTTGAATAGAGTAATTTCAAAGTTGACATCGCCTGCTGGTTGCTATCCAGTTTCATGTATGTCTTGGCAGTGAGCCAGAGAATTTCATCTGACAAGCTATGCTGTTTGTATCTTTCATACAAAACTTTTAAAGAATCAATCGCTTCGTATTTTTTATTTTGAAATAATAAAAGCTCAACCGCCGAGTATTGTTTCATTGCAGTTTCCGTACTATCCAACCCGGTGTTATCCATGATCAATAATCCCAATTCATTAGCATCGTTAGCAATTTCCCGGGAAGTAGCCTTTTTTAAAATATCAAGAACTTCTTTGGCCAGAGCAAAATCACCTTTGTAATAATGTAATTTTGCATTGCGAAGTTTTGCTTCATAACCCAACTGGTCATCCTTCTGGGATTTCTCAACTTGCGAATAAAGTAAAGAAGCTTCCCAAGGCTCCCCTTGCAACAAATAGATATCGCCAAGATCCAGTTTACATTTATCTACAAACATTTTATCCAACTTTCCTCCATCAATAGCCATTTGCATTATCTCAATGGCTTTCTTAAAATCATCCAGATAAAAAGCATTTAGGGTAGCCATGTTACGCAAAGCTTCAACGGTGCGGGCATTAATACCAAGCTCATCCACCAGCTGCTGGTATTGTCCAAGCAATTTCTGAACTTCTGTACGTTGAACGGGATATGTATTTTTCACCTGTTCTTCTCTTGAAAAAATTGCCATACGACGAGCAACCGGATATATCTGGCCTTTGGGATATTCCTTTACCAGATGATCAAATATGGCGGCAGCGTTGACATAATCATCATTTTGAAGCGCCAGCATCGCCAGATTATAAAGACGGCTACCGTTATATTTGAATCTTTTGTCCAGGGCACGCTCCTGAATGTAGGCTTTATAAAAATCCTTTTTCTGGATCTGATACCAGATCAGCAACTCATTATAGAAACCTTCGTTGGGAAACTTTTGAATTTTATCATACAATACCTTTTCTAATAAGGCCTGCTCCTTTTCATCTTTTGTGAAATCCTGAAGCATATTCTGGACCACCTCTATATTCTGATATCGGGTACCGTATGACAAAAGTTCATCGATCATATTTTCAGGGTCGTTGAGATCCCGGTATACACTCGCCATTTCCAATTGAAATAAATCACTTCGTTTGGAAACTTCTCTTCCATTTAACAAAGCATTTTTAGCCCACAATGGCTGACTCATACTTCTGAATTCATCGGCCATATCTCGCTTCAGATCAATTCTTAAGCCAGAAACGGCTATTGCCTGCTCATTTTTCTTTACAGCTTCCTGAGGCTTTCCCTGCGCATCCAGGAGAGTTCCCCAGTATATATAATACCAAGCCGAATTGAAAGCGTCATTTTTGATTTGCTTTTTAAAGAATTGCTCTGCTTCACTCCAGCTTTTTGTTTTAATGATGCAGCTGGTGTAGTTTTTAAGATATCCTTTTTCAAAACCTGTTTTTAACAGTACAGTATAATACGTCAGAGCTTTCGGACAATCATCCTTCTTGAAATACTCCTCGGCCATCTCTTTTTCGCTCTGCGCCCGGACCGCCGTCCCCGCCGCGCCGGAAATTAATATGTAGATAAATAACCACCTTAAAACCTTTTTCATAATAGATAAAAAAATTTCTTTTTTAATTATTACTATTCTCTAGCACTGTGGATATGTAGATAAATATGTTTTCCACTATAGATTAACATACTTATCCACAAAATGTGGATAAGTATTACGGTTTATCCACTGGAGGTTTTCTTTTTATCAACATTTAAGTATTTGAATTACAAGGTAAGAAAATATTTATAGACACTAGAGTGTGGGTAACTGATATCGATCGGGAGAATTAGTTATTCACATTCTCTAAAGTGTATCAACGCACTGTTAACTTCCTTTTAGATGTGGATTATGCACTGGAGATTAAAAATTTAGTTTTTATCCACATGAAACATTGGTTATCCACATAATTGTTAACAAATTTTTGGTATTTACCCACAGAAAATCAGAGATATCAACACAGTTATCCACATAAAGTGCATAAGAAAATTTACTACTTTAATGTTGACAAGTCAAGGTTGGTATCGTTGATCTCAAAATTGGCTTTAATTAGAATTTTCTGAGGGAGGTACAGAATTTTTTCAGGCTGTTTGTTTTTACTGACTATACCAGTATCCCACCTACGGTTTTTATTGTCGTCTAAAATGATTCGGAGAAAATAATTTCCTTGAGGAATGTGCCGGAAAGTATAAGGCGAGCTGTACAGCGACTGAAAGATTTTATATTGCTCGTCTACAAGCTCAACAATATAGGACAAGGTATCAGCATGAAGTACAGATCCTGAAAGTACCCCAAATTCGTCTTCGTTTAATACTGGATATTTTACTAGCATTTTTGCCAAAGTATCTCCTTCTACACTGATTATACTGCCTTTTGGAAAATCCCATTTAATAGTATCTTTTGCTGTCGATTTGCCTGTTATTTTAAGATTATTATGGTATTTGTTCCAGGATAGGGTCAGATTACTTATAGGTTCTCGGGTTAAACTATCGCTGATTAGCTGGATTTTTTTATCATCAAGGAAGCTTACGGGTTTATTCCATTGCAGCTCATAAGTAAAATTCCTACTCAAAGGTTTATTTTGTGAAGGTATGGTGGTCATGCCAAATGGATCTTTTTGTCTGTCTTTTCCTCTTTGTTGCTGGAATGTTATTTTAATGGTATCCTGAGCTGTTATGCCCAATGAATCGGTAGTGGTCATTCGGATTAAGGTAGTATCAGGATGTGGTTGTACGTTAAAGAATTTCAACTGGAGATTGTTCTCTAGTATATAAGGAAGGGTATCCTTATTCATAAAAGTGATATCGGCAGTTTCAATTCCCTTGTTAAAGACTACGGTATAATTGTTAACTTTTGGTATAGTTCTCTGTACACGGAATAGGGTGTTGTCGGACAGGAATAATCCCAGAGAATAGTTCAGAGAATCTGATCCCGCATTAACCGGGTTGTTGATAAAGCCTACTCTTTCGTCTTTTGTATTGTAGAGCATATTACGATTTTTGTCATCCATGGCAATCAATTTGTACGGTCTTATTTGGGTATTTTCAATTGAAAATCGCCCGGTGCTGTCTGTTCTTGAGAAGTAAAATGGCTTTTGTTTCGCGATATTTAATGTGTCGCTTATATTGTATAGGCCAACAAGGGCATCGAAAATGGGTTTGTTGGAACGCAAGTCTTTTATGGTTCCGTAGATGCGTCCTGAGTCAAGAGATCCGCCAGTACTGAAAACTAATTTTAGATTTTTAGCAGGATTTTTCTCTGCGTAGTCCTTTATGGCGTCCCCAAAATTGAGGGTATATGTCGTACTGTCTACAAACTTTTTCTTAAAATTCAGCTCAATAGATTCTCCTTTTTGTTTGAAACTATAAGGGTTATCTGCCTCTGGTGTGATGATAAGTTTTTGGGTAATATTATCGATTACAACATATTCGTCGAAGAATAATGTAATCTTGTTTCCTTTGAAATTAATGGTTCGGTTTGGCGGATCGCTGGACAAAAGATTGGGTGGAATGATATCCTTTTTCCCTCCTGTGGGAGCTACTTGCTGTGCGCATTTTGCGAACATGACTAGACAAACTACTGCCAGAAAATATTTCTTAAGCATCGTAAATGTGTTAAATAAAAACCCTCAATATGCATTGCAATATTGAGGGTTCAGGGGTTTTGAATAAATTAAATTTTTGAAATTACATAGATCAAACTGGAGGTATTCAGACTCTTGGGATCACTGGAATTACCCTTAATATTGGATGTAATTCCAGTTTTTACGCTATCAAACAGATTCGTTTTCCCTTCCTTATATTTCGTACTAAGCATACTCACATAAAATGAATCGAACCACATGGGATGGATCGTATCAATCTTGAAATCGTGATTTTTCATCAGTAAAGCCATCGAATCTTTTGTGAAGTGATAAAGATGTCTTGGGACGTCATATGCAGCCCAGAACCTGCTATAGTTAGTTGCATCCGGAGATTGTGGATTTGGTACTGCAATAATAATTCTGCCATTAGGTGCAATATGGTTGGATAGCCAGGCAATGGTTTCATTTAGAAGATGTACATGTTCCAGTACATGCCACATCGTAATTATATCATACTTCGCTTTAGAAAACTCCGGTGCGTTTATGCTTTCATAGATGGATTGTCCTACTCTTTTTCCTGCTATATTACGTGCTTCCGGATCGGGTTCAGTACCAGCTATTTTCCAGCCAGCCTCCTTAGTAGCCTGTAAAAAGTTACCAGTTCCGCATCCAATATCAAGTAAATTTCCCTGTTTTGAATACAGCTGATTAATTAGTTTTATCTTCTGTGATATGGTGAAATTCCTTACAGAAGTGTAAACTTTGCTCATTAGATCTTTCGCATCATCGTGATGTGAAATGTAATCCTGAGATTGATAATACGCCCCTATTTCATCAACGTCGGGACGTGGATTTGTGAAAAGAAAGTAACAGGAATTACACTGTTGTATGGTGAATTCCTTTTTGGATACTGTATAATCTTCAACGTTTAAGTAATTGTTGAAGCTGGTGTTATTACAAACCGGGCAATTTTTTAAAATTTCCAAAGGCATTTATCTTCCAATAAAGAGCATGAGTACTGAGATATCTGATGGACTTACGCCACTTATTCTTGACGCCTGGCCGATAGTTGAAGGTCTGGTACGTTTAAGTTTTTCTCGTCCTTCAAAGGACAATGAAGTCACACCATCGTAATTAAAGTTATCAATTATACCAAGGTCTTCCAGACGATTCATTTTATCAACAAGGAGTTTTTCCTTCTCAATATAGCTATCGTATTTAACATGAATCTCAGCTTGCTTAATGGTATCTTCTCCATACTTTTCAAGCAATGCTGCAATCAATGGAACGGCTTCGGCAATTTTATCAATAGTCAGTTGTGGCCTCTTTAGTAGTTGTGTGATTGAAGTTTTTTCTCTGATTTGAGCGGATCCTACTTCTTCCAGTTTTGGGTTGATTTCTTCCGGATGTAATTTGTGGGAATTAAACTCAGTTATAATTTCTTCAACCTGTTGAATTTTCTGACGAACGTTATCCAGTCTTTGCTTATCGGCTAATCCTATTTCAAATCCTTTTTCAGTAAGTCGAATATCCGCATTATCCTGACGGAGGAGTGTTCGATACTCAGCACGGGAAGTAAACATTCTGTAAGGTTCTTCGGTACCTTTATTGATAAGATCGTCTATCAAAACACCAATGTATGCTTCTGATCTTTTAAGTACAAAAGGTTCAAGGTTGTGAACATTTCTATGCGCATTAATCCCAGCCATCAAACCTTGACAAGCTGCTTCCTCGTATCCGGTAGTACCGTTAATTTGTCCTGCAAAAAATAAATTTTTTACCCGGTGTGTTTCGAGTGTTGATTTTAATTGTGTCGGTGGGAAGTAGTCATATTCTATCGCATATCCTGGACGAAACATTTTTACATTTTCAAATCCTGGAATTTTTTTCAAAGCGGCGTATTGCACATCTTCCGGTAGAGAAGTAGAGAAACCATTTACGTAAACCTCGACAGTGTCCCACCCTTCCGGCTCTACGAAAATCTGGTGACGATCCTTATCAGCGAAACGGTTAATTTTGTCTTCTACCGAAGGACAATATCGTGGACCGAGTCCTTTGATTCTTCCTGAGAACATTGGGGATTTTTCAAACCCTGTTCTAAGAATTTCGTGGACTTCGTTGTTTGTATACGTGATCCAGCAGCTTCTTTGCTTGGTTAATTTTTTCGTGTCCTTGTACGAAAACTTAGATGGATTTTCATCGCCTGGTTGCTCTTCCATTTTTGAATAATCCAGCGAACGTCCGTCAACTCTCGGAGGCGTTCCTGTTTTCATACGACCAGATTCAAAACCCAAAGTTTTTAATTGTTCGGTGATTCCGGTTGCGGCTTTTTCTCCTGTTCTTCCGCCACCAAAGTTTTTCTCTCCGATATGGATCAGGCCATTCAAAAATGTTCCGTTAGTTAAAACTACTGACTTGGATTTTATTTCAATTCCCAGGCTGGTTGTTACACCGCAGACTTTGTCGCCGTCAAGCAAAATTCCCTTCACGGTATCTTGCCAAAAATCTACATTCGGATTATTTTCAAGAACGCTTCTCCATTCATTCGCAAACATCATCCGGTCGCTCTGGCATCTTGGGCTCCACATGGCGGGGCCTTTTGATAAGTTAAGCATCCTAAATTGTATCATGGTTTTGTCACTCACGATTCCGGACTGACCGCCAAGGGCATCGATCTCTCGTACGATTTGTCCTTTGGCAACACCGCCCATAGCCGGGTTGCATGACATTTGTGCGATGGTATGCATATTCATTGTAATCAGCAAGACGGAGGAACCCATGGTTGCTGCTGAAGCGGCTGCTTCACAACCGGCGTGTCCCGCTCCTACTACTATTACATCATATTCCTGAAACATAATTTTAGGTTTTCTCTTATTTGTTGTGAAACAGAAATTTTTAAATTTTTCAAATGTTCCACGTGGAAATATTATTTAAAAAGAAGAAGACATTCATCTTCTTTTGCTCGCATCACTTTTTTTAGATCTTCACTCGTATCCGTGTAATCCATTAAGTGTAAGAGCCCGTGAATCAAAACTCTGCGCATTTCTACTTCAAAGTCTGCGCCAAAAGTCTCAGCATTCTCTTTTACCCTATCAACGCTAACATAGATATCACCTTCAATTTTCCCCTCCTCTTCACTATTATCGAACGTAATAATGTCGGTGTAATAGTCATGGTCGAGATATTGTTTATTGATTTCTAAAAGATATTCGTCCGAACAAAAGATATAATTCAGATCACCCAAATTATAACCCTCTGATTTAGAGATTGTTTTAATCCATTGGGATGTTTTCAGCGGATATGAAAGTTTGAAATCAATCTCCTCAGAGAAGAATTTAAGCATACTAATTTTCAGAAATGACTGTTTATTAACTAGTTACAACATATTTGTCACCCAGAGTCGATTAACAACCTGAAAGCAAATTTGTTGTAAAGGTAGCAAGTATCTAATTACAAATTATTTAAGTGCCTGTTTCGTGCTGTATTTAACCTATTTTAAGAACTGATCTCAATTCCTAAAATAGGTTAAGCAATAACACTTCACCGCCTTAATCAGTTCTTGGACTGATATTTACGGAAGTAATTATCAACCTCCCGTTTGTAGAAAGGAGAAAATGTTGGAGGTATTGTGCGTAGTAATTCTGTTTGTTTTTCTTTTTCCTGAACATATTTCTCAAAAGCAGCAGGTGGTTGTCTTGGCAATTGTTTAGCTGTCTGAGCTTTGCGCTGCTCATCTTCATCCTGTTCTTTCATCGCTTTCTCGGACTCTAACAAACGCGTAGTGATTTCTTTATTACGTTTCATCAACTCCGGAGTTACACGTTTATTAACAAGGTCCGTTTCCGTTTCATCCATTTTTTCAATAATATCCTGAAGCTCGGTTCCAAACGCTTTTCCGGCTTCTGTACCTTTTTGCTCATCTTTCAATGCCTGAACCATTTTACGAATCATCGCCTGCTGAGCAGCCATTCTGGCCAGTTGCTCCGATTGGTTTCCCTGCCCCTCTTTTCCCTGTCCCAGTTGTTTCATCTGGCCGTTCAGTTTTTCCTGCATTTCACCCATGCCCGGCTGCTCTCCCTTTTTACCCTTCTTTCCTTTACCTTCTCCTGGCATCGCCATCGCCATTTGCTGTTGCATCTGCTTAAAAACATCGCTGAGCATCAATGCCAGGTTATTCATGGATGTCATCGCAAACTGTTGTTTGGACGTCGCTACATTCAGGCTTCGGTCCTTTATGCTTTTTACACTTTCGTCCATATACATTTTCATGTCATTCAGCTCACGGGTGATAAACGACTGAATCTGAACAACCCGGTTCGCTAAGGCATACAAACTGTCCTCAACCACTTTTGCATCATCTTTTAATTTCAATTGCTGCTGACCCAACTTTACAAAACGCGGATCCTGCAAATTCACACCACGGAAATCTTTCATCAGTTTTTCCTGATCAAAAGATAAAGTGATCAGATTTTCCAAAATATCACGCATCGCGTCCATGTCCTCCTGCATCTTTTCCATTTCAGCGGCTTCCATGGCGTCAGACATTGCCTTGGACATGTTACGCATTGATTTCGCTGCCTTTTTCTGAGCTTCTGAGGCTTTGGAGTTTTGTTGCTTGCTAAGTTTGTCTTTACTCTCGTTCATCTGCTCAGAAGCGCTTTTTTGCTCCTCTTCTTTTGAATCGATAGGCTGTTCAAGTTCCTTACTTAGCTCTTCAATTTCTTTGGTATCTTCTTTTGCTTTCTCGAAGTCTTCCTGAATTTTTTCCTGTTCTTTTTTCAGGTCCTCATTTTTACCCTTTTTGTCTTCCGAATTTTTGTTCTTATCGTTTTCCTGAGATTTTTCAGAAAGCTTGTCTTCTTTGTCGGCTAGATTATCAAGCTTATTGACAAGCTTTTCCATTTTTTGCTCCATCTTCATTTGCTTGAAAAGCTTCATTGTACGCTCCAGTTCCTTTTCAAGATTTTGTTCCTTGTTTTTTAGCTTTTCCATCGTGCTCGACATCCGTTCACTTTTCTTTTGTTCGAGCAGTTTTTGTAATTCTTTGTATAATTTATCCGTGTCGTTGTCCATCAGATCTTTCATCAACTTTTCAAGCTGATCCAGTTTTTGCTGAAGCTCCGGACTTTTCTGATCAAATTGTTTTGACTTCTCATTCGTGCTTTGATTTTTTTCCTGAAGAGACTGCAATTCTTTCATCAGTTCTTCACGCTTTTTCAAAACATCTTCAATTTGTTTTTTCTCTTTAAAATCAAGTTCCTTATTACTCTTTAAACGTTCATCCAGAGCGGTCAGATCTTTCTCTAGACTTTGCGCTTTTTTCATAGTAGACTCAATTTGATTTTCAGTTTCTTGCTCCGACTTTTTGATATCCGCTTCAAGCTGGTCTTTTGATGGAACAGTAAATTGTATAGACCTTGAACGGGCGCTTTTCGCACCATTCACGCCGTCATTGTCCCAAACCTGAGCATAATATTCAATTTTATCTCCGGGTGCCAGTTTGAGGCTGTCTACATACCATTGGAAGTAAAAACTTTGTGTGTTTACCGTTTTATTAAATGGAATCGGAATACTTTTCGGAGCCGAGCCTTTTTTATCGTTTTCTCGCTGAATTGAATAGAATAATTTCAGTTGAGAAAATCCATAATCATCATTAATGGAACCACCCAAAACCAGATAATTGAAAAGTGTTGTATCCTGGAAATTCTCAATAGATAGTACGGGGAATTTGTCAGGAATGACATTTATATAGTATCCGATTTTATCTGAATTAACGGCCTCGTCATTTTTAAGCTGAATCTGATACTGGGCAGATTTACGCACCGAGCGTTTTACAACCTGAAAATCCTCGTCCTCTTTTTCAGCAGCTTTATACAAAAGAGAATCATTTTCAAAGCGTATACCAAGCGATTTTGTTGAAGAAGTATTGAAGTTCCACTCGATCGTTGTGCCTTCGGGAACGGATAAATTGCCTACGTTACTAAGCCCTTCCGAAGGTTTGTTAAGATAAGCCGGATAATGAAGATTTACATCAAAGGAAAGTAAAGCCGGACGTTCGATAACGTCAATTTTATAATCATCTGAAAGAAAACCGGCGGCTTCGAATGAAAATGCAACTTCCCGCTGGATATTTTTAAATACAAATGAGTAATGCTGATTTCCTTCCTGCGTCAATTTAAACCGGCTGCCATTCTGAACCAGATACACATCCTGCGGTAAGGCTTCTCCTTTTAATGCCAGTTTCAACGTAAAATCCTCATTTCTGAAAGCTTTTAAATTCTTGTTTTCAAGTTGAAATGAAAAAGGCGCATAGGTATAGTTTTTCCTGAAATGAATAATCCGTTCAGAACTTGATGAAAAGAAGGAAGGATTAAAAAGCAGGATTACACCAATCGCAGCCAAAGGATAAATGGCATATTTAATCCGTTTCTTGTTTTCATTAAAACGGATTGCATCTGTAAATTTAACTATTAAAAGCTGACCGGATTTTTGCTGAATACTGGCTTCAATCAGATCCGATTGACTTCCCGAAAGCTTTTTAAGCTGAAGCGTATTCAATAATTTATCCCCTACTTCCGGGAAATATTGTCCAATCTGAAGGGCTGCATCTTCATCAGATATTGGCTTTTTTAATCCCAATAAATGAATTAGCGGCTGAATAACCCACTGGAAAAAAGAGAACAGAAGAACCGCCAGAAATCCAAAAAACAGCGTACCACGAACGCCCGAACTGAAACGCCCGAAATATTCAAGTGTATTGAACAACAGGTATACTGTCAAAAGCAAAGCAGCTGAAAAGATGATTCCTTTCAAAAGTTTATTCTGATAGTACTTCTGCCGATATTCCTGAATACGAAGGAGAAGACCTTCCATTACTGGTGTAAAAGCCGCCATATAGTTGAGAATCTAATGATTACTATGGTAACGATTTTACAAAGTAAAAAGTACTCATTTCCCCGCTGACCATAGAGCGGACTAATATATATATTTTTATGGAGTTTTTCAAGAAGCCAGTTGATGCATATTGATCCTGAAATCAGTGAAGTAACAACTTAAATTGAAGAAGTCTTATAAATAAAAAATGCTAACAATCAGCTTTAAGCCAATTGTTAGCACTAGATCAATAATTACAAATCCGATTTTCAGGCATCCAATGCAACAGGCTCAGGATTTTTAATATCCCTTACAAAATTCCGGACATCATTTTCCAGATCTTTTGTTTCCTGTAAAACCCGGATAAATGCGCTGCCAATAATGGCACCATTGGCATAATCACAAGCTTTCAGATACGTTGCATTATCTTTAATTCCAAAACCAATCAATCGTGGATTACGTAAGTTCATCGCGTTGATGCGGTTGAAATAAGATTCCATATCCGTACTCACACCGCTTTTTGAACCGGTAACGCTGGCAGAGGATACAGTGTAAATAAACCCATCACTTGCGTTGTCAATCTGACGGATACGTGCTTCTGATGTCTGAGGTGTTACCAGGAAAATATTCAGAATTCCGTATGCGTCAAATGTTGACTTGTATTCGTTCAAATAAACATCCATCGGCATATCCGGCAGAATAAGCCCGTCAACACCAACTTCGGCGCATTTCTTACAGAAGTTTTCTATTCCAAATTGTAATACAGGATTGATATAACCCATTAATAAAATCGGAAGGGAAATGGTCTGGCGAATTCCTTCAAGCTGCTCAAAAAGTACCTGTACGGTCATACCATTTTCCAATGCCTGATCATTACTTTTTTGAATGGTTTCTCCATCCGCAACAGGATCAGAATACGGCATTCCAATTTCAACTAAATCGGCACCGCCATCTTGCAATGCTTTTAAAACTTTTGTTGTATCATTCAAAGCAGGAAATCCGGCTGTAAAATAAACGTTCAAAAGTCCTGCATCAGGTTTTGTTTTAAAAAGATTAGTTATTCTATTCATTATTCTTGTGTCCAGTAATCAATCACTAATACTTTGTCCAGATGAGGCTCCAAAACTTTCACAAAAGCCTTATGGTCCGGATGAGGCAAATACGCAGCACGGCCTTCTTCGCTGTCAAAAGAAACAAAGAACATATGCGTGAAACCTTGGTTTAATCCTTCCGGACTATTGTTTGTTCCCCATTCAAAACCTTTTACCTCTTTAACTTTTGAAGGAAGTTTGCGAAACGCATCTTCAACTTCTTTTACCTGTGCCGGTGTGGCTGAGTCTTTAAATTTAAATAATACGGCGTGACGAAGCATTTTTTTAGGAGCTGTTTTTTTATCAGAATTTGCATAAGCGATGGTTCCAAAAAGAAGAAAACCAACCAGGAATAGAGAAATGTATTTCATTTGAACAGGTTTGATATTTGGTGATACAAAAAGTTAAGCAATGTAAAATTAATAATTTGAATTTAACGAAGCGGGAATAATTCCGGCAACAAGCTTATAATGCAAGCCGTTGAAATTTATACCTATTGAAACGCACAAAAATAAACTTTTAACGACATTCAGTATCCTTGGATTATTTCGATATAGATTTAAAAATACAGGATCTGTTACCGGAAAATCATATTGAGTTTCATTATGGTAAAAGAACAGACGGATCTTTTTCTTATCGGGATTGTCCATGTCATTTTTTTCAATAATCTCGAACTTAGAAACATGTATCAGCACCAGCGAATGATCAAGAACCACTGCCTCTTCGATGGAAAGTGCCTTACCCCAGTTACCAAATAAATAATAATGGTTATCGCATAGCTCGTCCAGTTTATGTTTTTCAAATCTGCCGATCACTTTTAGGTCATCATCTTTAAAGAAGACATTTTCGGATTGGTAAGACGTTTTTTCGGCAAACCCGGTAAATTCAATTTCTACAATATCTAACAATGTAATATGCGAAACCCAGTGCGTATATACTTTTCCATGTTGGGTTTTACATATCGGACGTATCCATATCGGGCCATTTTTTCCAATGATAGGCTCATTGTTATTGTTTAGCTGGATGCCTGCCAGGCACCTTCCCCCTTCTTTTATAGAATTGGCTAAACAGACAAAACGAATTGTCATTTAATCTGAATCAGATCAAATGTGTTATCCGGATATCATTTCTTACCTGCTGTAAATATTCAGCAAGCAACCTTCGGTGGCATTTCTCAGGTTTATGTTCGCTGCACAGGAGGCAATTTTTGTGAAGTTTTTCGATGTTTATTTTTCGAGCAATTTTCCTGGTGTCGAGTAAATTCAGGTATTCAATTTCGTATTCCTGCCAGGTTAACTTTTTAGTTCTGTAAAGCGATAAAAGCTCTTTTGTTGGCGCAAAATCAATGTTATGTTCGTAGGAGATACTGACAAGTTCTCCTGCAAAATATTTAAGGTCGGTTCCTTTTGCGAAACCTGAAAGTTGAGAAACATTATTAATCCGGGTATCGACAAGTCGCGAAACTCCAGAATCCTTCAGTAGTGTGAAGAATGTTTCCGCTGGTTTTTTGGTAAAACCAATGGTGTATAGCTGAATCATAAATTTTCTTCTGAATTGTGTGTGTATGGAGAAAAGGCAATCTCCTGATTTTTTAAACGATACGCAGCCTTGATCTGATCCTGAATGGTTATATCGGGCTCAAAAAAAGTGGGTAGGGGCAGTTTCTTGTATAATTTTTTGAAAAGAATATTTTCTAACTGTGGATGAGTAACCAGAGATTTGTCTTTCAAAATATGATTTATTTCAAATCCTTCATTACACAAAGCAACGGAAATCATCGAGAATCGGTGACAATCAAGTGGTTCAGCCTCAGAGCACATGAGCGAAATTACATGCCCTTTTTCAAAACTCTGAGTGAGCATGGAGACACCGTCCTTAAAAGAATCTGAGTTTCGGACTTTTTCAAAATCTACTTTGCCGTCGTTATCTAACAATTCAGGATCAGAATGCCTCGCTCCAAATTCTTTTGGGAAATGTAGATATTGTATGCCGTTTTTATTCAAAAAAGCAGCGAGAGGTTCCTTGTTAAACTGAGGATTATAAGCACTTGCCGCAACGCTTCTGACGTCGATGAGGCAAGTGATTTTATATTCTTTTAATATTTCAAGGAAATAATCAGGTGGGTGGCTCGAATGGCCAACTGTAAATAATGTGCGTGTGTTCATGTACAATCGATGGTAATGATTACAATACTATCATGATTGCGTTGAGTATCAATTTCTATGCTGAGCAGTTAAGGCATTCGCCTTCGTCACTAAATTTCAGGCGGACAAATTCGCCCAATTGTTCTTTTAATTCGAGGATTTCATCTTCAATATCACATCTTTCAAACAGAGATAATTGCCCTGAATTTACTTTTGCTTCTAATTCCTGCACTTTGAGGCGCATTTCAAAAACTTCGGGTAATGCCAGTGTAGCCATCGTAAATAGTGTTAAAATAGGGGTTGGCTATCAGCTTTTAGGGATTAGCTTTGATGGCACGTTCCCTGGCTAATAGCCAGCAACTAGTCAATATATTTCATATAAGTAGACATGTCCTTATCTCCTCTTCCGGAAAGATTTACTACGACTGTTTCATTTAAACCAGCACCCAATCGTCCTAAAACAGCCAATGCATGAGATGTTTCCAGCGCAGGAATAATTCCTTCCATACGTGTAAGTTCGAAGGCAGCCTGAACAGCTTCTTCGTCTGTGGCAGATAAAAAAGTACCTCTTCCGCTGTCGTACAAATATGCATGCTGAGGACCAATTCCCGGATAATCTAAACCGGCGGAAATAGAAAAAGGCTCCACCACCTGACCGTCTGCTGTCTGCATTAAAATGGTACGACTTCCGTGCAAAACACCTGGAGTGCCCAACGCTGTGGTTGCCGCAGAATGACCGCTTGTCAGGCCTTGGCCGGCCGCTTCCACTGCTACAAGCTTAACATCCAGATCGTCCAGATAATGATAAAATGCACCGGCTGCATTACTTCCACCGCCTACACATGCTACAACGTAATCAGGATTTTGCTTGCCGGTTTGTTCTTTCAATTGCCATTTTATTTCCTGAGAGATAATAGACTGAAAACGGGCAACCATATCCGGATAAGGATGAGGACCTACCACAGAACCAATGATATAATGTGTATCCACCGGGTTATTTATCCAGTGGCGCATCGCTTCATTGGTTGCATCTTTCAATGTTTTTGATCCGCAGGTGGCCGGGCGAACTTCTGCTCCCAGCATTTTCATACGGGCAACATTCGGAGCCTGACGTTCAATATCAAGTTCACCCATGTACACAATGCATTCAATATCCATCAAAGCACAAACGGTCGCCGTGGCAACACCATGTTGTCCTGCACCGGTTTCTGCCACTACACGTTGTTTTCCAAGACGTTTGGCCAGAAGTATTTGTCCAATGGTATTGTTAACCTTATGAGCGCCGGTATGGCACAAATCTTCTCTCTTTAAAAATATATTAGTCTGATATTTTTCAGAAAGACGGTTGGCACGATATAAGGGTGTCGGGCGGCCAACGTAATTTTTTAACAAATCATTATATTCTTCCTGAAAAGAAGGTTCTGCAATAATCTGTAAATAATTATTACGCAATTCTTCAACATTCGGATACAACATTTCAGGGATGAATGCGCCACCGAAAGTGCCGTAATATCCGTTACTATTTGCCTGGTATGATTTCTTCTCTGCTACTGTTTCCATAATTTATGCTTCAGCCTCTTCTCCTTTTTTAACCCGAACTTTATCAAAAAGCTCTTTCAATTTGGAAATGTCTTTTACACCTGGTTCTGTTTCAAACATGCTGTTCACGTCAATACCGTAGATCGGCATTGTTTTTGACAAAGCGATTACTTCATCAATGTTTTCAAGTCCCACTCCGCCGCTTAAAAAAAACGGTTTTTCGTTATCATATTTTTTCAAAAGATTCCAGTCAAAAGCTTTACCGTTTCCACCGGGAGCGTCTCCTTTTGTATCAAACAAAAACATATCGCAAAAGGATTTGTAATTGTTGAGCATGGCAAAATTAAACTGGTCATGAATCGAAAATGCCTTGATAATATTTACCCCTTTCTGGCGAATGCTGCGGCACATATCCGGCAACTCATTTCCATGCAGCTGTGCATACTGAAGATCATATTTTTTGACGGTGTCAAGAATGTAACCCGGACTGGCATTTACAAATACACCCACTTTTTTAATCGTATTTGGAATATTTTTTACAAAAGCCGGATCAAGATCATTACCTACAAACCGTGGCGATTTTTCCGAGAAAATAAAGCCTATGAAATTAGGTTGTAATTCAATCAATTCTTCAATATTGCCTTGCTGGCGCATTCCGCAAACTTTTACTTTCATACAACGTGAGGGTTTCTGTTACTAATTTGGGATAAATTATTTTGCAGATCCGCCAGTGCGGCTCCCGGATTTGCTGTTTTCATGAAAGTTTCGCCTAGTAAAAAGCCTTTATATCCATGATTATATAAATGTAAAATCGTTTCGGCATCACTCAGCCCGCTTTCTGATA
Source organism: Dyadobacter sp. 3J3 (assembly GCF_009801115.1). Taxonomy (GTDB): domain Bacteria; phylum Bacteroidota; class Bacteroidia; order Cytophagales; family Spirosomataceae; genus Dyadobacter. The sequence goes on from NZ_VTOL01000030.1 coordinate 20,047, forward strand.
TCTTGACAAATGAATCAGGAATTTGTTCGCTTAATTCAATGGAAGTTTCGATTGATGTTTCAAAAGTTTTAAGATTCCGGTTATTGACGCCGACTATGTCAATATGGTCACACAAACTCTGTGCCAATTCCTCAGAATTATGAACTTCCAGAAGAACCTCCATACCAAGATCGTGTGCTTTTTTGGCAAGAGACTCAACCTCTGATGGTTCCAGACAAGCGGCGATTAAAAGAATAATATCTGCCCCAATTGATTTTGCTTCAAAAAGCTGATATTCATCCACGATGAAATCTTTACGAAGCATCGGGATATTTGGATTTGCTTTACGAGCTCTTAAAAAATCATCAAAAGAACCGCCAAAAAAATCAATATCAGTCAAAACGGATAGTGCAGCAGCGCCGGCAGCAACATAATCGGCTGTTACTATTTCAGGTAAAACATCACCATTGATAATTCCCTTTGATGGCGATTTACGCTTGAATTCTGATATAATTTTTGGTGTTGCAGCAATTTTTAAAGCATCAGAAAGCGAAACAGAAGTACGTGAAAACAACGCTTCTTTTTCCAGATCAGAAATGCTTTTAGTCTTTTTTGAAGCTTCCACTTCAACCATTTTACGCGCAACAATTTTTTCTAATATATTCATCAGTCTTTAAAAATATCGGCAACACTTAATTGAAAATCAGGAAAAACTTGGCTTGTAATCATATCCAGTGTTGTGAAAGGATGTAATCCAATATATTTACCTTCGTCGTTTAATATATAAACAAAAATGGTTTCAGTAGTAGGTTCAGTGATCCAGTATTCCTTCACTCCATTTTCCTGATATACCTCAAATTTATTTTTCATTTCTACCTGAGAATTTCCCGGTGACAGAATTTCGATAACCCAGTCTGGCGCTCCAATACAACCTTGGTCGTCCAGTTTATTTTCGTTGCAAATCACACAGATATCTGGCTGTACAACGGTATAAATTTTATTCGAGTTATCAGCTTTTCTTGGCGTAAGGCGAACATCAAACGGCGCAGCGTAAACCTGACAGGTTTTATTATCAAGAAAATTAAAAAGGTTACCTAGAAAAATACTGGAAATCCGCTGATGTCTTCTGGCTGGTGCCGGGGACATTTTAAATATTTTTCCTTTGATCAACTCCACACGCTCTTCGAACTGCCATTTTAAATAATCGGCATAGCTATATGTTTCATTTAAATCGAGCTGATCCAGGCTTGTTATCATACGGCTACTAATTTTTTGAAACTGTTCAAGGCTTTTTTACTTTCAATCGATTCGCGAGCCGTTGCTACTGCATCCAAAAGCGACAATTTGGGATTTGCACAATGTAAAGCCAATGCAGAATTCGCTAAAACAGCTTGTTTTTGCGCTGAGGTAGCTTCATCATTCAATACATTCATGAAAATTTTTGCGGAAGCTTCAACCGTTTCTCCTCCCGAAAGTTCAGAGGCGCGCAAAGTGTCCAATCCCAAATGGGAAGGAGTCAGAACTTGCTCAGTATGAGCTGTTATGATTTTAAAGGCTCCTGTTAATGACACTTCATCGTAACCGTCTAGGGCGTGAACAACTAAGAACTGTTTATCAGTCTGTTGGTAAAGATAAGCAAAAAGTCGCGCTAATTCAAGACTAAAAACACCAACCAGCTGCTTTCCTGGTGAGGCAGGATTTACCATTGGACCGAGCATATTGAAGAAGGTTTTTATACCTAATTCTTTACGAACAGGCGCTACATTTTTCATAGCCGGATGAAACAAAGGGGCGTGTAGAAAGCAAACGCCTGACTCACTGATCTGACGTTCAAGAATGGATTTATCATTTGTAAACCTTGCACCCAGAAATTCAAGAATAGTAGAAGAGCCGCATAAAGAGGAAACTCCGTGGTTACCATGTTTGGCCACATTCTGGCCCGCTCCTGCAATCACGAAACAGGAAAGTGTTGAAATATTGAAAGTATCTTTTCCATCACCACCGGTTCCACAAACATCAATAGGATCAAATCCGGAAAGATCAACCGACAGGCATAATTCCAGCATAGCGTCACGGAATCCTTCCAGCTCTTCCACGGTGATGCTGCGCATGGCATAAATGGTAAGAAATGCTGCTATTTCAGAATTGGTATATCTGCCTGTGCTAATGCCAATCAATACCTCCTTAGCTTGATCTTTACTTAAAACTTTGTACTCAAATAACTGTCCAAGAATATTTTTCATGATATCAAATCCGTCGTGGCGTTGTGCCTTTATACTCTTTAAATATTTAAAACGATGAAATTATATATTTAACCAGTTTTGAAGCATGGATTTTCCATGATCGGTAAGAACAGATTCGGGGTGGAACTGAACACCTTTTACGTCGTATTTTTTGTGCGAAAGCGCCATAACTCTACCGGCTTCGTCTAGTGCAGTAATCGTTAAGTCATCCGTAAAAGTTTCAGGCATGACAGTCCAGGAATGATATCTACCCACCTGGATTTCCGATGGCAAACCAAGGAAAATACGTTCTGTTGGATCTGTGACGATTGCTTTGTCGCTGATTCCGTGTAATACGTCTGTCATATTTTCAAGCGTAGCGCCATATACTTCACCAATGGCCTGATGGCCGAGACATATTCCGAGGATGCTTTTCGTAGGGCCGTATTCACGGATTAAATCCTGCATAATACCAGCTTCCGAAGGAATGCCGGGGCCGGGAGAAAGTAAGATTTTGTCGTAATTCCCGACTTCTTCCAAAGTGATCTTATCATTCCTGTAAATATCGACATCGCCGTGAAGTTCACGCAGAATGTAAACCAGATTGTAAGTGAAAGAATCGTAATTATCTAAAACAAGTATTTTCATCTGAATTGAATATGAAATAGTAGATGTAAAGTGTGGGTTATTAAATACCCACAGGTATCAAGTTAAATTACTGTTTGTAAATTTATATTTCTTCCGCAACTACAATTGCTTTACGTAACGCAGCCAACTTGCTATTAATTTCCTGCAACTCACTTTCCACGTTTGACTTGGCCACAACGCCCATTCCGGCCCGATAAAAGAGCGTATTATCTTTACTAAGAAAAGTACGAATGGCGATCGCATGATTAAAATCCCCATTGAAATCCATAAACCCAATGGCGCCTCCGTAGATACTGCGGTTGCTGGTTTCCATTTGGTCAATTAGTTTCATGGCATTATGCTTTGGCGCTCCGGACAATGTTCCGGCTGGGAATGTATCCGCAACCAATTGTAATGGATTTACACCTTCATTCATCTTTCCTACAACTTTCGAAACAAGGTGAATAACGTGAGAATAGTATTGAACCTCTTTGTAGTTGGTAACTTTTACAGCGTCACAGCTACGGCTTAAATCGTTTCTTGCAAGATCCACCAACATCACGTGTTCAGCGGTTTCTTTCGGATCATTTAGCAATTGCTGCGCTGCTTCGGCATCAGCCTGATCGTCTCCTGTACGGCGGAAAGTACCTGCTATCGGATGAATTTCAGCTTGCCCGTTTTTAATAAATATTTGTTTTTCAGGAGAAGAACCAAAGATTTTATAACTGCCGTAATCGAAATAAAACAAGTATGGTGATGGATTTATTGAACGGAGAGCGCGGTAGACGTTGAACTCATCCCCCTGGAAATCTCGGCTAAAACGGCGTGATGGCACAATTTGAAAAACATCCCCACGCAAACAGTGATCAATTCCTTTTTGAATTACACCTCTCATTTCATCATCTGTAACGTTTGAGGTTTCTTCAGATGTAATTTGAAAATCGTATTTTGGAAAATTTCTGTTTTTGATTAAAACTTCAATTTGCTCTAACCCACCTTCCGGGTTTGTATCGCCATATTGATGTTCAAAAATATACAATTCATTTTTGAAGTGATTAATAGCAATTACGTAGCGATAAACCTGGTAAAATATTTGATCAATTTCAGTTTCAGGACTTGTCGGTTGGATTTCGATGTCTTCAAAATAGGTTACTGCATCATATGTCATATGACCAAAAAGGCCGTTGCTTATAAATGGGAAACCACTTTTTTCTGAAACAAAGCTTTGTGCATAGCCATATAATGCCTGCACGGCATCTTTTCGCTTGGCTAATGTGAATGTATCAATCGTGCCATCAGGATACTTCTGAGTAACGACATCGTTATTTAGTTTAAAAGAAGAAACCGGATCGCAGCAGATATAGGTAAACGAGTTTTCGTTACCGTGATAATCGGAGCTTTCCAGGAGAATTGTATTAACAAAACGATCCCGGAGTTTCAGGTATATTGAAACAGGTGTTAGCGTATCCGCCAACAATTTTTTATGCCGTGTTGTGATTGAATAACTTTTGGGTAAGGCAGTCATATTGATTTTTTATAGGATGTAACAAGAAAAAGCGGCCCGCTGTCAGATGAACAGCGGGCCGCTTGGAAAGTATATTTTTACATAATACTACACAATAGAGGCTACTCGTCCATCTTGTTAAGACGTGCGCGCCACCACCATATAATATTTGAAGTAGTTGTCATGTTTTTTGCGACATATTTAAGTCGGTACAAATATATTAAAAAGGAATTGAGTGTTGCAATAGTTATTTGAAATAAACTTCCATAAACCAAAAAAATCCCATCTCTTATGAAGATGGGATTGATTGTAATAGTATTGTGGCGGCTACCTACTTTACCAGGTTTGACCCAAGTATCATCGGCGGTTCCGGGCTTAACTTCTCTGTTC
>NZ_VTOL01000031.1 GCF_009801115.1 Dyadobacter sp. 3J3
GACTACTAAGAGCTCTAAATTTGTCGCAGGTCGCCCGGGCTTTTTCGTTTATTTGTTTCACAGCTACAAACTTAAAAACAGGGCGGCCTTTTTTATGCTCTTACAATTCTATTCGTGATATTGTCTAATATGTAATTGATAATAACTATAGTAATTCCTATGAAGTTTGGAAAGGTATGGGTTCTCCGCAGAATCCTTCAAAAGAACAGACCAGGGTTCTTGAAAAAGCGGGCGGATTAGCAATGGTTGGAGGTAAAAAGGAAATTAAAGTAACAGAAGGCAAATCAGTTATAAATCTTCAACTTGAATCCCAGGCAACAGTGCTTTTGAAATTTGACTGGTTAAACTAGGTCGGAGGCTATTTTGCATAGTACATTATAAAAAAGAAGTATCGTAATTGGTTCAAGCTTTTAACCTGAACGATCATCATATATAATGTTGGTTGCAACTAAAGAAAAGTCAAAAATTTCCCACTGGTCGCGTAGAAAATTTTGATTCGCATAAAGTCACCTCTGAGCAATTCTCTGCGGCTTAATTTATTTTTAATAGTTTATTTAAGTCAAATGGTAATCCTTCTTCTTTTTAGCCGAATTCAACAGACCCCTTTTAGGTTGATATGTGGCCATGTAGGGTTAAATTAAAAGAAAGGAGAAAAACCGTTACGATGTCCGTGTAAAGTTTTTCTGCTCCTTAAATACGATACATTCAATCTTAAGACGTTATTCCGACCTTTTCGATTTAACTCATTATCTTTGGAATAAATTTCTTAATCTAAAAATGACAAGTTAAAAAAAATTGCATTCTTAATACCTGGCTATTATCGAAATACCCTCATTGGTAGAGCTGGGAATCATATAGACGCAATGTTGTTTAGATTATTTTGCCACAGAAAACCCGTGGCGCTTTTTGCACTTTCTTTAAATTTAACCCTACATTGAAAAACCATGTGGGAAAAAATATTTACTGTTAAATCTGGCTAAGCTCTTGAAGCATCATGTCTTTTGAATAAACATATTGCAGTGCTTGCCATGGCATTTTATTAATTCTTTCGGATGCGTATTGATTGGCTGACGCTAAATCCATATCCTGAAACATGGATACGATATTATTAATTGTTCCCAGGGTCTTTCTGTCATTGTCGGTAGAAAGTAAACTGATCTCATTGTATATATTCCTGATCTGCCCTTCATGACTTCCTAATATATGATCCATTTGAAGTTGTCCGATAAACGCTTCAAGGAAAAGCCGGTTGATATGTGGCATATCTTTTTTGAAGATATCCATCAGAAGCACGGTATAAAGGGTTTGCTTGTTTACAAAAATGATGCATTTGCGCCCAGATATAAAAAACAGATGCGCGCTCCAGTCATGCTCCTTTCGGGGCAAACTCTGTTTTATTCCGGTCTTGATAAATTTATTTAGTTTTTGGGTGCAATATATTTGAACCATAATCAGCTATTTTAGTCCATAATTGGTATTTATCAAAGGCATCAAAACCGTAGAAAAATCTTGTTCTGTGACTTTCTCAGATCCTCTACAGAAGATAGCCCAAATTATGCAAATATCTGGAAAAATTGGCTTTACCCATTTCCGTTGTTCAAAAATATCTTTCCTTTCAATAGTGTGCGTAGATACACATGTCTGGGTACCCATTTTAATAATTCCCATAGGAATTCTGAGATTGTTAGTCTGACAAATACCGCTGAAATATAAATATTGCTGAAAGCGAATATAATTTGGGATAACTCCATCAAAAATAGATATAATAAGGGTCCCTTAAAGTATGCTATATTTGAGACGGTACATTATACCCTAATTTTATCGTATAATTGTATGAATAAATACCAAATACTACCCTTAATCTAACTTTGCCATTTTTTGCCATGATTTACGCTTATATCCGGGTTTCCACAGACAAACAGACCGTTGAGAACCAACGCTTTGAAATTTTGAAATATGCAGCCGGCAAAAGGATACATGTGGATGAGTGGATCGAAGAAATTGTCAGCGGCAGCAAGCGATCTGAGGACCGTAAGCTGGGCGGGGTTTTAACCGGTTTAAAGAAAAATGATATATTAATAGTCAGTGAACTATCCCGCTTAGGAAGAAACCTGATGGAGGTCATGAGTATCCTTCATATTTGCATGCAGAAAGAAAGCAAGGTGTTTGCCATCAAGGAAGGATACGAACTGGGCAATAATATTTCCTCCAAAGTACTGGCTTTCGCTTTTTCTCTTTCTGCCGAGATAGAACGCAGCCTAATATCTCAGCGTACCAAGGAAGCGATGGCACGAATGAAAAGTGAAGGGCTACCGGTGGGACGTCCTGTCGGTGCGCTGTCAAAGCTAACCAAACTGACTGGAAAGGAAGATACGATTAGGGAATTATTGGGTAAGAAAGTGGGCGTGTCTACGATCGGCAGAATTTTAGGCGTTAACCGGCTAACTGTGGAAAATTATATTAAAAGCAGGAAGCTAAGAGGGGAGTAATAAATAATAAGTATTGCAGAATTCATTTTAGCTAAATTCGAGAATTCGTTTTACTCATTACAGTTGTGAGAAAATTTATTATGAAAAGGTTCGGGTGCTTCATTGCAAAGACCGGAATATATAAGGATAATTGCGGAACTTCAAAAGGGAGAAGTCATCGTTGTCTGGAGAATTGACACTTGGGCAAGACAACTTATGAGCTGATCAAACTTATGGTGGAATTGAAGGAGATGGGCGTAGACTTCTAGAGTATTTCTGAGGGGATTAATACTTCTACCAAAATGGGTAGGCTATGATATATGCTTAGTTCGATCTTTGCGGAAAACTAAAGAGAAATTTTGATGGAATGTATTTTGGCTGGAATGGCAGCTGCAAGGGCGCTGGATAGGGTAGGAGGCCAACCAAGGATTGACCAAAAAATCAAAAGAATTATTAGCTTGGCTGCAACCTTGTACTCAAGCGAAAAATATACAACCAATCAGAAATGTGAGCAGCTACATATTGGAAGCAAGGCTACCCATTAACAATTATTTAAGGCATGAAGCGATTGAAATTAAAGGTGGGACAAAAGAAAATTTAATTGCCTGATCTTATTCCATCAATTTAGAAAGATTGCCAACTTCTCACTGCATAAAGCTCAACTTTAAAGAAAGGCATATTATCAATATTTGTAAGCGAAGGTGACAAATCTGAACATATATTTGGATGTTTCCTGTAATTTTATTAACTATTACATCCGTGTGTAACAACTTTGAACGTAAACCAATGCAAAATTCTCAACTCAGTAAAGATCAGATTAATACCATAGTAATTGAAGGATTAGAAAAAACTCGTCAAAGTCTTTTAGATTTAAGCGGTCGAAACCGCCTTTTAAACTTCAAACATTCAGGCACCAAAATTCTTCGGTTTGTCGATGAGCTACCTAACCAAATTTACAGTGAGCTTTTAGCAAGTTCCGAAAGTGATCAAAAAAAGGGCTTCCTAATATCTCCAGTTCCAATTCCCAAAAAGTCTGAATATCCATTATCGAAAGATTTGAAAGCTATTGATGTCAGAAGTCATGCACAATTTCTGGGGATTTCAACTGACTGGGAAATGCAAGCTTCAAATAAATCCGAAGAAAAGAAACATTCGGACGATAAACTTCAAACTCTACTTTATCCTGAAAGTTTAGATGGTTTATTACGTAGAATGCAATCGGAAGCAAGGACTGCAATAGAAGAATCAGGAGTTAACATGCTTTTTTTATGCTTAGGATTTCTAAAATGGTCAGATAGTAACAATTCTGATACTTTTTCAGAGGCTCCTCTGTTGATGATTCCAATTCAAATAGAGAGGGAAAAGAGTATAGACACAAAAACAGGATTGGCTAAGTACCGGTTAAAACATACGGGCGAAGATATTGTAGATAATATATGTCTTCGAGAAAAACTTAAACAATTTGCCATTGACCTTCCTTCTTTCGAAGCATTCGAAACTCCTGATGAGTACTTCAATGAGATTACGATTATTCTTGAGGAAATTAAGCCTGAATGGTCTATTCAAAGATTTGCTACCGCTGGCTTTTGGTCCTTTGGTAAAATGCTTATGTACCTTGATTTAGACCCCAAAAGATGGCCAAATGAAAATGGTATTTCAAATAGCTTACATATAATTGATATTTTTAGTGGGAATCATTCAAATGATGGTAATGTTGCACAAGATTTTGCAATTGATACCGATAAAAGTTTGCCTAGGTTAAACCACGTGTTGGATGCTGATAGTTCACAGCATAATGCAATATTAGATGTTATTAAAGGTAAAAATATAGTGATTGAAGGTCCTCCCGGTACTGGCAAATCACAGACAATCACTAATCTAATAGCTGCATGTTTGGCAGAGGGGAAAACAGTTTTGTTTGTTGCCGAAAAACTTGCAGCGTTAGAAGTAGTAACAACACGTTTAAACGAGGTTGGGCTTGGTGAATTTTGTCTTGAATTACACAGTCATAAAACTCAGAAAAAGGCTTTGATGGCTGATCTGAAAAAGCGATTAGAACTTAATACTAGTAATTTTATCAACGCTTTCAAATCTGCTGAATTACGGTCACTGGAGCTTGATGAAAAAAAGAAAAAGTTATTGGGATACTCGAATGCAGTCAATACACCATTTGGGAAGTTAGCAGAAAGCCCATATAAAATATTTTGGAAGACTGAAGTTCTTAAAAAGGATCTCTCACAAAATTACTCGTTCGAAAAATTCGATTCTCCTAAAAATGTAAGTGAATTGACTGAGTCAAAGCTTAGAAAGGATCTTGATAAAATTAAGGATCTATCTGATAAGCTACGGGAATACTTTGAAGGTGAATATAAAAATGATGAACACTTTTGGTCGGGTTTTAAAGTTGATGGTCCACTAAGTTTTGTACAAAAGGAAGACATTTACCAAGAATTAAAAAACTTAAGCAATACTTCATTAAATGCTTATAGGGATTTAGCTGATATGGAATTATATGGCCTTCTTGTTGAAAGGTTTGACTCCTACAAAAAGATTTCGTTGGAACTGAAAATTTTTACTCAAAACGATTTTAGGAATGCACATTTCTTTGAATTAATTAATCCCAGAAATTTAAAATCCTTAGGTCAGACCAAAGAGAAATTTGATAATTATAAGCTAGTAATAAAGGAATATTATCAGATTTGTCAAATCCACAACGTTCGGAAAGACGAAATTGAAAAATTGAAAATGTTAATGTCTTTTCAAGATATTAGATTCTCAAGGGATCTTACTATTCATGAACTAGCTATCAACGATGGAAATCTTAAAAAGGCATTAGTTGACTTTGATAGTGTCAAAAAATTATTTGAAGAAGGTGCAAAATATTTAGATTTAGATAGCAATTCAATAAACAGCTTTAGTGCAGTAGTACATGCGGCAAAAATATGCAAGGACACAAATAAGGCATTACTGATTCACAGAAATGGAAACATAGAAAAAGTAATCGATAATCCGGAATTAATTGATTTAACTAATCAGATTGTCAAGTTAAGGGATGTTAGATTGGAGCTTGATAAATTTTTCAGGTTAGATCAGGAAATATCTATACGGACATTAGAAGAAATTCAAAAGTCCTTCTCTGAAAAAAACCTTTTCAGTACATTTTCCAATAGTTACAGATCTGCCCTGGCCAGTTTTCGACTTGTATCAAGAAGCACTGAAGCAAGTGATTTTCAACTGGCGTCTCAAAAGATAGAGAACCTAATTCAGTATTTGAAAGATGCCCAGTCTTTTGCTAAGCATGAACTTTTCAACAAAATGTTACCAGGTATCTTCAACGGAATAGATACAAACATTGAGAGTTTAGAACATGCAACAAATTTTTATAAAGATTTACGAAGTCAGACACTAACCAATCCTAGATTTGGTTCGACAATTTACAAAGTACTTTCTGAACAGGATTTATTTAATTACACTTGGTTTACTCAACAAGAGAACGCACTCAGTGATGGCCTAAAATCACTTATTCAGATAAAATCCATCTTACTGTCAAATGGTGTTGAATCAGATAATCTTGATAATATAGCTTCAATTCTGCTTAAATCAGAAGACCTGATCTTAGCATATCAGCAATTTAATATAACAATCAGTCAGGTTGAAATACCTAATAGTTTAACAATCAATAAACTTAAAAATATTTATAAATACGGAATTGATATATACAATTCAAGGAAGGAAATCGAAGATGATTTTACCGCATCTAACTTAAAGCTTTCATTAAAAGAAGAAGATATAGAAAATCAAATAATTCTACTCAGCGATCTAATTTATATTCAGGAAAGGCTTAGTAGTTTTTTGCCAGAAACATCACTTCCTTTCGTTTTATGTAGCGATGGATTTCAAAATTTAGGTAAGTTGAAAACATTGACTTTAAGAGTCTGCGAATACTTAGATAGCGCAAGCAAACTTGAAACAGTGGCACCAGGTATTTTAAATTTAAATGAATTTTGGAAAATAAAAACTACCAAAGAAAGCTCGATTTTATCTGCTATATCATTAAAATTAAGCACTTTGCATCAAGAACAAGAGTCATATGATAAATGGTGCGATATTTTACTTGCGTTTACAAGGATTAAAAGTGCAGGGTTAGGTGGATCCATTAACGATTTTTATAGTTCATCTAGACCGGAGGTGCCGTTCAGTGATTTTATTCCATTGTATCGTTATCTAGTATATTCAGAATTATCGAATGAAGTTCTTCGCAATGATCCAGTCTTAGGTTCTTTCAACCGAATAACTCATGAAAATATTCGTACATCTTTTAAAGAAACGGATATTGAATTAAAAGGAATAAACGCTCAGATGCTTTCCAGGGAATTAAGCAAACGGATAATTCCAGACGGGGAGGGAGGAAAAAGTCCCAAATTATATACCGATTCTCAATTAATTAGACATGAAATTGGAAAGCAGAAAGCGCATATACCTATCAGGCAATTAATAGATAGATCATTTCAAGCGCTGGTAGCCATGAAGCCATGTTTCATGATGGGTCCCCTTTCTGTCGCCCAATACTTGGCACCTGGCCATAAAAAATTCGATATACTGATTATGGATGAAGCATCGCAGGTAAAACCTGAAGATGCAGTAGGCATGCTTGCTAGAGCAAATCAGGTAGTGATTGTAGGGGATAGTAATCAGCTTCCGCCAACCGGATTTTTTGATACTATTGGCGAACAGACGGATGAGGATGAAGAAGCTACTTCAATACAGCATAGCGAAAGTATATTAGATGTCTGTAAACCCATCTTTCAACCGGTTCGACGCTTAAAATGGCATTATCGTTCACAGCATCAATCCTTAATTTCCTTCTCAAATCATCACTTCTATGACAATGACTTGGTGATATTTCCCTCTCCCACAGCACATTCTGATTCAATTGGTGTCAAACATATTTATGTATCTGACGGTGTTTATACAAACCAAACTAATCTAATTGAAGCAGCACGCTTGGTCAAAGATTTAATGGAAATGATCGAAAGATTTCCTTTACGTAGTTATGGCATCGTTACCCTTAATGCGAAACAAAAGATGATAATCGAAGATGAAATTGAAAGAGTTCGTAAAACCAATTCAAATTTTGATGCATTTATTGACAACTCTGAAATGACAAGCGGTAAATTGTTCGTTAAGAATTTGGAAAACGTTCAAGGCGATGAACGTGATGTTATTTACATTTCAACAACGTTTGGACCAAATCAAAATGGCGCTTTTCTTCAAAATTTCGGGCCAATTGTTGGAAAAAATGGTTGGAGACGTCTGAATGTATTATTTACCCGAGCCAAACAACATATCCGTATATTCTCGTCATTTTATTCTGAACAAATTAAAATTGTTGATTCAAAAGAACAACGTGGCTTAAAGGCATTAAAGGATTATTTACACTTTGCTGCTACTGGCATTGACAACCATGCATATATAACTCAAAGAGAACCTGATAGTGATTTTGAAAAGGCTGTAGGTTCTTTCTTGAAAGAACATGGATTTGAAATTGTTTATCAATTAGGCGTTTCCGGTTATCTAATCGACATTGTAGTCAAGCATCCGAAAATGCAATCTGATTTTGTCATAGCTATAGAATGTGATGGAGCAACTTATCATTCTGCTAAAAGTGCGAGGGATAGAGATAGATTGCGGGAAGCAAACCTTCGTAATTTAGGTTGGAATCATATTCATCGTATATGGTCAACAGACTGGTTTAAGCGGCGTGAACATGAAGAAAAGCGCCTTATTAAGGCCGTTGAAGAAGCAATAGTAGACTTTGATACTAAATTAGAGTCAAGAATGAGCTTGAATCATTATATATAATATGTTTATCTTTTTAAAAGGAAATTAAGTCGTTGTACTGAGCGAAAAGGCACTTATTTATGATATGAGATAACCTATTGTAACATTTTGAGGATTAGGTATTTGTATAATTTAAATTTTTATTTGTTTTCTTCAATGTAATCGCAAAATAACTTTTGATAAAATAAAAACAAAATTATTGAAGGTTGAAGGTAAAACACTTTATCTTGTAAATCGTAAAATCCTCTATATAATGAAATTTGGTATCCGTAAACCTTCCATCGCGAAAAGTATTGCTTCTCGAACTTCTTCGACACGGTTAATAAAAAATGCACTTGGATTAAAAACGCCCCGTGGTTGGGGGTGGCTTACTAATCCAAAAAAAGCTGCTTATAATAGGGTTTACAACAGAACCACTTTTAGCTTCTGGGATATTTTAAAAAAAATTCTTAAATAGAAATAATATATTTTATGGCAATTAATTTGCAAAAAGGCCAAAAGATAGATATCGGTCTAAACAATATTACTGTCGGTCTAGGCTGGAACCCCAATGAAGGAACTGGGCATGACTTTGATCTTGATGTATCGGCTATTATGATTGACAACAATAGAATAGTTCCACAAGATGAATTCTTTGTGTTTTATAATAATCCTGATTCTCCTGATTCGTCTTTGCATCATACTGGCGATGACCCAACAGGTGGAAATAGTGCTACGGGAGATGACGAATCAATAATTGTCGATTTGTCAAAAATAGATAGCCGTATTTCCGAGGTATTGTTTGTGGTAACAATCCATGAAGCCATAAATCGGAGACAAAATTTTGGGCAGGTGAGAGATTCTTACATCAGAATCCTTAACGATGCTAATGCTGAGGAAGTTTGCAAATATGAATTGGGTGAAGATTTTTCAATTGAAACCGCAATAGAGTTTGGATGACTTTACAAACGAAATGATAAATGGAAATTTGAAGCGTCGGGGATAGGTTATAAAGAAGATTTAGCCTTCTTTCTTGGAAAATACTTTAAGGGGCAAATTATAAAGTAGAAGATGGCAATAAATCTAGTAAAAGGGCAAACTATCGATTTAAGAAAAAATGACAAAGGTGAAAGCTTTGATCTATCATCGGTAACTATTGGCTTAGGTTGGGATATTAAACAAAAAGGAACAGGTGGACTCTTTAGTAAGCTCCTTAATTTCGGCTCAAGAGAAAATTACGATCTGGACGCATGTGCATTTCTAATGGATATAAATGGGAAGGTTGCTAGTTTAGGCCAAACTGTTAAAGCGACCAATGGTAACAATGTTGCGTTATACGGAGGTGATATAATATTTTTTAATTCAATGAAGCATCCATCAGGAAACATCTGGCTAACCGGTGACAATAGAACAGGTGAGGGTGATGGAGATGATGAGCAAATCATTGTAAAACTTGATGCGCTGGACAAGAAATATGAAAAAATTCTGTTTATAGTAACTATTTACCAAGGGAAGGTAAATAAGCAACATTTTGGAATGATAGATAATGCTTTTATTCGAGCGGTAGATAATAAAGGAAAGGAAATTCTAAAATTTAGTCTTTCAGGAGATTCTTCTTATGATGGAATGTGTTCAATGAAATTTGCCGAAGTTTATCGGAAGGACGGCTCTTGGAAGTTTCGTGCTATCGGTGAGCCTAATGCAACTGATAATTTTGTAGATATATTAAAGGAACATATTTACGTCTAAATTTTTACAAAAACAGTCAATAATTAATGCTTGCTTATAAACATTACTCTTTTGATTTATGGTTAACGCTTATTAAATCTAATCCGAATTTTAAAGAAGAAAGGACTAGATATTTTTTTAATAGATTTAACTATGCCCAAAAGACTTTAAATGACGTCGCTTTAATTTTTCGTCAGGTGGACTTAATGTGTAATTCAATAAATGAAAAAACTGGAAAAAATATTTCTGCAGAAGAAATGTATTTAATGGTAATAAGTACGATTAATGATCATACATTTCTTAGGGATATAGACCTTGAAGAACTTTACAGTGACATGGAGAAATTGGTGTTCAAATTTATGCCAGTGGTATACAGCCCTGAAACAGCCATTGTACTAAGCCAACTTAAGCAGGCAAATGGTAATACTATTAGTATTTTAAGCAACACTGGATTCATCAAAGGGAAAACGTTGAGAAAAGTATTGACTGCTATCAACCTTGATGCCTTTTTTGATTTTCAACTTTACTCAGATGAAGAAGGAATGTCAAAACCGAATAGAAACTTTTTTAAATTAATGTTTGACAAAATAATTGAAAATAGAGAAGATCAGGACTTTAAGTTAAATGATGTAATACATGTAGGCGATAACTTAAGAGCGGATATTTATGGAGCCAATTCTTTTGGAATAAACAGTCGCTTAATTAATTCAAATAATATACCGATACTCTCTCTGATATAATGATTCTTTCTTCTTATTCTTTGCACAAAGTAAATTCTGACGACACGTTCAGCTTTGATCCAAGTCATTATAGTCGATTCAAATTTGGTGATGAGATTATTGCCAAAAAATTCGGTATAGAACTCGCAGCGGGTTTTATTGAAAAACAGCTTTCTTTAAAGCAAACTAATCAGCAAATCGTAGTTATTTCAAGTCCGTATTCATTTATTCCAACTGCTACATTTACGATGAAAAATTATTTTGTTTTTCATCTTAATCATTGGTTAGCGGACAATGGTTTGCCGGTTGTCCAGGAAACAAAAGTTCACCGCACCATAACTTATAAAGAAGATTATGGGGAACTTGATGCTGCAGAAAGATTGAGGCTTATAGGGAATGATAACTTTCATATTGATAAAGAGTTTTTAACTAATAAAATCTTATTATTTCTGGATGACATCAAAATTACTGGAAGTCATGAACGGATGATTATGAAAATGATTAAAGATTTTGATCTGAGGAACGAAGTCCACATGATTTATTTTGCGGAATTAGTAAATAAACAAATACATCCCAATATTGAAAATTACCTTAATTATTATCAGATAAAATCAATATTTGATATAAACACAATTATTAGATCAGGGAATTTTAGTTTGAATACACGAACTGTAAAATACATTTTAATATCTGATTTTAAGGCCTTTCAAAATTTTCTACTTGAACAAAATTTGGATTTTATTTATACTTTGTATAACATGGCCTTAGGTAATAATTATCATACGATTGAAGCCTATAGAAGAAATTTGAATTTTATTAAAGAACATTTATTTTTTAACAGCAATATATTACAGGAATATGGCAATTAATCTGCAAAAGGGACAGCGAGAGTCAATTAGTGCTCCGAAATTTACAATTGGTTTAGGATGGGATACTAATAGCTCTTCAACAGGAAGTGGTTTTGATTTAGATGCCTCAATCTTTATTTTAGGAGAAAATAAAAGATTGTTGTCTGAGAACCATTTTGTTTTTTACAATAATTTAAAAACCCCTGATGAATCTATTGAGCATACAGGAGATAATCTCACAGGAGATGGTGACGGAGACGACGAGCAGATAAAGGTAGATTTAGCTAAGATTGATGTAAGAGCATCTGAGATCTGTATTGTTGTAACGATTCATGAAGCGGAAAGTAGAAGGCAAAATTTTGGGCAGGTACGTAATTCGTTCATTAGAATTTTCGAAACGAATTCAAACACAGAGATTCTAAAATATGAATTAGAGGAAGACTTTTCTATTGAGACAGCCGTGGAATTTGGTAGAATTTATAAGCGTAACAATGAGTGGAAATTTGAGGCAGTTGGTATGGGCATGAAAGGTGGACTTCAAGACTATTTAGATAAATACAATTAAATCAAATAAATAAATGGCTATCAATTTAACAAAGGGTCAACGTATCAATCTTGAAAAAAGTAATGGTAGTAAATTGAACAATATATGCGTGGGCATAAATTGGGGCGCCATAGAGAAGAAAAGTTGGCTTGGAGGAACTTCTAAAATAGCAGTCGATTTAGATGCAAGCTGTGCTCTATATGATGACACAAAAAAACGGCTTGACGTAGTCTATTTTGGAAATTTAAAATCAAAAGATGGGGCTATTAAACATAGCGGGGATGATTTAACAGGTGATATGGGAGGAGATGATGGATTGGATAATGAGGTTATAACTCTTGACTTCTCTAAACTTAGTCCAAACACAACTTATGTTGCCTTTGTGTTAAATAGCTTTAAGGGACAGGACTTTGGAACGATTCCATTTGCCTCCATAAGAATTTATGAAGGAACTCCTAAACGGGTTAATGAAGTATTTGCAACTTATGATATTGCGAACGGAGCTGACTTTTCAGGACATGTATCGATGGTAATGGGTGTGTTCTATAAGAAAAATGGGGAATGGAAATTCAATGCGATTGGAGAACCTACAAAGGATAAGAAATTAGAGGAAACTATCAACACTGTGACCCAAAAATTTTTATAAAATGAGAAGACTTCCCGTTTATTTATTATTAGATACATCCGGTTCAATGAGTGGTGAGCCTATCGAGGCGGTTAAAAATGGCGTTCAGGTAATGATAAGTTCTTTACGTCAAAATCCTCAAGCTATTGAAACAGCATTTATAAGTGTTATCACTTTTGATAGTTCTGCAAAACAGATCATACCGTTGACAGATTTGGCATCTTTTCAGATGGTTGACCTTAAGGCTACCGGTGTGACAGCATTGGGCGATGCTTTAAAGCTTGTATCAAATAAAATTGATACAGAGGTTGAAAAGACAACCCCTGAGCAAAAAGGCGATTGGAAGCCACTTGTTTTTATAATGACAGACGGAATCCCAACGGACAACTGGCAAAGTGGATTGGCAGAATTTAAAAAAAGGAAAACAGCATTTGTAGTTGCTTGTGCAGCAGGAGCTGGTGCTGATACTAATATTCTGAAACAAATAACAGATAATGTTGTGAGTTTAGATACAGCAGACAGTAGTAGTATTGCCAAATTCTTTCAATGGGTAACAGCTTCTATAGGTGTATCGTCTACGAAGGTTGAAGATAGTGGAAAGGAAGTTCAAGGCCTAAGTGAATTACCACCACCTCCATCTGAATTAAATATAGTGGTCTAACTATGAGGCGTTTACCGGTATATTTCTTATTAGACACATCAGGGTCAATGCATGGAGAGCCAATTCAGGCGTTAAACAATGCATTGACTACAATGATTAATACACTGAGGACTGATGCTCAAGCTCTTGATTCTTTATGGGTAAGTATAATTACGTTCGATCGGGAAATAAAAGAACTTGTTCCATTAACGGAGTTGCCTTCCTTCCAATTACCAGAAATAACTTGTCCACAAAGTGGACCTACACATACTGGTAAAGCACTTGAGGTGTTAGAAAGTAAGTTCAATATCGAAGTTAAAAAGGGAAGTGCAACTCAAAAAGGTGACTGGAAACCATTATTGTTTTTATTTACCGATGGTAAGCCTAGTGATTTGCAACTTTATAGGCAAATGATACCTAAGATAAAAGCTTTAAATTTTGGTGCAATTGTGTGTTGTGCGGCAGGGAATTTGGCAGACGACTCTTTGTTGAAAGAATTAACTAATGATGTTGTCCACTTGGATTCAGCTGATAATACAACGCTTCGACAATTCTTCAAATGGGTTTCTGAGACTATTGAACAAGGAAATAAAAGTCAAGGAACTGGAGAGAAAGTTGCTTTACCCCCACCACCAAGTGAAATCACGGTAGTAATCTGACATATGATTTTAATTATAAAGGTAATTTTTGCGACGCTGATTATAGGACTATTTTTATTTTCTAAGCTCTTGCCACACAAAGACAAGTTGGATTACAGGTATAAAACTTTGTTTGATTTTTTTTATAACATTTTTACGCCAGTCTTAAATGGGCTAAAATCCTTTATTCAGCCTTTTGAAGTAGGACAGGGCCTTTCGATAGATATGACACAGGTTGTTTTGGTTGTATTATTGCTAATATTTTACGGATTATTGGGGTAATTCAACCTTGTTGGGATTGATAAAGTTCAATATTGATAAAATATATCGCAGACCAACAAGCCTAACCCTTCAATTAAAATTATAATATATGAGACGCCTACCCATCTTTTTTTTAATAGACATTTCTGAATCCATGGTTGGAGAACAAATCCAGGCAGTAGAAGATGGAATAGCGAATATTATCAAAGCGATTAAGACAGATCCTTATGCTATTGAAACAGTTTGGATTTCTATCATAGTGTTTGCAGGGCAGGCGAAAACGTTAGTTCCTTTACAGGAAATTGTTAATTTTTATCCACCAAAATTTCCAATCGGCGGTGGTACTTCCTTAAGTAATGGTCTAGGACATTTAATGTTTGAGCTAAGAAAAAACATTGTACAAACGACAATTGAACAAAAAGGAGATTGGAAGCCAATTGTGTTTTTATTTACTGATGGTGTTCCCACTGATAATACCGGACCAGCAATCTCAGAGTGGAAAAAAAACTGGCAATCAAAATGCAATATGGTAGCCGTTTCTTTTGGAGATGAAGCGGATACTAATATTTTAAGAGAGCTTACGGAAAATGTTCTTCATTTTAAAAATTCTACATCAGAAGACTATAAGAAGTTTTTTAAATGGGTTACTGAATCTACTAAAACAAGTAGTATAAGCGTCCAAAGTAATCAATCAGGTTTTGAACTGGCTAACCTGGATGGAATTGTCATTTCAAAGATTAATCCATCTATTATCACTCCTACAGAGCATTTTGTCGATTCTAATTTTATTGTCTTGGCTGCAAAATGCCAGAATACGAAAAGACCTTATTTATTGAAATACAAAAAGGTTATTGAATTCTCAGAGTTCCGTGACTTGAATTTGCAAACACGTTCCTATCGAATTGTCGATGGTTATCAGGTAGATCTTTCCTATTATGAATTAAGTGATCAAAATCACAATCAAATCTCTGTAAATACTGAAGAACTGGAAGGTGCAGCGGCCTGTCCTTGTTGTAAAAATAAATACGGACTTGCTTTATGTCAATGTCAAAGAATACACTGCGTGGGAAATGAAAAAGTAAGTACCTGCCCTTGGTGTGGAATTCAGGGAACTTATGTTGAAGCTAATTTTGATGTGAATAGAACTCAAGGCTAACAATACTTAAATGTCTGAAATCAAACAATATATTCAAACTCTTCTCGCCCAAAAAAATATCTCAGTAGCTAAAAATAGAGAATCCATTTTCGAAGAGTTTACCAAGGAAGAGGCAAATATTTTTGCGGTTAACCAAATTAAAGATAATCAAAAAATGATGTTGGATAAGTGGGTTCTTAAAAATAGGGTTAGTGATATCATTGATCAACAGTTGATAATTCCTAATGCTACTGTTGGTAAACCTTATGAGGTATACATCGACTACTCAAAGGCGGGAATGGATGATTTAGCTTACACTTCATTTGATGATTTAGGGCAATTTGGGTTAGAGTATAACGAACAGCTAGGAACGATTAAAGGAATACCCACAAAAAGTGGTGAATTTAAAATTTCCATGAAATTTAGGGTTAACGGTGAGAATGAAGACTCAGAATTAAATAATAAGAAAGTATCCTTAATTATTAATGCAGATCCAAAATCTCTTTGGAAGAACATTCCAAGTGATTTAGATAAGGATGAAATCTGGAAAAATGTTAATTATTGGAAACCTGACATTGATTATGATTTTAAACCGCTCGGAGATAAACATATTGTTGTCGCATCAAAAAGAGGCCGAAGCCATGCAAATGTTGGTTCTTTTCGGGATGATGACTTTTCATTTAAACATTTAGAAGAAACGGGTTGGAGCATTGTGTGCGTTGCTGATGGCGCGGGAAGTGCATCCCTATCTCGGCTAGGTTCGAAACTTGCTTGTGAATTTGTTATCTCTTATTTCGAGGAAAATTTTAACTCAGACATAGTCACAGAACTGGACAGTTTGATCAAAAATCGCGATCAAAGTCAAGATGATGTAAAGCAGAAAAACCTTGATCTTTTTATTTATAACAATCTTGGAAAGGCAGCATTTTTCGTTCATAAAGGCCTTCAAGATTATGCTAATAAGCTTGAAAGACCCTTGAAGGATCTGCACTCTACCCTAATATTTGCATTGTTTAAAAAATATGATTTTGGCTATGCGATTCTTTCTTTTGGTGTGGGTGATTGTCCTATCGGTTTAGTTAATAAAGATTTAACAGAGATTCAATTGATGAACTGGCTCGATGTTGGAGAGTTTGGAGGCGGGACAAGATTTATAACTATGCCTGAAATTTTTAGTAGTAATAAATTCCCAACTCGCTTTGGATTTAAAGTGGTTGAGGATTTTTCATATCTAATGTTAATGACCGACGGAATTTACGATCCTAAATTTGTGGTTGAGGCTAATTTAGAAAAGATAGAATGTTGGTCAGCCTTTTTAGAGGACTTGCACGGAGATAATGAAAGTAATATTAAAGTTGAATTAATCGCCAAAAATGAGAATTTGCCAATACAGCTATCTGAATGGATGGATTTTTGGAGTAGTGGTAACCATGACGATAGAACTTTAGCAATCGTTTTTTAAATTCCCTTTCATGTCAATAGTCAGTGTTAACTCGATAATTAACGGCGCTACTTACCAGTATATAGATAACGGTGATCCAAAAAGTGGTACAGCAAAAAATGTATATTTTAGCCCGGATAAGAAATATGTTGTCGCGATCTTTAAGGAAAAACAGGATTTTAATCAGCGTGAAAGATTAAAAAATATTGTTACTAAATATTTAAATCAAATCCAGACCAAGGACGCGGGTCAATATTACCTTGAAGAAGTATATCGGTGGCCAACTGATATAATAGAAATTGACGATAAAATCGGGCTAATTGTACCAATTTATAAGCCGAAATTTTTTTTCAAGAAAGGCTACTCATCCAGTGATCTTATTAAGGGGGAAGAAAAGAATGGGAAGTGGTTTGCTGGTGCAAAATTTAGAAATAGCCAGTTCCCGTTAAGTTTAGATTCGGATGAACTTGGTAAATGGCTTAACTATTTTCAAGTCTGTGTTAATCTTTCGAGAGGCGTAAAAAAGCTACATCAGATGGGATTATCCCATTCGGATCTTTCTTATAATAATGTTTTAGTTGATCCAACAACTGGGTCAGCTTGTATGATAGATTTAGATGGCTTGGTGGTTCCTGGCCTTTATCCTGCAGAAGTTATTGGTACAGCAGATTTCATCGCCCCAGAAGTTTTGTCAACCAAGCATTTAAACAAAACAGATCCTAACAGAAAGTTGCCAAACCGGTTAACCGATTTACATGCACTTGCGTGCCTTGTTTATATGTATTTGTTACATAGGCATCCATTAAAGGGTAGTAAGGTTCATGATTTGGATACTGAAAAAGATGATTTATTAAGTATGGGAGAAAAAGCCCTATTTATCGAACATCCAACTGATAAGACGAATATTCTAAAAATTAAAGATATATCTAAATGGGATGCTTATTGGGCAGATGTTAAAAAACTGCCTTATACAATTACAGGACCCTATTTGAAAGAACTCTTTGAAAAGGCATTCATTGATGGCCTTCATAACCCAATGCGCCGACCAACAGCCGAGGAATGGGAAATAGGGTTACTTAAAACTACTGACTTGATGCAGCAATGTAGTAATACTAACTGTGAACAAAAGTGGTACGTATTTGATAATACCAACACTCCATCTTGTCCTTTTTGTGGGACAAAACATAAAGGGACTTTACCTGTATTAGATTTGTATTACCAATTTAAACCCACAGTATGGAGGCCAGAAAATCATCGGTTGATGGTATATAACAATCAATACCTTTTTCAGTGGCATGTGAATCGAAATATTTCTAGAAGTGAAAAATTAACCGCTGAACAAAAAGTGCCTGTTGGTTATTTCACGTTTCATAATAATAAATGGGTATTGGTAAATCAGAAATTAAATGGGTTAAAGGATTTAACGGATAGCAAGGAGATTAAAATTGGTGAAATGGTTGAACTTACTGATGGCAAAAAATTACTACTATCTAAGGAAGATGGCGGCAGGTTAGTCTTAATTACAATGGCAAACAAATAATTAACAATACATACGAATGGAAGAATTATTACAACATGTAAATATTTTGTGGCAGGATATAATAAGTCACCCTGGGATCTCCCTTGCAATAATTGGCAACTTAATTATAATAGAAAGTTTATTGTCTGTCGATAATGCCGCTGTGTTAGCTACAATGGTTATGGATTTACCTCAAAACCAAAGAAATAAGGCGCTAAAATATGGTATTTGGGGAGCTTATTTTTTTAGAGGTATAGCTATGATTTTTGCCTCAGTATTAATAAAAATTTGGTGGCTAAAACCTTTGGGGGGATTATATCTTTTGTATTTAGTTTACGATTGGTACAAAAGTAAACAAGCAACTAGCCAAGAAGACGATGTAATTGATAAAAATAATAACTGGCTTTATAAGGCCACAGTGGGTTCAATTGGAAGTTTTTGGGCAACAGTTTGTCTTGTTGAATTAATGGATATGGCTTTTTCAATTGATAATGTTTTTGCAGCAGTTGCATTCACTCCTAACATTATATTGGTTTGTATTGGCGTTTTTATTGGAATTTTGGCAATGCGTTTTATAGCACAATGGTTTGTCCAACTAATGGAAAAATATAGTTTCCTTGAAACATGTGCTTTTCTGGTCATTGCAATACTAGGCATTAAACTAATTTCTTCTCTGTTCGAGCATTACTATCCGGATAGTCCTAGTAGTATTTTTCTATCTAGCCACGTTGCCGATATCGGAATTTCGGTTTTAACCGTAGCGATCTTTTTTGTTCCAATTATCACAAGCTTGTTATTCAATATACCTAAAAGGAATGTTGAAATAGACTAGCCCGTTAGGGAAATAGAAATCTGAACTTCTTTGTGAGGGTCAGATTTCTGTTGAACGTTCGACTTACTTTAGTTCCTTAAAGAAATGGATAGTGGCTCCCGGATACTGTGCCTCCATCATTTTCTTAGCGTCAATGGAACTCTTAGCTTGTACTCCAATAGTAAATCCAGATTTTCCTTTGGGTGTAATCTTTGCTTCAAAATTTTTCATACTAGATTTGGGAAAGGTTTAATTATAATTTTTCTTTTAAATTATAGAACAATGTTATTTTCATAGCTAATACGATATTCTATTTCTACTAGTAACTATGTAATATTTGGAAGAATAAGCTCCATGTAAATTTTCAGTACCTGCATAATTGGAACCGCATGCTGTAGCTGCTATTTTGTAATTTCCGCTTGAAAGATTTAATGTGCGGGTTGATCCCATAGGGATTTCAATTACTTCAACATCAACTCCACTATATCTTACAGTCAACTCACATTGAGTATCATTCGTAATAGAAATGCTTGAAGAAGTAGAGTATTCATAACTTGATGGAGTAGAAGTCGGAAGAACTCCTGTCGTAGTCGCTCGCATAATTTCGTTGACTTCGCAATCGATTATGCGCTTTTTGATTTCCTCGATATCAGACCTCGTAGGGTAATTTAGAATGAAGCTTTTCCAGGTAGAAGAAGAATTTAAAGACAAAGCACTTTCATATTCTGATGTTTCTTTTAAAATTCTAAGTTCTTCAATTTTATCACTTGCTTCACTACTATATTTTCCTTTTGGATAAACAGTCAAATAGTTTTCTAAACTAGCTAAATCAGATGAATTATTCCAAGCTTGTTCTTCTTCGATAACTTTTAATAGTCTACCTGCTTCAATACTCTCTGGTTTATCTGGATGTTTTTCTAAAAGAAGGGACAATTTTTCCTGTGCGTGTAAAAAGTCTTTCGCTTCCAAAAACTTTTTTGCATCAGAGAGTAAAATGCTGGCACCAAACTTTAATTCTTCAACTTGCCTTTGTAAAGCTTCGTTTTTTTCTTTTAATTCATCTCTACTACTTTCTGACACACAGCCGATTGTAAAAAGTGCATAAATTAAAATGAGTAATTTTTTGATCATAAAGTTTGTTTGAGAGGGTACTTACATATTTGCTTAAACTTACAGATAAAACAGTTACTTCCTTTAGCGTACCTTGGTAAAAATCATATAATATTGAACAAAAGCTTTCTGTATCTCTGTTTTGTTTGATTTTACAGGATTATCCTATCTGGCTTTTGGCCGGTGCCATTATGTAAGCATATAGCAACAGAAGAGCACTAATATCATATTTTCAAAATTTGAATTGATCTTTTCCAATTACATCAAGATCGTTCTGTTCTTTTACTTCCTTGATATATAACTAAATTAAATATAGATTGTTATGCAGCTATTATTAAATGCGGTAACTCGAATGTTGGATGTCGGACAATTTGAGGAGGCAAGGGCTAATGTCTATAAAGCTTTTGAGCTTACCGAGGGCCAAGATGCAGAGACGCAAATCTTGATTAAAATACAATGGTACGGTCTGTTAATAGATTTGGGGAACGAAAGTAAAAATAAACAAGACCTGCTTGACGGTATAGATTTCTTGGAAAAAAATGAAAGCGACATTAAAAAATACATCACGCCTGCCAGCTATTATTATAACTTAGCCAATGCAAAAGATGGTCTCTGTCAAATTTATTATCAGAGTAACCCAGGTGTACAATCGCTTAAGATAGTAAAGGAAATATTTCAGGATCCAGTCCGATTATACTGGATGGCTTATAACAAGATTGAGTCGGGCGACGACTTGATTAAACAAATATCAGTTAATCTTGCCAATGCTTTGGTCCGTACCGGAAGGTTAGTTGAAGCAATTCAGTTTCTTGACATTGTTTTAAAACAAGATGAAATATTCCCGCAGGCACTTATATCCCGCGCTAATCAACTAGATTGGTTAAGTCAGGTATCTAATGCAGGGTATACAACTGCACTATATGCCCAGATTTACAGCAACTATGACACGGCAATCAAAACAAACAAAATATCTCCATTTTTTTTGAGCCGGATTGTGGCTTTGAAAAATAATACGGCATATACTTTGATGCAGCTTAAATTTGAAATTGGTAAGGTAGGGCAGGAAATCGAGGAAACAGAAACAGAGTATCAAGCCCATACTCCTTTTAGAAAATTTTGCATTGATAAATTTCTTACCTTAAATGAACATGGAATATACTGCCGTTGCGTCGCCAATGAGAAAGATAATTTACAAATTGGAGTACCTAATGCACGTTTTCCCGGAAACACCATTGCAAAATTAGAACTCCTTCTTAACAGAATAAAATCTGAATACGCATATTCGCGGTGGTCCTATTATCAGTCAATTTCAAAAGTTGGTGAAATCGATTTTGATACCAAATATACAAATCTAATGGAGGGCGAAATAATCAATCCTCATTCTGAAATGTTGAGAACCAGCTTTCGGATTTGTTACGGTATCTTGGATAAGATGTATCCGGCCTACCAACTACATCTTTGTTAACTGTTGAATATTGTTAAAGTTTTGCGGGTACAGATCGGTGATGTTTTTATGGTTAATTGTCGAGATGTTTGTCAGGGTGTTCTTTAGCCATTTGT
>NZ_VTOL01000032.1 GCF_009801115.1 Dyadobacter sp. 3J3
GCAACTTTATAACCAACCTGATATCAGGGTTGATTGCTTATTGTTTCTTTCCCAAAAAGCCTGCCATCAAATTTGAAACAAGTAATACAAATCAAATTACTCTATTTTAAAATCGAACTCAGGTTAACAGCTTTATCGGCGAGAGCTGCGGATATCAATGCCTGTTCGCCCATTAGCGTAACGATACCATTGATCTTTGGATTTACTTCTGTAATCCTGTCAAGGTGAGCTTGCACAACTTCGACGGATGATATTTCTTTATGGCGGATGAGCTTTGCAAGTGTGGTAGCTTCCTGATAATAAATCGGATCTGTGTTACTGTTTGATTGATTTTTCATGATATTCAGCGTTTTCTTTTTTCTTGTTTTTCAATAAGTTAAACATCTGTTTCTTCTCAGATGCCTTGCAAAAGTAGAGGCTTGCAGCCCTGGAAAACGAAGCTAAATGACACAATTTGACGTTGATATTTGTCACGGTTTTTTGAAGAAAGGGATAAGAATTTGATATTTTATTTAACATACAGATCAGAACAAACACAGGAAATTTATTAGTGCACATTCGTGTATTCGTGGCTTGAACCAAGCGTAAGCCTGACACATGAAATAGTGACCTGCTTTATCAAAGTTGTTTCAGTCAATGAAAAGTGAAACTCCGTTTACTAACTGTATCTATGATTTTATGGTCGTTTCATAACTTATTGTTAAATTTTGATAGCAATGGTAAATTGTGTGTAACTTACTGTTAGTCAGATAAAATAAATCAATGTATATATGAAAAGGGTAAACTTTATCACAGCATTGCCGGCACTTTTTGCAGTACCGTCCATCGCATGGAAAAACATTGCAAAAGTCTTTTCGAGAAGTGAAAAGGGCTTTAAAATTTCCGCCGGAGAAGGAAGAATTCACGGACATATTCAACTTAAAGGTGTCAACGCCAATATGCTTGATGTTAAAATTTCAGGAAGTGATACGAATGGAGATCTGGCTATTTTTGAGCAAACATCGCTCTCGCAGGGCAAAGGTACGCCGATGCACATACATCCATCGCAGGACGAGATTTTTTACGTGATCGATGGTTCGTATATTTTTAAGGTTGGAGAAGATAAGTATGACCTGAAAGTGGGCGACAGTATATTTCTGCCTCGCAAAGTTCCTCACGCCTGGACACAGGTTTCCGAAAAAGGAAAAATGCTGGTTATTTTACAACCGGCTGGGAAGCTGGAAAATTTCTTTGTAACCATGGCCGGTTTGGATCATGTGCCAGCGCAAGAGGAAATGGCAAGGATATTTAATGAAAATGATATGCAGCTGGTTGGGCCTGGGTTGAAGGTTGATTGATTGAATAATTGGGAACAAAAAACTTTGAGCATAAAAAAACCGGAGGAAAGAATTTCCGCCGGTTTTTGCATTATCCAACCTAACTTACTTTATACCCATAAAAAACTGCCCAACATCGTGCATTGCGTAACTTGCTTTTTTATTCCGCACGATCGGCATCGCATCCAGTATATCATGCGCATGTTTTTCACTTTTTGCATTGACGATAAAGACGGCTGGCTCGGCACCTGTTGTTTTTTGTTTGATAGGCGTGAGGTCAACATAGATATTTTCAAGAATTCCCACTTCCTGTAACTTTGCCGTCATTATGGCCTGATCCGTATAACCAGTCGTATCCATAGTTGCCCGGTTGCCATTGAGTGTCCACGTTACAGCATAAGACTCTATCGTGGTCCCGGCTGATAGTTTCTGGGCATTCTCGTTCCGGCGGAATATATTTCTGCCAACCTGCCGCAGGGTATATTTGGCAAGATTGTTCCGGACAATATCCGTACTATCCAGGGTGGCACGCGCCGTGATCTCATCCGCTGCGTTGATAAAAAAAGCAATAAGCGGTAATGGTGCACCGTCGCTGAACTTTCCGCGCTGGTTGTAATAAATATTTTCTACAATGCCCTGGTTCCAAAGCTTAACCAACTGTTTTTGCTGATTGGGCACATGTTCCATAGCGAGCTCACGGTTTTTGGTTACCCAGGAGGTAACTACAAAAAAAGTTTTAGTTTCGGCAGGCATCGCGGCAGGCTTAGTTTCGGCCGGGGCGCTCTGTGTATTGTCGGTTGTTTCTTTCCGATTGCTCTGGCAGGAGATCAGTGCTGTGAAGCAGACAGCACTTAAAAAAAGTATAAATTTCATAGCATATGATGGTTTAAGTTGTAGTTGTTCAATCAATATCATGAACTAACAACGGATCATATTTCCATACGGAATTACTGTCCAAAAGTAACGCACCGGCAGTGTAGAAAACTCGAAGAAATTAGCTGGATTTATAGTAGGGGGCTCTTACAATGGGTGTAGAGCATTTTGAGAGATTAATTATTAAGTCAGCTTCCTGCGAACCGAATCTTATAGTTGCTCAGGAAGCTGACGTTGAACGCAATTGAAATGAAAATAGCACTTAAACAGTCTGGTCATCAACCGATCCGCCCGGGCCATTTTTCTTGACTGATTCAATTCCATTATCCCGACCTGATGTGCTTTCGTACATTTCACTGCTGCCGATGATCTGGCCGTTTGTCGCTTTCAAGCTAAAAAAATATTTACTGTTGCTGGAAGTTTTCTTCTCGTAGCGTGCATCATCCGGCGAATTTTTCTTTACCGACTCGATCCCGTTTTCACAGGAACTTTTGGTACTATATCCTTCGCTTGCCAGAATTACTTGACCATTATCCGCTTTTAGATTAAACTGAAACTCGCCATTCGCACGCTTGGTTATCACATACTTGCCCATAATAAACTGAATTTGTGTATAGAATTTTTTTTACGTTGGTAAGTAAACGTTTTGATTCAGAAAATGCAAATTTTCTTTGAAATTTGAATATTTATAATAATTGGAGTATTACAAAACTTCAATCCGAAACGATATCCATTTTCCTGAATTCCGTAGGCGTAGTCCCAGTATATTTCCGAAACTGTTTACAAAAATGGCTTTCATCCGTATATCCAAACTCATCCGCAATTTCTGATAGTGACAGCTGACTATACAACAGCCGCGCTTCAATGAGTTTGATCTTGTGTTTGACGATGTATTGTTTTAAAGATTCGCCGGTTTGTTTTTTAAAAAAGATGCTGATATAGGCAGGGGCATAGTTGAAAACCTTCGCCAGATGTTCCATCGTCAGTTCTGCCGGATTGTAAATATGCTGCCTGACGTATAACAGTATAGGTTCCACAGAGTCTTTTGATGCTGGTTTCGTAACGGTTCGTCCTAATAAATTGCGGGCGAGAATTACCATCATACTTTGCATCAGGCTATCCCGGATTGTTTCAAAATACTGCGATTGATGATTTTCATATTCTCCTTCCAGAATCGTCAGCAGGTTATGAAGTTTCAGTTTTTCCAGTTTATCTTCCACAAGGGAACCGCGGCTTTGGGACGAAGTATACAGCAAAGCCTTCCTGATCTGCTGCCAGGGGCTGTTCTTTTCTGTTGTTTGATTTTTGTTGAACAACTCATTAAAACGTATAAAACAGAATTCTGTCAGGTTATCGATTTCAAAATCATGAAAATCTTCCGGCCCCAAAAGAAAAACATCGCCTTCCTGATACCTGAAAGTATTCCCGTTGATATTATGAATCCCCTTACCTTTCAGTATAAAAATAATCTCGAAATACGTGTGCTTGTGCACCGAATGCATCCACTTTTCCGCCTCAAAATGGTAGATGTTAAAAGGCGTATGAAGTATGTATCTTTTCATAATTGGACGGCATAGTGACAAACATACCGATAAATATTAGATTTTTACAACGAAGCAAATTCCCTGTCTGGTTAGTTTTGTATCAGCATAGCCAGTTATGCTGATACAAAATTACTACTCTATGAAATATATTTTCCTTTCAATTGTTATTTTTATAAGCGTTTTCACACTTTCTTCTATGAGGAAAGCCGATGAGTGGACGGTTCTTTTGGACAAAGATCTGTCACAATGGGAGTCTTACCTGAGCTATCGTCATAAAAATGGCTATAATGGAAAAATACCGAAAGATTCCTCGGGTGCAGATATTGCACCGATTGGTTATAACAAGGATGATACGCATGTTTTTTCAATATTAAATGAGCCCGGCGGACCGGTGCTTCGGGTGAGTGGCGAAATATATGGCTGCCTTATTTCCCGTGCGGTATACAAAAACTACCATCTGAAACTTCTGGTGAAATGGGGAAAGGATAAGTTTGAGCCGCGGAAAGAGAAGTTACGTGATTCGGGTATTCTGTATCATTCCATTGGACCTGCCGGTGCGGAATATTTTCGTTCCTGGATGCTTTCACAAGAATTTCAGATCATGGAAGGGCATATGGGCGATTTCTGGTGCCAGGCAAATTCAGCCATTGATATCCGTTCGTATCCTTCGGAAGGTGTCATGAACAGGGTTGCTGATGCAAAACAGCCTTTTGGCGTGTTCAAATCGGGAGGTGATTATTTTTGTCTCCGCTCTGTTGATTATGAAAAACCAGCCGGAGCATGGAATACACTGGAACTGATCTGTGTTGACGGGAAAAGTCTGCATATCGTGAACGGACAGGTGGTGATGGTTCTGCAAAACTCGCGGTATATTGAATCCGATGGAAAAGAAGTGCCGATGACCAGCGGCAAAATCCAGCTGCAAAGCGAAGCCGCTGAGGTTTTTTACAAAGACATCCGCATCAAACCGCTCGCAGCCATGCCAAAAGAATACGAAAAGCTGTTTCTTTGAAACAGTTGCTCGCCCCGATTTGCAATCGGGGCGTTGCTGGTCAAGCGTTTGTAACGCGATTAAATGAAATAGCGTTGCAAACGCTAAGCCATACAACCCCGATTGCAAATCGGGGTTCGCGGCGTCATATTAATCCAAAAATCACATGGTCGTCTGCATTCGGTTTTCGTCTAAAATTTGTTTCTTGCATAAATCTGGCAGCTTGGGTATCTAGCCGATTGCCGACCGCCGAAAGCCGACAGCCAACTATGACCGATCTCGAACAATACCTCCATGCCTATTTCACCTTTGATCAGGACGATCTTGTGAAAGTGTCGGCACTGTTCAAAAAGAAAACTTTGAATAAAGGCGATTATTTCCTGAAGGCGGGCAAAAAGTGTAATCAGCTATGTTTTATCCAATCCGGGCTATTACGAATTTATGCAGATGTTGATGGCAAGGAAGTGACGCAATGGATATCGACCAAAGGTTATTTTGTGGCGGATCTGTCGAGTCTGTTGTTTCAAAATCCGACGCGGTGGAATATGCAGGCACTGACGAACCTGGAAATGTTTGTGATTGAACGGGCGGATTATAACAGGTTAGGTGATATCATTCCCAAATGGCCGGAAACGGAAAAGTTATTTCTTGCGCATTGTTTCACGATGATGGAAGACCGTATTTTTTCATTTATTTCAATGACGGCCGAGGAGCGTTATCATTTTTTATTCGAGAAAAACCGTGAATTATTTAATCAGGTGCCGCTGCAATACATCGCCTCCATGCTTGGTATGACGCCCGAAACCATCAGCCGTATCCGGAGAAAGCAATTGTCCTGATCTTCGTAAACCAGTTTCTCAAAAACTCCTAATTTTCGGCAAATTCATTTTCTTGATTTTTGTCAAGTAACCTCGCTTCACTGACCGGTACTTTTGTAACATACCAAACCAAGTCAGCAATTATGTTTTTAGGACATTACGGTCTCGCCCTTGCAGCGAAGAAAGTCGCTCCCAAAGTTTCCCTTCCAATGCTTTTCATAGCCGTAGAATTTGTAGATATCCTGTGGCCGTTTTTATTGATACTGAATATTGAAACCGTAAAAATACAACCCGGTTTCACCGAAGTGACGCCTTTCGAGTTTGTCCATTATCCCTATACGCACAGTCTTTTTATGGGAATTGTCTGGGGACTTATCGTTGGCGGCGGCTACTGGCTTTTAAAAAAGGATGTCAAAAGCGCAGTCATTGTCGGTCTTGCAGTGTTGAGCCACTGGTTTCTGGACGTTGTGGTCCATACCGCGGATTTGCCTCTGACGCCTTTTGGTGATTTCAAAGTCGGGATGGGTTTATGGAATTATAAGATGATCACCATATTACTGGAAAGTATTATCTTTTTCGGCGGTGTTTATATTTATTCAAAAAGCACGAAAGCCATCAACGCCCAAGGTACTTGGGGACTGTGGATCATGACCGGCCTTTTCATCCTGGCCAACGCCTACAACCTGTTCGGTCCGCCACCAGAAGATAATATCATCGTTTTGTTTGTTTCCTTTGTTGTTTTGCAGCTGATTGTGCTTGGGTTGGCTTGGTGGGTTGATAAGAATAGGAGGATGGTTGAGGCGAACTAATACAAAGTGCGCAGCGTGCTTTTAGTACACTGCGCACTTTGACCGGCGAATATTATCTGTAAAACAGGACGTTCAAAATTACCTGATAACTATAAACGAGCTGCTTGCCTCCTGCTGTTTCGTGCGGATTTTAATATAATAGGAACCTTGCTGCGTAGCAAGTCCTGGCAACGATATCTGCTGATTTTCAGGTAGTATATATTTTGTATTTTGATACACCGACCTTCCCTTCTGATCATAAATACGAACCGAAATACTTTCTTTATTAGTATCTCCTGCCACGATAAAAGCAAGCTCTTTGCCTGAACCCGGGTTGGGAAATGCATGAACCGTCAGTTCCTGATGATAGCCCTTCACGGCAATAATCCTGCTGTAGGCAAAACTTCCGTCCAGGTCAACCTGCTTTAAGCGGTAATAGGTATAAACGGTTTCTGCATTGGGATCTGTGAACTGGTAGGATACGTTTGCGGCCGAATTTCCCTGACCTTTTACAGATCCGACAGCCTGGAATCCTGTGGCTGGATTAAGCGTCCGTTCAATCTCAAAATAATCATTATTTACTTCACTGGTTGTGATCCAGTCCAGTTGGGTTTGTCTGGCATCAAGACGCTTCCCACTGAAACTGATCAGCGTTACCGGAAGCGGTGACGAAGGGCACGAAGAACCGCAATCCTCAACAGCGCGGGTGCGGGCATTAGGCATTTTACTGCCCTTTCGGTTTGTGACAAAAAGCGCGGTGTAATAACCGGGCCTTGTTCTGGCAAGCATCTCATCGGCCTTCTGTTTTGTTTTTGAAACAGGAGGATCAGGAAGCCCCGTTGATTTTGTACCGGAGGCTGCGAAAGAAGCTGGCACCAAAGCCATCCAGCTTGCAAAAACGATAAGCACAATCCGGACAAACCGGTTGCCATTCATAGTATGGATAGGCATGAGGATCGGTTATTGGGCGTTTTTGATAATATCCCAGCTAAAATAGGAAGGATTCTGAGTTACTCTGCCGTCAGATAGTTGCGAATAAGTGAAAATTTGTAAGGTCTCGTACAGAATACTATAACTTTCATTAAGTCCCGCACATCCGTTTGCACAATCTCCTGCTGCGCTGGCAGAGAAATTTTTGATTCCTGCAGTACCCAGTAGAATTTTATACTTAACCTGAAGATTATTATTCTGATCCGACCCCAGAATAATCAATTCAACCGTCTTCAATCTAGATCCGCTTACCTGATTTTGCAGCAATTTTGTGGAAGCAAGATTAGTAAATGTAGTGAACGAAAAATCGCCGAATGTTATTTTCCCGGCAGTAATTCCCGTAGGTCCGCTAGTAATATTCTGATCACTACCGAATTGGATACTGCTTACCTCCATGTAATTTTTTAGTGTCACGGTTCTTCCATCATCGGTGGCCTTGTCTGCAAACGGACTAGCATTCGTGGTTAGTTCATTATTCTTGCTATCAATACATTTAATAAACATCTTTTGGGCCATAACGGTCCCGGTAAACAAAACGGTAAATAGCAATCCCGCAAGGGCAATGTAAATTTTTTTCATACTGTAAAGCTGGGAGATTTTTAAAAATGGTTGAAGTTTCCTGTCGAAATCATAACAGTTACCAAAAGTAAACATACCACCCAACTATTTACATTAAAATAGGATTTAAATTACTGATTATTAGCTGTGTTTTAAGCGTGTGAGACGCAAGCGGTGGATTGTGGATCATGACCGGCTTTTTCATCCTTGCCAACGCCTACAACCTGTTCGGTCCTCCACCGGAAGATAATATTATGGTTTTGTTTGTGTCGTTTGTTGTTTTGCAGCTGATTGTGCTGGGGTTGGCCTGGTGGGTGGATCGGAATAGGGTGATGGTTGGAGAGTGAGTTTGGTTTTGATTCCGAAGATTCGGAAAAAGCATAATATGGCAGCAAATTAACACTCCGGCATACCGCGATATACCGGAGTTTATTACTCTCTCTTTTTACAAATTCAACAATTCCGTATGATAAATCCCGGCTGGTTCCTGAATTAAAGCCGGAATTTCTGCAACAAGCTTTTTTATGTAAGGCTGCTGATCATGCAGGTCCAGACCTTCCTGACTTTCCCATATTTCGTGGAAAATGAAAATCTCGGGGTTTTTTGTACCGTGGTGCAAATCATATTGCAGACAGGCTTTTTCTTCTCTTGATTTTTCAACCAGGTTCAAAAGCATGGCGCGTACTTCTTCGATATGTTCAGGTTTACTTTTAAAAACGACTGTTAAATTAATTTGCATGGAATTTCTGACTTATAAAAGTTTGATTTTTTCTCTCTTATGAAACAGCAAATAAGCCAAAATCAATGGAAAAAATGTAAAAAAGCCGAAACCATTTTTCACCGCACTGTACACGGAAATACCTATACAGATGCCAATAAGGAGTGCATTGATCAATTTATTGTTTTTTGCCTTTTTTTTCTCTTTCAGTATTTCCTCGTCGGTCAGTTGGTTTTGTTCCATATTTTCAATTTTCAGAACCCAGCAATTACTCAAATAAGTGGAGCAAAAATTAGTCAATAATATTGATTTTGCAATGGCTTATCAATCATCCGGTTACCGAGTTAAACGGTAATAGCCAAAAGCTAACTTAATGGATATTCTTTACTGTCCACATCGCTCCGTTTTTAGTAGTTAATTTTTCCAGCTTTCCCTGTGCCGTCAAATCGTTTAATAGCTTCTCACTATCCGTCCTTTTCGTGTCTGTTGTTTGTGCATATTCGTTCACTGTCAAGGAATTGTATTTCAAAAATATGGAATTCCAGTCTTTGTTATATGGCGATTTTGTGGCTTCCGGATAAAGTTTGAGAACCACACTTTCCAGGAAATTATATGTTTTCGAACCATATACGAATTCCTGTTCTCCTGCCATATTGGTAAAAATCATGGTTGGAAATCCTCTGACACCTGAATCTTTTCCAATCTGTACATCCTCCTCAAATAATTCCTTGGCTTTGCCTTCGTAATCGGTTTTAAATTCTAAAATGTTTAGCCCGACTTTTTTTGCAGCCGCTTCCAGATATTCCCATTTGGTAATATTTTTCTTTTGCAAAAAGACCATTTCCCTGATCTCACGAAGAAATAAAATGGCCTTATCCTTGTTTTGCATCTGAGCCGCCTTGAATGCAATCGATGGTGGATAGGAGGAATGGAGCGGATCTTCCAGCCAGATATCGCCGTCTATGGGCATATCGTAATGCACACTTACTTCGTCCCAATGCCCGGCTACGTCCGACGGTTTGCTGATCTGGCCACTGTTATAACTCCAGTCTTTGAGCAAACCGCCCATTTTATATTCAATTTCAAGATCATTTCCGTATGCCAGTTTCAGCTTTCGCCATTGCGGTTCAATTCCCCAGCAAGAAGAACAAATCGGGTCTGTAAAATACAATATGCGCAAAGGCTTTTCAATTGCCTGAGGTGTTTCAAGGGCTGTGGTGTCTTTTTGATCAACGGCAACTTCGCAAAGACCGCTTTCAATGTCACACAGTAAAGGATTTGTTTGTTCTTGCATCACATTTTGTTTTGAGGCTTTATCTTTGGGTAAAGTTGAGGACTTAATCTTGTGTGCGCAATAAGTCAGATATTTATGACTACTAAAAACGAACTGCCTACGAATGAAACTTGTCCCGCACAAGCACTTTTAAAGTCGCTTTCCGGGAAATGGAAGCCAGAAATATTTCGTCTGGCTGTTGACGGTACGCTGCGTTTCAGCAGTTTGCTTCGCCAGATTGAAGGCGTCAATAAACAAACCCTGGCCGTTGCCCTGAAAGAGCTTGAAGCCGCCGGACTGCTGCAAAAAAATGTGATCAGGCAAAAACCTTTGCACATTGAATATATACTTACCGAAAAAGGGCAGTCGCTCATTCCTGTTTTTCAGCAGCTGGAAAGTTTTGGGTAGGGTGGTTGATATTTGCGGGTGTGTTATGCTGGCGAAGAGGTTTTAAATAATCTGATATCTATTTTCTTTTTGTAAGGAAAACTATTCTGCTAGATAGTTGGTTATTTGCCAACTATTTAGCAGAATTAGGAATAGGATTAAAAAAATAAGGAAATGACACAGCCACAATGGTTTTTGATAGAAACAGAGCAGGAGTACGAAAGCGCTCTTGCCCGGTATGAACAAGTAAAACGAGCTTCAAAAAATTCTGCTGATCACAAGGAAAAGATCCTTTTGGTACATCTCATTTCAGAGTATGAAAAGGAAAACCGCAACTTGCCGGATGTTGATCCCATTGAATTAATCAAAATCAGAATGGCGGATTTTGGTTATAAATCCGCAGACCTCGCCAATGAATACGGCGACAAGGGAACAATCAGCAAAGTGCTGAACTACAAACAGGCACTTTCGCTAACCATGATCCGTAAATTCAGCAAATTGCTGCATATTCCTGCGGATGCTTTGATTAAGGAGTATGAGTTGGTTGGGTAGGAGTATAGCCAGTAAGATTATCAGTGATATTGGTTACATTTGCAATGTATTCTGAACTCAGTCTCGAACTGCTAGTAGGAGTCATCCGGGATTCCGTTAGGTTTCCCTTTTTTTATAGCTGAACAATATAGTTCACTGAGTTATTTTTAGTTTACAAACAACGAATTCAGATAGTTTACCCATTGTAACTTTATAGCGAAGAATCTTCCCAATTACTTTAAAGTCCGTTTCGAACGGTAATTAATATAGAGTACGCAGTACTCAGAAGAACATGACGTACAATGGGAGATTTGATTTTGACTAGCATGAAGACAAATAATCTTTCTTGGAGCTATTAATAAGTTTGGTAATACATTTATATAAGTTAAGTAGATTTACTGACGGGTGTAATTTTAAATCAAAGCCCCAAGAACTTCAAAATGATCAAAATTATCTTTGCCTGTTTTGTTACCAGCTTAAATTTACCTGAATTTTTAAAAGGTGTTGCAAAAGAAATATACGTCACAACAAAAGAGGTAATCCCTGCCATAATCTTAGGATGTATTTTTTGGATAATGTATTGCTCTTTACAGCCTCATTTAATCCAGTTTTCTGATTTTTTGTTTAATAATATATCGAACCAAGAATTTTTTTACAACCGGTCAATTCTATGTCTAGTTATTCTAATATATACATGCAGTTTAGTATACAAAGAGATATTTGATGCAAAGCATCCAAAGCGTCTCACAGGAAAATCAATTATTTTAACAGCAGTAGTAGGAGCAATATATTATATAACGGTAAGAAACGATCAAGAGATTTTACTTTTTAGCTTCTTCAATATTTCCGACTTTTACTTACTAGATATTCTATTATTAACCGTTTGCATGAGCTTGTGGAGTTACAAATCGAATGCAAAAAACATACACGTAACACACAAACGTATTATAGAAGATTCTATTCATGTTGATTTTAAACACGATAAATTGTTTAGAAGCAAGCAAGTAAAAGAACTTACAAATCTCATTAAGGAAAGTAACCCTGACAATGCAATTAGCATTTCGATTACAGGAGAATGGGGGGACGGGAAATCTACGTTTCTATCTTTTGTGGAAAACGAATTAATGAATAATGAAAATATAGTTATAAAATTTAATCCGTGGTTAGGAAGACAAAATATATCAACTACTGGAATTTTCTTTGAAACGTTACAAGAAGAACTGAGTAATTATGATTCCCGCACGGCGGATAAATACACAAATATTCAAATAATATTTTATTAGTAGCAATTGAAGATTCATTTGTGCTCAAGGCGATTAAATTGGTACTAGGCAAATTTATTCCGAGTCCTAGTTTTAAAACTATATCACAACAAAAGGGCGATATTAATCGCTCGCTCCGTTTAATTGGGAAAAAAATTATTGTATTTATTGACGATTTGGATAGAGTGTCGCCAGAAGAAATATTAGATGTATTGAATCTAATCCGTAATACCGCTGATTTTCAAAACACTATTTTTCTTGTTGCTATGGATTTGGATTATATCAAATCCTCACTAAACAGTCAGAATAATTTGTTAAATGTTGATAAATATCTTGAAAAAATATTTCAGCTTCAATTTGTTCTTTCTCCAATAATGTTTGACACAATCAAGCTTTTATTAGAAAAGGAATTAGATACATTATTAGAAATTAATAAGAATTTAGGTCTTCCCCCTAAATTTTCAGAGAACTTCAAGGAAGCACTAAGCAAAATATCCTTCCAGCCTGACATTGTAAATGGCATTCCAGGAATAAGCTCTTACGATAGGCCAGGAATATTAGAAGAATCACTAACAAATATTCGGGATATAAAAAGGTTCTTAAATAGCTTCACCATGACCTATAAATTGTTCATTGGAGAACTTGACATGC
Source organism: Dyadobacter sp. 3J3 (assembly GCF_009801115.1). Lineage (GTDB taxonomy): Bacteria > Bacteroidota > Bacteroidia > Cytophagales > Spirosomataceae > Dyadobacter. The sequence continues at coordinate 12,701 of NZ_VTOL01000032.1, forward strand.
TGGATTTAATTTTACTTGAATTGTTAAAACTAAAATTTACTCATTTTTATTTGCAGTTATCGAAGGGTAGATTTATAGTGTTTGATGACGTAGATAGAGGGAAATGGAAACTAGATGACCAAACTTTTACTGAATATCTAAAAAGGAATAATGATTCTCAACTTCTGGCAAAAATAGTTACTAAAATCTATAAAACCCCCGAGACCACAGGTCAGGTACTTTCAAAAATTCCAGCTAATAAAAATCGTAATTCACTAATATTTATTGATAATCATAAGAAATATTTTAATCATGATCTTTTTGGTGATATATCAATAAATGCATTATTAGAGGCAAAAACCAATGGACTTTCTGGTTTAGAGAATTTCTTTGAACAAATTGTTAACGTGGATTCAAACGATAATTATACTAATGAAGAACTTGATTTTAGTTTACAATTTAAAATTGGGAAATTTTATATGTACTTAATTGGCTTTTCCAATTCTGGGGAAGACAAAATTGAAATAATTCATTCAATTAGGTTTATAAAGCATTTACCTAAATTTTATTTACCACAAGTATTACGAACGGAAATACTATTATTATGCAGGCAAGATAGTTATTTGGACATAACTTCAAAATTATTGCTGAATATTTTTGAACAGCAAGATGTGAAATTAAAATTTAAGTTAGAGCTTGATAATGAGATGAGGAAGAATTTTTCAATTCTTTTCTATGATGAATTTTGGCCAGAATGCTGTTTAAGATGCATAAGATCGTTGTTTGCGAATCTAAATATAAATGAAGAGACCGATTCAAAGTTACAAGAGGAAATTTATGTATTATTTATCAAATGGTTACACTACTTTTTAAAATATGATAAGTTAAAAGATGGTATTGAGATGGAAAATTTTAAGCGTTATTTTATGGTAAATCCTAAAATTTTACTCGTGGGGATTTTTGATTCTTATAATGTTAGAGAAAATCAACTTTCTATTTATCCTAATATAATTAATTTTTTTCAATTTTGGGACATGAATAAACAGCCAATTGAAAATTACCGTGATTTTCTAAAAATGCATATTGATGATTATGAGTTAGCAAGAAGGTATTATATGCGGATTAAACTATATAATTCATTAGAATATGCTGATAAACTTGAAGAAATTCAACTTCACGTAAAAGAGTACAAAGAAGCGGTGTTCAAAGATAATTTAGGTTATTTATTAGGTTAAAAAACGAAATAACTAAGTTCAATAGATTGAATAATATGAAGACGGATAAAATTTATTACCATATTCTAAAGGAACAATTAAAAAGTCAAAAAGCATCATATGAAGAGTTATTAAGTACAATTGATTGGCAAATCTTTCGAGAAAAAATATTACGAAGAGATCAATATAAATGTACCAATTGTGAACAAGAACCAACGGAATATTCTTATGGTCAGCATTTCCAAAAGCTAACATCTGAGGAAAAAACGCAACTTATAATTCTCAATGAGATTGAATATAATTCCAGAAAACCGGACCTTATATTTAAAGGCAGGGCAATAAAGCATAGAAAAGCGATACCAATTACAAAAAAAGTTGATAATGCAGTAGTTATGCATGTTCATCATAAATTTTACATTCTAGACAAGCTTCCATGGAACTATCATGTTGAAGATTTAACGACATTATGTAATATTTGCCATACCGATTTTCATAAGAATAATAAAGTGCCGTTTTATGAAGATGAAAGAAAATTGATTAAACTAGACTTGACAGAATGTCCAAGATGCAACGGAGAAGGTCATTTTGATGAATTTAAACATGTTTATGGAGGTATATGTTTTTATTGTAAAGGAGCTAAATACATTGAGCTTATGGGTAGTTACAGATAATGAAATCAAAAGTCGGTCCTATAGGGGAATATATTCGATTTTTGTATCGATTTCCTCACTCCCCCCTCACCTCCAGCAACCCCTCACTCCTCAAATAAACCTCCTTCAACCCCTGAAAAACGTCAGCGGAAGGCTCTTTCCACATCCCTCTTTGTGCGGCTTCGAGTAATCTTTCGGCGATGGCGTTCAGGGCCCATGGGTTGCTTTCAGCGAAAAACTGCTGCATGTTGGCGTCCAGGGCGTAGGTTTCTGCCACTTTTTCGTACATCCAGTCGTCTAGCACCTGCGCCGTGGCATCATATCCGAAGAGGTAATCAACCGTGGCCGTTAGTTCCAAGCCGCCTTTGTAACCGTGTTTTTTGATACTTTCCAGCCATTTCGGGTTCACAACCCTTGAACGGAAAACACGTAACGTTTCCTCTTTCAGGTCGCGCACCACCGGTTTTGCCGGGTTTTGCGAGTCGCCGAAATAATGTTTTGGCTGCTGTCCGGTAAGGCTGCGTATGGTCGCAATCATGCCGCCATGGAATTGCAGATAATCGTCGCTGTCGAAAATATCATGTTCGCGGTTGTCCTGGTTGTGGAGCGCCACCTCCACGCCGGAAAGACATTGCTGAAATTCACTGCGGGCATCCACACCCTGCGCGTTCTTCGTATAGGCATAACCGCCCCAGTTGACATACGCCTGCGCAAAGTCTGCATCGGCATGCCAGTTTTTTTCATTGATCAAAGGCAAAATCCCCGCACCATAAGCCCCAGGAGCCGCCCCGAAAATCCGGTAACTGGCCCGTTCCTCGGCATCTTCAATCGATAATTCGTTATCTTTTTGTAGTTCCGCCAGATCTTTCAGGTAATGTTTGCGGACAAAATTCTGGTCGAGCGGTTCATCCAGCGCAATCACCAGCTGCACGGCTTCGTCCAGCAATTCGATCAGATGCGGGAAAGCATCACGGAAAAATCCGCTGATCCGGCTGGTGACGTCAATACGCGGACGGCCCAGTTCTTCCAGCGAAATAATTTCCACGCCGGTAATGCGGCGACTTTCAAGCTGCCAAACCGGCCGGACGCCCAGCAAAGCCAGCACTTCCGCCGCATCGTCGCCATGGGTACGCATCGCCGAAGTGCCCCAGATACTGATCCCGACACTTTCCGGGTACCGGCCCGTTTCTTTCATGTGGCGTTCCAAAACTTCCCGTGCAAGCTGCTGGCCCACTTGCCAGGCCGCTTTGGAAGGCAACGCGCGCGGATCGACGGCATAAAAATTCCGGCCTGTCGGTAAAATATGGGCCATACCCCGCGTAGGCGCACCACTCGGACCGGCAGGAATATACCCGCCGGAAAGTCCGTGCATGAGATTGGTAATTTCTTCATCCGTCCGCGCCAGATTGGGTACCAGTTGTTTGCAGACAAATTCCAGTACCAACCGGATTCCGGCCAAACCGGGAGCGGCAGGGGACATATCCAGCGTTTCATACAATACCTGATCGATGGCTTGCGGATGAAAACGATGCTGCATCAAAACGCGGAACAAATGATTGCTCAGCTCATCCATAATTTCCAGCGCATCCGCCGCAGTAACAACCGGACGGCCAGCCAGCGATAAAAAATTCGCCGGAACATGGTCTATTTTCTGACCTTTTTTGCTTAAAAGATCGTCTATTTCAAAGTTAAAAATTGACGCCATTTCGGATTGCAAACCGGGCACGGTGGCATTGGGAAGCCGGGTCAGCGATTGCAGCATATCCACCAGCGCATCACCTTCCGGCATTTGTCCGAGCGTATGCAAACCGTTACGGATCTGCGCCGCGCCGAGCTCACACAAATACCCGTCGATATCCTCGATCAGGTGGGCAATATCCTTTCCATCCATCTCCGCCAAACTCGCCGGTACACCTTCGGGCGTCATATCATCGTCCCAGTCGTGCTTGTGGTCGCCATGATCGCGGCTCAGCATCGCACCCAGATCTGCATCCAGATTAGTCTGTTTGATCAAATCCCAGATCTGACGTTGCAGCAAAGGCAATTTCGACGGATCGAGCATTTCCACCTGATAATATTCGTCAACCAATTGCGTCAGCTGCGCGAGTTCGCCATAACTGTCCGCGGACGTCATAGGCGGCGTCAGGTGATCCACCACCACGGCATGGGCACGGCGTTTTGCCTGTGAACCTTCGCCAGGATCGTTGATAATAAAAGGATAAAAAAGCGGCAGATCGCCCAGAATTGCATCCGGAAAACAGTTTTCCGATAACCCGATCCCTTTGCCCGGAAGCCATTCCAGCGTTCCGTGTTTTCCCACGTGCACAATCGCATCGGCACCCCAGCCATCACGCAGCCAGCGGTATAATGCATAATAATGATGCGTAGGGGCAAGGTCGGGTTGGTGATAAATCGCATCAGGATCCATCCCATACCCACGCGGTGGCTGCAAGGCCACAAACGCATTGCCAAGATCAAGTCCGGCGAGCGCGATATGGCCGTCATGCACATAGGTTTGTCCCGGTGCCTGTCCCCATTGTTTGGTCATTTTCTGACGTAAAACTTCCGGTAATTCGTCAAACCAACGGTTATATTGTTGAAACGGAACACGGCCCGCAGCGTTGGAAAGTTGTTCGGGCGTGAGGTAAGTCTGGTCGTAAGAACAGCGGTCAATCAACTGATGAATCAATTCTGTTCCCGTAACCGGCAGATTTTTGATCTGATATCCTTCTGATTGCATCGCATGCAGCATATGCATGAGCGAAGCCGGGGCATCCAGCCCGACTGCATTTCCAATCTGTGAGGCTTTTGTATTGGAATTGGTGAAGATAAAGGCAATCTTCTTTTCTGAATTTTTCAAATGACGCAAGCGCGCAAAACGCATGGCAATACCAGCCACACGATCGATGCGGTTGTCCAGTGCTTCATAACCTTTTGCCTGTTTTTCTTTTTCTTTGAAAGAAATCGGAACGGTAATAATGCGCCCGTCAAATTCGGGAATCGCGACATTCATGGCGGTATCCAAAGTACTCAGCCCGCGACTGGAAGATTCCCAGGCGTTGCGGTTCATGGTACTGGAAATGGCCTGGATAATGGGCACATTGAGCTGACTTAATGCTTTTTCTGCACCCGTGTTTTCGGAACCAGCCTTTTGAATATCGGTAATAGCCAGCGAAACGGTATTGACCAAAACATCAATATGCACCCCTTTTTCTCCATTAAAAAACTGAAAGGCAACCGGCTGTCCGGAAACCGGATCCGTCACTTTTAGGGAAGACGTGAAAATGGGCAAAACATTCACATCACGGTCTTCCAGCGCACGAACCATCGCGTCGATGAAAGCCGTATTTCCACTCGTCCAGTGCGAGCGGTAAAAAGTGATTCCCGCAGTGGGGTGGTTTGGGTTATATCTTTTTTGCCAATCCGAAAGATCAGCGTTTTCAGGCAGATCCGGATGGTAAATGCCATGTTCAGGTAAGGTAACGGGCGCATCAGAGCCGAAGCCTGTCATCAATAAATGATCCGAAAGGTAATAAAGCAACGAGGTGAAATTGGTATAACCACCTGCCTGCAAATACAACATGGCGTCATGAAGTATCGCTGGTGAAACCGTGGAAGCGGCTGCAAAATCAGGATTCAAATCGCCTGTTCCACTAACCACAATAAGATGTTGTCCATTTTTTTTAGCTCGATTGATCAACTCATTAAACCCCGGAATAGCACTCGGCCGACCGAGTATCCGTAGAATAATAATTTGTGCCGCTGCAATTTCACCATCAAGCAACTGCGCCATCTGCGCTTCACTTTTTACAGCCATTAAGTTGATACCTAATGTTTTTGGAAAATCATCGGGCAAATCCTGAATGGTTCGGTGAAGTGTCAGTAAATCTGTATCGGCATGAGTAAGGAAAACAATTCCTTCCGTCGGCAACGGTGTCTGGCCAATTTTTGTCGAAGCTTCGGAGCCTTTCCAGGTATAAAATTGAAATACATTTTCAGACAATTCCGCAGGCGGAACCAGAAACCGATCCGCCGTGATCATGGTGTCGATGTAATCAAAAATAGCAATAATCTGCCAGTCGCTATTCACCGAATGAAACCAGACAGAATTCCCGTCAAACAAAAGCGTAACGACATTCGCCAACGTACACGGACCCAGACAACCGCCTTTTGTCATATGCACCACATTCCGCATTTTACGTCTCAGCCATTCACTTTTGTACAATTCAACCGGTATGGGCGCATAACCACGATCTACCCGGCCGCAACAGCAAGCGTTATAACAATAAGACAAATGTCCCCGGCGCTGTACAAGGTTGATGGATTTCCCGTCTGCACGGGTGATGCGTTGGCGTTTAATTTCTGACATAAGTTGTTAGGCGTTGGCTAATAGCGGTTAGCTTTTAGCGTGGACGTTAGCGTGTTTTTAATAAAAAGAAAGACTCCGTATAGGAGTCTTTTTAGGTTGATGGTGTGTAGGGTGTTACTAATGTTTTGAAGCAATGGTGTTTTGAACAAATTCCTCAGAAACTTTAAGCAGACTGGCAATTTGAGAAACAGTATAATTATCCGTTTCCCATAAACTCATAATGAATGAGACGGTTGCTTTTTCAACTCCTTTCTCAATACCTTTCTTCTCAGCCTTATCGAGTACCATTTCTCTAATTCCCATACTTTTTTGATTTCCGGTTAGCTCTCCAATTTCTTTATCAAATTTAACATTATATCCTTGATCTGCAAAGGTTATGTAACGTTGCAGAAAGATCAGCAGATCATCTACTTTCTTCTTTGGAATCTTTCGCCGGAGCAAATTTTTGGCCAGCGAATATTTAAGATCGAACAAACTTTGATCATCCAGCTTTTTCTTTTTTAATGCCAGTAAAACCGTTAATACAACGATTGAAAATGGATTTTCATTTTCAATCAGTGCCGTTTCATCTTGCTCAATGATTTTATAGTTGTTGAATTCATAAATAATTTTCGAACCGAGATATTTATATTCATAAACACCGGGATGAAATTTCTTGTTCGAATCTGTGAAGATCGCAATGGCTGTTACTGGTTTTCCATACTTGTCAAGGATACGATAAAAGTATGTAAACATCCGTTTAGCAAAATCCTTGTCATCATATCCCTGCACTTCAATATGGACCAGAATCCAGTCTTCTTCTCCGGTTTTTGTGAAAACCTTTACAAGCTTATCAACAAATTTGGGCGGTTCAATTTCTTCGGTCGGGAAGAGCTGTTCAAGTTCTTTATCTAAAAATTGAAAACCTCTTTCCAGGTCGAAAAGCTTTTCCGCGTCTTCGAAGAAGAAACGCAAGAAATCATCACAGATATTTTCTAAAATGCCTTTCCATAGTGTGTCGTCTTTTTTCATTTATAGATTTTAAGTTGTGTGTGTTATGTCTCTTCTTGCATGCAAAGCAAAAAAGGAAAGGGCAAAGTTCGCAAAGAGAAAGCTTAGCGTTCTTTGCCCTTTCCTTACCTGCTACTATATAACTTCTTCATGCTGCCTCAGCCATAAGCCTTTTTAGTGCCCTTTCTAAATTTGCAATTTTAGCCAATCTGTATTTTTCTCTGTATTCGTCTTGGTCGAAAGGAAT
>NZ_VTOL01000033.1 GCF_009801115.1 Dyadobacter sp. 3J3
CTGCTTTTCTTCTACAATTAATGGTCTACGTTCTATACCTACCCTGTCCTTAATGATGCCCCTAGAGCCTTTTAGAGCGCCTCTTCGGGCATAACGCTTGCCTTTTGTACGCAAGTGCATGTGGTACTTACCACCCGCCTTTTTGTCTTGCCATATGAACTGGTAAATTCTTTCGGCAGAAATGCATTTGAGGTTTTTTATACAACAATGACCAACGATTTGTTCTGGACTAAAATCTTCCTCTAAAAGAGAAATAACAAGCGTTTTAACATCTTCGGTAAAGTACTTTTTCTTAGCTTTTTGCTTGTGTCTGGAATTGGCTTTACTATGAGCCAAATCAGCTTTGTAAAACTTGTTTCTTTGGTCTGAATTTCGAGCTAATTCGCGTGAAATTACAGACTTATGTCTGCCTAAATTTTCCCCAATTTTGGTTATTGAGAATCCCTGCAAACGAAGTGCTGCAATTTCGTATCTTTGTTCTATCGTTAAATGTGCCATCTTTTTTGAGCTTGGTAACCCAAAGATAGATGAATATTTTTCGCTGCCGAAGGGGAAGGGTTTTGGGACCTAGGTCCCAAAACCCTTCCCCTTCGGCTTATTTTTGCAACAGCTAGCTGTTGCATTTATTAGTTGAATCTAAGGAGTAAGTATCTGGTCAAAAAGTTTATTCAGAAAATTACGATCGGTTGATCCTTCGCTAAAAGGAGCCCACTTTAAATCAATTTGATTTTTATAAAACTAAGATTTAACATGGACTTCTGCTTATTAATCAGTTTATTTTCTTTTTAATATCAGTTAGAGGAAGGTATCAGGTAATAGATAGTTTTTCACGCTTCGGTGAACCTCCGGATAATCTTAATCTATATCTGGTTGGAAAAAGCTCAGGAAAATTGAAAGTTCAAGCAGTGATGGCAGCTTTGGGTATAATTATTTCGAGGATATGACCTTCTCAGATAATATCAAAGAACTTGTGTAAAACACAAACGGCAAAGAGAACGAAACATATTAAAAAGTCGGTGCAAAACAGAAATCACATCTCTTATATCGTAGTTTCAATTAATTTTCATTTCTTTAAATAGTATCATTTTTCTTAAAAATCAAAGGAGTCAACTCTGGAAAAGTTGACTCCTTTGATTTTTAAAACTCTAATCCATTGTCTTACTACCAAAGCTTCCCCGGATATTCCCCAGCTTCATGCAAAGCCGACAAAGAAGCCTGAACCGATGGTTTATCCTCAGGATAGGTAACACCAAACCAATCAGATGAGCTACGAAAAACGCGGCAATCGCCTAAGCCATTTTTGATAATATAGGACATCACGGTAGGAATGTAAAATTCAGCTTTCGGCGTATGCAAATTCACACGGGCGTATTCTTCAAACAGTTCTTTTGTTATTGGGAACATAGAAGGTTTGAAGCCCCAGAAATTCATTGAAACAGGTGTTTCAGGAGCCAGTTCCGTTTTTACATCCTCTTCTTCAAAATAAATTTTACCGCCTTCTTCAAATATTTTGGTACGTTCAACTACCGATGATAAATTCTGATCTTCTCTTTCAATACAAACTCCTCTTGAAACAGTACCGTTTTCAGAAAGTGTTCTTTTCAATTCATAACCAATCATTGCGTGTTGATTGTCATTGGTGTCGGTTTGCAAAAACTCCGCCATAGTTGCAAAAGCACCGCGACCGTAAAAATCATCGGCATTAATTACGGCAAACGGAGTATCTGTCTGCTCCCAGGCACATAAAGTTGCATGTCCTGTTCCCCAGGGCTTCACACGTTCAACGGCCCCTAAATCTTCCGGCACATAAGACTGAACGCCCTGGATAGCAAAATCATAATCGATTTTCCCTTTCAATTTTGGAGCAAACAAAGCCTCTGCCTCGTCTTTTATTTCCTTGCGAACTATAAATACTACTTTGCCAAAACCGCTTCGAATGGCATCATATAAGGAATAATCTATAATGGTTTCATCATTAGGACCAAACTGATCAAGTTGTTTTATTCCTCCATAACGGCTTCCTATGCCGGCAGCCAAAATTAAAAGCGTTGGTTTCATTTAATTAGTTAAAAATTGAAAGTTGAAAGTTGAAAACGGTTAACTATTACAATTTCACGCTATTGATTCGTACCAATGAAGTAGAAATCCGGGAGCAAAGTTTTAATTTTGTCTTCTTGACACAATTAAATCAGGAAACGCCAAAGTAACAGCCTTCTCTTCCACAAAAAAACAATAAAATAAGGAAAACATACTACTTCTGTCATTTTTTTGGTTGAGCTTAAATAAAAAAAGCGCCGTGACAGCTCACAACGCCTTTACTATTATCCACAAAATCTAAAAATTTATACGGCAAAACTTTCGCCACAGCCACAAGTACGTGTAGCATTCGGGTTGACAAACTGAAATCCTTTTCCATTCAGACCATCTGAAAAATCCAGAACCGTACCGGCAAGATACAATATGCTTTTTTTGTCAACAATGATTTTAACTCCTTTATCTTCAAAGACCATATCCGTAGGATTTGAATCAGAATTGAATTCAAGATTATAAGTCAAACCTGAACATCCTCCGCCCAACACACCCACACGAATCTGATAATCTTCCTCGTGTCCGTCTGCTTTACGTAACTCTATGATTTTATTCTTCGCAGTATCGCTTACAGTAACCATGATCTTATATTTTAAATGCTCTGGACTATGTAACGTTTAAAATTACGCAGAAAGTTCGTTAAATGTCAATTTTGAATACCACAAAAACTGGAAAGGTAAAAAGGAAATTGTAATGTTCAGATTATGAATCATTCATCTGGTTATCAATTTCTTTCCAAAACCACCGGACCACCCTTATTAATTAACGATACATGTGAACTTGATTCAATCCCAGCGTTGGCGAAAGTCGCTTTCATCACCTCTCCCACTTTCCTTGCATTTTCAATTCCACGGCTTAAAGCAAACATAGAAGGTCCTGATCCTGAGATACTGCAACCTAATGCGCCATTATCTAAAGCAGCTTGTTTTACAAGATTAAAATCCGGGATCAGGATGGAGCGAACGGGCTCAATAATCACGTCCACCATCGAACGGCTGATCAGATCATAATCCTCCATCATTAAACCTGCCACTAATCCGGCTACATTTCCCATCTGGGAAATCGTGTTTTTTAACGAAACTTCATCTCTTAAAATATACCGCGCATCCTTCGTATTGATCTCAATATCAGGATGTACCAAGGTGCAATAGAGATCGCCGGGAACAGGAATTGAAAAAACATCCAGCGGAGCATAACTTCTGATGATGACAAAACCTCCCAAAAGTGCCGGGCCTACATTATCAGCATGGGCAGAACCGGAAGCGATCCTTTCTCCTTCCATAGCGAAAGGCAAAAGTTCCTTTCTTGAAAGCGGGCAATCAAGCAACTCATTCATAGCGACCACACCGGCTACCGCACTTGCCGCACTTGAACCCATGCCACTACCCAAAGGCATATTTTTATGTAAAGTAACTTCGCAGCCAAAATCTTTAATACCAAGATGTTTAAGCAAATGAAGCATAACGCCTGTCACAGTATTTTTTTCAGCTTTACGCGGCAATCTTCCACCATCACCAAAAATATCTTTGATAATAACGCCTGGCTCATCACGACGGCGTATTTCTACAATGTCACCAGGTTCTTCAATAGCAAAACCGAAAATATCAAATCCGCAGGAAACATTGGCAACAGTAGCGGGCGCAAAGACTTTTATATAATTCACTTTAAAAAATTGTTTTCCTTTAAAAGTTCACGCAGAGTGAGATGAGTTTCACGCGGAGGCCGTTAAGTTTTTATCTTTGCGCTCTCTGCGCCTAACTTTGCGGCCTTTGCGTGAACTCCTTTCCTTCTACCCCAAATAGCTACTAATGCTCATAATATCTGCAAACACACCAGATGCAGTAACTTCCGCTCCTGCGCCTGGCCCTTTGATTACCAATGGACGATCATTATACCGGTCTGTTGTGAAGGAAACGATATTATCACTTCCAGACAAAGTATAAAAAGGATGCTGCTGATTTACGGTTCTTAACTCAACAACCGCCTTTCCGTTTTCAAGCGTTGCGATGTAACGGAGTTTTTCTCCATTCGCTTCCGCATCGGATTGAAGTTTGGCAAAATAGTCGTCCGATATAATAAGTTCATTGAAAAACGCTTCCACCGTTGGAGCAGCCAGGCAATTTGCCGGCAAAAGCTGAGCCACATTTACATCTTCTGATTCCAGAGGAACGCCAACTTCACGTGCCAGAATCAAGATTTTTCTAGCTACATCAGCTCCGCTCAAATCATCTCTTGGATCAGGTTCTGTGAATCCTTTCGCTTTCGCTTCTTTTACAACATCCACGAATTTTATTCCTGGGCCAAATGAATTAAAGATATAAGATAAGGTTCCTGAGAGAATCGCTTCGATTTTCAAAAATTTATCCCCGCTGGCCATTAAGCCCTGAATCGTATTAATAATCGGCAAACCTGCGCCTACATTGGTTTCATACAAAAACTTCACGCCTCTTTTCAAAGCAGTCCTCTGCAAAGAAATATATTCAGCATAAGTTCCCGAGTTGGCAACCTTGTTTGGTGTAACCACCGAAATACTCGCATCCAGAAGCATATTGTAATATTGTACGATATCCTTATCAGATGTACAATCAACAAAAACACTGTTTGGAAGATTGAGCTCAATCATCCGCTGAACAAAAGCCGGTAAACTGGTTTTCACACCTTCGCCATCAATTCTTTCTTTCCAATGTCCTGAACCGATCCCGTCAGGATCAAGGAGCATTTTTTTTGTATTGGAAAGTCCGGCAATGTTCAGGTTCAAAAACTTTTCTTCCCGTAAATATTTATTCTGTTTTCTAATTTGTTCTAAAAGTGTACTTCCGATCAGCCCCACACCCACAATAAACAAGTTGAGCGAACGTGTTTCAGAATGGAAGAAAACGCCATGAATCGCATTCAGTGCTTTGGAAAGATCACTTTTTGAAATAACAACAGAAATATTAAGCTCCGAAGAACCCTGCGCCGTAGCGACAACATTGATACCGTTTTTACCCAAAACAGAAAAAAGTTTTCCGGAAACACCGGTACTTTTTTTCATCCCTTCACCGACAATTGCGATGATTGAAAGATTTTTTTCAATCGTGATACTATCAATATATCCGTAGGTAATTTCAGAGGCAAACTCTTTTTCCAAAACCTCATTAGCCTTATGCGCATCACGCGGATCAATTGAAAAACAGATGGAATGTTCCGAAGATGCCTGTGAAATCAGGATTACACTGATATTATTATGTGATAAAGCCGTGAAAAGTCGGCCTGAGATGCCGGCCACGCCGATCATCCCGCTACCCTGAATATTAACAAGTGCGATTTCATCAATGGAAGAAATCCCGGTGATAGGAAAATCTTTTTTGTTGGCATTTTTCTGCACAAAAGTACCTTCAAAATCAACATTGAAAGTATTCAGTACTTTAAGCGTTATATTTTTTGCAAAAGCAGGCTGCAAACTTGGCGGATAAATAACTTTCGCGCCAAAGTGAGAAAGCTCCATCGCCTCAGCATAAGAAATCGAAGGAATTGTGAAAGCGTTGTGCACTTTCCGTGGGTCCGCTGTCATCATTCCGTCCACATCAGTCCATATTTCAATACAATCTGCGTCAAGCGCAGCCGCAAGTATGGAAGCTGTATAATCCGAACCGCCACGCCCTAATGTGGTCGTAATACTTTCAGAAGTTGAAGCTATAAAGCCAGTAACGCATTGCATAGCGGATGCTTTGGCAAAATATTCAAGAATGAGCTGATTCGTAACTGCGAAATTCACATCGCCCATTCCGTAGGTTTCATTGGTACGGATGATCTGACGTGCATCACAAAACTCTGCTGCAATACCTTTGCTTTTTAATATTTCTGTAATTACGAGTGTGGAAAGTCGCTCACCAAAACTCATGATCAGGTCCATTGTACGTGTAGAAAGTTCACGGATCCAGGATACACCTTTTAATATATCTCCAAGTTCGTTGAAAAGTCCACGAACAGCCGCAAACGTACTGCTCTGACTTTTTACATTGATGAGTCCACGCACAATAGCAAAATGGCGCTCTTCCACCACTTTCAGGAACTCAATATATTCACTATTTCCGGCAGCAGCCATTTTTCCAATTTCGATAAGGCGGTTTGTGACACCACCCATGGCCGAAAAAACAACAGCGATTTTCTCACCGTTTGCCAGATTTTTTTCAAGAATACCAATTACCTGTTTGATACTATCGACCGAACCGACCGATGTGCCGCCAAATTTGAGAACCTTCATTTAAAGCTATTACGAATTAACAAAATTTTGAATGAGCTGTGTGGACCACCCATTTACATCAGGTTGCAAATATAGTAATTCAAACGCCTTATAGGTTGATTTTAAGAATGAAAAGCAACGCAGAAGGCTGCACTTTATCCTTTTTCTTCATAACAACGGCTACATCATTTCTCAAAAACTAAAATTTCAAAACCAGAATTTCCAGTCTCGGTTTTCATATCATATCTCTTTCAATACTTCCAAATTGAAAATTTAAAGTAGTCACCAAAAATTACAAACACGATATAATACAATTAAAATTAAAAACGCAAAAAAACTTATACTATTTAAAGAATAATTAAAATTATATATCAAAAATTGTAAATAAATGTTATTAAAATTTTCTTTTTATCATTTTTAAATAGTTTTAATTTTAAATTTTTTTACTTTTATAAAATATTATTCTGATTCAATTAATTTTAATAAAAAAGTTAAAACTTGATCATCACTCAATTTATAATATTAAAATACTTAATTAATGATCTAATTATTGACCAAAAGTTACTTTTTTTTTAATTTTATCTTAATTCTATTTTAATTGCTATTTTAATCTTTCACTCCTTATTTATTTAAATATTACTATTATCACTTAACTATTTTATGATGAGAAAACTTTTTACAACTGGTTTGATGTCACTTCTCCTTGTACTGAGCCTTGCTGGGTACGGACAGGAGCTTGCCATTAAAGGCAAAGTAACCTCCAAAGGAGACGGCGGCCCATTACCCGGGGCGAGCATTTTGGTAAAAGGAACAAATCGTGGTAGTACAACAAATGCTGAGGGCGAATTTGCGATCAATGCATCATCCAATTCAATTTTGGTAGTTTCTTTTATTGGTTTTAAATCTCTTGAAGTTCCTGTTGGTACGCAAACTAACCTGAGCATTTCGCTGGATGAAGATGCAACTCAATTCAGTGAAGTGATTGTAACTGCACTTGGTATTGCCCGTGAGAAAAAAGCATTAGGTTATTCCGTACAGGAAGTTAGTGGAAAAAACCTGACTCAGGCCCGTGAAACTAACCTGATCAATTCCCTTTCAGGAAGATTGGCTGGTGTGCAGGTAACAAATTCCAACGGAGCTCCTGGTGCTTCTTCCCGTATGATTATCCGTGGAGCAAGTTCTATCGGAAGTAACAACCAGCCGCTTTTCGTGGTGGATGGAGTGCCTATTGACAATAGTAATTTTGGTTCAGGAACTGGTGTGGATTATGGAAATGCTGCGGCTTCTATCAACCCGGACGATGTTGAATCCATCAGCGTTTTGAAAGGGCCAAGTGCTGCGGCTCTTTATGGCTCACGTGGTGCTAATGGCGTTGTTTTGATTACGAGTAAAAGTGGAAAAGGCTCAAAAGGTATCGGCGTTTCTTTCAATACCAATACTTCTTTTGAATCCGTATTTCGTCAGCCAAAATGGCAAAATGAATATGGACAGGGTACCAAAGGCCTTTTCTCCTATAAAGACGGACAAGGCGGTGGTATCAATGACGGTGTGGATGAAAGCTGGGGCCCAAAACTTGACGGAAGATTATTGCCTCAATTTGACTCTCCTATCGGAGCTGACGGAGTAAGAACGGCAACGCCATGGATTGCACATCCTGACAACGTAAATCAGTTTTATCAAACAGGAAAAACGTATACAAATAACGT
This sequence comes from Dyadobacter sp. 3J3, assembly GCF_009801115.1. Classification (GTDB taxonomy): domain Bacteria; phylum Bacteroidota; class Bacteroidia; order Cytophagales; family Spirosomataceae; genus Dyadobacter. The sequence continues at coordinate 8,020 of NZ_VTOL01000033.1, forward strand.
TGGAATTACAGGCGGAAACGAAAAAGCGGATTTCCGTTTGTCATTTACCAACTTGAAACAAGATGGTATCTTGCCAAATACAGACTACAAACGTCAGACTGTTTCTTTGAATGCAGGCTGGAATCTTACTCCTAAACTGAACGTAAGAGCAACGGTAAATTATGTAAAAGACGGAAGTGATAACCGTAATAACTTCGGTCTATATTTTATCTGGTTCGGTCGCCAGGCGGATATGAATTCGTTGAAAAACTACACAAAACCAGGTAGTATTTATCAAAACAACTGGAATGACAATTACTGGACAAATCCATATTACCTGCTAAACAACAGCACGCGTGAAAACCAGCGTGACCGCGTGTACGGTAATATTGTTGCAACGTATAAATTAACAAACTGGCTGACATTAACAGGTCGTTCAGGAACTGACTTTTACGAAGATCGTCGTAAATCAAGAACTGCGGCCCGTCAGGCTAAATTGGGTACGACTTCACTATACGATGCTTATAACGAGGAGCAAATATTCGTACGTGAATCAAACTCTGACTTTTTGTTAAACGCTACGCATAAATTTGGTCAGTTTGATGTTACTGCCAACATCGGAGGCAACCACCGCTCAAACTTTGCACAAAGAAACTATATGGGTGCTACTGAATTAGCCATTCCAAGAGTTTGGAACATGGGTAACTCCCGTCAACGCCCGGTTGTAGAAAACTCATTTATTGAGAAAACAGTAAACAGTTTATACGCTTCGGCGAACTTAGGTTTCCGTAACTATTTATTTGTTGATTTAACAGCACGTAATGACTGGTCAAGTACTTTACCAAGTAACAACAGGTCGTATTTCTATCCTTCTGCTGCTGTAAGCGCGATTATTTCTGACATGTTCGATATCAAATCGTCGGTTTTATCTTTTGCTAAAATCAGAGCCGGTGTTGCGCAAGTTGGTAATGATACGGATCCTTACCGTTTGGCAAGTACATACAAATACGAAAATCCATGGGGAAGCACGCCAAGTTTGTCAGAAAATAACGCTTTGCTAAATGCCGAACTGAAACCTGAAATTACATCTTCTTATGAAGTTGGTACGGACATCAGACTATGGCAAAACCGTGTTGGTTTAGATGTTACGTATTATAAAAAAACATCATCTGATCAGATTCTTGACGTAAACGTATCCAACGCAACAGGTTATTTATCAAAACTTTTGAATGCTGGTAAAATTGAAAACAAAGGTATTGAACTTCAATTAACTGTTACGCCTGTAAAAGCGGGTGCTTTCCAATGGGACATCGGCCTGAACTGGGCACGTAATAAAAACAAAGTTGTTTCTCTGGCAAACGGCTTGACTACTTATCAGTTGAACACAAGCTACAATACGCTAACACAGGCAACGTCTACAAGCAGTTTCCGCGGATTATCTGTTGAAGCTCGTGTAGGTCAGCCTTACGGAACATTTTTTGGAAAAGGATTTTTGCATGCTCCGGACGGACAAGTGGTTTACGATGCACAAGGATATCCAATGATTGATCCTGTTAGCCGCGTGTTAGGAAACTTCACTCCGGATTGGATCGGTGGTTTTTCAAACACATTCAAATACAAAAACTTCACACTTAGTACTTTGATTGATGTGAAACACGGTGGAGATATTTTCTCTCAATCGATTAATATTGGTCGTTACACAGGCGTTTTGGCAGAAACAACGATGGGTCGTGAAAATGGTGTAGTTGGAGAAGGTGTTGTAAATACCGGAACTTCTGACAATCCGGTGTATGTACCAAACACAAAAAATCTTTCGTCGGAAGAATATCACCACAAATATTACCTGCTCACAAACAACGAAAACACCATTTTCGATGCGAGTTATGTAAAACTTCGTGAAGTGAAATTCACTTATATGATTTCTGGTAAAGTGATGAAAAAACTTCCCTTCCGTGACATCGCAGTTTCTGTTGTAGGTAGAAATCTTGCTCTTTTACACAGCAATCTTCCACACATTGATCCTGAGACAAGTTATTACAACGACGGTAACTTACAGGGCATAGAAAACGGTCAGATTCCAACGACAAGATCAATTGGTTTCAACATCAGCTTCAATCTATAAGTAATTCTTTAATTGATTTTTTATGACAAGCATTATATATTCATTCCGCTCAAAATTAATATTGGCAGCAACTCTTTTGTGCGTGTCTGCATGCACCGGAGATTTTGATAAACTTAACACAAACCCAAACAGTGCAGCAACCGGTACGGCTGATCTTTTTATGCCTCACGGTATTCAAAGCGCTGTTGATATCCAGTCTGGCGGATCGCTTGGGATGGATATAGGAGAAGGATTTTCTCAGCATTGGGCGCGTATTCAGTATACGGATATTGATCAGTATACTGTTTCCAGCGATGTTTACACAGCTGGATGGTCAGGATTGTATATTGAATCCCTTGCAGACTATACCCGTATTTACAAACTTGGTGCAGAATCAGGAAACACGAACTATCAGGCTGTTGCGGTTATTCTTCGTTCCTGGGTTTTCTCTTTGCTGACGGATATTTACGGAGATATTCCTTACAAAGCTTCCCTTCAGGGATTAGAAGGAACACTTCTTCCAACCTATGATTCGCAGAAAGACGTCTATGCGGGATTGATAGCTGAGCTGAAAACTGCCGGAGAATCCATCAACGTAGCGAACACGTCAATGCCTGTTGGAGGAGATATTCTTTTCAATGGTGATATGTTGAAATGGAAAAAATTTGCCAATTCATTAAGCTTGAAACTATTGAGCAGAATGATTGACAAAGCAGATGCTCCAATCAATGTAAAAACCGAGATCACCAGAATTTTGTCTGATCCTGCAAAATATCCGGTTATGGCTTCTGTTGCCGATAATATCCAGCTAAATTATCTGGACGCAACAAACAACCAGAATCCGGTAAATGTCAACCGTAAAACACGTGATGATCATCGTGTGAGCGCAACTTTGGTAGATCGCCTGACAGCACTTAACGATGCACGTTTACCAATTTACGCGAACTTGCCGGCAGATGGCGGAACATACAAAGGTGTGCCTAATGGCCTGGCTTCTTCGGATGCCAATGCGCTTGGGCTTACCAAAACATCAAAAGTTGGGAACTACTTTGTAGCTGCTACTGCGCCAGGTGTGATCATGACTTATGCTGAATTGCTCTTCCTTAAAGCTGAATTTGCTTACAAAGGGGTAACAATTGCCGGTGATGCTGCAACAAATTATACCGCAGCGATTACAGCTTCCTTTGCACAATACAAACTAGCAGCACCAACCGATTACATCGCAGCAAATACTTTGAAAGCCGGAGCTGATGGTTTTACACAGATCATGGAACAAAAGTGGATTGCATTGTATGGACAAGGTTTGGAAGCCTGGACAGAATATCGCCGTACTGGCATCCCTTCGCTTAAAACGCCAACCTTGAACACAAACCAGAATGTTCTTCCAACAAGATTGCCATATCCGGGTTCAGAAGAATCTTTGAACTTTGAGAATTTCTCCTCCGCCCTTACAAAACAAGGTGGCAAGAATGATATGAAGCTAAAACTATGGTTTGCAAAATAGACTTTAAATAAAACATAATTTTCGACTTGTATTATAATAAAAACAGGATATCAGCTTCGCGCGATATCCTGTTTTTTTGTTTTATCAAATGCTGTAAATTTGAATAGTTAAAATGCCAATCCTAATCCGGCACCGACGTTAACAACACCAATAAAGCGTTTTTCATTTAAGCGATCCGGATACTGTGTTCCACCTACATTTGCTATAATAGCGAGGTCTTTAACTTCCGCCTTTGCTCCGATAACATCTCCGCTGATCTGGAAAAACAGCGCCTTAACCAGTGGCAGACGCAAACTCAATCCGGCGCCAAAGCCCAAAGGTTTAACAATCGTATGATTTAAACTAACGTCAATTTTTGTTGCAGTCGGATCGACGTTCCCTTCGGCTGTCATTCCTTGTCCGGTTAGATAAACAGAAGGCGTGCTAGCCCTGACAATACCTCCCTGCACGTGGGCTTCAATTTGCACTCTATTCATATTTAAATAAATAGCGGGACCAAAAAGAGCGGCTCCCATTTTCCATTCTGAAACATCACTTTGCCAGGTATAAGTCCTGCCGATAGCCTGAACATAAGAATTAGCTTTTTCAATGATTGGGCCCGAATTCGTCTTGTTAACATTTAAACTTCCGGAAAGCCGAAAACCAAACCAACGCCAAATACGGTGGTCATAATTAACCTGCCCATAATAGCCAGACCCGGCCAAGCCAGCCAAGGGGTCATTTAGTTTTTCCCTGGCAAGTTGTCCAACAGGCAAGCTATATCCACCTGTTACGGAAAAAAAGTTTTTAGTATCCTGCGCTTTTGTATCCTGATTTGTTAAAAGCAGGAACGATAAAATCATGGCTGTAATGAATGAGTAGTATTTCATAGTTATGGAGTCTGTTTATAAAAAAACATAGAACTTCGTTTGAGTATTGTCCAGGAAGCTAAACACAAAGTCAACGCTTTTAGTATATTATTTGTTCGTTTAGACAGGATTAAGGGTAATTTTTTCAACACAATTACACCTAAACCTTATTTAATGGTAAGATTTTGATTTGGTATAAAAATGGTATTGCAATAAACGAACCAAATCACAACTATCATGGACAGAAAAGAAACAGATCAGGAAGCGAAAGCTACCAAAAACACAAAAAAGGTTTGGCTGTGGGTTTTAGTCGCAGGCGTTTTATTAATGGCCATTGCTTTTTGGGGAGGATTTTTTAACCATGGGGAGCAGTTCGGCAATTCAGATACTCCTTCTCAACATGAAAGAATGCCTATGGATACCACGGCATCAGACACAACCATGGTACTTAACCCGGACACAATCATGAAAAGCGTAAGAGGCACTGAATAATTAATTCAGTGCTTCCCACAATATCTCGATCGGATGTTTCGCCTTACGTCCGGTCCCGTCTTTGATCTGATGTCTGCAACTTGTGCCTGGTGCGGCTATAATAACCTCATCCGGCTGTTGACGAACTGTTGGAAAAAGTACCAATTCTCCAATTTGCATTGAAACAGCATAATGCTCTTCTTCATATCCAAAAGATCCGGCCATTCCACAGCAACCCGAAGGAATCAGCTGGACCTTATAATTTTCGGGCAACGACAATGCTATTTTTGATGTTGAAAGCGACGATAATGCTTTCTGATGACAATGTCCGTGTAGCTTAATCAACCGTTGTTCTTTACTAAAAGATGCTTTTGTAATTCTTTTCGCCTCTATTTCTCTTGAAATAAATTCTTCAAAAAGTAAAGCATTCACAGCGATATTCTGCGCATCAATTTTTAAATGTTCCGGAACCAGATCAATATATTCATCTCTGAATGATAATATTGCAGAAGGCTCAATTCCGATCAAAGGCGTTTTTTGCGTTATGATATCTTTTAGCAATTCTATATTCCGAATCGCATGTTTCTGTGCTTCCTTCACCAGTCCTTTTGATAAATACGATCTTCCCGATTCAGAATGTTCCGGAATAATCACTTCGTAACCCAGTTTTTCAAGAAGCATTACTGCTTTTTTACCAATTTCAACATCATTGTAATTGGTAAACTCATCACAAAAAATATAAACTCTGGAATGCGTTTCAACACTTTTATTTTTTGACCGGCTTTTCTCCCACCAGTGTTTCAAAGTTGTACTTGATAATAACGGCATTGATCTTTCCGGATGAAAGCCAACCATTTTATTGGCGACTTTTCTTAAAGCCGTTGTGCCAAAAACTGCGTTAAAAGCCCAGGGCGCGATGGAAGCCAGTTTCATCTGTTTTCCAAAATTTGCAATCAGGTTTGTCCGAAGCGGAATAGCATGCGTTTCATAATACTGCTGGGTAAATTCTGCTTTCATTTTCCCAACATCAACGCTCGACGGACATTCTGATTTACAACCTTTGCAGGAAAGACAAAGATCCAGAATCTCCTTAACCATTTCCTGAGAAGTTCCGATTTCGGAGGTTTCAGCTCCTGGCGTTAAATACTGTCTTAAAATATTAGCCCTTGCCCGGGTCGTATCGCGTTCTTTACGCGTGGCCATATAGCTTGGACACATCGTTCCTCCTGTCAATTCCGTTTTCCTGCAATCGCCGGATCCACTGCATTTTTCAGCCAAACGAAGCATTCCCTCCTGTTTCGAAAAATCAAAAGTGGTCGCGATCCGAGGTTGTGGTTTGTCTTGTTCATACCGCAAAAACTCATTCATCGGTGGCGTATCCACAATCTTGTTTGCATTAAAAATGCCATTCGGATCCCAGATGCGTTTTACCTGACGGAAAATTTCGTATACCTCTTCGCCCATCATAAACGGAATGAATTCGCCGCGAAGCCTCCCGTCTCCATGTTCTCCTGAAAGTGCTCCGTTATATTTTTTGACAAGTACAGCGGTATCAGCTAATACTTGTCTGAATTTTCGTTTTCCTTCACTCGTTTTAAGATTAATCATCGGCTCGACATGCAATTCACCCGCACCTGCATGTGCATAATAAGAAGCATGCAGTCCATGACCCGCAATCAGTTTTTCAAGGTCTTCGATATAATCAGGAAGATCTTCAACGGCAACGGCGCAGTCTTCAATTAAATTCACAGGCTGAGTATCACCCGGCAAATTTCTAATTAATCCCAGACCTGCTTTTCTGATATCCCAGGCTTTCGTCGCATCATCACCGAATAACAATGGATAAGCATATCCTAAACCTTCTGAAAGCAAATCGGCTATGAGAATTTCGGCTTGTTTTTTAACTTCTTCATCGGTATTTCCCCAAAACTCAACCATCAGTAGAGCTGCCGGATCGCCTTCGAGAAAAAATCTGTTTTTGGAATAAATGTGATGGCCTTTGGTGAAATCCATGATGTAACGATCCACCAATTCGGACGCTTTTGGATTGTATTTCATCGCCACCCGATTCGCATGAAGTGATTCCGCCAACGAATTGGCATGAATACACACAACGCCAACCGAAGCAGGTGGCATATCCACCAAAGCAATTTTTGCTTCGGTCACAAAACATAAAGTTCCCTCTGAACCCGCGATCAGATTGCATAAATTGATCTGATTTTTTTCAAAATTATTAACCAGTGCATCCAGCGCGTAACCTGAGTTCCGACGTGTTACGGTAGGTTTTGCAAATTGTTTTTTAATTAATTCCTGATCTACCGGATTTGACAAAATCCCCCACATACCGGCATAAATTGCCTGTTCACGTTTTCCTGCGGAATTGGCTGAAAGTTTTTTGGTATAATCTCCAACAACAGAATTATTGAAAACCGTTTCAGTCCCGTCAGATAATAATGCTTTCACTTCCAATAAATGATCTCGCGTTGTCCCCCAACTAATCGAATGCAAACCACAGGAATTATTCCCGATCATTCCACCGATCATTGCACGACTGGCAGTAGAAGTTTCCGGCCCGAATAACAAACCAAACGGAGCCAGATGTTTATTTAAATCATCACGAATTACGCCAGGCTGCACCCGAACCCACTTTTCCTCTGCATTTACTTCCAGGATCGCCCCGAAATGTTTTGAAATATCTACCACAATTCCCTTCCCAACGACCTGTCCCGCCAAAGACGTCCCTGCTGCTCTTGGAATCAAAGTCACCTTTTGTGCATTGGCAAATTTGATCAGCTTTTGGATGTCCTCAACCGTTTTTGGTAACGCCACGGCTAACGGTAATTCCTGATAAACGGAAGCATCAGTTGCATAAATCTTTCTTTGAGCAGTATGTAAAGTGGAATCATCGAAGTAAAGTTCTCCCTCAAATCCATCTTGAAGCGTATTAAAATCCAGTAAAGTCAGGCGGTTCATCATGGTCTTTTTGCTCGTAAAAGCAAGAATTTCTTAGTGTTCAGGAATTCGTTATTAACAGTCAAAGATAACGCTGAACAGCGAAAAACGGAATGATATATAAAACATCAGTCGTTTTGCGGAAAAGAAATCCGATATTGGCATAATTATTTAACTTTTAACTACGAGAAAACCAGCTATAATCATTTGATTATAAATTCCTTATTATTCATTAAAACAATGAAACCAATCTCTGCATTCATGAAAAAAATTACCACACTTATTTTTCTTTTTACCAGCCTGTTATCTTTTGCACAAAAGACAGCCACCATTACATTAACCGCCTCAAAACCCGACCAAGGCATTGTTTCCTTAGTTTTAGAAGATGTACATTTCCACCCCAACCTGGGCATTGGCTTAGCGGATACAAGGTTAGAACCGCTGGCCATGGTTGATTTTAAGGAGAAAAATTCGGAGCGTATCAATGCTGCGTTAAGTGAGCCTAAAATCATGCGGCTTCAATATAGTGGCGGCGGTATCAATAAAACCTGGATGCTTTTCATTCAGCCAGGAGATGATTTAACGGCCAGTTTTGCCGGAAATGCAGACGTTACTTTTTCAGGAAAGAATGCTGCTTACCAGAATTTTCTCAAAACTTATTTTCTTGAAAACCAGTATCAGTATTTGCCAGTTTTTGGCTATAAACCATCTCAAATCGATAACAAAAGTGTAGCGCAGCAAAGTGATAGCTTGCAAAAAGTAAGACAAAATGCTTATGCTACATTTAAAACATCTAATCCTCCATCACCCGCGTTTGAGGCTTATGTTAATGCCACAACAACTACCGAACCTTTCCTGATACACAGATTGCTTCAGGAAAAGATCATGCGTAGAAACAGAGTAAAAAAACTGGATCCGGCCCAGCAAAAGGAATTGGAAGATTTAACATTGACAAATTTTAAAATCTTACCGGACGAAGCTTTATTGAGTCAATCTTACCGTGATGAGTTGAGAAACTGGATATTAATTCCTACTACACGGAAATTCCCTCTTGATTCTTCAACACGTTATGAACTTAGTCCGGCAGCTATTACTGACGTATATCATTTCAGCAAAACGAAATTACAAGGCCATCCAAAACAAGAGGAATATCTTCAAACGTATTGGCTAAACTATGCTGCAACGGCAATTCCAACGCTTGAAACAGCACAGATTTTGCTGACTGATTATAAAGCAAAATATCCAAAATCGGAGTACACAGATTATTTTATCAAACTTTTAGAAACCAAATCAAAACTGGTTTCCGGTTCGAATGCGCCTGATTTTACTTTATTGGGAAGCGATAGTTCTGCTGTTACTTTGAGAAATCTTGAAGGCAAACCAACGGTAATGGTCTTTCAATTCAACATCGGCGCGCACGAACCCGGGTTAAAAGCTATGGAGGCAAAATATGCAGATAAAGTAACTTTTGCTTACGTTACCCTTATTTCCGGAATGCCATTTGGAAGCTGGAAAACTTATGCACAGGATAGAGCTGGTGTAAAACATTTGTGGGCTTCGGAAGACAGCGCGGAGTCGTTAAGACAAAATTATGCTGTTGATATCCGTTATCCATTTGTCGTAATTAATGCATCCGGAAAAATTGTTGAACGCTGGATACCTCAGGAATTTCCAAATAATCAGAGCTTGGAAAAGGCTGTGATTAAGGCGTTTGGGAAATAGATTTAAAAATTACATTAAGTGAACAGATTAAAAAGAGTTGTCTTTATGGCAACTCTTTTTAAATCTATTGCATCTGAATAATATCCCAAAATATTTAAAGGTGGATTCAAGTTATAAATGCAACACTAGGCACATTGTTTAAATTTTTGCTCAAATATTTCATTTGGACTTTTATATCCAAATCTTTTCCTGGGCCTGTTATTTAATTTATTTGTGATTCTTAAAACCTCTTCTTTCGTGATTAAGTCAAAGTTATATTTTTTTGGAAAATATTGTCTGACTAAACCGTTTAAGTTTTCATTCGCTCCCCTTTCCCAACTGCAATACGGATTGGCAAAAAAGTATGCTATTTTCAGTGTCTCTGCCACGCTTTGATGGTTGGCAAATTCCTTACCATTATCGGACGTAATGGTGTGTAAAATAGGGCTCCAATCCATTAACAATTCTATTATTT
>NZ_VTOL01000034.1 GCF_009801115.1 Dyadobacter sp. 3J3
CTTGGTAAGATTCATGATTATTTCTGTTATATATTTGAATGTGAGATACTTAAATATACAAAGAATGTAGAATCTTACCAATTTTAAACTCTATTTTTCCTGCCAATTATTAATCGAACTCAGGTTGGAAGTCAATTACGCTTACGAAAAGAGTGTACAGCAATACGACCGGGGCGTGTATGTGAAAAATAATGGTGACGGTACATTTGATTTTAACCATTATTCTAAAAATCTGACTGTTCAAAGTCCTTCCGATTTTGGAAAAGCGAAAAATAGCTCTGCAACTTTAACACTGCATCACCGGGTTAGCGACGATCTTACATTTTCGATTGTGCAGCGGTATGTCCGGAATAAATTTAATTTCGCAGATCATTTTGTATCCGGCGCAATCCGTAATGATTCCATTAGCAGGAGCTACTCTTATTGGGACTACGATCAGTTCAATGCGCAGACCACTGCGTTTGCCAATTATAAACTCAGTACCGGAAAAATCTCACATAGCTTCCTGGGAGGTTTTGACTACAATCGTTTTGGTTGGTACAAAAATGATTACAGAAGCTCCCCCACGACAAGGATCTCTATACTTCACCCGGATTATAGTAATGATGTGCCGCCAGTTAACCCGTCAATTGATTATTACGATGATAACAAACAATATACTGACTTGATTGGCGGTTACATGCAAGACCAAATCAGCTTCGGCGAGAAATTCAAAACACTGTTTTCTTTGCGTTATGATCACTACCATTTGAAACAAACACCGTTGTCAAAACGAGATGATTTACAAGGTGATGAATCTGTGGCAAAGGCCTGGGTCCCCCGGATTGGGTTAGTTTACCTTCCGTCTTCCAATGTTTCTTTTTACGGTAGTTATAACAAATCATTTGCGCCGCAGTTATCCAATAATGGCGGAGCGGGAGGCCCATTTCCGCCAAGAACGTCTGAGCAGTTTGAATTGGGTTATAAGGGCGATTTCTTTAAGAAGAACCTTTCGACTATGGTGGCTGTGTACAACATAGATTATAAAAATATACTCTCACCAGATCCAACAACGACTAACCCTAATCAGCAAACCGTAGTAAAAGGTACACGAAGTAGGGGAGTAGAGCTCACCGTCCAGGGGAATATTAAAAAACTGAATATCCTTACCGGCTATGCTTACAACGACCATACGTTGAGCTCAACGAGCTCCATAGGCAAAGAAGGATTCCGTTATGTAAATGCACCAAAACATATCGGAAACATCATGCTGAAATATAATCTAACACATGGTTTTCTTAAAGGTGTAGGAATTGGTATCGGTGGCCGATACACCAGCGATCAGATAGGAAACCTGGCAACACAGAATTTTGTGATACCGTCGTCTACTGTTTTGGATGCCATGGCCAACTACGAAGCACAGAAATTTAACGTGCAGTTCAACTTATACAACCTGACCAATGCGCACTATTACAATGGAGGGCTCTCAAGAGTGACCGTTGCTTCCCTTGGAAATCCTATCAATTTTCGGGTAGGTGTTACTTACCATATTTTTTAAATTTTACAAAGCGACTTGATCATGATAAAAAACAGAAAAACAATTGTATTTACCAGTTTAATGCTTATTGGGACACTTGGCTATGCACATGAGTTCTGGCTGGAACCCATGAAGTTTATTCTCAAAGAAAATGAAAAGGTGCTGGTGAATCTGATGGTTGGTGAGGACTACCAGGGAGAACATTCCAATGGACTGAAGTACAAAATCCAGAAACTGGACCAGTACAGTGGCAATACGCCAACCGACATCCGTGCAACTGTCAAAGGTGATAGCCTGAGTACATTCGATATTGCTTTTTCCAAACCTGGAAATCATTTGATCGCATTCAATAACACGAGCAAGTTTATCGGACTGGAAAGTGAAAAGTTTAATGATTATCTGCGTTCAGAAGGGCTGGATGAAATCTTAAAATTACGCCTACAAAAAGGTGATACTTTAAAAACCGGAAGAGAATTATATCAGCGTTGTGTAAAAACACTGGTTCAGGTGGGGGGTAAAAACGATCAGACTTTCGCTGTAAATACCGGGATGAAATTGGAGATTATTCCTAAAACAAATCCCTACAATGTAACAGAGAAAACACCGGTCATCTTTAAAATTTTATTCCAGCAAAAGCCGGTTAAAAACGGGTTGGTATTGGCTTGGCATGTTCAAAACGGAAAAGCCACTCATCAAAAACTTCGAAGTAATGCTGCTGGCGAAGTAACATTCCCTATTAGTAAAACCGGCAAATGGATGATCAGTACAGTTAATATGACTGCACACATAAATAGTACAGAAGCTGACTGGCAAAGTTACTGGGGCAGTTATACTTTCGGGTTTTATTAATTACCGGTTTTGAAACGAAACAACGGTAACCCGCCGTCAAAATATTGCACATGCAAAGTAGAATGAGTATTTACACCCTTTCCTAAATTTGGGAGAGGGTGTTTTGTGTTAACAAAGCATTTATTTGTAGAGATTAATTATGTTTAATAAAGTTCATGTTTATCAATCTTTTTGGTTTAGCTGGGCGTATATTCTTGAAAATGAGAACTAAACTATTCGGATTATGACCATCAATAATAATACTAGCTTATTTGACCGCTTTGAAAAACTCGATAAGATTATTAACATATGGCTGGTTGCAAACAGTATTATTATTTTACGTTTTTCAATGGGTATCATTTTTATCGGTTTTGGTGTTCTCAAATTCTTTAATGGTATTAGCCCGATTGAAGTTCTAGCAACACGGACAACAACTTCTTTGACTTTTGGTATATTTTCAGGACACAATGCCATGGTTTTTGTTGCGACGTTAGAATGCATTATCGGATTATGTTTTCTAAGTGGCAGATTTTTACGGGTGGGGGTTTGGCTTCTTGCGTTACAAATGATTGGTGCTATGTCACCATTGCTTCTGTACCCGTCAGAACTTTTTTCTGGTCCCTTCCACGCACCAACGTTAGAGGCTCAGTACATTATAAAAGATATTATTCTTATTGCCGCAGGCATGGTGATTGCTTCTACCTGGACTGGTGCTAGAATTGTGGTTAAGCCACAACTTCTTCGCGCAACTTTGAAAAAAAGGGTTCCTGGAGTTTATCAGGATATTCAAACAGTTCCTTTTGTTTAAACATTTAATTTAGTTAAGGAATTGCCACATCAGAATTAAATATAATAATTTGACCATGGGGCTTTGAAATAACGAGATATATTAGGAAGCGTCTACACATAGATTGATTATAAAATTACCCGCTAAATCAATATAAATGACTGGTCTAATTATTGAGTAGTGTTCTGATTACTGAATAAAGTTTTCTTAAATTTCAGGACCTCCCCTTCAATAGTAAGCTATCTTCTTTTATGCCTAAAAAAAACTCCTTCTATTCTGAAAAAGAGTTAATTGCTCTTTTGAAAATTAATGATAAACGTGCATTTGAATATGTTTACGATCATTATGGACCGGCATTCTATAATATCGTCTGTAAGATTACTAGGGATCAGATTAAGGCGCATGATGTTATGCAGGATTCTTTTATTAAAATCTGGCAAAATATTGCACTTTATGATACCTCAAAAGGTACTTTATTTACTTGGATGCTTAATGTAGTACGTAATACTGCCATAGACCGTACAAGGGTAGACTGCAAATTTCAAAGCAATATTAAGTGGAATGTAGTTACAGATTCAGATCTGGAAACCACTGCCATTTTTAATCCGGAACAATCCACGTTAGATCTAAAAACCGTTTTAGAAAAGCTTATTCCCGAGAGAAAAGAAGTAGTTGAAATGGTTTATTTGGAGGGATATACGCACCAGGAAACATCCGAACGTCTTTGTTTACCTCTAGGAACAGTAAAGTCACGCATCCGCGCAGCACTGCAAGAATTGAGATACATATTTGACGTGCCTATGACTAGCATGCAAATAGGTTGATTCAACTAGCCTTATAACAGCCGAAATATTTAAGCAATTTTGACATACCTGTAAACATGTATATCAAAATCATAATTTAATCTGATATACATGTTCTTGGAAAGTAGTGGTAAGGTAATATTTTGAAAGATAATGTTTTAATCGTTAATAGTATACATTTTCCATTTGAAATAATATAATCCATACTTTGGCGGATTTCCCTTTTAACCTTAAAAGAGGGTAAACTACCGTTTTGCGTTTGCCCTTATATATGCGTAAAGAGTGGGTTTGCTAATTTCGAGCATCTCACATACTATTTTGACCGACGTCTTTTTAGCTTCATAAAGTTGAACGGCTAGTTGCTGCTTATCTGCATTGAGTATTTTGGGGCGTCCACCCAGCCGTCCACGTGCACGGGCAGCTGATAAACCAGTCATTGTACGCTCTTGAATAAGATTGGAGTGCATCAAAAAGTGTGGGGCAATTGATTTTTGATCCCCTGCAAAGGTTTTAAATGACTTGTTATCAAAACAGAAAGCATTACTCAAGCGGATATCAGTCAGAACGGAATCTGAATCTCCCACACATTTTGATGCACTCATTTTGAGAGCGCATCAAAATGTGTGGGAACCTCATGCCGCCTCCTGGATGATATCAGGATCTTTCACTGATTTGATCGGCCTAAAATCTGGATACATCTTTCGAAAAACATCTTCCCATTCGTTGTTCAATACTTTCTTCCGGACTTGAAGCAGTAAGTGTGCACCTTTTTTAGTCCACTGCATGGACTGTTTTTAGAAAGCCGTTTAGCAATTACATAATTGACCGTGTATTCTACAAAGCTGGTTGAAATAACTTCGCCGTAATGATACCGCTCGGCGTAATTGGCAATAAAATTCTGGTTATTCGAGATGTTTTTGTCGAAATCGGTAACGTATGCCTGGAAGGGTTTAATCCTACCATATTTTTTCTTTTGCACTTCCTCCATTACCTTCCAAAGCTTGTAGGGTAGCTGCTTCTTGCTGCATTCGAAATCTGCGCTCAGTATTATTTAGGTCCTTTTCGTGAAGTTCTTTTAAACAACCGATAATACCTGGATCAGAAAGGTTTCGAACTTTGAGAGTTTTTCCCTGTCCTCACTGTTTTGCCTCGTTTCCATTTATAATTTCCCAATTCTTTTCCCACATAGTTTTAACATGTTAGTTGTAAATTATCAAAGCACGAACTAATGAGAATCTACGATAACAATATGCTATTAATTGCTTACTGCTTTATAAATTTATATGTTGTTCAGAAATTAGAAGATTAAGAATGATTGAAAATGATAGAATTATTTGGAGTGATGATTAATTTGATGTTATAGAATTATTAATCCGACATTGGTGTAAAAGGATTTTTAAGAAAAAAAACTAGATTTTTTATTCCTACCTTCCAAAGTAACAACCCTCATTTCATAGAGCTGAAGGAGGTTTGTTTGCTAGTCGATATGTGAATTCAGAAATAAAACATGCTGAATATTATAGAAGAATAGTTTTACTCATCAAGTATTTTGGCTTGTTTATTTTAGCACCACTCGTATTTTATCTATGTTTTTTTTGTCTAATTTGTTAGGCGTAATGTGTAAAAAATAGTGACCTCTTGGAAGGTCTTTAACATCGATAGCTAAGTTATTATCTTTAAAGAGCTTACTATTATAAACTTGTTTTATATTAAATGTTTTAATAGGTATTGTGGATTTTTCATTATATAAATTGATTTCTTCTGGCAATGTTTCTAAATATTCCGTGTTATCAAATCGGACAGATAAAACATCACTAACTGGATTGGGGTATATTGAAAATCCAGAGTAAGCTGCAAATACCATTGATCGGTTAGAAGTACCGCAAGAATTGGTTACCGAAATAGGATTAAATTGTATTACTTGTCCTGCTGGAAGGCTAACTAGGTATTCAGAAAAATATTGTCCAGTCGAATACCCATAGCTTGAACTAGGATGCCAGTCTACATAACCTGTTACATTAGCCATAGTTAATTTCTGCACATCTAATTTTATATTATGATAGGTATTAGGAGTAACGTAGTTATAATTACTGGCATTTAGACCATTATCATATTTTATATTACTAACATCAGGCGTACCATAATATACGTCTTTGGTACGGGTGGTTGGCCCGTAAGTTGCTTTTATTTGACCAACTCCATATTGGCCCGAAGTGGATGTTACTGTGACACTATTCGAAGTGCTGCTTACAATTGATAGACCAGGAGTTACTGACCAAGTCACACTCTGCCCAGGTCCAAGATTTGGTAAAGTAGATGTGCGTGTATTATTATTACAAATATTACTAACAGGGCCCTGTTCCATCGGAATTAATGTTCCCATGTTTCCTAGATCTTGATTTGGAGATAACCAGTGTTTTAGTTGTTTTGCATTATCAGAATTACTATTCCAAGCAGTTGATACTTTCCCATAATCTCCTTGTCCGCCAGGATTTCCATTTGATAACATGCCTATAACCCTGCCGTACTCACTAAATAATGGGCCACCGGAGGCTCCATTATCAGCAATTCCATTACCTTCATCCCAAGTAATTGTATATTTCCAAGGATCTAAGGATTGTGCCGTTGCTTTATGGCCCCTCCCATATTTCTGAGGATCACCATTTGGATGTGCAATGCTTGTCAAGCTTCCAGAAGATTCACTTAATCTACTCCTTCCTGCATAATTTAAATCAGGTGCTAAAGGTAAATTTTCAGGTGCTATTTCCAAAAGTGCAAAATCTGTATAAAAATGTGCAGCACGAAAAATTGCTTTTTGGTATGTGACAGTTTGCTCATCAATAATACCTTCGCAATCCTTTTTACGAAGTCTAAAAGTAAACTGAGCTGAATTTTCAACAGCTGTTTTTTCACTATCTGTTAAATTTACGTCTAGGCCACTATTTGTAATACAATGTCTTGCTGTTAATACATATGGTTTTCTATCTTGGCCTTCGTTATTAATGAGTATCCCACTGCAAGTCGAATTGTCACCATTTGCTTTTGTGACACTTATTTTACAAACGGCATTTGATAAAACTTCAACCTGATAATTATCAAATTTACACGCAACGTTTGGTTGAGAAAATACAGAAAATCTGATTAAAATTGTCAAAATGACAATTAAAATAAATGATAGAGGTTTTGTTTTCATTGCTAATTGAGATTAAGTTAATTATTTGACTTTTGAAAATCCGAATTCTCCAATGGATTCAAAAGATTCTATTTTGAATCTTGAATCGGGACATTTTTCGCTGACCGGCTTTAAATTACACCTAAGCTGATATTTGTAAAGAAGAGAATCGGGAGCCTCAAAATTCGCGATTACCCTTATCAAATTATTATATCTAACTCCACCGATAGTATCAGAAGTTAAGTTAATATCTATTTCTTTAGGTGCGATAGTCGTAGTCATATCTAAATCCACAACGTACGCTTTTTTACCATTGAATGAACAAAAATCTTCTTTAATAATTTGTCCGACAGCATCAACATGGTCTAGTTTTTCATCACAACTTGATAATATGATTTGAGATCCTGACATAACTAAAAAGAATGATACCCATAATTTATGTTTAAAGTTTTCCATAGCTAGTAATTGAAGAGTAAATAAGAGTTACAAATATATTTAATTATTTAAATAATGTATAAACTAATTAAAATAATTATAGACCTATTTTGACATTATATAGATTAAATACTACAAATCTCAATGCTAGAGAGCATCAAAAGTGTGGGGCAATTGATTCTTTGGTAACTTGAGATGGATTTGAAAACCTTGGCGGCCCCCACCTTGTCATGAAAGCAAAAAATGTAGTCCAACCGGTAGCTATTGACCCCAGAAGTGCAGTTTATCATTTGAAGGTATACATCCTGAATATTTCGCCGATGATCTACCGACGTTTTGTGATTGACGGCAATACAAATATTGCAGAGCTGCATCATTTGATACAGATGATGATAGCTGGGAAAACCAGCATTTACACGTTTTTCATATTTGGGGAGTGGAATATGGAATTGCTTATGAAGGCGGTACCTATTATTGTGACGATCCCAGTGAGATTTACATTGGAGATTTAGGTTTGAGGGCTGGTGATAAGTTTTCCTATGTTTATGATTTTGGCGATTACTGGAAACACGAAATCCGTATTAAGAAGGTTGAGAATGCCAGGCCGGGGTATCACCATCCAATTTGCACTGCTGGTAGAAGGGCTTGCCCTCCGGAAGATGTCGGCGGACCTTATGCATGTCAGGATGCTTTGATAGGTCAGTTCAGCTGGATCCAGGAAACCTTATCAAACGTCTTCGAAAGTATTGAGAATGGAGAAGTTCCAGACCTTGATCTGGATAGTGCCCCCTGGTGGTATCTCAAACACCGCAGTGAAGTCTTCGACAAGAAAAAAATGAACGAAGCCTTAGCCAAACTGTATCAAAAAAAGGGTGACGGTAAATTCTGGAGAACCCTGGGCGGTTACGATGCTTATTTTGATGATTAAGGATAGCACTTTCTGTATCAATAAAACCTAGTGGTTAGGTTTGATTATAGTTTGTAACTTGGTGTGATGGAAAACGGAGTGATTTTCGTCCGGGTATCAAAGAGAAAACAGGATTATCAACGGCAGATAGAGGACCTGGGGGTGGTGGCCCAAACCCAGAGTCTACGATCGTGGCAGAAATAGCTGAGAAAGTAAGCGGTGCAAAGTATAACCAGGAGCGTGATGGATTGCAGGAGCTGCTGACCATGGCACGTAAACGCGAGATCAACACGGTCCTGGTCCAGGAAGTTTCCCGTTTGGGACGCTCGACGGTTGAAGTTTTAAACGTATTGGAGGAACTTACTAAACTTCAAATCAGTGTGTATGTTCGGAATTTTGGTATTGAAACTTTAAAAAACGGCAAGAGAAACCCCATTGCTCAATTTATGTTTACCCTGTTGGCCGAATTTGCAAGGATGGAACGGGAAACATTACGGGAACGCATCCTGTCAGGAATGGAAGAAGCACGCCGGAAAGGTAAACGCTTGGGCCGGCCTGATGGATCCAGCGAGGATAAGGCAGCCTTTTTGAAAAAGTATCCCTCGGTGGTTCGGAATATACGTTTGGGTATCAGTGCGCGTAAAACCGCTAAAATTTGCGATACCTCTATCAATACGGTAAGAAAAGTCAAAGATTACATTTCCTGATAACCTTAACAGTCATGAAATTCAAACTACAGTTAGTATCTGAACCCGGAGAAAATGAAACCGCAGCTGCTTGCATTGATGAAATTTTCTCCTTTGATAAGCCATTTGACACTTTTGAAAGCATTGGAATGAACCTTTGCGAATCAAAGCAATTATTGAAAAACCTTCAACAATCCATCGTAGAAAAGCAACTGGCTGCATTTATCAAAGGCAAAGGGCTGCAAAAATTTCGCAGAAAAGGAAACTATACGGTTAAACTCAAAACACTTTTCGGCGATATCTCTTTTGAAAGCCCCAGGTATTACGGAGAAGATAAAAAAACATTCAGTCCTCTGAATGAACTGCTTCCAAACCATACTACCCCTGAACTGTTGTTTCTTGAAACCAAATGGGCGAGTTTAATTCCTTTTGAAAAGACGGCAAATTTATTGAAAGAAGTCCTGCCGGTTGCGGAAACGATTAACGCGACAACGATACAGAACCATCTATATGGTTTGGCCTTGGCCCAGGAACAAGAGGTTGGAGAAGAACAGTGGATGTATGATTGTGGTAGCATAAACCAGCGGCAGGCATTACCAAGGCCGGAAAGAACAATAGTTGTAGGGATTGACGGTGGTTATGTCCGGGACTGGAAAGATAAAAAGAGCATTTTTGAAGTAATCGCTGGCAAATCGATTCCGGCTGAAAAACCTGCCAAGTGCTTTGCATTCGTTGGATCCTATGATTTGAAATCGAAACGCCGGTTGTATAACCATCTGACATCACAGGGGATGCAGCCACATCAACAAATTGAATTTTTCTCTGATGGTGCCGATAATTTGCGAAACCTGCAAAACTATCTTAATGCGGAATCCACGCACATTCTGGATTGGTTTCACATTACGATGAAGTTGACAGTTCTGCACCAGTGTGCGTTAGGGTCGATAAAAGTAGATGAAAAAAGAGGGAAGCTTTTCAACATTTATTGACCCGTATAAAATGGAATTTATGGCACGGTAATGCAATTAGGGCCATTGAGCACTGTGATGACCTTGACTTTCACCTTACTGATCACCTGGAAGATGCTGCGCAAAAGAAAAAATATGATAAGATTAAACCTTTCCAGACATACGTTACCGACTTCGACAAATACATTGCCAACAACCAAAATTTTATTGTCAATTACGCCGAGCGGTACAATTACGGCGAAGTTATTTCGACCAGCTTTGTGGAATCCACGGTCAATTATGTAATTTCTAAACGGTTTTCTAAAAAACAGTCCATGCAATGGACAAAAAAAGGCGCACACTTACTGCTTCAAGTCCGCACAAAAGTATTGAATAACGAATGGGAAGATATTTTTCGAAAGATGTATCCGGATTTCAGACAGATCAAATCAGTGAAGGATCCTGATATAATCCAAGAAGCGGCATGATCTCCCACACTTTTTGATGCACTCGAAGTCTATGACGGTTTTCGCGGTCAGCCGACGCTATCCTTTATTTTAATTTAACCGAATGATACAATTTATAAACGCACTACCGAAAATATATCAGCCTCTTGCATTTTATTTAATGCAGAGAAATGAGATTGATCAAGAAAAGTTACAAAGAATTCTCTCATGTTTTCAACCCTTAAAAGTTTCTCGCAAACAAGTTCTAATAAATTATAGTGAGATTTGCAGAGCTTACTATTTTATTAATACGGGCTCTCTACGGCTCTTTACAGTAAACAATGCAGGAATTGAAACATCCCGTTATTTTGCATTTGAAGGCATGTTTGCTACTGCTCTTCCAAGTTTTATAGACCAAAAGCCTGCTTTAGAGTATTTGCAGGCCATTGAAAAGTCAGAACTGCTTGCAATTTCCCGGAAGGATTTTTTTGACCTTGTGGACACTACAGCTAAGTTCAGTCACATTTACAGGGAAATTCTCGAAATAGGATTTGTGAATGCTCAAAAGCGTATCTATGGGTTTCAGGGGTTTGATGCGCTTGAAAAAGTAAAATGGGTGATCGAATCACAGCCTAAATTCTTGGTTCGGGTATCCAACAAGATGGCCGCTTCCTACCTGGGAATTTCTCCATCTACACTAAGCCGGACAAAATCAAGACTTTAAAAACGTTGACATAAAGCAACACTTACGAAAGATCCAGATTGTAGTTTTGTGAAAAAAATTACAATGAAAATCAAACTGTTAATACTAACTTATTTATTGCCAAATGTTTTGATTGCGCAGACGGTCAATTCCGGTAAAGAAGTTTCTGCTCAAACAACTCCCTATCTCAGATCCTCCTATCAGTTGACACTAGACGCTGCCATGGCACTTGCAAAACAAGCAAGAGTTTGCGCAAGCGATATGGGCAAATCCGTAACCATTTCTATTTTGGATGCAGCAGGTCAGGTGATTCTGATCAGCCGCCATGAAAACGTTGGGCCCCACAATACGGAAGCATCCAGAAGAAAGGCGTATACCTCAGTTTCGACAAGAACCCCCACCTTAGGTTTATCCAGAAGTGCCAGATCCAATCCTGATACTGAAAATCTGGCCAGCCTTCCCGAACTCCTGCTGCTTGGAGGTGGCTGCCCTCTGTGGTTTGAAGGTAAGCTGATCGGGGCTATTGGCGTTGCAGGTGGTGGTAGTCCTGAGAATGACGATTTAATCGCAAAATCCGCTGGCATTCAGGAAGCGGGAATATTTACACAACCTAATTAACTTTAATACAGATGAAACATTTAATTCTTGCCCTAGGCCTAATCCTGAGTACTACGTTGGCCTACTCCCAGTCGAAAACGTTCCAGTTATCAAGTCATATCCTTGATATTTCTAAAGGTATGCCTGCATCAAATGTACGTATCCGGCTTGAGAAGTTAGAAACGAATAAAAAAGCATGGTCGATAATAGAGGAAAAAGTAACGGATGCCAATGGTCGGATCCCAGACTTTCTTAGCAATGAAAGATCTAATGAGGGAATTTACAAATTAACCTTCTTAACAGCAGATTATTTTAAAAACCAGAACATAGAAAGTTTTTATCCGTTTATCGAAGTTGTCTTTGAAATTAAAGACAACAAACATTATCACGTACCAATCACACTCTCTGCTTACGGTTATTCTACTTACAGGGGTAACTGAGATGGGCAAACTGAATTCCTTATTGGTATTTCCGAAAGTTAATTTAAATGAAACATCTCCGAATTTTGGTTTGTTGTGCTATCGCTTCTCAGCAGGCCTAAAATGACCAATGCTATTGTAATACAAACCGCAATTAAAAGAAAAGTGTTGATCAGTCCACCCGCAGCTTGACTGTGGGCACTTTTTACCGCTTTTCTACCTGTGTCAGACTGTATTTGCGCAATGGAGTGAAGAGTAATTACACCTTCTTGAAAAATGGCCCCACCCTGCTGCTCAAACAAATGCCGGGCTTGATCCTGGTGATTATTATTGACAAGTTCTAAAACAGAATTTTCAAGGAGCCGGTAAGCTTTCATCCGACCTTTAAAATAGGCCAGTTTTTCAACTTCCATAGGAATTAGTAATGTTTTCTCAAAGCAACTGATCAGACGATCGCTTTCAGAATTATCTTTATGTAGGGATTCAACTGCTTCTGCGTCATAAAAGGGCATTGAGCCTGTCAAATACTCATGCATCACCATACGCCTGTGGTGTAGTCGTTCACTCAAAAACACGAGATCAACCGCTGGTTGCAACCGGTCAACAAATACAGATTCCAAACTCCGATCCATATCCTGTATCGCCTGGTTCATACTCAGCGAAGCAAGCATAATGATTACTAGTATGCCGGATAATAGCGTCGCAATCTTTACTTTCTGACGTATTACAAAAGACCATTTCATCTGATTCTCTTTATTTGATTAATAAAATAGCCTGGCTTCTGCAAAAACATCCGCCAGGCTTAAAACAGGATTTAGGAATTCATACGTGATAATTAGGCATTAACCCAACAAGGGCCCTTGTTTAAGGTAAATTTCTTCCCAGATATTCTCAGCAACTGACACTTAATTTTGGTAATTGCCACAGGCCGTTCTCGAACCTATTAAAGCCGCAATAAAATCAATTACACGAGTGATATTTGGTAATATTAAATAATGACTGTAAATTTACAACTGTAAAAATACAAAAGCAAATTATGACATATATTAGCGCTCAACCTTACTTGACTAATTCCTGGGATGATATCTGTTATCCGGTTAATCCGGTTTGGCTGGCAGATATATTGCCTGATTATGATATTATGGCCACTGACAGGCAACAACTCATAGTTGGGCATGCCCCTGGAGGGAAAAAAACAGTTTTCGGTATACAAAGCGCTGATTATGCAATTATCCCAAATGTTTTGATCAGAGAGGTTGTCGATAAAATATTTGACGAGTACAAGCTGCAAATCAAGTATACCACTACGGGTGAATTCAGTATCAGCATCATTCTTCCCCAGCAACTCTCTATCGGTGGAGAACGATTGCAGCGCAGTCTGATATTAACAAACAGTTATAACGGCAAAACGCCATTCAGCATACAAGGACAAACAATGACTACGATGCTCGACAATCACAGCAGGCCAGGCAGCAGTATGTATAGAGCAGTTTGCGAAAATGGCCTGATGGGATGGGCTGACTCGTTTATTGAATTATCCAGTTATCAGTACTGGCTAAAAGAAAGCTCAAAAGAAAAAAACAAATCTTTGAAAGGTAGCCCTAAGGTCAAAAATTATACAGAAAAGGATCCAGGCGTACGAAAAATACATCATAGCCGGCTTACACCGGAGCTATTTCAACAGCAGCTGTATGAAATGCTGGTTGGCCAGAGCCAGCAGCAAACAACATTAACAGCAACGATCTACGAACATTTTCAAAAAGGTTTTGTAAACAAGGCCGATGAAAAAATGCTTAAGACATTGCCCATCCCGGTCCAACTGGCCAAACAGGCGTATGAGAGGCTCAGATATGAGCAGCGTCTATTACAGACGGATGCATCTTACTGGCTGATGTACAATGCTGTCAACCACGCGCTTTTTAATGCACGCAGCAGTCTCACATTGAATGACCGCTACAAGCTCGACGAGAAAGTATTTCATCAACTGGCAGCAAGCACTTTTGCTTAGAAAGGATAGTTTGGTGAAAGCATATGGATATGCGGTTACAATTCAGGTTGCTTTATAATTATTAGATCTTATGCATTTGCCTTATTCAAAAATTGGAGCTGCTTCGGTAGCGATGGTACTCACAGAAATGGAAGATATCTTCCAAAAGAAAGGGGTTCATGATAAAGAAAGTATGCCTGCTACCAGCCAGCAAGCTGATTTTTTGGTATATGCCAATTTTCTGGCTGAGAATGCAATTGTGCTTACTGGTACAGGTGCTGTAAACGATCGGCAGGCTTGTTTTAATGTGCCAATCAAAATCAACCAGTTGGCAAAAAACCGGTTTATGTCTATTCTAAGACGTGCGACAAAGGCACATGAAGGCGTTTCACGTCAGGAGCGCCTTTTCGTTCATCGATTTTGGTCACAAATACAAAACAGTCTTCTACACCGGCCATAAATTAATCTTCTCCTAAGCATGGACCCTGGACAACCACCGAACCTGGTGGCGTGTCCCGGTTAAGTATTGAAAACACTAATTAACTTATTAGAAATGCACGGTAAAACTCCCATCATACTTGGAAAGAGCGATTTCCGAATCCTAAAACATTATATGGCACATTTGTCTGAAAATGAGTCGTTTAGATCTCTGTTATTATTATGTGAGCTTCGCTCAGCCATAGTTGTAGACGATGAAATCTTACCTAAAAACTGTGTACGGTTAAACTCCACCATAAAAGTTAAGGAGTGGCCAAGTAACAGGGTACGGGAATTCAGTATTGTTCATCCTGAAAGCGCTGACCTGGAAAAAAAACGGATTTCATTTCTGGATCCGTGGGGCGCTGCATTTATAGGGCT
Organism: Dyadobacter sp. 3J3; assembly: GCF_009801115.1. Lineage (GTDB taxonomy): Bacteria > Bacteroidota > Bacteroidia > Cytophagales > Spirosomataceae > Dyadobacter. Next base: position 15,092 of record NZ_VTOL01000034.1, read on the forward strand.
ATCCAAGACAGAAAAGGTTGAAAGGGAGATCAATGGCAATTCCAAGTGCTTTGAGATTGTGGATGTCAGGCCTTTAAATAGTCAACTAAATTAAAATCAATACATTAATATTCCGAATAAAATGATATGAGTAACAAGAAAAATCAGGTCATACTTGGCCAGGAAGATTTCCGCATGTTGAAACAGTTTGCAGAAAATTTCCCAGGTAGTCCGAATGCAAATGAAATGTCGCCGTCTTACGAATTAAACCGCGCCATCATTGTTGAAGACGGCGAATTGCCCGCCGATAGCATTCGTCTGAACTCACATGTGAAGGTAAGAGAATTAACCAGCAACCAGGAAATGGAATTCTCGATCGTCATGCCCGCCTTTGCGGATTTTAAACACAGGAAAATCTCAGTTCTAACCCCGATGGGGGCTGCTTTGATAGGCTTGTGTAAGGGTGAAACCGTAGAATGGAAAATGCCCGCAGGTATGAAAAAATTCGAAATATTGGATGTCACCCAGGTAGAAGATGACGGCCTGTAATAGAACTGGGACCTTTTTGGGGCAGCTGAGTTAATAAAGTACAAGCAAAGCAATTATGGAAAATCAACAACAAAGAACAGCTCTGGAAATCTGCTATGTGATAATCTGTGCCTTTACGTTCATAATCCTTTACATATCTTTTTGTCTTTTGACTATAAATATTTAAAAAATATAATTACAGTGGGAATTTTTGACCAATTCGTCGATCTGTTTGTTCACCTGGACAAGCATCTTGGACAAATCATACAGGACTATGGGGCACTGACCTATATCATACTCTTTATGATCATTTTTATTGAAACAGGTGTTGTATTCATGCCTTTTTTGCCAGGCGATTCATTGCTATTTGCCGCTGGTATGATGGCAGCCAAATACCCTGAGTCCCTTAACATCTGGCTTGTTGTTATCTTGCTGCTGGCAGCAGCCATACTTGGAGATACCTGTAACTACCTATTCGGGAAATACTTTGGGGACAAGCTCTTACAATTCAGGCTCATGGGTAGAGCACTCATAAAATCTGAGCATCTTGCCCATACCCAAAGCTTTTATGAGAAATATGGTCCTTCAACGGTCATCATTGCCCGGTTTGTACCCATTGTCCGGACGCTTGCACCATTCCTGGCAGGTATTGCCTCAATGAATTATCGTATTTTTTTCAAGTTCAATATCATTGGAGCCGTCCTGTGGGTGCTAAGCCTGACTTTTGCCGGTTATTTTCTTGGAAATATACCGGTAGTCCGGGATAATTTTGAAAAAGTGGTATTGGCTATCATTGCATTATCCATACTGCCAATCGCATGGCAGTTCATTAAGTCAAAATTCTTTTCTGGCGGGATGCCCAAAGCTACGACTGGTCAGCAGCAAGTCTAAAATTTAGAATCTTAGTAAAATCAAGCTGGCAGCGGCTATGAAAAAGATAAGAAATTATAATCCATCAAAAGTAAACACGTCAGAGATTATTACCACGATTATCTGGACAATCGTAATAATTCTTTTATATATAATCTTCTAATCTCTAACCCCGGTTTAAGGACAGAGTTGTTCAAAGTGGTGATAAAGTAATCAATAATGAGAAATATAAAATTCATAATCTTGATAATATGCGCTCTTTTCAATGTAAGGCACGTGTCTGCACAAGCGGCAAAGAGGGATATAGAACTACAATTAAATAAAATGGGAATAAAACTACTTGCCCCATCGCAAACTACAGGTAGTCTTCTAACCGCAGTAACGGTTGGAAATCTGGTTTTTCTATCCGGTCATGGCCCCGATAAACCAGCAGGGGGGCAAATAACTGGAAAAGTAGGAAAGGACTTGACAGTTAGTGAAGGCAAGGCTGCTGCCAGGCTGGCTGGTATTGCGGTACTTGGTGCATTAAAAAAAGAGATAGGAGATCTAAATAAAGTGAAAAGGATCATCAAAGTTTTCGGTATGGTCAATGCTGTTGAAACTTTCAAACAACAGCCCGAGGTTATCAACGGGTTTAGCGATCTGTAAGCGGCCTATGAACCACATATTTCTTAGGAGAACCGCGGTTTTTACTTTTGACTTAAAAACCAATCAAAATGGATCAGTCAGAAGAAATGTTCAGATTAGTAAGGGAATGGCGTGAAAGTGGCC
>NZ_VTOL01000035.1 GCF_009801115.1 Dyadobacter sp. 3J3
TAATTTTTCACTAATTTTGACATACATATTGGGGTTTGTTTGGCGACTTTAAGATACTGAATTTCAGTATCTTAACCCAATATGTATACACTTTTCTTCCTTAATTATATTTCACCCAACGGGTTATTTTAAGTCAATCTGCCGCGAGATAAGCTGACCAGCTCCTAGATTATCAAATGACCGCAATATACATTGAGAAGGATTATGAACTAAAGAATTCCAAACTACCTCTCCCGAACTTTACTATTATAGAAACTGGCAGTTTATAATCAATTTATAAATTTTCATATCCTTATCAATAAGATAAGGCTGGACTTTTTCGACAGAATCACTAAATAGCTCGTCATTCTGCAAAAAGGGGAGCGAACGAAATCGAATAAACCGGCTTTGTTGATGACGGCTAACTTTGATTCTATTTAACGGTAAGCAAAAATCCCAAGATAATAACTTGATTGCTATTGTTTTAACAATTTCAAATCACTCCCTTTCATGCAAATAATCGATCGAATAGGTGTCTGGGATTCGGGCAATGGATACATTTTTAGGGTTTGGGCTCCGCATGCCCAGAATATTTCCGTCGTGATACAAGACGGTCCCTACTGGGAGAACGCTGGTGACGATACTGTTGTAGAAAAAGCGATGATTCGAAGCGGGGATTATTGGAGTAAGACAGTGCCCCAGGCCCGTCCATGGCAACTTTACCGCTACCGTCTGACATTTCCCAATGGTAACGTAGTTGACAGGCTCGACCCTGCTGCTCGTGATATACTAAGCTCTGAGCTTACAAGAAATGACCCGAGCAGCAGGAATGCTTCTGTCATCCCCGGCATTAACCTAGCTGCCTGGACTCCATTCCAAACTCCCAGCTTCGATGCGTTCATTATCTATGAGTTGCATGTCGGTAGCTTCGCCGGCCGCCAAGACCACCTTCAAAAATCTTGGTCAACATTTCAGGATGTAGAAAGTAAACTATCATACATCAAGGAGATGGGCTTTACGTGCATTGAACTGATGCCTGTACACGAGTACGCCCGAGATCGGTCCTGGGGTTATAACCCAGCTTCATTTTTCGCACCGGAATCCTCCTACGGCTCACCCTACAATCTTGCCCATTTGATCGATACGGCACATCAGCATGGACTAGCTGTTATAATTGACGTGGTCTACAACCACGCTGGTCCGGGAGATAATGCCTTGCATCATTTCGGTTGCCCCGATCACGAGAGCCCCGGATTAGCAGCTCATCCCGAAGGCATCTATTTCGAAGGTGACCAGAATACTTCGTGGGGTCGTGGGCCCGCATGGTGGAAAATCGAGGTCCAAGATTATTTTTATCAGAATGCACGTATGTTTATAGAGGAGTACCGTGCAGACGGATTACGGTTTGATGTGACCACTCAAATAAATGGCTCCAATTTAAAACAGGTTGTCGACCAGCTCCGTCAGGATTTTCCGGACAAATATTTCATAGCCGAACACCTGCCCGCTAATCCATGGATCATTAAGACAGGTGGCTTTTGCGCCACCTGGCACGCCGAAAGCCACCACGAATGTCAGCGGGCTTTGGCAGGTCAACAATCGATGCAGAAGATTAAAAGCATATTAGGTTGGGATGGCTACGACCATGCCTGGAATCTGGTAAAATACACCTTGGGTTCGCATGACGACATCGGTGATCTTGAAAATGGAAATGCGGAAAATGGCCTAACCAACTGGGACGCAAGCCATCGGTATTTGATCGATCAATTGGGCGGTCGCGCCAACTGGACCGCAAGGGCCAAGTGTCGTCTTGCCTGGGCACTCAACATTGCGATGCCCGGCACGCCCATGCTCTTTATGGGAGCCGAATGCCATATGGCCTCCCCTAACGTTTCCTGGGGTTATTGGCATGATGGCGCTGATCAAAATGGGGATCATCGTTTTAACTGGGACATCGCAGGCGATTTGTTCGGTATTGAAATGCGACGTCTCGTGTGCGCAGCGAATGAAGTCCGTTTACAAAACCCAGCGTTACGGGAAGACTCTCTTCATATTGTTCATGAGGATCATGCTGATCAAGTACTTGCTTTCGTTCGAAACAGTTTTTCCAATACGATTTTGACCATTATAAATCTTGGAGAGCAGGATTTCTCTAATCACGGTTACGGGGTTTCAGTTGACACCTACCAAGGACAATGGACACAGGTTTTGTGTACTCAAGACTCAGCATTTGGAGGATGGGATGGGGCCGGAAATGCTTTTTATGAGCCTTGGACACGGCCGAATGGACAAGTCTATTTAAACCTACCTAAATGGAGCGTATCCATATTCCAACGTAAGTAACCAATCCAATTAATTGAAACTGCAACTTCCGCATTTCAGCAATAAAACTCACCCAATTGACTCTAAATCAAATTCATGGACACCTCGGGCTTAATTGACCTGCATTACGATACCAGCATCTAACAATTTTAACTGGTCAATTCTCAATATTAAAAACAAGGCGAAATGACAGTAAAAAATATTTTCCTGCATCTTCGGATATCTATATTGAATCCGCAGATAGCAAGTACCGCAGAATTTAAACGAAAGTTCAACTAGTTAAAATCCAGGCAGTGCTACGGTTGCAAAGGCTGATAAATACGTTGCCAGACACCCAATCGTATGACAGAACCATCCGTCAACTCATCAATTAAAGTGAATTTTCACGTGTTAATAAGGGTGTATTCCCCGTATTGTGAAAACCGCTTTGAAGCTATTTTTACAACGTCAACACTTAACCAGCAAATACGGTTTTTGCAGATATGGTCGTGCTCTTAATTAAACACTTATCAAACAAATAGAACATGCAATATTGATCTGGTAAAATCGAGAATGGTGATACACAAGTTTTTGTCAGGCTATGCAGTATTTCCCCAATTATTCCTGTTGGTGCTACCAAAATTGAATCCAGAACAAATCTGTATACAATCTATCTGATAAGCAACTTTGACTTATAGAGTGCCAGCCAGATTGATATTGCTTTTCAGAAAGAATGTCACTGTTTCAGCCAGAATCTTTTGCACAAAAAGTAAGATGAATCCGGCCGCTGGCAAAACCAGCTACGACAATTTGAACTTTCAGAAAAGGCCATATGCTCGGGCATGTTAGATTTCATATCTCCGGAAAATACACTTTTTTATTTCAGTCTGATCTCGACCTAATGTTAATATTTCAAACCCTTTAACAGACTAATGACTATGTTTAGATTCTATTTTCTGAGTGCATTTGTAATCGTACTGTTACTCATGTATGTTTATTCTACCGCACATGCACTGCTCTTTTACCTGTGCATCAACGATAAATTTGACTTTGTATGCAATCTTCACCCACTCACTGATGGAGTTAAATGGACACTAACCTTTGTCGGTGGCCTTATGTCGACACTTGTCATAAGCATATTAGCCATAACCACATCAAAACAATCGCCCGCAACAGCCATTATCCAGGTAGTTGAGAATTATAATACGGAAAACAAGCTTGATCCAGGATCCACCCAGGAAAAATTCATCACACTGCTGACCAATATCTATCTGGTTGTATGGTTTGTCTGTGGTTTAACGATCGTCTGCTTTGTATTTTTCCTTAATTTTTCAATTGATGTTCCCGAACTGAGCAGCGCCGCCAAGTCCTGGACTGGTATGGCGATAGGAGCCGCATATGCCCTTTTCGGAATAAAACCGGCGACAGAAGGCAAATAATCCTATAAAATCAGACCCTCAGAAGAAAAGCACTGCATTATTTCAAATACAATTACTTTTTAACCAAACTACCTCTTATGGACAAAATCACAACAATCAAATCGGTAAACGGTTGTAATATCGACGAAGACAAGGAAGCTCTTGATGACCAGGCAATAGTCGGCGTGGAAACAGATATCGTTACCTACACAAAGCATGTTGATGCCTATAAAGCACAAATCCAGAACGGCACCAAAAATCCTGAGGCATTTTTAAGAGCGAGCAATTTTCAATTGGCACAGATAACAAAGTTGTTGGACGTGCTGGACCCGGATGCTTTTTTCCTGCGGGTTTACACGGGTGTGCGTGAGAATGGGGAAACCTACCAGTTTATTATGCCGGCAAAAAGAGACGGCTCAACCATGGTAGGTTTGGCCGTTGATGACTGTTGCGGTCACCCACCTAACAAGCAGAACTTCAAAAAAGACGTATTGCTTAAAATACCATAAGGATAATGTGGTGGCTAATTGTTAATATCTTTTTACTTTCAAATTGTTTCCTTGGCTGGTATGTCAACAAAGTCCACTTACCAGCCAGGTTTGTCTTTTTTGGAGCGTTTGCAATAGTTACGATGGTTTGCGAAAGCATTGCTGCCTATTACTGGCTCGTATTGGAAAAAAATAATTTGTTCCTGTTTCACTTTCTTACTCCGGTCCAATATGTATTAATCTCACTGCTTTTCCAAAACTTCGGGTCTCCAATGCGACTGCACCGGACGATATTATTTTCATATCTTCTGGTATGCCTTTTCGCAATTTATAATGCAATTTTTCTCCAGCCAGTTTACAAGTACAATAGCTACACACAGTTGCTTTGCTTCACACTTCTGATTTGCTGGTCACTTTTTTATCTGGTAGGACTAATCTCCGCAAGACTAGAGTCATCACTGGAAGGCAACCCCATGTTTTGGGTAAGTGTTGGTACTTTATTTTGCTCAACTACGAACTTTATCATTACTAGCATGATGAACTATCTCGTGGAGCGACAATATGACTGGGCTTCAAAACTTTATGATTTCACAACAATCGTCGCCTTTATCATGTACATCGTATTTATTTTAGGTCTGTATGCTAGCCGCATCTTTAAGACATACTGAAAAACAAAACAGAATATGGATGACTATGGAAATGAAGTGGTTGTAGCCATCATCGCAAGTACAATGCTTGTGTTGGCCTTATTCTCCATTATCACTACAATTCTATGGCAATCTCAAAAAAGAAGATCGGAATACTTTCGCAAGCAACAGTTGCTGAAAGCCGAGTATGAACAGGAAGTTTTAAAAACTCAGCTAGAAACTCAGAATCATACACTTCAGCAGATCAGTGCAGAGCTCCATGATAATTTGGGACAGCTGCTCACGATTGTCAGAATGAACCTGAACGTTCTTGAAGAAGACCCTGCTTCCCCAAAGCAAATTACTCAAAGAATTATTGACACCAATGAATTGGTTGCAACCATCCTTCAGTATGTAAGATCCATGTCCAAAGGTATCGACTTCGGATTTGTAGAACAGTACGGGCTTTTGGACGCATATCGTCATGAACTGAATCGCATCAATCAGACGGGAAGATTCAAGACCGAACTTCTTGTGCGTGGCGAGCAGTATTCGCTGGGTTTCGACAATGAAGTGGTGCTGCTTAGAATCGCTCAGGAATTTTTGGCCAATTCCATCAAATACTCAAGGGCCACAGCGATGCGGATTGCTGTTACCTACCAAGCTGATTATGTAGAAATCACCTTAAATGATAACGGAGTTGGAATGGATTTGACCGAAGTTGCTCGTCGGAGCATGCTGGCATCGGGGTCAGGTCTGAGAAATATCCGGCGAAGGATCGAAATGATTGGCGGCCAGCATGAGCTTCATTCAAAAATTGGGGAAGGCGTCAGCCTGATCATTACTGTCCCTGCAAAAAGACAGGACCCAACCGGTTGATCTTAAACCCGGTCTCCATGCATAGTAATACCAAAACACTTACTTTCCGATCCGACAAACTGGCGATAATTGGCACTGCCTGCCTTCAAAGAATTGAATACTTTATTTCAGATGAATCAAAAATATTTGAATTGCCTGAGCCATCGTCTAACGCACCAATCCGATTGAACATCATCTGTCAGAAACAAAGAAAGTCCGACTCTAGGTATTGCTAACTTTGAAAACCACAGTAAACTTACCGGCATTCATCAAAAGGCTGCCTTGTTCACTGCAAGCATAGCCGTGCGAAAAAAATTCTAACAAAGAAAAATGCGTAATGCTCCCAGTTATACACCGTAAATCTACGATTGATTATCCTTCAAAAAATCAATCCCTTTACATCGGCCCACGACAATGAAAACCACCTGTTGTGTTGGTTCCGAAATAAAATCAACTGTTTTTTTATTCGCCCTTTAAACGCATTCATACAAGGCTTTCAAAATAAGCGATTTGCATACCAGGATTTTCACATTCCTTCGCGACAAGCCAAACATAAAATAATTGTTATCAAACCGAAATAGCACTTTCGGAAATTGGTTTTTTTGTATATTTATTTGCACATCAGACTTTTACAGTTAAACCCTTTTACTTATGACTATATATGTCCTTGACATGGGCCTCAGACAATATGGGGACTGCATTTTGATAACACATGGGGATAAGAAAATCCTGATAGATTGCGGCAAGCCGGTCGACAAGTCTTCGATACGGCTGCAGTTGAAAAAAATTTTACAACAGGAACCTCCCTTTCATTTTGACCTGCTGATCATGACCCATTGCCATGATGACCATATCGGCTCGTTGCCCGAACTGATCGAGATGGATGAAATATCGGCAGGCCGGTACCTGCTCGCTGACCCGGATCTCAGATGGAAGAAACCAACTGATACCGATGGCGCAAATGAAAAAGATGGCATCACAGAGGCTTTGTTTGAAGAGGATTATTCAAATCTCAGCGATAGTGAACTGGAACTGTTCTTATCTGATGTCGACACGATTGATGTTCGATATCGACGTATGATAAGTACGCTCACAGCGCGTGGAGCGAACGTCAAATTGTTTGAAGGTGTTGACGCAGACAACTACGATGACTTACACAACGAGTTCAAAGATTTCGGTTTAAAAATAATGGGCCCCACCAGAAATCACCTGCAGATAACTCGTAATGGAGTTCTCGGAGCGCGGGAAGCAGTAGCTGACTTCTTTGAACAATCAGATAACACAGATACCATAGAAAGTATGGTCGAGCTCTACCGGAAAATTTTTAATGATGGAACGATAGACAGCCAGGCCTTCTTAGATGCAACCAAAAACTCAGGGAGTATCAATAATCAGAGTATCGTCGTTAAAGTCAGTGCAGACGGACTGACTGCGCTACTTGCCGGCGATATGCAATTTGCTGAACCCAACGTCGTAGGTATTCAGCAGGAAATGGACTTACTGCTCGAAAAAGTCTTTGAGGAAGGACCTTATACGCTCATTAAGACATGCCACCATACCTCAGAGAACGGACTTAGCGACCCGATGCTGGATAGATGGATCAGTGAGGGTACTGAATTTTTTGTTCATTCCGGTGGCCTCAGGGATGACGATCATCCCGACGAAAAAGTACTCAAATCTTTAAAGGCCAGAAAAAATAGCATAAAATTTGCAAGAACTGACAGAAATGGCATGATCAAGATCGAAAAGGGAAACAGTGGAGATCTTGTCATGTCTATCACAAAAGGCACCATTAATAATTTTGATGTGAATGTAGAGCCAGATGGGACAGGACCACAAGATGAGCCGATCATAGCCGAAGAAGCACCAGTCACGGAAGGTGTAATTCCGGTCGTAAAAGAAGTAGAAAATATTATGATACCACAGCAGACAAGCAGTGGCGATCAGGGATTCGTTGAGCTTGTTGCAAAAATTCCTGCTAATATTTCCAAGGTCACCATAACAGTCGAAATTGATGGTGAAAAAAAAAAGCTCTAAGCCCACCGTTAAATAATACCGACGCAAGGATAGGTGGGCGTTTTGACAACATTTTGTTTGTTACGAATTCAAAAACTCTGAGCAGTAACGTCGGTATTGCCGAAACAGAACAGATACTATCACTGATTGGAAAAATCCCGGGAAGCCGGCTTCTGGACTTGGAGAACACGCTTGACGCAATCAGAACTGCGAAAAGGGTAAACCTGGAAATTTCATCTGATACGAAGGGCATTGTAATCGTTGGCGGCTACGATGTGATCCCTGCTGCTCAGATGAACGTAATCAGCGATGAGCTCAGGCGGCAGATTGAACAGGAAAGAGAAGAATCGGAAGATGAAACCGAGTCGGATGACTTTATTGTCTGGAGCGATGACATATATGGTGATACGGACAATGATCTTCTTCCGGAATTACCGGTCAGCAGGATTCCTGACGGCAAAAGTGCTGAGCTTATCCTTAACGCGTTACAATCGCTGGAATTCACCACCGAAAGCAAGTTCGGCATCAGAAATCTTAAACGTCCGTTCGCAATTGATGTATTTGACCGGGTGCCTTTCAAAAATAAAAACCAATTTGAAATCTCTGAAAAATACTCACCAAAGCAGATTCTAAAAAACCAGGCGACAGGTGCTGTATATTTCATGCTACATGGTTATCACAATGATGCGACAAGGTTCGCCGGCGAAAGGGAAATAAGCGGCACCTTTGAAGCATTTGACATTTACAATGTTCCAAAATCCTGCCCATCCACAGTTGTTTTTGCCGGTTGCTGCTATGGTGCACTGATCGCACTGCCAAAAGCGGACCGTAAAGAGCCAGACATTTCCATTCGCTCGCGCACTCCGGAACAGTCCATCGCACTTGCATTTTTACTTGCCGGTGCTAACGCATTTGTCGGTTGCACCGGCGCACATTATTCTCCCAAAACGCAAAACGATAATTTTTTAGGAAAACCAATGCATTTGTCATTCTGGAACAATATCAACAGTGGCCTCCCTCCTGCCCTGGCATTGTTCAATGCTAAAAAGGAATATGCCAGCAAAATGCCTCATGGACTGACAAGATCACTTATGAAAGCAATAGAAATAAAAACCCTGCATCAATTCACATGTCTGGGCTTGGGTTGGTAGTAAAAAAACTGTAAATTCACCTAAAAGAAAGTTGTATGGACCTGAAAAAAATCAAAGAAAAAAATCCTGGTTTTGAATTCTCAGTGAAGGCCACCAAAAAGGCTTCGGAATCTGTGTTGCAGAATTCGATTAAATCCAGACTTAATATAAATGCCTACAACCAGAAGTACGCCGGTACGTTTACATCGTCAAAGGACTCAGAAGATGAGAACCAGACAAAATCAGATCTGGTCGATGACTCAAAATGGCGTTTTATAAAAAAAATAAGCACCAACAACAATACGGATTTTCCCGAAGAGCCCAAGTCCAGTCTGTTCAATGAACATGGTGATGAAGTTGCTGCAGAGGATTAGCTTCAAAATGGTTGCGGATTCGCATAAAAAGTCAGCCGTGGGCGTGCTGCGCGAATTTGGTCTTTGAAGATTGAGACTAAAAATACAAATTCATTCCGGCTTGCATCTGCTAAGATAAATTACTGAAAACGTATATCTGAACCGTTCAAAGAATCAGATAAAATATCTCATAGGCGGTGGTTTGAAAGATCCGGGGTGCTGTATACCCAAAGCTTGATACGAGTAAATACTGCTGTTTATGACGGCAAAACTACTACATTGAAATGCAACTGACTACCCCAAAAAGCGGTCCCCATTTCATTACAAACTGAACGACAACCGGGCACAGAACAGATAATTGATCGGAACATCACAAACCCGGACTTTTTGTTGTGCCTCACATACGGCCTTGCCCGGTGCCTGCCGATTTACCGTGGAAATACCTTACCATATCCGGTAATTATACGGGGGAGTTTCATCATATCAGATGGTAACTTTGAAATGTTGGTCCGGTTAATTTGAAAACGCTTGAATATTCAGACAACAAAAAAATAATAGACTGTATCAGCGCATTCCCAAGCGGATTCATCTGAATTTGAATTTAGTGAAAGATAAATATGCTCACCTATCCCATTAAAGACAACATGAAAAAAATTTTTATGATCCTTTCTGCATTTTGTTTCGTACAAAATGCAGCAGCTCAGAAAGCAAGTGACGTCATTGAGAATGGCATACCCGTCAAAAGTGACGGTAAATTGTTGTTCAACTTCGAAGAGAAGCAAATCAAATATGATGCGGCATTTTTTCTCTCTGACACCGGGAAGCGCTCCATCAACTTTCTTTCGTTAAAAGACTCAACTATCTTTCTAGTCAGAAGCAGCGGGATCCGGGTCTACGTCAGGCCGTTGAACCCTCTTAACTACAGCTACACGGCCGAAAATAAGATCATTGTTGACCCCATCAACGAAGCAGCCTCCAAAGCACTGGTCTCCATCGGAGACGTGCTGGACAAAGTCACCGCAAAGGGAACAAGCGGCGCACCACAGACGACGATAACCAACGGTAAAAAGGTAACAGTAGTACCAGAGTGCCCGGAAATCGAGACAACTAAAAATAAACTGAGGGGCGTCCAAGATCTGCTAAAAACGGATCAAAAGGAAAAAATAAATGAACTCTTCGGGAAGCTGAAATCAGTCAGCTTTATCTCGTTCGAAACAACTACAAAACAGCTTGAACCAATCCAAAAAGGCATTACAGAAATTGAAGGCCACTTTACCAGCATCGAGTCGGAGCTTGATCAGGCAAAAGGTCTAATAAACAGTTACAGTTGCCCCGACCCCTCTCCTTTTGTCGCTCAGTATATTTTCAACAATTTGCTAAAGGACTTGACCGCCTTAAAGGACGAACAGAAGAAGAGGCTGAGCAATTTGAAAAATATGCAGTCATTGGTCATTGCGACAAGGGACAGTGCAAAAGACGGTACAGGCGACGGCGCAAGCTGGGTACTGCCGATTGAGCCGACTATACCTGCCGATGAAGGCAAAATTTCTGTATATACTTTAAAATTACGGCAAGCCGGCTACAAGCTTGATGAAAAAAGGGAAATTGTGAGTGTGGTCCCCTCTGAGTTTCTGGTAAAAACCCTGCGCATCCGGGCGTTCCAAAGGTTCGTACCGGAGGTCTCAGTTGGTATGGTGTTCACTTTTTTTAAATATAATACCTGGGGCACGACGGCCGATTCGACAGGTCAGCAATATGTAGCCAAACCTACTGAGAACACAATCCGAAATTTCAATATTACCGGCATGGTAAATTTTAATTATTATATACCCAAATCATCGGTTCATCCTTTCTATCAATTAGGAGCTGGTATTAACACAGGAATTCCGACAATTCTTACCGGGTTCGGTTTCCGAAGCAATATCAACGGGGTCAGACGGATCGCCATTGCAGGTGGGATTGCGATGACCTGGATAAGGACGCTCACTGAACTTCAGACAGGAAGCAAAATTTCCGGAACTGACGACATAGAGAAAGATCTTAAGTATGAATTTATCTGGCCTCCAAAACCCTATGTCAGTATTCAATATAACTTTTGATCACATTCAATCCAACCACTTATCAGAACCACAGGCAATGAACAGCAAATTAGTAAACCTGACCCATCGCGTACAGTCAATCCGAAATGAAATGCAACCGGCACCACCGCACCCGAAATTGCAGAAAAAGATAGCTAACGAATTAGCACAGATTAAAAAGGACAATACCTACAAGTTCCTTCATGGGAGCTTAGCTGATGAGAGAGGACGCCAGATGGGTCTGAATGATGGTGTACTTTTCCCGGGAAATCTCTTTCCGCTTGGTACTACGGCAGAGACCGTCAGAGCCGCGGCAGCTGCACAATTACCAGCCCGAGGTGCCATCAATTGCCTGGTTGTACTCATTGATTTCCCAGGTCAGCCATTTAACACACCAATTCAACATTATCAGGACCTCTTCTTTTCAAAAGGGAAAATTCCAACAGGAAGTGTGCGGGAATACTATTCAGAGGTTAGTAATAAGAAAATTGATCTGAAGGGCGATGTGATCGGCCCCTTCACCATGCCCTATACACAGTCACAATATTCGAATGGAGAGTCCGGACTCGGTGATCAATATCCAAGCGCCAGTACCATGGCCAGAGATGCTGCCATAGCCGTAGCGGCCGGTAACAGAATTTTATCCGCGTATGACAGTAACCGTGACGGTTTCATAGATGCCTTCATCCTCGTATTTGCCGGTACGGGTGCGGAAGTGACGGATGACGACATACTGCGCCCAAATATAATCTGGTCTCACAAGGACGTCATTGACACAGGGGCCTGCGGTTCAGCTGATGGCACTAAAATTTATGGTTATGTGGCAGTGCCCGAAGATTGCAAGATCGGTGTATGCGCTCACGAACTGGGACATCTTTTGTTTGGATTCCCTGATTTATATAACGGCTCAAAATATAAGTCAGGCACTGGTATTGGTAGTTGGTGTCTGATGAGCGGTGGTACATGGAACAATGAAGGACTCACCCCGGCGCATCCCTCTGCCTGGTGTAAAGCGCAACAAAATTGGGTAACGGTAGACATTCCAAAAAATAATACAGATAATATCGTGCTGGAAGATGTAAAAACCAGTTTCAACATCAAACTGCTTTGGAAGAATGGTATTGTTGGTAAAGAATATTTTTTAATTGAAAACCGTCAACAAGAAAAATTTGATAAATTTTTACCGGGTGCAGGTTTGTTAATCTGGCATATTGATGAGTCCATGTACGACAATACAGATGGAGTCCATTACAAGGTGGCTCTCATGCAGGCCGACGGTCTGCGGCAGCTGGAGACCAAAGGCCCTGACGGCATGCCAAGTTACGGTGACGCAAGCGATCCATATCCGGGGACTTCAGGCAATAAGTCTTTTACTGAACACTCGGTGCCAAATTCAATCTCTTATGGTGGTGTGGACTCTGGCGTCAAAGTTGTAGATGTAACCAAAACCGGAAAAAAAATCAAGTGCTCCATAAAAGTTGCATAAGAATTTTGAGTGCCCCAACACTAAATAAAACTTACTTCCTATGAACATTCACTGTGCCTGTCTAAACAGCATATTGCTTATCCTCTTGCTGAACTTGTCAACCAGCACTTTTGCGCAGGATAACAAAGCGACCGAAACGATCACCTATAAATTGATCTCGAACGATGCAGAGATTCTTGGAAATAATGACACTGAAGTGCAAACATGTGTAGATCTGCTAAATGCTGCCACTCAGAGAATAAAAAGAAATTTCCCGGGCGTAAATTTTAGCGTTTCGGATACGAATACCAGTATCAAAGTGCTGAAAACGATTGATAGCCTGTTTACCGAATTTGGGTTCCTGTTCTTCACCGAGGAGAAAAATATCGCCTTCGATTTTCTGACTCTGGCCTTCAGAAAAAAATACTTAGCTGACGATTATCTGCATTTTAACAGATACAGACAGGCTTATTTCCGTTCACTTGATAAACGAACATGCAGGCTAATTGATTGCGACCTTTATTGTCTCATATATCTTGGCATTGCCCAGATGAATCACCTGCCGCTCTCTATGGTCGAGCTGCCTAAGCACAATTTTATTCGGTGGAACCTGCCCGGAGGCGGTTCAATAAACTGGGAAGCGATTGAGGGAACATATCATCTAGCGGACAGCACCCTAAGTTGTTATCATTATTTGAACAGCATTAATAGAAATTATTATCTGAGACCCTGGTCTTTGTCACAGGTGTACTGTTACTATTATACCCTGAGAGCAGCTACCTACGATTACAACCCAACCTACCTAAACTCAAAAAAAGCCAGGCGTGATTATAAAATCGCTCTTTCCTACTCCACCAGCCAATCCGTTACTTTGAATAACCTGGTTTGGATGCACGTTGTACATCCCGAATTCGACAGTGAATTAGACTATCCTAAGCTGTTTGCAATGATGGATACGGCTATTGGACAGCTGAATGACCGGAATTATTACGATACGAAAGCAGGTTTGTATGCGCAAAAAAAGGACTTTAAAAATGCTATCATTTGCATTAGGCAAGGAATATCTGTCGAAAACGATCCGGACAACGTGCTTAGCTCGTGTAAGCGGCATCTCAGCTGGTTTGAACAGGGACTGTCAATTCGGGAAGGAAGAAGACGTTTTCCAGGAACAGATAACTAGCCACCCGGTCTTCCACAGACATCCGGTTATAAGTTTTCTGATCGCTTATTAGTTGATTGAGCACAACAAACAATGCAGATATTTAAATTTAAATAAACCTTAATGATTATGCCTAAGCCACTCTGGGTACTTGCTGACCCAACAGAACAATTGATAAAATCCCCTGAAACCGGAATGGGATTTCAAATAATTCAGACGGGGTCTGATCAAAGTTCTGAAATAGACTTCGTTCTTAGCGGGAAGTATATTGTACCATTCGATGACCAACACTACCTTTCTGTGACTGATGTGCTGTCCAGTGAGATGTACGATGCAAATGACAAAGAAAAGTATGTTTCATTTTTTGAATATGATACACCCGACGGCTTCTCTCTTACTGTTCCGACTGGCGGAAGGACTTTCGGGTCAAGGATTGAATATATTTCGGCAATGTTAAAGTTAACGATCAGTAGTGGCTACGCTGGTAAAATGGGGGCGTTTCCCCTTCTTGCACGTCATCGTTTACAAGTTGGCACGACATTTCACCGCTTTATACATGCATCGTCAGATTTTCGTTTTAAACCGGATGCATTCCTGGCAACAAATTCAGGCGAGCTGACCGCTGGCACTTACATGACGACGCATCTGGAGAAGCTTTATCTGGATTCGGGTTTTGCAGTTGTTGCCAGAGCCGCGCTACCCATTCCGCTTCCTGCCATATATGTGTTTGATTATGAAATACCCGCGGGTACTCTGATTGACGTTGGTACGATTGCGCCGCTATTTGGTCAGTCCGGTGGCGGAGTGGAAGTTCGGTTGGTAAACAACGTAAAAAATGTAAAGGTGACCGGTAGCTATCAGATACCATCATTCTAGGCATCAGAGAGGCAAGTTCGCGATCGGAACTCCATTTGAGACCATTCATACTATCAACAAAACGTGGGTCATAGGCAGGTAGTGTGGAGACTTCCAGGCAAAGTGCTACTTTAATTCAGAAATCAGCGGTACGTCACCGTCCCATTTGGTGGTTCGGATTGATAAACAAACTTTGCTGATCATTATGACTTGTATGAAAGTTCAATTTTCACTGATTGAACTAACCGGTCCCAGAAAAAGAAGTAAGTAGATTACGGAGAGAGAACCAGAAACATTTGATTCCTGTTTACATCGATCAAGCTTTGGATTTTATACGATACTGGACTTGCTATCAAAAGCCGGACGATGTGTCAAGCACTATTTCAGGTAAAAATGAATTATTTTCATTAAGTCGGAAGCTTCAATAAGCGTCTCCCACGAAAACATTCTTGTGCAAAGCACGGTAGGCCCCTATACTGCTGGAAACAAAGGGGCCACCATGTACAGATTTTTTACACCAGAAGAAGAAGCCGAACTCCGCGCAAACGGTATAAAAACCGATCAGGGCGATGAGATTGACCCGAAACCGGTTGTTAAGCTGTTCACAATGAATAAGCAATGTACATGGCTTATTACCGAACTTTCACCGTTTTATGAAGGTCTTGCCTTAGGTTTATGTGATCTTGGGCTTGGCTTCCCTGCTCTGGGTAACGTATTCTATTCAATCCTGAACTTGAAGCCATCGTGCAAAACGGCGCTTCTATAATCGAAAGGGATGATAATTTTGAAGCTAAATATCCGCTTTCTGTTTATGCGGAAGCGGCTCGGATGATTGACCAAGTCACAGAGAAAGAAGAATATCTGGAACGCGCTGTGAAAATTGTCCAGGAACGCAAGCGCAAGCCGGAGTAGAACATCTTAACCCTACTCTTTTGAATGAAACTTCCAACATGACAAAAGAAGAGATCATTGAACGCATAAACGCGATTGATAAAGAAATTGTGCTACTACGCAGTGAACGATCAATTGCGAGAGAGCAGCATCTGGGGACAGTTCAGAGAAATTCCGTCCTTGATGAAATTGAAGATATATCTAAAAGAAATACCGGAGCGATAAGTTTGCTTTCTTTGGAACGTCGAGAATTGGAAGAAGAATTAAAAAAACTGCTGGCAAAAGAAGAATAGATTTTCTAAATTTAGCTGATTACGCGTACAGAAGCATTGTAAATACTAAATGACCATAAGCCGCTTTCGATCTCGTTAGCGGCTTAACCATTTATAATCATGGACGAATTAAATAGAAATCTACGGATAGCACAGCTGAAAAAGGATATTTATTACTTCGCTAATCAGTTAATTATGGCACGAGAAGAAATTGACGCCTACACCAAAACCAATCCAGAACCGGACAACGAAGCCATAAACCAACATTTAGACAAAGCTTTGATGATCAAAAATTCTCTAAAAAAAACGATCTCCGAAATTGATGACTTAGAAAAACAATCTTAATAATTTTCACAATGCATAATATTTATAAGGAGCCCGAACACGTGTATATATGTTGTTTAGGGTAACCTAAATTAGCACTTCAAAAATATGGGAGCCTTAGAAAATCAACTTTCTGGAATAGTAGCGTTGAGCGCGCCTTTGGAAAAGCTCACAGAAGAAATCGAACAAATACAACAGGCGATAAATTCTTCGGAAGAACTTAGCAAAACAATTGAAAAAGACCATCCAGAGACATATCCTTTGAGAGTCGCTGCTTTACGTGATATGCAGGATCATTTAAATAGGAAAATCGCTGAAAGAGATGCTTATTTAGCTTTTATAAAACCATCCATCAAGGAAGGAATTATAAAAGTGAAAATGGATGAAATTTCCGCTTTGAGAAATGAAATTCAAATTTGGGATGATGAGATAAAAGCAAAATTCAGTGAACTTGAGCAAGCTCCGAATAAACAACTTCCTTTGTTTAAAATTAAGCAGCAAGAGTATCACTCCTTAAATACTGGATATTCCGGAGCATGTTGACCCCCTAAAAGCCGGAATGTTTTGGAATGTTAAAGTAGCCTGATTCGCTGGAATCGCCTGCCATTCCGGCACATGTTGACCCCCTTGAAAGTTGAGAACGGAACG
>NZ_VTOL01000036.1 GCF_009801115.1 Dyadobacter sp. 3J3
CTTGGTAAGATTCATGATTATTTCTGTTATATATTTGAATGTGAGATACTTAAATATACAAAGAATGTAGAATCTTACCAATTTTAAACTCTATTTTTCCTGCCAATTATTAATCGAACTCAGGTTACTAATTATATCTCTACAAAGTGGCTCAGTTTGGAGCT
Organism: Dyadobacter sp. 3J3; assembly: GCF_009801115.1. Classification (GTDB taxonomy): domain Bacteria; phylum Bacteroidota; class Bacteroidia; order Cytophagales; family Spirosomataceae; genus Dyadobacter. Next base: position 165 of record NZ_VTOL01000036.1, read on the forward strand.
CCGAAGGTGGCTCACTTTCAACGCCATACTCACGAAATAATTATTCCTAGCTTACTAGTATTCTTTGGTGCTGTTGTTTTTTAGTGGCGGCACTTCTTATTTTTTTTGTCAAAAGGTTTTACCCCGGTATTGCATTCTCAGAGCTTTGATAATTAAAACCATAGCAGATAACGTAACGATTGACTTTGGCCTCCATACCACTTTTCATGAAAGCCAGTGGACTTGCTTGTGATGCATCAGCACTTGGAATCGCGGCCTGGTTTTAACCCGCGCTGGATTTGTTTATTTTTATCTTACTTCAAGCTATTGCTGCTAATATGCGCCATTCTCATCCTAATTGAAAGATAGCTCAAAAATAAGGCATGTAAAGATTGCTGAAATGTTTTCCCCCAAATAACAAGTCAAAAAGAATAGCAAAAATAGCGGCCTACCGTTGAAGACTTTTCAAAGTGTGCCAAAAGCGTTCGGCATAACGACGGGCAATGAACTGGTCTGTAATACCTGGTTAGCCCGTCAGCCCAGGGGCACTTATTCCGTTTCCTTTTGGCCTTGCAAACAGGCCGCTTTCAGAGCGCTTTCTTTTCTTCTTGTTTTTTTCTTTGGGGAAAAACAATGTTGTTTTTGATAATACAGACACGTGGAAAAGAGAAAATGAAATCTAAATTTTTTCATTCACTTCAATCTTTTTAATTATGTCTCACAACATTCATTTCAACGAGCAGACAAACAGTCACAGTTTTTTTTCTTTAAAACAAAAAGCATGGCATGGTCTTGGCCAGATTGTGCAGGATGCGCCAAGCAGCGCTCAGGCCATCGAGCTTAGCGGGCTGAACTATGAGGTAGTAAAAACGCGGTTAAAGACCTTTCCGGTTGATGTGCCTCTGGCGGATGTAGAGGACAATACACCCTTTAAAGAGATGATTGTACCGTCTTATTATGCTACGGTAAGAACTGACACGATGCAGCCCCTTGGCGTGGTAGGTAAGGATTATCACATTGTACAAAACAGAGATGCCTTTTCTTTCTTTGATTCGATTGCGAGCCAAAACCAGATCATTTATGAAACAGCTGGCGGGCTTGGACACGGGGAAAGAATTTTTATCACCGCAAAACTTCCCGGATATATCCGGGTGGGAGCAGACGATCTGATTGAAAAATACATTTTTCTGACCAATTCACACGATGGTTCAGGAAGTATCACGGCAGCTTTTACACCGGTGCGTGTCGTGTGTCAAAATACGCTAAACGCTGCAATGGGTAACCTTGCCAATGCGGTCAGGATCCGTCATACTTCGAATGCCAAAGAAAGACTTTTGCAGGCACATAAAATCATGGGACTTGCTACGAAGGTCGCCGAGCAGAAACAGGAGCTTTTTAACCGGTGGGCGAAAGTTAAAATTGCAGACAAAGACCTGAAACGTTTTATTCAGATCGCCATGGCTCCAAACAACGAAACGCTGGGAAACCTGCGGGATGGTAAAATAGATCTTTTGTCTTCCCAATATCTGAATATGGTCGACAGCGTTTACGAGTACGCGTTAGGTGATCCGACCCAAAACCTGGTTACTACAGCAGGTACTGTATTTGGAGCTTATAACAGTGTAACGGGTTATTTTCAAAATATTAGAAAGTACAACGATGATGAGGCGAAAGTAAAATCAGTACTGCTAGGCGGCACAGCGCAGCTCAGGGGACAGCGCGCCTTTGAGCTCTGCGAAGGATTTGCAGAGAATGGAAACGGCCTGTTTCAATTAAACTAGCAAATGGGGAGGCACCAGAGCCTCCCCCTAAAAATCTTAATGATGAATAGATATCCCGATTTATCCAACACCAGGCGCGCTGCCATACTTTGCCAGCTTTTTGAGGCCGAAATCCCGGCATTACTCGGATTTATGGCCAGCAGGTCCCAGGAGCATCTAGCAGATCCTCAGACTTTTCAAAAGCAGTGCAAGCTGCGGCTGTTTGGTTTTGAAAGGTGGCTGGCCCTGGCCAAACAGGTCAATAACCAGTTGCACCGATACCAGCGCAAAGATGCCAGAAAGCTTTTCGTTTCACTTTTTGAAGGCTACAAAGCTTGTTACAGCGGTCAGCTTCTGAGTGAATACGTGAAAGAATTCAAACCAACTGGTTCACGGTTCAGTATCGCGGTCCGTCTTCTTTTTATGTAGCAGGAGCTCCAGCCCGCTATAATGCTACACTGTCTTTTTTATCATTTGCACATGTAGTTGTGGCAGTCGCCATACTACGGCTAAACACTGATTCATTATGATACTTTTGGGAAATCCTTCACAGAGCGATCTGCTGTGTGTTTTCAGTCTTTTTATTGGTTTTGCGCTGCGTTTCTGGGTAGCGCAACGACGCTTTAACAGAAAAGGACCCTGTGCAAACCAGGAGTTTAAAAGTTACTTTTCGGCGCTACTCATACTTTTTACAGAACGCCTTCTGCTGATGCTCAGCTTTGTGCTGATACTGGGCTCCGTGCTCTGGTTTCTATGCTTGTGATCCATCAAACGGCCTGTATACCTGGCGGATCGTTATAATTTAAAAAAGGCATACTAAAAAGGCAATGCGTGGTTAGATAAAATGTACCCGCTGAAACTTTCATATTTCGAAAGCTTTATCTGTTTGCGGTTTGCGCGCCTGGCAGGCTATGCAGAAAGTTTTCACTGTGGTACATCAGATTATCGTAAATATCCACCTTCAATAGCTTGCCACTGGCAAGGCTGTTGACAATAAAATTATTACGGTGAAAATAACCAAAGCCATAAAACTGTTTGTAATCCACCCGGCCCGGACTATGTCCGGGCTGCCTTGGGTAGGATCTGCTGATGGTTTGAAAGCTTAAATTTTTAAAGCCGCAGCTTTGCCCGTAGGATTCCAGAAGCTGCCAGCCGTATCTGCTTTCGAGTCCGGGTATCATGGCTGTCAGCTCAGGCCAGTTGGGAAGGTAAAGATCCAGGCACTGCCCCTGCTTGAAGGGCCGCAGCCACTTGACAAAATCGTAGAGTTCTGGGTGTTTGTAGCAAAGCACTAAAAGCTGTTTCCACTCGCTGCGAAGCTCTTTGTCAAGTCCATGCGGAAAGGCTAGCCGCTCGGAACTGTAATCGTAGCTATACCAGGTCTGGATTTTTGATTCTGCGGGCTTATCAGGATTGACCCAGCTGAGTTTAAATTTAAAAAGGGACAAATTTGGGTCCGGGCGCAGGGCCCTTGATTTTTGCTGGAATTTCGGGATCATGGTCAGAAACTTTTAATCGGATACAGATAAAAAATTAAACCTTGTCAATCGATCCATAGCTCAATCGATCCATTGAAACTTCTATTGAAAGTCCAAGAGCAGCTTTTGCTAAGCTATGGACATACCTTTCCTCTCTGATCAGGCGGTCTGATCAGTAACGGGGTAGGATATAGGCTGATGATTTTGGTCATTATCTGGCAAGCGCTTGCCAAATAAGAAATAACGACCGGCAGTGATAAAATACGGGAAAAACTACGGAATAATAAAGACTTTACTTGCCTGTTTTGGATGAAAGGAAGGATGATAGTGGATATAGCCAAAGGTTACCAGATCCTGAATATATTTATGGTAGGTCGGCACGCTTTTAATGCGCGCGAGCGGCATGACGATTTTTCTGGAAATGGTGACAGGATTGATACCCTGATTTTGGCGCAACAGGTGCAACAGGGCCAAATAGGTGCCGATATGCCAGATGCTTAATCTTTTATCGAGCATGATGCGCGTTTGAAATTGAATACTAATATTTTCCATGTTTCTTTAAATTAATTGGTGTCCGGATTTAAGAAGGGTCTGGATGTCCTCATGCGAATAATAAAAGGATCCTCCGATCTTGGTATGTTTCAGCGTACCCTTTACGCGCAGGGTTTGCAGCGTACCAGGCGAGATACTTAGCATCGCTCTGACCTGGGCACTTTTTAGCCACTGTGTCTTCTGAGCACTTTGGCTAGCGAAATGCTGTTTGATGTCCTCGAGCAGCTGCACCCGCAGCTGCCGAAGATCCTCTTTGGTGATCAGTTCTATTTCCATTATAAAGTAAAGTTTAAGCAGTCTTGCCGAGTCAATCCGGATTGATACTGCCATTTGTGATACATGAAAGGAATTTACTTTCAAAAGTTCTGCTCTATTTTTGCAGAAGCAGGACCTGGCTGGGTTTATTGCGTTTAAAAACGGGACTGTACTGCAAATATCCAAAAGCATGCAGATCATGCATACAGCGGTAGTAGGTGCTGCGGCTGGAAAGCTTGCAGATATCAATAATCTGCTGGCTGTAGACATAGATTGGAGCCGCCGCGGGTTGGTCTTTGCCGTAATGGACCAAAGCCATATAAATGCTGATATGGGTCGTGCTGATGCAGGGATCGCGCCGGATCGCTGTAAAAAACTGATTGACAAAACTTATAGCTTCCATGGTTCTGTTGCATGATTAAGATTGAAAAGCAGGGAGAAAATCCTTGCAGATTTTCCCCTGTCTTTTGTTGATTAACTTACCGACATTCCTTTGCTTTGTGCAGCCTTTTTACCCTTTGAGGGGCTTTTCTCAGCGTTTTCTCCCTGCGGGATGAGCGCCTGTTTTTGATCGTCCTTTTTGACGGACTGTTCCTTGTTGGCTGACTGCTGCTGGCTTTCTGATTTTTCCTTCTGGTTCGAAACCCTTTTCATGTTTTCATCGAAAACGGTAATGGATTTAAACTGCGGAGCGGCCTGGATAAAATGTTTTTTTTCTACACCATCCTTTTCAAAGGTGACCACCTGGCGGTTTCCCTTTTGAAGTGATTCCATTAGCCTCTGTTTGTCAAATTCAACATTTAGCTCTTTGATCGGAAGCTTTTCCACCGCTTTATCGAGCTCAAAGCCGTATTTCTGATGAAACTGTTTGATTTTGAAATTGCCGTTGTTTTCGGTCTGCTTAAAATCCATCTGCATCCAGGCGTTGTAAACCTGGCCTTCTTTATTGGTCAGATCCTTATTGACAGCTCTTCCGTCCATCAGATTATACGCTTCCTTAAGCGTCACATTACCTCCCTGCTTATTGAGATAAAAAGTTTGTTTGAGCGCCTCTTTCTGGTTTTCTTTTTTGAGCTCGGCATCATAGCTGTTTAGAAAATACAGATCACTTTGGGTAGACCGCTTAAAATGCAGCTCGGAATTAACCTGGTCTTTGCCAAAGGTCGCCTGGTGCTGCAAGCTGAATTCGGGCGACTGCTTTTGAAGGTTGGCTTTTAGATCATTTTCAAGGGAATCGCCAAACCCGGAGTATTTGACCTGGTCTTTGAGGTATTCAAAATTTTTCTGATTCATAATTTTAGGATTTAAAATGAATAATTAAATTGAACTGGCTTTTAAAAGCGTCTTGCTGCTGATCTGCAGGTGTGGATGCCTGCCGCCGTTTTGCTCGCTCATTTTGATATGGAGCTTCTGAGTGCCCTCCAGCGTCATTTTAGCAAGAGCATACACTTTTACTACCGCGCTGCCGGGCTCAATGCGGGTAGAATCATTGTAGATTTGTACAGGCTGGATTTCGAGCTGCTGAACAGCACCGCGTTTGGCCTGTTTGCTATCGCCGACAAAAAAGCGGATGCTTTCGATATCGTAAGGAATCGGTGATTTGTTGATCAGTCGGAGCTTGTAGTACATAATATGATCATGGATGTAAATTCCCAAAAGCTGCATTTTGAGCTGACCGGATTTATCAGAAATACCGTGCAGGCCTGTGGGAAGTGTGCTGATGCTGGCTGCATCGGCCTGGATCTGCGCCTGGTTATACGAATCTTTTAAGATCGCCCCCTGATTATTTGTTTGAGAAGCAGAGAAGCCAATGTTTAATTGCAGGGGCTCGGGGCTGTAATCGACCAGAAAACTATACAGTTTTCCATCGCGGGTGACAACAGTCAGGTTGGACTGCGCAAAGCCGGCTGCCGAGGCTTTCAGCTGCAAAATGTTACTGAGCCCTTTGGCTTTTTGCGCCAGGATCCACCGGCTGCCTTTGTCGACACTGACAATATCGTAGGGGAAAATAATATTGGTCGTTTTCTGGTCCGTGATTTCCAGCGGATAGGGACTGATTCCGTAAAGCTCGCCATCCTGGGCGAACGATGCTGAACCAGAGATGAGAATAAGGAGAATGATTGCAGCTGCTATGTTTGATAAAGCTTTCATGATTAAGAAATGAGTTGGTGAATGTTATTTTGACAAGCTCACCGGGACACGATGCCCTGCGCTTTTTTATCGTAGAGCAGCACCTTGTAGCCTTCCCGGATGGTAACCTGCTGCAACTTGGCTTTGCGGCTCAAAAGGGTTTTGCTTGCCTGGATTGCAGCATCCGCCGCCTGGGCGCCCAGCGAGTTATCCAGGGAACCGACACTGATTCCACTCGAAGCCTGAGCGGCTGACTGTTTGGCCACATCGCGGGTGATCGCGCCCGGAATGTAGATGCCCGGCTGTCCGTCCAGATCGTAAACAACCAGGCTGACCCCGTAAAGTGAATTTTGATGCCGCACAGACTGGATCTGAATATTCAGACGCTCGCCGCTAAGTGCCGCCGTCCCGAAAAGAAAACTTCCTTTTGGAACCAGCTGGCCCTGGATGAAAATATCACTGCTGAGTTTGAGCTTAACGGTCGAGCCCGAGACAAGCTTTGGGTTTTTGTCAATGACCGCTTCAATCGCTTTTTGCTCGGCGCTGCTTACAGGCTCGTCCAGTGAGAAAAAGCCATTCTCTACGGGCTGTATAGGGTTGACAAGCATGGAATCCGCTTCGGACTGCGTTTGCAGAAGACTAGGATCGAGCGGGCTCGAAGCCAGGATAACACTGCTGATATTCTGGCTTTCAGAATCTGGAAGACTGGCCTTTTTTGCCAGCTCGGGGTTTTGGATCTGGATGATTTTATCGAGCATGCCACTCAGGGCCGCCAGCTCGGGATCACTTTCAGGTCCCTGTGAATCCTGCTCTGACGCCTGGGCAAGGATTGTTTGCAGCTGTTTTTCGAGCTGCGCATGGGCTTGATCCTCCAAGATTTCACTATCTTTTCTGCCAGCTTCAAAGGAGGGCTCAGAGGCTCTACTCAGCGCAGCATTTAACGCTTCAAGTTTCTGATACACCTGGGCGGGCTTGGCATCTGAATGGGCTTTCTTTTTGGCACCAACCAAACGGGAAGGTGTTTGTACTAAAAGCGAGACGCTGCCAGTATCTAAGGACGCAGCGGCCAGGCTGTCCTGAAAATAAGGATCCTTTTTTAAAAGCTGGGCGCGCCGGGCGGAATCCTGGGCCGCCTTCTCATAGTAGCTGAGTTTATTGATGAGCTTGTCCTGATTGATGATCGCATCGGGTAGCGCCGTGTTTAATCCTTGCCGCTCGGCCAGAGGTTGCTGCTGGTTTTTATTGATCTTTGAGACGATTACCACGTAAAAGATGGTGATAAAGGGCAGCAGGACAAGCGGCAAAAAAGTGTAAAAGCGGCGCTGTTTTAAAAAGTGCTCGGAGTTTGGTTGATTCTGCATGGTTGTTATGGTTTTAGTGAAAACTGTGAAAGACTATCCTGGATATATGCGCTCTCCAGACTATCCAGATACACTTCAATGGCCTGGAGGCTGGGCCGGTAAAATTTTGTGTTATTAGCAGAAGTAAATTGTGAGAAGCCTGCGCCTGTTATCCCTTCCATGGTGAGTCTCAGAAAGCCAAGGCCTGTCAGGCTGATCAGAAGGATCAGTACCGGCATTTTGACTTTCTCCGGAATCCTGGCTAAATGTTTTTTAAGGATGGCGCCGAGCGCAGGGTTTTCAGACGGCTTTTCGACTGGCGCCGCCAGTCTTTTGTGCCGGTTAAAATCGTAGAACATAGCCTTTATCGGTTACGGATGGTAAGATCTTTGTTTTCCAGGGTGCGCCACTGCTCGATTAGAAAACCGTGTGGGTTGTTATCGCTGCGCAAGGTGTTTCTCAGATACCCTTCGGTGATAAGGCTCCGCGAGACGACACTTGTCGCGCGGGTGATGGTCTGCACCCCGTAGTATTTAAAATAATAGGGGTAGGCGCGCGTATCGATCCTGATGCTGTCGCGGCTGATACTCTGGCTGATATTTGATGAAATAATGCTGTTGTAAAAGCCTGCTTCACTCAGATTATCATATTGTTTTTTCGCCGAGCCGTCTGCCAGATAAAGCGCTTTGACCACATTGGCCTGGATAAGCTTGTCATCGGGTTCAAGTGAAAAGAAATACCAGTGAAAACTGCTGACATGGTCACGTGCTTCAACTGGCACATTATCTTTTCTTTGGGAAGAGAAGGCTTCCAGGATCTTTCCGCTTTCCAGGATGTAAACCCTGCTTTGCGCGCTCTCGACCATCACCGCCGAGCGGTAGAAAGTAAAGCCGCACAGCGCGATACAGCCAAGACTGACAATCAGCGAAAAGCTTCGGATTTGACGAAATGCGGTATCAATATTTTTGGCTATTTTAAACATAGACTGTATTGTTTAGATCAGGATTTTGTTTTTCTATCCGGCACCGCCCTTTTGGCGATGCTGCCAAATCCCCGGCCTGCCGCCGCGGCCGTGCTCACGACCGTGGTCAACGTGGATGCAAAAAGACTGGACACTTTATGGGTAAGCGCATTACCACCGCCTGCATGGATGATATAGCCTGCCACCGAAGGCACCGAGAAGTAGCCCACGATTCCAATGATCAGAAAAATAAGGTAAGCGCTGTCGTGGGCGCCGAACACGGTATCGCCCTGGCTTTTGATCTGCGAGATATCAAGCTCAATCATTTTCTGCTGGATCGTAGCAATGATCGCCCCAAAGATATTGGCCACCGGAAGCCACAGATAGATGTTGATGTAGCGGGCAATCCAGCCAGAAAGCGTATGCTGAAACCCGTCAAAGACCGAGATCCCAAAAGCAAGCGGACCGATGATGGCCAGCACGATCAGATGAAAAGTGCGCATCGTGTTGATGCAAAGGGCTGCTGACTCAAAAACGATTTGAAGGATCTGGCTGATCCAGGCCTTGATGGCATTTCGGAAGTTATAGGACTCTTTGGCCATATAAAACTTGACATCGTTGCCAAGGCCTTCCAGAAGGCCTTCAGAGTAGCTTTCCCCGTAGGTATATTTAAGCCATTTGTCTTTATCGCCCCCTCCGGCATCTCCGACAAACATTTGCCAGCTTTCAGACTGCTTTACTGCATCCTGTTTTTGTCTTAAAAGCACAGCGATCGCCTGGTTTGAGCCCTGTACCATCGAAGCGGTAGCCGCTACGGTCGGGGAAAGAATCCCGTTGATCATCGCGATGACTTTAGGGAAAATAAGGATCGCAAAACCCAGCGCGAAAGGACGCAGCAGCGGATAAATATCAATGGGTTCAGCGGCCGCCAGATGGCGCCAGACCCGGGCAGCGATATACCAGAGTGCGGCAAAACCTGCGATCCCTCTGCCCACGCTGATAAGCCTTTCGCAAAGCGGCATCATCTGATCATACAGATCACCCAGTACGCTTTGCAGTCCGCTGATCTGCCCGGCCAGTCCCTGGGCATGGCTGACCATTGGGCAAATAAGGCACAGAAGGCAAGCCAGTAAAAGTTTTTTGTAAGGCTGCATAATGATTAGTTTGACTGACCATGAAGAGTTTGACTCATTTTAATGTCCTGCTGCTCTTTTTTTCGTTGGAGTGCCAGAACGCTGGTGGAAGCATTAAACTGACGCAGAAAAACCAGTGATTCCTGCATATCCTCATAAATCGTGTCTACCGCTTTAAGCCGCTCATCATCGGACATGCGCATTTTTTTAGCGGTCAAAACATCAGTCAATGCATCCAGGTTTTTTACACTTCTTTTGATCAGCCGCCCATAGATGGTTTCCAGATAATCCAGCTCATCCGGATTTAAAAACCCGGAGGTGGAAAACTGCCGCTGGGCGGCCTGGTATTCTTTTAAAAGTGCCAGCTGAAGGGCTATGATATCCTTGATCCGTTGATAGTTTTTTACGCCAGGGCTTACTTCCAATAGCCCATCCAAAAAAGCCTGATGCAGATTAAAGTTGTTTTTTGAAAGATCACGGATCAGCGTGTAACCTTTAAAAAGAATATCATAACCCTCTTTGAGCTGTTTTAAGATCTTTCTGAGCTGATTGAGCTTTTCAATATTTAAAATCAGCTGCGTGACCTCGGCGGTCTGTGCATGTAGCTTGACGGGGCAAGCCAGCGTAAACAGTAATAGGACAAGTAATAGCTTTTTCATGGATCTTAGTCTAGGCCGAGAAGCGCCCGGCTGTTTTGGATTTGGTTTGTTTCACCGGCCCGCTGTTTGATGAGCATGGCGGACTGGGTTTGAAAAGAGCTGGCAAAACGAAAATTTGATAGCATCTGTCCGTACAGGACTTCAAGCCTTATCAGCCGCTCGGCATCATTCATTTTCAGGTTTCCGTGCCTGATCAGCGTAAGAAGGGCAGTGAGGATTCCCTGGCAATCATCGTATACTTTACCGTACACTTTACGGATATAGGAAAGCTCGGCACTTGTCAGCTGGCCGCTTTGGCCAAGCAGGGTAGGCCCTTTGTTACAGATCTCATTGATTTTTCCGTGCAGATCTGTGATGTCTTTCGCTCTGGGACTGCCAGCGACGAGTGGATGCACGATCAGCAGGGTATCAAAGAAATTTTTATGCAGTTTGAATTCCCCGTTTTTAATGCTGTGAATCGTAGCGAGTCCTTCTTTAGCAATCTTGTAACCTTTCTTTGTGAGCTCCAGATAAATTTTGAGCTCGGCGATCTGGGTCTGCAGATACTTTTTCTGGGTCCTTTTCTGCCTGAGCCATTCGTTCAGATTCTGCGCCCGGCTGGGCGGGATAAAAGAAATCAGCAGCATAAGTGGTAGTAGCATTTTCATAGTTAAACTTGATTAGGGAAGTCCGTAAAGCGATTTGACTGCATCAATATCCTGCTGGGTTTTGGCCCTGGAAAGACTAAGCATCTTGTTTTCACGGTTGAAACTTAGCAGCTCACTATAATTGCTGTCCACACGGGCGGCAGCCTGGTCAATCAAAGCCAGCCGCTGCGCATCTGTCATTTGCAGGGTAAAGGCTTTGACTACGCTTGAAAGCAGCTCGACATTTTTAGCGGTTTCATCCAGGATCGATTCGTACACTTTTTTCATGTAGGCCCGCTCGTCGGCTTTAAAATTGGGATCCTTTTGCAGCAGCGCCCACATTCTTTGGTAGGCCTGCACCACCTGAAGGTTCTTTTCAGCGAGCTGCTTGATTTTAAAATAATACGAGATCACCGCCTTCACTTTTTTTAGCTCATCATAGTACTCCTTGTATAGATCCCTTTGCTTTTTGACCCAGTCTGCAATCTGCTCGAGTTTGAGCTTGGACATGACATTTTCAAGGGCCTTCTGCGCATTTTGCAGTTTGATCACTTTGTTCTGGCGCCTTTGGATCAAAAGATCAACCGCTTTGACCACCTTTTTAATGGCCTCTTTGATGATCTGTGCCCAGGGGATTGCAGCCTGCGTTTCAGGAACCGGGGCAAGCATCGCCGCGCAGAAAATCAGGATCATCGTAAATCTTCGAAGTGTCAGGTTCATGGTTACTGGCTGGTTAATTTTTTTCAGAGAGAAGTGCTGAGATCCCTTTTTCAATGCTGCCAAACCTGGCCGCATACGCGATCACTTTCATTTTCTCGGTCTGCTCAGTCGTGTAAGCCCAGTATTCTGCCGGGCTCACCTCGACCCGGTAGACTTTGGAGAGCATCCCGCCAAGGCTAATAAAAACCTCCTTGTAGCGGCGCAGCGGATCATTGGCCTTATTGACCGAAAGGATCAGGGCCTTCTCTTTCTCCGTCAGCCCGAGCAGCTGCTGGATGGAATCAAACTTGTTTTGGTATTTGCTCTGGTCTAAAAGGATCTTGCAATCACTGTTATTGATGATCGCCTGCTTGACAATCTCAGAACTGATGATATCTTCTACCTCCTGGGTGACTACAATCGCTTCGCCAAAAAACTTACGGACCGTTTTAAACAAATATTTTATGTACTGGGCCATCCCTTCACGGGCAATTGCTTTCCAGGCTTCTTCGAGAAGTATAACTTTGCGGATTCCTTTGAGCTTCCGCATCTTGGAGATAAAAACCTCCATGATCACAATCGTAACGACCGGAAAAAGAATGGGGTGATCCTTGATCTCATCTAATTCAAAGACAATAAAGCGCTCCTGCAAAAGATCCAGATTCTCACTAGCATTCAAAAGGTAATCGTACTCGCCTCCTTTGTAATAGGGCCGCAGCACATATAGGAAATTGGCAAAATCAAAATCCTTGTCTTTGACGCTGTCCTGCTCTAAGATTATTTTGAAATCATAGGTCAAAAACTCATAAAAGCTATTAAAGCCAGCCATCACCGAAGGTTTTTCGCTAAGCATCTGGTAGTACATGCTCAGCGCATTGGAAAGGGCGACATACTCCGAGCGTTTGAACTCTTCGCTGTCTTTTTTCCAGAGCGCCAGAAGCATCGCTTTAATACTTTCCTTTTTTTCGGTGTCAAGACTGTCACCTGCTCCGATATAAAAAGGGTTGAAACAAATCGGGGTTGTTTCTGAGTAGCAAAAATAATAACCGCCGACAAGATCACAGAGTCCTTTGTAGGAATGTCCTACATCGACCAGCACGATATGTGCGCCCCGTTCATAGTAGCTTCTTACCATGTGGTTGGTAAAAAAGGATTTGCCACTTCCTGAAGGGCCCAGAATAAACTTGTTACGGTTGGTGCAAATACCCATCGAGATCGGCTCATCACTGATATCGACATGCACGGGTTTTCCAGTCAGCCGGTCAGCTAGCCGCATGCCTACCGGGCTTACAGAAGACCGGTAGCTGGTTTCCAGGTTCAGAAAACAGCAGGCTTGTTCCAGAAACGTATCAAAACTATCGTTCATCGGAAAATCCGCGGCGTTGCCCGGGATCCCGGCCCAAAAGATCTGGGCAGCTCCGGCCGTCTCGATCTTGGCGACAGCATCCATCTGCGCAAGCGAAGAGGTGATCTGGCTTTTTAGCTCTTTAAGCTGGCTTTTTTGATCGGTCCAAGCCAGCACATTAAAGTGCGCTTTGACCGGCTGCCGCTGCTGGGCGACCGCTTCGTTTAAAAAGGCGTTGGTTGAATCGAGCGCAATCGAGTTTTCGCGCGAATAATTCGCAAGCGATTGCAGCCGCAGCCTTTTGCTTTCCAGCCGGCGCATCGTTTTGGCATCGTCCTCTAAAAAAATGTACTGGTTGTAAATATGCGAGCAGGGCAGCAGCTGCCCAAGCCCGCAGGCAAATCCGATGCTGAATTTGGTCCGGTCGGTCGAATACTTATCATAGGTGATCCGCGGGCTGGCAAGCGAGGGAAGGTCCGCAGCGTCACCAAGCGTAAAAAGCTGGCAGTACTGATCGCCGATCTTGATGCCGTCTGAAAACTCCATATCCCTCAGCAGCGGCTCACCGTTGTCTTCACTTAAAAAACAGTAGCTTTCAATCAAGCCGACTTTCTCCGCATGGCTTTCCAGCTCTTCGCTACTTAGCTGGCGGATCTTGACAAATCCACTGTCTGTCAAAATCCGTTTGAATTGGCTCGCACTGTCTAAAAAATCATCCAGAAGAGCCTTGCTGATTGTCTGCTGCGGCACGATGCTGGGCCGGATTAGATTGGAAAGAAGCGAGCTGGACAATTTTCTGCCAGCAGGCTTCTTGGTCAGCAGCACATAAGAGCTGTGCTCTAAAAAAGGCCGCTCGTTAAAATAACGCTCACTGCTGCGGGTTAGAAAACTGTTGTCCTCGCCGCTAAAATCGGGCTCGTACTTCCGGTCAATAAACCAGTCCTGCTTGTGAAAGACTGTGTGTGAAGGTAGAATCTTGATTGCTTTTACCCAGACCTGGTGAAGGGCTTCATACTCCTGGTCTGAAAGTGTAAAGATCTCGGGAAGATCAACCTTGAAGGCTACAGTGATATCACCCTGCTTGGAGAGGATACAGTCGTGCTCGACAGTCAGGATCGGAAGCAGATCATCTAAGAACTTTTCCATAGTCTTTTATGCTTTCAGGTGGGTGATATCACAAGGCAGCTTTGTCATAAAGGAATGCCTGCTTTTTGCTTTGATAATTTTAGGGACTCTTCCCCTGGCAAGGGCCTTGGTCAGGCCGTGCTCTCCGTATGTGCTGCTCAGATGGTAAACGCTGGTAAAAAGACCTGCGCCAAGGATGCCTGTCAGCGCAAGGGTCACAAACGTGTTGACCTTGGCTGTATACAGGATCACATAAAACAGAAATACCAACACCATCCCGCCGCCCAGATACCAGATGTACTGGGCCTTTAAACCTTTAAATTCGATCGGGCGGTTAATGCCCTTGTTAATTTCATAAATGCTGTTTGACATGGTGGTTTTGCTTTATGTTCTAAACGTTTTTGGAAGGATTCAGAGCACTCAGCGCCGGCCGGAACGCTTTAAACGATCCGGCCTATACGCCGAGACTGCGAACCCACTACAGATCAAAGAACGATTCAAGAACTGTTGCTACCACCACCAGGAAAATGCAGCTGCCGAACCACGCTGCGGCCACTTTTCCTGTATCATTGTCGCCGGCATTCCACTTTTGGAATACCTTAATCGCGCCTACCAGGGCCAAAACCCCGCCGATTCCGTACATAAGCTCGGTTCCCGGCTCAAAATATTCCCTCACAAGCTCATTGGCTTGTTCGATACCGGCACTCCCATCCTGGGCCCTGGCCGCGGCACTGACCAGCATTGCGGAAAATAAAGCCGCACACTCTTTTTTTGACCATTTTCTAAATGTCAATCTCCTCAGTCTCATACACGCATCATTTAAAAGTGGAACATGCCTTCTAGGGACCGTCCGCTTCCTTTACTTTCCGGCTAGCAAAGGGCGGGACCGGTCAGGCTCCATGGCAACCTAAATCCATAACTCCTCTATTTCATCCTCACTCAGGAGCATGGAGCCGTATTTTGCGCATTCCGCTTCGATCTGGTTATTGACCGAAACGCGGAAGGGCGTATCCTTTAAATAAGAATAGTCTTTTAGTAGCATCTGGAGCAGAACTGCCAGATCCGTTTTACTGTATTGTTTCTCGTGCGCTTCCTCGACCGCATCTCTCAGATACGCGGTCAGCGCCATTACATTTTGGAAGGTTTCTTCATCGGGAAGGGGTACTTCGGTAGCTTCCTGCTCCACTTCCTGCTGTTCATCTAGTTCTTCTGGCATTACTGAAATACTCGGTGCTGTTCTTGCTGGCTTTTTGACGGGCCGGTTTTGTTTGCCCGAAAAAGCGGAACGAAGATCCTGCCGGTAAAATTTGTAGCCGATAAAAATATAGTAGCCAAGCGTCAAGGGGCTGAGCACGGCGGCGTAGGTGGTCCAGGGACTATCGATGTACATGGTATTTTTGGTTTAGATACTTTGCTTGATTCTCAGACCGAAAGTTGAGATTTGATTTCTGCTTCCGTGGTTAGATTCTATGTTGCAAAGTAAACTGAGGGGAGGGGTAGCAAAAAAGTTAAACTTTTATTGACCTTTTATTGACGTTTCTTTATATGATACTCTATTGAGTTTGATACATATGTTGTATCGAACTCAATAGAGTATCATGAGGAACCAAAGTGATGTATGCTTGCTTCCCCAGTAAAGTTTAGAGATTCCCTTTTTAAAAATGTCAGTTAATAATAAAAATAGCGATGCCCCTTGAAACCCCAATCATCTGGAGATTTTAAAAGTAATGTTTCGATTATTGGTTTATAAGCTTCATTGTGAAATTTTCCTGTGAGAGTTTTTCTTGCTTTTTCTAATTTATCGTTGTGGTCTGAATAACAAGAAAGAATAATAATGTCAGGCCGTATCTCTTTGGCAATTTCAGCAATTGTATCTACCGAATTAAAACCACTGCTATTTTTTTCAAAAAAAGCGGGGCTACTATGTTTTGCTTCGCCAATTGCCAGTTTTCCATTTGTTAGGTATAAGATGTCAATATCGGTAATCGGTTTATTTGTATGGTAGTTGTCAAATAAATTAATTTGGGGACTGTAAGCAAATGCTTTATGAGATAATTTGGATTTAAGGGCTAATGTCCGAATTACAGTTAAATTTCCATCACGGTCTGTTTTTGACTGGTAAATGTTATTTTTAATCAAATCATTTAACTTGTAAAAAAATTTAGGCTCTATTGGTATTTCAAATTCTTCTAAACAGCCGCGGCATTCAACAGTTTCAGATACGTCCTTAATATGATACCAAAATATGGAAGAGCATTTTTTACATTTCAAATTGAAGCCCTTAAAAAAGACCTTGAAATCGCATAATTCTTTTAATGTTTCCTTTAAACCAAGTTCTAGGAGCCTGTCGGACTTGAACATTTGAATATAATTGAGTATCTTCAGATCATGAAACATTTTGTAGGAGCCAACCGTGGGCAAACGACATTTATGCCTTATGATCTTGAAGAATGGCTGCCCCAG
>NZ_VTOL01000037.1 GCF_009801115.1 Dyadobacter sp. 3J3
TAATCCGAACCAAACTTTGCGATGAATTCAAATTCATTACAGAAACGGTTTTGCTGCAGAGAGCTTTCATAAAGTTATTAATCACGAAACAAAATTCCTTATTGGGTAACTTTGCGTGAAACCCTTTTTTATTCAGATTTAAGAGATTTAACCGGGTTAATGAGTGCCGCCTTAATTCCCTGAAACATAATTGTAAGCACCGCAATGAAGAGGGATAAGCCAGCCGCAACCGCAAAAATCCACCAGGAAATATCGATTCGGTATGCAAAATCACTAAGCCATTTTTGCATAAAATAATAGGTAAGAGGACTTGCAATCAAAATTGCGATTACAATGAGTAATATAAAATCCTTTGACAAAAGTCCAACAATACTAACCACCGAAGCACCCAGTACTTTCCTGATCCCAATTTCCTTATTCCGGTTTTCAACCGTAAATGTAGCCAACCCGAAAAGTCCAAGGCAGGCGATAAAAATAGCCCAGACGGATGCTGTTGTGAATATTTGGCTATACTGTTGTTCGGAAACGTATTGTTTATTGAAGTTTTCATCAACAAAGAAATAATCGAACGGATTATCGGTGAAGTATCCTTTATAAATCTTTTCCAACCTGGCGATTTTATCCTGCATATCATCCGCCGTCAAACTGATGGTAATATACTGGCTGCTATTCTGAGGGTAAAAAATAATTGGATCAATCGCTTTTTGCAAGCCCGTGTGATGATAATCTTTTACGACACCAATGATTTCAAGATAGCGTTCATCCCATTTAATTTTGGTTTTCAAAGCATCCTCCGCCGATTCAAATCCAAGCTGCCGAATGGCTGTTTCATTCATAATCACCTTTGAATTTTTATTCCATTCTATGTTGGTTTCTTCGGGCGTAAAATTCCTTCCAGCTTTCAGTTTCAGATCATATACATTCAGATAGCGGTCGCCAATAATTGTGAATGCGTATGAAGCCAATTCATCCCCGGCTTTGGATCCCGGCTGCGTAAACCCGGATGTGTTAAAATTGTAAAAACTACCTGGCACACTTCCTGAAAGCGCATAATCTTTTACAAAACTCTGCGCGCTGATTTCATTCCAAAAGGCAGCTTTGCGGATTTTGTAGGTGCTGTCTTTTCCAATTTCCGGTCCGCGGATCACGAGCAGCTGACTGGTTTTCACACCCAGATTTTCATTCTGCATAAATTTAAGCTGACTGTAAATCACAATCGTGACCAGCATCAGAGCAATAGAAATACTAAACTGAGAAACGACAAGCGATTTCCTTAAAAAGGCACCTTGTGAAGTTTTTGTCAGTTTTCCTTTCAGGATTTTCACCGGATTGAAATTGGATAAAGCATAAGCGGTGTAAACTCCCGATGCCAGCATTCCGATCAGAAAAACTCCCAAACCTATCATCCAGACCGGAGAATTCCCCAAGACTTCAAGTGAAAGATTTTTCCCAATCAATTGATTGAAAAAGGGTTGAAGTATATAAACAAGTAGGATAGCAACGGTGAAGCTCAAAAAATTCACCAGAGCAGATTCACCCAAAAATTGACCGATCAGATTCCACGGCGTGGCTCCTATTACCTTTCTCACGCCCACTTCACTGGCACGTTTCAGCGAATTTGCTGTGGATAAATTGATGTAATTAAACCAGGCGATCAGTAAAATCAAAAACGCAATCGCGCCAAGCGTGTAGACATACTTGACATTTCCTGAGGTTTGATAGGTATCGCTCAGGCTTGCTGCCAAATGAATATTGGCCGCTGGCTGTAAACGAAATTGAATCCCATCCTTATCTGTCTGATTTTCTTCTCTGTATCTGGAAAGTTTTTGTTCCAGCGTTTTGTAATTTGCTCCTTTATCCAACAACAAAAAAGTATTAATATACTGATTGTCATCGTTATTCAAATTCGCCCAGTCATTTCCATTCAGATTTGCGGCATTTTCCAGCGTTTTCAATGAAAATACCATATCCAGATTAATATCCGAATTTTGAGGCGATTCATAAACACCTTCAACGGAATAGGATAAAGTACCAAACTGGTTGGAAAGTGTCAGTACTTTCCCGATCGGATCTGTTTTGCCAAAATATTTATCAGCAATTTTATCCGTAATAAATACGGTTTTAGGTTGATTCAGTGACGCTTTATTCCCTTTTAAAACCGGGAAACTGAAAAAATCGAAGAAATTCCCATCTGCATAACCAATATTATTTTCACGGAAAGATTCGGCTTTATTACCTTCTGTTTTAACAATACCTTTGGCGATATCATCCGCAAAACGGCAATAGTCCTTAATCTCACTAAAATTCTGTTTTGCTCTTGTTGCCCAGGCAGGTTCCACTTCCGCCCAGGTTTTTCCCTTATTATCCAGATTGATGAGCCGATACATTTCCGGCAGATTCTTATGGAATTGATTTACACTTTTTTCAAAACTCACATATTCAAGGATCAACAGAAAAGCAGCGATACCCATGGCCAGCCCTGCGATGTTAATCGTGCTGTAAACCTTATTCCGGATCAGATTCCGGAAAGCAATTTTTAAATAATTCCTGATCATGATTAGTATAGGTTAGAAAAAAGTGAAATTCCCTGAACGACATTTCTTTTAAATTTTTCAGTTATTCCGATTTGAGCGATTTTACTGGATTGGTCATCGCAGCTTTAATTGCCTGCGAACTTACTGTAAGTAAAGCAATTACAATCGCCAAAACACCAGCAATGATAAACATCCACCACTCCATTTTGATGCTGTAAGCAAAATCCTGAAGCCATTTCCCCATGACATACCAGGTAAGCGGTGTGGCGATCAAAATTGAAATGAGAACGAGTTTGATAAAATCGCCGGAAAGTAAAGCAACGATACTTGGAATGGATGCGCCCAAAACTTTTCTCACACCAATTTCCTTTGTTCTTTGCTGTGCTGCAAAAGCTGCGAGTCCAAATAAACCCAGACAGGAAATTAAAATTGATATAACCGTAAAAGTGTTGATGATGCGTGAGGTACGTGCATCTGCCGAATAATTGCTTTGGAAATCGTCATTCAGAAAAGTGTAGGAGAACGGCTCTTCCGGAATCAGCGATTTCCATTTTGTTTCCAGAAAAGGCAAAACTGTGCTCAAATCCTTCGTGTTAACATGGGCGATCACGTAGTTAAAATCGGTATCATTATTGAGGAAAAATGCGTAGGGCTCGATGACTTTGTGTAAATCTTCAAAATGAAAATCTTTCACCACCCCGACGATTTCCAAGGATCCGATTTCCTTTTCATCCATATTAAAATTGAGTTTTTGCCCCACGGCTTTGTCTAGCGGGATTCTGAATTTCCGTAAAGTTGCTTCGTTAACCACTATTTTATTATTGGTATCAGCCGGATATTCAGCTGAAAACATTCTTCCGGCAGCAAGTTTAAAATCCATCGTTTTCATAAAATCGGCTGCAACGCCGTTTGTTTTTACCAAAACGTCGGAGTTTACACTTTGTCCGGGAAGAAAAACCGACATATCACTCGGATTGATAATACCCGGATAATAAGAAGTGCCAGAAGCCGCCGAAACCTGATTATCTTGAAGAATTTCATTTCTGAGCGCGTTATATGCTTTCTTCGCTTCCTGACTTCGTAAAGGAATTACAATCTGCTGTTCCTTTTTAAATCCAAGCGGCTGTTCCTGCATGAATTTAATTTGTCCCTGGATGACCATTGTGGCCACAACAAGCCCGATTGAAATTACAAACTGGAAAACAACCAATCCTCTTCTAAGCGTTGTTGCAGAAACTGAATTTACAAATTTCCCTTTGATCACATCCAAAGGATTAAATACCGATAAGTAAAATGCCGGATAACTGCCCGCCAATAATCCCGTTATTATTGCCAGACCGATGAATGCAAGAGCAACTTCTGGTTTGAATAATTCGGAAATACTTAAATTTTTATCCGCCAGTTGATTAAAAACCGGAAGAAAAACAATCACTGAAATAACCGCAACGATCAGAGCCAGGAAAGTGAGTACCATTGACTCGCCCAGAAACTGACCGATCAAACCACTTTTTCCGGCACCCATTACTTTACGGATTCCAACTTCGGCAGCCCGCCTGGCGGAACGCGCCGTAGCCAGGTTCATGAAATTGATGCATGCAATCAATAACGTAAAAAGTGCGATGGAAGCAAGTACATAAAGATATGTGGTGCTCGTGGTCGACGTAACAATTCTGTCAATTTTGTTGAAAAGGTGAATATCTTTTACGGGTAAAAGGAATAACTTTTTATCAAAACCAGCCAGTCTCAAATCCTTTCGCGCATATTTTTCGATGAAAGAAGGCAGTTTATTACTGAATTTTTCTGCGCTTGTTCCGGGTTTTAATCGCAGATAGGTGTAGAACATATTATTGTTCGTGAAATCCAGATTGGGCTGTCTCAGATAGTCTCCTACCCAACCCGAATTGATTGACATAAAATAACGCGCATCAATATGCGATCTGGCACTTTCATCACGGAAGACACCGGTCACTTTATAATCTTCATTATTTCCAGATCTTCCACCAATGCGTATCGTTTGATTTAGAGCTGATTCCTTACCAAAAAATTTATGAGCAACATCTTCCGACAATACCACCGAATGCGGATCGTTCATGGACGTTCTGGCATCGCCTTCAACAAACTGATAGGTAAAAACATCGAAAAACGTAGAATCCACACTGATTCCTTTTGTTTCATAAAATGATTTTTCAGGTCTTCCGGGTTGGGTTACTTTTAGTAATGTTTTTGCTTCCAGGAAATTCCACCAAAGTCTTGTAACCTGCTCCACTTCCGGGAATTCTGCTTTTACAGCTTGCGCATAAGGTGCCGGAGCTCTGGGATTATCCATTTTATCGCCATTAGACTGGACATTTTCACTTCTCAACAAATACAGATCATTTGCATGTTCCTGATGTTTATCGAACGACATTTCGCTCATAATGTATAGCAAAAGAAGCATGCAGCACGTCATCCCAACGGATAAACCGAATACATTGATGGAAGAGAAGAGCTTACTGGAAAGTAAATTCCGCCAGGCGATTTTGAGATAATTTTTAAGCATTTTGTTGAAGGTTTTCTGGCTAATGATTTGAGATTAGTATCTTATTCTTACTTTTCATTACCCGTCCGACGGCGAAAAAGCCGTCGGACGGGAGTTCTGGCTTCGTCGTAAGATTTTTTGCGCTGTCGGACGGATACTAAAAAGAATGTTACTGACTTTTCAGAGTTTTTGCAGGATCAATTAAGGCTGCTTTTATGGCTTGGTAACTTACAGTCAACACGGCTATGGTGGCGGCCAAAATACCGGCAAAAACATAAATATCCCAGGTAATGTCAATTTTGTATTTATAATCCTGCAACCATTTTTGCATAATATACCAGGCAATTGGTGACGCAATGACAGCCGAAATAAGTACCAGAATCAGGAAATTCCTGGTTAGCAAGCCAAGAATACTTTGAACGGATGCGCCTAATACTTTCCGTATTCCAATTTCTTTTCTGCGTTGTTCTACCATGAAAGCTGAAAGGGCAAATAAACCCAGTGAGGCGACGATGATTGCTAAAATTGCAAAGCTGCTAAAAATCTGTCCCAAGCGGTTTACGTCATCATACATTCTGGAAAAATTCTGGTCCATAAATGTGTAACGGATCGGCTGATTTGGAGCTAATGAATTCCAAACTTTGGATATTGATTGAATCGCTCCTTTTGTATCCGAAGTTCCTATTTTAATGGAAACCATAGAAGGACTTGAACCCAGAGCCATACAAAGCGGATCGATATCATCTTTCATGGATTCGAAATGAAAATCTTCGACAACACCGATCACTTCAAGTTTGTTACCATTGTTTGTTTCGTTAGTAATATATTGACCAACAGGATTTTTCAAACCAAGTTCTTTTGCCAGTTTTTGATTGATGATAACTGCTTTGTCATCCGTCTTCCGATCTTTTGAAAAATTCCTTCCCTGTACAATCTTCATTCCCAGGGTTTCTATATAATCATAATCCGTCACCCAGAACTGTCCGCTAACAGAAGACATTTTCTTCGTTTTCCCGTCAAGCCAAAATGGATTTCCATTACGTTTTGTTTCCTTAATTGGCAGATAATCACTTACCGTAGCGCTTTTAACTTGCGGCAGATTTTTGACTTCGTCTTTAAAAACAGCGACCTTGTCTCCCAGCGTATTGGTACCATGTACAAGCAAGACCTGATTCCTGTTGTATCCGACTTTTGCATTCAGGATAAAATTAACCTGACGGTAAATCACAAAGGTGCCGATAATCAAAATGATGGAGGTTGTGAATTGAAAAACAACAAGTATGCTTCTCAAATCCGCACCTTTTTTCCCTTTTACCAATTGTCCTTTTAAAACATTGATCGGCTTAAAACCGGATAGGTAAAACGCAGGATATAAGCCAGCCAAAATTCCGATAGCAAATGAACTAAGAATTAATACCGGTAATGGCCACCACTCAGTAAATGGAAAAACCAGAGATTTCGATGAAAGTGTATTGAAAAAAGGAAGAAGAATATAGGCCAAAACAAAACCAAGCGAAATCGATACAAAACTTATTACAAGAGATTCCGTCAGAAACTGACTGATCAGACCATTGCGATCCGAGCCTACTGTTTTTCTCAACCCTACTTCCATCGCCCTGTTGGCCGATTTTGCGGTGGAAAGGTTTACAAAATTGATACATGCAAGCAAAAGTATAAATCCTGCAATACCGCCAAAAAGCCATATAAAACGCATATCGCCATGGTTCAAACCATCCAGAATTTTACCGTTTCTTAAATAGATTTCTGAAACAGGCTGTAATTGATACTTCTTATCTGCTTCAATTTGTCCCGCATTGATTTTTTGTCCGCTTGCAATGAGCTGGGGCATGTAATATTTTTTGGTAATCGCAGAAAGTTTCGATTCAAACTTATGCTGATCCGTTCCTTCTTTCAGCCTTAAATACGTTTGATAATTGGTAGCGAGCCAATTGGTTTGTTCCCCTTCGTAAAATACGACGCCAGCCATCGTCATCAGAAAATCAAAACCAACGTGAAAGTTCTTTGGAAAATCGGCAATAACGCCGGTGATTTTTCTTGGTTTTTTGACATCGTCATTAATGAACATAATTTTACCAATAGCGCTTTCGCCCGGGAAAAACTTATCCGCTTTTGACTTTGTAATGACCATAGTATTTGGCTCATCCAAAGCATGTTCCTGATCACCTTCCAGCATTTTCAAGCCCCAGATATCAATCAGATCCTGATCCATATATACAAAACGTTCTTCGTAAACATTTTGCAATTTATCCGACCTTCTTATCTGGTTTGGCCCCGCTCCAAAGAGCTCACTACTTAAAAATCTTCCTGCTTTTTCAACTTCCGGGTAATCTTCCTTGATTACTTTGGCAACGGCTGCCTGCTGGTACGTATAAGGAATTATTTCACCCTGGTATTTTTCTACCGTTACAAGTCTGTATGTCCGGTTTTGAAACGGAATATCCTCGTCATAACGAAGCTCGTCTTTTATGAATAAAGCAATCAAAAGACAGGCCGCGATACCGATAGCAAAACCACCTATTTTGACAAAAGAATACATCTTTTGATTGACGAGATGCCTCCACGCGAGTTTGAGATAATTTTGAAACATGGCTTTAATTGTTTTCCTGGCTTATAAATTTTGAGACTTTTCAATCTTTTTATTACCCGTCGGAGGGCAGAAAAAGCCGTCCGACGGGCTACGATTTATTCTGATTTTAACGATTTTACGGGATTCACCAGTGCCGCTTTTATTGATTCGTATCCGGCCGTAATACCAGCTACAACGAAAGTGATCGTAACGGCCAGAATCATAATTTCAGCACCAATTGGAATTCTGTACTCATAATCTTGCAGCCAGCCATGCATTACATACCAGCCAAGAGGCGCGGCGATAAGGAAAGCCACACCTATGAGCAGTGAAATTTCTTTACCAAACAGACCAATAATATTGATAATACTGGCTCCTAAAACTTTGCGGACACCAATTTCTTTCGTTTTCTGAGAAGCCATAAATTTCACCAAACCGTACAAACCAAGACAACCGATGAAAATCGCGATGAAAGAAAACACGCGGATCAGTTTCAGCATCATATTTTCGAGCGCATAACTTTTGGCAATATTGTCGTCCATAAATGATTGCTCGTACATGTAGTCAGGGAAGTATTCATTCCACAATTTTTCTACACTTTTCATTGTCTGGTGAAGATTCGTCGTATTCAGCTTCACAGCGCAACGGTAGTTGTAATCCTTGTAAGTGAAAATCGCGATGGGATTGATTCCGCTTTTGAACGACGTGTTATTCCAATTTTTCAGTACCCCATAAATCGGAGCTGTAACGCCCCATATTTTCAGGTTTTTACCTATCGCATCCGCAGGATTTTTCAATCCCAGACGCTCTACTGCTTTTTCGTTGATTAAAAAACCGCGAATGGTATCACTTTTAGGGATATTTTCACCGACAACAAATTGAAGACCAAAAGTTTTCACGTAATTGTTGTCTGCGTTTTTGGTATTCATGCTCCACAATTCTTCTTTTTGACGAGTATCAAATTGTACGTTACTGTTGTTGTTTGAATTCGTGGTAGGAAGAAAAAGACAAAAAGACGCATCCGAAATGCCTGGAATTTCTAATAATCTCTGTCTGAAAGTGCTCTGATTTACTTTATCCGGCGTTGGAATTTGCAGTTCTACAATCCCTTTTGTTTCGTAACCTACCGATTGCGATAACATAAAATCAACCTGATTATTGACTACCAACGTGCAAATAACCAGTAATTGAATCAGCACAAACTGAAATACAATAAGTCCGCGACGCAGGGAAATCCCTCCGATCTGACGGGTTGAAATATTTCCTTTCAATGCCAGTACAGGCCTGAATCCAGCCAGAATTCCACCCGGATAAGAACCAGCCAGAAGCACAACGCCCAGAAAAAGTGACGCTATAAAACTCCATAACAAACCATCGGCCCAATTAATATGCACCGGCCAGGTTCCCGGCTGATCCAGCCAGCTGTTAATATGCGGAACGACCAAAAATGCAAGTGCAAAACCAATAACCAGCGCAGCCAGTGTTATCAAAGCGGTTTCGGTCATAAACTGGATAAAAACCTGACTTCTTGTTCCGCCTACCGCCTTACGAACGCCAACTTCTTTGGAACGCCGTAATGCTTGTGCAGTGGCCATATTGATAAAATTAAAACAGGCCGTAACAATCAAAAATATCCCGATCACACTCATGATCCAGACCCATTTCATAGGCATTGCACCACCATATGTTTCAGAATGGTGCATGGTTGCATAGGGAATTAGCGGATGTCTGTAAAAGGCGAAATCTTTGCTATGATATTTCTTATTCAGTGCTGTCATTTGCTTTTCAACACCTTTTACATTTACGTTTTCCGGTAATAAAAGAAAACAAAACGTATTTGAATTGACGCCACTCCAATTGTCAAGTCCGCTTCCTCCGTAGTTGAATTTTGGGTTTGCACCGAGTGTTTGAAATGAAACAAAGAACTCATAGGGCAGGTCGGTATTCTCTGCGACATTGTCAATAATTCCAGTTACTTCCAGATTAATTTCATTTTCAAGCTTGATGCTTTTACCAATTGCATTTTCAGTGCCGAAATATTTCCGGGCCATTTTTTCGCTGATCACAATCGTATTAGGCTTGCTCAATGATCCTTTGGGAGTACCAATTTGCCAGTGTGCATCAAAAATGGAAAAGTATTCGGGCTGGACAAATGCCAGATTTGGACCTTCTTCCTTGAATTTCTTAACAGCTTTTCCACTGTTATCCAGCGTGGCCATGAAGGAATCATAATTTTCAAAACACATGCTGGATTTATATTGCGGAAATTCCGCTTCCATCGCCTTCCACATCGGCGCAGGAACGCCACGCGAATACCCGATGCCATCCGAATGAAACTCGGTTGTGATCTGGTAAATGTGATCAATATTGGTATGAGAATGATCAAACGAGGTCTGAAAACGAATAAACCAGAAGACAATCAGCGCGCAAGCCAAACCAATTGAAAGACCGGCAACATTTAGCAATGCATACAGACTGTTGCGCGTAAGGTTTCGCCAGGCGATTGTAATGTAATTTTTTGGCATGACCGACAGGATTAAGGAAAAGAAAATCCGGCAAAGCAGAATTTCATAGGTTGCATTATATATAACAGACAAGGTAAATCTTATGCCAAAATAATATCACACTGATAATCAGAATTTTAGATTGATTTAAAACAACAAAAGTGTCCGATTACGGACACTTTTGTTCAGGTGCGGACGCCTGTAAAAGACTGAGATTACGGTTATTTATTTTTTATTGATTGATAGAAACTGATCCGCCGTTTGCAGACAAATTAACAGGAATTCCACCACCGTTCATTTTACCAAGAACGCGATCTTTTTCCACCTGTCCGTCAAAGTTTTTCAAACTTACGGTCACTTTATTTCCTCTCAGATTTAAGTCCATTCCTTTATCCATTGGCATATTCACACGCAGACTTCCAGCCGACGTGGACAGATCTACAAGTTTACCTAGTTGTGTGATTTCTACTTCCATGCTTCCGCCGCTTGTATGTGCCTTAACACCACCCGAAACACCGGCCAAACGTACAGACCCACCAGAAGTTCCTGCATCAAGATTGCCCTTAATTCCGTCCCCTTTGATACTTCCACCGCTCGTTTGAGCGATAATATCACCGTCAAGGCTGTTTAGTGTAATACTACCACCAGAAGTGTGCAGATTAATTTTTCCGATTAATTCGCTGGCTTTAATACTTCCCCCACTTGTACTAAGTGTAATTTCCTTTTTACAGTTTTCAACTTCAATACTACCACCAGAAGTTTGTCCGTTGATTGCACCGTCAAGATCTGATACTCTCAAACTTCCTCCGCTTGTTCTGAAATTTTGTTCTCCCGTAAGAGAGGAAATCCGGATACTGCCACCGCTTGTGCGCAGATTCGTAGCCATGTTTCTTGGCGTATTAACTTTAAATGAAATGGAAACGCTGTTTTTGTCCCAGCCATTTTTGTTTTTACGAATCGCGGTTGCTTTCAATTGTCCCGCTTCTACACCGATAAAAATATCGAAGTCTTCCAGTCTGTCTTCAATTTCTTCCTTGCTAAGATTGGCTTTACCATTCCAGTTATTTGGACGAACATACATTTCAACTTTCACACCGCTAGCCTGGTCGCCGGCAACGGTGATAGAACCGCCGGAAGTTTCAACTTTAAGATTTGTCAGCGAAGCGCTTGTGAAATTTTTTGAGACGTAAGGCTTTTCGTCTGAATTCTGCGCATTGGCTGTAAGGGTGATAAACAGAACAAATGCGGCTAGTAGTAAATTATTTTTTTTCATGATCTAATAAGTTTTCTTGTCATTTGGAGTTAAGATGTATATTCTGAATTAGAGGTTGCATGGTGGCGTAAAGTTTTTTTAAGGTTTCACGCAAAGTTACCCAATAAGGAATTTTGTTTCGTGATTAATAACTTTATGAAAGCTCTCTGCAGCAAAACCGTTTCTGTAATGAATTTGAATTCATCGCAAAGTTTGGTTCGGATTACTTT
>NZ_VTOL01000038.1 GCF_009801115.1 Dyadobacter sp. 3J3
TGGATTGTGAAAAAAAGTATCCTTTGAATAAAGATTTGCTAAAATATACCCTCACTGAGCCCCTTTTAGAGCTTGAAAGTACTGAGCTTGCTTTCACCTATGAGCCAGTTTTTGATATGTACGCTCATGGTCGTGGTCGAAAGCCTGTAATTGCGCTCGAATTTCGCCTCAAAAAAGCTAAGCCTAAGAATGTACCGCAAGAATGGTTTGAGTTCTCTGACGAGCACAAAAACGTGCTTCTACGGCTACGTTCTTGGCAAGTAACAGATGCAAATATTGTTAGGTATGCAAAAGTGATCGGTATGGAGCGAGCTAATAAGCTACTTTATGAATGGCAATTAAAGGGAAAAGAAATCCAGGACAAGACAAAATACTGCAATGCGGTTTGGGTTCGTATTGGTAAAGTTGCCATGGAAGGTTAGAGCTAAAGGGAAAAGAAGAATCGCTTCACCTGGTGCGCAGCAGATCTGGAACAAATGGGAAAAGTAACGGTGTCTCACTAACTCACGGCAGCTATCAAAATGATATTTTGATTTTTGAGATGCTAAAATGATACACTTTTTGGACCTTTCCAGGCGGTCGGATCACGGCCGGCGCTTGTCTCAGGAAACCGAGATTTGTTGAGATGATCTTTATTTTAATCTTTGTTATAATAACGCATTAACTTTATCAGGATGAGTTCAAAAGAAGAAAAACAGAACCGCAAAAAGCTTTTACACAGCCTTAGGATGAATGAGAAAGAGTCGAAGATAGCCCAAATGCCTATCTCGACATCTCAGTTAAAGGAATTATTTGATTATCTGGACGAAAATTTAGAGGAAAATGGATGTCAGCATTCACTTGTCTTAACTGAGGCCTATTTAAAAGAAAATAGCTTGCCTGTCAATTCTGTGATATCCTGGTTAAATCAATACGGTGGTTACTGTGATTGCGAAGTATTAGCAAATGTTGAAGATCACTTTGAAGACCTCCTTTAAACACAGCAATCCTCGAAAGGAGCGGTAAAAAGTGCGCTCTCCTTGTACTATCCCAAGAACTTCGCCAAAAAGCCAAAGCCCCCCTTGTTCCCGTAATAATCACTTAACATAAAAAGGGTTATCACAACTCCAGACACTGATTCTGGGTTTTGTCATGCTTTCAGAACTAATTATCTCCACAAACAAATTGCACTTTATACCGCTTAATAAGAAACTATTAAAAATTTGGTGACAATTGGTGACAAATTTTTATTCCCAAGTCTTACGTAAGCTATCAATTGTGCTCATATGTTTACTAAAAAGGAAAGCCAGATTCTAGAACTTATTGCTAAAGGATTAACCTCTGAATCAATTGCTAAAATATTAATAATCAGTATTAATACTGTTAAAACGCACCGGAAAAATATGATCCGAAAAGCCAAGGCAGGTGGTTTGCAATTTGATTCTCTATTAAGGCTGGCTATTCAAGAAATGAATAAAAATACCCATTAAATGGGTATTTTAAGTTTGTAATGTTAGTTCTACATTTGATGTAATAAATATTCTTACTAAATTTTAGACAACTAAATTCATAAACAACAATGAAAAGAATCAAGTACCTGCTTATTTTAGGCGTCTTGGCAACCGGATGCTCAACGGATTATAACGATATCACGGAGGCCGAAAAAACCAAATTTATTACGAAGGTCAAAGCTGACCCTTTATTTGAGGAATTGACAGACTTGCAAAACCAACATCTGGTTGCAGTAGCCAGCGATTTTTACGGACATTCGACAACCAATGGATCTATGATCAAGGAAGGCTTAAAGAATTGTACATCTGGCCCGCAAATGATCAATTTGTATAAAAAGGCCGGTATGAGAAATGCTGAACAGTACGTCGAGAACACCGATCGCATAATTTATTTGCAAGTTGACTTAAAGAAAAAATATCCCACCTTGTTGAGATTAGATGCAAACGACAGAAAGGAATTATTTGATGTTCAAAAGCCGAAAAGCTCCGAATTACAGTCAATAGCCGACACAAAAAATAAACTCAAAAATTAATAATCACTTTCAATAGCTATCCAAGTGAAAAAAATTGTATACTTTCTCGTTATCTTTCTGGTTCTGATGTCTAACCAGAAACCATCTGCCCAAACAATACCTTCATCTTGTTTGAACAATTGCATTAATGCGTACAACAATCTTTATGCAAATGCTTTGGGGTCTTATAATACTACGGTTAGAGACATGCTTTGGAAGGTGTCAAATACAATCGGTAACGCATGGTACGGATATTTTCTTGACTTTTGGCAGGGAGTATTCCAGATTGGGGGTGTCCTGGAAGCATATGATTCATTTCGGACAAACCTTTACACAGCTGAAGAGAATTATTTTCACCAAGTTGGTGAAGCAGCCACGGACTATAATCAATGTTTAGGTGGTTGTTCATTTTAGGGGTAAACAAAATATCACTAATCACAGTTAATGATCAAAATTAAAATAAATAGTTTTGTTATTTTAGCTTTGAACGGCTTCATAACTATTGATGCTGAAAGGTTTCGAATTAAGGCGGGTGAATATCCAATCGATAACTCCCTCCTTGTTCACCTAACTTTAAGCTTCCCTCTTTTCTTTTTTGTTAAGAAAAAAAGAATGGCGTTTAAGGACATCCCAAAAAGTGAAACTATTGGGGTTAATATCAATATCGCAAACGGCAAACAGGTTTGGTTTCAAATTTTATTCTCAATGGCTTTTGTTATCTACTTGATGTTG
This sequence comes from Dyadobacter sp. 3J3, assembly GCF_009801115.1. Taxonomy (GTDB): domain Bacteria; phylum Bacteroidota; class Bacteroidia; order Cytophagales; family Spirosomataceae; genus Dyadobacter. The sequence goes on from NZ_VTOL01000038.1 coordinate 2,735, forward strand.
GGATATCATGGAAGCCCAATATGGTTATTTGTGATGATAGGCATTTTCATATATAGTTCTTTGGAGCAAATCGCTCGGAGCGTCAGTTTGGAATTAGATGAACAGACTTCCACCACATTTGTCATTGTGTGATTTCCCTCAAATAGATGTGACAAAAAAACCGATTTAAGATTAACCAGGTATTTTTGTCACATCTTTAAATTATTTCCTGGCTTTAGTCCAATATTATGCCCTTCCCTTCTGAGCTTATCACGATCACCGGCTAACTGAAATTCACTTTTATTGATATCAGCTTGTAATCGACTCTGGACATAAAAAGTCCCTTTCGTACCATGATCCTCTCCAATTCTATTTATAATATCCTCTTTTTCATTAGGTTGTAAGTTTTTAAGGTACTTTGAAACTTCGATGGCACTGCCATTATAGTAGGCAAAAATTCCTGCTATAGTAGCGTCATAGACCTTTTTGCATTTTTCAAGATTTATTCTTTCCTGCTCCGCTTCCTGGTTTTTGCTAATTTTTTCAAATATTCCATTGACCATAAATTCCGGTCCCAGGTCTCTGGAAGAGATGGGATCTCCTTTCCCGTCTTTATAAAGAAAGACTTTGTATGTTTTATTCCCAATTGTTTCCTGATCATCCTTTGAAGAGCCTATTTTAATGCCCTTTTTAGCAAGTTCCTGTTGAAAATATTCCGGAGACATAGAATTCGTTAGTACATTTAATATTGTGCCTCTAATCGCATTTTTTCGCTCTTCTAACACATCAATGATCTGTCCGTGCTGATCAAGCCGGTAGCCTAATTTTGAAAGTGCCTGCTCTGCCTGGCTTCTTCTGTCTTTTCCTTTCTGGGTAAGTGCATTGATAACCGGTGTAGCGGCTTTTTTTAGCTCGTTTTGCTTAGCTAGGCTAACGCTGTGGTTTACTTTATCGATATCAGCCGACAATTCGCTTAATGCGGCCTTAACGGCTTTCTGCGCATATTCTTCCGGATCAAGCCGGTCTAAAATACCAGGCTTCCCTATTGTTTTACTATATCGATCCGGATTGATTAAAGGAAAGTGCTGCTGCACAGAAACTGATTGGCTTACAGCTTCTTTTGCCAAAGTATAAAATTGTTTGACTTCAACATGCTTGGCCTGGCTTCCCATGATTCCTCTTTGTAAACCCAGGTGTTTCATGCTGTCAGCGAACCGGGTCTGAAGTTTGCTCAGGGTGTGCCGGTCACCGCCTAACCAATCTTTCGCACATAGCCGGTTTTCTGTCCGTTCCGTTTTTATTTTCCGGCCGACTTTAATTGTTTTCTCCCTTATAGGCACAATCGTTGCATGCCAGTGTGGGCTCGTTTCATCATAATGGGCACGAAGGCTAACCAGGTTATCTTTTCCAAACTCCTTTTCCAAAAACTGAATCAAGCTGTCCTGGAATACTTTGCACCGGATATCATCCGGATGGTTTTCTTTGAAAAACTCCGGACTGGCCGTAGCAAAAACATCGATCGCCAAAACTGAATCTTTCCGGATCGATACACCGGCAGCGCCTAGTCTTTCTTTTACATCATCCAGGGCTACGGTTCCAATCACTTGACGGTTCAGCTCTGCACGTTCCGGATCCGCATTTAAGGTTTCCCGCTGGCGAAGTTCATGGGAGTCTTTCCCTCCTATACTCCCCATATTGTTCATTTTGGTTACTCTCAGAATTGCAAAAGCCATAGTGTTTTAGTTTATCCGGATGGCCGGGGTGCAGGGGTTTACCCCGCCGAATGGAACCAGGGAAAATGTCTAGGCCGAAGGTATAGGCGTTTTCACTGGTGGAGTGAGTCCACCTTTAATTTTTCAAATTTAACGACCGCTGACAGAACTTCCTAAAACTTGCTGAGATTTGGGTTTCCTGAGAGCATAATCTGATCAATAGTTAAATAAGGGCCTTTGTGCTCACAGAATCTTTTTGAAGCATCCTCTATCTGTTTCTGTGAAAGAGAATTTTTCATGTAACCCCTGGATTCTTTTGATGATGTTTTCATTTACCCGAATAGTGTCCTAGTGCTGAAATTACGACAACAACTATGTCTGATTCAATAATTTCATACACTACTCTGTCTTTCTTGTTAATTCTTCTTGACCAAAACCCGATTAGATCATTTCCAAGTTTTTTGGGTTCTCCTATGCCTAATTGAGGGGTTTCAGACAGCTCCTTGAAAATCCTTTCAACTTTTGCTATATCGGCTTTCTTACCTGATTTGTAAAGTTTTTTTAAATCCTGAGCTGCGGTTTTTTCTACTCTGATAGTATACTTTCCCATATATTATCAGGATTTTTTATAGTAATGTAATTGCCATTCTTATAGCTCTCTTTGCCCTTTTTTATCTTTTGAACAAATTCGTCGGTTTCTTCATTGACAACCTTGGCATTGAATTTCTTCAAAATGGCTTTAAAAAGTTTCGTTTCTTCTTGCGGTATCTGAATTGTGATTGTTGTCATAATATTGAAAATTATATGCCGTATTTAATCTTCTCTCTTTTCCTTTGTTAGAGCCTGGAAATATTTATCCATTTCATCTACGCTGTTGAAAGATACAGATTTACCTTCCTTAATCTCTTGCTGAGACTCTTTTATTCGCTGAATCATTTCAGGAGATAAATACAAATCATTCTCAGAAACAGGGGTAAGTACATAAGTTTGCTTACGCCCTCTCCTAATAACTACCTTTTCTCCTTTATCGGCCAATTCAAAAAAATCTTTTTGCCTTTCCCTAAACTGCCTGCTAGTTGTCTCAATAATTGCCATAGTGTACATTTTTTGGTACACAAATATATACAATACATTTGAACTATTAACCCCAAATCCGCTGCCAAAATGACTTTTTGGGATTTTCGCTACCCTCCTGAGTGACATTGTACGCTGCCGGCAATAGCTTGAGCTCCTTGTTTTCTTCTCTTAGACCTTTGTTCTCTTCTCTTAAATAAGCGATTTCATCTTTCAAAACTTGAATGAGTTCATCCTTAACAGCCAATACAGGTGTATAGGCTTGTGTATTACCTTGTATAGGCTCTATACTTACAGGTGTGTATAGGGTATCAAGCTGTATCTTATCTAGTGCCTGCTTAGGAGGATACTTATCAAAAAGGTAATTGGTCTGAATCGTATATAATGAGCCATTTTTACCGTCTTTAAGCCTAACATAAGGTTTACTATCCACTTTTTTACAAAGCCGACGAATAGTCATTTCATTTAAGCCAGTAGCTTTTGCAGCCTCTTTCAGAGTTATATAATTCATATGCAACGCTATACATTGTAGAGTATACTGTAAATGTACATGTATAGATATTGTATAGGGTTAAAATAATACTAAAATAATATATATTATAAATAAAATTATATAACTAACAATATAGTTATCGGCGCAACATTAATCTTCTTCTTATATTTTTTGTTTTGTTTTATCCTTTTCAAAAATTCAATGCTAACGCCCTCTCAAAGATTTTTTAAGCGTGCGCGCAGCGACGCAAGCCGAAGGAGCGGGTGGAAAACCAAGTTTCAAGAGTCTAAAATTTCAAAATTTTGCGACAAACTATATAGTAGTAAAACAATATAGTATTATATAAGGTACTTCTCGAATAAAAGGAGTTTTGGTCAGGTATAAAAGGAGTTTTGGTCAGGTAGGAGGCTTAATAAAAGGAGTTTTGGTCAGGAATAAAGCATAACATAATTTTAAAACTCCTTTTATTTTTACTTACATTTGAAATCTAATAAAAGGAGTTTTAGTCAGGAATAAAGGAGATTTATATAGATAACTCCTTTAATATAATCTATTGATAGTCATGGCCAAAAAGAACGACAAAAGACAAATCGCACAAATGACTCTCCCTCTCATTTATGATGAAAAGGAGGTGAAGAAATATGCAAAACAGCATTGGAATATCACATTTGCCCGGCAGAGAAAAGTGTCGGTGTATGCTAAGCGGATCATGGCTAATGTCATGGCAATGATAAAAGAAGATGATTCTGATTTGCGACCTTACTATCAAATGCACATTTCCGACGTTGTGCCTTCAACGGAAATAGAGTTCTATACCAAAGTGAAAAAGGCTTTCGATGAATTAACTGACTTGAAGTGGTTAATTGAGGATATAGACACTAAGTACTTTGCGTTCAGGCACTTACTAGACACAACTAAAACCTTAAAAAATGACGGTTTCGAATGTTCGTATAAAGATGGGATGATCACCATAGTGCTAAACCCTGCTTTAAAACCATATTTTATTGAACTGGCTCATTACAGCATTTATGAGCTTAAGCATTACATGCATTTCAGCAGCTGGTACAGTCTCCGGATGTTTGAGCTATTGTCAGCTTTCAAGGATACCGGGATCTGGTGGGTAACTATCGATGAGTTTCGGCAGCTCATGGATTGTGAAAAAAAGTATCCTTTGAATAAAGATTTGCTAAAATATACCCTCACTGAGCCCCTTTTAGAGCTTGAAAGTACTGAGCTTGCTTTCACCTATGAGCCAGTTTTTGATATGTACGCTCA
>NZ_VTOL01000039.1 GCF_009801115.1 Dyadobacter sp. 3J3
GGCAACTTTATAACCAACCTGATATCAGGGTTGATTGCTTATTGTTTCTTTCCCAAAAAGCCTGCCATCAAATTTGAAACAAGTAATACAAATCAAATTACTCTATTTTAAAATCGAACTCAGGTTTCCAGGTTCAAACTAGTATTTGAAGAAAAAACGTAACTGAGCGATGGCGCGACAAAAAAGTTCTTTACTTTCTGGTAATCACGAAAACTATTTGTACGATCATAACCAACAATAGCCCGGTATAGTAACTTTTTATTTTTTGTTAATGCGCCGGTCGCATCAGCCGAGAACCTCGCGGCGTTCCAGGAGCCGTAAGCTGCGGAGAATTCAAAGCGGTTCTCGACCTGTGGTTTTTTTGTAACAAAATTGATAATCCCACCGGGCATACTTTCACTTAGAAGCACCGAAGCAGGTCCTCTGAGAATTTCAACATTTTCAATATTGTAGAGTAAAGGCTGCTGGCTCCACAAATACAGGGTGCCGCGTATGCCATTGAAGGTTGTAAAGCTTGCATCATTTGGATTATAGCCTGTGAAACCACGAAGTGCAAAGCCACCCATCGAATTATTGGCTTTCACACCAGTCATCAAAGGGGCAATGTCATTCAGTGTAAAAGCCTGGCGGTCTTTGATGATCTGTTGTGAAATAACCTGAATGGATTGAGGTGTTTCAAGGATGGGGACATCTGTACGGGTAGCCAGCATGGAATGGCTGCTCTTGTATTGGGTATTTTTACCAGTGACGGTTACTTCTTCCAGTTGTTTTTGATCCTGTGACAGTTGCAGGTTAAGATTCGTTGTTTTACCGGAAGTAATTGTAACATATTGTTTTACAACCGAATAACCCGTGATTGAAATCAGAAAAGTATATGTTCCGGCAGTTATGTTATGCAATGAATAATATCCATTTTCATCCGTGTATGTGCCATATTGTGAATCCTGTATCCGCACATTAACATCGGATAGTGCCTCGTTTTGAAAAGAAATAATATGTCCCCTTAGGCCACCGGTCTGGGATTTGCACACTGTAGTGAAGCTCACAATGCAAAGTATGAGAAAAGTAAATTTGGCCATTTTTGGGCATGGAACATTTGTGAATATGATGGGTTTATACATACCCAATAGCCAGACCTTTGATGTCGGGCATTAGAAGCATGAGAAACCTTTCAAAAAATGAGAAAGAAAATTAAAAATTAGACGGTAGCCGAATGTCTTGGGGGAGAAAAAACTACGAATGGAATTCCCCCGATTGGAATTTCATTGAAATGCGCAAAGCTGTTATAGTTACTATTGAAAGTTGGAGAAACGTTAATGCGAAGACATTCTGAAGCAAAATGACAGTCGATGGCACTGGTTAAAGAAATATCAATATGACTGCCATGATCTGGTGAATTGTTATAATGGGTATCCATCACTTCATCCATTAATACTTCCAGGCCGTCCATACGCATGTACCTGCGTTCTTCGTAACGGTGATTTTGGGTGTAACTTTTTTTAACAACCATCATATACGGCACTTCTTCTGGCCTGCTGATACAGCCCATAACTGCCATCCATGTATAGATAAGCAAAATCAAAGAAGCGAGTACGCGTCGTGCCATAATGCTAAACTAGGTTAAACATTTTGCATATATACGATAAAGTAATGAGAAGCGATTCATTTTACTTCTTTTTCATTTCGAACCATCGCCTCTAAATTTATGATTACATTTTAAACACAGAATTGGCTTTATATGAATGAATGTTCATCAAATCCATACAGCCGAGCGCGGGGGAATTTGTACTTTTGAGTAGTTAAGACCATTTTTGCATTGCGGGCTTAGTCAAGACTTACCTCATCGTACTACAAACTTACATGTAGTATTCCCGACAACCTTAAATCTCATATTGAAGTATTCCGTTCGATTGCTGGCAGTAGAGATGTAGGAATAATATAAAGGTTCAGGTCCAAGTTGAAGGTTTACATATCCTTGCAATTTGTAAAGATAGAATCGATTAAGACACCGAACGTTAACAATAAATAGGCCTTTAACATAACGCCTGTTATACAACAAAATATTATTTGGTGTGGAGATTTTTTTATAAAATTCATTAGGGATGCTTCAAGCTTCGTAGCTAAGCCTAATACCCATTCAAACCGATTTACTTTTCATTTTTCAATAATGAAGTCCCATTTTTTTTCCCACCAATGTTCTTATATTGGCAACTTAACAAATGGGAAGAAAATAAATGAGTGTTTTGCCTGATCAGTATCCGTTAATCCTTTCTGAGCTAAAAGCGGCCATACGTCATAGCCGTTTAAAAGCGCTGCTATCGGCAAATGCAGAGATGCTTTTGCTTTACTGGAGGATTGGAAAAACAATCCTGGATCAGCAGGATCAGTCCGGATGGGGATCTAAGGTAATCGAACAGCTCGCGAAAGATTTAAAAAGTGAATTTGCAGATATGCATGGCTTGTCAGTAAGAAACCTTAAATACATGCGACAATTCGCTAAGGCCTATTCAGATCCTGAATTTGTGCAAGCGTCACTTGCACAAATTACCTGGTACCATCATATTACCTTATTAGGTAAAGTAAAGAATGAAAGCGACAGACTATTTTATATTCAGGAAACAGCAAGGAATGGCTGGTCAAGAGATATCATGGTAATGCAGATTGAATCCGGTTATGTAAAAAGGAAAGGCAAAGCCATTACCAATTTTGCAAATCGTCTCCCTCCTACTCAATCTGATCTGGCTCAACAAGTTACGAAAGATCCTTATCTATTTGATTTCATATCTCTGGCAGACGACTACAAAGAGAAGGATCTGGAAAATGCATTAACAGACCATATTGTTAAATTCTTATTAGAACTGGGAGCAGGCTTTGCTTTCGTAGGAAGGCAATACCACCTGGATGTCGCAGGCTCTGATTTTTACATCGATCTGCTTTTTTACCATTTAAAGCTTAGGTCTTATGTGGTTATAGAACTGAAGACTGGAAAATTTATTCCGGAATATGCCGGGAAATTAAATTTTTACCTTTCAGTAGTAGATGATGTTCTAAAAACCGACCTGGATCAACCAAGCATCGGTCTTTTGATTTGTCAGGATAAAAACAAGGTAGTTGCTGAATATGCTTTGAAGGATATAAACAAACCGATCGGAATTTCAGAATACAAGATTACCGACAGTATTCCGAAAAATCTTAAAGGAAAACTTCCCAGTATCGAAGAGCTTGAAAAGGAACTTGAAGCTCTTACAAACGAGGATAAAGATCCGGTTTAATCCAAAACCTACATGCTTGGTATCAAAAAGTCAGTATCAATAATGTTATTATATATTATTTTCTGAACCTACTTTTTGAGCCAGTATACGCACTGACCATACCTTCGTAAGTGAATTTTAGAGGTGGTTTAAAAAAGTATGACTTTTTGGACCATCACATACCTACGTTTATTTAATGCCGGGCTTTAATCTGGCAGCATAACCAGCAACCTAAAGATACGCCCACTCTCAATTTATGTTAAATTGTCAGATTGTTTTTCTTACGTAGGGGAAGAACTTGCTTTTTAAAACGCTTCTTTACAGGTGTTAGTTGAGGATTGGTCAGTTCATCAACTTTTCTAGCACATCCAATGCACCGTGGAACGCAAGTGCTTTAGTGTGGGTTAATTCTATATTTTAGCACTTAAAATCCCCTCTAAGAATTGCCCATCTGAAAATATTAAAAGAAAAGGTTACAACCTACCGCACTTTCTAACCGAAACTTGAAAGTGCTGTACAAACTGTTGGAATTTCTTTGAAACCACTGCATTTAATCATCGCCAACAAAAGGCCAACAGCCTGAGCTTCTATTTATTATTTTTTTTAGCCCAAATCTTCCTGATACGTTTTCAGTTGTTAAAGACAAGATTGTTGATCTGAATGGCAAAAGCAGTTCGCAATTCCAACGTCGTTAATAATCCGGCTTAATCTGATAAACCAAATGAATAAAGCCCTCTAGATTTCCTTTTTTAAAAGCTTTCATTATATCGACCAGGTAACAGGCATAAGTATGGGCTTCCGAATATTTCTGCTTTTTAATTTGCTGAGGGCCGTACCATCTATTATTGTTTTTAAAAACATAAAATCCCCGTTGCTTCTCTGAATCAGCATTTGCAGACCACTTAATCAATTTTTTAACAAATTCGTTTGGCTCCTTCAAATTGATCAGGTTAAGCGGTTCAGAGGCGTTAATTCTATCTGAATCTAGAACTCTGAATTTATCAAAAGCAGAGCTTATCATACGAAATATGTTTGTCAGGATGGAAGCGGAGAATTCCAAATTCGAAATAACCTCACAGATATGCCTATGCTTGACTGTGTGACTTTCAAACAAAGCCTCAAAATTTTCTACGGGATAATCAGGGTTTATCTTTCTGGCCATACAAATAAAACCTTTAATCCCTTCTTCCGCGGAAAGAATCGCCAGCGACATTGCAATTCCGTATTCTTTATTTTCAGCGGAAATTTCCGCAATTTTTAAAAGAGATACAGAATTTTCCAAGCAAGCTGTGAAACCCTCCTCATAAAACTTCTCATCATAATTTTCACTCATAGGTCTAACCCTTTAACATTATTATTGTATAAAGACCTTATCAATCGTAATGGGCCTTATAGTATATTGATACTAATTTATCAAAAACCCAGCTGGCTCATTTAAAATCCATAATAAACGTTGGCCCCACTTCCTCATCACTTTCGCTTTTTTCCTCAATAGTTTGAAGACGGCAGCAGTAAACAAAGCTGAATATTGCAGCGCGTGTTATTTGCAGTAGATGCAGTGTTTTTAATTTAAAATCCTCGACATCTGTTACAGCCACAAATTCTTCATCCTTAATAATATCAAAAATATCATAATTTACATCTCTTTTATCTCTTATTATCAGTAAATTATGTTCTAATTTGTTCCGCCAATTCTTGAAATGCTTTAATTCACCATTGTTGGTGTTCAGATCACATGCGATGCTATAGAGTGCGTTAAGGTGAAAGTTTCGCAATGCTTCAATTTGTTCCTTTCTCATTTTATCATCCCAAAAAGTCTCGAAATGTATTCTTTTTGTATCCAAATCATAAAGTTTACAAATACCTAACGCAATCTTATCGTAAGCGGCCTATGAACCACATATTTCTTAGGAGAACCGCGGTTTTTACTTTTGACTTAAAAACCAATCAAAATGGATCAGTCAGAAGAAATGTTCAGATTAGTAAGGGAATGGCGTGAAAGTGGCC
>NZ_VTOL01000004.1 GCF_009801115.1 Dyadobacter sp. 3J3
ACTCAAAGAGCTTGTTGGTGGCTATTGGCCCGGTGTTCACCTCTTCCCATCCCGAACAGAGAAGTTAAGCCCGGAACCGCCGATGATACTTGGGTCAAACCTGGTAAAGTAGGTAGCCGCCACAATATTATTACAATCAATCCCATCTTCATAAGAGATGGGATTTTTTTGGTTTATGGACACCTCTTCCGCGGCGCGCAGTCCCACTCGGTCGCGACCCGGCCCGGCTACGCGACCCGGAACAGAGAAGTTAAGGGGCACGCCTAGTGCGCCCAGGTCAGCGTGACTCCGACCAGAACCGCCGATGATACCGCGCTGCGCAGGCTTGAACTAGCCGCTCCCGATCAAACCTGGTAAAGTAGGTCGGGCCGCGTAGGTAGCCGCCACAATACTATTACAAAATAAGAAAAAGACCATCTCGAAAGGATGGTCTTTTTTTATGCCGTTTATCGCTTCACACCTTCGTGGCCGGGTGGCAAGCCACGGATCTCATAAACTTGTGGAAAGGATAGGATTTTTTAGGTTTGTGTTTTAACCGAACCTATTTACTTTGGAGGGTTTCCCTGCCTATCATTCAGTTCCTTTTAACAAATTCATTCTATAAAATTTGTAATTCAAACTGATCGCTCTAAATGCCAGTGTCTGCGATGCGCATATTGATTAGAATAAGACATGGTAGAATAATCCAGAAAAAAATAATAAACTTTCGAAAGCCTCTTTAGAACAATTAGAGAAGTTTTTCTTTATATCTAAGCCCAGTTGGCTATATACTACCGAATGAAAAGTAGTTGACAGTGATTGGATTGTGTTAGCTAATGTAATGCGGATCAGCTGTGAGTTTTCATAATAAACAACCGAAACCCCCTTTATCGTAATGCTACCGAAAAAAACCGGTTGGTCAACGTGTAATAAACCATTTTCACGTGCAATGGTTGTCTTTAGGAACATTGCAGGAAAAATCTTCATAAAACACCTATGAAAAACGTTGGATCATGAAAATGACGACATTCAGCAGACAAATGTTTCTATTTTAATTCTCAAACAGAAATATAAACAACCGCTTACTGGGAACAATAAATGATACCGGTAAACATGCGCTCTCAAAAGGGCCAAATACAAAGAAGTTAACTACTATTTGAGTATTTTTTCGACCTAAAAACATTTAACCTGGCATTGGATCTCAGTCATAACTTCACAAAAACACCTGAAAAGAATTTACTTATCTACTCTGGCTAGCCAAGTGGAACGCCGATGCGGTAGTATGAATGTTCAATTGTGATGAAACTTTGGAGCTGTTAATTTCGAATGATCTTGAAAATCATTTTATTTGATCCTCTGACATTATATTCTATTGGTTGATTATGTGCAGTGAAACGGCCGTTGATCCTATCCCAGGTTCGTGAAATATTCAATCCCTAGCCGTTAAAAATTTTCACGTATGAAATTATAATATTCGTTGTCATTGAAATTCTCTGGGACTAAATAAAGGCTGTAAATGCTTATTTATTACTGAGATTATATTGGGCCTTTATTACTTTTGAAATTATTAGTTAAGGGCTATATTAAAAAATACAGATAAAAGCTACTAAAATAGTTCCCAATGTCTTTTTGTAAAGGAGCCGATTGATCATTGGTTACTTACTGATGAATTCAGATGTTATATCTGTAACAAAATTGCCGTTATTATATTAATTTTCGCAAGTCAAGGAGAAATTAATTCTGATTATATGCAGTCTGTAAAAGAATTACGGGTAAGGTATTGGATTTATCTGGATGGCAATAAGTTTTTCGGTCTTGGCCGTGCTCAATTGCTTAAGCATATTGATGAATCCGGATCCATTGCGAATGCGGCGAAAGCTATGGGTATGTCCTATAAAAAGGCTTGGGCTATGGTGGATGATATGAATTCAAAATCGAAAGATCCGTACGTAATAGCGAAAAAGGGAGGTAAAAGTGGGGGAGGAACGGAGCTTACCGAAGCAGGCAAAAGGATTTTGAGAGCCTACGACAGTCTAAACGCTAAACTTGCCGCGGTTGTGGAGAGTGAATTGGAAATTTTAAATTTAATGTAATTTAGTTTCCAACTGTCAGTTTTGATTGATTTCGGCCATAATGGTATCGTGAGCTTGAAATAACTCAGTTTTTACAATAGTAACATCAACGCCGGCAAGTTTCTTCCGGGCTATTTTTTGGGAATACAGATGCATAAATGCAGGAATAAAAAGAGTAATTGCTGCCAAAATCTGAACTGCAATTCTACCGGCGTATCCAAAGCTGAAAATTTCCGGCCTGAATGGCTCAATAAAGTATACCAGCAGTACTTGAAATACAAATACTTGTAACGAATGACGGCCTAAAAATGCAAGTGATTTTATGTGGGGAAAGTATTTGAATCTTATTGCATAATCGATAATGTAAGCGATTATAAATACATTCAATAGCCTGAAAATTTGTAAACTGGGTTTGTTAGAATTGTACAGAATTATTTGAAACATATCTCTATCTGCTCCTTTATAATATCGGATAAAGGCAAGAATTATGAAAATAATTAAAGCGGGGAAAAGAATTTTTCTGGACTTTGGAACAATTTCCTTCCCAATAGCACGGGAATATCCAAAATAACAGCCTGCTATAAAAAGTATTTGCCAGGAAAAAGGATTAAAAAAACCTGAATTCAAACTGAAAGGATTGGAAAACCTTGCACTAACATACTGAAATTGACTTACAAGCCATAGTAAAAGGCTAAGTGATAAAATCAGCGTTGTTTTTTGATTTACAAAAGCTTTTAATGCCAGAAAACCGATTGGAATAAACAGAATATACAAAGGCAAAATATCCAGATGTTCAGGTTGGAATAGCAAAAGCGCATATGCAAACAGGGCTTTTTGAGGTTTTTCGGCAAAAGTCGCTAATCCATTAAATTGCCATTGTTTAAGAAAAGGAACATTTATAAAATACGGAATCAGAAGTATTAAAAGAAGTGTCAAGTGATACCAATAAATTTTCAGAGATCGCTTGTAGAGAGTAGGAAAAGTTACACATTGTCCCCGTATTAATCTTTTACCATAAACAAGGCACAATATATAACCTGATAAAAAGACAAAACCTTCTGCTGCTGAAACGAAACTCATAGGTTGAAAAGTAAGGACACATAGCGGTCCTCCGATATGATTTATTGTTATCATTACTAATAATATTCCCCTTAAAACATCCAATGAATTGTCTCGTTTAGTCATGTAAGGTGTTTATCTTAATTATTTATCTGATCCAATTTGGATAAATTGAATACTAATAAAATTACGCAGTGCTTCGTAATTGTGTTGCGATGAAATTTTAAAATAACTTAATAAGTATACAGAAGTATACTTTTACTATCGTTTTATCGACAAATCTTAAATTTTTCTAAAAATTTGGAGGTTTTCTGAACATTACTCATTTTTCTAAATTTATTTTTGGAAGTAGGATATTCCAAAAATAAACCTCTGAAACTAGCTTTTAAGCTACTTTCAGAGGTTTACAAAATCTTTTAACTATAATCTATAAACTGATGGTTGCGCCTGTATGCATTAAGGAACGTATCGCGTGCATAATTCCTTCGGTATCAAACCCGCACTCGTGATGTAATTCAGCAGGTTCGCCATGTTCAACAAGTGAATCCGGAATTCCTAGTCGTTTAACACGGGCATTGTATCCGTTATCAATCATAAATTCCAATACAGCACTTCCAAAGCCTCCTTGTAAACAACCATCTTCCACAGTAATTACGCGGTCATAAAGATTGAAAATTTCGTGAAGCATATTTTCATCCAGAGGTTTTACAAAACGCATATCATAATGCGCAACATCTATACCTTCTTTTTCGAGAATCGAATGCGCATCCACAACATAATTTCCTACAGGTCCTAATGTCAAAATCGCTATATCAGTACCGTCTTTAATTTTCCGACCTTTTCCTATTTTTATTTCTTCAAAAGGCGTTTGCCATTGAGGCATCACACCGTTTCCGCGAGGATATCGTATTGTAAATGCCTGGCTGCCCTTTTGGATTATATCAAGTTGTGCAGTGTACATCAGATTACGCAACTCCTGCTCATTCATAGGTGAAGAAACGATCATATTGGGTATACAACGCATAAATGCAATGTCATAAGCACCATGATGCGTTGGCCCGTCAGCTCCTACCAAACCGGCCCTGTCCAGACAGAATATAACAGGAAGTTCCTGCATACATACATCGTGAACTACCTGATCGTAGGATCGCTGCATGAAAGTGGAATAAATATTACAATAAACCACTTCGCCCCTTGTAGCCATTCCGGCAGAGAACGTCACCGCATGTTGCTCGGCAATTCCTACATCGAAAGCTCTGTCGGGCATTGCCTTCATCATAATATTCAAAGAAGATCCTGACGGCATAGCAGGTGTAACGCCAACGATTTTGGAATTTTTTTCTGCTAATTCTACTAATGTATTTCCAAATACATCCTGGTATTTAGGAGGTTGTGGGGTATCATAAACTTTTTTCTTGATCTCTCCTGTAATTTTATCAAAGACTCCAGGTGCGTGCCATTTAGTCTGATCCTTTTCAGCAGGCCCGTATCCTTTTCCTTTTACAGTCAAACAATGTAAAATTTTAGGTCCCGGAATACTTTTCAGGTCATTCAAAACTTCTGTTAAATGACCGATATCATTACCATCAATCGGGCCAAAATAACGTAAACCCAGCGATTCAAAAAGATTGCTCTGACGAAGAATTGCGGTTTTCATCATTGTTTCAACTTTTGAAACAACTTCCTGCGCACTCTTTCCAAAATTGCTCATCTTTCCGAGCATATTCCAGACTTCGTCTCTAAGTTTATTGTAGGTATGAGAAGTGGTAATATCCGTCAGATATTCTTTTAATGCACCAACATTCGGGTCGATGGCCATGCAATTATCATTCAGGATAATCAACAAATTGGAATCTGTTGCTCCCGCATGATTCATTCCTTCAAAAGCCAAACCGGCTGTCATAGCACCATCGCCAATGATCGCAATATGCTGGCGATCGTGATGATTTTGCAGTGCAGACGCCACAGCCATACCCAGCGCAGAAGAAATTGAGGTAGACGAATGACCTACGCCAAAGGCATCATACATGCTTTCCTTTCGTTTTGGAAATCCTGAAAGCCCGCCATAAGTCCGGTTTGAATGAAAATTATCCCGGCGTCCGGTTAATATTTTATGGCCATAAGCCTGATGTCCCACATCCCACACAAGCTGGTCGTCGGGTGTATTAAATACGTAATGAAGTGCTACTGTTAATTCAACCACACCAAGACTCGCGCCAAAATGACCTCCATAAACGGAAACATTATCAATGATATACTGACGTAACTCGTTACAAACCTGGGGAAGTTGAGTACGGTCGAGCTTTCTTAAATCCTCGGGAGAATCAATCTTGGCAAGTAGTTTTCCTGGTGTAATAAGCATATAGAAAGCTATTGAAAATCAAATTTTGGTAATCGGCCTGAACCTAATAACATGCGCAAAATTAAACAAATAGATGATGACTACTGCTTTTTATTTTTGCTGACTAGCTTTGAACAGTTTTTGCTTTTCTTCTTTGGTAAGGCTCTCGTATCCTGACTTAGAAATTTTATCCAAAATAGTATCAATTTCATTTTGGTCTGGCATTTCTATGGTTGACGAGGTAGATGACGAAGAATATACGCTGGTACTTCTGTATACCTGTCTTTCACGGTACGTCACCTGCATCGAAGGACGTCTGCGGAAAAGCCCAGTCCATCCGTTCATAATAGCGTAGATAGGTTTACCCAGGTCGGTACCGTTTTGCAACAATTTGATAAAAATATACCCAACCAATGCACCACCTAAATGTGCTAAATTGCCTCCTGCGTTAGGTCCAACGGTTTGTGCAAGTGATAATATGATATAGAAAAGTGCTATAAACTTGATACGTATAGGACCTAAAAATATCAGGTTGAAAGTATAATTAGGAAGTAATGTAGAAGCGCCGACTGCAACAGAAAATGCAGCTGCGGAAGCACCCAGCATGGTTGAACTTTCTACCTGAGTCTGGAAAAAAGGAAGCAGATTATAAATAAGCATATAGATCATCCCACCTGCAATTCCACCTAAAAAATAAAGGGCAACGACACGTTTTGCTCCAAGATATTCGTCAATCAGTTTACCAAACCAATACAAGAACATCATATTGAACAAAATATGGAAAATATCTTCGTGTGTGAAGAAATACGTAATGAGTGTCCAAGGCTTTCGGATAAACTCATGGGGAGATGCCGGAAGCTCAAGTGCATCAATAATCCAGCTATAAATATTGGATGACTGACTAAGTGTAAAAATGATTTTTACCAATAGCAATACCAGAAAAACGGCCGTATTAATTAAAATAATTTTTACGAGCGAATTCTCCGATTTCTCAAATTCTCTCTTGATGTCGTCAACAATATTGCTCATCTTCTTCTTTCAATAAAAATTTTGTCTTTGTGTGCCCCAATAACGCAACAATATATATGCAAATAGCATTCCTCCAACGTGTGCAAAATGCGCAACATTATCAGATTGTGCATTTTGTATCCCTGAATACAGTTCATATAATCCGTAACACGCAACAAAGTATTTCGCCTTGATCGGAAACGGAATAAAGAGCATAAAAAGCTCCGTGTTTGGAAACAACATTCCAAACGCCATTAAAATCCCAAAAATTGCACCCGACGCACCCACCATAGGTGTGCCAATGCTTGCCTGATATACGCTTTTAACTGCGACAATACTATTTTGAATATACGAAGGATTGGTAGGATTTTCTTCAAAAGCATTAAAAAAATCAAGATTGGCCTGATAAAAACCTTTTGCATGATGACTCATAAAGTCAACAAGGCCGTCCGGGGTTGGATATTGAACGTAAACCTGCACTGATTTAAGTAGTTGCGCATTTTCATAATACCCGATTCCAGAGAAAAGAAGTCCCGCGCCAATCCCTGTAAAGAAGTAAAAAAACAGGAATTTTTTTGGTCCCCACATCCTTTCAAGCAAAGGCCCAAACATAAACAAACCGAACATATTACTAAATAAATGCCCGAAACCTCCATGTAAAAACATATAGGAAACAAATTGATAGGGCATAAAAGCAGGCGACAGAATTGGCATCAATGCAAATCTGTTGCTGATTGGTAAGATATATGCGTCAACAATAAAAAACAGAACATTCAGGATCAGTAAATTTCTAACCGTCGGCGTTATTTGTAACATTCTAATTCAAAATCAAAAGTTTGTAATCTATAACTCTTTAAGAAATATTTTCGTTTCCTTATCCCTTAAAGATACTGCTTAACTTATCCATCGTCAATAAAACGATAATTGCTTCGCCACTCGGCGTCCTGTTTGGATCGGTTGAGGCAAAAAGCTGGTCTATCAAAGTATGAATTTCCAGAAATGAAAGTTTCACCGCATAACGAACCGAAAACCGGCGGGCCAAAGCGCGGGATAAACTTTCAGGTTTATTCAATTTCAAGTCTGAATAGCTTTGTTTCAATTGTTCTACCAGTTCTTCAAAAAGATCCTGTTCGCTTTCTTCTGGCAAATCGGCCGGAATACCGCGGATAATTAATTCGTTCGCACCAAATTCATCAAACTCAAAACCAAGGCTTCTGATTTCTTTTTTTGTTTCATTCACCAGCTGCATATCCGAATGTGTGAGACGGATTGTTTTTGGGAATAAAAGCTGCTGACACGCTCCGTTACGGTTTGTAAGCATTTTACGATATCGTTCGTATAAGATACGTTCATAAGCCGCTTTTTGATCGATGAGCATAATTCCATCTTTTACCTGCGAAAGAATATACCGGTTGTGAAGCTGAAATAACACCGCATCACTTTCTGGTGCAGAAATCACTTCCGATGCCATCCGGTTCACTTTGCTGGCAATGGTCATCGGCTGTTCCTGATAGGAAGTTGGCCGGGAAACCGTTGTGGAATTCATTTCAAAAGCAGCCAGTTCCCGACTTCTGTCGTCGGTATTTTGCAGTCCTTCAAATAATTTATTCCAATTGGTAAGGTTTGTTTTCGACGGACCATTTTCTGCATGTCTCGACTGTGCCGCCCAATCCGGCATAACCGTACGAGGAATACTATCATGATTTTGATCTGATTTCGATGGATTTAAGAAATTAATGTTATCCTCAAAATCAATCGATTGTGAAAGATTATAGACCCCAACGGCTTTTTTAACAGCTGCCATAATGATGGCGTAAACTGATCGCTCGTCGTCAAACTTAATTTCTGTTTTTGTCGGATGAATGTTGATGTCGATATGGGCAGGATCTATTTCAATAAACAAAACATAGAAGGGATGACTTCCTTCAGGAATTGTACCGTCAAATGCACTGGTTACTGCATGGTGCAGATAATTATGTTTGATATACCGGTCGTTAACAAAAAAGAATTGCTCGCCTCTGGTTTTCCGGGCAAATTCAGGTTTTCCGATATAACCTCTTACACTGATATAGGACGTATCTTCCTGACAAAAAGCAAGTTGTTCGCGGTAATTCCGCCCATAAATATCAATAATCCGACGAACCAGTTTTCCTGGAAGCAGATTAAAGACTTCGGTATCGTTGTGGTGTAATGTAAAACCAACCTCGGGATGCGCCAAAGCTATTCGTTGAAATTCGTCCAGAATATGGCGCATTTCCACTGAATTTGATTTCAGGAAATTTCTTCTTGCAGGAACGTTATAAAAAAGATTTTTAACACAAAGATTTGTTCCTGGCAAACAGGCAACGGATTCCTGTGTTTTTATTTCTGAGCCTTCAATTTTTATTAAGGTGCCTAGTTCATCTTCTGCTTTGCGGGTGCGCAATTCTACTTGTGCAATCGCCGCGATCGATGCCAGTGCCTCACCTCTGAATCCCATGGTACGTATCCGGAATAAGTCTTCGGACTGACGAATTTTCGAAGTGGCATGACGTTCAAAAGACATTCTTGCATCAGTCTCGGACATGCCCGATCCATCATCGATGATCTGAATAAGTGTACGGCCTGCTTCACGTAAAATAACCTGAATGTTACCAGCTTTGGCGTCTATGGCATTTTCCAGGAGTTCTTTCACAACAGATGCAGGGCGTTGGACAACTTCTCCGGCGGCGATCTGATTGGCTATGGAATCGGGTAATAATTGAATGATGTCGGAAGACGCCATATTTTATGATGTAGGTTTGCTTGACTATAACAAATTAACAAATTTTTTTCTACACGAAGGGTTATTTTGACAAGTAGCTGTAAACCTTAAAGTGCTTTATAAATAAAAGGCATAGAAATAATTACATTATTTGTTGAAATTTTTAATATTTAAGAAACGTTTAATTTCATGTTAACGTTGATTATTAGTAAATTATAGTTAATTTGTTAATCGAATTGTGAGCCAGTGTAACTAACCCGATCTTATGAAAGCACCCATTTTTAAAAAGTTCAATTTTGGCATGGCCCTACAATGGCTAATCTTTCTACCTGTGATATTGCCTCTTTGTATTATTTTCGGAGCAGTTCAGGGTGTTTTAAGCATGGTTGAGAAAATGGCTCAACGTATGTGGATTGACATGGAGCTTTAAGTCCATGCAATCAAATCTTTCAAGCTGTTTTTAAGCTGCAATCCATT
Organism: Dyadobacter sp. 3J3; assembly: GCF_009801115.1. GTDB lineage: Bacteria > Bacteroidota > Bacteroidia > Cytophagales > Spirosomataceae > Dyadobacter. The sequence goes on from NZ_VTOL01000004.1 coordinate 9,680, forward strand.
TCGCACAACTATTGATGATATATACCAGGAAAATATAATTACTAACAAAAAAGCAAAGAGCTGTAAATTTAATTTACAGCTCTTTGCTTTTTCACCAGTCGTTATTTAAAATTTCCAGCGAACAAAAGCTTCCATCGCTTCGTATTCTGCAAGACCTAAATTGTTATACAACTTAGCAGTTCCCTGGTTGCGCTCCTCAGCACGTTGCCAGAATTCACGTGAATCTTCACCCTGGAATACCACACCGTCTTTTTGCGACTGGTGTTTGAAAATTCCCTGACGTTTTTTGAAAACCTGGTCCGGACTCATCGGAACTGCCATTTCGATTTCGTAAATATCCCACTCAGCCCAAGCTCCGCGGTATAACCATACCCAGCAATCCTTCATAAAGTTTTTATGTTTCGAGCGGCCTAGTGCAGCTACTATTGCATCCCAACATACTTTGTGCGTTCCGTGCGGATCGGCAAAGTCACCTGCTGCATAAATTTGATGCGGTTTGATTTCTTCAATCAGGTTTTCAATGATTTTGATATCTTCCTCGCCGATCGGGTTTTTTTGGACAGTACCTGTTTCATAGAAAGGCATATTCAGGAAGTGAGCATTAGCTGTTGGTATTCCAACAAAACGGCAAGTCGCTTTTGCTTCTCCACGACGTAACGTCCCTTTTACATGACGAATTTCCAAAGTATCAATTTCACTGTCTTTGGTATGTCTTAAAAAGTCTTTCGCATCGGTGAATATCTTCGTCGCTTCCGGACTATCGATTCCAAATTCTTTATTAAAGTCCACAACGAAATCGATAAAACGAAGGGCTTCATCATCGGCCACGGCAATGTTTCCGGAAGTTTGGTAAGCTACATGCACTTCATGTCCCTGATCAACCAGACGTTGGAAAGTACCACCCATCGAAATAATATCGTCATCCGGATGCGGACTGAAAATAAGCACACGTTTTTTGGCAGGTTGCGCACGTTCCGGACGGTTTGTATCATCGGCGTTCGCTTTTCCGCCGGGCCATCCTGTGATTGTATGTTGCAACTGATTGAAAACGTTGATATTGATTTCATAGCAGGCACCATATTGTGCGAGCAAATCACTCATACCATTATCGTTATAATCTTTATCTGTCAGTTTCAGAATTGGTTTTTTAAGGCTTTGAGATAAATGTGTCACAGCCTTTTTGATCATTTTATTATCCCAAACAACCGAATCAACAGCCCAAGGTGTTTTTACACGTGTCAATTCAGAAGCGGCACTTTCATCTAATATAAAAGCAACATCCGGGTGAGCCTGAAGATAGGATGCAGGATTGCGTTCCGTAACCGGCCCTTCAACGGCACCTTTAATTACCGAAGCTTTACGTTCACCCCATGCAAGCAAAACAATACGGCGAGCACTCAAAATTGGTGCAACCCCTAAGGTAATGGCCTTGCGAGGTACCTTATGCAGCCCACCAAATTCCATCGCAGCCGCAGCACGTGTAGAATGATCCAGCGTGATTAATCTTGTACGTGCATTGATTAATGAACCAGGCTCGTTAAAACCAACGTGGCCATTTCCACCAATTCCTAAAAGCTGGAAATCCAGTCCGCCAACTGCACTTATTTTATTTTCGTACGATGTGCAGTAATCGCGTACCATAGCTGCCGGAATTGTTCCGTCAGGCAGAAAATAATTTTCTTTTGGAATATCAACATGGTCGAACAATTGTTCTTTCATAAACCGGTGATAGCTATGAATAGAATCCGGTTCCATTTGATAATATTCATCCAGATTGAATGAAATAACATTTTTAAAGCTCAGGCCTTCTTCCTTATGCATTTTAACCAGTAGGGCATAAACTGTTTTTGGAGAAGATCCTGTGGCAAGGCCAAGTACACAGTTTTTACCTTCTTTTTGCTTTTGACGGATCAAGTCAGCGATTTCCTGTGCCACGGCATTGGAAGCATCTTTTGAATCAGCAAAAATCTGGGTAGGTATTTTTTCGTATGTAATAGGTTGTCCTACACTTCCGCCAGAGAGTGCGTTGTCCGCCGCCTGCATTAAAATTGTTTCCGGATTGAGAGATTGTTGGTCCATGTTTTTAATAAAAATGTGATTTTAATCAAGAGTTTAGTACGAAAAAAGAACAGTTGATTTGTTACAGTACTGACAGACAGTAAATTGATACCATGCCATATTTGCTGATTTCAATTACAACATAAGGTAATGATATAAATTTCGTCTACAAAATTACAACACAAAGTGAATATTATTAAAAAAATTTAAAAAATAACTTAGACTTAATACATTGGAGTGCTCGTACACGCAAGTTACAAAGGAGGAATTCAACATAAAGTATGTGTGAAAATTTCATAACCGAATAATCTATTGTATTTTTGTTGCTTGTTAAAAAAACATCACATCATTTCAAGAGAAATACCATGTCTACACTCACAAGCGTCGTACGTGATACCCAAATTTTTGACCTTATTAATAAGGAAAAACACCGTCAGGAATCAGGTATAGAGCTGATTGCTTCCGAAAATTTTACATCCAAGCAAGTGATGGAAGCGTCAGGAAGTGTGCTTACAAACAAGTATGCAGAAGGTCTTCCAGGCAAGCGTTACTACGGTGGCTGTGAAGTAGTCGATGAAATTGAACAAATTGCCATTGACCGTTTGAAAGAATTATTCGGTGCAACCTGGGCAAACGTTCAACCTCACTCGGGTGCTCAGGCAAATATGGCTGTTTTTGTAGCCTGTTTGAATCCTGGTGATAAAATCATGGGTTTCAACCTGGCACACGGTGGTCACCTTTCGCACGGATCTCCTGTTAACATTTCAGGTAAATATTTCCAACCGGTATTCTACGGTGTGGAAGCAGAAACGGGTCTTATCAACTGGGACAAAGTGGAGGAAACAGCTTTGAAAGAACGTCCGAAATTGTTGATCTGTGGTGCGTCTGCATATAGCCGTGACTGGGATTATGAAAGACTTCGTAACATTGCTGACCAAATCGGTGCTATTCTTTTGGCTGATATTTCTCACCCGGCTGCGCTTATTGCAAAAGGTTTGTTGAATGATCCAATGGGACATTGCCATATTGTTACCACAACTACACATAAAACATTACGCGGTCCTCGCGGTGGTGTAATTATGATGCGTGACGATTTTGAAAACCCTTTTGGTATCAAAACGCAAAAAGGACAAATTCGTACGATGTCATCTTTGCTTGATTCAGGCGTTTTCCCTGGAACACAAGGCGGACCGTTAGAACATATTATTGCTGCGAAAGCGGTTGCTTTTGGCGAAGCACTTAGCGAAGGATATTACAACTACGCTGTGCAGGTTGCCAAAAATGCGCAGGCAATGGCAAAAGCATTTGTTGAAAAAGGATACCAGATCATTTCAGGTGGAACAGACAATCACTTGATGCTGATCGATTTGCGTACTAAAAATGGTGTTGCATCGGGACTTACAGGAAAGCTTGCTGAAAATACTTTGATCAAGGCTGATATCACGATCAACAAAAATATGGTTCCTTTTGATGATAAATCGCCGATGGTAACGTCGGGTATGCGTTTGGGAACAGCTGCGATGACTTCCCGTGGTCTTCTTGAAACGGATATGGAGCGTATTGTTGATTTAATTGACACCGTTTTGATTAATCACGATCAGGATGCAAAAATTGCTGCCGTAAAACAGGAGATTAATAACTGGATGACAGAGTATCCGTTATATAGCTAAGATTCACTCTTTGTTAGAAGAATTTAACTGCGTAACGATACTGGAAATGTATGCGTTACGCAGTTTTCTTTTTGTTTGAAAAAGATTTTTTAACTTATTTTTAGAAGAAAAATTGTGCTCAAATACTAAAATTTCAAACAAAAAGTTAATATAATAAGGAAGAGCAATTTAAATGATGTGTAAAGAATTGTGCGAGAAGTGTTTTGACTTAAATAAGTTTTTATAACTTTGCACTCCAAAATACGAATTAATTGACATGAGCAAGAAAAATACGGACGAGTCCGGGTTTGAAATTATTGAAAATCCGGAAGCATTAGCTGGACAAATCAATAAGGCTGAGGTTTTTTTCCTTAAAAATCGTAAAGTACTTATCGGTATTGGAGGAGCGATCCTTGTGGCCGTTGTAGCGTTTGCAGGATATCGTTTTTATATTGATGGACAAGAAGGCAATGCTCAAAAAGCACTTTCTTCTGTTGTTTACGATTTTGAAGCGGATTCTTTGTCAAAAGCATTGAACGGAAGCGGAGGAAACGAAGGACTTTTGTCTATCGCTGACGACTATAAAGGTACTGACGCTGCAAACCTTGCTAACTTTTACGCAGGTGTTGCTTTGCTAAAACAAGGCAAATACGATGACGCTATCAGCCATCTTGAATCTTTCAGTTCTTCTGACCTGTTGGTTCACGCACGTGCTCAGTCATTAATCGGTGATGCTTATCTTGAAAAGAATCAGGCAGCTGAAGCGATTTCATATTACAAAAAAGCATCTGATTACGACAAAAACGAATATTTTACGCCAGTATATTTGATGAAGCTTGCACTTGCACAGGAAAAGGCAAACCAGGCTGCTGATGCTGTTGCTTCCTATAAACGTGTTATTGAAGAGTTCCCGCTTTCATCGGAAGTAGTGAACGCTAAGAAATACATGGGATTGTTAGAGGGACAAGTCGGCAAATAAATGGTAATACATTATTGTTCCAAAAAAGGATAAAGCCGACACCGGTTTTATCCTTTTTTTATACAAAATATTTTAACTCATAAGTTTTTCTTAACACGTATTATATGTCAAGTGCAGATAAAAATTTAAGCGTATTTAACACCGAAGGTCTTCCTGATATCAGTAATAAAAAATTCGCCCTTGTCGTGGCAGAGTGGAATAGTGAAATAACAGAAGCGCTTTTTGACGGAGCTTACAAAACGCTTGTTGAATATGGTGCAGCAAAAGAAAATATAGTACGGGGAAATGTTCCGGGAAGTTTCGAACTGACTTTGGGTGCACATTGGTTTGCACAGCGTGAAGACATCGATGCGGTTATCGCATTGGGAGTAGTGATCCAAGGAGAAACCAAGCATAATGATTATATCAATCATGCCGTTGCACAAGGAATTACGAATATCAGTATCAAAAATAACAAGCCCGTTATTTTTGGCGTATTAACACCCAATGATATGCAGCAGGCCATCGACCGCGCAGGAGGAGTTCACGGCAACAAAGGCGACGAAGCGGCCATGACAGCCATTAAAATGGTGGGATTGAAAGAGCAAATTGCCGGGAAGTAGTCAGAAATTGCGGCCGCCGCGCGGTCAAGGGTGGTCAGGAAGTGGACATTTGTTGTCACGAAATAGTCAGGTTTAGTTTACGAGCGGTACAACCCCTGACACTTCAGAAAAATAAGTAATCAAAAATTTCAATCATTAATAATTATGCAAGTCTGGAAATTTGGCGGCACTTCGGTTGGGAAACCTGAACGTATGCACTCAATCCGTGAACTTCTTTTGACGGATCCAAGTCGGAAAATTGTAGTATTATCCGCTTTGTCGGGCTCCACCAATGCGCTTATTGCAATTGGCGAAGCTGCCAAGGCCAATGAAGATGCGTCCGCTTCAAAGCAAATTGATGATTTGAAGGCGCATTACGATTCTTTTATTAAGGAGTTGTATTCAACCGAAGCGGGTCTTGCCAAAGGTCAGGAAATTATTGATAATGAATTCGGATTTATCCGTTCTCTTGTGGGTATCAAACCTTTTGCTTCAAAACAGGAAAAGGAGATCGTTGCCGAGGGAGAATTGTTGAGTACGCAGCTTTTTCAGGGATATCTGGAAGAAGTAGGAGATAGTGCTGTGTTGCTTCCTGCCTTGGAGTTTATGCGTATCGATGCTGACAATGAGCCTGAGCTTGAAAAAATTGAAGAAAAACTGACTGCGATTTTAGCGCAGCATCCGGATAAACAAACAATCGTTACCCAAGGATTTATTTGCAGAAACCCACGCGAAGAAGTTGACAACCTGAAACGCGGTGGATCTGATTATACTGCATCCTTAATCGGTGGGGCGATTCGCGCAGAAGAAATCCAGATATGGACGGATATTGACGGAATGCATAACAACGATCCTCGCATCGTGAAACGCACGTTCCCAATCCGTGAACTGACTTTTGAAGAGGCGGCGGAATTAGCATATTTCGGAGCTAAAATTCTTCATCCAAGCACGATCACACCTGCGAAACTTCGTGGAGTACCGGTTCGTTTGAAAAATACAATGCAGCCGGAAGCCCCGGGAACGCTTATCGCCAATCAGTCTTCTGACAGAGAAATAAAAGCGATTGCAGCGAAAGATAATATTACAGCGATATACATTCATTCGACCCGTATGCTGAATGCTTATGGCTTCCTGAGACGCGTTTTTGAGATTTTTGAAAAATACAAAACGCCGGTGGATATGATCACCACTTCGGAAGTTTCGGTTTCAGTAACGATTGATAATTCCGAACATCTGGAAGCAATCACGGCTGAACTTCGTGAATTCGCAGATCTGGAAGAAAACGACAGCGATCAGAATATCATTTGTGTCGTTGGAAATTTCAGTGCAGACAAGGAAGGAATAGCGCTTAAAGTGCTTGAAGCGATGAAAAATATACCTATACGAATGATTTCGTATGGCGCTTCGGAGCATAACCTTTCGCTGCTAATCCATTCAAAATACAAGGCAGAGGCACTTAATGTGCTGAACGAGCGTCTTTTTTATTATGAAGACGCAATGAAAGATATTTTCACGGCACCGTGATTTTTCAAATCTGATCACTTTTTAGCGATTAGCTGTTGGCATTTAGCTAATGGCTAATCGCTAAAAGCTAATAGCCAAACATGTTACAAACAACTTTTATCCGCGAAAACAGAGAACTGACAATCGCCGGATTAACCAAGAAGCATTTTAAAGACCCGGAAGCAGCTGTTGACCGGATTATCGAATTGGACCGCCTGCGTCGTGAAACACAGCAGGAACTTGATGCTGTGCTGACCCAGTCTAATGCGAAAGCAAAAGAAATTGGCGGTTTGATGAAGGAAGGCAAAAAGGCCGAAGCAGAGTTAGCCAAAGGTGAAACGGCTGCTTTAAAAGAAAGATCGAAACAGCTGGAAGAGCAGCATAAGGCAACGGAAGAGGAGTTATTAGGCGAGCTGGTAAAACTTCCTAACCTTCCGCATGCAAGTGTTCCGGAAGGCCGTACCGCTGAGGATAATGTGAACGAATTGGAAGAAGGTGCAAAACCTGCTCTTTTTGAAGGTGCTCAGCCACACTGGGAATTAATCAAAAAACTGGGTGGAAAAATTGCTCCGATCATTGATTTTGAACTTGGTAATAAAATTACAGCGGCCGGTTTTCCGGTTTATAAAGGAAAAGCGGCGCGTTTACAACGTGCGATGATCGCTTTCTTTTTGGACGAAGCAGGAAAAGCAGGTTATACCGAAGTACAGGTTCCGATCCTTATCAACGCAGATTCTGGTTTTGGCACGGGGCAGTTGCCGGATAAAGAAGGCCAGATGTATCATGATGCTCAGGATGACCTTTATTTAATTCCGACTGCGGAAGTTCCGGTTACCAATTTGTACCGTGATGTGATTGTTGCGGAAAACGAATTGCCGGTCAAAAATGTGGCTTACACCCCTTGTTTCCGTCGTGAAGCTGGAAGCTGGGGAGCGCATGTTCGTGGGCTGAATCGTTTGCACCAGTTTGATAAAATCGAAATTGTTCAGATTTGTAAGCCTGAAGATTCTTACCAGGCTTTGTCTGATATGTCAAACCATGTGAAAGGATTGCTGGAAAAACTGGAATTACCTTTCCGTATTTTGCGTCTTTGTGGTGGCGATATGGGTTTTACATCTGCACTTACTTTCGACTTTGAAGTTTGGTCTGCGGGACAGGAGAGATGGCTGGAATGCAGTTCTGTTTCTAATTTTGAAACTTACCAGGCAAACCGTTTGAAATTGCGTTACAAAACGGCTGATAAGAAAACTCAATTGCTCCATACGCTTAACGGCTCCGCTTTGGCATTACCGCGCATTGTAGCAGCTTTGTTGGAAAACAATCAGCAGGCGGATGGAACGATCCGTATACCCGCTGTTTTGGTACCTTATTGTGGTTTTGATACAATTGAATAAGATTTGATTGCAGATATTATATCAGATAAGCCTTCACAGTTTGTGGGGGCTTTTTTGTTAAATAAACTTAAAGCTGTTTTTAGAGAAGACCTATTTTTTATCTTGTATAAAAAAGATAATGAAGCGTTTATGTTTAATCATGTCTTTCTACTTTTCATTTTCTGTTTGCACGGGGATGATTTCAATTTTCTCCTGGATTGTTGTTGATGCACCATTATTTGGAGATTTCTGGCACTTTTTAAAAGGTTATTTTCTGATGAAAATAGCTTCTGATCTGGTTATGTGGTATTACCTGAGAAGTAATAATCCTGATCGGCTATTTTTTTATTTCAATCTGTCAATATCTGAATTGCGACTTTTTGTTACTGCCTTTGCATTAGATATCCTGGCATTTTTAGTGTTTATGTTTTTTGTCCATTTGGTGAATTTTTTAAAATAAATCTGATTATGGATATTCTCGAAGCAGATAGCATTTGGCTGGAATATAATGGACGGAAAGTACTTCAAAGCATTTATTTGAAAGTTGAAACGGGAAAGGTAACAGGCTTGCTTGGTAGAAATGGAACTGGCAAAACAAGTTTATTAAGGATGATATTTGGCTCGTTGAGAGGACAAAATCAATCTGTTAGGATTAATGGCGACTATGTTTCACATCCTTACCTCGAAAAAAATCTATTGCGTTATTTGCCGCAGGTTCCGTTTGCTCCGAAGGGTTTAACCGTTGAAAAGTTATGCAGTTTGTATAGCGTTTCTTTTTCGGAAATGGTTTCGAACTTTCCTGATTTGGAGAAATACAAAAAAGAACAACTTTGGAATTTATCAGGTGGTAATATGAGGCTAGTTGAAACATTACTGATTTTACTTTCACCGGTTTCATTTGTTTTGCTGGATGAACCCTTTACACATCTTGATCCTGTTATTATCGAACAATTGCTAGTCATAATTAATGAACAAAAAAATAACAAGGGGATTATTTTGTCGGATCATTTTTACCGATATGTATTATCGGCCAGCGATGCTGTGTATCTCATTATTCCGGGTGGTAAAAGTGTTTTGTTAAAGGAGCCGCAGGAGAATTTGAAATCACTTGGATACATTTCCTGACTCAGAAACTTTTATTTTCAAAAGCTCCGGTATCCCCACTTTCTTCAAAATCAGCTGTCCAATTTTCTCGGACGCTATTCCTTCTTCAATTTGAAACGTATTTTCAAAATCTGATCCGGTAACTTTTGTTTTAAAACAACGGAAGGAAGTGGCACGGGAAGTTTTATAATTTTCAAGTAATTCGTAAAGATGTGTGGATACCAGAAAGATAGAATTTACGTGATTGGAAAAACCATCGACAACCGTTTTGGAACAATGAAAAGCATCCTCCTGATTGGTACCACGAAAGAGTTCGTCGATGATCACAAAACATTTTTTTCCATGATTTAATGCTTCGGCGATATCGTTTATCCGCATAATTTCATTGTAAAAATGGCTATAACCAAGTTCCAGATTATCAGTAAGATGAATGGAAGTAAACAGTTTATCGAAGAACGAAATTTTCATCCTGACAGCCGGAACAGGCCAGCCCAGATGCGCCAGATACACGGCAGCACCACAGGTTTTCAGAAAAGTCGTCTTGCCACTGGTATTAGCCCCTGTTAGCAAACAAAGGGATCTTTCTTCAGCTACTACGAAATCATTCGGAATAGCATTTTTGATCAGCGGATGCCAGATTTTTTCTGCTTCAAAAGTGGTATCATTTTCAACAAATTCCGGAAAGTTTAAATTGTATTTTCTTTGGGCAGAGGCAATGGAAACATAGGCGTCAAAAGTATAGCAGATATCGAGAAGTCTCCGAAATGATTCTTTGTGTGTGATTCTGAAATAATAATCTCTGTAAAAAACGGAACTTAGAGAAAGCCGGTCGTCTTTGGTTTTGAGAAAAGAATTGATACTATCAGACAACAGAAATTTGGTCAGAAAATTAAAATCATCCTTCGCATCATCCGGAATCGTTTCGTTTTCAAAACAAATAACTAAATCACGCATACCGCGTATCAGCATCAAAGTAGCAGTCAAACCGCTTTGAACAAGATAAAATTCAGCAGGATGGCGGCGGGAATAGAAAAATGTATCGACCCAGTGTTTAAACATATCCTGGGACATCGTATAGGAGATGTTGGAAGCGTAATAACTTTCGGCGGCGGCTATATAGGCCCGCGACACATTCAGCTGCCAGGATTCAATATTTTGAGAAATTGATTTTAGCAGAGATTGAAAAGACAGAATTTCAGGAAGGGAATTCTTGGGTTTGGCAATCAGTGTTTTCAGAAAGTCCTGCCCGCCCTGGGTCTTCGCGTGATCAAAGAATTGCAGAATACTTCCTTCCTTGCTATTGCGGCTCTGAATTTGTAACTCATCAAGCGTGTGACTGTCGACGGAATGCATACATGAAGATTTATCTATCTCCAAAAGTATGCAGATCGTGGAAAGTAATTTTCTTAAAAATAGTTAAAAATCAGTTAGTTAATCTGATTTCGTGTTTGCTTTTTCGGAAATGCAAGCCAAACAAAATATCCCGTCAGGACGATAATACTGATTTGGAAAATATAATCAACAATAAAATCTGTTGAAGCGGTGATATCAGCAGGTTTCAGGTAACGCGGCATTCCTAACCGCCACCAGTAGGAAGGATGCACTACGCAAAGCACATTGAAAATAAGCAGTAAAATAATCTGTTTCTTGCTCGTCCAGTCAATCACATAAAACACCAATGGAATCAGAAACAGGAAAATATAATTGCTGTATGCACTTTGCTGTATCACCATCATAGTCGCATATAAAACCACCCAAACGCGTGAAAGCATAATCCGGAAATCGGCATTTTGCAAACGAAAAGCAGCGATACAGGCAAGTCCGACCGATACAACCAACCCAACCCAGTTCCAGAATTTTTCACCAACACCAATTCCGTTAAAAAACCAGGGATTAATAATGGCAAGAATATTTGGTGCACGCAAAACTTTTGCTTCATCCAATGGCTGCATAAAATCCAGACCTACCAACGGGTACAATATTCCCAAAGCAATAATTCCTACAATTGCCATCGGAATAACAAACCGGATTTTATGTTTTTCAAGAAGAAAAATCGGAATAAGGATCAAAACGAAAATGGCTTTTGTCATCAATAAACCAATTCCTAAAACCACTGCAAACCATTCCACCCTTACCGTTTTTTCTCTTACCAAATAAGCCAGCACAACAAAAAGCCACATCCAGACATCTTCCTGCGCGCCGATGATGCAGAGCACCAAAGATCCGGGAAGTATCAGGTAAACCAGTGCCTTAAATAAAAACGATCCGCGGGATTGAAAAGGGCGGAAAAAGTGCCAGGAAACCCATAATGCAACGCCATCCATGACGGCCATCGTGAGTACGATCATTTTCGGATCATACCAAAGCTTTAACCAGATTCCTACAAAATAGGCGTAAAGCGGAGAATATGGCGACCAGAAATCGCGGTAGACGATCTGTCCCATCGATGCTTTGCTGCCTTCATCCCAAAAACCTAAAACATCAGAAGTTGGTGTAATGTTGGCAATAAGGTAAATGGCCACGAACGGAATCAGGCGGAAAATAATCCAGCCAATAATCAATGAAACTCTGACACTTTTATTTTCAAGCCATGCTGAAATCTTTTTCCGTTGGGAAATAACGATAATCAACAGCACAATGGCGGCAAGGCTAATGCCTAATTTTCCTAAAACGATATTCATGCCGTTGCCAGTTTATCAGGGTTTACTACGTTTTGATACGTTTGGCGTAAAACCCAGACATAACATAACACATTCAGGATTTGTAACGTGTATTCAAACAGGTTGGAAAGATTTCCGAACATGCCAAAGGAAGTGTAGGAAGGCTGGCCAATGTAAACCCAAACAAAAGGCTGAACAACGGTAAGCCAGTTTAAAACCAACAGAACGGCAACGTGCCAGGTTTTTCTGATATCAATAATATCAAACAGAACCGCCATCAAATAAGCAATAAGATACGCACCCATGGCACTGGCCTGGAAAATCATCATACAAACAAAAACAGCGATAAATATTCCAGGCAAAATTTCACTAATATGTCTGTGACGCGCTTTGAAAGCCATGTAAGTCGGGATGAAAACGGTAAACAGTAAACCAATCCAGTTGATCATAGTCGACTTTTTCTCATTGATATGAATAAACAATTCAACAAAAGGCCGGCTGGTGGAGAATAGATTTGGCGTCATTAACTGTTCCGTGTGGCGAATTGGCATCAGGAATAAATCACCGATCTGCCAGTACAAAAATCCAACGGCAGGAATGCCAACGACTGCCATAACGATGAGCATTTTGATCGGCTTTTTAACAACAACCAGAATTGCAGGAAGCAAAAAGATAAAGGTTACTTTGATTGTCAGCAAAGTCAGCGCAAAAAGCAGCCCGACACCAATTTCATAGTTTTCTTTATGTTTGATCGTGTAACGCCAGATCAATAAGGCAGCGCCCCAAAACCAGACTTCTTCCTGGCCGTCTACAAGAATATACATAAAACCAGCTGGCAACATCAAATAAATGATGGCAAGCTGCAAAGCCCGGCTGCTTTTGATTTTATAAGTTTGATAGGTAAGCCAGAGAATAGCACTTTCCATTACAACCATAAAAAGTACGATGGCGCGGGCATTATGCCAGATCCAGATTGGAATGGTAATAATGTACGCATATAGCGGAGCGTGATATGACCAGAAATCACGATAAACAAAACCGCCTGCTTTGGCCGCTTCTGCTTTGTAAAAGAAAAAAGGAATATCACCGCGTGGGTCTTCATTGGCAACAAGGAAAATAAGTATCCACGGAATAAGTCGAAGAAGGATAAAAGCAATCGCGAAAATTGATTTTTCCTTTTCCTGCTGCCATTTGGAAAAAAGATCAGATCGGCTTATCCCCCAGAAAATACCCAGCGTGAGACCCAGGTTGATGAAAAGCTTGATATAAAAAACGGTAAGAATGGGCATGTTTTGAAAAATGTCTTTTATGAAGTGTGCTGATATAAGTCAGAGTAAATATATACGAAGGCGCAAACTTAAGATATCTTTTTTTCAAAATGATCAGCAAAACACAAAGTTTTAATAAGTTAGAAATTAGTATGCTTGCATACTAATTGCGAAAATGTTATTTTTGATCGATTCATTAGAAATAAAAGTACTTTTTTATGCCATACAGTGCGCAGTTAACCGGAATGGATTTCAATATGAGTGAAGAACATGAGGCGGTGCAAGATGCTGCACGCGACTTTGCTCAAAACGTGTTATTAGCAGGTGTCATTGAACGTGATAATGATCAGAAATTTGACAGAACCCTGATAAAAAAGATGGGGGATCTCGGTTTTCTAAGCATGATGGTAAAGCCGGAATATGGAGGTGGAGGCATGGATACCATTTCGTATGTGATTGCCATGGAGGAAATTTCCAAAGTTGATGCATCCGCCGCTGTGATTATGTCTGTGAATAATTCGCTGGTTTGCTGGGGAATCCAGGCGTATGGAACGGAGGAACAAAAGAAAAAATATCTGACCCGGTTGTCCTCAGGCGATGAAATAGGCGCATTTTGTTTGTCGGAGCCGGAGGCTGGTTCCGATGCTACCTCTCAGCATACGACGGCAGAAGATATGGGCGATCACTATTTATTAAACGGTACCAAAAACTGGATCACAAACGGAAATTCATCGGAAATTTGCCTGGTTATGGCGCAAACCCATCCGGAAAAGGGTCATAAGGGTATCAACGTTTTAATTGTTGAAAAGGGATCGCCCGGGTTTATGGTGGGTCGGAAAGAAGATAAAATGGGAATCAGGGCATCGGATACGCATACCTTGATGTTTACAGATGTGAAAGTTCCGAAGGAAAACAGGATTGGAGAAGATGGTTTTGGATTCAAATTTGCGATGACGGTTTTGAACGGAGGCAGAATTGGTATCGCTGCACAAGCATTAGGTATTGCGGCAGGAGCTTTCGAATTATCGTTAAAATATGCACAGGAAAGAAAAACTTTCGGGAGGCCGATCAGCGATCATCAGGCAATACAGTTCAAGCTGGCAGAAATGGCAACCCGTATCGAGGCAGCAAGGTTACTGGTTTATAAAGCAGCGAGACTTAAAGATCAGGGCAAAAATTACATTCAGGCAGCCGCCATGGCCAAGCTTTTTGCGTCCGATGTTGCCATGTGGGTGACAACGGAAGCCGTTCAGGTTCACGGGGGTTACGGCTATGTGAAGGAATATCATGTGGAACGTATGATGCGCGACGCAAAAATTACACAAATCTATGAAGGTACCTCTGAAATCCAAAAATTAGTAATTGCTCGTGAGTTGCTAAAATAGGCCCTTTTGGGCATTTTCCTGCATATTGTTCTAAATGTGGGATTAATTTCATCTTAAAAAGATACTTTTTTTATATTTTTTGTTAATACATGCTTGTATTAGTTTTGTACAATTTATTAGATTTGTACAAAAATTGAATAATCGGTTCTTTTGGGCCCTAAATATATACATGTATGGAAGACTATAATAAGATTATTGAGTCATTAGGCGTGAAATTTGTAAAAGCGAGACATATCCGTATTTTACAACCGATCACGATCAAGAATTTTTACGACGTACAGAATTCACTTACAATTTTGTACGATGGAGAAGTTTCGTTTGGTAGCGAAGAATCTCATAAGGTAGAGGAAGGTGACATGTTGTTTATTCCAGGTGGAAAACATGCAACGGTAACTTACGGAAATACCCAAACAGCCAAAACGGTTTCGAACGAAGAGTTCATGACAAACCGGGATAATTATATAGAAGCCGGACATGACCCCGCTTTAATCGGAAAATTGCCAAATTCATTTGGTTTGATCTCTTTTGAGGCGAAAGTTTTTGATACGGTTAACTTCTTTACATCGCTGGATGTTCCTCCGTTTTTGATCAAAAGAGACGATCAGATCGCAATCACGATCAATCAGATCCTGACAGAAGATATGCTTGATATTCCTGGTAAGGGACGTATCATCAAAATCAAAACAGAAGAAGTTGTAATCGAAATTATTCGTTACATTCTTAAAAATAAATTGTTTGTTGAACAACTTGTTACAAACAGTACTTATTTCAAGGACCCTCGTTTGATCGATATCTTTGCTTATATCAAAGACAATTTGGGGGGCGATCTGTCCAATAAAGTTTTGGCAAACGTAGCGAACGTATCGGAAGATTACGTTGGACAGTATTTCAAAATGCTGACGGGTATTAATCCTCAGGATTATATTGAATACCAACGTATGGAAAAAGCGGTTGACCTGCTTCGTACTTCGAAGAAAAGCATCCGTGCGATCGGTTCTGACGTTGGATACAAAGACACAGCTTACTTCTGCCGTCGTTTCAAAATGATGTTTGGTATTCCAGCCGGTAAAATGCGTCGTCGTGAATCTTTGATGAACGTTTAGTTTTAAGCAGAGAAATAATTAAGAATTAGAGCTGTCTGAAAAGGCAGCTCTTTTTTTGTTTTTTTATAATCATAATTTTTATTTTAATAATTATAAATCCTATATTTCGCTTACTACTCAAATAAAAGCTTGGCTCATGAAAAAATCTTCACATGTATCATTATTGTTTTTATTTTGTTTGTTTTTACTGTCGTTTGTAACGAAGGCGCAGATGAGCGTAGGGCTTCGGGCAGGGGCTAATTTTGCTAACCTGGCAGTACAGGATGATACCGGCCAGGAATATCCATTCAAGGCTAAAACGGGCCTTAATTTCGCTGTTCTCTTTAATGTGCCGATTGGCAGAACAACTAGTATTCAATTTGAGCCTGGGTTTTCTCAGCGCGGTACGAGGATCTCTGAAACAGTAAGTCAGGTTATTAATAACCAAGATGCAAAGGTAGAACTTAGAGCAAAATTGTTAATCAATTATATTGAGATGCCGGTTTTGTTTCAATTTAAACCAAAGCTTGGAAAAATTGAAGGTATATTTTCCATTGGCCCGGAGTTTCGTTTGCTTACCAATAATTTGAAGCAAAAGTCAAGTGTGAAATCTTACCTTGATGGCAAATTAATTTCAGAAGAAAATGATGAAAGTTCTTACAGTTTTGGTGAAGGCTCACGTAAATTTGATTACGGAATCCTGGGTGGAGTTGGCGTAGCGTATCCGCTGGGTATTTTAAAGATATTCGCGGAAGGACGTTATCATTTTGGATTGAGAAATTTAGCGACGCCTATTGACGGTGATGACAATTCAAAAGTTCATAACCGTGGTGCATCTGTTCATTTGGGCATTCTTGTCCCAGTTGGGAAATAATATTTGGTAATTAAAGTTAAATGAGAGGGCTATTTAATAAGGAACTTTCTCATTTAACTTTAAAATTCTAATGAACTGGCGTCAACTGCACTGTCGCAACCTTCCAAATGCCACCACTTTTTACGGAAACCACGGTATAAGTAACTTCATTTTGAAAGCCGTTGGATTCGATTTTTCCCTTCACATTCCATGTTCCCGTGATCACGCCAACGTCACCATAATTACGGGTACGAGTACCAGAAAGCATTCCCGTTTCAACAGTCAGGTAACCTTGTGCCACGGCCTGAGAAAGCATGTCGCGGTCAATTTGGCGTCCATCGAAACTGACAATAGAAAAATCATCAGCAAGGACATTATTAAGTGCGTTACTGTCTTCTTCTAAAAGTGCTTTAAAAAAGGTGTTGGAACATTCCGTCGCATCCATTGCCGATGAAAAGCTAGCCTGTGAATAAGCGGAAACAGAGCCAAAAGTAAGGAAGCCGAAAAGCAATAATCTTTTCATAAAATATCTGAGATTGGTATTAAGGAAATGTTCATGAAATCTGCAAAAAAGCATAATGAAGTACAAATGTTTTGTATAATCTTAATGATTTTCTAACAGAGGGCCATCAAGGATTTTTTTGATTTTAATCAATACTCAAAACGGTTTCCTGTCTTGTGATTATATTCGCCTTTGATTTAGGATAAACGAAGAAGCGTAACAGGATATGACAAAAATAAAATCATTCTTTTCAGTTTTAGGGCTTTTTGTCTTTTTAGCAGCCTGTTCCACCCCTCCGGATAAATTGGGCAAACTTGACGTCAAAAAATGGCGTCAGGACCGTGGAGGATGCAAAGGTGAGCGTGTTGCACTAATATCCGATTTAAAAACGGAACAGAAACAATTGCTGGGAAAGTTTGCAGACGATATTGGTAAAATTCTTGGCAGACCTGATATTCACCAGCTGGGCGAACGCAATACAAAATTCTATATTTATTTTTTGGAAAAGGGGGCTCAATGTGATGACATCACCAAAAAATCGGATGCCCGGAAAGTGATATTGAAATTTAATGCGATCGGGTTGATGTCGGAAATTACCTATCAGAGTCGACCGCTGTGATTGGTTTTGAATGAGGCATTTAGTGATAGAGCTGAAATCGAATGACAATACTTTTTGTGAATCTCCGGCTTTGAGAGCTTGGTTATGTGGCTGATTTAGAATGAGCCATTTGGGTAAAACTATCAAAAAATCAAGCTATCCCGTGGTGAAAATAGGATTAGATGGCTACTTATGTCACGGGAGGCTCCTAAGGAGCCAAATTCAAACAATTCCATATTTTTTCTATAAACAGGATACTCCTATGGAGTTGTCGCAGGATCAATTTTCTTTGATTTTGTTCTTTTTGGAACATCCTGTTCATAGCAATAAATCGCGTCATTTGTTTACCGGCTCCATCGGAGCCGCCTATATTTTTATCTGTCTTAGACACAAAATTAAATTGGTGTCATTAAATTTGCTCTTGTTATTTCAATTTAAGAATATCTCCCTATGACCCTCCAAACCTTCGAACAACAAACTGACCCCACAATTCTCAAACGAGGAAAGGAATATTTCAAAAATGGAGCTGTTGTGTATACGGATCAGGACGAAAGTGGGCTTTGGACGGCTGAGGTGGAAGGTTCTGAGGTTTATTCGGTTGAAATTGCTCTGAAAGGAAAGGGCGAGATAGCAACGGTGTTTTGTGATTGTCCGCATGAGGTTGATATTTGCAAACATGCCGTAGCCGTTTTGTATGCTATAAAAGAGCAGCTGAAAACGATTAAGATCAAACCAGTAAAAAAAGCAAAAAAACTTTCTTTCGCTGATCTGGTAGGAAAAGTAACCCGGCCAGAATTGCAGGCTTTTGTGGAGGCGTATGCAAGTAATGATAAAAAGTTTAAAGCACAGTTTGAACTATACTTTGCGCATAAAGACGAGCGGATTGACCTGAAACAGAAATATACCGATCTGGTTAAAAAAACGATCCGGTCTCATACCAGCCATGGTTTTGTTGATTACCAAGCTACCAATGCGTTGTCCCGTGAGATGGATACAATTCTTTCCAAAGCCTCGGAATCTATCAATACCGATAATTTTAAAGATGGTTTGACGATTGTCGAAGTCATACTTAAACAACTGGTGATGGAAGTTATTCGGAATTGTGATGATTCCAGTGGAAAATTAGGAGATACAATTACGGAGGCTATCGAATTGCTGGGTACGGTAGCGGAATCAGATCTATGTTCACGGGAGTTAAAGGAATATCTCTTTACTTTTCTGGACACCGAGCTTTCGAACGGGACTTATTTCGACTACGGTGACTATGGATATGATCTTTTTGAGGTATATCGAAATCTGGCTGTTCTGTTGTTCAAGGAAAAAGAGTTTTTCTTGTTTCTTGATCGAAAGATAGAGCGGAAAGCTTCCGAGAGATATAATGAATATCGTGCTGAATTTTTTATCAAGCAAAAGATTTTGTTTTATCAGGAAATGGGAAATGAGCAAAAGGCAGAAAAGCTGGCTTTGGAAAACCTGGAAATTGTAGAGATCAGGCAAGGCATGGTACAGAAGGCAATGGATAGGAAAGATTATATTTCTGCCAAAATATTGATAAATGAAGGTATTTGGATTGCTGAACAAAAGGTTAATATCGGAACAGTTTCTGAATGGAAAAAAGTGCTCCTGAAAATTGCGGAACTGGAGGGAGATGTAGAAAGAGTCCGGTACTACACTGCTGGTTTTGCATTTAACTATGGTTTCAGCCCGGTTTACTATCAGCAGTGGAAAAGGACTTTTAGCAAACAGGAATGGGAAAAAGAATTTAATCAGCTTATTGAGAAAAGAACCACTCAGATAAAAGCCCTGGCGAACAAAAATAAGGGCAATCGATGGTGGTCCGCGGAATATAATTTATTAGCGATCCTTGCGCCGATTTATGTGGAAGAGAAGCAGTGGAATGAATTATTTGAGCTTGTCAAAGGATTCCCTAAGCTCAATACTCTTTTGCAGTACCTGCCGGTGCTGGCTTCTGAATTTCCTGCTGAAATGACGGAGCTGTTTATTCCTGCCTTGATTCAATCCGGTGATGAGGGTAGTTCGAGATCCCACTATGCTCAATTGGTTGCGGATATGAAGAAAGTACTGAAAGCAATTCCGGAAAGCAGGGAGAAGATTAATAAAGTGGCAGAGTCATTAAAGTTAAAATATCCACGCAGACCCGCCATGCTGGACGAGTTGAATAAATTGAAATAAAATTTCAAAATTGTTCAACTATAAAACTTCTTAAGCCGGATCATTTCTTCTACCGGTTCCGAAACCATATAACGGATTGATTTTCCACTTTTCAGGCAAGATCTCAAAAAGGTGGCAGAAATGTCGAGCAGGGGAGCCTGAACAAATTTTACGGCCGGGTGATCTTTAAATTTGTGTGGTTGGGAATTCGGGCGCGGATATACGTATAGACCTACATATTCCAGTATTTTATCGTGGTTTTTCCAGTTTGGAAATTGTGCGAGATTGTCTTCACCCATAATCAGCTTGAATTCGTGCTGCGGATATTTTTCCTGCATTCTGATCAGCGTATCAATGGTAAAGCTGGGCTTTGGCATATGAAACTCAATATCAGTAACTTTCAATAATGAATTATCGGCCACAGCTCGCGATACCAGATCAAAGCGATCAAATTCGTGCAGCAAACTGCTATTTTTTTTAAAAGGATTTTGAGGACTTACCACAAACCAGACCTGTTCCAGATCGGTACCCGTTGCCATGGTATTGGCAATTATTAAATGACCAATATGGATTGGGTTAAAGGATCCGAAAAACAGACCAATCTTCATAAAATTTTAAAAATTTGGGCTGATAGAGGAGAAATACCTGAAGAGGTTTCGAAAATAAATTTCATGACAAAAATGACAAAATACTGACAAATATATGACATTGATTATTTTCAGGCAGTAATAAATTTTTCAATAAGATTTTCGGCTTCCTGCAAAGCATCTTCTAGATTATCGTTAATCACCACGGTATCAAACTCATGTTCGAAACTTAACTCATAACGAACTTTTGCAAGGCGCGTAGCCAAGGTTTTTTCTGTTTCAGTCCCACGTCCACCTAATCGGCGTTCGATTTCCTCTTCGGATGAAACTTTCACAAAAACCGCAAGAGCATTTTTTTTGTAAGCTTCCTTTAATTTCAGTCCACCTTTAACATCAACATCAAAAACAACATGCTTTCCCTCATTCCAAAGTCTTTGAATTTCAGCTTTTAATGTTCCGTAATAGTTTCCTGCATATACTTCTTCCCATTCAGCAAATTCCTGATTTGCAATCCTTTGTCTGAAATCGTCAATGGATAGAAAGTAATAGTCTTTCCCGTCCACTTCATATTCACGGCGGTTACGCGTACAAGCCGAAACCGAAAACGCTAATTGCGAGGAATATTTATTTAAAAGATGCCGGACTATGGTTGTCTTCCCAGAACCTGATGGGGCAGAAAATATGATAAGCTTACCTTTCACGCGGACCCGACTAACTGTTTACTTTGGACAAAATGGTATCCATAATACTCTGAGGACAAGGTTTTTTCACAAGTTTGAGACTTAGTGATTCCTTTATGCATTTTTCAAGGCGGTAAGCCTCGATACAAGGAAGGCATTTATCCATGTTTTCCCTGAAATGGTCTTTCTCTGCTTCGGTAGCTTCGTCATCAAGAATCGACTGAATGATTTTCATGCATTCAGCATGATGCTCGCAGCTGTGCTTCATGGTTTGTTTTTGCGCTTCTTCTGTAACAGAAGGCGTATGGGAAGATGCATTCATCACAAATTATGCTGGTAAGTTGATTTTTGGAATATATATGTACGACTGTAACCTATAACTCCATAATGCATAAAAAAAGTTTCATGGGTTATGAATCATAACCCATTGAACTAGCGTAACTTTTTAGTTTTTCTTTCAAAAGGTTACGCGCACGGTGCAATCTTGACCGGACGGTACCGATTGGAATGTCCAGGATTTTGGCCATTTCCTCATAAGTAAAACCTTCAATATCACATAAAATAATCACTGTCCGGAAGTCAACAGGCAGTGCATTCAATGCATTGGCAACTTCGTCGCCAATAAGCTCCTGAACGGCATCGGCGCGAAGGTCAACCGTGTAGGTAGTATCCGACGCTTCTTCCGAATTGTATGTTGTTTCAACTTCCTGGTAATCTACTTTGGACGGCTCCTTACTTTTTTTACGATAATCGTTAATAAAGCTGTTTTTGAGGATACGGAAAAGCCATGCTTTGGCATTTGTACCTTGCTCAAAAGAAGAAATGAACCGGAAAGCTTTCAGGTATGTATCTTGCACCAGGTCGTTTGCATCGTCTTCGTCCATGGTTAGGCGGAAGGCGAAGTTATACATGGAGTCTATGTGTGGCATGAATTCACGGTTGAAAACCTCATAGCGGAGGTCGTCTGTGTATTCATTAGTGGTGATCGATTCTGACATAGCAACTGACATAGGAATGCTGAATTTACAAAGATTATCAACAGCTCCAAATCGTACAAAGCAAATTTTGATGAACGGCGATTCTAACTTCCTGAACTGCCATTATTTCGGGATGCACATTTTTTTCGCTGAAAGGACTTTTACCTGACATTAATGATCTCGAAAAAAGACGGGACCATCGTTAATTCATGTATCAACATCAAATTTCGAGCCAGGTATGGAGGGTAGGTCAAATTGTCATGTTACCTTCTTGAAAAAAGTTCCAAGAGTACAATCATTATTAGTGTAAACAAGGCACTGGCGGCAATTCGGATCAATGTATGCAATATCATACCAAAATTATTCATTTCCATTAAAAAAAGCATGGCGTGGTGAATTAAAATTAAGGGAAGAATATAAGCCAAAAAGGCGCCGATTCCCTGACTTCGTATTCCAATATCGGTTCGTTCTGCACCCTTTGATTCCATTTGATACTGGATAAGAAAGGGGCGGAGGTAAGCGATGAGGACAGTGGCTGCTGCATGCATTCCGAAAGTATTGGAAAAAATATCAACCGTAAATCCAATAGCAAATCCAATCAACAGCAGATACATTCTGCTGATTTCTGCTGGCAAAATCAGAATGCCGGCAATGTAAACAAAACAAAAGGCATAATTAAACAACACCATATTGCGCATGAAAAAGATCTGCAGCAGCAGGTAAAGCATGACCATTAAGGAATATTGTATTGCCTGGCGTAAACTCATTGACGGTCTCCTATGCGTTGTTTTAATTTTTCCTGTTCTCCAAGCTGCTTATTTTTTACTACATATACGAAAGACAGATTTCTAAAGTCTGTTGCAAGATCGAGGCTTATATTGTAAAAAGTCTGATCGGGATGAACGGTAACAGATTTTACTTTTCCAACCATGATACCCGGCGGAAAAACAGAATTCATATTGGAAGTTACGGCGGAATCTCCTTTGTAAACTTTGGTATAACGTGAAACGTCTACCAGATCAAGGATATTGGGATCTTTTCCTGGCCATTTGGCGGTACCGATTTCCTTGCTGCGGACCAGCTTCGAGGAAACCATAAACTGGGAATGCAAAATGGAAGTGATAATAGAATAATTTGCGGAACAAAAGCGAACCTTTCCAACAACACCAGTTGCTGAAATTACACCCATATCAGGCTGAATTCCATCCTTAGTGCCTTTATCGATCGTAATGTAATTGTTGGTCCGGTTGATTTCATTATCAACTACTTTCGCAACCGTATAGGTGAATCTTGAATTGAAAGCAGAATCCGGAACGTAACCAAGAGGTGCGTCTTTTGCATTTTTCTGGCTTAAAGAAGCTACCAGCGCATTAAGCCGGGCATTTTCAGCGGCCAGATCCTCATTTACTTCATCGAGATGTGTATATTTCTCTGCCGAGCTTGAAAGAGCAAGCGTTTTGGCGACGTAGTAATTGGACGTATTGAAATATGTGGCACCCCAATACGAATTACTGCGCACAATTAACCATCCGCTGAAAACTTCCAGCAAGATAAATACCAAAAAGAAACGATTCCGGGCAACGAAATCTACTAACTGAAGCATGGGCTAATATATTCACACGCAACGTGTCAGCTGAAATTTCAACTGACACGTTGTGAACGATCCTATACTACGAAATCAAAACAGGTTTGTACAATTCCAGATTTTTAAGGACCTCACCGGTACCTTTTACCACCGCCTTTAACGGATCATCTGCAATGTGCACGGGTAATTTGGTTTTTTGCGAGATACGTCTGTCCAAACCGTGGATCAAAGCGCCACCACCCGTCAGCCAGATACCATTTTTGAAAATATCTGCTGAAAGTTCAGGAGGGGAAATTTCCAGCGCTTTCATCACGCCTTCTTCGATTTTAGATATTGATTTATCTAACGAATAAGCGATTTCGCTGTAAGTAACACGAATTTCTTTTGGAATACCGGTCATCAAATCACGTCCGCGAACCTGGTAATCTTCCAAAGCATTTTCAAGTTCGGGAGAAGCAGATCCAATCGCCATTTTGATTAATTCAGCAGAACGCTCACCAATCAAAAGATTGTGTTCACGACGCATATAATCAACGATATCTCTTGTAAAAACATCACCGGCAATACGTACAGATTGTTCACAAACGATACCAGAAAGTGCGATAACCGCAATTTCGGTTGTACCACCGCCAATATCAACGATCATCACACCGTTTGGCTGTGTAATATCGATTCCAATACCAATAGCGGCAGCAATCGGTTCGTGAACCATGTACACTTCCTTGGCACCTGCGTGCTCACATGAATCTTTTACAGCACGTTTTTCAACTTCGGTAATTCCTGATGGTATGCAAACCACCATTCTGTGGGAAGGTGTGAAGAAACGGCTTCCGGTATCAATCATCTTGATCATACCACGGATCATCATTTCCGCAGCGGTAAAGTCGGCTATTACACCATCTTTTAGAGGACGAATGGTCTTAATATTTTCATTCGTCTTTTCGTGCATTTGCATAGCTGTGTGCCCGATCGCTAACACTTTGCCTGTGGTTTTATCCATGGCGATAATCGATGGCTCATCAACAACTACTGTATCTTTATGGATGATAAGAGTATTTGCCGTACCCAAATCTATCGCGATATCACTCGTCAAAAAATCAAACAATCCCATATATATTTTTAAAATTTTCGCTCACTTTGATTTCAGGTGTGCAAAATTACAGATTATTACCCACAAACAAAGGCATTTAACAAATTTCACCCGGGGTATGTTTTTTAGCCTGTATACGAGTGTGTTTTAGGCTTGTAGAATAGAATTTATAAATCCTGTGTACATTTGTTTTTAATATGGGAATCAAAGCACTTTTGAGCCATCCTTTGGCTAAATATATTGTTGAAGAACAACAGAACTGGATCGCCAGAAGCACCGAAGTGCAGGAAGAATGGCGTGCAAAACTGGTTGTAAAAGCCATGAATACGCAGTTCGGAAAGGATCATTTCTTTAAAGATATTCATACCTATGAAGAGTTTAAAGAAGCAGTTCCGGTTCGTGATTATGAGGATTTGAAGGGATATATCACGCACCTTAAAGCGGGAGAACCTGACATTCTCTGGCCTGGGAAACCGCTTTATTTTGCCAAAACATCAGGTACGACATCCGGTACAAAATATATTCCTATTACAAAAGAATCGATTCCAAATCATATCAATTCTGCCAGAAACGCCATTTTAAGTTATATCGCAGAAACCGGGAAAGCTGAATTTCTGGATAATAAACTGATTTTTCTTTCAGGAAGTCCGGTGATGACAGAAACTGGAGGCGTGCTTACGGGCCGTTTGTCGGGTATATCAAATCATCATGTTCCTGCCTATCTACGGGCAAATCAGTTACCAAGTTACGAGACCAATTGCATCGAAGACTGGGAAACAAAACTGGACAAAATCATTGATGAAACCATAGACCAGCCGATGTCGCTGATCTCGGGAATTCCTCCCTGGGTCCAGATGTATTTTGACCGGATTATTGACAGAACCGGAAAGAAGATCAAAGACGTTTTTCCTGACTTTTCGCTCTTTATTTATGGCGGTGTAAACTTTGAGCCGTATCGTGCAAAACTTTACGAATCCATTGGAAAAAGAATCGATTCGATCGAATTGTATCCGGCCTCCGAAGGTTTCTTCGCCTATCAGGATTCTCAAAAGGAAGAAGGGTTGCTTTTGCTGTTAAATTCAGGAATATTTTTCGAATTTATTCCGGTTGAAAACTTTTTTGATGAACAGCCGAAAAGGCTTTCAATTAAAGAGGTTGAAACTGGCAAAAATTATGCGGTTGTAGTAAGTAGTAATGCAGGCCTTTGGGGTTATTCCATTGGAGATACCATAAAATTTGTTTCAACGGATCCATACCGGATTTTGGTAACGGGAAGAATCAAACATTTTATTTCTGCGTTTGGGGAACATGTGATTGGCGAAGAGATAGAAAAAGCACTTCGCTATGCCATGGAACGTCATCCGGAAGTGGAAGTGGTTGAATTTACTGTTGCGCCTATGGTGACGCCAAATCAGGGAAGTTTGCCATATCACGAATGGTTTGTGGAATTTGCAACGATGCCGGTTAACATGGAACAATTTGTAAGCGATCTTGACCGTAGGCTTACTGAATTAAATGTGTATTATGATGATTTGATTAAAGGAAGTATTTTGCGTCAGTTGGTGATGACTCCGTTGCGTAAAAATTCCTTTATTGATTATATGAGAGCCAGCGGAAAATTGGGCGGGCAAAATAAAGTACCCAGACTTTCCAACGACCGGAACATTGCGGATGCGTTGACGAAAATTAATTCGTTGTAAGTCTTTATTAAAGAAATCATGTCAAAAAAAAGAATAGCCATTTTAGGCTCCACAGGTTCTATCGGGACGCAGACTCTGGATGTTATTGAAGCCTATCCTGAAATTTTTTCTGTGGAAGTACTCACAGCTCAGAACAATGCTGATCTGCTGATTGAACAGGCCGTAAAGTTTTTGCCAAAAGTGGTGGTAATAGGCAACGAGTCATTTTATGACAAAGTGTCTGCCGCACTTTCTTCCTTTTCAATAAAAGTATACGGTGGAAATTCAGCTTTGGTTTCCGTTGTAGAATCTGATTCTATCGATATCGTATTAACTGCAATGGTGGGTTATGCTGGATTACTGCCGACAATTCATGCCATAAAAGCAGGCAAAAATATCGCTCTGGCAAATAAAGAAACACTGGTTGTTGCGGGAGAATTAATTACCAATCTTGCCAAAGAAAATAATGTCAGTATTTACCCGGTGGATTCCGAGCATTCTGCGATTTTCCAATGTTTGACGGGAGAAGAAAATAATCCGGTTGAAAAAATAATCCTGACAGCATCTGGCGGGCCATTTAGAGGAAAAGACAGTGCTTTTTTGGCATCCGTTACCAAACAACAGGCGCTCAAACATCCTAATTGGAGTATGGGAGCAAAGATCACGATTGATTCCGCTACGCTGATGAACAAAGGCCTGGAAGTAATCGAAGCCAAGTGGTTATTCGACCTTGCTGCCAGTCAGATCGATGTGATCGTTCATCCGCAAAGCATTATTCATTCGATGGTCCAGTTTGAAGATGGAAGCATCAAAGCGCAAATGGGGTTACCTGATATGAAATTGCCCATTCAATATGCGCTACACTATCCATATCGGTTAAAATCTTCTTTTCCAAGATTTGATTTTGCAGCGTATCCGGCGCTAACATTTGAAAAACCGGATCTTGAAACTTTCCGGAACCTTGCGATTGCTTATCAGGCTTTGGAAAAAAGAGGAAATGCTGCATGTATTGTGAATGCAGCCAATGAAATTGCAGTGGAAGCGTTTCTTCAGGACAGGATTGGATTTCTGGAAATTTCGGATGTGATCATCGAAAGCATTGCTAAAATTGCCTATGTTGAAAATCCGACCTATCTTGACTACGTGAATACCAATGAAGCTACAAGGCGCTTTGCTTTGGAAATGATACAAGTAAAAGTATAGATGAAAGGAATTTTTTTGAAATATATATCCGTTGCTCTAGCCAGTACGCTTAAATTTTTTGGAGGCCCAATTACCGGCGTTATCTTAAACCTGACCTGGATTGAAACCGCACTTTGTTCAATTGCCGGGATGATGTTCAGCGTTTTGGTTGTGACGTACGTAGGAAAAGGTATTCAGGCACTTTTGAAAAAGCACAGAAAAGGTGAGCCAAAAAGATTTAGTAAAACAAACCGCATGGCGGTACGGATCTGGAAGAAATTCGGGATCATCGGCATCGCACTTTTGACGCCGCCGCTTTTTACACCCATTTTTGGGACTGCGCTAGCCGTAGCTTTCCGTGTTCCAAGAACTTCTATTTTTCTTTATATGACATTAAGTGCGCTGGGCTGGGGATTTTTTATTTCCTACATCGCGCATAAAATGACGTTTATTCAGGAATGGATAAAATAAAAAAGCGTACAAAAATGCACGCTTTCTAAAAATGATTTCATGTTGAAATTATCTGCTAACTTCTTTTTTCGGAGCTACTGACTTTTTCATGTAATCACCGCGGGAGAAAAACTTCTCGATGAAGCAATACATCAAAATAAAGAAATAACGACTTCCCATTTCTTTGATCTTCAATTTCGACTCGCCATATTTCCTGTTTGTCCAGCTATTGGGAACGACCGCGTAATTGTAACCACGAACGATCGCCTTCAAAGGAAGCTCAATCGTAAGGTTGAAATGCGGGGCAAGGAAAGGTTTAATACCTTCAATAGTTTCTCTTTTGTATAATTTGAAAGCATTGGTTGTATCGTTGTATTTGATACCCATGATCATGCGAACGATGAAATTTGCCACACGGTTGATCACTTTTTTCAATGCCGGATAGTCAATTACTTTCCCGCCTTTTTCCCAACGGGAACCGAAAACGCAGTCATAATCGCCTTCCAGCATTTTGTTGTAATATTTCACAAGATCCTCAGGATCATCGGATAAATCGGCCATAAATACTGCCACGCAATCTCCCGAAAAACGTTCGAGACCATAACGTACAGCATATCCAAAACCATTCGGTCCCAGATTAGTCTGGTAAACGAGCGTTGGAATTTCCAGGGAAAGCTCATCCAAAACACGGACGGTTCCGTCTTTTGAATTATCATTCGTCACAAAAATTTCGTGTGGAATATTGTACTTCTTCAAGGTTTGGTAAAGTGACCTTAAAGTATCAGTGATTGATTCTTCTTCGTTATATGCTGGTATTACAACACTTAGCTTCATCTATATCAGGATTGGAAAACAGTACAAATTAAAGAGTATTATATTGAACTGCCAATTTTTTCTAGTTTTCGTAGTTGTTCATGATAGTTAGCCACGGTTTTGATAATGGTAGCATCGTACTTTTTATCAAGCCAAATGTTCACGTTTTCAAACATTTCTTTTCGGTTTATCAAAAACCATATATTCACATTGGAGTGTACATTACTGAGGCCTGCGCTGTGTTTTCTATACACACCCATAACCTCCGGCAAGTATCCAATTTTTCCTTTTGCAGCCAATTGGATACTTAATGCCCAGTCGCCTGCGGCCGCAAGTGCATGCCAGGGAGCAAAATCATCTATCAGGAAATAATTCCTGTACATCCAGCTCGCTGTGGCCATAAACCATCGATCCTGAAGAATATCATCAATTGTAGAAACAAGGGGCTGTGAAGCTTTATTAAAGGTATTGCTGGGAGATCCATCTTCATAAGTAACCAGCATGTTGTGATGACAAATGGCAAAATCCGGATGCGAATCCAGAAAATCAACCTGTTTTTGGAGTTTGTGAGGATCCGTCCAGTAGTCATCCCCTTCGCACATCGCAACATATTCACCTTTGCAGGCTTTCAGCAATTGCAGCACATTATTTCTTCCTGCAAATTCGCGCGGAGTGGCAGGTCCCTGATTTTCTTTATGCAGATAAGCCCTGATTATTTCAGGATATTGTTCGGCATATTTTTGAATTATCTGCTGGGAATTGTCTGTGGAAGCATCATCACCAATTACAATTTCATACTCAAAATCAGTTTCCTGCATGAGAGCTCCTTTCAGCATCTGCTCAATATACGCTTCGTGATTGAACGTTGGGACACAAACGGAAACTTTTAGCATAGTCATTCAAAATAATTGTTCAATGACTTGACTGACGAATCCGATACGGCAAAAGGGCCACAAAACTGTAAACACTCATCATCCATTTTGGAAGAATATAATCACGCGTTATTTCCTTACATTCAGTTAAATCAGCACTTTTGAGAAAAAGATAATTTGCAGCCAGACCAGCTTTTCTAAAATAGCTTCCTGACATTTGCCTGGCGTCCAGCAGCATACGATAATATCTCGCAATGTTTTTTCGCAGAGATTTATCAAACTGATGATTCGTTTCTTCATTAATACCTTTGTACATCATAATCCGGTTACGCAAAAAACGTACGTCGCGGTAATGATCTTTAAAGCTGGCGCCGCCTTTATTTTTTCTGTAAACCGACATCACGCCCGGAATATATCCGATCGGTCCATTTTTTGCCAGAATCACATAACGTGGAATATCGCCGCTGGTTGATTTTAAAAACCATTCGGGATAATTCATTAAATGATTTTTGAACATCACAGCCGAAGTCGCCATGAACCATATCTCATCCTCTCCGATGAGGTCTTCCATTTCGATTTTTGTCTTCTGATTAGGCGGATTCACCTCGACGGAAGGAGAACCGTCTTCAAACGTAATAAGCGCGTTATGGAAACAGGCAGAATAATCAGGATGGGAATCCATAAAATCTACCTGTTTTTGAAGTTTGGTAACGTCAGTCCAGTAATCATCACCATCCAAAGGAGCAATGTATTGTCCGTCAGCAAGTTTAAGCGTTTCAATTGTATTAAAAAGACCATTCTGCCCAAGATTTTTGGAATGCAGAACGGCCTTTACTTTTCCGGGATACCGGTTTTGATAATCTAAAATAATATCTCTCGCTCCATCCGTTGAGAAATCGTCGCCTACAAGTATTTCGTAATCAAAATTTGTCGTTTGATTCAAAGCACTTTCTATCGTTTTACCAATAAAAGCGGCCTGGTTGAACGTAAGTATAACAACACTTACCTTATTCATAATTTTTAACTGTCAATGGATTAGCTGATATTCTTCACGTTTCGTCACAAAAATGGTAGAGCCATTACTTTCTCAGCTAAACACGTGCTGTAATTGCTGCACGGTTGGGAAATCGGGCGTCACCAATTCTTTTTCCGGGGCATAAATGTAAGCCATCGGATATCCGCGTTCAACAAAAGTTGGTTCGTCAAGATTGTTATACCGCAACTGAACCGACCAGCGTATGTTATTCGTGATATTATTTCCCGACTGGTGTACCAGAAACGCAGAAAATATCAGAATATCACCCACTGAAAATTCGGTCTGAACAAAATCTTCATCTTTAATTCCAGCTGTAATTCCACCTTGATAACCAGAAGTATTGGATTCTTTCAAACCCGTTTTGTGGCTGCCGGGAATAACCTGCAAAGCGCCAATATCGGCACCCGCGTCAACCATAGGAAACCAGATCACCGTGCTATCCAAAGATCCCTGGCCTGTACGCCAATCCTGATGCGCATCCAGTTTCCAGTGTTTGCTGCCATCTTTTGACAAAAAACGACTGTTGAACTGCATCGCAGGACGAGCTCCGATAATTGGATTAGAAACACCAACCTGCTTTAATAAAGCCTCAATTTGAGGATCAACACCAAGTCTGTGCAAAGAAAATGAATGCTGAACCGTTTTTCCTGTATTGACAAATGCGGTGAAATCCTTTTCGAAAAATTCAAACATTGCATTTTCAAAGGCATCCTTGTCATCAATGTCAACCGATTTTCCGGTTACTCTTTTTATCTGGGCAGCAAAGATTTTGCGTGCCTCGGTATAAATGGAATTGATTAAATCTTTATCTAGAAAATTACGAAGGATTACAAAGCCGTCGTTATTAAATTGCTGCTGAAGTGTGCTCATTTTTGTTATTGATTTTCGATTTATAAAATGAAAAACAAATTGTCTATTTGATAAATAAATTGATGCAACTACCTGATATTGAGGTATTTTAATTTATTTTTTATATCAATTTGTTATTGGCAAATTTATAATTCTTTTGGTAGTCAAATAATGACTTTGGTTATTCTTTTTTATGACCAGGAAAATTAATCTTCCCAAACAGCATAGGCAAATCCTGCGGCACCAAAACCATTACCATTATAAAGCAAATATTTCTTACCGTTATGCTCGTAATAGTTGGCGTAGTTGATCATCTGATAATCGAAATCTTCCGGATTTTCAGATTTTGCTATACCTACTAAATTGTCTTTGCGTTCCCAGGTTTCTCCATCCGTTGATTCTGCGTACCCTAAACGATAACTTTGGTTTCGGTCTGTACGATAATCCGTTGAATTTCGGTAAGAATAGTACATTTTGTAAATGTCATTTTCTTTAAAAACACTAGGACGCCCCACAGCGTGTAAGAAATCGTCAAAATCAAGGGTCGGAATATCACTGATATCCCAATGAATCCCATCTTTCGAAGTTGCAGACTGACCACGATAAAATGGTTCAGGATAACCGTGGATATATTCGCACTTATGTCCTGAAATGTACCACATTCTCCAGGTACCATCATCTTCACGAATTACCGAAGGTTGCGCAGCCCAGATCGGATTCTGAATGCTGCGATCCATAATCGGGCCTTTGAACATTTTCTCAAAAGTTAACCCGCCATCTTTACTTACTGCAAGTCCCATTGACAAACGGTAAGAATTCCAGGTTCTGTTCCAGCCGGTGTAATAAAGCCAGATGTCGCCATTTGGCATATCAACAAACCAGGCAGGCATTGCGCCTGTTTCATCG
Source organism: Dyadobacter sp. 3J3 (assembly GCF_009801115.1). Taxonomy (GTDB): domain Bacteria; phylum Bacteroidota; class Bacteroidia; order Cytophagales; family Spirosomataceae; genus Dyadobacter. Next base: position 42,153 of record NZ_VTOL01000004.1, read on the forward strand.
TATTCTCCCGGACCGCCTAATTCAAGGACAGGTTTGTCGTGGACATAAAGGATCTTGGTAGGATCCTCATAATCTACGTCGATGAAGGTCGGTCTGGATTGACCGCTTGCATCACGGGATGAAAAATAAACGCGTAAAAAATCTTTATGCTTGTAAGCGAACGGAACCTGTGCATGCGAAAGACTGTGCGGCAAAGTTCCATCCGGCTTGTATACTACTCCTTTTTTAACCCACATATTTTTATTGATTTCAAAGTCTGCCTTTCGGCAAATTATTTACAACAAACAGATTTGCTGTAAAATCAAATGCTAAAACTCCTGTTAAGCTTCCGCTTTGTCAGCGCGCAAACGCCAGTTATCCACGAAATCTTTTCCAGGAATCGGAAGATCGATATCAACTTCCGGAGCTTTTGCTGTAACCGTGTATTCCATTACATAAAAAGCATTCCCGAAAACATAGTGCAATTTGAAATTTTCAACATTAGCAGGAACATCTTCAATCGGTACCTCGGCACGAAAAAGAGGATTTGCTTTCAATAAAGTAGCATAAGTCGGTGTATTCCGTAACCACGGCGCAACACTTTCATCACCCACCACAACTTTTCCACCCGGACGGACAACGCGGGTCAATTCATCAAATGCTCTTTTTCTTTCAGAGAAGGTATTGATACCCCCAAAGTGAAAAACAGCGTCAAAAGTATCGTCGGCAAATGGCAAATAAGAACCATTTCCTAAAAAATAATGAACATTAACATCCTCAGTAGAAAGTTTTTCCTGAGCGAGTTTCAGCATATTTGGAGATAAATCTGACAAAACAGCAGTTCCGCCTGGTTTTACTTTTTCCAAAATCAAAGCAGAGTCTTTTCCGGTTCCCGCGCCAACTTCCAGCGCCTTCATACCTGGTTTCAAATCCATTAAATCAATAAAAAAGCGGCGTGTCGCTGCTTCATCGGAGTGATTTAAAGTTTCGAAAACCCAGGAAACACCTTTGTCATAACGAAGGAATGCCTGATCGTAAAGATATTGTTCGTGTGCGTCGCCTGGTAGTAACTCCTTAGGATAAAGCATGTTGACAATTCCTGTGTCGCCTACTTCATATATTGTACCATCTTCACTGGTAAGCGTTTTGCCATCTGCGGCGATTGTTAATGGACTGCCGGTAAGCGGACAAACCAACGCTTTTAGAAAATCCTGATGCGTCATTACGTTTTTGCTATATTGATGTGTTAAGCCAAAATTACTTTTTTTTCTTAGAAGTACTTTAAAATTAGGCATTGTTGTTACTAAAAGGACTATATAAATCTTCTGGTTTTTATCAATCCTTCGTTTTCCGCATTCTGCCCGATTCTATTTCTTCGTACCTTTGCGGGGCTTATAGCCGAATAATAATTAGTTTAGGTAAGCTCTCAGTATTCATTTTCTCTTTGTACATATGTTTGACCTGCAACAAAAAATAAAGTCACTCGCGAAGGAACAAGCGTCGAGCGTTATTGCCAATCGCCGACATTTACATACCAATCCTGAATTATCGTTTGAAGAATTTAAAACGGCCCAGTTTGTCGCTGAAGAACTTAGGGCATTGGGACTAACGCCTCAGGAAGGCATTGCAGGAACCGGACTCGTTGCTTTGATTGAAGGACAAAATCCGGGTAAAAAGGTCGTTGGTTTGCGTGCTGATATGGACGCTCTGCCGATTGTTGAGGCAAATGACGTCCCTTACAAATCGTTGGTTCCAGGCGTAATGCACGCTTGCGGACATGATGTTCATACGGCTTCTTTATTGGGTACAGCGCGAATTTTAAATCAGATAAAAGATCAGTTTGAAGGAACGATAAAACTTGTTTTTCAACCTGCTGAGGAAAAAGCACCTGGCGGAGCGTCTTTGATGATTAAAGAAGGTGTATTGGAAAACCCAAGACCGATAAGTATGATGGGCCAGCACGTAGCACCGAATATTCCGGTTGGCAAAATTGGTTTCCGTGAAGGAATGTACATGGCCAGCACGGATGAATTATATGTAACTGTAATCGGAAAAGGCGGGCATGCAGCGGCTCCTGATCAGTTGATCGATCCTATTTTAATCGCCTCACACATTGTTGTGGCTTTGCAGCAAATCATCAGCCGGTATAGAAAACCTTCCAATCCTGCTGTTTTGTCCTTCGGTCGCTTCATTGCGGACGGTGTTACGAATGTAATTCCAAACGAAGTCACTTTACAGGGAACCTGGCGTTGTATGGATGAGCAATGGCGTGAAGATGGATTGAAAAAAATGAAAAAAATGGCGGAGGGTATGGCAGAAGCCATGGGTGGAAGCTGTATTTTTGAAATCGTAAAAGGGTATCCATTTTTGAAAAATCATCCGGAATTAACCCGGCGGGTAAGAACTGCGGCAACAACATACATGGGTGCCGAAAACGTGGTAGATCTCGACCTGTGGATGGCAGGAGAAGATTTCGCATTTTATTCCCAGGTTGTCGATTCTTGTTTTTACAGATTGGGTACGCGTAATGAAGCCAAAGGAATTATTTCCGGCGTGCATACCCCAACCTTCGATGTAGACGAAACATCCCTTGAAATAGCACCCGGACTAATGAGCTGGCTGGCTATCTCTGAACTTGCTTGTTAGCAGGGATATATGTTTTAAAATAACTAGCGATTTTTAGGTTAAGTACGCCCAGAATGGCTTCCTTAAAAATCCCGCGTGACATTTTAGAGGCTCCTTTTGTCCGGTCAGTAAAGATAATTGGAACCTCTACAATGTCAAATCCGAACTTCCAGGAGTTAAATTTCATCTCGATCTGAAAAGCATAACCTATAAACCTTATCTTGTCAAGATCAATTGTTTCCAAAACTTTTCGCGTATAGCATATAAAGCCTGCAGTAGGATCCATGATTGGCATTCCGGTAATTGTCCGCACATAATATCCTGCAAAATAGGACATCAAAACACGATTGATAGGCCAGTTTACAACATTTACACCCGTAATATATCGTGATCCAATGGCGGCATCATGACCCTGTACTGCACAAGCTTCATGCAAACGAAGTAAATCTTCCGGCGGGTGAGAAAAATCCGCGTCCATTTCAAAAATGTAATCGTAGCCCTTTTCCAGTGCCCATTTGAAGCCATGGATGTAGGCCGTTCCTAAACCAAGTTTTCCTTTGCGTTCAACCAGATGAAGAGATTCTCTATATTCTTTCTGCAATTCCTTCACCGCCGCACCAGTTTGATCAGGTGAGCCATCGTCAATAATTAATACATCGAAAGGTTTTGAAAGGCTGAAAACCTTTCGGATAATCGCTTCAATATTTTCAATTTCGTTGTAGGTAGGGATTACTACAATGCTTTGGTTCACTGGTAATTAGTTTATAGTTAAAAAAATGTTTACCGCTATACTTCAAGGCTTTATATTTTTGGTCTTTTCGCGCTGCTCAATTTGCTTCGCTACATTTGCATAAATACGCGTCATATATTGTGGGTGTGTCATATAAAAAGAATAACTGTTTCTATATACAAGCGTATCCACTTTATATTTTTTCCAGACCCCCTGTTTCAATTGATCAAATATAAGGATTGACGAATCCAGAGACTTTAATTGCAAGCGCGTCACACGGGATTCTGCTATATGAATATCGGTTAAAATATCCGCCATTTTTTCCTCAGAAAGAGTACCATCTGGCGGCGTTTCTTCCTTATTACAAGCCGCTAAAATGATTGAGATACTTCCGATCAGCATCAAACTGAATGAGAAATTAATAATCCGTCGCGTCATAATTCCCAAAATACCTATCTTTGTTTAGCTGCAATAAGTTGCAAAGGTGGTAATTTTTTCGGAAAACACATGTTTGAACTGTTTTTGGGGAAACTCCGAAAGTACGAAATACGGATGCGAAAAGCGGTTACGAGTGAGAGACATGGAAACTTTCATTCCGTTTTTAAAGGCTCCGGACTTGAATATGACGATCTCCGTCTGTATCAGTATGGTGACGATGTGCGCGCTATTGACTGGAATACGTCGGCAAAAGGTCATGGGACTTTTATAAAAATTTTCAAGGAAGATAAAGAGCAAACGGCATTTTTTATGCTGGATGTAAGTGCTTCTCAACGTGTTGGAGAGGTAAATAAATTAAAAATTGATATTGCCAAAGAAATCTGTGGCGTATTGACTTTATCCGCTATCCAGGAAGCTAGCAGGGTTGGTTTACTTTGTTTTTCAGATAAAAATGAAAGATATATCCGCCCATCTGATGGGATGAAACACGGGTATGGTTTACTTTCGGAACTTTATAAACTGATACCGGAATCTACAAAAACCAGTATTTCGGAGGCCATATTGGTAGCATTAAATTTATTGAAAAGAAGAAGCCTTATCTTTCTGATTTCAGATTTTATTGATACCAATTACCAGCACAATCTGAAAGCACTGGCTAGAAAGCATGATCTGATCGTTATTCATTTGTACGATCTCCGGGAGACTAGTTTGCCAAGGCTTGGAATTATACCGCTTTATGATGCGGAAAAACAAAAAACAACCTGGGTCAATACTTCATCGAACCAGTACCGTGAAGATATGGCAAATCGTTTTCAAAGCAGAAGTGCTGAACTGGAAAAACTTTGTCACCAAAACCGTGCTGATTATATTTCAATAAATACTCAGGAGGATTATGTACCGGCACTGATCCGCCTTTTCAAAGTCAGACGTTATGCAAAAGGCGGAATGGCTTCATCTTAAATTGAATCTTGGCTCAGCTTAAAACCTAAAAATTTTGTTTTCCCTTTTTACCCAAAGTATCAGATTTTATTTTTTGCGAACAATTTTTTTGTTTTGCGTGATCGGTTTGGGAAATATATTTTCAGGAAATGTTTCGGGGCAATCCCTGCCAAAAGGAAAATTCCTGTCCGATAGTATTGAAGTAGGAAAGCCCTTTTTTTACGCGCTTAGTTTCAAACACGCACCCAAAACAGAAGTTTTCTTTCCGGATACAACCTATAATTTTTCCACATTTGAAGTTCTTTCAAAAAAAAATTTCACTTCAAGTACAGACCAGAAGGGAAGTCTTGACAGCGCGGTTTATCAATTGGTGACTTTTAATATAACACCGGAACAAACACTTAAAATACCGGTTTTTATTTTTAATGGGAAGGATTGTACTGCTGTATTTACAACAACAGATTCTATTTTTTTACGGAAAAGCAATTTTAGAGGGATAACGGATACGACTTCGCTGAAACCTGAAATTGGTTTGCTGCCGCTGAGCCACGAATTTAATTTTTCGATATTTATCGGTTTCCTGACGCTGGCAATAGGTGTCGCTGGAAGTGTATACTGGCTTTTTGGAAGTGATATTTACAAACAATGGCAATTGTTCAAGCTGCAGCGCAGGCATATGGAATACAACCGGTCGTATAACCGTTTGCTAAAAAATGCCAGAGAGCACAATGATATCAAGGATGCGGAAAAAGCAATTATTGTATGGAAGAACTATCTTGAAAGATTGGAGAAAAAACCGTTTGCAACGTACACCACAAGGGAAATTATGGATAATATGCCCGACGAAGGACTCGCGGTTGCTTTAAAAAATATGGACGGGATTATTTATGGACAAGGAAAGTCCAAGGAAATGGATAAATCGCTGGAAGTATTAAAAATGGGAGCGATGCGTCTCTATCGAAATAAGCGCAGGGAGATTCTGGAAAATAATACACCTTCTGAGATCTGATTATGGAACAATGGTTTTCGCTGAAGTGGTTTACGCTGGATATGCTCAGGTCTTATGAATGGGTTTATCCATACTTTTTGTATGCGCTTCCGGCTATCCCGTTTTTATTTTGGTTGAGAAGTGCGTTTCACCGGAAACACCGTCAGCGGCTTATAATTACTTACAACAAGGAGCGGTCGAGAATGGATTGGCTGACACTTTTACGGTTTTTTCAACCGATTTGTATTGCGCTGGCGCTTGCATTAATATTTATCGCGCTGGCACGTCCGCAAATTGTTTCAGAAAGAACAGACCAGTTTTCCGAGGGCATTGATATTATGCTTTTGATTGATATTTCAGATTCTATGCTGGAAAAAGATCTTAGTCCAAATCGGTTGGAAGCGGCCAAAAAAGTGGCTTGCCAATTTATCCAGGGACGTTTACAAGATCGTATCGGACTTATAATTTTCGCAGGAGAAGCCGTTTCACTTTGCCCGCTTACTACGGATTATGAGTTATTATATGGTTTTCTGGACGAAATTGAGCCTACTATGATCCCAACGGCAGGAACGGCTATTGGCAGTGCACTGGCTGTTGCCGTAAACCGTATGCGTGAAACCTCGGGTGAAAGTAAAGTAGCGATTTTAATTAGTGACGGAGATAATACTTCCGGAAATCTCGGCCCGACAACCGCAGCGCAATTAGCAAAGGCTTTTGGCGTTCGGGTTTATAGTATTTCTGTTGGGAAAACCAGGAAGCTGATAAAAGCATCGGATAGTTTAAATGTATCAAATGCAGTTGTGGATGAAAGTGAATTACAAAAAATTGCAGATTTAGGGAATGGGAAATATTTCAGGGCTACGGATAATACGACGCTGGGATCTGTTTTTAAACAAATAAATCAAATTGAAAAAGTAAAATCCCGGAACGTGGTTTCCCGTGATGTGCGTGATTATTACCGTGTGTATCTCTATTGGGCCATTACGCTGCTCTTGATTGCTTTAAGCACAAAGAGTACCTTTATGGCTAATATTCTTGAAGACTAATGTTAAAATCTTATTACAACAAAGACGTCCGTGAAGCAGGATTGGATGAAGTGGGACGCGGTTGTCTGGCCGGACCGGTGGTTGCTGCGGCGGTAATTCTGCCCCTGGATTATACCCACGAATTTCTTAACGATTCAAAGCAGCTTACTAAATTTCAGCGTGAAATTCTGCAAAAAGAGATTATGCGGGAAGCCATCGCATGGGCCGTTGCAGAAGTTGATAATTTTGAAATTGACAGAATCAATATCCTGAAAGCCAGTTTTTTAGCAATGCATCTTGCAGTGGATAAGCTGCATACAAAACCGGAACATTTGCTGGTGGATGGAAACAGGTTCACGCCTTATCCAATGATTCCGCATACTTGTATCATCAAAGGTGACGCTCATTACTTATCTATTGCTGCCGCGTCTGTTCTGGCCAAAACGTATCGTGATAATTTGATGAGTGAACTGGCACTGCAGCACCCGCATTATGGTTGGGAAACGAATGTTGGCTACCCAACAATCCATCACAGAAATGCGATCCGTTTGCATGGAACATCATCTTATCACCGAATGACTTTCCGGCTATTAAAGGAAGAAATAGAAATAGAAGAAAAAAATTCCGAAGCTTAAACTTTCGGTTTTTTGTAAAGAGGAACCGTGCTGCAAGGTTCGCCAAACATCAGACTTTGTGCAACAGGTTTCAGCAGATTTGTAATTTCAACATAAGCAGAAATAGGTACAGGAAGTTTGCTGCATCCTTTGATCACTACTTTTTTACCGCGAAATTCTTCTGCGTCAATTTTATCAATTGCATCCGCGAAAAGTTTGTCTTCCAAAGCATTTAAATCTCCGAAAACAACTTCGTTTGCATAAGGTTGAAGTTGAATCGCCAAAAGCATATAAGCCCAGGTTGGTACAATCGCATCTTCTGAACAAATAATCGCTACATTTTTACCGGTATATTGAGACCAATCATTGGCTTTCAAAAACTCACGAAAATCTTTTTCGCGAAGGATCATTCCCATATACAGATTATCCTTCAGATCGTAAATTACCCTTTCGCCGGGATGAAAAAGTTCTTCAAGATCAAACGATACAATACCACTGGTGGCTACACGGTTAACAATTTCTTCGGTTTCCATAAATTTTACTGTGTTTGAAAGAATAACACAAATGGTGGAAAGTTTGTTTTCAACAACGAAATAAAAATGGAAAGTTGACTAAACCGCAGGCGAAACTTTGCGGGAAGGAGGCGCCATAAAATCTTTCAGATAATAAGGCTCAAAAGTCACAATATCCTCAAATTCACCTTTTTCAAAAGCCTTAATTCCTAACAAGCCAACCGTTTTGGCTGATGGACGAATTTCAGTAGAAATGAAAAATGCATTGGGGTTTTGTTCAAATAAAGGTTTGCATTTGGCCGCGCCATCGCCGAAAAAAACTATTTTATTCGATTCGAGAATATTTCCAAATGAATTTTCTTCCAAAATAACAGCTTTGGTAGGTTCAACAATGTCAAGATTTGAATCAAAAACAGAGGCATAAACTTCCATGCGCCGTGCATCGATCATCGGACAAAAAAGAAAATTGTCGGTGAAAAACGGTTTTACCTGAAGAGCCATGGCTTCCAGTGTATTAATAGCAATTAAAGGTTTGTCAATAGCATAACACAATCCTTTCGCTGTGGAAACCCCTACGCGCAATCCCGTATAGGATCCTGGGCCTTTTGCGATCACAACAGCATCCAGATCCTGTAATTTGTAGGCGGAATGTTCAACCGTGCTGCTGATCAAAGTAGTCAGCATAGCAGAAGACGACCGGTCGGTATATAATTCATAATCAGCCAACAAGCCGGCATCATTATGTAGCGCCACGGAACAACCGCGCGTTGAAGTATCGATACTAAGTAAAAGCATGAATTTTTGACAGTTGTTAACAATGCACATATCGCACTATCATTAACCAAATTATTAAAATCAACCCAGAGCTAACGCCTAATCGCTTATAGCCAACAGCTATTTTTTCGTTCCCTTTAAAATTTCGTGGTAACGGGCGTTGTCTTTAAAAAGCTTGATCGCTTCTTTTACTTCCGGATCATCGTTGAAAGAAGCCTCGCGCATTCCCTTTTCCAAATAATAATGTTTCAGGATTTCCTCTTCCATGATCGTTTTAATCTCCGTTTTAGAAATCTGTAAATCATTATCCTTGGTATGCGCCAGTTTTGATCTCAGGCCTTTTAATTGATCCTGAATTACATCAATCGATTTTTCCTTTTTGGCAGAAGCTTCAAGGTCATTCAGATCTCTTTCAACCTGCGTTGTATAGTCATATTCTTTGTTGCTGAGCCATTTTACAAAATCGCCGTATTCAGAATCTGTCAGGTGAAATTCTTTGGCAGGTTTGATGGTTTTATGCTCGAAATGATATTTCATCGCATAATCAAAGAACAAGCGATTTCTTGCCAGCGATAAGGCCAGAGGAGAATATGTTTCTTTTTCAGTAAGAATATCTGGCAAAATTCCACCTCCATCATAAACAACCCGGCCATTCCGTGTTTTAAACGCGGTCATTAATGAGTCTGGAAGTTTTCCTACGCTGCCATCTTCATTGCGATGTGCGTAATCAATTGCCTGGATACAGCGGCCGCTTGGAATATAGTATTTTGCGGTAGTAATCTTCATTTTAGTATTGTAAGAAAGATCACGCGTAGTTTGCACCAATCCTTTTCCATACGTTCTTTGACCTATTAAAACACCCCGGTCATAATCCTGAATTACGCCGGAAACAATTTCTGCGGCTGATGCGCTGCGGCCATTTGTCAAAACCGCGATAGGAATTTCGATATCCAAAGCTGGATTATAGGCCGTGTAGGCTTTATTCCACTCTTTTACTTTGCCTTTTGTCGTAACAACTTCTTCCCCTTTTGGAATAAAAATATTGGAGATTTCTATCGCCATATTTAATAATCCACCCGGATTGTCACGAAGATCCAGAACGAGATGTTTCATTCCTTTTCCCTTCAATTCCAGAAAAGCAGTTTTCACTTCCCTGGAAGCAGTTGCGGTAAAATCTTTAAGATCAATATACCCAACATCTTCACTGATCATTCCATAGTAAGGTACATTGGTAACCTTCACAATATCACGATTGATTGTAACTTCAATCGGTTTTGGAATTCCGTAGCGCTGGATTGTCAGCGTTACACTCGTTTGGGTTTGTCCTTTTAATAATTTTCCAGTATCAAAATCTTCACGGGTCGAAAGATCAATACCATTGATTTTGGTGATTTCGTCTCCCAGCTGAAGACCGGCTTTTTGAGCAGGTGTATCTTCATAAACCATCATGACCGTATGTTTCCCATCCGCAGAATTAACCATGGCGCCTATACCATTGTATTTTCCGGTTGTCATCGTCATATAATCTTCAATATCATCCTCAGCATAATAAACGGTATACGGATCCAGCGATCTCAACATACCGTCGATACTTGTCTTAATTAGCTGGTTTGGATTGATCTCATCGACATAATATGCATTCAGCTCTTTGAAAAGCGTCGCATAAATATCCAGATTACGTGCAATTTCAAACAAACGGTCGTCTTGCTTAAAAGACACAAATGCCAGTCCGGCTACAACCGGGGTGGCAATAAGAAGGGAACGAAGATATTTTTTCATCGATTGTCTAGGATCATTGACCTTGATTTTTCCGGAGCGCCGGAGGCAATTTCAACAAACGGTTAAGCGATTGTTTCGTGGCCGTTTCAATAACGTCAAAAGTTGAAATTTCTTTCGCAATATACAAAAAAGCAATGTACGAAGGCCTGGATTCGGCAGGAAGAGAAAGTAAAGAAGCTTTGTTAAGGCGATACGCTTCCCGGCAGCGCCTTTTTACCTGGTTTCGGTCGACAGCTTTTTTAAATTGCCGCTTTGAAACAGAAAAAAGAAGTTGGGGAAATGGGGGAGGCGTGGTATCGTACATATACAATACACGAAAAGGAAAGAGGTAGAACGTATGTACATCCGCACTACCCCTCTTAAAAAGCCTTCCAATTAATGTCGGGCTGCACAAACGCTCATTTTTACCAAATGTTTGTTTCAAGTTCTCGTAGAAAAAAACGTGTATTAAGTTTGAGAATTAATCGAACTTAATACACGATTAAAGACAAAAAGTCTCTGATTTGGTATTACCAATGAGGTAATGCCCTACTCAAACTTTCAAACCTTGATTATTGCTTATGACGTTTTTCGTCTGAAACTGATAGTTTCCAACGACCTTTCTTGCGACGGGCCGTTACAACTTTCCGGCCATTAGCCGAAGACATTCTTTCACGGAATCCGTGCTTATTTCTCCTCTTGCGATTCGATGGTTGATAGGTACGTTTCATCTCATTATCAAATTATTGCGCTGTAAAATCTCTGCTACCCGTAATTTTGGCTTGCAAAGGTAGAAAAAAAATTGAATTATGACAAGACCTGAAAACTTTTTTCTTTTCATAACACGCAGGCAGTATGAAATTTATACAAATTTTCTGCTTCATTTACCTCAGAAGGTCTTATCGGTTTATGTTTACTTTAAAAAAAACTTCTTTTTGAAGTACCATTCGGCACAGCCGTTATTATATTCTACTGATCCCCATGCCGGATCAGGAGCCTCTGTGATAATTAAAATTGAATAAGGGATATTTTTTAATTTAGGGACATAAACAGAATGATCTTTGGTTTGGTAAACTTGTTTGGTACGTGCTTCCATTTCCGTATAAAAACGTGCAGCACGGCCTGTTATGATATCAGACCAGGCAGAGCGATAGTTGAAATTACTGCTATAAATGGTGAAAAAATACAGGGCAATGACCCACCCACCCAATCCAAAGTGTGTAATTACTTTTGAATTGTATTTTTCAATTGTCCAGAATGTGATTACGAAAACATTGTAACTAAAACCGATCAAAGTCCAGAAGGTAATGACACATTGTCCACGTAAATTGGGCGGTGCGGCAATAGACCAGTATGTTGGAAAATAAGTTAGAAAAATACAGCCGAAGAAAATGATTAAAGAAACTATCGGATGAACCGACAAAAACCGGAACTCATTTTTTTCTTTTTTATGATAGAGTTGTGCTGCAAAAGGGATAAGAACCAAGGCCAGGATGCATAGCGTTGGCGCCATTTTGGAAAAATTCAAAACGCCGGTTATCAAACTGTGCTGAATAGAATAAACCAGATTGAATTTTAAAGGTGTGGGATAGAGTCCTGATTCGGCACGTACACCGTTTCCGGGTGCAGTGATCGACAATACTCCAAAAGCCAATGCAACCAAAAATATGATCAGCGATGAAAATTGTAGTTTCTTCTTAGCAATCGAACCAAAAAGAAACAAAGCGCCGGACAATGCAACCAGCCATACCAATGTATATTCGTTGGTACCTACCAGAATAATTACGGAAAGCGAAATGAGGGCCGTATGTTTTGTGCTTAGTGTATTATAATTCCGAAATAAATATGCGAATAAATAAAGTGTAGCAATGTCAGCCAATGTATAATAATACCCTGTGTACCAATAAAAATAGCCGGAAACAATAGGTAATTCGGCTATCAGGACAAACATTAAAAGAAAAGTAATGAGAGCTGTTTGCCATGTCAAAAGTTTATTGACTGTAAGGGCTTTTACAAATACCCACATCGCGTGTGCATAAAAACTGATCAAAATGATCGGTGCTATCTTATAACCCAGATAAGATCCGTAAGAAAGTGGCTGTGTCGCGGAAATCATAGTACCTATGTAACGGCCAGACCAGGTTTTCCAGTAATGCTCTTGATATCCCCAATAACCCATGTCTATAACACCAAGTGCATGACAATAGTCGTCGGTCGTGGGGAAAACGAAAAAGGAAAGAATGAGAAAAGGCAATAGCAAAATGACAAAGGCTAATAGAATAATTTTTAGCTTATTGTTGGGATTTTCAAACCACGTTGAATAATGCATATTTGTTTGGACTCGGCAATTATGATCTAGCAGATGGCCAAAAATAAGACAATTATTTGAAGAATCGGCTCCTGTTTAAGCGAAAGGATAGAGAAACTTTACCCTAATTTTTAATAAATTCACGCCGATTCGTGCAGTTTGTGAAGCAAATCGAATCTCTTATTTCATCTTTTAATTGATGCTTTCTATGTATTATAATGTTCACACACATCCGCATTCTGAAAGTGAGGATGTGCTGTTTATTGAAAATTTATACAAAAATTTCGATCACAAAATTGAGGGACGAAAAGTCAGTATGGGTTTACATCCATGGTATCTCGATGCAGGAAATCTGGATGAGCAATTTAATATATTGGCGGAATATGCCGGAAAGTCGGAAGTTCTTGCCATCGGAGAATGTGGGTTGGATAAGCTCTCTTCAACCGATTGGGATTTGCAGCTGAGGGCATTTCAATTACAGATAAAACTTGCTCAGGATTTGGGTAAGCCGCTAATTATTCATTGTGTCAGAGCTTTTAATGAAGTGCTGGTCCAATTAAAAAAGGTAGAGGTACCGGTTGTTATTCACGGTGTAAATAATAAACTGTCCATTGTTCAGCCTTTAATTGATGCCGGGTTTTATTTATCCTTCGGAAAATCGCTGGTTGGTGGAAACGCAGCAATTCTCAACACTTTCAAAGCGACGTCATTGGAGCGGGTATTTTTGGAAACCGATGATGCCGATATTGATATCAGGGAAATCTATAAATCCGCAGCACGCATAAGAGATATTTCTGAAAACGAGATTGTTTTGCAGCTTGAAAAAAACTTTTTAAACGTATTTCAATCGTAATGGAAGATTTCGCCTGGCTTTCCCGAACGGAATTGTTAATTGGAAGAGAAAAACTTGTCAAGCTCAGTAACGCGCATGTGTTGATTATAGGTCTGGGCGGGGTAGGATCTTTCGCGGCAGAATTTATTTGCAGAAATGGCGTTGGAACAATGACAATCGTGGATGGCGATACTGTTGATCCAACGAATAGAAATCGTCAATTACCTGCGTTATCGACCAATCATGGCGTTAGCAAAGCGGATATTATGGCAGAACGGTTAAAGGCGATTAATCCTGAATTGACTTTACATGTTGTCAAAACCTTCATCAATCCGGAAGCAGTCGACGAAATTTTGTCGGCAAATACTTACGATTATATTGTTGATGCGATTGATAGTGTCACACCGAAAATCACGTTTTTGAAAGAAGCCTTCCAGCGAAAAATCCCAATCGTAAGTTCCATGGGCGCGGGTGGGAGAATGGATCCGACGATGATACGCGTGGTTGATATTTCAAAGACATACAATTGCAACTTCGCGCAGCAGGTTAGAAAAAACCTGAAAAAAGAAGGCATTTATAAAGGTATCAAAGCCGTATTTTCTTCCGAAGAACAGATCAAAGAATCGCTTATCTTGACAGATGGCAGCAATTATAAGAAATCAGCATACGGGACCATGTCTTATTTGCCAGCTACTTTTGGTGCAACATGTGCTTCTGTGGTAATCCGGGATTTGATTGAGGATTAAACCTAAAATCCCGGCGTCGTTAATGCTGGGACAACTAATGAAATTATATTTCAACGACAATTTTTCCCTTAGCTTTATTACTTTCCATGTAACAATGCGCTTCTGAAATCTGATCGAGCTTAAAAGTTTTGTCAATATTGAGATTGATTTTTCCTTCTGCGACGGCATCAATAAATTCCTGAAGCAAATCCTTTTGCAAGTTTGCTGCGTCAACCATATAAACCGTCAGGCGGCCTAGCGACGGGATATCATCCATAGGCGTGAACTCATTCATAGTCCATGAACCGCCCAAAATGCCCGTCATACAAACAATTCCTTTTGGGCGAATACATTGCAGAGAATCTTTTAAAGTTTCGATACCAATCAATTCAAGCACTTTGTCAACACCTTTGGGAAATAGGCTTTTAAGTTTTGTATTAATATTTCCATCGTCCAAAAGTGCATAATCTGCCCCATTTTCTTTTAAATGAATTTCTTTTTCGGGATTTCGAGTGGTTGAAATAACGGTTAGTCCTTTTGTTTTGGCTAATTGACAAGCGAGCATACCAATAGAGGATGTCCCGCCGCGGATCAATAATGTTTCACCTTCTTTTATTTCCAAAGCCCCATTTAAAGATCCGGAAACCGTCTGGAACATTTCGGGAATTGCGCCCAGTACATTCCAGGGAAGGTCACTTTCAAATGCAAAAACAATTTCCAGCGGAACGGCTGCGAATTCGGCATAACCTCCGTCGAAATCCCTTCCCAGGCCACCCATAATCGCAGCAACTTTCTGGTCGGTTTTGTAAGTTCCTGATGGATCTTCCTCGATTTCGCCAACGCATTCAATACCCTGGGTCCTTGGAAAAGCTACATTTGGCGAATGACCTTGTCTTGTAAATATTTCAGATCTGTTCAATCCAAATGCTTTTATTTTTATTAAAACCCAACCTTCCTTAATTTCGGGTTTTGGTCTTTCCTGAATTTCTATCACGTCCGGATTTCCTGCTTTTGTAGTTACTGCGGCTTTCATTTTGTTTATTTTAATAGTTTGATGATGATATATTTTCTTCCACAAGATGATGGTCATCTGGAGAATTTAAGAATTCATTAACCTCGTTAAGTGCTTTCTGCGAAGCCTCCGAATAAATATTGGCTAAAGGCCAGACGTGAGCCTGATCTTTATAAATACTCAATACCGCATCATCCTGAATCAGTTTGACTTCATTATAAAAATTGAGACTGTCGTCCAGCAAAATTTCATTAGTGCCAACCAGGATGAGCACCGGGAGAAATTCGGTTAAAAGTACACTTTCCGGGCTGGATATTTCTATCGGTGTTTTGCCGGAATAATCAGCGGCAGCCTTTTTCAAATATTCAGGACTGAGAATCGGGTCAATGTTTCTGTTGGCTTCGATAGAAGGATTATTTCCGTGCAAACTGATCCACGGCGAAATGAACACCACTTTTGACGGCAGTTGAATATTCTGTTTTAACATTTCTCCTACGGAAGAAACGATCAGGCCAGCACCGGCACTGTCGCCGATGAATTCAATTTTATAGCTGGGAATGCTTTCGATCAGTTTTTTATATACCTGAATAATATCGTTGAGCCCAACCGGATATGGATTTTCAGGGGCAAGGGTGTAATCAATAAATAAAATTCTCCTTTGAAGTTTTTGCGAAAAATGGCTGATCATACTTGCGTGCGACTGGATCGACCCCACAACGAAAACGCCGCCATGGAGAAAAATGGTTATGTTTTTTGACGTTTCGTTTTCGGGAATAAACCAAAAACAGTTTACGCCGGTGATATTTTCCTGCTCGATTATAACTTCCTTCGCTTTGGGATAATTGTTTCCCAATTGATCAAATCCGTTTCTCCTTGTTTCCAAATCTTCCATTGCTATCCTCTTCTAACTTAATTGCTTAAATCAATTTTAATAAGACAAAGGTGCTCGTTAATGGACAAACTGACCCATAAGAAAAATTAAGAAATGCCCTTAAGATAGTTTAAGAGTAAATTTTATCTCTTAGATATTTCTTTTCTGATTTTACTGAGAAATTCAGGAGTTATACCCAGATAAGAAGCGATTTGCGTATTGGGAAGTCGTTGGGAAAGTTTCGGATACTGATTTAAAAAAGTAAGGTAGCGCTCCTCGGCAGTAGAACTAATTGCTTGTAAAACCCGGTTTTCAAGCTCGACAAATCTGTTTTCAATGATCACTCTGAAATTTCTGTTGAATTTCGGGTTACTCATGAAGAGTTCTATAAGATCAGGTTTGGTTATTTGCAGGATGACCGAAGGTTCAAGCGCCTCGATAAAAACGCGGCTCGGCTTTTCATTATAAAAACTGTCAATTTCCATGATCCAGTCGTTTTCAGCAATGAATTGAAGATTATGTTCCGTGCCTTTTTTATCGACATGGAATTTTTTGAAACAGCCTTCCGCTACAAATGTGTAATGTTTGCAAACATCCCCTTCCTGCAAAATAAACTGCCGCCGCTTGACTTTTCTTTCAGCAAGCCTTTTGGATAAATCTTCCCTTTCTTCTTCGTCAAGAGGAATATAGTTGTCAAAATTTGCAAAGAGTTTTTCCAGGGTCACGGCTGATAAATTTATTTGCGTTATTTGATATGCTTTATTGCAAATGTTTTGTTAATGATCGAGGGAGCTCGGTTTCTTCTCAATTTTAATAAACAAATGATCACTTATATAACAGGATTCAATTGATGGCTAATATCGATCAAATTACTAATTATTTGAAAAAACTGGTTGAAGTTACTGATGAAGAGGCAGATTTGTTTGGCACCTATTTCAAAGAAAACCGGATAAAAAAAGGTCAGTATATTATTCAACCAGATTTTACAGCAAAATATCGGAACTATGTATTGCAGGGTGCTTTCAGGTCATTTGTTGTGGATGAGGAAGGGCAGGAGCATACAATCTCCTTTGCCATTGACGACTGGTGGATTTCTGATGTCAACAGTTATATCTATCAGAAACCTGCTACCATGTTCGTCGTTGCGTTGGAAAACAGCCAGATCCTTCAAATAGAATATGAAAAAGAACAGGAGTTGAAAGGGCTAAATCATAAGTATGAAACCTTTTTCAGAATTATGGCAGAAAGAGGCATGGCTTTTCATCAGAGAAGATTTATATCAAATCTGACTCTTTCGGCAGAGAAACGGTATGATGATTTTTTGAAAAAGTACCCGTCGGTTGTTCAGCGAATGCCTCAATATGTTTTAGCTTCTTACCTGGGGATGACCACACAATTCCTTTCCAGGATACGCAAAAGGAAGAAATCAAGTGAAACTGGTTTCACTTGATTTCTTAATCTGGTTTCTCTTCGCTGAGATATTATTCCCCGAGCTTTGCATCGTATTTAAAACAAAGACAATGGCAGGAAAATTGAATAATAAAGTGGCCGTAATTACCGGTGGAAGTGCCGGAATAGGCTTGGCGACTGCAAAATTATTTGCAGCAGAAGGAGCAAAAGTTGTAATCACAGGACGTAATGCCGGTAATTTGAACAAAGCGGCAAAGGAAATTGGCAATGGCGCCGTGGCAATCCAGGCAGATTCTTCAAAACTTACCGATCTTGATTATTTGTATAAATCCGTTGAGGAAAAACTTGGTAAGATTGATGTATTGGTAGCAAATGCTGCGGTTTACGTATTGGCTCCTTTAACAGAGTTTACGGAGGAGATGTTTGACAAACAAAGCGATATTAATTTTAAAGGCACATTTTTCACTGTTCAGAAGGCAGTTAATTATCTGAATGACGGGGCATCCGTTATTTTAATATCGTCGATTGCAAATGCAAAAGGTATTCCTAGCCACGCTTCTTATTCCGCCACAAAAGCCGCTATCCGTTCCTTGGGAAGAAGTTTTTCAGCGGAATTGCTCGGCAGAAAAATTCGTGTCAATGTACTATCACCCGGCCCGGTCAATACCGATGTTTTTGACCAGGTGACTTCCTCAAAAGAAGAAGCAGATGCTTTTAAGGAAAATATGGCTCAGTTTACTCCAATAAAAAGAGTTGGTGAGCCAGAAGAAATTGCGGCAGGTGCATTATTTCTGGCTTCTGATGATTCAAAATTTATGATCGGGTCGGAATTGCTAATTGATGGTGGGGTTATATCGTTGTAAGACATCAAAGTCGATTATATAGTTTTTTGTGAAGGCCTCGAATTTTAAAATTTGAGGCCTTTTTTGATTAATACTCTCCGCATCGCTTTTGCCGCTATATAAAACGAGGAGGCTCCGATGGAGCCGGGGAAATTTTGAAGGTTGGATGCCTTGCTATAAACAGGATGCTCCTTACGGAGCCAGATTTAGAGCATACGAATTCTCCTCATATCCCAGAAACGCAAAAAGGCCACCATCTTTCGATAGTGACCTTCTGTTCTTGTAGCGGGAGCTGGCCAGGATCGCCTGCCCGGTCGCACCAGCGATCTTTGGGTTATGAAACAACAAGGTCGGAATTGATTGATATGTCTGAAAATGCAAAAAGGCCACCATCTTTCGATAGTGACCTTCTGTTCTTGTA
Source organism: Dyadobacter sp. 3J3 (assembly GCF_009801115.1). GTDB lineage: Bacteria > Bacteroidota > Bacteroidia > Cytophagales > Spirosomataceae > Dyadobacter. Next base: position 60,956 of record NZ_VTOL01000004.1, read on the forward strand.
GCGGGAGCTGGTCAGGATCGCCTGCCCGGTCGGACCAGCGATCTTTGGGTTATGAAACAACAAGGTCGGAATTGATTGATATGTCTGAAAACGCAAAAAGGTCACCATCTTTCGATAGTGACCTTCTGTTCTTGTAGCGGGAGCTGGCCAGGATCGCCTGCCCGGTCGGACCAGCGATCTTTGGGTTATGAAACAACAAGGTCGGAATTGATTGATATGCCTGAAAACGCAAAAAGGCCACCATCTTTCGATAGTGACCTTCTCTTCTTGTAGCGGGAGCTGGCCAGGATCGCCTGCCCGGTCGCACCAGCGATCTTTGGGTTATGAAACAACAAGGTCGGAATTGATTGATATGCCTGAAAACGCAAAAAGGCCACCATCTTTCGATAGTGACCTTCTTTTCTTGTAGCGGGAGCTGGACTCGAACCAGCGACCTTTGGGTTATGAGCCCAACGAGCTACCAACTGCTCCATCCCGCGGTGTCGTTGAATTGGAGTGCAAACATACGACTAATGTTTCAATAAAAACAACTATTTTTGTAAAAAAGATTTAAAAAATATTTTCACGACCCCCTGATATCACCCGATTTAATATGAATTTTTCCTTGTCTCCTGCCGCTTTAAGGGGGCGTATTCACGTAGTAATGTTGCTCAGGATACTCTGGATCATGGTTTTATTCACGATCTGTCGTATTTTGTTTTATTTGCTGAACACGATTTTTTTTCCTGATATTTCTTTTGAGCATGCATTAAATTTAATGGCGGGTGGAGTCAAGTTTGACATCGTCGCCGTTTTTTATGTCAACATTCTGTACATTTTTTTGATGTCGGTTCCCTTTACTTTCAAATATCGGGCAGGCTATCAAAAGTTTCTGGATTATCTTTTTATCATTTCCAACAGTATTGCTTTGTCGGCGAACTGTATGGATATGATTTATTATCGTTTCACGATCAAGCGTACTACCTGGTCGGTTCTCAAAGAGTTCTCGCATCAGGATAATATGGGAATGCTTTTTGGCGGATTTATTCTGAGGTACTGGTATGTTGCTGTGATCTGGATTTTGCTGGTCGTGTCATTGGTTAAAATTACCCGTATTCTAAAAGTCAAAGGACGCGCAGATTATCCTGTCTGGGCCTTTTTCGCTATTCACGCGGCGATCATGTTTATTACTGTGAAACTTTTCATAGGTGGTGTCCGCGGTGGTTTTGCTCATAGTATCCGTCCGATCACATTAAGCAATGCGGGAGAATACGTGAAAAAGCCGAAAGAAATGTTTTTGGTTCTCAACACACCTTTCTGCATTTTTAAGACACTAAGCAGAAGTGATTACGAACGCATCAGTTATTTTCCAGGATTGAGGGAAGCGGGTCAGGTGTATAGTCCCATGCATGCGCCTGATAGTATTCAGCAACCGTTTAAGCCCATGAACGTTGTAATTTTAATATGGGAAAGTTTCGGGAAGGAAATGGTAGGTACCTATAACCATGATCTTGAAAACGGCACATACAAAGGTTACACGCCTTTTATTGATTCATTAATGCAGCATAGCCGGGTCAATTGGTATTCTTTTGCCAACGGAGCTAAGTCTATTGAGGCGATTCCTTCGGTACTTACAAGTATTCCCGGAATCAAGGAGCCATTCGTGACGATGCGTTACACCGACAATAAATTGCCGAGTTTGCCTGCTATTCTGCAAAGCAAGGGTTATTCAACTTCCTTCTTTCACGGTGCGCCAAACGGCTCAATGGGCTTCCAGGCTTTTGTCAATTTGATTGGTGTCCAAAAATATTATGGTAAAAACGAATATAATAACGACGATGATTACGACGGAATCTGGGGAATCTGGGATGAGGAATTTTTACAATATTGGGCCAAAACGATGAATACCTTTAAAGAGCCTTTTATGAGTACGCTCTTCACGGTTTCTTCACACGATCCATACAAGGTTCCGGAACGTTACAAAGGCAAATTCCCGACGGGGCCATTGCCTGTTTATGAAACAATGGGCTATACCGATAACGCTTTACGTGCATTTTTTGCCAAAGCCAAAACGATGCCCTGGTTCAAAAACACGCTTTTTGTAATTACAGCGGATCATGCGGCAACTTTTGCGCATTATCCAAAATATCAGACATCGGTTGGAAACTTCTCCATTCCAATCCTTTTTTATGCACCCGGCGATAGCACTTTGACGGGGCGCGATACTACGACGTTAGTGCAGCAAATTGATATTATGCCGTCGGTTTTGGGTTATCTCCATTACGATAAACCTTACTTTGCTTTCGGAAAAAATATCTTTCAGAACCCGCCGCTGAACTTTGCTGTTAACTATGATGGTGTATATCAATGGTTCAACGGGCCATACATATTGCAATTTGATGGCAAGAAAACCGTAGGTTTGTATAATTATCAGAAAGATAACCTTCTGAAAAATAATTTAAAAGATAAATTACCGGCCATTCAAGGCCCGATGGAGTCACAGGTTAAAGCTTTTGTTCAGCAGTATACCAATCGTATGCTGGATGATAAGTTAACCTTGACACCTTAAAATATTTCGTTGTTTTTTTGTGCAATTAGTACTCAGTCAGCGAATTACAATAATAAGTTATGAGCGAAAATACAGAAAATCCAGTCTCACTACGCGACTTTCGCGCCGGATTTGTGAGCATAATTGGTAAGCCTAATGTTGGTAAATCGACATTGATGAATGTGCTGGTAGGAGAGAAGATGTCCATCATCACATCCAAAGCGCAGACGACCCGTCACCGTATCATGGGAATTTTGAACGGAACACATGAAGAAATTCCTTTCCAACTTGTTTATTCGGACACTCCGGGTGTTGTTAAACCTGCATACAAATTGCACGATTCCATGATGACCTTCGTAAAAGGTTCTCTTGAAGATGCAGATGTGGTATTGTTTGTTACCGAAGTTGGAGAAAAAGCAGCGGATCATGAAGTGATCCCTTTGCTTCAAAGAACAAATGCGCCGATTATTTTGGTGTTGAATAAAATTGATCTATCGAACGAAGAAGAACTGAAACGCAAGACAGAAGAATGGGAAAAGGAAATTCAGCCTGCTGCAATTATCCCGATCTCGGCGCTGTTGAATGCAAACGTCCAGACTTTGTTTGATGCAATTATTACCCGGTTACCATTTCATCCACCATACTTCGATGAAGATGAACTAACCGATAAACCTGAACGTTTCTTTGCTTCGGAAATCGTTCGCGAAAAAATATTTCTGAACTACCGCCAGGAAATTCCATACAGCAGCGAGGTGGTTATTTCAGAATTTAAGGAACGCGACGATATGATTGTGATCCGGGCCGAGATTCTTGTGGAACGTAAAAGCCAGAAAGGGATTATCATCGGGGAAAAAGGCGCGATGCTGAAAAAAATCGGCAGCGAGGCGCGCAAGGACATGGAAGATTTCTTTGGTAAAAAAGTTTTTCTTGAACAACATGTAAAAGTAGAACCGGATTGGAGAAGCAAGGAAAACAAGCTTCGTCAGTTTGGATATGAAGAATAAGGAACGTCATTCTCAGTCCTGAATTCAGATCCTGACAATCAGGTTTCTATCATTAAGAATTAATAAAATGGGTTTCTGTCCAAAAACTTTCGGACAGAGATTAGAAAAATAAAAATGGCAAATATTATATCAATCGTAGGGCGCCCAAACGTGGGTAAATCTACACTTTTTAACCGTCTGATCGAAAGTCGTAAGGCTATCATGGATAACCAGAGCGGCGTTACACGCGATCGTCATTATGGCTATGGTGAATGGACGGACCAGTATTTTACCGTGATCGACACGGGAGGATATGTTGTAGGATCAGAGGATATTTTTGAAGGAGCAATCCGCGAACAGGTGGAACTTGCGATCGAAGAATCGACGGTAGTTTTGTTCATGGTAGATACCATGACAGGACTTACAGATCTTGACAAAGACTTTGCAAACGTATTGCGCCGTTTCAACAAACCGGTTTATCTGGTTGCGAATAAAGCAGAAACAACGGATCGTTATCAGTCGGCAAACGAATTTTATGAACTAGGTTTAGGCGATGAGATCTTTGCAATTTCAGCACAAACGGGTTTTGGAACAGGTGATTTACTGGATGCGGTGATAACGCATTTTGAAACACCTGGTATCGAAGATCCGGAAGCAGGTATTCCACGTATCGCGATCATGGGCCGTCCAAATGTTGGGAAATCTTCTTTCCTGAATGTTTTGACAGGAACAGACCGTAGTATTGTAACAGATATAGCCGGAACGACTCGTGACGCAATTCATACGCATTACAATGCGTTTGGAATGGAATTCATTTTGACGGATACGGCTGGTTTACGTCGTAAATCCCGTGTGAATGAAGATATCGAATATTATTCAACGCTTCGTTCGATCAAAGCGATGGAGGAATCTGATGTTTGTATTATTCTTCTGGATGCAACATTAGGATTGGAAGGACAAGATGTTACGATTATCGGTCAGGCTGATAAAGCTAAAAAAGGTATCGTAATCATGGTCAACAAATGGGATTTGGTTGAAAAAGATTCTAAAACGGCTGATGCTTTCAAAAAGGCGCTGTTGGAAAAACTTGCACCAATGAATTACATGCCTGTTATTTTCGCATCTGTTGTTGAAAAACAACGGATTCACCAGGTAATGGAAATGGCGATGCAGGTTTATAAAAACAAAACGAAGAAAATCACGACTTCGAAATTGAACGATGTGATGCAGGCTGAAATTGAAAAATATCCGCCGCCGGCACACCGTGGAAAATATATCAATATTAAATATATGATCCAGCTGCCAACACCTTCACCGACGTTTGTATTTTTCAGCAGCAACCCGAAACATGTACAGGCACCATATTTGCGTTACCTGGAAAACAGGATGCGTGAAAACTTTGACTTCGCAGGTGTACCCATTACGATTTTCTTCAGAGAAAAATAGATAGGGTTAAAACCTCAGGTTTTATTAAAAAGTGAAAAATGCCTGCAAATCTTTTGTCGGCATTTTTCATTTCATCACGAAAAGGATACAGTTTGGATACCAAATAATCACTTTCATCTTTTTTTATTTTCAGCATGCAACCTTTGTTCGTAATTTTCCATCCTTAAAAAAGACGGATTAAACAGTCCGACTGCCGTTTTTAACAATTAAAAAAAATATTTTCAAAAAAATTGTTAAAAACAAGGTACTATGTATTGCAATGTACCTGATAAAACATATATATTTGTACTGTCAATTAGTTACAAGGATTTAAGCACAACGATTTTCTCTAAAAGACTGAAAATAACATAGCCATGAAAACCATAAAATTACTTATCGTCCTTTTTCTTTTCAGCCTTCAGGTTAATGCTACCGGCTATTCCCACAACATGTTTGTAGCCCACAAAAAACTACAGGCTGGAAAAGAATATCGTGAAGTAAAAGAACGTGTTGCGAAACAAGTATCTGCAAAAACAGTTGTGAATAAAACGGTGGTTATCCAGTCAGGACAATCAGCGATTTCATACACAAAAAATCTTGCTGCGAAAGTTAGTAACATGGTTACACTGAATGAAAGAATATTGGAAGAAGGACCGGTTGCATTTTTTGAAACCGAAGAAGATAAGGAAATGAATAATTCAATTGCAACTAAATTGGCAGGTTTGATCAAACAGGTTATCTACGCTTTCGTTGGATCTCCTTCTTTGTCAAAATCGTAAGTATAAAAGAAATTTCGCAGGTATTGTGAATTAAGGCTAGCAGGTATGATTTTCAAATCATACCTGCTTTTTTTATGTTAATTAACCTACTGTATTGGTCAGTGTTCCAATGGGTTCGATAGTAATATGGACAACATCACCAACCTGCAATGTAAAGTCAGATGGAGGAATAATTCCGGTACCCGTCATCAAATAACAACCTGTTGAAAAGGATAATTCACGGTATAAAAATCGAAGCAATTCATCCGCTTTACGTTTCATTTGGGAAAGTGTAATTTCTCCGTTAAAAACTTCCTCTCCGCCACGAACAATGGAAAGATCGATAACAGTTTCCGGTGAAAGTGGTTGCTCAGGAACATAAAGGCAAGGACCAAGTGCCGTACTTCCGGTATAGGATTTGGCCTGCGGTAAATAAAGTGGATTTTCGCCCTCAATACTTCTTGAACTCATATCGTTCCCGATAGTATAGCCTACAAGTGTTCCTGATTCTGAGGCAAATAACGTTAATTCAGGTTCCGGAACGTCCCAGGTTGAATCCCGGCGAATGCGCACTGTTCCTTTATGCCCAATGACACGCGGCGCCGTTGATTTGAAAAATAATTCAGGGCGTTCTGCATCGTAAACGCGGTCGTAGAAACTTCCGCCACCGGCTTTTTCCGATTCTTCCATCCGAGCTTCCCGGCTACGGAAATAGGTAACTCCCGAAGCCCAAACTTCCTGAGAGCCAATGGGTGCCAAAACTTCTGGCATCGGGGAATCAGCTGTAAAGGTCACCGGAATTAAACTTTCTGATTGTAGCTGGAGCCAGTCATACAAATCGTCGCGGTTCACTACTATATCCCAGTCAGTTTCCGGAATGCGGTAGAACAGATCCTCTTTTTCTAGCAATATCCCGTGTTCGGTTTTATATAATTTCATGGTTTCGAGATTTGTTTTGCTTCAATAAGCCACAAAAGTGATGCCTATACTTTAAGATAAGTACGAATTTTAAAGCCTTCGGGCTATTTTAATTCTGAAATATTTAGAGGAGCCAGAATATTATTTTTTATTCCGACTGGCGCCATAAGCGTCTGTCAATTGGGATTTTTTCCTGGGTAATTAATCGAACCTCGGCAAACAAAGAGTGTTTGGGATGAAGTAAAATATTATGAGAAAAAGGAACAATGACGGAGGGTAATGCAATGGCAAGAAAGTCAGGGTTTTGAAGCCAGTCTTTCAGCCAATATTGAGTTCTCTCGTAATTTTTATCTTGCCAAAATGGCGGCATTTCGTCCCGTTGGTAGTATTTGATATTATCAGGAATTTCGATGGAAGAAAGCCAATAAACCGGTAAATCCTCGTAGCGGACGCCGGGAGCATGCGCAAGAGTTTCGACCAGACCAAGTTCAGGCGTGGAAGTAGTGTAGAGAATGCCTGTTCCTTTTGGGTTCCAGCGTGCTCCGAATAACCGGCTTCCTTCGGCAGATAAAGATTGGTCAACAAACTTTTCTCTTACAATTCGGTAAACAATCATAATCAGGCAGGAAGGCCATAATCCAGCCGCCCAAGTACATCATCTACCAGCGTAAAACCCGTAACCGTATCCATCATTTGCAGCGGAGTTTGATCATTGAGCTCACTAACAGGTGTCCTCAGCCAATTTCTGACAACGGTTTCGTTTCCTTCAAAAGTATCCAAAGCATGGATCAGGATATTTTTTAAAAGCAAAAGTCTTTCAGAAGCATCCGTACCTAAACGTTTGTCAGTCGCAATCCGATGAAGATTTCGGGGTGTCATACCCAGCAAGTAAGCCATCTCATTATCGGTAAGTTTTACCATGTTGGACACTGTATCGACCATTGAACGCAACACGCCTTCACGAGAGGTCCTTATTACTGAAAAATCAGAAACATGACTTGCGCCGTAATGAACGGCTCTATCAGCTAACACATTATATTTTTCCATACCTCCAAAATAAAAATGGAATTGTGTCATAAATCTATATGACTTATTTCACAATTCCAATCTTTAATCAAACTTCAACTAAAATAAATTACAACAGACTGATTTTAAAGCTTTTCCTTTAAAAAGTCGGCCGTGTAGTTTCCTTCCAGTTTTGCCATTTCTTCCGGTGTTCCGGCAAAAGTCAGATATCCTCCGCCTTCTCCACCTTCCGGGCCAAGGTCCAGAATCCAGTCAGCGCATTTGATCACTTCCATATTATGTTCAATAATGATAACACTGTCACCCTGATCCACCAAAGCGTTAATAGCTTTTAATAATTTTTTTATATCATGAAAATGAAGTCCGGTTGTTGGTTCATCAAAAATGAACAACATTTTTCCTTTGTGGCCAGAGCCTTTCCCGAGGAATGATGCGAGCTTTACACGTTGTGCTTCTCCGCCGGAAAGTGTATTAGACGATTGTCCCAAACCGACATAACCTAATCCAACTTCCTGCAGAGGCAATAATTTATCAGCTAGTTTTGGTTCTGATTCTCTGAAAAACGCAATCGCTTCATCAACGGTCAGATCCAGAATATCCGAAACATTTTTACCATTATACTGTACTTCCTGAATTTCCTGTTTGAAACGTTTTCCGTTACAGCCTTCACATTTCAGATAAATATCGGCCATGAACTGCATTTCTACTTTCACCTGGCCTTCACCCTGGCAAATTTCACAACGTCCGCCATCAACATTAAATGAAAAATGGGAAGGTTTATAACTCCGCGCTTTTGAAATTGGCAAATCCGACATCATCTGACGGATGTAATCATAAGCTTTGATATAAGTCACAGGATTAGATCGCGATGATTTTCCGATAGGATTCTGGTCAATCATTTCAATCGCTTCCACACGGTCAAGACTTCCGCTAAGTTCATTGTATTTTCCAACTTCTTCACTGAACTCACCTTTAAGGCGCATCAAAGCCGGATATAGTATTTTCCTGATTAATGTTGATTTTCCGGAACCACTGACACCCGTTACGACCGTCAGATTATTCAATGGAATTTTTACATCAACATCTTTAAGATTATTTTCTCTTGCTCCTTTTATTTCAAGAAAATGCAAAGATTTTCTTCTTACCGTCGGAACAGGAATTGAATCATGACCCAACAAAAAATCCAGGGTATGCGAATTCAAACTGTTTTCTTCACCACTCAATTTCAGTTCACGGATTTCATCCCAGTTTCCTTGGAAAACCAGATTTCCGCCGCCCGTACCCGCTTCCGGACCAATATCAATAATCTGATCGGCGGCATGCATTACCTCTTCCTCATGTTCAACAACGATCACGGTATTTCCCAAATCACGAAGTGATTCCAGAACGCCAACAAGTCGCTGCGTATCTCTGGGATGAAGACCAATACTTGGCTCATCCAGAATATACATGGAACCTACCAACGCACTTCCCAGCGAAGTTGCCAGTTTGATACGCTGAAATTCACCACCTGACAAAGAATTCGTTAACCGGTTTAAAGTCAGATAACCCAAACCGACACGGTTCATATAATCCAGACGCGTTTCAATTTCTGTCAAAATCCGTTTGGCAATACTTCTGTCGTGCTCATTGATATCAACGGATTTGAAAAATTCAATCACATTATTAATCGGCATCAAAACCAGATCAGTAATCGAAACACCGCCTACTTTTACATAAGAAGCATCTTTTCTCAAACGTGATCCGCGGCAATCCGGACAAGTTGTGCGGCCACGGAAGCGTGATAATAACACGCGATACTGAATTTTATAAGTCTGCGTTTCCAGTTCAGCAATGAAACTGTTGATTCCCTGAAAATACTGATTTCCAGTCCAGAGCAATTCTTTTTGCTCAGCCGTTAATTCTTTGTAAGGTCTGTGAATTGGAAAATCGAATTTGGCACCATTACGCACCAAAGGCACCAGCCATTCACTCATTTTCTCGGTACGCCATGGTGCAATGGCACCGTCGTAAACCGAAAGATTTTTATCAGGAATTACCAGTTCAGGATCAATACCCAATACTTTTCCAAAACCTTCACAGCGTTTGCAAGCGCCGAAAGGATTATTGAAACTGAAAAGATTTACCGTCGGTTCCTCAAAAATGATTCCGTCCAGTTCAAACTTATCAGAAAATGTTTTTTGTTCACCGTTTACAACCTGCACATAACAAATTCCTTCGCCCTCAAAAAAGGCCGTTTGCACAGAATCAGAAAGACGATATTGTGTGTCTTCATCGTCTTTATGGACCGTCGCACGGTCAATTAAAATATAAATTTCTTTTCCTTCCAACGGAAAATCTTCCGGTTTTTCCAGAATTTCTTCAATATAAGCTACGTCGGTATCAATCATGATCCGGTTGTAACCTTTGGAAAGCAGGATCGTCAATTCTTCATAAATGGATCTTCCGTCACGAACCAGTAATGTCGTCAAAATTAAAACACGAGCGCCTTCTTCGTGATTTAAAATGTAGTTGACAACATCGGTAACCGAATCTTTTCTGACCAACTGTCCTGAAACCGGTGAAAACGTATGTCCGATCCGGGCAAAAAGTAATTTCAGGTAATCATAAATTTCAGTGGAAGTTCCAACCGTTGAGCGTGGATTCCGGGTATTTACTTTTTGCTCAATGGCGATTGCCGGCGAAATTCCTTTGATATATTCTACCTCAGGTTTTTCCATACGCCCCAAAAACTGGCGGGCATAGCTGCTCAGACTTTCCACATACATCCGCTGGCCTTCTGCAAAAAGCGTATCAAAAGCCAAAGAAGATTTTCCTGAACCCGAAAGTCCGGTAATGACTACCAATTTATTTCTTGGAATGGCGACGTCAACGCTTTTCAAATTATTAACACGCGCACCTTTAATCAGAATGTATTTTCTTGGATCGAGTTCATCGAATTGAGAAGCGTCAATCCGGGTCACAGGTAATTGCATCATATATAGAAAATCAGGTCGATTTGCGCGAGGATTTTTGGTAATCCCCGATCATTATTTAACCCAAAAAACGCCGAATTAGTTTGCCTTTCCTAATATCAGTCCATCGGCTTTCAGCTTTCGGCAATCGTATTAAAGCTTTAAACCGGATTTTGGCCCGACTGAACTACCGATGACTGACTGCCGACAGCCAAGGTTAAAAGCTACATATTTTAAATCGGGATAATGTTTGATATATAAACTACATTTTGGGCGTATATTCCTTTTTTGAACTGATTTTTGCCAAAACGATTCCATATTTTTCAAAGAAAATCGTGTCAATCGGATATTCTTTCAAACGAGGTTTTCTTCCAAATACAACTTCCCCTGCTTTTGGCTCACGATCAGATGCATAAAGGCCTGAATAAAAATGAAAACTTGGATTATAATGGTTGAAGATAATCAGGTTTTCAAATCTGTTTTTCTTTGCAATCAACGCAGCTTCTTTTACAGGTTGCTGTAACAAAGCACCAAGTCGCGGCATCCACAAAATATTAATTGTAAAAAGCATAATCAACCCAACGACGCCCATTCTGATTTGCAAATCCCAGTCTTTTTTTATCCAAATAACAATCAAAATTGTGATCAGCAAAAGCATCGTTATCGCATATGAAATATCAAATTCGGAAGAAACTCCTTTTATAATTTCCACCGCATATTCATCATCGATTTTTGAAATAATACCTTGAATTAAGAATGGAATTGCCGCTAATAAAATCAACAAAATAACAGAAGGCCAAACAATCGGAAGACGCTTGTTATTAGCTGCATACCATCCACCTAAAATGCATAGCGGCGAATAACCGTAAATGATGTAATGATGCAGTTTGGTACCAGAAAGTGAAAAGAGTATAAAAACAAAAGCAAACCAGATTAACAAAAAGGAGAAAAGAGGATCAATCCAGATGGTACGGATTTTGGAAAATGATTTTAAAATAACAGCGGTAAAAGGAAGCAAACCCAATAAGAGAACCGGAACGAAATATAAAATTCCACCGTAGTGCCCTTCAAAAGCAGTTTGGAAACGGTTTACGTTATGATTTAAAAAGAAACCGCTGATAAATTTTTCTCCGGTTTGAAGGTATTCCAATACATACCAGGGAGCGGCAATAATTAAAAATATCAGCAAGCCGGGAATATTGAAAAGGCGAAGAAATGGTTTCCAGGTTTTGGTTTTCAATAAATAAATCAAAAAAACTGCTCCGGGAATTAAGATTGCAATAGGGCCTTTCGCTAAAAAACCGATGGCAGTAAATGCATAAAAAGCCCGGATATATTTTTTTTGATTTTGATTTAACATTTCAAACAAACAAAACATAGCGCCGGTTAACGCCATATTCAATAATCCGTCTGCCAAAGCAGCCTTACCAACAATCGTTATTTGTAGAGAAGAAGCTGCAATAAGCGTGGCAAAAAAGGCAGTTTTTTCACCCAGTTTTCTTTTTGAAAAAATATAAATTAGTAACATCCATACCACAGAAGCCAGACAGGAGGGAAGCCGCATGGCAAATTCTGTCCAGCCGAAAACTTGTGCACTGCCGTATTGAAGCCAGTTGGTAAGTGGCGGTTTGTCAAAACGCTGTTCCTGGTTGACGAACGAAGAAATAAAATCACCTCTAACAACCATTTCACGGGTTCCTTCTGCAAAAAAACCTTCGTCTTCATCAAATAATGGCGCGTTGCCAATGCCTGATAAAAAGCTGAAAAAGATAAAAAAGGCTAGAAATAATTTACGGATATTTTCAGGATTGGGCATTAATTTTTGAGCTAATAATCTTGTTAATCAATGTAATCTGCTGATTATAAATATTTCATTAAGCCGCCGCCAAGCCTGGGATTTGACTGCGACTGCCAGAATTGATTCAGGTAAAAATAAATAATTACAGAAAAGGAAATCCCCAGAAATGCGCCAAGGTAAACATCACCAAGAAAATGAGCTAACAAATACATACGGGAATAAGCGACGAGAAGTGGGGGCAAAAGAAGCAGAATTTTTAAAATCGGAGATTTACATTCGAGCGCCAAAATAGTAAAAAGGGCGAAAGCTGCCGTTGTATGTCCCGAAGGAAAACTATTGAAATAATATAAATCTACGCCATCCACCTTATGTAGTTGAGGCAATAATGCGGATAAAACTTTTGGAGGACGATAGATTTCAGTAAAAACCATTCGTTTCAAAAACTGTACAAAAATGCCGGTAATGGCATAACTAACGATTATTTTGACCGAAAGCCGGTAAGAATATAACGAAGCCAAAAGTCCTGCAATCAATATAAAAGCACCATCGCCGACAAAAGTGATCCATTTAAAAAAATGGTCCGCAAACGGAGACCAGAAGTAATTTACATGAAGAATGATATAATTCTGCGTAAAGAGGAGCTGCAAAAAACTCAGCGCCGCCCAGATGATTATAAAAGGTAAACAATAAAATCTGTGGCGGAAAAAGAAGAGTTTCATACGTTATTTTTAAATCTGTAATTCTTTTGATGTGATAAATTGAACGCCTTTTCCTTTTGCCTCTTCAAAAATCGGATCGGCCAGATATCCGAAATTTGTAACATCCGAAACACAGTCAGTCAGCAGTGTAACTTTTGAAATTAGCTCAGGTGCATAGTTTAAAATTTGTTTCACGCTTGTAGCCACGCAATGCGAACGCGCTTCGCCCACGATTAAAACCCGGTCAAAAGCTTCGAGCTCGGAAAGAAATTTCTTATCAAGCTGTGTTTCCGGTGCGCCTTCGATCGGAACCTGGGCGCGAAACACACCAAAATGTTCGGTTAATGGATTTGTTCCTTTTATAACAACTTTATAATCAGTACCCGTACGATGTGTCCAGGAAAGCAGAGCGTGCAAAATAGTATCATCCAAAGCTGCGCCGCCTGAGCCGATCAGACAATGTTCGGGCCAGATGAAATGTTTGAATTCGCCTTCTTTTTCAAGTTTTTCCAAATATTCCAAAACATATTCCGGACTAAAACGAGGTCGCCATTTTCCTGCTTTCACGGCTGCGGCAGTTATCAATGTAAAAGGTGCAACGGTATTTCCATTCGGGTCTGCCCAAAATAAGGGATGCGCAATATCCAGAACGTGATGGGTATCAAGCGTCACAAAAATCTCGTCAATTTCTCCTCCATGCGTTGCTATTAACTGCGCTATTCTTTCGACATCGTTTTCAGCACCAGGTACATACAAGGCTCCTTTGGGATTGCAAAAATCAAACTGAGCATCAATAATCAGCAACGCTGTGGATTTGTTTTTCATGACAAACGCTTTTCAAATGTGAAGAAATAGAGAAAATTAAATAAGTCTGTTAAGTCAGGATTAACTTAAAATGAAGTTATTCCCAGATCTCCGGAAGTTCCAGCTGTTTTGCATACATTTTTGACGCCAACTGATGTACTTGTTTAAGCATCTGATTGACATCCCGTTTGTAATCAACGTGATAATCTTCATCCAGTTTATTAAATCCGTTGAGCGTAGTTTGTGCTTTTTTCGCAATGTATAGCGCCACCTTATCGGTTCTCGAACTATACCCGCGAAGTTTGTCCGCATACTTTTCCAGAAAAGTATTAAGTAGAAATAAATTGAGCTCCAGAGCACCCACTTTATCTTTAGTCACTTTTACGTGATATGTAATATCTCCGCTCAGATTTCGCATATCCATCAAAATCCAGCCAGGTGAATCCTGAATGATTTTTGAAATTCTTGTGATACGTCCCATAATCGCTTCCCGTCTTTCAGGAATTGTAGACGAATCTTCAATCAGTTCAAAAAATAATTTATCGGTTAGTGTGCTGTCTTTGGTAATCAGCCGCAGAAGAAGTTTATCTTTTTCTTTCGGAGGCATTTGTATGATGGCTTTTTTTAACTGATCTGGTATTGGCATAACCTGTACGCTTTTATATATAATAGGATGTGGTGCTGACTAAATTTCTACAAAAATTGAAACTTATAGCCGGTTTTCATAATCGGGATAATATTGTTATTTCCATACGTTATATTCTTTTTATTATTTCGATTTTAAGGAATTTACAACTTTGGCAACTTAGACAAATCAAAATAAAGATACGTTCACTATGTATAAAGTGAAATTATATGGAAAAGACATAATAGGCTCTTAACTTGCACCGTTTTTTTATTTTAAACGGATATATACACTATATGATTTCAGTGGCCATGTGCACTTACAACGGCGCAAAATACTTGCCTGAGCAGTTGAAGAGCATTGCCAATCAGATAATCCCCGTTGATGAACTGGTTGTGTGTGATGATGGATCGAACGACGATACCATCGAGGTTTTAAAAACCTTTTCAGAGAATTCATCTTTCCCGATTTTTATTCATCAAAATAAAAGTAACCTGGGATCTACTAAAAATTTTGAAAAATGCCTTTCACTTTGTAAAGGAGATATTATTTTTCTTTCTGATCAGGATGATGCGTGGAGGACGGATAAGGTAGAAAAGCAAATGGCCTATTTTAATAATCATCCTAAAATCGATGCCGTTTTTTCGGATGCGATGATGATGGATGATGATTCAAAGCCAACCGGACGTACCATTTGGGAAGAAATAGAATTTAATGATGAAGCTCAGGCAAAATGGACGAGGGGAGAAGCACATGAAATTCTTTTTAAAGGTTTCGTGGTGACCGGAGCTACGCTGGCTATAAGAAAAAAAGCACTGGAAAGACTGATGCCTTTTCCAACACACGTGCCTGATCTTATCCATGACGCTTATATTGCGATGGTTTTAAGTCTGGAAGAAAAAATTGCTTTCATAAATGATACTTTGATTTCATACAGGATTCACGCCAGTCAACAGGTGGGTTTTGGTTCAAAAGTTGAATATGTGCGTTTTAAAGACCGGTTTTCACGTGACAGAAATGAAAAACTTGTTCCGTTAAAGGAAAAAGCGGATAAATTATACAAACTTTATCTGCTTCTGATGGAAATCCCCTTTATTCCAAAAGAAAAACTTAAGAAACTGCGGATGTCCCAAAAGCATTTTTACAAGCGGTCGACGCTGCCGGATAATCGTTTGATGCGTCTTGCACCGGTTGTAACGGATGTAGTTCAGGGCAAATATGTATTTAGCAGCAAGGATTGGTGGTTGCCGGCCTTTGGCGATATTTTTGAATAATTAATGACGGAGGCCGTGAAAAGTAAAAATCAGGATCCGGCCATAGCCGTTGTCATTCCTATATATAAGGCTGCATTGAATGCGCTGGAAACTGTTTCGCTCAAACAATGCATGAAAGTTTTGGGCCGATATCCCGTCAGGATCGTTAAACCTGCAAGCCTCAATATTCAAAACCTGAAAGAAGAATTCCCCTCTGTTGAATTTGTTTCTTTTGAAGATTCTTTTTTCAAAGATATTGATTCCTATAACCGACTGATGATTTCTACCGGATTTTACGAAGCTTTTTCAGGTTATGAATTTATACTGATTTATCAGCTGGACGCCTATGTTTTCAGGGATGAGCTGACCGACTGGTGTAAAAAAGGATTTGATTATATTGGCGCACCATCACTGCATCGTGAGGAATTTGACAAATTGCCGGCCGGATCGGAAAATATTTTCGCCTCTGCACTTTCCGGAAATCGCTTTGTTTTAAACGGCGGTTTGTCTCTGCGCCGGGTTCCGGCATTTTTGCGATATCTGAAAATTTATAATTTGTTTTACCCGAAATGGGTCGGAAATGAAGACATGCTTTTTTCTCAGGAAGCAACACGATTAATTCCGATGAAATTATTTCTCAAACTGCCAACCTGGCAGGAAGCACTTCATTTTTCGTTTGAAAAAAGTCCGGCCGCTACGTATGAAATCACCAATCACCAGCTTCCGTTTGCCTGCCACGCCTGGGAACGTTATGACCCGGAATTCTGGAATTCTTTTATTTCAATGAAATAAAACGAAAATCTGTTTAACAATTTTTAACAAACTATCGATGTATCTGCGTCGTTTTGAAGTTAATTTCGTATAAAATTAACAAAGATAAACTATGAACTATAAATCGCTTTTGGCCTTTGCTAATGCTATTGTGCTTTCACTTACTGCTACTTACGGGCAAATAACTGAAACCCCGAAAGTAGAGGAACAATCAGCGGAATATGTAAAAATCAAGCGTGTTGAACTTACGGATCAGTATACCATTGTTTACATGCAGTTTGTTGAAAAACAGTCCTCTGCATTAAAGGAAATGCAGCCTTTTTTAAGAAGAATGCCGGATCAACAATTTCAGATGCCATCGACTTCCACAATTAGCCTGGATCCGGAAACACGTCTTTATAAACCAGGAGAAGTGAATGTGAAATTCAAACTGATCAAGGCTAAAGATATTCCGACGGAAATGAGGAAAAAGGTAAATCCAGGTGAAGTTGTTGATTTCGTAGCTTATTTTGAACGACTTACACCGGGGATAGAGATCTTTGATTTTTATGAAGGCCGTGCTACAAAAGGACAACAGACATGGAATTTCTACGGAATTCATATAAAAAACCCGTTAAAGAAAACTGGCAAAACAACAGCGAAGGTTGTTCCAAAAGTGGAAAAGCCGGTTCAACCACTTGTTGAAGAGAAGAAAGAAGAAGAAATCGAAGCTAAGCCAACAGTACCGGAAGAGGAATTGGTCATGATAAAAGGAACGGTTTATGATTCAAAAACAAAAAATCCGGTTCCTGCTCAAATTAGTTATCTGGAAAAAGGAGATTCGCTTCAATATAAATCTTCATCAGGAAATTATCGTATTGGTATCAACCCCAAAGAAAAATATGATTTCAAAGTATTTGCAAAGGGTTACTATGGAAGCAATTTTAGTTTGAATGCGGCAGATTCAGCTGCGAAAGGATCTTTTGTAAAAGATTTCTATCTCATTCCGCTCACGGTTGGAGAAACAATTTCGCTTCCCAACATTTATTTTGAAACGTCAAAATATACTTTACTCACTGAATCATATGCTGAACTGAACCGATTGGCCGATATGATGAGGGAAAATCCTAAAATAAAAATCCGCGTGGAAGGTCATACTGATAACGTAGGTGATTTTGACAAAAACCTGGAACTGTCGACCAACCGTGCTTTATCGGTAAAAACGTATCTGATTAATAAAGGAATTGACGAACAGCGTATTGAAGCAAAGGGATTTGGAGCGACAAAACCTTTGGCAAAAAATGGATCGGAAAATGAAAAACGAAAAAACCGCCGGGTTGAATTTGTGATTACGCAGATTTAATATTCTGGTATCAAAAAACGGGTTCCGGAAATAATTTCCGAAACCCGTTTTTTTATGCGTAAGATTATCTTGCTTTGATAATATTGGTAAACTCACGTGATTTAAGAGAAGCGCCTCCAACAAGGCCTCCGTCGATATCCGGAGACGCAAAAAGTTCGTCAGCACTAGCAGCAGTAACACTTCCACCGTAAAGAATAGAGATTTCTTCAGCAGTTTCCGCGCCGTATTTCGTTGCAATATGCGCACGTAAAGCAGCATGCATTTCCTGTGCCTGTTCTGCGCTTGCAGTAAGTCCTGTTCCAATAGCCCAGATTGGTTCGTAAGCGATAACAACAGAAAGCAATTGCTCAGCAGAAAGATGGAAAAGACTTTCTGTGATCTGATTTTTTACAAACCCGATATAATCTTCGTTTTGTCTCTGGTCAAGAGATTCTCCGCAGCAGAAAATTGGTGAAATGCCGTATTCCAAAGCGATATTAACCTTGGCAGCAAGCAATTCGTTGGATTCATTAAAATACTGGCGACGTTCACTGTGCCCAACGAGCACATATTCAATCCCGATAGATTGAAGCATGGCAGCAGAAATTTCACCTGTGAATGCACCAGAGAGTTTATCAGAGCAATTTTGCGCGGCTAATGCAAAATTTGGAGATTCTTCAATATATTTTTTCAGGGTAGTCAGATAAATGGCAGGAGGGCAAAGAATCACTTTTACATCCCCTTTTACCTCATCATTAGCCATGTTAACAAGTTCGGAGGTTAAGGCAACAGCCTCATCCATAAGCTTGTTCATCTTCCAATTACCGGCAACTATTTTTTTTCGCATAATTATTTTATTGTGTTAAATCTTCATTTTGCGCTACAAAAATACCATATTTTCCATATTAACCGTATTCTATTTGCCTTTTAAAATATATTCAACTTAATAAGGAAATATAAAGAATTAGTTGTGTTTATTATAGAAATTAAAAGTAATTTTACTTAAGAAACTGATTTTGTTAAAATGACCACTTACTCTGCCTTTATAAGATGTAAGTCATTATAAATGAGACCGTTTAATTGATTGAAATATAAATACTAACAAAAGTTTAAAAGAAAGGAGGCCAAGATGAAAACGTTTATCTGGTTATGTATAATAAGCCTGGTTTTTATTGTAAAACCAGCAATAGCGTCATCTGCTGACGGGTTAAAGCTTGCTGATTCGGAGAAATACGGATATTTTCTGGAAAAAAATCATAAAACTGCACGTATCCCTTTTGAGCTGCACTCAAATCTGATTTTGGTTTATGTCAAAGTTAATGATGTAGACTCGTTACGATTTATTCTGGATACGGGTGTGAGTTCAATCATTATTACTGATCCACTTATTTTGAGACCGGACAAACTTCGGTTAACACGTACTGTAAATCTTTCCGGTGCGGGTGAAGGAAAATCCATTGCTGCCCATGTAGCGATTGATAACAGGTTTTCGATGGGTCGTTTGAAAGCAAACCACCAAAATATTGTCGTTATTGAAAAAGATTTTTTACACCTTTCTGAATATGTTGGTGTACCCGTTCATGGTATTTTTGGGTACGATGTGTTCAACAATTTTGTTGTGACAATCGATTTTGCCAAAAGAGAACTTGTTCTGGTTCAAAACGGGAAATATAAGTATAAAGCCAGAAAGGGCGACAAGCATGAGATTACCATCGAAGATGCCAAACCGTTTACAAATGCAGTAACATTATTTGCAGACGGTCGTGAAAAACCTATTCGAGTATTAATTGATACTGGTGCTGGACATGCTTTGTTATTGAACAATACGCCTACTGAAACTTATCGGTTGCCGGAAAAAGTGATCCGCGCACAACTGGGCAGAGGATTAAATGGTGTGATCAATGGAAATCTTGGTCGGGTTGACAGGATGCGTTTAGGCAAATTTGAACTGGACAATATTGTTGCTTCCTTTCCAGATAGTCTTGGGTTTAGTTCAAAAATGAGTAAAGGAGTTGAACGTCAGGGTAATATCGGTTGTGAATTGCTGAGGAGATTTAAGGTTACCATGAATTATCATGAAGGTTATATGGTGTTGAAACCTGTCAGAAGTATGATGCGCCAAAAATTTGAACACGATATGAGCGGCATGGAAATTCGGGCAGATGCAGCTAATTTGCATTCCTATTTTGTTAACCATGTGCAGGAATCTTCTCCGGCATTTAGTGCAGGTTTAGTGGAAGGAGATCAGCTGCTTTTTATTGATAATCACGCTGCTGCTGAACTCAATGTAAGCGAGATTTACAAACTGATGCAAAGAGGTGATGGCAGAAATATTGATCTGCTCGTAAAACGCAATGGAGCCATTTTCTTTACCAAAATTACACTGAGAAGAATGATTTGAGTATTTTTAGACTCTAAACTAAATAGTAGTCTTGATTTGGAACGCCTAAGATTAACAGAAGACGGATCTCATTCTTTATATAATTCCCAATACAATCAGCATTATCATTCTGTGTCTGGAGCTCTCAAAGAGTCCAGACACATTTATATGAACCTGGGCCTGATTCCTGCGCTGGAATCGGATCAGGAAACGATTCATGTTTTTGAAATGGGCTTTGGCACAGGTTTAAATGCTTATTTGACCTGGCAGGCTGCGGATCAGTATAAAAAGAAAATTCTCTACACTGGCGTTGAAGCTTTTCCGGTTTCATATGAAGAGGCGTCTCATTTAAATTACGAATCAGTCATTTCCCAGCCTGGATTTATGCAGCTTCATAAAGCGACCTGGTTCACAAATCATTCTTTTTCAGAATATTTTCAATTTAGAAAAGAGCAACTGACGTTACAGGAATTTACGCCGGAAAATCTTTTCGATGTGATTTACTATGACGCCTTCGATCCCAAAGCCCAACCAGAACTTTGGACAGAAGAAATATTGAAAAAAATAGCGGCCCAAACCCGGCAGGGTGGCGTATTAGTTACATATTCTTCCAAAGGAATTGTGAAACGGGCGCTGGCCGCAGCCGGTTTTAAAGTTGAAAAACATAAAGGTCCTGGGAAAAAGTGGCACGTTCTTCGGGCAGTGAAGCAATAGCTTAAGTCTGGCGTCGTTTTACAATGCTTTGCCGGAAGTAACGTTAATGGGTACATTTGTTGAATTATTAAAAGTGTTAGTTTTAAAACCAGTATGGCATATCAGGATATTATAAGTCAGGAATTACGGGAAGCACAAACCGTTCTCGACACATTTTTAAGTGATCCGGTTCAAATAGAAAAAATTGAAAAAGCAGCGTCTTTAATGGCGGATGCAATTAAAAATAATCATAAAATAATTTCCTGTGGAAACGGCGGTTCACATTGTGACGCCATGCACTTCGCGGAAGAGCTTACGGGTCGTTACCGAGATAACCGTCGCGCAATGCCTGCCATCGCAATTTCGGATGTAAGCCATATCAGCTGCGTAAGCAATGATTTTGGTTTTGAATATGTCTTTTCAAGATTTGTTGAAGGTCTTGGCCAGGAGGGTGATGTACTTTTAGGCCTAAGTACCAGTGGAAATTCTGCAAACATTATTCGTGCAGTAGAAGCTGCAAAAGAAAAAGGAATGAAAGTGGTGATCATGTCAGGAAAAGACGGCGGAAAACTGGCCGGAATTGCTGATGTTGAAATCCGTGTTCCACATTTCGGTTATGCCGACAGAATTCAGGAAATACACATCAAAGTGATTCATATTTTCATGCTTCTTATTGAAAAAATGGTGATTGAAGGATAATTTTTAGTAATATGCTTTCGGGTTTATATTAATTATTCTGATTTCATGAAAGTACGTCCGGCAGTTGTCATTATTAAGGAAGATACTGTTTTGACCATGCGTTATGTGTATGGAGAAAAAGAAGTATACGCACTTCCCGGAGGTAATCCTGATCCTGATGAATGTCTTCCGGAAGCACTTCGACGGGAATTAATGGAAGAATTGGGCGTTACCGTAGAAATTGGTGAAATGGCGATTTGCGGTGAAGTTTTGTGGAGCGAAGTGAAAAAAGAAACGCTTCACATGGTATTCAATGCGAAAATAACATCCGGAAATCCCGCCCTGAATCCTGTGGAAACTACGGCTTTGGAAATGGTTTGGTTACCTTTTAAAGAGCTGGATCAAATGCTTATGTACCCGAATGTTGGAAAAGACATCCTTCAATATCTTAGTGGGAATTTAAAGTCTTCTTATGTCGGCGTAATTGACCAGCCGTACGTCCAGTAAATAGTAAATAAAATTTTATTAGTCGTCTATTCTGCCATTATCGGGAAAATCGGGAATAAATTATTGTGATAAGTAGCATTTTTGGAGGCTTTTTAAGGCTATTTCCATTATACTTTTAATTCAGGCTTCACAAAAACAGAAACAAACCGTACTTTTGCGGTTTAACGAGTTTCAAGGATCAATGGACAACGAGAGGAAGGAGCGATTATCACAGTTTTTGAAAAGAAACTCTGAGGGCCAAACATTATCACAAGGACGCTCAATTTTCAGCAGTGGAGGTTACAGCATTGTGAAATTGGATTACAATGGAGGAGGCTACGCCGAGTTCAAAGTGAAAAGTGATTACTCGGTCCGGGATTATGTTATCAAAATCCAGGATTTTCTTACCCCGAATATAATTACTTCCTGTACATGTACGCATGATTATGGCGGCCTGTGTAAGCACAGGATTGCCATGACGCTGTATGTGCTGGACAAAATGCCTGCTTATGTGAAGCCAACAGAGCATAACATGGCGGATACGATGGTGGTACTTCCTTCTCTTAAGGACGTATACCTGGAAGATTTTGTACAGCGTGAACACTGGAATAATCGTAATCAGCCTGTTAAAGTTGATATTTTGGCAACTCGTGATGGTTTTGCTGAATGTAAAGTAAATCTTCGGGATAACGAATTCTCTGTACAATTCACTAAAATCCCTAATT
Source organism: Dyadobacter sp. 3J3 (assembly GCF_009801115.1). Lineage (GTDB taxonomy): Bacteria > Bacteroidota > Bacteroidia > Cytophagales > Spirosomataceae > Dyadobacter. The sequence goes on from NZ_VTOL01000004.1 coordinate 83,779, forward strand.
CCAACCAGATACAAACGAGCTGTTCATGTGAGCAGATATTATATGTTCCCTTATGTGAGCATAAACTGGCCTCACTGCTAAAACTGCGTGATCAGTTTGGTGAACGTGCGTTTGATATGATGCGTGACTGGACGGAAGATAAAACTACGCTCCTTGCGGAATATGGCTACACGCTGGAGGATAATCTGGAAGGAAAATTTGATTTCAAAATTGACCAGAGCGGTACACTACAATTAATAAGACAAGATAAAGGAATACAAAAAGTTGGTGTTTTCCAGAACTGGCGACAACTCCGTAATAAAGTTATTCCTGATTTGCAGCCGGTTTATCAGGTAAATGATTCAGACTCACATTCGGGAGACGAAAGACTTTCGCTCTATGTTTTCTGGCCGAGAGGTTTTGATAGTTTACTGGATGTAGGTTTTGGGATTTTTTCAGCCAAAAGCAGTTCAAAAACACAAAAATATACCCACATTAGAAGTATTGCAGGCGGGTCAGGAACAGCATACTTACCAGAAGAAATTCCGGTTTTGACAGCTAGTGATTCACGCCTGGTTCGTATTGCACGTCACTTTAGTCCGGAAGGTCTTCAAAAATATATGAAGAGCCAGGGACAAGCCGGCGCGCATTTGAGCGACGAATCTTCTGATTACCAAAATGAAGCGAGGAAATGGGTAGGCAGACAGATCGTCCGGATTTTTAAAGATCTTAGTGGTGATCGTTTATTCATTACAGAAAACGATTATGTAACAAACCAGAATCAGCTTCAGGAAGTAAAAATTCATCCAACACCAGCCAAATTATTTTTTGTATTAACCGAGGATCAGGAATTTATCAGTCTCAACCCGTATGTTGAAATTGAAAAAGGCCGGCCAATCGATTTGCAGCAGGTTGCTTCCTCTTTCGACAGTTTTTGGTTAGGCATTTATAAAGAAGATAACCTTTTCCGTTGGGCCAGCATTAATGATGCCGAAATGGTGGATTATCTACGCCAGAACGGATATAAAATCCGGGTAAGAAAGGATCACGCTGAAACTTTCATGAAGGATTGGGTTATGCCGGTTACTGAACATTTTGAGGTGGTTTTTCAAACGCGCCACGCTTTGGAAACCAGTGCAATGAAATTTGAAAAAGGCAGAGTTTATCTGAAAGAAGACGACGCCAATTTGCTTATCGTTCCGACTTATGTGTATGAGGGTGACGCGGAATCGGAAGAAACTGAACTGATTCACGACAACCAGCGTACGAAAGCACGATTTGAAGATAATCATATCCATTTGCTTGAACGAGATATGGGTGCCGAGAAAGCGCATTGGGAATGGGTGAAATCACTGCACCCTGATTTTGCGCAGCAGCCGGACCAACCGTTTTTCTTTATTCCTTTTGAAGAGGTAATGAAAGATGGATGGTTGTTTCACTTTGTGGATACGGTTGAGGAAAAAGAAATTCAGCTTTTAGGTTTTAAAGACCTGAAAAAAATGCGGATTAACCCGAACAGGGGAAAGGTGCAAATTCGTGCTTCTTCCGGAATTGATTGGTTTGATATGCAGATCGAAATCACTTTTGGAGATCAGCAGGTATCGCTTGCGGATGCTAAGAAAGCATTATTGAAAAAACAGAATTACGTGGAACTGAAAGATGGTTCGATGGGAATTTTGCCAGAAGAATGGATTCAAAAACTTGAACCGTTGTTAAAGTTCGGGCGTGTGGATGGTGACGAAGTACATTTATCAAAATTCCATTTTTCGCTGATTGAAGAATTAGCTTCTCAGATCGATAACGAAGAAGTTTTACAGGAGCTTTGGGAGAAAAAACAAAAACTCCTGAATTTTAAGGAAATACCAAGCGTGCCGCTTCCTGAAAATATCAACGCTACGCTGAGACAATATCAGGAAGAAGGATATAAATGGCTGAATTTCCTGGAAGAATTTGGTTGGGGCGGATGTTTGGCCGATGATATGGGTTTGGGAAAAACGCTGCAAATGTTAACCTTTCTACAACATCAGAAAAACAAGAATCCAAAGGCTACGAATTTAGTCGTAGTTCCTACCACCTTGATTTTCAATTGGCAGGCAGAATCTGCGAAGTTTACACCAGAGCTGAATTTGTATGTTCATCGTGGTATGGACCGTCGGAAAGATCTTGAAATTTTCCACGATTATGATATTGTACTGACAACGTATGGTACAATGAGAAGCGATGTTGAGTTGTTGAAAAAAATACAGTTTAATTATATTGTTCTTGATGAATCACAGGCGATCAAAAATCCGGATTCGTTAACGGCAAAAGCGTCCAGATTGCTGAGATCAAATAATCGTCTGGCTATGACGGGTACGCCGGTTGAAAATAATACATTCGATTTATATTCTCAGTTTGAGTTTTTGAATCCAGGATTACTAGGTCACGCCGACTTTTTCCGGGCAGAATATGCTACGCCAATCGACAAGTTTCAGGACAAAGTAAAGGCGGAAGAATTGCGTCGACTGGTTTATCCTTTTATGTTGAAACGGACCAAGGAAGAAGTTGCTACCGACTTGCCGGATAAAACAGAAACGATCCTGTATTGTGAAATGGGCAAGAAACAACGGAAGGTATACGAAACAATTCGTGAAAAATACAGATTGCAGATTGCTGAGAAATTGGCAACAGATGGTCTTAACAAAAGTAACTTCCTGATCTTTGAAGCACTTCTGAAACTTCGCCAGATTTGTGATTCGCCGGTGTTGCTTTCGGATGATGTGGATTATGGAAATGAATCTGCGAAGCTGGAAGAAATTGTAAGGGAAATTGAGGAAAATGCGTCAAACCACAAGATTCTTATATTTAGCCAATTCCTGGGTATGCTTGATCTAATCCGTCAGCATTTGGAAAAAGTGAATATTCCATATGAATATCTGGATGGACAAACGGTTGATCGTGCTGGCCGCGTAAACCGTTTCCAGAATGATCAGAATTGCCGTGTTTTCTTAATGAGTTTGAAAGCAGGTGGAGTAGGACTTAACCTGACCGAAGCAGATTATGTTTATCTGATGGATCCATGGTGGAATCCGGCTGTTGAACGTCAGGCTATTGACAGAACGCACAGGATTGGGCAAACGCGTAAGGTGTTTGCTTATAAAATGATCTGTAAGGATACAATTGAAGAGAAGATATTGCTGCTGCAAGAACGCAAGCAGGAACTGGCGGAAGATTTGGTAGGCGGCGAGGCCGGATTTATCAAAAAACTAAGTCAGGATGATATAATGGCATTATTTAGTTAAAAAAGAATGGTCTACGATTTATTTCGTAGACCATTCTTTTTAATATCTATTGCTCCACAACAGCAGTAAATTCGATTTCTACAAGATAGTCGGGCGAGACTAATTTGCTGATTTCATAAATTCCGGTCGTTGGTTTTATCTCTCCAAAATAAGCACCATGTGCTTTGGCGATATCGTCAAATTTGGTAATATCCGTTGTGAAGATCCTTGTGCGAACCACATCTTTCAGCGAAACGCCAGCTTCTTCAAGCACTTTTGAAATTCTTTCAATGATGTTGTTGGTTTGTGCATAAGCATCATCCGCTTTCACGATTTCTCCGTCAACAATAGCAACGGTTCCTGAAACTTCTACAATGTTTCCGATACGTACGGCACGGCAATAACCCATCTTATCTTCCCACGGCGAACCGGTAAGGATATTTTGTCTTGGCATGGTAAGGAATTTTTTAAATTTTTGTGCTGTAAATATATCCATTGAAATTTAAATGGAAGCGATATTAGAACATTTATGGTTAGCATGAGCCTGCAATGACGGCATCGCTGTCTCCTGTTTATAGCAATAATTTCAAAGGCCCAGATCCTGGCTCCGTAGGAGCCTCCTAGAATATTCAGGGAACTCCTATGGAGTTAGGAATCTGGCGTTGGATATATTTTTTCTATAAACAGGAGGCTCCACAGGAGCCGTTAGCAAGTCGTAATTCATTTATCTCAAACCCTTTTTATTCAAATAATCAATCAAAGCTTCCGGATGATCAGTTTGTAAACCTTGCACACCTTTATTTATCGCTTCATTCCAAGAAGTCGGACCTTCTGTTGGACTTTGGACGTCAAGCCAGGTCGAAATTCCTTTTTCTTTTATCATTTTCTCCATATCCGGATTAACAACATTATCAATTACACTAATTTTTATCTCGTTAAGAAAAGATATTAGCTGATCGGTATTTTTGATTTCGTCTGGAATGCTGGTCATCAAGGGCATTTGTGGAGCCATGGATTTCCATTGCGGATATTGTTCTTTTTTATTGATATACACCACAATCTGCTTTTCCATCCCTGCTTCCTGAATCTGTTTCCAGGTCTGCGCCACATCTGCATCTTTAAAATCAAGATAAATATTGATCTTGTTTTTACACAATTTCAAAACATCCCTGAATTCCGGAATTCTGTATATTTTTTTATTGTGATTGAATACCTGAAGCTTCTTGATTTCAGCCATAGTATGCTCGTTTATTTTACCTTTTCCATTCGTGGCGCGGTCAACCGTTCCATCGTGGTGAATGATAAGATGACCGTCTTTTGTTGTGCGTAAATCTACTTCAACATAATCCACACCATATTTAATTGCTTCATCAATGGACGCCAGCGTATTTTCGGGAACATTAACATGGTTTCCGCGATGCGCTATGACAATGAGTTTATTCTTGCTTGCAGGTAAATTCTGCGCTATTGAAAAGGTTGAAATAAAACAGAAAACAATCTGGATCAGAAGAAGTTTAGTTTTGTACCCGGACATTGTAAAATTGATTTGTTGTTTGAAAAAACGGAAAACCGTTCCTTCAGTACTTTATGTTTCGCAATACGGGCCACTTCGGTGTATTAACAAAAAAAGTCTAAAAATTTGAGATTTATTCTCCCAAATCCTTAGACTTTTAATATTGATTAACAATCAGCTAATGAGCCTCACTAAAAGCCAACTGCTAATTGCCAACAGCTAATTAAACTATTTCAAAACTCGACAATTTCACAAATTCCTGAACACGTGCATCAATTTCTTCTTGCGAAAGATTTATGATACGTTCAGTACCAAATTTCTCAACACAGAAAGATGCCATCGCAGAACCGTAAATGATAGCGCGTTTCATGTTTTCGAAAGAAACATCATCTGTTTTGGCAAGATATCCAATAAATCCTCCTGCGAAACAATCGCCTGCTCCTGTTGGATCAAATACAACTTCCAATGGCAAAGCCGGTGCAAAGAAAATTCTTTCTCCCTGGAATAAAAGTGCTCCGTGCTCACCTTTTTTGATGATAAGCGTTTTTGGTCCCATCGCCATAATTGTGGTCGCAGCTTTACGCAAAGAATATTCTCCTGAAAGCTGGCGTGCTTCTTCATCATTGATCGTCAAAACATCTACTAACGAAATAACGTCTTTCAAATCATCCATGGCGATGTTCATCCAAAGATTCATGGTATCAAGCATGATCAGTTTTGGACGTTTCGCCATACGCTCAATAACAGATTTCTGCGTAGCAGGAACTGTGTTTCCCAACATCAGGTATTCTGTGCCCTGATAAGATTCTGGAATGATCGGATCAAAATCAGCCATTACATTCAACTGAGTTTCAAGCGTATCACGCGTGTTCATATCCTCATGGTATTTTCCTGACCAAAAGAAAGTTTTACCGTCAGTGATTGTTTTTAAACCTTCGGTATTAACTCCGTGTTCTACAAGAAGGTCAACCATTTCCTGAGGGAAATCACCGCCGACAACCGCTACCAGATTATTTTTTTTGGTAAAATAGGAGGCAGATAAAGTGATATAGGTTGCCGCGCCGCCAATGATTTTATCGGTTTTTCCGAAAGGAGTTTCAAGGGCATCAAAGGCCACAGAGCCAACTGTTAATAAACTCATAAAGTAGTATAGTATTGATTTTTAGTAAGTTTCAATTTTTGATTTGAAAACAAAAACGCTGCGAAGATAATAAAAACAGCTGAATAGCATCTTTAAAGGATGGCATAATCCTAAACAGTTGGCGGTCAATCCTGAGTTATTTGCTATTTTTGTCAGGCAACGTTAATTAGGATGTAAATCTGAGAATGAAAATTACTATCATTGAAACGATGCGAAAGATGATTGCGATTGACAAAGCAAGAGCGCAAATCGAACTTGCGAAAGAACTTCTTATAAATCATGCCAAGCCCGAAGATGGATTATTTCAGAACAGAATGTATGTTAAACAAGCCGGACTTACTGCATATAAAGGTCTTTTGTTGATGCTCGTCGAGTTGTTGAAAGAAGACAGAAAAGGTCAAGAAGTTATAATAGAGCAGGATTTGTTCAAATTGAATAAAAGAATATTTGCTGACTTTGTCACTGCCCAACAAGTTCTGACCAAATCAATGGGAGTTTACGGCACAAGGAGCCAGGAGTTAGCGAAGCTAGGAATTTCAGAAGCTGAAATGATTATAACCTGGGTTGAAAAGTACCTTGCCATAAAGACAAAAAAAGAGCAAAATGCTTTTTAATGATATACAGACCAATTACTAAAATTGATTACAAGAAAGTAAAATATTCATGACTGATAAAACATACCAGCCCCTTAAAATATTCAATACGCTTACCCGTAAAAAGGATTTGTTTGTGCCACTTGCTGCGCCGTATGTAGGCATGTATGTCTGTGGGCCAACGGTTTACAACAATGTTCACCTTGGAAATATCCGAACTTTTCTATCTTTTGATATCCTTTATCGTTATCTGACGCATATTGGCTACAAAGTCCGGTATGTAAGGAATATTACAGATGTCGGCCATTTGGTGGGTGACGGTGATGAAGGCGAAGACAAAATCGGTAAAATGGCGAAACTGCAACAGTTGGAGCCCATGGAAATCGTTCAGCGCTATACCAATGATTTTCACGATGTTTCCGCTGAATTCAATTTGCGTCCGCCAAGTATAGAGCCAACGGCAACAGGGCATTTAATTGAACAGATTGAAGCAGTTACAGCCCTTATTGAAAAAGGTGCTGCCTACGAATCAAATGGTTCTGTTTATTTCGATATCGCAAAATATAACGATGCGGGAAATGAATACGGAAAGCTTTCAGGAAGAATTATCGAAGATCTTTTGAATGAAACGCGTGATCTGGATGGTCAGTCTGAAAAACGTAATCCGCTTGATTTTGCACTTTGGAAAAAAGCCAGTCCTGAGCATATTATGCAATGGGATTCTCCCTGGGGAATGGGTTTTCCAGGCTGGCATTTGGAATGTACTTGTATGAGTGCCAAGTATTTAGGAAAACAGTTTGACATTCACGGTGGTGGGATGGATCTAAAATTCCCTCATCACGAGTGTGAAATTGCGCAGGCAAGAGCTTTGACAAATATTGAGCCAGTACGGTATTGGATGCATACAAATATGCTTACGGTGAATGGCCAGAAAATGTCAAAATCGCTGAATAATTCATTTTTGCCTAGTCAGTTATTTTCAGGAGATCATGAATTACTGGATCAGGCTTATAGTCCCATGACTGTTCGCTTTTTCATGCTGCAAAGTCAATATCGCAGTACGCTGGATTTTTCTAATGACGCGTTAAAAGCGGCTCAGAAAGGCTACAAGCGTTTAGCGAATGGCATGCGTTTAGCAAAAATGCTGAAATATTCTGACGAAGAAGTTGCGCGTGACGACAAGAAAATCGAAGATATAGAAAAATCAGTTCAGGGTTTCTATGACGCCATGAATGATGACTTAAATACTTCTGTTGCGATCGCCAATCTGTTCAACATGCTGAAATACATTAATATGCTGAACATGAACCAGGTAAAATCTGCCGCTTTGGGTGAAGCAACTTTTACGTCTTTGTTGGAAAACTTTATCGTTTTCATCGAAAATGTACTAGGGTTAAAAGAGGAGTTGAGCGAAGGACACGCGGTTTTGGATGGGATGTTGAACCTTTACCGGGAATATAAAGCTGTTCAGAATTACGAGAAAGTGGATGAAATCCGTACTTATTTCAAACTTCAGGGACTGGCGATCCGTGACAGCAAATTGCGCGTGGATTGGGCTTATGAAGAGTAGGCAGGTATAGGTTCTAAATTACTTTAAGTTTTCAAGGGTGTCACGCAAAGCAAAAAAGCGGACGCCGGTTTAAACACAAAGACCGCTAAGTTTTTCTCTTAGCGGTCTTTTTTTTAAATCTTTGCTCCTTTGCGTGAAACCTTCAAATTCTCTTCACAAGAATCTTAATATCCGAATTCCTCCCCTTATCATCACTACAAGAAATCTTAACCTTCCCGACCGGCGGACTAATAAACACTGCTTCATGCGGCGGTGAACGCTTAACCAACTTATCATTAACATACCAAAAAACCTCCTGCACATCAATACCAGTCTGACAACTTAACTGAATTTGCTGCGGTTCGTTGGTTTGGATAAAATATTCGCTTCCATCATTCGGGCTGATTATTAACGGCGCGCCTTCACGAAAAACACGTTCGCATAACGAATTATGCGGGGGTAATTTTTGGTAAGGAATTTTCTTGGATTCATAATAGGCAATTAGTTCCGGGGCCAGGTTCGGATACGTCTTTTTTACAAAACCACTTTCAGGGAGACAATAAGTACAATAAGAAATCTTCGAAGCCATATCTGTAAAAACGTAGCGTAGATGCTGACATTTATGATACGGAGAAACACCCATGATATAATAATCCGTAATCTGGTGATCACAAAAATCGCTGGGAATATCGCCGCTAACCGCACAGATCTTTCGTAACGACACATTTTCCGGCATTTGATACCAGCTATTTGTAGCATTATAATCCAGCGCATTGAAAATTGAAAATAACAACGGTGTCGCCGTATTCGCACCACTCAACTCGGGAACGCCTTCACCGGAAAAATTTCCAACCCAAACGCCGATTGTATATTTTCGATTATAACCGATACTCCACGCATCCCGCTTTCCATAGGAAGTCCCGGTTTTCCATGCGATTTTTGGTAAGTGATACGTATTGTCAAAGTTGGTAGGCAGGTCGGGGCGGGTGACTTGTGTTAAGATGTTGTTTAAAAGAAATGTCGCTTCTTTTGAAACAAGTTGTTCGCCTTTTTTGGAAATAGGATTTTCTGTGGCATACCGTAATTGTTTTAATTCCCCTTCGTTGGAAAAAGCTGCAAAAAGTCGGGTGAGTTCTTCCAGTGTAACCCCGCAGCCACCCAAAATCATGGATAATCCTAAACCGCTGGATTGTTTTCTGATTGTTTGAAAATCTGCCTTTTTCAATTTATCAATTAAAACCGGTGTACTCACTTCTTTCAAAATCTTAACTGCCGGAATGTTCAAAGAATTGGCTAATGCAAATTCCGTAGTAACCTGGCCATTGAAATGCTGATCAAAATTTTCTGGTTCATAACCACCAAAATTGGTCGGAACGTCATTCAAAACGGTTTTTGGTGTGATAATTCCTTTGTCAAAGGCGGTCGCGTAAAGTATTGGTTTTAGCGTACTTCCGGGTGAGCGGATCGCCCGAATTCCATCCACTTGTCCACCGTCAAAAGGATTATTAAAATCAGCTGAACCGACATACGCTTCGACCGCCATCGTTTCATTGTTAATCACAAGCACCGCTGCATTATGAATATTCATGCTTTGATGCCGGTTTACGTAATTTTTCACCTGTTCCTCAATTTGTTTCTGAGACTGGATTTTTATCGTGGAATTGATAATTGGCTGATCAGGAAAATCTTTTTTCAAACGTAAAGCAAGATGCGGCGCTTGTTTTGGTGCGGAGAGCCGGCGGACAATGAGCGGTTCACTGATCGCATCCTGGATACTATTTTGATCAAATAAATCTTCTTTACCAAACCGCGTCAACCACTGATTTCTTGCGACTTTCATGGCCTCATTTCTCGTTCCCGGACGCAGGCTTGATGGCCGGTTTGGAACAATGGTAAGTGCCGTAATTTCGGCGAGACTTAATAATTGAGGTGCTTTTCCAAAATATAAAAGTGAAGCTGCTTTAATCCCCTCAATGTTTCCTCCATAAGGAACCAGATTCAAATACAATTGAAGAATTTCATCTTTGGAATAATGTAATTCCAGCTGCATAGCGCGGAAAGATTCAGTCAGTTTATTGAGGTATGTCCTTTTTTTAGGTTCTAACAATCTGACAACCTGCATGGTAATTGTGGATGCACCGGATGTTCTTTTGCCGCTAAAAATATTTCTCCCGGCTGCCCGAAGCATCGCAAAGGGATTAATTCCCGGATGATAATAGAAATATTGGTCTTCCTTATGGATCAGTGTTTTTTGTAAAAGTGGCGTGATTTCAGAGATGTTCGTGTAAAGCCGCCATTTATCATCCGGGCTCAAAAACGCGTGTAAAACGGTTCCGTCGCTGGCGGTTATTTGGGTGGAATATTGGACTTTTGGTTTGAACGGGAAGAGGAGGTCGAGGAGGAGGAATGCGGTTAGGAGGCAGCTGAGGGTGATGGCTGCTGTTTTTAGGAAGGGTCGTTTAAGTGTTTTACGTAGAAGCAAATTTTAAATACAGAACAATTTTTTTGAAAATCAATAATCACACCTGTTGTCTCGGGAAGTGCGATACACTGAACCTCAGTCTTATCCCAAAATCTTTTCACGATGTTGTTTACCCCATGCATGCATTGCAATAATCATATCATTAAGTGTGTCGCTGTACTCAGTGAGCTCGTACTCAACTGTTACTGGGCTTGTGTTGCATACAGTACGGGTAACCAGAGCATTCATCTCCATTTCTTTCAATTCCCTTGATAATATGCGTGGAGATATGCCTGCCTCTCTTGATAGTTCGCGAAACCTTAATTTCCCACCTCTTAAAATAGCAATCAGCACCAGTTTCCATTTTCCACCCACTACGTCCAGCGTGTCCTGAAGAGTGAGCCTTGCTATTTTACATTCCTGATCCGTTACAGGTGTTAAACATTGATTTTTTCTTGTCATGATATCCTCTTTGTTACCGGTATCCTATATGTTACACGTCACAAAATTACAACATAGCTCTTTTACTTTTGTCCCGTTGTAATAAAGAAACCGTCAAGAAAATTTTAACTGTTAACAAATCTTATGAAAACAACCATCACTGACCATAGCGCTGCCCGCGCTGAGCGCGTATTTTTAATGCACCTCTCCATGTTCACCAATCCCGACATGGCTCTGGAAGACTATGCAAACCTTTATACCGATGATGCCGTGCATGAATATCCTTATGCACCTGCCCCTTTTTCAACAAAACTTGAAGGAAGGGACGCAATTGCGGCGTACATATCAAATGTAACCAAGAGTGCTACCGAATGGAGCTTTACTGACTTCAAATTTACGGCAACATCCGATTCTGATATCGTTTTTGTGGAGTTCGAAGGCAATGCCCTGGTTAATGCCACTGGTAAAACGTACCGTCAAATATACATCGGCCGCATTACTTTACGGGAAAATCAAATCTCACACTATCGCGAATTTTGGAATCCCAGCTGGATTTTGGATGCCTTCGTTCCGGCGCCTTCTGTCTAAGAATCAAATGACGGAGTTGTTTAAGAGCTTATATTTATTTAATGTGCTTAATTTCAGTGCATTAAATAAATATTGATTCTGAGTTTTCGCAATTAAAATTCAGATCACGTAATATCACCCAACGTATTAAGTGATATATAAAATCTTCAAGGAATCAATCCAGTTTTCAAATGGCTGGATGTTTAGGTTTAAATGCCTTTATGCCATCGGCATAATTCGTAGGTAGAAATGCAAACCCTCTGTATACGAGGCGTTCCGATAGGAACGCTTTGTGATAATTTTTTCTCTGCTTGCTACCAACAAAATGTACCGAAGGTACAATGTAGGGATTTACGTATTTTTCAAATAAACATATTTGTTCAATGCACATCTGTCAACATTTGCCCATCCCGCCAAAATTTCTTTATTTACTGACATATTACAAATAAAGACAATCATAATACCATTATGTCAAAATATATTGCGGCTATTGACCAGGGAACAACGAGTACACGTTGCATACTATTTAATCATCAGGGAAAAATTGTTTCCGTCGGGCAAAAGGAACACGAACAAATTTATCCGCAGCCAGGCTGGGTGGAACATAATCCGGAGGAGATATGGAAAAATACGCTGGAAGTTATCGCAATTTCCCGCATAAAGGCCTCAGCCACAGCTGCTGATATAGCTGCCATTGGTATTACAAATCAAAGAGAAACAACGGTTGTCTGGAATCGCCGGACTGGGAAACCTTATTATAATGCACTGGTTTGGCAGGATACCAGAACAACAGAATTGGTGGCTAAATATGAAAAAGAAGGTGGATTAAATCAGTTTCGTGATAAAACAGGTTTACCCGTTTCAACTTATTTCAGCGGCTTAAAATTAAAATGGCTTTTAGAAAATGTCGAAGGCCTGCGTGCAGACGCGGAAAAGGGCGAAGCCATTTTTGGAAATATTGATACTTTTTTAATCTGGAATCTTACAGGCGGAGGTCATGGGGGAATCCATGTAACAGATGTTACCAACGCCAGCCGGACGCAATTGATGAATCTTCGGACTTTGCAATGGGATCAGGACATGCTGGATGCTTACAATATTCCTGCGATTATGTTACCCGAAATAAAAAGCAGCAGCGAGGTTTATGGAACTGTAAGTAATGAAGTTTTGCCGGGAGTTCCTGTAGCCGGTATTCTGGGGGACCAACATGCGGCGCTTGTGGGACAAACTTGCTTTGAACCTGGTATGGCTAAAAATACTTACGGAACAGGTTGTTTTTTGGTAATGAATACCGGGACAGAATTGAAAATGTCAGATAACGGTTTATTGACTACCATCGCTTATAAATTTGGAGACCAGCCAGTTCAATACGCTTTGGAAGGAAGTGTGGCCGTTACCGGTGCTTTGGTTCAATGGGTTCGGGATAATTTGGGACTGATTGAAAAAAGCAGCGATATTGAAAGTCTGGCAAAAACAGTTGAAGATAACGGAGGAGCTTATTTTGTTCCTGCATTTTCAGGATTATATGCGCCTTACTGGCGAAATGATGCACGTGGCGTAATAGCAGGTTTGACCCGTTACGTTACCAAAGGGCATATTGCTAGAGCCGTTTTGGAGGCAACGGCTTATCAAACGCTGGATGTTGTCAATGCGATGGAGCAGGATTCCGGTATTAAATTATCTTCGCTGCGTGTTGATGGTGGGATGGTTTTAAATGAATTGTTGATGAAGTTCCAGGCTGATATGCTCAATACGCAGGTTGTGTCTCCCGCTGTTGCAGAAACCACAGCACTAGGTGCGGCTTATGCGGCAGGTCTGGCGGTTGGTTATTGGAAAAATACGGACGAACTGAAAAGTAATTGGGCCATTGCACATACCTGGAACCCGGATATGGATGGGGCAAAAAGAGATGCGTTATATAAAGGATGGCAAAAAGCAGTTACAAAGTCATACGCCTGGATGGATTAATAAAAATTTAATGCACGAATGAACTATTTTATAATCTGTATAAACTAAACTCTTTTTTTGGCCTGTGTTCCTTTAAAGCGTAACTTCGCGCCGCGAAAACCTAATTAAAGTTGCCTTATGCATACCCTCCATCTTAAAAAGCCGCTTGCTTTTTTTGATCTTGAAACTACCGGTGTCAACATTGCCCGGGATCGGATCGTAGAAATTTCGGTGGTGAAGGCTCTGCCTAATGGGGAAACGGAAATTCGTACCAGACGGGTTAACCCGGAAATGCCTATTCCGTTGGAAAGCAGTCTGATACATGGCATTTATGATGAAGATGTGAAGGATGCACCTACCTTCAAAATGTTTGCAAAAAACCTTGCAACGTTTCTCGAAGGCTGTGATCTGGCTGGATTTAACAGTAATCGTTTTGATATTCCAATGCTCGTTGAAGAGTTTTTACGGGTTGGTGTTGAATTTGATATTAAAAACCGCCGTACAGTAGATGCTCAGCGGATTTACCACATGATGGAGCCGAGAAATCTTTCTGCTGCCTATAAATTTTATTGTGATAAATCGCTGACGGATGCGCACAGTGCCGAAGCAGATACAATAGCGACTTTTGAAGTTTTGCAAGGACAAATCGCTCGTTATGAGGGTCAAAAAGTAATTGATTCACACGGAAAAGAGCTGGGAACGGTAGAAAATGATGTAGCTGCTTTGCACGCATTAACGGCCTCTAAGCTTATCGATTTTGCCGGGAGAATGGTTTATAACGATAAAGGGGAAGAAGTTTTTAACTTTGGAAAACACAATGGAAAACGTGTTGCAGATGTCTTGAAAAGTGAGCCTTCTTTTTACGATTGGCTTATGAAAGCGGAGTTTCCACTGGATACAAAAAGAAAGCTGACAGAAATAAAATTACGCGCTTTAACACAGAGATAATATAATAGGTACGCTTAACATTTGAGTAAGCGGTATTTATGTCTATTTTTGCCCGATAAGTTTCAGTGATGAAGAGAGAGAATACTTGATCCTGGAAATTTTAAATCATTGACTATTTTAAACGAATACCCATTTAGGTAAATCTGCTATGATCCCGAACCCGAATATACCAGAGGTTATTCAGAATGTCCCGCTTCAATATTATCTCATCCTCAGCACATTGCTTTTTGTGATTGGCATCATAGGCGTACTTACACGCCGGAATGCGATCATCATTTTCATGTCTGTTGAGCTGATGTTAAATGCTGCCAACATTTTATTGATTGCTTTTTCATCGTACCGGTCGGATCCTTCCGGACAGGTTTTCGTGTTTTTTATTATGGCCGTAGCCGCTGCCGAGGTGGCCGTTGGTTTGGCGATCATCGTTATGATTTACCGGAATACGCGAAATACGGACATCGGTTTCCTTAATAAATTGAAATGGTAAGCCTTATTGGTTAATATACAAAATATAGAATATGTCTGCTTCATTACTAATTCTGATTCCATTATTACCTCTGTTGGGTTTTCTGATTAATGGTCTTGGATTCCGTACAATACCAAAAGGTGCCGTTGGAATAATCGGGTCATTAGCTGTTATCGGTAGTTTTGCTCTTTCTCTGAATGCGTTTAATGCATTTGTGGCAGCAGGAAGTACTCCGTTTGTTTTGCCTCTTTTCAACTGGATTACGGTTGGCGATCTTAACATTCCATTTTCTTTCCAGATCGATCAGCTTTCGTTATTGATGCTGATGATCATTACCGGTGTAGGATCTTTAATCCACATTTATTCAATCGGTTACATGAAACACGATGAAGGTTTCGGTAAGTTTTTTGCTTATCTGAATCTCTTCCTTTTCTTCATGTTGCTGCTCGTTCTGGGCTCCAATTATGTGATTATGTTCATCGGTTGGGAAGGTGTAGGACTTTGTTCTTATCTGCTGATCGGGTTTTGGAATAAAAATACAAACTACAACAACGCGGCCCGTAAGGCGTTCATCATGAACCGTGTAGGGGATTTGGGATTCCTTTTAGGAATTTTCACAATCATCGCAACTTTCGGTTCGGTAGAATATCTTGAAGTATTTAGTAAAGCAACCGGTTTTTCAATCGGAGATCCGGTAATCATTGCCATTACCTTGTTTCTCTTTATCGGAGCCATGGGAAAATCGGCACAAATTCCTTTATATACCTGGTTACCAGATGCGATGGCGGGTCCAACGCCAGTTTCGGCACTTATCCACGCAGCGACCATGGTTACCGCCGGGATTTATATGGTGATCCGTTCAAACGTCCTCTATTCGCTTGCGCCTTCAACGCTTGAACTTGTTGGCATTATAGGTGGTGCCACAGCGCTTTTTGCCGCATCGATCGGACTTTTACAAAACGATATCAAAAAAGTACTGGCATACTCTACGGTTAGTCAATTAGGATATATGTTCATGGGTTTAGGCGCGATGGCTTATTCAGCTTCAATGTTCCATGTTATTACCCACGCATTCTTCAAAGCATTATTATTCCTTGGCGCTGGTAGTGTGATCCACGCCATGTCCGATGAACAGGATATTCGTTCAATGGGTGGTTTGCGTAAAAAACTTCCAATCACGTTCCTGACATTTTTAATTGCAACCATTGCGATTTCCGGTATTCCTCCATTTGCTGGTTTCTTCTCAAAAGATGAGATTCTGGCTCATGTATTTGAACACAATAAATTACTTTGGGTAGTTGGTGTACTCGGTTCATTAATGACTTCCTTTTATATGTTCCGTTTGCTTTTCCTTACGTTCTTTGGGAAATTCCGCGGCACACATGATCAGGAGCATCATTTGCATGAATCGCCTGCATCGATGACAATTCCTTTGGTTATTCTGGCAGTTCTTTCTGCTTTGGGTGGATTTATCGGAGTTCCGGAAGCTTTGCATGGAACGCATCACCTGGCAGAATTTATGGAGCCGTTGTATGCAGGTTCTCATCAGGTTAATCCCGAAGCTTTCCTTCCAACGACTTTGTCGCATTCAGAAGAATATATTTTAATGGCTGTTTCTGTTGGCGTTGCTTTAATTTCTCTGATTATAGCATACGTGATGTATGTTCAAAAAGAAAATGTGCCCGCTCCGGATTCGGAAGAAAAATCAGCTGTTCAGAATTTGATTTACAACAAATATTATGTTGATGAACTTTACAACACAGTTTTTGTAAAATCAACAAAATCACTTTCCAACTTACTATATAGTTTTGGTGAATTCTTTATTGATCTCTTTGTAAATGGTACGGCAAGGCTTGTCGCTTTTGTGGGAGGTTGGTTACGCAAAACACAAACGGGTTCAACAGGAGATTATGTGTTTGCTATGGTTTTGGGAATCGTAGTGATTCTGTTCTGGAAGCTGTTGTTATAGGCATTTGTTGAAACTGACATATTAAATATTTATACCGTTCACCATTTAGTGCTGACCGTTGACTTGAAAATATGCTTACTCTTCTTTTAATACTTTTGCCCATTGTGGCCGGCGTTATTACCCTCTTGGTTGGAGCTAATCTGGCGAAACAGGTAGCCTTAGTCGGCGCTCTTGCGGAGTTAGGACTTGCTCTTTTTGTCTGGTCTCAATTTGATCCGTCAGCGGGTGTTCAGTTTGGTTTTAAATATCATTGGCTTGCCTCCGCGGGCATTTCCTTTGCTGCCGGTCTGGACGGGATCAGTTTGGTACTTGTATTATTAACTGCCTTTTTAACGCCGCTTATTATTCTTTCAACATTTGAACATACCTACAAAAACAGTGCAGCTTTTTACTCGCTGATACTTTTTATGTCAGCGGCACTTGTTGGCGTTTTCACAGCAACGGATGCTTTCTTATTTTACCTTTTCTTCGAAGCAGCACTTATTCCGGTTTATTTCCTGGCAGCTGTTTGGGGTGGAGAAAATCGTTTGAAAGTAACTTTCAAGTTCTTTATTTACACCATGTTCGGTAGTTTGTTCATGCTGGTTGCATTGATCTATTTGTACTATCAAACGCCCGGAACGCATACTTCTGAAATAACCGCTTTTTATAAATTACAATTATCCGCCAAATCACAAGGATTCATATTCTGGGCTTTCTTTGTCGCTTTTGCGATCAAAATGCCATTATTTCCTTTCCATACCTGGCAGCCAGATACTTACACAGAAGCGCCAACACCGGCAACCATGTTACTTTCCGGTATTATGCTTAAAATGGGGGTATATGGTTTGATCCGTTTATTACTTCCGATCGTTCCGCTTGGGTTGCAGCATTACGGAATGCTTGCTATGATTCTATCAGTAATCGGTATTATTTACGGTTCGATCATCGCCATTCAGCAGCGTGATATGAAACGCCTGATTGCTTATTCTTCCTTCGCTCACGTTGGTTTGATGGCCGCGGGTGTTTTTGCCGCTTCAACAAATGGTTTGCAGGGCGCAATGGTTCAAATGCTTGCGCATGGTATCAACGTAGTAGGTTTGTTTTTTGTGATTGATATAATCCTTTCCCGTACTAAAACACGTAGTCTGGATCAATTAGGTGGTATTACACAAGTTGCGCCTCAGTTGAGTGTGTACTTTATGATCATTCTTTTAGGAAGTGTTGCCTTGCCTTTGACGAATGGATTTGTTGGAGAGTTCCTTTTGCTTTCCAGTGTTTTTGCCTTCAATGGCTGGTTGGGCGCTATTGCAGGTTTGACAATCATTCTTGGTTCGGTATATATGCTTCGTTTATTCCAGATGTCAATGTTCGGACCAAAATCCAAATGGGTTGAAGGTTTCCAGGATCTGACATTCAGTGAAAAAGCGGTGTTGTTGCCATTGATCATTATGGTTTTCTGGATTGGAATTTATCCGAATACGTTTTTGACAATTTCTGAACCAGCCGTTAACCAGCTTTTAAAACTGGTGGTTAAATAGGTTTCTGAAAACGAAAAATAATTAATATAGTCCGAAAGCCGAAAGCTGACTGCCGAAAGCTCTCTATTAATGACAAACGATAATAAATAATTATGTATCCCATTGTTTTGTTGTCAGTTCTTGGAATCGTAACACTCTTCTTAGGGTTCTCGAAATCGAAGAATATCTTATTGCCAGCTGTTCTGCTTTTCCTTGCCATTGCTTTGGCAGGTAATTTCTTTGAATGGAACAAAGGGCCGTTGCTATATTTTTACGATATGTTCCGGGTTGATAACCTGACATTAGCTTTTAACGGCATCATACTGGCGTCTGCTTTTATGATCGTGGCAATTTCGGGAGGTTTTCAGGACAATGCAGAAGCAGAACCGGCTGAGTATTATGCTTTAATGCTTTTCTCTTTGGTAGGTGCTATCATGATGGTTGGGTTTGAACACCTGATCATGCTTTTCCTTGGTGTCGAAATTCTTTCCGTTGCGATGTACGTGCTTACAGGTAGCAACAAACGTAATCTGCGATCCAATGAAGCTGCACTGAAATACTTTTTGATGGGTGCCTTTGCAACCGGTATCATGCTTTTTGGTATGACTCTGCTTTACGGAGCAACTGGTTCATTCAAATTAAATGAAATTCAGGCTTTTGTTTCTACTACGCAACAAGCTGCTCCTTCTTACATTTTGTATGCGGGATTATTATTGCTTCTTATTGGTATGTTGTTCAAAGTTTCTGCTGCACCTTTCCACTTCTGGACACCGGATGTTTACGAAGGTGCACCAACACTCTTTACAACGTTTATGTCAACGATTGTAAAAACAGCCGGTTTTGCAGCACTTTACAGATTATTGTCACATTCATTTACAGGAGTATATAGTTTCTGGTGGCTGGTAATAGCAATCATAGCTATCCTGACCTTAGTAGTTGGTAATATCGGAGCAACAACACAGAACAGTTTCAAACGTATGATGGCGTATTCAGGGATTTCCCACGCGGGATATTTGCTGATTGCCTTAACGGCACTTTCCAAACCGACTCAAAATGCCATTGTTTTTTATTCTCTGGCATATTCACTTTCTACAATCGCTGCTTTTGGTGTATTGATGTTAGTATCAAAAGAAAAAACAATTGAAGGTCAACCGGATGAGCGCTATGACGCATTTAACGGCTTGGCTCAGAAAAATCCTTTACTAGCATTTGTGATGACGGTAGCCATGTTATCTCTGGCCGGAATTCCGTTGACAGCAGGTTTCTGGGGAAAATTCTTTGTATTCAGCAGTGCAGCCGACAGAGGGATTATCTGGGTGCCTGCGATAGCGGTTTTAATGTCGGTTGTTGGTATTTATTATTACTTCCGCGTAATTATTGCATCGTATTTGAAAGAAGGGGATATCGCCGAAATACGCGTTGCTCCATTTTATAAAATCGTTCTGATCCTTGCTACTTTTCTGACTATACTTTTTGGTTTGGCTCCCGGACTACTGGAAGGGATTTTCTAAAAATACAAATTACTGATATTGAAAAAGAGTTGTACTTCGGTGCAGCTCTTTTTTTGTTACTTTTTATCCAAAACCCCGTAAGAATAAAACAAAGTCCACAACGTTCCTGAAAATCTTCATTAGTCCATAATTACACGCTTAATTATTGTTACTATGACAGATTCCTCTTCGCTTGAAGTCCCTCAGTTTAATGAAGATTTTAGAAAATCACATTATCACCAGAATCTTATCCATTTCGAACCGGAAGAACTTTTGGATCGGGAACCTGTTAACCTCGATACTAAAAATATCAGTGAATTTATAAAAAATAAGAGGGTTCTGATTACCGGAGCGGCCGGATCAATCGGGAGAAATCTAGTAAAACAGATTATTTTATTTAAACCTAAAAGACTCATTTTAGTTGATAAATGTGAATCTGCGATATATGAACTGAATGAAGAAATAAAGGAAATGCGGATATCAGGAATCGAGATAATTTCTGTCATTGGCGACGTTTCAGATTACAGGCGAATGAAACCTTTATTTCAAAAAAATCAACCTCAAATCATTTTTCATGCCGCGGCTAACAAACATGTACCTCTCCTGGAAAAGAATGCTTACGAGGCAATCAAAACAAATATTTTTGGAACAAAAGTGCTGGCCGATCTGGCTGTTGAATATTGGGTAGAAAAATTTATTTTAATCTCAACAGATAAAGCAGTCAATCCCTCGAATGTAATGGGCGTGACTAAACGATTTGCTGAAATAATTTTGCAGAATCTCAACAAGACAAATAATACGACGCAATTCATAGTAACAAGATTCGGGAATGTTCTGGGAACAAAAGGATCCGTAGTTCCTGTCTTTAAGAAACAAATTGCCAAAGGCGGACCCGTTGAAATTACGCATGCCGGAGTAATGCGCTATTTTATTACCATGAACGAAGCATGCCAGTTGGTGCTTGAAGCAGGAGCGACAGGTCACGCAAATGAAATATTTATACTGGACATGGGAGAGTTGGTTCTATTGAAGGCACTGGCAGAAAAAATGATCCGGTTGTCCGGTCTTCAACCTGATGTTGATATCAAAATTATTTACATCGGTTTGAGGGCTGGCGAAAAACTTGTAGAGGAAAGATTGAGAAATGATGAAACGGATAATCCGGCACATCATCCAAAATTAAGGATCGCTCAATTAGCAGCTTTGGATGGATTTGAAGTTGACAATGTTTTGATAAAACTGGAAAAAGCGCTGGATTCAGGTGAGGACAATGAAATGATACTGATCCTAAAAGATGCAATCCCGGAATACATCAGTCATAATTCAGCATTTGAAAAACTTGATATACTCCGGGCTGCGAAAGTTGAAAAGGATATTATGGAATAAACTGATTCGTTTTCATCCAGTTGATACAGCGCGTAAACCACTCGTCAAAAGGCGGAGCTTTTAAAAATCCGTGTTCCCCTTTGGAATAAATATGAAGATCAGATGGGCTTTTAAATTTGTTCAAAGCTTCATAAAACATAATACTATTTGAAACAGGTACTACTGTATCATCTCCGGCGTGGGTAATAAACGCTGGCGGCGTGGATTGGTTAACCTGTAATTCATTCGAGAAATATTTTATCTGATCTTCCGTCGGAGTCGGTCCAATCAAATTACTGCGTGAGCCTTTATGACTTGGAGCTTCCAGAAAACTGATTACAGGATAAACCAAAACCATAAAATTCGGGCGTATACTTGTTTTCTCTTTGTTTTCGATAAGCGGTTTATCAAAATGAGTTCCGGCTGTTGCAGCTAAATGTCCACCGGCCGAAAATCCCATAATACCGATTTTACTCGTATCCACATCCCATTCTTTTGCCCGTTCGCGAACGGTTTTAATCGCTTGCTGCGCATCCTGCAAAGGTCCGATACCTTTATCCTTCATGATTTTATCGCTTGGAAGCCGGTATTTTAAAACGAAAGCGGCAATTCCAAGTCGGTTGAATGCCTGAGCCACTTCATAACCTTCCCGGTCAATAACCAAAACCCCATATCCTCCGCCCGGACAAATAATGACTGCGGCTCCATTACTTTGCCCAATAGGCGGAAGAAATATGGAAAGGGTAGGTTTTGAAACATTTCTGACCACACCTTTAGTATTCGTTTCTTCGTTGGTCACTTCCTTTGCATTCGGAATTGTTCCCGGATACAGAGGAATTTCTTTTTGCGCAAAACCGGAAAATGGAATTCCAGTCAACAATAGAAACAAGAAGGAACACAGGTATTTTTTCATTTTTTTGAATCGATATTCAGTTGAAAAGATTTAATCCGTAATCGCACGATCCAAATGTACATAACCACCATCCACATGAATCAACTGGCCCGTAGTATGGCTTGAACGCGGAGAAAGCAAAAATGCAGTCATGTTTGCAATTTCTTCGGCAGTCGTCATTCTTTTTTCCAACGGAATTTTACTTTCAATGGAAGCTAGCTTTTCAACTGGATTTGGTAAAGTCTGAATCCATTTTTCATAAAGCGGTGTATAACATTCTGCTACGATAATGGCGTTGACACGGATTCCATATGGTAACAATTCAACTGCCCACTCACGCGTCAAAGCACTGCGCCCGCCATTTGCGGCAGCATAAGCAGAAGTTCCTCCCTGGCCGGTTTCTGCCGTTTTTGATCCAATATTTAAAATTGAACCCCTTGATTTTTTCAGGGCAGGCAATGCGTGATGAACAATCAGATAGTAATGAACTAAGTTACTATGCAGACTTTGCATAAATTTTTCATAACTGCCATTTTCCAGTCCCACGCCATCATTAACGCCGGCATTATTTACGACTCCTTCAATTCTTCCAAAAGTCTCTTCAATTAGTTTTACGGCTCTCTCACATTCTTCCGGTCTGGACAATTCTGCTGTAACCTGAAAAGCGCGTCCTCCTTCCTGTTCTATCTCAGCAACGGCACGCAGGTTATCTTCTTCATTTCTGCCAATAATAACAGGAATTGCACCTTCCCATGCCAGCACATCTGCAATTCCTTTCCCTATTCCTTTTGCACCGCCGGTTACAATAATTACTTTATCTCGAAGCTCTAAATCCATGTTTTAACGGTTCTAAGGTTTTTCTAATTTTGATATAAATTACTTATTATTACATTTAACAATACGCGAGATTACTATAAATGGGTTTCTATTGCTTCTGATACCAGCCTCATTCAAAGAAATAAATTTTTTTACTCAGTTAGTCACAAACAAATTAAGGCAATTTGAAGTAAAATTTACCCACAAAATTTGATATCAATTTAATAAGGTGAGGCCTTAGGGAACTATTCTGCCAAATTGCACCTTTCTATGTAAATTGTATTAATAACGATTAATTAATATAATATTTACAAGAAAATAAAATGATATTAATTGTCTTTTAGCCTCGGACAATCTAAAAAAAAGAACTAGTTTTGTGTAACATAGAAAAAGAACAGTTGTTTTTTTGAGATATTATTAAGAGAAATAATTGAACTCTTTCGTTTTGAAAGAAATTGTGAATACAAAATAACCCTTGATAATAGAATGAAATATACGGTACATGCAGAAGGCAAGTTTCAATTTATCGACGAAGGAAAGGGCGAAACATTATTGCTGTTGCATGGCCTGTTCGGTGCTTTGAGTAATTGGGATGGGATCATTGAATGTTTTTCAGATCGCTTCCGTGTCATTATTCCTTTGCTGCCTATTTACGAACTTCCTCCGCGTGAAGCTGGTCTGGATGCTCTTTTAGCTTTTTTGGAAGAGTTTGTCATATTTAAAAATCTGACAAATGTTACTGTTCTGGGAAATTCATTGGGAGGACATATCGGGTTATTGTATACGCTTAAAAACCAGGAAAACGTTACACGTCTGGTGCTAACAGGCAGTTCAGGACTTTTTGAAAATTCAATGGGCGGCTCTTTTCCAAAAAGAGGAAGCTATGATTATATACGTGAACGCGTTGCTTACACCTTTTACGATCCGGAAGTTGCTACGAAAGATTTGATCGATGAAGTTTTTGAAACGACATCAAGTATTCCGAAATGTATGAGTATTGTCGGAATTGCTAAATCCGCTCAGCGTCATAATCTGGCAAAAGATCTGCATAAAATTAAAGTGCCGACGTTACTTGTCTGGGGCTTAAATGATACCATTACGCCGCCTCACGTGGGTTATGAATTCAACCGTTTGATCGCAGGATCGGAATTGCATTTTATAGATAAGTGCTGTCATGCGCCGATGATGGAACATCCTGACAAATTTAACGTTATAGTAGAAAGCTTTTTAGAAAAACATGCATCAGTTCCGGTGGAATAGTCATTTTTTTAAGAGCCTTTAATGGCTCTTTTTTATTTTACAGAATATTCTTTTTCACGAAAGTTGACAGGTATTTGATTTTTTCATAGATTCGATAAAAACACTCTTTCCGTTATGCTAGCTGCCACGTTAATAAATCCCATGATACCGATACTGAAACTTACCGATACGGTAGGTACGGCATTGGACTGGATGGATGAGTTTCGTACCCGGCAGCTTGTCGTGGCCGATTCTGGTTTTTACAAAGGAATTGTATCGGAAGATATTCTTTTTGATATAACGGATACTACGCAGCCGCTTTCCAGAATTATTATTCAGCATGAAGATGTTTTCGCTACTGAGGACAATCACCCTTATGAATTGTTAAGACTCGTTACGCAGTTTTCTCTGGATATCATTCCGGTTGTTAATGAAATTAAAAACATTACAGGTACCATTCTGGTACGAGATCTGGTCGAACGTTTTGTAAGTGAGCTGGGGATTCAGGAAAAAGGCGCAGTGCTTGTTTTAAAAATAGCGGAAAGAGATTATTCTTTATCTGAAATAAGTCGGCTGATTGAATCAAACGGTACCAAAGTTTTAAGCAGCTATTATTCTTCCAGTGAATCACTTCATCCGGCAGATGCATCTTTGCTTACATTGAAGTTGAATCGTACCAACATCACACCTATTATTGCCACTTTGGAGCGATTTGGATATGATATCGAAGAAGCACACGCCAACGATCCGATCGAAAGTGTGGACCAGGAACGTCTGGATATGTTACTTCGCTATTTAGCAACATAATATTCTCGGAATAGTACATTGCCAATCGGCATTTTGTCCCGTATCTTGCGGACTAAAAGGATCACATATTTTTCTTTGCATGAAAATAGCAATTCACGGACGCAACTTTAATGAGTCTGCCCGCCCGTTTATAGAATCTATGTTCAATGAGCTTGCTCGTCGGAAAATCGATGTTCAGCTTTCCGAGCCGTTTCGGTCCTTTTTGGATAAACAAGGCATTCAGCATTTTTCAAATATGGTTTATGGAAACCCGGACGAGCTTTGCAATGCCAGAATGGTTGTGAGCATGGGTGGAGATGGAACTTTGCTGGAAACTATTTCTCATGTTGGCAAAAGACGGATCCCTGTTATTGGTATTAATGTGGGCCGTTTGGGCTTTTTGGCGACGGTTTCTCCGGAACGGATTTCAGATATGATTGAGGCACTGGAAAATAATCAATATAAAATTGATGAAAGAACGCTCGTAAAAGTTGATTCCAATATTGATTTGTTTGAAGGGAGAAATTTTGGTTTGAATGATTTTACAATCACAAAAACCGATACGGCTTCTATGATTACGGTGCACACTTATCTGAACGATGAATTCCTGAATTCTTACTGGGCGGATGGACTGATTATTTCCACGCCAACAGGTTCAACAGGTTACTCTCTAAGTTGCGGCGGTCCGGTTCTTGTTCCGCATTCCCAGAACTTTATTATCACACCGGTAAGTCCCCATAATTTAAATGTGCGCCCTTTAGTTGTTGAAGATTCTTCGGTGATCAGACTGGAAGTGAAAAGCCGCAGTAATAATTTTCTTGTTTCGATGGATTCACGTTCCAGGGTTGTGGATGAGGTGACTGAGTTAACTGTTAGCAAGGCGGATTTTACGGCACGACTTATAAAAATGCGTGACGACAGCTTTTTGGACACGCTACGCAGTAAACTGTCCTGGGGACTTGATATGCGAAATTAACCGGTTTCTTTTTGACTTCAATCTAAGAAAATATGCAGCTTATATTTCACTCCTTTGATCTCGAATTAAAACATACTTTTACCATCGCACACGATTCCCGTGATATGCAGCAGACGTTGATCGTTGAGCTGAAAGAGGGGGATTTTAGCGGTTTTGGTGAGGCAACATCCAATCCTTATTACGGTGCGACGATTGAGAAAATGATTAATTCTCTGGAAAGTATCCGTTCAATGATTGAGGAAGATAATCTGAATTCACCTGAGGAATTGTGGGCGAAAGTAAATCCATACCTGAAAGATAATTCTTTTGCTCAATGTGCGCTGGATGAAGCAGCTCATGATTTATTTGCCAAGAAAAAAGGTCAGAAATTATACGAAACCTGGGGTTTGTCGATTGATCGTAATCCGTTGACAAATTTTACGATTGGGATCGATACCGTTGAAAAAATGGTATCAAAAATGCAGGAACTTCCCTGGCCGATTTATAAAATAAAATTAGGTACTGACGATGATCTTCGTATCGTCAGGGAATTACGTAAGCATACAACGGCCGCTTTCCGCGTGGATGCGAACTGTGCCTGGTCGGCGGAACAAACAATTAAATTTTCGGGAGAATTAAAAAAACTGGGTGTTGAATTTATTGAACAACCTTTGCCCGCAGATGATATTGAAGGCATGAAAAAGGTTTTTGCGGGCAGTGAATTACCTGTGATTGCCGACGAAAGCTGTATTCTGGAAAGTGATGTATTAAAATGTTATGGACTTTTTCATGGTGTAAATATCAAGCTTACCAAATGCGGTGGATTAACTTCTGCCCGACGAATGATCAAGGAAGCAAAAGATCTGAATATGTCCACAATGGTTGGCTGTATGACAGAATCCAGCGTCGGGATTTCTGCAATTGGCCATTTGCTTCCGCTATTGGATTATGTTGATATGGATGGTTCTTTATTGATCAAAAATGATCCTGCAGCAGGTGTTACTTTTGATTTTGGTAAAGTAATTTACGCGGCTGAAAAGGGAACCGGCGTTTTGTTGAAATGAACATTTATCCAACCAGCCATCTTCCAAACCGAAAGGTTTTGCTGAATAACGGAAAAGAATATCTCTATTTCAGCGGAACGGATTATCTGGGAATGGGTCATCACGCTGGATTTCTGTCGTATCTCGAAGAAGGGATTTCAATTTACGGGACTCATTTTGGCAGTTCCAGAAATAACAGTCTAAGGCTGGGAATTTATGAGGAAGCTGAAACTGCACTTGCAAAGTTTTCCGGTGCACCTGCGGCGTTAACAACGTCGTCAGGCATGTGGGCCGGGCAGTTGCTCATGAAAGAATTACCACAGATTATTACTTCGGATCTGCAAAATAAAAATTCCCACATTTCAAATATCCATTATCACTACGCGCCCAGGGTTCATCCTGCATTATGGGGTGCTGAATATATTTCTACAAATTCTAGTTGGGAGGATTGGGCAAAAGACAGTATCGCAACAATTCAGGAAAGCAATCCGGATTCTGTTCATATCATTTGTTCGGATTCAGTCGGTTCTCCATTTGTTGAAAGTTTTGATTTTTCGATTTTTAAGTCGCTTCCATTTTACCGGGAAATATATCTTGTGGTAGACGATTCCCATGGATTTGGTGTTTTAGGTGAAAATGGGGGAGGAATTTTTAGAGAATTGTCTTCCATCCAGCAAGTAAAATTAATCCTTTCTTCTTCCTTAAATAAAGCGTTGGGAATTCCGGGTGGCGTGATTCTTGGAAATCATACGATCATTGATTCTATACGAAGAAGTCCATTTTTTGCAGGAGCATCTCCATCTCCACCGGCCTATATGTTTGCTTTCAAAAAACTTTTGGAATCAGATAGTTATCCGATCGTTCATCAGCAACTCCTTGACAACGTCAATTATATTTCCAGAAAACTAAGTGAAACAAATTTTTTTGTCAGTACGCCTGACTATCCGGTTTTTTGTAGCTTAAACAGTAAACTTTTTGATTTTCTGGAAGAGAATGCAATTATGGCTTCTTGTTTTTCCTATCCGCAGCCAACAGATCCTCCTGTTACAAGAATCGTAATCAGCGCGATACATCAAAAAGAAGACCTCGACCGATTGGCCGAGGTCTGTATGAAATTTTAATTATTTCTTCTTTTTAGTTAATGCTTCGGATTTTTATAATGGTCCTTGAAGCGCTTGTTCTTCACGTAATTTTTCTCTCGCAATTTTCGCTGAAACAAAAATACTAATCTCGTAAAGCATTAACAATGGAATAGCTACCAAAATCTGGCTATAAATATCCGGTGATGGCGTTATAACAGCAGCTATGATCAAAATGACAATGAAAGCATGTTTCCGATATTCACGCATAAAACTTGGTGTCAGGATACCAACTTTCGATAATACAAATACAACAATTGGTAGCTGGAATGCAATACCGCAGGCAAGAGTTAAAGTTGCTACTGTTGAAATGTAAGAGGAAATATTGAACTCATTGGCAATAGATTCGTCCAATTTGTAATTTGCCAAAAAGTTGATTGCCAGAGGTGTTACCACATAATAACCAAAAAGAACACCTGAGAAGAACAGAAGAGTTACATAAAAAACGGCTCCTCTTGCAGATTTACGTTCCGAAGCTTTAAGACCAGGTTTGATAAATCTCCATATTTCCCAAAATGCATAAGGAAAGGCAAAAATCAATCCTACTATAATGGAAGAAGTTAATCCCATTGTAAATTGATCTCCAACACCAATACTTTGAATTTTGAAATCAAGTGATTTTATACAAAGATCTTCATAACCAACGCGTTCTGATAATTTACACATCATTTTGTAGGTCCAGAAATCTGGCTTTGCCGGAGCAAGAATTACATAACGATATATTTCTTTAATGTATATGTAAGCGATGATAGCAAAAACTAAAATCGATCCGACTGCTCGGATAACGTGCCATCTTAATTCTTCCAAATGTCCAATAAAGGACATCTCGCCAGCTCCTCCTTCTTCTTCTTCGTGCTCAAATTCTTGATCTAAGGGCATACAATTTTTAGGTATTAATCACACTATATACGGGCAAAATCAATAATACGATCTTTTTTATTAATGAAAAGTCGAAATTACTCAAAAAACCCGCCGGATCATTTCGACGGGTTTTTCTTAACAAATTTATAATCAGGACTTAATCCATGATAAACGGATAGTCATTTTCTGCGTAAACATCTGTGTAAGCTTCTGATGCATCCGGGAAATCCGAATCTTCGGCAAACTGTACAGATTCCGCTACGATTTCTTTTACTTTTTTGTCGATCGCTTCAAGATCTTCTGCGGTCGCAAGATTGTTATCCAAAATTACAGCTCTGATCTGCTCGATCGGATCACGGTGTTTGTATTCCTCAACCTCCTCTTTCGAACGGTATTTCTGAGGATCAGACATCGAATGTCCACGGTAACGATACGTACGGAATTCAAGGAAAGTTGGTCCGTCGCCCTTACGTGCACGTTCTGCGGCACGGGAAACTGCTTCATGAATCGCTTCAACACTCATTCCGTCAACAGGTTCCGAAGGAATATCGTAAGCTTCACCCAATGTGTAAAGTTCAGTAACATTTGATGAACGCGCAACCGAAGTTCCCATCGCATATCCATTGTTTTCAACAACGAAAATAACCGGAAGTTTCCAGTTCATCGCCATGTTCAAAGCTTCGTGAAAAGCTCCCTGGCGAATCGCTCCATCACCAAAATAACAGATGCAAAGTTTACCCGTTTTGTTATACTTTTCAGCAAAGGCAATCCCTGCTCCTAATGGAATTTGTGCCCCAACGATACCATGTCCTCCAACAAAGCCATTTTCTTTATCGAAAATGTGCATAGAACCACCTTTTCCTTTGGTAGTTCCTGTTTTCTTTCCGTAAAGTTCAGCCATAATCGCTTTTGGATCTGTTCCCAAAGCCAAAGGGATTCCATGGTCACGATAAGCGGTGATATATTTGTCTCCTTTTGTCAGCGCACTGGCAGCTCCCGAAGAGCAAGCTTCCTGGCCAATATAAAGGTGACAAAAACCGCGGATTTTCTGCTGTCCGTAAAGCTGGCCAGCCTTTTCTTCAAACCGGCGTTGTAATAACATGTTCTCGAACCAGAACATATAGCGTTCTTTCGAATGCTGTAATTTGGGAGCTGATGCTTTCTTTTTTTCAGTAACGGTGGCCATGTATTTGGTTCTCGTTTATAAAGACAGAACTTTGTCTTAAAGTTAGTGGTTTGAACAAGATCTGTTTTTGCCGGTAAACGACGCAAAGGATTTGCGAAAATAAGCATAAACTATATAACAAAGAAGTTCATGTGGTTAGAAAAGCTCCATCTTACGTACTTTAAGAGCTATGAAGAGAGAGGTTTTACGTTTGGAGAGCGTGTAAATTGTCTTGTCGGAGAAAACGGAAGTGGGAAAACAAACCTTTTGGACGCGATTTACTTCCTGACGCTCACAAAAAGTGCCTTTCATAATCAAGATGCATTAGGTATCCGTCACGGACAGGATTTTTTTATACTGGATGGAATTTTTAATGATTCTGAAAAAAATATTCAGATTACCTGCAGTTTTCAGCGCGGTCAGCGAAAAATTTTCATGGCCGACAAGAAAAATTACGATAGGCTAAGCGATCACATCGGACTTTTTCCTCTGGTTTTGATTGCACCAAATGATACCGATCTGATCCGTGATGGGAGTGAAGAGCGCCGGAGATTTTTTGACGGCGTACTTGCGCAGGCAACTCCTGAATATTTAAATGACTTTTTACAATACAACAAGATATTAACCCAGCGAAACGGTTTGCTCAAACTTTTCGCAGAACGAAATTATCTGGACGAAGATCTACTGGATACCTACAATGAGCCTCTCATCATTCTGGCGATAAGAATCTACGAGCACCGCCGGACTTTCATGGATCGTTTTCTTCCTCTTTTCAGAAAATACTATCAATTTTTAAGTAGCGGAAAAGAACAAGTTGATGTTATATATGAAAGTGAAGTGGCATCAGAAGATTTTGCTCAGGAATTCAGGAAAAACCGTTCACGCGATCTTCACGCGCAGCGAACCGGAAAAGGTGTGCATAAAGATGAATACGTTTTTGAAATCGATAACATAACCTTAAAAAAATTCGGTTCGCAGGGCCAGCAAAAATCTTTTGTTATCGCTCTGAAACTTGCTCAATTTGAATTATTAAAAATTGAAAAGGAAAAGACACCGATTCTTTTGCTTGATGATATTTTTGACAAACTGGATGACAGAAGAATAAATAAACTAATTGAATTGATTGATGACGGTTTCCTCGGACAGGTTTTTATAACGGATGCAAGGCCGGAACGATCGCAAAAGATACTGGAAAAAGTGAAAGCGGATGTCCGCTTTTTCGAAATTGAACGATAGTGTTTTAAACGCAGCATTTTGAGAGTCAGGGATGGAGTTTCTGGGAGTTCTATTTAAGTTTTACTGAAACTGTTTTTCCGGTAACTTCTATTAAATCAGATTTTCCAACAGATTTTGGTCTCATCTCTTTTCCGTTTACCATCCATTTTTTGTATTTATTTTTTGGGAATGAAATGATGAGTTTCCAGTTTTCTTTTGTTTGAGTAAAATCGAGATTAACTGAGGAATTGGTTTGGCTGTATTTCATGTCAATCTCATTATCGCCGATTACCAGATTTTCCAGCTGGGCATCGTTCCAGGTTGATGGCATCTGAGGGCCGATATGGATTGTTTTTGTTGTGGCAGTTGGGACTATTCCAAAAAACTGAGTTACGATCGGAACTGCAAAACTGTATATATTCCAGGCTTGGGACATCATACCGTAATCCGGAGAAACTTCGTAAATAGAACCCGGAAGTGCATAACTGAAAGATTTTGTCATGCGTTTTAAATAATTTAAAGCTTCGTCGGGTCTGCCATAATTATTCTCTGAAATCGCTAATACACCTGTTGGCAATGTCATAACAGCCCCGGTATAATTGAAAACTTTCTTATTCACTGCCGCCGAACTTTCATCTTTTCCAGCAGATTCGTCACGATCAATTCCGGTAACAAAGACCCCAAAAGGATTCACAAACTTGCCGGCCGTTTTTAGCGCAGCAATCGCTTTTGCAGAATCTGCAATACCCATTTCCATGGGGGTATTAACGACCCAGTTGTGATGCACTACAAAACCTTGTTTTTTATTGGCCTGTAATTTTAATAAGCGGGTTTTGCTAGCTTTGAGTTCGTCCACGGCCCATGGTTTTTTCAAAGTATCTGCACGAATAATGGCGTCGTCGATTAAATGAATGGCCTGTTGAGGTGTGCCAATAAAATCGGCAAATGAATTATTATCAGCCACCCAGAATTCGGTGTTGATTTTTTGTCGAAGCTGAGCTGCGGTGTTTTTATATTTTTCTGACAACGCACTTTCACCCATTTCCTTCGCCATTGCTGATGCCACGGAAAATGCTTTTTGTGTATAAGCGGCAACATCGATCATTTCACTGTTCATGCCATGGATTTCCATCATCCCAAATCCGTCAGGCAGCAGGTTTCCATCCTTATCATTTTCTTTTAACAACCATTCAAGTCCTTTTTTAATCGTGGGATAATACTTTTTAAGAAATTCCTTATCGCCGGTCCAGTTGTAGACGGTCCATATCAGCAAAGCAAATTGCGGTGTTTCATTTACATTTCCAGGATTAAAAATGACGCCATTCGTTGAAACTTCGTGTACGATCCGGCCATTTCCATTCGCTTTTTCTGATAACCGGAAAATGTTATCGATGGATTGGTATACTAAATCTTTCCGGCCGGTTGTGATCAATCCCTGTAAAGAATATTCACTATCCACACCAAACCACCACGGATAATCCGGCGCTCCGGCAGACAATCCCCGGCCAACTTCCGGAACGTCCCGCACCAGCCAGTCTGTATTGTATTTTACCCACTGGAATGCTTGCTGCAAATCTTTATCCGGAATAGTAAGTTTTGTTTTTTCTGCCAGTCCGGCATAGCGTTCCTTTTTCTCTTTCAATAATTTTGAGGCATTCTCCTTCACATAAGCGAAAGTCTCCTTCATATTCGATTCGGATTTATAGGAACCGGCTATTACAATGGAAATACTTTTGGTGGTATTCGGTTCAATTGAAAAATCATAACTTAATGAGGCCTGGCAGCCTTTTCCCTGCGGTTTGTAGTCGCAGGTTTTTTGATCTTTCTGATGATTTTGTGGAGCCATTTCAGAACCAAATGTTACAAACCATTCATTAAGACTATCTTTTGCAATCCAGCTTTTTGAATTTTCGTTCCAGGAGGCAAAATCGCCCGCATCGGTCATATTGGTTTTTTCTCCAAGCCAGACAGGCCGTAAATCAGTATATGCGTTAAAATCAAAAGTGAATTGTTTGTTTTCGCTGCTAGTGTTGGTGAAGGAATATTCTACCACGACGGCTTCTTTTCCGTCGGGAACAAACTGAAAACGTTCCGCTTTTAAGTCCTTTAAACCTGAAATAAAGATATGCTTGTTGGCATAAGGATAATTAATGAACGTATCCGCTTTGTTAAGACAAACGGACTGGTTATCAATCAGGATCGACGCCGTGAAACCATCGATTAGTTTGATTGGATGATCCCAGATTCCTCCCATTTCACCAGCAACATGCCAGCCCAGATCAGGAAAAGTTCCGTCCTGATGACCAACCATATAAACTCTGTCGCCAGCTGTTAAATATGGAGAATTGAGGTAACTGCTTTTTCCTCTGATACTTTCTGAATCAGAAACCTGACCGGACAAGCGTTCCTCTGAAACCACTTTTCTCGTACAGTCATTTAAAAGAAGTGTAGTGATCAGGCAAAGCAATAAAATTCCGGTTCTTGATTTGATCATTTGAAAGTTCGTTGTGAAGGCGATTTTTATTATTAATTAACGAATCTAGTAAAATCTTGAAATAATATCATTTCAACTGTTGTATTTGTTAAACGGGTTTTGTCTGGATTTTATAAAAAATAAAAAAGGTGACCGCGTTGATCACCTTTTTTTAACATTTGAGAAAATCTTTAAACGTATTTAGTATGCAGCTCCTTCGCCTGGGCCACGAATTCTTTTACTTTTTGTTCTTCGTCTTTTTTGCAGATTAGTAAAACGCCATCGTATTCTGCTACGATGAATCCGTCCAATCCGTTAATGACCACCAATTTTTCCTGAGGGGTTTTAATAATACAATCGGTGGTATTATGCAGGATGAGCGTTCCTTCGGTTACGTTTTCAAATTCATCCTTTTTTGATACTTCATAAAGTGATTTCCAGGTGCCCAGATCCGACCATCCGAAGCTGCTTAATACAACGTGTACATTGTTGGCTTTTTCCATGATACCATTATCAATCGAAATACTGCCACAATGTGAATAGGCTTTGCCGATAAAAGATTCTTCGGTTTCTTTGTAATAATGGGTATCACCACTTTCAAAAATCTCTGCAATATCGGGTTGGTATTCGCGTAATGCGCGTTTGAAAGCTTGCACATTCCAGACAAAAATCCCCGCATTCCAAACAAAATCTCCACTGTCAAGAAACTGTTCTGCTAATTCCAGATGCGGTTTTTCGGTAAAAGATTTAACTTTTTTAACCGTCATTTTATCCGGAATATATTGAATATAGCCATAGCCGGTGTCTGGTCGAGTTGGCTGAATTCCCAGAGTTATCAAAATATCTTCATTTCGCGTAGCACCAAGAGCAATTTTAATAGTATCCTTAAATGTCTCTTCCTTTAAAATAATATGATCGGCAGGTGCCACAACAATGTTCGCATCCGGATTTTGTGAAGCGATTTTGTAACATGCATACGCGATGCAGGGAGCCGTATTTCTTCTATGCGGTTCCAGAAGAATCTGATCGTCCGACAACATTGGAATTTGCTCCTTGATGATATTTTTATATTCCTGACTGCTTACGATATAAATATTTTCCGGGGGACAAACGCCATCAAAACGTTCAACGGTTTGTTGCAAAAGTGTTTTTCCGGTTCCGAGCACATCATGAAACTGCTTTGGGAAATCGGTACGGCTGAAAGGCCAGAAACGTGTACCAACTCCTCCTGCCATGATAATCACAAATGTATTTTGCATTGTAGAAATGTAAAGTTATTTATAGCGTATTAGAATGCGGTAAAGCTAAGGATAAACAATTGATGTTGCCAATTCTGACAATTTCTTAATGAATTTTTTACCAATCGGTATCCATACTTCGCTCTAATTAACAAAAAATAAGATGTCTGATTCTCATTTATTCTTGATTCGAATAATAATAGTCAATTTATTAATAATACAAAGAAAAAATAGAATAAAAATACTAACATATTGCTGAATTCATCTAAATTGCCTCAATACAAACTATAACCCATTAAGATTATGAATTTAATATTTACCCGAAAGGTATCATGCCTTGTCATGATATTTTTACTCTGTTATGGCCTGGCGTTTTCACAAACGACTATCACAGGAAAAGTAGTAGAAGCTTCAACAAACGAGCCATTAATTGGTGTTAGCATTCAGGTCAAAAGTAAAATTATCGGTACCATTACAGATGGTGATGGCAAGTTTTCTTTGGCTACAAACGCTGTTCCGCCCTTTATTCTGGTTGTTTCTTCAGTAGGATTTGAAAGCCAGGAAATCAATATAACTGGTGGTATTTCCAATATAGATGTCAAACTGACAGAACAAGCCATTTTGGGAAAAGAACTGATTGTGTCGGCTTCCAGAGTAGAAGAAAGTGTAATGCGCTCGCCGGTTTCAATAGAAAAAATTGATATCCGAACAATCCGTGAAACTCCTCAGGCATCGTTTTATGATGCGCTTCAAAATTTGAAAGGCGTTGAAATGAGTACGCAATCGCTGACATTTAAATCAGTAAGTACGCGTGGATTCGGAGCAAATGGAAATACACGGGTTGTACAGTTAATTGATGGAATGGATAATCAGGCACCGGGATTAAATTTTCCGGTAGGTAACGTAGCCGGCATCCCTGAACTTGACGTGGAAAGTGTTGAGATTTTACCAGGAGCTGCCTCTGCATTATACGGCCCGAATGCGATCAACGGGATTATTTTAATGAACAGCAAATCTCCGTTTACATACCAGGGCCTTAGTGCTTACGGGAAATCGGGTGTGATGAGTGCTTCAAATCGTACCAAAACCAATACTCCTTTTTATGATGTAGGTATTCGTTATGCCAAAGCGTTTAACAATCGCTTGGCTTTTAAAGTAAATGCGTCTTATTTGACAGCAAAAGACTGGCAGGCTACCGACTATCGGGATCAAAGTCTGGTGAACGGAACTACGCTTGAAAACAACAATAATAATGTAATGAAAAATCCCTACTACGACGGAGTGAACCGGTTGGGTGATGTGGGAGCTAATGTATACAATGTGATGTATGCGAACGGGATTCCAGGCAATGGCTCAAACGGGACTTCTGCCGCACTTGGGGCGATTTATTCAACACAGATTCCACAGGCAGGCAATTTAACACTTCCTCAGTTATTAGGCGGACAAACCCCGCTTCAGCAGCTTGATATTGCGCGTTCAATTTTTAGTAAGGTAGTGCCGCAATATTATTTGAATGCGCCGGGGTACGAGGAAAATGCTTTAACCAAATATCCTGCGAAAAGTTTAAAGCTGAATGCTTCGCTACATTATCGTTTAAATGACAACGTTGAAGCCATTTTGCAGGCAAACTGGGGCAAAGGTTCTGCGGTATATACAGCGGCGGATCGTTATAACATTCAAAATTTTTCTATCGGCCAGTATAAGGCAGAGGTAAAAGGAAGTAATTTTTTCGTACGTGCATACATGACGAGGGAAAATTCCGGAGACGCTTATGCGATGGGTGTTTTGGGAAGTCTGGTTAGCCAGAGTTATTTACAAACTGCTTTGGGCGTCGGTCTTCCATCTTTCCTCAATACCGCTTTGACACAATATGGAGGAGCGTTGTTACAAGCTTATCAGGCTGGACTTGCAGGTGGATTATCCCAACAACAAGCTATTCAGGCGGCATCTACGGCAGCAAATGCCTATGCTGGCGCGAATAATACCCAATGGCTTACCACTGCGCTCGCACCGGGAATTGCTACTGCAAACCAACAATATTTACCTGGTGGTACCCAGTTTGAATCAACAGTTTCGGATCTTAAGACCAAACCGATTCCAAGCGGTGCAAAATTTCTTGACAAATCGAACCTATATCATGCGGAGGGGATGTATAATTTCACCAAGTTGATTGACCCAAAAGTTATAGAATTAATTGCGGGTGCAAATTATCGGATTTATGATCTGAATTCGGGCGGAACATTATTTGAAACCCAGGATGGAACGCCAACCGGAAAAGAATTTAATATCCGCGAATATGGCGCTTACACGCAGGCATCTAAAAATTTTAATGATGTTTTCAAACTGACAGCATCGGTCAGATATGATAAAAATATGAACTTTAAAGGGCAGTTCAGTCCACGTATTTCCGGGGTTTACACGGTAGCAAAAAACCATAATTTCCGTGCCTCTTTCCAACGTGGTTTCAGGATTCCGACAACGCAAAACCAGTATATTAATTTGTTGACTCCAAGTGTAAGACTGGTAGGCGGACTTCCGTTGTTCCGTGAAAAGTATAACATGATAGGCAATGCTGTATATGAACAAACGGCAATTACCGCTGCTAATGCGCAGGATGGAAGTGTGAAATCCTATAAATTCCGGGAATGGCAACCTGAACGCGTGCAAACTTATGAGGTTGGTTATAAGGGAGTTATTGGCAATAAATTATATATTGACGCATTTTACTATTACAACCGTTTTCTGACTTTCGACGGTATTACGGTGCTTTTACAAAGGAAAGATCCAAACGGGCCGCTTACCGATCTTTTAGATCCAACAAAAAGAAATACATACAGTATGCCGGTAAACGCCACGCAAACGGTGAAAAATTCAGGTTGGGGAGTCGGGCTTGATTATGTTTTGGGGAAAGGATATACGTTCAATGGAAATCTCACCCAGAATATTCTCAACAACAATGCTGAGTTGCTGAAAAATGATCCTTCATTTGTGACTTTTTTTAATTCACCCAAATATCGTTTCAATCTGGGCTTTTCAAACAGGGATATTAACCGGACGGGTTGGGGCTTCGGGATTACTTTTCGCCATCAGTCTAATATGGTTTGGCAGGCAACCGTTGCCAGTGTAGCAGCCAATATTCAACAAAAAACAGTGATACCGGCTTATTCAACACTGGATGCGCAAATCAGTCGCAAAGTTTCTTCAATTAAATCAATTATTAAAATCGGCGGAACAAACCTGACCGGAAAGCTCTATACAACGGGTTGGGCTAATCCGTCGGTAGGGTCGATGTATTATGTGTCGATAACTTTTGATGAATTATTGAATTGAAAAAAATCCGAACCACGGTTTTCGCCGTGGTTCGGATAAATATTTTAATCAAAGTTTGATTATTTATAAAGATTATTTGGATCCAAAAGCCAGATCTCCGGCATCACCAAGTCCAGGTACAATATAATACTGTTCGTTCAAACGTTCATCCAGAGCGCCAACCCATAATCTGCATTGTGGGACGCGTTTTTGCAGAAAATCAACACCTTCCGGACTTGCAATAACCGCTGCAATATGTGTTTGCGCAGGAATGCCAAAACGTAGAAGTGCATGGTAAACTTTTTCCAGAGAACGTCCTGTTGCCAGCATCGGATCAATCAAAATCAGGGTTTTCCCACTCAGGTCAGGACTGGTGATATAGTCCATTTCTACTTCAAATTCGTCATCTTTAAGGTTATGTCCGCGATAGGCACCAACAAAGGCATTATCTGCCTTGTCAAACATATTCAGAAAACCCTGGTGCAAAGGAAGCCCGGCGCGTAAAATCGGGGCGAGTACAACAGGTTGGAGCAAAGATCTTGAAGGTGCATTTCCCAAAGGCGTTTCTACCGAAGTGGATTTATAAGTCAGTGATTTTGAAATTTCGTAGGCAAGTAACTCGCCGACCCTTTCAATATTTCTGCGAAATCTCATTCGGTCTTTTTGCACATCGGAATCGCGTAACTCAGCAATGAAATGGTCAACAATGGAAGGCTTCTGGGATAGTAAAAACATAACTTTGATCTTATTTTAACCTATTCAATACAAGATATTACAATATGATTGACGAAATTTGACACTTTCATTCAAATTAGTTGCACTAATGCCGATTTTACCCGCATAATAGAAATATTTATCTATGAACCAACGCTTCGACAAGTTCTTCTTATGTGTTTATTTTATATTAATTACTTCATCAGCTGTTTTTTCCCAGAGTACATTTGCTCCTATCAATGATGACTATTATCACTTAATCGATCGACTGGAAATTAAGCGTGGGAAATTTTCCGAAGGATTTCATTCAAATGTAAAACCATTTGAGAGAAAGGCAATCGTTGAACTTACGGATTCTATACTAAAAGAGGGAAATGTATCACTTACAGAGCGGGATTGGCAGACCATCGACTATTTACGCGAGGATAGCTGGGAATGGGCAAAGGGTTTTGTGCCGACTGATTCGGCCAGGTCGTCAAAACTTTCCCGTCTGGATCCCGGTAATAGATTCAGACTTTTCAAGGGAAGAAAAAGCAACGGTCAAAGAAGATTCTGGCAGCACCCGGCCGATTTTTTAAGTTATCACGATAAAGACTTCGATCTGCATTTAAATTTTACTACCAACAATTTTATAGGAAGCGACA
Source organism: Dyadobacter sp. 3J3 (assembly GCF_009801115.1). Taxonomy (GTDB): domain Bacteria; phylum Bacteroidota; class Bacteroidia; order Cytophagales; family Spirosomataceae; genus Dyadobacter. Next base: position 123,456 of record NZ_VTOL01000004.1, read on the forward strand.
AAAACGTTAATTCACCATTATGGTTGACAAGCCGTGGGGTTGAAATTCGTGGTATGATTAATGAAAAACTCGGATTTTATACCTATGTGAGTGACAATCAGGGTGTATTTCCTAAATACGTTATGGATTATACCAAGGCGTATAATTTTCCGGGAGAAGGGTTGGCAAAGAAAATACAGAACGACAAAGGCGTAGATTATTTTTCAGCGAGAGGTTATATCACCTTCAAACCATTAAAGGCTATCAATGTAAAGTTTGGTCATGACGTTAATGTTTTTGGTAGTGGATACCGTTCGTTATTGCTTTCAGACAATAGCAGCCCTTATTTATTTTTAAGAATTGACACGCAGCTGGGTCGTTTTCATTATACCAATTTGTGGTCGAGCATGATCAATAACCAGGAGGGAGCTAGCAAAGGTCTTTTGCGTGATAAAAAGTTTTCAGCCATTCATCATTTAAGTGTTAACGTTACTGATAAGATTAATATAGGAGTTTTCGAAGCTGAGGTTTTCAGCCGTGATTCGACCAGCGGAGGTTTCGATATGAATTATCTAAATCCGATTATTTTTTACCGTTATATTGAATCCTACATAGGAAGTCAGGACAATGCCTTGTTGGGTCTTGATTTCAGATGGCTTGTTGGAAAAAAAGGATCCATTTATAGTCAGTTTGTTTTGGATGAGTTTTTGACAAAACATATGTTTAACGGCGACGGGTCGTGGACTAATAAATATAGTTTTCAATTAGGCGGAAAATATATTGATGCTTTTGGAATTCCTAACCTGGATTTACAAACAGAATTAAATATTGTGCGTCCTTATACCTATTCTCATAAAGACGGTGGCCGGAATTATGTTCATTACAGTCAGTCGCTGGCGCATCCGCTGGGTGCTAATTTTAAAGAGCTTTTGGGAATTGTAAGATATAAAGTTACCCCACGGCTTTCTATTTATGGTACGCAAATGTTGGCGAAACAGGGAAAAGATCCAACCGGGTCAAATGCCAATTTTGGTAGCAATCCATTACTGGATTATGATACAAGAACAGCTGTAATTCCAGGAGATAATAACTTGGGACATAAAATTGGACAAGGCATGTTAGCCAAAACTTCCTTTACTGATTTGCGTCTGAGTTATTCGCTGGCACATAATTTCTTTCTGGATGCCCGTTGTTTGTTCCGGAATATTAAATCACAGGATGTTAACGTAGCAGAAAAATCTAAAATTTTCTCTTTTGCGATCCGCTACAATATGGCTTACAGAAATCAAACATTCTGATATTTGTGACTTGATTATAAAAAAAACGTATTCATTAAGTGTTAGTTTATTGATGTGATTTGTGCTGTGAAAGAGTAGTTTTTCATTGTGAAATCCGGAAATAACCTGATACAATCATCTCAAAAAAATGGAAACCAACCCACACGTATTACGCGATTTAATTCATTTGGCATTGCTTGAAGATATCGGTGACGGCGATCATTCTTCCCTTTCTAGTGTACCTGCAGATGCGATGAAAAAAGCGCGCTTATTGGTAAAACAGGATGGGATTTTGGCTGGTGTTGAGGTAGCACTTGTTATTTTGGAGGAAACTGCGGCTTTATACAATCATCCAAAAGCCAAGGTTGATGTTTTAATTCAGGATGGAACGCGCATTAAAGTTGGAGATATCGTGATGGTGATTGAAGCAAGTGCACAGCTGATTTTAAAAGCTGAAAGGCTTTTGCTGAATATTATGCAGCGCATGAGCGGAATTGCAACTTATGCAAGAGAAATGGTTGATATTATTGGAGATCTTCCGGTAAAATTGCTTGATACACGTAAAACGACGCCCAATTTCCGTCTGTTTGAAAAAATGGCAACGAAAATTGGCGGCGCGGTAAATCATAGAATGGGACTTTATGATATGATCATGCTGAAAGATAATCACGTGGATTATGCCGGAGGCATTGAGGCAGCAATTACCAATGCGAGGAATTACCTGAAGGCTACGGGTAAGGATCTGAGAATTGAAATTGAAACACGCAGTCTGGCTGAGGTAGACGAAGTTTTGCGGGTAGGCCAGGTAGATATCATTATGCTTGACAATTTTTCGCTGGAAAATATGCGTGAAGCTGTGAAGCGGATTAACGGACGTTTTGAAACCGAAGCTTCAGGAAATATTACTGAAAAAACTTTACGCGCAGTAGCAGAAATCGGGGTTGATTCCATTTCCAGCGGCGCACTGACACACCAGATACAAAGTCTTGATTTAAGTTTGAAGGCATTCTAACCGCTGTAACAAAATCCGTAAAGGATGGAGAATAATATAGAAAAATCGCATATGAGGCCAGTACAAAGGCATTCATGTGCGATTTTTCAATTAGGTATTTTACCACTTATTTGCATATTTTTTCTTTCCAAAAATCTTTTTGCCCAGGAGCCACCGCGTCATGAAATTGATATCAACCAGTTTATTCAGGATCTGATCCCGATTGCTACGGAAGAGAATAGCAATGAAGGTTTATATGAATTGCTGTTTCAATTATATACCAATCCACTTGATCTGAATTCTGTGACCACAGATGAATTGACTGCCACACTGATCCTTTCAGAAATTCAGATAAAATCATTTTTTGATTATCGTCAAAAACTTGGACCGTTTCTTTCCCTTTACGAATTACAGGCTGTTCCCGATTTTGATATAATAACAATCCGAAAGTTAATTCCTTTTGTGATCGTCAGACCGAAAGCGTTGCCATTCAAAGAATCTTTACAGAATCCATCCCAGCATTTTTTATTATTGAGATCTGGTCGGGTTTTGGAAAAACAAAAAGGATTTACGTCAATAGATACTTCGAGTCGTTCAACAACGCGTTACCAGGGAAAGCCTTTGTATGGAAATATCCGGTATCGTTACGCCCGCGCTGGTTCATATAGTTTTGGTTTCGTCATGGAAAATGATGCCGGTGAAGTTTTAAGCTGGCAGCCTAAAAAGCAGATTTTCGGGGCAGATTTTACCTCTTTTCACGCACAGATCATGAATCGTGGAAGACTCAAAAATCTGATTATCGGCGATTATCAGATGCAGGCCGGACAAGGTTTGATACTGTCCGGCGGATTTTCTTTGGGGAAAGGATCCGAAGTAATCAGAACAACATATCGGAGCACACTTGGATTACGACCGTTTACTTCGGTATTAGAATCTGGTTTTTTTCGCGGAGCCGCGGCAACTTATTCGGTAAGGAAAGAATTGGATATTACGCTGTTTTATTCCTATACAAGACGTGATGGAAGTGTTGAAAATAATGCTGTGGTTCAGGATGAATTAACTGTTTCGTCATTACAAATTTCGGGTTATCACCGAACTAAAACAGAACGTGAAAATCACGGAGCAATTGGAGAACAAAATGTTGGTTTTCATGCGCTCTATAAATTGTTATCGCAGCGAGGCCAAATTGGGATAGCAGTTTTAAACACGTTTTACAGCGCAACTTTGCATAAAAAAGATGAACTCTATAACAAATTTGAATTTCAGGGAAATCAAAATACAATTGTTGGAATTCATGGAGATTACCGTTGGCAAAATCTGCATTTTTTTGGTGAAGGCGCAAGATCTAAAAGTGGTGGGTTAGGAGGGATCGGCGGTTTAATAGCAGGTTTGGGAAGAACCATTGATTTTACACTTTTAATTCGTCATTATGACCGAAATTTTCATTCCTTGTATGGCGGCTCAATTAGTGAAGCTACACGTCCAATTAATGAAACCGGTGCATACTGGGGGCTTCGTTATTCGCCAAACCGGCGCTGGCAATTCAGTGGATTTTATGACCGGTTTCATTTTCCCTGGCTAAAATATCAAATTAATGCGCCATCTGATGGACAGGATTATTTTCTTCATGCGCTTTGGAAACCGAATAAAAAACTGAATATGTACGCTGTTTTTCACGAAAAACACAAAGCACATAACGAGCCTGATTCCAGATTTCCCATTCCACAAGTTTTAGAAACGACTCGCCGAACGGCGATGATTAATTTTGAATATGAAATGCCGTTGAAATTTTCAGTCCGTACCCGTTTGCAAGGCGGAGATTTTTGGTACGAAGGTAAATCTAAATCGTCAGGATTTACAATTGTGCAGGATGTTACTTACCGGATTTCCAAACTGGAACTGAGTGGTCGGATTGCATTTTTCAAAACCGATAATTATGATAGCCGCCAATACGTGTACGAAAAAGATATGTTGTATGCTTTTTCACTTCCGGCATATTATGACCAGGGAACAAGGCACTATTTAATGCTTCGTTATCCGTTGACACAAAAGATGAAACTTTGGCTCAGATGGTCTCGGACGCATTATTCAAAACTGGATGAAATCAGTTCAGGGCTTAATGAGATTCAAGGTAAAAAACGGAGTGAATTGAAAGCGCAGGTCATGTATCAGTTTTGAATCGTTACTTTTGCGGATATTTTCGTTTTATAATAAAATACAAACCGGATTTGACAACAGAGATAATTCCTGAAATCGAATTTAGATTGGCTTACCGCTTAGAAACCACTTCATCATGTCCATAAATAAAGAACAGGCTTTAAAACAATATTTTGGTTACGATTCTTTCCGGCCCCAGCAGGCAGAGATTATTGATACGGTTATGGCCGGCAATGACTGTCTGGTCTTGATGCCAACGGGGGGAGGGAAATCTGTTTGTTTTCAAATTCCTGCTATACTTCATGAAGGATTAACTGTTGTGATTTCTCCGTTGATTGCTTTGATGAAAGATCAGGTTGAAGCGCTTAGGGTTAATGGAGTGAATGCGGCGTTTCTTAATTCCTCACTTTCTTCTGCCGAGCAGGATCAGGTCATGTGGCAGGCCAAAATCGGTGAATTAAAATTACTTTATATAGCGCCGGAGCGACTTTTTTCAGGAAATACTTTTGAGTTTTTAAGGGAATGGAATGTTTGCCTTTTTGCCATTGACGAATCGCATTGTATTTCTTCCTGGGGCCATGATTTTCGTCCGGAATATCGCCAGCTAAGTGCATTGAAAAAATATTTTCCGAACGTCCCGGTGATCGCTTTAACGGCCACTGCGGACCGCGTCACCAGAAAAGATATTTTAAAACAAATTGGAATTGAAGAAGCGCAAACTTTCATTGCCAGTTTTGACAGACCGAATTTAAGTCTGAATGTTTTACCAGGAAGAGGAAGGTTACAACAGATTCAAAACTTTTTAAAGAAACACACGGGGCAAGCAGGAATTATTTATTGTCTGAGCCGAAAAGGAACAGAAACTGTTACTGCAAGTTTACAAAAAGCAGGCTTTGAAGCAGAATTTTACCATGCCGGGCTAGCTTCTGACAAGCGATCGAAAGTTCAGGAGCAATTTCTCAGAGACGATATCCAGATTATTGTTGCAACGGTAGCCTTTGGAATGGGTATTGACAAATCGAATGTTCGCTGGGTTATCCATTATAATTTACCATCTAACGTAGAAAGTTTTTATCAGGAAATTGGTCGCGCCGGGCGAGACGGATCGCCGTCTGATACCGTGCTTTTTTATAGTTATATGGATATTATCACCCGCCAGGATATGATATCCAATTCTGATCAGTCTGAGGAGCAAAAAGAATTATTGAACGCGAAACTGAACCGGATGAAACAATATGCGGAAGCAGATATTTGCCGGAGAAGAATTTTGCTAAGTTATTTCAATGAAGCGGTTGAACAGGACTGCGGAAATTGTGATGTTTGCCGAAACCCGAGATCAAGATTTGATGCGACGGTAATCGCACAAAAAGCACTGTCAGGAATTGCCCGTACCAAAGAAAAAGTGGCCATGGGTATGCTGATTGACATTTTAAGAGGAAGCCGGAATAAAAATGTTTTGCAGTATGGATATGACAAATTACCAACTTTTGGTGTAGGACACGATCTGCGCGGAGAAGAGTGGGCGGAATATATCAGTCAATTATTGAATTCGGGAGTGATGGATATTGCGTATGATGAAGCACATTCTTTCAAATTAAACCCTGCAAGTCAACAGGTATTATATGGAAAAAGAAAAGTGGAACTGGTCAGATTTATTCCACTTTCTGAACGTAAGGCCAAAGAAGAAGCACAAACTCCAAGGGAAAAACCGAAACAGGAAATTATTCGTGATGCACTTTTTGAACGTTTAAGAATACTTCGTAAACAAATTTCAGATCGTATGAGCGTTCCGCCTTATGTAGTTTTTACCGATGCGACTTTATCAGAGATGGCACAGAAAAGACCTGTATCCGAAGCGCAGATGAAGGCAATTTCAGGTATTGGTACGGAGCGTTTCCGGAATTATGGAGAAACTTTTATCAAAGAAATCGTTGATTTTGCAAGGGAAAATACCAAACCTGGAACACGTGTAGCCAAAGGAATGACGTACGTTGAAACCTGGGATTTATTCAAGGCCGGTTATTCACTAAAAGTAATAGCAGAAAAACGGGATCTGAACCCGGTTACTATTATCTCTCATTTGGTAAAATTAAAGGAAGATGGTCACGAGATTAATTTGAAAGCATTAATAGATCCGAATATCTACAAAATCATTGTAACGGCTGCACAGGAATTGAGTATCCGCCGGGACGAACCCTTGAAACCTCTTTTTGACATGTTGAATGAGAAGTATGATTATGGGCAGATTAAGCTGGCGTTGGCGGTTTGGGAAGAGGAGCAGGGGAATTAATTTTTCCCAACCTCCTCATAAACCGGACACCCAATGCTATGCGCACCAGGCAAATACCCGGTGCTCATCAAAAATTCATTCACAATTTCTCCTCCAACAAACTTGAAATTCTTCTTAAATAATTTCAGCCAATCAGGTAGCGTTAGCGGATGATGCGCATCCAGCCAGCCTTTAAAAGAGCCATGTTCCTTTTTCAGCAAAACAATTTTTTGCGCATTAACGATTGCTGCGTTAATCTTTAAACGATTACGGATAATTCCCGGATCAAGTAATAATCGTGCACGATCTTCATCACTATATGCTGCAATTTTTTCAATGGAAAAATTACTGTAAGCTTTTCGAAAGCCTTCCTGTTTACGCAGCATCAATAACCAGCTCAAACCTGCCTGATTTATTTCAAGGATTAATCTGCCAAAAAGCTCATCATCGTCATCGATCTGGAAACCGTATTGATGATCATGATAGTGCTTGTGAAGAAGATAATCCGGAAGTTCGGACTGGTTATTATTTACGTAATCGCAGTAAGACATGGATATTAATGCTCAGTAATTCCTATTTGGACTTCGGTAATATTAGCTTCCGGATTTTGAAAATCCATATTTAAATAAATCTCCCTGTTTTCTCCGCTCATGGTAAGGCCATTGGAAAATATTTTGGGAATTAGCTCTCCGTAAGTTTCTCCCAACTTCCCCCAATCGCCTAAATGCGTCGTCGTGGCACAATGAAATGACCGGAGACTTTTCAGCTTAAAATCGGAATGTTGAAGTTCTTTTTCTTTGAAAGATATTGGCAAAGCAATCGTTAGCGAAAAGACAGTTTCCGGATTTCCGTCCATTCCTTCATAAACCCAGTAAACCGGCCCCGTGATTTCCAGATCGTTTTGTACGGCAGCCTGATACATTTTATGAGCGATTACCCGTACATATTCTCCGATTTCCGAAAGCGTTGTTTTTGTTTCAAAACACAAAACCTGCATCGGATGTATTTTTTTCAATTCCATGGATTATTTAATTTGACTGGTGAATTGCAAATTAAATATTCCGTGGTGACAGCCCTATGTCAGGATGTTTTGAAAAATTCGAAATTAAATTATCGCTTCCGTATCCGTCGAACGGTTTGTTTAAGCCATGGATAACTGATATAAACGACTTTTGTCGCAGCAATACCGATGCCGGCACCCATCAGGACGTCTGCAAGCCAGTGTTTGTTTTGAAGTACGCGCATGCCGCCCACGGCTGTTGCAGTGGTATATCCGCCAACGCTGTACCAAACACTTCTTTGGCCATATTCCTCATGTAAAATAGTGGCATTTGTAAAGGCGCTGCTAGCATGTCCGGAAGGGAATGATTTGTTGTCTGAACCGTCCGGTCTCGGATATTTGGAAATCATCTTTAAACTTCCGGTAACACCCTGCGCGATAATATTGGAAAGAATAGCCAGCACAAGCTGATCGCCGAAAGAGTGTTTTCCTTTCACACCCGAAGCTCCCAAACTCAAACTGACAGCACCGGGTAGATATCTCAAATAATCATCTGCGTGTGTATGCAAATTCTCGGTTTGGCCCACCAAATTATTTTTAAGATGTCTGCTAATTGATCCCTGGGTAACAAACGCAGCCAGCGCCAATGATACCGGTGCGACTGCCTCAATTGGCCTGAACTGCCAAAGTTTTTCTTCCTTTTTCTGAACAAGAGAATCGTGGTAAACAGAGTCAATTGCCTGAGCGGAAATATTCGATGAAAATAAACCCTGACAGATAAAAGTTACAAAGAAGATGCAACGTGTAAACTGTTTTTTCATGAGAGTGAGTTGAATAAAAAGAGATTGCGGCCAGAACCGCAATCTGAATTAAAGAAATTCGGTTGTTACAAAATCGCTTCTCTAACGCGAACTAATTTTTCAAGCAAAGCTTCAAGCTGATCTAAGGGAAGCATATTAGCACCATCGGATTTTGCTTCTGCCGGGTTAAAATGCGTCTCAATAAATAATCCGTCTGCACCAACTGCAATAGCGGCTTTGGCGATTGTTTCAATCAATTTAGGTTTTCCACCTGTAACACCTGATTCCTGGTTTGGCTGTTGTAAAGAATGCGTACAATCCATAATAACAGGTACGTCGAAAGCACGCATCGCAGGTAAATTTCTATAATCTACGATCAGTTCGCCATATCCGAAACTATTTCCACGGTCGGTTAATAAAACCTGGCAGTCGGGATTTGTTTCATTTATTTTTTCAACTGCAAATTTCATAGAAGCGCCTGAAAGAAACTGTCCTTTTTTGACATTTACCGCTTTTCCGGTACGTGCCGCAGCGGCGATTAATTCGGTTTGGCGGCATAAAAAAGCTGGAATTTGCAACACATCAACATATTCAGCAGCGAAAGCAGCTTCGTGTGACTCATGAATATCGGTAACAACAGGGATACCAAAAGTCTGACTGATTTCCTGTAAAATTTTTAAAGCTTTTTCGTCACCGATTCCGGTAAAAGAATCTACTTTGGTGCGGTTTGCCTTGCGGTAAGATCCTTTGAAAATATAGGGTATTTTAAGCCTGTCTGTCAGCGTAACAATATGTTCTGCAATACGCAATGCCATATCTCTTCCCTCTATTGCACAAGGGCCTGCCATAAGGAAAAACTGGGGAGAATCGGTGTTTTTTAATTTCGGAATTGACAACATAATACGAATAATCAAAAATTAATAAAGTTCTGTAAAGGTACGGTTATCTGCAATCTTCTCTATGTGATTCGTTGTATTCGTGGAACTTATATGGTTAAGCATTTGATATTCTGTTTCTTTTATTTCCCCCACTTTTGGGATAGTATTATTACAGGTATTAAAAAAATGTTGACAAAGTGAAGTAGAATATCTTTCTTTGTTGCGATTTTAACCAAAAAGTGTTTACAAAATGTCAGCAATTGCAGAAAGAGTTAAGCAAATTATCGTCGAAAAACTCGGCGTAGAAGAGTCGGAGGTAACGCCAGAAGCAAACTTCCAGAACGACTTGGGAGCGGACTCTCTAGATACCGTTGAATTGATTATGGAATTTGAGAAAGAATTCAATCTTTCTATTCCTGATGATCAAGCCGAGAACATTGGTACAGTTGGTCAGGCTGTTGCATATTTGGAAGAAAACGTAAAATAGTTTTACGCTTTTCCAGTATCATCTTCTTTTTCTGTCCCTATTTTATGAGTTTTAAGCGAGTTGTAATTACCGGTATGGGCGCATTGACGCCTATTGGAAATGATGTTCCTACCTATTGGAAAAATTTAGTTGCAGGCGTAAGCGGTGCTGCGCCTATAACCAGGTTTGATGCCGAGCGGTTTCGGACCCGATTTGCCTGTGAGGTTAAAGGGTTGGACATACAGGATTACATTCCGCGCCAGGAAGCTCGTAAAATGGATCCGTTTACCCAGTATGCCGTTATTGCGACTGATGAAGCAATGAAGGACGCCGGCTTTGACGCAGATACACTTGATCTCGACAAAGCCGGTGTAATTTGGGGTTCGGGTATCGGTGGTTTAAAAACATTTGAAGACGAAGTTTTAAACTTCTCTGATGGTGGGAGAAACCCTCGTTTTAATCCGTTCTTCATCCCGAAAATGATCGCTGACAGCGCGTCTGGAGTTCTCTCGATTCGCTATGGTTTTCGCGGGCCAACTTTCATTACTGTTTCAGCTTGTGCTTCTGCAACTAATGCTTTGATTGATGCATTTAACTATATTCGTTTGGGTATGATGAATGTATGTATCTCGGGTGGTTCTGAGGCGGCGATTACCAATGCAGGGGTAGGTGGTTTTAATGCTTTAAAGGCATTATCGGAAAATAATGCTTCGCCTGAAACGGCTTCCAGGCCTTACGACAAGGATCGTGACGGGTTTGTTTTGGGAGAAGGTGGTGCAGCGCTGATTCTAGAAGAGTATGAACACGCGAAGGCACGAGGCGCAAAAATTTATGCGGAAATGATCGGCGGTGGTATGTCTTCGGACGCTTACCACATTACGGCACCGCATCCGGAAGGCCGCGGCGCTTACATGGTAATGAAAAATACCCTTGAAAATGCTGGTTTAAAACCTGAGGATATTGATTATATTAACACGCACGGTACTTCAACGCCAATAGGTGACCCTCAGGAAATAAAAGCCATTGAGAGGTTCTTTGGTGAGCATGCTTATAACATGAGTATCAGCTCAACAAAGTCCATGACCGGGCATTTGCTTGGTGGTGCGGGTGCGATTGAAGCTGCTGCCTGTATTATGGCGATCCAGGATCAGATTATTCCGCCTACGATCAACCATTTTACGGATGATCCGGAAATCAATCCCCGGTTAAATCTAACTTTTAATACAGCGCAAAAACGCAAGGTCGATATAGCCCTAAGTAATACTTTTGGTTTTGGCGGTCATAATGCTTCCGTTATTTTCAAAAGGTTCGAGGAATAATTAATTTATTGATTTTGGCAAAACGAATTCTTTTACCGATCCTCGCTTTATTTAGAACCGGAAGTCCTGAGGATAAGAAATTTAAGGAATCTATTGCGCATGTAATTGGCGACCGCCCTTCCAATTTGGGTGTTTACCAATTGGCATTCCGCCATACATCTGCCTCCCGTGAAACAGCGATCAAGGGTTTTCGTGAATCCAACGAAAGACTTGAATATCTGGGTGATGCGGTTTTAGGAATGGTTGTTGCCGAATTTTTATTTACCAAATATCCCTACAAAGACGAAGGATTTCTTACGGAAATCCGTTCACGGATTGTTAACCGTGAAGCTCTTAATCAAATTTCCCGCAAGCTGGGTTTGGACAAGCTTATCGAATATGATGGAAATCGTCGTGGGATGTCCCCAAGATCTTCCATGTATGGCGATGCACTTGAAGCATTTGTTGGAGCAATTTACCTGGATAAAGGATTTCGTTTTACACGGAAGTTTATCATCAGTAAATTATTAACGCATTACGATCTGGACGATATTATCCAGAATAACATCAACTTCAAAAGCCTCATCATCGAATGGGCGCAACGGGAAGGAAAGGAAGTCCGCTTCGAAATACTTGAAGAACGAGGCACGCGCCATCACCGTGAATTTATCTCCCAAATTTTAGTTAACGACGAGCCGTTCGCGGTTGGTAATGGATTTACCAAGAAAAAAGCAGAACAATCGGCATCGGAAAAAGCTTGTGAACAACTTGAATTGAAATAGGTTTTTGTTTTCAATTCCATATTGATTGCTTTTCCGTGGATTGAAATCCACGGTTACTATGTCGGTAATGCCTACGGTATTTTTTCAGAAATTGGATCGATTTCTTTTCCGTGGATTGAAATCGACGGCTACGATGTCGGTCGTACCTATGGTACTTTTTCGAAAATTGGATTGATTTCTTTTCCGTGGATTGAAATCGACGGCTACGATGTCGGTCGTACCTATGGTACTTTTCGGAAATCGGATTGATTGCTTTTCCGTGGATTGAAATCCGCGGCTACCATGTCGGTCGTACCTACGGTACTTTTTCGAAAACCATGCTGATCTCTTTTCCGTGGATTGAAATCCACGGTTACGATGTCGGTCGTACCTATGGTACTTTTCGAAAATTGGATTGATTGCTTTTCCGTGGATTGAAATCCACGGCTACCATGTCGGTCATGCCTACGGTATTTTTTCAGAAATGGGATCGATTGCTTTCCGTGGATTGAAATCGACGGCTACGATGTCGGTCGTACCTATGGTACTTTTCGGAAATCGGATTGATTTCTTTTCCGTGGATTGAAATCCACGGTTACTATGTCGGTAATGCCTACTGTATTTTTTCAGAAATTGGATCGATTGCTTTTCCGTGGATTGAAATCGACGGCTACGATGTCGGTCGTACCTATGGTACTTTTTCGAAAATTGGATTGATTGCTTTTTCGTGGATTGAAATCCACGGCTACCATGTCGGTCATGCCTACGGTATTTTTTCAGAAATTGGCTCGATTTCTTTTCCGTGGATTGAAATCCACGGTTACGATGTCGGTCGTACCTATGGTACTTTTCGAAAATTGGATTGATTGCTTTTTCGTGGATTGAAATCCACGGCTACCATGTCGGTCATGCCTACGGTATTTTTTCAGAAATTGGATCGATTTCTTTTCCATGGATTGAAATCCACGGTTACAATGTCGGTCGTACCTACGGTACTTTTTCGAAAACCATGCTGATTTCTTTTCCGTGGATTGAAATCCACGGTTACGATGTCGGTCGTACCTACGGTACTTTTTCGAAAACCATGCTGATTTCTTTTCCGTGGATTGAAATCCACGGTTACGATGTCGGTCGTACCTACGGTACTTTTTTCGAAAACCATGCTGATTTCTTTTCCGTGGATTGAAATCCACGGTTACAATGTCGGTCGTACCTACGGTATTTTTTTCGGAAACCATATTGATTTGTTTTCCGGTATTGAATCCATAGTAACAAAACAACGAAGCCGGATTCAATTCGGGCGAATAACATTGCCGTAGGCAAGACCGACATTGTAGCCACGGAATTTATTCCGTGGAAAAGGCGTAATCAACGAACGCCCGTAGTGCCGTAGGTACGTCCGATACCAATTCGTCACAAATCCCTAAAATTCAACTAAATCTCTCAGGTCAATCACCTAAATAATTGTCAGTTATTCAGTAATGCCTGGCATTTTTCGGCCATTATGTCACTTTAATTTGAGTTTTTTGAAAGAGTAAGACATTTTGTCTGTATTTTCTTGACTTTTTTATCATCGGTACAAAATTTTTAAAAACCCTAACATACCGCAACGGTACTAAAATTTAAATCACAAAAAATAAAAACCTATAAAGACCATGAGCACATTAGTTAAAACCCACTTCGCGAATCCTAAATTGTATAATGGATTTTTTGGCAAAGAAAATTTAAATGAATTTTTTGCACCAGCTTATGCCGGAAGCGTTCCAGCGGTTAATGTTGTTGAAAACAAAGAAGGTTTCAGGATTGAAGTTGCTGCACCTGGATTACAGAAAGCGGATTTCAAATTGAACCTTGAAAAAAATCAGTTGACAATTTCGGCTCAAAAAGAGCAAAAAGAAGAAGAAATAAATGAGAAATATTCTCGCAGAGAATTTAAATATAGCTCGTTCCAAAGAACGTTCACTTTGCCAAATTCAGTAGATGGTGAAAAAATTGTGGCGGCTTATGCTGACGGAATTTTAAAAGTAGATCTTCCAAAACGCGAGGAAGCAATTGAAAAACCATTGCGTGAAATTGAAATTGCTTAAAATTTAATTTGGGAAAAGGCGTTATTTGTCATGAATAACGCCTTTTTTGCTATATAAAAGATTAATAATTAGTGGGAATTATGTTTTAGTGAATTTTCAGATTCATACCTTTGTTAAAATATGTTAAATGGCTTTACAAAGGGAATAATTTGTAGGTTCGTTTACGTTATTTGTTCAATATAGTTCTAACCCCAACATATGGAAATGAAAACAAACTGGAAAGCTTTGGTATTGGTTGGGCTGCTTTCGAGCGCATCAACTCTGGCAGGCTTTAAACTTTTAAGTTCAAGTAGTGATCGGGATGTTATTTTTAAGGAATCACCTTCGGAGTCACTAGCACGTTTCACATCAACAGGTGCACCGGCTGGCGCTCCGGGTGACTTTGTATATGCAGCAGAGGCAACTACGCCAACGGTAGTCCATATTAAATCTACGATGACAAGAACGTCACGGGGTAGCCAGGGAGACATTCCGGATATTTTCCGTGATTTCTTTGGAGATGATTTTGGAGGCGGAGGTTCTCGTGGGCCTCAATCGTCGGAAGCGTCAGGGTCAGGTGTTGTAATTTCTGCTGACGGATATATTGTAACTAATAATCACGTGGTTGAAGGCGCTCAGGAGTTGGAAGTTACTTTATCAAATAAAAGTAAATTTCGTGCAAAAGTAGTTGGTGCAGATCCTTCGACAGATATTGCTGTAATTAAAATTGAAGCCAAAAATCTCCCTGCTATAACTTTTGGCAGTTCTGATGCTGTAAAAGTAGGAGAGTGGGTAGTAGCGGTTGGTAATCCGTTTAATTTGGAATCAACGGTAACGGCCGGGATTATAAGTGCAAAGGGACGTGGATTGGGAATCATTGGTCAGTCGCAAAATCGTCGTGGTAATGCAACACCTACTTCGGCCACAACCGGAGATGTTCCTTTGGAATCTTTTATTCAGACGGATGCAGTTGTTAACCCAGGAAACAGCGGTGGCGCATTAGTAAATTTGAAAGGGGAATTGATTGGTATCAATACGGCAATTGCCAGTCCAACTGGAAGTTTTGCAGGTTATGCTTTTGCAGTTCCTTCAAGTATTGTTAAAAAAGTTTCGGGCGATTTAATCAAATTTGGAAATGTTCAGCGTGGATATTTAGGTATTTCACTTGATGAACTCGACAGTCGTAAAGCGGAAGAATATGGTGTGAAAGTAAATGACGGTGTATACGTTCGTGATTTCACGGAAAATAGCGCGGCGAAAGCGGGTGGAGTTACCAAAGGTGACGTGATCGTGAAAGTGGATGGCATGAACACACATTCAATTCCTGAATTACAGCAGTCAATTGGTTTGCACAAACCTGGCGATAAAGTTACCGTGACTGTAAACCGTAATGGAGCCGAGAAAGATTTAAGCGTTACATTGCGGAACCGCACAGGCGGTGCAGAAGCTTTGAAACGCGACGAGTCAGCCGTGGTTACGAGTGTATTAGGAGCGCAGTTTGGAAATATCAGTGATCAGGAAAAACAACGTCTTACACGCTACAAAGTGGAAGGTGGCGTGAAAGTACTTTCAATTGATGGTGGAAAACTTGCCAGGACAGGCGTTGAAGAAGGTTTTATTATTACCAAAGTAAATGGTAAACCAGTGAAATCAGTCAAAGAACTCGAAGCTTCACTTGCTGGAAAATCAGATTCGATGGTTCAGTTTGAAGGTTTATATATTGATGCTCCTTATGATGTTTATTCATTCGGATTTAGATTTTAATTAGCTTCTGGCGATTAGGATATTAGCTGTTAGAAGTCGCTGATAAATAGATAAAAAAATAAGTCCTGGAATTTTCCAGGACTTATTTTTTTATCTATTGTTATTGAAAAAGCTTATTGAATTTTAAAGCATAAACTTCAATCTTACAACTTCTTTTTCACTTAGGAAACGCCATTTTCCGCGAGGTAGATCTTTCTTGTCTAATCCTGCAAAAACGGTACGATCCAGTTTTTGAACTTCATAACCAAGGTGTTCGAACATACGACGAACGATACGGTTTTTCCCATTGTGAATTTCCAATCCAACAACCATGGCATCCGCAGTAACGATTCCTACTTCATCAGGTTTCACAAAACCGTCTTCAAGTTCTAAGCCGGCCTGAAGTAGTTCGAAATCTTCTGTTGTGATCGGTTTATCAAGTTCAGCCTGATAAATTTTCTTGATTCCGTTTGATGGGTGCGTCAACTTTTCAGCCAGTTCTCCATCATTTGTCATCAAAAGCAACCCGGTTGTATTTCTATCCAAACGTCCTACCGGGTAAATACGCTCAAAACAAGCTCCTTTGATCAAATCCAAAACTGTTTTACGTTCCTCTGGATCGTCAGTTGTGGTAATGTAATCTTTCGGTTTGTTAATCAACACATAAACCAGTTTCTCGCGGCTCAATGCTTTTTTACCAAATTTAACTACATCAGATGGATCAACTTTATGACCCATTTCTGTAACTACTTTTCCATTTACAGAAATTTGTCCCGATGCAATCAAATCATCAGCTTCACGACGAGAACAAATACCGGCGTTGGCAATATATCGGTTCAAACGCATTTCAGAACTTTCTTCCTTGCGTTTTTTCGCCCCTGGTTTTTTATCGTAACCACTTAAATTATAACGCGGTGCCGTTTCAAATCTTCCAACACGACGGTTTGCGGCATCTTCAACAGCACGCGTCTCGGTCGTTGGGTCTTGATCAACTACCTCTTCGAAATCACTTTTTTTTTTAAAAGCTGGCTTTTCGTGTCTGCCGTTTGAAGGAGTTGGTTTGAAAGCACGTGGTGCGTCGCTGCTTCTTTCTGAACGAGGTTTACCGAAACCTGGTCTGTCAAAACTTCTTCCTTCGGATCTTTCTCTTGGAGCAAATTCACCTCTTGGTCTATCCTGACCGGGTCTGTCCTGACCGGGTCTGAATTCGCGAGAATCTCCGTCTGATGAACGTGATCTATCAAATGCAGGTCTGTCTTGATTAGGTCTGTCAGACCCGGATCTTTCAAAGCGAGGCTTATCGAAGCTTCTTCCTTCAGATCTTTCTCTTGGTCTGTCCTGACCGGGAGCAAATTCACCTCTTGGCTTGAAACCACGGGAATCCCCATCACGGTCCGAAGAACGTGGTTTGTCGAATGAAGGACGATCTGAGCCAGATCTTTCAAAACGCGGCTTATCAAAACTTCTTCCTTCTGATCTTTCTCTTGGTGCAAATTCACCTCTTGGCTTAAATTCACGAGAATCTCCATCACGATCTGAAGAACGCGGTTTGTCGTAAGATGGTCTGTCCTGACCTGATCTTTCCGGTCTGTCAGAACCGGATCTTTCAAAACGCGGCTTATCAAAACGCGGCTTATCAAAACTTCTACCTTCTGATCTTTCTCTTGGTGCAAATTCACCTCTTGGTTTGTCAAAAGAAGGTCTATCAGAACCTGATCTTTCTGGTCTTCCAGAACCTGATCTGTCAAAACGCGGTTTCTCGAAACCTGGTTTTGAAAAGCCTGGCTTACCGAAATTCGGTTTGTCGTAACGTGGACGTTCTGAGTCGAAGCGAGGTTTGTCTCCGCTCGGTCTGTCGCTATAAGATCTTGATGATTCTGCGCTTGGGCTTGCAGCTCTTAGGCTGGATTTTTTAATACTTGGCTTGCTGAAGCGGCTTTCTGCCTCCGGACGTTTTTTACCAAATGGGCGGCCAGAAGCACTTGCACTTCTTCCTGGAGGACGCGAAGAGCTCGCATCACTCGATTTTGTTATTCTTTTTCTCATTAGGAATGCAGTATCACTACTGGATTTTGTTTCCTCTCTACAAACTTGTTGTTACTTCGGTTAGTGATTTTGATGACCGTTGTCATAACAAAATGCCACTAAAACGCATTTACAAACGTATCTGATGTTCAGAGTACTATGTGTTATTTATGTTTTGAAATGCAAAGATACACTAATTTTTATTACTAAATATTTTCATTTGTTTTATCCGAAATGTGTCATTGCGACGTTACTAATGATCGTTACCCGATATTCATTAAATATTGCACGTCCTATGCCAACGAATATACAGTTACAACCTCTTTGGAAACCAGGCAAAAAACTAACAGAACAGTCTAATCTCAAAAAGTACATGGACTGGCTTTTCGTTAAAAAAGGGCTCTATTTTCGTGGATATCATGATTTATGGGAATGGTCGGTGACGGATCTTGAAGATTTCTGGGAAAGTCTCTGGCAATATTTTCATATCAAATCTCACGATATTTATCTTGAAGTTTTGCGTAGACCCAAAAAGGGCATGATTGGGACACAATGGTTTAGAAGATCAAGCCTTAATTATGCGGAACATATTTTCAGAAATAAAACTAAGGATCATCCCGCCATACTTTTTCAATCTGAAACACAAGGATTAACAAAAATCTCCTGGGAAGAGCTTGAATTGCAGGTAGCTGCTGTTTCAACATGGCTTCGTCAACGGGGCGTTAAGCCGGGCGACAGGGTTGCCGCCGTTTTACCAAATATTCCTCAGGCCGTTGTTGCATTTTTAGCGACGAACGCGATTGGTGCTGTCTGGTCAAGCTGTTCGCCGGATTTTGGCAGAGCTGGGATTGTGGAACGGTTAGCACAAATTCAACCTAAGGTATTATTCGTGACAGACGGGTATCATTACAATGGAAAAACTGTTGATACCACAGCAACAACGATGGAGCTGGGTTCTGCACTTCCTTCTGTTAAAGATATTGTTATGATTTCCAATATCAATTCTGACTCAAAACCGGAAGGGATAAGGTCGTGGGAGGATATTTTACATTTGCCTAATTTCGGAATCGATTTTGAAGCGGTACCTTTTGAACATCCGATCTGGGTACTCTATTCTTCTGGTACAACAGGCAAACCGAAAGCGATAACGCATAGTGTGGGCGGTTGTTTGCTTGAACATTTGAAAATACTGGCCATTCATCAAAATGTAAAACCTGGCGACCGCTATTTCTGGTACTCTACTACGGGCTGGATGATGTGGAATTTTGCCTTAGGCTCCATGTTATGCGGAGCGACACTGGTGCTTTATGATGGCTCTCCCGCCTTTCCCAATACACAAGTTTTATGGACCTTGGCAGAACGCGCTAAAATCACCCATTTTGGTAGCGGCGCAGCTTATTTCATTAATTGCATGAAAGCCGGAACAAGTGTTCCTTCTGAGAAGCTTTCATATTTGGAAACAATTGGCTCAACAGGTTCTCCACTTCCGCCAGATGTTTATGAATGGATTTATCAGCATGTCAAAAAGGAAATCTGGCTTATTTCATTGAGCGGCGGAACGGATATTTGCAGTGCATTTGTTGGGGGAAATCCAATGGAACCTGTTTATCCGGGAGAAATTCAAAGCCGTGCTTTGGGTGCCAAAGTGGAAGCTTTTGATGAAAACGGGAAGTCGGTTATTGAAGAATTGGGGGAAATGGTAATCACCCAGCCAATGCCTTCCATGCCGATTTATTTTTGGAATGATGAAGACAACGAGCGCTACGAAAGCAGCTATTTTGAAACCTATCCAAACATTTGGCGCCACGGCGACTGGATCAAAATCACATCCAGAGGCTCCGTTATTATTTACGGAAGATCAGACGCAACCTTAAACCGTGACGGAATCCGTATTGGAACTGCCGAGGTTTACAGCGCCGTCGAAAGTCTTCCGGAAATCAAGGACAGTTTGGTGGTTTATCTTGAAAAAGAAAACGGGGGAGGATTTATGCCTTTGTTTGTGGTTTTGGAAGACAATAAAAAACTGACGGAAGCGCTGAAAGAGGAAATAAAAAACGCATTACGAACACAATATAGTCCGCGCCACGTCCCTGATACCATCGAAGCTGTCGCCGCCATTCCTTATACGATCAACGGAAAAAAAATGGAAGCACCGGTTAAGAAAATACTGATGGGAATGGATCCCGCAAAAGCGGTCAGTAAGGACACGATGCGGAATCCGGAGGCTTTGGATGGGTTTGTTTGAAAGTTTATTAAATACCCTTTGATAAAAAAGGAATGGCAGCAAATGTGCTGCCATTCCTAATTGAGTGTTAGTTTGACTTTGACCTCCCCTAGTGGCAAACAGTGTAAAGTACCTTTGCTTTCAGGGCTTGGGTACAAAGTTGTGTCTGATCCTGAAAGGATAATTTTTAAGTCGTCTACATAAAGTTCAACACTATCGGAAAACGAAACTATTCCTTTACTTAATTTTCTGTGATAATTTAAACCAATGAATCTTTGGTTTAAATTATCACTGCTAGGTTGTGTACCTGTAATTACTAAAACAACGTCTTGGTTGAGCGTTCCATCAACATTAATTATAAAACTCCTGGGCTTAAAATCCGGTAGGATATAAAAGGCATCGGCATAGCACGCTTGCGACACGTTGTATTCCCAAATATGCTGTTTTTGGCAAGAGGACAGTGAACCTCCTAGCAAAATCATGAATAAGAATTTTTTTTTCATTTTACATTTGGTTTTCTTCCTGAGCCATCTGTCTTAATTAAAGTGCCTTTAGCATCAGCACCATATAATCTTACACATGGTGTATCGCTTTGAACCATTATTTTCATGGCAGCTTCAGACATACCATCTCTATTTCTTTTACTTATGGATAAATTTTTTGCGATCTCTAAAGCAACTTCATTATTGATTCTATCCATTTCGTGTTGGTTAAAAGATCCTGGCCCTAATTCATGAAGTTTTGCAAAATCATTAGCATAATTTGTATTGTTACCTAAGTCCCATGATAGATAATTAGTGCCAGTCCAAAGTAAATGCTTATATGCATTTGCATTTGTATTATCTGCTTGAGCATCATAAAATCTGGCATTTCCATAATTAACTACTTCATTAGCATTCCTTGCTCCTGACCATATCAAATTAACATGCTCCTTTAGAAACTTTATTTCAGCATCACTGAGCTCATCAAAAAATGGTTTGTAAAAACTATCTCCAGCAAACCCTTCAAATGTATTATAATTAGGCCCCGCCAAATTGTTTGGAGTAATTATAGTAATTGGCGTCAAAGTTGTACCGCATGGCATTGCCTGATTCGCCCCTACCGCAGTTCCAGGAGCAATGTTTGGATTGCATGTCGGCACATAATTTCCTCCACCAGCATTTCCTCCTCCTCCGTTCAGGCTTCCCGTATATGTACTCCCGCCACTAGCCCCACCTGAACCATTAACTGGATCAAATGGTTCAGAGATTAATGTCATGGTAAAACAAACATAAGGGGCACAAATTTCGCACATATCGCAATTGTTCTTGTCTGAACAGGTGCAAGTTGCGTTTGATCTCATATTCATACATTGGGTAAATGTTGTATTGGAACTCACCTTACTGCCAGTTAAATTTTCAGGATTTGCGACCTTAAACGACTGGATCGAGCCGTTTTTATCATATCTGTAAACCTTAATAAATTCTCCCTCCCAATTCCGCACAAGAATATCGCCTGTATAAATATTTTTACCTCCGTAAAGCCATGACGAGTCGGGCATCAATGTTATCCATTCCGTTCTCACAGATTTTTGTTTGTCCTTATACATCATTAAGTAATTTAATTGATTGTATGGAACGTAGGCGCGCGTTTTCGGATTAACAATCAAATTTAAATTTTCAAATTCAAGAGGAACAATAACGGCCTCACCAAAGGATATTGTTTTATAGCCAGCTTTGTCCCATTGGGGAGTTTTATTTTTTAGATTACCCGCTACTGTTCGTTTGTTTTCTTGTCCTGTAATAGCGGAACTGAAATTTTTATAAAAATAGGTTTTTGCTTCTCCTATGGTTACTGACATTGAATCTGGAACTTCACTCAAATCACTTTTTTTTACAACATCATTTTGATCTTCCTGACATCCTGATATTAACAGCATGCCAGACATAAAAATAGCCGGAATTAAACGGCCAACGGAGTTGACAATTTTTTTCATAATTTTGTCTTGGTTTAATTGTGGAAACAGTTGGACTTCTGCAAAGTCACCTGTTACCCGTGGGGACCAACCGAAGGGTGAAGGTGGCTTTGCTTATTGTAAACATAAAGTGTAAAAACCTGCCTGTCAATAGCCAAACAACTTTCTCAACATAGGTTGATTCATGTATCTACATTAGTTGTTTACTAAATTATTGAAATCTTTTCGGGCAAATTCTTTTCGAATGCGAGAAAGGTGCGTGGGTGTAATACCCAGATAGCTGGCGATATGCTGCATCTTAACTCGATTGGCGATATGTCGGTGTGTTTCTATAAACTCTTCGTAACGTTTATAGGCTGCCTGCATGTGAGAACCATAAAGACGTTTTTCTGATATATGCAGATAATTATGAAGAAGATGAAAGGCTGGTTCATAGAGCTCAGGGAATTCTTCCATTAAGGTTTGGTAATCTTCTCTGGTTATTTGATAAAGTATAACTGGTGTACAAGTCTCAATATATTCAGGTGATGGATTACCGCTCAAAAAACTTTCTGTTGAAAAAATCGGACTTCCCTCAGCAGCAAACCAATTTGTCCATTGCATTTCAAGCGACTGATAATAGCAGCGAACAACGCCTTCTTTTATAAAATATAAATTTTGCTGGTATTGACCGGGAGAAAGAATCGTTTCAGATTCTGCTAACTTTTTGACGGTAATTTTGGAAAGAAGTGCTTTACTGGCTGATGGACTAGCAAAATTTTGCAGGTCGTAGTTGAAAAGCTTTAACATCTCGGTATGAGTAGTAAGGGTGGGAATTTTTATTTAGAAGATTTTCATACCGTTGCGTAAAAGTATTTAATTAAAAATGACAAACTGTTACTACAAGTCACCTTTTTTAATCAAATATTGACTATCTCAAATTTATTTTTACTGCTTATAACTACAAAGATGATTGCTCTCAAAATCATAGAAAACTGCTTTGCCATTATATTTAAAACCAGCACAAGGATTTATCCCGGCCATTCGTTAGTGACATGTTTATTAACCCAAATAAAATTTTAACTTTACTTATTAAAAAAGTAATTTATAAATGAGCCAGGAAATTCCGGAAAAGCCCGTCAGCAATTCACAATCTGTCATCCGTTTACCCATTATTATCAGCATTACGCTGGCTGCCGGTATGTTGCTGGGCAGTACCTTTTTTAGCGGTGGCAAAAAGCTGACCGACGTGGCGAAAGGCTATGCCAAATTCCGGGAAGTTTTGCTTTTGGTAGAAAATAATTACGTCGATTCTGTGAATACGGAAGAGCTTGTCGATTATTCGATTTCCAAAATGCTGGAAAAGCTGGATCCTCATACCGCTTATTTCAATACAGAAGAAGCGACAGCGGCAAGATCGCAGCTTGATTCTGGCTTTGACGGTATCGGGGTAGAATTTAACATTTATAACGATACGGTTTATGTTGTAACGCCATTAAGTGGCGGGCCTTCCGAAACTGTTGGTGTCCAAAGTGGCGATAGAATCCTCAAAGTAAATAAAGATGTACTTTCTGCGCCGGGCGTTACCAATGCTCAGGTTTACAAATTACTTCGTGGCAAACGTGGAACCAAAGTAACGCTTACGATTGAACGACTTGGTTTAAAAGATAAATTGAATTTTGAGGTAGTACGTGACCGGATTCCTACCTATTCCGTTGACGCTGCGTATATGGTTGATAAGGAAATTGGCTACATCAAAGTGACCCGTTTTTCGGAAACGACTTTTGATGAATTCAAATCCGCATTAAGTACGCTTAAAGCCGCCGGTCTGAAAAAACTGGTGCTCGACCTTCGCGGAAATCCGGGCGGATATATGGAACGCGCCACAAGTATTGCCGATGAATTTATTTCAGGAGATAAACTATTGGTTTACACTGAGGGAAAAGACAGTCGGTTCGACCGCAAAACGCGTTCGCATGTGGAAGGTGGTTTTGAGCAGGGAGCGTTAGTGGTTTTGGTTGATGAAGGAAGTGCTTCTGCTTCCGAGATTTTAGCAGGTGCCTTACAAGATCATGACCGTGCGCTGGTGGTAGGCCGCCGTTCTTACGGAAAAGGATTAGTGCAAATGCCGATCAAACTTTCGGATGGCGCGGAATTGCGTCTTACAATTTCAAGATATTACACACCAAGTGGGCGCAGTATCCAGAAGCCTTACCAAATGGGCAAAGGAGAAGATTACAACCAGGATCTGACGCACCGCTACGACAGCGGGGAATTCTTTAATGCAGACAGTATCAAATTTGATAAAACAAAAGCCTATAAAACGGATGGCGGAAGGACTGTTTATGGGGGTGGAGGAATTATGCCGGATGTTTTTGTACCGCGCGATACGCTGATGAACAGTAAGTATTTATTTGAGCTTTATGCCAAAAATATTATACGTGAATATGCACTGCGTTATGCCAATGAAAATCAGAAACAGCTTGAAAAACAGACTTTCCCTGAATATTTAAAAACTTTCCAGATTTCTGATGCCATGATTTCCGAGCTTGTAAAAGACGCAACCAGATCCGGAATCAAGTTGAATGAAAAAGAACTGAACCGTTCAAAACCAGTTATTCAATCCCAGACCAAAGCCATTATTGGTCGTTATGTCTGGGGAAGAAAGCATAAAAATGGTTTGAACAACGAGATCTATGAAGTGCTGAATCCAATGGATAATGTGTATCAAAATGCTCTGAAACAGTTTAGTAAAGCTACTGAGCTCGAAAATGGCAATTTCAGCAGTTTGAATACGAAAAAAATTGATAAATAGTTAATTGTTATCCTGAAAGTTCCGGCTGGCAAATACAAAATTTTAGTTAAATAATGTCCCGAATTGCATTAATAACCGGAGCAACATCCGGCATAGGAAAAGCCACAGCAGAAGCATTTGCTGCGGCAGGAATCAATCTGATACTTTGCGGCCGTCGCCAGGATAAACTGGAGAGTGTGGTTGCCGAGTTAGCTCAAAAAGTAAAAATTACAACACTGCTTTTCGATGTAAGAGATAAAAAAGCGGTGTTTGATGCAATTTCTTCATTGCCGGACGATTGGAAAAATATTAATATTTTGATCAACAATGCCGGAAATGCGCATGGTTTAGGATCGCTTGATGAGGGTGATACCGATGATTGGGATGCGATGATTGATGGAAATGTAAAAGGATTGCTTTATGTATCAAAAGCAATTATTCCAACGCTGATCGCAAATAACAAAGGACATATTGTAAATATCAGTTCTGTTGCCGGAAAGCAGACTTACATCAACGGAGTTGTCTATTGCGCGTCAAAAGCAGCTGTTGAAGTTTTGAGTGAAGGAATGCGCCTGGAATTAACTCAGCATGGAATAAAAGTGACGAATGTTGCGCCAGGAGCTGTGGAAACAGAGTTTTCGTTGGTTCGTTTTAAAGGTGATGAAGAACGTGCTGAGAAAGTTTATCAGGGTTTTGATCCCTTGCAGGCAAGTGATATTGCCGATATGATATTGTATGCCGTGAACGCACCGGCACGTGTAACAATCGCTGATGTGACAATTCTTGCAGGCGCTCAATCTGCCGCAACTACGATTTATAGAAAATAAGAAAAGTCAGTTTAAAATTATAATGGGTGTCTTGCCAAAATTTTATTTGGTAAGACACCCATTATTTTTTGTAAAAAAATAAAATAATTTATACTTTTGAAACATCAGATGATATGATGAATAAAGAAAACATAATAAAACGACTTAGTCTCGCTGACGATGTAGCCAGCAGATTGCAGCAAAAGATCCAGGACGGGGATTTTGCAATAGGTGAGAAATTACCAACAGAACCAGAATTAATGACGGTTTTTGGCGTGGGAAGGTCAACGATCAGGGAAGCAGTAAGAAATTTATCAAATGCGGGACTGGTTCGTGTCCAACAGGGTTTGGGCACTTTTGTCGAACAAAAACAAATTGCTTCAGAATCGTTAACGGATAGATTTCTAAGAGCAAAGGGGCAGGAGTTAAACGAAATCCGCCAACTATTTGAAATCAAAATTGCCGAAAAAGCGGCCCTGAACCGTACGGAAAAGGATATTTTAGAAATGAAAAAATATCTGGAAGAACGGAAGGAAATGGCGTTAGCCAACAATCCGGATGCCTGTATCGAAGCCGATATAAGCTTCCACTTATGCATCGCGACAGCATCTCAAAGTGAAATTTTACTTGATCTGTATAAAACAGTAGCACGTAATATGAAAGAGTATTTTTCGGGAATATATGTTGATACAGAGAGTTTTATCAATACGCAGGAATATCACGAAGCTTTGCTCCAAAGTATTATAGATCAAGATCCACAAAAGGCATGGGAGTGGGCGGCAAGAATAACCGGCCAACCTGTTTAGTATCCGTTTTTTAAGAATAATAGTTATGAAAACCGTTGAAGAAAATCCTTCAGAACATTACCAAACTCCTGTTGTAAGTGCTGAACAGGCTGTATTTCCAATTTTATTGGCTTTAAGTTTTTCCCACCTTTTAAATGATACCCTGCAATCGCTCATTCCATCCATTTATCCAATGGTTAAGGATTCGTTTAAATTAAGCTTTTCCCAAATTGGATTAATCACCTTTACTTTTCAATTAAGTGCGTCCGTTTTTCAGCCGTTGGTAGGATTGTATACGGATAAAAAACCGCAGCCCTTTGCTTTGGCAATCGGGATGTGTTTTACCATGCTTGGACTGGTTTCTTTATCGATGGCGCCAAGTTTTGAAATTATTCTTCTTTCAGTAGGACTGATCGGGATTGGTTCGGCTGTATTTCACCCGGAAGCATCACGAATTGCTCGTATGGCGTCGGGAGGCAGGCATGGAATGGCTCAATCGCTTTTTCAGGTTGGGGGAAATGCAGGAAGTTCTTTGGGGCCATTATTGGCGGCTCTGATTATTTTACCTTATGGCCGTCACCAGATCATCTGGTTTTCTCTTGTGGCTTTGATTGCTATTATTATCTTATCGAAAGTGGGCGGCTGGTATAAGAAAAATATGCATTTGAACCGTAAAAAAGCTAGTACTTCAAATGAACCATCGTTAAATCTTTCAAAAGGAAAAGTAGCGTTCTCAATAGGTGTTTTGTTGCTTCTGATTTTTTCAAAATACATTTACATGGCAAGTTTGACAAGCTACTACACTTTTTACCTGATCAATAAATTTGGTATTTCTGTACAAAGCTCTCAAATTCATTTGTTTATATTCTTATTTTCGGTAGCGGCGGGCACATTTATAGGCGGCCCCGTTGGTGATAAAATCGGAAGAAAATATGTGATCTGGATTTCAATTCTGGGCGTTGCACCATTCGCTCTGTTGTTACCGTATTGCAATCTTTTCTGGACAGGCGCACTAACCGTGATTATCGGTTTGGTACTCTCCTCAGCGTTTTCTGCAATTCTCGTGTATGCCCAGGAATTGATTCCCGGAAAAGTCGGAATGGTGGCAGGTTTATTCTTCGGATTTGCATTTGGAATCGCAGGAATCGGTTCGGCACTTTTAGGAAGATTAGCGGATAGTACCAGTATTGAATATGTGTTCTATGTCTGTTCTTTCTTGCCGCTGATTGGATTATTAACCGGATTTTTACCGAACCTTGAACGGAAAAAGGGTTAAACGCAGAGTTAGGTGAGTTAAAGAAAGGAGTTTCACAGAGTTTTTCATTACTCTCTGCGAAACTCCTTTTTTTTACTCCTTTACCTCTGTGTTTAACCATTTATTCTCAGGATCAAATTTGGATCAGGGCAAATTTTCAAAAAGTACTCTCGATTTTCTGAGCTGCTGACACCCGGAAAATCTCCTTTATATGTCTCAATTTCACTAATAACCTGAAAATGAAGATGTGGAGGCCAGTCGCCGTTTACGGGGAAATTACCAATAGATCCGATTTTTTCTCCCGCTTTTACGGGTTTTCCTTCATACAAACGATCCAGTGATTTGAGGGAAAGATGACCGTATAAAGTGTAAAATTCGGTATTCACTAATTCGTGTTTTACAATAATAGTCGGGCCATAATCTCCCTTATTATTATTGAATGCGAAACTATGAATTGTTCCATTTAGTGGTGCATAAATTGGTTCTCCTGCTTCCGCCCAGATATCAACGCCCAAATGAATACTTCGTGGATTTTCCTGATTTGTAAAATGATCACGCTGCCTGTAAATCACCCGGTTTTCATCATAGCCGCCAATGCCAGTGTATTGATTTTTTGAAAGCATTACATCAAAAACATAGGCAGAAAAAACAGAAGTTTCCGTCAGATCCTGCGCAAGAAGATCTTTATTGGATTCTGAAAAGTCAAGTTTCCGAAACGGTTTTTGACTGGAAATAACTTTTTCAAAATGCGAATGCTCACGAAGTATTTCTGCTAATGGTTTCATTTTATATCAAATTTGAAAAAAACAAAGGCAGATCAAATCGCTTATTCGTGATTTAGATCTGCCCTTTTATATTTGAATTTTTACTTAGGATCCAAGGCTATGTCAATTTTCTGCAAAACATCTTTCAAATGATATTTGCTCATTGTATCGGTTTCCAAAGGAATTGCTTTTTTGACATAAGCTTTGAGCGTTTCCAAATGTCCGCGTGCAACGGATGGCAGATCTGTTTTTTCAAGTTCAACTACACGTGAATTTGAAGCATAAAGTGCTCCGGCAGGTATAGAAACCACCGTTGCCTTCCCAGGTTTTAACAAATCAATTAACTTTTCTACATGAATTTTTTGCAGGTTTCTTCGGTAAATATCAATTGCCTGACCGGTTTTTACCTCAGACCAAAGTCCTGTGTCAATGTCTGTAAAAAGATCATCGATGGTATAATATTTGGCTGATACGCCGGTTTCTATCAAGCGGACCGCTCTGTCACCTGCAAGCAGGGAATTAAGCGCATATTCCTGTAAAGATTTAATGGCTTCCACACCCGATTCAGGTTTTATCTTTTTTAATACATTTTGGTCTAACAGCCAGGTTGGTGTTTTAAACAGTTGTGCATTAAGGAAAGTAATAGCCTCTTTCTGAGTGGATTTTGGAACGGTGGTAAATCCTTCTCCCTCCATGTCATAAGTAATAGGCGTATCATAAATTCCTCCAATATTTTTGATTACGTGTCCCAAATACCGGCGATACTGCGCTATAACATTGGCATATAATTCATCCAGTTCTTTGTAGCTTTCACCATCTTCCTTGCTCCAGGAAATCAGATTTGGGACAATTCTTTTTAAATTTTTAATACCATATTCAGAAGCTTTCATTGCATTGTCGCTCAAATCTTCTGTTTGGTATCGCGGATCATATGGACTGTTTTCTGTTCCAAAATGTAAGTTTTGACTTTTATAAGCTTCTTTCGTCCAGGTATTCAAAATTGCCTTTTCTTCTTTTAAATTGGTATTGGGTAAATAACTATATCCCCACTTGATCGCCCATTTGTCATAGTCGCCAATTTTTGGAAAAAGATTTGTAATGCTGTCTTCTGGCTGCGCTACATAATTGAAACGTGCATAATCCATGATTGACGACGTGTGTCCATTTTTTTCCAGCCAGGCTTTGTCACGCAATTTTTCAACGGGTGTGGCAGAACTTGCGCCCATATTATGTCTCAAACCTAACGTATGCCCGATTTCATGTGACGAGACGAAGCGTACCAGCTGCGCCATTAGTTCGTCGTCGAAAGTTTTCTTACGCGCGGCAGGATCGACGGCTGCTGCCTGTATCATATACCAGTTGCGGAGCAAACGCATCACATTATGATACCAGCCGATGTGGCTTTCAATGATTTCGCCACTTCTCGGATCGTGGACATTGGGTCCGTACGCATTTTGGATATCAGCGGCGAAATATCTTATTACCGAAAAACGGGCGTCTTCCAGGCTCATTGTCGTATCTTTTTCCGGCCAGTATTCTCCGCGGATAGCATTTTTCCAGCCAGCTTTTTCAAAAGCGACCTGCCAGTCGTCAACACCTGCCTTTAATGCTTTTCTCCATTTTTCAGGCGTCGCAGGATCGATATAGTAAATGATCGGTTTTTTAGGTTCAATCAATTCTCCATTTTTTTGTCGGGCTGCATCCTCTGCATTTTTCGGTTCCAAGCGCCAGCGAACGGCAAAAATTTCGTTGTCAGATTTCTGGGATTCTTCTTCGAAAACCGCATACTGATTGGCAAAAAAACCAATACGGTTATCAAAGATCCGTTTCCGCATGGGTGTTTTTGGTAGAAGAATCAGTGAAGTATTCAATTCAATGGTCACAACGCCGGCGTCATATCCCGACGGTAAATAAGAACCAACAGTTGGAGCGGGCGTCAAAGTAATGGCTGGCGGAACGACGGTAAAAGTTTTTACCGTGCGAATTTCTGTGTTAATAGGATAAGCGTTCATTTTTTCAATGTATGACGCTTCCTTTTTAAATGAAGTCAGTTTATGAATCTGCTTTACAATCGGACTGAGCGAGAATATCTGATTATCAGCATTAAAAAAATCGGTTACATCAATAACCGAAGACTTTTCGTTGTCACCTTTTTTCAATGCTTTAATATCAAAAATACCAATAATCGGGTCTGAATTAGAATTTTTTACGGCCTGAAAAATAGGTTTAGTACTATCCGGACTTGCCATCACGACTGTCTCGGAGCGTAGTAGAATATTATTATCCTGGCCTTTTTCCCAGCGGAGCATTTGTCTTTTTACTTCTTCCCCGCCAAAAATACCGCCGCCCGCTGCTGCTTTTGAATAGCGGGTTACAGCCATAATATCTCTGTTCAATAAAGTATCCGGTATTTCAAAATACCATTTGTCAGACATTTTGTAAACCGAAATCATGCCTTTCTGACTTTTGGCAGAATCATCGAAAAAATCTTTAAAATCTTTTGGATTTTTTTTCTTTTCGTCTTTTAACTTGTCTTTAACAGCATCAGCAACAGCGTCCACTGCTTTTTCGACTTTTTTATCGTCTTCTTTTTTGTCTTTTTTCTTTTGTGCCTGTGCAAAAGTGACGGTTAACGTTAAGCAAAGGAAAAGGAGGACTTTTGTGAATTTCATGTAGTTTGAGAAAGTATTTTAGGATTGATCTGACAAAAATAGGAATTTGATTGGTATGGCAACAATAGATTCTTTCTGGCAAAATTATTTGCCGGAAAGAGATCCAAGAGCACTGGTATATATTTGAGATGTATAGAATTATAAGTTCAATAATTTTGCCAGAACACCTTCTTTCAATGCGTGACTTGAAACTTGTATCTGCGGAATCTTATGATTTTTCAAAACATAATCAACAAGGCAAACTGCCACAACAATCATATCCACACGTAAGGCGATCATGCCTGGAATTGCCATTCTTTCGTCATGGCTTCCTGAAAGAATCAATGCATAAGCGCGGTAAAATTCTTCGAGAGATAATGGGAAATCTGTCTGATTTTTTGGCGGCCATTCGCCTGTCCGAAACTGATAATCCATATCGATTAGTGTGTCAAAAGTCCCGGAAGAACCGACAAGTTTGATAGGCGCATATTGATGAACTGCGTTGGCGAGCGGAATCAGGTTTTCATCAAAATAATTATATAAACGTTTTTTGTCGCTATCGGAAATAGGATCATTTTTCATGAATTTTTCCATCAAACGCTGACCGCCGATTTCAAAACTTTGTTTCCAAAAGATCTGCTTTTCATTACAAATAATAAACTCCACGCTTCCGCCGCCGATGTCCATGATCATCGAAGGTTCTTTGCCCAATTTTACACCAGTCCGTACACCGTTGTAAATATATTCTGCTTCCTGGTTACCATCAATTACGGTAATGATTATACCGGTTTCTTTCAAAATAATTTCACAAAATTCACCCTGATTGTCGGCATTTCGGATTGCGCTTGTGCCAAACGCAAAAGTGTTTTCCTTTGAAACTTCAAAAATATCAAGCTGTTCACGGAAAGTCCGCAGCACTTTCAGCGCACGTTCCGTTGCTTCGTCTGTGATGCGTTTTTTGTTGATTCCCCCCAAACCAATCTGAGTTGGCTGGCTTTTATGGAAAAGCGTAGTGATATTTTCACCATTTTTTTCAACAATCAGGAGATGAAATGTATTCGTTCCTAAATCAATAATACCCAATCGGGAGCTCATAGGCGATGGTTAATGGGTTAATCCCTTCATTATAATGGGCAAGTTGCAAAAAATCCCTAATTTTTAATGAGTTATTTCTTGATTTTCTGTTTAATAAGTCTTTTCTTTGCAGTCCAATTTCAGAAAACCAGTTCAAAGAACATTATATCTTATAAGCATGCTGATTATTAACATTAAGGACAACGAATCGATCGATCGCGCTTTGAAGCGTTACAAAAAGAAATTTGAAAGAACTGGCACAATGCGTCAGCTTCGTTCTCGTACCGCATTCGAAAAACCATCTGTAAAGCGTCGTTTCGAAGTTTTGCGTGCGGTATACAAAGAAAAAACTTACGGTCACCTGGAAGACTAGTTCTTTTGAATTGTTTTTCTGTTGAAAAGTAGGATGGGAAAATTATATCCCATGCAATAACATTAAGGAAAAGGGTTGTCTTGTATTAGACATCCCTTTTTTGTACGTTAGGGCCATGATAGAGCCCTTTTTGGAATTTTTAGCATT
The DNA here is from genome assembly GCF_009801115.1 of Dyadobacter sp. 3J3. GTDB lineage: Bacteria > Bacteroidota > Bacteroidia > Cytophagales > Spirosomataceae > Dyadobacter. The sequence goes on from NZ_VTOL01000004.1 coordinate 155,972, forward strand.
TGAAAAACGATCCAGCGCACACACGGTAACTTCCTACCGGACTGACCTGGATCAGTTTAGAAAATATTTGCTGTTCCAATATGAGGTGGACAAACCGGAAACGGCTACTTCGGTAATGCTCCGGTCGTGGATTGTCAGTTTGATGGAAGAAGGATTAAATCCAAGTTCTGTCAACAGGAAAATGGCATCGCTCAGATCTTACTACGGATTCTTACGCCGTCGTAAACATATACTCAAAGATCCTTCATCCATTTTATCTTCCATGAAAACGCGGCGGAAACTCCCGGCGTTTGTTGAAGAAAAAGCCATGGAATCACTTTTTGATTCAGAAGGATTTACGGATGATTTTATCGGTCACCGGGATCGGGTGATCATGGAATTGTTATACGGAACAGGTATGCGACTTTCGGAGCTGATCGACCTTGAAATTAATAATCTTGAACTTGAAGCCAGAATTATTCGCGTGACTGGTAAAAGAGGAAAGGAGCGGTTAATTCCGATTTCAAGTTTGCTTGTTCAGTTTTTGAAAGAGTATCTGATGCTGCGGGCTCCGGAAGAGGGCATAAGAGCTTTAATTCTTACAGATTCCGGCAAAGCAGCGTATCCGGTTTTTATTCAGCGAACCGTTAAAAAATACCTTTCAGAAGTTACTACTTTGTCGCAAAAAAGTCCGCACGTTTTACGCCATACTTATGCAACGCATTTGTTGAATCGCGGCGCGGATCTGAATGCAATTAAGGAGTTGCTGGGTCACTCAAATCTTGCCGCGACTCAGATTTATACACATAATTCAATAGAAAAACTTAAAAAAACGCATCAGCAAGCCCATCCAAAGGCCTGATCCCGATTTTTTAAGGTATATTTGTTTTGCATTGCCAGTCTCAAAATAAAATTTTGTCACGCCATTATGAATAACAATTTCCAGGACGCAGTTGTTACTAAGTACAATATTTTCAATAGCCTTTTTCTAAGTTTGCCTTACAGGGGAATTTTTCAGACAGGCTCTTTACTTCCTTTGCTGACACAACATAGTGAGGTGGGTTTTCAGGAAGGGAAATCTCCAAAGCAAATCATTGAGCTTTTCTTTGAGGAGTTACTGGTAACTGCCACACCGAAAGAACGGACAGATCTTCTGTTTGCTTTTATTCAATACATTGAAAGACAGGTTGTTTTGTTTGATTCGGTTGAAGATGCAGCTTTTGACCAGACACATGAATTAAACGGAAAAGGATCAATCACGTATCTGACGGACCGTCTGGATAATGAGTCTTTAAAACAAAAACTATTAGATAAACTTGAAGATTTCAGTGTACGTATTGTGCTGACTGCCCATCCGACACAGTTTTATTCGGGCAAAGTTTTGGGAATTATCAATGATCTTGAAGATTCCATCAAGGTTAATGATTTTACCGAAGTGAACCAGTTGCTTCTCCAGCTTGGAAAAACAGCTTTCATTAATCATGAAAAACCAACTCCTTTTGATGAGGCGGTGAGTTTATGCTGGTTTTTGGAAAACGTATATTATGATGCTATTCCTGCGATTCTGATCAAACTGATTGACGGTCTGGGCATGAGTGTACACGACTGGCCATATCCAAATGTTTTCCGTCTGGGCTTCTGGCCGGGTGGCGACCGTGATGGCAATCCGTTTGTAAGTGCAGATACGACTTTGCAGGTAGCGGCGCGTTTGCGCGAAACGCTTCTCAGAGGATATTATCGTGACATTCGTAACCTGAAACGCCGGTTGACTTTTAAAGGTGTTGAAGATGCTATTGCGCTTGCAGAACGTAAAATGAACAGTACGATCTTCGGGCCGTTTGAAGAAGGATATAAAAATGCCCAGGAATTAATTGATGAACTTTTGCTGGCGCGTGTGGTGCTCGTTGGAAAACATCAGGGACTTTTTGTGGAGCTTCTGGATAACTTTATCCTGAAACTTAATCTTTTTGGATTCTTTTTTGCAAGTCTTGATGTACGTCAGGATAGCCGGAAACATGGAAAGGCCTGGGAGGATATTTTGAAAAGACTTGAAAAGAAAATTCCTTTACTGAAATATAGTGACTACGAGGATTGGGATGAAAGCAAAAAAATTGACTTGTTGCTTTCTCTAAATATTCCTTTACGTGTTGAAGATTACGAAGATGAGCTTACGAAAGATATTCTGGGTTCAATCAGCGCGATCAAAACCATTCAGGGACTTAATGGGGAGCAAGGTGCACACCGTTATGTGATCAGTAATAACACTTCGGCGCTTAATGTGATGCAAGTCGTTGCTTTGGCGAAAAACCTGATTGCTGACGAAAACGGATATTTGGCGCTTGATGTAGTTCCACTGTTTGAAACGGTGGATGACTTGGCGAATGCACCGGAAATTATGCGTACGCTTTATACCAATGAATATTATAAAAACCATTTGTTGAAACGTGATCAGCACCAGACGATCATGGTTGGATTCTCGGACGGAACAAAAGATGGTGGGTACTTAAGAGCCAACTGGTCTATTTATCGTGCCAAAGAAGAATTGACAAAAGTATCCCGTGAGTATGGAATTAAGGTTACATTCTTCGACGGTCGTGGAGGTCCTCCGGCGCGTGGCGGTGGAAATAACCATAATTTCTATTCTTCATTAGGAAAAGATATTGAAGATAAAGAAATACAATTGACAGTACAGGGGCAAACGATCAGTTCAAATTATGGAACCGTTACTACTGCCATGTACAATCTGGAAAGACTTTTCACCGCCGGGCTGGAAAATCACCTTTTCCGCGGCGATAGAAAAGAAGAAGAATTGAACGCTGAGGATAAGGAATTATTAGAAGAAATGGCGGCGGCTGCCTATACTTCTTACCTTGATCTGAAAAATCATCCGATGTTCGTGAAATATCTGGATAAGAAAACTCCGTTACGTTTCTACGGTCAGACTAATATCGGTAGTCGCCCTACCAAACGCGGAAATGATGACGAAGGCTTAAAATTCGAAGATTTACGTGCTATTCCATTCGTGGGATCATGGGCGCAAATGAAGCAGAACGTACCGGGTTTCTACGGATTCGGAACGGCTATTCAGGAACTTTCAAAAGATGGTAAAAAAGAAGCGATTAAAGATCTTTATAAGAAATCTTTATTCTTCCGGACTTTGATTGAAAACTCGATGCAATCGTTATCCAAAGCGTTTTTCCCAGCTACCAAATATCTTCGTGATGAAGAAGGATATACAGAATTCTGGGATAAAATGTATGCTGAATTCAAACTGACGCTGGATACATTGCTTGATGTTTCGGAGCAAAAGGAATTGCTTGACAGCAATAATGTGACAAAGGTTTCTATCAAAGTGCGTGAACGCATCGTTTTACCTTTGATCACGATACAGCAATATGCACTTCAAATGCTGGCAGAAGATCCAAAAACTTTGCCGGTAGATGTGGAAACTTATAATCAGTTGATCATGCGCGCCATGTTTGGAATTATTAATGCGGCAAGAAATTCTGCATAATCTGATTCTGGTTTATCAATTCTGATACCGTTTAGTAAGCCTGACAATTTAATTTGTCAGGCTTATTTTTTTGTGACTATATTAAAAAGGTAACGTATGGGATTTACATAGAATATTCTGAAACTATTGCGAGTATGGTGTGAAAAATGAGAAAATCCTAATCAAATGAGTAGTAAAAGGATTAATTGTTTAAATTTTTTTCAATATTTACAGTATAATTATTAGTAGACCAATAGTTTGGTAATTACTATGGCATTTTAATAATTCCTATTGAACATCTTAATGATTTTATAATGACACACCGCTCCGATCACCGTGCCTATTTTTTCAAAATTGACACGACGATTAAAAAAATCAGAAACGCTTTACAAAAACAATTGATCGATGCAGGCTTTGATTTGACGGTAGATCAATGGGTTTTGATCGACCATATATACCGTGAACAAGGAATTAGTCAGAATGGATTGGCAGAATTAACTTTTAAAGATCCGCCAACCGTAACGCGGATTATTGATTTATTAGAGAAAAAAGGTCTTGTAGAACGTGGACTGGCGGTTGGAGACAGAAGAAAATTTAATCTTTTTCTGACTGAAAAAGGGCAAATAACCTATAATGAAGCTTTTCCAATTGTGGCTGAAATCCGTAGAAAAGGTTGGGGAGATCTGGACGAGGCAGATTATCAGCATTTTGTTAGGATAATGGACTCAATTTACAGCAATTTCACTTAACATGAAATGTTAACAGTTGTGAATCTTTCCTTAACGGTTTAAACCTTTCCGCCTGTTTTGGCATCTTATTATCGTATTTGCAAGAAGTATGTTGCACAGTTATCAGCCCGGACTTTTGCAGATACGATAATTTTTTTAATCATTTCATTTATTACGCCATGAAAAAGATCATTCTTTTTAGTGTTTTATTCATTACAACATTGTCATCATTCGCACAAACTACTATCGTTCAGCAGCCGCTGCAACGTAAAATTGAAGTATCCGGTTTTTCAGAAATGGAGATTGTTCCGGATGAGCTTTATTTCAGTATTTCTTTAAGAGAATATTTTAATGACGAAAAAAACCAGAAGGATAAAGTCATTATCAGCACGCTTGAAAAGCAATTGATCAAAGCTGTTGCAGAAGCAGGATTACCGAAAGAAGCACTTTCGATCAGTTCCGTAGGAGGTTATCAGAATTATGTTGACAAAAAGAAAAAGCCTGCCAGTTTCCTCGAAAACAAACAATATGAACTGAAAGTGGATCGGGCAGATAAGCTGGATGGGATTTTATCAAAAGTAGAAAGTCGTGGAATCCAATATGCTAATATTGCCCGCGTTGATCATTCTAAAAAAGAAGAATTTAAAAAACAGGTAAAAATTAATGCCTTGAAAGCGGCGAAAGATAAAGCGGCTTATTTGTTGGAAGCGGTGGATCAAAAACTGGGGCCGGTTTTAGAAATCAGAGAGGTAGAGGACAATGTGAATTATCCACAGCCGATGTATGCAAAAGCAAATATGCGCATGATGGCTGCTTCGGAATCTGCGGACTCAGTTCAGGATAGTGACCTTCAATATCAGAAAATAAAGATCAGTTACCGGATGCAGGCGATTTTTGAGATCAAGTAGGCTGGAACGATATTTTAATACAAGCAACTTGTTTTAAATATTAGTATATTCATCTTGTCAAACGAACCACATAAAACAATGAGCATCAACGCAAAACACCTCGCAACATTTATTCTTGGCGCAGCTGCCGGAGTAGCGGCACATAAATATTTACAGACCGAAGAAGGCGAAAAACTTCTGGAAGATCTGAAAACCAAAGCCAGTGATTTAAAAGCAGAAGCAGAAGGCGCTGTAGATAAGGCACCGGAATATTTTCAGGAGTTGAAAACAAAGGGATCAGAAGCGATCAAATCAAACTTTCCGGATGCCGAACAGTTTTTAAAGGATTTGATCGATAAATTCACAGGTACAAAAACGACGGCGGAAACTGAAAGCGATATCAATACGGTAACACCATCAACGGCCCAATTATAAAAATATCGGACGGCGAAGAGAGACTTTTTCTTCGCCGTTTTTCATTTGACAAGATTGTGAATTTGTGCGTATTGCAGTAACATAATCGTTTTTCCATCCTTAATTTCTCCCGAACTTATCATCTGAACGGCTTCAAAAAAAGGAATTTCCATTACTTCAATATTCTCCTGTTCGGTATCACATCCACCTCCGTCACCTACTTTCATATCAGCAGAATATTCTGCGACAAAGAAATAAAGTATCTCCGTTACCGAGCCCGGCGACATGTAAGCCTCAAAAATTTTTTTTACCGATTTGATTTTATATCCGGTTTCTTCTTCCGTTTCCCGTTTTATACAGTCTTCCGCATTATCTTTATCCAGCAATCCGGCACACGCTTCGATTAACATTCCAGTCGTGTTACCGTTTGTGTAAGTTGGTAAACGAAACTGTCTGGTGAGGATTACGGTCTGTTTTTCTTTGTTAAAAAGTAAAATGGTAGCCCCGTTTCCCCGATCATATGCCTCACGGGACTGGCGTTCCCAGCGACCATCAGAAAGTTGATAGTCGAAGGTGAATTTTCTTAATGTGTACCAATTGTCGGAAAGGATTTCTTCGGAAACGAGGTTGATTTTATCATTCATAGCTAATTGATCGTTTTTGATTAAAAATGATTATATTTGAACAAATGTACAATTTCTTATGAACTTTCAAAAAAGAAAGAATATTATTTTAAATATTCTGGACGAGCGCGGCGAAGTTACAGTCAAGGAATTAGCAGATGAACTTGCGATTTCTGAAATTACCATACGACGTGATTTGACCGTGTTAACGGCTGATGGACTCGTTTATCGTACCCACGGCGGTATCATGAAAGTGGAGCTGACAAAAATTCCTTTTCATTTTGCCAATAAAGCAGCAGTCAATGTCGAAGAAAAGGATAATATCTGCCGGTTAGCAGCGAAGGAAATTCAGGAAAATGATATCATTTTTATGGATTGCGGCAGTACCGTTTTCAGATTATGCCAGTTTATCAGAAACAAAAAAATCCACGTGATCACGAATTCACTGCCTGTGGTTTATGAATTGATGAATTCGTCTGTTAAAATAAATCTGATTGGCGGAGAAATCGATGCTGAGCGGCAGGCCGTTCATGGGCGTATAGCGGAAGAGCATATTGGACGTTACAAAGCGGACCGCGCCTTTATTGGTGTAGACGGAATTTCCGTGGAAAATGGTTTGAGTGCTTTTAGTGAGATTGAAGCTGGAATTACGCTGGCGATGTTTGCTAACTCAAAAGTTTCTTATCTTTTGTGCGACGCTTCAAAAGTTGGTCAGGATAAATATTTTCAATTTTCTCCGCTTAATGCATTGGACGTGATGATTACAAACAAAAAAACTCCCGAAACTGATAAAATAAAGAAAACGGGAGTGAAGGTTATCGCTTTTGACCAGATTGAAAAGCCGGTTAAATCGGGTAAATAATTAAAGCTAAAAATTATGAAAAAGGCCAGCTACTGGATTGAAAAATATAATCTTCTGGATCATCCGGAAGGCGGATATTATGCCGAAACGTACCGCTCGTTTGATAGCATTCCGCAAAATGCATTACCAGCAAGTTTTACAGGAAACCGCTCTTTCTCAACCGGAATTTATTTCCTTTTGGAAAAGCACAATTTCTCAGCCTTTCACAAAATTAAATCTGATGAAATGTGGCATTTTTATCAGGGAGAGGCGCTGGAAATTTTTGTAATTTATCCCGTGTCAGGTAAACTGGATGTGATCAGATTGGGTGATAATCCGGATAAGGGCGAAACATTTCAGGCTGTGGTTCCTGCCAATACCTGGTTTGCTTCACGTCCTGCCTCGGGAAGTAAATATGCGTTGGTGGGTTGTACCGTTGCGCCAGGTTTTGATTTTGAAGATTTTGAAATGGCCGACCGGGATACATTGCGGGCCAGCTTTCCCCAGCATGCAAAGCTGATCGAAGAACTGACCCGTTAAGTTTTTTACTGGTTAATAGCCGATACTGGTATCGTCGCCTCGTGGATCAGATCCGCCTTCGAGCGAGCCGTCAGGGAGAACAAGGATACAATCCATCCTCCCGATGGAATTTCGTTGTTGTTCAATGATATAACTTCTGCTTTGCAGTTTGTTAATCGTATTGGGAGTGAAAGCTCCGGCTTCAAAGACAGTTTTGTCCGGTAGCCATTGATGGTGAAATTTGAAAGCATTCACAGCTTGTTGCATCGTCATACCGTGTTCCAGCACATTCAGAATGGTTTGGTAAACAGAGGTGATAATCGTAGAACCGCCCGGCGTACCGACAACCATGAATAATTTTCCATCTTTTTCCACAATAGTAGGTGTCATGGAAGACAACATCCGTTTTCCGGGAGCGATTGCATTTGCTTTATTTCCAACCAAACCATACATATTAGGCGCTCCGGCTTTTACACTGAAATCGTCCATTTCATTGTTCATAAAAAATCCTGCGCCTTTCACAATCACACGACTGCCATACCCGCCATTTAAAGTCGTTGTTACAGAAACGGCATTACCTTCCTTATCAACTACTGAAAAATGGGTCGTCTCCGTACTTTCATAACCTGGGAAAACACCGCCGCTTATATTTTTGGAATCGGATGCTTTGTCAAAAGAAAAATCTTTCCAGCGTTGCTGTAAATAATCTTTGCTAAGTAAGGTTTCAGTCGGAATTTTCACAAAATCAGGATCGCCAAGGAATTTCGCACGGTCGGCATACACACGTCTTTCCGCTTCAATCATCACCTGAACCGTTGAATCCGTATTCCAGCCCCATTTTTTCAGTGGATAAGGTTCTACCATTTTGAGCAGCTGAGCCAAAGCAATTCCTCCGCTTGAAGGCGGAGCCATCGTGATTATTTTATAGTTTTTATAGCTGTCGGAAATCGTTTCCCGCCATTTTGCATGGTATTCTGAAAGATCTTTTTTGCTGATAATTCCTTCATGTTTTTACTTCATATCTTTCACCAGAAGTCGGGCTACTTTTCCGGAATAAAAACCTTTCCGGCCTTTTTTCTGGATGCGGGACAATACTTTTCCCAAATCTTTCTGAACCAAAGTATCTCCGGCTGACCAGTCTTTTCCATCTGGACGCTGAAAGTATTTAGTACCGGGATTTAGTTTTATGATATCTTTTTTTATTGAATTGAGGCTTCGTGCTTCTCTTTCAGTTTGAACAACTCCTTTTACAGCAAGATCAATAGCAGGCTGCAAAATTTCTTTCCAGGACAATTTTCCATATTTTGCATGTGCTTCCACCATGCCATCCACAGATCCCGGAACGCCTGAGGCGAGCCTTCCTAAAATGCTCAGCTGAGGAATTACGTTACCATCCTTGTCAAGATACATGTCTTTTCCACTTTTCGAAGGACCTTTTTCCCGATAATCAATGCTGGATGTTTTGCCTGTTTTTTCACGAATCACCATAAAGCCACCGCCACCAATATTTCCGGCAGAAGGGTGTACAACGGCCAGCGCAAACTGAACAGCAACGGCGGCATCAATCGCATTTCCGCCTGCTTTCAAAATATCAATACCCACGCGTGAAGCTTCTGGATGCGCGGACGCTACAACACCATTTTTTGCATAAACCCCGACACGATCATTGTAAAATGGTTTTTGGTTGGGGTCATCGGTAAGAAATTGATAAAAACCCTGCGATTCTTTAACGGGCTGCTGAGCCGCCAAAAGACCTGATAACAAGCAAAAGGAGGAAATTAGAACGTAGCGTATAGTCATGTTTTGGTGATCAGATATTGTAATGTAATTTAGTAAATGTAAATTAGAGGACTGTTATGATCCGTGATATTTGAAATTATTTCTGAGAATTATATTATGATTACCACGTCGTTTAGCTACTCAAACGCTGAAAATACCTTTTATACTAATTTGTTTCTGAGGACAATTCTTTTCGGTTAACTTTTCGAATTCAATCTTTTACAGGACAAATTTTACCCTAAGAAGCCCATATGAAATTTTTACGGCAAATATTTGAAAGTTTTCGGTTTGCCTGGCAGGCATTGCAGTCGAATATTACCCGCACGACACTTTCACTTTTAGGTGTAACGGTCGGTATTTTTGCCATTGTTGCAGTTTTTACAATCGTGGATTCTTTGGAAAAAAGTATTCGCGACAGTATGAGTGCTATCGGTGAAAAGGTTTTATACGTTCAAAAATGGCCATGGGGTTTTGGCGGAGAATATCAGTGGTGGAAATATTTCCAATGGCCAAGTCCTTCCAATGCGGAATATAAATATTTGTACGATAATCTTGACAATGCCAGCGCTGTTGCGGTAATGGATTTCAAGGGAAATATTACTTTGAAAAACGGATCAAACAGTATTGCGTCCCTGATTCAGGGTGTTTCCTATGAATACAATCAAATTTCTGATGTGCCTCTGGAGACAGGCCGTTATTTTATCCCGCTTGAAACTACAAATGCAAGAAATGTGGCCATTATCGGAGCAGATATCGCGCAGGCACTTTTCCCGGGCCAGATTGCTGAGGGAAAAGTTTTTAAGTTAAATGGAAATAAATTTACAGTCATTGGAGTCCAGATAAAAAAAGGGGAAAGTTTGGTGGATTTCGGAGGAAATCCGGATAAAAAATGCATTATAACCTACGGTGCTTTTGCAAAACTTTTCCAGTCGGGCCGGCCGGATCCGGATATTGTGGTGAAAGCGAAAGAAAGTGATGAGGGAATGAAAGAAGTGGAAGCGGAAGTAATCGGGCTAATGCGGACCAAAAGAGGAATCAAACCGAAGGACGAAAACAATTTTTCAATCAATAAACCAGAAGCTGCGGCGCAGGCTGTGTCGGGATTATTTTCTGTTTTGTCACTCGCGGGATGGGTTATCGGTAGCTTTTCAATTTTAGTGGGAGGGTTTGGAATAGCTAATATTATGTTTGTTTCCGTAAAGGAACGCACCAACCTGATCGGTATCCAGAAATCGCTTGGAGCTAAAAATTATTCTATACTTTTTCAGTTTCTTTTTGAAGCGGTGATGTTAAGTCTCGTCGGTGGATTGGTAGGCATATTTTTAGTATACCTTTTATCTTTTATGCAATTGGGCACACTGGTCATTATTCTGACGCCGGGAAATGTAATACTCGGCCTGTCGGTTTCTTGTATTATTGGTGTTTTATCAGGCATTGTTCCTGCTATGCTGGCATCCAGAATGGATCCGGTGATTGCAATCCGGGCTAAATAAAGAGTAGGAAAAATCATTCGGTTTTCCGAAGTTGCTTTTAATATCACACAAAATTATAACTAACGAACTAATCATGCGTAAATGGGTCATTCTCTTCGTTCTCCTGGCCATTGTTTTTGGAGCTTTATATTATCTCACCTTCGGATATTACAGCGAAGGCAAGAGAGGCGGATTTATAACCCGGCTCAGCAACAAAGGATATGTTTTTAAAACCTACGAAGGAGAATTGAAAATGGGCGGTCTGTATGAAGGAGATGGTTCTCTGAATGCATCCGAATGGACTTTTTCCGTAAGTGGGAAAAATAAAGATGCCATTGCAAAACTTGAACAGGCAATTGCTAGCGGTCACCGTGTTTCATTGACTTACGAAGAAAAATTCTTCAATCTTCCCTGGAATGGTGATACGAAATTTTTTGTAACCAATGTCGAAGTATTGGCGGGTAGTGCAACCCAAAATCCAACAAATTTCCCAAAAGTTCAGCCTGAGCAGCCAACGGAAATTGACACGACTAAGGTGCTTTAATTTTGAATGATAGAATTACCGGGCTGCCGGAGCAGTGAATGATAGAATGGGGGATACGAACGTAATATCCCGAATTGCTTTTTTTGGATTGAATCGGGGTTATTTCATCCCATGCTATTCGTAGCAAGGAAAATCTGATGATCGACCTATTCTATCATTCACTCATTCAACATTATTTTTATCCTCCCGCTTTTTTGGCCTTGTAGCTTTTCCCAACCAGCCAGGTTATTACCTTTTCGCGGTGGTCGCCCTGGATCAGGATTTCCTCTTCTTTTACGGAGCCTCCGCTTCCGCATAGTACTTTTATTTGTTTTCCTAATGCTTCCAGATCGGCTGATGTTCCGATAAAACCCTTTACTACGGTAATTACCTTTCCACCGCCTTTTCTGTCAAGCCATACACGTAGATCCTGTTGAGCAGGGGCTAATGTTTCTGCTTCATCCTGGCTGGAATCGGAATACTCAAAATCGGGATTTGTTGAATAAATAACCCCTGAGCGGTTCTTTTTAGACATAATGAGATTAAGATTGAAGTTTTACCAATCAATTAAACGATAACCCTTAAACTTTTCGGTCTTATTTTAATTTCAATCCGCGTTGTTTCCAACTGCAAAGGTTCGCCGTCGTAATGGATCATTGGAGGTTTGTCAGCCTCAACAATCGCATCCTGAGCTAACTGATATGAAATATATTTTGAAGGTTTCAGCGTTTTTGTAAAAAGACGGTAAGTCAGATTTGAACCATACCATGTTGGAAAAGGAATAATGGTACAAACATCCAGCAAGCCATCAAATAAGCTGGCCTGAGGCGCAACCCACGCATTATTTCCATATTGGCCTGCGTTGGCAAATGAAAGGGAGAAAACCTCTATCTTTTTGCCATTCAGTTTATAGGTCTGCGGTTTGTAATTCCAGTACGATTTAAGTGAAACGCTCAAATAAGTGGCCAATCCACGTGAATTTGCCTTGCTGAACAAATCGCCCACATAAGCATCGAAACCCATTCCGGCGGTACAGAAAAATGGAATTCCATTCAGTTCAGCCGAATCGATTGTATTGATTGAACCCGAAAAAAGACGTTTTAGACCTTCTTGCAATGTTAGAGGTAATCCTAAATGGCGCGCAAGTCCGTTTCCGGAACCGAGAGCCAATATTCCTAAAGGCGTTGAACGGTTTACAAGAGCTTTGGCTACTTCGTTCACAGTTCCGTCGCCGCCAACGGCAATAACAGCTTTCCAATTTTCTTTGTCCAGGTTTTCCTTCACCAGCTCTGTGGCATGCCCACGACCTTCTGTAAAAATGATCTGCGATTTTCCGCCTTTGCTTTTTACAAAGTTTTCGATTGCATTTGAGATTTTTTCAGGGTGCTGTCCGATGGAAGTTCCGGAACTTGGGTTAATGATAAATAAATAGGAATCTGCCACGGATCAAGCGAAAAATAAAAAAAGAATACCTATGAAAATGATAATAAAAAGGTAGTACAAGCCGTCGATAAAAGGATATTTTTGTCGGTCCAGCTTTTTGAAAATATCATCAAACTTGCTCATTTTGCCAGTCAGTTTACTAATTTTTGAGTTCCGGGAGTATTTTGATGGAAACTATCCCGGAAAGAATCTTTCCTGTATCTTTAAACGAAAGAAACATTTTACAAAAATCCATAAAAAATATGAGAAACTGTGTTTTAACATTACTTCTATTATCATTGACCACTTTTGTAATGGCCCAGTCGAAGGCTGACCGCGATGAAATTTATTCTATTTTGAAACGTCAGAATGGAGATTGGAACCGTGGGGATGTAAAATCTTTCATGAACGGCTATTGGGAATCTGATTCCCTGATGTTTGTAGGAAAACCAGGTGTTACTTATGGCTATAAAAAGACCTACGAAAATTATTTAAAGCGTTATCCCGATCGTGCATCGATGGGCACTTTGACATTTACTTTTATCAATTTGATATTTCCTGCAAAAGATGTTGCCTTTCTGGTTGGAAAATATAGTTTGAAAAGACCGGTTAAAGGAGACGTAAGCGGGCACTATACTTTACTGTGGAAAAAGTTGAAAGGTAAATGGACGATTATATGTGATCATTCTAGCTAGTAAAGCATTCACATAATACCAGTTATACGATAAATGGATGGTTGATTAATAGGAGGAAGATTTAGTAGGACACTTAAAGATCTTAACATTAATACTTTTGACTGTATTCCTGTCCAGCTTAAAGTTTTGTTTGTGTTGAACTTGCAGGTATTAATTTTTTTGAGCAAAAAGAGGCCGGACTTGTCTGGCAAATCCTGCCTCTTTTGTATTAAAGATTTTTTTTATAATCTCTTCAAGCTTAAAACTGCATTAACCGCTGCGCCCGTTCCGGTAGTATTTGTGTTAACAACAATTTTCATGTCGTTCGTATTTTGAGTCAGACCAAATGAGTTTGTTGTAGTACCATTTGTCAAAATCAATTTTCCACTATCAACTTTCCAGGTGGTGGTACTCTCAATTTTGATTAAACCACCTATTAAAGCTACTGCGGCATCACAATCAGAAAGTGCCACTTTATTATCGGAGGTAAAAGTGAATTTGAGACTGTAAATACAGGGCGCCAAAGCGGGCAACAAATCAAGACCTGCGATGGTAGTTCCGGCTGTTTCCGGCGTAATAGCCGTTAATTGCCATTTACCAACAATAGGATTATTATCAACAGGTGTAGTTGTATTATCATCATCGTTTTTACACGCTACAAAGACAACTGACATAATAAGAAATGTAAAAAAAGCCGTTTTGGTAAAACGATTCAGGATTTTCATAGTGAAGGAATTAAGTTTTTAAGGTTGCAATACCATATTCAAACTTCAAAAATACTGTAAAAATTGTGGTGAACGATAATTTAGGCCATAATGAGCGGTAAATCTGAGTTAATGGCGAAAAATGTTGGTTTTAATGTGTGCTTATTTATTTCAACAAATTTTGCATAAAAATATTCAGCAGACGTTGGGCGGCGGCAACAGGAAGTTCGTTTCCTTCTTTTACCGATCTTTCTGAGGAAGCTAAAGCTTTTTTTATAATTACATTTTCATAAAACTGATCTTCCAATGTTTGGCGGATATAATCATGCATCCATTCCAGGTTTTGCGACTGTCTGTTTTTTTCAAAATATCCGTTTCTAATAGTTTCGTCCTGATATTCGATAATCAATTTCCAGAGAGAGGAGATACCTGAGTTTTCCAAACCGGAGCAGGTTACTACTTTTGTAATAAAATCAGAATCGGATTTTGGAAATAAATGGAGTGCATTCTGATATTCTGTTACGGCCAGTTCCGCAGAAATTTTATTGGCACCGTCCGCTTTGTTGATTGCAACAACGTCGGCCATTTCCATAATTCCTTTTTTTATTCCCTGAAGTTCATCTCCCGCGCCTGCAAGCATAAGCAGGAGAAAAAAGTCAGTCATACCTTTTACCAGTGTTTCGGATTGTCCTACGCCCACGGTTTCGATGATAATCACTTCATAACCGGCGGCTTCACATAATAACATGGTTTCCCGCGTACTCCTTGCTACGCCTCCCAGGGATAAGCCTGATGCAGATGGACGGATAAAAGCAAGCGGATCCCTGGAAAGGTCCTCCATCCGGGTTTTATCCGCCAGAATACTCCCGCCGGTTTTTTTGCTTGATGGATCAATTGTTAATACCGCTATCTTTTTTTCCTGGGATGTAATATGTTTTCCCAAAGCTTCAATAAATGTACTTTTTCCAACACCCGGAACACCGGTAATACCAACGCGTATCGATTTTCCGGTATGGGGGAGAATATTTTCCAGTACCGCTTTTGCCAGAAGTTTGTCGTTTTTTAGTTTGCTTTCAATTAATGTGATCGCGCGGCTGAGAACAATGGTGTCGGCCGAAAGTACACCCTTTGTATAAGCTTCAACAGATAAGCGCTGGCGCATGGAGTTTCATTAAAAATGAAAAGTTTGTAAAATTCGCTAATGAATAGCAATAATGAAACCTTTTTTGTTCGAAAAAAGGCTAAAAGCCGTATATTGTTCGTTTAGAATTAATATTTTACTTTTCAACAAAACGAATGAAAATCTTCTCTTCTCGCTTATGGGTTATGGCCATGTGTAGCCTTGGATCCCTAAGTGTTTTCGCTCAGGAAGCGGACAAGCCAAAGTACGATGCACATGTGCTTTTTCACCCTTTATTTAACTTTCAGCCTGGAAGTGAGTATCGTACGGGTAGTGGTGCGCCTGGTCCGGCTTATTGGCAGAACCGTGCAGATTATAAGATAAACGTTGCTTTGAACGAAACCGAGAAAACAATTACGGGCGACGTTGAAATTACCTACAAAAATAACAGTCCGGAAGCGCTTGAATTTATCTGGCTTCAACTGGACCAGAATTCATTTAATACCGAATCCCGCGGAGGAAAAACAACGCCAATTAGTGGTGGACGTTTTGGTAATGTTAATTTCAATGGGGGAGATGCTATCAAAACGGTTTCCGTTCAACAAGGAAAAGATAAGGCCGTAGAAGCGAATTATTTGATTTCAGATACGCGTATGCAAATTCGTCTGACGAATGCTGTAAAAGCGGGTGGTGACATAATTAAAATAAAAATTACTTATTCTTTCAAAGTACCTGAATACGGTTCTGATCGGATGGGGACGCTTGAAACTAAAAATGGTATCGTTTACGAAATGGCTCAGTGGTATCCGCGTGTGGCCGTTTTTGACGATATTGAAGGGTGGAATGTTCTACCATATCTTGGAGCGGGTGAATTTTACCTGGAATATGGTGATTTTGACTATGCCGTTACAGTTCCCTGGGATCATATCGTGGTAGGTTCTGGTGAATTAGTTAACCCGGCGGAAGTTTTGACAGCAGAACAAAGAAAACGTCTGGCTGATGCAGCAAAAAGTGATCAGACTGTGATGATCCGTACGGCTGAGGAAGTTACAAATCCTTCTTCACGCCCAAAACAATCGGGTACTTTAACATGGCGATTTCATACTACAAATGCCCGTGACGTGGCCTGGGCAAGTTCAAAAGCTTTTGTCTGGGATGCTGCACGTATGAATTTGCCAAACGGAAAAACAGCACTTGCACAATCCGTTTATCCTGCTGAGGATGGCGGACTGGAAGGTTGGGGACGTGCTACGGAATATGTGAAGGGTTGTATTGAATTTTATTCAAATTATATTCACGAATATACTTATCCTGTCGCAACCAATGTAGCCGGACTTGTAGGCGGAATGGAATATCCGGGAATTGTTTTTTGCAGTAGTAAAAGTCGTAAGGATGATCTATGGGGCGTAACAGACCATGAATTCGGTCATAACTGGTTTCCTATGATCGTGGGTAGCAACGAGCGTAAATATGCCTGGATGGATGAAGGTTTCAATACCTTTATCAACTTCCTTTCAGGAGATAATTTTAATAATGGAGAATATAAGGACAACCAGATGGGTGATATGCACCGTTTGGCACCGGTGATGTTCCGTGATAATGCGGATCCTATTATGACAATTCCGGATGTGGTTCAACCTTCTAATCTGGGTTGGGAAGCCTATTACAAACCAGGCTTGGGTTTAAAAATGCTTCGTGAGCAAATTCTGGGGAAAGATCGTTTTGACTATGCTTTTCATTTGTATGTAAAACGCTGGGCTTTTAAACATCCAACGCCGTATGACTTTTTCCGTACGATGGAAGA
Organism: Dyadobacter sp. 3J3; assembly: GCF_009801115.1. Lineage (GTDB taxonomy): Bacteria > Bacteroidota > Bacteroidia > Cytophagales > Spirosomataceae > Dyadobacter. The sequence goes on from NZ_VTOL01000004.1 coordinate 172,954, forward strand.
TGGAGCAGGTGAGGATCTGGGATGGTTCTGGAAAGGCTGGTTTTTTGAAAATTATAAATTGGATCAAAGCGTAAAAGATGTTTCCTACGTTGAACAAAATCCTCAGAAAGGATCGGTCATCACGATTGAAAATCTTGACCAGCTTGCAATGCCTGCAAAAATTGATATTGAAGAAATAAACGGTAAAAAGACAAGAGTTGAGTTGCCTGTTGAAATCTGGCAGCGCGGCGGTAAATGGATTTTCCGTGCAGATACACAGCAGCCGATCAAATCCGTAACGATTGATCCGGATAATCAACTTCCGGATATGAACCCCAAAAATAATACCTGGAAACCTGTGAAGTTTACTCCTACGGAAGCGAATTGAGTTAATCAAACTAAAAGATAAAAGCCTCACAGAAATTAAGTTCTGTGAGGCTTTTATTTTTATTTGATTGACGATATCACAAATTACAGTTTACCGGCATTTTGCAATATTCCAAAGTTTCGTTCCTCGCATCAATATGACAGCCGCTTAGCCGAAAGCCGATAGCGAGTTCTAATATATCAAATCGTTATCAACATGGCACCATAAGAATATCCTCCGCCGAAAACCGTGATAACGATATTTTCTCCTTTTTTAAATTTGGATCTATTTTCAGAAAGTGCGATGGCACAACCCGCACAACCGGTGTTTCCAAGATACTGGATATTGGAAATCAGTTTTTCAGCAGGAATTCCTAAGGTATTAATCACATTAAGACTGATCCGGTGATTGGCCTGGTGAGGAATCAGATAATCAAGATCGTCGATTGTTAGACCACAAGCCTGCAAAACCTGCTGACTTACTTTTGGCATATAAATACAGGCATTCTGGAAAACGTCACGCCCGAAAGGCATGACCACGCCGCGGTCATTTGGCCGAAGTACTACTGCTTCAATCGCTTTTCCACTTGTTGCAGCACCACCTGTTATCAGTTTTTTGATAAACATATCCGATTCGGATTGTCTTTCTTTCGATATCAGAATGGCCGAAGCACCATCCCCCCACAAATGGCCGGAAACAGTATCGCTTTCGTTATAGTAAGCCGTGTTATGATCAGAAACAATTACCAGGGCTTTAGATGCTTTCCCCATGGCAAAATATCCTTCAACAATTTCAATGGCGTTCAGCAATGACGAACAGGCAGAAGAAATCGTAACCACAGGAATATCCGGCAATGCAAGATGATGCTGAACCGCATGAGCAACAGTTACGATCGTATCATAAGGCGTGTAGGTTCCTCCTACAATCAAATCGATTTCATTTTTGCTGTATGGAACATTGTCACCCGCCAATAACAAGTTAACGGCTTCAATGGCCATGGTGGAAGTATTCTCACCTTCTCCGGCTTTGCGACGCTCGTAAATTCCGGTGCGTTCTACAATCCATTCGCTGGAAAGATTGTTGAGTTTTGTAAAATATTCATTACCAATTACTTCACTTGGTAGATAATGACTGAGTGTATTAATATACATGGTTGAGAAGTTGACTTCGCAATCTACTATTCTGTTTAATTCCGAAAGTTAAATATTTCGTAGAAAGCATAGTACTAAATATTTGAACAATTCAATAATAAGTTTATAAAATTATACAAATATTTTAAGTTGTTTAAGTTCTTATTTTTTAGGTTCCAATAAATTTCTATAAAAATGAAGCAGAATCTGTTCTTCATTTGCCCAATTATAATGAGTTTCTGAAGAGTTTCTACCCTTTTGGCCCATAATTTCCGCCTTTTCAGGATTCTCTATAAGCCATTCCAATTTCTTTGCCAGCATATCCGCGTCATAAGGCGAAATGCAAAAGCCACATCCTGATTTTTCTACAACATCCTGGTATAAAGGAAAATCAGAAGTTATCACAGGTAATTGCATGGCCATGTATTCAAATATTTTTGTAGTATAGGAATCCATGTAATCGGCAACGGGTTTTAGTAAAGCAATTCCTGCCGTCGCTCCCCTGGCATAGGGCAAAGCATTTTTCAAATCTGTATAGCCATGAAAAATTAGATTCGTTTTGATTTTTTCAAAATCCGGTAATTTCTCTGCATCCGTTATGCCAAACTGTAACTTCCCAAACATATGCATTTTAAAATCGGGATAACGGGATTTTAATTTGATCAACGCTGCTACCAGAACATCAAAAGACCGTTCCATTGAAATTACGCCGCAGTAGAAAAACACTGGCAGCTTTTTTACATGCCTTTCATATTTTCCAAAATACCGGTCAATAAATGGTAAGGCAACATAGTTATGAACAACAGCGGAGGTGAGATGCAAATTTTTGTATTCATTCAAATAGGCGTGTTCTGTAAAAAGGCAGTTGAAATTTTTTCTGGCGGCCCGGTCGAAAAATTTAAAAATCTGTTGATAAATTACGGCTTTGTTAAACTGTTTGATAGCGAATTTTTTATACAGATTTTCCTGCACTTCATAAATCACTTTTGCTCCCAGCCATTGAAAAAGAAACGCTATTGGAATCAGTTCGGGTACAAAGATATGCACAATTGCCGGACGAAAAAGTAAACATTTCCAAAGTAAAACCGGGTGACAGAGTAAAATCCTCGATAATAAACTTTGAAAAAAGGGTAATGATATCGTTTCAAAACCTTTTTCATCCGAACTTTTGCGCAACTCTGGCAAAACGCAGATCACCTCATAATCCCGGGCAAGCGATGGCGCGATCTTGTACATAATACGCGGATCAGCCGAAGGATGCACCGTGCTCAGAAGCAATACACGCGGTTTCATTTCTCTGTCATCATCATAACACCAGATGAGGTTCCAATTCTATCTGCTCCTGCTTCAATAAAAGCAAGCGCCTGGTCATAGGTTTTGATTCCTCCGGATGCTTTAATTTTGATTTCAGACGGAAGTATCGAACGCATCTTTTTGACAATTTCTATATCGGCACCGGCCGGTGCAAATCCGGTAGATGTTTTTACAAAATCGACTTTTGCTTCGGTACAAATTTCACAGGCCGTATAAAGATCGAAAGAATCAAGATAAGCCGTTTCGATAATTACCTTTAATAACACATTGTTCTCATGGGCCAAATCAGATAATTGCTTCAATTCTTCCCGGACACTCAAATAGGCCATGGATTTAAATTGAGCAATATTCATGACTACATCCAGCTCCGTAGCTCCGTCCCGAATTGCATTTTTTGCTTCTGTTATTTTTGTTTCCGTTGTTGAATAACCTAACGGAAAACCAATTACTGATACAATTTCAATTCTTACAGGACAAAACTCAAACATTTCCTTTGTGTAAGCCACATAGGTTGGCGCTACACAAACGGCCTTGAACTGATGAATCCAGGCTTCCTCACAAATTTTCCGGATATCCGTTTCGCTTGCGATTGGAGACAAGAGTGTGTGGTCGATGTATTGGGAAATGTTTGTCATGAAGTGGAGGAATTCTGGTAAAGAAGATAATGAAAAAACCCCGTCTGGACGACAGGGCTTTGCTCAATCTTATACAATACTATTTTTATATTTCGGTTTTCGGAGTCTCAACCTCAGTTTCTGCCTCAACTTCCGAAGTTTCGTCCGCAGCAGCTACAAAAAGCTCAGGGATGTATTTCGACAATAAATTGTACCAGGTAATTACCTTTTTGATATCAGAGACGTAAACTCTGGAACGGTCGAAATCAGGAAGAATTTCATTTAAGAATTCAATAAGATCTTTGTCTGATGCGCTCTTAACCTGCAAAGTGATTTCCTCGCCATGTACTTCTCTGATTTTAAGAAATACGTCAGCCAAAGGAACTGATTCTTGTTCACCTTCGGTAAAAATGGAAACGTCTTTCAAAACAGAAACACGTGCAGTTGGCCCAATCAGTGATTTTTCATGTTTTTCATCCAGGCTTTCTACAATAACACCTGCGCGGCTTGGTTTCAAAATACGGAATAATCCGCCTTTTCCTGAAACATTAGCTATCTCTTTCAACAACTCCATTCCTGTTGATTCTACTTTCTCGCTCATCCTTAGTTTATGCTATTAGTGGTCTCTTTATTTTATAGATAATGATTGTCAAACTGACTTACTACCAATCGATGAATGCTTAATAACTAAAAAGATCAGAAATTGAAGCAGTTAGCTTTTGAAAGTCTTATATGACAAAATTAAAATTTCCGCAAAATAACAGAAAGATTGGTCGGTAAGCAAACCTTATTCGACACCAGGTTTTTCAAACGTTTGATTATAAGATTCTATTGTGTCCAGAATCCCTTCCCGGCCTTCACCTTTTTCGGCGGAAGTCACAAACATTGGCGGAACTTCTTCCCAGAGGTCTGCAAGCTTTTCTTTGTATTTTCTTACCTGTTCTTCTTGCTGATACGCTTTAAGTTTATCCGCTTTGGTGAAAATAATATGAAAAGGGATTCCACCCTGGCCTAATTCCTCCATAAACTCAAGGTCAGGAGCGAGTGCGTCATGACGGATATCAATTAAAACAAAGGTGCAAATCAGATTAGCGCGGTTATGTAAATAATCGCCGATCATTTTTTCCCATTTTTCGCGCTCCGTCTTACTTACTTTGGCATATCCATATCCTGGTAAATCAACAAGGTACCACTTCTCGTTTATGAAGTAATGATTGATCAATTGTGTCTTTCCGGGCTGTTGTGAGGTTTTTGCCATTCCCTTTTTTCCGGTAAGCATGTTAATCAATGAAGATTTTCCTACATTTGACCGACCAATGAACGCGTATTCCGGCAAATCAGGCTTAGGGCATTTCTCATATTCGGAATTGCTCATAAGATATTTTGCTTCTTGAATTTTCATGGTGGTAGTTTATAATTTAAATACAAAGGTACTGGTTTTCTTTGTACCATTAAATTTTAGGCATCCTAATGATGGTGCAGTGATTAGTTAGTACTACATTCACAGCTGTATAAAACAAAGTGTTTCAAATAGATTAGTATGCGTATATAGTTAGTAGTTCGTTACAGAAATAGAAATAGCTGGGAATTAGCCTATACATAATTCTACAATTGAGATAAAATAATACGTGTAACTTTCCAATTTCTTCTTAAAGTATTGATAATTAATGATTTTACATTTGCACATGGGAAGTATTGAGTTGTAATCGAAAACACTCATAATCGCAAAACTTGATCCTCTAAGGCGTGAGTTTGTAGAAAAAATTAGATTAGCGGAATTATTTCTCTTAATTTAATCTGCAAAGTCACAATTATAAGAATTTAAAGAATGAATGAATGTATCCTGCGTGGAACGCCTCGCATAGAAATTTTTCTGGCAAAATTTAGTTTGATCATACTCCTTTCTTGTATGATTTTAGTTGCCAATGCGCAAAGTTTTTATGCAAGTGGTGGAACAATTCATGATTTTAAGGGGATATTTAAAATCGATTCGTTTCCAATAAAGGTAACGGGTCTGGATTCTAAGGCAGGACTTGATTTTGGCATTTCAAAAATCTGTTTTACCATTGTTCACCCCCGGGTTTCTGATCTGAAAATAGAATTGTTAAGTCCTGATGGTACCAGTATATGGCTTACAAATCGAAATGGGAAAGATTTTGGAAGTAATTATACCAATACTTGCTTTCGGTCTAACGGTTTTTCTGGTTATGTGCATCAGGCAAGTGCACCATTTACGGGTGAATATATTCCGGATGGCAGAATAAGTTTTTTGAACAACGGGCAAAATCCAAATGGCATCTGGTATCTGATGGTGCAGGATTTGAGATCGGGCGAGAAGGGTACAATTAATTTCCTGACACTTGATTTTGACAAAAATCCAACACCTGATTTAGATGTCAGCCCCTGTTCAATGGAAGACGGAACGGGCTGTAAATGTGCAGATGGAACGTCGGATTGTGAACTGCTTCCGGATTTGGTAATACTGCAAAGGCTTACCACGGATCAGGTGAAAGAATATCCCTGGAATGATCCGTATTATCCAGGACAATTGCGCTTAGCAGCCTCAATTGCTAATATTGGAGATGGGCCAATGGAAGCTTTTGGTAATAATAAATGGTACTGCAACACACAGGAAGTTAAAGATTCGACGGTGATCTGCAAAGATAAAACGCACCCGCGTCAGCAGATTAATCAACGGATATATAAAAAAAACGGCGATAAACTTACATCATCAGATCGTATTGCCGGAACCAATTATTACGATGATAAACCAGGTCATAATCACTACCACGTGGATGACTGGGTGGAATTCAGAGTAGTAAAGGAAATTAAAAACAAAACCGGAAAGGTTGTCAAACGACAATTGGTTTCAAAAGGAAGTAAAGTAAGTTACTGCCTGTTTGATTCCGGGATTTGTAACAATAATGACAGTCTTTGTGTGTTGAATGGACAGACTTACGGAGACAAAAACCTGATCAATTACGGATTGGGCAATTATGTGGATTGCAAATCATTAAAGCAGGGAATCAGCGTCGGTGGTTATGATACCTATGGGATGATGTACGAAGGTCAGTTTGTTACGCTCCCAAAAGGCTTAAAATCAGGAAATTACGTGTTAGAGATTGAAGTTGACCCAACCGGAATTTATAAAGAAAAAAATAAGTCCAACAATACTTTTACAATGCCGATCCTGATTTCAAAACAGGAATAAGCATTCTTCAAAATATAACCCAGTATCACATAATACCTCTGACTGAAAAGTCAGAGGCTTGAAATTCAATGCGTTCACCTAGCAAGGAGCGAGATTAAGAATATTATTTTACTCAGTTTTTGAAAAATTAATTACCAATTAAATTATTTAACTCAGCCAGATTATTAGTGTAACTACCTCTTTTATTATGAAAAAATTATTTTACCAATGGTTTATACCAACAATGATTTTGCTTCTGGCAAATCAGGCTTTTGCACAATGCCCCACAGCTGATTTTACAGCAGTAACTGGCGGCAATTACACGCTTAATGGCAATAAAACACTTGCTATTACTTCTTCAATTGGAGATATTAATATCAATGTTAGCGGTACAGGAAACGTTATTTGTATAGCTACGGGCGCAAGCTGGACAAAGACTAACGGAACAAATTTTGATGGCTCTGTCAGTATCAATGTTTATGGAACTTTCACTTATAACAGCAGCGATAATTTTAATGGCGGCAATACTTCCTACATCAATGTTCAGGATGGCGGTTTTCTTAATACCAATACAAGCGGAGTCGGGAGTAATTTGCTGATCAATAATCAGGGTACTACTACTTTTACAAATACCGGTACAATTCAATTCAGAGATTCATTCTCATTTTATAACATGGGAGCCAAGTCTAAGTTGATTGCGACGGCACCGTCTTTGATTGTTTTTGGTACTAATAACGTAATTGAGAATTCCGGTTCCATGGAATTCAGCAGTCTTGAAAATGCTGACGCGAAACGTTTTAAAAATGAGGCTTCGGGTGTCATTAATATCAGCCGTTATTTTTACAACCATGGAGCTATTCTAAACGATGGCGAAATAAATACTTTATGCGGAAGTTTTGGAAGTTCTGCTTGTCAGTTTATCATAGGAGATAAAGGTCCTGGGAAAGAATTTCAAAATAACGGTTGTATGAATGTAACAGGCGATGTAAATATCCGCGGTGCAGCCTTCATCAACGGAACTCTGACGATCAATAATGGTAACCTGACTATTGACAAGAAAATTTCAGGAACTAACGGTTCTATTATTGTTACAAATGGTGTAAGTACAATTTCGAGTGATGGAGGATATAGTGGAACCAATATGAAGTTTTGGGACGAAAATACCACCAACCACGATTTTGATCATAAAAATAATAACAATCCCGGTGTAACGACGGTTTATACTGTTGAAAAAAGAACTTGTGTAAAAGTAGAGGTGCTGGGATCCATCGGAGATTATGTTTGGTTTGATAAAAATAAAGACGGAATCCAGAACAACAATGAACTTCCTGCAACAGGTATTAAAGTACAGTTGTATCAATTTGTCTCAGGAAGTTGGACACAAGTTGTCACCGCTGTGACAGATAGCTACGGTAAATATCTTTTTGACGACCTTCAAAGCGGAACATATAAAGTGACTTTTATTTTGCCAAGTGGCGGGAAATACTTCTTTACCTTAAAAAATTCAACAACTTCTGACCTCGACAGTGATGTAGATATGACTGGCAACAGCGGTGAAATCATAATCGATACTTCTTTTCCGGCTGGAAATGTTAAACGGGATAATCTGACTGTTGATGCGGGTATGTACGAGGGAAGCACACCATTACCGGTTACCTTGATCAGCTTTAACGCTGATAAAGAAAATGAAACTGTACAATTACAATGGATCACTTCTGCTGAAACGAACAGCGAAAGTTTTGATATTGAAAATAGTCTCACAGGAAAAACCTGGCAAAAACTTGATAATGTACTGGCCGCAGGTGAAAGTGCAACCAGGATAACTTATTCTTTTACTGACAAAAACCCGTCGAATGGCGAAAATTTATATCGTCTTAAAATGATCGACAAAGACGGAACATTTGCTTACAGCAGCATACGTAGTGTTACATTGGAAATCGCAAATCAGGTCACGATTTACCCGAATCCGGTAGCCGATCGTATTCAGTTCAAAGTAAATGACTGGTCAAAAATTGGTAAAGTTCAACTTTTTGATTTAAACGGAAGAGCGGTATATCAATCTACGAAAGCCCCTGTTGATGGTATTGACGTTAAAAATCTTCCATCCGGATTGTACGCCGTCAGCCTGACGGGGACCAATGGTTCAACAAATAGTTATAAAGTTTTAATTGCTAAATAAGGCAATTGAAAATACTTCTCTTGCCATTAGACGTCATAATAACCCAGCAAAAGTGAAGCACCCCCGTCAGATGCATATCTGCGGGGGTTGTTTTTTTGTTAAAAAAATAGTTATGTTAGTCTATATTTCAGGTTAATTATTTGAACCTATCTGCTTGAAAATGGTTTAATAAAATAAACCGGTTAGGTAATTTCGTTAAGTATTTATTCAAACTATAATATAACCAGAGCAATGAAAGGGTTTAAAAACATTATTTATTTGCTTGCAGTAGTTGCATTGACTTTTTCAACAGCACAAGCAGCGGATGGCAGAAAAAAAGAAACGAAAGTAAAGGCAGATGCAGGGATAAAATTTACAGAAGGGAATTGGGCTTCAATTCTTAAAAAAGCAAAAGCGGAGAAAAAAGTAATTTTCCTTGATGCTTACACGACATGGTGCGGACCTTGTAAATTACTGCAAAAAAATGTTTTCACGAAGCCGGAAGTTGGTGCTCTGTTTAACCAGAAATTTATTAACGTTAAAGTTGATATGGAAAGCGGTGAAGGTCCAAAACTGGCTCAGAAATATCCATTGGAAGGTTACCCAACACTTTTCTTCATCGATGGAGATGGGAAAATTGTAAAACAAGTAATCGGATATCAAAATCCTGAAACGCTTGTAAGTATCGGGAAAGCAATTCCAGCTATTTAATTTTTAGTCAGGGGATTTAGATACTTGAAAGTTTTTGAAATAAAGGTCAGGGTTTGTCATTTATTGTGAAATGTAGTCAAGGGATTTTAGATAATTGAATTTTCTTGAAATAAGTCATTTATCGTCAAGTGTTGTCAGGTATGGTCATTGATTGGCCATACCTGATTTCGTTTAAAGTTGTGAAGTTTGGTCAGCGAATTTTTGATCTTTGAATTTAATTGAAAAACTGTCATTTATTGTCAAGTATAGTCATTTCCTCACGGGCTTACCAATCCCAAACAACAAATGACCAAACCTGACAAAGAGTGACAATTCCTGACTTCCCATAAAGTGTTTAAAAACAAAAATTGTCAAGTCCTGTCATCCAGCAAGAGCAAAATACCCCTGACTATAAATGACAAAACCTGACAACAAATGACTATACTTGTTAAAGAAGATTATTCGAAATAATTCATAACCCTGTGCCCGCTATTTTCAAGTAGCTGATCTTTTTTAAACAAGGCTACATCGGCGGTAACCATATCTTTCACCAAAGCCGCCAAATCATATTTTGGTTTCCAGCCTAATTTTGTCATTGATTTTGTTGGATCGCCGATCAACAATTCCACTTCTGTCGGGCGGAAATATTTTGCATCAATGGCAACCACTTCTTTCCCAATTTCAATCTGATAAGCCGGATCGTTACATTTAGCTACTTTCGCAATTTCAGTAACACCTTCACCTGAAAATTCCAGTTCAATACCAACTTCGGCAAATGACATGCGTACGAAATCACGGATACGTGTGGTAATTCCGGTTGCAATTACGAAATCTTCCGCAACTTCCTGCTGAAGAATGAGCCACATTGCTTCTACGAAATCTTTTGCATGGCCCCAGTCACGTTGTGCGTCCAGGTTGCCAAGATAAACTTTATCCTGCAAGCCTAAGGCAATTCTGGCAACGGCGCGGGTTATTTTACGGGTAACGAAAGTTTCTCCGCGCAATGGTGATTCATGGTTGAAAAGAATTCCATTCACCGCAAACATATCGTAAGCTTCACGATAATTCACCGTAATCCAGTACCCGTACAATTTTGCAACGGCATAAGGTGAACGTGGATAGAAGGGTGTCGTTTCTGATTGAGGAACCTGCTGAACCAAGCCGTAAAGTTCGGAAGTAGAAGCCTGATATATCTTTGTTTTCTTGGTTAAACCCAATAAACGAACAGCTTCAAGAATCCGGAGCGTTCCGATTCCGTCCACATTGGCGGTGTACTCCGGTTCTTCAAAACTTACCTGAACATGGGACATAGCGCCCAGGTTATATATTTCGTCAGGCTGTACTTCCTGAATGATACGAATGATGTTGGTAGAATCACTCAGATCGCCATAGTGTAAGTGGAAACGTACATTCTTTTCGTGCGGATCTTCATAGATATGGTCAATCCGCTGCGTGTTGAATAGTGAGCTGCGGCGTTTGATGCCATGTACCTCGTAGCCTTTGCTCAAAAGCAATTCAGCCAAATAGGCTCCATCCTGACCTGTAATACCTGTAATTAGTGCCTTTTTCATTATAAGTTAGTATGTATATAAAATACAAAGGTAAAATTATTAGCGAATTCTTAAATTTAATCTATTCTGAGGGAAGACGAATCAGCAAACTGCGCTTTATTTCAACCCGGTCTGCAAGAATCACCGCTGACGAATATTGCCCACGGATTTGTTCCAGGAATTGTTCTGCATCACTGCGATACATAAAATCTCCGGCTTTTACACGGTATGTCGGCTGGGAATAAGAAACGTAAGGATTAAGATCCGGGAACGACTGATAAATGTATGATTTTGCGTTATCAGCTTCCTGGCGCACATTGCCTACATAAAGTTGTATTCTGTATCCGCTGATATATCGTATGGCTTTATTTTGCTGAGCCATGGTATCCAAAACTGTCTGGAGTTTTTTATTGACATTTAACGGCTTGTCGCTGTTTTTATAAACATTATCAACCGGCTGTGACTCGGTTTTTTTTGTGGCAACCGGTTCAACATAATCAAACCTTGGCCTTACGGAAGTCAGATCTTCACGGTAATCGGCTGATGATATGTTGGCGGTCGTTTTCTTGCTGCATCCTGAAAGAGCCAGAAAAGCAAAAGGAATTACCAGCAAAAATATTTTCTTTTTCAGCAACATGATGAAGTGATTGGTAACAAACTCACAAACTTAACCAAAAATGGATAGATAAACCATCTTCCTGTGCTATTTTGAATCTAATACCTAACTTTGCCAAGCTTACACGATATCAACTTTAAACCCATGCAAGAAAACGTTTCCCTGCGCCATTTTAATACTTTCGGGCTGGAATCCCGGGCGCAATTTTTTGAAGAAGCGGAATCAACCGCGGCACTCGCTGATATTATTAAAAACCCACTCTGGAAAGAAATCCCCAAGTTTATCTTAGGAGGCGGTAGTAATATTCTGTTCACTCAGGATATTGATGCATTGGTAATTAAAATAGCAATAAAGGGAATCGAGCTTATAAAAGAGGATCAGGATTTTGTGTGGCTTCACGCGGGAGCGGGCGAAAAATGGCATGATTTCGTGATGTATTGTGTGGAACATGGTTATGCAGGTGTTGAAAACTTGTCGTTAATTCCGGGAACAATAGGAGCGGCGCCAATGCAGAATATCGGTGCTTATGGTGTGGAGATAAAAGATGTAGTCGAAACTGTTGAAGCGATTTCCATGGAAACTGCTGAAATGAAAACTTTCTCAAAAGAGGAGTGTCTGTTTGGCTATCGGGAAAGTATTTTCAAACACGCCTTAAAAGGAAAATTAGTCATTACCGGTGTGGTATTTCGCTTAAATAAAAAACCGGTTTATCATGTTGAATACGGCGACATTCAGAAAACTTTGGCAGAAATGAATGTTGAAACGCCTTCCATCAAAGCAATAAGTGAAGCAGTAATTCGCATTCGGGAAAGTAAACTCCCAGACCCGGCAGAAATTGGAAATGCAGGTAGTTTTTTCAAAAACCCGGAAATTCCGATAGAACAATTTGATAAGTTAAGATTGGATTTCCCAACTGTTCCGGGTTATCCTACCATTACTGGTTTTGTAAAAGTACCGGCAGGCTGGCTTATTGAACAGGCTGGATGGAAAGGTTACCGTGAAGGTGATATTGGTGTTCACGCGCGCCAGGCACTGGTTTTGGTAAATTATGGTGGAGGTTCGGGCGCTCAAATCAAGGCACTTTCAGAAAAAATACAGAAATCTGTTAAAGAAAAGTACGGGATTGACCTGAGCGCCGAAGTTAATTTTGTGTAATAGGTCTGGCTTTAAATTTTTATTTGGCCAGCATAACTTTACGACCAATATATTTTTCTCCAACCTGAATTTGTAGGAAGTATTCTCCGGCAAGAAAATCCTTCAGATCCAAAGTCACCCATTGCTGTTGAGAATAGGTAATTGTTTTTATTTTGGATCCACTTTTCGTGAATATTTGAATTTGATGAATTTTTTCTGAGTTGGAAATGATGTTTACGATTTCAGTGACAGGATTGGGATAAACCGTTATATCCAGGTTTTCTGAATTATCGCCACTTTTCTTGATAACTTCAAGAGAAGATAGTCCGGATTCTGACGTATCGGAATAACCTCTGATTTTGTAAGTATAGGCTATTCCCGTTTTGGCTGAAAGGTCAGTATATTCTGTATCTGTTTTTGGCAAATAAATAATTTCATGAGATCTTGATGCGTCTTTTCCATCAAATCTTTCTAATATGTAACCGGTAATATTTTGCAGCTGATTCCATGTTAACACTACATTATTCTCAACTTCGGAAGAACTCAGTGTCATTGCCCCAAGGTCCGTGTACGGAGCAATTTTTTGATGATGAAATGCAAAAGCGCGAAATCCCTTCGTGTTTTTTAAAAACGGGCCAATGTAAACCCAGGGCGCACTCGATAAACCGGAATGATGATATTTTGAAGGTAAATATTTGATTAAAGAATCGGTTCCGACTTCTTTCAGCTTAACAATAATTTTATTCGCCTCAGCTCTGCCGGATTTAAGTTTTTGCCATTCCTTGTTTAGATAAAAGAAATCCTTAACAGAATAGTTCGAAATTGGTTCCTGGCTTCCTTCGATGTTAGTCGTCAGCGTATCATTGGGATAAACCATTTCCTGATAGTCTTCAAATACCATTGTTATTTCGTCTTTCTGCGGCGAGGAATAGAATACCTTTTTTAGATTTGGAGAAGTGATTTTTTCCTTTTGTCCATAATGAAAATATCCGGCCATTTCAGCGAGATCCTGACCAATTTTCAGATACCCATCCAATCCATAGTGAAACCCATTCCATTCGGGGGCACCAAGCGCCGCATACGACTGGATAATCGGATGATTTGTTTCCAGTGTTCTTTGCTGCTCACGAAGCACTCCAATCCGGTCGTCGTAGGCACCACCGCCGAATAAGGGCAATTGAAAGACATATATTTTTTGAGTTGCCGGATAATCCTCCTTCCATTGTGATACAATTTTTTCAAACCGTGATCCCCAAATTTCCGGGTCGCCACCTGACGCCTCATTTTCACCCTGCCAATAAAACATTCCTTTTATGAAAGGTATCAATCCTGTTTGCTGGGCGCCATTGAGCAATGCACCGTACTGGCTTATCGGGTCAGAATGATTATTTTCATTTCTTGCCGTTAGCTGAACAACGGAAGCTCCCGCTGCGGAACCATTAATGATGCAGGTTGGGATCTGGTATTTCTCTGCAACTCTTCTTTGGAATTCAATACCAAAAATTCCGACACGCTGTGTCAGTTCATTCGACAAACCCCACAGCAGTGGTCCGCCTGCAGAGCCGTAGGTCCTCGCATATTCGTTTCTGTAAGGATAATTAACCTCCCAGGAAACTGCGTTTGACTGACCATAAATAATATAGAAATCCCCGGCAACGACGTCATTTCTCCTGACAATCAGACTTGAATCTTTTGAAGATTTACAGGCATAAACCTCAAAAGCATATTCTGCCAGCTCCGCATTGATTTTTGTATTTAAACTGAAAGGAGCATTATTAGAGGCTTTGAAAAGGCTGCTTTTCAGATAACCGTTTCTGGTATTATTTCGGTATTTGACAATGGAGATATAGGAATAGCCAGGGGCTTGAATTGTTCCTGAAATTATTATGTCTGCAAAGTTTGTACTATCTCTTCCAAAAAGTTGTTTATCGTGCGGTAGTTTGTCAAAATAAGCAAGGTCGAATTGTTGGGCCTGTAAATGGGATAATCCTGAAACTATATAGCAAAGACAAAAGGAGAGTATTACTTTAAACATGATATGAATAAGAGGGTGGTGTATAGATAAAAAAGCGGGACATTTCAGATGAAATGTCCCGCCCTCGAGGCAAAAAATATTTTATTAATCAAAACATAAAGAAGCAGCCCCTAACAATCCGGCGTCATTTGCCAGGGTTGCACGCTTAATGCTGATTGTTTTCATGTAATAGGGAGTAAGCCAATAAGCAAATCTTTCATTGATCGCTGGCAAAATATATTCGAAAGAAGCTGAAATACCGCCTCCAATCAGGATTGTAGTAATATCAAGAATACGAATCATTGATACCAATCCTTCACCTAACAAATATCCCATTTCCTGGAAAATCTGTTTGGCAAGTTCATCTCCTGCTGCGGCAGCTGCAACCAGTCCGGTAGTGGAAATCGTTCCGTTATCCGGCAATTGTGTTTTCCCGGCAAAAGTTGCGCGCATGGTATGTGCCATATCAAGCAGCTCTTTTTTACCAATGTTGCGTTCCAGTACTTTACCGTTTTTTGAGGGTACGTGCCCAGGCTCCATTGCGTTTCCGCCACCGCCTTTGAAAACTTTCTTATCAATAATGGCTGCGCCGCCAATACCGGTACCGAGTGTTACAAAAATATAATCCTCAGGAAGTTTATCTTCTCCAAAATAATATTCTCCTAATGCTGCTGCATTTGCATCATTTTCAAGATAAAAATCATGATGTGGAAAACGTGCTTTCAAATCCGGAACAATGGCAATACCATCAATTTCAGGGATAGCTGTAATTTCCAGTAACGTGGTACGGTCGCGTGATATCAGGCCGGGAACGCCTATGCCTACTCTTTTAACTTCAGGATATTCAACCAATTGCAAAGCTATTGCGTCACCAAGCCGTTCTATAAAATGTCCTGAACTGCGCCAGCTGGCGGTATCGTGGCTATAAAAATTGGAAATTCTCCCATCTGTAGCGTCAACGATCCCCATTTTTACGTTAGTACCGCCCACGTCTATACCAAGGTATTGTTCCATGAAATGAAATAAGGGTTTTATAAATAATTTTAAAAATGTGGCAATTTAGCAAAAATGCTTTATTCTTTACTAATCAATCCAGATCTCCGAGTTGTGGTCTTATTAAAATTTCTTCCAAAACTGCTCTGGGAGACAGTAAATAAGCTCCCCAGATGGTTTCTGCCACATCTTTCGGATCAATAAATCTTTCAGCCGGAAGATCAGTTCCCTGCCAGCTGTCTGTTAAAGTTGCACCCGGAAGTACAGCGGTAACTTTTATGCCGTGCGGTTTCATTTCCTCACGCAGCACTTTCGTCATTCCATACAGAGCAAATTTTGATATACAATAAGAACCTCCGTTTGGATAAGCCGTAATACTTGCGGTTGAACAGATTGTAAAAATATGTCCTTTTTTGGAGGTTATCATTTTTTCAATCACACCACGTGTCAGATGATAGGCGCTGTAAAGATTAGTTTCCATCGTTTTTTCCAGCGTGCCTTCACTTTCATTATGGATTTGCCCCGGAATAAATACGCCCGTATTGTTAATAAGTACGTCTACCGGTCGCTGCTTATTTTTTATAAAATCGATAAAACTGTCAAGTTCAGGGCGCAGCGATAAATCTGCTTTTTGAAAATAAACTTCCGAATCCGGAAATTGCGTTTTCATATCACTTTGCAGTGATAAAAGATCGTTTTCGTTTCGGGCACAGGTAATAACATCAAAACTTCCTGCCAAAAACCGTTCAATCAATGCTCTTCCAATTCCTTTCGTGCCTCCGGTTATTACTACTAATGGATTCATTTTTCTATTTGGCTCTTTTTTTGTCTAATTTTCCCGAAAATATTGAATACAATTAAGATATGATATCAGTAATCGGAAAATACTTTCTTTTTTTAGGATCGCTTTTTGGCAAAGGTGAGAAATTGTCTGTTTACTGGCGGCGTTTTATGGAAGAAAGCGTAAGTATTGGCGTCAGTTCCATTTTTATTGTGGCTATTGTTTCCACATTTATCGGCGCCGTTTCCTGTATTCAGACGGCATATAATTTGGTAAGTCCTATTATACCTGTTTCTACCGTAGCGCTCATTGTACGTGATATGCAGATACTGGAACTTGCCCCCACCATTACCTGTATTGTACTTGCAGGAAAGGTAGGTTCCAACATTGCCAGTGAGCTGGGAACGATGCGGATTACAGAACAGATTGATGCATTGGAAGTTATGGGGATTAATTCCTCTTCTTATCTGGTTATGCCAAAAGTACTGGCAGCAATGTTTACATTTCCTATGCTGGTCATATTGGCTGCGTTTTTAGGAATTTTTGGCGGATATCTGGCGGGAACATTGACAGGTGTTATCACGGAAAGAGATTATTTGTATGGAATCCGTGATTCGTTTGTTCCCTATAATTTGTTTTTTATGTGTGTCAAGCCTTTCGTCTTTGGATTTTTAATTGCTACCATTTCTTCCTATCAGGGATTTTTTACAAAAGGCGGAGCGTTGGAAGTAGGAAAGGCAAGTACGCAGGCTGTTACAAATAGCTGTATTTCTGTTTTAATAGCGGATTATTTACTGGCGCAGCTCTTATTATAATGGAAAATTCGCAGTCGTTTTTTCTTTCCGTATTTTATGGCAATTGAATAAATTATTTAGCGGCAAATGATTGAAATAAAAGATATCAACAAAGCATTTAATGGCAAAGCAGTTCTTAAAGGTGTTTCGAGCGTTTTTAAGGAAGGAGAAATAAATCTTATTATCGGTGGAAGCGGTACCGGGAAAAGTGTATTGTTAAAATGTATGATCGGTTTAATCAAACCGGATCAGGGTAATGTGCTTTACAACGGACGGGATTTTTACAATTCAGATAAGGATACAAAACAAGCCATACGCAGGGAAATGGGCGTATTATTCCAGGGAGGAGCACTTTTTGATTCGCAGACTGTTGAACAGAATGTACGTTTTCCACTGGATATGCTGACTGATATATCACCACAAGAAAAAAGGGAAAGAGTTGATTTTTGTCTTCAGCGTGTAGGATTGGAAGCATCCGGCAAAAGAATGCCTTCTGAAATCAGTGGTGGGATGAAAAAACGTGTAGGTATTGCCCGTGCAATCGTGATGAATCCGAAGTATCTTTTTTGTGATGAACCAAATTCAGGATTGGACCCGCTCACATCGGTGAAGATTGATGAACTGATCAAAGAAATTACAGATGAATATAAAATCACGACCGTCATTATCACGCATGACATGAACTCGGTCATGGAAATCGGACAAAATGTGATGTTTCTTTATCAGGGTGATAAATTGTGGGAAGGCGTAAATTCGGACATTACGAAAACGACAGTTCCGGAACTGAATGAATTCATTTTTGCCAATAAATTACTTCGTGATGCTGCTAAGGAAAGTAATTGCTAGTAATTATTTGAAGCTGAGAATTTTTTGAAAACGGGCTGGTAAAGCTTTGCGCTCTGAGAAAATTACAATAATGCAGAATAAGATAAAGAAAAGCATATGGTAAACCATATTGCTTAGCGTTCCGGATGGGATCAAAAAAGCATCGAGTAAAATAAATACACCACCTCCAAAAATGTAACACAATCCGGATTTTAAGTGATAAGGAATTGGGTAATATTTTTGTCCGTAATAATAACATAAAGTCATCATAACAAGCCCTGATGCGGAAAATGCAATTCCGCAACCCAGATATCCTATTAGCGGGACAAGTATGACATTCAACGCAATCGTAATGGATGCTCCGGTTAACGTAATGTAAGTACCATATTGTGTCCTGTTGGATAATTTGAACCAGGTTGCCAGATTGTAATAAATTCCGAGAAACAGGAATCCCATTAGGAGCCAGGGAACAACAGCCAGTCCTTCATGAAATATTTTCTTTTTGAGAAAAAGATCTGCTAGTAGATGCAGATTCAGGCAAATGCCTACCCACATGGTAGCACAGATAACAATAAACCATTTCATTACATCCGCAAAAACGGTCGGAGCATTTTTATCTTCTGCTTTTGAATAGAAAAAAGGTTCGGCCGCATATTTAAATGCCTGAATTGCCAAATTCATGAAAATCGAAAGTTTCAGACATTGACCATAAATTCCAATCGCATCTTTTGTGGTACGGTTAGGATAAAAACCTTCCGGCAATAGGTACTGTAAAAATGTCCGGTCAAAAAGAAGATTCGTAACACCTGCCAGATTCATGACAAAAAGGGGAAAAGCATAAACCCAGAGAGGTTTGAATAATGTCATGTCAAACACAAACCTGAAATCGATAAACTCTTTATATAAAAACAGAAAGAACATTAGATTAGCTATTAGGTTAGCCAACACGATAAATCCTGGAGCTGCTTCCGGAGTATAGAATAAATCTACAAACGGCTTGAAAACTTCCAGATAACGCGCTTCATAAATATCCCGGCAAATAATCAAAAAGAAAAAGTTAAGGGCAATGTTCATCAGGATATTGGCAACCCGGGCTGTAACAAATTGTTTAGCTTTCTTTTCAAGCCTTAGCCGTGCAAATGGAATTGAAACAATACCATCAATAGCCATTATAACAGACATCCAGCGGACCAGTTTTGCCTCATTGGGGTATTCTATCATTTTAGCAATAGTATCTGCGAAAACGAATATTGAACCAGATAAGAAAATACTTACCAGAATGACGGCACTGAGAACGAGATTATAATATTTCTGACGATCGTTTTCCTTTCGGGCAAAATAGAAATACGCACTTTCCATCCCAAATGTGTACACAACCAGAGATAAACCTGCATAAGCGTAAAGTTGTACCTGTACTGCAAGTTGTTCTGGCAAAAATAACTTTGTATGAAGCATAACAAGCAGGTAGTAAAGCATTCTACCCACCATCGTACTTAAACCATACATAGCCGTTTCGCCGGCTAGCTTTTTCAGGACACTCATATTGTTACTTTTACCTTTTAGCGGAGGTTATATGTCACTTTTACCGTAAGTTTCTCCGGCACAAATATACGTGAAGAGGTTCCGTTTTATTATTATCAACCACAAAAAAGAGTCCTTCTGAACTTTCATTCAAAAGGACTCTTGATATTTTTCTGATTTATCTAAGCAACATTTACAATAATGCTTTCAATGACATTTGTTATACGTTTCCATCCTTCGTCAGAATGAAGATCTACATCAATCATTTTTTCGCGATAATCACTTGAAATAGTCATGTAATAAATGCCTGCGGTTAGAAAAGCCATCAGAGCGCTGGTATCCTTGCAATTTGGCAGGTCACCAATTTTGTCAACAATACGTGTAGCGACCTGATTTCTTGCATCTGACAGCATTGTTTTACCCGTACCAATTTCCCATCTCAACAAATCGCGTGTGGCCTTACGCTCGCGTAAATCGCTAAGGAAGGTGTTCATCAGGCTGGTTAATGCCTTGCCGCGTTCTTCGGCTGGGATGTTTCCCATGTTATCTATATAATCGTCTCCCATGGTGGAAACGTATTCTCCTGATTTTACATATTGTTCCATCAAGCCATCTACGCTTTCAAAGTATCTGTATATCAGAACTTTGTTAACTCCGGCTGTTCTGGCAATAAGGTTTACCCCAACTTTTTCAGTTCCAAATTGCTCAATGACCTCACCAACGGCCTTCAGGATTTTTCCCTTGGTCCGTTCCCGGTCTCTTTTTTTAACTTTTGTGTCGATTTTCATTTACGGTGCATTTAGGTTATACATAGTAAATGTAACATTTCATCCGTAAATAATTATCATTTTGTAAAAAGCAAGTAACCTTTTTTGTGCTTTTGTTTCGTAATATCTAGTAAAAGGAAAATTCAGGTTTTGAAGTGGAGGTATTTTGTGGGAAAAATGTATAAAATAGGGGATTTAGGGCGATTTTTACAAGCAAGGTGAAGACGAAATGTGTCAGTATATTGACATAAAAAAAGAGCTCATTAAAAATGAGCTCTTCGCTAAAAAGTTGTTGGCCGACAAGGACTCGAACCTTGAACGAGACAACCAAAATGTCCTGTGTTACCATTACACCATCAGCCAATACCGTGTTAGTGGGTGCAAAAGTAATACGAAATTTTAAGTTGTCAAGTATTTTAGAAAAAAAATTTTCAAATACTTTTCAATTCAACTCCGTTTGCGATTTTTTTAACCAATCCTTGTAACACTTTTCCTGGGCCGCACTCAACGAATAGACCAGCTCCGTCTGCTACCATTTGCTCAACAGATTGTGTCCATCGTACAGGTGCCGTAAGTTGTGCAATAAGGTTTTCTTTAATTACAGAAATTTCAGTCGCCGGTTTTGCATTTACATTTTGATATACCGGGCAAAGCGGAGACTGGAATTGCGCATCATTAATGGCAGCAGCAAGTTCCTCACGAGCGGGTTCCATCAGTGGAGAATGGAATGCACCACCAACCTGAAGTAACAATGCACGTTTGGCACCCGCTGCTTTTAGTAATTCGCAGGCTTTTTCCACGCCTTCTATGGTTCCCGAGATTACAACCTGGCCAGGACAGTTATAGTTAGCCGGAACCACAATTTCGTCTGTAATTCCTGCACAAATTTCCTCTATTGTTTTATCATCTAGTCCAAGTATCGCTGCCATTGTCGATGGACGCAGCATACATGCTTTTTGCATAGCGTCGGCGCGCTTCGCAACCAAACGTAATCCGTCGTCAAAGGATAGTGCCCCCGCTGCTACCAGCGCAGAAAATTCCCCAAGGGAGTGGCCGGCAACCATATTTGGTGAAAAATCTTCACTGATTTTTGCCAATACTACGGAATGGATAAAAATTGCAGGTTGTGTAACGTTCGTTTGTTTAAGCTCTTCATCAGTTCCCTCAAACATAATTTTGGTAATGTCAAATCCCAAAATATCGTTGGCCTGGTCAAAAAATGCTTTGGCTGAATCTGAGCTTTGATATAAGTCTAAACCCATTCCTTTGAACTGTGAACCCTGTCCCGGAAAAATATAGGCTTTTTTCATAATTGGTAGATTTTAAAATTGGTCATGGTAACAAAACGCAGTAGCCCGGCTATTAACTAACCGGGCTACAAATAACGTACTAGAAGTTGAAAGAAAAAAAGTCTGATTAAAAAGTAGGTTCAACGATTATCTGAGCAGCTGTACCCAACCCTTGAATGTTGAAGGTTTTCCACCGCGCTGCACCGATTCAAAATAAACGGTAACTTCATAATAATACTGACCTGCTGCCAAATCACTGCCGCCATTGGTTTTTCCGTTCCAGTTGATGTTGACATCTTTGGAATCATACACTTTGGCACCCCATCGGTTGAACACTTTGAATTCCAGCGACTGGACAAAACTTGGACATTTCAGCGGCGTGAACAGGTCGTTCTTTCCATCACCATTTGGTGTAATCACATTCGGCAGCGCAAAGATCGGGCAGTTGTCTTTGCAGACGGTATTACTCGGCGCACTTTCTGTACCGTATTTGTTGACAGCGGTCACGTAATAACAACCTGCAAAAGAAGTCAGTCCCTCATGGGCAAAGGAAGTAGCTGCCGGAGCTGCAATTTCTTTCAAAAGGGTAGGCGTGTCACCTTCGTATCTTGTATAATAAAGTCTGTAAGCGATAATGGCCTGGTCACAATTTGCTGCGTTCGGATACGTCCATGACAAATTGTTTGTAAAGGAAGTCTGGTCACAGAACTCATCCGGGGTGATGGTGGCACAATCCAGCAGATCAATGCTCAGCACCGGCACACATGGTTTTGTGGTATCCGAAGCAGATATGCAGATAATCTGCGAGAAGTTATAAAGCGGATCGACCTTGATCTGGGTATTGTTGTAAGACCCTACTGTTTCCACTTTGTAACAATACACCACATCTTTGGCAATCGTCACATTAACAGTTCCATCCAGGGCATATTTATCGGTTCCGTCATCGGTGTAGGTATAGGAAGCTGCACCGGTCACCTTTACATCAGCAATCCTGTTGAAGGTACCCGGTTTGGATTTATCTTCTCTGTACACCCGGTGGATCTGGTTATCGTTGCTCCAAGGGACATTGGCGGTCCAATTGACCCTGATGGCATTTGGATTAGCAGAACCTTGTGACAAACGCACACTGCTGGCCGGATCGGTTTCATCCAGTTTTACGAGCGCACCAGCATCGGTATAATAATATTCCAGTTTATAGCGGTAGGCATTGTCAACGGTATTCAGGTTTTTATCGACAAAAATCGTATCGGGTGCACCAGCAGCCAGATTTGTATTGATGGTGGCGATGTTGGTAAAATTAGTGCCTGCCAGTCCCGTTGCACGGAAAAGTCTGTACTGCGCCGGAACAGAAGCACCCGCAGAAAGCGTTGGTCTTGTCCATTTCACGGTAATAATTCCTCTTGCCGCACTTGTAGAATCAACGGTAACATTGGTAATAACCGGCATCAGAAGCGGCACTTCGATACAAACCTGTTCAGAAGTAAGACTTTTTCCGCCACCGATCAGATACCCCGGCTGAGTAATATCTGAATCCGGTCTTGGGAAAACAACCACGATGCGGTAACTGTATGAAACGCCTGATTTAAGACCTGCGCCTGCATTGTTGTCCGTATAAGTAACCTGGTCGGCATTGACCCTTGCGATTTCTTCGTACCCATACCCATCAAGTCCGGGATTACAAAGTACGATCGGAATTTCGCGGCAACCTTCTCTTCTGTAAATAACGATTTTGGCACCGGGCACCTGGCATTTATAACTATCCCAGGTCAGTTTGAATGCTTTTCCGGCTGCATCAGTGATGGCAGCAGCGGCCAGGTTTTGTGGCTGTGGCCCAACAACCGTTATATGGAAAGTCGTTATATCAACCAGTTTTTGGAACAGGTTGGCATTTGGAGTTCCGGGTACGGGCCCGTCTTCTACTTTGAAAAGTACCTCATAAGGTTCCAGCCTGATCTGGTTACAGCCAGTCTGCCAGGTGAATTGTCCGGTTAATGTTCCTTGTGCACCTTGCTGAGGCACGGAGAAAGTAGCATAGGCGGGGCTTATCAAAGCGGTTGATTGGTACAAGCCACTGGTACTGGTTAGTGTGAGTTTATCTCCGTTTTTATCGGTCGCTTTTACAATCTGGTTGATAAGTGTCCCTGCTTCGACGCAGATATCGGGGATCAGATCCAGTTTTGGACGGTCGTTTTTGGCATCGACGATGATGATCTGCATATCGCGAATAATTTCGCCGATCTTCACGCCGTCTCTCCATTCTTCTACCACGAATGCGACATTATAGAGCCCTTTTGTAACGGGAGCATCCCACGTCAAATCTCCTGTCAGGGCATTCATGCCGAAGGTAGCAGGACTGGCTCCGGTTTCCGTTGTACCCGGAGGGGTAACAAGATTAGGATCTTTATAGCCAAGATTTTCACCCAAACCTCTGGTAGTTCCCTGTTGTGGAGTATAAAGATGGTAAGCAATACTATCTCCGTCAGCATCAAAAGCACCAGGATTATGAATGTAACGTTGTCCAACAGCACCGATATCAATAGGTGCATTTAAAAGAACCGGCGTTTGGTTTACTCCAACAAAAGCATTGATTGAAATATTAGTATGTACATAAAAGTTAAGCCTGTCCGTTGGAGCAGGACTTAAATTTAAGATACTTACGTTACGGTTATCAATGCCGACAGAGATACTCCAGTCGCCCGCAGAAGGAAAAGTATACCTTGTTGTGTAAATATTTTGCGTAGTATTGTTTCCTATGTTTCGTGTTAATGCGTCAATTCTGGCAACTTGCACTGGTTGGGCAGTTGTACCCGTACCGGTATAAAAATACATATTGACAGATGTCTGTGCATTGGCTGCACCAAGTCCTCCATTCGGAGAAATATCAAAATAACCGGTAAACGTTACGTCATACGCAAGCGAATTGCCGTTCACGCGTTTTGCTGTAATTTCTCCTGCTCGCGCGTGTGTGGCCTGAGCCTTATAACCAGTTAACAGGAGAAGAAAAGCAAATAGAAATGATAATTGTAAAATGTAACGCATAGACATAAGACTTACTTTGGACAGAGGCTTTAATCAGAAACAAATACTGATATGTTATCTTATTTTATAATTTTTAACTGGTCGGGATTATTCAAATGAATTAATGCTCCTAACATACACGTATTGAACGAAAATTTAATTAAAAATGTGTGTTTTATTCCCTAATACGCTAAATTATTGAACTCTTGTTGAAGTTCGCTATTCATTTTTTCTTTTTAGTGGCATGTAGAAGGATGAACACATTTTTACTGGTTTAATTTCACAACATCAATATCAGGTAAAATATTAAAAAGGAAAGGAAGTTTAACAAAACGCAGTAGCCCGGCTATTGACTAACCGGGCTACAAATAACGTACTAGAAGTTGAAAGAAAAAAAGTCTGTTTTTTTCTTGGGTTTAAAATGGTGTGATGTTATTATCTGAGCAGCTGTACCCAACCCTTGAATGTTGAAGGTTTTCCGCCGCGCTGTACGGATTCAAAATAAACGGTAACTTCATAATAATACTGACCAGCTGCCAGATCACTGCCGCCATTGGTTTTTCCGTTCCAGTTGATGTTGACATCTTTGGAATCATACACTTTGGCACCCCAGCGGTTGAAAACCTTAAATTCCAGCGACTGGACAAAACTCGGGCATTTCAGCGGCGTGAACAGATCGTTCTTTCCATCACCGTTTGGTGTGATCACGTTCGGCAGCGCAAAGATCGGGCAGTTGTCTTTGCAGACGGTATTACTCGACGCACTTTCTGTACCGTATTTGTTGACAGCAGTCACGTAATAACAACCTGTAAAAGAAGTCAGTCCCTCATGGGCAAAGGAAGTAGCTGCCGGAGCTGCAATTTCTTTCAAAAGGGTAGGCGTGTCACCTTCGTATCTTGTATAATAAAGTCTGTAAGCGATAATGGCCTGGTCACAATTTGCTGCGTTCGGATACGTCCATGACAAATTGTTTGTAAAGGAAGTCTGGTCACAGAACTCATCCGGGGTGATGGTGGCACAATCCAGCAGATCAATGCTCAGCACCGGCACACATGGTTTTGTGGTATCCGAAGCAGATATGCAGATAATCTGCGAGAAGTTATAAAGCGGATCGACCTTGATCTGGGTATTGTTGTAAGATCCTACTGTTTCCACTTTGTAACAATACACCACATCTTTGGCAATCGTCACATTAACAGTTCCATCCAGGGCATATTTATCTGTTCCGTCATCGGTGTAGGTATAGGAAGCTGCGCCGGTCACCGACACATCAGCAATCCTGTTGAAAGTACCCGGTTTGGATTTATCTTCCCGGTACACGCGGTGAATCTGGTTATCATTACTCCATGGGACATTAGCAGTCCAATTGACCCTGATGGCATTTGGATTAGCAGAACCTTGTAACAAACGCACACTGCTGGCCGGATCGGTTTCATCCAGTTTTACGAGCGCACCAGCATCGGTATAATAATATTCCAGTTTATAGCGGTAGGCATTGTCAACGGTATTCAGGTTTTTATCAACAAAAATCGTATCGGGTGCACCAGCAGCCAGATTTGTATTGATGGTGGCGATGTTGGTAAAATTAGTGCCTGCCAGTCCCGTTGCACGGAAAAGTCGGTACTGCGCCGGAACAGAAGCACCCGCAGAAAGCGTTGGTCTTGTCCATTTCACGGTAATAATTCCTCTTGCCGCACTTGTAGAATCAACGGTAACATTGGTAATAACCGGCATCAGAAGCGGCACTTCAATACAAACCTGTTCAGAAGTAAGACTTTCTCCGCCACCGATCAGATATCCCGGCTGAGTAATATCTGAATCCGGTCTTGGGAAAACAACCACGATGCGGTAACTATAAGAAATTCCTGATTTAAGACCTGCGCCTGCATTGTTGTCAGTATAAGTAACCTGGTCGGCATTGACCCTTGCGATTTCTTCGTACCCATACCCATCAAGTCCGGGATTACAAAGTACGATCGGAATTTCGCGACACCCCTCTCTTCTGTAAATAACGATTTTAGCTCCGGGCACCTGGCATTTATAACTATCCCAGGTCAATTTGAATGCTTTTCCGGCAGCATCGGTAACGGGTACTGCGGCCAAATTCTGTGGTTGCGGCCCGACAACCGTGATATGAAAAGTGGTGATATCCACGAGTTTCTGGAATAAAGTAGCATTTGGCGTGTTGGGCCCGGGCCCGTCTTCTACTTTGAAAAGTACTTCATAGGGTTCCAGCCTGATCTGGTTGCAGCCTGTTTGCCAGGTGAATTGTCCGGTTAATGTTCCTTGTGCACCTTGCTGGGGTACGGAGAAAGTAGCATAGGCGGGGCTTATCAAAGCGCTGGACTGGTACAAGCCACTCGTACTGGTCAGGGTAAGTTTATCGCCGTTTTTATCGGTTGCTTTTACAATCTGGTTAATGAGTGTTCCTGCTTCAACGCAGATATCGGGTATCAGATCAAGTTTTGGGCGGTCGTTTTTGGCATCGACTACAATAATCTGCATATCCCTGATAATGTCGCCAATTTTGACACCGTCACGCCATTCCTCTACGACGAAAGCCACATTGTAAAATCCTCTTGTGACAGGCGCATCCCAGATTAAATCGCCAGTTAAGGCATTCATGCTAAAAGTAGCAGGGCTTGCTCCGGTCTCTGTTCTTCCGGGAGCGGTAACCAGATTTGGATCTTTGTACCCAAGGTTAATACCAAGACCTGTTCCTGTTACATTTTGTTGTGGATTGTAAAGATGATAAGCAATACTATCTCCGTCCGCGTCAAATGCACCGGGGTTGTGAATGTAACGTTGTCCGACTGCTGCCAGATCAATAGGTGCGTTAAGTAAAATGGGGGTTTGGTTAACACCGACGAAAGCATTGATAAGAAGATTTGTATGAACAAAGAAATTTAAATCGTTTGTTGGTGCGGGACTAAGATTTAGGATACTATTATTACGCTTGTCGATCGCAACCGCTATCGTCCAGTCGCCTGTTGAGGGGAAGGTGTATCGGGTTGTATAGACATTTATTGTGGTATTGTTGCCAATTTCTCGAAGCAGAGCTCTATCCCTGTCCACCTTGCGGGGTAGAACTTGACCATTGCTGCCAGCCGGATAAAAATACATTGATACGTCATTCTGTCCATCCGCTGCGACTTTTCCGGTATTTATATCGAAATAACCGGTAAAAGTTACATCATAAGTATTCGTATTTCCAATACGTTTGGCAGTTATTTCACCAGCTCTTGCATGCGTAGCGTGTGCCTGATTAGACACAAAAAAACAAGAGATAAAAAGAATCAGGAGCTGAAATCGTAGATTATTTCGCATACAATTTAAAGACTTTTTCAGGATAGAGGTAAGCATATTATATCTTGACAAAATATAATGCTATGCGATGAACGAAAAATCGTATTAAAACTGTATCCGATCCACAGGATTAATGATACATAAATCGTAAGACTTTCAGGTTAAATACGCAAGCGATGTAAAAATGTAATTATGAGGATATAACAATTCACAGCAGAGGTACTTAATAATGATTATAAATTGTAAAGCACTACATAAAAATGATCCTCTTTTATTGTGTCGGAAACGTTTGTACCATACCTTTGAAATGTTCTAAATATACCTTATTTTTTTGTACTAAAACTATTCGTGTTTGCTATGTCTTGGTTTACACAGGCGTTAACAAGTTCCATCGGTAAGAAGCTGATCATGTCGCTTACCGGTTTATTTTTGATCAGTTTTCTGGTGATACATGCAACCATCAATGCAATGATTTTTTACAATGATGGGGGCGAAACTTTTTCTCATTGGGGGCACTTTATGGGAACAAATCCTATAATCCGTACTCTTGAAATCGGTTTGGTTTTAGGCTTTCTAATCCACATTGCTGACGGTCTCTGGCTGACAAAGAAAAATAATGATGCGAGACCAGTAAAATATGCTGTAACTAATGCCAACGCAAATAGCACCTGGTATTCACGCAGTATGGGTTTGTTGGGTACTTTAATTCTGATTTTCCTGGTTATCCACACCTCACATTTTTGGATTCCAAACCGTGCAAATCAATTTGCTACCGGAGAAGAGCTTCCCTTGTATCAGATGATGCTAAATATTTTCCAGAATATATGGGTCGTCGTGATTTATGTACTGGGTTGTTTTTCTCTTTTCTGGCATTTACTGCACGGATTTGAAAGCGCTTTCAAAACATTGGGATTGTATCACTTGAAATATAACGGCGCGATTCACTTCATCGGCGTCGCTTTTTCAATTGTAGTTCCTCTTCTTTTCGCGCTGATGCCTATCTCGATCTATCTTGGATGGGTTTATTAAATTCCGGCATTTGACTGTCAGTATCCGGGCTTTGATATTGACTAGAAAAAAGTTAAATGTTCTTTTTTAAATAGTTGAATCTAATTTTTCAGGTTAATTAACATTTCAAAATATATGGCAACTTCATCTCGTCTGGATGCCAGAATACCACAAGGCTCGCTGGAAGATAAGTGGGAAAAATACAAATCCTCAGTACCTCTTGTAAACCCATCCAACAAGCGTAATATTGAAGTAATTGTAGTTGGAACCGGCTTGGCTGGTGCTTCTGCTGCTGCCACGTTGGCAGAAATGGGATACAAAGTAAAAGCATTTTGTTTCCAGGATTCGCCTCGCCGTGCACATTCGATTGCTGCGCAGGGTGGGATCAATGCT
The DNA here is from genome assembly GCF_009801115.1 of Dyadobacter sp. 3J3. GTDB lineage: Bacteria > Bacteroidota > Bacteroidia > Cytophagales > Spirosomataceae > Dyadobacter. The sequence continues at coordinate 202,405 of NZ_VTOL01000004.1, forward strand.
GCAAAGAATTACCAAAATGACGGGGATTCGGTACACCGTCTTTTTTACGATACAATTAAAGGAGGAGATTACAGGTCACGCGAGGCCAATGTGCACCGTCTGGCCGAAGTTTCCGGAAATATTATTGACCAGTGCGTGGCACAGGGAGTTCCTTTTGCACGTGAATATGGCGGACTTCTTTCCAACCGTTCTTTCGGCGGGGTGCAGGTTCAGCGTACGTTTTATGCAGCAGGACAAACCGGTCAGCAACTTTTGTTAGGTGCTTATTCAGGTTTGCAGCGCCAGGTTGGAATGGGAACTATCACCATGTACAACCGTCACGAAATGCTTGACGTCGTGAAGATCGACGGAAAGTGCCGCGGTATTATTGCAAGAAACCTGATCACAGGTGAATTGGAAAGGCATTCGGCACATGCAGTTTTGCTTTGTACAGGTGGTTATGGAAACGTATTTTATCTGTCGACAAACGCTATGGGTAGCAATGTAACAGCTGCCTGGAAAGCGCATAAACGTGGGGCATTCTTTGCAAACCCATGTTTCACACAAATTCACCCAACTTGTATTCCGGTATCGGGTGAACATCAGTCGAAGCTGACTTTGATGTCAGAATCACTTCGTAATGATGGCCGTATCTGGGTTCCTAAAAAACAAAATGATACCCGTGCAGGAATTGCTATTCCTGAGGAAGAGAGAGATTATTATCTTGAACGCCGTTATCCTGCTTTTGGTAACCTCGTTCCACGTGATATTGCTTCCCGCGCTGCGAAAGAAAGATGTGATGCAGGCTATGGCGTAGGTTCTTCCAAATTGGCGGTATTCCTTGATTTCTCAGCAGCTTTCCACCGTTACGGACAAGGTGAAGCGAACAAAAATAATGTTACCAATGCCCCTGAAAGCCAGATTCTGGAATGGGGTAAAGCGGTTGTAAAGGAAAAGTATGGTAACCTTTTCGATATGTATAAGCAAATCACGGGTGAAGATCCTTATGAGGTGCCTATGCGTATTTATCCTGCTGTTCACTACACTATGGGTGGGCTTTGGGTTGATTATAATTTGATGACAACCGTTCCTGGTTTGTATTCCCTGGGTGAAGCTAATTTCTCAGATCACGGTGCCAACCGTTTGGGAGCTTCGGCATTGATGCAAGGTCTGGCCGATGGATATTTTGTTATTCCTATCACAGTTGGAGCATATCTTGCAGGTGAAATCAGAACTGGCCATATTTCAACGGATCACGAAGCATTCGTGAATACAGAAAAAGAAGTAAAGGAAAGAATTGAAAAATTAATTTCGATTCAGGGTAAGACTTCTCCTGAGTTATTCCATCGTCGCCTGGGTAAAATCATGTGGGACAAATGTGGAATGGCACGTAACGAAAAAGGATTAAAAGAAGCCATTGCTGAAATACGCGCGCTTCGCGAAGAATTCTGGAGTGATGTAAAAGTGATGGGCAAAATCGGTGATTTTAATCCAGAACTTGACAAAGCAAACCGCGTTGCAGACTTTATCGAGTTAGGTGAATTGATGTGTATCGATGCCTTGACTCGTAATGAATCTTGTGGTGGTCATTTCCGTGAAGAATACCAGACAGAAGAAGGTGAAGCACTTCGTGACGATGAGAATTTTATGTTCGTGTCAGCATGGGAGCACATTGCCAATGAAAAATGGGAGCTTCACAAAGAAGACCTTATTTACGATAACATTAAAATCGCTCAAAGAAGTTATAAATAGCTATCGGCTATCAGCTGTCGGCAATCAAATCCGATGCTTCTTGTGAGTTTTATAACTAAAATAAATTTCGTTAATAGTTAATCATTAACAGTTTAGAAAAATGAGTGCAGGCAATATGCGTCTTACGCTTAAAGTGTGGAGACAAAGCAATACAGATACACAAGGAGGATTTGAAAGTTACAATCTGGACGGCGTTTCTCCGGATATGTCTTTCCTTGAAATGTTCGATATTCTTAACGAACAACTAATTGAAGAGAGCAAAGAACCTGTGGCATTCGATCACGACTGTCGTGAAGGAATTTGCGGATCTTGTTCTATGTTTATCAATGGACAGCCACACGGACCTTTGAAAGGCGTAACAACATGCCAGTTGCATATGCGTACTTTTAAGGATGGTGATACCATTACAGTAGAGCCGTGGAGATCCGGAGCATTTCCGGTTATCAAGGATCTTGTTGTGGACCGTGATGGTTTCGACAGAATCATTTCAGCAGGTGGTTTCGTTTCTGTTAACACTGGAAATGCACAAGATGCAAACAATCTTCCAATTGCGAAAGAGGATGCAGATGATGCATTTAGTGCAGCGGCTTGTATCGGTTGTGGAGCTTGTGTGGCAGCATGTAAAAACGCTTCTGCGATGCTGTTTGTATCGGCGAAAATTTCACAGCTTGCTCTATTACCGCAAGGCCAGGCAGAACGTAGTATTCGCGCCGAGAAAATGGTTGCACAGATGGATGCAGAAGGTTTTGGTAACTGTACCAACACACATGCATGTTCAGCTGAGTGTCCCAAAGAGATCAGTTTCGAAAATATCGCACGTATGAACCGTGAATATCTGGGGGCGAAAGTTTCGTCAAAAGTAGTTTAGAGATACCAATTCGCAAGAATTGAAAATATAGTGAGAGGCGGTTTATGCAAATAAACTGCCTCTCATTTTTTGTAAACAATGCAATGTTATGTCATGCAGAAACAGATTTATTGCAACGATCTAAAGCACTTTTGGACAAAGTGCCGTAGGCAAGACCGACATTGTAGCCGTGGATTTTAATCCACCGCAACCGATATGGATATCCGTTAAAATTATAGAAATGCCATCGGCATGGCCGATATTTTGATAAAAAAGAAAAAAGGCGACCGATCAAAATCAGTCGCCTTTGTCTTAATTTTTAACCTTGACGGATTAAACGTTATTTCTTAGTAGAATCAGCCGCAGCTTTTCCAGCGTCAGAACCTTTGTATTCTTTATTCAAACCTTCAATTACTTTCTGAGTAACGTCAAGAGATTTGTCAGCGAACAAAATTCCACCACCCAAAGAATAACCTAATACATATTCGTATTTGTTATCCTTGTTATATTTTTCAATATAAGATCTGATTTGTTTGTAAAGCTCTTCATTTTTGCCAGCTTCTTCCTGTTGAAGTCCAGCCATAGCCTGATCGCGGTAAGCAACAAGATCCTGCTGTTTTTTACCCAATTGAGCTTCTGTCGAACGAGCCTGGTCAGGCGTCATTGTCTGCGCCTTTTGCTGAAAAAATGCAATTTCATTCTGCAACGACCTTCCTTTTGTATTCAACTCATTTTCTAACTGGAAATGTTTGTTTTCCAATGCTTTCTTGGTATCCTTAAAGAAATCGTAATTCGTCAAAAGTGAATCGACTTGCACATACACAGTACGACGACCTGCTACTACTCCATCCGATCCTGCTGCTACGGATTCAGATTTACCACCTGAAAAATGTAAGAAAAATAACACCGCTACGGCTATGCTAAGCACGATGTTCCAAATTAACGAAGTATTGTTATTCACGTTTTTAAGGTTTTGTTTTTTTAGAAAGAGCCGCAAAGATAATGATTTGTGTTTCAAGGCCTACAATTATGGCATTTTTTACTCTAGTTTAAAGATGGACGAGTGACCTTTTGAATATAAAATGAGTATTTTCTGACCAGGACGTAGATAACCATATTTTTTAGGGTCCAATCCCTGGCGTAAAACCCCTTCATCTGTATCATACTCAACAACCATAAATTCCTGAGTAAATGAAGTTTTTAAAGTGAAAGAAATTTTAGTAATTCCTAATACTGTTGCTGTTGCTTCAATTGTTTTGCGGTTTAAATAATAGCCTTTGATCTTTTCATTTAGACCAAAAGCAAGGTGTTGTGAAATTGAATAATACAAAGTTAAAATTGCTATAAAAATAAGAACTCCTATTATTTTGAAATACGACTTTCCCGGTATAAACAGGAGTTTGACAATTCCATTATCTTCATACCTTTTTAATGTAGGAAAAAATATAAATAGAAAACCAACGGTCGTAATATTGAGAGACCACCATTTCACAGCACTCCAAAATTCAAGATTATGTATAAAAACAGCTACAAGAAGAAAAGCGACTAATAACAGGGCAATTCCAAGCAAAATCTTTTTCACATATTTAATACTAAAAGTTATTGACTTGCCACCACACTCACAATTGCTTCAACTAAACCCAAATCACTATACATCACCGATCTTTCATCCGGACTTTCACCAGCCATGGAAATGTCAGATGGGAAATATTTTTGGCGCCCGGGACGGAAAGATTTGGCTGTTAAGTGTAGAGAGTGTACCCCGGCTTCTTTAAGTTCAGCAGCATTGCCATGGTTCACACCACCACCGGCCATAATTTCTATTGAGCTTCCGGCAGCTTTGGCCAGTTGTTCCAGGACCTTTATTCCTTCCAGTGCATTAGGTTTTTGGCCCGAGGTTAGAATTCTTTCAGCACCTGTTTCAATAACAGCTTTTAAAGCTTTAACAGGATCTGGCGTAAGATCAAATGCACGGTGGAAAGTTACTTTCATCGGGGCGGCATAATCTACAAGTGCTTTGGTACGTGCTATATCAACTTGCCCGTCCGGAAGAAGTATACCCAAAACAACGCCATCCGCTCCCAGTTTTTTGGCCATTGCGATATCCCGTTTCATGATTTCTTCTTCAAAAAAATCATAAACAAAATCACCGCCACGCGGACGGATCATGACATAAATAGGAATCTGGATATGTTCACGAACCATTTCTATAAGGCCGGCGCTTGGCGTGGTTCCACCTTCGCCTAATCCACCGCAAAGCTCAATGCGCCCTGCGCCACCTACCTGGGCATTCATACAGGACTCCAGGGAGTATGCGCAAACTTCAATTGTCATAATATTATTTATTAAATATTCGAAATACGATTAAATTTTTTTCTTGTCTAATTATTTAACCGTTTAAAAAATATTGAATTAAGGACTTTAAAATATTGAATAATATTGAATTTAATTAATCAAATAATAATGAAAAAGATATTCACAAATTTCAGACAGCCCTTAAATAGAAATTGGGAAAATTTAAATAGAACCTATCTAGATTTTCAAGACCTGGAACATTTTTCTGAGGTGATGTCCATTTTGGCTGCTTTTAAAATCGTGTCTGTTGTCAGCGAATATAATCCTATCGTTTTTTTAGCAGTACCATTTGTATTCCTGGTAAGTAAAAAGTTAAGGGATAAGATATCGTCAAACACAAAACTTTCTAGATTTTTAGAGCCACTCATGGTATCATGGATGTTCGCATCAATGATATTCGTATCTGTATTTTCGTTTTCAAAGTTACTTGGATTAGATTCAATATTTCAGAGCATTCTTAGTTTCCTGACTCTTTACATATTTATTTCAGTTGTCATTTATCAAAAAAGGGGTTTAAATCCCATATTTTTTGGTAAGAAAGAGATGAACAAAATCCACGGTTAAAAACCAAAATGTTGTGGAATGATTCTTTACTGATTCAAAATTAAGTGTAGAAGTATTTAATTATTGCCTGAAATTTATTCCAATTTTATGATTTTCAATCTTTTAGCATATTGACACAAAATATTAAAAATAAAAAACAATTATTTTAGATTTTTTTTGTTTAAAATTATTAAAAGATGCAATTTTTTTTACTTTTGCAATCCTTAAAAAATTAAGTAACTATTTAATAGGCGACAAAAATTATGTACTGGACTCTCGAACTCGCATCATATCTGGAGGATGCTCCTTGGCCAGCTACCAAAGACGAGCTGATTGACTTCGCAATTAGAACAGGCGCTCCGTTAGAAGTAGTTGAAAACCTACAAGAATTGGAAGATGATGGTCAGCCTTATGAAAGCATTGAGGAAATTTGGCCGGATTATCCGACCAAAGATGACTTCTTCTTTAATGAAGACGAATATTAATGAAGAGCGGCGCCTGATGGCGCCGTTTTTTGTTTGATTTTATTGAGAATTTCGTTTCAATAAATATTTTTCAAAAATACTTCCTTTTTTGAGTGAATATTGTTGCACAACTTCTTTTCCATTGGCATAACCCTTTTCAAGGAAATCGTAATAATTGTCTCCAAATTCTGAAATTACGGGATTCTCTATGGAATTGACCGATCCCATATTCAGCGTAAATAGTCGCTCATAATAGAATTTTACAAAACTTAGCGAGTTGACCGCCAGAAATAATGCGGCCACTATCAGTCCATAATTTTTTCTTTTGTCCAGGACTCCGGTTACAAATGCATAGGCAATACTCGTTGCCAATACGATTTGGGCTGCAATGGAGGCCCGTGTGTTCAAATCGTTGAAATGGCCTACTTGTACCAAACCTAATAATGCGAAAGTAAGAAAGGATACCCATAAAAGATCCCTATCGAATTTCATAAGACTTTTTCTGAAAAAAATAAACCAGATTCCGAAAAATCCGAAAAGATATAACAAGTAATATACCGGCCAAATCGGACTCCCGGTTTGCCATATAAATAAATTGCTTTCCATAGATGTTGCATCAGAGCTGAGGAGGAATGCTATCACCGGATAAAATGCCAATAACAATAAAACACCAAATAGGGCGGCATTTAAAATAAACCGAAACTGAGCCTGCTGGAAGCCTCTGTAGACAAAATACAAACCAAACAGTGACAGACCAATTGCCGTAAAAGGTGTCCAAAAGAAAGAGCTAAAAATGAAAACTGCAAACGGATAGAAATATTTGACATTGGTAATAGCTGCCATGAAAAAGCAGGTACCAATAATGGCAGGCAAAGTATGCTGAGGAGCCTCCGACAGGCTTTTTGAAAAAATGGGAAGCTGATTCAGTACAAATTTTCCATTAATAAGGATGGAGTTATTTTGAAAGTTGACAGCTCCTGCCAATAATTTACTTAAAGCTGGCAAAAGTACGCTGACATAAGATCCCAAAATGATAAGCAAACTGATTAGTATGCGCTGACGGTTTTTCAAATCTTTAAACCGGATCTGAATCCAGGAAAAACTTAACAGAAGTCCAAACCAGGTCCAGATAAAAGCAAAACCTTTTATAAAATGAACCGAGGTGATTTTACCAAGTAAAGACGGAATAATATAGTATCCCAGATAATAGCACATATAAACGTCACGATCCTGATCATACAACGGCAAGGATTGTGTTGCTAATAAATTAAATTTGAAATTATGTGCCTGATAATCATAGCTTTGGTAGTCAAATCCGCCAAATTCAGAAAAATACGAAAGTAATAATGATATAAAAAATGAAGAAATAAGTATCGGTTTCAGCGAAAATGTCAACGGGTCAGGATTAAGCTTTTTATCACGCGTTTTATAGATTGAGAAAAGCATTACTACCGTTAACGCAAACATTGAAATAATAGAATAACTACTATCCACCCAAAAGAATAAAAATAAGTAGGTCGGTAGTGTAATGTATAGTAAGGTTACAATAGTAAGGTTTCTCATGCAGTTGGCCTATTCCTATCAAAGGTTAAGATTTAGATAAAATGTTCGGCAATGCCGAAAAAATTCTATGCCAAATTAAATCTTTTTTTTGAGCCTTTATGAACCTCGATGGTACGATTGTTTATTTGAATCAACTAGTTATAAGAATGATCATAAAATGTGCAAAGATTCATTGATAATATTTTTTTAATATCATGAAAGGAATGTAAATTGGTAACGTTGTTATGAAAAGCAAATACCAGAAAGCCCAATTATTTTCATAGTTAAGTATCTATCCAGACCAATTGATGGAACTACGATTGCTTAAAGAGTTGGTCAGAAGAGGTGAGGGTGATCATGTGGAATTCAAATTGAAATCCAATCATCCGGAAAAAATTGTCCGCGAGCTTGTTGCCTTCGCTAATTCGGGGGGTGGAAAACTCTTCGTCGGTGTTGGGGACGACCGGACTATCAAAGGATTAAAAGACTCGTTTGAAGACGAATACACCCTCGTAAAAGCTATTGACACCTATTGTTTCCCCAAACTTGATTATCGTTTAGAAAGAATTCCTGTCGATACGGAACGTGAAGTTCTGGTTTTGACCATTCCACGAAGTCTTGATAAGCCGCATTATGTTGTGGATTCCGCCGGGATGAAAAAGGCATACGTTCGCGTGGCGGATAAATCCATTCAGGCTAGCAGGGAAATGCGTGAAATTATGCGTCGTGGCCGTTTTAAACGGGATGTACGATTTCAGTACGGTGATAAGGAAGAAAAGCTGATGAAACTTCTGGATGAAAAACAGACCGTAACGGTTGAATTATTTGCGGCAGCGGCTGGGATTCCAAGAAAAATGGCTTCTAATACGCTGGTGATGCTCGTTCTTGCCAATGTTTTGGAAGTTCATCCGCACGAAGTGTTTGATCATTTTACGGTAGCGATGGCATAATCAGCCCAATGAATTAATAAAAAGCAGTCCGCCGACGCGTTGAAAGAATGATGACAATAACCTCAGTAATGAGGACGATAGAATACCATTGACTCATTGACGAATTCTCTCATCGCGACGGTGGACTGCTAATATATTTTTAGAATGGCAAATCGTCAGATTCGTCTTCTGTAAAAGTTGTTACCGGAGGAAAAGTACTATTGTTGCTACCACCGCTAAAAGATGCTCCGCCGCCGCCTGCGCTTCCGGCTTTGTCAACTTTCCATGCTTTTATTTCTGTATACCAGCGATTGTTATATTCGCGGCTTTCAACGTCGATAGATGCTGTTACAGCGTCATTTATCTGTAAACCAGCCTGATCGATTTTGTCACCCCACAATGAAATGCATACTTTTTTTGGATACTGCGAAGGGATTTCAAGAATAAATTCCTGCTTCCGCCATGTTCCATTTTTACCCTGACCAGACACTTCAGGGAGTAAAGCGATGACAGTTCCTGTTAATTCCATGAATAACTTGTTTGTTGTTTTGCTATAATGTAGAGATCAAAAGTAATGGTTTTGCCTTTGGAATGCAAAATAGAATTGAAAACTTAACCAATTGCCTGCGCCAGATCTTCTATTAAATCCTCAACATCTTCTATTCCCACACTAAGGCGGATGAGTGTGTCTTTTAATCCCGTTTTTTCCCGTTCTTCCTTTGGAATGCTAGCATGTGTCATACTCGCGGGATGCGTGCAAAGAGATTCCACACCGCCCAATGATTCGCCCAAAGAAAATACTTCCAGACTTTCCATCACACGAATAGCTTGCTCATAATTGTCTCCTTTTAGTTCAAAGGAAACAATTCCGCCATATCCACGCATTTGTCGTGTTGCCAAAAGGTGCCCTTCGTGTGAAGGAAGTCCCGGATAATATACTTTTCCAACTTTCGGGTGATCTTCGAGCCACATAGAAACTACTTTCGCATTTTCACAATGCCGCTGCATCCTTATATGTAACGTTTTTATTCCTCGTAAAACCAGAAAGCAATCCTGAGGCCCTGGAACCGCGCCACTTGCATTCTGGATAAAAGCCAGCTGTTTTGCCAGCTCGTCATCATTGACAATAAGCGCGCCCATAACCGTATCGGAATGTCCGCCAAGATATTTGGTCACCGAATGCATGACAATATCCGCTCCCTGATCCAACGGATTTTGCAGATATGGTGAAGCAAAGGTATTATCCACCACGCTCAGGATTCCTTTTTGTTTACAAACATGGGTTACCGCTTCAATGTCAATAATCTTCAACAAAGGATTCGTTGGCGTTTCAACCCAGATCATTTTCGTTTTTTCCGAAATTACTTTTTCGATTTCCTTGATATCACGCATATCAACAAAATGAAAAACCAAACCGAACGGCTCGTAGATTTTTTTCATAATCCGGTACGTGCCTCCATAAATATCATTCGTGGCGATAATTTCATCACCGGGGCGGAATAATTTCAAAACGGCATCCGTTGCAGCCAGGCCCGACGCATAGCAAATTCCATGTTTACCATTTTCCAAAGCTGCCAGTGCATTTTGCAAAGCGGTACGCGTAGGATTGTGCGTGCGGGAATATTCATACCCTTTATGTTTTCCCGGACTTTCCTGAACATAAGTTGAAGTCTGGTAAATCGGTGTCATAATCGCACCTGTTGTTGGGTCAGGTTCAACACCTGCATGTATAGCTTTGGTCGCGAATTTCATAGAAAAATAGTTAGCGTCAATCTTCGAATTTGTAGTAAAAGACCAAAGATAACCTTCCGGAAAAACCTTTTAGAGAAAGAAGTGGTTAATTTGATAACTGAAATTATTGTATTGACTAAAAATATCTTCTTTTGGCGAATCCATTAGTAAAAAAACTTCCTTTACCTCTTGTCGTAAGCGTTTTACTCACTGTTGTTCCATTAGTCACGACGTCTCTGCTGACAGCCTCCGCTGTGGCACATGAAGAATTATTGCGAAGCTGGTCTTACGGAACCTGGATGCTGGTAACGATTGGATTAACTCTTACCTCAGCGATTGCGCTCACACCGCCAACATTCCTCGCACTGGTTTTTGGTTATTTTTTAGGATGGTACGCAATTCCGTTTTTGTTTTTACTAAATCTCGGAGCCATTGCGCTTCTTTATATACTGGCAGATTTTTTCAATGCAGAATCCATCCGGATCTATCTGGTGCAGATTTATCCTGAAATTGAATCGCTCATTCGAAAATTTAAGGCCAACCAGTTCCGGCTGATTTTCTTTGCAAAACTTTCTCCTGTTCTACCATTTACGATTACTAATTTATTTTTTAACGTAGTCGGTGCAAAGTTACCTCAGGTACTTGCAGGCGGGACGCTGGGAATGATTCCGCGAACAGTTCTGGCGGTTTGGGCGGGAAGGGAAGCGCAGGAAATCCGTTATTTGCTGGAACATCCAAATGAAGGATTGGGGACAAAAATTCTGCTGCTTTCGCTGATCATTATTTCAACCGTCGGGATTGGATATCTGTTTAAGGATAAGAAGGATTGATATCTTGACAGGCTTTTCTATATTAAATTATTTTGTATGATAAGATCGTATAATAAAAGGATATAAAACCACATAAATACATGAATGTAATCCTGTTTATTTGCAATTAAGTTATACTTCTTAATAAAGTAGAATGAAATCCTTACCCGTTATAGATCTGATTATCGTTATAAGCTATCTGGTTGGGATGGTGGCCGTAGGTATTTATTTTTCCCGCAAAAACACAACCGCAGATCAGTTTACCAAAGCTTCCGGAAAAATCCCTGGCTGGGCCATTGGTATTTCCATTTATGCCACCTTTCTCAGCAGTAACACCTTCCTAGGAGTTCCGGGTAAAGCCTTTGGGAGCAATTGGAATTCTTTTGTTTTTAGTTTATCAATGCCGCTGGCAGCCTGGGTGGCTACCAAGTTTTTTATACCGTTTTATAGAAATACCGGAACCGTCTCCGCATATACACATTTGGAAGAACGTTTCGGTCCTTGGGCCAGAACCTATGCAGTTGCCTGTTTTTTACTGACTCAGCTTGCAAGAATGGGTTCAATCTTTTTTGGAATTGCACTTAGTTTACAGGCATTAACAGGTTATCCAATGGCTACGATTATGATCGTAGTTGGGATTTGTATTGTATTGTATACCGTAATGGGTGGAATGGAAGCAGTAATCTGGACGGAAGTTGTGCAGGGCGTTGTAAAAACAGTTGGAGCAATTGTCATTCTATATCTGGTAGTATCCGGAATGGAGGGCGGCGTTTCAAAAATTATTGATATAGGAAAAGTAGACGATAAATTCAGTTTAGGAAGTTTTGCCCCTGATTTCACTCAGTCATCGTTTTGGGTCGTTCTGTTGTATGGTTTTTTTATGAATCTTAACAATTTCGGTATGGATCAGAATTATGTGCAGCGCTATCATACCACAACGTCAATTAAAGAAGCGGCGGGTTCTATCTGGTTATGCGTTTATTTGTATCTGCCGGTCTCGCTGATGTTCTTCGTTCTTGGATCTTGTTTGTTCGCTTATTACCAAAGCAATCCCGATCTGCTTCATGCGGTTCAAATGCAGGTGGCAGTTGAACGTTTGCCGAACGGTACGCCGGAAGCACTTCAAAAACTTGCATCGACATTAAGTGCCGCAGATATTGGTGATAAAGTGATGCCACATTTCATGGTCAACAAAGTGCCTGTGGGACTTTTGGGACTTATTATTGCAGCTATTATGTCTGCGGCCATGAGTACGATCAGTTCAGGTATGAATGCTTCTGCTACGGTTTTCATGGTTGATATTTATCAGCGTTATATCAAACCGGAAATGACTTCGAAACAATCGATGACATTGCTGTACATTGCAACCACAGGTTTTGGTCTTCTCGGAATGGTTACTGGTATCGCGATGATTGGTGTAAAAAGCGTACTAGACGTCTGGTGGCTGCTTTCTGGAATCTTTGCCGGTGGTATGCTGGGATTATTTCTTTTGGGAATTATTTCAAGAAACACAAAAAATGCCGAAGCGCTTACGGCTACGCTAATTGGTATTGTGGTCATCGTCTGGATGACATTTTCAAAACAACTGCCGGATGAATACGCTTATTTACGAAACCCGCTTCATCAGAATATGGTGATGGTTGTGGGTACGCTGACTATTTTTCTTGGAGGTTTACTTTTGACAAGATTGAAAGGAAAACCAATAGAAATTGAAAAAGAAGCATTGGCAGATCACACGAGTATATAATAGCAAATACAAAAGTCGGAATTATATCCTGACCTGAACATACGATCCGGTAAAGAGGGACCGGTAAAGTTACCCTGACACTAATAGATTTTTAAAATTGGTATGACCGCAAAAACTACATCTTTGCCGCAAGGATTTATTCCTGTAATGTTAACTCCGTTTCTTAAAACCGGAGCAGTTGATTATGAAGGACTGAAAACACTGACTGAATTTTACCTGAATGCTGGCTCCGCAGGGCTTTTTGCAACCTGTCTTTCGAGCGAAATGTATGAATTGAGCGAACAGGAAAGGATTGATGTTACAAAAACGGTTGTTGATCAGGTCGCAGGCAGAGTCCCGGTTGTGGCAACAGGAACTTTCGGCGGACCAATTGATGAACAGGCTGAATTTGTTAAACGTATATATGCTACCGGAGTTGAAGCGGTGATCGTAATTTCCGGGCTTATAGCTGATGAAAATGAATCAGATGAGATATTTCTGAAAAATGCAAAAGAACTGATCAGTTTGACGGATAATATTCCGTTAGGTTTTTACGAATGTCCGGTTCCCTATAAGAGATTGATTCCGAGTACGATACTTAAAGAACTGGTTGAAACAGGAAGAGTAATTTATCACAAAGACACCTGTCTGGATGATGAAGAAGTAAAACGCAGAATTAATGTTGCAGAAGGATACCAGTTTGGGCTTTATGATGCCTACATGGTGAATGCGGTATCATCTTTGAAAGCAGGTGCGGCGGGACTTTCCTGCATACAGGGAAATATTTATCCTGAATTGATCGTGTGGATCTGTAAATATTTCAATGATCCTGAACGTGAGGAAGATGTAAAAAAAGTACAGCAGTTTTTTCTTGATTCGATGGAACTTGTGCATTTGGCTTATCCGACAATCGCGAAATACAGTCTGCAAAAACGTGGATTTCCGATCTCAACTTACACGAGGAGAGAAGTTGAAGAACTTACAGAAGAACTGAAAACTGAAATGGATCAATTGCTTATAGTGATTGAAAAACTTCAAAATGAATTGGGCATTACAAGCAATTTTACCGAATATCTTGTGAAATAATACGGACCAAAAAATTCCTGAATCCTATGAACTTTCCTAATGAACAAATCCTTTACCGCGTAACACAGGGAGATGAAGCGGCTTTTTCAATGCTTTATACGCATTTTCGTTCTCCGGCGCTGAAATTTTGTACAACTTTACTCAAAGATGAGGAAGAGGCTGAAAACGTTACTCAGGATGTATTTGCCAAAATTTGGGACCGCCGAATTCAAATAAAACCGGAGCATAGTTTTCAGGCCTATTTGTTTGTCAGCTTGCGAAACCAGATTTTTGATCAGTTCAAAAAATTTGAAAAAGACCAGCAATTACGCCAGCAATATGTAGACAGAATGACTATTTTGCATGACGAAGATGGCGAAGATAAGGAGGCCAGAATCAAATTTCTTATGGGAGCCGTTGAGTTACTTTCTGAGAGAAGAAAGCAAATTTTGAAGCTTAATATAGAAGAAGGAAAATCCTATAAGGAGATTGCAAGTTTTATGAACATCTCTACCAATACAGTTAAGAACCAGTTAATCAAGGCAAAAGAAATTTTGCGCCGCCAATCCCGTTTGGCCATTTCATAATTAACAATTATATAATGTCAATAACGCCTGTTAACCTCATTTTTAGAGGTTAATTTACATCGGGTGACATGATTTAGATAATTTTATTTGATATGGTTATTTAAATATAAATTATAATAATTATATTTAACTGTGGATAATTCGGGCTCAGATATGCTTTTGTGGAATACCTTCCGAGAAGGTAACCGGGATGCATTTGCCAGAATCTACAATATTTATATCAATGATTTGTTGTCTTATGGCTACCGGATCACGTCCAACCGCCAGCTTATAAAAGATAGTATACAGGATTTGTTTCTTCATTTGTGGCTGCACCGGGAAAATATTTCGGAAACAGATTCTATAAAATATTATCTCTTCCGTTCGCTCCGCAACCGCATTATCAAAAACATTGAAAAACAGGATACTCAGCCTCAAACGGCAGAAAGTATTCTTGAAAATATCATTGGGGACTTTTCTGTTGAACAGGTGCTTATGGCCAAGGAAACGGAGTCCGAACAAATTATCCGCTTGCAGAAAGCGATCGGGAAACTTTCAAAAAGACAGCAGGAAGTTATTCAGCTTCGCTATCATGATGATTTCAGTTTGGAAGAAATCGAAAATCTGATGAAGCTCAATAATCAGTCGGTGAGAAATCTCCTGCATAGAGCCATCAGCCAGCTGCGTATTACAATTGAGATGGCCGGCTGGTCCTTTCCTTTTATTCTTTCCTTCTTGTATTAATTCTTTTTTGAATCTATTTTCCTCGTTTGCAGCGAAAGAATTCACTTATTTTTTGGTTTCAATTTTTTTGAAAATTTTTTTTCAAAAAATGAGTACAAATCTTTATTCTTCTGATTTAGGGGTTAGATAAGCAAATGATATGTTTAAAAAATTCGCCGGATATTCTGTTGAGGATTTTGTAAAGGAAGAGAAATTCATCAATTGGGTGAAGTTTTCTGACCCGGAGGAAGATTTGTTTTGGAATGAATTTTTGAGAATGTATCCTGTCCAGCATGATATTCTTGATCAGGCCAGGGAGATTGTTTTGCAGCTTTCAATAGCATCACAAATGTCTTTTGATGAGGAAGATGTCAATGATATTTGGCAGAAAATAGAATCTTCCATGCCGGATGAGCCAATACATGGCAGACCTATATTTCATATAGGCTGGAGAAAATGGCTGGCGGCTGCTTCCGTAATTTTGGTCGCTGGCTTGCTTTGGCTGAATTATCAACCTGCAAAAATAAAAGCAGGAACCTATTCGAAACTGGTTGAAAAAGCAGAAATTCCTTTGAAGGAAGTTGTCAACACAACTTCTGGACCGGTTAATATAACGCTGCCCGATCAAAGTATAGTAACACTGGAAAAGAATAGCAGAATTAGCTATATAAATAATTTTGAGGGTAAAGAAAGAAAGGTTTTTTTGTCGGGAGAAGCTTTCTTTAATGTGACAAAAAATCCAGCTAAACCCTTCATCGTGTATGCTAATGAGTTGGTTACAAAAGTTTTAGGGACAAGTTTTCGTATCAATGCATTTGAAGAAAATAAAGAGGTAATAGTCTCGGTCAGGACGGGAAGAGTATTTGTTTTTGCCAATCAGGATTTTGGAAAAATTGATTCGAAAAATAAAGAAGTAGTACTGATTCCAAACCAGAAAGCAGTTTTTTCCAGAAAAGACGAAACGTTAAACCGTTCCCTGATTGACAAGCCTGTGATTATTGTTTCCCGGGAAGAATTGTTGGAACGCACCTTTGCCAACGCGCCGCTGCCTGATATTTTTGAGGCGCTGGAAAAGGTTTACGGAGTGAAACTTGTATTTGACAAAGAGCTTTTTGCGAATTGCCGGCTAACAACTTCCCTGGGTAGCGAAACCTTGTTTGAGCGACTGGATATTATATGTGAAGCTGTTGAAGCGAATTATAGGATAGTTGGTACCGACGTCATTATTGATGGTAAAAAATGCAACTGATTAATCTTAACCCACAAAACTATATAACCCGCCCGAGTATGAATAAATAATTTTTTTACTTGAAAAAAGTTCAGCAACATGCTGTTGTTCGGGCTCATGATTTCCTTTTATGCTCTTTAAAATGACATCCATTCCAAAGTGGATGAAAGGATTGTTATTGCTTTTCTCAAATCAGGAACAAATCGAAGCTAATGAAAAAAGATCTACGTTTTCCCAAAATCTTATATCATCTCACGCAAATTATGCTTTTACAGGCTTGCATTGCGGTGATTTTTGCCAGTGTTTCCTTCGCCCGTATAATAGATTCGCAAGATCTGCTTAACCGGAAAGTTAGCTTAAAAGTAGAAAACCAGAATGTGATTGGTATTTTAAACAGTCTGGAAAAACAGGCGGATGTCAAATTCACCTATCGTCCGAAACTGGTTTCCGGTGCAAAAAAATATTCTCTGGAAATAACAAATGAGCGGCTAGCCGACGTCCTGGATAATCTGTTAATTCCCTTGAAAATCAAGTACAGGATTATTGGAAAGCAAATTGTGCTTGCCCCAATTCCCCTTTCTTCTAATATTATAGAAAGCCAGTTTTTGGCAAGTCCTGATGCCAGGAAATCGTTGATGAAAATTAACGGGAAAGTCATTGCTGCAAAAGACGGTACTGTTATGCCCGGGGTAAATGTACTTTTGAAAGGCTCGCAAGTTGGGACAACAACCGATGTTTCCGGCGCTTATTCTATTGATGTTACGGGCGATAATCCGATTTTGATTTTTTCCTACATCGGTTTCATTCCTCAGGAAGTTCCTGTGTTAAAACAAAGTGTTATTGATATTTCACTGGTTGAAAGTGTTGAAACCTTGAAGGAAGCTGTGGTTACCGCTTTGGGTATTAAAAGAGAAAAGCGCTCCCTGGGTTATTCCGTCGGAAGTATAGAGGGAACCGCATTAACACAAACTCCGCAGAATAATGTGTTGAACGCAATGGCTGGAAAAGTAGCTGGTGTGCAAATTTCACAAATGGGTGGCGGTGTTGGTTCGTCTGTGAGTATGATTATTCGCGGAGCAAGTTCTTTGAATGGTGACAATCAGCCGCTTTTTGTAATTGACGGTGTGCCGGTAGCTAACAAACTGGGAAACGGATTCGGCGGTGCTGATATGGGAAACGCGATTTCGGATATCAACCCGAATGATATTGCAAATGTTTCTATTTTAAAAGGAGCAAGTGCAGCTGCATTGTATGGATCAAGAGCGGGAAATGGTGTGGTTTTGATCACAACCAAATCCGGCGCAGCCGGGAAAAAAGGGATCGGCGTTTCTTTAAATACGGCGGTAACTTTTGAAATTCCACTTCAATATATTCAAGTTCAGAATAAATTCGGTTCAGGAAAAACAGGAGCTCATGTTTTGGAAGAACAGGAAAATGAAAGCTGGGGCGCGGCATTGGATAAAGGTGAACTTTGGGCACAATGGAATACATATGGTGTAAAAACGCCGTTGATTTCACATCGTGACCGTTTCAAGGATTTTTTTCAAACAGGTGTGACCAACACCAACAACGTTTCGGTAAATGGAAATTATGACAAAGGAAATTTCAGATTGTCGGTTGGTAACATGACCAATAAAGGAATTATCCCAACGATGAATCTTTCCCGTTTGACTGTTGCGCTTAACACGGCTTATAATATTACGGATAAATTAAAGGCGACTTTCAACCTGAACATCACAGAGTCCGGCTCTGATAACAGGCCTTTGATTGACGCTTCGCGTAATGATCCTGTTCGAAGTATCTATGAAACAGGAGCGCAAGTGGATATTAATGATTTGAGAGATTACTGGTTGCCAGGCCAGGAAGGCATAGCACAACGGAAATACAAGGATAAGCAGAATAACCCTTTTTATCTCGTGCATGAAAACCCGACCGGTTTCAAACGCGACAGAACGGTGAGCAAAATTCAGCTGGATTATAATCTAAGTAAGGAATTTTCTGTCACTGCACGTTATGCAAGAGACGCATATAATGAATTGTTTGAAGCAAAAAAAGCTTTCAACAACTTTGAATATGTGAATGGCGCTTACAATATTAAAAATACCTTCACGAAGGAAACCAATCTGGATCTGATCGTTGCGTACAAGAAAAATCTGGGACCAAATTGGAGTTTGAACGCTATGGCCGGAGGTAACCGTCTGGAACAATACGGTCGTTCTTTGGAAAACAACGCGGGTTCATTGGTAGTACCTGGTTTGTACAATATTGCAAATGGTGCTCCGGGAACTGTAACGTATTCAAGCGGGCTGACAAAAAAATTGCTTTATGGAGCTTATGGATCTGCTTCGTTAGGATTTAAGGAAATGGTTTACCTGGATTTGACCGCTCGTAACGACTGGACAAGTACGCTTCCAAAAGGAAACAATTCTTACTTCTATCCTTCTGCTTCTTTAAGTGTTCTGATCTCGGAAATGGTAAATTTGCCAAGCTGGATGAGTTTTGCAAAAGTAAGAGCGGGTTATGCGCAGGTTGGTAATGACGTTGCGCCTTACAATCTTATCCAGACGTATGCAACTGCTGCGGATTGGGGAACTGCCAAGAGAATGTATATGGCAGGAACTTTGAAAAATGCAAACCTGAAACCGGAAATTGCGACTTCAATGGAAGTAGGTCTTGATGTGAAATTCTTGAAAAACCGTCTGGGTCTGGAAGCAACTTATTATGATAGAAAAAACAAAAACCAGATTCTTGGGATTTCTGTACCGGACGAATCCGGGGCAACGAGCAAGCTGATTAATGCAGGTTTGGTTCAAAGTAAAGGATTTGAGCTGGGCATTATGACGACGCCTGTTAAAACCGAAAATGTTACTTTTGATTTGAATGTTACGTTGAGCCGGAACAGAGCTTATATCAGAGAACTGGCTGACGGGATCACGTATTTTGCAACCAATGAAAGTGGTGGCGCTATGGTGCGGACTTACACGGGCGGACAAATTGGTGATATTTATGAGCAGCCGATACTTAAAGTTACAGATCAGAGTTCATCCTACTACAACTATCCGATTGTAACGGCTGGTGGTCTTTACCAAAATAATACGGACATAACGAAGATCAGGAAAATCGGGAATTTTAATAACAAGTTCCTGATGGGTTTTCAACCGACTGTGACGTATAAAAATTTCACATTGTTTGCCAACATCGACTGGCGTCAGGGCGGATCTTTTTACTCTAACACCATGATGTTCCTTGGCAACAACGGTCAGAGAGAAACAACATTGACCGGAGTTCCATACGACGCCTCACAAAGTTTGTCTGATCAGATTAAGGCTAATCCTGACAAATATCTGGGTAACTGGGTAGGAGGTAGAAACGCCGAATATCATGGTATGGCCTGGCCGGAAGGAAGTACAGAATCGAAAGTCAGAGTTCAGGATGCAAGTTTGGAACCAGGTGTATTTGCTACAAAAAATGCAGCCGGAGAAACGGTTTATACTGAAAACCTGGGTGGCCCTGGAAGTAAATGGCTGGATCCTTTCAGTGCCTATCGTTATGCTAACCGTCCGTTCCCGAACCGGAATATGTACAGTGCAACGTATGTAAAGCTTCGTGAAGTTTCTATCAGTTATCGTTTGCCAAGAGCCTTTGTCAATAAGTTTAGAGTACAAAATGCTTCGGTTGCTATTGTTGGTAACAATTTATATATGTGGACAAAAGCTGGAATTAAAGGATTTGATCCTGAAAAAGCTTTTCAACAAAACAGTACGTCGGGTAGCTGGACACAGGGTATAGAATATTACAATATCATGCCTTTCACCGGTTCATTAGGATTTAAACTGAATGTTGATTTTTAAACTGAAATACAAAATGAAAGCTATAAAATCGATATACATTGCCCTTTTTACAACGTTATGTCTTGTCACGACTTCATGCCAGGATCTGACTGAAACGAATGTTAATCCTAATGCTGCGGAAAATGTTTCGTCAAATTATATTTTGACTTACGTTCTTACCAACACAGGGAAAATTGTTTATACGCTGGGAAAGGATGGATCCAAGATCGGTGCGACCATGCAATATATGCAGGCGGGTACTAACGAAGGCGCAGCGATTATAAATCAATATGCATGGGTTCAGGAAGGCTGGATCAGCGCCTCCGGTGCAGGCGTTTTTGATGTACTCCGGAATAATAAAATTATTTATGACAATGGTGTTCGGGATAATAATCGTTTTTTTCAGGCAATTTCGCTTACAATGAAATCCCTGGTTTTCGGGCTTATGGCGGATTTGTATGGGGATATTCCTTATGCTGATGCATTGCAGGCTAGTTCAGGAGATTATTTTCCAAAATATGATGCCCAGGCAGATGTTTACAAAGGAATTCTTACGGACTTAAAAACGGCCAGTGATCTGCTAAGCAGTCTGGAAGCAAAAGATGCCATTAGTGCAACGTCTGATGTACTGTATAAAGGTGACGGGGCAAAATGGAAAAAACTTGCCAATTCTTTACGCCTGCGTTATTGCCTGAGACTTGCCGATAAAAAAGCAGAAATGAGTGCGCTTGGTATCAATCTGGAAACAGAATTTACACAGGCCAGTGCAGCTGCTTTTGCAAGCACAGCCGACAATGCGGTAATGAGTTTTATTGGAACAACGGGCGACAATTCTAATCCGGGTGGTCTTTTAAATTCAGCAAATCCAAATTATTTGTTGAAACCGGGAAAACCATTTGTGGATAAGCTGATTACGCTTAAAGATCCGAGACTTGAACGCTGGATTGCACCGGTTTTAAGAAAATGGGATTCCAAAGTCACAGCCGTAACGACGAAAACGGTTGTCAATCAGTTTGGAGAAAGTTACTCTGTCGCGTATGTGCCTTCTACGGCGGCAAGCGCTGATACATCTTTGTATGTTGGTCTTCCTATTGGTATGTCAATTACCTCGGCGATTGCATATAATAAAGGAAATGACGCAGCAACTTATCCTAATGAACGTAATCCGTACATTTCCTACATTCATGACCGCTATCGGAAAAATACAGATCCTTATGCTACCATGGATTTGATGACGTATGATGAGGTAGAATTTATTATTTCCGAAGCGGCCTTGCTGGGTGGGTTTGGAGTAAGTGATCCTGAAACGCATTACAAAAATGCTATCCGCGCTTCCATGACCAAGGCGGGTGTATTTACTTCGACGACGTTTAATTTTGATAATTATTATGCTCAGCCTACGGTTTCTTATACAGGAGCCACCAATAAGCAGGAACGTATTATAGAGCAAAAATGGATTTCTTCATGGTTTGGTATTCAATCCTGGTTTGACTGGAGGCGTACAGGATTTCCGGCTTTAAAAACAGGAGCAGTAGCGCAGTTTGGTCCTGCTTTGCCTATCCGTTATATGTATCCGGTTGCAAATGCTGATCCTAAATATCAGGTTAATTATAAAGCAGCAATTGATAAGCTGGTCCCAACAAATTATGTCCCTACCGGACAAAGTAAAGACCATCATTATTCAAGAGTCTGGCTGATCCAGGGTTTGTCAAAACCATATTAAATCCGCCATCAGCAGTCGGCTATTGGCATTCGGTTTGATGCTCGAAATTAAATCGGGACTGATTGCCGACAGCTGATAGCCGGTTGCTAAATTTTCTTTTAAGATTTCAGGGAATAGAAATGATGTGATTGGTACTTATTAGGTTGAAAACAGTAGGACATAGCAGATATCGTCCTGATTCAATTTACTACCATGAAACCTCATTTTCATAAGGTTCCGATAAAATCCCAAAACTCGTTCAGCATAAGGCATGAGCAGGAATCCAGCTTTGGTACCGTCTGGCATTATCATCCTGAACTAGAATTGCATTTTCTGATCAAAGGGCATGGAGTGCGTTTTATTGGCGATGATATCAGCAATTTCTCGGATGGGGAATTAATTCTTTTGGGAGAAAACCTGCCGCATACCTGGCGGGTTGAAGGCGGAGGTGGAAGTTCGGCTGTTGAGGTCATCATTATCCATTTTTTGCCTGATTGTCTTGGTGCTGATCTGCTGAATCTTCCCGAAGCTTATCTTATTCCAAAACTTTTTGAAAAGGCAAAAAAAGGGCTTGTTGTTAATGGAAAAGCGAAAGAAGAAGTTATTGCATTAATGCGTTCAGCCGTGACGATGCAAAATCTGGACCGGCTAATTGCCCTGTTAACAATTCTGAAAATACTGGCCGAGACCAATGAAACTGAAACAATTACTTCTGCCCACGCATTTTATAAATCCAACGATTCGGAAACACTTCGCTTGAATAAAGTGTATGCCTATACTTTATCAAACTATAAAAATCCTATTACTTTGCAGGAAGTTGCTGCGATCGCGAATCTTGGCGTGACGTCTTTTTGCCGTTATTTCAAACTGATGACGAAGAAAACGTACAATGATTTTCTTGTCGAGATTCGTATCAGTCATGCGTGTCGTTTTTTAATTGAAGACAGGCAGACGATTGAAGTAATTTGTTTTGAATGTGGATTTAATAACATTTCAAATTTTTACCGACATTTCAAAAACGTAACAGATATGACGCCTTTGGAATACAAAAGGAAGTATTTGTTCAAAGCAAAAAAGGAAGTGGGGAGAGTTACGGAAAGTGTGAATAGATTTTGATAAAAGAAAACAGCCTAAGAAAAACAGAAATTTAACCGACTGTTTTCTCTTAGGCTGTCTTTAAGCAACAATATTGTTGTTTCAATGGTCTGACCGCCGAAAGCCGACCGCCGAAGTCACAATGTTAATTATCGTGATTTTTCATCCATTCGTCCATCGAGAATTTTCCTGATCCGATGACCGTAAAAGTTATAACGAGAATAAGCGTGATAGCTGACAGCCACAATTCAGAATTGAAATAGGAAAAACCTGTTCTCAGGTTTACCATGAATACGGCAGCGATCAAAATCGGGATTTGAAAGATAGATGCTGTTCGGGTAAGGCATCCGAGTGCAATTAAAAATCCACCGAAAATATGCGCAAAAGCCACATAGTGAACGGCCATCACAGAATACAGATGAAAATCCATATTACTGATCAGGTGTGAGAGCCGGGCGGTGTCGCTGATAAAACTGATACCCTTTACAAACAAAAGTACGCCCAGGCCAATACGAACTACATCCATCCAAGCCGGGTGATGAGTATCACCCCAGCGTTCAATCCGGTTTATTGTTTCCATAACTGTCAGAATGTTTTGATTTTCAGAAAGTTATAAAATTACAAACACGAAGTCAATAGATAAATTATCTTTTTAATTTGAAAAGTGCAGTTTTGTAACTTGAACTATACGTCGGATTATTAATGTTCGATAAGCGAAGTATGTTTGGTATCCTTCATGGTAATATAAACCGTCAGAGAAATCAATATACACACCGTTACGTACCAGTAATAATAACTTTCGTGGCCCGCATTTTTAAACCAAAGTGCCAGATATTCAGCCGTTCCGCCAAAAATAGCGACGGTTATTGAATAAGGTAATCCAACACCGAGCGCACGAACTTCAACCGGAAATAATTCCGCTTTTACTACCGCGTTAATGGATGTATAACCACTGACAATAATCAGCGCTCCCATCAATAAACCGAATGCGCCCCACTGTGTTGAGGTATGGCTCAAAGTAGTCAGCAAAGGAACCGTGCATAATGTTCCTAAAACTCCAAATCCGATCAATAACGGTCTTCTACCGACTTTATCGCTTAAAGCTCCAAAAACTGGTTGTAACAATGCGAAAATAAGGAGCGAGCAAAATGTTAAAGTCGTTGACTGGCCTTTGGTTAATCCAACTGTATTGACCAAGAATTTCTGCATGTAAGTGGTGTAGGTATAAAATGCCAAAGTTCCGCCGAGTGTTAATCCCACAACCACTGAAAGTGCTTTTGGATGCTTTAACAGCTCTTTTATCGATCCTTCTTTTTTGACGGTAGAAGTACTTTTATTTCTGAAAGCTTCTGTTTCATGCAAGTTGCTCCGCAAATAAAGTGCGATTAACGATAGTATGGCACCGATGACAAAAGGAATCCGCCATCCCCATTCGTGCATTTGTTGGTCGGTTAAAAATATTCTTTGCAGGATTAATTGTAAACCAAGTGCAATTAATTGTCCGCCGATTAAGGTAACATATTGAAAACTGGAATAAAATCCACGTCTTTCTTTGGTTGCAACTTCGCTTAAATATGTGGCCGAAGTTCCGTATTCTCCGCCGACACTCAATCCTTGTAATAATCTGGCGACTAAAAGTAAAATAGGCGCCGCAATGCCGATCGTGCTATATCCGGGCAAAAATGCTATTAATAAAGAGCCAAATGACATGAGTAAAACGGATAACGTCATCGCTTCTTTTCTGCCTTTTGTATCCGCCAGTTTTCCAAAAATATAACCACCAATCGGTCGCATCAAAAATCCAACGGCAAAAATTCCTGCGGTATTTATAAGTTGCACGGTGGGGTTGGAGCCGGGAAAAAATGTTCCGGCGAAATAGAGCGAGAAAGCTGAGTAAGCATACCAGTCGTACCATTCAACCAAATTGCCGATTGAACCGCCCATAATAGCTTTTAGTCGCCAGCTGGTATCGTCTTTATGTGGAAGTGTCTCGGAGGTATTTGTTTCTGTCATTTAAATTAAAGAATTTCAGGGAAAAACGGGAGTTCTTAAAGATAGAAGATTTTGGGGAGACGTTATACAGGGATGTTGAAAATGTTACTATCAGGAGATGTGTAAGTCCAACCCAAAGAAATTTCCTATCTTTTGAAACTGAAAGCAGAATTCAGGATAAAACTATTCATGAAAATTTTTGCCAACAAAAAGATCCGAAATGTTTCAATCGTGTTGACGGTAATTCACGCGCTCGCATTGATGTTTACACCGAGAACCTCGTGGAGCTATGATCCGAAGGAAATTGGATTTTGGCTGGCGATTTTCAGTGCGGTTTCTAGTACTGTTGTATTCAATTTATTTTTTGTTAAATTTCCGAACAAGGATTGAATTTACCGGAATTATCTATTTTTTATCAATTCAAATATCAAACCCTTCTCAAATGAAAAATTATACTAAACTGATTTTATTGTTATTTATTTTATCTTCCTGTGCTTCGGTTAAAGTAGAGAAATTATCCAAAAATTCACCCAAATCTCAAAACTGTGACCTGGAAGTATTTAATAATGAAAGTGAAGTAAAAAGAAAGTTTGAAGTAATCTGTTCGCTTGATAGCAAAACAGGCAACTCCATCTGGAATAAAAGAACAGCCGAAGCAGCCATAGAAAATGCTAAAAATAAAGCCTGCGAGTGCGGTGCTGATGCGATTATAGTAACATCTTCGGGAAGAACGAAGCTTAAATTTTATTCTTATCGGAGAGGGGTTGCGACCATGAAAGGGGTTAGGTATTTGTAGGATTTACGTTTATTTTTCCAGCGTTACAAACGCTACAAAATGAAACACCGATTGCAAATCGCAAATCGGTGTTAGTGCTCAAACTAATTTCTGAATAATTTGGGCCGCCTTCTCAACCAAATTTCCATGCCCCGCAGCAATCAAAAAGTATTGCTCTTCCGTAAGAAGCGCAGATAATTCCTTCACATCTTTTGCTTTCAATAGCTTATCATATTTCCCGATAAACAAGTAAACCTTCGTTCCTTTAAGTTTTTTATAAACCGCAGATATATCAAATTTTAACATCCGGAAAGCTAGCCAGGAGCGATAAATCGTTTCCTGTCGTTTGGGGTCGTCGATCATGAATTGTGTAAAACGGATCAGGCTTTTGTGGATAAGTCCAAGTTTTTCGAACATATAGGCTGATTTAATTAAAACATCAGGATTTTGAAGTACCCAATGGAAAAGTTTCCGTGTTGGCCAGAAGCGGGAAGCCAGCGTATAAAGTGGATGTTCGGAAACTCCGTCCGGTGCAATTAAAAAAGCATTATCAATCTGTGATGAAAATTCCTCCAAAGTGGCTAACGCAAATCTTCCTCCCATACTGAAAGCTGCGATATCAAAACGGCCAATCTGATTGTCTTTCAAAAATTCAGAAACCAATGTTTTCCATAATGTTTTGGTAATAATATCCTGATCTGAAAATGAGTCATCACCGTGGATTCCTTTGTTTTGACCGTGAAAGAATAAATCGAACGCGTAGATTGTGTAATGGTCTCCTAAAAGATCGGAGAAAGATTGAAAGCAGGCTAAACCGGTTTGGCCAATGCCGTGGAAGGCGAGAAGGATTTTTGGGCCGTGGCCGAGTTTATGATGATGAAGAATTTCATTTTCACTCATAAGCGTCTCTGCGATGCCTTACACCGGAAACTTCCACAATCTTTATAACGTCGTAAATTGAATACAGGACGCGATAATTTCCGATTCGAATTCTATATATATTGGATGCAGAGGTTAATTTTTTACAACCCGGAGGACGTGGATCGACGGATAATAATTGAATAGCAGGAATTATTCTTTGAACTTCTATTTTTTGAAGCTTACGTATTTCTTTTTGAGCAGAACTAGTAACAATTACTTCATAAATTTTAGGCATCGAATTTACCCTCCGCCGTTAATTCCTGAACAAATTTATCCAAAGACATAGAGTCTTCTTTCTTTCTTTCTTCTACAAGAAGAGCGTCCAATATATCTTCTACAATCTGTCCGTGCTCCTCTAAGGAAATAATGAGATCGGTCTTCTGACCTTTTTCATTGGTTATATATCGGATACCAGTCATAGTTTTTTTTCATAAATATAAAAAAAACCTCCGAACAAATCCACTTCTGAATAATGTCCGGAGGTTTTCTTCAAATTCAATATTGCTTAATACTCCATCAAATACGCTTTAATGAAATCATTAATCTCTCCATTTAAAACAGCATCTGTATTAGAAGTCTGATGGTCTGTGCGATGGTCTTTCACACGACGGTCATCCAATACATAACTCCGGATCTGGGAACCCCATTCGATTTTACGTTTGGAAGCTTCCACCTCTGCACGGGCTGCATTACGTTTTTCCAGTTCTGCCTGATAAAGACGGGATTTTAATAAACGAATTGCAACTTCTTTGTTCATCAGCTGAGAACGTTCCTGTTGGCAAGCAATCACAATGCCCGAAGGTTTATGATGCAGACGAACTGCCGTTTCCACCTTATTCACATTTTGTCCACCTGCACCACCAGAACGATACGTATCCCAGGTAATGTCAGCAAGATTGACATCGATTTCGATGGTATCATCTGCCAATGGGTAAACATAAACCGAAGTAAATGAAGTATGGCGACGGGCATTTGAATCAAACGGTGAAATCCGGACCAGGCGATGAACGCCATTTTCCGACTTCAAATTTCCATAAGCATATTCACCGGAAATCTCTAATGTTACTGATTTGATACCAGCCACATCACCATCCTGCAAATCTACCTCACGTACTTTGTAGCCATTTTTTTCTGCCCACATGATGTACATCCGCATGAGCATCGATGCCCAGTCCTGCGATTCAGTACCACCGGCACCGGAGTTAATTTCAATAACGGCCGGAAGTTCGTCGCCTTCTTCGCCCATCATTTTACGGAATTCAATTTCGTCAAGCTTCGCTTCCAGCTTTTTGCCTTCTTCGTCTACCTCTTCTTCGGTAGCTTCGCTTGCGTCATAAAATTCCCAGATCGTATCCAGGTCGTCGCGTAATCTTGAAAGATCTTCAAATCCTGTGGTCCAGAATTTAAGTCCGCGAATTTCCTTCATTGTTTTCTCAGCCCGTTCCGAGTCGCCCCAGAATTCCGGTTGAGAAGTTTGTTGTTCAAGGTCGTCTAGCTGTTTTTTTCGGTTAGCGTAGTCAAAGATACCTCCCCAAAGCCTCTACACGGGCCTTCAAGTCTTTCAATTGATCAAGTGTCATTGAATTTTTTGAATTTTTAGATGGAAAATTTATTGAGTTTTTTGGCTCCAATTATTATAGAATATTGTTACCATCAATGCAAAGGTATAACAATTCAGGATTAGTGTCAGTTTCACATAAATACGTAACTGTTTAGATGTAGTGTTTCCGGCAAATCATCGTACCTTTGCATGAAATTTTTGTCAACCCATTTCTTTCAAATAAAAATACTAGAAAATGGCTCAAACGTATGACGTGATTGTGGTAGGCAGCGGTCCTGGAGGATATCCGGCAGCTATTCGTGCTTCACAATTGGGATTGAAAGTAGCAATTGTAGAAAAAGAACTTTTAGGTGGAATTTGCCTTAACTGGGGCTGTATTCCAACCAAAGCCCTTCTTAAGAGTGCCCAGGTATTTGAATACATTAAACATGCGAAAGACTACGGAATTAACGTAGGAGAATATTCTGCTGATTTCGGAGGCGTTATCAAACGTAGCCGTGGTGTTGCAGACAGCATGAGCAAAGGAGTTGCCTTTTTGATGAAGAAGAATAAAATCGACGTCATCATGGGAACTGGTAAAGTGAAAGGTGTAAAAACAGTTGAAGTTACTGATAAGGACGGTAAAAAAACGGATTACACAGCTGGTAAAGGTGTTGTGATCGCAACAGGAGCCCGTGCCCGTGAATTGCCGAACATCAAAATTGACGGTACGAAAGTAATTGAATACCGTAAAGCAATGAGTCTTGAAACGCAGCCAAAAAGTCTTTTGGTTGTAGGTTCTGGCGCAATCGGGATGGAATTTGCTTACGTATATGCAACGATGGGAACGAAAGTTACTGTGGTTGAATTTCTTCCAAATCTTGTTCCGGTAGAAGACGAAGACATTTCGAAAGAAATTGCCAAACAATACAAAAAACTAGGTGTTGATACGTATGTAAATTCTTCTGTTGAAAAAGTTGATACTAGCGGAAACGGTTGCAAAGTGACTGTTAAAACACCAGATGGAGAAAAAACTTTCGAAGTAGACGTAGTTCTTTCAGCGGCTGGTATTGTTTCAAACCTTGAAAATATCGGTTTGGAAGAAACAGGTATTAAAACAGATAAGGGCAAAATTTCAGTTAACGAATGGTACGAAACCAATGTTCCAGGTTTCTACGCAATCGGTGACTGTACGCCTGGCCCTGCTTTGGCACACGTTGCAACGGCGGAAGGTATCATCTGCGCAGAGAAAATTGCAGGCCACAAAACAGAAGCTTTGGATTATGGAAACATTCCGGGCTGTACGTATTGCCAGCCTGAAATTGCTTCTGTTGGTTTCACTGAGAAAAAAGCGAAAGAAGCTGGTTACGATATCAAAGTGGGTAAATTCCCATTCAAAGCGTCTGGGAAAGCTACGGCTGCCGGTGCTACGGATGGTTTCGTAAAAGTTATTTTTGATGCTAAATATGGTGAGTTCCTTGGAGCACACATGATTGGTACAAACGTAACTGAAATGATCGCTGAGGTTGTAGTTGCCCGTAAACTGGAAACAACTGCACACGAAATTATGCGTTCAATTCACCCGCACCCAACCATGTCTGAGGCTTTGAAAGGAGCTACTGAGGCTGCTTACGGTGAAGCAATTGATTTGTAGGTTTTAGCAGTTGGCTTTTGGCGATTAGCTTTTAGTTTCTGAATAATATTAAAGCCCCGGAGGATTTAGGTCTTCCGGGGTTTTTGTTTTTGAAATATGGTGGTTTTTCAATAATATGAAAATTTTCAATTAAGACCTATTTGGTAATCAGTTACAATATTTATTATAAGTAGTTTGCAGCATGCAGCGCATTTTTTTATATTTGTCAAGCACTCAATGCCGTAAACAACTTGAATAAGACATTCTACTCTGACGTCTTTAACGATATCTGGAAAAAAGAAAGCGATATTAAATCTCAATGGGCACACCGCATTGTTTGTATAGTCCATATCATTGGTTATCCCGCAAGTTGCATTCTTTATTATCTCAATAAAAATCCATCTTTTTTAACTGTCTTAGAAATTCAGCTCATGGCAAGTAGTGTCATGTCTGTCATTTTATTCAGTCATTTTAAATATAAAATTTCCAGTGAAAATTTAGCGCTTTATACGATCATTACCCTGATTGTATTTCATTCTATTATTTTGGGTACGGTTCCTCACGCAACTTATAAAAACGCCAGTCTTAATATGGTACTGGATTTGATTTTCCTAACGCTTGTACTTCGCTGGCCTGCAAAACCAGCAATGATATGTACAGCACTCGTTTTTATATTTTTTCCTTATGCATTGTATTCGTTAAATCCAGAGGCATTACCACAATTTATACGTGAAGGTGGGTTCTTTTACTTTTTAGGACATCTTATATTTCCGTTTATCATGCATGTTAAATACAAGAATGATAAACGGTCATTTTATTATCAGTACCGACTAAGTGAGCAAAATGAAATCTTAGAAAAACAGATCAGGATTACAGAAGAGGCAACAAATGCAAAAACAGATTTTTTATCGATGATGAGTCATGAGATCCGCACTCCTCTGAATGGAATTGTTGGTATAGTTCATTTGCTTGAAAAGGGACATTTAGAAGCAAGTTTTCAGGAAGAGCTCATTCATACCTTACTGTTTTCTTCAAACCACTTGATGACTGTTGTAAACGATATTCTCGATTTCAATAAAATCAATTCCAATCATGTTAAACTCGATTCAAGCTCTTTTGATGCTGCTTTATTTTTTAGAAATTTAGAGAAAACATTCATTCAGAAAGCCAAGGAAAAAAAGCTTGATTTAAATTTTGAGATTGAAGATGGCTTGCCTTCTCAGCTTATTGGTGATCAGGGGCGGCTTAATCAGATTATAACCAATTTTATACATAATGCCATAAAGTTTACTGATAAGGGTAGTGTAAAACTGCTTGTGAAAGAAACCAGCCGTAACGAAGATGAAATAAGTTTATATTTTGAAATAAGTGACACCGGTATAGGTATTCCGCAAGATCAGCAACCTGTTATTTTTGAGTTATTTACACAGGTGCATACCTCGAATAACCGTCAGTATGGAGGCACAGGACTTGGTCTTGCCATTACAAAGGAATTATTACGTCTTTTTGAAAGTGAGATCACACTTGAAAGTGAATTGGGAAGAGGCTCTGCTTTCTCATTTACTGTTAAGTTCAAATATTCCACACAACCTCAAATAGTGGAAAAGAAGGATGTTATGCCAATTTCCTCCTATGATCAGTCAAATGTGCTGGTTGTGGATGATAATTCAACAAATTTGCTGCTTGCGACGACATTTTTAAAACGGAGAGGTATAAAATTCGAATCTGCTGTAAATGGACAGGAAGCATTTGAAAAGTTTAATTCCGTACATTATGATCTGATTTTGATGGATTTAAGAATGCCTGTTATGAATGGTTTCGAGTGCGCGCGATTAATCAGAGAACAAGGCTCCAAGGTGCCAATCATTGCACTTACTGCTTCTGCTTTTGAAAATGAAAAGGAAAAAGCGTTGGCAAATGGCTTTTCAGGCTATTTGATCAAGCCATTTCTTCCTGATGATTTATTTGGAATTATACTCCCTTATTTAGATAATCAGCAACTGGAAAAAAATAGTTCACAATAAACCTGGCCAGGAACGATTCGTCTGACTATCAGCCATCAGATTAGTTGGTATATGGCAAGCAAATCAGATCGTATCAAGGTGTGATTCGCTTACTTAAGTTTCTTACGCCTCTCCATTGCTTCTCGCCACGTTGTCAGAATAATCCCTTCTTTTTCAATATATTTTTTTAATTCCGGATCAATCATTGCCAAAAAATCGCCTTCGCGGGTTGGAAATGAATCTGAAATTTTCGGAAATATTTCTGAATGAATGGTGCAATGCATGATCACCATTGTTAATCCCGGTTTGATATTTTTAATGGCATTGATGTATTTTTCTGTTTTATATTTTTGAAGTGCTTTTTCCGATTTGTCGCCATTTTCGGGGCCTTTCCAGCCATAACTGGAATTTTCCAAATCATCCAAAACCGGCAAACCGGCATCCCAAAGTTGCTTGCCCACAACTTGTGTCATCGCTAGCTGATCTGCAATCATTTTTTCCTGTTGCTGAACAACCGTGTTATGGCCGCCCGGAAACATCACCGGAATTTTTTCTTCCATACCTACTTTTAGATACCGTTTCAGAAATTCGGGCGTGGCGAAAAGCGTTCCCATATGCGAGTCCAGGTGTGTTGGTGTGAAACCCATGGTTCTGGCGCGGTCGAGTTGCGCACGAATTTCCATTTCTACTTCATCAGCAGTTGCGTTTTTTACAACCTCGGCAACTCCTCGCCACATCGCACCTTCCGAATCCACAAGGCCTTTTACCTGATTTTTTCCGGCCAGCGGTCCCCACCGGTACTCTTTCCATTCCGAGGTCATCGTTAAATGTAAACCTGCATCGATCTGCGGATTTTCTTTTAGATAATGTACAAAACCCGGGACCCAGCCACAAGGCATCATCACACTCAATGAATTAGCGACGCCTTCCTTCATTGCTTTTATCGCTCCCTGATTTGATTCATACGACATACCCACATCGTCGACATGGATAATTAATACTTTTTTACCTTTCGGATAACCAAGTTTTTCCGCGAAAGTAGGCTCAATAGTTTGTGCCTGCACGAATGAAGTAACCAGCAGTAGAAATAGTAATAACGACTTCATGATTAGATTTTTTTATTGATTATGTTTGTCTTTGATGTAACTATACGCCACTCCTAAGTATACACGCAATGAAGCATTTTGTACTAGTTTTTATACTCGTTTTCTTTTCTGGTTTTTATGTAAAAGCGCAGGAATCCAAGGCGAGGGAAATCGTTAAGCTCGCTGTAAAAAAACATACTCTTGATAAAAAGCTTGAATTTTATGAGCTAAAAGCTGATTATGACAAACAAGGAAAAGTACCTGCATCGCTTACACAGCCTGACCCCCTGTTAGAATTGATAGATTCTATGATGGAATCACTTCCTGATTCAGAAAAGGTTGAATTGATTGAAGCCAAGAAGCATATGCTTGACGATTTTGAGGATTTCTGGGCTGGACAAAAAGAAGATCATTTTGTAGATCTTACCTCTGGTGCAACTGCGTTAATTTTCAGGAGACCTTCTCCGCTTAGAGGTGGTATGGATTCAAGTAAAGTAGTGTACTACATTGATAACCGACATTTGCTAATTGAGTCAATAACCAATAATCCTGTTGCATTGCTTCAATTGATTTCAACCGATAGTACAGAACTGCATTATTCCGGACCTTCAACAATCGATAACAAAGATTTTTTCATTGTGCAGGCAAAAGTACAAGGTAAATGGGTTGATTTTTATATAGATCAAAAAACGTATTTACTGCAAAGATTGACTATTTCTCAAGTAGATAATCATCCACTCATTGGCAAAGGCCCTGTTCATTATAAAGACATTACTTTATACAAAGATTACCAAAATAAAGCAGGATTTTTAGTACCCCAAAATATTGAAGAGATTAGTAGTCGATCACCGGTTACTCGGAGAAAAAAGCTGATGTGGGTAAGTTTTAATAAGAAATTTACCACGTCAATTTTTGACTCCTGGCCAAATTACATGGAAAAAACCAAATGTAAAATTGAAAAAATTGAAGAAGGTTTATTTGTTATGGAACGAAGCGGAGATTATATCAATGCACGCTCATTGCTTCGGGTAAACCATCAGGGTGATGTTGAAATGTTTGGAGATCTTACAAATAATGATGTCTTTAATAAAAAGGAATTAGAGGCTGTTAAGTTAGAATTTGGAAAACATCGGGTTAAGAATGTATTTAATGTAAATGCCCTTTCAGGACTACTTTCTTTGTCTTGTTTTTTTACAGAACTTACGCATGTTATTGCGCCAAAAAGTGTTGGTATTTTCTCCGAAGAAAAGCTTTCTTATAATCCCAAAGAAGATTCAATGCGAATTGCGGTACGCTCTGAGGGGTTATTGACAACTTTTGATAAAGAATTTCAAAATGAGGGAGTAGCTGCTTTAATTCTTAATCCTATCAGAGATTATGAAAATGACAATATTTGGGTAGCTTATTATTTGCCAAATGAAAAAGTAGTATACCTCGACGCTAATCCATACAGCGCAGATAAAAATAGTATAAACGTCCGTCCGTCAGAAAAACTGCTCTATGATATTATAAAAAGCAGAGCATTGAAAGTTGAAAAAATTATCTTCACCGGAGCTTATATGAATAACGCGCCACTTTTCATGAAGTTCGAAGATTTTGATGATCGGATAAAGAAAATGGATCTTTCGGCTTTTGAGAAGTGGAAAAAGAGATGAGAAATAACCAAAAAAGCAGTGACTTTGGCAATGATATGTTTACTAGAAATTATGGAAGAGTTCAATAGGGGACTGTTATTTAATTTGGTTAACAATCTTTCATGGTTAGTATAAATAAGCCATTTTTGTGCCATCATGGGATAATGAATCGTATTGAATTTTAATACAGGTGTTGTAATCATCTCAATCCCTAACCGGTACAAATACAATACCAAAATCATTTCCTCGTTATTTGCCAAAATCACCTCGACAGATAACGCATGAAATTTTCCCGACATTTACTTTTCGGATTTCTTTTTACGACGGTTTCGTCGGTTCAGGCTCAGCATTTTGCTTTGAGCCGGTTGTTTTATCCTAACGTTACGTTGAAGGCGGATTACAATGTGCCATCAAATATGGGTGGAGGAACGGGGAAAGATTTCGGATATTCCAGAGCAGGTTTTTTTGGAATAGTACCGATCCAAAGTGAAGTGCAACTGGGTTATAGTTTACAAAAGAAATTTGATCTGAGGGCCGTTCACACGGTTTTGCTGACTCAATACACACAAATCCAACCGACAGTTGACGGAAAAAATATTCCGGATAATGGATATAAAACATTATCGGTAGGCGTAATCCGATTACAGGCCAGTATCAAAGACCGTCTCTGGGTTTATGGTGGAGGCCTTGGAATGACGGAAAGTAATGAAACATTTTTCACCCCTCAGCCCTTTTTTTGGGGAGGAGCTGCCCGGATGCATATTCTCGGGTTGCATACTCAAATTATTTACGGCTCGATTCTTACCTATAATCAGAAGCTTCGGTTTGTGCCGGTTTTTGGTGTAAATAAACGTTTTGGAAGAGACTGGCGGGTTTCGGCTTTGCTGCCCTTTATGGCCAATGTTAATTACCGGTCGACAAAGTGGTTTAATGTGGATATGTTGGCTGGATTGAATGGTTATAGCGGAGGTTTCCAGATCCAGACACCGGAGGAAAAAATGTTAAGACGGGAGAATTATCGTCAGATCAAACTGGGTGTTGCTGCCAATGTACATTTATTTACAGTAATTAATTTTTCTCTGGAAGCTGGTGTGACTACTTTTCGTCAGTTAAAAACTTTCAACAGCGCGCGCGAAACGCTGACTGCCTACACGCCTGCAACGACGCCTTACATAGGAGCAAGCGTACGGTATATTACGAGTAAATCAAAATTATCCAATCGTTTTACCCGAAAGATGGGCTTAGGTGGGGGTGGAGGAATTAACTGGTAGCTTAAAATATTATCAGAATGAATCTTCATTTTTACAAGAGACTTTGGTACAGCGTACCTCAATATTTGTAGAAAGGCGATTGCGCTCTTGAATGTTTAGGTGCAGCGCACCGAAATAAATCGTTCTAAACCAATCCGAATTTCTCTGCTTCGGTTTTCAACAATGCCTTATCAATCGGCACAACACCGACTAATTCACAAACCAAACCACCACCAAGATTCGAAATTCCGGCAATTGATCGTGGAGGAAGGCCCAGCGCAACACAACAGGCTGCTATACTGATAACGGTATCACCCGCACCTGAAACGTCAGCGATTTGACGAATATGTGCAGGAAGTTTATGCACTTCTTCTTGGAAATCAATAATGACCCCACGTTCAGAAAGTGTAATTAAAGCACCCTTTGCATTCAAAGTTTCTTTTAATTGCTGAACGGTGGCCTGTAATTCAGCAGGGTTATCCACATTAAATTCCACCTTCAGGCCTTCACGTAATTCTTTCAAATTTGGCTTGAAGAGGGTAACATTATTATAAGAAAGGAAATTGCGTTTTTTAGGATCAACAACCGTTGGAACATTATGCTCGATAGCAAAATCTGTAATTTCTTTTATTGAATCAGCTGTCAAAACCCCTTTGTCATAATCTTCAAAAATAATGACGTTGCAGGAAGGTATAAGTTCTTTTGCTTTGTTGACAAGTCTGTCTTTTTCTTCCGTTGAAACAGGTTTGTCCGTTTCAGTATCAATTCTAACCACTTGCTGTGAGCCTGCGATTATTCTTTCTTTTATCGTAGTGATCCGATCGGAGCTACGGATTAATCCTTCACAATTCAGACCTTTTTCTCTCAGACTTTTTTCAAGCAGATCGCCCGAGCTATCGGTACCGATCACGGTACAAACAATAGCTTCCGCTCCCAGTGCCTGAACATTCAAAAGTACGTTTCCTGCACCACCAAGCCTATATTCCCGGTTGCTTACATTAACTACAGGAACCGGTGCTTCGGGAGATATACGCTCTACTTTTCCCCAAACGTAAGAGTCAAGCATAACATCGCCGATGACAAGAACGCGTAAAGTATTGAATGCTTCAAAAACCTGATGGATATTCATTAAGTCTAATTTTGGCCTGGTTTCCCGTTGTTGATGAAAGAATTTAAACAGCTATCTTTTTAAAGATGGCGGCCAAAATTCGTACAAAGGTCTGAAAAAATCAAACGCATCATACATTTACAACAAAATGCATGCTTGTTATCTGGAATCGTTTGTTCAGATAAAGACGGTGTGCGTCCGTTCTGCCGGCACTAACTCCGGAGTCTAAATGAACCTGAGCGTATCCTTCTTTTTTGGCATAATCCATAATCCAGTCGACCAATTTTCCTGCATACCCTTTTCCGCGGTTTCCGGGGAGTGTGGATAAGTCGTCAATATAAATGTATTTTCCACGGAAGAGATTATAGCCCGTTTCAAATACGGCAACGGCCGCGGCCTGGTTTTCTTCTTCAATAAAAATAATTTGCCTGTTATCTGCCAGCGTCAATTGAACAGCTTCAAGATACAAATCGTCCGTTAAAGAAGGCCGCAGCGCCTGGACTGCGCTGCGGCACTTTAGGATGTCGTTTTCTGTTGCGACAACTTGAATATTCGTCATACCTGCGTTCCAGGAAAAGATAAATGACTAAGGTTATGTCCCATTTTATCACGCTTGGTCAGCAGATACTTTTCATTGTAGGGATTTGACGGAATTTCTATGGATACTGAATCCACAATCTCTAAACCGTAACCGATCAATCCGGCGCGTTTTTTTGGATTATTTGTGATCAGTTTAATTTTTGTAATATCAAGATCCCTAAGAATTTGAGCGCCCACGCCATAATCACGTTCGTCGCTGCCAAAACCTAGTTCAATATTCGCTTCAACGGTATCCCGTCCCATTTCCTGGAGCTTGTAAGCTTTCAATTTATTTAATAAACCGATCCCGCGCCCTTCCTGATTCATATAAACGATCACTCCTTTTCCTTCTTTGCTTACCAAATCCATGGCTGCATGAAGCTGAGGACCGCAATCACAACGGCAGGAACCGAAAATATCGCCCGTCATACACGACGAGTGAACGCGAACCAAAACAGGCTCATCTTTTTCCCAGGTGCCTTTTACCAGAGCAAGATGAATATCACCCGTATTAATCTGACGATAAGCGATCAGGTCAAAATGGCCCCATTCGGTAGGCATATCCACACCGATTTCTCTTTTAATCAGAGATTCTTTGCGTAGTCTGTATTCGATTAAATCTTTAACGCTGACCAGTTTCAAATTAAAGCGGTTGGCGATTTCCCGAAGCTGAGGCAAACGGGCCATGGAGCCATCTTCATTCAAAATTTCAACCAGCACACCCGCAGGCGCTAACCCGGCAAGTCTTGCAAAATCAATCGCAGCTTCTGTATGTCCGGTACGTCTTAAAACACCACCTTTTTTTGCTCTCAATGGAAAAATATGTCCCGGGCGACCAAGGTCACCAGGAACTGTACCCGGGTTAACAAGTGCCTGGATCGTTTTTGCGCGGTCGCTGGCAGAGATTCCGGTTGTGCAACCATTGCCCAGTAAGTCGACCGAAACAGTGAAGGCAGTTTCATGAAGGGCGGTATTATTCCCAACCATCATGTCCAGTTCCAATTCCACACAGCGCTCTTCTGTAATTGGTGCACAAATTAATCCACGGCCTTCTTTGGCCATAAAATTGACAATTTCCGGTGTCACCAACTCGGCGGCACAAATAAAATCACCTTCATTTTCGCGATCTTCATCATCCACGACAACTATCATTTGTCCGTTTTTGATGGCTTCAATGGCATCTTCTATCGAATCCAATACTATGGAATTACTATTATTACTCATTATTCGGGTAGACAAAAAATAGTTTTACTGGAAAACACGTTTTAGGATATAAAGGTACAGTCTTAATGTCGAAATGTCTTAATTTTGAACCTTCAAAGAGTGAACAATCCATTTCAATGAAGGGTTTCAAAGTCTGTTATTTCCAGGTTTGTACGTGTTTTTATTTACTTTTGGTACATACTTCATGAGATTAGAATTACTGT
Organism: Dyadobacter sp. 3J3; assembly: GCF_009801115.1. Lineage (GTDB taxonomy): Bacteria > Bacteroidota > Bacteroidia > Cytophagales > Spirosomataceae > Dyadobacter. The sequence continues at coordinate 241,238 of NZ_VTOL01000004.1, forward strand.
TTATATTATTTATTGGTTTTTTTATTCAATCCTTTTGCGCCAATGGGCAGGCACCGGTTGTAAAAGGTGGTAAATATTGTGATAAAGCTGATGGAGACTTTGACGTTATTCCCTTTGATGGTTGTGGAAGTCAAACTGTCACAGTTAGAAACAATGTGGTTGGCGGTCTTAACATCGGTTATATATTTGATTATGATAAAATTAGTGATCCCATTAACCCTCCAAATCCATTTTCATACACTTACAATGAACCTGGCGTTTATACTATTTTACAAGTAGGAAGTAAAAATGGTTCTGGATTTGCTCTTTGCAAACAAGTCACTATCTACGAAAGAAAAAAAGTAAATGCTTTGCTTGAAGTCTGCGGAACAATTGCACGAGTTACGATTGAGAATGATACTCTGGCTAAGTCTTACGATCATATCGAAATTAATTGGGGAGATGGAAAGGTAAATACCGAATGGAGGAAAGGTGATGGATTAGTTTTTACACATGCCTATACAGGGACCATATCTCAAATTATTATTAAAGGAATTCATAAAACTGGTGTCTCCTGTACGGGTCTCGAAAATATATTATCTCCTACATCACAAAGCATTCCACTTGATACGATCAAGATCAGAAGAGTTGAAATGACCTCTGACGGCACAATTAATATTTTGTACAAGGGATTAGAAAAAACAGAAACAGAAGTCTTTTTCGGCGATGTTAACGGTACATATAAATCTGTTGAAAAAGGTTCTTCTGGCGGAGACAATAGTGTTTTAATAGAAAGCTTAAATCCTGAAAGTCAATATAAAGTAAAGCTCGTATCTCAGGATGCTTGCGGCGGCACAATATTGAATGATGAAGTAGGTACTATGATTTTAAAAACGTCAGCGGAAAAGACAGGTAATTTACTTGAATGGAATAAATATGCTTATCCAAGTGCGTTTACGGGTTATCAGCTTTTGAGAGATAATGCCCCTATTCATGGATTTCAGAATATTGACGAGATTAAGTGGGTTGATGAAACTGCCATTTGCGGACAAACTTATGAATATCGGATCGTTGCGCTTACCAAGTTATTACGCTCCTGGTCTGCGCCCAAAAAGGTGACAATGACAAGTTCGAAGCCAGAAAAAATTACACAGGCCAGTGTCAGCGTAACAGCTCCTAATGTGATAAAAACCGATGTTGTTTTAACCGGAGACGGATTAACCGGAACTTATAATCTTATTGTAGAAAGAGCTGATCTCGGAAGTTCAGACTTTGCTCAAATATCCGGTGCGAAAAATCAGCAGATTGAATATGAAGATAAGAATGTGAATACGGGTGCGAAATCGTATTGTTACCGTTTCAGTTATGAAAATTCATGTCCGCTTCGCTCAGAATTCAGCGATCCGGTTTGTTCTATATTGTTACAACAATCGCCAAATGATATTTCATGGACAAATAATTCTCCCTTTTTGCAGGGTTTAGAATCATATAGTGTCATTCAAAATGAATCAAATATAGGTACTACGGATACGCCTGTGGGGTTAGTTAATACCTATTCATTAAACTTAAATACACAAACGAAATCCGGCTATACTTTTCAGATCGTCGGGCATTCTAAACAAGGAAATCTTTTAAGTTTTTCCAATATTGTAAATTATACCCAGGAATTTGCTCTGCTTGTTCCCGATGCTTTTACGCCAAACGAGGATAATATTAATGAAAAGTTTGTGGTAAAAGCATTGTTCGTCAATACCTTCAAAATGTCTATTTTTAATCGTTGGGGTCAAGTTATTTTTCAAACAAATGATATCAATAATAGCTGGGACGGAATGATTAACGGAGAAAAAGCTCCTGCGGGATCTTATGTTTATAAGGTAGAAATAACGGATAGTACTGATAAATCTTTTTCTAAAAGCGGTTCTTTCTTTCTTATCAGATAACTTGGTTTCGGCGATAAGTATATGTTTTCTATTGAAAATGAATATCTTAATCCGGAAACTTTTAACTTTGAATTCCTGGACTGAATTCAATTTTATAACTTTTTTAGTCTAAAACCACTTCTATTATACACACATATGAAAAAAATATTATCTCTAATATTTCTCTCATGCCTTTTTATTTGTCATGTTTTTGATATCAACGGTCAAGGCTTATGTGACAATGGAGGCGGAGGATTTGAGCTGGATAAATATGAAGGTTGCTCACCGCTTACTGTAAAAATTAAGAATACAGTTCCTAATTCTTTTAGTGTTGGATATGATGTAAACTACGATGGGCAATCGCAAACACCATTATTGGCTCAGGGTCTGACATCTTCTATTTTTTATTATCCTGGTGACTATACTATTTTACAAGGTGGAAGTGTTTCTACGGGTCCAATTTATGCATGTAAAAAAATAAAAGTTTACGATAGCAGATATCCAAACGTGCAATACACAGCCTGTGGGGGTGGTAAGATCAAACTTTTATTTACTGACGATGTCATCTTGCAGTCCTATGACAGAATTGAAGTAAATTGGGGAGATAATAGCAGCGACATTAGGATTAAAGGTGCTTCGTTGGAGTTGGAACATGATTATGCAAGTATAACAACCACCCCTGTTGTTAAAATAAAAGGAATTTATAATTCAAATTCGTCATGCCCGGAAGGAGGTGAGTTGCCGATAAGTATTATTTTCCAACAACCACTTTTGAAAAATATTCAGATCAAAAGTATTCAGATGAATGGCAATGGGAGTATGGATGTAACGTACGAAGGAGTGGCATCCATTTCTACCAATATTTCAACAAGCAGCGATGGCGGTACTAATTACACAATTGGCGGAACCAGAACATCTGGTGGTACGCAGTCTTACAGAATTGCAAATCTAAATATTGGACAGGTTTATCTTGTGAAACTTGCCTCCAAAGATTTGTGTGGAGGACAGCAGGATAGCGAGATAGGCACTAGTATGTCTTTAAAAGGTGTTTCATCAAATGAAAAAAATGCTTTAACATGGAATGAATATCCTAACGCTGACGACTTTCAGGAGTATCAGCTTATGCGGGATGGGACGGTGTTGAAATCTTTTACTGATATCAAAACAACGTCGTTCAGTGACGATGACGTGGAATGTGGAGATAATTTCGAATATTCAATTACTGCTGTAACCAAAAATATTCAATCAGTTTCAGCACCTATCATTGTTAAAACCTCCACCTCTGCTCCACAAGCATTGCAGAATTTGTCAGTAACCGTCCACGGAGATGACCAGATTCAGCTGAATGCACTGGTGCCTGGCGCAAGCTCTAAAAGTAATTATGAATTATTGGTGCAAAGGTCGGAGGGGTTGGGAGGTCCTTTTAAGAAAGTAACTACACTATACAATGAAATAACATACCAGGATTTTGATGTAAATGCTAACCAAAACTCTTATTGCTACCGCGTAATGTATCAAAATGGCTGCGGACAAAAGGCTCCTATGTCTGAGCCGGTTTGCTCTATTTTACTTCAAAATACGATTTCAGCTTTCTCCTGGTCGTCGGAAAAACCGTTTACTGATGAAATTAAGTCTTACAAAATGATCCAAATTGGATCAACAGGCTCCCGTGTAGAAACTGATTTGAAACTTCAATTGTCGTTTTCTTCTCAATTTACTGAAAAAAGTGATCCTGCCTATACATTCCAGATCGTAGCGGATTCTAAAACAGGAAACTTTCAAAGCTTTTCCAATGTCATAAATTATAAAAAAGACGCAGACATTTTTGTGCCGACAGCCTTTTCGCCAAATGAAGATGGAATAAATGATATTTTTGAAGTGAAAGTTTCCATGTATAAATCTTTTAAAATGTCTGTTTTAAATCGTTGGGGAGAAGTAATTTTTCATTCCAATGATATAACAAAAGGCTGGGACGGGATGTTTAAAGGTGAAATTGCGGCAGTCGGATCATACATTTATGATATCGAAATTGTTAATAATATTGATCAAACCGTTAAAAAAAACGGTACTTTTGTGCTCTTGAAATAATGAGAGACATGGTTTAATACATCATTAAGATATAGAATAGATATGTTTGGAAATATGGCAGACATGATGGGGATGATGGGGAAAATGAAAGACCTTCAATCCAAAATGAAAGAAGCTCAGGATCAGCTGGCTGGTATTATTGAATCTGCGGAATCGGGCGGAGGAATGGTACGTGCAACCGTAAACGGACAAAAAACGCTGATTGGGCTGGAAATTGATAAGGACCTTATTAATCCTGACGATAAAGAAATGCTTCAGGACTTAGTTGTTGCTGCTGTAAATAAAGCGTTTGAAAATCTCGAACCAAAAATTAAGGAACATTTGGCAAAAGCAACCGAAGGAGTTCTTCCCAATATTCCGGGATTGGATTTAGGGGGATTCATGAAATAACGTCCACCGATTAGAATGACTCCAATTGTTGCAATTGTTATCCTGAATTATAACGGCAGGCATTACCTTGAAAAATTTCTTCCGACAGTTTTAAATCATTCTGAGGGTTATGAAATCTGGGTAGCTGATAATGCATCCACAGACCAATCCCTGGAGTGGCTTGCAAATCAGTATCCTGCTGTAAGGACACTTTCTATTTCTGAGAATAAAGGGTATGCAGGAGGTTATAATTTTGCATTAAACCAGATTGATGCGGAATATTATGTGTTATTAAATTCTGATATAGAAGTAACTCCGGGCTGGATTGAGCCCGTTGTCGCTTTTATGGAAACGGATGTAAACATTGCAGCCTGTCAACCGAAAATAAGGGCGTACGATCTCCGCACACATTTTGAATATGCCGGAGCTGCGGGAGGTTACATGGATTATCTCGGCTATCCTTTTTGCCGTGGGCGCATATTTGATACACGGGAAGAAGATCTTGGGCAATATGATGATGAGATTGATGTTTTTTGGGCGACAGGAGCCTGTCTTTTTATTAGGTCAGATGCTTTTCATAAAGCGAATGGTTTTGACGAGCGCTTTTTTGCACATATGGAAGAAATTGATCTCTGCTGGCGTTTACTGAACATGGGTTATAGGATCACATTCAGTGGAAAATCATTGGTTTACCACGTCGGAGGTGGTACGCTTCACAAATCTAATCCACAAAAAACATTTTTGAATTACAGGAATAACCTGATCATGCTTTTCAAAAATCTTCCGGTAGGCAGGCGGAAGAAAACATTATTTTTCAGATTAATATTGGATGGTATTTCCAGCGCACGCTTTGTAGCCTCAGGTGCCTGGCCTGACGTCTTTGCTATCATCAGAGCGCATTTTGCATTTTATGCATTGGTACCGCAATTGATAAAAGAGAAAAAGCAGACAACTTATCGTGCTCCGCTCTATTACAGAAGTATTGTCTGGGAATATTTTCTTTTAGGAAAACACCGTTTTTCAGAGCTGACAGGAATTACATTTCCTACTAAAGCTCCCAAATTGTAGGCGTATTGTGTTTTCGCCAATTTTGACGCATTTCCATCCAGAACGCCAGCACCAGATACAAAATAATCGGTGAGCCGAAAGTCATAAAAGTGGCGTAAATGAAGTAACGGCGGATACTACTAGCCGGGAAATTGAGTTTTTCACCCATTCTTGCACAAACTCCAAATATCTGATTCTCTACAAAATAACGAAGACGATTCATAGTAACTTTTGGAATAATTAGCTCATAACTAGCAATTTTCTTTGCAATATACAAAGATATAGGAATTTTACCGGATCACGATTGATTAGAATTTGACCGTTAACTTGGAAATTTTCAAATTCTTGGTACAAATAAATTGTTTTCCGAACAATTTTTGTTTCTTTGTGATTAGAGAAATTGTAAATACTACATTATTATTGGGAAGCCCCGGTAAAAATATCCAAAATTTATTCTGTCAATCCTTTGAGCCTCCCTCAATAATTTGGCAAAATAGCCTGAAAGATTACTAATGGAGGGTTTGCAATTCTTGATGTATTTTCAACTTATTTCATTTTTTTATTTCCACTATTATGCCAACAGGTACTGTAAAATTTTTCAATGAAGCTAAGGGATACGGCTTCATCGTTGAAGACGACACAAACAGAGACATCTTTGTTCACGTGACAGGATTGGGAGGACTTACTATCCGTGAAAACGACCAAGTTGAATACGAAGTCGTTGAAGGAAAAAAAGGACTAAACGCTGTACAAGTTAAAAAATTATAGATTTTTTCTTGCTTGTCAGAACAAAAAAATACCGCAGTGATAAGTTGCGGTATTTTTGTTTATAGCGATGTAAAATTTAAATAATAGGATTAAGATCTACCCAAGTTTCCACATCCTGAAGTGTAGGCATTTTTTCGTCAATCTTCAATTTTTTACGCATTCCTCCCAAATCATTAAATATTTTATTCGGGTTTGAAGCTTTCAATTGTTCAATTGTCAGGATATTCATTTTTTGCAAAGCCGGAATCCATACGGCCGGAACGTTAGCTGCAACGTAATCTGCTTCTTTTGCCATTTCCTGTTTTTTCTCAGGACGCATATGCGGGAAGAAAAGAACCTCCTGAATGCTAGCATTATTTGTCAGAAGCATCGTTAAACGGTCAATACCAATTCCAATTCCGGATGTTGGCGGCATTCCATATTCAAGCGAACGAAGGAAATCTTCATCCATTTCCATGGCTTCATCATCTCCGCGTTCTTTCAGTTTCAACTGATCTTCAAAGCGTTCCCGCTGTTCGATCGGGTCATTTAGCTCTGAATAGGCGTTAGCGATTTCTCTACCGTTCACGAATAATTCAAAACGCTCAACCATTCCTGGTTTTTCACGGTGTTTTTTTGTCAAGGGTGACATTTCAACCGGATGATCAGTAATGAAAGTTGGCTGAATGATAAATTCTTCTACTTTTTCGCCAAAGATTTCATCGATCAGTTTTCCTTTGCCCATGCTTTCGTTCACATCCATACCCCACGCACGGCATTGTTCACGGATAGCAACCTCGTCTAATGCATCAACGTTCAAGCCTGTATGTTGATGAATAGCGTCCGTGATGCTTAATCTTTGGTAAGGTCCTGCAAAATCCAGTTCAACATCACCGAACATAGCTTTCGTAGTTCCATTGGTAGCAATTGCAACTTGTTCCAAAACCTGCTCAGTCATACGCATCATCCACAAGTAATCTTTGTACGCAACATATAACTCAACAGTTGTAAATTCTGGATTGTGCGTGCGGTCCATTCCTTCATTCCGGAACAACTTTCCGAATTCATACACACCTTCAAATCCACCAACAATCAATCTTTTCAGGTGAAGCTCGGTAGCGATACGAAGGAAAAGGTCTGTATCAAGCGCATTATGATGTGTTTCAAATGGACGCGCTGCTGCACCTCCATGAATGGTTTGCAAAACAGGGGTTTCAACTTCCAGCCATCCTTTTGAATCAAAATAGGAACGCATCGTTGTGATGATCCTCGCTCGTTTGATAAAAATATCCCGTACTTCCGGATTTACGATCAAATCCACATACCGCTGACGGTAACGCAATTCCGGATCTGTAAATCCATCGTGAATTTTACCGTCTTCATCACGTTTTACAACGGGTAAAGGACGTAGCGATTTATTTAAAATCTTGAATTCCTGGACATGAATAGAGATTTCGCCGGTTTGAGTAGTAAATACAAAACCCTGAACGCCAATAATATCACCAATATCAAGCAGTTTTTTAAATACCGTATTGTATAACGTCTTATCTTCTCCCGGACAAAGATCATCGCGGCGGAAATACAACTGAATTCGGCCTGTACTATCCTGCATTTCTGCAAAAGCAGCGCTTCCCATAATCCGGAAACCCATTAAGCGACCCGCAATTGTGACGTTCTTATAATCTATCTTATTGTTCTCGTAATTCTTTGTTATATCAGCAGCAGTGACATTTACTACAAATTCCTCAGCAGGATATGGTTCAATTCCCATCCTGATTAATTCCTCGCGCTTTTGGCGGCGCAATATTTCCTGTTCGCTCAGTAGCATTTTTTATAACTATATTAATGAAAATGATAACTCTTTGAGTTGCAAAAGAGTGCGCAAAATTAGCATTTTTTGCCGTTAATACCGAAGTTGTGCAGAGTAAGATCAAGAGCAAGGTCAAAAAAAAGAAATAATTGCTGGCATATTATTTGCATTAGACTAATTCATGGCGAATGATCTGATCTGAAAGTAATTTCTCCGTGATTATTGGAATGTGATTTGTAGTCGTTCTGATATAAAACAGTTACTTTTATTGTTACACATAGAAAACCCTCAATGTTTCAAAAGATATTAAAAGGTATAGCAATTTTTGCACTTTTCATTGGTCTGCTGGTTGCAGGAGTGGAGCTTTGGTTTTATAAAAATCAGGCAGAGATTTTTGTAAAAGTAAAGGCTGCTGTGAATGATGAAATTAATGGGAGTCTGGAAATTGAAGGTTTCAGATTTCGGCCATTTCAGGATGGTTTTGGATTTAATTTCACGCTTTATAACGTCGTACTAAGAGATAGCCTCTATAATCAACACAAAACAGATCTTCTTAATGCTAAACTCATCCATGTTGCGCTTGATTTCGGAAGTTTTTACAAAGGCGTTATCCGGCTTCAGAATCTGGTAATCCAGGATGGTAATGCTACGCTGTTTGTTAGAAAAGATGGATATACCAACCTATCGCTTTTTGGGGCAAAAAAAACGAAAACCAAAAACAAAGGTGGGAAGGGAGAGCAGCTTATAGACAAACTGGGACGAATCCACTTATACAACTTTGGCTTTCATTTTGCGGATTCTACAACAGGCAAAAAATTTGGCGCGGTTTTTCGTGATGTTACCAACCGCGTTAGTCATTCGGATTCGTCATGGAATGCCAATATTAATGGTCCCATATTTTTTGAAGGACTTACTTTCAAACCAGAAAAAGGTGGTTTTCTGATCAATCAGGAAACTTTCGCAAATTTATCCTTATCATACAATCAACGTAAAAAACACCTTTACATACGTCCCTCTTCAGAACTTCGGGTTGCTTCACAGGATATTATTGATATCAAAGGATTGTTTGACCTGTCTGAAAAACCGGCCCATTTTAACCTCGGTTTTGGAGCCCGGAAAATTCAGATAAGCTCTGCCCTTAAACTACTTCCAAAAAAAATTGCAGGTACCCTTGATTCAATAGGAGTAAAAACAAGAGTAAATACACGGGTAAGTGTTGAAGGTATTTTCTCACATGAACCGCCCGCAGTGCATGTAGTTTTTGAAACAGATACTTTCCAATATCAGCTTCCGATAGGTATCCTGCGCGATATGAAGGCGAAAGGGGTATATACAAACCAGGCAGATAAAACAAAACCTCCCGGATTGCTCAATACTCAGGTTAATGTGCCGGGTGTAAAAGGTCTATTCGAAACGTTACCATTTAACTTTGATCTGAAGATCGATAACATTACGGATCCAATAGCACTTATTCGAGGAAAGGTGAAAGCAGATTCGGCAACGGTGAACGGGCTTCTGGATCCTAAAAGATACGTAGTCAGAGGTGGAGAGGCTTATATTCAGATTCACTATGATGGAAGTCTGCGCAATTTTTATAACCCCAAAACAGATCAGTTTAACGGTAAACTGGTTGGGAGGTTAAATCTTGATAATCTGGCTCTTGATTATGTTCCAAGAGAGGTTCATTTATCAAAAGTGAATGGTGATATTTATTTTGACGAAAAAGATTTTTTATTACCCGCGCTTAATATGAACGACGGGCATAATGCCATGTACGTAAAAGGCGGAATCACCAATCTGATTCCCTATCTGTTTGGATCGCCAAGGATTTTGAAAGCATCGGTTGATATGAACATTCCAAACTGGAAAATGAACTGGATGGAAGTTTTTGTAGGAAAAAGAAATGTGAGTAAAAAAACGAACAAGAAAAAGTTAAAACTTTCGGATCTGCTTGATAATGTTATAGATCAGATGGAAATAGATGCAAGACTTCAGTCCAAACACATGGTTTATCACCATTTCTCTGCTGATAATATGAAAGGATTGGTCACCGTCAAAAATAACATCGTTACGCTCAATAACTTTTCAATGAACGCTTTTGGTGGCGGAGTGAAAATTTCCGGCTCAATTAACAACCCATATTCAACAGAGCCGCCAAAAGTGCAGATTAAGGGAAATATTTCCAATGCGGATGTGCATTCAGTGTTTTATTCTTTCAATAATTTTGGACAGAAAGCAGTTACACATTTGAATTTGAAAGGAAAGCTGAATACAGAATTCAATTTTTCTGCCAACCTTAAAAATGATGTGACGATCATACCAAAAAGTATGAAAGGGGAAGTTAAGCTGAACCTTGAACGTGGTCAGGTCAATAATTTTGAGCCATTTTTGAAAATGAAAAAACTGATCTTTAAAAATAGAAATCTGGAACGGGTACGATTTTCTCCAATAAGAAATGACCTTGTTTTGAATGGAGAAGAAATCATTATCAAACCGATGGAAATAGAATCGAATGTGATGACTTTGTTTCTGGAAGGGATTTATAGTTTTGGGAATAAAACGGATATCAGTATTGAAATACCGTTAAGAAATCTGAGCCGTCGCGATTCGACGTATCAGCTTAATCCTCACGACCCGAAGAATAAAAAAGGATCAAGAATATATCTTCGGGCCGTTGATGAAAATGGTCAGGTCAATTTAAAACTTGCTTTCAGGAAAAAGAAACCAAAAAGCGAAGAAGAAAAAGACGATAAGGATAATGAGGAAGACAAAAAAGATGAAAAAGTAAAGGACTGATTATTCTGCTTCGTCTGTAAACATGTAACCTACGCCTTTTAGTGTTTTAATATAACGATCGCCTAATTTTTCGCGTAGTTTACGGATATGCACGTCAACGGTGCGTTCCAGAACATAGATATCTGCGCCCCAGATTTTTTGCAATAACTCGTCGCGGCTGAAAACTTTGTTGGGTGTTTGGGCAAGGAAAAACAAAAGTTCAAATTCCTTTTTTGGTAATACAATCGATTTGTCCTGGCCCTGCGTTACGGTATAATTTTTCCGGTTAATCACCAAATCAAGCACTTCAATCTGATCGCCCGAATCTGCTTTTTGCGCTTCCCGGCGGAACAAAGCATTGATCCTGCTCATCAATGCACGAGGCTTTATCGGTTTCGTTATGTAATCATCCGCGCCAACCTCAAAAGCGGCCACTTCAGAATATTCTTCTGATCGGGCTGTTAAAAATAAAATGTACGTATGTTTAATATCCGGATTCTGGCGTAAAATTCTTCCCGTTTCAATACCGTCCAGCTGCGGCATCATGATATCCAAAAGGATCAGGTCAGGAATAAAAGTTTTTGCCGTTTCTATGGCTTTTCTGCCATTGGAGGCTGTTTGGACGGAATATCCTTCCTTAACAAGATTGTATTCCAGAAGCTCTACTATGTCTGAATCGTCGTCAACTACTAATACCTTCGGTGCTGAGTGGGTTGCTTTTGCACTGCTCATGTGATGTTTCGGGGTTAAATCCAATTCGAAATTAGCTGTTGTGATTTTGACATTATCTACTTTATTGCATTGTTAACATAAATATAACATCAGCGGTAAGTAATACGGAAAAATTCCTGCTGTTCATTCGTAACGATCATATCGGTATTGTTGACAAACATTAAAGCCTCTGCCTGCTTCCTGACAAACTTAAAACAGCCCATAGGTTTTTTAAAATTGATCTCATTATTTTCAACACCAAATAAAAGTATTTTTCCATAGGTCAGCAGTGCAAATATTTTCCCATCGGGGCTGATATCCGCTGAGGTAACCGGTGTATCAATTTGAATACTGTCAAAAGGAGTAATCGTATAATTGCCCTTCTGAGCAGGAAGCTGATATAATCTTACGTATTTATTGGTACGGCTCCAATTTTTTGAGAATAGAAAAAGATTTTCGTTGTGGTATAACATGGCCTCACAGTCATAATTAAAGTTTTCTTGTGAAGGCGGGAATTGTTTCTGGTCGGCGTAGTTGAAAGTGATCTTTTCTGTTGTTGAATCTCCGGGAGCAACTTTGTAGACCGTCAGCTGACGTTTTGTGTTGTCATTATTTCCAAAATCACCGATATAAATCGTCCCATTGTTATCCTCTGCAAGATCTTCCCAATCTGAATTTTTTGCGTCAGGAACAGGTTTTGTAGACAAAAGCTTGCCCTGGAAATCAATTTCATACAACTCAGGTTTTCCACCGCTATCGTTGTGCGTCCAGAATGCATTTTTGTTCTGGCTTTTGGCTATGCCAGAGCTTTCATTGGCCTGAACAGGTAGTTTGCCAATTTTGGTAAAAGTATAATGGGAATATATTTTGTCAAAACCATTAGCTTTATCCGGATTACAGGTGGAAAAAACAGTTTTTGCAGCAAATAACAGATAATATAACTTATTCATGAATCGTCCTTTACAATCACTTAAAAACAAAGATAAAGAAACACCTGCTTACCTGAAGCTTGTAAGTATACTTGTGGCAATAATCTCAGGAGTTTATATTCTCTTTGTTTTAAGAGAAACGTTGATTCCTCTAGCATTTTCAGTTTTGCTTGCCATTCTTTTACACCCGGTTTGTGTTTGGCTTGAAAACCGCCGAGTTCCGCGGATCGCAGCTATTCTGCTGAGTATTCTGGTCCTGATTATTGTTATTTCCATATTGTTGTACGTGGTCACCTTACAAATTGGCAGTTTTGCCGAAGAATTGCCAAGAATCACTGAAAAAGCCGAAATCATTCTTGACCAGACCCTGACCATGGGTGAGCGGTATCTTAGCCTTAGCCGTAGCCAGCAAGTTACAGAGGCGAAAAAATATTTGGTCGATATGCTGACCGAAGGACGAGCTTTTTTGTTGAATACTCTGGTAACGACAACCGGTGCTATTTCGACTTTTATTTTACTTCCGCTTTATGTTTTTTTTTTCCTGCTTTACAGGGATTTTTTTAGAAGATTTTTTTACAAAGCCATCGTCAGCGTTCCGAATGAAGATCTGAATGCTTTGTTAAAAAGAATTTATGGGGTAATCCAAAGTTATCTTTCCGGTTTATTTTTGGTCATTATTATAGTCGGCGTTTTAAACAGTATCGGACTGTTAATTTTGGGCGTTCCACACGCTATTTTCTTCGGATTTCTGGCAGGATTTCTAATTTTGATTCCCTATATCGGTATTTTAATCGGCTCCTTATTTCCGGCTTTGCTGAGTATTGTCACCATGGATTCTTACTGGTATGCAGTTGGAGTTATCGGCGTCATGAGTTTTGTTCAATTTCTGGAAGGAAATTTCATTACACCTAATATTGTCGGATCCAAAGTAAGTGTAAACCCGATGGCTGCTATCGTAGCTTTATTTCTTGGCGGACAACTTTGGGGATTGTCCGGATTAATTCTGGCATTGCCAGTTACTGCGATTTTGAAAGTTATTCTGGATACCATTCCAAGTCTGGAACCTTACGGATTTTTATTAGGCGAGCCTGTTCACGAAGTGGAAGAAGATAAGGCCGAAGAGTTGCAAAAGATTGTTGAAGAAAAAGAAATCAAGAAAAAACGCTACCGGAATTATAGGAACCGTCCCCGAAAAAAGGTGGAAGGGGAACCGGGCAATCAACCAAATCTAAATAGTTGAAAAAAAAGATTAGGATTCCCTTTACCGGAGAATCCTAATCTTTTACTTCTCAGCTTTTTCAACACTAATTCCTATTCCCATCACGAAGGGCAACGGATTTTGCCGCATCGACTGAGAAAGTGTAAAGGTATAAGTACCCGAACGCGGGAATTTATAATTTGTCAGAAAAGGAATTTTATGATCAAATAAATCACCCAAACCTTTCCCAAATGGTTTTCCTGTTATTTCATTGGAAATAAAAACCTCTTGTAATGTTGTTGACATCAAGGTGTTGTCGGGTCCGGTGATTTTTCTTGTCAGGTATAAATTATAGTAAGGATACTGCAACGTATTTCGTACCAGGTAAAATACATTATAAAGTTGCATACTATCTTTAATTTCAACCTTGAAAGAAGGCGTGTTTTTGATAAACCACTGGCCGTCGTCAATGTCCTCGTATGCTTTGTAAACAACATTTTTGTCACAGCTTGTTAATAAAATCGTAAAACAAAGAGTAGCAACCAGTCCAAAAGTTTTCATGCAGGTATCAGTAAGTAGTGTGCAAAGCTAAGTCGCCGGGTAAACCTTTCAAAACTAGGAAGCGGTTTGCGTGGAAAAATAACGACTAAGCCATGAACTGGATGCTGGGATTTTCCACCGTTTCATCCATTGCGCCTTCGTAGTAACCTGATTATCAAAAATAGTGGTATAAGGCGTGATGATCTGCTCTGTAACTGCCAGTTTTATTTTTGGAACCGGAATCGTTTCAACATTATTGTTATCGTCCAGATAGGCCAGAGAGCGGTCAAAGAAATCAATATTCAAACGACTTCCTATTTCCTGTAGCCAGTGAACCGATTTGTCAATAGAGCAGCCGCTTGGCAATTCTTTCGTTTCATCAACAGCAATCACCACAAAACGATGTTCAAAAATTTTCCCTGACGCCGTGAGCGGATGTCCGTGCGCTTCCCAGTTTTCCAAAGCAGCTTTCAAAGTCTCGGTAAGAATGCCAACTTCTTCGTCTGTAAATTTCCGGTTCGCCTGATAAATCCAGACGCGGGCTGATAAATCTATTTCACTAAAAGGGATATACATGGTGATATGATTAGTAAATTATGTAATCTGTTGATGTCGTACCAATTAAAACAAGTCCTTGAAAAACTAAGTTCGCAATTCTGAATTCAGTTATTTTCTATTCTAAATCAGGTTAACGAGATTTCTCCAACAGTATAATACAAAGTTTCTTTCTTTTTTTAGAAAAGCAAATAAATAAGATGAACCGGCGGCAAGCGATTAAGAAATCTGCATTATTGTTCGGAACTGTTGCGGGCATGAAAACATTTCCGGCAACAAAATCGGCTTTTCAGCTTGGTGCCTGCGACTGGTCTCTGGGCCAAACATTATCTCCTGATGCTTTTGATATCGCAAAAAAAATTGGCCTGCAAGGTGTGCAGGTTAGTTACAACACAAGTAAGGAACCATCCGGTTTATCTGATCCAAAAACGCTGGAAATAATCCGGCAGGCTTCAAAAAATACAGGAATAAAAATATCAAGTCTCGCCATTGGTGAATTAAACCGTGTTCCTTATAAATCGGATCCAAGAACAGAAGATTGGGTTTTGAAAAGTATTGATGCAGCAAAAGAGTTGGGTGCCAAAGTAATATTACTTGCCTTCTTTTCGGAGGGTGATTTAAGAAATGATATTCCGGGACAAAAAGCGGTTATTGAAAAATTGAAAAAAGCAGCACCTTATGCTGAGAAATCAGGAATTACACTTGGAATAGAATCCTACTTAACGGCTCAGGAACATATCAATATCATGGAGCAGGTTGGATCAAAATCCGTGAAAGTTTATTACGATTTCCGAAATGCGACAGATGCCGGAAATGATGTTTTCAACGAACTAAAATTGCTTGGAAAAGACCGGATTTGTGAACTCCACATGAAAGAAAATGGGCAAAGACTGGGCGAAGGAACGCTGAACTGGCCGGAAATTGCAAAAGCGGTAAAGGATATTGGTTACGAAGGCTGGATGCAGCTGGAATGGGCGAGCCCGAAAGATGTGGATATCGTTGGCTGTTATCAACATAACAAGGAGTACTTAAGTAAGTTATTTGCGTATTGATAAAAAGAATCAAAAGAATTTTCCCGCCTGAATATGCGCCCAACATTGATTTCTCTTACCTTTTCGGGACTTCTGTTAAGTCTGTTTTTATTATTTTCAACGGATAAAAATTCTATTGATTATACTTTGATGAAACCTGAAAATAATCCGGGAACGCCGGCTTTGGCAGGTGATACTTCAAGACTTTACACTCCGGATGATCTGGAAGCAAAGCTTTGGGCGGAAGCACCTATGTTCAATAATCCAACAAATATGGATGTGGATGCGAAGGGGAGAATCTGGATTACAGAGGCAGTTAATTACCGCGATTTCAATACAAAACCTGCTGAAAGATTATCCCACAAACAAAAAGGTGACCGGGTGATGATCCTGGAAGACACAGATGGCGACGGAAAAGCGGATAACTCAAAAGTTTTTGTCGAGGATTCCCTGTTAACTGCGCCTTTGGGAATTGCGGTGGTTGGTAACAAAGTCATTGTTTCCTGTGCGCCGAATTTGTTGATTTATACAGATGACAACGGTGATGACAAACCAGACAGACGGGAGGTTTTCCTGACTGGTTTTGGTGGTTTTGATCACGATCATTCCCTGCATTCCCTGGTTGTTGGTCCGGATGGTTTGTGGTATTTCAATACCGGAAATGCCGGTCCGCATATTGTCAAAGATAAAAGTGGCTGGATGCTGAGAAGTGGAAGTTTGTATACAGGAGGAACGCCTTATAACCTGAAAAATGAAGGAAATGTGAAATCTGACGACGGGCGGATTTGGGTAGGAGGGCTGGCTTTACGAATTAATCCTGACGGAACAGGTTTGAAAGTAGTCGGTCATAATTTCCGCAATAGTTATGAAGTCTGCATGGACAGCTATGGAAACCGCTGGCAGAATGATAATGATGATCAGGTGATTACCTGCCGGACTTCTTACTTGCCGGAATATGGCAATGCAGGTTATTTTTCTTCGGACGGAACAAGGTTCTGGCAAGCGGACCGTCGTCCCGGTCAGGATATTTTTACAGCGCACTGGCGTCAGGAAGATCCGGGTGTCATGCCGGCTGGTGATAATACGGGAGCGGGTTCGCCAACTGGAATTATGTTTTATGAAGGGGACGGTTTAGGCCCTCAATACAGGG
This sequence comes from Dyadobacter sp. 3J3, assembly GCF_009801115.1. Lineage (GTDB taxonomy): Bacteria > Bacteroidota > Bacteroidia > Cytophagales > Spirosomataceae > Dyadobacter. Next base: position 258,086 of record NZ_VTOL01000004.1, read on the forward strand.
GAATGTTACTAAGCTGCGAGGCAGGGAGAAATGTCATTTTTGCCTACAAACCGGAAAAAAATGGCGCAGGATTTGATTTGAAAAGAAAAGATCTGATCAGTTCTTTTTCACAAGCCTCAGAGAAATATGAATGGTTTGAAACGGATAATGATACCAGAAAATGGTTTCGCCCCTCAGATATTGTAGCGGGAACGGATGGTGCATTATACATCGCGGACTGGTACGACCCGATTGTGGGTGGTCATGCGATGAAAGATAAAAAGGGTTACGGCAGGATTTTTCGGATCACACCAAAAAATAAGAAAATTCCTGCTCCAAAACTTGATTTTACCACGACCGAAGGTTTGATTGAAGTATTAAAAAATCCAGCTGTAAACGTTCGGGCGGTTGCTTTTGATTTGTTGAAAAAGAAAGGCGATTCCGCTGTGGAACCTGTGAAATCACTTTTAAAATCTGAAAACCCATATCATGCGGCCAGGGCAATCTGGTTATTGGCACAGTTGGGAGAAAAAGGAAAAGCGGAAGTTGAAAAGTTATTGAAAAATCAAGATCCGGCTCTGCGATTGAATGCTTATCGTGCATTGAGAGCTACAAATTTAACTATTTTACCATATGCGGAACAATTAGCAGCAGATCCGGACGCAGCAATTCAGGCGGAAGTTGCTGTTTCTTTGAGAGATATTCCTTTTTCACAATTCAAAGGAATTATTCGTCAGCTTTTGAAACAATATGACGGGAAAGATCCATGGTTGCTCGGTGCACTTGGAACGGCTTCTGAGCGTAAAGAAATGGAGGTTTATTCTTTGATCAAGGAAATTTACCCCGGAGATTCCAAATCCTGGAAAACGCCGGAGGCAAATCTTATCTGGCATTTGCATCCGGTTGCAGCGGTTGGTGATTTAAAACTAAGGTCCGAAGCTGCTAGTGTTTCTGAAACAGATCGCAAGAAAGCGGTGACGGCACTTGCTTTTATTCGTGATAAGAAAGCAGCCCTTGCAATGTTGGAATTATCAAAATCCAAACTTCAGGATGTTTCTTCAAATGCAATGTGGTGGCTGAATTTTAGACGAACTAATGATTGGGCGGATTTGCTGGATTGGAAGGTGTTTGAGATAAATACAGTTGCGCCGGTTAACCAGAAAATGCTGGCGTTAAAGAAAATCCTTTCAGATGATAAGCAACCTCTTACAAACAGAATCGCGTCGGCGAAAAAAATGGCGCAGGATCCTTCCGGCGGCGATATGCTGATTGAAATGAGAGTTCAGGGGAAACTTTCGGATACAATTGCTAAATCGGTCAGCGAGTTGATTTTTAAAAATCCAAGCCAGAATGTACGGACTGTGGGCAGTCAGTTTTTTTCAAGAAACGGAAAAGTAATGAAGGTTGATTTTATCAATCGCATGTCTGCAAATCCTGAAAATGGCAAGAAATTATTTATTACAAATTGTGCAGTTTGTCATCATCATGGAGAAGATGGAGGTGAAATAGGTCCTGATCTTACCAAGATTCATGAAAAATTTGATAAAACATCCTTGCTGGATGCGATCATAAACCCTTCGGCTAATATCGTTTTTGGCTATGAAGCCTATGTGGTCACCACTAAAAAGGGAGAATCTTACTTTGGGTTTTTATTAAGCGATGGGAATAATTTGGTACTGAAAGACGTATCGGGAGCGAAACATGTAGTTAAGCCGATGGATATCAAAAAACGCGAAAAACTGCCCAATTCATTAATGCCCGAACCTGTTAATTTAGGTTTGGATGAACAGGCGCTGGCAGATGTTACCGGTTATTTAATGAGCTTTCAAAAACAATAATCTTGATAAAATAAAGCTTACAATCCTTCTGCCTGGGCGATCAATTCTGCAAGGTCAAAAACTTTGACGGAATCTTCTTTTTCTTTGTTTTTAACCCCGTCAGTCATCATAACCATGCAAAATGGGCAGGCAACTGCAATAGTAGTAGCACCCGTTTCGATAGCTTCCTCGATACGTTCAATGTTTATATCTTTTTTACCTGCTTCCGGTTCTTTAAACATTTGTCCGCCACCGGCACCGCAGCAAAGTCCTTTGGTTTTGCAGCGTTTCATTTCAACCAGATCAGCATCCAAAGCTTCCAGAACGTGGCGTGGAGCTTCATAAATCCCATTTGCTCTGCCCAGATAGCAGGAGTCATGGAATGTGATTTTCCGGCCTTTAAAACTTTCTCCGCCTTCAATTCTCACACGGCCTTCGTTAATCAATTGCTGCAAATATTCTGAATGATGAACTACATCATAGTTTCCACCCAGTTCCGGATATTCGTTTTTAAGGGTATTAAAACAATGCGGACAAGCTGTTACTATTTTCTTAACGCCATACATATTCAGCACCTGAATATTGGACATGGCCAGCATCTGGAAAGTAAATTCATTCCCGGCGCGACGTGCAGGATCTCCGGTACAGCTTTCTTCTGTCCCTAAAACGGCGAATTTGACACCGGCTTTGTTTAATATTTTTACAAAAGCGACCGTCACTTTTTTATACCGATCGTCAAAAGAACCTGCGCAACCAACCCAGAAAAGCACTTCCGGCATTTCATTATTAGCGGCCATTTCGGCCATGGTTGGTACTTTATATGTTATTTCACTCATGGGTTTCAAATAAATAATTGGCCGTTTTATTTTGTAAAATGAAGTCAGGAATAATTCTAAACCTCATTCCGTAATTTCTCAGCCCAGTTGAAACGATCACCTGGGGAGAATTTCCATGGTGCTTGATTCGTATCCAGGTTTTGGAACATCGCATTCCACGCGGCAGGAGCCTGAGCTTCATCCATGATTTTATATCGACGTAGCTGAAGAATAATATCGAGCGGATTAATCAAAATCGGACATTCCTGCACACAAGCGTTACAGGTTGTACAAGCCAAAATCTCTTCATTGCTGATATAATCCCCCATCAGGCTTTTTCCGTCTTCGACAAACTTTCCATCGTTGACGTGCATAATCCGGCCAATATCTTCAAGCCTGTCGCGCGTATCCATCATGATTTTACGCGGGGATAACTTTTTCCCTGTAATGTTGGCAGGGCAGGCTTCTGTACAGCGACCGCATTCTGTACAGGAATAGGCATCCATCAGGTTTTTCCAGCTCAAATCCGGCACATCTTTTGCCCCAAATCGCTCAGGAATGGCGTTTTCTTCTGCACTGGTATTTGAATCTGTATCCGTCAGGCCCAACATGATTTTTACTTCCCTGGTGATATCGGGCATGTTGTGCATTTCTCCTTTTGGCGTTAAACGGGAGAAATAGGTATTGGGAAACGCCAGCGCAATGTGTAAATGTTTTGAATAAGTGACGTAAACTGCGAAAGTGAAAATTCCCAGAATATGAAACCACCAGGCGAATCGCTCATAAATCATTAAAGAAGTTTCGTTCCAATTAGCGAAAAGTGGTTTGAGAAAATGGCTAAATGCAAAATCACCCGTAGGAATATAGTGCCCACTTCCCATTTCCTGTAAAACGGTATCTGCGGCGTTCATGGTCAGGATAGCAATCATCAAAACAATTTCAAAAAGCAAAATAACTTTCCCATCAAGCTGCGGCCAGCCATTCATCTCTCTGTGGCGGGAAGGTTGAAATCTTTCAACTTTTAAAAATGTACGGCGGATTAAGAATATGGTGCAAGTTACTAAAACACCAACCGCAAGAAATTCAAAAAAGCCAATTAGAAAAGTATAGAAGGAACCGAGGAAAGGAGCAAAAAGCCTGTGCTTTCCTAGTATTCCGTCCAAAACAATTTCAAGCACTTCAATATTAATCAGTAAAAATCCGGCATAAACAACGAAGTGCATGAGGCCGATAAGTGGCCGGTCAAACATTTTCTTTTGACCAAATGCAATTCTGAGCATGGTGGCAAAGCGTAAGGCAGGCTGATCCGTGCGATTTTCATCACGGCCTAACAATATTGTATTTCTAATCAGACTGGCTCTCTTAAAAACCAGCCAGCCGACAATTCCAAGAATTGCCAAAAAGAGGATTTGCTGGATTATGGCCATAGGAATTAGGTTTGCGGTATCAATAACGGTATTTCTATAAATTAGTATGCAAGCATACTAAAAACAAATATGGTAAAAATGTATTTAGCTACAAGTTTTTTCAAAATAAAAAATTTTTTTAACTGGATAAGTCTTAGGAAATCAGGATAGTAGACCAGATAATGACTTGTTGAGTAAAAATATTTGTAAATTTTTTCCTTAAATAATTTGGAAAGACAAATCGTAATTCTACCTTTGCAGTCCCATAGGGAACGAGTTGAGCTGGTGATGTAGCTCAGTCGGTAGAGCAAAGGACTGAAAATCCTTGTGTCGGCGGTTCGATTCCGTCCATCACCACAAACCGCCACTTCTAGCAATAGAAGTGGTTTTTTGCTTTATTGCGTCAATAATTGCGACAAATAAACGCAAAAAGACCAAAATGGACACACACAACTGGTCATTGAATTAATATTTTAAGTGAGATCTTATTAAACTTGGTATTGTTAATCACCACAATATCCTGTTAGAAATTCTAGCAGGATATTGTGTTTTTGGAAAAAAATGATAATTCCTTTTATTTTGAATAAAATGTAATTTTGGGGAGGCTAACTTTTTTCGTAAATTCATATGAAATCCGTATAGCTATGACAATTATCTTAAAAAAGGGAGTATCCTTCGATAAAGTTGACGAGCAGATTAAAGCTGCTAAAAGCGACCAAAAGAAGCCAGATTTGAAAAAATATGCGGGAACAATAAAGCTAAAAGAAGATCCCCTGGCTATTCAAAAATCCATGAGAGATGAGTGGGATTAATATGTTATTAGATACCAATATAGCTCTGTATGTGTTAAATGGAGATGTTATATTGGAACAGTATCTTCAAGGTAAAGTTTTTTATGTTTCATTTATTAATGAACTTGAATTACTAGGATATAAGAATATCACAACTTTAGAAGAAGCGAAGATTGAATTATTTCATGAAGATTGTGCAATCATTGACATCAACGAAGGCATAAAAGAAATTACAAAACAGATTCGCCGAAATTATGCTCTGAAATTACCAGATGCGATCGTAGCAGCCACAGCTATTTTCCTCGGTGTCCCACTTCTTTCAGCAGATAAACAATTTGGGCAGGTTTCAGATTTGACATTTGTGCTTTACGAGCCTTGATTAAATTTGAAGGTTTCCGTTATTTACCTCCCAAAAATCCTTCCATCTGTTACCTCCCCCCGATGTTCTTCCAAAAAATCGCAAAATAATTTTATCTGTATTTTCTGCACAGAAAAGTCAATCGTCTGATCATAATTTTCCTGATACACTTCCTGGAAATCTGTGATCACATAACGCAAAGTCCTGATTCCTTTGGAGCGTAAGGCGGGTAAATAAAAATTTTGATGACTATGTTCAAACTTTCCAGGCTGATAATTATTAGTCGTTTTGATATCAACTGCCAGCGTTTTCCCGATGACATCAACATAGCCATAAAGCAAAACGTTACCTAGCTGATGTTCACAATAAACCTGCGTTTTCATCATGGGGCGAGGTAATAATGCCCGGACTTTGTCAAGTATCCCGGCGTCAAAAGAATCCTCATTGACCCCTTTAATCACGGCTTCTTCAAAAGATGATCCTTTTGCCTGCGATTCTGTCTGCGGGATAGGGACACGATTGATCCGGTTTAGGAAGTCGGTTTTTTCGATATAACCTTTTTGATAACGATCAAAAAGATTTAGTAATGTCGGATATAATTTGTATTCGATTGTGGCCAAAGGATGAAAATTAAGCTGATGAAAAGTAGTGTATAAAGATAAAATATTATCGCCGTATTCTTTTTGTTGCATTGCCGCTGAACCTGTATGTGACCGATAATGCGAGAAAGCTGAATTTATCATTCGGCGTTTTGCTGTAAGAATCTGCCTCTTCGGGATTTATTAAACGCATACCCGATGTTGCATCCACTTTGTCACTTCGCACAAAATAAAAGTGATAATCAAAACCGAAAATCAGTTTTTCAAACAACTTATAATCAAACGAAGCGCCGATTGGAATAATTCGCTCATTCGTTTTTTTGATGCCCCACTTTCCATGCGGCTTTCCCCAACGTAAAAAGAGTGGATTTCTGGCGCTTGTCTTACTGTTCGTAAATCGTAACAGATTATTGGTTTTGATATCAAAAGCATTGGCGCTAAACATCATTAATCCTAGTCCGGTGTATAGGTTTATATTAAATTCTCCATCATAACCCCGAACAAATTGTTCTGTCAGATTCCACTTGGCCAGTAATTCTATGGCGTTATATTCATTGATGAAATAAGAATTGAAGAATGAAATTTCCTGTCCGCCAAGTTTGCCCATAGAATATTCCAGGCTTGCAGAAAGTGTCCTGTTAATTGTCCTGTTCAATTCAATACCAAACATTCCGGGCATATCCTGCTGGCCCAGTTCGCCATAGAATTGAGTCAGTCCACCTCTGGCAGTTATTGAATAGGGAGAAATTATTTTTTGCCTGGAATTACCCCGCTTGTAGTTTTCATACGCTTCTTTCCAACTATTCCGATGTTGAGCTTTTATCGGGAAGTATATGGAAATAAACATAAATAATTGTAAAAATTTACGAATCATAACCGGAAAGTGTGTGTAGTATTAAAACAAATATAAAACTATCGTGATTTATATTATCGTGTCGAGGTTTAAAATCAGTGCTTTATGCAAACTTTACATATTGGTAGCAAAACGATAACCAATAAATATCTGTTAGTTTTGTAATTCTAATTTTATGCTAATCGAAAATGAGTGTAGTACCCTATAAAGACAAGGACGGCAGCAAGCGTGAACAGGTAGCGGAAATGTTTGATAATATTTCGCCAAAATATGATTTATTAAACCATGTTTTGAGTGGAGGTGTGGACATTTACTGGCGTAAACGTGCGATAAAATTGCTTAGAAAAGAACAGCCAAAAGTGATTCTGGATATCGCAACAGGTACGGGTGATTTTGCTATTGAAGCACTTTCTCTTCATCCTGAAAAGATTTATGGTGTAGATATTTCCGAAGGCATGCTGGCCGTTGGACGTGAGAAAATTGCCAAACTGGGGAAGCAGAATATTATCACTTTACAAAGTGGAGACTCGGAAAGTTTGACTTTTGAGAACAATTATTTTGACGCTGTTATCGTTTCGTTTGGAGTACGTAATTATCAAAATCTGTTGGCCGGACTAACAGAAATGAATCGTGTCCTGAAACCGGGTGGAACTTGTGTTGTTGTTGAATTTTCAAAACCACGCTCTTTCCCATTTAAGCAGTTTTACAATTTTTATTTCAAATATATATTACCATTGATAGGTAAGACCGTCTCAAAGGACAGTGCAGCCTACACATACCTTCCTGAATCCGTTCAGGCATTTCCGGATGGGGAGGCTTTTCTTGAAATTTATAAAAAAGCAGGTTTTAAAAATACCAAATGCATACCATTAACCTTCGGGATTTGCTCCATCTATACAGGACAAAAATAATTATCAGTTTCGCTATTCTGTGTGTTTTTTCACAGGAAGTAAGGTCACAGGGACAAGGTTATGTGCGCCGACATTTGGAATATTATGACGACAAACCGATCCATTACGGGATATTGTTCGCCATGCCGTTTACCAGTTATAATATCCGTCATAGCGATGCATTCGTTCCCGGCGATTCAGCTTATTTGATCCAGTCGCCAATGAAAACGGCTTTTCGGATGGGTTTTATTCTCAATGCTTATCTGAGTGAAAGATTTGATATCCGGACAACGCCATCGGTTTCTCTTTACGAGCGTCAGATTAAGTATAGCTATCCCAACAGTTCGAACAAAATTGATAAACGTGAGTCCACCTGGCTTGAAATTCCGTTACTCATAAAATATAAATCAAAAAGACGGGTCAATACACGTATGTACATGATTGCCGGTGTTACGCTTGGTCTTGAAACCAATGTTAAGAAAAGTACTGCCGGAACCGGTAGTGCCGGAGGCAGGCTTGATACACAAACATCTGATTTTACACTCGATTATGGTGTAGGTTATGAGCGGTTTTTCGAGTTCTTTAAATTCGCTCCTGAATTAAGATTTTCTACGGGTTTAAAGAATGTATTGAATCCATCAAAAAATTCAAGTGCTGTGGGAATTGGAAAACTTACTACCCATACAGTAACTTTATATTTAAATTTTGAATAAACAGAATTCTGATTATCAGTTTGTTGGAAAAAATATTTAAAAAAATTAAAATTTTTTCTGTGGATAATTTGGATAAAGAAAATCAGTCCTGCATATTTGCACTCCCGAATGATGACAAGAGGGGCTCTTAGCTCAGTTGGTTCAGAGCACCTGCCTTACAAGCAGGGGGTCGCTGGTTCGAATCCAGCAGGGCCCACAAGAAAACGAGTTAGCAATAACTCGTTTTACTTTTTCTCAAAAAGTTGAAAAGAAGGTCATTATTTTAAATTCCCGAGAGGGCTCTTAGCTCAGTTGGTTCAGAGCACCTGCCTTACAAGCAGGGGGTCGCTGGTTCGAATCCAGCAGGGCCCACAGTAAAAAAAGCAAATCAGAAATGATTTGCTTTTTTGTTTTTTAAGGGATTAGAGATGAAGTTCAAATTCATCGGCCAATGAAGCCTGCATAGTATTATCCATTTTCTCTTCATGGGGAATGGTGTAATATTCTCCCTTCAAAATTAATCCGGTGCTTGTTTTTTCTATGGCGATTTTCAAAAAGCCATGTTTGTCTCCACAATAATTTTCCAGATTGAGTCCTTCAAATAAATCACTCTCATTGGTAAAACGGGTGTCGCTTTTTAGCGCCACGGGATGAAGTTCGTCATAACCTCCGGCACCTGCCACTATGAACGGGATTTTCAAACCATCTTTATATTCCTTTGTAAATCTTTGGTAATTGTGTACGTGACCGCTGAAAACGATATCCGGCCTCACACCCGTTTCTTCAAATATTTCTTCCAAAAGCGTTATCATCGGAATACTCGAACCATGATTTATATCGGCTGAATATGGCGCGTGATGTAAACATAAAATCAATGCTTTATTTGGTCGTTCTTTGTCGGCAGCTATTAATTCTTCCTTAAACCATTTTTGTTGCTCAGGAGTGATCACTCCAAATTTCGGAACATTACTATGTAAGCCAATAATATTCGCCAGCGGCGCTTTGAGCGTCCAGTAAATATTGGGCTGAACCATACTTTTTCGATCCACTCCGCCTCCAAAACTAATTTCTTTTGATTCAGAGTCACAAAATACGGCTTTGAAAGCGTCAAGACTTTTATAAGGCGTGGCCGCATTAGGATTTACGTCGCTATCGTGATTTCCCGCTATGGCAAATATCGGTCCGGGATACTTATCGTAAGGTTCAAAAAACTGTGTGTAATAACGGCTCGCTTCACCAAAACTGTAAACGACATCACCCAGATGAAATAAAAATTGCGGGCGATTTTCTTCACTTACGTCATATTGCCGCGCCATTTCACTGGCTACCAAATGCTGAAATGCTGGTCTGCCGATACTTCCGGTATCACCTAACATATGGAATATCGTTTTTTCAGTGGTAACGTCCTGGATAATTTCCTGTAATGCTAACCGATAAGGATACGTGCCGGAAGGAGAGGGTAAAGGCTGAAATTTATAAGTATCGTCAGGCTGATCTTTTTTTAAAACCGGCGTGAGATACCTGGAAGAGGTATTAGAAATCATGATCACAAATTAAAACCAAAAATACAATTGGCTATTAAGGTACAGTTAAATTTAAAATTGAAGGGCTTTAATGGTTGCGTTAGGGTTACTTTTTACCAGTGCTTTATTCTAATATAGTGAAAATGATTTGTTAAAACAACTTACATATGGCTTGTTACTTTGAATTTTCATCAGATACATCTTCATTCCGGATTAGCAATGCACACATATCATGAAAGATTTTTTCAAAAGCCTGAAATCGGGTTTGTTTGGATTTTGGGATATTTTGCAACTGGTTCAAAATATGGGTTTGCGTTATTTCGGTTTCCGTATCTGGTACGAATTTCGACGGCGAACAGGTATATTAAAATTTCTTTTTCCTGTTAATCTGAAGGAAAAGAAAATAATCGCACTGGAAGAATGGAAGACTATTCCTGTAAACTTTTTCTTTTCTGATCAATTTCCGGAGTCGAATTTCGGGCAGAAATTTCCGGATTATCGTGCGCTTTTAAAACGTGTTGAAGCCATTCAGCAAAATCGGTTTTTATATTTTGGATCAAAATGGTTTGACGTTGAGGATTGGCTGACTAATCCTTTAAATGGTTTTAAGTATGATATCAAAAAACATTGGACAAAAATTCCCGATTTTTCTGCGCAGGCCGGTGATATTAAGTACGTTTGGGAGAAATCACGTTTTACTTTTCTCTATGATCTAATACGTTACGATTATTATTTTGGACGAGATCAATCTAAAACCGTTTTTTCACAAATAGGAAGCTGGATTGATAGTAATCCTGTTAATTGTGGCCCAAACTGGCGGTGCAGTCAGGAAATAACGCTACGAGTATTAAACTGGACTTTTGCATTGCAGTATTACAAGAACTCTGCTAATCTGAATGATCAGCTTCTCGCAAAAATCCTAAATAGTATTTACCAGCAGATGCTTCATGTAGCGGAAAATATTGATTTTTCACGCATTGTAGTTCGAAATAATCATGCGCTGACAGAAACTTTGGGCTTGTATTTAATTGGATTGTTATATCCGTTTTTTGAAGAAAGCAATGAATGGAAGCGAAAAGGGAAGAGTTGGTTTGAAGAGGAAATCGCTTATCAGATTTATGAGGATGGCGCTTTTCTTCAATTTTCCATGAATTACCATCGTGTTGTGGTTCAATTATTAACCTGGGCGATTCGGCTTTCGGAGTTGAATAATGAAACCTGGGATGAAGTAATATATGACCGGGCAAGAAAATCTTTAATATTTCTTCAAACCTGTCAGGATACCAAAACAGGCCGGTTGCCTAATTATGGAAATAATGATGGCGCTTTGTTTTTCCCTTTGACGGATTGTCATTTTCGGGATTTTCGACCACAGTTACTTGCTTTATCAACAGTTCTTCAAGAAAAATGTGATTATGGAAATGGGCCGTGGAGCGAGGAGAGTTTTTGGCTTGGCTTAAATCCGGATACTTATCAGAAAAATATTCCAGCTAAAAGTTTTCAAATTTCCGTTTTTCCAAATGGGGGTTATTATGTTTTAAAAGACAGAAGTACAATTACATTTCTTCGGTGCGGTAGTTACCAAAATCGTCCTTTTCAGTCGGATAATTTACATCTTGATATCTGGGTTGATGGCGAAAATATTTTGAGGGATGCCGGATCTTATCAATATAATACGGATGCAAAATGGACAAATTACTTTTCAGGAACCGCTTCACATAATACTGTGATGATAGGAAATTATGATCAGATGCGAAAAGGGAACCGGTTTATTTGGTACGACTGGATTAAAAAAAGCGAAGGCAACTGGCGGGAAGCAAAGGATACTACAATTTTTGAAGGCTGGTTTGAAGGATTTAAAAAACTTGGAAGAACTATCGTTCACAAGCGGAAAGTGACCAAAGTAAAAGGAGCTTTTCACTGGATAATTGAAGACTGGATTGAGAATGCACCGGAAGGAATTTTGATGCATCAAATCTGGCACCCTCATCCGACATTTTTTGAAAAGTTTACTATTAACGCTTTTCAACAAGATGAAAAAGAAATTTCATTATCCAAAACCGAAGGATGGTATTCTGGCACTTATGGAGAAAAAAAATTGGCACAAAGAATTGTTTTTAGCAGTGCAGAGCGATATATCAAGACAGTAATCCGTTCAAAAATTAAAGATAAAATCAGCAATGCGCATTTTATTAATACATCAGTTTTTCCTTGAAGATGACCAGGGTGGCGGTTCAAGATGGAATGAAATGAGCCGGATGTGGACGGAGTCCGGAAACGAAATAACGGTTCTGGCTGGTATGACGCATTACATGGAAAACACAAAATCCCGGTATGACGGAAAATATTTTCATTCTTCCACAAACAGGGATTTGGTCAAAGTGATTCGCTGTCATGTAAGTTCTGGTGATACAAGTTTCATAAGTCGCGTTTGGTCTTTTCTGTCGTTTGTTGTTTCCGGGATTTTGGGTGGAATATTTCTGGCGAAAGAAAAATATGATATTATTATTGTCACTTCACCGCCCTTATTTGTTGGTGTGATAGCGATTTTTTTAAGTTGGTGGAAAAATATTCCTTTTGTATTTGAAGTCAGAGATTTATGGCCTGAATCCGCCATTGATACCGGCGTTTTGAAAAACAAATATCTGATTCGTTTTTCCTTCTGGTTCGAAAAACTGGTTTATCAGAAAGCGAAACTAATATGTGTTTTAACACCTGCATTTCGGGAAATATTGATCAATCAAAAGTATGTTGCAGCTCATAAAATTATTTCTATTCCAAACGGGGCAGATTTTATTTTTTCTGACAAACTACTTACGTCATTTGATTCCGATTCTTTCCGTAAAATTCATAGCCTTGAAAACCAGTTTGTTATAACCTATGTTGGAGCGCATGGGATTGCTAATCATCTGAGTCAGGTTTTGGAAACGGCAGAATTATTACGGGATACAAAAGTGGTTTTTCTGCTTATTGGAAATGGCTCGGAGAAGCAGGATTTAATTAAAGAAGCTAACCGAAAACAACTTTCCAATGTCCGTTTTATCGATTCGGTATCGAAAAGCGAAGTGTTTCAATACATCCTGGCTTCTGATGTTGGTATGTCGGTTTTGAAAAAAACAGATATTTTTAAAACAATTTATTCCAATAAAACTTTTGATTATTTGTCTTGTAAAAAACCGGTTTTGATGGCTATTGATGGAATTTCGAAAACATTAATTGAAGAAGCTAATGGCGGATTATTTGTAGAACCGGAAAACCCGCAAGATTTTGCTGATAAAATCAGATTTTATCAGCAAAATCCTGATCATGCGAAACGGCAAGGAGAAAATGGATATTCATTTGTCAAAAATCATTTTGACCGCGAAGTTTTGGCAACGGTGTATTTGAATTATATTCGGGGTATCTGAGGAGAGATTCATAACTGATGCCCTTTTAAATAGAAATTTTCTGCTCAAACGCATGATCCGGATCTAAAAGCATTGCTCCACTTATGTCTGTTCTGGAGTATTCCAGTAGCCTCAAATCGCGCTACCAATCATTTTTTGTTTACATACCCTTTAATCAATGAAGATTATTGCCTAGCAGACAAAGTATAGTAAATATTTGAATCGAATTGTCTGAACTGAAATGCACACGTTAGGGTTTTTTCTTTGTACAAAGATACTCTTATGAAAAATCTTGCTGATTTATTTCAAAGTGGAATGGAAAGAACAATTTATTCTTATTCCGATTATATGCTCTTAATGGAAATGGTTGTGATGGAACAAAGAACAACAGGGCCGCAACAATCAGAAGATTTAAATCATTATACAAAATTGAATTTACATCGAATGCAACGGTTAAACAAAACGGTTGTTTTAGGTGAGAGTTTGAAAATGGCTGTGAGTAAGATTGAATTTCCGCAAATCTGGTATGTTTTGACAGAGGCATGGTGTGGAGATGCAGCACAAAATATTCCGGTTTTGGCCGCCATGGCGAAATTGAATCCGCTGATTGATTTGCAACTGCTGTTGAGAGATGAAAATTTGGATCTAATGGACCAATATCTTACCAATGGAGGACGCTCCATTCCAAAATTGATTGCTGCTGATGGAGAATTCAATGAGATTTTCAATTGGGGTCCACGGCCGGCTGGTGCTCAGCTGATGTTGAAAGAATATAAAGAAAACCCGGTTAAGCCGTACAAAGAATTTGCTGAGGATATTCATAAATGGTATGCGGCTGATAAAACACAGTCTATGCAAAAAGAATTATTGGCAATACTGGAAGGTGTTTCTATTGAAAAGTAAGTTTTTTAATAGATTACTCTATCTTTGCAATAGGCTTATTTTCGGATTTTCCGGATGTAATCATGAATTGAAAATTGAGATCTGCTAACGTTGTCAACTTACTTCAAAAATATATCGGAGGGAATTAATACCACTTTAACGGGTATGAAACTGACGTTGCGCCACTTATTTCAGGCAAGACGACGTCGGAGTAATAATGATATCCGTTCGAATAATTTCTATGATTTGCAGGATGGTATGGTTACCATTCAGTATCCTCAGGAAACAATCCCTATTCCGGATAATGGCCGTTATCGGCTTCACAATGAAATGGACGACTGTATTGTCTGTGATAAGTGTGTAAAAGTTTGTCCGGTTGATTGTATTGAAATTGAGCCGATTAAAGCAATTGAAGAAGTTGGCCGTGCATCTGACGGTTCACCAATCCGTCTCTATGCCGCAAAGTTTGACATTGATATGGCAAAGTGCTGCTACTGCGGACTTTGTACAACCGTTTGTCCGACGGAATGTCTTACCATGACGAAAACTTTCGATTATAGCGAGGTTGATATCCGGGACATGGTTTATAATTTTGGAAACCTGACAGCTGATGAAGCTCAGGAAAAACGAGATTTACTGGAACAGTTCCAAAAAGAAAAAGAGGCACTTAAAGCGGCTCAAAAACCTGCTGCTCCTTCTGAGGTTACAGCCAAAACCCCGGTCGCTCGTCCTGCTTTCAAGCCAACGATCAAGCCAAAACAGGAAGAAATTGTTGCAAAAGAGGAATCTGCGGAAGGTGATTCGCCAAGACCAAAACCTGTTTTCCAACCAAGAAAACCTGCTCTGGTCGAAGCTAAATCTGAAAGTGATATAACACCGGAAGAAATTGTTGAAAAACCGGTAGCTAAATTGCCTTTCAAACCTTCTATGAAACCTAAGGTTGCGGCTGAGGAGATTAATAAAGAAAGTAATATGCAACCGGGTGAGGCTCCAAAAGCGAAGCCAGCTTTTAGGCCATCTATGAAACCGAAAGCGGATACTGCTCCGGAATCTCCGGTTTCTAGTTCAGAAGAAATAAAAACGGAGGAAGTAAAAGTCAAACCCGCGTTTCGTCCAACGATGAAACCGAAGGTTGATACGCCTCCTGCTACTGAAATAACTCCTGAAATTCCTGCGGAATCTGTTACTCCCAAACCAGCTTTCAGACCGACGATGAAACCGAAAACACCGGTTTCTGAAATTCCGGAAACTGTGGTTGAAAAGTCTGAAAATGAAGAAGTAAAAGCCAAACCGGCATTTCGTCCAACGATGAAACCTAAGGTTGAATCGCCTTCCTCTGCTGAAATAATTCCTGAAATTTCTGTGGAATCTGTTGCTCCGAAGCCAGCTTTCAGACCAACCATGAAACCGAAAATGCCTGTTTCTGAAATCCCGGAAGTAAGGATTGAAAAGTCTGAAATTGAGGAAATAAAAGCCAAACCTGTTTTTAGGCCTACAATGAAGCCCAAAGCCGAGCCAACGATTGAGAATACGGCAGAAATAACAAATGAAAACAAATCAGATCAGGATATAATCGAAGCAAAAGAGGAAACTCCGAAGCCAAAACCAGCGTTTCGGCCCACGATGAAGCCAAAACCAAAATCACCTGATCAGGAATAATATATTGAATACATGGAAATAGCTGCTTTTTATGCTTTCTCGGGATTAGCGATTGTATCAGCGCTTTTTATATTGTTTTCCAAAAACCTTATTTACGCAGCTTTTGCTTTGTTTCTGACATTCCTGGGAGTTGCTGCATTGTACGTACTGGCAGGTGCAGATTTTCTGGCCGTAACACAAATCATGGTATATGTAGGTGGAATTCTGGTTCTGCTTATTTTTGGTATTATGCTTACCCAACAAACGGATAGAGCAGCAGTTTCTTCGACGCCCAACCGCGTGATAGTTTCTATAACCAGGCAATTTTCTGGATTTATCGTAGGTGCAGGTTTGTTTGGTTTTCTTTCTTACATTATTGTTACATCAAATTTCAAAATGACAGGAGAAACAAATATTTCCCGTTCAACTTTGAAAACAATTGGTGTTGAATTGATGACAAGCCATCTTTTACCTTTCGAAATTGCTGCTATACTTTTATTGGTGGCATTGATTGGCGCTGCTTATCTTGCCCTAAACAGAAATCCAGCTCATGATTAATATTCCGGTAGAACATTATCTTATTGTAGCTGCTGCTTTGTTCAGTATTGGACTGGCTATTGCCATTACCAAACAGCATTTAATCGGTATATTATTAGGCATTGAATTGATGCTTAACGCAGTTAACATTAACCTGATCGCTTTCAGTCGCCATGATCCGGAAAGGATTGGCGGACAGCTTTTTGCTCTTTTTGTGATTGTTGTTGCTGCAGCGGAAGTTACCGTTGCATTAGCCATTATTCTTCGGGTTTATGGCCATTATCGGTCCGTGGATCCCGATAAGATCAATGAATTGAAGAAATAAAAAAGACGGAATTTGAAACCAAATCTACACCTCCCAAATTTATGAATTGGTTTTTTCTGGCGCTGGCCTTTATGATCGGAATGGCCAATACGTTACAATCCGGCGTGAATGCGCAACTTCGTGTGGCTTTGGGAAATCCCTTAATGGCTGCAATTACATCATTCAGTTTTGGCCTTTTTGTTTTACTAGTAGCCTTTCCCTTTTTTAATCAAAACCCGATACCAACCTTAGCTACTTTCCGTGAAGTTAGTTTGTGGAAATTTGCGGGTGGATTTCTTGGCGCATTTTATGTTGTAACAGTTATTTTTATTGTCAAAGATATCGGTCCGGCCAACTTAATCTGTTTGGTAATAGCCGGACAAATGTTAGCCGCAATGGTCATCGACCACTACGGCTTACAAGGTTTTGCTGTACACCCAATCAGTTTTGCTCGAATTTGCGGCGGATTGTTATTAA
The DNA here is from genome assembly GCF_009801115.1 of Dyadobacter sp. 3J3. Classification (GTDB taxonomy): domain Bacteria; phylum Bacteroidota; class Bacteroidia; order Cytophagales; family Spirosomataceae; genus Dyadobacter. Next base: position 275,033 of record NZ_VTOL01000004.1, read on the forward strand.
TCGCAGGCGTGTATCTGATCCTGAAAAATTAAGGAATTCGGTTGAAAACGAACAGATCCATAAATTCCCACTTATTATTTTCAAGTTTTCCTCTTCTGATCACCAATTGATTTTGCGTTCTTCTTTCGTAAATAATCCGAACAGTAATATCGTCTTTTTCAAAAAGAGCCTGATTTTTCTGCGCTTCAATAAAGTTATAGGTATCAGAAATCTCTTTTTCTTCCAATGAAATCATACCCGGTTTGAAGTGCTTAACATGCGCCACGGGCCCTTTCTCGGTTTGTTCAAAAGCGAACAATTCATAAAGTGTAGCTTTCCCGTCTTTCACCATTCGGATAAATCCAACGATATTATCACCTTCCGGTGCGGTCCAGGATGCTTCAATCGTTCCGCCATTGTAATTGCCTTTCCAGCGGCCATCCAGAAAATTAATGTCCTTCAGGCTTCCGGTCGTTGTAGCTACTTGTGCGCTGGCCGACAAAGCTGTCAGCATGATAACAAATAGAAAAGATAGAATTTTACTAAAATTGAATTTTTTGAGATGAGTCATATGGATTTAGGTTTTTATTAAAATGCCAAATTAGAGGTTATTTTTCAATATTACTGAATTCCGTCAACGTACTGACGGAATTAACGTTTTTAACAAAAAAATAACCGCCCAAACTGCGGACGGTTATCAAAATATAATAAGAAACTCTTCTATTAGTAAGCTCTTTCCAGCTTGCCTTCGTGCGAATTTGCAAATGCTTTGTTTACTACTTTATTTCCCCCTGGTGTTGGATAATTTCCTGTGAAATACCAGTCCCCAATATGGTTAGGACAAGCTTTGTGAAGGTTATCAACCGTTTGGAAAATCACAGAAAGTTCAGCATTCAGATCTTTTGGGCGAATAATTTCAGCAACTGAGTTTGAAATTTCTTCATCTGTGAAAGGCTCATAAAGTGCTTTTACATAGTTCGTATGGAATGAATTTTTCGTAGCGATCGATGCAACAGCTTGTGTGTAAACATCTTCACGTAAATAATCCATGTCACGATCTTCAAGCAACTTCAACACCGCTCTGAAAGCAACAAAATCTTTCATTTTTGACATATCAATACCATAACAGTCAGGGAAACGAATTTGCGGAGCAGAAGAAACCACAACGATTTTCTTAGGCTGCAATCTGTCAAGCATCGTTAAAATGCTTTTTTCCAGCGTAGTACCACGAACGATTGAATCGTCAATAATGACTACGGTATCAACACCTTTACGAACAACTTCAAATGTTGTATCATAAACACTTGAAACCATATCATCGCGAAGCGCATCTGCGGTTATAAAAGTTCTGGATTTTACATCCTTCGTTACAAGTTTTTCGATACGCGGACGGAATGAAAGTACTTTTTCCAGATCAGCTTCGAAAAGAATTCCATCCATAATGGCTTGTTTCCTTTTCTTCGCCAGATATTCTTCCAAACCTTCAATCATTCCCAAAAATGCGGTTTCAGCAGTATTGGGGATGTAAGAGAATATCGTATTTTCAAGATCGTAATTGATCTCTTTCAGTATTTGTGGGATCAGTAATTTACCAAGCTGCTTGCGCTCGTAATAAATATCCGGATCGGTACCTCTTGAAAAATAGATACGTTCGAAACTGCATGAACGTTTTTCCAGACGAGGCAAAATCGGGAATTCATTATATTCTCCGTTTTTGTCAATAATAAGCGCAGAACCCGGTGTAATTTCCTGAATCTGAGAATATTCAACATTAAACGCAGCTTTAATCGCTTGTTTTTCAGAAGCTACTACAACCACTTCATCATCAGCATAATAAAAAGCTGGACGAATTCCGGCTGGATCACGAATTACAAAAGAAGCTCCGTAACCAGTTAAGCCACACATGGCATATCCGCCATCAAAATCACGGCAGGACCTGTAAAGAAGCCTTTGTAAGTCAATATTTTCTTCAATGACATCCGATAAAGTCGGATTTTCATAAATTCCTTTGAACCGATCGAAGACGCGCTGATTTTCTTCATCAAGAAAATGTCCAATTTTTTCCATGACCGTGACGGTATCAACTTTCTCTTTTGGATGCTGGCCTAAGGATACCAGTTTTCCAAAAAGTTCATCAACGTTTGTCATGTTAAAATTTCCTGCCATAACCAGATTCCGGCTTCTCCAGTTACTTTGACGTAACATAGGATGACAGTTCTCTACTTCATTGGTACCATGCGTACCATAACGCAAATGTCCCAACCAAACTTCTCCGGTAAATGCCAGATTTTCCTGTAACCATTTGGCATCGGTAATACGTTCCTTATTATTCTTCAGTCCTTTCCGGAATTTCTTGTGAATTTTCGAAAAAATATCGGTAAGTGGCTGAGGCTCTACGGATCTGTAACGGCTGATATAGCGCTTTCCAGGTGGTACATCGATTTTGATGTTGGCAACTCCGGCTCCATCTTGTCCCCGGTTAACCTGTTTTTCCATCATTACTGAAAGCTTGTGCACGGCATATAGCGGCGTGTCGTACTTATCAATATAGTATTGAAATGGTTTTCTTAGACGGATAAGTGCTATTCCGCACTCATGCTTTATGGCGTCGCTCATGAGAAGAATAATGAGTTAGAAATATGAACATGTGCTGGCTGCAAATGTTATTCCTTTTTAATAATTTGTTAACGAACGAAAATCGCCGTTAGTTCGTAAACCCGGAATAAAGGTACAAATCCTTTCTCTTAAAAAACTTCTAATGGAAGTGATTTTTTATTGTTGAGACGATAATACAACTGCAGAAGTACCCGACAATCAACAGATGGCTACAATAAGCTGTGTATATGAAAATTTTAACATCATTTATTCCTATATTAAAGGTGTAAACAAGAAATTGCATCAGGGAAAAAGTTTTTAAATTTTTTTAATTAATTTCTTAATACTAAGATAACATTCATCCAAACCTAGGATTTATTCTGGTTTAGCGCGGATTTTTGTTATGGAAAAGCATAAAACTTAAGCATGTTATATAAAACCAGAGGGATTGCCTTGAATTATATCCGTTATCGGGAATCCTCCATTATTGCGAAGGTTTACACGGAAGCATTTGGTATTCAAAGTTACATCGTAAATGGTGTTCGGAGCAGTAAATCCAAGAATAACAGGATCGCTCTTTTTCAGCCGCTTACTTTATTGGATATGGTTGTTTATCATAAAAGTAAAGAAGCAACGATTCACCGTATTTCGGAATTAAAATGTTATGCCCCATTTCAAAGTCTGCCTTATGATGTTTTCAAATCAAGCCTTGCTTTGTTTGTAACTGAAATTTTGGGAAAAACATTGAGGGAAGAGGAGCCCAATGAGCCTTTATTTCAATTTATTGAAGATTCAGTTTTGTATCTGGATGAAGCAGAAGATGGATTTGAAAATTTTCATATTCAGTTTTTGCTGCAATATGCCTCTTATCTGGGATTCGGCGTGGAAACGATTGATGATCTTGAAAGTGAATTAAAGCAAAATCATTTCCCGCAAATTGCAGATGCCAAAGAATTAAGTGCCACTGAATATCTACTTCAGAATCCATATGGAACAGCGGTTTCTCTTGACCGTACCAGGCGGGTCGATATTCTGGAAAAACTGATTTTCTTTTATAAAATTCATATGGATTCTCTTGGTGAAATCCGTTCTCTGGATGTATTAAGGGAAGTCTTAAAATAATCAGACATGATTTAAAACAGAGAATTGAAACCACATTGGCATACTTTTGATACTCTTTGAAGATAAACGTAAACTAAACATCGAATGAAACAGTTTCTTATTATTACATTATTATTATGCGGTACGATAGCATTGGCACAGACGCCAAAAGGTGCGTGGAAATCGCAAGAGCCAACGGGTAGTACTTCAACATTAATCGTGACAGATAACTATATGATTATTGCTTCATATAGTGTGTTAAATAAATCATACGAAAGAACAGAGGGCGGGCCTTTCACAATTCAGGGCGACCAGATGACTTACACGCCGGAATTTAACCCGTCCGATACCGCCAAAGTGGGTATTCCCATTGTTTATACGGTTACCATGAAAGATGGAATTCTGACTTTGAAATATGATGAAGCGATGGTTTGGATGAAAATAGACGACGGCGGTAATTCAGCTTTTACCGGAGCGTGGAAAGTTTCTGATAAGGAAGGTGATTTGAAATCGCAGTTAACAGGAACCCGTAAAGCTGTTAAATTAGTATCAGGAACGCGATATCAATGGATCGTTTTTGACACGGTTGAAAAAACATTTTATAAAACCGGAGGCGGAACTTATACTTTCAAAAATGGAAAATATACTGAACGCATTGAATTTTTATCAAGCGATAATAACAGGGTAGGAACGACTCAGGTTTTTGATTCGAAACTCGACAACGGCGTTTGGGATTATAAAGGAACAAACACTGCCGGAAAGCCCATTCATGAAATTTGGGAGAAAATGTAATCAGGTTTTCAAAATAACAAAAAAGGTCTTTCCAGTCTTTATGATTTGGAAAGACCTTTTTTTAATTTACAACCTCCACATTTTTCAGGATATAATTTAGATGTTCAATATCCGACGGATTAAGTTGTAATGTACCTTTTACCGTTCTTTGCTCATCGGTTTTAAAGCGTTGTCTTTTATTTTTAAACTGCAATTCCATAATTGATTCCGGACCGGCGCCGCCGCAAAAAAAGCAGGCGGCCATAGGTTGTGCCGAAACAACGTAGATATTTTCGTTTTCGTCGACTGGAATAATGTAACCTTTGATCTGAATTTCTTTCCCCTGCAATGCCTTTACACTTTGTCCGAAAGACGGATACAAAAAATACATACTAACTTCTTTATTCAACTTTCTCGTAAACTGGACATCAGACAAATTCTTCCAGGTTACCGGCAGCGGATTCATCGGCTCAGATAAAGCGAGTCCTGAAATCAGCATAAACAGAATGGCTGTTGTCTTCATTTAAATTGATTATTAATTTCTTTCTGTAATTCTTCAATCGCCTGTTTTGAATTTTTTTGATATTCGAGCATGGATTCGTCTGTCATTTGAATTTCTGCTTTGTGCTCATGATGTTCGCCTTTTTCATGATGATGTTCATGTTCAAAACCGGGTACTTCAATAATTCCCTCTTCCCATAATTCCAGAATAGTAATCAAACTATCAAGTTTTGTAATTGCGGACACGTCCTTATTATTAATCGCATTTTGCTTCTTTTCTATCAATTCCGTTTCGATATTTTCATGAATGCGCATGCATTCAAGATGCATTTCATTGGCTTGAATCAGCTCCGGGCTTTTATTTTTTGACTTTTTACAAGCGCTTAGGATAAAAATTAAAAGTGTAACCAGTAAGATTTTTCCGATTTGCATGGATGAGATTTTATTATTTGCAACATTGTTGCAAATATATATATTCTATTTTTATATTTGCAACAACGATGCAAATATAAAATGGCGAAATATGAAAAATAATAAACTTCCGGTCACCGTTCTGAGTGGGTTTCTGGGTGCAGGGAAAACTACATTACTCAATCATATCCTTCATAATAAGGAAGGATTAAAAGTTGCTGTAATTGTCAATGATATGAGCGAAGTAAACATTGATGCACAATTGGTCAAAAATGAAAACATACTGAGCCGGACGGAAGAAAGGCTGGTCGAAATGTCAAATGGCTGTATTTGCTGTACGCTTCGGGAAGATTTGATGATTGAAGTTGAAAAACTGGCGAAAGAAAACCGTTTCGATTACTTATTGATTGAAAGTACTGGGATTTCAGAACCCGTGCCGATCGCCCAGACATTTAGTTTTGTAGATGATGAAAACGGAATTGACTTATCAAAATGGGCAGAAATTGATTGCATGGTGACTGTTGTAGATGCATTCAATTTTTCGAAAGATTTTGGCTCGCTGGACACGATCATCAGCAGGGATTTAAATGATGATCAATCCGACACCAGAACGATTGTAAATCTTTTGACCGATCAAATTGAGTTTGCGGATGTGATCATTCTCAATAAATCTGATCTTGTTTCGTCCGCTCATCTGGCCGAATTGAAAGCAGTTCTGAATGCATTAAATCCGTCAGCGCGACTGATTGAAAGTTCCTTTTCAAAAGTGGATGCAAAGGAAATCCTGAATACCGGATTATTTAATTATGATGAAGCGTCACAATCAGCAGGTTGGATTCAGGAGCTGAATAAACTGGAAAACGGAACGCATATACCGGAAACGGAAGAATATGGAATAAACTCTTTTGTTTTTCGGGACAAGCGGCCTTTTCATCCGGAACGTTTCTGGCATTATCTTTCTCAAAACTGGCCTGCCGGGATTATTCGCAGTAAAGGATTATTCTGGATTGCTTCCCGGCCAAACGATGCACTGAACTGGAGCCAGGCGGGCGGATCGCTGCGTGCAGAAGGTGCCGGTGTCTGGTGGGCGAGTATGACACTTAGTCAAAGAATTCGTTATCAGTCTTATATGGACAATCGTGAATCGATCGAATCACGTTGGGGGCGTTTTGGTGACCGCTCGAACGAGTTGGTTATCATCGGACAGGATCTTGAAAAGGATCTTATTCTGAATGAATTGGAGTTTTGTTTGTGTACCGATAAGGAAATTATTCAGATGGAAAAAGGGGAGAAATTTCGTGATCCGTTTCCTGTTTTGTAATTATTGATTCACCATGCCTCGCGTGATCTATTTAGATTTGTTCAAAATAATTTAAAAAATCTTTTGAATGATTCTAAATAGATACTACATTTGTTTCATCAATAACGGAGATGAAATGAACGCATTGATTTCGAATGAACCAACAACACTTGTGGAGCCAGTTAATTTCTGGTCAAAATCGCTGATTCTAAACGATTCATGTGTTTTTAAGGATTGTTGCAAAAACTATAAAAAGAAAGGGAAATACTGTAAAAAGTGTCCTAAAAAATAATACAGTTCATGGTGAATAATTATAAGAGGGGGAGTGCCCAGAGCGTTCCCTTTTCTATGCTTGAGACATTTGGAAATTAAACTTTTCGTTTTAATTCAAAATTTTGTCCCAAATAAACTCTTCTTACCTGCTCATCTTCCGCAAGTTCTTCTGCACTTCCCTGTTTCAGAATTTTTCCTTCAAATAAAAGATAAGCTCTGTCGGTGATTGAAAGTGTTTCATTCACATTGTGATCGGTTATCAAAATACCAATATTCTTGGTTTTCAATTTGGCAACTATGCTTTGAATATCTTCCACCGCAATCGGATCTACACCGGCGAAGGGCTCATCCAATAGAATAAATTTAGGATCCACGGCAAGTGACCTTGCAATTTCAGTCCGGCGGCGTTCTCCTCCCGACAGTACCATTCCTTTACTTTTGCGTACGTGCTGCAAGTGAAATTCTTCCAGTAATTCTTCCACTTTCGCTTTTTGGTCGCTTTTGGAAAGATTTGTCATTTCCAAAACAGCAAGAATATTTTCTTCAACCGTTAACGAACGAAATACGGATGCTTCTTGCGCCAAATACCCAAGACCAAGACGTGCACGTTTGTACATGGGAAGGTCTGTAATGTCCTTATCATCAAGAAAAACTTTACCGCTGTTTGGTTTTACCAGACCAACGGCCATATAAAAGGAAGTCGTTTTCCCTGCTCCATTCGGTCCAAGTAACCCGACAATCTCACCCTGTTCAACCTGGTAGCTCACATTGTTATTCACAAGACGGGCACCGTATTTTTTTACCAGATTTTCGGTTCTTAATATCATTGTTCGATTTTAGTAATTCAAAAACGCAACTGCCTAATTAAATTTAATATCCTTAAGAAACAATTGTAACGTTTTTTTGTCCCGAAAGTTATTTTCTTCCAGATTGTAACAAATAGAAAAAGTTCTGCCTTTGATCAGATCCTGATAAAATTGCGACATACCGAAACCAATGGCTGTAAAAATCGGGGAGCCGTTTTGTTTGACATCAAATTTAATATGCTTTTCTTTCATGATCGTTGGCTGGCCTGCCAGTGAAACTTCTTTGCTTTCAAAAATCGGCGTCATATTTCCCGGGCCAAAAGGTCCCATCTGCCTTAGAATATTATAGAATTTGGCAGTAACAGCACTTAATTCCAGTTCCAGATCAATATTGATCATAGGAATTAATTGATCCGGTAATATTCTGCTGCTTACAATCTGATCAAATTTGGCACGAAAAGCTTCGATGTTTTCAATCGGCATCGTCAAACCTGCTGCAAAAGTGTGCCCACCGAATTGTTCTAACAGCTCAGCACATTCTTCAATCGCTTCATAAACATCAAAACCAGGTACCGAACGGGCAGAGCCAGCGGCTTTTCCATGTGATTCTGTCAAAATAATAGTGGGGCGATGGTATTTTTCAATACACCGGCTCGCCACAATTCCGATCACACCTTTGTGCCAGCTTTCCTTATATAGTACCGTGCTTCTTGCTTCGGTAAACCAGTTATCACTTTCAATCATTGCCAGAGCCTCCTCGGTAATGCTACTGTCGAAAGTCCGGCGGTCGCTATTATGCTGATTGATCTCATAAGCGAAATCAACTGCTTCCTGTTCTTCTTCACAAAGCAAAAGACGAACAGCCTCTTTCGCATGTTTTATTCTCCCGGCCGCATTAATTCTTGGGCCCAAACCGAATACCACATTGGTAATATCCAGCACACCTTTTATTCCGGCAATATCAATCAGCGCTTTCATACCTACACGCGGTGAAGCATTCAGGCGTTGAAGTCCGTAATAAGCCAAAATCCTGTTTTCCCCGGTAATTGGTACAATATCCGCAGCGATACTAACAACCAGTAAATCAAGATATTCAAACAAAGATTCCTGCGGAATATCATGGTGAATACAAAAAGCCTGTAACAATTTAAACCCGACGCCACAGCCGGTCAGTTCTTTATAAGGATATAGACAGTCTTCTCTTTTTGGATCCAAAACGGCAACAGCCGGAGGAAGTTCATCGCCGGGACGATGGTGATCGCAGATAATAAAATCGATTCCTCTTTTATTAGCCTCGGTAACTTTATCAACGGATTTGATACCACAATCCAGCGTGACAATTAAATTAAAACCATTTTCCTGAGCGAAATCGATACTTTGCCAGGAAACGCCATAACCTTCATTGTAACGGTCCGGAATGTAATAATCCAGATTGTCGTATATTTTTCTTAAAAAACCGTAAAACATTGTGACAGAAGTTGTTCCGTCTACATCATAATCTCCGTAAACCAGGATTTTTTCTCCATTAGAAATCGCTTTGGACAATCGTTCAACCGCGATATCCATATCCTGCATCAGGTATGGATCATGTAAATGTGTAAGATCAGGGCGGAAAAAATTGCGGGATTGTTCAAAATCTTTAACACCGCGCTGTACCAAAAGTGTTGCCAAAAATGGGTTCACTTTTAAAGCCTCAGCCAGTTCACGTGCAACTTCAAGTTGATCAGAGGGTAATTCAGGTATTTGTATCCAACGCTTGTCAATCATATTTACAAAGATAATGGGATTCTGTGATGCATGTATCAAAATCTATTATCACGTACCGAATCAGGGAAAGCTAAGTGAAAGGTCTTATCTTTGCAAAATTATTTTAGTCGAAGTTTGACTATTCACTTATTGATTAAAAAATGCCTCGTCTTTTGTCTATTGATTATGGTGCGAAACGTACCGGAATTGCGGTAACAGATCCTTTGCAAATTATAGCAACGGCGCTGGATACGGTAAGAACACATGACTTACTGGATTTTTTGAAAAAATACGCTCAAAGTGAAGTTATCGAAGCATTTGTTATCGGAATGCCTCGCAAACTGGATAATACAGAAAGTGAAAACGCTGCAAGGGTGCATGGTTTTATCAAAGTGTTGAAAAAAAATTTCCCTGATATTCCGGTTCATACGCATGACGAGCGATTCACGTCCTCCATGGCCTTGCAATCTATGATTGCTGGCGGTTCCAGTAAAAGTGAAAGAAGAGAAAAAGGGAATATTGATAAGATCAGCGCTACCATTATTTTGCAATCCTTTATGGAAAGTCGCAGATAGTCAGTTTATTAAAGAATAATTATTTAAAAATCTCATATTTAATCAGATGATTTACCCAATTGTAGCTTACGGCGACCCTATATTAAGAAAGTTAACCCGCTTTATTGAAAAAGATGAAATGGATCTTAAAAAGCTTTCGGCAGATATGTTCGAAACGATGTATTCTGCTAACGGTGTAGGTTTGGCTGCGCCTCAGGTGGGATTAAATATCCGTGTTTTTGTTGCTGATGGAACACCATTTAGTGAAAAGGATGAGGATGACGACGACGAGGATGAAGTTGATTTGAGCCTTGTGGGTTTCAAAAAAACATTTATCAATCCCGAAATTCTGGAAGAAGATGGAGAAGAGTGGGCATTTGAAGAAGGATGTTTGAGTATTCCTGGAATTCGCGGTGATGTTTACAGACCCGAAAGATTGGTAATTCGTTACAGAGATACGGATTGGAACGAGTTTACCGAGGAATATACGGGAATGGCGGCAAGAATTATCCAGCATGAATATGATCATTTGCTTGGAAAACTTTTCGTTGATTATCTTCCAACATTGAAAAAACAATTGATCAAAAAGAAATTGACTGATATTTCCAAAGGAAAAACGGACGCCGATTACCGTATGCGTTTTCCTGGCCGCAGATAATTTTTTCATTTCTAAGCTTTTGATATGGCCCTTCCTGTGGTTGACGAACTTACCGTTTGTCTTATTCAAACAGATATATATTGGGAAGATGTAACAGCAAATCTTTCTTCTCTCGAAGAAAAGATTGCTGCTATTGATCATCCTGTTGATGTTATCGTTTTACCTGAAATGTTTAATTCAGGCTTTACGATGAACACTAAAATAGCTGAGCATATGAATATGACTACTACCAAATGGATGAAGCATATTTCGGTTCAGACCAATGCTCTAATCATTGGAAGTTTTGCTGTAAAAGAGGGAGGGGATTTTTTTAACAGATTGATGTGCGTCCGCCCGGACGGATCATTTGTTCATAGTGACAAACGCCATCTTTTCCGGATGGGGGAGGAGCATGATACTTACACGCCTGGAAATGCACGTTTAATCGTTGAATGGAAAGGGTGGAATATCTTTCCGTTAGTATGTTATGATTTAAGATTTCCGGTCTGGAGCCGAAATTCCTCACAAAATCCTTACGATCTGCTTATCTACATTGCTAGCTGGCCGAAGCGCCGTGCACATGCGTGGAATACCTTATTACAAGCACGAGCCATTGAAAATCTCAGCTACGTAGTCGGAATAAACAGAATAGGGCAGGACGGGAATGCAATCGATTATCAGGGAGATTCCGTAGCACTGGATTTTCTGGGTGAGCCGCTTTTTGCTATGGGGGATAAGGAGTCTGAAAAGGTTATCAAGCTTTCCAGGCCAGCCTTACAAAAATATAAAGATTCATTTCCTGCCTATCTCGACGCGGATCCATTCGATATAAGGTAACCTATTCGATCACTTTGGGTACCTTTATATAGGTGTCATCTTTACTCGGTGCATTTGCCAGAGCGTCTTGTCTCGATAAGCTATTATTTCCTTTATCTTCACGCCAGTTGTTGACTTCTTCCATAATATGGGTAAGTGGCTCAACATTTTCCGTATCAATTTCGTTTAGTTGTTCCATCCATGTCAAAACATTATCCATACTGGTAAGTAGAGCGGCCTCTTCTTCTGGTTTTACATGAAGTTTTGCAAGACCGGCAATTTTTTTCAGAGACTCGTGATCAATTTTCATAGTATTAAGAATTTGTTATGTTCGCAATTCCTGGCGAATTGGGTCACAAAAATACCACATTTTTGCGAACTCAAACGGAAGATCGTTTTTTTAAGCAAAATGGTGGTAAGAAAACAGATTCCTATACTTAAAAATAATCCGACTTTGTGTCAATGATAATTTCGGGACAACAGATTCTTAAAAATATTATAATATTAACTAAGTAGAAGACGAATAATATTTGCTTTTGAACCCAAATGAGAAAATAATTTAAAATGCTTTTGCCAATTTAAAAAAAGATGTTACTAGGATTTGAGGCGTATAGTGCAATTTTATGGAAGCTGTAAATTTGCCTATATATCATTCTTAATCAATGAAAAAAAGGCATTAAAACGGCAAAGTTTTGTAAACTGTAATCTTTAAATTATACAATTGAATGACCTTTGGTAAAAATATAGAATAAAAAAACCAGACAAAAGCTTGCTTTTTTTTAAAAGGAAAACTCATACTTTTGTAGGGACTTAAAATCGTAACACCGCAATCAAAATTTTATTTTACAAAAACACGGTTTAACCAAAACTTTTATTTAATTAACAACCAAAATCTCAATTTAACCTTTAAAAGTAAGTCTGATGGAAAAGAAAGCAACGACTCCGGCACCAGCACCAAAGCCTGCAACAGCAGCACCAAAAGGCTCAGGTGGTTTGAATCCGGCATTGGTAATCCCCCTACTATTTGTTATTGCCCTTGTTGTGTACATGTTTGTTTTAGGATCTCCTGATCACTTTATCGACGGAGATTTGGAAAAAGGGCCAAAACCAGGTGATTATTTCGGTATTGTTCACGAAGGTGGACCTATCGTACCTTTGTTAATGACTTGTTTTCTTATTGTACTTGTTTTCACAATTGAACGTATCATTACAATTGGAAAAGCAAACGGTACTGGAAGCATTGATTCTTTCGTTCGTAAAGTGAAATCTCTTCTTGATAAAAACCAAGTTGACGAAGCAATCAAAGAATGTGACAAACAAAAAGGTTCAGTTGGTAATGTAATCAAAGCAGGTCTTATTAAATACAAGCAACTTGCTCTTGATAACGGACTTGACAAAGAACAAAAACTTGCAGCTTTGCAAAAAGAAGTTGATGAAGCAACTACGCTTGAACTTCCTATGTTACAGAAAAACCTTACAATCATTGCAACTCTAGCTGGTGCTTCTACACTTATCGCCCTTCTTGGAACGGTACTTGGTATGATCAAGGCGTTCGCGGCTCTTGGTGCATCTGGTGGTGCTTCTGATTCTAGTGCTCTTGCGGCAGGTATCTCTGAGGCCCTTATCAACACAGCGATTGGTATCGGTACTTCTGCGATTGCAACTGTTTCTTATGCTTATTTGAACAGTCGTGTTGATGACCTTACTTACAGTATTGACGAAATCGGTTTGAGCATTCAGCAAAATTTTGCAGCTCACTATTAATTATTATATACTATTGATATATAATAATCGTTAATATTAAAAAAACTTATATATTTGTAAAGTTATGGCAATAGTTAAGCCCAAGAAACATCCGCCTCACATGGACATGACGCCCATGGTGGATCTGGCGTTCTTGCTACTGACATTCTTTATTATGACGGCGACGTTCAAAACCAATGACGCGGAGGTTACTACTCCAAGTTCGGTATCGACGATTAAAGTGCCGGATGATAAAATTATGATCATTAGTATTGACAAAGATGGTAAAGTTTTCTTTGGTGTGGATGCTCAGTCAACTAGGATTTCTATGTTGGACAACATCGCTCAGTCAAAAGGAATTACTTTTACAGATTTGGAAAAAAAGAAGTTCTCGCTTCAGTCGAGCTTTGGTGTTCCTCTTAATCAGTTGAAGGCTTTCTTGAACACACCGGACGCACAAATGGCACAGATCAAACAACCAGGTATTCCAGTGGATTCCACAGGGACAAGTCAGTTGGCTGATTGGGTGTATGCTGCGAGAAAAGCGGATCCTGGATTGAGAATCGCTTTGAAAGGAGATAATCTTGCTAAATTCCCTGTTTTCAAGGATGTGCTAGGAAATCTTCAGTCGCAGAATATTAACCGTTTCAATCTGATTACCGCTAGCGAACAAGCGCCTGCCGGTTTTAAGATGGATTAAGTATTTCACTTGAAATAAAAGACTAATATGTCAGCAATAGTAGAAACCGGTGGTGGTGGTAAAGGCGACGGTAAAGTTCGCGGCAAGAAATTGAACACCAATGTTGATATGACCCCGATGGTGGATTTGGGTTTCTTGCTTATTACGTTCTTTATGCTTGCAACAACAATGTCTAAACCTACGTCTATGACATTGAACGTGCCAGACAAAACAGAGGTAAAAGAAACAGAACCATTAAAGGCATCAAAAGTTTTGACTCTTTTTATGGGTAAAAATGATGATGTTTATTATTTGGACGGTATCGCAGCAGATGATCCAAAAGCAGAAGAATCAATGAAAACCACTCGTTTCGGTCCCGATTTGAGAAGTGTTATTTTTGAATCTGCTAAACGTATCAACGCAGCTTATCCAAAAGATGATAAGGGATATGGTGCCTTCGTTTGCGTAATAAAGCCTACGGTCGTATCTACTTATAAAAATATGGTTGATGTGCTGGATGAAATGGCCATTACCAAGTCTAAAAAGTATGCACTTGTAGACGAACTTACGGATTCGGAAAAGAAGTTACTTGGAGACAAAGTAAAACCTTGATTTTTCGGGGTAGTAGTAAATATTTTTAACATTTAATTTAAACGCCATGGCAGAAGTTAGCCCGAATGCGACACTGGATGATATAGTGTTTGCCAATCGTAATAAGGCGTATGGTGCATTTTCACTGAGACAGGGATATCGTGCAGATATTACCAAATCAACTTTGATCGGCGCTGCTCTTTTTGTTTTCGCAATGTTTTCACCTGCTCTTATTAATGCACTGAAAGGCGATGAAGTAAAAGAGGAAGTAATGGTTAACGTGGATTTAATGAACTTGCCGCCACCGCCAATTGATCCTACTGAACCGCCACCGCCACCTCCGCCGCCAATTGAGCAGCCTAAAGTAGCAACGGTGAAGTTTTTGCCTCCCGAGGTAAAAATGGATGAAAAAGTTCCTGAAGAAACGCCTCCACCAACGGTTGAGGATTTGAAGGAAGCAGTAATTGCTGACAAAACAGTTGAAGGTGATCCAAATGCAAACGAGGTAATCGTAGCACCGGAACAAGTAGCTGCCCCAAGTAAGGGAACAGTTGTTGAAGCCGCTCCTGCTGAGGAAAAAGTCTTCACAGTTGTAGAGCAACAGCCGGAATTTCCAGGTGGAACTGCTGAGATGTACAAATATTTAGGTAAAAATATTAAATACCCAAGTGCAGCTTCACGTGCCAACGTATCCGGAAGAGTATTTATGTCATTCGTTGTTAATACGGATGGAAGTATTCAGGATGTTGCGGTACTTAAAGGTTTAGGTTTTGGTTGTGATGAAGAAGCTATCCGTGTTGTGAAAGCAATGCCAAAGTGGAAACCAGGTAAACAATCAGGACGTGCAGTAAGGGTTAAGTACAACTTGCCTATTAATTTCCAACTTGAGTAACTCATGAAGGAAAAACCATTGCATGAGAAAGTGATTCTTGTTGCTTCTTTGTTAATGGCTCTGATATACATGGGAGGAGGGGTCTACTTGATCTCCTCCTCCTTATCTTTTAGCTTGCTTCCTGTTGGAAGTATACAGCGATATGCATTTGCTGGCATACTTATTTTGTACGGTTTTTACCGTGGTTACAGGGTTTGGAAGAAATGAGTTATCTAACAATAAGCATGAAATATTTCTTCAGTGCAGGCATAGGTATACTCCTGTGTATTATAGTCCTGATATCAGGATGTTCAAAAGAGTCTTCGAAAGAAAGAGATAATCCTGTAAGGGGAACAATCACGATTGGAGCTGATGAGTCTTTCAAACCTCTTGTTCATGCTTTAACACAAGCATATGAGGGGATATATCCAGGAGCTCACTTCAATGTGGTTTATAAGCCGGAACAGCAGGCAATCCTGGAATTGTTGAAGGATAGTGTGAGAATGGTGTTTGCTGCCAGGCAATTGAGCGAAAACGAAATTGCCATGGTTAAGCAGCAGCAGGGAATCCAGAAAGCACATCATATTGCACTTGATGGCCTTGCACTTGTGGTAAATGGTAGTAATAGGGACAGTTTGATTACGATGGATGAAGTTAAGTCCATTGTGGAGGGTAAGATCACAGATTGGTCGCAGTTGAAAGGCAGTAGCCAGACAGGTCCTATAACGTTGGTCTTTGATAACGCAAACTCGAGTAATTTAAACTTTGTAATGAGTAAGTTTGGCTTAAAGAGTATTCAGAAACTTAGAATTACTTCGGCGGGTTCAAACCAAAACGTTATCAGTGAAATAAAAAAGAATCCTTTAAGCCTTGGTTTTATTGGCGTAAACTGGATCAGTGACGGGCATGATGCTTTGGCTAGAGAGCTTTCAGAAGGAATAAGAGTTTTGGGTGTTTCCAAAAGTTCTAATCCTGCTTCGGTTAAAGAGTACTATCAGCCTTTCCAGAACGGATTGGAATTAAAGAATTATCCACTTTCCCGTGATGTGTATATCATTATCAGGGAAGGATATGCAGGTCTTGGTAACGGTATGGTAAATTATATAACCAGAGATGTCGGTGGACTCATTATTCAGAAAATGGGTTTGATACCAACAAATGTGTATCCAAGAGAGCTGGAAATAAGGACTGGACAAAATCTTTAGTCTTCTTATACAATTTATTACATTTGGAACTTGTTTATTGAAAAACCAAATTTTTTGTCATTATATTAACCGGGTAAAAATGAACAGAAACATGAGAATGAAGTTAGTAGCACTGGTATTATGCATTTTTTCAGTAGTAAATGTGCATGCACAAACTGTGCAGGACGGTTTGGCCTTAATACATGCTGAACGTAGTAAGGAAGCGGGCGAATTGTTTACAAAACTGGCCACGGGTACTCCTTCTGCTGATAATCAATATTATCTTGGTTACTATTATGTAATTAATAAGCAGTTAGATGAAGCTCAAAAGGCTTTTGAAAAAGGTGCTCAACTAGACGAGAAATCATATCTTAACCAGGTTGGTCTTGGAACTGTTGCGCTTGGAAAAGGCGATATGGCCAAAGCAAAAGAATTGTTTGCGACTGCTGAAAAGAAAAAAGGTAAAGATGCCGAAATTCTATTTCGAATAGCTGAGGCTTATACTCTTTTCGAAAAAAATAATGATCCCGCAGAAGCAATCAGATTGGCTGATGAAGCTATCAAAAGAGATAAAAATCTTGCTGACGCATATATTGTAAAAGGTGATGCTTTGATGTTGCGTAACGAGGGTGGTGCTGCGGTGACAGCTTACGAATACGCATTGACAGCAAAACCTAATTATGCTGTTGCACATAACAGAATCGGTTCGGTTTATTTGAGAGGTAAGAACTATAATCTTGCTCTTGAAAATTACAAAAAAGCGCTAGAAGCAGATCCAAACTTTGCTCCTGCTTACCAGGATCTTGCAGAGCTTTATTTCTTTGCTCGTAAGTATAAGCAAGCAGCAGAAAATTATGACCTTTATATGCAGAAAAGTCTTGCGTCTGATCCTGAAACAAAACTTCGTGCTGCTCAGTTTGCATTTACAGCTGATGATTATACTAAGTCATTACAGATTTTGGATGAAATGAAAGGAAAGATCAATAACCCGATCACACTTCGTATGTACGGTTGGTCTTATGCCAAAACAAATAATCCTGACATGGCTATTCAAAACTTGAATGAGTTTATCAAAGTGGCTCCGGACAAAGTAATCGGAGATGATTACAAATATCTTGGCCGTGCATACAATGCAAAAGTAACTGACGGAAAAGGATACGATTCCACAGGTGTACTTTACATCCTGAAGGGTGCTGATATGGACACAAGTAAAGCAGAAGCTGCGACTACTTACAAAGAAGTTGGTGCCTTATACTATGCTGCAAAGGATTTTGGTAATTCAGCATCGACATATTACAAGGGTATAGCATTGGATACAGCAAAGGCATCTGCAAATGACTATTATTATTTAGGTCTTTCTAAGTTCCAGTTGGCTGGTGCATTGGGATCTTTGGATAATGCTGCGGGTGACAGTGCTCAAATTGCAACTGATAAGAGAAATATGTATTTATCTGCGGATTCTACATTTGCAACTGTTACGCAAAAACTGCCAGACTGGCCATACGGTTACTATTGGAGAGCAAGTGCGCTTTATAACGCATATGATAAACAAGAAAATATCGATAAAGGAATTTCAGCGCCTTATTATTTGAAACTCGCTGAACTTGCAGAGAAGGATCCGGATCCTTCTAAGTACAAGTCTTATTTAAAATTGGCTTATAACTATCTTGCCTTTTATAGCCAAACTACATTGAAAGATGAAGCCAAGTCAAAAGAATACTGGACTAAATTGCTAGCGATTGATCCTAACAGCGCAGCTGCGAAAGAAGCCTTAGGTATGGCACCGGCTGCTGCTGAGGCGACTGCTACCCCTGCTAAATCTGCTAAACCTGCGGCTGCTAAAAAACCAGCTCCGAAGAAATAATTCAGGGTTTAGTAAAATTAAAATGAAAAGACCCGCCGATTTCGGCGGGTCTTTTCATTTTAATTAATATTATCTGGTATAAGGGATCAGCCAAGTGTAGATGGAAGCGGGAAGCAATTGTTTAGCGTTGATAAATGTACAGAGCTGTAATTCTCATAACACCAGTTTCTTAAACGTTTTACTTCGGCAGGCATTAACATGCGGATTGCTTTTCTTAATTCTTTTTCGAACAATCTGCGGTCGAAACTGACCTTTTGCAGAATAATTTTAATGTATTCAAGCATAGAGGCCATAGTATTATGTAGTTTTGCGGTTTAGGTAAGATTCAGCGTTAAATAAAACTTTAACAGATTATTAGTCCATATTAGTGTCAACAGTAAGTGTAACGAATATTCCCCATGAAATTATATGTAATTTTAAGCATAATTTTGTGTTTTTCTTGTACTATTCATGCGCAAATAATAAATAATGATGCAACAATTGAAATTGGGCCAAAAAATCTCAAAATGGACGAGCCATTTACGATTTCGGTTGTTGTTCCCGGTGAAGAAAACCGTCCATCGGTCAGCTTTCCTGAACTTAACGGACTAGAGAAGCGAAGTAAATCTGCAACTAGTTCGATAAACATGGTAAGCGGAGAAAAAGTTGTTGTGCAAACAATAAGCCAGCAATATTTTGCTTTAAAGGAGGGAACTTATGTAATTCCATCCTTTTTTGTCACAGTAAATGGCTTGAAAATTAAATCCGAAGGTATTACAGTTGAGTACAATACGAGAGTATTGATTAATCCGGAAGTGATTAGTGAAGAAGATCTTGCACTGCTACCCGAAATTGAAAATAATGAGGAAGACGTCTTTCTTTCAGTGGGTGCAAATAAAAAAAACGTCTTCATGCGAGAAGGATTTGCGCTTGGAATTTCATTGTACGTAGCTGAGAATGCTCCAATACAAATGGATTTTTATCAGGTAAATGTTCAATTACAGGCAATTTTGAAAAAAATAAGGCCGGTTGGCTGTTGGGAGGAAAATTTAGGTATTGAGGAGATTATAAAGCGCCGTATTGAAATTGGGGGCAGAAAATATACAGAATTCAATTTATACCAGGCGCAGTTTTTCCCGATGACATTACAGGATATTATTTTTCCTTCGGTAACTTTGGAAATGCTTGTGGGTAGTGGGAAGGTCGGGGAGGGAAAAGTACTTAAAAGTTTCCGTTCAAAAGTTGTTAAAGTGACTGTAAAACCTTTGCCTCAGCATCCTTTAAAAGATCAGGTGGCGGTGGGCCAATACAAACTTGTTGAACGTCTTTCAAGTGCTTTGGTTTATCCGGGAGAAAGTATCAGATATTTGTTCAGGATTGAAGGAAAAGGAAACATTGCTGCGATTCCGACACCAGAAATTATCACGAATTCTTCATTTGATTTTTATCCGCCAGATATTAGTCAGCTTATAAAGAGAAGTAACCAGAATGTTAGCGGAGAAAAAAGTTTTGATTACTTTGTAGTGCCACGTCAGGATGGGACTTTTCCACTGGGAAGATATTTTCAATGGGTTTATTTTGATCCTGTGGCTGCAAAATATGATACATTGATTTCTCAAAAAACACTTCAGGTAAAAGGAGAAGATTATAAGTTAGGAAATATATCGTTACACGGATCCACGGGATTGTATGACAACCTTGAAAGGTTAGACAGCAGCTCCGAATATTTTGATTTTAAACAAATACTAAAAGAATTAACCAACGCCATTGTAATTCTGTTGTTGTTTACGATGGTTTGGGTATTAAGAAAATAATTTCATGGGTAGTACATACGGAAAAATATTTAAGATTTCCACTTTCGGGGAATCACATGGAATAGGGATCGGGGTAATTGTAGAGGGCTGTCCTGCGGGTGTTGAGTTTAATACCGATTTTATTCAAAGCGAATTGACCCGAAGAAAACCGGGGCAGTCACGTATTACAACGCAAAGAAAAGAGGCAGATGAATTTGAAGTTTTGTCAGGCGTTTTTGAAGGAAAAACGACAGGTACTCCGATTGCTTTGATTATTAGAAATGAAGATCAGCGTAGCAAAGACTATTCACACATTGCAGCACAATTTCGTCCATCTCATGCAGATTATACCTATCAGGTTAAGTATGGTGTGAGAGATTATCGCGGCGGAGGTAGAAGTTCGGCAAGGGAAACGGCTGCCAGGGTAGCGGCAGGTGCTTTGGCAAAATTGCTTCTCGCCAATTTTGGGGTAAATATTCAGGCCTATGTTTCTCAGGTTGGCGCTATGAAACTGGATAAATTTTACACAGAACTTGATTTGTCCCAAACAGAAAATAATGCTGTGCGCTGTCCTGATCCGGAAATGGCGGAGAAAATGTTTACATATATCGACGATGTCCGCAAAAAGGGAGATTCTATTGGAGGTGTTGTGAATTGTGTTATTAAAGGTGCTCCCGCAGGATGGGGAGAGCCTGTTTTTGACAAACTGCATGCTGAACTTGGCAAAGCAATGTTAAGTATCAATGCTGTGAAAGGTTTTGAATATGGCAGCGGTTTTGACGGTGTGGCCATGTTAGGATCAGAACATAACGATGCCTTTTTTATTGATGATAAAGGAGACGTTCACACAAGATCAAATCACTCGGGGGGAATTCAAGGTGGGATTTCTAATGGAGAAGATATTTATTTCAAAGTTGCTTTCAAACCCGTAGCCACCATTATGCAGGATCAGGAAAGTGTGGATGCAAATGGAGATACCGCTGTTGTGCAGGGAAAGGGGCGACATGATCCTTGTGTTGTACCACGCGCTGTACCCATTGTTGAGGCAATGGCAGCTCTGGTTCTGGCCGATTTTTATTTAAGAAATAAAGCCAGCAAACTTTAATTTTTTTTCCGCCTACGATTTAAGCTTAGCACCAGCCAGATCGTTCCTATAAATTCTACGGTAATCCCGCTCAACATGGCGGGATTACTATAATGCACATGTGTGGGTTTAACAACTACACCTGTTACAATTAATAGCAGACCTGCTGATAAGATGATAATAGCATTTAGTAGATTCAGTTTCACCCGATTTTATCGTTCGTTCCACTTAATAAACAACTTCGGTTTAAAGAAGCACTATCTATCGAATATAGGGTTTCTATTTTTACTTTGCTATTTTTCTTCCCAAACTTTTGCCCAGGAGAATCGCTACACCTTTGAAAGGGGCCTTATGGGATCTCCTTTCCGTATCATCATTTATTCGGGGGATGATTCAACAGCAAACAAGGCAGCCCAAAGTGCTTTTAAACGTATTGAGGACCTTAACGCTTTATTAAGTGACTATCGGGATGATAGTGAAATAAACGCTGTTTCGGCGCAATCTGGTACGGATAAATGGATTCCTGTAAGTAAAGACCTTTTTGATATTCTTTTTATTTCCGATGATATTAGCAAAAAGACCAGCGGGGCTTTTGATGCAACGCTTGGACCCATTGTTCAGGAATGGCGACGTGCTACGCGTAAGGGATATTTCCCGGATGAGGATCTGATTAAAAATGCTCTGGATAAAACCGGGTATCAAAAAGTTAAATTTGATAAAAAAACACAGAGCATTCAGCTTAAAGATAAAGGCATGCGGCTGGATATCGGTGGATTGGGAAAAGGATATGCGGCTGACGAAGCAGTGAAAGTTTTAAAAAGTTATGGTATAAAATCGGGCATGATCGATGCAGGTGGAAAACTTGCTTTGATGGACGGACCTCCGGGGGAGAAAGGTTGGAAAATCTTAATTTCGTCAGGACGTGACTCCATTGAAACCATAGAATATTCAAATGTTGGCATGGCAACTTCCGGCCCAACGTATCGGTATTTGGAATATGATGGAAAAAGGTACTCTCATATTGTTGATCCTAAAACCGGGATTGGCCTTTTATACCATGTAAGAACCACGGTAATATCTCCTACATCGGTTGAGGCTGATGCGCTAGCGACGGCATTTAGTGTATCCGGAATCAAGGAAGGTAAAAGATATTTAAAAAGATTTCCAAACAATAAAGTCTGGCTCGTAGAGACAAAAGATAATAAGATTCAAACCTGGAATACAATAAAATAATTTTTTAACTTAGAAAAACAAGAAAGGCTGCGTTTTGGAATCGCAGCCTTTCTTGATTAATATGTAAAAGTAGAAACTTAGATAACTACTGTTTTTCCAGGCACTGCAACGGGATATAAACCATCCGGTCCAGGCATTAATTTTGGATTTGCATCCCAGGCAAGCTTGTCAGGGAATAAGTTAATATCCGAATTTAAAGCCTCATCCCACTTGATCACTTTTCCTGAATAAGTAGCCATACGGCCCATAATAGCAGTCATGGTACTTTTTGCTACCCTTTCAGCATCTGCAAATTTGTATTCACCTTTTGCGATTGCATCAAATAGTTCGTCGTGTTCAACCTGATACGGATTGATATCAGCTTTGTCATCGTGCGCATACATCACACCGCCTTTGTAATCTTTAAGAATTGTTTTCTTGCCGTCAAAGCTGTCAATACGTCCTTTGGTTCCTACAAAAGCTTCGTCAACGCGATTGTACGTACCTTCAAACTGGCGGCACTGGCTTGAAATTGTCGTTCCATCGGCATAAACAAGATCCAGTGTATGGTGATCAAAAATCTCGCCATACTGTTTTCCTGTACGGACTTCACGGCCGCCAGTTCCCTGAATTTGCGTAGGATAAGCATTTTTTACCCAGTTTGCCACATCAATATTGTGAACGTGCTGCTCTGTGATGTGATCACCGCAAAGCCAGTTGAAATAGTACCAGTTTCTCATTTGGTATTCCATCTCAGTCTGATTTGGCTGACGTTCTTTCATCCATGGGCTGCTGCCAACCCAGTAAACCTGTCCGCCAACGATATCGCCCAAAGCTCCGTCGTGAATTCTTTTGATCGCTTCACGGTAATTAGCCTGATAACGACGCTGAAGACCTACGACAACATTTAATTTCTTTTTCTTAGCTTCTTCTGCAATCGCTAAAACTTTACGGATACCTGGCGCGTCAGTTGCAACCGGTTTTTCCATAAATATATGTTTGTTATTCTTAACAGCCTCTTCAAAATGAGAAGGACGGAATCCCGGAGGTGTTGCCAAAATAACAACATCCACATCTTTTAAAGCAATTGCTTTTTTGAAGGCATCAAACCCTACAAATTTACGATCATCAGGAACATCTACTTTTGTTTTGATATCCACCGTTGCACCTGCTGCATTTTTATATTTCTTAGCAGTAAGGCTTCTGTAAGATTCGTCCAGTCGGTCTTTGAAAGCATCCGCCATCGCTACGATCTGTACATTTTGTTTTGTGCTTAGCGCCTGTGCCGCAGCACCCGTTCCGCGCCCGCCACAGCCAATTAATGCAACCCGAATAGTGTCACCAACAGCACTGTTATAACCATAACCAGTGAAAGGATTCAGGATTACACTGCCTGCAACCAGGCCAGATGCTTTAAGGAATTCGCGTCTGTTTTGTTCCATTTTAAAGTTTAATTAAGAGTTTAAATATCAGTAATCTTCTATCAATGCAGGACTGTAATACTTTGTGATTTCTTCTGCCGAAGGCACTTTGACTGGTCTTACCAATCTAAAACCTACAAAAGAAGCGCTGGTCATCCACCATTCACTTTTTGGAAGCTGCGGATCAAGCACTTTCCATTCCGGTTTTGAAGGCGTACGAGCCGCACTTCTTAAATCAGCTGGTTCATCATCCCATGATCCACCGCGAACCGCAGTAGGATAAAGTTCTGTTACCGGTGCAAATTTTTCTCCCGCTGGTTGTTTGGCATAATAATCAGGAATATATTGGTCAAGCGTCCATTCCATCACATTGCCATGCATATCATATAAGCCCCATGCATTCGGTTTTTTGGTGCCGATTTTTTTGTAGGCCGAGTTACTATTTTTACGGTACCAGGCGTATTCGTCAATTTTTGAAACATCATCTCCAAAAGAATAAGCAGTTTTTGATCCTGCTCTGCAAGCATATTCCCATTCTGCTTCTGTTGGAAGGCGATAGAAAATGCCTGTTTTTTCATACATCCATTTGCAAAAAAGAATGGCAGCATATTGTGTCATGTTAATAGCAGGATATCCTGCGCGACCCATGCCAAATGACATATCTACATAAGGAGGGCTAGGACGTGTACTTGCATCTGTTTTTGCAACGCTTTTTTCAGGATCGGGATGGCGCAGAGCCATTTCTTTTTCCATATTTTTGAAAGCGTACAAATCGTAGATATCCCAGCTTAATTCAACTTTTCCCATCCAGAAGGGCTCAATTTTAACTTTATGCTGAGGACCTTCATCCGGTCTGCGGCCTTTTTCGGTAGCAGGGCTACCCATGGTATATTCGCCGCCCGGAATGGCAACCATGTCATAAACTTGTGGGCTTCCGCCGATTACCTGCGTATAACTCTTGAAATTGTCTTGCGCAGATGCATTTAAACAAAGAAAAAAAACGGGGATTAGGTTAAGGATTTTTTTGTGCATAATTTTTAAAAATGTGTTCTCATTGAACCATATAACAAAGAATAAGTAGCAATATTATGGTATTTACCCTATGAAAACGAATTTTTTCTTTCTTCTCTAATATCTATCCTACCTTTGTAGTTATAGAATCCAAAATTTACCTATGAATTACCTTTCAGCAGAAAATATTGCGAAGTCCTTTGGAGACCAATGGCTTTTTAAAAATATCAATTTCGGGATCAGTCGTGGTGATAAAGTGGCACTTATCGGAACAAATGGAACCGGAAAAACAACTTTCCTTAACATCTTAACAGGTAAAATTCCACCGCAGGAAGGATCCGTTAGCATTCGTAAAGACATTCGTGTGGGTTATCTGGATCAGAGCCCTTCATTTGACGTAACATTACCGGTTTTAGAAGTTATTTTTTCTTCAAATAACCCCGTTGCGATTGCTGTTAAAAAATACGAACACGCGATTGAAACTGACGATCATGATGCGTTGGCCACGGCGATGGAAGATATGGATACTTACAAAGCCTGGGATTTTGAATATAAGGTAAAAGAGGTTTTAGGGCGTTTGGGAATTCATGATACTGAAAACTTATACGGCAATCTTTCCGGGGGACAGAAAAAACGTGTCGCTCTGGCAAAAATACTTTTGGAAGATCCTGAATTATTGATTCTGGATGAACCTACCAACCATTTGGATCTTGACACGGTTGAATGGCTTGAAAAATATTTGAATACACAAAATACTACGCTTCTGGTTGTAACCCACGACAGGTATTTCCTGGACACGGTTTGTAATCAGGTGCTGGAACTGGATCATGGTTCGGCTTATTCTTACAAAGGAAATTATTCTTACTTCCTTGAAAAGAAAGCAGAACGCGAAGAATCGGAAGCAGCAGGAATCGATAAAGCAAGGAACCTGATGCGTAAGGAACTTGACTGGATCAGAAAACAGCCGAAAGCCCGTGGTACAAAAGCGAAATACCGTGTGGATGCTTTTGAGGAATTAAAGGAAAGGGCGAGCCAGAAGAAATTCGATACGCAGATGGAGCTTAACGTACGCACGGCGCGTTTGGGAAGCAAGATCATTGAAATGGAAAATGTCAGCAAAGGATTTGGAGAGCGGGAGCTGATCAAAAACTTTGAATATACTTTCCGTAAAGGTGACCGGATCGGGATTGTTGGTCAGAATGGTATGGGTAAATCCACGTTGCTGAACATGATCACCGGCGAACTTGAACCGGATAGCGGAAAAATTACAAAAGGAGAAACTGTTCAGTTTGGATATTACAAACAAACGGATTTGGTTTTTGATGAAACACAACGCGTTATTGATATCGTTAAGGATGTTGCGGAAGTTGTGCAGCTGGGAACAGGCGAAACGGTAACGGTTGGTCATTTGTTACAGGCATTTTTGTTTTCTCCTTCCAAACAATACGATTTTATATCAAAACTAAGCGGAGGAGAAAAGAGAAGATTACAGCTTCTTCTGATCCTGATCAAACAACCAAACTTCCTGATTCTGGATGAGCCTACCAACGATCTGGATATTGCGAGTTTGAATGTTCTGGAAGAATTTTTAATGAATTTCCCGGGCTGTATCATGATCGTATCTCACGATAGATATTTCCTGGATCGTTTGGTAGAGCATATTTTTGTTTTTGAAGGAGAAGGAAAAATAAGCGATTTCCCTGGAAACTATACGGAGCTTCGTGATTATCAGGATGATGTTGAGGCTGAGAGAAAAAATATAGCATCGGGGAAAAGCCAGCCGTCCGCTGCACCGGCTCCGGTTAAAGAAGTTGTGGTAACTCCGGCTGCTCCAAAGAAAAAGTTAAGTTTTAAGGAACAGCGTGAATTTGAAACCCTTGAAGGAGAAATGGCTTCATTGGAAAAGAAAAAAGCGCAGTTGATTGAAAAACTGGAAAATGGCGGGTCTCACGTGGAAGTCACTTCATGGGCAATGCAAATTGAAGAGATAACACAGACACAGTCTGACAAAGAAATGCGTTGGCTGGAACTGTCGGAAAATGCTTAGTTTTGAAAAAGATAATCAGCGATAGTCATGAATATCAAAATGGTTTCAAAGGAATTTAAAAATGAAATGATAGGCCTGTATGGTGATGCA
This sequence comes from Dyadobacter sp. 3J3, assembly GCF_009801115.1. Taxonomy (GTDB): domain Bacteria; phylum Bacteroidota; class Bacteroidia; order Cytophagales; family Spirosomataceae; genus Dyadobacter. The sequence continues at coordinate 302,092 of NZ_VTOL01000004.1, forward strand.
CTATATAAGGTGATTTTATTTGGTTCATTTGCCCGCAATGATTTTCGTGATGATTCTGATGTCGATTTTCTGGTTGTCTTAAATAAGGATGAGGTTCGTCCATTAACTGAAATATCAAAAATTTCCCCTGTATTGGGGGAATTTTAAGTCATTACCAGAAGGTATTTAGTGTTGTACCAACAAGTCGTAAAAAATTTGAAGATAGCACTATGCCGCTTTACAGAAATATTCGTTCAGAAGGAATCGAAATAAATTAAATGATTGCTACGAAGTAAATAGACCCGCCATTTCGTAAATACAGTGATTCATTGTCTGAAAAGTAATGGATACTTAGAGTGAAACCGTATGAATTCAATTGTAGATTTTTTCCAATACCTCTTAAATTCGGAAGAATTAATCCGGACCGGCGGTTTGCTTGTTATCACTTTTATTGTCTTTGCAGAAAACGGACTGTTCTTTGCGTTTTTTCTTCCTGGAGATTATCTGGTATTTCTCGCAGGCGTCTTTTGTGGAACCGGAATTTTGCAGGTACCAATAGGAATGTTATTGCTTTGTATGTTTGCTGCGGCTGTGCTTGGCTCGCTGACCGGATATATTTTTGGGAAATATTTTGGGGATATGTTTGAAAATCGCCCTGATTCCTTCTTTTTTAAGAAAAAACATCTGGATACTACCCGTAAATATTTTGATAAATATGGTAGCAGGACGTTAATCGTTAGCCGGTTTTTACCAATCGTCCGGACTTTTGCCCCAATTTTAGCGGGTGTTGCGAAAATGTCATTTCCCGCGTTTTTATTGAATAACGTAATTGGCGGAGCAGTCTGGATTGGCGCACTTACTGGTGGTGGATTTTTATTCGGGGAGCGTTTCCCCTGGATTGTTGACTATGTTCATTACATTATTTTATTCTTTTTGGCAATTACCACTTTTACTGTAATAAAAGGATATTTCAACGCAAGAAAGGGAATGGTTGAGGAATAAGCTTTTTAATTAGAAACTAAAAAGTACACACTATGAAAGTTTATTATAACAAGAAACAGCGAAATTTCAACATTGGATCAGTCGTTGTCATGGCGTTAGGGTTGATGGCTATTCACGGTCGGGAAAGTTTTGACCCAACAACCTATTGGTTTTGGGCATCCTTGGTTCAGTCACTGCTTATGACTTTATTTTTTGGAACGATATCCTTTAAGAAAACACAAAATAATCCGGATATTCTTATTGGGAAAGAAGACTAATCGGCAGGATGCTATTCTTCCTCCTTAAACCAACCCGAATATGTAATATAATTATTCGCCGTTCTGTCAATAATTGATCCTAAATCCGGTGAAACATCTTTCAAATATTTCGCAGGATTTCCGGCATAAATGGTTCCCGGAGGCACTTTTGTGTTTTGCGTAACAATAGCCCCGGCAGCTATAATGGAACCTGTACCAATAACGGCGCCATCCATCACAATCGAGCCCATTCCGATCAGCACGTGATCTTCAATTGTACAGCCATGCACGATTGCGTTATGTGCAATCGAAACATAATCTCCGATATAGGTCCCGTTTTTTTGATAGGTACAGTGAATAACGGCTCCGTCCTGAACATTTGAATACTTGCCAATCCGGATGCTGTTGACATCACCCCGAACAACAGCATTGAACCAAACGGTGCAGTGTTCGCCCATAATCACATCTCCAACGACCGTTGCATTTTCTGCCAGCCAGCAATTTTCTCCAAACGCAGGATGATTTCCACGAACTGATCTGATCAGTGCCATATTTAAATAAGTATATATTCGTTTTTCTAATTAATATTTCCTTTTTTCGTTAATCAACGAGAAATATAAAACTTGGGTAATGTTACTTAAAAATAAATATATTTCGTTTTTTAATTAATTAAATTCACGCATCATGGCCATGACAGAAAATCTATCCAAAGGCTCTTTATTGATTGCCAAGCCCTATTTGGGAGATCCAAATTTTGAGCGGGGCGTCATCCTGTTGTGTGAATATAATGGCCAGGGAAGTTTCGGCTTTGTACTTAACCAAGTGACAGACTTGTTCTTAGGAGACGTTCTCGACGATACAATTTATCAGGATATTCCTTTGCATTTAGGCGGGCCGGTTGAGAAAAATACGTTGCATTTTATTCACCGGAAACCTGATTTAATTTCTGGCGGGGCGGAAATCATGCCCAATGTTTTTTGGGGCGGAGATTTTGATCAGGTAAAAACACTACTGAATATAAATTCACTGAAAGCAGATGATGTCCGGTTTTTTATCGGCTATTCAGGATGGGGTGGTGGACAGATTGAAGATGAGTTATCCCAGAATTCATGGATCATAACGCAAACGACGGCTGATTTTTTATTTACAACACCACCGGCTAATTTCTGGCGGGAAATTCTGAAAAATATGGGAGGTGAGTATCGCTCAATTGCGCATTATCCGATTGATCCAACTTTAAATTAGAAAGTAGCTGCGGAATCTGTTGACATTATAACATGCTGCCAGCCTTGGGTTTTGTGTTTTAAGCTAATAGCCAGAGAATTAATTAGGGCTATTCAAACCGTGAATAGATTCGTAATCTGACTTCACACGAGCAGTTTCACTAATAAGAAATTTTTGAAGTTGTTCGTTGAAAACCGTTTTGTCTTCCTCGGAAAGTGACGCGTAAATATCCTTCAATTCCTGATTTATAGCGGCACGCTCTTCGCCCGAAGCGGCGTTCATGGAACGGATATGGAAACGTTTAAAATCGAAATCAGGCATAACAGAAAATTTTAATGAAGTCCAAAAGTACAAAATTCCATCTTTTACGTAAATATCCTTACCGTTCAACGTTAATTTTTTTCCTTCAAAACTATTTTAATCAATAAAGTTTTCTGTATACGAACGAGAAAAACGGATTGGATGTTAATTTCGTCATATACACCTTTTTGACTGGAATGAATCGCACTCTTTTTTTTATACTATTAACAGTTGTGCTTTTTGGCATCGACTGGTATGTCTGGCAGGCTTTACGTTTTGTAATCCGGAATCTTTCCCAGCCGACGCAAAGGTGGATTACCCTTGCCTATTGGGGATTTACTTCTTTAACCTTGTTTGCTTACGTGATGATGCAGTTTTTGCCTGCTGACTTTTTTAACCGAATCACCAGAACTTTCATCATCGCAGGCATCGCAATCCCTTATTTGTCGAAACTGCTTGTGGTTTTCTTTTTGTTGATTGATGACGTTCGACGTTTGATCCAATGGATTGTTGGTCATTTTATTCCATCCGTTGCGCCGGTTACTCCAACAACTATGGCGGAGCCTGGAATTCCCCGTTCTCAATTTTTGGAGACTACTGCTTTGGTGGCAGGAACGGCTTTGATGGGCACTTTTGCATTCGGAATTTTATCCGGCGCTCATGACTACCGGATACGCCGCGTGAAGGTTGTATTGAAAAATCTGCCAAAAGCATTCCATGGAATGAAAATCGCTCAGCTTTCTGATATTCATTCGGGTAGTTTTTTCAATAAAACTGCCGTAAAAGGTGGTGTTGAAATGTTGCTCAGAGAAAAACCGGACATTGCATTTTTTACCGGTGACTTAGTAAATGACCGCGCCGTTGAAGTAAAGGATTATATCAACATTTTTGAAAAAGTGAAAGCACCGCTTGGTGTGCACTCGACCCTGGGTAATCACGATTATGGAGATTATTATCAATGGAGCTCACAACAGGAAAAAGATCGTAACCTTGCTGATTTGAAAAAAGCACATCAATTGTTGGGTTGGAATCTGATGCTGGATGAGAACCGCGCGATTCGCGTCGATAATGAAGAAATCGGATTAATCGGAATTCAGAACTGGGGAGCAGGAAATTTTGCTAAATATGGTAATCTTGACAAAGCCTGTCAGGGTACAGAAGATTACCCTGTTAAAATATTACTTTCCCATGATCCAAGTCACTGGCGCGCTCAGGTTTTGCCAAAGTATAATGATATTGATTTAGCATTTGCCGGTCATACCCATGGAATGCAGTTTGGGGTTGAAGTGGCAGGAATAAAATGGAGTCCTGTTCAATATCGTTACAAGGAATGGGCAGGTTTATACACTGAAAACAACCAGCATCTTTATGTAAATCGGGGATTCGGTTATTTGGGATACCCCGGGCGTGTAGGTATTTTGCCTGAGATTACGATCATTGAGTTGGTTAAAGGTTAAGAATAATAAAGATCTTTGTAAATCAGGATTTTAATGTTCTGTTTTACATACTTGCAAGACGACTAAACTCGTTCAATATTCAGGTTAAAGGGTTTAATTTATAGAGTTATGAAAAAATTTGTTGCATTATTTCTCCTGTCGGGATTTCTTTTGGGCTTTTCTGGTGTTCAGGAAGTGAAGGCTTCTCCGAAGCATGTTAAGTCAGAAATGTTTTCTAATAACAGGAAGAAAAACAGAGGATATCAAAAACCGAAATCCAAAAAATTCCTTGGAATATTCAAGCGCAAAACAGACTGCGGGTGTCCTAAACATTAAAAAGAAAAATTTATTGATTTTTGAACATATTCAAGAGTAAGCATTCCCGACAATCTCTCTGAGATTTGCTTGGATTTGCTTACTTTTGTATTTTATAACCAACTATATAACGGTCTCGTTAGCCCAAATAATGAAAATCAATCTTCGAAGCCAGGATAAATTCGAAAACCGTCATCACGGTAAGAATGAGCAGGAATTACAGGAAATGTTGCGCACGGTTGGAGCATCTTCTCTGGATGAATTGATCGCACAAACGCTTCCGGCAGCCATTCGCCTGCAAAAGCCTTTGAATTTGCCGAATCCAAAATCTGAAAAAGATTTTTTGGACGGGATCAAGAAACTGGCGCGTAAGAATGCGATCCTGAAAACTTATATCGGAACGGGTTATTACGATACGATCACGCCGAATGTAATCCTAAGAAATATTCTTGAAAATCCAGCATGGTATACAGCGTATACGCCTTACCAAGCGGAAATTGCCCAGGGAAGATTGGAAATGCTTCTGAATTTCCAGACTGTTATTACAGATCTTACGGGGATGGAAATTGCAAATGCCTCTCTTTTGGATGAAGCAACCGCAGCGGCAGAAGCGATGACGATGCTTCATAGCCTTCGTCCGGGTGCGAAGAAAAAAGCAGACACATTTTTCGTTTCCGAACTTTGTCATCCACAAACAATCGATTTAGTTTATACAAGAGCTAATCCAATTGGGATTAAAGTTATTGTTGGAAACCACGCAACCGTAGATTTGACAGACGAAAATCTATATGGCGTATTGGTACAATATCCGGCAACCAATGGTGAAGTTATTGACTATACAGATTTCATAGCTGCGGCACATGATGTGAACATTACTGTTGCAGTTGCAGCTGACTTGCTCGCATTGACATTATTAAAGGCGCCTGGTGAAATGGGCGCTGACGTTGTTGTAGGCTCTTCTCAGCGCTTTGGGGTTCCGATGGGTTATGGTGGGCCCCATGCAGCATTTTTTGCTACAAAAGATTCATTTAAACGCAGTATTCCTGGGCGTATTATTGGAGTTTCTGTTGATGCAGAGGGAAATCGTGCGTTGAGAATGGCGCTTCAAACACGTGAGCAACATATTCGTCGTGAAAAAGCAACTTCTAATATTTGTACTGCACAGGTTTTATTGGCGGTAATTGCAGGAGCATACAGCGTTTACCACGGTCCGGAAGGAATTAAAAACATTGCTTCCCGTGTACACGGACTGACACGTTTATTTGTGGAGACGATCAAGAAATTCCACTATGATGTCGTTACGACAAATTATTTTGATACGGTTACTATCAAAACATCTCTTTCGGCCAAGCTTAGAGAGAATGCATTGAAGTGGGCGATTAATCTTCGTTATAATAAAGACGATAGTGTCAGTGTCTCTTTCGATGAGGCTAAAAGTTTTGACGATGTGATCGCGCTTCTTAACCTGTTTGCCGAAGTTTCCGGATTTCAGGGAGAGATGGTGATTGATGAAGAAATGGATTTTAACATTCCTGAAAATCTCGTTCGTACATCAAGTTATTTGACGCATCCTGTTTTCAGTTCTTACCATACGGAACATGAAATGCTTCGTTACCTGAAATCACTTGAAAGCAAAGATCTTTCTTTGGTTCATTCGATGATTTCTTTGGGAAGCTGTACAATGAAACTGAATGCAACGGCTGAAATGATTCCCTTGACCTGGCCGGAATTTGGATCGTTGCATCCATTTGTTCCAGCAAATCAGGCATTAGGATATGGACAACTAGTTGCTGAATTAAGCGCATGGTTATGTGAAATCACTGGTTTTGCAGCCATGTCAATGCAGCCAAATTCGGGAGCGCAAGGAGAATATGCAGGATTGATGGCTATTCGTGGTTACCATGAAAGCAGAGGAGATCACCACCGTAATGTAGCCTTGATTCCTTCTTCTGCACACGGAACAAATCCTGCGTCAGCTGTTATGGCGGGCATGAAAGTGGTTGTTACAAAATGTGACGAACGTGGAAATATCGATGTTGCGGATTTACAAGCAAAAGCGGAACAATACAAAGATTCACTTTCTTGTCTATTGGTGACATATCCTTCCACACACGGTGTTTACGAAGAAAGTATCATTGAAATCTGTTCAATGATCCATTCATTTGGCGGACAGGTTTATATGGATGGTGCCAATATGAATGCACAGGTTGGCTTGACAAGTCCAGCTTCGATCGGGGCTGACGTTTGTCACTTGAACCTTCATAAAACGTTCTGTATTCCTCACGGAGGAGGCGGACCAGGTGTTGGGCCAATTGGTGTTGGAGAGCATTTAATTCCATTCCTTCCTGGACACGTGAATCTTGGAAAACAGTCAGAACATTTAGTAGCCGGACAAGCAGGAGCAGTTTCTGCAGCGCCCTATGGTAGTGCTAGTATTCTTACCATCTCGTACGCGTACATTGCAATGATGGGTAGTGAAGGACTTACCAACGCTACGAAATATGCAATCCTGAATGCTAACTATATCAAGGAACGTCTTGCAGGTCATTACGAAGTTCTTTACACAGGAACCAACGGACGTTGCGCCCATGAGATGATTTTGGACTGTCGTCCTTTTAAAGCATTTGGTGTTGAAGCAGAAGATCTTGCAAAACGTTTGATGGATTACGGTTTCCATGCACCGACATTATCTTTCCCGGTGGCTGGTACTTTAATGATCGAACCAACGGAATCAGAATCAAAAGCGGAGCTGGACCGTTTCTGCGATACCATGATCGCGATCAGAAATGAAGTTCGTGAAGTGGAAGAAGGTATTGCCGATAGAGTTGATAACGTGCTTAAAAATGCTCCTCATACATCACGTGTCGTTTTAGCGGATATTTGGGAACATGCTTACGGACGTGAGAAAGCTGCTTTCCCATTACCTCATTTACGTTTCAATAAATTCTGGCCAAGTGTTAGTCGTGTCGACAGTGCCTTTGGAGACAGAAATTTGATTTGTTCTTGTATTCCGGTTGAGGCTTATGCTGAGGTGGAGTAGAAGATTAGATAATTAAGTATAGAAGATTTGGAAAGGAGCTATTTCGAAAGAAGTAGCTCCTTTTTATTGAACGTTAGCTGTAAATTATCTTGATTGTAGAATATGTATTAAGATATTATTTCAAAGTATTACATTCTATTACTAGTTATTACTAATTTTAAAAGAATTAGTAATAACTAGTAATACATTACTTATGAAAAAGCCAGAGCCAACACCAGTTAGTGTAATAGATTTTGATAAAGATGCTAAGGAAATAGTAACACTTATGACAGATGTTGCAGTTCAGGCTTCATTAAATTTAATAGAAAAGGATTATCCTTATTGGGAAACCTTTAAATATAAAGTAAAGGGAGATTCTAAACTAAAAGATGTTAATCCAGTATCACTTTGGAAGATCGTAAAGTTAAGAAGAAGTCAATCCTCTTCAAGAGTGGTAATCAGTTCTGTTACTGGATTTGAGTTTAGTTATACTTCAACGGAACGGTCATTGAGGTTACTTCATGAATTTGATATGAACCTTGGTGGAAATATGCAGGGGGTGGGAATAATTCCGCAGGAGAATAAAAATAGGTATCTGATAAGTTCTATTATGGAAGAAGCGATAGCTTCAAGTTTATTGGAAGGAGCAGCTACTACACGGGAAAAGGCCAAACAAATGCTTAGAAGCCAACGTGAGCCTAGAAACGAAGCTGAAAAAATGGTTTTGAATAATTACTTAACAATTCGTAGGGTATTGGAGTTAAAGAATGAAGAGCTTAGTGTTGATCTAATTCGTGATATTCATGCAACAGTTACAAAAGGAACTTTGAAAAATGAAGCAAATGAAGGAAATTTTAGAAGTAACAACGAAGTTCAGATAGTAGACTCTATTACGGGAGAAGTATTTTATACACCGCCTGATTTCGAATTGCTTGAAAAATTAATGGAAGCAGTTTGTAATTTTGCAAATGAAGATAATGAAAGCGAGTTTATTCATCCAATTATTCGTGGAATCATTTTGCACTTTTTGATTGGTTATATCCATCCCTTCGTTGACGGAAATGGCCGGACTGCCCGTGCATTATTTTATTGGTTTTTATTGTCAAGAAAATATTGGCTTATTGAATATTTATCTATTTCCCGAATACTTTTACAAGCCCCAAGTCAATACGCAAAGGCATATTTGCATTCAGAATTTGACAACAATGATCTTACCTACTTTATCGATTTTAATTTGAAAACCTTGAAACAATCGTTGACTGAGCTCCAGGCATATATAAATTGGACAGTTGAAGATCGAAGAAAAGTATTTTCTCTTATTGTTAATCAAGATTTTAATGAAAGACAAATAGATATTATTAAGGACTTTTTACGAGACAAGGATCAAACTATCAGTATTAAGGAAATCGAATCAAAATTCGGAATTGCTAATCAAACCGCAAGAACAGATTTACTGGATTTAGTAGATAAAGGATATATCAAAGTGAGAACAATGGGAAGAAAGATGATCTTTTTTCCCATTGAAGATCTTGAAGATAAATTGAAAAAATAAGAGTCGTAAACAAAAAGCGAATCAGTTACGATCCGCTTTTGTTTACTAGTGTATCTCGTTTTTTTATCAGAAATGTCTCTCCCCAATTTCTCTCTTACCCAACATCACCGCACCTACCATCGCTACTAAAAGTAAAATAGAAGCTAATTCGAAAGGAAGTAAATATTCACGGAAAAGAAGTTTCCCCAAACTTTCGATCATCCCGACCTGAGAATCGAACGTATTTGGATCTGCCGGGGCAATGATTGTTTTGCGGTACGCTCCGAAAAGAATAACGAATACTGTTCCACCTACAATTGCGGCCGCAATCTTGGTCAGACTATTTTTTGATTCTTCATGAATATCCTTCACATTAAGGAACATGATCACAAAAAGGAATAATACCATGATTGCACCTGCGTAAACAATAATATTTACTGCGGCAAGGAATTGAGCATTCAATAAAATATAATGTCCTGACAGCGTAAAGAACGTCAAAATCAGGTAAAGAACACTGTGAATAGGGTTTTTTGACAGAATAACCATCAAGGCACTAAGCACAGTTAGAAAAGACAAAAAGTAAAAAAATGATAGCGTCGGATTCATAATATTTTTGAATTGCTGATTCGATATTTTCAGAAATCAGGGAATAGCTCTTGGAACAACGTTAGTAACTTCACCATTTGCTCTTTTAGCATCCAGGATGTGAGCTTCTTCTTTGGTCCAGGCTTCACGGGTATAGCGATTGTTCATATCTTCTACCAATAAATCTTTCCCCCAGATCACCTGATTACGGTCATTGAACACAGGTATAAACTCATCATGACGTAAATATACTGCTTGTTTTGGACAAGCTTCCTCACATAATCCGCAGAAAATGCAGCGAAGCATGTTTACTTCATAAACCGCAGCGTATTTTTCCTCTCTGTAAAGTGTTTCCTCTCCCTTTTCACGTTCAGCGGCAACCATAGAAATTGCTTCTGCAGGGCAGGCCACTGCACATAATCCACAGGCTGTGCAACGCTCACGACCTTCGGCGTCTCTTTTAAGTATATGCCTCCCACGGAAAACCGGACCTAAATACCGTTTTACTTCGGGATATTGTATCGTTACTTTCTTGGCGAAAAAGTGCTTCAAGGTAATCGCCAGACCTGTTGCAATAGCAGGTATGTAAGCGCGTTCCATCAGCGTCATTTCTTTATTGCTTACTTGCTTAGAGCGATTTGTCAATTGCATGGCAATAGGGATTTTTTGTTACTTATTTCAACAAAGCAGTAATAAATGGCTTCAGGAAAAGCACACTTGCTCCGGTGATGATAATATTAAAGATAGCCAATGGAATCAGTTTTTTCCAGCCTAAATTCATCAACTGGTCATAGCGGAAACGTGGAAGTGTCCATCTAACCCACATGTAGAAGAAGATGAAGAATAAAGCTTTTCCAAAGAATACGCCCGTACCGATCAAGGTAGCAATGTTGTGGCCTGTTGTTGTACCCAATGACGCAGTCAATTGGTTGTATACCCAATCCATTCCGGGATAGTTATAGCCTCCAAAATAAAGGACAGAAATAATAGCAGACGAAACAAACATGTTAATATATTCTGCGAACAGGTAAAATCCAAGTTTCATACTTCCGTATTCTGTATGGTATCCACCTACAAGCTCCGTTTCACATTCCGGTAAATCGAAAGGAACGCGGTTACATTCTGCAAAAGAACAGGTAAGGAAAATGATGAAACCCAATGGCTGATAGAAGATATTCCAGTTTCCACCATGTTGCTGGGCAACAATATCACCAAGTGATAAAGAGCTGCTCATCATCAGAATAGCAATCAGGGAAAGTCCCATTGCCACCTCGTAACTAATATTTTGAGAAGCTGCACGAATCGCTCCAAGTAGCGAAAACTTGTTGTTCGAAGCCCAGCCACCAATCATAATTCCATAAACGCCCAAGGCAACAACGCCAAAAACGTAAAGTATACCAATATTGGATTCAACGCCCTGAAGAACAACTTCAACGCCGCCGTAACGGAAAGTGCTACCAAAAGGAATTACCGCACTGGCAAGTAAAGCTGTCAACATCGCTAAACTTGGTCCGGAGATAAATAACCATTTGTTAGCAAGCGCAGGAATAAAATCTTCTTTAAAGAACATTTTACCAGCATCCGCCAAAGGTTGTAATAATCCGCCCGGTCCCGCTCTGTTTGGTCCCATCCGGTCCTGAATAAAACCAGCCACTTTGCGCTCTCCCCAGGTCGAGTACATTGCGATTACCAGTGTTAGAACAAAAACAACCAGAATTGTTATTGTTTTGATAATAAACTCCGTTAATTCCATTTTTTTACTTCACAGTTAAATAATGATGGCAGAAATTAATTTCTGTTATCTGTTAATAGCGAACGATGATTTGCCTTATCGTTATTTTCTATGCTCTGATGGCGAACTGTTTCAATATCCGTTGTATACTCACGCTCATCGTCAATTGGCTTGAATTGACTTGCGGCAAGTCTAAGTGAGAAATCAGGTTTTGCGATAAGATCTTTACGATACTTATTGGCAGAAATAACCGAACTGCGTTTCACTTTGGTTGGTCCTTCGATAACCCAGTCGCTTGTTTTTTTACGCTCGAAACGGCATTTGTTGCAAATGAACTCGTTCACTTCACCCCAAATATTTTTGCGGGCTGTAACACGTATCACTTCATCACCACGATACCAAAGTGTAACTTTTCCGCTGCATTTGTCGCAATCGCAGTGTGCATCTTCCGGTTTTGAGAACCACACACGGCTTTTGAAACGGTACGTTTTATCTGTCAACGCACCCACCGGGCAAACATCGATTACGTTTCCTGAGAAATCATTATCAATTGCTTTTTCGATATAAGTACTGATTTCAGAAGCATCCCCGCGGTTCATTACCCCGTGCACACGTTTGTCTGTAATCTGGTCAGCTGTGTAAACACAACGGTAGCACAAAATGCAACGTGTCATGTGAAGCTGAACAAATGGTCCAATATCTATTTTGTCGAAAGTTCTGCGGTCTTCTTCGTAGCGTGTTTTTACCGAACCGTGCTCAAAAGAGAAATCCTGAAGATGACATTCACCAGCCTGGTCACAAACCGGACAGTCAAGCGGATGGTTAATCAACAGGAATTCAACAATGCTTTTACGCGTATCAAGTACAGACGGATTCGTTGTATTTTCAACGATCATTCCTTCCTGAACCTGCGTAATACATGACGGAACCAGCTTAGGCATCGGACGAGGATCTTTTGCAGAACCTGCGGCCACACGAACCAGACAAGCACGGCATTTACCGCCTGATGTCGGAAGCGGTTTGTAATAACACATGGCAGGAGGTACCAAATGTCCCTGGCTCTCATCTGCTTCGGCAATTTTACGTGCCGCCTGCATGATGGTAGTTCCCGGTTCCACTTCGACCTCAATGCCGTCGAAAGTTATTTTTATTAACTGAGGTTTTACTTCTTCCATATCAAGACTTCAATAATCGTCTTAGTTACTTAATCTATATCCGATCCTGTTTTAAAAGAATAAATAAAACAGGACATTTGGTATTTTAACCTCTTAAAATCAGGCCAATACAGCACCCATAAATACAGCACCTGGCTGGGTAGCTTCTTTCGGGCTGTTGATATGCCATTCAAATTCCTCGCGAAAATGACGGATTGCACTGGCGATTGGCCAGGCAGCTGCATCACCTAACGGACAAATTGTATTCCCTTCGATTTTTTTAGCCACATCAACAAGCAGATCAATATCATGCAAACTTCCGTGACCATGTTCAATACGGTGAAGAACTTTCTCCATCCAGCCTGTACCTTCACGGCAAGGGCTGCATTGTCCACATGATTCGTGGTGATAAAAACGGGAGAAATTCCAGGTATTACGAACGATACAAGCTGTTTCATCAAAAACAATAAAACCACCTGAGCCCATCATGGTTCCAGTTGCAAAACCGCCGTCAGACAGTGATTCATAACTCATCAACCGATCTTCACCAGCTGCTGTTTTTGTAATCAAATGTGCAGGTAAAATAGGAACTGAGGAACCTCCGGCGACCAATGCTTTCAAATAATGTCCTTTGCGGATACCTCCACAATATTCATCTGAATTAAGGAATTCGTCAACACCAAGTCCCAATTCGATTTCATAAACGCCGGGTTTTTGAATATGACCCGAAGCAGAAATAAGTTTCGTACCAGTACTGCGACCAATTCCAATGGCAGCATAAGCATCACCACCATGGTTGATAACCCAGGGCATATTCGCGATGGATTCAACGTTATTTACCACCGTTGGACTTTGATACAAGCCTTTTACCGCAGGAAATGGTGGTTTGTTACGAGGATTTCCTCTTTTGCCTTCCAAGGATTCCAGCAAGGCAGTTTCTTCTCCACAGATGTAAGCGCCACCACCTGACTGAACGACAAGTTCAAGGTCATAACCGCTTCCTAATATATTTTTACCCAAAAAACCATTTACTTTCGCTTCTTCGATGGCCTTTTCAAGGATTCTGATCACATACATAAGTTCGCCACGAACATATATAAAAGACTTATTCGCTCCCAAAGCATAGCTGGAAACGATCATTCCTTCAATAAGTAAGTGAGGAATCGATTTCATCAGGTGGTGATCTTTGAAAGTACCAGGCTCTGATTCATCAGCATTACAAACTAAATAACGGGGAACCCCTTCTGGTTTTGCCAAAAAGCCCCATTTCATCCCCATTGGAAATCCTGCACCACCTCGTCCGCGTATACCGGATTTCTTAGCTTCTTCCACAACCTCTTCCGAGGACATGGTTTTTATTGCTTTTTCAACAGCAGCATAACCGCCTTGTTTGCGGTATACCTCGAAGGTTTCAATACCTGGAACATTGATATGCTCCGTTAATATTTTTGTAGCCATTTTCAGAATACTATTTTCAGCTTATAAAAGGCTTATTTACTCAACTCTTCAATGATCTCATCAACACGTTCGCGGGTCAGGTTCATGTAGAACTGCTCACGAATCTGGAAAACCGGTCCCCAGCCACAAGCTGCAAGACATTCTACTTCTTTGATCGTAAACAGACCATCAGCCGTTGTTTCTCCCGCCTGAATACCCAGTTTTTGTTTCAGATAATCATATATTTCTTCACCACCCATCAGGCAACAAGGGCCCGTACGGCAATATTCAATTACATGTTTCCCAACCGGATCAAGGTGATACATCGTATAAAATGATGCTACCTCATAAACTTCTACCGGTTCGATACTTAATATTTCAGCAACGTAATCCATCACTTCACTGCTAACCCACCCCCATTGTTCCTGGGCAATATGTAAAACAGGAAGTAAGGCCGATTTTTGGCGACCTTCCGGATAACGTGTAATTACTTCTTTTACTTTCGCAAGTCGTTCCGGGGTAAACGCAACGGGATTTGGTGTTTCAGTCATTTCTAATGCGATCTTTTGAAAATCAAATAATCAATCTGATTTTATGCGTCCAATTCTCCTGCAATAACGTTCAGGCTACTCATTGTAAGAATAGCATCTGAAAGCGTGCTTCCTTTGCACATTTCAGGGAAGGCCTGGTAATATATAAAACTCGGGCGACGGAAGTGCAAACGATAAGGAGCTCTTCCACCATCGCTGATCATGTAAAAACCAAGTTCTCCGTTTCCGCCTTCCACTGCGTGGTAAACTTCCCCAATTGGCGCATCTATTTCTCCCATTACAATTTTAAAATGGTAGATCAGTGCCTCCATATTGCTATAAACTTCTTTTTTAGCAGGAAGATAATATTCAGGGGTATCAGCGAAATAAGGGCCAACTGGAAGATTTTCCAAAGCCTGTTCTACTATTTTCAGACTTTGCCACATTTCTTCAATGCGTACATTATACCTGTCAAAAGTATCACCGCTTTGTCCGATAGGGATGCTGAAATCAAAATCTTCATAAGACGAATAAGGATTCATCACACGAACGTCATAATCCAACCCGGCTGCACGCAAATTTGGTCCTGTAAAACCGTATGAAAGTGCTCGTTCCAGTGAAATTGGTCCAACATTAATAACCCGGTCCATAAAAATACGGTTACGGCTCATCAGTTTTTCAAACTCACGCAAAACGGGTGGAAATGTCGTGATAAATTCACGAATCTTACGGATCGCTGTACTTGACAAGTCACGCTCCATACCACCGATACGTCCCATATTTGTTGTCAGACGCGCACCGCAGACTTCTTCGTAGATTTCATAAATATCCTCACGTTTTTGCATTACGTAAAGGAAACCTGAAAACGCACCCGAATCCACACCCAAAATACTATTACAAATCAGGTGATCCGAAATACGGGCAAGCTCCATCATGATGACGCGGATATATTGCGCACGTTTTGGAACTTCTATCTGCAAAAACTTTTCCATCGTCATATGCCATCCAAAATTATTGATTGGCGACGAGCAATAGTTCATGCGGTCGGTAAGCGTAGTCAGCTGATAGTACGGACGTCTTTCAGCAATTTTTTCGAAAGCTCTGTGTATATAACCAATGGTCTGTTCGCCGGAAACGATTTTTTCTCCATCCATTTGCAGGATGTTCTGAAAAATACCGTGGGTTGCCGGGTGGGTAGGACCAAGGTTTAGGGTAGTAAGTTCCTCTATCAATTCAGGTAATTCTGATTGAGTTGGAACATTATGCGGTAATAATTCGATATCTGCCATAACTTACTCTTTTCCTGATAGGGTCATCGACCAAAAAGCGCATCAATTTTATCTTCACGTGTAGCATCTTCAAGCGCATATTGCTTACGCATCGGGAAATAATCCATTTCCTCAATGTTCAGAATACGTACCAGATTGGGATGACCGTCAAAAAGAATTCCGTAGAAGTCATAAGTTTCACGCTCCATCCAGTTTGCGCTGGCGTAAAGTACCGTTGCGGTTGGAATATGAATATCTGCTTCGGCGATGAAAACCTTAATACGGATCCTGAAATTATGGATAAAGCTGTGCGCGTGATAAACAACAGCAAATTCCTTGTCGGTATTGTCAGGATAGTGCACACCTGTCAAATCCGTAAGGAAGTTTATCTGGTAATTTTTATGCTTGTTCAAATAGTCAAGGACCGGAATAATTTGTTCCCGGGTTGTCGAGAGTGTCAGCATTCCATAAGGCTCCTCGAAGTCAAATACCTGATCACCAAATTTCCCTAATAGCTCTTCGGCTACTTCCTGATTGCTTAGCATAGGTAATTATTGTATGTTGTAGGATGCTAACAGTTCCTGATATTCGTCGGTATTTCTACGGCGAAGTTTTTCGTTTTGAGCCAGTTTCTGGATTCCCATCAATCCGTCAATGATTTGTTCGGGACGGGGAGGGCAGCCAGGTACATAGATATCAACAGGAATAATTCTGTCAATTCCCTGCAAAACGCTGTATGTATCAAAAATCCCACCGCTTGATGCACAAGCCCCAACAGCCAAAACCCAACGAGGTTCTGCCATCTGAAGGTAAACCTGCTTAACGACAGGGGCCATTTTTTTAGCAATAGTCCCCATCACCATAAGCAAATCTGCCTGACGTGGTGAAAAGCTTGGACGTTCCGATCCGAAACGTGATATATCATAATGAGCACCCATGGTAGCCATAAATTCAATACCACAGCAAGAAGTTGCAAATGGTAATGGCCACAGGGAGTAACTCCGGGCAAGACCGATTGCTTCGTCAAATGATGTTGCAAAAAATCCTGATCCGCTATGTCCTTGCGGTGCTTCCGCTATTGTTACTTCTTTCATAACCTTTTTGATTACAATGATTTATAATCTACTCTTCCCAATTCAAAACGCCTTTGCGGATAATGTAATAAAACCCGGAAAGAAGTAATGCCATAAACAACAACATCTCTACAAACCCAAACATTCCCAATTGTTTGAAATTGACTGCCCAGGGGTACATGAAAATCACTTCAACGTCAAAAAGTACAAATAAAATAGCTATTAAGAAGTACTTAACGGAGATTGGTGTTCTTGCATCCCCAACAGATGGAATCCCGCATTCAAAAGGATCGTCCTTGAGTTTGCTTTTGCGGCTTGGCCCGATCATATGCGTTACAATCATCGTGCCGCCAATAAATCCCGCAGCCAGAAGAAACTGAACAATAATGGGTAAATAGTCCGAAGGAAGATAGTTATTATTCATTGATTTTGGATTTCAATTTGTGGTCTGCTTTTGACAACCCGGAAGATTGCAAATTGGGAAACCATTATTACTGTCAAAATTAGCCTTTGCAAATTTATCAATCAAATTCTTTACTTTTTCTTTTACCAAATTAGTATCATACTAAATAAGCCACGATTGCTCATGGCTTATTTAGTAAATATCAAAGAAAAAATATTTATTTAATCATAATTTGTTTCTTCAAATCAACTTCATCGTTTTTCACGCGAATGATATATTTACCTGTTGAAAGATTTTTAACCTGAATTCTTACACGGCTTGTTAAATCCTGTGTTTGTGTGATCACAATCCTTCCTGAAATGTCATAAACCGTGATTTCTGCATTTTTCATGTTGTCACGCGACTCAATGTAAAGTTCATCAACCAATCCTGGATTCGGGAAAATCACAACGTCATTTTTTTCATTTGTTACAATTTCTTCCGAATCTGAATATGCTGAGTAGCAGGTCTTGGAATTACTTCCTAATGTGTAATTCACTTTTGCACGGGCCGCATATTTACCGGAAGTATCGGTTTTGATAATATTGGAATGGCTTAATAAAATTTTCTCACCTCTTTTCCAGTCGTATTGCTCATTAAGGCCAGCTTGTGAAACAGAAGCCATAATCGTAAAAGGTCCTGATTTTGTAATGGTTGGTTTTGGAAGTGCCGGACGTATAATGAGTGATGCAACTGCGGAGTTATCAGAAACGCACCCGAATACATTCTGACTTTTTACTAAAAAGCTTCCGGCTTCGGATACCGCATAAGCTGAACCTGTTGCCAGAACTGCTGTCGTCCCTTGTTTGTACCAGCTATATGCATCATTCCCGTTTACTGAAAACGTAAACGCTGAATCCGCACAAGCCTGTTGCGAGCCAGACTGTAAGATCGTTGGTGTAACTGGTTTGATGGATGATTCAACCACCAGCTTTTGGCTATGTACAATATTCCCGGAAGCGTCTTTTACCAATGCGCTGTATTCTCCCGGATTTGTTACTGTTAAGGTTCTTCCTGTGGAACCTCCCGGCAGCCATGAATAAGATGAATATCCTTCCGGCAAGCTCAAAACGAGTGAAGTATTATTAGAGCCGCAAACACTTGTCAATATCGGAACGGGTGCCAGTGCAAGTGGGCTTACGGTTGCAAAGAAATTATTTGAAAGAACGTCATTCCATGCATTTCCAAGAATCGTTACGCCAGCAGTTCCTGCAAAGTGGGTTCCATCTGCTCTTTGCGGAAATAACGCATCCGTTTCAGGGCCAGGATATGCAGAGCTGAAAATACGGTTAATTACGGCATTTTGTGCACCTATAACAGCCGGACTTGTAATGGATGCGCCACTGTCATTGGCAATTCTTGAAGTACGGGCAATGACCCAGGTCACAGGCCCTCCGATATCTGCGCTAAGTTTGTCTATTAATGCCTGCAAACGCGTTCTGTAATCATCATAAGTAGTTGCGAGCGGATAAGTATCGGTTTCTCCCTGCATCCATAATATGGCGCGAACACCAAATTCTTTGCCATAGTTCTGCATGGAAATTCTGAGGTTTCCATAAGGCATTTGCGGGGGATAAATAAATCCAAAAGAATTTTGGGTTTTCAATCCCTGACTACTTTCCTGCCAGTTTTTGATTGCGGTTCCTTCCCAGGCAGTATTGATAAACAACACAGGGACGTTAAGTTTTTTGGTAAGCAAATCGCCCAATATTCCCCAGCACCAGGCTCCTTTTCCTCTTGGCCCCATGGTTACTATCTTGGAATCTACTTTTTTGAAAATTGGATAGGGCGGATTATTTACCGAGTTTACTGAATTGTCCTGATCAATATAATTAACTCTATCGTCCGTTGCCGGAGGGCTTGTGTAATCAATTCCCTGTGCATTTGACTGGCCTGCGATTATAAAAACCTCTCCGACACCCATTCTGGAAATTACTGACGGAGGACCAACCAGTTTGCCATCTTTAGATCCTCTTACTTCTAAAGTGTACCAGCCTTGCAAAAGCCGGATAGTGCCGCTAAAAACACCTCCTGCCGGTTTGTCCTGCAAAAGGACCCATGCAGAGAAGGTATCAACAGCCTGTCCCGGAGCAGCGGGTACTGCACGAATTTCAACTTTATCAACTGGCACTGTAAAATTTCCTGTAACTGAAACAGTAGCTTGTCCGTTCATTTCACGCTGATAAACGGCTCTTTCTACTGGGGAGGTAATTTTGATTTGGGCACTTAAGCCTAAAGGGATTAAAGTAAGAAACAGCCAGGCCCGAAGAAAATAAGAAGTAAAAAGTTTATCAAGCATTAGTATATGTTTAAGCATTATTCCCGTGAATAAATTTATAAATAGTGTGAGCCTGAGGCCAAAATTCTGGCAAATTTAAAATATTAGTTTGGCTTTTGAAGTACTTCTTTTATCCTCAGGGCATTTAATTGATGTTGTATTAAAATATTGTCTATTTCGATGTTACTGAATAAATAAGGGCTGTAAAAATAAAATATCCCGCAGTACCATATTGACTTAGTGTGCCTTTTGCAAAGAAAACGTATTTCAGATTGCTAAATTACATGAAAATAAATAAAAAAAAGAGAACAGAAAGCTGACTTTCTGTTCTCTTTTGTAACTGATCAGTTTTTACTGGTTGATCATTATTTTTTTCGTTTTTTTATAATCTTCTGCACGTATTGACATGATGTATGTCCCATTTGCCATGGGTGACAGATTGATAAACCTTCGCTCATTAAAGTTTTGGGCAGGATAGGTTCGCAGAAGACGGCCATTGAGATCATAGATCTGAACGGTTGCATTTTTAATATTAGCGATGGTTTCGATCGTAAATGATCCGTTATCACTAGGATTAGGATATACGCTCACTTCTTCTCCCGAAGGATCCATCGTAAACACGAAAGGATCTGAAAAGGCTGAGAAACATGTCAGTACAGGACTGTAGATAACGGTATTATTTACTACATACTGTCCTGTTTCAATAGCTTTCAACGTTGCACCGGTTTCAGATAAATTTGTGCCATTAAATTGCCATACGTGATCCCCGTCATTAATATTATTTTCTGCCAATAAAGTATATGTACCTATTTGACGAATTTCAGGTTTCGAAGGTAAAGGTTTCACATCCACCAGTACAGATGGAGAATAAGGTGAAAAACAACCCTGATTATCTTTTACACGAGCAGAATAGCTTCCTGATTTACTAACGGTTAATGAACTGTTAGTTGTGCCGGTGTTCCAGAAAAACGAAGCTCCGTTTGACGCTCTCAGCGTTACAGCGTCTCCATCACAAAATGAAGTTGGACCTGATGCCTGTACAAGTGGAGCTGGCGGTAAAGCCAAAACCTGAATTTTCACTGCATCCGAGGGATCCGAAAAACAGCTGAACTCATTAATTGTTTTAACCGAATAGTCACCCGATGTATTGGTTGTTATCGCTTTGGTGCTGGCACCTGTGCTCCAAATATATTTGGCTGCGTCGTTTGCCGTGAGGTTGATACTCGCATCCGCACAGAAAGTTGTGGGCCCACTGGCTGCGATGGATGGTTTTGGAGGTAGAGGATTTACAACAACTTTGATAGCAGACGTTGGAGGTGATAAACATCCATTATCATCTTTTGCAGAAAGTGTATAATTTCCGGAATTACGAATTTCCACCTCGCGATTTGTAGCGCCGTTGCTCCACTGATAAGCAAAAGATTCACTGCCCCTAAGTGTGGTATAGTCACGGTCGCAAAAAGTTGTAGGGCGTAAGGATGCAATCGTCGGCGTTGCAGGAAGTGGATTCACCTTGGTTGTAACGACATCCGAGGTAGATTCACACCCGTTACCATCTTTTTGTTTCAGACTGAAAACTCCGGAAACGTTGACGGTTATAGATTTTGATGTCGAATTTGTGTTCCAGGTATTTCCATTGTCGTAACTGGAAGTCATGGTAATATTTTCTCCTTCACAAAGTAGAGGGGAGCGATTCAATGAAATAACAGGTTTAGCTGGTAATGCATTAACTTTCACTTTCACCGGATCGGAATCCGGTGAAAGACAGCCGAAACTGTCCTGAGCCTTTACCCGGTATTCACCGGAAGAGTTTACAGAAATAGTGCCATCGTTTGATCCGTTGGACCATACACTTTTAACGTTTGAACTTGATTTCAAATTGACCGAACCTCCGTCACAAAAAGTAAGTGCACTGGCTGCGGAAATACTTGGCTTATCGGGAAGGGGAGATGTCAGAACATTAACAGCGACTTTCGCCGAGGTAGACTGGCAGCCATAAGCACTTCTGGCTGTTACTGAATACTCGCCTGCGACTGTAATATTGATCCTGTCGCTGGTTGCCCCCGTATTCCATTGAATGTTGGAAGAAGTGTTTGCAATAAGCACAGCTGTATTTCCTTTACAAACAGGATTACTTCCTTCAAGCGTAATAATTGGCTGAGCTGGTTGAATTGTCTGGTTGAATTTTACTTCGGGAGAAAATATAATATTTTGATTGCCATCCCGGGCCTGAGCTCTGTAATTACCATTTCCAACCTGAATATTTCCTACCGACTGTCCATTACTCCATCTTACCGAAGAATATCCCCCTGTATTTACAGCCAGATTCATATTGCCATTACCAGCGCAGGAGGCAGAAACCATCAATGGGCTTACTCCTTTAAACGGTGTAGAGCTTGCAAAAAAAGCATCATTGAGCGTCGTATTCCAGGAATCAGCCAACTGGCTTAATCCGTTTCCTGTGAAATGGACACCGTCTGGTCCTCCATCTCTTGGAATCTGGATTACATCAGTATTGGGCCCCATGTACACATTAGGTACAGAGGATATAACTTGTTTCTGGCCGTTAATTGCATTGGCATAAACACCAGTGGTATTACTGTATGAAGTCAGGCTGACCATCCAGGCAAGACTTTTTCCCGATTCATTCCGGCTGGTTTCAATAACCTTCGTCAGGTCAGCCGCATAGGAACTTGTGGATGTGCCGGCAAAATTTTCTGCTTCTCCCTGCAACCATAAAACAGCTCTGATACCTGTGATGGGAACATAGGTTTGCATTACAGAACGAAGGTTTCCATAAGGGGCTCCATTAACAGGGTACGGTGCTCCGTTGTATATGTTATAAGCTGTGCCATTTATACTCTCCCGCCAGTTTCTTACAGCAGAACCAGTCCAGGCACTGTTATAAAACAAGATTGGTACACCAAGACGACTAGCCAATAAATCTCCAAGTTTCCCCCACGACCAGGCGAAATTACCTCTTGGAGCGATGTACGTATCAGCATTCAAATGTGAAAACTGCGGATACGATAAATCCGTATTGGGATTGTTGGCATTGTTTGAATTGACACAATTAACCCGGTCATCGTTGGCGCCGGGGCCGGTGATACCTTTAGAATCTTCAGGATTTATCTGGCCGGCATTTGACTGACCACTAATCATAAAAACCTCTCCGACACCAACCCGGTCCAATGGCGGGCAGGTAACCAGTTGGCTGCCATTCCAGCCGCGAACTTCAAGCTGGTACCATCCTCCTTTTGCATCAATGCTTCCGGAAAACACTCCCCCCTGAACATTTGACTGAATGGTTTGCCAGTCTATGAGAGATCCGCCGTTAATTGGAGTCAGTTTGGCTTCAACGCGGTCTATGATCTGTGTATAATTTCCGGCAATATAAATCGTCGCGGAATTATTTTTATCACGTTGAAAAATAGCTCTGTTGGAAGGATAATCTATTGAAATTTGCGCCGTTGCCGTGAAGGAACATAAGCAGACCAGTAACCCCCAGCAAGAAAAGAATCGTAAAAAGTGTTTCATGAAAAAAAAATCAATTGGAATTAACCTATTGGACACAAAAGTGGGTACAAAAGGTTGCCTCTCAAAATAAAATAATTCAGAAATTTATTTAGCGGCTGTGGAATCATTGAGTAATTCCCAGATTCTATCCTTTAATTGGTCAATTCCTTCTCCGGTCAACGAAGAAATAAACGTAGTAGAAATTCCCTGTGGTAATTTTTTGACAAGCTCTTCCCGCTCTTCTTCCAAAAGCATATCAACTTTTGAAATAGCCAGAAGACGTTCTTTATCTAAAAGAGATGGGTTATATAACTGAAGTTCATTTACAAGCGTATTATATTCAGCTTCAATATCTTCGCTGTCGCCAGGCACCATGAAGAGAAGTATCGAATTTCTTTCAATATGTCGGAGGAACCTTAGTCCCAAACCTTTTCCCTGTGAAGCACCTTCGATAATTCCCGGAATATCAGCCATTACAAACGACTTATAATTACGGTAATCAACCACGCCTAAATTAGGAACAAGCGTTGTAAACGGATAATCTGCAATTTCAGGCCGTGCAGCAGAAACAACAGAAAGCAAAGTTGACTTTCCGGCATTCGGGAAACCAACGAGACCCACATCTGCCAACACTTTCAGTTCAAGAATAATCCAGGATTCAATAGCCGGATCTCCTGTTTGTGCATGCTGAGGTGTCTGGTTTGTTGATGATTTGAAGTGATCGTTTCCCAATCCGCCACGTCCGCCTTTCATCAAAATAACTTCCTGCCCGTCTTCGGTGATTTCTACAAGCTGCTCACCCGTTTCCACATCCCTTGCGATTGTTCCCAACGGAACTTCCAGGATAATATCCTTTCCGTCCGCACCTTTTCTTCTTCCGCCTTCACCACCTTTGCCATCAAAAGCGCGAATGTGTTTTGTATATTTTAAATGTAAAAGTGTCCAGACCTGAGTTGTTCCTTTTAAAATGACGTGTCCGCCACGGCCTCCGTCTCCACCATCCGGCCCACCTTTTTCGACGTGTTTTTCACGACGAAAATGTAAGGCTCCCGCACCACCTGCGCCAGAGCGAACATTAATTTTTACGTAATCTATAAAGTTTGAAGATGCCATACCCTGCTGCCGTTTTTTACTTAAATTGAAATGAGAAGTGTAATTACGTTGATGTATTTACAGAAGAAAGGTGTAGAAACCGGGTTTTGTAACCATGGCTGTCCACACCTTTTTTAATAAGATTATGCTTGTTCAATCGCTCCGGTGATTCCTTCAAAAATCGTTTCGATTTCTCCGATACCATTTATCGCAATATATTTTCCCTGTGCCTGATAATAGTCAGCAACCGGTTTTGTCTTGTTGTTATATTCGTGGATGCGCTTGCTGATCAGTTCTTCATTCTGGTCGTCAGGACGGCCCGAAGTTTTTCCTCTATTTAACAAACGGGTAAGAAGTTCATTGTCATCAACCACAAGTGCGACCATCACAGAAATACTTTCGCCATAACTTTCCAGCAAAGCATCCAGCGCTTCCGACTGTGCTACGGTGCGTGGGAATCCGTCAAAAATAAAACCAGGACACCCTTTGTGTTCTTTCAATTTATTGTTGATCATCCCGATCACAACTTCATCCGGAACCAGTAAACCCTGATCCATTAAGGTTTTTGCACGAAGTCCTAGTTCGGTACCGCCCTGAATTTCAGAACGAAGTAAGTCTCCGGTAGACAGATGAATGAGCTTGTATTGTGCTATAATTTTCTCACTTTGCGTGCCTTTTCCAGCACCCGGAGGACCAAATAGTATAAGATTCAGCATATTGCTTAATGAAATAAATTTCGGAGAATAAGATGGTTTGGGTGCAAATTTACAATTACTTAATACATGTCAGTTCAATTATCTCGTTTTTTTCCAATAAAAAATCCTCTTAATTATTACTAATCAAGAGGGCCGGGGTAAAAATGTTCAAAAAATCAGGGAAGAACTACACGCTTTACGGCTCCGTCTTCATTCTGCGTAACGGTTACGAAAAGTGTTCCTTTTGTATTTTTCTTAATGTCGATCTGTCCGACAAACTCTCCGCTGAAATCCTTGATTTCTTTTTTGCCAACTTCTTTTCCCTTTGTATCTGAGATCGTTACAAGTACATCACCTTTTTGGGGAACGTAAAAACGAAGATTCATAATCCCATTGTCGGGATTGTTTGGGTAAACATTTAATTCCTTAACCGTAGATGCTTTTGCCATTTCATTATTCCAAAAACCGCCCACACGATCACCCATACGATTTCCAAAATCTTCCATGTCACGCATCATGATTTTTGCCTTCGGACGAATCTCTCTTTCAAGATTTCTTGTCTGGTTACGCAGTTCATCGAAGTTAAGATTGAAATCTTTCAGGTCATCGTTTCTGAAATTAAAAGCAAATTCATCATGATTGTCATTTTGTCTTTTCTGCATTTTACCACGACGCTGGACATTTTTATTTCCTCTTCCATCATCAACGGTAATAGTAACCTGCTTTTTTCCATCCGGATCAAGCTTCATGGAATCAATCGCCTTGTCAACAAAATTCTCCCTTTCCGGTCCGGGCATATCAGGCAGCTCATAATTTTTTTCAATCTTTCTTGATTTTCCGTCTTTATCTTCCGTTACTTTAATACGAATGGAAGTTTTCTTGTGATCATCTTTTTCGGATTGAGCGAAAGTCTTTTCAGCAGCTGAAAGACTTGTTACAACGAATAAAGACAAAGCGGCGCGTAAAAGGAATGTATGTCTCATAATGCTCTATTGTTTTGTTTTTGAGATAATTACAAATTTAATTTTTGTTTAAAAGACAGGCTGTTAAATTTTGTTAAAAAAAGAAACGGCTACTCCGGATGCAGTAAATTTGTTCAACATAATAAAGTCGCAGAAAAAAGGCACGGTGTTGCATAGAAAGCGGTGCATCGAGAAATAAATAAAAATGACGAAACGGAAAATTCAGATTATTATCGGGTTAATGTGCCTGGCGCTTATCGGGCTTATCGGTTTTCAGTGGTACTGGATCCGCGAAGCCATTGTTATCCGTAATGAACAGTTTAACCAGAAAGTAGCGGAATCGGTCCAGGAAGTGGTGCATCGGCTTGAAAAACAGGAAATGATGTATCTGCTTCAACAGCGTATAGAAACTGAACAACAGAAAGATAAATTAAACCGTATTACCCAGCTCAGAGAAATGCCGGTTAAAAAAACGGGTTCAAAACAAGAAAAGAAACAAGTTTCTGCGGTTTTGCCTCAACCAAATGTTCAGATTTTTATTGGCCCTAATGGAGATGAAATTCATTATCAGTTTTCTACCGAAGCAGCACCTTCTGATGTATTAAGTCCAAACCTTCGGGTCACTCTTGATCATCAGCAGCAGATTATTGAAGAATTTTTTCAGGCCCAACGATTTGGTGCGGAAGGAATGGATGAATTTATGCGTAGAAGACTGGAAGAGGAAAAGAAATTGGGAACTGCTTTTCAGGAAGCTTTTCCGGGTCAGAAATCTACTGGGAAAAGTCAATCCTCGGATGGAGAAAATGGAGAAAATTCTCAGATTTTATACAGAAAAGCTAAGCCTACTCTTGAAAAATCACCGCAGCTCGCTGGAACTAAACCACTCATTAACGGAAAATCCCAGGATCTGGACAGAGCCGATTTGCTTCGTGAAGTAATGAAGGATCTGATGTATACCAAAAGGCCGATCCAGGAGCGTGTAAACCGGTTTTTGCTTGATACTTTGTTAAGAAAAGAATTAGCCCAAAATGGTATTACACTTTCCTATGAATTTGCTGTTCAGGGAAATGCGAATAATGGACTGGTATTTTCAACGGCCAGTTTGAAATCTTCGGAATGGCAGCAAAGGTCTTACAAAGCATCACTTTTTCCGAATGAAACCTTGCAGGGGAATAATTTACTGTTTGTTTTTTTTCCCGATCAACAAAAATATATCCTGAGTAATATGGGCGTCATGTTTGGCGGTTCGGGTATTTTGATCATCGTGATTATGGCTTGTTTTTATATGGCCGTTTCAACCATTTTGCATCAGAAAAAACTTTCTGATATCAAGAATGATTTTATCAATAATATGACGCACGAATTTAAAACGCCAATTTCGACGATAGCGTTAGCTGCAGATATGGCGCAGGAAAATTCGATGTCACCCGGGAGTGCTGCTTCACCACGAATGACGCGTTATCTGGGAATAATCCGGGAAGAAAATAAACGGCTCGGAACACATGTTGAAAAGGTTTTACAAATGGCACTTTTGGATAAAGGTCATGTAAAATTAAAAAGGAGCGAGGCGAATATTCATGATCTGATAGAAAAAGTACTGAACAGTCAAAGCGTTCAGATTGAGCAGAAAGAAGGAGAAATTGATCTGGAATTTGAAGCGGTCTGTGAAATAATTTCCTGCGATGAACTGCATATTTCCAATGTACTGAACAATCTGGTCGATAATGCCATTAAATATTCTCCCGAAAAACTGCATCTGAAAGTCAGGACGGAAAATGAAAATAACGGGATATCTATTGCCATAACTGATCACGGTTTAGGAATGAGTAAAGAACAAATCCAGCGTATTTTTGAAACTTTTTATCGCGTTCCAACCGGAAATGTACACGATGTGAAGGGTTTCGGTCTTGGGCTGAGCTATGTGAAGAAAATGGTGGATGCCCATGAAGGAACGGTCAATGTGCACAGCAGGCCAGGTCATGGGAGTACGTTTATAATATGGCTTCCAATTGCTCCTTCTGAGGCATAAAAATTATCACGGTAAGCATTAATCTGCTATCAATCACGTGAAAATATGGGTTTCAAGTGATAACTTGCCATTCTTTTTAAGACTGAAATTGTTAACAACGCCCATATTTTACAAAAAGAATGATCTCCAAAACCTACGCGCCGCAAGAGATAGAAGATAAATGGTATAGCTACTGGATCGAAAACAAATATTTTAATTCCAAGCCAAATCCTGATAAAGAGCCATATACCATTGTAATTCCGCCACCAAATGTGACAGGAGTTTTGCATATGGGGCATATGCTCAATAATACAATTCAGGACATTTTGATCCGTAAGGCGCGGATGGAAGGTAAGGAAGCGTGCTGGGTACCGGGAACGGATCACGCGTCTATTGCTACGGAAGCGAAAGTGGTGGCGATGTTGAAAGAACGTGGAATCAACAAAAGGGATCTTTCAAGAGACGAATTTCTGGAATATTGCTGGGAATGGACGCACAAATATGGCGGCATTATTTTACAGCAATTACGCAAACTTGGTGCATCCTGCGACTGGGATCGTACGGCGTTTACGATGGATCCGGATCTTTATGATTCTGTGATGGATGTTTTCATTGACTTGTATAAAAAAGGAGACATTTACCGTGGCCACCGTATGGTAAACTGGGATCCGCAGGCGCGTACGACCGTTTCTGATGAGGAAGTAATTACAAAAGAAGTCAATCAGAAACTTGTTTATATCCGGTATGATCTGGTTGGTGGTGCAGAAGGCGAAGGAATTATTATTGCGACAACCCGACCGGAAACGATCATGGCGGATGCTGCGATTTGTGTGAATCCAAATGACGAACGCTATCAGTTCCTGATTGGAAAACAGGTAATTATTCCATTGATCAACCGCGCAATTGATGTAATCGCGGATGAATATGTGGAAATGGAATTCGGTACCGGTGCGCTGAAAGTTACGCCTGCACATGATACAAATGATTACGAATTAGGTAAAAAACACAATCTGGCGATCATCGATCTTTTGAACGAAGACGGTACGCTGAATGAAAAAGCGCAGATTCTGGTTGGTGAAGACCGTTTTGTGGCTCGTAAGAAAATTGTCAAATTGCTTGAAGAATCAGGAAATCTGGTTAAAAGTGAAGAATATAAATCCAACGTTGGTCATTCGGAACGCACCAACGCGGTCATTGAACCAAGGATTTCGGAGCAGTGGTTTTTGAAAATGAGCCGGTTGAGCAAGCCAGCTTTGGAAAATGTAATGAATGATACAATTCAGCTGATTCCGCCAAAATTCAAAAATACATACCGTCACTGGATGGAAAACGTGCGCGACTGGAATATCAGCCGTCAGCTTTGGTGGGGACACCGTATTCCTGCTTTTTACTTGCAGGACGGAACGGTTATCGTGGCCAAAACGAAAAATGAAGCGCTTCATATCGCGCAGCATGAATATCAGCTTTTTGCTTTAACCGAAGAAGATTTAACACAGGATGCGGACGTTCTGGATACCTGGTTTTCTTCGTGGTTATGGCCGATTTCTGTTTTTAACGGAATAAAAAAACCGGATAACGAAGAAATAAATTATTACTATCCGACAAATGATTTGGTGACTGCTCCTGAAATTTTATTCTTCTGGGTAGCGCGTATGATCATTGCCGGTTATGAATACAGAGGAACTTATCCGTTCAAAAATGTCTATCTGACAGGAATTGTTAGAGATAAACAAGGGCGGAAAATGTCCAAATCGCTTGGGAATTCTCCTGATCCGATTGACCTGATTGAACAATACGGCGCGGACGGAATTCGTACCGGAATGTTGTTCAGTTCGCCGGCAGGAAATGATTTGCCCTATGATGAAAAACTGATTGAGCAGGGAAGGAATTTCTGTAACAAAATCTGGAATGCATTCCGTCTGGTTAAAGGATGGACTGTTGATACTTCGCTTTCAGCACCGGAAGGATCAACTTTGGCAGTAAAATGGTTTGATAGTAAACTGAATCAAACCTTGGCCGAAGTTCAGGATCATTTTACCAAATTCCGTATTTCTGATTCTCTCAATTCAGTTTACAAACTGATCTGGGATGATTTCTGCGCTCAATATCTGGAAATGATCAAGCCGGGTTTTGAACAACCGATTGACGCAGTAACATTTGAAGCAACGCTTGAATTTTTTGATAAACTGATGCGTCTGGCGCATCCATTCATGCCGTTCATTACAGAAGAAATCTGGCAGAATATTCGTGAGCGTCAGGAAAAAGAAAGTATTTGTGTTGCTGATTTTCCAACCGTTGGGTCGGTTGATACCAATCTTCTTGGTGAATTTGAGATTCTGTTCGAGCTGATTTCTGCGGTTCGGAATTTAAGAAATACAAAAAATATTAGTCCGAAAATTGAGTTACCGTTGGCTGTTAAATCTGATCAGCCCGAACTTTATAAAGGTCTGGAAGCATTGGTGAGAAAACTGGCTAATGTGGCGGAAATCAATTTCGTTTCGGAGCAAGCGCCAGGTATGTCATTTCTTATACGTTCTGACGAATTCTTTATTAATCTGGAAGGAGAAATTGATGTTGAGGCGGAACGTGAAAATCTGACGAAAGAACTGGCATACACAGAAGGATTCCTGAATTCTGTCGCTAAAAAACTTTCAAACGAACGTTTCGTTCAAAATGCAAATGCTGATGTTGTTGAAAAAGAAAGGCAAAAAATGACAGATGCGGAGGCGAAAATTGTGACGCTGAAAGAAGCTTTGGTAAGACTTGGATAGTATCAAAAGTTATATAAAAACAGCGCTGTTTCCTTTTGGTTTCAGCGCTGTTTTTTTTCTATAACTTCAAATTAATACCCATATTTACCAAACCTTTATAACCATAACCTATCTCCGCAAAACCACCGAATTTTTTGCCAAATCTTACACCAATCGGCGTTAATTGCATGGTTATGCCAAAGTTGTTATAATTTGGATAATTCGTATTGTCATTGTCAGAGGGAACAATGAAATAGCCCATTCCACTCAGTGCGTATAAACTGATATCCCGTCTTTTCAAATAATAAAAAGAACCTTCTCCGGCAACAGTTAATACTTTGATTCCATCATAACGCCTGTTCCAGGTTTCGTAATTAAATGGTTTCGCACTGCTGTTGTAGCCAATTGTTCCACCTACCGCAATTTTTTCAGAAACGAAGTATTTATACGAGCCAAAAACCGAAACGTTGTCCACGTTTACATGCCGATGACTCGGAAAAAATAAATCAACAATCCGGACCAGCGTTTCATTGACAACATCTTCAGTCGGCAATATTGCCGCGCTAATTCCGATTTCACTTTTTCCTTTATCCTGACAATAACCGTTGAAGCTAAGCAAAATTAAAAATGTTATTTTCAATAATAAATTTTTCATAACCTGGCGATTTTAGTGAGTAGTGATTTTGAAATAGATAGTAAAAATTTAGATTGCTCTATGCTTTTAATCCAATACAAAGTAACTTACATACTATAAAATGTTAACTTGTCGTAAGACAAGGATTCGTGTTGTTCTACGACAATATTTTCACTTGTTGCAGAACAATTTTTAAAAACTCACAGCTCAGTCGGATTGATGAATGGAAAGTATAAAACCATTGCAAAGAATGCTGGAAGGGTCAAAATTTGTGTTAACACCTTCGGTAAAAGACAGGATCAAGGAGACTTTTAAACCCTTTATGATTCCAAAAGGCAGAGTACTTGTGGATTTGGGGCAGATAAGTCCGTCGCTTTATTTTATTGACAAAGGCGTTATGAGGACTTATTATTTACGGGGTTCGGAAGACATTACATCATTACTGGTTTCTGACGGTGATATTGTTTGCATTGCGGAAAGTTTCTTTTTACAAAAGTTGTCAAACGAGGTTTTAGAAACTTTGGAAGACACCATTGTATATTCCATTTCCTATGACGCTTACCGAAAACTGATTGAAGAAGATGTAACTATGGCTGGCCTGGCTGTGAAATTACTGGAACAACATCTTATCAATTTTACCGATAAAGTGAAGGTTTTTAAATACTTATCGGTAGAGCAGCGCATTGAATATTATATCAATCATCCATCTTCTGTTTTCAGAAGAATTCCGGATCATTACATCGCTACATACTTAGGAACGACGGGCGCGACTTTCAGCCGGTGTTTAAAAGCAATTGGTCCCGAACGTTACAAAACAGGAAAGTTGATTTAAGTTTTCTAATGAGGATAAAAATATACTTCCTTGATTTACTCGATACCGATTTAAATATTGTCAGATGCAAAGGCAATTGAAGGTCAGAGCTAAAAGGGACATTAATGCTCAACTTGCTGCAACCGCAGACGTGAAAGAGATGGGAAAAGTTAGCCGGGAGTCTCACTAACTCACGGCAACTATAAAATTATATTTTGATTTGTGAGATAACATTTTAAAACACTTTTGAGCGGTTTTAAGGCCTTTAGATCACGACCAATACTGGTCTCATTAAACCGAGGTTTTATGAGACCTTATTTCATATTTTTGCTTTGCGCTACCAGGTAAGAAACTAAAACAACCATGTTAATTGGAATAAAGCAAGCCACAACAATACTAATCACTGCACTAGATAAATTCTTTACCACATAGCCGAACAGCAGAAAACAGATTCCAATCAAAATCAAATAGCTGCCACCAAGGCGAGCAGCTTTGTCCTTATCAATAATGCGAGCTCCTCTGGGCACGTTACTTAACAAATTGATTTGCTTAAAATGCCAAATATAACCTCCAAACCCAATGATAAGTATGCCGATTAAAACTAACATCCAATCCATTATCTCATTTTTTTACTTGAAGTAACTAAATTACATTTTTAAAGCGAACAAAGAAAGCAGGAGTGCTTTCTCCTTGTACAAAACCAAGAACTTTCGCTAAACGATCACTGGGCCCTTGTTCTGTGTTCCGTCACTTAACATAAAAAGGGTTATATAATAAAAAATAAATTTCTCCGACGATCTAATAAACGATTCACCCTGAATGACGTATATTGGTTATTTTCTACTTTGAAAATATAGTTAAAATCATGTTGATTTGTCCGAAAAGAGTATGAGATTTGATTAAGTCATACTGCCTTTCACATCTCACAACTTATTGAAAATTTAGAAAATGGGTGTTTCAGAATCAAAAACTGCTCAGGAACTGGCTTTGCCGGTGGGTGTTACGCTTGACCGTTTTATTATGCATTCTCAAAGTGCATTCCCATATGCGACGGGAGAACTTTCGCAACTATTGAGAGACATCGCTCTGGGTGGAAAGATCATTCACAGGGAAGTTAATAAAGCCGGACTGATCGATGTAACAGGTGCAAACGGAACAGAAAATGTGCAGGGTGAAAATCAGCAGAAACTAGATATTATTGCCAATATCCGTTTTATAAGAGCACTGAAAAATGGGGGAGAAGTATGCGCTATTCTTTCAGAGGAAGATGAGGATATCATCCATACAGGGAACGATCACGGCAAATATGTGGTAGCGATGGATCCGCTGGATGGTTCGTCCAATATTGATGTAAATGTTTCAATCGGTACAATTTTTTCCATTTACCGCCGTATTACACCAATTAATTCCCCGGCAAATATTAATGATTTTTTACAAGGCGGGAGAAAGCAGATCGCTGCGGGATATATTCTGTATGGTTCTTCTACCATGCTGGTTTATTCAACAGGAGATGATGTAAACGGATTCACCTACGACCAGTCAATAGGCGAATTTATTTTATCACATAAAAACATTATTTCTCCGTCCGACGGAAAAATTTATTCTGTCAATGAAGGAAATTATAATAGTTATCCCGAATCGATACAGAAATATATAACTAATTGTAAATTAAAAAGTTACAGCGCCAGATATATCGGTTCTCTGGTGGGGGATTTTCATCGGAATCTTTTAAAAGGCGGGATTTATTTATATCCTTCTACTACAAAAGATATAAAAGGAAAGCTGCGATTATTGTATGAATGTTATCCGCTGGCGTTTATTGCAGAGAAATCGGGAGCAAAGGCAAGCGATGGTTTCCGGGATATTCTGGACATAGTTCCCTCAGATTTTCACCAGCGTTCTGCAATTTATGTGGGCTCGTCTGCGATGGTTGATGAAGCTATAAAAGCTTAAAATATGGAACCTGATTTTAGTTTTCGTACCTTTGTGCGATGCAAACTACGCAAAATAAATTTGAGCTATTTAAGCTTAACCGTCAATTACTCAATGCAATTGAAGAAGCAGGCTACACGGAGCCCACACCCATTCAGGAACAGGCAATACCTTTAGCATTAGCCGGACAGGATATATTAGGGATCGCGCAGACGGGTACCGGCAAAACCGCAGCATATACTTTACCCTTGCTGATGCGTATAAAATATGCACAGGGACACGATCCGCGTGCATTAATTTTGGCTCCTACACGTGAGCTGGCCATGCAAATTGCAGAGGCTGTTAACGAGTTGAGTAAATATACCGATATCCGCACCGTTGTCCTTTTTGGAGGAGTTGGACCAAAATCGCAAATAGATGCGATCCGGAAAGGCGTGGATATTATCGTCGCTACGCCTGGGAGATTTATGGATCTCTATTTACAGGAGGAAATCGTGGTGAAGAATATTAATGTCATGATTTTGGATGAAGCCGATAAAATGATGGACATGGGTTTTATGCCGCAGATTCGTCGTTTTCTGGAAATTCTTCCTACCAAACGCCAGAATATGCTTTTCTCAGCTACTTTTTCGGATAAGGTGGAGAAGCTTTCTTTTGAATTTTTGGAATATCCTACCCGGATTGAAGTAACGCCGCAGGCTACAACGGCTGAAAGAGTGACCCAAGTGCTTTACGAACTGCCAAATTTCCGTACAAAAATTAATTTGCTTTCGAGTTTATTGAAAGACGAGGAAGGTTTTAAGCGCGTGTTGATTTTTACGCGAAGCCGTGAAGTCGCAGGGCAAGTGCACAGCTATCTTTTGAACGGTGTTGTAAAAGAAAACGAACTTCGTGTGATTCATGCCAATAAAGGACAAAATACGCGGACAAATGCGATGGATGCTTTTAAAGAAGGATCTGTTCGGGTAATGGTGGCGACTGATGTGGTTGCCCGGGGAATTGATATCACTGAAGTAAGTCATGTGATCAACTTTGATGTTCCTTTGATATATGAAGATTACGTTCACAGAATCGGGCGGACAGGACGGGCGAATATGCTTGGACAGGCGATCACTTTTATGACCATTGCTGACGAATATCACATTGCGAAAATTGAAAAAATGATTCGTATGGAAATTCCACGCGCTGAATTGCCGGAAGAACTGGAAATTGCCAAAACACCAGTAGATGAAAGTCAAATGATGCTTCGTGAAATTGATAGCCAGAAAAGAAATGAGGATCCTACGTTCCTGGGTGCATTTCATGAAAAAAAGAATGCGCATCTTTTCAAACCAAAAACTACTTCGAAGGGCAAAGACACAAGCCGTAGAAAGACAGCTACAAAGCGAAGTAAACGATAAGAATACAATACGATATCCAATAATTCCGTTTAACTTGGACAATAGAAAAACCTGTTTCTCTATTTTTATTTTATGAAAGAATCCGTTGTTATTTGGTTTGCTCTTTTAATACCTGTTCTCGGGCTCGCCCAGGAAAAACATTTGGCGAGTGCGGCACCTGTTTCTGATACCAATATTTCACACAGAAGACCGCTGGAATTAAAAGAAAGACGTGTAGTGCCGTTGTTTGGAGAAGAAAGTAAAAGCTCTGAGCAGATTGACGAAGAAATTAAATTTTTAAGTGATTGCGATAAATCATTTTCAAGCAGACCTGAGGCCAGCAGTTTTTTTTCGGCCCGCGCCTGGGAGTATTTACAGGAAGGATCTTTGGATACAGCTTGTTATCGTTTCAATCTTGCGAATTTGCTAAACGATAAAAATGTAGAGGCCTTTTGGGGACTTGGTGTAGTTTGCTATCAGAGAGAAAACTGGGTGGATGCAAAACGGATGTTAAGCCGTGGCGTTAATCTGCAATCAAATAATGTTCCGCTGCTGGTGGATCTTTCCACAGTTGATCTGAAACTTTATGCGATGAACAAACAGCAGGACGATCTTGATGAGGCTAATAAGTTATTGGAAGAAGCCGTTGCGCTGGATTCAACCTATGCTTTGGGACAATATAATCTTGCATTGGTTTACTATAATCGCAATGAGCCGGAGAAATCCTGGGAACGCCTTCACAAAGGAAGAATGCTTGATTTCAGCCAGTTGAATATTGAATTTGTAGAACTTTTGAAAGCAAAACTTCCTGATCCATTAGGGTTTTTCAAGTAAGAAAATCACATTAAAATTAAGTTTAATAACTAAAAAAATAAGTCAACCTGAAAAGGCTGACTTATTTTTTTGATCAAATTATTTTATCGGATTCAACAAAATTAAAGTTGTTTGAAGTAAAATCCGGTTGGAGCAACACCTACTTTAACAGAATCTACCAAAGTACCATCTCCGCGGTAACGAACAGCGTAACCAGCTTGTGAATAAGAAGGAGTAACAGCCGCGTAAACTAATCCTTGGGTTGGGTCCACTGCCAAACCTGAGAAAATTCTGTTTATAAAAGGAGTTGTTACGTTAATCTGTGTGTCATTAATTGAGAATTTGTATGTAGCTC
Organism: Dyadobacter sp. 3J3; assembly: GCF_009801115.1. GTDB lineage: Bacteria > Bacteroidota > Bacteroidia > Cytophagales > Spirosomataceae > Dyadobacter. The sequence goes on from NZ_VTOL01000004.1 coordinate 338,580, forward strand.
CGTGGCTTACATAACTTGCATCCGAATAAGAAAGTACAAAATAGATTGTTGAAAGATCGGAGGACATAGCAAAATTACCTGGTGTTTTGGTTACATCCGTTCCGATTTTTAATGTCGTTTCAATGGCATAAGTTTCTGTATTCAAACGAAATAATTCGATTCCTGCCTGTACCCATAATTTCCCATTAACATCAACTCCGATTGGGTTGGGAGCGGATTTGAAAGTAATGCTGCTTAAAATTGCATCGGAAGAAGTACTGATAACGGTAAGTTTGTTCCCGTCGCTATAAGAGTAATCACCAACAAAAACTTTGTCCTTTGAGAAAATCATTTTTTCAGGACCTTTATCCGTGCTGATTTTTTTGGTCACCTTGTTAGTCGCCAAATCAATAACAGCAACATAGCCAACCGGATAAGAATAATCTGAATTAAGTGTGCTCCAGCAAGTGACGTAGGCTTTATCGTTTGTTACGGCTACAACATCACGTGGATTTTCAATATCCGTGGTAATTGTAGCTTCGGATGCAAAAGTATTGGCATTCACGATTTGGATTTTATCCTGGCCAGCTGCGGAATTATCAACCAGAATCAGACCATGATCTCCTGCAATATCATAACCTTGAACGCCACCAGTAAGTGCATTGCCATTCACCAGGGAAAAAACATCTGCGTCAGCAGTTGTATTTTCACGAGCAAAAAAGGAAACTCCGCCGTTATTTTGTGTGAAGTTACCTTCATTAAGTACAAAAACTCCCTGAACATAACTACCCTTTGGGATAGGGTCGCTCTGATTACATGACCATAATATTGCTGATATAGAGGATATTGTCAGAATTCTTAATAATTGTTTTTTCATTGTTTTTACAAGTAAGGTATTCATTTAAATATTTATTTTCTTAGTCGTGTTGATGATAATTTTATATCGAATGGTCTGATGTTTTTAAAGAAACTAATAAACTAATGGCAAAATTACGTCCGGGCATGGGATTTCCATTAATCGATTGGTAAAAAGAATTACCTACGTTATTGATTCTGCCTTGAAAAGTCGCTCCGGTTCCACGCCAGTTGAATGTTTTTTCCAGAAGAATATTTTCCAAAATGTAACCCTGCGAAGACTGCGCATGATCTGATAAAGTATATCTTTTTGAAACAAATTGTAATTGATCCGTTAGACGAAAGCCTTTATATTGTACAAAAATGGTAACGTTTCCAGAATGAAAAGGAATGTGCGGTAATTGCTTTCCAACAATATCAGATGCGTAAGCATCATAAACTTTTTCCTGCGTACTTTTTGTAAAAGCATAGTTAATATTTCCACTTGCTTTCCAAAGCGACCAGTTCCCTTTCCAGCCAATTTGTGTTTCTATACCTCTCGCGACGACCAATTGCAGATTTTCCACGCGGAAATTATTTGCCGGATTCCAGTAAGTCCAGTTATTTATACGGTTATGATAAGTTGTAATACTGGCTGAAAATGAGTGAATCGCATTGAAAATATGTTTTCCTTCCAAACCAATTTCTTTGTTAAAACCATCTTCCGGGCGAATATCCGGATTACCGAGACTTTTCCAATAACGCTCATTCAGCGTAGGAACTCGGTAACTTCGGCCAACGGATCCTCTGATTTTTAAAGAATTTATACTGGTTTGAATTAAACGATATTCAGCACCAAGCGAAGGTGTAAATGGTGGATTAAAACCTGTGACAAAAGCCTGACGAAGATTGACGGAAACCAATAATTTTGAAGTCGCCTGCCAACGTGTTAAGAGAAATAAATCCTCACGATTTTCCGTAATGACGGGTTTCTCATAACTAACAACCTGAGTTTTATAATGTGTAAATTCTCCACCCACCTGCATTTGAATGTTTCCTAAATTCCCGATTTTCCACTCAAAAGCACGCTCAACCCTTGCACCAATTCGATCCGTAACGGCATGATCCAGCGTTGAATAATCGCCTGTTGCGTAATCAATAATGTCACGAATCCAGGAAGTTCTGACTGTCCAGTTTTCAATCTGGTATCTGATCATCGTACGATACGATTTGATTGCGGTATATTCCCGGCCCGTAAGATTTTCAGGATTGTTGGTTAATTGGTTATCCGTCAGCCAGAAATGAGCTGATAACTGATGTTTGTTTCTGGTAAAATATAAATCCTGAACCAAACCTTTTTGGAATGTTTCAGAAGGGATCATTCTTTTATTATTTCGTTCGGTATAGGGATAATGATTATTCATTCTACCATCATAAGCAGCCGTCTTTCCGGCAAAAATCCATTTGTTAGCGAGATTTGTTCCGTATTTTATAGTCGCCTGCGTTTGGTTATTTCGGAAACTTTCCTGCTGCCGCCCTATCAGCACTTGCAAGCCTGCCTGCGGCATCGTACTTCCCAATAAAATACTTCCACCAACGGCATCCGTACCGACAATACTGGCAGAAGAACCATATTGAACCGATAGTTGATCAAATCCGGCAACCGGGATTGTTGAAAAATCAGTCTGTCCCAAAGTGGGTAAATTTACATTCAGGCCATTCCAGAGTACGGCTGTATGATTTGCAGAAGTTCCTCGAAATGCTACGGTTGCTAATTGTCCGGGGCCGTAATTTTTTATGATTATCGGGGTATTCAACGAAAGTAGATCTGTAATATTTCTAAACCGAAACTGTTCCATCGTAACAGAATCAATTTTCTGAACTTTCAATCCGCTCATAAAACGTTCGGGCGCATAACCATAAACAGTCACAGGATCCAGATGAACTGAATCCTTTTGAGCCATTAATTGATTCCCGAAAGCATTGGCCAGCAGAATCAACAGCAATAGATAAAAGCGATTTTGGCCGCTATGCACCGTAAAACTTTAAGATCATCATAGAAAACGATTAAATGATTTTTCCTCCGAAAATCAAAACGCTGAATGTTTCAGGCAGGTCTCCTGGCTTGTCTCGCTGATCCTGTACCTTCCCGTTTTCACAGTGGTTATGCAGATGAGATCAGTTTTTCGTAAGACTTACAGTTGCGGGGACAGCTCCCGTTTTTCGCGGGATTCCCTATTAAGCCATATTGTTGGTTTGATTCAACTTCTGGCACCAAAAACTTTGGCAAAGTTAATGAAATTATAGAAGCGTCATATAATCGTTTTTTCAAAAACGGCGTTTCTTTAAAATCGCATGCGTTATCTTTACTTAAAATTCTGACAATTTGGTAACCCGCATCGCGAACCGTTTTTCTCTTACTGCGCCCCAAAGAGGTGTTCTTTTGATGCTGGGAGCGTCTTTTTTCTTTGCCTTTATGTCAGCTATTTCAAAATGGCTGAGCCGGGATTTTCATATTGTCCAGCTGGTTTTCTTTCGGAACATTATCGGAGTTTTATTTATAGGCACAAGCATTTTAAAGCGACCGATGAAGCAAAAAGGTGGTCGCTTGGGCTTGCTTATCTTTCGCGGAGTGGTTGGGACGCTTTCTTTATACTTGCTGTTTTACGCAATTAAAAATCTTGGCTTAGGTCGCGCTTCAACCTATCAATATACTTATCCGATTTTTCTGGCCTTTTTATCCTGGCTTTTTCTTGGGGAAAAGTTAAATCTCACGGAATGGATTGCGATTGTACTAGGCTTCGCCGGAATTCTTTTTGTTTTTCGCCCGGATCTTTCCATGTCGGTGCGAAATCACGTCATCGGTTTAGGAAATGCATTATTAACGGCCGTTGCTTATCTGGCCATTCGTCAGTTAGGCCAAGTTTATGATACCCGCGCAATCGTACTTTCCTTTATGTTAAGTGGAATTGTCTTGCCAATATTTTCAATTATTATCGGCACCTATTTCCCAAATGATCAGCTTGATTTTCTGATAGGTACTTTCAAATGGCCGGCTACCTGGCAGCATTGGCTTGGATTTTTGGCCATTGGCATTACAGCCATGATAGGCCAGATCATGATGACACAATCCTTCACTTTCGACAAAGCAGGACGTATTGCAGCAGTTGGTTATTCTAATATTCTTTTTGCGCTGGTATTTGGATTTCTAATGAGAGAGGCTGTTCCAACGATTGCCACGTTAGTAGGAATGACACTTATTATAAGTGGAGGATTACTTGTTTCTTTTTCAAAAGACAAAATAAAAAAATAAACTTGCCACGAATGCACAAATTTCTCACGAATGTTCTAAAAATTATTCGTGTAAAATTCACGGTCCGCCGCGGTGCATCCGTGGCTAAAAGATTACTCTTTAGATTCGCTGAAAAGTAATTTGTTTCCAAAAGGGTCTATGACTTCCATGGTGATTGCGTTCCACGGAGCTTCTTCTAATCCAGGATAATTGAACCGGTAATTTTTTTCAATTAATTCGGCATGATATTCTGTCAACCCCACACAGTCTATAAAAACTTTACTTCCCGGTGTACAGTCACCATGATGTTCGGTTAGATGCAAAATAATTTCGTCTTTTGAAACTTGTAAATAAAGCGGAGAATTTGAGCCAAATTCATGTGTCCAATCAACGGTAAATCCAAGCCAGTTTACGTAAAATTCAGTTGCTTTTGCTTCATCAAAAATTCGGATAAGCGGAATAACTTTATTTACTTTCACGATTGATATCTTTTTAAGGTTACCAGAAAAATCATCAGCAACCGAATATGTGTGATGGTAAAATTTAAATATAAAATTGACTGATATTAATTCAGAAAAAAATTATTTGTTTAAAAATTGCGTTTAAAAAAATGTATACTAGAAAATCATGAAACGATCAGCTTACGCAATTACTTTTTTTCTTATCCTCTTTATTACATTAAGCGGCTTTCGAACCGATGTTGTAAATAAAAAAGCAGAGGAAATTCAATGGATCACGATTGAGGAAGCTTATGCAAAAATCCAGAAGGAACCGCGCAAAGTGCTGGTGGATGTCTACACAGATTGGTGTGGCTGGTGTAAGGTTATGGATCGGGAAACGTATAAAAATGCCGAGGTAATCGATTATATCAACAAAAAATATTACGCAGTAAAATTGAATGCGGAACAAAGAGAGGCTATAACCCTCGGAAATCAAAAGTTTGAATTTATTGCAGAAGGACAAAAAGGAATTCACCAAATGGCTTTGGCGCTTAAAAACAATCAACCAAGTTTTCCAACAACGGTTTTCCTTGACGACAAATTTCAAATGATCCAGCCTTTACCAGGTTATATGAAAGCAAAGGAATTTCATGAAGTGATCACTTTTTTTGGAGATAATTACAACAAGAAAGAGTCTTTTGAAGATTACAAAGCGAAGACTTATAAGCAGCTTTATACAAGTAAATAATGTGGTTATAAATGTAAAAAGGCTTAAAATGAGTTCTTATCATTTTAAGCCTTTTTACATTTTTTTGTTATATTTCAAATCGGCGAATCCATCCCATAGGGATGTCCTGTTTATAGAAGCAAATATTCGTGACGGAATCCTGACTCCTTAGGAGTCGCCTGTAATTTGCTTCTTTCCTTTTTAGGTCAATAATTCACGAATATTCTCAGGAGGCTCCGAAGGATCCAGAACCTTGGAGAACAAATGTTATTGCTATAAACAGGAAGCTCCTATGGAGCTAAATATTTGAAATTACATCGTTTCGCCTTCCTGCATTCTTTCCGCGTTTTCCGCAATACGCAGGCGTTCAATAAATTCCCCAATATCACCTTCCATAACGGCAGGCAAATTGTAAACTGTATAACCGATACGGTGATCCGTGATCCGGCTTTGAGGATAATTGTATGTTCTGATTTTGTCCGATCTGTCGCCGCTACCTACCATGGATTTACGTTGCGAGCTGATCGCATCATTATGTTCTTTCAATTTGATCTCATAAAGACGAGAACGTAAAACGCCCAAAGCTCTTTCCTTGTTTTTCAATTGTGAACGTTCGTCCTGGCAGCTAACAACCAATCCAGACGGAATGTGAGTCAAACGAACGGCAGAATAAGTTGTGTTAACCGACTGTCCACCAGCACCTGACGACATAAATGTATCAATCCGGACATCATTCATATTAATTTGAACGTCAACTTCTTCCGCTTCCGGTAAAACGGCTACCGAGGCAGCGGATGTATGAATTCTTCCCTGAGATTCTGTTTGCGGAACGCGTTGAACACGGTGAACGCCCGACTCAAATTTCATTTTTCCATATACATCGTCGCCTTCAACCTTGCAGACAATTTCTTTATAACCGCCATTTGTACCTTCCGTGAAGTCCATGATAGAAGATCTCCATCCCATTTTTTCAAAGAAACGCTGATACATACGGAAGATATCTCCGGCGAAAATCGCCGCTTCATCTCCGCCTGTTCCGCCTCTTACTTCGAGAATGATATTCCGGCTGTCGTTAGGATCTTTCGGAATCAACAACTCTTTGATAATTGAATCCATTTCTTCCATTTTAGGAAGCAATTCGTCCAATTCTTCTTTTGCCATTTGGCGCAGTTCCTCATCTTTTTCGTTGACGATCATATCTTTCGTCCCTGCGATATCCTTCTGAAGTTTTTGGTAAATTGTATATTGTTCAACAATCTTTCCCAAATCCTTATATTCCTTACTCAGTTTGGAATATTTCGTAGAATCGGAAACGATTTCAGGTTGTATAATTTGTTGCGAAACTTCTTCGAAACGTTCTTTTATGGCTTCTAATTTATCTAGCATATCGCGTTAATGTCTTTTGGCATTGCATATTCGGGCGACAAAGATACGCATTTTAGGTTGAAGAATGTTTTTCGTACGTTCGTTGTCTGTTTTGAATTACAAAGTTGTATTTAACGTTGAAGAATAAAAGTAGAGAATGGCGGTTTTTTTTGACTGAAATCTGCTTTTAAAATTCCTTTATCTGTTTAACTTATAAAAAATAAAATGAATCGTATCCTATATTCTCTGGCTTTTGGATTGCTTTTGTTTGGTTGCAACAATACGCGTGTTGAAAATACAAAGGAATTATCCAATGAAATAAAGGCATCGAAAATCATTCGTGTAACCAACACTCAGCTTATTTATACGGTTGATGAATGGGGAAAGAAAATTTCAAAACTGGCGCAGAAATCTCTGGAAGAAGCCTTATTGAAAAATCCTGAAAAGGCCGCCGAACTTTGTAAGAATCCATCAGAGATTCCTATTATCGGTGCTTTGGAAAAAAAATACGGAGTCAAAATATCATTACTTGGTTCTGATGATACAACCAATGCAAAACTTGATAAAAAAGAAACGGAGCTTTTGAAGGCATATTTATACAGTGCAAAAAGTAACGCCTCGTCATTAAGCGATAATGTTCAGCCCATTAACGATACAACGGTTGTATACAATGTTCCGGCTGATTTACAAATTTGTAAAACTTGTCTGGCCGACAAAACACCTTCCTTTGCACTTTGGCGATTGTTGTTTGACAAAAAGGAAATTCTTCGAAAAGTTGATGTGAAAACCTTGAAAGATTAATTTGGATCGGTTTTTGTTACCTGAAAATAAATTAGTCAATGTAGCATAGGATATGGTAAATCAAAATCAATTTAATCCGGGCGACTTTAATCACGTGCGGGAGAATAAGAAAATTCCAAAAGTGATAGAAAGTGAAATTTTGCAGGCACTTTCTTTTTACCCGGAATTGCAAAACGTACCGATTGATTTTGTGTTTAAACAAAATATCAAGAAGTCGGTTATGCAGGCACAGCCGAGAATTGAAACCATGTTTTCTGGTAAGCAAAACCGCGGATATCAAATTAATATCAGCGCTCTGTTCAAACTGACAAATACTGCAATTCCAATTCATCAGATTCCAACCGATATTCTGATTGGCTGGATTGGACATGAACTGGGACATATTATGGATTATCACAACCGCAACATTTTCGGGATGATAAGATTTGGCTTTGGCTATCTTTTTTCAACAAAATACATTCAGCAGGCCGAAAAAGTAGCGGATACTTTTGCTGTAACGCATGGTTTAGGAAGTTACATTATCCAAACCAAAAATTTCATACTTAACCACGCGGACTTACCTGAGAAATACAAACAAAAAATTGCCCGGCTATACCTTTCTCCGGATGATATAGTCGAGCAAGTGAGATTACTGGAAGCGCAAAGAGCAGCTTTATAAGTTTTGATTCACAAAAGTTTCAAATTCAATAAAATCCTCTTCTTTCATCACTCGGGGAATTTTCACCTGACCACCGAGCTTTTTTGTTTCTTCGCTCCATTTATAAAAAATGGTTTCAGAAATGAGCACAACTTCAATGCCTTTCAGTGCTTTTCCACGGGCAACTTTATAATTCTTATTGCTGATCTGCAAGGCATTATCGAGAGATTCAGCAACTTTGGTGAAGTCGGGGAATTTGTCGGAACTGATATACCATTTAAGAATAAATTCTTCATCTTTATGGACAGCTGCGGCAATGAATTCAGTCATCACCACATCATATTCTTTTTCTAAAACGCGTAATGCATCATTCATCTGGTTGACTGAAAGCTGTTCGCCAACAACGTTCAGATAATGTTTTGTGCGGCCTGTGATTTTAATTTCCGCTCTTGATTTGTCCGTTATCATCACGGTATCGCCAATCATATACCGCCACGCCCCGGAAACGGTAGAAATTAACAGGCAATAATTTACATCTTCAACTGCATTTTCCAGCGCAACTATTTCTGCATCCGGTTTTACCAAACCATCGTCATCCATATTGTCGCCTTCCATGGGCACAAATTCAAAGAAAATGCCACTTTTAGTTAATAAGGCCATAGAAGTGGTTTCAGGCCGGCTTTGTATGGCAATAAAACCTTCGGAAGCCAGATAGGTATCAATGTAAATTAAGGGATGGGCAAATAATTTTTCCAGACTTTTTCTGTAAGGATCAAACGCAACGCCGCCTGTGGTATATACCAGAAGATTCGGCCAGATCTCATGAATATTTTTTAGATTGTGTTTCTTTATAATTTCTTTCAGCATCAGTTCAATCCAGGCCGGAATTCCGGACAAACAGCCAATATCCCAATCCGGTGCCTGTTCAGCGATTAACTTTACACGTTCGTCCCAATCTTTGATATCAGCAATTTCACGACCGGGTTTGTAATATCCGCTAAACCAGGAAGGAATATTGCTGGCACTGATTCCGCTGATTTCACCTTCCAGATGATCATCTTTTTCGGTCAGGTTGGTACTGCTGCCGAGCATCAAAATTTGTTTTTCAAAAAAATCAGCGGGTAAATTGAAGGCACTCAGATTCATGATTTCGTCCGTGCCACTTTTTCGAATCGCATCCAGCATATCATCAGTGACGGGAATGTGTTTGCTATGACTTGTGGTGCCGCTGCTTAACGCAAAATATTTCTGACCGCCCGGCCAGGTTACATTTTGGTGACCTTCCAACAAATAATGCCACCAGTCGGTGTTCATTTTATCGTAATCATGGACGGGAACATTTTTCTGGAATGCGGCAATGATGTTCTCCTTTTCCAGAATTTCCTTGAAATGGTATGCTTTTCCAAAAGCGGTGAGTTTTGCTTTTTCAAGCAGCATTACAAGTATCTCCTGCTGCTCTTTCACCGGATCAGGATCACTCTTTATATAACCTGTGATGTCAATCGCTTTTTTGATCAGCTCGCCAATAACTGCCATGATTATTAATTAATATGAAGTGAGTAAAGTAACCGACAATCATATCTCAAAAGGTATGCCAAAGACGAATTTGATAAGGTCGGATAACCTGGTAAATTTATAACTTTACGGAAGATGGCAGGGATTTTTAAATTCCTGAAATTCCAGATTATTATTCATACAATTTTATAAAAAATATGGCATCATTTTCCTTCCTTAACAAATCCGGGTTTTCGGCAAGCGTTGTTTTATTTATGCTTATTACGGTTGCTTCAACAGCCCAAAATAATATTCTTGTTTTCCAGTCCGATTTTGGATTGAAAGATGGTGCTGTTTCCGCCATGAAAGGAGTTGCGATGGGCGTTTCCCCTGATCTTAAATTATTTGATGTAACGCATGAAATCCCGGCTTATAATATTTGGGAAGCATCTTACCGACTTGTTCAAACTGCTCCTTACTGGCCTGCCGGAACTGTTTTTGTTTCCGTTTGCGATCCTGGTGTTGGAACTCAAAGGAAATCGGTGGTTCTTTTAACCAAGTCAGGACATTATTTTGTCACGCCCGATAATGGAACTCTAACTCTGGTTGCCGAGCAAATGGGAATTCAGGAAGTTCGTGAAATTGATGAAGTGAATAACCGACGAAAAAATTCGAACGAATCTTATACTTTTCATGGTCGTGATGTGTATGCATTTACAGGAGCAAGACTGGCCTCTAAAACCATTACTTACGATCAGATTGGTCCAAAACTTCCAAATCAGATTGTGTCAATTCCTTACACAAAACCATCTTTCGTAAACGGGAAAGTAAAGGGGACTATACCTATTCTGGATATTCAGTATGGCAATGTTTGGACTGATATTGATAAAAAACTTTTCAATCAACTCGGGATCAAAATAGGGGAAAATATTAAAGTTCAGGTTTTCAACAGCGAGAAGAAAGCATACGAAGGGACTGTTCAATATGTCAATACTTTTGGTGAAGTGCCTGAGGGGAGTGACGTTGGTTATTTTAATAGCTTGCTCAATTTTTCATTGGGAATAAATATGGCAAACTTTTCAGAAAAACATGGCGTGTTGAGTGGAAGTAACTGGAGTATTATTTTGAGCAAATAGCAATTTGAAATACTTGCTTTTGAAATTAAAAAACCTGCCATCGAGCAGGTTTTTTAATTAATTCGAATTCGAAAAGAATTACAATTTCTTCACTTCATCTTTAACACCTGTTCCGACTTTTTTCGCTACTTTTTTAGTGCCGTCAAATGCTTTTTCAGCGCCTTCGCCAACTTTTTCAGCTCCGGTTTTTACGCCTTCACCAACAATTTTTGCATCTTTTTTAATAACAGCACCCACTTTTTTAGCTTTTGATTTAGTGGCTGCTACTACTTTCTGAGTTTTTGTTGAATCTGTATCTTGTGCAAAAGAGGCAGTTGAAAATGCAAATAGAGCGGCGATAATCAATATTTTTTTCATGTTGTCCTATGTAGTTTTTTATCTAAGGTTTAAAGCATTCGCTTTTCCGTATTTATACGGATTAGAACTCTACAAGTCACAATTACTTAGAAAAGTTTTTATACTGATAAAAAATTAAAAAGCCAGTTACGTTTAGAGAACATAACCGGCTTTTTAGTAAAGACTTACAATTTATCAGAATGGATTAACAACTTGATAAAGAGCATACCAATCCTGATTTGTTAATTGAATATCCGAAGCACTTGCTGCGTTTCTGATTCTTGTTTCCGATAAAGAGCCAATAATGGGCAGCGTTCCAAGTTTCATTAACCAGGCTACTGCCGTTTGCTCAATGTTAGCGTCATATTTTTTGCCAATTTCTTCAAGTTTTGCTCTTAAAGCGACTGCTTTTTCATCGGTTCCATTCAAAATCCGCCCTCCTGCTAATGGTGCCCAGGCAAGGGGTTTGCTAAAACTTTGTTTGATAAAATCGATACGGCCATCGGCAATGGCTGTCGTATTCAGCAAATTCAGTTCGATATGGTTTGTGACAATTGGAATTCTTAGATAGGAAGCCAATAATTGATGCTGGAAAACAGAAAAGTTAGCAACACCGATATGTTTCACTTTTCCGGATTTTACAACTTCTGCCAATGCTCCGGCCGTTTCTTCAGGATCTGCCAGGAAATCGCTGTGCTGTAAAAGAAAAATATCAAGATAATCCGTGTTCAGTCTTTTTAATGATCCGTTGACACTATTGATAATATGATCTCTGGACGTGTCGTAATAGCTGAAATCGCCATTGTCTGACTTTCTTATCCCACATTTACTGAAAAGAACAATATCCTCTCTTTTAAAGGATTTAGTTTTGATTACTTTACCAAAATGTTCCTCAACGGTAAAATCACCGTAAACGTCGGCATGATCAAATGTGTTTATGCCAAGTTCCAAACACAAGTTAATTGTCTTTTCAATGGCGGCTGTTGTTTCTGCACCTTCATCTTTCCATCGCCAGAAACCATAAACTGCTTCAGATACTTTTGGGCCGGAATCACTTAAATTAACTTTTTTCATTCGGTGGTGTTGGTTGGATCAGGTTGCAAAAATACCCTAATTTTAAAAATAGCAATCCAATTTTTGAATTACTCCTACGATTACTTTTAAGATATCAATGCTTTCTCTATAAAAAGAAAGCTCCTCACTCATTTAAGAGTTTCGGAGCTTCATTAAGGGTTTATGAGTTTGTCTTTTTAATCAATTAGTAACAACTTAAAGGATTTGGTTTTGGAATCATTACCGGCATCATTTACCCTTAGTTCATATTGTCCCGCTGCGGGGTTACCTTTTATATTAATCTGAAATGAGTTTTCAGATTTGACCGTTTTTATGGATAGCTCTTTGCCTAATGAATTGAAAAGTCTGATTTGTGGATTTTTAGAACCGGAATATTTTACAACAAAACTTCCATGATTCGGATTTGGAAACACGAAAGTTTCGTCTGCTGAGTTTGCCTTTACACCTATTGTTCTGGAATATTCAAAACTTCCATCAAGATCAATCTGTTTTAAGCGAAAATAGAAAGTCTGGTCAGGTTGAATTTCGGTGTCTGTAAACTCATAAGAAGATTTGGATTTTGTGGTGATGTTTCCTTCAACATATCCGATTTTATGGAAGTTGACGGCATCTGTACTTTTCTCTATTTCAAAACCTTCATTTTGATCTTCCCAGGTAGTTTCCCACTTTAATAAAATAGTATTGTTATTCAAGCTGCCTTTGAATGAACTTAATTTAACAGGCATAGGAGAAATTACTGTTCCGTTTAGGATGATTTTGTCAAGCCTGAAACTGGCTCCTGTAGATGCTGTATTGGTACCTAAATCAGCTCTTTGCGTGCCAAAAGGATAGATCCTGAAAGTCAATTGGACACTGCTTGCTACGGTAAAATCATCAAAATCCCAGGTAGTAGTTGCCCCGGGTGAGGTAATCGTTTTTGGAGCCGCTCCCCACGCACTGGAAGTAGCAAATCCGTCGGTACTATAACGAATTTCAAGTTGATTGGGAGCAGAGGCGCTTCCCTGACGGAAAAAAGTAAGAGAGGTAACGTCAAGCTGATAACCAGCGTTGGCTGTAACTGAAAATTCAATATAAGAATTGTTGTTGATGGATGCTGTATTATTCAGGGTTGTTGAGTTAAAAGCATTGGCGAATGGAGTGCACGTTATTGTGTTTCTTGTAAGCTCAGTTCCAGTGACGTTGGGAATCGGTGTAGAGATGTTACCTGGTGTTGGACAGGCGGAAACCCCTGTAAACGTATTGGAATAAATTTGGCTGAAAGTAAGTGCTGGCACCATTAAAAGGATAGTCAGCAAAAGAAGATATTTAGGGTAAAAGTTTCTTATCATAATATTTGGTGTGTATAGTGTAAAGAATACTAATGCACCGAAAGTATGAAAAAAGATACTTGTTTAATGTAAATATTGAATAAATTATTGTATTTATTCAATATTTGATTAGGGTTTTCGTTTAACGCATATTTTAATCACTTTTGGAATAATTTTGACTAATTATTTTTCCAGATTTAGGAAATGATAAGGTTGGGAATACCCCTAAAAAGATAAAACCAAAGAAATTAATTTAAAAAAGTACGGTCTCTTTTAAATTAATTTCTTTGGTTTGCTATGCGATTTGGCTTTTATGCTATACCTCTTTGAGAAGAGCTTCCTTCCACTTTCCATAAGCATCTTTTGTAGACGCGGTTAAAGAAGAGTCTGGCTCTACAGTGCGGACCGCAGATAAACCTGTGAAAGCTTCGTTACGATTTTTGTAATAACCCAGTCCCAAACCTGCTGCACGGGCTGCACCCTGGGCCCCGTCTGTATTGAAAAGCTCAACCGTAGCACCGGAAACATTCGCAAAAGTTTCACGGAAAACATGGCTTAAAAACATATTTGCCTCACCTGCTCTTATGTTTTTCAAGGAAACACCAAGCGTTTCCATAACCTCCATACCATAGTAAAGGGCAAAAACAATTCCTTCCTGAGCGGCACGCGTCCAATGGCTGATACCATGACGACTGAATTGCAGTCCACGGAAATTGGCTCCAGGGTCCTGATTTTCAAGCATTCGCTCCGCACCGTTACCGAAAGGAAAACAAATTAACCCGTCAGAGCCAACTGGTGCGTGCGCGGCCAGATCATTAATGCCGGGATAGGAAATATTGCCTTGTAACAATGTATTTCTCAACCAGCTATTCAAACTTCCTGTACCATTTACACAAAGCAAAACGCCATAACGCGGTGCTTCAACAGTATGATTAACGTGCAGGAAGGTATTAACTCTGGATTTTTCATCAAATTTAATCTGATCACTCACCCCGTAAACTACGCCAGAAGTTCCGGCAGTTGCTGCAACTTCTCCAGGATCTAAAACATTTAAAGAAAATGCATTATTTGGCTGATCACCAGCACGGTAAGTAATTGGAATTCCTGCTTTTAAACCGAGCGCTGCCGCCGATTCTGCCGTTAATTTTCCTTGTTCAGAAAAAGTTGGTACAACAGTAGCCATCAGATTTTTATCAAAGCCAAAATAGTCTAAAAGAAAATCAGCTGGTTTTTCTTCTTTAAAATCCCATAAGATACCTTCCGACAATCCTGAGGGAGTAGTGACAACTTCATTGGTCATTTTTGCTGCCAGATAGTCGCCGGGAAGCATGAATTTATGCACTTTGGCATATACATCGGGTTCATTTTGTTTGACCCATCCTAATTTTGACGCGGTGAAATTTCCCGGAGAATTTAACAAATGAGGTAAAACTGTTTTTTCACCGATAGCCTGCATCGCTTTGTTTCCAATCTCGACGGCACGGCTGTCGCACCAGATAATGGAAGGACGCAGGACATTCAAATCTTTATCAACAACAACCAAGCCGTGCATTTGGTACGATATTCCAATTGCACCCACATAGTCAGGAGAAATCCCCGACTGCTCCATCACGGCCTGCGAGGCCAGACATGCGTTTTCCCACCATTGTTCGGGTTGCTGTTCGGCAAAACCCGGTTTTGGTGCGGCAATAGCCATTTCTTTTTCCGGATAAAAAGCCGAAGCAATCACCTGGCCGGTGTCTGCATGCAGGAGACATGCCTTTATTGATGAACTGCCTAAATCGAATCCCAGGAAATACATATAGGTTGTTTACGGTTAGTCGGTTTATTGGAAAAATTATAAATATTAACAGATTAAAATCAGAAATACAAAATTGTTGAATTTGTTGGATATTACAATAAATAATAAGTGTATAAATTACACTTTAAAATAGTTGAAATGTTTATTTTTATATCAAAATCGTAAAACACCAATTTTTTACCGTAATCCAAATGATTCTTTCGAAAGTCTTGTTGCATCTTAAACCTGATTTTGGTTTTAGATATTTTTCATGGATAGTAAAATTCAAATTCTTTGCTAACTTAGGTTTCGTAAATCTACATCGTCCTTTTTAAGGAAATTATGAAAAAAATAATATTGGTTGCGGTAGCCGGCGGATTATTCTTTTTAGCCACCGGATTTAATTCAGATGACAAAAAATGGGAAAAAACTTTTACACGTCTTGATACCGAAGTAAGAAAGAACAGCAAAGCATACGAAACTTTGGGCAGTGCCACGCAGACCATCGGCCATAGGCTGACCGGTAGTGCGAATGGTGAAAAAGCGGAAGAATATGCTTACAAATTGTTAAAAAGTTATGGTTTTACGGATGTTGTGTACCAGCCGTTTGAAGTGGAAGCGTGGATGCGCGATACTGTTACGCTGAGTATTGTTCCCGGGAGCAGCGACAATTTCCGGGATGTTCCTGTGGTTTCTCTTGCGCATTCACCTGTTCAGGCCAATCTTAAAGGTGAAATCGTGGATGTTGGCAATGGGCTGGCAGAAGATTTTGAAGCGCTTAAAGATAAGGTAAAGGGCAAAATTGTTCTTGCCAATATTGGTGTCGTAGGTGTGACCGGGAAAAAGAATTTACATCGTTCTGAGAAAACGGCTCTTGCGATTAAATATGGTGCGGATGGAATTATCATGGTAAACCAGGCTCCCGGCAAGATTTTGCTGACAGGAACTGCTTCGGTTACCGGTGCAATTATTTCAATTCCTGCGGTTTGTGTTTCGAATGATAGCGGGAAAGAAATTCGTGGCTGGTTGAAAGATGAGGGGCCGTTGCATGCGCATATTGATATGCATAACATTTCAAAACAGATCAAAGCGAGAAATGTAATTGCCACGCTGAAAGGTAAATCTGACGAGAAAATTATCATCGGCGGTCACCTGGATTCGTGGGATCTGGCAACTGGTGCCATTGATAATGGTATCGGTTCTTTCGCAGTGATGGATATTGCACGCGCTTTCAAAGCTTTGAAAATTAAACCGGAACGTACAATCCAATTTGTTTTATTCATGGGTGAAGAGCAGGGATTATTAGGATCCAAGCATTTTGTAAGTGAATTAAAACGTACAGGAGCGGTTGACAAAGTGGGTTATATGATGAACCTAGACATGACCAATGATCCAAAAGGTATCAATGCTTTTGGAAAAGATGAAATGACAGATTTCTTCAAAGGTGTTGGTGAAGCTATTCATACAGTGGATGCGGGTTATAAAAATGAACAGGCTAACCGAGCGGGTTTACATAGTGATCATCAGCCCTTTATGTTGGAAGGAATTCCGGTTGCAGGACTTTCTGGTACGCTGGCTCCGGAAGTGATCCAATGTTATCACGCAGATTGTGATGATTTTAAACTTGTTAATAAGGACCAACTTGAAAATACGGTTCGTATTGCGGCGATGTGTTTATATGCACTTTCAAATGCAGAAAAAATACCTGGCAAAAAACTTTCAGATACTAAAACAAGAGATTATTTGATTTCTCAGGGCTTGAAACAAGAGCTCGTGATCGGGCAGGAGTGGAGATGGGGAGAATGATAGCTTGAATGGTTGAGTTTTAAAATGGTCTCGGAATTATGATTTCGAGACCATTTTTATTCCAATGATTGACCCAATTAACAAAACAATAAAAAATATTCGCCAGAAATCGATGGGATCTTTATAAAATAAGATTCCGATTAATACCGTCCCAACCGCTCCAATTCCTGTCCAGACCGCATAAGCCGTACCCAATGGAATTGTTTGTATTGCTTTATTTAAGAGAAGAAAACTACACACAATACAAACAAAAAATGCAAGGGTCCATTTGACATTTGTGAAGTTGTCAGAATGTTTGAGGCATGTCGTAAAACCTACTTCAAAAAGGCCGGCAATAATTAAGATGATCCAGTACATAATTCGGAATTTTATATTAATAAACACTGATCGCTAAATACTATCAGCTTTCTGCAAAGTTCCGACTGTTTTCCCACATCAAATTTTACAAATGTTAAAAAATGAAATTTATCTGATATCTGCCCGGATACGGCTCAATGTTACCTGGCTTATTCCAAGGTAGGACGCAATATGTCTGAGCTGAACTCTTTGAAGTATAGCAGGCTGTGAATTTATAAAATCCTTGTAGCGTTCCGCAGCCGTTTTAAATTGCCGGGAAATAAATCTTTCTTCCGTTTTTATCAATTCCGATTCTACCAGTTTCCTTCCCCAATTAGCAAGCTGCAAATTGTTGTTATAAAGATTTTGTAAAATATCATTAGAAATTTTATATAGCACCGAATCTTCAAGTAATTCAATACTTTCATATCCCGGTTGACTAACAAAAAAGCTATTGTAGGAAAGTAAAATATCTGATTCTGAGCCGAACCAGAATGTTATTTCTTTATCATCTTTGTCAAGATAAGCGCGGGCAATTCCTTTTTCGATGAAATAAACAGAGCGCTCAACTCTGCCTGCTTTGATCAGTATATGTCCTTTTGGATATTCAACTTTTTCGAGAAGAACGATGAAATCAGATAATGAGTCCTCAATTAGGCTGAGCTGGCTGATTTTTTTAATCGTGTTTTCCAATTGTTCGTATGTTTGGCCGTAAGTGGAAAAGTTAAGCAAATAAATTTTAACACTTATTTCAACTCTTCAATACGACTTCAAAGATTACTGCTGATATTTGTTGTTTGCTAACAAACTTTTCATAATATATGGTTGTATTTCCAAACGCAAAAATAAATATCGGACTCAACATTATTGAAAAAAGGAAGGACGGATTTCATAATATCGAATCCTGTTTTTATCCCGTTGGCTGGTCTGATGCATTGGAAATACTTCCTGCTGATATTTTTTCTTTTCAATCGGATGGAATAGATATTCCGGGAAATCCGGCATCGAATCTTTGTACGAAGGCGTATAAAATGATGTCGACAGATTATGAATTTGATCCGGTAAGTATCCATTTACTCAAAGCTGTGCCGATAGGCGCAGGCTTAGGCGGAGGCTCCTCAGATGCTGCATTTACGATAAAAGCATTGAACGAATTATTCGGATTGGAAATTTCTCTGGAAAAACAATTGGATTACGCGCGTAGGTTAGGCAGTGATTGTGCCTTTTTTATTGAAAATAAACCGGTTTATTGTTTTGAGAAAGGTGACCGCTTCGAAGAAATCAGTCTAAAATTGACAGAGAAATGGATCGTTATGGTAAATCCTGAACTGCATATCTCAACAGCTGAGGCATATGCAGGAGTTCAGCCATTAAAATCAGAAATTGATCTTCGTGAGCTTTTAAAGGCGCCTATTGAGAATTGGAGAAACGGGGTTAAAAATGATTTTGAAAAATCCTTGTTTCCAAAATATCCTGTTTTGAAAGAAATAAAAGAAAGGTTGTATAACGAAGGTGCAAAGTATGCAGCCATGAGTGGATCCGGATCAACTTTATTTGGTATTTTTGATAAAGAAACTGACTTATCCGACATTTTTAATCAGTATAAACGTTGGCAGGGTTATCTAAAATAATATTTATGCCGTTGTTGTATCTATACTACAAAAATTGTCGTTATAAAAACTTATATTCCCGATCAATTAACTTGTTTCCATAAAGAGATTGAATAATGAGTCCTAAACACTCTACCAGAGATAAAGAAAACCCATTTACGAAGCGCAGAGAACCTTTTGGGTTCATGCTCTGGCTTGGGGTTTTTGGTAGTTCCCTTTTGTTTGGGATTATCTTTCTGGAATATATTCTTAGGGCAGAGGGGCTAAACTGGCATTTTGTAGCTTTGCCTGATATGTTTTGGCTTAGTACACTGGTTATTCTTTTTAGCAGCATTACCTTACATGAAGCAAACCTGGCTTTTGTGCAGGAGCGTTTTTTGCATTACAGGATTTTTCTTGCCGCGACACTCACCCTTGGAATAACCTTTATGATACTTCAGGGTGGTGGCTGGTTGGAAATTATTGAAAGCAGAACTTTAGGTAATCAAAATAATACTTCTTTCGGATTTATTTATCTGCTCACAGGTTTACATTTAATTCATATCCTGATCGGTGTAATCTATCTTGGCATCATGTTCAGGAAAGCTTTGAAAAACAGAACTTATGTTGATTCCTTTGTTTATAGCGTCAATCCGCCGAATCTTTTAAAGCTTAAATTAATAACCCGTTACTGGCATTTTGTGGATATTTTATGGGTTGCGGTTTTTCTTTTATTGCTTTCTCTGAGCTTCTTTAACAGCTATTAAAAATTCTTTTTTAAACTTTTTCTTGCCAAAAAGGCGCTTACCAAAGTCAGCACAGCGGCTGTGAGCATAGGTGCGCCGGGGAAATAAAACGGAGCGGTCGGTTTTGTGAAGAAATAGAAAAGATTACTCATCAACGGTGGGCCAATGATGGAGGTAAGACTCATCAAACTCGTCATAGCGCCTTGTAATTCTCCCTGCTCATTTGCAGGTACCTGTGTTGAAATAAGTCCCTGCAACGACGGTCCGGCAATTCCTCCAAGAATATAGGGAACCATAAAAGCAAACATCATCCAGGTTTCTGCTGCAAAAGCGAACAAAACAAAACCTACCGAATAGAGGAACAAACCAATATACACACCTCTCTTTTGACCGATTTTTGGAATAATCAACCTGATGAGTCCGCCTTGAACAATCGCTCCCATTAGTCCCATTGCCCCTAATGAGTAGCCTATGATCCGCGCATCCCAGTGGAATTTTTCCATTGTATAATACGACCAGTTACTCTGAATAGCGTGGTTTGCAACATACAATAAAGCAAGCGAGACAATGAGTCCGGAAATAACAGGATAACGTTGCAGGTTTTTTAATGCACCGGCAGGATTAGCACGGTCCCAACTGAACTTGCGGCGATTTTCCGGTTTTAGTGATTCGGGTAAAATGAAATATCCATAAATCCAGTTGACAAGAGAAAGTCCTCCTGCTGCCAAAAATGGAACCCGTGAACCATATTGACCTAATAAACCACCCAAAACTGGTCCGATAATAAAACCTAAGCCAAAAGCCGCGCCGATCAGTCCGAAATTCTGAGCGCGTTTTTCAGGTGTGCTTACATCTGCTATGTAGGCAGCGCCGGTTGTAAAACTGGCACCCATAATTCCGGCGATAATCCTGCCTACAAACAACCATCCAATGCTCGGTGCATAGGCCAGAAACATATAATCCAGCGCAAAACCAAGCAATGACGCCAACAGAACGGGACGTCGTCCAAACTGGTCGCTTAATCCGCCGACAATCGGCGCGCAAATAAATTGTACAAAGGAATAAGAGAACAAAATCCAGCCTCCATAACGTGCAGCGTCGCTTAAACTGCCGCCAACCAGTTCGCTGATTAGTTTTGGCATAACAGGAATGATAATGCCAAGGCCAATTACGTCAATCAGAAGCGTAACAAATATAAATCCGATTGCCGGAGTTTTTTTCGAAGTCATAAGGAGTAATTATTCCTCAAATGTACAGTTAAAATCGAGTCCGAGGGATTAAAAAAATGTTAGTTCCTTGTTTTTATTTTGAGTGAAAGTATCGTACAAGATGCAGGATATCAAAAGCAAATTGACCTTTGGAGTTTGCAGATTGCTAAAATTGATTAGCCGGATATCGAAGATGGGTTTCGGATTTGTATCTTTGAATCTTCTGTTCAAAACTATGTTTCCAGTTTCTCCGCCGATCCGGATGGATCTATTTTCCATCTTTATATTACTTGGCATTGTCCAGGGAATTTTTCTGTCTTACTTTTTTATATCAAATAGTAAAGGAAATCGATTTCCAAATCTTCTGCTTGCCATCCTGCTGTTCGGATTGGTGCTGATTATGGTCGATGTGTGGCTGGGTTATACCAATTATATGTTTCGGGTGATATGGCTCGTGGATGCAACTGAACCCGTAAACCTTATCCTGGCGCCATTAACATATCTTTATATAAAAACAAGTATAAGTCAACGGATTGAAAAAAATGACTGGATACATTTTATTCCACCTGCCTTTTATTTTCTATACATGTGCCTGATGATTTATCCACAAGGCACTGCTTTTAAATACAATGCAAATATTGGATCCTATCATCCGGAAATAGCTACAATTGAAGCATACATTTATGGAGAGCGCTGGATGTTTTTTCTGAAACATCATATTAATGATTTCACTTTTATAAGTATGTTTTGCTATGATATTGCAGGTTTTATTTTACTAAAAAACGCATACAAAAAACAGGGCTATTCAATTTTCTCCAAAGAGAAAACGCCGCTATCATGGTATCGAAAGTTTCATTTACAGCTTTTGGGGCTGGTTTTAATTTTCCTTCTAGTCAAAATTTTCTTTTCACATGACCTCGGTGATCATATCATTGCAGCCTGTATAACCTTGATTATTTATGCAACAAGTATAACTGTATTCAGCCGCTCCCTGTTTTTCCATGAAAATAGTACCAAATCTAACGAAACCAAGAAATATGGGAAGTCTTCACTGACAGCTGAGATACAAACATCGACACTCAGAAAGCTCAATGATCTTATGAAAACGGAGAAACCTTTTCTGGATCCGGGATTTTCGTTACCCGTTTTGGCAAAACAGTTGGGTACTTCCACACATCATTTATCCCAAATTTTGAATGAAGAACTTGAACAGACATTTTTTGATCTTATGGCGTCCTACCGGATTGCCGAAGCTCAGAAACTGCTTTATTCTAAGGAAAGTAATTTTATCAAAATTGAAGAAATCGCCCAAATGGTTGGATATAATTCCAAATCCGCATTTAACACGGCTTTTAAAAAAATTACGGGTGTGACACCTTCCGAATTTAAAAAGCGGACTTCCGAAACGGAATAATTACTTGTACTGATCTATCGGGAAGTACGTCTGGATTATAAGGACATGCTTTCCGGGGCAAACCAGGCTGTAATTTTGGCTATTCATAAAAAAATAGTCACCATAAAAAATATTGCTTCAAATACAATTCAAGCTCATTCTGCAAGACGTTACGACCTCGATTGGCTTAGAGTTATCGCTTTTGTTATCCTGATTTTTTTCCACGTCGGAATGTTTTTCAATTCATGGGGATGGCATATCAAGAACAATGAAATCAGTCATGTCATCGAGTTGCCAATGCGTTTTACAAGTATGTGGCGGATGGCGCTTTTGTTTATGATTTCAGGAGCGGGCGTTTATTTTGCTCTGGAAAACCGAAGTCCGAAATCATTTCTTTCAGAGCGATTTATCAGAATATTTATTCCCTTACTTTTCGGAATGTTTGTGATCGTTCCGCCACAAATATTTTTTGAAAGGTTAACACAGGGTGAAGCATATTCTTACGGAGCTTTTTATAAAACAGTTTTTCAATTTCATGCCTATCCTCACGGAAATTTCAGCTGGCACCATTTGTGGTATCTGGTGGATATTTTCTTTTATTCTTTACTGAGTTTACCTCTGTTTTTATTTATAAAGAAACGCCCTCAAATGACTGCGAACTGGGCGAGGTTTTTCAGTAATCCGTTTGTATTAATTTTTGTACCTGTTATCTGGCATTTTATCGGAGAGGAATTTTTGAGTGATAAGTTTCCAAACACAAATAATCTTATTCACGACTGGAACAATCATTTCCATTCGCTTACTTTATTTATCTGCGGATTTATTTTATGTACCCAGACAGCATTTTGGGAAACAATTGTGAAATATAGAAAGCTAACCCTGAGTATCTGGATTGTAATAACAATTATTCTGTATTCAGCTTACTGGTTAAGCGACAGAGAAGTTGCAGCCTGGGAGCCGGTATTTTATTCAATAATCAAAACGACAAACGCCTGGTGCATACTTTTATCTTTCCTTGGATATGCTTACGTGTATCTCCAATTTACTAACAGATTTCTCAAATATGCCAATGAAGCGGTTTATCCATTTTATATTTTGCATCAAACCGTCATCGTTTGTCTGGCTTATCCGATAATCCATTCAGCCTTGCCAATCGGGGTCAAATTTGGTTATCTTTCAATTGCTACCTTTCTGATATGTCTGGTGCTCTACCATTTTATGATCAGGCGATTTAATATTTTACGGTTTCTTTTTGGATTGAAACCGATTAAAACAAAGGCCGAAAAAGTTACCCAAGAACTAGAAATTCCTATTTCTTTAAAATCTTGAATTCCACGCGCCGGTTTGTCTGCTGGCCTTCCGGCGTGTCGTTTTTAGCAACCGGCATGGTTTCTCCATATCCTTTACTTGCCACGCGATCAGGCTCAATACCTTTGCTGATCAAATGTTCACGAACGGCATCTGCGCGGTCCTGTGAAAGTTTAAGGTTGGCCTCATTGCCGCCAATATTATCCGTGTGTCCACCGATTTCAATAAACAATTTTTTATTCTCGTTCATCGTGATCGCGATTCGATCAAGTTCGGGGAAGGATTCTTTGTTCAGCGTTGCTTTACCAAACGCAAAGAAAATATTGTTCAAACGAACAATCTGTCCTTCTTCAATCGGAATCAGTTTTAATGATTTGTTTGTGATTTCTCTGTAATTTTTTCCTTTTCCGGCTGTTGTAGAATCAGTTAGATCAACACTTTCTCCTTCTGCAATAAAATTCGGAGCTACGGCTCGCATGCTGTATTTTTGTCCGTAGGGAAGTACAATTTTATATTCTCCTGTCAATGGATTCGTAGTCGCGGTTCCTGCTTCTTCGCCATCCGGCAGGGTTTCGTAAATAATGGTTGCTTCGATCGGTTTGCCGGTTTTCGAGTCAATTACTTTACCGCTGATCATTACCACCGGATCCGATGTTGGTATGTTAGGCTGTATTTGCGCAGTATCGCCTGGAACGGGTTTTGGCTGTAAATTATAGCGGACCACATCACCTTTTCCTTCGGTGTCTTTGAAAGAAATCATGTAGGCATAATCACCCGCAGCGGAAATGGTGTAATAAGCGTCATAGCCGTCTGTATTGATAGCGGTTCCAAGATTTACCGGCCGGCTCCATCTTTTCCAGGATTTATCAATCCGTTTGCTATAATAAATATCATTACTTCCCTGGCTGCCTTTCCTGTCGCTTGAAAAATAAAGTGTTACGCCATCAGGAGCCAGAAAAGGTGTTGTTTCAGTAAAACCTTCGTTATTGATTTCCGGCCCAAGGTTCATTGGCTTAGTCCAGGTACCGTTTTTTTGTTTAAAACTCACATACAGATCATCTACTTTGCTGTTCTTTTTTTCACTAAAAGACATCACCAGTGATTTTCCGTCCGTTGATAAATAGCCGCAGTCAAACTGTCCTTTGCTTATTTTTGAATAATTTGGGATATCAATTTTATTAGGGACGGACCAGCCTTTGGCAGTTTTCTTGCTTAATGAAAATCCACGGGTTTCGTAAACACCGGCTTTGTAAGCGCCTTTAATTAAGAGCGTATTTCCATCAGGCGTAATGCTGTAAAGGCTATTATATTCTTCTTTATTTAAAGGAGATGGTAACCTGCGTGCGGGTGTCCACTTTTCATTTTTAAGTTCTGAAAACCAGATATCCTGGCTGCCTTTGGTCCCGTTTGTATTTTGGGGATGACTGATTCTTGAAAAATAAATCGTCTTACCGTCGGGTGAAATAATCGGAGCTATTTCGTTAAATTCAGTATTAACGGTTTTGCCAAGATTTTCAAGCTGAGCCCAAACAGGAGAGGTAATCAACACAGAAAATATAAAAAGCAGAGGGACACGCATTTTTTGTAAGAGGATATGGTGTGTTTTTGATTAAAACAAAACGAAATTCAGTTACCGTTTTGGAATACAACGATTTATCGGACGGCTTATTTTCTTTTCAATTTTTATGAAAAGCTTCCATTTTTTCAAGAAGTTCCAGAGTATTATCGGCTACCAGAAGCAACTCCCGGTTTTCAATATGCAAAAATCCTTCTTCCACCGTTTTGTCCAAATGAGCGAGAAGGTGATCATAAAAGCCGTTTATATTTAAAAGGCCTATCGGGCCTTTAAATATCTTCAACTGCGACCAGGTAAGTATTTCAAACAATTCATCCAATGTGCCAAACCCGCCAGGCAGCGCAATGACACCATCTGACATCGACACCATTTTCGCTTTGCGTTCATGCATGGTTTCAACAAAATGAAGTTCAGTCAAAGTTTTATTTGCAACTTCCAACTGTGCCAGAAAATTAGGAATAATCCCCGTTGCCGATCCCTCATTTTCCATAGCGCCATCAGATACCCGGCCCATCAGCCCCATATTCCCGCCGCCATAAATCAGTTTGATATTCTTCTTTGCCAGTTCTTTGCCAAGTTCATAAGCCATTTCACTGTAAATGGACTTTGTGCCAAAGTTGGATCCGCAATAGACTACGATGGATTGCATTGTATCTTAATTAAAACGGCTAAATTTTTATTTGATAATTTTTTCTACCAGACTTTTGGTATCCAGTTCTCCAAAAGTTCCGGAGCTCATCAGCAGCAAATTGGTATCCTTCCATTCCTGTTCTTCCAGAAAATCGGATAATTTTTTACTGTCCGTAAATACTTTAAGATCTTCACGTTTGAAAGCTTCCCTAATATCCGTTTCAGTTATCGGTTCGAGTCTTTTATGTTCTACCGTCAGGGGATTGTAAAAAACGATCGCAACATCCGCTGCATTCATTTTTCTACGATATTGTTTCAAAAATGTTTTGTTCAGGCTGCTGAAAGTGTGCAGCTCGGCACAGGCAATTAATTTACGATCAGGAAACTGAGCTTTTACAGCCGCTGTGGTCGCTTCAACTTTGGATGGAGCATGGGCGAAATCCCTGTAAATATTGATATTGTCATTACCTCCAAGCAATTCCATACGTTTGGAAGCACCTTTAAAATACTGGATAGCTTTGTAAAAAGCTTCGTCAGTAATGCCAAGTCTTTCACAAATAGCTTTGGCTCCACTGATATTCTTCATATTGTGTTCACCAAAAACTAAAAGAGGTACATCCCCCTGATCGGGTGTTATCAGAAAAGTATTACCGTTTTCAATTTTATATGGATGCGCTTCATAAGGTATACTAACAACGTCAGCACGTTCTTTCTGTCCGATTACATCCAGCATGTCGTCCGTTTGATCGAACACAATAACACCGGCTTTCGGAATAGAATCTGCAAGTAATTCAAATTGTTTTACATAGGATTCCCAGGTTGGAAATACATTGTAATGATCCCAGGCGATACCGCTAATAAGTGCCATATGCGGCTGGTAATGCATAAACTTGGGGGTTCTGTCGAGAGGTGATGTGAAATATTCATCGCCTTCGATAACAATAACGGGAGCATCATCCGAAAGTTTTACCATATTTTCAAAACCTTCTATCTGAGCACCTACCAGGTAATTGAAAATGCGTTTATTGAAGTTGAGAACATGCAGGATCATGGACGTAATGGTTGTTTTTCCATGACTTCCGGCTATAACTACACGTTGTTTATCAGCACTTTGTTCAAAAATATATTCTGGATAGGAATAAACTTTGATACCCAGCTCCTGTGCTTTTTTTAATTCGGGATTATCTTCTCTGGCGTGCATTCCCAAAATTACGGATTCAAGATCAGCGGTAATTTTTTCAGGAAACCAACCCATTTCCACAGGCAAAAGATTATGTTTTGTCAGGCGGCTTACCGAAGGTTCGTAAATTTCGTCATCGGATCCGGTAACGATAAACCCTTTTTGATGTAATGCAATGGCAAGATTATGCATAACGCTCCCGCCTATGGAGATAAAATGTATTTTTTTGGATGAAGTATTCTGACTCATTATTTATTATCGTAATGGCTGATTCAAAGCGAAGTTACTAAGAATTGATCTTTGGGCAAATGACAGACGAAAATGCGCCTGGTAAAAATAGTTAAACCTGAATAAAAAAAAGCGGCTATCTCTTTTCGACAGCCGCTTTCCTGATAAAAAAATTTGAAGTTATTAGCCTCTTTTTACAAATTTCTGTGTTTCCTGTGAACCACTTGTATGAACGAGCCTCAGGACGTAAGCACCGGGCGTAAGTCCGCTCACATTAATTTCGGGTCCTGCTTTATTATCTGATTCGTAAATAACACTTCCGGAAAGATTCAAAATCTGAACTTTGTCAATTTTACTCCAGTCATCTGCGGTAATTGTTAATTTATTGATAGCAGGATTTGGATAAGCCACTGCCAGATTGCCCATTTCAAATATCACACTTTGAATTCGGCTGTAAGCATAAGATCCGTCGTTATCGATCATTTTTAACCGATAAAGATTTTCACCGTTTACAGGTTGTGCATCTGTAAAAGAGTATTTTGAAAGTGTTTGATTTGTTTCTCCATTTGCTTTAACGCTACCCAGGACATCCCAGTTTTTGCCTTCAGTGCTATGCTCCACTTCAAAACGGTCACTGTTAACTTCCATTGTTGTACCCCAATTTAATAGGGCTGTTTTTTCGGATTTTGTAGCTGTAAAGCTGGTTAAAGTTACAGGCAAAGGATCTCCAACAGCAAGTGAGGTTGTAGCCACTTTGGCACTACAGCCATCTCGGTTCGTTTTTACTGTATAAATATAATTGCCATTGCCGGAAGGAGCTTTAATTTCAATAGCTGATCCGCTTAAATTCGTAGCGCCTTCGCCGTTCCAGGTATATTTTACATCCCCACACTCTCCACCGGCACAATTTACAGACAACGTGGTTGTTTTTCCGGCCGAAGGTTTGTCATCAGAAGTAAGGGCCTGGATCGTAAAGGTACAAGGCAATAAATCATTGCTGTCCCAAAGATTATCCCAATAACCATCATCGGACATTTTAAATGATTTTGGAAGATTGTCTGTGGCTGCCCAGTTGGCTCCTCCGGTATCGTTCCATTGCTGAAATAAATACCTATCACTAAATACATTAGGGAAGATATTGACAGGAACCGAGGCAGCACGTGCAGGTGCTTTATAATTGCGTCCAACGTATTGAGATTTAATTAACGCCAGCGCTGGAGCTAACTGATTCATTGCCTGATCGGTAAAATGCATGGCTATATGGATATAGTCGGCACCATGTTTGTAACCTCTTGGCATCCATTCGTAAGGTAAATTCCAATTAATACCATTTCCGCCTCCTCCTGATTGTTCGCCCAAATCTTCCGGATCAAATTCAATAGCTGCTATTTTATCCGGATTTGTTCCTTTGAGTACATCCAGTGCTAATATTTTTTTCTGAAGATCCCATTGCGTTGTTCCGTCTGATGTATATATGCCATCAGCCAGTTCCAGCGCGAGCGGGAGGGTGCTGTTATGAAGATGTGACAAATTTCCTTGTGGTGTTCCAAAATCGGAAACAAAATATAGAACTTTTATGGACTGGCTACGGTTTTTTACGGTTTTATAAAAGCCCTGGAATTTTTTCAAAAGTCCCCATCCGGCAAAGCGATGTAAATCTCTTCCCATGTCTGAGTTATAATTTCCGTCGGTAGGTTGATTAGCTGTGCTGATAGCTACTTTTTGAGTTCCCCAAGTTGCCATGGTTTGATTTGGAAAGCGAAGCGGCAAAAATTTAGTTCTCCATGATTCCAATGCTTTTTGTTCAAAGAAACCAGGATCCGGACCTGAGCTGCCACTATTAAAAGGAATAGCAAATTCTTCGGCCGGGCTGTTCCCCATTTCGACATATAAAAGTTTCGGATAATAATCTTTAATCTGCGCTAACACATCATCAACAAAAGCATTAAATCTGGATTGTGCATATTCAGAAAAAATGGAAGGACAGGCATACGCGATTTCTGACCTTACAAGCGCTCCGTATTTTGTCTGTGCAATATCGGCACTTCCAAAATATGAATCGTTCCAATAGCCCGGGCGTTGGTAAGGAAAGTGAAGCGCAAACTTCATTCCTGGCTTTAATTCAGTGATCGCTTTTATAGCTGCCGCCATTTTGGCACGTTGATAATTTCCAGGCGTCGGTTCATATTGATTCCATTCAATATGCAGACGAACAGCAGAAACGCCGGCATCCTGACCATTATAGGTAAGGTTGGCAAATCTTTTGATATAGGCCCACTGGTCACTGTTAATACCATTTGCCTGATCATTACTAAATCCGAAGCCAGTAGTATTTAGAATGATTTCGGGTTGCGCCGAAAGCCTTAGACTGCAAATGATGAAAATGGAAAAAATGATAAAACCTGTCTTGAAGTTCCTCATCTGTTGAGTTAAGTAAAGAAGAGGTAATAGGTAATTGTTTCCGTACATATAATCGACCGTCTTTGTAAGTGGATTTAATCTTTCCGCGTTTAAACATACTACATAATCGTAGAATTTATACTATCAATGTAGTTGTGTACTATACGTTTGAATATTGGATTTCGATCGATCGGTTACTAAATTAGCGTAAAAACCTAATATTTAGGTGAAATATGTAAATAAAGTACAATGAAATATTTATTATGTTTTATTTATACTTTTTTCATAAATATTGAAAAAAGTATAAAATATTTATTGAACGGTTAAGATTTGATCTAAAAATGGAGTATGACGTTCAGTTTATTTTAATATTCCAGATATAAAATACTTTCTAAACTTTCAAAAAAAACTAAAAATTATACAACACATTTTTAATGACAATTTTGATTTCGTTGAAGGAAAAAATTGTCCAGGGTATGCTTCTTGCAAAAAATATCAAGAACTGAGTAGGAATTAAAAGACAAATAATGGCAGATAATGCAAAGAGGGCGTGGTTGGAAGCTGGTTTGTTTTTTGAGAGGATAACCGTACAAATAATAAAGATTGGAAAGCCATACGACAAACTTCTGGTGATGTCAAATACGCTGTAGGCAACCAATATATGTATGCACACTATACTAACAAGAATTATGGCCATAAAAAAATTTCTTTGGGTAAATAGTACTAGCAAAGAGGCGAAGAAAATAAGCCACAAGCCTTCAAATGACATGAATATACCAATATATCTATTGTTGATTTGATACGGAATTAAATCAAATCCAGCATCTGCACCAGCGCCAAGAGGAGTTTTAAGGTTGAAAACGTAAGTAAATGAAATTCGGATTACTGCATATACCATGGCTGACGCCAACAGAACCGAGGAGTTATTTTTAAAATCAATCTTCAAAATCTCGTATAAATGATAGATTTTGAAGTTGTTCTCCTGCAATACATGAAAAATATATACTGAATACAAAGCAATTACCGCACGTTCATCAGTCCAGCATGCGAGTTGCGATGAAACGAATATGCCAGCCTTGTTTCGTAGGTATATACTCAACATCAAAAAAAAGTATGCATAACCGTCAAACCAAAACTCATAATCCCAGAAGAATGCCGTTGTAGTGTAAACTGCCGAAAAGGAAATTACGAAAAAAATGGTAGTCCGGTTGTCTACAAATCTTTGGATGGTTTTAATTAATAAAAAAAAGAAAGGCAGCAGTAGCATTGATTGTAATATGTACACCAGAATGACACCTTTCCCATTCCCAATTGAATAAGTTCCAGATAACCTGGCTATAAGAGGGGGAGTTAATCTAAATGCAATTTTTGCTCCATGGGTTTTTTCTTCACCTAAAATCGAAGGTGATAAAGGATGTTCAATTTTTTCAAAGAAATAGGCGTATGTTGTTAAGGGAGATCCGTCGTTTAATATTTCAATATATTTTGGAAAAGTAGTGGCAAAAACAAAAAGAAATAAAAAAATGGACAATTTTGATTGGCCTGAACGGGTACTTATTAACGTATCTAGTAAAAAAAAACTCTTTTTCATGTTAAGATGACAGCGATTATATGAAATTAATTGCTGGCGCACTCCGACTTGGATATGACAGCTTTATTAAAAACGGGATAAGTATGCTGTATTGGGTAAAAGAGATATTCACGTTGTTAGAATCATTGAGTTACTTGGTAAAATTGGCTGTTTTTATTTTCACTAAACAAGTATTTAGTAAAAAATAGGTAAATTATTTCTATGAAAATAGTTGAGGTTTGGATGCCCCCAGTGAAATAATTTGATTCTAAATTGCTGATTCAGAGTGGTATCTTTGATTTTGTTATTTAGAAGTGCTAATATGTAATCTGTAACCTCCGAAAAGTAGATTGAGATTTGCCCGTTCGGAGGTTATCAGAATTAAATAATTTTACACCAGCTTCTTATATTTAATCCTTGTTGGTGTAGCTTCAGAGCCTAATCTCTTTTTCCTGTTTTCTTCATATTCCGAGAAGTTTCCTTCAAACCAGTAAACCTGAGAATCTCCTTCAAAAGCAAGAATATGTGTGGCTACTCTGTCAAGGAACCACCGGTCGTGGGAAATGATCACGGCACAACCTGCAAAGTTTTCCAGACCTTCTTCCAACGCACGAAGTGTGTTGATATCCAGGTCATTGGTAGGTTCATCCAGAAGAAGAAGATTTCCGCCTTCCTTTAAAGTCATGGCCAAATGGACACGATTTCGTTCTCCACCCGACAGCGTTCCGACTTTTTTCTCCTGATCACCACCTCCGAAGTTGAAACGGCTCACATACGCTCGCGCGTTGGATTGCTTGCCTGCCATCATAATCCAGTCGTTTCCGTCTGCGATACTTTGATAAACCGTTTTATTGGCATCCAGATTGTCGTGTTCCTGATCCACATAAGCCAGTTGAACGGTATCTCCGACGTCAAAATGGCCGTGCAAAGGTTTAAGCTCGCCCGTAATCAATTTGAACAATGTCGTTTTTCCTGCACCATTTGGCCCGATAATTCCGACAATACCATTTGGGGGCAAAGCGAAATTTAGGTTTTCATAAAGCAAACGATCGCCAAAGCCCATGGAAACATCATGAGCCTCAATTACTTTACTACCCAATCTTGGGCCAGCGGGGATGAAGATTTCCAATTTATCCTCTTTTTCTCTTCCTTCTTCACCCAGTAATCTTTCGTAAGCGCCCAAACGAGCTTTGGATTTTGCCTGGCGACCCTTGGTGCCCATACGTACCCATTCCAGTTCACGTGCAAGGGTTTTTTGACGTTTGGATTCAGTCTTTTCTTCTTTTTTCAGACGCTCCTGTTTTTGTTCAAGCCAGGATGTATAATTTCCTTTCCATGGAATTCCTTCGCCGCGGTCAAGTTCTAGAATCCAGCCTGCCACGTTATCCAGGAAGTACCTGTCGTGGGTTACTGCGATTACTGTTCCTTTATATTGTCTTAAATGTTCTTCAAGCCAAAGTACTGATTCCGCATCCAAATGGTTGGTTGGCTCATCCAGTAATAATACATCAGGCTGACGAAGTAAAAGGCGGCACATAGCCACCCGGCGTTTTTCTCCACCAGAAAGCGTGGAAACCAAAGCATCCGAAGGAGGGCAGCGTAAAGCATCCATCGCGACTTCCAGACGGTTGTCAAGATTCCAGGCATCGGTTGCGTCCAGTTTTTCCTGAACCGTACCTTGTCTTTCTAATAATTTGTCAAAATCAGCATCTTCTTCACCGAACGCTTCGTTGATCTGGTCGTATTCTTTCAAAAGATCTACAATTTCCTGTACACCTTCTTCCACAACTTCGCGAACGGTTTTGGTCGGATCAAGCTTTGGTTCTTGTTCCAGCATGCCAACAGAATAGCCAGGAGAAAACACAACGTCCCCCTGAATGTCTTTATCTATACCTGCTATGACGCGTAAAAGTGTAGATTTACCAGAGCCATTTAACCCTAGTACACCAATTTTAGCTCCATAAAAAAAGGATAAATAAATATTTTTTATGATATGTCGGTTGGGGGGAATGATTTTGTTAACTCCCGACATTGAGAAAATAATGGTTTCGTTACTCATTTTTTAGTTAATTTGTGCCTAGCAAATATCGTTATTATCCCTACACTTAGCAGATAAAAAACTTGAAAGAATGGAAAATGCCACATTGAATGATGAATACGGCTATGTTAAAGACAGCAAAGTATTTTTAAAAGGGTATTTAGAGTACCCAGACCGGCAAATTGGAGAAGTAAAAAGGACGGAACAAGAAGCAATCGATTATTTCAAAAACCGTTTTTCTATCGTATTAAATAAGGTAGAACAACTGGAATCTGAAATTGATGAAGCGCTCAACAAAGGTTCTTACTTGACAAAACTTATACAGTTGCAACGTAAACTGATAAGTTTTGACGCATTGGGAGATTTTGTCCCGCTGTTGGAAAGACTTCAGGAAAAGGAAGAGTATTTGCGGGGTTTAATTGAAATTAATCAATTAAAAAACCTTGAAATTAAACGCGCACTGATTGAAGATGTAAAAGTGGCGGCTGCTATCGAAGATTATGCCGTAGCAACGGATCAGATTCAGGAGATCAAAGCAAAGTGGATTCGTACAGGTCCGGTTGAAAAAGAGTTTCAGGATGAGGTGGAGGTTACTTTCCAGGAAATTCTTGATAGTTTCTTTCAGAGACGCCGTGATTATTTTGATGAACAAAATAAAATTAATCAGGAGCGTATTGATGAA
Source organism: Dyadobacter sp. 3J3 (assembly GCF_009801115.1). Lineage (GTDB taxonomy): Bacteria > Bacteroidota > Bacteroidia > Cytophagales > Spirosomataceae > Dyadobacter. The sequence goes on from NZ_VTOL01000004.1 coordinate 372,472, forward strand.
TACGAGCGTTTGATTAAAATCACGAAAACACTTAGTTATTCCCGCGACCTTGACGATGCTTATAATAAGGCACGCGAAGTCCGGGTGGCATGGAACAATGTAGGAGAGGTTCCTCCAAAAAGATTCTTTAAGGTTAACAAGGCGTATCGCCACTTCCTTAAATTATTTTATGACAAATATAATCTTGCCAAAGGTATCGAACCTAAGGTACGCGTTGACCCAAGAATTGTTGAACAACAGGCATTACTTGCAAGGGCTGAAACTTTGCTGAGACAAAAAGATATTGTTGAGGCATCGCAGGAAGCAAAAGTATTGCTGAGCAAATGGAAAGAAATTAAAATTCCTTTCAAACTTGCCGACAAAGAACTGGCTGAACGTTTCCGCTCTGTTTGTGACAAGATTTTTGAACTAAGTTACCTGGCTCGTGTGATCAGCCGTAAATATCCTGCTTTTGAAATGAAAAGCGAGGAAGAACAGCTTCGCACTAAATTGAGAGAACTGGAATGGCTTGCCAAACGCGAAAAAAGCGATCTTGAATTCGCAGTGATCGAGTTTGACAGAACAGCTACCGGTGACCCTGAACAAGACAAACAAGCGCAGGGACGTATCAATATCCAGAAACGTAAAGTAGCAATGAAAGAAAGAATTTTGTCTGAATTCGAAAGAAAGTTGAAATCAATCACCAACTAATTCTTTCATAGACGATTTTCTGATAATAAGATTAGACGTAAGCACCCTGGTTTCGAAAGCGACCGGGGTGCTTTTGCTTTCGATAAGATCCAGTAATAACGTAGCCGCAAGTTGTCCCATTTCAAAAGAAGGCTGCGCCACAGAACTAAGCGGGGGGTCTAACAAAGATGAAATGGCAAGATCAGAAAAGCCGACAATGGCCACATCATCCGGCATTCGGTAACCCAATTGGCGCAAAGCCCAGTGAACGCCAAAAGCAATCCGGTCGCTTGCTGCAAAAATTGCATCCGGGCGATTTCTTAAAGCCATTAATTGATAGGCTCGTTCCGTTCCTCCTGCCTGGTTGTATTCACTGCTAACCACCCATTCATCATGTAATTCCAATCCATTATGAACCAGGGCATCCTGATAACCCTTTAATCTGTTACGGCTGATGGACAGGTTCGCGGGGCCTGCTATATGTGCAATTTTTTTACAACCGCGACTGATTAAATGTTCCGTAGCTTCATAAGCGCCTTTATAATCATCCACCCGAACTTTGTGACTTGGCATCGTTTCGCTTACCCTGTCAAAAAAAACAACAGGAATTCCTTGCTCCTGCAAGGCTACAAAATGATCATGATTTTCTGTTTGACTGGATATGGAAACAATAAGCCCGTCTACGCGCCTTGTTGCAATATGTTTGGTATCAGCAAGTTCACGTTCGTAAGATTCGTGGCTTTGGTAAATCATGGTATGATAACCACGGCTGTAAGCAATATCTTCGACACCGCCGATTGCCGTAGAGAAAAACGCATTGGCAATATCCGGAACAATGATACCCAGCGTTTGTGTCCGGTTTCTTAATAAACTTAATGCAATAGGATTGGGAGAATAATTAAGTGATTCCGCCAATGCTATAACTCTCTTTTTTGTCTCTTCACTAATTTCCGGACTATCACGCAGCGCTCTCGAAACTGTTGATTTTGAAACATTTAACTGTCTTGCAATTTCCTTAATGGTAATCGACGCTTTTCTCATAAAGAAGGGAATATCAGAATAATGCAATTATAATATTTAATCTTTGAAATGCACCAGAGTTAAAATTGGAGCCAAAATCAAATTATTTTTCTCCGTTCCGGGAAAAATGATTTTCCGGGAACGGTTTCGGGAACGGTTGCGTAAATATATTGATTTTTTTCAAGATTTATTTTTGTATATCAACGAACCAATCACTAAACTAGACGAACAATAGCAGCAGTTGCACTGAATGGTGCGTATAATAATCTGAGAATTTTTCTATATTAACCTATACCAAATGTTGATGGAAACGCAATCGTTTACTAATGTATTACCAGCCGTTTATTCTCAGAAAAGCCTTCTGGAAAATTTGTTTGGTAAAGTAGTCGCCAATGGAGATTATTTAGCTTTTCGTGAATTGTTTACACATCACTATCGCTCCCTTTGTAATTATGCGATGCGGGTTGTGGTAACAAGAGAAATTGCAGAAGAAGTGGTTTCGGATGTTTTCGTAAAACTTTGGAAAAACCGGGAACAAATTGAAGTACATACTTCTTTTCAGGCCTACATATATAGAGCGGTACGGAATCAGGCACTGGATTATTTGAAATTAAAAATTCACCGCCAATACGAGCGCGAATCAATTGATAATGTGCAGTGGAATTTGACGCACGCAGATCATTATACACCAATAGAAGAAATGGCCTTTAACGAATTCTATGAACGCGTTGAAGGATGCATCCAGGATTTGCCACGCCAGTGTCAGGTCATTTTCAGGCTTAGCCGTGAAGAAGGCTTACGCTATCGTGATATTGCAGAGCGGTTGAAAATATCGGTTAAAACAGTGGAAACACAAATGAGCCGGGCATTGAAAGTGTTGCGTGAAAGAGTGCCGGAACATAAATTAGTAGCCTGATAGCTGTTAGGGTATTGGCTTTTGGCTTTGGATCACGGCTAATTTGAAGTGTTAGTCCGATATGGTAAATATTATATCGAAACATATTATTTGAATTAAGATACCAAATATCAATTTGCTGCAAGCTAAATGCCAAGAGCTATCAGCTAAAAGCTAAAAACATTTTGGTACAAAAGTAATAAAACCTCAAATTACCGTAGGCTAAAAGCTTATCGCTAAAAGCCAATAGCTAATAAAATTATGTCATTAGAACAAACTTGGCGCTGGTTTGGCCCAAATGATCCTGTTTCGTTGCAGGATATCCGTCAGGCGGGAGCCACGGGAATTGTATCCGCTTTGCATCATATACCCAACGGAGTTGTATGGGAAGTTGATGAAATCCTGAACCGTAAAGAAATTATTGAAGCTGCGGGCTTAACGTGGTCTGTTGTGGAAAGTGTCCCGGTTCATGAAGCCATCAAAACGCGGACAGGAGATTTTGAAAAATATATTCAGAATTATCAGCAGTCGCTAACCAATTTAGGGAAATGTGGAATTGACACCGTTTGCTACAATTTTATGCCGATTCTGGATTGGACAAGGACAGATCTTGATGCGCCTATGCATGATGGTTCGACTGGTTTGAGATTTGACGCGACACAATTTGCTGCTTTTGATCTTTACATATTAAGGAGAGAAAATGCGGAAGATCAGTATAGTGAAGCGCAGAGGACGGCTGCATTAAACTGGCTCGAAAAAGCGTCAGGCGATGATGTTAATAAACTGACAAGGAATATTATTGCCGGTCTGCCAGGCTCCGAAGAAAGTTTTACAATCGAAGAATTCAGGAAGGTTTTAGATACGTACAAAAATGTTGGCGATCTGGAATTGCGGACACATTTGTACCAATTTATTCAGGCTATCGCACCGGTTGCGGAAGCGGCGGGAATAAATCTTGCAATCCATCCTGATGATCCGCCTTATCCAATTCTAGGTCTACCGCGTGTAGTAAGTACTGAAAATGACGCAACATTATTGCTTGCCGCATACGACAGCAGAGCCAATGGACTTTGTTTCTGTACGGGTTCTTACGGTGTGCGGGTTGATAATGATCTTTCAGGAATGGTAAACCGTTTGGGAGATAAAATTAATTTTATCCATTTGCGCGCTACGAGCCGCGAAGCGGATGGAAGTTTTTATGAAGCCGATCATTTGAATGGTGATGTGGATATGTATGCGGTGATGCATGCTTTGATTTTGGAACAAAAAAGAAGAATTTCTGAAAACAGAAAAGATTTAAGAATGCCATTCCGACCCGATCACGGACACAGAATGCTGGATGATTTAACGGCCACAAAACGAATGAATCCGGGTTATACCGCTATCGGAAGGTTACGCGGACTGGCAGAATTACGTGGTTTGGAAATGGGAATTGAACGGGGACTTTAATTTTTTTCGGGTAAGAGTCAGAAATTATCGTCATAGAAGTGCAATTATAGATTGCGTTTAACCGACGAACGATATATTATTTAATCAGCAATGATAGCCACAAATACGACCGCACAGAAAACATTTATTGACGAAGATTTTCTCTTACGTTCCGAAACTGCACGCATATTATATCACGATTATGCGAAAGAAATGCCGATCATTGATTACCACTGCCACCTTCCTCCGGATCAGATTGCAGAGGATAGACAGTTTGAAAATCTGACACAGATCTGGCTTTATGGTGATCATTACAAATGGCGTGCGATGCGTGCCAATGGTATTAATGAAAAGTATTGCACCGGAGATGCCGGCGATTGGGAAAAGTTTGAACAATGGGCCGCAACAGTTCCATATACCATGCGTAATCCGCTATATCACTGGACACATCTGGAATTGCTGCGTTATTTTAATATTGATATTCTGCTTAATAAAGATACCGCAAGAGAAATTTATGAGGAATGTTCTGCAAAATTAAAGCAGAAAGATTTCAGCGTTCGCAGTCTTTTGCGTCGGATGAATGTGAAGGTGATTTGTACAACAGATGATCCGACGGATTCTCTGGAACATCATCAGATTATTGCAGACAGCGATTTAGATATAAAAGTATTGCCAACTTTCCGTCCGGACAAAGCGATGTTACTCATCGATTCTCCGGCTGAATTTCAACAATATTTGAATAAATTATTTGAAGTTGCCGGTGTATCAAATGGCAGTACGTATGAAGATTTACTGGCTGCTCTGAAAAATCGTCACGACTTTTTTGCGGAAATGGGCGGACGTTTGTCTGATCATGGTCTGGAACATATTTACGCTTCTTTTGATGAAACGTCGGCACGTACAGCGTTGTCGGAAACTCTATCTGGAAAAACCAGTTCCGCCGAGTTACGTACGGCTTTTAAATCGGTTCTGTTATATGATCTTGCCAAAATGGATCATAGCAAAGATTGGGCGCAACAGTTTCATTTGGGTGCATTAAGAAATAACAATTCCCGGATGTTAAGTACGCTTGGGCCGGATACGGGCTGGGATTCAATTGGAGATTACAGTCAGGCGCAGGCATTATCCAGGTTTTTGAATAAACTGGATTCAACGGATCAATTGGCAAAAACGGTACTATATAACCTGAATCCGGGCGACAATGAAGTTCTCGCAACCATGACAGGAAATTTCAATGACGGAACGGTACCCGGAAAAATGCAATTCGGTTCCGGCTGGTGGTTTTTAGATCAAAAAGACGGTATGGAAAAGCAGATGAATGCACTTTCCAACATAGGGCTTTTGAGCCGTTTTGTAGGTATGCTGACCGATTCCAGAAGTTTCTTGTCTTACCCGCGTCACGAATATTTCCGCCGGATACTTTGTAATCTGATCGGTAATGACGTAGAAAATGGCGAATTGCCAAAAGATCTTCCGTGGCTGGGAAAACTGGTTCAGGATATTTCTTATAACAATGCCAAAAATTACTTTGGTTTTTGAAGGTAGGTAATTGTTTTCAAAACCTTCTTGCAGAAAGCCGGTCTGATTTTGGAAATCGGCCGGCTTTTGGTATAACTTAGCGGTCAGTTATTTATATGCTATTCCGGTATTGAAATAAATGCTGACCTAACCATTTCTGATAAAATTGAAAAAGTAGTTTATGTCTAAAATAGTAACCTTCGGGGAAGTTTTAATGCGCCTGTCAACTCCCGGCTTTTCCCGTTTCGAACAAGCAAGACAATTGGACGTTACCTATGCAGGCGGTGAAGCGAATGTAGCTTCTGCACTCGCTTACTGGGGTCACCATACGGCACACGTAACCCGTTTTCCTGATTCTCCGATCGGGCGTTCGGCTGCACAATTTCTTCATTTTCACGGTGTTGATATTTCCAATATTATCTATGGCGGTCCGAGAATGGCCGTTTATTTCCTGGAAACAGGCGCAGCTTTAAGAGCAAGTCAGATTGTTTACGACCGTGCAAATTCTTCTTTGGCAACGATTGACCCAAGTGAACTGAATTGGGACGAAATATTAAAGGATGCGGACTGGTTCCATTGGGCGGGTATTACACCTGCACTTTCCCAGGGAGCTGCGGATGCTTGTCTGGCTGGAATTGAGGCTGCAAGGAGAAAAGGAATTACTGTTTCAGGAGATATTTTTTATCGTGCCAATTTGTGGAAATATGGTAAAAAACCATCCGAGGTTCTTCCTGCTTTAACTGCGGGAACAAATATCGTCATTGCTAACCGCGAGAATATCAGTGAAATATTTGGTATTGAAGGGGAAGATTTTATCGAATCCTGTGTTAATTTAAAAGCAGCTTTTCCACAAGTGAGCCGCGTTATTGATACAAAAAGAACTTCCATCAGCGCAACGCATAATTTACTGCGAGCCTATTTATGGAACGGAGAATCGGTTTTGGAAACAGCTGATATAGATATCAATCCAATTGTGGATAGAGTAGGAGGAGGAGATGCATTTATTGCAGGGTTAATCCATGGATTAATTTCTTTCAATGACGAACAAAAGGCACTGGAATTTGGCGTGGCCGCTTCTGCTTTAAAACATACGATTGAGGGGGATGCGTTAATTTCTACCGTTTCAGAAGTTGAAGCAATTCGTCAGGGAGAAACCTCCGGCAGAATCAGAAGATAAGTTATTAGAAAGGTGCAGGGCACCTCAATACTTGTAGAAAACGAAGATCTGGCTATATCCGGACAAAGGTGCGGAGCACCGAAATAAACCGGATAATAAAAATCTGAAAATAAAATTATGGCAACAATAGATAAAGACACCACCATCATTTTGATGAACGAAACGGGCTTACTGCCACTTTTTTACCACGCAGATATCACGGTAGCAAAAGCAGTTTTAACAGCCAGTTACAAAGGAGGAGCCCGCGCATTTGAATTTACAAACCGCGGAGAAAATGCTTATGAAGTTTTTGTAGACCTAATCGCATATGCGCTAGAAAATCTTCCGGGATTGGCTTTGGGAATTGGTACCGTTTACGATGCTGAAACAGCTCAGAAATACATTGACGCCGGTGCAGATTTCGTAGTAGCGCCTTTTACAAATCCGGAAGTAGGTGCAATATGCAGACAAGCAAATATTCCCTGGATTCCGGGAATTGCGACACTAACAGAAATTTTCCATGCCTTGAAAGGCGGTGCCGAAGTAGTAAAATTATTTCCTGGTGAAGTTTACGGTTCTGCTTTTGTAAAAGCAGTAAAAGGGCCGATGCCACATGTGAAAATCGTGGTGACGGGCGGCGTTGCTCCAACAAAAGAAAGTATAGAAGAATGGTTTGGTGCTGGTGCTTATGGCGTTGGAATGGGTTCAAATCTTTTCCCGAAACATGTAATCAGCGAAGGGAATTATTCCTTGATTGAAGAGAAAGTGGCTGAAAGTATTCAGTTGATTAAGGAGTTTAGGGCGAAGGGTTGATTGAAATAGATTACGATCTTAAAAGTGCGATGAGTTTATGTCATTGCACTTTTTTGTTTGTCAATATTCCAAAATATCACTCAGCCGAACAGAAAAATCAACCAAAACATCTTCACCACTAATCAGTTCATCAAACGAACATGTTGTTGATTCTTCTCCGGGTTTGTAGACATAAGTCAATTGCTCTTCTGTTGAAACAAGCCAGGCAAGCCTAACTCCATTTTCAATCCATTTTTGCATTTTAAATTGAAGATCTTTCAAACTATCCGTTTCAGATTTTAATTCGATAATAAAATCCGGGGCCAGGTGTGGAAAAGATTTTTTCTCGGACATAGATAATGCATTCCAGCGATCCAGTCTGATCCAGGCAACGTCAGGAACTCGCATCGAGGAATCTGATAAAAAGAAACCGCCGTTGGATTCCAGTACCTTTCCTGCTTTTCTTCGCCGGTTCCAAATGATAAGTTCCCCAATTAACTCACTATTGTTAGAGCTGCTTAGCGCAAAAGTTGGTGTCATATTTATGAATAGTTGACCTTGTTCATCTCGTTCTACAAACAGATCCGGATTGGCGGTGCTAAATGCAACCAATTCGTCATCTGTAAAAGATCCAAGGGCCGGAATATTCAATGGGATGATCATAACCGTCTTTTTTTATTTTATCAAATATAATAAATACGCCTTACTATCACTAAATCTTTAAACTCCCAAAAACTCCAGATGCTTCAAAGCCGCCCGTAATTCTGTATAAGTCACATCATCACTTAGTGCAGCTTTTGCCTCATTTAACGTAACCTGCTTATGTTCCATGAAATAATCGATCACCTTATTGATTTTTTCTTTTGGGAAAATATCGAAAATATCAAGCTCGCCGGTACCGATATAATGTGCCAGATGGGTTTCAATCGTTGTGATACCAAAACCTCTTTCTTCTGCAATTTCTTCAACGGTTTTTCCTGAATTGAAAAGATCAAAACTTAGTTTTTTTGTATCCGTTTTCTCTTTGGTAAGCGAAAGCTGCGTGGTATTTTTTTCAATCTGATTGTTTTCACAATACGTCACGATCATAGTTACCAGCTCTTTTCCGAATTGCTTGACTTTTGTTTTCCCAATTCCTTTTACGGCTTCCAGTTCAGCAAGCGTCGTTGGTAATTTTGATACCAGTTCTTCAAGCGCCTTCTGTGGCAAAATGATATAAACCGGAACATCTTTTTCTGTCGCCAGATTATTCCGCCAGTCTCGAATTGTTTTATACAACTCCGCATTTGGAATATTTTTAAGTGCCGCAGCGGTTTTGGTAATAGGCGTTACGGTTTTGATACTAACCTTGAAATCGATATCAGCATTTGATTTAGCCCTTAAATAAGTCGCAGTGTTGAAAATTTCCTTACAAGCCAGCATAACAGATCGCTTGGTAAAAACGGCCCGCTGAAAGTTTTCCAATGCCAGTTCCACGACTTTTTTTACAGCGATGTTGTCAACATCAATTTCAAGCGCCCGACTTTCCGGATAAATGGATTGTTCGATTTTGTCATAGAAATAAACACAGCCCTTTTGAACACGGGTATTCAGATTTTCATTTTCCTCCGGCAAACCAACTTCGATAAAAAACTGGTTTAGCTGATTTCTAAATTTATCTGAAACAATAAAAATATCCTGATCTACCGTAGCCTGGATCAATTTCAACGTAATACTGACCGATTTATTAATGACATTTTCATGTTCGGCAACCACACGGGTAAGTCTTGAAAAAGTATATTTCATTTCATTGAAATCAAACAATTCAAGCAGCAAAGATCGCTGAAAATTCATTTTCGAATTCGTAAGCTGATCCCCATCCGGTTCGTTTGCGCTTGCATCACGGGTATAAGCAGCAACGGTTCCATCGGTTTTTACGCTGTTTTGGGAAATCGGTGTGCGTAATACCATACCTTCAAAACTTTTGCAACGGCTCAATGCTACGTATACCTGGCCGTGTGCGAAGGAATTATTAGCATCAATAATCGCTTTTTCAAAAGTTAATCCCTGACTTTTGTGAATGGTAATCGCCCAGGCAAGTTTTAACGGATATTGGATGAAACTGCCAATTACTTGTTCGTCAATTTCCTTTGTCGTTGGGTTTAAAGCGTATTTGATATTTTTCCATTCGGCGGGATGGACATCAATTTCTGTGTAGTCACCTTTACATTTTACAAAAATCGTATCGTCATCAAATCGGGTTACGGTACCTATTTTTCCATTATAATAAAGCTTGTCGCGCGAAGAATCATTTTTGACAAACATAACCTGTGAGCCAATTTTCAAAGCCAGACTTTGTTCTGTCGGATAAGCAAATTGTGGAAAATCATTGTGTATTTGTGCTTCAAAATGTTTGGATTTACCTTTCAGTTCTTCCAGTTTTTCGCTGTTTATTTCCTGCGCGGTATTATTATGGGTAGTTAAAGTAATGTAACCTTCGTCTTCTGCCGGTTTGAAATTTGGAATATAACGTTCATTCAAAGCGGCCAGACTAACCTTATCCAGCTGATTTTCACGAATTTTATTCAACAAATCAATAAAAAAAGTATCCGATTGGCGGTAAATATGTTTGAGCTCAATCCGGACAGGATCCGTTTGTCTGAGTGCATTGCTGCTGAAAAAGAAAACGGTATCATAATACGGTTTCAGCATATTCCATTCTTCATCCTTAATGACCGGCGAAAGCTGGTGCAAATCACCGATCATGAGCAGTTGCGTCCCGCCAAAAGGCTTATTCCGGTCTTTGTATTTTCTCAAAACTTCATCAATGCCATCCAGCATATCGGCCCGCACCATACTGATTTCATCAATCACGAGCAGATCCAGACTTTTGATCAGGTTTATTTTTTCTTTGTTAAAACGGCTATAACGCTGTTCATTTGGATTACTTTCAGGAATATACGGACCAAAAGGTAATTGGAAAAAAGAATGTATCGTAACTCCTCCGGCATTAATTGCGGCCACGCCCGTAGGTGCAACAATCGCCATTCTTTTGTGAAGTGTCTTTTTAAGGTTATGCAAAAAGGTAGTTTTCCCTGTTCCTGCTTTCCCGGTTAAAAAGATGTTTTTATTGGTATTGTGAACGAATTGAGCTGCTAATTCAAGTTGTGTGTTTTGCTCCATGATTTTTGATTCCGGTTATCACATTCTTGTTTACTTTCTCTTTTCTTTATACGTAATTGCTTACGCTGTTAAAGAGCAAGTTTTTTTACCTCTTCGCAAATATATCACAATGAAAAACACATTACTATTTACATTCCTAATTCTCATATTTCTTAATTGTTCAGCCCAGGATATTTCCGGTCAATGGTCAGGAATTCTCAAAGTTCCGGGCGGACAGTTAGGATTGGTGCTTCATATAACAATGGCAAACGGAGGTTATTCGGCCACTTTGGATAGTCCAAATCAAGGAGCAAACGGCATTCCTGTTAATTCCGTTGAATTCAATAATTCCGTTTTGAAGCTAACCATGACAAGCCTTAATGCGGAATATACAGGAACGTTAGGTGCTGATAATACTTTTAAAGGAATATTTAAACAAAATGGCCAATCTTATCCTTTGGATCTTAAACGGGGAGATTTAGAAACTCCGAAACTTTCCAGACCACAGGAACCCGTCAAACCTTATCCGTATTATTCGGAAGACGTTAAGTTTGAAAATCCAAAAGATAAAATAACATTGGCCGGAACACTTACCTTACCGGCAAAAGAAGGAAATTTTCCTGTTGTTGTACTGATTTCAGGAAGCGGGCCTCAGGATCGGAATGAAGAATTATTAGGACATAAACCTTTTCTCGTTTTATCAGATTATTTGACAAAAAACGGAATAGCAGTTTTAAGATATGATGATAGAGGAACCGCTCAATCCACCGGTATATTTAGCATTGCGACGACCAAAGATTTTGCCACGGATGTACAGTCCGCAGTTGAATATCTGAAAACAAGGAAAGAAATTAACCAAAAGAAAATTGGCCTGATCGGCCATAGTGAGGGCGGAATTATTGCTCCTATGATAGCGGCTGGCTCGAAAGATATAGCTTTTATCGTTTTATTGGCCGGGCCAGGTATTCCCGGAGATGAGCTTTTGATAAAGCAATCACATTTAATTTTCAGAACAACGGGTGTTTCCGAGAGCATTTTGGATGAAATTGATATCTTAAACAAAAAAGGATACGGAATACTGAAAGAAAAATCTGACTTTGCTGAAATCAAAAAGGAGCTTTTACCAATCATGGATGATGCTATTAAACTGCTTCCTGTTCCGCAGCAGCCACCTGCTGATAAGCGAAATGAATATTTACAACAGACAGTAAACCAGTTGGCAACGCCTTGGTTTCAATTTTTAGTTCGGTATAATCCAGCTGAAACTCTGGAAAAAGTAAAGTGTCCTGTGTTGGCATTGAATGGAGCAAATGATTTGCAGGTGCCTCCGAAAGAAGATTTGGAAGGAATAAGAATTGCTTTGCAAAAAGGCGGGAATAAAAGCTTCAAGATTAAAGAATTACCGAAACTGAACCATCTTTTTCAAGAAAGCGAGACTGGGGCACCAAGTGAGTATGGAATAATAGAGCAGACTTTTTCGCCAACCGCTTTGACTGAAATTTCTGAATGGATCAAGATTATCGTTTTAAAATAATTAAATCATGATAATTCCTGCAACAATAATTTCGGTGGTCTTCGCTTCTCTGGGATTTCTCGTAACGAAAAATAATGCCAGATATATTCTTTCCGGGTACAACCTGATGTGGTGTTGGTTATCTTTTCGCCAACGGATTTGGGGATTGCGAGATATTGTTTGAAAAAGATAATCTGGAAATAACGGGAATGTATGGAGAGAAAATTGAAGATGATAAAATTCTCGATGTTAAAGTAGTGAATGAATTACCAGAAATAGTAATGAAGTCAAATGGTTTTGCAGCCGGGGATTTCAGGAAAGGTTATTTCAAAACAAATGATAGAAAAACTGTTACGCTTTTTGTCAATAAAAAAGCAAAGCCATATTTATTGCTGATGACTACAACTGAAGAAATATATTTCAGCTCGATAGATGTTGCTTCTCAGGATTTATTGACTCAGATTGAGAATTGGGTAAAGTTAAAATAAAGTTGAAAATAATATTGTTTAGCTATTACGCTGGTGCTATTGAAAAGGTTGTAATGAAATGGAACTTAATATTTCTTCTAATTTATGAAATTATGAATATTGCTTCAAACAAGACATCGTTGGCGGAAATAGATAGCCGTTTCGACAATATAGAAAAAATGATGAATGAGATTACGCAAAGTAGGCTCATCATTGCCGATACGGAATATAAACTATCTGAATGGATCACAACGTCAGATTATGCTATAAATAATCATTTATCAATTGCCAGAGTTCATAACTGGATTACGAGAGGTATTATTCCTTTGGACTGTGTTATTGTGGTCCCTGAACTAAATCATTTAAAATTGATAAAAAACCAGCCTTACGAAACGCGGGCTACTAAATAATTAAAATTTTTAAGTCAAAAAACCACTTGCCGATCATCAGCAAGTGGTTTTTTGTATTACAGATAACGCTAATTAATAATTGTTTCTTCCTTTGAAAGCAATTCCAGATTCTCTGTCACTGCCTGGGTAAAACCTGGAAGTAAAGTCAGATCAGCCCCCCAAAGTGAGTCATCACTCAAAACTTTTTGGACTAATTCGGATGCAGATTCCGTATTCTCCCATTTCTCTGCAAAATAAGCAGCTGAATCGCAGCGGATCGGATATAATTCACCATTTCTTTCACCTGAATAAATTCCCGACAACAATTGCGTTGGTTTCATAAATAGTAAAAAAGCAGCAAATCCTTTTGCAAAAAGTGCCGGAACTTCACTGGATTTTTGGTAATGATTGAGCAGCGTAGGAATATTACGCATTTTCATTTTTGCGGTATATTGAACTGTAATATCGATCAGCTGGTGACGGATAAATGGATTTCTGAAACGGTCTAATACCTGATTTCCGAATTCCTGTGCACGTGCCGGATCAACTTCGTATGGAATGGCAGGAGCTAATTCTTTCAGCATAACATCTGCTATAAATTCAGAGGTTACAGGATTTTCCATGCTTTCACGCACCGTATTCAATCCATGTAAAAAACATAAACCGGAAGCTAGGGTATGCGTACCGTTCAGCAAACGAAGTTTTAATTCTCTGAAAAGATCAATATTTGGTTCGATCACTACGCCATTATCAGCCTGAGCAAAGCTCAAAACAGATTTTACGTGCGCATCACCTTCAATTGCCCACAGGCTGTAAACTTCTGAAACGATTAAAAGATCATCTTTGTAGCCTGACTTTTCTGATAATTCAGCAACCGTTTCTGCATCAGGTTTTCCCGGAACGATCCGGTCAACCAATGAATTACAGAACTGGTTATGTTGGTCAAGCCAATTTAGAAAATCATTGCCCAGGTTATGTTCTTGTGCTTGTTTCAAAACAATTTCCCGGAGTTTGGTGCCATTTCCTACAATTAATTCTGTTGGTACAATGACCATTCCGGATTCTGCTGAACCTCCAAAAGCTTTAAAACGCTCGTATAAAAAAGCGGTTAATTTCCCTGGAAAAGAGGTTGGCGGAGAAGACTGTAAATTATCTTCAACAAACTGAATACCAACTTCTGTTGTATTCGAAATGACAATTTGCATTTCCGGATTATGCGCACATTCCAGAATTTCCGCCCAATGGTTGCTTGCCGAAAGCGTTCTGCTGATGGTCGTATTAATTATGGTTTCATCGATATGTTCTCCGTTTTGGATACCTCTGATACCATGAGAAAAAATATTTTTTTGTGTTTCAAAAGCATCGGCACTGCCTTGTGATGTTGACTTTACGACTACAATCCGGCCATTAAAAATATTTTGCTGATTTGCTTTATTGACAAAATAATCAGGAAGCCCACGCAAAAGTACGCCTGTACCAAACTGGATTATTTTTTCAGGTAAGGCCAAAAGTTTATCGAAGTCGGGATATAATTCAGGACGTTGTTTTAATAACTCCGGAGATAGCTGGGATACGGTCATTTTTGTAAAGTTCGTGTTCATGAATATGACGCTTTTTCTTTGATCAAACCCCTAAAAAAAGAGACGCCGTTTGAGCGCCTCTTTTGGGAATAATATATTCTGAAAAAATCAGATTAACTTTTATACAGTGAATGTAACATAACCACTCTCTTCTTTTTCTTTCTTTTCATCAGGGAAAACAAAAGTGGTTGCGTTGGATACTTTTTCCGGAAGAAGCGCGATTGCTAACACTTCATCGACTTTATCCACATAATAGAATGTTAAATCTTTGATATAGTTCGCTGGTACTTCCTCTACATCTTTACGATTTTTTGAGCACATGATGATTTCTCTCACCCCCGCTCTTCTTGCCGCAAGGATTTTCTCTTTTATACCACCCACTGGAAGTACTTTTCCACGCAAGGTAATTTCACCCGTCATAGCCAGGAAAGGACGAATTTTACGTTGTGTAAAAATCGAAGCCATGGAAGTTACCATTGTGATACCGGCAGAAGGACCGTCTTTTGGAACGGCTCCGGCAGGAACGTGCACGTGCAAATCGTAATGGTTAAAAATCCTGTAATCAATATCCAGTTTGTCGGAATGTGCTTTTAAATAAGAAAGAGCCGTAATTGCAGATTCTTTCATAACATCACCCAGTTGTCCGGATAACGTCAAACCACCTTTCCCACGGCTCAAACTGGTTTCAATAAACAGAATTTCTCCGCCAACAGAGGTCCAGGCTAAGCCGGTAACGACACCTGCAAAATCATTATCCTGATACAGATCTTTATCAAAAATCTCTGCTCCCAGGAATTTTTCAACGTGTTCAATTTTTATTGTTTTAGGATATTCCTGATCCATCGCAACTGATTTTGCGATTTTCCGAACCAGCGTTCCTACTTTTTGTTCCAGATTACGAACGCCGGATTCACGTGTATATCCTTCAATGACACGTAGCAAGGCAGCATCATCAAATTTTATATCGGTTGCTTTTAATCCGTGATCTTTACGCTGTTTTGGCACAAGATAACGTTTGGCAATCTGTAATTTCTCTTCAATGGTGTAACCCGTCATTTCGATAATTTCCATACGGTCACGAAGCGCCGGGTGAATTGTATCAAGAGCGTTGGCAGTTGCTACAAAAAGAACACGGGAAAGATCGTATTCCACTTCCAGATAATTATCTGTGAAAGAAGAATTTTGTTCCGGATCCAAAACTTCAAGTAAAGCAGAAGCAGGATCGCCGCGATAATCCGAGCTCACTTTATCAATTTCATCCAGAATGAAAACAGGATTAGCAGAACCCGCTTTTTTGATATTCTGGATTACTTTTCCTGGCATTGCGCCGATGTATGTTTTACGATGACCACGAATTTCTGCTTCATCATGCACACCACCCAACGCCATTCTGATATATTCACGGTTCAATGCTTTCGCTATTGATTTTCCAAGAGAAGTTTTACCAACACCGGGAGGTCCGTACAGACAAAGAATCGGAGCTTTCAAATTTCCTTTCAGTTTCAACACCGCCAGGTATTCGATGATCCTTTCTTTTACCTTTTCTAAACCGAAATGATCCGAATCCAGTACTTTTTGGGCACGGACCAGGTCAAAATTATCTTTTGTATATTCACCCCAAGGCAAATCAACCAACGTTTCCAGGTAATTTAAGGTTACCGGATATTCTGGTGCCATTGGGTTAATACGCTGCAATTTGGCAAGTTCTTTATCAAAATGTAAACGAACTGTATCCGACCATTTTTTCAGACTTGCTTTAATGCGGATTTCATCCATATCACGCTCCGGACTATCAATTCCCAGTTCATCATGCAACACTTTAATTTGCTGACGCAGGTAATAATCACGTTGCTGCTGGTCAATATCAGAGCTAGCTTTCGACTGGATTTCACGCTTTAATTCAAGCATTTCAATCTCCCGCATCATATACTGAAGCAAAAGCGTCGCCTGTTTGTGCCCGTTTCTTTCTTCCAGTAATCTTTGTTTGTCTACTACTTCAACATTGATATTTGAAGAAAGAAAATGTATCAGGAAAACAGGACTTTCAATATTATCGAGCGCAATTCTGGCTTCCTGAGGAATTTCCGGATTTAAACGCATGATCTTGTGCGCGCCATCACGCAATGACTGCAAAAGGGCTTTCGATTCTTTTTTGGTAGGCGCAACAAATGAATCTTCGATCGCCTGAACTTCCGCGGTCAGGTATGGGTCTTCACTTAAAATCTTTTTTATTTCAAAACGCTGACGTCCCTGAACGATGATCGTAACATTTCCATCCGGAAGCGTAATCATTTTCAGAATATGTGCAACGGTTCCTATTTTATGCAGGTCGTCTGCGGTAGGATCTTCTTTATTTGGTTTTGCCTGGGTAACAGCGCCTAAAATACGCATGTTAATATCCGAATTCCGGTATATTTTTTTGACAAGGCGAATTGCTTTCTGGCGTACAACAGTAACCGGAATTACCATTCCAGGAAAAAGGACAGTTTGCCTGATTGGCAAAATGGCAAGTTCATTAGGTACTTCAAAAGGTTCATCAGAGCCCTCGGGACCACCCAGGGGAACAATTTCAAGGCTATCTAAATCCGAATCGGACATAAGAAGCCGACTATAGAGGTCAGAAGGTTCAAATTTCATAGGCATTCTGTCATAATGACAGATAATCTTTTCCCAATTTATAAATAATGACTTTCAAATGAAAGGGATAAATACAACAAAATTGCTGTGCCAACCAAATGTTGTCAGGCAATTTCTGGATAATCTCCTTTTTTAAAGCGTTTGTACAGCTTGTCCTTTTTTGTATAAAAAAGTTTTCGGTCCGGAAGGAAGTTTGAGATTCATCATATTAACCTGATCGTCAAACGTTTCCATTAAAATGCTGTTTTGAAGTTTCCAGCCCTCGGGATTTTCGGAAAATGGTATTTCAAGATAGATCCAGGTTGCATCAGCTTCTTCTTCTTTGCCGACATACTGGATTTCTGCTTTTTTCTGTGCGTTGGTTAACGTAAAATGTTTGCGAACGTAACGCTCTACAAACGGATTATTCTGATCATTATTTTTGATCGTGAAAATACGTTTGTTATTTTCTTCAGATAGCCCTTTTTCTAAATCATCCGTAAAAATACGAATACTTATTTCAAAGGTTTTCGCTGGCTTATCATACTTCATCTGCGTTACGCTTACATGATACTGATGCATGGGCGCAAAGGAACTTGACAACCAGAAAATAAGGAGCAGAAAAGTAAGGCGGGTGATCTTCAATGCAAACTTGTAAGAAGATGAGGACAATTTATAACCTTGACCGGCTTAACGAATAAGCCGGTCAAGGGAAAATATTTTTTCAAAAAACAGCTTTCCAAACGTCGTTGAAAATGGCAAAGGCCATCAATCCAAGCAATAATACCATACCTACTTTCTGAGCATTTTCAAGGAAAACGTCAGAAGGTTTGCGGCCGGAAATAATTTCATACGAAAGGATCACAGCATGACCACCATCCAAGGCTGGAATTGGCAAAGCATTCATAAATGCCAAAACCATCGAAAGCAAACCAGTAAGGTGCCAGAAACGATTCCAGTCCCAAACTCCGCCAAACATACGCGCAATTCCAATTGGGCCGCTTAATGCTTTTGAAGCAGAAACCTCACCACGGAAAATTTTGCCAAAACCTTTAATATTATTGAAAACAACATTAAAGGCATTTTTCGTACCTTCTGAAATAGCCTGACCAACGGTAAATTTGATGGTTGTAAATGCTAAGAGACTTTCAGGATATAATCCGATTGTTCCATCTCCTGAAACCTTCACATTCACATCTTGCTGAACTCCGGCACGATCGAGTACGATCTTTACTTCTTGTCCTTTTAGTTTTGGAAGTGTTTCCTGTAATTCGTTATAGTAATGAATCGGAGCACCGTTGATTGATACAATTTTATCTCCGGCTTTAATACCTGCTTTTGCGGCTGGCATACCTGGCACGAGTTCTCTGATTTTAAAAGGCATCGCAGGACTGATGAAATTCATCTTGTCATCACGATCTGCGTCTGATAATTTTTCGATAAAATTATTTGGGATATCGATATCTACTTCTTTGCCATCGCGGAGAACTGTGTAAGTACTGTTGCTTGCCAGAAATACATCAAGGCTAACAATATCATTGAAATCAGCGTATGATTTTCCGTTTGCTTTAATGATTTTATCACCAGTACGTAAACCGATTTGTTTACCCAAATCACCGGCAACAATACCATATTTATTAACCTCAGCATTGGATAAAATCTTTTCTCCGTCGATGTACGCAAGGACGATAAAGATAAAAACACCAACGATAACATTAACGATAATACCGCCAAGCATTACGATTAGTCGTTGCCAGGCTGGTTTTGAGCGGAATTCCCATGGCTGAGGATCTTTATTCATCGCCTCGGTATCCATGGATTCGTCAATCATACCCGATATTTTCACAAATCCACCAAGTGGAATTGCACCGATTCCATATTCAGTTTCTCCTTTTTGAATACTCCATACTTTCGGTGGAAAACCGATGAAGTATTTTTCAACACGCATACCAAACGTCTTAGCGGCAAACATATGCCCCCATTCATGCAATCCTACCAAAATAGACAAACCCAGGATGAGCTGTCCGGCCATAATCAGGTACTCTAAGTATTCCATTCAGTCTTGAAATTATTGAAATTGATAATGGAAATTGAAAATTGAAGCCATTTCGCAAGGCGAGGAAGGTTCTTTATTTTCAAAGATTAAACTTTTATTTTTCTTGCTAATACAAATAAACGTAAAGTCGTACAGTAAAGTTACTCAAATGACACGATTTCGTTCAAAAACCTTTTATAAGCGGTAGCTTGATCAGGATTTCTGCATATCAATATCAATTCCCATCATGCGCATCAATTCGGATGCGTTGAAAGACTTACAAATTCCGTTGTGTAACTGGTAATCAAATTTGAGCTGTCCGTTTTCCACATCCGAACGGAAATGGAAATTTTGGACATAGGTTTCAGTCGCGCCCCATTCACCTAATTCCAGATCGTGGGTTGATACCAATCCAGCTGAACTTTTCGCGTGCAGCTGACGGATTAATGCTTCTGCACCCTTATGCCTGTCGGCCGAATTTGTACCTTTTAATATTTCATCCAAAAGATAAAAAACCGGAGATTCATTTTTTTCATCAGCTAATTCCAAAAGCTGGCGCAAACGTTTCAATTCAGCATAAAAAGAAGATGTACTTTCTTCCAGAGAATCCTGTGTACGCATACTGCTGAAAACGCGAAGAGGAGAACAGGCAAATTTGTCTGCAGATACTACGGCCCCCATTTGTGCCAGAACAAGATTTAGTCCGATCGTACGCAAAAATGTACTTTTACCTGACATATTGGAACCTGTTACAAGGATCGTTTGTCCCAATCCATTCATGCCAAAATTATTACTTACGCGTTTTTCTTTCGGGATCAGCGGATGTCCCATTTGGGTTGTTTCAATATAAACACCTTTTTCCCAGGTTACCTGCGGAACGGTTGAATCCGGATAAGCAAAGGCATTTCCGGCCAGACTGTTCATAGCTTCAGTATCAGCAAGCACATCTAGCCATTGGTGTAAATGTTCTTTATTGTTCTTTTTCCAGTTTTCCAAACCGGCCAGACAATGTAAATCCCACATCGTTGTTATCCCTACAAAAATCGCAAAGAAGGGATGATTTCTGTAATCCAGTCTTTCAAATAAAACGCCTGCTTTTCTAAGTGAATGAGCAGAGCCGCGAATTAATGTCTGGCGTTGTTTCCACCAACGTGAGCGATATGGAGAAGAATCTGCGATATCCAATAAATCGGCATAAGCTGAAAGTGTAAAACCAAGTGCAGTAGTCCGGTTTACAATATTTTGCAAAGTTTCCTGATACCGTCTGAGGATAACGATATGCCAGACAAGGCTCATCGCCAGTAACCAGGCAGGAATTAAACCTGCAAATACCAATCCGCCAACTAGTAAAGTGACCAAAGGCCAAAATCGCCAGCGAAGTGAAGATTGTAATGATTCGGGTAACGTTTCTGCGGACCAGTCACGGAAAGCGCCAACCTGCTGGGCTGCGTGCTCATGTAAAAGAGCGGTTGCTTCCCAGGTTTGGCGGAGTTCGGGATTGTTTTTGAATTCTTCCACGGCTTCCTGTCTCATCAGAATTTCTTCCAGTGAAGCATGATGTTTCAGCCAATTAGCAAGCCTACGGCTTCCTTCGGAAGTTCTTGTGCGGTTTAATAAACGGTATAAAGAATATTCACCAAAAATATCGAGGTCGGTGGCGAATGAATGATTCTTTTCCTGAAAGTGAATTCCGGTATCTTTTCTTAGAAATTTAAAAGAAAGGCGCTGGATTTCATCCTCATTAATAGTCTGGATATTTCTTTGGAACTTTCGTTTGATTTTGGCCGCCTGTTGCAGACGCATCAGTATTAAAAATAAAACAAATGCAACCGCAGTACCAATTCCCCAGCCCGGCTGATTGAAATGATTCCAAAGCCACGCCGTTCCGAAAATGCTCAGAAATGCAGCAATCCTGCCAATTGAAAGCAAATTAAATCTTTCCGAAGCAACTGCTTCCGCTAATTTTGCCTTTTGAAATTCAGCTTCAAAAAAAGTGTGTGGGTTGGTAATTTCCTTTTGATTATCCATTAATGGCTTTCTGCGTTTTCAAACTGTAATTTAATCAGACTTGCATACAAGCCATTGTCAAGTAACGATAATTCCTGGTGAGAGCCGGATTCTGCGATCTGGCCTTCTTTGATTACGTAAATAGAATCAACTTTCCGGATCGTTGCCAATCTGTGGGCGATGACAATCGTTGTACGGTTTTTCATCAATTCATTCAGTGCAATCTGAACCAGTTTTTCCGATTCTGCATCCAGCGAACTGGTTGCTTCATCTAGTATCAGGATTTTTGGATCTTTCAAAATAGCACGCGCGATCGCAATCCGCTGACGCTGGCCGCCGGAAAGTTTAATTCCGCGTTCTCCAACAATGGTTTCAAATTTTTCGGGGAAAGTATCGATGAATTCCGTAGCATAAGCTTTTCTGGCCGCCTCAAAAATTTCAGCAGCTGTTGCAGAAGGTCGCCCATAAGCGATATTTTCATAAATCGTTCCGCCAAAAAGCATTACTTCCTGCGGTACAATCGCGATATTTTTACGTAATTCAGAAATCCCATATTCAGTTACCGATTTTCCGTCAATAAGAATTTGCCCGGATTGATGATTGTAGAAACGCATCAATAACTGGATAATCGTTGATTTTCCGGCACCACTGTAACCAACCAGCGCAATTTTTTCTCCGGCATTTACATGCAATGAAATTCCTTTCAGAACAGGAAGATCAGCTCTAGATGGATATGAAAAATGCACGTCTTTGTATTCAATTTCTCCCAAAACATGGCCCTTAGGTTCTTCTGCTGATTCTTCGACCGTCACTTCCGAGGTTTCTCTTAGCAATTCAAAAATCCTCTCCGAAGCACCGACTGTTTTGTTAATCTGTGCATACAGATCACCCATCCCGCCGATGGAAGCACCGATAAATGTCGTGTAGAGAATGAAGGTAAATAAGTCAGAAAGACTCATTTCGCCTGATTGGACCAATCCAGCTCCAAACCAGATCACCCCAACAATACCGCCGAAAATGGCGAAAATGATAAAGGACACAAACCCACCGCGAAAGGATGAAGCTCTGAGCGCAAGTGCAACAACGCGTCCCAAAGCACTTTCGTAGCGCTTTACTTCCAGATGTTCATTTGTAAATGCTTTTACAACATTAACCGACTGCAAAGTTTCTTCGACAATAACATTGGCTGCTGCCAGTTCATCCTGCGCTTTTTTTGACAAACGACGAATGTATCTTCCAAAAAACGCTGAGGCTACTACCAGGATTGGGAATGTGGCCATCATGAACAAAGTCAGTTTCCAGGAAGTGTAGGAGATAATGGCAATACCGACTATAAGTGTGGCTACCTGACGGAAAAATTCTGCGATTGTAAAAGATAAAACACCTTCGAGCTGCGATACATCGGATGTTACCCGGCTCGTCAATTCGCCAACGCGGCGTTGTTCAAGAAATTCAAGTGGCAAGGTGATGATTTTACTATACGTATCCCGGCGGAGATCGGCCATGGCCCTTTCACTTACTCTCGTGAAAAGGAATATTCGTAAAAATGCAAATATGGATTGGAACACCAGAACCAGGATCAGGAAACCTGTGATCTGGTTAATTGTGTATTTTGATTTCCCCTCAATTACTTCAACGATGCTACCGACAAGTTTCGGGAATGCAAGCGATGTAAAAGTTGAAAGTACCAGGAATATCATCCCGACTACAAAAATCCACTTATATGGAAGTATATAACGAAAAAGAGCAAATGTTTTTTTTAGTCCTTCCCAACTGATTTTTTTTACCGCAAACGGAGATGCAGAATCTCCCTCATCACTATTTCTTCTTTTGGCCATTACAAAAAGGTATTCGACATGCGTTGCTTAAATGATCTTAAAACAGAAATCTGATTCGTCAAAGCGGATTGGAATAACCTCAAAACGCTGATAACCATAACACTATATTCAGAACGGCAAAAGTACGGAATAATTGATAATTAAGTGACAAGAATAAGAAGTCTGACAATTGAGATTTGTCATTGTTTGGAGAAAAAGATTCGTTTTCAAATTTACACGACTCGTTTTTTTAGAAGAAGACAATGAGATGCGGGCCTCAGAGAGGCCTCCTGTTTATAGCAATAGATTTGTTTATTCCATTTTAACTCCATCGGAGTTTCCTTGATTTTAGCCAGGAGGCTCCTATGGAGCCGGAATTTCACCAATAAATATTTAGCTATAAACAGGGAGCTCCGATTGGAGCTTTCACTATCGGATTTATCAAACAGCTAAAATGGATTGGTACGAAATAATTGGGTATTAAGTGACAAGAATAAGGAGTTGGACAATTGAGAATCGTCATTGTTTGGAGAAAAAGATTCGTTTTCAAATTTACACGACTCGTTTTTTAGAAGAAGACAATGAGATGCGGGCCTCAGAGAGGCTTCCTGTTTATAGAAAAGATTTGTTTATGCCATTTTAACTCCATCGGAGTTTCCTTGATTTTAGCCAGGAGGCTCCTATGGAGCCGGAATTTCACCAATAAATATTTAGCTATAAGCAGGGAGCTCCGATTGGAGCTTTCACTATCGGATTTATCAAACAGCTAAAATGGATTGGTACGAAATAATTGGGTATTAAGTGACAAGAATAAGAAGTTGGACAATTGAGATTTGTCATTGTTTGGAGAAAAAGATTCGTTTTCAGATTGAAACAATTCGTTTTTAGAAGAGGACAATGACATGCGGGCCTCAGAGAGGCTTCCTGTTTATAGAAAAGATTTGTTTATGCCATTTTAACTCCATCGGAGTTTCCTTGATTTTAGCCAGGAAGCTCCGATGGGGCCGGAATTTCACCAATAAATATTTAGCTATAAACAGGGAGCTCCGATTGTAGCTTTCACTATCGGATTTATCAAACAGCTAAAATGGATTGGTACGAAATAATTGGGTATTAAGTGACAAGAATAAGGAGTCTGACAATTGAGAGTCGTCATTGTTTTGAGAAAAAGATTCGTTTTCAAATTTACACGACTCGTTTTTTAGAAGAAGACAATGAGATGCGGGCCTCAGAGAGGCCTCCTGTTGATAGCAATAGATTTGTTTATTCCATTTTAACTCCATCGGAGTTTCGTTGATTTTGGCCAGGAGGCTCCTATGGAGCCGGAATTTCACCAATAAATATTTAGCTATAAACAGGGAGCTCCGATTGGAGCTTTCACTATCGGATTTATCAAACAGCTAAAATGGATTGGTACGAAATAATTGGGTATTAAGTGACAATAATAAGAAGTCTGACAATTGAGATTTGTCATTGTTTGGAGAAAAAGATTCGTTTTCAGATTACACGATTCGTTTTTTAGCAGAAGACAATGAGATGCGGGCCTCAGAGAGGCCTCCTGTTTATAGAAAATATTTGTTTGTGCCATTTTAACTCCATCGGAGTTTCCTTGATTTTAGCCAGGAGGCTCCTATGGAGCCGGAATTTCACCAATAAATATTTAGCTATAAACAGGGAGCTCCGATTGGAGCTTTCACTATCGGATTTATCAAACAGCTAAAATGGATTGGTACGAAATAATTGGGTATTAAGTGACAATAATAAGAAGTCTGACAGTTGAGATTTGTCATTGTTTGGAGAAAATCAGTTTTTATATTTTTTGCTGAAAAATATTTCCCCAACCCGGGCCATGTGATCGAGCAATTCCGGACTGTTTATTTGGTGATAAATAGATAAGTCAAAAGTATAAGGCAATAGCAGATCGTCGAGCTGTTCGTCGATTTTGCCTAAAATGGTTAATGTAAGTTGCTTGCCCTTTAATGTCAGATCAATATCTGAACCATTTTTAAAATTTCCTTTTGCCCTTGAACCATAGAGGATTGCTTCTTCGATTTCGGGAAAATTAGTGAAGACCGATTGGATACGCAGAATAGTATTTTCTTTTAAACCGTATTCCATTTTTGGAAAATCAAAGTACAAATTGATTCATTTTTGACTGAAACGCTTTAAACAAAAGGTAATAGGTATTTGTGATTTTGTCTGTTATCTCTTTCACTACTTCCTCATTGTAAGTATGTGTTGTCAAATTACGGCTGTTAATCATATCCATCCAATTTTCACCATCGGTTATAATCCCTTTTTTAAAAGCTTCGCGCGTTGCGCTTCCTGAATCCATGATTGTGGAATTGCCTTCGAGTTCAAAGAAATCTTTCATCACATTCCACGCTAGTTCGTGTGTATATTTAAATCTTTGGATCAACCCTTCTTTTTCTAACTCCGACAAATCATTTTTTGCTAAATCTAAAACCGCGGTTTCAAGTTTCAGCAATGCTTTATTGAAGTTTTGAAGCCATCCAATATCTTGTTCCATGTTTAAAATCAGTCAATTAGCTTTATTTTTCTTTTATTTGCTTAAAATTAAGTAAAGTTTTATGATAAACAGGAAGTAAGACATGCTTCGGTAATACTGCCAAGATTTTGGACTATTCGCTGTAAAACGTACACAATTAAAAAAATATTAAAAAAAGTTTTCAAATCACGCAACCGTTTTGTCGATGAGTTCGTAAGTACTAAAAAAACAAAGGCATGCCCGAGTATAACTCCGCCGTTCTTCATGAACTACTCGACGGCTGTTTGAAAAAGAACCGCCGTAGTCAGGAGCTGTTGTATAAACAGTTTTATGGGTATGCTATGAGCATCTGTTTGCGCTATACACGGAGTAGGGAAGAGGCAAAAGAAATTCTGAATGACGGGTTTTTGAAGATTTTTACAAAACTGGAGAGTTTTGACCAAAGCCGTTCTTTTAAAAATTGGCTGGGCAGGATAATGATTAATACCGCACTGGATCATTATCGGCACGAAATCCGTCATGAAGTTTTAGATGATGTGGAAGCTGCGGATCAGGTATTTGTAGATGAAACAGTAATTACTAAAATGGCGCATGAAGAAATAATCAGTTTAATACAGGAACTGACGCCAGCTTACAGGCTGGTATTTAGTTTGGCTGTAATAGACGGTTACACACACGAAGAAATTGCTGAGCAATTGAACATTTCTGTTGGCGCGTCAAAGTCAAATTTGTCGCGGGCGAGGGAAAAACTGAGAATGATGCTATCCAAAATAAATATAGACAATTATGAAAGAGTTTCCAGATGACGAACTGGACAAGCTCTTCAGAAAGTCTGCGGAAGAGCTTGATTCGAATTTTGATCCTCAGGATTGGAATACGTTAAAAAATATGCTGGACGAAAAAGATGGAAGAACACCAGCTGCCTGGTTTAAAAAATGGTGGCCGGTTGGAATACTCGCACTTTTGATGTTAGGAGGATTGACGACTTATTTTTTGGCAAACAAAGAAGAAAAGAATGTTGTCAAAAAAGAAAATCAGTATGCACTAGCAGAAAAGGCTGGCAATAAGATATCAAACGAAAAACCGGCCAATGAGAACATTAGTTCGAAGAAGGCAGAAAGTGATTTTACAGAATCCGGATCCAATAAGGATGCCAGTGGTACCGAAGAAAAATCCGGAAGAGCTGTTTCTGATTCAGAGAATAGGATTACCACAAATTCGGATAAGAATTCTGAAATTGTTAAAGCTGAAAAACTTAAAGAATCGGATGAGGAATTGTTTGAAATTCCCGCAAAACGTAAAAAGAATATTTTGAAATCGGAAAACAGGAAGACACTGCCCCGGCGCTGGTCTAAGACAGGCGGAGTGTACTTAGCACCAAACCATTCTATTGGGAGAAGGGGCGACGGGGCATCTTTATCTGATCTTGATTTAAAGATTGAAGGATTTTTAAAACCGGATTTCGAAAAAACAAAACCGGAAAAGCCGGATCAGGGAATCTCAAATCTTACGGATTCTGAAAAACCGAAGGATAGTAAAAACAATTTTCCAATTGTTGATAAAGTAACAGAGCAAGTTAAAAACACAGCGGTTAGTAATGAATTAAGCCGATTGAATATTTCTGCCAGTGAATTGAAATCCAGATCGCTGGTTTGGAAAAAGTTGAATTCATTACCAGAAGTTGAGGTTAAGGAGGCTGATGTTCCGCCTATTTCTGAACCGGTTAAAGCAGTTAGCGAAAAAGATCCGACGCCCAAATTCGCTGTACGTTTTGGATATTCACCGGATATTAGCAGTGTAGGATTAAAGAATTTCACCAAACCGGGAACAGCGGTTTCTTTGCTGATTGAATATGCGGTTTTACCAAAATTATATATTCAAACGGGTGTGGCGAGAAGTTCGAAAGTGTATAAAGCGGAAGGTGGAGAATATGCCTGGCCGAGTAGTTGGAATGATCAGACTGCGAGGCCGTATAGTACAGACGCAACTTGCAAGGTAATTGAAATTCCACTAAATCTTCGGTATGATATAAGTTCAAACGAACGATCACGGTGGTTTGCAGAAGCAGGTGCTTCTTCTTATTATATGCAGAATGAAAAGTATAATTATAACTATAAGCCGCATACCTACGGAGTAAAATGGAATGACTGGGATGGTTCCACGGGTTGGTACCTTCTAAGTCACATCAATGCTTCGGCTGGATATGAATATCGTTTTTCAAAAAAATTATCACTTTTAGCAGAACCTTATGTTCGGATTCCTGTCAAAAAAGTTGGCTTCGGAAAGGTAGATTTATTTACTACCGGAATCTGGTTCTCAATACGATATACTCCTGTTTTTAAAAAATAAAAGGATCGTCAAGGTCATTTTTCCAATTCCCGTAAAATCGGGAAACGGGAAAACTATGTCTGAATTTTCACCAACCTACTTAATAGCATCATGAACAGTACTCAAAAAGAAACAATGAAAAGAGGCGAATTTTTAAGAAGTCTGAGCCTTGGCACTTCAACATTAATGGCCTTTTACTGCATGGGAACGATGACCTCTTGCAGCTCCGGGGAAATGGATCCTTTAACAACAACACCTGCTACACCGACAACGGGTACAGGTGCTACATCAGGACTTACCGGGAATGCTACGACTTCGGCTGGCGCGATCAGTTTTACAATTGACCTGACAAACGCTACTTATTCCAAATTAAAAACCGCAGGTTCTTTTATGGTTATCGGCGATTTGATTGTAGCACTTTCCACCACGGGCACATACGCGGCACTATCCAAAGTTTGTACACATGAGGGAACGACTGTTCAATATCGAAGCGCTGAAAATGATATTTATTGCCCCAATCACGGATCAGAATATAAACTGACCGGCGCCGTAGACAAAGGCCCTGCCGTAGCAGCATTAAAAGCATATAAAATAACACTCTCAACGGATGGTAATACTTTAACAGTAACCGCATAATCTTGATTACAATGAAAGCACTCCGCCTCGCAATCATTTTACTTTTTCCGGTAACGATACTTCATGCCCAGAATGACTTACTCGGTGAACTGAATAAACTGGACAGCAACACGACTGTCCCGGTAGAAGCTACCTTTAAATCCACAAGGATCATAAACGGGCATTCGGTGGAAACGGTGAAGAAAAATCACATGGATTTCAGGATTTCTCACCGGTTTGGCCGCTTGAATTCTGGCTCTTACCAATTGTACGGATTAGATCAGGCTACGCTAAGATTGGGATTTGAATACGGAATAACCGACGATCTGATGATCGGTGTGGGAAGAAGTACAGAACAAAAAGCGTTTGACTTTTTTGCCAAATATCGTTTGTTGAAACAAACTTCCGGAGCCAGAGTTATTCCCATTTCGGTGACACTTTTTGCCAGCAGCGCTATTCGTACTTTGAGGCCGGTATCGGACGAAGAGATACCGCGGACTTTTCAGAATAAATTAACCTATGTGTACCAGGCGCTAATTGCCCGGAAATTCAGTGAAAAACTTTCTTTGCAAATTACGCCAACCTATCTATATCGAAACCTGCCTGAACTGACGGGAGAGGAGCGGGGACTTTTCTCTCTTGGTTTGGGAGGGCGTTTGAAAATCAGCAAACGTGTTTCTGTCAATGCTGAATATTTCTGGACGGCGCGAAATAACAGTGCGCTTCCTTACCATGATTCTATGGCGTTAGGTGTTGATATTGACACAGGCGGACACGTTTTTCAGCTGCATTTTACAAATTCATTAGGTATGATTGAAAAACAGTTTATTGGCGAAACGACAGGAAGCTGGGGTAAGGGAGACGTACACTATGGCTTCAATATTTCGAGAACTTTCAGTTTTGACAAAAAAAGCAAGAGGAAAGGTTAATTACTAAATACGAGATTTATGAAACGACATATAGTCCTGAGCGTAATCTTTTTGATAACGATTTTGGGAATAGCAGGCAGGACTTTTGCCCAGGGAGGCATGTTTGCAACGGCAACTGGCAATACACGTTTTTCTTCGGCGACACCTTTGGAGAATATAGATGCTGAAAATAGAAAGACCCAGGTTTTACTCAATACCACGACGGGAGAAATTGCTATCCGGATGACGATGCGCGACTTTGTTTTTCCAAACAAATTGATGCGGGAACATTTTAATGAAAATTACATGGAATCAGCAAAATTCCCAACGGGGACATTTTCTGGAAAATTGGATCAAACGATTGATTTTACAAAAGATGGATCTTATGACGCGTCGGCAACCGGATCTTTTACAGTGCACGGTGTTGCAAAAACCAGAACTATCAAGGGAAAACTGAAAATTGAAGGATCAAAAATTACGATTAATTCTGACTTTGAAGTAGCGCTAACCGATCACAAAATTGAAGTACCTTCCATCGTTTTTGTCAAAATCGCACAGTCTATAAAAGTGAAATCTGAATACATCCTTTCTCCTTACAAAAAGTAGAAAAGCTGCATTCAGGTCACGGGAAATCTATCTTCTTCTTTTCTTTTTGGAAGATGATTTCTTTTTCGCAGAAGATTTCTTTTTCGAGCTTGTTTTTTTTCTGGAAACCGACTTCTTTTTACGAGTCGGTTTCTTTTTAAGTGAAACTCTTTTCTTTGAATATTTGGAAGAATAACTTCTGGTTGTCGGTTTGATAACTTCCTCTTCTTCTGCATCATCGCTAGCAACTTCTTCTGTATCTGCCGCATTTGCAGTAATACCCGGGATAGGTTTTGGAGCAATCGCAGGTAATTTGGTATGGACAATCTGTTCAATATTAGAAGCCTTGTCAATTCCTTTTAAGCGGAAAGAATAGGAATAAGGTTTGGCAGGCAATCTATATTGATTATGTACGCGTGGCGACCAGCTATCATCACCACCAAGTCCCATTTGCGCAAGATCCAGATTAACAACCGTGATATTTCCTCTTGAAAAATCAGAAGCTCTTTCCTTTGCTGCCAGTAATTCTTTGTCGGTGTAATCGTGGACATTGACATTGAAAACAGAATCACTGATGGCGAGCAGGCCAAGTCCGTCTTCGTTAGTTACACTTGCCCAGCGAACGTCTGTTTTATTTCCGTTTTCCTGTGGGCTGATATATGGGAAATGTTGCTCGGCCACAGTTCCTGAATACAAGCCGATTCGGCCGCTTGTTTTGCGATCTGCATACGTTTCATAAGGCCCGTTTCCGTACCATTCGAATTTGTCAAAAGAAGACGGCATTTGCATTTGCATACCCACTTTTGCTAATGAAGGCCATTCGCCGCTAGGCGTGAAAGTATTTTTTACCTCAATATCTCCCGACGCATAAACGGTATAAATTGAACTGACAATCATTGCACCAGCTTTGCTGCGCAGACTTTGCATCATCGTCACCTTATACACATGCGGGTTCAGTTTTTCCACACGAAGATCAGAACCAGTTAATCTCAGAGAATCCAGATTCGCATTTCTCCAGCTGGTTGCAAAACTTTGTTTCCCGCCACCTTCGTCATTGTCGGTCGGTACACGCCAGAAATTTGCGAATGGACCCGATTCCAGCAGCTCTTCTTTTTTATACATGAAAGAAGATATCCGCGCGTTTTTCTTGTTAAAACTTACCGAGAAATTCTGTCCACTGATCGTAATACCTTTTCCGCGGGTCAGCGACAAGCGTAATGCGGGACTGCGCGTGTAAGTTACATCCTTCATTTCATCCGTCAAAACTTCAAGAGGAGCCTGATACCAGGCCACTTCATGTCCAGCCGAGGCCCATAAATTTGCTTTTTTTGTTCGAATGCTTAGGTTAAGAAAATATTCATAACCCGGTTTTGGGTTTGAAGGAATCTGGTAAGGGATTGTCAGCTGCTGTGATTGTTTTGAAAGCGCAGTCAGATTTGAAACGGTACCTTCGCCAATTGATTTTCCATTTTCCTGAACCGACCAGATAAGTTCAAATCCACTCAATGAAATAAAATCATAGGTGTTTTTAATAGTGATCTGATGCTGCCCGGCACGAAGCGTGTCAGGAATTTCAAATTTTATATTTTGATATACTTTTTTGACTTCGTTAATTTCCGGCTGAGGAACGCGATCCGGATTTACCAAACCATCACCCGCATTTGCGCCGTCGATGTAATTGAAATAATCCCAGTAGGTTTTGCCATCGGCTCTTTTCAGGCTAAGTCCCTGATCAACCCAGTCCCAAATGAAACCGCCCTGCATGGTTGGATATTTTTCAATTACATCCCAGTAATCTTTAAAATTTCCAATACTGTTTCCCATTCCGTGGGCATATTCACAAACGATCAACGGCCGGTTTTTATCTTTTTTGACCAATTCAATCATATCACTGACCGAAGGATACATCACCGACATGATATCAAAACTGCTTAATGTCGTCGGTTTGTAATTACTTCTTCCCTCGTAATGGATGGGACGTGTGGGATCAGATAAATGAATATAATCGGCCATGGCTGTGAAATTCGCTCCCATGCCTGACTCATTTCCCAAAGACCAGATGATGATGGACGGATGATTTTTATCACGTTCCAGCATGGCCGTTCCTCGTGCAAGAAATGCAGCTTTCCACTGCGGTTTATCGGCCAGGATAATATTTTTGCCCCATAATTCGTGACTTTCAATGTTGGCTTCATCCATTACGTATAAGCCATATTCGTCGCACAAATCATACCATTCCGGCACGTTGGGATAATGTGAGGTACGGACAGCATTGATGTTATGTTGTTTCATCAAAGCGATATCTTTGATCATGGTTTCGCGGTTCATCACGCGGCCTGTTTCAGGATCAAATTCATGGCGGTTAACGCCTTTGATCATGATCGGTTTCCCATTGACCATCAATTGTCCGCCAGTAATTTTAATCTCACGGAAACCAACGCGCTGACTTACTGCCTCAATTGTTTTTCCGTTTGAATTTAAAATCTGAATCGTAAGTGTATAAAGATTTGGTGATTCCGCGCTCCATTTATCGGGGTTCGTTACCGGCAGATCGATACGGATTGGTAATTCTCCGGACGGTTCAATTGTAGCAATCGGGCGGCTGACAGGAGAGATAACAGCAGATTTATTAGCATCATATAACGTATAAACCAATTGATTTCCGGCAGCAGCCTGCTTCGAGAAATTCTTGATGAACGTACTGATTTTTAAAGTAGCGTTCTGATAATTGGCATCCAGATCCGTCCGAACCGAAAAATCATTCATATGGACATCAGGAACCGTAATCAGGTTCACATCCCTGAAAATCCCCGACAAACGCCAGAAATCCTGATCTTCCAGATAACTTCCATCCGACCAGTTGATCACTTCCACGGCCAAATGATTTATTCCCGTTTTTACATCTTCTGTAACATTGAACTCGAAAGGCGTCATTCCGTCTTCGTGATAACCAATTGCTTCGCCATTGAGCCAAACATAACAAGCAGATTGTACGCCTCCGAACTGAAGAAAAAATGTTTTTCCTTTATCGGCTTCAGCGATGTTGAATGTAGTTCTGTAAAGTCCGGTCGCATTCGTATCAGCATCAATTCCAGGAGGATTTGCTTTGAAAGGATGTTTTATATTGGTAAAAACCGGTTTGTCGTAAGCACGTCCTTCTTTCGCTCCGGCAACCTGCCAGTTGGATGGTACAATTAAATCATCCCAACCCGAAGTAGAAACATTGGGCTGGAAAAAATTGGAAGGTGCTTTCGATGGATGCGAAACCCATTTGAATTTCCAGCTTCCGTTTAGCGATTTTACAAACGGTGATTTTTTATCAAGTTTGAGCGCACTTTTTTCGTCAGTATAGGGGACAAAATCAGCACGGTTTTTTTCGGTATTGACGCTGATCACTTCCGGATCTTTCCATTCAGGAATTCTTTGCGCTTTAAGTGTTAATGTGGTAAAAAAAAGAAAAGTATATGGAATTAAAAACCGGCAGCTATTCAAATAATACATGTTTTTTACTAAATCGGAGTGAATTTTACTAATTACAAAAGTAACCAGGGAACACAGAGTGGGCTATTCGTAAAAGTATTAAAAGTAGATTTAAACAAAAAGAAACTGTGGTTAAAAACGCCACCGATTGAAGTTTTATTTCGATTATGCTTTTATTTGTTCTCTTAATATAAAAACCTGATTATGCTGTTAGCTGTCGATGTTGGTAATACGGATACTGTTTTTGGGCTTTACAATACCGGCGTGTGGGAACACATTTGGCGGGAACGATCGCTTGCCCAGGAAAGTGAGTCGCATTATGCATCGAAGTTGATGCTGCATTTTCTGGAAGCGGGAATCTCTTTTAACGAGGTTAATACGGTGGTTTTGAGTAGCGTTGTGCCTGCCCTTACACCGATTATCCAAAAAATGCTACGGTCTCTTTTTGGTGATGATATTATTGTCGTCGGACCAAATACCTTTCCGGGATTAACCATCGCTATCGATCATCCGCACGAACTTGGGGCGGATTTAATTGCCAATGCAGTGGCGGTTTTTACGCGGTATCAGAGAAATTGCGTTGTTGTTGATTTTGGTACGGCACTGACCTTTACAACCGTTTCTAAGAAAGGTGAGATTTTAGGCGTAGCTATTTTACCTGGATTGGTGACTGCCGTAAAAGCCTTATTTACAAATACAGCCCAACTTCCGGAAGTTCCTTTGAAATTACCGGAATCGGCTATTGGGAAAAATACGGTTCAGTCGATTCAGGCTGGGATTTTGTTAGGTTATGAAGGTTTGGTAAAATCGCTGATACACAGAATTCGGGCAGAAATGGGTGGAGATTGTATTGCTGTTGCTACCGGAGGACTGTCATCTATTATTGAAACGCTTCGTAACGAATTTGTTGAAATTGACAGAAAATTAACCTTGGATGGATTGAGGATTATTGGTGAAAAAGTGGGAGGCGCGGTTACGAAATAGCCTGTCTGAAATCTCCGCTTTTTATCCTTTCAAGATCTGTTGAATCCTGGTTATAGAGATATGCCCAGCAATTGATCAACGAGCCGTCGTTCATCAAAACCGGAATGATCTTTCGCAGATAAAGGCTATCTTGTTCGTTCTCAAAAACATCTTCATAGTCGTCCAGTTCCGGGAATATAATTTCCGGAACGGTAATCAGATAGACTTCCCCGTAGATCCTGCCTTGATTTTCGGGTTCATAAATGGCACCCGGATACCACTCAATTTTATACAGCGTTCCTGGGAATGATCCTTTGCCGATAAATGTTGATAATGTGTGGAGACGTTCGGCAAAGGGATTTGAAAAGCCCTGCATCAGCGTTCCATAAGTGAACAGGAAATTGGCTTGTAAAGACATCGGAATAAAATAATTTAATTCATTCTGTTAATAATAATAATTTATAGAATTTTTCGATTCTAATATAGAATCTGTTATTCTTATTAACTATTCGGAATGGGATTTTTCTTATATTTACGTGTAAAGCTCTTCATCTAACCCAGCATTGGTATGTACGAAAAGAATCTTGGTACTAAACAAAAGGCGTTAAGAATTAATCTCGACCGTCGGATTTATGGCTCATTTGCTGAAATCGGCGCAGGGCAGGAGACAGCTGCATTCTTTTTTAAATCGGGTGGCGCATCAGGTACGGTCGCCAAAACCATGTCGGCTTATGACATGACTTTCAGTGACGCAATTTATGGAACAGAGGAAGGCGGGCGTTACGTCGTGGAGTCAAGGCTGATGAAAATGTTGAACAGGGAATACAATCTTGTTGAAAAACGTCTTCAGGAAAAACGTGGCGCAGAAAGCCAGTTTTTTGCTTTTGCCAATACCGTTGTCGCTTTAAATTTTCAAAAAACGAATGAATCCCATGGCTGGATAGGCCTTCAGTTTCAGTTAACGCCACTTGGGCCGTCCAATTACGTAGTGATCCACGTACGTATGCGGGATGATGAAAATCTTCTTCAGCAACAGGCTTTGGGAATTATTGGTGTCAATTTGATGTATGGCTGTTTTTTTTATCATAAATCGCCAGAAACTTTATTGTTGTCCTTAATGGATGACTTAACGCCGGATCGGATTGAAATCGATATGGTGCGTTTCAGCGGACCGGATTTTGTGAAGGTTGATAACCGTTTGATGAGCCTTCGTCTGGTGAAAAATGGTTTTACGGATGCAGCACTTTTTGGCTCGGATGGCGGTGTTTTGCAGCCTTCGGAAGCGTTATATAAAAAGCATATTTTGATGATGCGTGGCCGTTTGCGCCCGATCACGAATGTACATATTGACCTGATCAGCAACGGTCAAAAGCAATTTCTTGCCGAACCCGATGTGGACGAATCCAAGGTAGTGCTTGTTTCGGAGCTGACTTTACACAACCTGAAAGGTGTTGATAAGGATATTGATGAAAAAGATTTCCTGGACCGTGTGGATATCCTGTGCTCACTCGGGCATATGGTGATGATCTCCAACCACCACGAATATTTCCGTCTGGTAGCTTATCTTTCCCGTTTGTCAAAATTGAAAGCCGGCTTGCTTTTAGGAAGCCCTAGCTTACAGGATATTTTTGATGAAAAACATTATGAGTTTCTTCAGGGCGGTATTCTTGAATCGTTTGCCACGCTTTTCAGTCGCAAGGTTAAGCTGTTTATTTATCCGACTTTGCAGCCGGATGGATCGGTTTACAGCTGTGAGAATTTCGTCGTAGACGATCATTTGCGTCCTTTATTCCAATATCTCATCATCAATAATAAAATTGAGGATATCCGGAATTACAACAAGGAGCATATGCATATCACAACAGATAGCGTGTTGGAAAAAATAAAAAAAGGAGAAGTGGGATGGGAGAATCTGGTACCGGAAAATGTAGCAAAAATTATCAAGGAAAAGTCACTTTTCGGATTGCCCAGCGAAGATACAAGTTCAAATGTTGTGAAGTCGATTCATGAGGCAGTAGGTAATTTATCAGAGACTAACAGCTGATTTTTTTTGATGTTATCAGGACAAGGTATTCGGTTATCAAGCGTATTGTTACTTGTTTTATGGGGTTTGTCTCCATTAAATGTGCACGCCCAAAGCTCCTGGTCAAAAATACTGCCGAAAGTTTCAACTTTTTCTTCTCCCAGAGTTACGGATCTTAATCGTGACGGGATAAAAGATGTTGTGTTGGGAATTGGGAGACTGGAATTTATGGCTTGCGACTCCGCGATTATCGCGTTGGATGGTAAAACAGGAGAATTACTCTGGAAAAATCCAGCAAAAGACCAAATGTATGGCTCTGCGCTTTTGAAAGATATTGATCATGACGGTGTAGAAGACGTCATTATTGGCGGAAGGGTAGGAGAATTGCAGGCGATCAACGGAAATACCGGGACTGTTATCTGGAAATTTGATAAAAAAACGCCTTCTCTGAAAAATAAAAAGTGGTATAATTTCTATAACCCGCAGTTAATTCCTGATCAGGACAGTGACGGTTTGGAAGATATAATCATATCCAATGGAGGTGATGTGATGGTAAAACCATATGATCCCAAGCGCCCTCCGGGAGAGTTGGTGATATTGAGCTCTGCCTCGGGGAAACTATTGGCCGAAGCAATGATGCCTGACGGAAAGGAAACGTATATGTCGGTATCAGTTTCAAAACATTTTAAAAACGAAGATTATAGAGTAATTTTTGGGACGGGTGGTGAAACCATTGGTGGAAGCCTCTTTGTTGGTTCATTAAAAGATATTTTGGCAGGTAATTTATCAGCAGCTGTGAAAATCGCCACGAGTCCGGATAAAGGATTTATTGCACCAGCTGTATGGGTTGATATTACTGAGGATGGCATTGCTGATATTGTTGCCAATGCTGTGGATGGCCGCGTTTTAGCCTTTGACGGGAAAACCCTGGCGCCAATATGGACTGTTAAAATCCCCAATTCCGAGGCATATACTTCCATTGCTGTGGGCGATTTTACGCCGGATAAAATTCCTGATTTCTTTGTTTCCGTAGCCAAAGGACAATGGCCAAAGCTGGAAACGACGGAGCAGTATATGATCAATGGGAAAAATGGGGAGGTAGCATTCCGGGATTCACTCGGGAAATACCAGACCAGTACTCCGGTCGTGGTTGATATAGATGGCGATAATGAAGAAGAGGTTATTATGAGCATTAATTATGAGACGAGAGATCAGTTTGGGCGAAAGGAATTTCTGAATACGCTGGCTGTTATCGGTTTCAAAACCAATGAAGTTGTCGAGTTATTGAACGGACTTCCGGGCCATAATCTTTCTTCTACGCCATGGATCGGAGATATTGATAATGACAATATGCTGGATATCGTTTTTTGCAGCAGTACAAATAAAAACCGCACGTATTCATTCGACGGAATGCAGGTCAGTTTAATCAAAACGGCAATTAAAATTACAAAGCCTATTCGGTGGGGTGCCTATATGGGGACGTACTATGATGGTGTTTTCCACGTGGACGGTAAATAGTCTCGTCTGTTTAACTTATTTCTTTATCTTCAATTAGTACTATTATATAAAATAATTGTATTTTATATAAGTAATATTTCGGGGTCAGGTGCTTCTAATTTCGTCTAATTATTTAACCATCAGATCACTGCTGACGGGAAATACTTTGATACGAAATTCCTAAATCCCTATCGTAATGAATAAACAAAACGAAGTTTCCCGTCGGGAATTTATTAAAAATTCGGCGGGCGTAGCCGTAGCACTTTCTATTCCTTCCATCATTCCAGCCAGTGCTTTCGGTGCAAATGACCGGGTGCGGGTGGCCGTTATTGGAGTAAATGGGCGTGGACAAGATCATATCAAAGGTTTTTCAAATCTTCCTAATGTTGAACTGGTAACGATTTGCGATCCGGATAATAACATTTTGCAGACCCGCGCAAAACAATATGCGGAAAAGTATAATGGTAAACAGCTGAAAACCGAGAATGATCTCCGGAAAGTGTATGATGACAAATCGATTGATGCGGTAAGTATCGCTACACCAAATCACTGGCATTCATTGGCGGCGATTTGGGCTTGCCAGGCGGGAAAGGATGTATATGTTGAAAAACCAGGTTCACACAACCTTCATGAAGGAAGGAAATTGGTGGAAGCAGCGCATAAATACAAACGTGTAGTGCAGCACGGAGTTCAGCTGAGAAGTTCTGTTGCTTTGCAGGAAGCTGTAAAACATATGCGGGATGGGTTGA
Source organism: Dyadobacter sp. 3J3 (assembly GCF_009801115.1). Taxonomy (GTDB): domain Bacteria; phylum Bacteroidota; class Bacteroidia; order Cytophagales; family Spirosomataceae; genus Dyadobacter. Next base: position 411,172 of record NZ_VTOL01000004.1, read on the forward strand.
TTGGTAATGTTTATATGGCGAGAGGACTTGTTTATAAATGGAGGCCGGATATTGGAGATAAAGGAGTTTCAGCGGTACCGGAAGGTTTAAATTATGATCTGTGGACTGGTCCTGCGGAAATGAAGCCATTCTCAAAAAACTACGTCCACTATGATTGGCACTGGCATTGGAATTATGGAAACGGTGATATAGGAAACCAGGGAATCCATGAAACCGACATGTGTATGTGGGGACTTGGTGTGGACAGTTTCCCTGAAAAAATAACATCTTCGGGCGGGAAATTCCTTTGGAATGATGCAAAAGAAACGCCCGAATTATTGACATCGTCTTACATTTATCCAAAAGAAAAGAAAATTATAGAATTTGAAGTGCGTCCCTGGATGACGAATGAAGAAGGTGGAGTAGGGATCGGGAATATATTTTACGGAAGCGAAGGATATCTGGTTGTGAAAGGATATGATTATTATGAAACATTTCTAGGGAAAGATAAAAAACCTGGGCCCACACGTAAGGAAGGTGGAGATCATTACAAAAATTTTATTGAAGCGGTTATAGCAAGAGACCCTAAAAAAGTAAATGCGCCGGTTGAAACAGCACATTTATCTGCCGGATTGGCACATTTAGGAAACATCGCTTACAGAACAGGCAGAGCATTAACCTTCGATCCTAAAACGGAAAAATTCGTGGGGGATAATGATGCAAATACTTACCTGACAAGAAAATACAGAGCGCCTTATACGGTTCCGGAAGTTGTTTAAAAATTTATGTGTTTATAAGCAGAACAGCCCGGGTGAGATTTCGTCCGAGCTGTTCGAATATTTAATTGTTATGAATGATTTTTTCTAGATTTATTTTTAGGCTTGGAAAAATATGAGATTCTAAAATGGTTGTGGCAGGTTTAAGTCCGATTAATTTCTCGTTGTCCAATATATAGACAAACACGGCTGCTTGGGTCACTAGCCATTATTCTCTTATTCCGACTTCTTCATACAAATTAAATTTTTTGTTCATTTCAACCTTTGAAAATCCCGTAGTTGGAATTTCAACAATAAGATCCGGTATCTCGTTGCAGCTTTGAATAGCAATATTTTTACCATTAGAAGTTATCGAAATATCGGGACGAACTATCGAAATAGGGTTGTCATTGTAAAGAGCAGCTTTTTCATTTACTAGTTTTATTTCCTCCGGAAATGAAAGCAATTTATAAGGAAAATTTTGAAAAAATATTGCCATGGCTGACAATATTTTGGAGGATATATGCTGATGATATGAATCAATTTTTGAATTAATCGGGAATATTTGTCCATTAATCAATTCTAAATTTTCCTTAAAATCCCATGAAAGATAATCCGTGTAAGAGTAGTTTACACCCAGATCAAGAGGAATAGTGTTGGCATAAGTTTCTCTCATAAGTATGTATAGTTTTTATAAAGCTAATAACTATTTGACAAAACACAGAAAAGGTGCCCGGTTATTAAACCAAACACCTCTTCAAAATATTATATCAAATAAACTCAGCGCCACTCAGCGAAAAAACTCCAATAACTCTGCGTTTAAAACAAAATTTAAAGCGTAGAAAAATCAAACGATTCCAAAAACTTCGTTGTGAAATTACCCGATTGGAAACCAGGATCGTCCATCAACTTGATATGAAAAGGAATTGTTGTTTTAATTCCTTCAATCACAAATTCCTGCAAAGCACGTTTCATTCTGGTGATCACTTCCTCGCGCGACTGACCGCTAACGATCAATTTTGCTATCATCGAGTCATAATTCGGCGGAATAGTATAACCGCTATAAACATGACTATCGATACGAATACCATGACCGCCCGGGAAATGTAAATTTGTAATTTTTCCAGGAGATGGACGGAAGTTATTTGCAGGATCTTCCGCGTTGATACGGCATTCCATAGCAAACAATTTTGGTGTATAATTAATACCCTTGATCGGATCTCCCGCAGCTACTTTGATCTGTTCTTTGATCAAATCAAAATCAGTAACTTCTTCTGTAATCGGATGTTCAACCTGAATACGGGTATTCATCTCCATAAAGAAGAATTCACCGTGTTTATCAACCAGGAATTCAACCGTTCCGGCGCCCTCATATCCGATTGCCTGAGCGCCTTTAATGGCAGCAGCACCCATTCTTTCACGAAGTTCTGGCGTCACAACAGGCGAAGGTGTTTCTTCAACCAATTTCTGGTGACGACGCTGGATAGAGCAATCGCGTTCTGATAAGTGACACACTTTACCATACTGATCACCAATGATCTGGATTTCAATGTGACGAGGTTCTTCAACGAATTTTTCAAGATATAATCCGTCATTTCCGAAAGCGGCAGCAGATTCTGTACGGGCATCATTCCATGCCTTTTCAAATTCTTCAGGTTTGTTGATAATACGCATACCACGTCCACCACCACCGGCTGTTGCTTTCACAATTACAGGATAACCAATACCTTTTGCAAGCTCTTTTCCTTGTTCAACGGATTCGAGCAAACCTTCTGAACCTGGAACAACCGGAACACCGGCTTTGATCATAGTCGCTTTGGCAGTTGCCTTGTCGCCCATTCCGTTGATCTGAGTAGCTGTTGCTCCAATAAATTTGATACCGTAATCAGCACAAATCTGAGAGAATTCAGCGTTTTCAGATAAAAATCCGTATCCCGGATGTATGGCATCTGCTCCGGTAACTTCGGCAGCAGATATAATATTTTGTATACTCAGGTAAGACTGACGGCTCGGCGGAGGTCCGATACAAACCGCTTCGTCAGCAAAACGTACGTGAAGGCTGTCACGATCGGCAGTTGAATAAACTGCAACCGTTTTTATGCCCATTTCTCGGCAGGTTCTGATCACACGTAATGCGATTTCACCTCTGTTGGCAATGAGAATCTTTTTAAACATGAAATTTAATTAAGTTTTTGAAGACCGGTCATTGCCGTTATATAGGTTCAACAAGAAACAAAGGCTGGTCGAATTCTACCGGAGTAGCATTTTCAACCAAAACTTTCACAATTCTTCCTGAAATTTCAGATTCAATTTCGTTGAAAAGTTTCATCGCTTCAATCACGCAAACTGTTTTTCCAGGTACGATTTCGTCTCCAACACTTGCAAAAGCAGGCGTTTCAGGATTAGAAGCACGGTAGAAAGTACCGATCATTGGTGATTTAATAGTAATGAGATTGGCAGAAGCAGCTGGTTCAGCAGCAACCGGAACAGCAGGTGCCGAAGCAACCGGTAAAGCGGATGTGTAAACCGGAGCAGGGGCAGACTGTGCCGAAGCGACAGATACTACCGGAGCTGAACCGTATCTTTTTACCTTAATTTTTAAATCCGTTGTTTCAATGTTTACTTCATCAAGACCAGACTGGGCGATGAAGTCAATAAGTTTTTGAATTTCTTTAGTTTCCATTTAGTCAAGTTTAAACAGTTGCAGGATGGTGGCCTATGATTTTACTCTTTCAACGTAGTCGTACGTGCGTGTATCAACTTTAATTTTCTGACCTTCTTCAATAAATAAAGGTACCATGATACGTGCGCCCGTCTCTACCTCAATCGCTTTTTTCGGAGAGTTTGTAGTATCTCCTTTTAAGCCTGGCTCAGCATAGGTCACTTCTAATTCTACAAATGGGGGCAATTCACAAAGTAAAGCAACATCTGTTTCGGTATTGATCAGGATTTCTACTTCCTGTCCATCCTTCATCAGATCAGCAGCTGTTACAAGTTTTTCATCGATCAATACCTGATCGAACGTTTCAGAATTCATGAAGTTGTAGCCAACTTCATCTTTGTATAAAAACTGGAATTTATGTCTTTCTACGCGAACCGGAATAATAGTAGCACCTGAGGAAAAAGTATTATCCAATACTTTTCCGGTAGTAAGGCTTTTAATTTTAGTACGAACAAAAGCGTTTCCTTTACCCGGTTTTACGTGTTGAAACTCAATAACCTGAAAAAGGTCATGGTTAAAATGTATTACCAGTCCGTTACGTAAATCTGCAGTCGTTGCCATGTTTAGTTAATAAGTAATGCAAAAATTTTGTAAAATCTTAAACACAAAATGAATAATGAAGCATGTCCATTATTCATTTCTTTATTATAAAGCCCATTTTAAATATACAGCTCCCCAGGTAAATCCTCCACCGAAAGCAGCTAAAACAAGATTATCTCCCTTTTTCAACTGTGATTCATAATCCCATAAACAAAGCGGAATCGTAGCCGAAGTTGTATTTCCGTATTTCTGAATATTGACCATCACTTTGTCCATACCTACACCCATACGGTTGGCCGTTGCTTCAATAATTCTCCTGTTCGCCTGATGCGGAACAAGCCATGCAACGTTTTCACTGGTCAGGTTATTTTTTTCCATGATCTCAGCAGATATATCCGCCATATTTTTCACAGCAAATTTAAATACCTGCGCTCCGTCCTGATAAACAGAATGCCATTTATTATCAATGGTTTCGTGTGTTGGCGGATATCGGCTTCCACCTGCTTTCTGATGCAAATAAGGATATCCAACACCATCAGAACGGATGATTGAATCTATAATACCGTAACCATCTGTATCTGGTTCAAGAAGTACTGCGCCCGCGCCGTCACCAAAAAGTATACAGGTTTTACGATCCGTATAATCCACAATGGCCGACATTTTATCGGCGCCTACGACGATGACCTTTTTATATTTGCCGGTTTCAATAAATTGAGAACCGATCGTAAGTGCGTAAACAAATCCTGAACATGCCGCCTGAATATCAAAACTTCCCACATTCCTGATTCCCGTCATATCACAGATAAGATTGGCGGTACCCGGAAAGATAAAATCGGGAGTAGTAGTGGCGCAGATCAGCAAATCAATATCTTCCGGAGCAGTATTGGTTTTGGCAAGCAACCCTTTTACAGCCTCAGCGCCCATATGTGAGCTTCCTAAACCTTCTCCTTTAAGTATGCGACGTTCCTTAATGCCGGTACGGCTAACGATCCATTCATCGTTGGTCGCCACCATTGTTTCCAATTCAGCATTTGTCAGAATATAGTCAGGCACATACCCGTGTATTCCTGTTATAGAGGCTCTTGCGTGGGTCATGGTTAATTTCTAGCATTCAAAATTCATATGAATTTTGGTAAAAAATAGTATCAGAGTTTATTCGCAATTATAACTTTCCGGTTGGGCCTGTCTTAACTCAGCGCATGTGCAATGTGCAGATATGCTTTCGATTTGACTTGTTTATAAGCCCATCCAATCATATTTTTAATTGCCAGCGGCGAAGAAATACCATGTGCAATCATCACATTTCCGTTCACACCAATAATGGAACTTCCTCCGATGGATTCGTAATTGGTTTGATCAATAAAATCATCCTGAATCCCTTTTTGTTTGGCGATTTCGTAAAACGATTCTCCTAATTTAAATAGCACATTCCCTGTGAAACCGTCAGTAACGATCACATCTGCCTTATTAGTGAAGAGATCTTTTCCTTCAATATTGCCAATAAAATTGATTTTTTTATTATCCTTGAGTAGCGTATAAGTCGCCTGAGCAGTCAATGAACCCTTCTGTTCTTCTTCACCGATATTCATTAATGCTACACGCGGGCGCTCAATCTGGAATGTGTGCTGGACAAATAAAGAGCCAATTTCTCCGAACTGCGCCAGAACTTCGGGTTTGCAGTCCGCATTGGCACCAATGTCCACCATGATGGCATATCCGCCTTCAACCTGAGGTACGTAACCTGCAATCGCAGGCCGTAAAACTCCTTCGATAGCTTTTATACTAAAAAGAGCACCTACATGCATGGCTCCCGTGTTCCCGGCGCTGCAAAAGATGTCAATTTCTTTTTCTTTCAGAAGCTTAAAACCTATTCCAATACTCGAATTAGGTTTTTGAGAAAGAGCTTTTGTAGGGTGCTCACCCATCTCAATAACATCTTCTGCATGAATGATGTCAACGACTGGTGAAGAAAAGTTATGCTGGCGAAAAATATCCAGAATAGCACTTTCACGACCAATTAACACGATTCGAGCATCCGATGGCAGTTCGGAAGTGGCTTGGATAACCCCTTCAACAATTGCTTGTGGAGCTAAATCTCCCCCCATAGCATCTACCGCAATTTTCATTTACACGCTGTTATTTTGTACTAAAAGTTATAAATCGAAGCTGTAAATTTAGCAGTTGTGCCTTAGTAAAAAAGAATTTCGCAACAACTTTTATAAGGCTGTTGCGAAATTGGCATTATCATCATCAAAAATTAAACCGTTTTGGCATAATTTTCAACAACAACTTTGCCTCTATAAACTAGATTTCCTTCGTGTACGTGCGCACGGTGGAACTGATGGATTTCCCCTGTTGAAGAATCAACTGACAATTGCTTGCCTGTAAGGAAGTCATGTGCTCTGCGTGTATCGCGACGGGTTTTGGAAATTTTCCGCTTAGGATGTGCCATGATGCTTTATGTTCGGTTGTTAATATTCGGTTTGAAAAACTTTTATATGCGGCTCAGAATTATTAATTCTTTATTGCCCTTTTAATTTCTTTAATGCTTCCCAACGTGGGTCAATTTTCTCTTCGGAATCGCCGTCGCCGTTATCCTCATTGTCTTCTGAAGAATACACCAGTATTACTTCGTCATCTTCTGATTCTTCGTCGGCATCATCGTCTGTCCTTAGACTTGGATGCAGTTTTTTTACCGGTAGCGAAAGTGCAATGAATTCAAATACATATTTCGCAACATTAATCCGGTTTGTGTTCCGGTTGATGATTTCTATCTCATCGGTCAGCTCTTCATCACGGTCCCCAAATTTTAAAATAATCTGATGATCCGAAATTATGGGCTCCTCAAACGGTTCCAAAGTACGGTCACAAGTTAATTCGACCGAACCTTCAGTATGAAAATGTAACTGAAGCATAGTCGCAGATTTTTTTAAAGCCACGTGGGTTTTAAATTGGCCGCGTTCGATGAGATCTTGCTCTAATTCTTCAAAAAAAGCGTCTCCAGACTCCATATCATAGTCATACTGTTTGTCTTCCAAACCGTAAATGTCTATGTTGTATTTACTTAGCTCTTTCACTATTTCTGTCAAAAGGACTGCAAAGGTAGTGTCTTTTCGTGTGAATAAAAAAACTATCTACTAATTTTATTGATTTAAACTGAGGTATTTAACATTGAACCAGCTCTTACTCAGCAAGCATTGGTTTTTTCCTTACAAAACAGATCTAAATCTTCTTTGCAGGATTTCCGAAAAAGGTTGCGTTTGCAGGAACATTTTCAACAATAACAGAACCTGCGCCAATCCGGGCATTTTTGCCAATTTGAATACCTGCAACAATAATTGCACCTGATCCGATAAATACGCCATCAGCGACTGTTACCCGGTCATTGATAATTGCTCCTGCTCCAACGGTAACATAATCTCCGATTTTGACTGCCGTTTCTATAACTGAGCCTGTTAGAAATAAACTATGGTTTCCGAGTACAGAGGTCGCTCCAACCACAGCACGTGCTGCAAAAAGATTACCATGTCCAACCGTTGCCATTTCTGAAATAATTGCGCTGTCGTGAATTGCGTTAACAGGCATACTTTTGAAACGCTCGTTCAAACCTTCTGTCAATTGTTTACGAACGGACCGTTCACCAACGGCGACAAAAGTTTCACATTTTTCACCAATAATATTGATAAAACCTTCGTCGTCCGTAGCGCCTAAAACACTGACATCGCCGTATTCTTTACCGTGTAATTCTTTATTATCGTCCAGGATGCCATAGACGAGTACATTATTTCTTCTAAAAATATCAAGTGCCTGCATACCCAATGCGCCTGCACCAAAAATTAAAACCGGATTTTCCATAATTTAAATGATCTCATTTTCTCTTGTAGTAAAGATTGAAAATGAAAACGTAATAGTATTTGTTAATGAATCTGATTGATTTGTGCACCAGAATTGAAAAGTGACGCAAAAATGCAGCAGAAAAAATGGTTGTTACAAAAGTACGGATTGATTTACAGAAAAGTCACGCGAAAAACAAAAGGGCTTCCGTATGGTGAAAGATTTTCCTGGTTGTAAGGATCAATCTGGTTATTATAATTAACGTTATAAAGTGCTGTAAAATGAACTGCCCGGATTAATTTCCCACCTGTTGGCTGGCTATATGAAGCACCGATCATAGGAGAACTTAGCCAAGTCCTGCGCTGATAGGACATAGGTACATTTAAAGTTTCGTACTCTGCTATAATATTAACGACCGGCACAATCTGATACATCAGGAAAGCGCGTCCTCCATAGTTAATAGTATTATATCCAAAGTATTTTGATTTAAACCACATTACGGTTGCTCCAACACCACCAACAAGTTTGTCCGTAATTTGGTAACCAATCATTGGGGATAAGTTGACATTGGTAATTGTACCAAAACTTAAACCAAAACTTCCGCCTAGTCGTATCCTTTCCTTGAATGCAAGATTTTTTAAATCGCTCTCAACTTTCTTTGGTTCAACCGGAGCCTTATCTTCAACAGGAGGCATTTCTTTTCTTACCGGTCTTTCTTTTTTAATAGTATCCGGACGGTAATATTCATCGTTTTGTGCAAATACTGTCGTTTTAATCGCTAGTGTGATGATAAATAAGCAGGACAGGAGGATTTTCCTTTTCATTTCTAAATGGTTTATTTTAATATTGTTAATACTAACGCAAAATTCTTAACTTTTGGTTTATTATTGATTTGACCCTCATTACTACGCCTCATTTCAACGTTTATGCACTATCAAATTTCTGTAACTGACCCGGCTTCGCATTTCCTGACAATCACGTATACCATCCCTGAAATTACGACGGATCAGGTTGAAATTCAGTTACCTGCGTGGCGCCCCGGACGTTATGAAATTCAAAATTTTGCCAAAAATATTCAATTTATTGAAGCAAATTCAATAAGTGGTAATAAACTACCGATACGCAAAATCACGAAGGATCGTTGGGAGGTTAAAACAAATTCTGAAAAAACAGTTCAAATACGCTATTCTTTCTTTGCGGCGATACAAAATGCTGGCAGCAGTTATGTTGATGAAGAGCTTTGGTATCTCAATTTTATCAATTTTTGTTTTTATACCGAAGGGAGAATTAATGATGAGTGCTCTGTTTCACTGGCATTGCCGGAAAATTTTGAAATCGCTTGCGGACTGGAATCTTCCGGTCGTCATCAACTGGCTGCGAAGGATTTTTATCAATTGGTCGATAGTCCGCTTCTTGCATCAGAAACCTTGCAGAAATCTGATTATATAGTTCGCAGTGTTCAGTTCCATATCTGGATGCACGGGAATCTGAAGCCAAACTGGAAACGTATCCAGCGCGATTTCAGAAGATTTTCCAGAGAGCAGATTGCTACCATGGGCGAATTTCCAGAGCAGGATTACCATTTTCTGAACCTGATTTTGCCAAACGCTTTTTATCACGGTGTAGAGCATCATAATTCTACGATGATTGTTTTGGGCCCGGATGATGAAGGCGAAGGATTATATACCGATTTATTAGGGGTAAGTTCTCATGAATTATTTCACGCATGGAATATCATCAGAATTCGTCCTATCGAGCTTTTGCCGTATGATTTTACAAAAGAAAATTATTTTGAAACTTGTTTTGTAGCCGAAGGCTGCACAACTTATTATGGCGATTTGTTTTTAAGGCGCTCCGGTGTTTTCGATGATGAAGCTTATGTAAAAGAATTGCAGGTTTACATGAAACGGCATTTTGAAAATAATGCTCTGGCGTCCCAATCTCTGGCCGAATCTTCTTTTGATTTGTGGCTGGATGGATACGAAAAAGGAATTCCGCACCGAAAAGTTTCGGTATATCATAAAGGTGCTTTGGTGGCTTTGATTCTGGATTTATACCTGCGAAAAAAATCCAATCATCAAGCTTCTTTGGATACGGTCATGCAAGTTTTATGGCAACGTTTTGGTAAACCGTTCATTGGTTATACTGTTGACGATTATAAAAATGTAGTGGAAGAAATCGCCGGTGAAAAGCTGGAATGGTATTGGAAAGAATGCATTTTTACGAATGAACCTCTGGAATCAAGACTGAATGAAGCACTTGCTTTTGTAGGCTTACAAATGACGGTTTTTAGCAATGGTAATATCCAGCTCAATGTCCAGGATGATTTTCGGGCAAAAGTGCAGAGGGATAAATGGCTGGAAACGAGGCAGGTACTGAGTGAGGAAGAAGAAGAGTAATTTTTGGCTGTTAGCTTTTGGCGATTAGCTTTGGTGGAAAGTCATAGTCCGTTAACTAATTAGATACGTTTGGTATTTATAAAAGGCTCCATCGGAGCCGCCTGTTTCTGGTAATAACGTATCGTCTGCACTTTCCATGGCTCCTTCGGAGCCTCCTGTGAACTTTCCGGTTATTTAATATAAATTTAAAATCTGCACGTCTTAGATTTATCTTGCAAACTGCTTTCATTAATAAACTCTCTTAAATCCTTCTCCTAAAATGAAAACGGTGAAAATAATCGGACGTGTTTTACTTATTTTGGTTAAAGTCCTGGCCGTATTTTTTCTGGCTATACTCCTTTACTTTTTTATCCCGCCATTTTACAACCGATATGTAGTTTATCCTGAACTCGAACATGAGCGAACTGCTTTGTGGAAAAAATATAAAAAGCCGGAGTTATTAATACCGCAAACGGATTTCAAAGGCGTCCTTCATTCTCACACGTATCGTTCGCATGATAGCCGTGGTATTTTGGCCGAAATACTCCCGGCCGCCAAAAAGGCAAAGTTGGATTTCATTTTCCTCGCCGACCACCGCATGTCCGATCTGGATACTTTTCCGAGAGGAATTCACGGAATTTTTAATGATATCGTCATCGAATCAGGTACGGAATCTCCGGGACCCAGTATGATGGTAACACCGCTAAGAAATGTAGTGCTGGATTGGAAAAGTGACAGAAGCCAGCTGATTCATGATGTGGTAAAAAAAGGCGGGATGGTTTTTTATCTGCATTCAGAGGATGGACACGACTGGGCCAATCCGGATTATCAGGGACTGGAAATTTATAATATTCACTCGGATCTTATTGATGAAAAAAATCCGGTAAAATTTTTAATCAACGGCATGATAAACAGCGGTATCCATCGGCACTGGAGTTATCGCGAACTTTTTGATGAACAAACGAAAATTATTTCGCTTTGGGATTCTCTAAATAACCATCGGAAAATAGTAGGAATGGCAGCCGTTGACGCACATAACAACCAAAGTCTCCGGGCAAAATATTTGAAGAATGGAAAAGTTGAATGGGTTGGGCCCAATGCGAAAACGATTTCTATTAATGAGCCCGGTTGGAAAGAAAAATTACTACTGGGAAAACCTGATGTCGCGGGTTGGGCTTTTAAAATGGAACTCGATACTTATTTTCATTCTTTCAATTTTGCCAACACGCATATTTTTAGTGATACACTTTCAAGTCGATCTTTGAAAAATGATCTAGTCAAAGGACATGCATATATTTCCTTTGAAAGTCTGGCCGAAGCGAAGGGTTTTCAATTCGTTTCAACCGACAGTTCGGGGAAAATAAACGCGATTATTGGAGATTCAATCCAAAGTAAAAATGTATTGAAATTAAAAGCTATCTCGCCATTTGCCGTAAAATTCGAATTGTATAAAAATGGAAAACTTATCGATAGTAAGGAAGATAGTTATGACTACGAATTTCAAACTAAAAATAAAAAAGGGAATTATCGGATTGTAGCCCGATTGAAATTCAGGAGAAAACAGCTACCGTGGATTTATACCAATCCAATTTATGTCTATTGATATTATTTTGACAAGACATCCTTCAATGCTTCCAACAAATCCGGGAAATCATATTTGAAATCCGTTTCATCCTTAATACGCTGATTGATCACATAATTACTTCCTAAAACGACATTAGCCATTTCTCCAAAAACAAGACGAAGCGCGAAGGAAGGTACATTCGGAAGCCATTGCGGTTTATTAAGTGCTTTGCAGATTTGTTTGGTAAAATCTTCATTGGTTGCGGGAGGAAACGCTACCGCATTGTATGCGCCTTCCCAGGAATCTTTTTCCATAGATTCAATATACAATCTGCAAAGGTCATCAATATGAATCCAGGAAAGCCATTGTTTGCCTGTGCCCAAAGGAGCTCCAAATCCAAATTTTGCAGGTTGGGCCATTTTTGGAACAGCACCTCCATCATTACTTAAAACGATACCCGTTCTTAGTTTTACAGTTCTTACGCCAAATGCTTTTATGGTATCAGCTGCCTTTTCCCATTCAATGGTTACCTCCGACAAAAAGTCTTTACCGGGAGGTGACATTTCGGTATGCTGGATATCACCTGTATCTTCACCGTAATAGCTACTTCCGGAAGCAGAAATAAAAGATTTTGGGGTTATTTTTAGATCTTTTAACCTTCTCGCAATCAGTTTAATACTATCCGTACGGCTGCTGAAAATTTCCTTTTTCCTTTCCTCGGTCCATTTTTCATCAGCAACGCCGGCTCCTGCCAAATGTATCAGATACGTAGTATTTTCCAGAGCACCCGCTTCGATGTAATTATTTTTCACGTCCCATTCATACACTTTTACAAAAGGAATTTCTACTGGTCTTCTGGTAAGATAAGCAACTCTATACCCTTTTTTCAAAAGCAATGTCGTCAGTCTTTTTCCAATTAAACCTGTTCCGCCGGTAATTAATACTTTTTGAGCCATAAAATTTTATGAATGAGATATGCTGAGTAATACAAAAATGATGCCGTGCTACATGATAGGAAGTAAAACGTTGCTTTCTTTCGGAGGTTCTTGTTCAATTGCTTTGGTGATTCTATCAATCATGTCATCTACTGATTCGTCCGGTAAAAAGTGCATGGGAGCTTTAAACTGAACAGTAAGTGTTGTATTTCTCTTTTTAAAACGCAACCCTTTTTTATCAAAAGCTCTTCTGAAACCATTAATCACAACGGGAATAACAATGGGCTGATGCTCTTTTATCAAATGCGCCGTTCCTTTTCTGACCGGCGCAAAGGGTTTGGTGGTGCCCTGGGGAAAACTCACAACCCAGCCATGTTTGAGGCCCATACCAATTTTGTCCTGCGCAGCATTATCAAGTTCACGTTTTACGTTTTCACCATTTGCACGCCAGGAACGATCAATAGTGATAGCGCCGCCTATACTGAAAAGTTTTGGTAAAATACCTTCCTTCATCGTTTCGGAAGCAGCCACGTAATAGCAGCGTGCTCTTGGGGAAAAAAGGTAAAACGGTGGTGCGATGCTATCTTTATAGCCCCATTTCGTTGCGCAGAAAATGTGGTAAAATGCGATAACGTCTGCAAAATAAGTCTGGTGGTTTGATAAGAAAATAACACCATGATCCGGGAGGTCAATCAGCTGCTCACTTCCTGTAATTTTTATTTTATTAACTGCCGTATAACGATAATAGGTAAACCAGCCAATAACAAAAATAAAGAAGCGTTTAATAGTCAGGAAATTGCCGAAAGGGTCTTTTTCAAATATCCCAAGAAAATCAAATCGAGCCAGCCAGGTTGGAAGCGCGCTGAACGTACTTTTTTTTGATGTCATGAGATAAAGTCTTTCTATAAAACGTGTCTGGGTTAATTTTCGGCTATTATTTGATAATATTGAGCCACAATTCTGTAAGTGAAGGTAAGTTAATAAAGAGATTGATAAATTCACTAAAATAACTAAGCTACCGTAAAATGTAACCGGCAGTATGTTTTTTAGTCATAGTAATTGTTATGTCATTTGGCATGATTCTTTGATTACAGAGCAATACTTACTTAATTTTGACCAGCTCACTAACAAAAACATTACAAATTTTTATGAATACCAAATTTCAGTTACACATACTCGCTTGTGTTTTGGGCGCAGGACTTCTTTCCGGTTGTTCAAGAAATCCGGTAACGGGAAAGAAAGAAATTATTTTGATGTCGCCGGAAAAGGAAAAGGCACTGGGTGCAGAATCTCATCCCTCTGTTGTGGCTTCTATGGGATTGTATGATGATAAAAACCTGACTGCCTTCATCAATGAAAAGGGAAAAGCGATGGGTAAGGTTTCTCATCGTCCGGAAGTTGACTATCAATTTTTTATTGTAGATTCTCCGGTCGTGAATGCTTTTGCAGTACCTGGCGGATATGTTTACTTCACCCGCGGCATTATGGCTCATTTTAATAATGAAGCAGAATTTGCTGGTGTTTTAGGTCATGAAATTGGCCACATTGCAGCTCGCCACTCAGCAAGTCAGCAAACCAAACAAGTTTTTTCGCAAGGTATAATACTGGCAGGATCAGTACTTTCTCCAACATTCAGAGGTTTATCAGATCAGGCTTCGCAGGGTTTGGGGTTATTGCTTTTAAAATACAGTCGTGATCATGAAAGTCAGTCGGATGAATTGGGTGTAGAATATTCGAGCAAAATCGGATACGATGCACATCAGATGGCAGATTTTTTTGGTACTTTGAAAAAAATCAGTGACAAAAGCGGAGCAAGCATTCCTACATTCCAGTCGACCCACCCGGATCCGGGAAATCGTCAGGTAACTGTTGAAAAACTTGCAACGAATTATCAAACAGCGCACCAGGCAAAATATAACGTCAACCGGGATGTTTATCTGCGAAAAATTGAGGGATTGATTTATGGTGTTGATCCAAAACAAGGGTTTGTAGAAGGTGGTCAATTTTATCATCCGGAGTTAAAATTCCAATTCCCTGTTCCAGCCGACTGGCAGACAGAAAACACGCCTGCACAGTTTCAAATGGCATCGAAAGATGGAAAGGCAATGATGTTATTTACAATTGCAGAAGGCAAAACGCTTGATGAAGCTGCGCAAACGGTTATTAAAAACTACGGTCTGCAAACTTCTGAAAATAACAAAACGACGATTAACGGATTTCCTGCTATTGCCATGATCGCAAAACAAGTAGCTCAGGGACAAACAGCTCCTGCGGCAAATGCGGCACAGATTGCGAGTTGGTTAATTCAGTATAATGGATCGATTTATGCCATTCATGGTGTTGCAGCGAGTACAGATTTTGGATCAAATTTGAACCAGTTCAAATCGGTTGCACAAGGATTTAAGTCTATTACAGATCAGTCCAAATTGAATAGAGAGCCTGATCGTATCAGAATAAAAACTGCCCAACGCGACGGTACACTTCGTGATCTTTTGAAAGATGCAAACATGCCGGATAATAAGCTTGACGATATAGCAATTCTTAACGGAATGGCTTTGACAGATAAAGTTGAAAAAGGAATGCTTTTCAAAACTTTGAATAAATAAAACGCATTCATTTTCGAGACGAGCAACCGGATTTTACGTCTGGATGCAGATACAAATAAAACCACTTGTATTACTGAATTATCAGTTTTTACAAGTGGTTTTATTTTGTTAAGATTTTTTTATGTTAATCTGTTTGAAAGCATATTACTAGAATTTTGATGCGTAAGAAAAACGATATATTACTAAAAAGTGCATTTGAAGAATCGTTTTCTGACCTTTTATATTTCTTTTTCAAAAACGCGGATATCGTTTTTGATTTCGAACGGGGTTTTGATTTTATGGATAAGGAGCTGGCTGAACTTTTCCCTGATTTGGAGAAAAGGGGAGGAAATCGGTTTGTGGATATGTTAGTGAAGACGTATCTGAAAACAGGTGCCGAAGAATATATTCTCGTTCACATTGAAATTCAGGATGGCGCCGTTAAAAATTTCCCGCAACGAATGTTTCAATATTATTACAGGATATTAGATAGATTTGAAGTCGAAGTTGCGGCATTGGCCGTATTTACCGGTAAGCTAAATCAAAAACCGTCTTCGGAATATCGAAAGAAGTTTTTAGGAACTGAAATTATTTACAGGTACAATTCCTATCACATATTCGACCATGATGAGGATCAATTAATAGGAATGGATAATCTTTTCGCACTCGTAATTCTTACTGCGCAAAAGGTTTCTTTAGCAGATAAAATTCCGGAATCTAAACTCGGAGAACACAGATTGGAAATCGTGCGTGCACTGGTAAAAAGCAAGCGCTATGACAACGAAAAAATCAGGCGTTTTCTGTATTTCCTGAAGACTTTCATTTACATTGAAAATCCTGAAATAAATAGTAAATTTGATAATGAGGTAGATATATTAACTGGAAATGAGAAAGGTATGGGTATTATAGAAGCAATTAAGATGATTACTTTGGAAGAGGGAATTGAGAAGGGTATTGCAACGGGTGAGTATAATAAAACTTATGAAATTGTTAAAAATCTTATAATAAATACTGATTTCCAAATTTCTAAGGTTGCGGCTCTCGCTAATTGCTCTGAATCATTGGTCGAAAAGGTTCAAAAAGATTTGCGGTTAGGAAAATAGTACCTAACTCAAATTTGGATAGCTAAAAAATTGCAATAAAGTATGGGGATTATAGAAGCTATAAAGTTGATAACCTTTCAGGAGGCATTTGAAAAGGGCGTCATAATAGGTACAAAAATTGGCATCGAAATGGGTTCGCAGTGTAAAACTTACGAGGTTACTAAAAATCTATTACTCCATACTGACCTTAGGATTTCCAAAATCGCAACACTTATTAATTGCCCTGAATCATTTGTAAAAAAGGTCCAAAACGATTTAGAAAATAATGAATAAAATGAGATGAGCATTTAAAATACTCACCCCAATTTTATCATTTCAACTTCGCTTCCAGCACCTTCATATAATATCCCCCAACAACCGAACGTGCCCGGAAACCTACCGATTTTCCATCAGTAGTTTCATGCCAGTCAGAAAGAGGAATTCTATCCGTAGTTTCTGTTACGTATTTGTAAACTGGTTTAATCAAAGCTTCGAAATCTTTTTGGTTATCAGCTAACGTTGCTGTCCACAAAATCCAGTCCGATTTTGTGTAAGTTTTACGGCTGTCCAACGGTAGACCGAAAGCCAGTTGTTTTGTCAGATAAAAGTTAATTTCCTTTTTCGCCACCTCTTTTGGAAACACATTCAAGCCAAGAAGTTTATCCCAAACCAGATTATATTTCTGGCTCCATGTATTTTTTTTGTCAAAAGTCAAGGCGTAATGATTTCCGTCCGCAGCCATTTCCATCCATTTTTTTGCATACTCTTTAACCAAAGCATTCACTTCGTCTGCTTCTTTTTTCTGACCTAATTGTTCAGCCATTTTCGCATAGCTGGCTAAGCCCATAATTGCTTTGATAGATAAGTTAGTATTGTGCGCTAAATGGCCGGCAAAGTCATCCGTACAGAGCTGATTTGCGGGATCGAAACCTTCTTTCTTCAAATAATTTGCCCAGACTGTTAAGGTTTCCCAGTGTTTCTTCGCGAATTCTAAATTCTTTTCAGCCTTACTAATCGCATAAGTCAAAATCAGCATATTACCTGATTCTTCTACCGGCATATCTTCATCATAAGTCTGTCCGTTTGCTAGCGGATATGTTCCTACATCATGCGCCGCAAATGGTTTTTTCCATTTCCCACTTTCAGAATAATAGAAAATCGGTTCCATCATTCCTTTTAATAAGGTCGGATTGTAGGTTAAAAATAGGGGTGCCGAAGGATAGGTAATATCCACAGTTCCGATTGATCCGTTACTGAAATTTTCTTTTGATAAGAATAGCGGAACTCCACCCGGTCCGGCAACCAATTTGTGCGCAGCAATGGCCTGACGATATGCAGCAGTACAAAGTTCTGCATAGATTTTTCCACCTGCTTTTAAAGCGTCATCATAAATTTTTATATCAACTGCTTTACATGCAATCATAATCTGATTGAAATTTGTTTCAGCTTCTTTCAATTCTCCCTGAATGGTTTTGTCGCCACTTTTATTCCACCATGGAAGAAGATTTTTTTCAAAATACTGAACAGAAAATTCGTCATCATATCCTAGTAAAACATGATTAGAAGCGCCTTTGCTATCCACTTTTCCGATATTGGAAATGGTGCCCATCGCTCTTGTTTCACCGGTGCCGATTACCATCGTATTGATCGGATCAAGCGTACCTTTTTGAGAAAAACTTTTGATAAGGCCAGCTGGTGTTCCAAAAGCAGAACTTGAAACCGTTTTTTCAGAAGCGGCCAAATAGGCATATCCCCAGTCAATTCGTACGTCATCACCTTTGCGTTGCAAAACTTTTTGATCCAGACTTCCAATAGCAAGCGTAAGCAATCCTCCATCTTTTCCGGCTCTTTCTGTTACTTCCTGATTTCCTTCATTAACAGCCAATAATCCGGAAACAGATGTAAATACCTGAACATCATGTACTTTTCCATCTTTCGATTTGACATCATAAACAATGTAATTCACTGGTCTGGATAGTAATGCAAGATCATCCATTAGTAACGGAGCGACAAAACTTGCCGTGATCTGCACCGGTCCGGCGTCAAAGGAATAAATGCTTTGCGTTGCTTTCATGATCAGACTGGTTTGTTTTGCAGTCCTAATCACATCTGTCCCTTTTGGTGCAATTTCGTCTGTCAAACCTATATCAATATATCCCGGACCTGCTCCGTTTTTACAGTAAGCAGCCAGGATATTTTTCCCTTTTTTTAATGATTTTCTGGCGGCTTCACTAATCTTTTTTGTTTCATAACCACCCGTAAAACAATTAGAACATTCATAGGCTGAGACACCATTTATGAAAACGGATACGTCATCGTCATGAAAAATATTCAAACCGATTTTCTCAAAACTGATATTGTCCAAAGTGAATTCACGGCGATACCATATCTCTTTTGGAAAGATGGTTCCGGTTTTCAGCATGTTGTCATTCCGGTCTTTTGTGCCAAAAGGTGCTTTTCCGGTTTCCCACCCAGTGGCTTTAAAATTTTCTTTATTCCAGTCAGCAGCTGGTTTTTCAGTTGTATAAACAGCTTGATATTCTTCAACTTTCGCCGTACCAATTACTGTTTTTAAAATGGGTACAGCAGCGCCCATGAAACGATATGTTTTTCCGTCAACACGAATTAATCCGTCTAGTGGATTTGGTTTTCCCGTCCAGTGTTTAGTAGGTGAGCCGTTAAGTTCATTCCCAAATGACCATACACTGGTATATGGATCGATTGTAATCAGCGGAACAGCGGGTGGTCGGAAGTTCTGTGCGACACAGATATTAAATCCGCACAGCAAGACAGCAAAAAAGCAGCTCTTTGTCATTTGATGAAAAATTGTTTTCACAGATTCTAGGTAATTTTTTGTGGTGTTAGGAAGTAGGAAAAACGTTTTAGCGAAAGACGAAGTTCTGTAAAATATGCTGATTTATTTGTGGTTTTTAAATAAAAATGGCTCCACTGTTTAAACAATGAAGCCATTCCTGAAATTTTATTTAAACTCTATTTCTTAAAAGCAGCTTTTGCACTTTCCAGAAAGGCTACAAAATGAGCCGGATTTAGATCGTAATTTTTGGGAGCAACCAAAAGGTCTCCATTCTGATCGACGATGCAGTAATGTGGCTGCGCATTATTATTATATTTAACAATTTGCAAATCAGCATTTTGTGCTCCGATCGTTTTCTTTACTTTATTGTCATATTTTGAAGTGTACCAGTCGGCTTCCGGTAGTTCCGTTTTATCATCTACATAAAGTGCAGCAATGACAAAATCATTCTGAAGGCGTTTCAAAACTTCCGGATCCGGCCAAACCCTGGCCTCCATTTCCCGGCAGTTTACACAACCGTGTCCTGTGAAATCAATAAAAACTGGTTTGTTTACTTTTTTGGCATAAGCCTGCGCTTCTTTGATATCAAAAAAACCATCCAGATCATGAGGTAAATGGAAAAGATCCGCATACTTTTTAGTTTCGCCCGAAGAGGCTGCCGGAGCAATTCCGCTAGCTCTTTTACTAAGATCAAAATCAATGGTTGATTGCGGGGGCAAATAACCTGCCAATGCTTTCAAGGGCGCGCCCCACATGCCTGGAAGCATATAAACCACAAAAGTGAAAGTGATAATAGAAAACAAGATCCGGGGAACGCTCACGCGCTCAATTGGAGAATCATGTGGGGTAAGTATCTTTCCCAAAAGATAGAATCCAAGCATGGAGAAAATTACGATCCAGAACGCCAGGTAAACTTCACGATCCAGTAAATGCCAGTGATAAACCTGATCTGCAATACTTAGAAACTTCAATGCTAAGGCCAGTTCCAAGAAACCGAGCACTACTTTTACCGTATTCAACCAGCCGCCAGATTTTGGCAAAGATTTTAGCCATTGGGGAAATAAGGCGAATAAGGTAAATGGAATAGCGAAAGCGGAAGAAAAAGCCGCCATACCCACAATCGGCTTGACAACTGCACCGCCCGCAGATGCTACCAGCAAACTTCCCACGATTGGCCCTGTGCAGGAAAACGAAACAAGGACCAATGTAAAAGCCATAAAGAATATCCCGGCATATCCGCCCTGATCCGATTTAGCGTCCATTTTATTTACAAAAGCGCTTGGCAAAACGATTTCAAAAAGTCCCAGGAATGATAATCCAAAGACGAAGAAAATGGCAAAGAAAAGTACATTTGGAATCCAGTGCGTACTTAAAAAGTTTGCAAAAGCAGGTCCGTTCAATCGTGAAACGACTGTTCCGATAAGCGTATAAATCAATACGATTGATATACCATATAATAGCGCTTTTACTTTTCCATTCGTTTGATTGGTGAAATAACTGACCGTCATTGGAATAATTGGAAAAACGCAAGGCGTCAGCAAAGCGACCAATCCCGATAAAAAAGCAGCCAATGCAAATGCCCATAATGATTTATCTGCACCGGTATCTTCGGCAGTTAAATCTATTTTCGGAGTTTCAGATTTTGCTTTGAAAGCAGTTGCAGAATCTCCGGCCGATAAGGAAATATTAGCTGTTTCCTGAGAAGTAGTATCCGTTATTTCCGTAGCTGCGGTTGTTTTTTCTTCTGCCGGTGTTGTTCCAACAGATTCAGTGGAAGCTCCTGCTACAACTTTTAAACCTTTAAATTCAAAATCATCACTTCCCGGGACACAGGTTCCTGAAGTATGGCTGCAAGTCTGGTATTCTGAACTTCCCTTAATAACCGGGTTGTCCGTTAATATTTTTATAGTTTGTTTGAAAACGGCTTTCCCATCAAAAAACTTGACATTTCCGCCCCAGATTTCCTCATATTTTGTTTTCGGATTCTGCGGTTTCAATTTTCCAACCAACGAAAATGATTTATTTGGTGTAAGCTTAAATGTTGTAAGCATCGGACCCAGTTCCGGATCGAAATCTGAGGAATAGATATACCAGTCTTTATCGAGCACAGCGGTAAAAATGAGATCTATCGTTTCACCTGCTTTGGCTTCATTTTTTGAGAAAGTATAAGTCCATTGCGCATGCTTCTGAATCTGGGCAATGGCATTGGTTTTTGCAAAAAATGCACAAACAATAATGAATAGAAAAATACTTCGTTTCATTGGATATTTTGATAGTAGGAGCTGAATTAGGTAATTCAGGTTTCTAATTTATAAGATTGAAGGCAGTAATCGTCGCTGCCTGATTTAATACTCAACGTAATTTTTCTAAAAAAATTCATCATGTAAAATAACATAAATTCTATTGTTTAATATATAAGATCGGATGTACAAATTTAAGCGGTTAGCTTTCGTGAATCGATGTAAGTGAAGTTTGAGGCAAAATTTATTTTATTAAAACCTCGCAGCACAATTAAATTGCTATTGATGATTTCTTCTAACTTTGCAGACTTTAAAAAGGAACATTAACTGTAATTTCAATGTCTGAATCTCTTTACATAATAAAAATCGGTGGTAATGTAATTGATAATCCAGAAGCTTCTGCCCGGTTTTTAGATACCTTCTCCAAGCTGCCGGGAATGAAAATTCTCGTACACGGAGGAGGAAAAGTAGCAACACAAATTGCTGCGAAACTTCAGATAGAAACTCAAATGGTTGATGGTCGCCGTATCACCGACAAGCCGATGCTGGATGTGGTAACGATGGTATATGGTGGACTGGTAAACAAAAACCTCGTTGCAACTTTGCAGTCATTAAAATGTAACGCAATTGGGCTTACCGGTGCGGATGGTGGAATTATCAGATCAGTGAAACGTCCTGTAAAAACGATTGATTATGGTTTTGTAGGGGATATAGAAGAAGTTAATGATAGCCAGATTGCAGCTATATTAAATAGTAATCTCATTCCGGTCATTGCACCGTTAACGTATAGTAATGAGGGGTCGCTTTTAAACACCAATGCAGATACCATGGCTTCGGCCGTAGCGGTAGCCATGGCAGATAGTTTCGATGTAAAACTGATCTACTGTTTTGAGAAAAAGGGGGTTTTATCTGACCCGGATAATGATGAATCTGTGATATCTTCCTTAACACCTGTGACTTACGCTGAATATAAAGCGTCTGGCGTGATTAACAAGGGAATGATCCCAAAACTGGATAATGCTTTTTCTGCTTTGGAAAAAGGAGTGACCAGCGTGATTATTTGCCATGCGGATGATTTAGGAAAAGCGGTTTTTGGAGCAGCTGGCACCCTGATTTATAATTTCTGAAAAATATTAGTTACAATTATTATATAGAAATTATTCTAAACGCATTAAATAAATTCTGTGAATTCTAAAACCAGCAGAATTTATTTAATGCTTTGTATTATGTGGAAAATTTGGTCTGTTTCTATAACAGACTTTGCTTGGAATATTATATTTCTTAGTACTCAATTGGGATATTAATTGAATTGTTCCTGTTAAAATTATAACGTAACGTATACGATCCTGTATACTAACTACAATCTCTTGTTTTTTTAAACAAAAGATTATTCTTCATTACTACAACTTCGAGATATATATTAAAAACATTTTTCATAAACATATTTTTTTTTAAATGCTTTTGATATTTATTAAAATATTTTATTAAGTTTGTGCTGCATTATTTTTTTATTAAGAATTCTTGCTGTTCACCAAAAAACCTATTTACTCTCTATGGGAAAAAATTTACTTAAGCTTATTGTCATGATTATGGTGATGAGCGCTCCTGTTTTCGCTCAGACGATCACAGGAAAAATTTCCAGTGCACCTGACGGGCAATTGCTGCCAGGCGTTTCTGTACTTGTAAAAGGTACCACTTCAGGTACTACCTCAGATGCCAGCGGGGCATTTAGTATCACGGCAACAGAAAAGAATACACTTGTTTTTTCTTTCATTGGTTATAAAACCCGTGAAGTTGTTGTAGGAAATCAATCTGTCGTAGATGTTGCTTTGGAAGAAGATGCGTCGCAATTAAATGAAGTTGTTGTAACTGCACTTGGTATTCCTAAAGCAGAACGTGCATTGGGTTACGCTACGTCAACGATCAACAACGAATCTCTTGTGAAAACGGCATCTCCAAATTTTGCAACTGCATTGTACGGAAAGGCACCAGGTGTTACGATCAATGCTACTCCGGGTGGAGCAACCAGTGGTGTAAGTGTGAGTATTCGTGGTTTCAGTTCTATTTCAGGAAATACACAGCCTTTGCTTGTATTGGATGGTGTGCCAATTCGTAACGGAGAATCAAGAAATACAGATTTCTGGGGTGATCAACGTATTCGTGGTAATGGTCTTTTGGACTTGAACCCGGCGGATATCGAAACTATTACTGTTTTGAAAGGTGCATCCGCAGCGGCTTTGTACGGTTCTGAAGCAGTGAATGGCGTATTGTTGGTAACAACAAAAAGCGGAAAAGGCAAAAAAGGATTTGGAGTGGATTTCAGCGCAAGTTACAACGTTGATAAAATCGCATACCTTCCAAGATACCAGAACGTAAGAGGTCCGGGATATCCATTGAATTATAATAATGGTGGGCAGGATGCAGCCGGATTTATTTATTATGATACGGATGGAGACGGTACTAAAGAAACAAGAGGTTTGCTTAATGCAACGGTTAACTTTGGACCTAAATTTGATGGTCAGCCAGTTATGGCATTTGATGGTGTGGTCAGACCTTATTCTCCATCAAACAACAGCTATGCAAACTTGTTCCAGAATGCAAGCAGCTCAAATATTAACCTTGCAGTTTCAAAAGTGACTGACAATGCGAATGTTCGTTTTTCTTTCACACGTCAGGATAACGGAATGATCAGTTACGATTCGAAAAACAGCAAAAACATTGCTAACCTTAATTCGAGCTTTAAGACAGGTAAAAAATTAAAGACTGACATTACAGTAAACTTTGTAAATCAGCATACGCACAACAGACCTTTCAAAGTAGATCGTATGATCAACAACTTTACAGGTATGATGAACCGTTTTGAGTCTGCTGACTGGTACTTCAACAAATATCAGACAAGCCAGGGATATAAATATGTTACGGCCGCTTCTGGTAACCCAAGTTTGACGCCAAATGAAAATATCAAATACAACGGTTTCAAAAGTGATATTGCTGATTATGTATGGAGCACGAGAAAAAATACATACGACGAATATAGCAACCGTATTATTGCAAGTTTGACCCAACACTGGGACATTACTCCGGAACTAAATTTAAGAGGTAGAATTGCAACTGATTTTACGTCTGAAAGAACAGAAGACAGACAAGCAACTGAAAAACCACTGGCATTTGGTTATTCCGGAGCATTTGGAATGAACAACAACCTTTATAACAATGTCTTTGGTGAAGCTTTGCTTACCTACAAAAAGAAGTTGAACGAGGATATTACAGTTAATGTCATGGCCGGGTACAATGCGCGTAAAGAACTTACCACATTGGAAGGTCTGAGCACAAACGGAGGTTTGAGCACCGAAAATTTCTTTGACCTTTCGGCCGGCGTAAACAACCTGAACGGTTCTAATTCCCGTATCAGATTCACAAGAGATGCTTATTTGGGAACTGTAAATTTCGATTATAAAAACTTTTTCTTTATCGAAGGAACTGTAAGAAGAGACCGTACATCTACTTTGGCAAAAGGAAACAACTCATTTGTGTATCCATCTGTTAATACCAGCTTTGTTTTCACAGATGTATTTAACCTGCCATCGTTTTTCAGCTATGGTAAAGTAAGAGGTTCGTTTGGAGTTGTGGGTAACTATCCACAGACTTATCAGGCAAACGTTGCGTACCAACAAGGAAGTTTGCAAGTTCAGCAAACAGGCGGACAGTCTGTATTGTATACATACATGAATTCAAGTTATGGTAATGACAAAATCCGCCCTGAACAAAAACGTGAATTTGAATTCGGTTTGGAGACAAAATTCTTTAATAACCGTATTGGTTTAGACATCTCTTATTACAACGCGCAGATCGTTGATCAGATCTTACCTTTATCGATTGCTTCATCGACTGGTGCAAGATCAATCCTTGCTAACGTAGGAACTTTGAGAAATAAAGGTTTGGAAGTAGGCTTGAATTTTTCTCCGATACAAGGAAAAGGTTTGAACAGCTTCAACTGGGATGTAGTTTTGAACCTTGCACAAAACACTAACAAAGTTGAAAAACTTGCTAATAATTCAACAGAATTGCTCCATGCCGATTTTGATGGTAATGCAGCTCAGTTGAGATCAGTTGTTGGTCGTCCGATGGGAGATATTTTTGTACACGGTATCCTTAAAAATGAAAAAGGAGAACAGGTTGTAGGGCCTAATGGTATTTATGCGCTTGATCCTAATTTTAAACAAGTAGGTAATGCAATGCCAAAGCTGACAGGTGGTTTGATCAATAACCTGAGCTACAAAAGTTTCAGCCTTGACATCGTAACCGATTTCAGAATGGGTGGATCAATCATGCCAACCGGTATCAACTGGATGACTTCAAGAGGTTTGACTAAGGAAAGTTTGACCGCAATGGATACAGAACATGGCGGTTTGACTTATTATGTTGACGCGAATGGTAAAGGTGTTCAGACAACAGACGGAGTAGCTCCGAGTGGTGCTACAATTTATCATGACGGTATGCTGATGCAAGGTGTAACTTCAACAGGTGAAGCGAATACGAACGTTGTTTCTCAGGCTGTTTATTACAACAGTACTTACAACTGGGGTGGGCCGCAGTACAGTAGCTCTCGTTATGAATTGTATGTTAAGAAAAACAACTTCATTAAAATGAGAGAAATTTCTCTTGCATACAGATTGCCAGCTTTCATTGCACACAAAATCGGAACGCAGAATGTAACAGTATCTGTATTCGGGCGTAACCTGTTCTTCATTTACAGATCGATCAAAGATCTTGATGCTGAACAAACCAATGCAAGTACTAGATGGTATGAAAACGTGAATAACGCGGGTAACAACCCATCATTCCGTACCATGGGTGTTATGTTAAGAGCAAGCTTCTAATTTTTAATTCGATTATGAAAATGAAAAAAATATCCTCATTAATATTAGCAGGGCTTTTGCTTGGTGCAGTGTCCTGTAAAGAATCGGATTTCACTGATTCCTATGCTGATCCGTCGAAGATTGCTGAAACTACGGTTGAAAAACAATTCACTGGTTTTTTACAATCCACAAAAGATTATATCCTGCCGGGATATACCAATTATTTCGTAGCGTTGCGCACTTCGATCAATCATTACAATCAGGTTACAGGTTGGATCAATGATTCGGGACAATACATTCCAGGTTCTTCGGGTACAGAAGCAGTGTGGTTTAATTATTACAACATGTTGGCTCAATACCGTGAGCTGCAAAAAGTATATAATTCTAAAACAGCTGCGGAACAAGCTGACCGTAAGTTCTTCATGACTGTTGCTACCATCTATTTGTACGATCAGACAGAAAGAATGGTCGACCTTTTTGGTGCTATTCCTTTCACTGAGGCTGGTATGGTAAGTATCAAAGGTGGTGATTATGCTAACTCTTTGGCAAAATTTGATGATCCGCAGACGCTTTATACCCTGATGCTTGATGACTTGAAGAGCATTTCGGCAGAATTGAACGCAACAACAATTAATGCGGGATACCTTAAATCTTTCCAGACTCAGGATTTCTTCAACAAAGGTGATCTTACTGCCTGGAAACGTTACAGCAACTCCCTTCGTTTGAGAATGTTGAACCGTGTTTCTGGTGTTGAGGCTTTCAAATCAAGATCTGCTACTGAAATGGCTGAGATTTTGGGTAATGCTACAACATATCCAATTGTTACTACCAATGATCAGAATATCCAGATCAATGTATTCAGTATAAATTCGGATATTAACTCCAAAGGTTTCCAGGATGGGATTGCTTCGGGTGGAACCTGGTATGGCAACACAGCGGGTAAAAAGATGATTGATTTCATGAATACGAATTCAGATCCACGTTTGCCAATTCTTTTTGAACCAGGTGCAAGCGCAGCGGGAAAATACATTGGTATTGATCCAACAGCAACTTCCGCAGTTCAAACTGCACTTTCAAATGCAGGACAGGTTGCGATTTACAACCGTTATGTTACAAGCCACAACCAGTTTTTTCCAGGTGTGATTATTAATGCAGCGGAAGTGAGCCTGATTAAATCGGAATATTATTTGAGAATTGGAAACGATGCTTCTGCTAAGGCTGCATATGAATCAGCGATTTCTCTTTCGACCAAATTCTATAATGGAATTCTGGCAGTGAGTAATGCAACAGGTGTAAACGTTGCACCAGCTCCGGCTACGGATGCTTCCATCACGGCTTACATTGCCCTAGATGCAGTAAACTGGGATAAAGCAACGTCAAGCACTGCAAAACTTGCTTTGATTGCTACGCAAAAATGGCTTCATTTCAACCTTGTTCAGCCTTACGAAAACTGGGCAGAAACACGCAGACTTGATCTTCCAACATTTACTTTCCAGGTTGACAATGCAAATAACCAGACTTTGCCTCCTGTAAAATGGACGATACCAAGTAATGAGATTTCTTACAATGCGAATAACTATTCAGCGGTAAGAGACCAGGATAAACTTACTACCAAAATTTTCTGGGACGTAAAATAGTCTGAGTTTCATTCAATAGTGCATAAAGCGGAAAAGCGGATCATTTGATTCGCTTTTCCGCTTTATTTTTTTGCTGTTTTACTGGTTTTAGGATAAAACCAATAGCCCGTTTTTGTTTTTCAAATAAGACGGATATAATGTTTAGGTAATCATTCAATCTGATAATATTTTCCTTTTTTCTTTATAAAACAATACTACATTTGAAGAAAAAACGATGAAATGAAATTTTACAAGCCGCAGTTGTCTTTTGGCCAGATCATTAATATGAATTTTGGCTTTTTTGGTTTGCAGTATAGTTTTGGCTTGCAGCAAGCAAATATGAGCCCCATTTATTCCTACCTCGGAGCTGATGAAAGCAGCCTTCCGTTACTCTGGCTTGCCGGGCCTATGACCGGTTTGATCGTGCAGCCTATTATCGGTGCGCTTAGTGACAAAACCATTACAAAATGGGGGCGGAGGACGCCTTATTTTTTGATTGGTGCGGTACTTTGCAGCCTTTCTTTATTGATCATGCCGTTCAGCAGCTCTGTATGGATGGCAGCAAGTGTGCTTTGGATACTAGATGCTTCCAATAATGTTACACAAGAACCTTACCGCGCTTTTGTCAGTGACAAGCTCGATAAAAGTCAGCATTCACTTGGCTTCCTGACACAAAGTGCTTTTACAGGTTTAGGGCAAACGCTTTCCTATCTGACTCCCTTTTTACTGATCAATTTTTTCGCCGTTTCTGAATCCGGTAAAATTGGCCGTATCCCAACTTCAACCTTACTGGCGTTTTTAATCGGTGGGGTAGTTTCGATTACCTCTATTTTGTGGACATTAAAAACAACCAAAGAAATCCCGCTTACTGATGAGGAAAAAGCAAAAATAAGAGCATCTCCAGCCGGGGTTTCTTCCACGTTCAGCGAAATATTTGAAGCCATGCGGGAAATGCCGCTGACCATGAAATTGATGGCACCCATGATGCTTTTTAGCTGGTATGGTATGTTTATTTACTGGCAATATATCGCCAAATGCGTATCACAAACTTTATACGGTACCATTGATTCTGAAAGTCCGCTATTTCGGAAGGCTGAAATCTGGGTGGGGCCGATGGGCGCTTTTTACAACGCAGTAGCTTTTGTTTCCGCTTTTGGACTTGCGTGGCTTGCCAAAAAATATGGACCAAAATATTTGCACGGTTTTTGTATGTTAATGGCCGGGATCGGGCTGATTTCGTTACCTTCTATTCATAATAAATATCTTCTTTTTATTCCCATGATAGGCATGGGTTTGTCATGGGCGAGTATGATGGGAAATCCTTATATCATGCTGGCAGGAAGTATTCCACCCGAACGGACGGGCGTTTATATGGGGATTTTTAATATGTTTATTGTTATACCAATGTTATTGGAAACATTTACATTGCCGATGTATTATGAATCTTTGCTGGGCAATAATCCTGTAAATGCGATAAGACTTGCCGGTATTTTACTCGTCCTGGCGGCGCTTTCGGTATCGTTTATAAAAATAAAAAAAGGTAGCAACGCTGAAACAGAATTCAGGGGATCTGCACATTAAATTTAATACCGGCATCTTTGAACTGACG
This sequence comes from Dyadobacter sp. 3J3, assembly GCF_009801115.1. Lineage (GTDB taxonomy): Bacteria > Bacteroidota > Bacteroidia > Cytophagales > Spirosomataceae > Dyadobacter. The sequence goes on from NZ_VTOL01000004.1 coordinate 440,685, forward strand.
AAAGAAAAAGTGATTTTCGTTTGGGATTTAATAAGTACATTATGAATAATAAATATGGTGTCAACGCGCTTTTCGATGCGGTTCAAAACAAAAATCTGGATATAGCCGGCGTTGACAAAAAGTTTTATACCAAACTTGCGCTAAATGCAGGTGAAATAAGAGACCTGTACACGCAGCTTTATGCCGGTCATCCGGGATATGAAGAGAATTTCATCAAACTTATCGAAGTTCTGATTTCTACACATCTGGAACGTTCCCAGGATTTAAAAAACCGGGATAACGCGAAAGATGAAAACTGGTATCTCAGTAATGACCTCGCAGGTATGAGTTTGTATGTTGACCTCTTCCATGATAATCTGGCTAAAATGCCAGAAAAACTTGATTATTTGCTTGATCTCGGTGTCAATTTTCTCCATTTGATGCCGGTTTTTGAAAGTCCCGCCAACGAAAGCGACGGCGGTTATGCCGTTTCCAATTTCAGAAAGGTTGATAAAAGATTTGGTAGTATTGCTGACTTGAAGAAAGTAAGAGAAAAAATGCATGAAAAGGATATGTCCATCATGCTGGATATCGTACTGAATCATACTTCCCGCCAACATGAATGGGCAGAAAAAGCAAGATCGGGAAATAAGGAGTATCAGGATTATTTTTATTTTTTCGATGACAGGACTGTTCCTGATCAATACGAACAAAATATGCCTGAAATTTTCCCTGAGAGCTCACCAGGAAATTTCACCTGGATCGAGGAATGTCAGAAATGGGTCATGACGGTTTTTCATCAGTATCAGTGGGATCTCAATTATACCAATCCAAAGGTATTGGTTGAAATGCTGGATAATGTACTTTTTTATGCAAATCTTGGTGTGGATGTGCTTCGGATCGATGCGCCTGCTTTTTTGTGGAAACAGATCGGGACCAATTGCCAGAATTTACCTCAGGCACACATTATTCTTCAATTGATAAAACAATGCGTTCAGGTTGCCGCGCCCGGAATGGCTTTGCTTGGTGAGGCCATTGTAGCGCCCGCTGCGATCATGAAATATTTTGGAGAAGGCCGTTATCAAGGCAGAGAATGTGATTTTGCATACAATGCAACACAAATGGCGCTGCAATGGGATGCACTGGCAACGGGTCAGGTTTCGGTGATGTTATCGGCACAACCTGTTTTGGCTGAGAAACCATTTGGTACAACCTGGATTACCTACACACGCTGCCACGATGATATCGGTCTGGGTTACGACGATTATATGATTGAAAGCGCGGGTTATAATAGCTATGAACACAGAAAATATTTAAAGGAATATTTCTCAGGAAGTTTTCCCGGTTCTCCGGCAACGGGTGCGCTGTTTTCAGTCAATCCGAAAACACAGGATGCGCGGATCAGCGGAACCCTCGCCTCTTTGTGCGGACTGGAAAAAGCGATAAAAGAAAATAATCAGGGAAATATTACATTGTCGATTCAAAAGATTATTTTGATGCAGGCAAACAGTTTCTTTTTGGGGGGATTGCCTATGCTATTTTATGGCGATGAGGCGGGTTATACCAATGATTATTCCTACCTGAATGATCCTGGAAAAAGCTATGATAATCGCTGGATGCACAGGCCTGTGATCGATTGGGATAAGAATGAGAAGACAAAATCCGCAGGAACTATCGAAAACAGGGTTTATGAAGCGACTAAAAAATTGCTGACTATTCGTAAAAAGTTGACAGTTGTGGCGGATTATAAAAATACCAAATGGCTAACGCGCCAGAATATCCATGTAGCTGGATTTGTAAGAAACGGCAACGGGAAAAATTTATATTGCATCTTTAATTATAGTCAGGACAGTGCATATTTGACCTGGTATGCTTTCAAGCAAAATGGATTTATTCCGACAAAATTATACGATCATTGGCGGGAGGAATATTTCCAGGTAGGGCATGATGAAAACTATCTCGTTCTGGATCCTTACGCTTTTTATCTGTTTGAAACGGTAGAATAGTGAGTATCGAACCCGGATTTATACTCCGGGTTTTTTATTGAAAAACTCATTTATTTTTCCCATTCTTCAAAACCAAAACCTGAGGAAATGACAAAACACCCTGAAAAACCAGCTTCGTCAATTCTGATAAATTATGAAAATAGGAGCCAAGTATGATGTCAATATCGCCATCTTTATCAAAATCTGCGACCTCCATCGTCATCCATTTTCCGGTTGCGGCTTCGGGAGTAGAGTGGGCTTTGAAGTTTAAATTCCCTTCGTTGGACAAATAAATAAATTGCTGTTCCGGATTTTCCAGTTCGGTATAAAAAGATACGGCTGCTATGTCAAGGTCGCCGTCATTATCAAAATCCCGTGCTACGGCTTTGGCAGCGCCATATAACGGATAGAAATAGCTTTCCTTGAAATTATCTTTTCCGTCATTGAGATAAATTCTTACGCCATGATAGTTTTTCCTGATCGCTGAATAATCCCAGTTGTCTCCATTCGTAACCAGAATGTCCTGGAAACCATCTTTGTTAAAATCAGCAAGCTCAAAATAACTGATGCCATATTGCGGGGGAAATCTTAGCAATGTTTTTTCCTTGAATTCTCCATTCCCCAGATTGTAAAAGATTGAAATTTGCTCACGCGCCTGCGCCATAAGTACCATCAGATCGGGTTTGCTATCCTTATTAAAATCTGCAATTTCAACTTTTCTGGCACCGGGAAATTCTTTTAATATATGTTCTTTTGTCGGCTGAAAATTATCAAGCCAGAATAATTTCCCGGAATGATTTCCAAATTCACAGATAATAACATCCTCTTTTCCATCCATATTAAGATCGGATGCCGTGAATTGAACGGGTCTGTGCAGATTTTGAATCGTTACGGCTGTGGGTGATGCCTTCTTTTCCAGAGAAATTAATTTGCCCAGTTTTTGTTCAGAAGGTTGAAAAAGGCCAATGGTTAAAAGTCGCGGCGATGCATTTTTTTGGAAATCAATATCAACGGGTGGACTTTCCATCCACCAGGAATCTTTCAGTTTAAATTGATTATCCAAAACGTACAAAACATTCTGTGCATCACCGACATAAATCTGAGAAGTTGCCGGATCGAATTTTAGTAAAGTGGTTTGTGGGAAAGGTTTGTCACCCAGCTTTATTTCCTGTGCTTTAAATAAAGGAAGTGAATTTGTGACTGGAATTACTTTTTGTGGTAACGGTTCTGCCGGTGCTTCTGTCTCGTAATACTTTACGATTTTAGCCCAATTCTCGTCCGAAATTAATTGGGTTTCAGGATATATTCCCTGCGCACGGATCAGGTTTATTTCTACTTCGGCTAAATCTTCGTAGGGATTTCTGCCTGCACTTTTTACACCAAGTCTTAACCCCATATTTGGCAAAACAGAATTAACCCACGTTGCTTTGTCCAAAGAAGAAGGATCCGGAAATAGATGGCAAGCGCGACAATATTGTCCTGCCAGTTGTCTTCCTGATAATGTATCAGAAAAATTCGTCCGCAAATCAGCTACGATCGTTGTTTTATCTTCTTTTTGTTTTATTGAAAAAACGGTAATCCAAAGAAAAAGACAAACAACCAAACCGAGTTTAAGGAAGGACATTTACGGTAACGATTTAAAAGTTGGAGGAAGAAATAATCGTCATACCTTGCCAGGTGAAGTTTTGGAGAAAAAAGAGAAATCAAAAACGGATTAACCCAATATTGATTTCTCTTTTAGGATATTATATATTTCAGGGATCGGCTTCTTTATTTCAAATAATTAAATTAGCCAAAGCAGATTTCACATTATCAAATTCAAACCGCGCCAACTCATTGTCCATCCGCACTTTGATCAGATCATTCTGCAAATTCCCAATACTGCCTTCATGCGTATGCTTCAATTCGCGTGGGGCAACGTAACTTCCGTCACCAATTTCTGCCCCCACCTGGCGGTAAGCATCACGGAAGGGAACACCATTGATAACCAGTTCATTTACACGTTCCACACTAAACAGCAAATCATATTTCGCGTCATCCAGCAAGTTTTGTTTCACCTTAATATTTTCCAGCATAAAAGCGGCAATATCCAGACAATCCAGAATTTCGTCAAAAGCCGGCATCAGGATTTCTTTCAGTAACTGCATATCCCGGTGATAACCTGATGGAAGATTGCTCAAAACCATGGTAACTTCCATTGGTAAAGCCTTCATCCGGTTCGTTTTAGCACGAAGTAATTCAGCAACATCCGGATTTTTCTTGTGCGGCATAATACTGCTTCCGGTCGTCAGATCGTCTGGCAAAACGATGAAACTGAAATTTTGGCTGTTGTACAAACATACATCCATAGCAAGACGGGAAACCGTTGCAGCCACAGAAGAAATTGCAGTCAAGGCAGCCTGTTCCGTACGTCCGCGACTCATTTGCGCATAAACCACATTGTGATGCATGCCTTCAAATCCTAATAATTCGGTGGTTAGTGTACGATTTAACGGAAAAGAAGAACCATAACCCGCACCAGAGCCAAGCGGATTTCTATTGGCTAAACGATACGCAGCATTTAACTGAATCACATCATCAATCAAACCTTCGGCATAAGCACCAAACCATAAACCGAAAGAAGACGGCATGGCGATCTGCAAATGCGTATAACCCGGCAAAAGATCATTTTTATGCTCTTCCGACTTGCTGATCAATACATCGAAAAGTTTTTCAGTAGCCTGAACAACCTGAAAAAGACGGTCACGCGTATAAAGTTTCATATCGACCAAAACCTGATCGTTACGGGAACGTCCGCTATGGATTTTTTTGCCAATGTCGCCCAATTGGCGCGTCAGCATCAATTCCACCTGCGAATGAACGTCTTCAACACCATCTTCGATAGCAAAATTGCCTTGCTGGATTTGCGCGTAAATTTCAATCAGTTCCGCTTTCAGCGCAATCAGATCGTCTGTCGTCAGTAATCCGATTGTTTCAAGCATTGTTGCATGCGCCAGATTTCCCAGCACATCAAATTCAGCAAGATGCAAATCCATTTCACGATCACGGCCGACAGTGAAGCGTTCTATTTTTTCAGAAGTAACGGTATTTTCTTTTTGCCAGAGTTTCAAAATCAGTAGAAGAATTATGGTTACACAGAGGTGCACAGAGTAGGATTGAGCTACACAGAGGTATTAATCCTAATCCGCCTCATATTTCTACAAATTTACAATCTATTAAGGAAAAGCGGAGGAAATTGTTTCGCTAATTTGTCAGGTTACACGGAGCGGACGCCGCGCGGGTGTACTGAGAAAAAGGAGAGGGACACAGAGTTTCTATAAAAAAATCTCTGTGTCCCTCTTTTTACCTCCGTGTTTCTCTGTGTAACCTAAATATATTAATTAATCATCCGCCGGATGGCTACGAAGCGTTTTTGGTAATAATCAGCACTCAGCAGATCATAACGCACACCGCCGTTCCAGGCAGAATGGATGAAGCGTACATAACCCGGAGCTATTTCAGTAATAATGCCAACATGCCCCACACGGGAATCTTTGGAACTATGTCCTTTGAAAAAAATCAAATCACCTTTACGGGCAGCAGAAAGATCTATTTGTTCTCCTTTTTCAGATTGAGCGGCACTTGAATGCGGCAAAAGAATATCCCATTTGCTAAAACAATAGCGGACAAAACCGGAGCAATCAAAACCTTTTTTGGAAGTTCCGCCTGAGCGGTAACGGATATGAAGATGTTTATCGGCGAAAGATACCAGAGATTCAATTGGATTGAGCGTATCAGCGGCTGTTTTTGGAGGATTTAATGATCTTGCATGAGCAGTATTGCCAGATAAAAGAGCACAAATTAACAAGCTTGTGAAAACGGTACGTTGAATCAAATTCTGCATTCAGATTGGTTTAGGTTCTGATACTTAAACTTAGGCCAATAGAAAATATTGTGTTTCCTGTTAAATACCTAAGAAGTTTAAAGATAAGAAGGTTTTGGCATCTAAGAAATTTTAAAGAATTAAGTTTTTGTGAACTTTCTTAATTTGTCTGGTAAGTCATTAATAGCCAGTGCTTTTAGGATTGTGTTTGTCAATCGTAAGGTTAGGCTTCATTCCCCCCATCTTTTTTCCTATTTTTGCACCCTTTAAGAAGAAATTTAGATTTAACCATACTTAACGCATGGAAACCACCGACCGTTATTTGCAACGCGGCGTATCTGCATCGAAAGAAGACGTACACAAGGCAATCGAGAATATTGACAAAGGGTTATATCCAAAAGCTTTTTGCAAAATTGTTCCTGATACGCTTGCCGGAGATCCGGAATATTGCACCATTATGCACGCGGACGGAGCGGGTACCAAAACTTCGCTGGCTTATTTGTACTGGAAAGAAACCGGTGATATTTCCGTTTGGAAAGGTATTGCGCAGGATGCCATCGTAATGAATACCGATGATTTATTGTGTGTTGGCGCCACAGGCCCGATGCTTTATTCATCTACAATCGACAGAAATAAAAACAGGATTCCGGGTGAAGTAATTGCGCAGGTGATTAATGGCGCCGAGGAAATTCTGGAAATGCTGCGCAGCTACGGCGTAGAAATATATAGTACCGGCGGAGAAACGGCTGATGTTGGCGATCTGGTACGGACCGTAACTGTGAACAGTACTGTTATTGCCCGAATGAAAAGATCGGAAGTTATTGATAATGCTAATATTAAAGCTGGCGACGTAATTGTTGGACTTGCTTCTTATGGTCAGTCGAATTATGAAACTTCTTACAACGGAGGCATGGGCAGCAACGGATTAACTTCCGCGCGCCATGATGTGCTAGGAAAATATCTTGTTGAAAAATATCCTGAAAGTTTTGATCCGGAAGTTAATAATGATCTGATTTATAGCGGTTCAAAAAAACTTACCGATGCTGTTGAAGGAACTGATTTGAATGTTGGACAATTAATTCTATCCCCAACAAGAACCTATGCTCCGGTAGCAAAAGCATTATTGGATGAACTTCGTCCGCAAATCCACGGCATGGTACATTGCAGCGGCGGTGCTCAAACCAAGATTTTGCATTTTATTGATAACCTGCATATTATAAAAGATAATCTGCTTCCGGTTCCACCTTTATTCCGTTTGATTCAGGAAGAAAGTAAGACTTCATGGCAGGAAATGTATAAGGTTTTTAATATGGGGCATAGACTGGAAGTTTATTTATCCGAAGAAAATGCTGCCCGTGTTATAGAAATATCACAATCATTCGGCATTGAAGCGCAGATTATTGGACGTGTGGAAGCTTCTCCGGTTAAGAAACTGACGATTACAAGTGAGGCTGGGACGTTTTATTATGAGTGAATTTTGATGCAGTAAAGTTCTTAAAGGTCAGGTTTCGGGTTGGATTACGATATTAAAAATATGCAGATGACAATTCCGTTACTTCCGTTGAAGCAGGACGTTGAGACAAAAGCAATTTTGAAAAAAGTTGCGAAGGCTCATCAGGCGTTGGCTGAATTAAAAGGTGTTGCGAAAAGTATCCCGAACGAAGCGATATTGGTTAATACACTTTCTTTGCAGGAAGCAAAGGAGAGTTCTGCTATTGAAAATATTATCACAACTCATGATGAATTGTATCAGAGTAATGCACTTACCCAGCAATTCGTAAGTATTGCAGCTAAGGAAGTCTTTAATTATTCCAAAGCTTTACAATATGGATTCCAAATTGTAAAGGAAACCGGTATTCTTACGAATAGTTATATTTTAAGGATACAGTCTGAAATTGAAGGGAATAATGCTGGTTTTAGAAAACTTCCGGGGACGGCTTTGAAAAACCAGCAGACGGGTGAAGTTGTATATATGCCACCACAAGATCCTGATGAAATTGTCAAACTAATGGACAATTTGGAACAATTTATTAATGATAATGAGTTGAGCGATTTGGACCCATTAGTAAAAATGGCAGTTATTCATCATCAGTTTGAAAGCATTCATCCTTTTTATGATGGCAATGGTAGAACCGGACGTATCATTAATATTTTATATCTTGTTAAGCAAGACCTCTTAAATTTGCCCATTTTATATTTGAGTAGATATATTAACCTAAACAAAAAAAGTTATTACGAATTACTGCAAGAGGTGAGAGATAGCGGTAATTGGGAAAATTGGATTCTATTTATCCTGGAAGGTATCGAAAGTATTTCCAGGCAAACCATAGTTTTGTTGGAGGGTATAAAAGCAGAAATGCAAAGCTATAAAAACCGCATAAGATTAAGCCTGCCAAAAACTGCATCTAAATATTTAAATGAACTGGAAAAAATAGGGTTGATTAGCAAAGTAAAATTGGGTAAGGAAAATTATTATGTCAATTCGGCTTTGTTCCAGTTATTAAGCAATGTAAACTCACGATAATGTGTTAAAAAAAAAGTAAATTTTTAACACAAGTAAAAGACATGTTAAGATAGTGACCTTTTTCTTAACATGTCTTTATTAATTAATACTAAATTTTCTAATCAATTTCGATATATTAGAATTTTTTCTACTATATGGCATGGATGTTATAGAAATAGTTGTACAACTATATCTCGTCGTTAAATTCATCAACCATGGAAAAATTCAACTCAAAAATAAGGATCGGAAGTTTCGTAATGCTATTAATTCTTGGTTTGCTATTTTGTAAAAATGAAAGTTACTCACAGCCTGCAATTTATTTTAAATCTGTAATTCCCAGTGGGCTAAGCTCTCCTATTCAACTTGTCAACGCCGGTGACGGAACAAACCGGATTTTTATTGTCCAAAAGGGCGGCGATATCAAAGTATATAATTCGGCTTTTACATCGCTTGGTACTTTTCTTACGGTGGCAGGAGTTTTAAACAATGGCGAGCAAGGACTGTTAAGTCTGGCGTTTCATCCGGACTATGAAACCAACGGGACATTTTTTGTTTATTATAACAATCTTGACGGCAATTTGGAAATTGCCCGATATAAAGTAGATCCAGGAAATCCAAATCTGGGTAATCCAGGTTCAAAAACCATTGTAAAAACAATTCTCCACCCTGGTCAGGCAAATCATAATGGTGGCGAGCTTCATTTTGGTAGTGATGGCTATTTATATCTTTCCATTGGTGATGGCGGTGGTGGGGGCGATCCTAATAATAATGCACAGGATCCAACAAGGCTCCTTGGTAAAATTTTGAGAATGGCTGTCAATACAACCGATGATGGGCCCATTTATACAAATCCTGCTGACAATCCTTATCCTGACGGAAATGGTGGTAAAAATGAGGTTTTTGCAACAGGATTAAGAAATCCTTTTCGATGGAGTTTTGACAGCGGAACAGGTGATATGTGGATCGGAGATGTAGGGCAAGGTGCCAGGGAAGAAATTAATCATCGTACCGCGGCAACTTTATCAGCTGCAAATTATGGATGGGGCTGTTATGAAGGAAGCCTGACATATAATAGCGCTTATTGTATACCCAATGCCCAGTATCACTTCCCTATACATGAGTATGTGACAAATAGTACCGCTGGAAATTCTGTCGTAGGTGGTGTTGTTTACCGAGGGACCCTACATCCTGAATTTCAGGGGTATTATATTGGAGGTGATTTTAAATCGGGTGATCTTCATATTATAGGTCCTGTTGGTGGAACCATTGCTACAACAGTTCGGACTACTTCTTTTACCGATATTGCTGATTTTGGAGAGGCAGAAAATGGTGAAATTTATGCAGTTTCTTTAACGTCCGGTATCATTTACAATTTGACTACGCAAAATCCCTTACCGGTAGAGTTGATCAGTTTTACAGGAACATCTGGAAATGAAGGTGTAAAATTGAACTGGAAAACGGCAATGGAGAAAGACTTCCGGCTTTTTGATGTTGAGTTCAGTACTAACGCAAAAAGCTTTTCACAAGTTGGTAGCGTATATCCCAAAGGTAGCCTGACTGGAGGAGACTATCAGTTTTTTCATTCGGTTAATAGTGCTCAAACACTTTATTATCGTTTGAAAATGGTTGATAAAGATGATAGTTTCAAATATTCAACAATCATCAGTATTAATTCAGGTAATGAAAATATCAGTTCGAATTTTGTACGGCCATCTTTGATCGACAGCAAAATGATGCATCTAATGATTGAAGAACCATTTAATTCATTTGAACTGGTAAGTGCAAACGGGAATGTTTTAATGAAAAGAGATATCACCAACCAAAGCGGTGATCTGAATATACCCGTTGAATCCGTAGCGTCAGGTATGTACATTGTGCGGTTGCAGGGAAATGAAAGGGTATTAAATCAGAAAGTTTTGATTGTAAGATAGTTTTGAAACGTTGTATTTATAAGCGTAAAACCATCAATATTATGCCATTGGGCGTTTATTGATGGTTTTTTTACAAAAAAGAAAATTATCTTACCGTCCAGTTTTTATAAGTGAGAAATTTTTCTGTTAATAAAATTAATATAACTAATTTATTAGTTATATCTTTATCAAAATGGAATTTCTCTTTTTATGTTAAAAATAAATTTTTATGATTGCCAAAACCCGTATATTTTTAGCACTTTTTATTCTTTTGATTATATGCTTTTCTATTGAGGCAAATGCCGCTGAAAATCCGGAATGGCTTAAAAAATACCAGGAATATACGCAGTTTGGAAATGTATATGTCGTCAAAACGATTGATAAATCCGGCGGTGCATATAGTAGTTTTGTGGTAGATAAAAACGGTAACAAGCTGACTCCGGCCTACCGGGACATCGGTAATTTTTCAAACGGTCTGGCCGAATTTGTGACTTTTGAAAATCATCAGGGTGCTTTGGGAATGCATGGATATCTCAATAAAAGCGGGAAAATAGTAATTCCGCCAATCTATCGCGGCGCAGGGGAATTCAAGGGTGGAATAACGTATGTCATGTATCCAAAAGGTAGACAGTTCGGGCTGACTTATCTTGATACGCTGGGAAAGGAAATTTATAAAATACCAGTTGAGTTGTTTCCAAACGATTTTTTAATTGGAAAAGCACAGGCAGCTTATGTTGCGTACCACGATTGTCAGGAGGATTTTATCTGGTATGTAAACGGAAATTTGACAACCCTTAACTGGAATTTCGGACGGTATACTGAAATTGATATTAAAAAAGCAAAAGAACCTTTCCGCTTTTATTACCATGGAAAATTCGGGATTGTTGATAAAAATCTGATTCTCCGGGTGCCGGTTGCGTTGGATGATATTGATCTGATTTACAAACATTCCGGTCGTGGTTTGGCAAGAGTAAAATATGGAAACAAGTTTGGATATATCAGTTCAAAAACAGGAGAAATTATAATTCCATTCCTTTATGACGATACTCAAAAACCGTCTTTGGGACGATATTGGGTGAAAAAAGGAAATAAATGGGGTTGCATTAATAAAAAGGGAGAAACTGTAATTCCGTTTTTATATGATTATGCCGGACGGTTTATGGATGAAAACAGAGCTTCGGTTTCTCTGAATGGAAAGTTTGGCCACATTGATACAACCGGGAAAATTACTACGCCGATCATTTATCAGTCTGCTTCCTATTTTAAACATGGAGTGGCTATGATCCAGCTGAATGATAAATACGCTTATATTGATACTACCGGAAAAGTGATCACCAAAACCTGGTTCAGTGAGGCAGAGCCTTTTAGAGAAGATATGGTAATCACTGAAAAATTTGGCGTGTTTTATGACATGGCCCCCGACGGAAGTTTTCAGTTTAAGGGATTTTCCTCTGCCTGGAAAGCGACGTTGATCCTTGTGCTTTTATGTATTGTGGCATACGTTCCAAAGAAAATTTTCAGTCGTTTTAAAACCATAAAAGAAAAAGCCTGATCAGTTAATATCCGGCTTTCAACTAATTCGAAACTGATTTTGTGTCTCTGATTTTCTTCCACTGTTTTATTTTTCTGAAAACATCCCAGGCCGAAATACTATCCAGGTCTTCGGTTTTAGTTTGTATATAACCTACTTTTGGTCCAATGGGGCCCCATCTTCCGGCATGTTTAGGTCTGTTTTTCGGAAATAATCCTAATGTATTAATTCCTGTCGCTGCTGCCAGGTGCATGGGTCCGGTACTTGCGGCCAAGAGTCCATCCGTTTTACGGATAAACGAAATAAGCTGATCGAGAGGCAGTTTTCCCATTAAATCTACCACATGTGGTGGCAAACTTTCAACCCAGGATTTTAATTCAATTCTTTCTTTTTCCGAGCCGGTTATAAATATTCTGTATACCTCCGGATCCAGTAATGCGATAAGTTCAGAAAAGCGTTTTAAATCCCATTCCAGGGCATTTCCATTCGATTTTGGATGAAGGATTATTGTGAATTTATCCGTATTCAAAAGCGATGAAAATTCTTTCGGAAGTTCTGCAAAATGATTAAGCTGATAATACTGCCATAGTTTTTCAGGGACTGTTTTTATCCCAAGCGGTCTGAGTAGCCGAAAATGTAGCAAAGCCTCGTGATCATCCGATTGTTTTCGGCGAAGCCAAACCAGTCTGTTGCATTTCAGCCAATGGTAAGGGCGACTTATCGTACCAATCCGTATTGGAATTCCGGCATCTTTTGCCAGGTTGTTCAAATCCGGTTGAGTAATCAAATGCAGGATCGCATCAAATTTAAACTGCTTGATGAAGGCAACCCGCTCGTGATAAGGCATTGCGAAAATCTCCTCGTAATCAATAAAATTATCAACGGAATCGCTGGCATCAACGACCGGTTTAGTATATTTTCTGGCTAAAATTGAAACGCGTGCACCAGGAAAGCTCTCCTTTATGTATCCACAAATTGGCAGAGCCAAAACAACATCTCCGATAGCGTCAACCCTGGTAACTAATATATGCATGGTCAGTAGCGTCAATCTGGTTTATGATAGATACGATACATATGTGGACTTTGTGTCAACATAATTCATGATACCTTAAAATATTGTACCAAAAAGAATCTTGGCGACAGGAAAGAAATTTTATTCAACGGTAGGTGTCAACTCTTATATCTTACGAATAAGTAACATAAATTTCGAAAAAAATATTGCATTAAAGAGTGAAAAGTTGGATTGTGGGGGTAGGGGAATTGAAAAATTGAGATTTTGTTATAGTAGGTGACGAAGTTCGTTTATTGAGTGCGAAAATATCCAAATACGATACTTTGATTTCGTTCGATGGCTTATGTACTTGACAGATTGAAAGATATACAAGTAGATACAATATTTATTTCTATATTTGTAACTAAATATTAGTTACAAATATAACACGCACTTGAGCAAGATAAATAAATTGGTGATTCGCTTTTTAAGCAAACCAAAAGACTTGACATGGGACGAATTAGTATTAGTCCTGAATTTTTATGGTTATACTGAAATTGCTGCCGGAAAAACTGCTGGGTCCAGAAGAAAATTCAGTGATGAGAATAAATTTATCATCACGTTACATAAGCCGCATCCTAAAATGATAGTAAAGACTTATGTAATTGATCAGTTAATAATTATTTTAAAAGAAAACAGGAAATCTAAATGGTAAATTCCTTAACATATAATGGCTATACAGCCTCGATCAATTACAGTTCAGAGGATGAAGTATTTTTCGGTAAAATTATTGGAATCAATGATCTTATACTTTTTGAAGGAACTTCTGTGGATGAACTTAAAAATGCTTTAAAAGAAGCAATTGATGATTATCTGGAAACTTGTAAACAATTAAATAAGTCTCCGGATAAAACTTATAAAGGGGTTTTTAACGTACGTGTTCCATCTGCATTGCATAAAAAAGCGGCAATTTTAGCAGCACAATATGATGTAACATTAAATGATTTTGTAAAGTCTGTCCTGGAATATGCAGTAACGCATGATGACTTGGGAGCAGCCTTGTTGAACAAAAATGCGGACGAAAATACCTTTGCTATGGGTGCATAAATATTTATTCTTCTCTGAATTATCCCAAGGTATCTGTCCCCAATTCCAAGATCTGTGTCTCCCTCTTTCCAAGGTCTGTGTCCCCACAGACCTTTCACATTACCTGAAATTTAATTATTGAAAATCAATAAATCTCCTCAAACCAACTCTTTCCGATTCGAATATTCCTCCCGCGATGCCTTGATCGCAGGCATGTTTTCCAAAGCCCAATTCACAAGCAGTGACATGGCCGGGAGCAAACTTTCTCCAAGCGGCGTTAGTGTATATTCGACTCGCGGAGGAACCTGAGGATAAATTTTCCGTGAAACAAGTCCGTCGGCTTGCAATGTTTTCAGTGTCACAGCCAACATTTTTTGAGAAATGGTGCCAATAACTGCATTTAGCTCATTGAACCGCAACGTGCCACTTTCTCCCAAAATTGAAATAACCAGAATAGACCACTTGTCACCGACACGATCCAGTACATTTCGTACGGGACAATCGTCTATTATTTCGTATTTTTTTAAATTATCTTTTATCATAATCGATTGATTTTCAGCAAAAGTTACTTCAAGGTAAGTAATTGATTTTTACGTACGTTCTTGTGGGTAGTTAAGTTACTATTTACCTTTAACTATACAAAAGTAACTATTGGTTTAAAATATAAAAAGATATGAGTAAGATTTTGATAACCGGTGCCACAGGGCATCTTGGTGGAGCAGTGACAAATTTCCTTTTGGAAAAAACAGAAGCTTCAAACATTACCATTCTGCTTCGTGATACGGCAAAAGCAGAAGCGTTTAAAACAAAAGGTGTTACAATTCATGTGGGCGATTATGAAAACCGCGAAGCCCTTTTGAAAGCATTTGATGGTGTCGACAAACTGTACCTGGTTTCCGGATTGGACCATAATCGTGGTGAGCAACATGAAAACGTAATCAATGCAGCAAAGGAAGCGGGCGTAAAACATATTCTGTACACAAGCTTTCAGCGTAAAACGGAATCCGCGGATTCGCCGATCAGATTTATTTCAGAAAGCCATTTATATACCGAAAAAGTGTTGAAAGCGTCCGGCGTTGGTTATACGATTTTACAACACGGTTTGTATTCAGATATCATTCCCATGTTTGCGGGTGAGCATCTTCTTCAAAACAAAACCATTTATTTACCAGCAGGTGAGGGGAAAACGGCTTTTGCTGCAAGAGAAGATTTCGCAGAGGCGGGCGCATTGATTTTATTGGATGAAACTGGGAAATTCGATAATCAGTCCATTGAACTGGCCGGTTCCGAAGCAGTTAATTTTACTGAAATTGCTGTGATCATTTCAAAAATTACAGGCGAAACAATTACTTATGTAAATCCACCTGTTTCTGAGTTTATCGAAACGCTGACAAACGCTGGTGCTACTGCGGAAGTTGCCGGACTTGTTGCCGGTTTCAGTCAGGCGATTGGTTTGGGTGAATTTGAAGGAACAAATGGTGCATTGGAAAACATATTAGGCAGAAAACCGGCGACAGTTGAAGAATATCTGACAGGCGTTTACGGGAAAGCATAGGGTTTAGGGATTTTCAAAAACAGGGTTGCTTTTTGGGCAGCCCTGTTTTGTTTTATAAAAGGATGGAGATTCCTTAACTGGCCTTAATGAACGAATTTGAAGTATATAGAAGAAAGTAATTTTGCCACGGAAGTATTTCTTTTTATGCGTTTAAAAATTCAGTCTTACGGTTTTCTGCCAGCTTTTAAAATGTCGGCAAGTTGTATTTTGTTGATTCTTTCCGGTTTCTGTCATTCCTTATATGCGCAGACTATAAATCTGAAAAATACGATATTGCTGGTTTCACCCAATATTTCATCCCCAATGAAGGAAACGGCAGCGGCGGTACTTTCGGAGGAAATAGCAAAAAGAACAGGTTTTGGTTTGAAGAATTCGGCCGTCTGGCCGAAAGCCGGAGTGCCGACTATTGCACTCGTTCTGGCAACAGATTCTGAATTATTTGGAAAAATAGCTCCGGCAAAAAGAACTGCCGACAATCCTGAATTTAAAAAAGAAGGATATCGTATTGTGACAGAAACTTCTGAAAAAGGAAATATTATCTGGATCATCGGAGCGGATTCACGTGGAATTCTTTTCGGCTCCGGCTGGTTGCTCCGGAATTTGAGAATGGATAAAAATATACTTCAACTGGATGAAAAAGCTGATTTTGCATCTTCTCCGGATTATCCGATCCGCGGCCATCAGTTGGGATACCGGACTACCGCCAATACATACGACGCCTGGACAACCGGACAATTCGATCAGTACATCCGCGAACTGGCGATTTTTGGAACTAATGCCATTGAAGGAATTCCTTTCCAGGAAGGTGAAGCGCCGAGTCCACATTTTAAAATTTCTTCTGCTGAAATGCGGATCAAAATGAGTGAAATGTGTCAGAAATATGACATGGATTACTGGGTTTGGACGCCGGCCACTTTCAATCTGAAGGATGAAACCAAGCGAAAAGCAGAGATTGAAATGCATGAGGAGTTTTACAAAAAAGCACCTCGCCTTGATCATATATTTTTCCCCGGCGGTGATCCTGGGGAGAATGAGCCATCGGACGTGATGCCGTTTTTGAAAGAGCTGCAAAGCCGGTTGGTGAAATATCATCCCAGCGCCAAAATGTGGATTTCGTTACAGGGATTCAGCGTGGAACAGATCGATTATTTTTACAAATATCTTGAAACGGAAAAACCGACCTGGCTTCAGGGCGTGGTATCCGGACCGGGTAGTCCACCAATGGCTGAAACCCGTTACCGGCTTCCGAAACAATATCAGCACCGCGAGTATCCCGACATAACCCATGCCATTCGCTGTGAATTTCCTGTTGAAAAGTATGACCAGGCTTTTGCTTTGACGCTCGGAAGGGAATCCGTGAATCCGCGGCCTTATGCTTTTGCCAAAATCCATGAAAAATACGCGCCCTTCACCGATGGTTTTGTGTCTTATTCCGATGGAAGCCATGATGATGTGAACAAGGTTTTGTGGAGCATGCGTGCCTGGGATGTGAAAAAGGATGTGCACCAGATATTGAAAGAATATGCAAGTTTTTTCTTTGGTAAAAATATTGATAACGCCGTTGCCAGTGGCATTGAGGCGCTGGAACAAAACTGGAAAAGTGCTCTGGCTGAAAACGGAGGCGTTGAAATGACCTACCAGTTCTGGAAAAACCTGGAAAGCACCAATCCCAAATTGAAAGATAACTGGCGCTGGCAAATGCTTTTGCTGAGAGGATATTACGACGAATATACCCGGCTGCGACTGATCAATGAGCAGGAACTGGAAAAACAGGCAAACGAAATCCTGGCCAAAGCAGATAACAAGACCATCGCAAAATCCATGGATCAGGCGCTGTCGATTGTCAACAAAGCCGATACCGAGCCGATTGCCAGAGATATCCGCAAACACATTGAAGACCTGAGCGACGCCTTGTACATTTCCATCGGTTTGCAAACGAGCTCGGCCAAACACAAACCACGAAATCCGGAACGCGGTGCGGTGATGGATTTTGTAGATTATCCGCTGAACAACCGCTGGTGGCTAGCCGACGAATTTGAGAAGATCAAAAAGATAAAAGAGCCTGCTGAACAGTTGGCAATGTTGAAACGTATAGCGACCTGGGAAAATCCCGGAGAAGGAAGTTACTACGATGATATTTCCAGTGTGAGCAAGGGGCCGCGTGTAAAAACGATTTCCGATGACGCAACGGATGTGGCCTGGTGGGACAGTGGAAAAAGCAGAAAACGGCTTTCTTTCCAGCTTTTCCAAAGAGAACCGGCGCTCGATTATATAAATCTGGATCCGGGCGCGCGGTACATCATCCGCGTGGCGGGATATGGCGAGGCGCTTTTACGTGTGGATGGACAAAGACTTTCTCCAAAAATTTACAACAAGGAGCAGGATTCGTTCAAAGAATGGATCGTCCCGTTATCCCTCACGCAAGACGGCAAAATCTCGGTCACCTTCGACGGCCCGGAAGAATCCGATCTGAACTGGCGGAAGAATTCGAAGATTTCGGATGTTTGGTTGTTGAGGGAGTAGGATATTTGAGTTTTGGAATTATTGAGGGCTGCAAGGGTACGAATGTTAATACAAGTATAGAGCGAAAAATTGTAAAGAGAGAAGTTGACGTTATTTACTACGTCCGTTAGTGGAGCTCGCTAAGCCAACAGCTTTTCCAGTTTAGTTTTCCATTTTTCCCAATCCGGCATCTCTTTAGTTTGAAGATCAATAAACTTCTGAGTATGGTCGTGGTGAACTAAATGACAGAGTTCATGTATAATGACATACTCTATGCAACCTTTTGGTGCTTTAATCAATTCCGGATTGAGGATGATCTTCCCTTTTGGTGTACAGCTTCCCCATCGTGTGGGCATCTCCCGGATTACAAGCTGATAATTAGCATCTGTCAAATTGTATTTTGAAACAAATTGTTCAAATAACGGCTTTGCCAATTGATGAAACCTTTCTTTTGCTTTTGCCAAATACCAATTCTTAACCATGATCTCGACCTTAGATTTGTCAGAAACATATACTTCGATAAACTGACGGTTGATTTTTAGATAGTCTTGTACAGTCTTTGATTCATCATGTATGATTTTTAACCGGTATTGCCGTCCGAGATATAGATGCGTTTCCCCGCTTACGAATTTTCTGGTTGGAGTTTTTGGATGAAACGACAAAAAGAAGCTTAGTTGTTTTAAAATCCAGGGGCCTTTTTTTTGCAGTTTTTCTTTTATCTTTTCAATAGGCGTTTCAATAGGCGCTTTTACTAATACCTCTAACGCAGGTGTAACTGTAATGCCAAGTGATTTTCTGTTATTGAATTCTAAATGAAATTCTATTTTTTTTGACCCAAAGTCGATGTAATCCTTCATTATCGATAGCGTAATTTAGCAACCTCTATGCATTTGGATACGAGGTCATCCATTTCAGCAAATGTCATGTTGATGTGGTATTTATCCCGAACCTCGTCAATCAGGTAATCGCCGATATCGATCAGCAATTTGCCCGTTATGCTGGTTTTATACTGCCAGTCCACCACTGGTTTTCCGAAATCCAGAACTGCGGCCCTTATCAGGTCATCAATTTGTGAAGCAGAATGTGTTGCAATTTCCTTTTTTAAATTATTATCAGTTATTTTTTCGTGTAGCGATTCTACTGCCAGACCATAAAATGCTCTTGCTACATCTTTACCTTTTAGCGATTCAGGTATATCGCTATCATTACGGGTCAATACCTGATCCATAATTTCCTGTACCTTCTTAAGATACTGCACTTCGCTGATACGTTTGGCTTCATAGTCGGCAATCGTTTCCCGTAACATTTCCGAGAATTTTTTATAAAAAGCAGGGTCTTCCTCCATCTTTTCTGAGATGTGTTTAGAGGTCCTGCTGGCGATTTTATCGGCCTTGGCTGCCTTGCCTGTTGTGCTTTCCACTTCTTGCTGGAATTTCTCTTTGTCAAAAATATTGACCAGTTCCGTGATCGTTTCTACATTTTCGGTGGTGATGTGTGTATCAATCAATTTCTGAATCTGTCCTTCATATTGTTTGTAATCAATGGCATCGCTATACCGTTCTATGACGGCAACACGAAGTTTCAAAAACATGGACAGATCTTCTTTATAACGGTTTATGGTCTTTTCATCGGCTTCCTGGTAAAATGAGATTGACGAAAATGCCAGCTTCATGCCTTTTGCAAATGCAGCCAGTTTATCATAAAATATTGCCCGGATTGCTACATCTTTTAATAATAATTGATATGCCTCTGCATCTCTTTTATTGGCAATGGTTTTAAAAATATCCCAAAGCTCCGAATGCTTTTGAGGTAATTTTTTGACTTCATCATTGATATTGACCAAAGCACCTTCCAGATCTTGCGAATCGAAATCTTCGAAGGTCGAATACATTTCCAGCGCATCGTCCAGATTAGCGATCACACCATAATAATCGATGATATAGCCAAATTCTTTATCCGCATAAATCCGGTTTACTCTCGCAATCGCCTGTAACAATTTATGTCCCTGAAGATTCCTTGTCAGGTATAAAACAGTATTTTTGGGTTCATCAAATCCTGTTAGCAGCTTGTCTACGACAATGATTATTTCGGGATCTTTCTGATTTTTGAAACGATTGATGATGTTTTTTTCGTAGGTTTTTGAATTACCATGTTCATCCATCATTTTCTTCCAGAATCGCTTTTCCTTATCCGAAGCGTTTTCATATACGCTGGCTTCTCCCTCACGTTCGTCCAATGAAGAAATCAAAACTTCACTGCTGACAATACCAATTTCGTCTAGAAACTCTTTATAGCGAATCGCATTGATTTTTTTATCACAAACCAGCTGCGCTTTAAATGGAGTACCCTGCCAGTTGTCCCGAAAATGTAAACTGATATCCCAGGCAAGCGCATAAATTTTTTGTTCAGCACTATTCAGCTGATCAGCCCGGCTGAATTTTCTTTTAAAATCGGCTCTCTGATATTCTGTTAGCGGTTCTGAAACCATTCCGAAAAACCGGTCTAAGGGAGCTGCGTTCACAGTTTGTCTTGCCAAACGCCCTTCATAAAGCAGAGGTACTACGGCTTTATCTTTCACTGCCTGGTCAACCGTATAGGCATCAATAATTCCTCCGAATTTAACTGCCGTACTTTTGTCTTTTTTGAAAAGCGGAGTTCCCGTCATCGCTATGAAACAGGCGTTTGGCAATGCTTTTTGCATTTCAATGTTAAATGTGCCATGCTGGGTTCGGTGGCCTTCATCCACCAAAACGAAAATGTCATGGCTTTCCAATGGTTTGCTTATTTTCTTCATCGCCGCCACAAATTTGTTGATGATCGTGGTAACAACAGAATCACTTTTACTTTCCAGCAGCTCCACTAATCTCTGTCCCGTTCCTGCATTTTCAACAAATTTGCCACACTTCCGGAATGTCCCGGTGATCTGATTGTCAAGATCTGTCCGGTCTGTTACCAATATAATTTTTGGATTTCTGATCGTCTTCTCCATCGCAATCGCCTGGGCTAGCATCACCATCGTCAATGATTTTCCGCTTCCCTGCGTATGCCAGATTACGCCACCCTTCCTTTTCCCATTTTCTATATTAAGGATTCTTTTTATGGATTTCTTGATCGCGAAGAATTGCTGATAACGTGCGATTTTTTTATCTCCGTTGTCAAACAAAATGAAGTTGAAAACGATATCCAGCAATCTTTCCGGGTGGCATAAGCCATACAGGTATTCGTCCTGTACAGTGGGCAGGACTTCTTCTTTTTCCAGATCATCAAAATACTGATGAATGTATTTGAACCGGCCGGAGAAAAGTTTTTCCTGCTCAGAAATTGATAATGGCTGGTTTTTTAGTTTCAGAAATTCGGCTCTGTATTTGATTTCTTCCTCGTCATTTATAAATTTTTCGAGCCATTTTGCCCAAAATTTTTCAGGTGTTGCGTTCGTTGCATAGGCCGCATCCTGTGTTGCTACACTCATTGTAATTTGCGAGTAAACATATAAAGAGCGAATGCCGTCTTCCTGCTGGCTGCGCAAATGCTGGCTGATTGCCTGTGCTAACTGTTCTTTTTTATCTGGTCTTTTGCATTCAATAATGCACAATGGGATACCGTTGACAAACAAAACCAGATCAGGAATGTAATGTTCCTTGCTGGTACTGCGCACAACGCTGTATTCGTCGGCTACATGAAACACATTGTTTTGTATGTTTTTCCAGTCGATGTATTGTAGGGTAATACTTTTTTTATCCCCGTCGAAACTTTGTTCAAAAGCCTTTCCAAGTGTGATGAGATTGTAAACCGTTTCACAAGCGGCAATGTAGCCATCCTGCATCGGTAATTCCTTTAATGCCCGAATTCCATTTTCAATGTTGGCGTCGCTGATGTAAGTGAATTTGGTCGAACTGATCCTCTTTTCGGCATTAATCTCCTTTAACTGCTTCCGTAAAATGTCTTCCAGCAAAACGGCACTGGTTTTTCCACCACGAAGTTGTTTGACCTCATCAGGACTTAGGTAAGTATATCCGAGCTTTTGCAATAATTGCAAAGCAGGTATCAGGCTGATGTGGTCTTCTATAAAACTGGGGGTTTCCATTTTACGTTGGCTTTTAAGACAGAGATTGGCTGATTTTTACTTTATATGTATAGAAAAGCGCCATTTTCTATACATGTTTTTTTGATATGTATAGGTTTGGGTGGTTTTCTATACATATCTTTATGGTTTTGATTATGTCTTGACATATTCAAAATAAAGAGCTACTTTTGCACTGTTCTTTACCTTTGGTGGGGAATCTACAAAGGTCTCAAACGCTGAACCCGTAATCAGCGTTTTTTTTATGCCAATTTTGTAAATCATTAGTTCCCACCATACCTTTGCATTGCTCATCTTGCCAATCGGAAAATTGAGTTTCGGGGCTCGATACATCAGGAAATGTGTCGAGCCCTGCGGTTTTAATTCACTTATATTTTCAACCGTTTCTTCCCCGTCAACAACAACTGCATCAATCCCTTTTTCTGCTCACGTAATTTATCTGTTTTGGTTTTCAAAAGGTGTATTTCTTTATCGGCTGCTTGCAGGATTTGGACGATGGTGGTTTGTTCCTCAAATGATGGAACTGGAATTTCAAGTTTTATAAATTCGGACTGCCCCAAAGTTTTATTTCTCCCTGCACCGCCGGGAGAAGCAAGCCCAAGCAAATGCTTTCCACGTAGAGATTTAAAAAAATATAGCAAATAATCTAAATCTAAAATCTCTGGTTTAGGTTTAAACATTGGAAAGCGATGAGAAGCAATCATTCCTACCTCATTTTTGCTTGTTTTAGCAATTGCATGCTCCCACGCAAACACAATATTTACAATCAAACAATCTGGTTCCATCCAAAAAACACTCTTTTCTCCTAAGCTTTTTCCACTAACTTTTTCTTTATAAAATATTCCTTTCGTGTGAGAACGAATGCCAATTTGTTGATATAGTTCATCTTCTTTGGGAGTAAATGATTTCCGAATTGGTGTCACAATACTTTTTAGAGACATTAGTTTCCAATCAACAGGTAATAAACCTAAATCTGTTTTATGGTTGCGCTCATTTTTGATAAATCTGTTAAATCTCTTTTCTCCGCTTAATAATTTCTGCATCAGCCATTTTTTACGAAGTTCTTTTTGGGTAATAAGTTTATTGTTTTGGTTAATGGTGCTGTCCATTAAACCTAATATTTTAGAAATTGCGTTTTGTTCAGATAAAGGGGGTATTGGTATCTGGAGCGAGCCATATTCCTCCGCATTTATTCCAGGTTGTCCACTCCTCATTGACACTGTTTTAACCCAATCCCAATATATTTTGGTTGAAGTAAAATTTTTAAGATGTTGACTCATTAAAAGATTTTTATCGGGTCGAAACCGAATCAAAAACCCAGCAAAAACTAGCTTTCCATCTTTTTCGTCATATAAGTAAGTTTTGCCAACAGTAGCTCCGGTTCTTGCAAATAGTATATCTCCTTCATTTAGAAGATATTTGTCGGACGATTCATTGTTTACGGATGCCCTTTTGATGGCAGAGTAGAATCCATCTTCGTCAATATCAGTTATTCTAATATATGTTGGAAGTTCTTTGGAATAGCTCACTGCTGCGGCATTTATACCATATTCACCCTTTATTAAACAACAATCACGAAGTTTTCGAATCTTCCATTCTTTTGGAATAGTAGTTCTATAAAAAACCTCTAAATTATTTTTTTCTAAATCTTCACTCATCATTAATATTTTTAAAATCCGGCAAGCGTTTTCACAAGCGGCACTCTTTGTAAATAAATTTTAGTTGTAATCCACCAGCATCAGCAAAATAATCTACAAACTATACCGCTTGCGCAAATTGCGTCATTTTACGTCAGTGCAAGCGGTGCCGCAAGCGGTTTTGATATTAAACTATTGATAATCAGATAAATAGCGCTTGCTCAAACTACTTTTTTCTCTTGTAATACGTAATTCCTTTGTCGTTTTTGGATATTTCAATCTCCTCTTCCTCTTTGAGTTGCTTAAACATGCGGGACACTTTGTAAATGTCATCGTCAGTGAGATTCAGAATTTCACGCGCAGTCTTATTATCCATTTCTTCAAATTCATCGAGATATTTAAGAATGATTTGCTTTTGCCTGAAGATATCCTGCTGCTTCTGTTTCAGATATTGTTTCTCATCAGCAATCCCCACAATTTTTGACTTATGAATAATGTACTTTACGTCCGAGGTCTTTCCCGTGGTTTCGATAAATTCCAAGTCTCTTAATTCATTTAATATCTTACGCAACTGGTAAGTATTGATAAAAGGGGATTGTTCAAGTTGTTGAAAAGTTAACTTCTGTCCGGTATAGATACTGTTGAGTACCAACAACTTTTCAAGATCTATATCCTTTTTCGTGGTTTGTTTATAAAGTAAACTTAGTTCTGCAAGTTTTTCGGAATAGACATCAGCCTCAATCCGTAATACAATGGAATTATCAGTTTGCTGTGGCCTTGGTAGATTTTTCCCTTTGGATAATAATGCTGTGAAAATTTTATCAAATCCGCTCCCTGCTTTTTCAGCATAGGTTATTTCCCTTAAAACATCCATGATCCCCGGATTGCGCGGATTGGTTTTTCTCAAGAAATTAGTCTCATTAATTCCTTGTGGAAAATGTCCCGGGCTTTCAAACTCCAGATAATTGGGGTATTTACGAATTTCAATGATTTGCTGCCGGCTATAATCCCTGTGGGCAAGGGCATTGATGAGCAATTCCCGAAGTACAACTTCTGGATAATCTTCTATATACTCTCTAAACAAGCCAAAATGAAACTCCTTCAATTTTATTTCTGATTTCAACTGAGCAAAGCAAGCATCTGCCATTTCAATCAGATTTCCACTGTATTCATAAGGCGTGTAAGTGCCATCTTCATAATACCGGATATATTTTATTTGATTGTAAGGAAATTCTTTTAACGCCTTTTGATTACCAATGAATAAAATACCTGTTGTAGTCGGCAACTGCTTTCCACTTTCTTCTTTTACAAGACCAAGGGTTTCTGAAAATTCATTTGTAGTGTTTTTCAGATAAGGGCTTTGAGGCTTCTCCCGTTGAATGCGGACAAAAAGATCTCTGGTGTAGTTTAAATCCTGCCAACCCGGAACAGGATTGCCTTGCTTGTCATTCTCAACACTGTTAAAAGGCAAGTCCCAGGTTTTTTGATCATACACAATTAATCCCTTCTCAGCCTGAATGGTAGCTATTTCGTAAGACTCAATTGCCCGGTTTCCGTCGTTGCTGCGAATGAGATATTCCCCTTTTGAGGTTCTGTGGAGTTGTGTGGAAAACGGAATTTCTAATAATAAAATATCAGTCTGATCAACTTTCAGTCGGTGCGGCTTGATTGTAATTGATGGGGCCGTTCGGTCTTGTATTTGTCTGATGAGCTCAAAAACTTTCGCATCTTGGTATTCAAATTCCTGATTCAGTTCTTTTGTATCATCGACAATTCCAATAAAAATAAATCCGCCTTTTTTGTTTGCGAATGCAACCACATCCTTGGCTAATTCTTCATACTTAGGAGCAAAATTCTTAATTGACTTACCAAAAGTAACTTTATCCTCCAATTGCTCCTTGAAATCAAGGGTATCACATTCACCTTTTGCAAGGAGATTGTAAAACCATTGAATACTATGACGGGTTAGCTTTTCCATTTTAATTTTATTTTACTTGTTTATCGGCAGTTGTTCGGAATTTCCAAACAACTGCCGATCAATACACACTAGCTCATTAGCTCCTTCAAATACCCCTCAATTTCCCCCTGCACATTTTTCAGCTCCACTTCCAGTTTTTCAATTTCAACCTGCACCGCAACAATGTCCACTTCTTCTTCCTCTTCAAAGGTGTCTACATATCTCGGGATGTTGAGATTGAATTCATTTTCAAGTATTTCTTCAAACGTGGCCACGTAGCTGAATTTGTCTTCGATCACACCCGTTTGCAATTTTCCTTCTTTGAACTGATGGTAGGTATCCACAATATGGTCAATGTCGGCGGCACGGAGGCGGTTTTGGTTTTTTGCGGATTCATAATGTTTATTGGCATCGATAAACAATACCGGCTCTTTTCCTTTTTCCTTTCTGCCTCGGTTGAAAATCAGGATCGCAGCCGGAATTCCGGTACCGAAAAACAAATTGGCAGGCAAACCAATGACGGCTTCCAAAATATTTTCTTCAATCGTCCGCTGCCTGATTTTACCTTCGCTGCTTCCACGGAACAAAACGCCATGCGGCACAACCACCCCCACAATACCACGCCCTTCATAAGCAGTCTCGATCATGTGGCTGATGAATGCCCAGTCGCCCTTGCTTTTGGGTGGAATTCCGCGCCAGAATCGATTGTACGTATCTGATTCCGGATCAAAACTGTCAGCTGATTTATTTTCCTCTTTCTCTTCCTTGTCTTCCGTCTTTCCCCACTTGTCAAGCGAAAAGGGCGGATTTGCTACCACCGTATCAAATTTCATCAAGGCATCACCTTCTTTCAGTTTAGGATTACGAATCGTATCCCCCCAGCGAATGGTAGCATTGTCGAAACCATGCAAAAACATGTTCATCACAGCCAGTGCCCAGGTACTTCCATTGGCTTCCTGCCCGTAAAGTGAAAAATTGTCCGAACCAACTTCCTCACCTGCTTTAATCAATAAAGAAGCAGAACCACAAGTTGGATCGCAAATTCTTGACCCGGGTTTTGATCTGGTCAGTTTGGCAATCAAGGTAGAGACTTCTTTCGGTGTAAAAAACTCTCCTGCTTTTTTGCCCGCATCACTCGCAAAGTTTTCGATCAGGTACATATAAGCGCCGCCAATGATGTCGGTACCTTCCAGATGCGACGGACGTAAATCCAGATTATCCTTATTGAAGTCGAGCAGCAGGTTTTTTAACCTTGTATTTTTATCTTTCACATCGCCAAGCACCGGACTATTGAAATTGATGTTCTGGAAAATACCTGCTCCATCAGGGCTGAATAGCTTTTCCCTGTTGGCTTCTTCCAGATCTTCCAATGCAATGTCAATCAATTCTCCAATGTTGATCTCATTGCGATGGTCATACAAATATTTAAAATGGCTGTTGGCGGGAACTACAAACCGGTCATGTTTCATAGCACGATCGGCACGCTCTTTATCATTATTATACTTTAAAAGATAAGCCTCATACTTATCATCATGCACGTCGCTGAGATATTTAATGAAAAGCATCGTAAGCACATAATCCTTATAAATACTTGGATCAATGCTGCCGCGGAAGGTATCACAGGCTTTCCAAACAGCGTCGTTGATGTCTTTTTGGGTTATTTTTTTAGTCATTATATTTTGTTTGAAGCACGTAGCGGTATGCTGTTTTAAATTATTTATTTAGTGCGTCCAGTATAGTAGTTTGAACTTGTTTTTCCTTTAAATTCTCAATTTCGCTCTTAATCTTTCTTTCCCTGTTACGAAGTTCGGCAATTTTTAAAATTGCTTTTTGTATTGCCAGACTTGGAACAGAAATTTCCAGCTCCCCAAGAACTGATTTTGAGATTGAAACAATCGAGGTTCCTATCGCCTGATCTTTTAAAAGTTTTAAAGACGGCGGATTATTAATAAACCAGACTAAAAATTCCGGAAGAATCTTGTCCCGTATGGAGTTAGTCAGGCGGATTACAAAGAACGATGTCGATGCTACTGCCAATCCATTCTCGGAATTATATAAAGCTGCGAAATTTTTTGTGCCTTTCGCTGCAAATAATATGTCGCCATTTCTTAGTAAGTGTTTAGGGTTAATGTCTGTCATTTCCAGATCATTATGCAACGGGTATTTGATAAAGCCGTTTTCGTCAAAGTTTTTAGCCTGAAGATACACACCTTCTCCGACAGAAACTGGTTTTGCAAAAAAGCCAGTTTGAATACTTGCAATATTTCGAAGTGTTGTGTTCAATTTTAATTCTAAGTAATATTTCTACAAATTTATTGAAACAGATTCAATATGCAAGATTCGACTAAAATATTTTTTTGAGTAGATGGATTACAAAATATCTTTATTCGCTATTTTTATACGAATTTGAGATGTGAAAGAATAAAATGATCGAAACAGTAATCTTCGTGAAAGAAAGTTAAATTGTCCAGATTTAATGACGAGAGATCGCTTCATTTTGTAGAATAAGACATAAAGCCGGACAAATTAAAAAACGAAACAGGTGTAACCATGAACTACGAAAAAGCCTTGTCCTTTTTTCGGAATGACAAAACCCTGCAATTGCTGAGGGCTGAGCATTTCCCGCTACTGGTGGGGTTTTTCCATCTGGCATTTAAACAACAGGATAAGATTTCGTATCTGCAAAGTGAATTGCAAGGTCTTTTGGGAGACTATATGTATAGTCTGGAAAGGCAAGGGATCAACGATTATAAAAAGGGTGCACTCGATTATCTTCAAAAATGGGCAGAACA
Source organism: Dyadobacter sp. 3J3 (assembly GCF_009801115.1). Classification (GTDB taxonomy): domain Bacteria; phylum Bacteroidota; class Bacteroidia; order Cytophagales; family Spirosomataceae; genus Dyadobacter. The sequence continues at coordinate 469,056 of NZ_VTOL01000004.1, forward strand.
GGGATACCTGCGCAGGTACTACGAAACAGCAGATGAACCGGTATATGAACTATCACCAGCCACTGAAAATGCACTGAAATGGCTGGAGGACCTTAACAAGCAGCAGTTTGTAGGTACGCATAGCCGCCTGATACAATTTTTTCATTTACTTCAGCAAATTGTCAATACAACATCCGGCCCCAATGAACGTATACAACAGCTGCAACAAGAACGCAATAGAATTGACAAAGAAATTGAAAAGATAGGGCAAGGTGACTTTGTCAAACCATCCTCTACACAGGTCAAAGAAAATTACTTTCTTGCAGAGGAAACGGCAAGACGTCTGCTCTCGGATTTTAGGCAGGTAGAAGAAAATTTCAGGGAACTTGATACGCAGACCAGGCAAACGATCATAAAAACAAACCTAGCCAAAGCTGATTTACTGGACATCGTATTCCAACAGCAGGATCATCTTTGGAATACGGATCAGGGAAAGAGTTTTCGGGCTTTCTGGGAATTCTTAATGAGTGAGCAAATGCAGCAGGAACTCGAAACTTTGCTGGAGAAGATCAATAACATTCCTGCGATCATGGAGATAAAAAAGGAACAGACAGTGGATCGGATAAAAACAAATCTTGTGGACGCCGGCGATAAAGTCAACCGGAGTAATGACGGTTTGATAGAACAGCTCAGGAAATTTGTTGAACAAAAGAACCTCTCCGAAAGCAGACATATCCTGCATAGCATAGAACAAATAGAAAGCTTGCTCCTCGAACATAGGCAAGTAATTGACCTTCAGGCAAACTGGATGAATATTGATGGCCTTTTTAAGCCTTCTATCACCATGGACCGGCCACTTTTTACCTCACCGGTAAAAGTAGCTTTCGAAAATACCAGTATTGAGGATGGACTGGCAGAAGCAGATACCGATGCTTTGTTTGATCAGTTTTACGTAGACATGGAAGAACTGAGAAGTAATGTCAAATCCTTATTAAGGAACAAGTCCCAGATTGCACTGTCTGAATTGTTGGATCATTACAGGCCGACCAAAGGTGTTGCTGAAGTGCTGGGATACATGCAGATAGCAGCCAATGAAGGCAAACATTACGTAAACCGTGATCAAATGGAATATCTGGTGATCGAAAACACAGAAAGTGGAAAGATTTACAGGATGCAGAGCCCCGTCATTATTTTTAACCGGTAAGTATGGATCGTGAATACTCAATAAGCCTGATTGCATTGTTGAAAGGCATCGTATATGATTATCAGAAAGAAACATGGGAGAATCTTTTGCGGTATGAGCCCGACGTGAAAAAATATTTCCAGCCGATAGGTCTTGAACTTTTTTTGGACAAAAGCGAAGGTTACGCATTTATGCGGCAGAAAGAGTGGGGCGAGGACGAATTTCCTCTGCCCAGGCTGACAGAAAAAAGACAGCTTAATTTTCAGACTTCGTTGCTATGTATAGTCCTTCGGAAATTCCTGCTGGAGCATGACGCGCAAGGTGGGGCTGTACGATCGATTATCAATGAGCAAGAGATTATCAGCCGAACAAAGGTTTTTCTTCCGAATACAAATGATGAAGCCAGGCAGCAGGAAAAAATCATCACAACCATAAATCGGGTAGTGGAAATAGGTTTTTTACGGAAGCTCGAAGATCAGGAAAAGAATTATGAAATACACCGCATTATCAAGGGGTTTGTCAACGCGGATGTAATTGACGAGACATTGAAAAGGCTCCGGAACTATGCCGAAGAAAAGCAGGTGACAGACTAAAATATATCGTATGGACGAATTGCTGCATTATTCACCCGAAGAACTTAATCTGGCGGGTTTCCGTCTACAATACCTTGAAGTGCTCAACTGGGGGACATTCAACAAAGTGCGTTGGCAAATACAACCCAACGGGCATAATGCCCTGCTCACCGGGGATATTGGTTCGGGTAAATCTACGTTGGTGGATGCGTTGACATGTCTTTTGGTACCCCATAATAAAATCGTATTTAACAAAGCAGCCGGCGCAGAAGGCAAGGAACGTAATCTGTTAAGTTATGTAAGGGGGGAATATAAAAAGGAGAAGGAAGAAATAACCAAAGTTGCCAAGAAGGTATATCTGCGGCCCGATGATAACACCTATACAGTAGTAATTGGTAATTTTCATAACCAGGGTTATCAGGAAAATATCTGTCTTGCCCAGTTCTTTTGGATAGGAAAAGAGGGCAAAGTGGATAAGCTACTGGCCATTGCAACGATACCGTTGACTATAAAAGATCACTTTGGGAATTTTACGGATATTAATGACCTGAGAAAAAAGCTTCGTAACATCGCTGGGGTGCAGTTATTTAACGATAACTTTTCTCAATACAGTGAACATTTTCGCAGGCTGTTTGGAATGAACAGCGACAAGGCCATCGATTTGTTCTATCAAACGGTATCCATGAAGTCGGTAAGTAGCCTTACCGACTTTGTCCGGGAGCAGATGCTTGAAAGAACGGATGTAAAAGAACAGATCGTTTCCCTTTTGAAACGGTTTGACGATCTGAATAAGTCGCATGCTGCCGTAGTGCACGCCAGGGAACAGCACCAGATATTAAAACCGTTAACAGAGGCCTGTATTGATTACGGGAATGTAACCCGCGAAATAGAAAACATAGAAGCCATGCTTGAGGTCATGCCGGCCTGGTTTGCAGAAAAGAAGTGGGTACTTCTGGAAGAAGCGATCGAAGATTCCGAAAGAGAATTGGAAAGGGTAACACAGCAGCAAAAGCATATAGCACAGGAACTTTATGACTTGGAAAACCGGAGACAGACGCTAACACAGGATATTGCCAATAACGGTGGCAGGAGAATAGAACAAATCGCTTCGGAGATCAAACGTCACGAGCAGGACAAAGACGGCAAAAGCAAAGAGTTTGAAGAGTACGAACGGTTTGCTTTACAAACCGGGCTAAAAAGCGTGCAAAATGAAACCGATTTTCAGTCGAATATCAAAAAGGCGAATGAAATTAATGAAATGTGTATACATCTCGAAGCCCAGCTGCGCGAGCAGAGGGACAATCTGGTAAGTGACCTGCGTAAGCAGGAAACTGAGTGCATTTTGGAGCAACGGGAATTACAATCATTGAAGGAAAGAAAGACACAGATTCCCGCCTGGCTTATCAGCTTCCGTACGCAATTGTGTGTTGACCTGCGTATTGAATAAGACGAATTGCCTTTTGTTGGGGAGCTGCTAAAAGTGGGTGAAAACGAAATGGCCTGGGAAGGTGCGATTGAGAAGCTGTTACGTGATGCAGGCATCAGTTTATTGGTTCCCCAAAGCCATTATAAGAGCGTCAGCAATTATGTAAACAACAATCCATTGAAGGGTGCTGATGGACGTGGTATCAAACTAACCTACCTGGAAGCAGATCTGCAAAACAACACCCGTGTGATTAAAGAATTGGATCAGGATAGCATCGCATATAAAGTAGAAATCAAACCAGATACTGATTTTTACGACTGGTTGGTGGCGTACATCCAACGGAGTTTTGGGGATTATATCTGTACCGACGTCAAAGGCTTACAGCACGTGCCGTTTGGTATCACCCAGCAAGGATTGACCAAAAGCGGACGAATACGCCATATTAAGGATGACCGTAAGCGTATCGATGACAGACGCAACTATGTCCTGGGCTGGAGCAACGCGGAAAAAATCAAAACCTTGGATTCCTCTGTGAATAAACTGGAAGAAAAAATACAAGAACTTAAATTTCAGCAAGGGGCCATAGAAACTAAGGAAAAAAAGAATCAGGAGCAAAAGCAACTGTTAGGTTTTGTACTTTACGTCAAGGATTTTTTCCGTATCGACTGGCGCTACCATGTAAAGAAAATATACGACCTGGAACAGGAACGAAATGAATTGCTCAACAATAACGATATACTGGCCCAGCTTCAACGCTACAAAAGCGAAGTCGACCTACAGATTGTCTATACTAAGGAAAAAGCAGTCATTGAGAAAATCGGCGGATTAAAAAACACAATTCAAAACCAACAGGAACAAAAAAGGAATGCCGGCCAGCAAAAGGAACAATTGGCAGCACATCTCAGAGATAAATGGTATCCACTGATTGAAGGGAAACTTGCTGAAAAGAACATTACTCTAAAGAATGTGGAAAACAGGCAAGAGGAATTCCGGAAACAGTTTCAAGGTGAAAATGGAGAGCTAAAAAGGCTCAGGGGCAGACAAATGGGCTTCCATTCGTCGATCGAAAGGAAAATGAGGGAGATCAAGGAACATTCAAGGGCCGAATACAATGAGATTGCTGAAAGTATAGATGCCCGCTCGGAGTATATCAAGAAATTTGAACAACTCGTCTCCGAGGATCTGAAACGGCACGAAGAACGGTTCAAGGATGAGCTGAATAAGAATGTCATCAACAGTATAGCCGTGTTCGATAGCCAGCTTCAAAAACATGAAACAGATATCAAGCAGAAAATACGCACCATTAACCGACATCTTTCAGAGATTGTATATAATGCCGCCCAGGATACTTATATAACAATACTGATGGATTCGACTACCAATAAAGAAGTACGTTTTTTTAGGGAAGAATTAAAAAAATGCTACATACATTCATTTAGTAGTAACAATGAACTGTACACAGAAGAAAAATATGAACAAGTGAAACGCATCCTGGACCGTTTTGCCAGTATGGACAATATAGACCGCGACTGGACGGCAACAGTAACAGACGTACGGGAATGGTTTGAATTTAATGCCAGTGAACGTTACAGATCCGATCATAGTGAAAAGGAATTCTATGAAGGCTCGGGAGGAAAGAGTGGTGGCCAGAAGGAAAAGTTAGCATATACTATTCTTGCCAGTGCATTGGCTTATCAATTTGGATTACAGTTCGGGGAAAGTAAGAGCCGGAGTTTTCGTTTTGTTGTTATCGATGAGGCATTTGGAAGGGGCAGCGATGAAAGTACCAGATATGGACTTGAATTGTTTAAGAAGTTGAACTTGCAGCTACTTATTGTGACGCCTTTGCAGAAGATCCATGTCATAGAAGGACATGTGAATTCTTTTCATTTTGTTAGCAACCGGGAAGGAAACAACTCACAAGTGAGCAACTTCACGAAAGAAGAATATGAAACCGAAAGGAACAGACATAATGGTGTTTTTCAAAATGAGGAAAAATCATGATCGGTCCTGAGGAAATAAGGAACCAGGCTTTAAAATGGTGGAAGCCTCTGCTGCAAAGTGAAATAACAGGGGAACCATTCTTTCCCCGAATCATCGACCGTGTAGGTAAAGTGAAATCGGGCCATGTAACGGAACGGTTTGAACAATTACAACAGGAGATTGAAATGCTTTATCGATATTCCAAAAGTCAGACCGGATCCGGATATCTGGTGAAAACTGCCGGACGAAACTTCAGGCGTACTGGCAGCCATGAATTACCAGATGCTGTTATATTTGAGACAGTGGATGATTACGTATCATTTACCAATCGAAAGAAGGAATGGAAAGCATTCTTGTCGAATTATTCCATAATTGTTACAGCAATTCCTTCGCTAAAGCCTTGGGCCTTGCAGAATTGCCTATGGTTAACAGATAGAGGGATTAATTGGAATGATGTTCTCAAGGTATGCCAGTACTTTATTCAAACGCCAAGACCAGATCTTTATCTTCGGCAGCTGCCTATTGAGATTCACACAAAATTTATTGAGGAAAACACTGCGCTTGTTCAATCATTGCTGGATTTTTTGCTTCCTGACCATATTCGATCGGCTACCCAAAAGCGTTTTGCCGAACGATTTTTTCTACGTTATGATGAACCTTTGATCAGAATACGTTTCTTAGACAAAAAACAGAAACCTGACCACGGGTATTCTGATATCAGTATTCCGTTTTCAGATTTTGAAAAGTTTGAATTACCTGCAATCAATGTAATGATTACCGAGAATAAAATGAATTTTTTGACATTGCCACCGGTCAAATCAACGATGGCAATCTGGAGCGGAGGCGGCTTCAATATAAGCAGCCTGAAAAATGTGACCTGGTTTCAGCATAAGAATATCTATTATTGGGGTGATATAGACGAGCATGGCTTCCAAATCCTGCAGCAACTCAGAAGCTATTACTCCCACACTAAAAGTGTCATGATGGACAGAGAAACCTTCGGGCTTTTTTATGCGTATGCTGTTGATGGGGTACGTGTTAAATCTGAAAATTTGAATTTGTTGACTGAGGAGGAAAATATTTTTTTTCAGTTCTTAAAATCTTTGGATTCAAAAAATAGGTTGGAACAAGAAAAAATACCGCAAATATATGTAGATAATGTTTTAAGAAACTGCATTGATGAAATCTTCTATTGAGACGAGATGCTTATATTTTAAATAAAAGGCAGAGTTATGGTTTGTCTCTTCCTAATTTTGCTTTCAGAAAGTTGCGAAGTGAAAAATGACGGCTTGGGGTTTTGATACCGTTAAATATTTTGAAGCTGTTTCTGCGATAGAATGTTTAGGATCGAAGCTATTAAACTGTACTGCTCGGGTTATAACTGCTCATAAGTTGTAACGTAAGCTTATTGCAAGCAAGGCTGTATCCTCAAAACTGGTACAAATTCTTTCGCAACCAAATAAAAACTGGTGCAAGACAAACACACTTCATTTTTCAAATAGTTCAGGTTAAAATTAACCCCATAATCATTCAGCAAAATCTAAAAAAATACCAATAAAAATGTTCGACTGATGTTCGAGCAAACAAAAACAGGCTTTCAAGTTGTTACACTTAAAAGCCTGATAATCAAAGTCGGGATGACAGGATTTGAACCTGCGACCTCTTGCACCCCATGCAAGCACGCTACCGAGCTGCGCCACATCCCGTGATATTCCAAGGCTGCAAAAATAATTAAAAAAAACGCAGAGTGAAAAGAGTTAAACACAGAGTTTCAAAGAGTTTTTATTTTTAAAATAATCTCTGTGAAACTCCGTGTAAACCTCTCCCTAACTCTGCGTTTAAACAAAACAAAATCAAATACTCTCGTTCTGCCAGTTTGGATTGACAACTTCCTGTTTCCCTTTGCGGAACCATTTGTCGCGGATTTTTTCGTTGACGTAATACATACACGGAACGAGTAGAAGCGTCAGGATGGTTGAGAAGGTAAGTCCCATGATGATCGTCCAGGCGAGGATATTCCAGAATACGGAACTTGCTCCGCCTGTTGTGATATTAGGGGAGAAATCTCTGAACAAGGCTACAAAATCCAGCGTAATACCGAATGCAAGCGGAATCAGACCGAGTACCGCCGCCGAAGCCGTCAGCAATACAGGTGTCAGACGGATAGCGCCTCCTTCGATAATCGCGTTGCGCAGCGGGTAACCGCGGCCGCGAAGTTCATCGATAAATTCAATAAGCAGGATACCGTTTTTCACCACAATACCGGCCAGTGCAATGATACCCACACCGGACATGATGACGGAGAATGTTTTGTCAAAAATCACAAAACCAAGCAATACCCCGATCAGCGAAAGCACAATGGTAAAGAAGATAATCAGCGGTTTCACAACCGAGTTAAACTGCGTAGCCAGGATCAGATAAATCAGCAGGATCGCTGCACCAAATGCGCCGGTTAAGAAGTTCATGGATTCTGCCTGATCTTCCTGTTCACCACCCATTTTCACGGTATATCCGCTTGGTACTTTCACGTTATTCACCACCTGATCCTGGATCTGGGCCACAATGTCGTTGGCATTATATCCAGGCAATACATCGGAGCTCAGTGTCACGATGCGTTGCTGATCTTTCCGGTTAATCTGGCTGAATGTAGTCGAATAAGAAATGTTGGCTACGGACGTGATCGGAACCTGACGAAGCGCGCCGCCGGAGTTCATATCACGGTATACAATATTCAAACTCAATAGTTTTTCAATCTGTTGGCGATCGTCTTTTTTCAAACGCACCATGATCGGATATTCATCTTTCGCGTCACGGAATTTGGAAACTTCCAGACCGAAGAGTGCCGTACGGATGGAAAGTGCAATTTGTGCAGAACTGATCCCTTCACGCTGTGCCTTTTCCCTGTCTATATCAATCGTGATCTCCGGTTTGTTCGTTACCAGATCGGTTTTCAACTGGTCAATTCCCGCGATACCGGAGTTTTGTACACGTTTCAAAAGATCTTTTTCCAGTTTTTGCAATTCTTCAAAATCGTCACCCGAAATTTCAATGGAAATCGGTTTTCCGGTAGGAGGGCCGGTACTTTCACGTTCTACGGAAATTTCAGTTCCTGGAATTCCGGCTACCGCATCACGTACTTTGGTCAATAATTCCTGTGTCGACCGGCCGTCACGGGATTCGCTTTTTACAAAAGCCACCGTCACTTTGGACTTATTTGGCGTAGCAGCACGGTCCGGATTGTTCGGGTCACCGGCATTTTTACCGACGTTGGAAATCACGGAGTTCACTATACCCATCGCTTTTTCCGTTTTCAAAACAGAGAAAACACGTTTTTCAATCACTTTGGTAATCGAATCCGTCGTTAGCGCATCCGTTCCGGAAGGCAATTTGTTATACACATAAATATAATCCGGATCACCGCTCGGGAAGAATTGGACTTCCGGTTTGGCAATACCGACAATGATAAACGTTGCGATCAACAACACGACCATCGAAAGAATCGCGAATACCGGACGGTACCCTTTGATCAGCCAGGTGATCAGTTTTTTGTAATTGTTTTTAAGCGCGGGAAGTAATTTATCCTGGAAAGGAACAAGAATTCTAGGCGTCAGTATGTAATGGTTGAAAACAAAAAGTACGAGTAAAATCGCAAAGAAATTTCCAATTCCACGATCCACAAAATAACCAACCAAGGCTATCGCACCCAAAATCAGCATCGGCCGCATGATCGCCTTAATGCTGGTATCGTGTTTTTCTTTTTCGTCTTCATGACGGCCCATGAACGTTACCGCAAAAACGGGGTTGATCACGTAAGCCACAAAAAGCGAAGACATCAGCGTTAAAATCAGCGTGAGTGGAAGGAATTTCATAAAGTCACCGACAAGTCCTGGCCAGAAAAGCAACGGAAAAAACGGAGCAATCGTTGTCAGCGTACCGGAAAGTACGGGTACGAAAACCTCTCCCGCGGCAGCTTTAACGGCCTGCTGGATCGTCCAATCCTTATGATTGTTGAACAAACGGTGGGTGTTTTCAATAACCACAATCGCATCATCCACCACCAGACCAATCCCGAGCAGGAAGGCAAAAAGTACGATCGTGTTCAACGTAAACGAAGTTCCGATCAAAGGCCCTAATACCGGCATCAATACAAAAGCAACCATCGCGGAAAGCGGTACGGAAAGTCCGATAAAAATCGCGTCACGGATACCCATGAAGAACATCAGTACCAAAACCACGAAAATAAAACCAATGATAACGGTATTGATCAGCTCATGCAAATCCGCACGGGTACGTTCCGACTGATCGGCTGTGATCCGGATATCCAGCCCCTGCGGCAATTCGGATTCCTTCATTTTATCAATGATCACTTCAATATCATCAGCCGCTTTTACAAGATTGGATCCAGCTCTTTTGATGACATTTAACGTGATTACGGATTTATTATCCAGACGGGCAAAATCAAGTTGTTCTTCAAAACTATCGGTCACTTCGGCCACATCACCCAGACGTACTACCGCACCCGTTCCTGTACGAATACGCAGGTTGGAAAGCTGGGTCATGTCAAGAAATTCACCTTTCACACGCAGCGTCCGACGTACATTTCCAACTTTCAAATCACCACCGGAAACGTTGATGTTTTCACTTTGAACGGCATTTTGAATATCGGTGAAAGTCAAACCGGTCGATTGCATACGGGGCAAATCCAGGTTAATCTGAATTTCGCGGTTCAGTGCACCGACAATATCCACACGACTGATTTCCGGCATCGCTTCAATCGCATCCTGCAAATCTTCGGCGTATTCTTTCAATTGTTTCAGTGAATAATTACCGGCCAAATTGATGTTCATGATCGGGAATTCCGAAAAGTTCACATCCTGCGCCGTTGGGCCTGAATCCAGTTCCTGAGGTAAATCCTGTTTGGCTTTATCAATGGCATCACGTACGCGCTGCAAGGCATCTGCCACTTCAACATCCGGCGTAAATTCCACCAAAATTACCGAGACATCCTGCAAGGCATTCGACTTGATATGTTTTACGCCATTGATGGATTTTAACTGTTTTTCAATGGGCTTGTTAATCGTATTCTCCACATCGGCGGGAGCGGTACCAAAATAAACCGTATTGATGTAGATCTGCGGTATTTTGATATCCGGAAACTGCTCTTTCGGCAGATTGTTGTATACCACAAAGCCTGTCAACGTGATGATAAACGTAAAGATGTAAATAGTGGTCCTATTCTCTACGCACCAGTTGGTAAAACTAAGGGTTTTATGATCTTCAAATTTCATGGGTATGCGAGCTGAAAGTGAATGTTAGTACGAAATCGTTTGTCCGTCCGAAACCTCCTGGTATCCGGTCGTGATAATTTCGTCTCCTGCCTGTAAGCCTTCCGTTATTTCAATTTTCCCGTTGTAAATCAAACCTGTTTTTACAATTTTCGATTTAGCCATTTTCTTGCCGTTTTCATTCACAGCCACATAAACAACCTGACCTTTTTCAGTTCCCTGAATAACATTCTGGTCAATGATCAACGCATTTTTCTTCGTTGCGTCATTGATCTGGACTTTCGCGGTCATATTTGGTTTCAAGGCAGGACTTGAAGGCAGATTTGCTTCAATCATAAAAGTGCGGCTCAGCGGATCAACCGTTGTTCCCACGAAAGAAACCTTTGCTTTGTAATCTTTATTCAGATCAGGAAAACTGATCAGGATTTCGTCACCACGTTTAACACTTGCAGCATAAGTATCTGAAACTTTGGCAACCACTTTAAGGTTTCCAAGGTTAACAACCCGGAAAAGGCCCATGCCTGGTGCAGCCGTTTCGCCCAACTTTATATTCACCTGATCCACCACACCCGAAATCGGAGCTGAAACTCTCGACTGCGAAAGTTGCGTGTTCAATGTAGAAAGTTTCTTTTCCAAACCTTGTTTATTGTTTTCAGCTTGTAAAAATTGGATTTCAGTCCCGATCTTCTGGTCCCAAAGGTTTTTCTGCTTATTAAAAATCGTTGTAGCCAAGGTTAGCTGACTTTTAACTTCTTCAATACTTTCACGTAAAATGCTGTCATCCACCTTTGCCATAGCCGCACCAGCCTTTACCTGATCGCCTTCACGTACATAAACAGCCGTGATCACACCACCTGATTTTGGTGTTACCATCACACTATTTTTTGCATCGATAGAACCTTGAAGTTCAACATAATGACTTAAAGTCCCAACTTCAAGCGGTTTTACGGTAACGATTTTTATATTGGTTTCTTCCCTTTTCGTCGTGTCAAGCTTCGCTATCTCCGATTCAAGGGTTTTTATTTTTTTCTCTGTTTCGCTTTGTTCCGTTTTAAGCTTGGTCAGTTCTTCTTTTTTTCCTGCTAACCCATCCTTTTTCTCCCCTGAGCAAGAAGCCAGCAAAGCAGCAGCGATTGCGATTGAATAAATATGTGTTCTCATAAAATTCTTTTAATGGTTAATTGTTAATGGTTAATGATTAATTATGGATGGTAGTTGTTTCTGGCTGCGAGCCCTTGATGAGCCGCCCATTAACAATTAACCACTAACAATTAATCATTATAAAGCTCTCCTTTTGCTTTGCTCAGGTCCACTTTCGCGATCAGCATATCATACAGTGCAGAGAAATAATTTGTTTGTGCTTCCTTGTAAGCAGATTCTGCATTGATAACTTCAATGTTGGAACCGACGCCTTCCTTGTATTTGATTTTTGAAACCCGAACGACTTCCTTCGCCAGATCAACATTTCTTGTTTGCGTTTCCAAAGTGGCAAAAGCATTTTTTATGTTAATAGCCGCCTGTTGGGATTGCATATCGATCGTTTGTTCAAGCAATTTCTGGTTTAACTTCACTTTATCCAGCGCGACTTTTTTCTGTTCTACCTGATATTTTTTGGTAAAACCGTCGAAAATTGGAATATTCAGGTTGATAGCCAGTACCGAATTGTTAAACCATTTTGTACCGAAAAGATCAGGAAGGGTATTTCTACCATTATTATGACCGTATCCAAAAGAAGCGGAAAGACTTGGCAAATAACCGGCGCGGATATTTTTCAGATCAAGACCAGCTAGTTTTAGTTGCGTATCCAATACTGAATATTCAATCCGACTGTTGTAGTTCACTTTGTAATCGGAGAAATCACCTCTTAACGTTTCAATGTTAAGATCATCAACTTTGTCAGTCAGTATAATTTTCTCATCAAGCGCCATACCCATCTGATATTTCAGAAGCGTATAACTCAGTTCGATCAAATTCTGGACTTTCTGACGCTCGGTAACCAGATTATTAATCTGAACTTCCAGACGGGTTACATCAAGTAATTCAACGAATCCGCTTTCATTCATCTTCTTGGTTTCGGCTCTCAATGAATCCACACGACTGATATTCAGATCCAACACTTTGGCACGTTCTTCCGAAACCTGTGCTGAATAGTAAGCTTTGGTAACCGATTCTGCTACCGTGACTTTGGATTGGGTGATATTTTTGCTTGCCAGTTCACGATAAGTTGCAGCTGCTCTTAATCCTATAAAATAAGAACCGCTGAAAATTAACTGATTCAACGTTGCGGAAGCACTTCCGGAATATTTCACCCCAAACTGAACGGCAACCGGTGGCGCATCCGGTGACGCTTTTGGATCGGCAAAGTTGGCGGGAAGGAAAACGCGCTGGATAATTACGTTATCCGATAAATTGAAATTGGCAGCAAGTTGCGGCAAACCTGCACCGCGCACTTCACCTATTCTGGCTTCGGCTGAAACGGCATCGAGTTGGGTGCTTTTAACATTCAGGTTATGCTTTATCGCATAGTCCACGGCTTCTTTTACCGTAAAACTCGCCTCCTGCGCTTTGACAGAAATCAGGCTTAAAAACATCGCGAGGGTGAAAATCCCGCCGCGAATCAATGTTTCATTTTTCATGGGTAATAGATGTTGCTGATTCTTCAGTATATTTAGTATAGTATTCCAATCCTTTTTCAGTCAGTATTCCATGTAAAAAATGGTTGACAAATTCCATTTGAATGTTCATCATATTAAACCGGTCTGCCGGGAAAATAGTCGGATCAAAAGCCATTAAGACTTGCTCCATCCTGAGTATAGACAACATGTCTACATTCATCTCTTTCCGATATAATCCCGCTTCAACACCTTCAACCAAATTTTCACGTATACCTTTTATAATATATTCGTGCTTGTATTGATGAAATAAATCCCAGGCAAGCGGATGGTATTTTTTTAAATCATGGAAAACAACGGGATTCATGTGCGCCAGTGAAATACGCATGTAATCTGCGCCCAGGACCATCTGCTCAATCGGATTTAGCTTGTCTTCCTCCATTTTATCCATCTGGCACTGTTGCGTTTCTAGCTCATGTTTTACAACAAGAATCACAATCGCTTCCTTATCCGGAAAGTGCTGATAAATCGTTCTTTTGGAAATACCGAGATCCTTCGCGATATCATCCATCGTCACACTTTTGATGCCGAAGCGCCAAAAGAGTTTATACGCCTCTTTTATAATTCGTTCTTTCACAGGACAAAGTTGAAATTTTCCAATGATAAAAACTATGAAAACTTTAATAATGTTTAAAGTTTTCCGATCAATTTTAGATTATTTTGTCTGATACTTTGAAATAAGAGATTTAATGATTTATTAATTTGTTGATTATTAAATTATTAACACTGTGTCATAACTTTGACGTTTAGGTTTTTAACGCCAGGTAGAAATATGAAGCCCATTTTTAACGAAATTTGAGATTATAGTAAATTGTAATTTATTTATATTTAATAATCTTGAATAGATAATTTTATTGCCTGCAACTTGTTGCTGAAGGTATCGCTGCCTCTGGTAAGTTGGAATCCAAAGTAAGTAAAGACCGTTAAAAGAAGCTATCAGAAAAGTACCAAGGGGATAATTTTCGGTATGAACTTTTAAATATGTATGATAAAGTAATGGCGCGGAATGTTTTAAAGTCAAATGGTGTTTGGAATTAATACATATTCTGCCCAAATTTCGGGTCTTTTCTTTTAAGCAGAAAGAGTATTAGAAATAGTGATCTGAACGTTGAAGAGAGAGCCAAAAGAATGAAAGAGAAAACAAATAAAGTTCAATTATTTATTCAAATCCACTAACTGCTATCCGCGAAAAAAAATAAATGAAAAGCTACATTGACCTGATTCAGCAAACGTTCGAGTTCCCTACGATGGAATTTAACGTTGACAAAAATGAATTGCTGTTCAACAATGTACCACTGATGGACATCATCAAGGAACATGGTACGCCTTTGAAACTTAATTATCTGCCCAAAATCGGTGAACATATTAGTAATGCGAATATGTTTTTCAAAAATGCATTTAAGCGTCATAATTATAAGGGAACTTATACTTATTGCTATTGTACCAAATCCTCGCATTTCAGTTTTGTGTTGGAAGAGGCGCTTAAGCATAATATACATCTTGAAACTTCGTCATCTTTTGATATTCCGATTATCCGTGAATTATACCGTCGCGGCAAGATCAGTAAGTCAACTTACATTCTTGCAAATGGCTACAAAAGACCGCTTTATACCCAGTATCTAAGTGAATTGATCAACGAAGGATTCAATGTTATTCCAATTTTGGATAACCTTAAAGAAATTGAATTTTACGAACAGCAGGTTACGGCAGATACCGTAAATTTTGCGATGCGTATTGCTACGGATGAAGAGCCGAATTTTGCTTTTTACACGTCTCGTCTGGGAATTCGTTATAATGACGTGCAGCAGCTTTACAAGGATAAAATCGAGTCAAATCCTCGTTTTAAACTTAAAATGCTTCACTTCTTTATCAATACCGGTATTAAGGACAGTGCATATTACTGGAGTGAATTAACCCGATTCATGTTCAAATACTGCGAAATGCAGAAAATTTGCCCAGAACTTGATTCAATCGATATCGGCGGCGGGCTTCCTATCCAGACTTCCCTGCAGGCGGGTTATGATTACCAGCAAATGATTGACGAAATCATTGAAAATATTCAATGGATCTGTAACAAGAATAACGTTCCGGTTCCGCATATTTTTACTGAGTTCGGAAGTTATACGGTTGGAGAAAGTGGCGCGGTGATTTACGAGATCATTGATAAAAAACTGCAAAATGATAAAGAACTCTGGTATATGATCAACGGATCGTTTATCACCCAACTTCCGGATTCGTGGGGTATGAACCAGAAATATATCATGCTTCCGATCAACAACTGGGATAGTCCGTATCAGAAAGTAAACCTTGGCGGCCTGACTTGCGATTCACAGGATTTTTATAACAGTGAGATGCATAGTGCGGATTTGTACATGCCGATTTTCGAGGAAGAGGCTGAGAAACAATATATTGGATTTTTTCACACAGGTGCCTACCAGGAATCTCTGGGAGGTTATGGCGGAATTCAGCACTGTCTGATCCCGGCTCCAAAACATGTGCTGATTGATCGTGATGAAGAAGGTAAAATTGTTACCAAAGTCTTTGCAGAAGAGCAGGACAGCGATTCAATGCTGAAAATTCTGGGCTTCAAAGATGAGTCTTTCGTAACGCCTGTTATTAAGGATGAAGTACCTTCCGAAACCGAAGAAGAGCTGGTTGAAACAAAAATTTGACGAAATATATAACGTTCTTTGAATGAGTTCGTTACTTTTACGAACTCATTCAAAGAAATAAGTTTTAAAACCTGACGTTAGTATACTACTCTAAAAAAAATATATGAAAAAAGTATTCCTTCTTTTGGCAATGTGCGGTACGATCGGTTTTGCATCTTCATGCACAAAACATCAGTGCCCGGCTTACGGATCTGCTGTAAAAGTTCAGAAACATCCGGTTAAAGTACGAGCCTAATATTTATTGAGCCAAAATTATTTTTGCCGCTTCAAACAAACTGACAGCGGTGAAATTTCCTGCTGAAGGCTCATTTTTAGGAATAATATGAATTGTCTTTAGGCCAACTTTATGTCCGGCTTCCATATCTCTTGACCGGTCACCGATCATCCAGGATTGGGTAGTATCAATATTATATTTTGCAATCGCTTTTTCAAGCATTAAAGAATCCGGTTTCCGGGAAAGTGATTTTCCTGTGAAATCAGGATGTGAAGGAGCGAAGTAAATGTCATCCAGAATATTTCCTGAAACTTCCTGCATCTTTTCGTGAATCGCATATACAGCTTCTGCGCCGTACATTCCCTTTGCAATTCCCGCCTGATTGGTAATCACAATCAATAGAAATCCAGCTTCTTTCAATAATTTCAAAGCTTCCGGCATTCCCTCAGGAATTACGAGATCATCCAGTTTATGTAAATAATCACTTAGATCTTCATTCAGAACACCATCACGATCTAAGAAAATGCACTTTGTTGTTTGGGACATGGAGATTTTTTTAGGTTGCAAAGAGAACCACGGAGGACAGGGGAGAGCCACAGAGAGAATTTAATAGGAAACATCGCTTGTATTACTAAAAATTAAAACTCTGTGTCCCTCTCCTTAACCGCGCGGCGTCCGCTCTGTGGTTCTCTGTGTCCCTAAAAATTAAGCAGAGTATTCTTTTACGGCTTCGATGAAGCATTTTACTTTATCTGGCTGCATGTCCGGGTAAACGCCGTGGCCAAGGTTGGCGATGTAACGTTGGGTCCCGAATTGGCTTACCATTTTCTTTACTTCTGCACGGATTTGGTCAAAGGAAGAATAAAGCACACAAGGGTCAAGATTTCCCTGCAATGTCTTATTTGGAATTAATTGACGGGATTCAGTAATATCCATATTCCAGTCAAGTCCTACAACCGCACAATTCAGTTTGCCAATTTCCTCTCTCGCAAAAAATGCTCCTTTGGCAAAAACCGTAACAGGTGCTTCCGTGATGGCATCGCAGATCTGTTTGATATAAGGAAGAGAGAACGTTTTATATTGTTCCGGTGAAAGAATTCCGGCCCATGAATCAAAAATCTGGACAAGATCAGCACCTGCGGCAATTTGTGCTTTCAGGTACGCAATTGTACTGTCTGTTATTTTTTGTAATAACAAATGAGAGAATTCCGGATCAGCATAAAGATGCTTTTTCGCTACTGAAAAAGTCTTGGAGCCCTTTCCTTCGGTCATATAACAGAAAATAGTAAAAGGTGCGCCTGCAAAACCGATCAGAGGAACGCGTCCTGCTAATCCGTTTTTGGTAAGACGAATCGCTTCCAAAACATAACCAAGGTCATTTTCAGGATCCGCGATTCTTAGCTTATCCAAATCGGCAATGGTATTAACTGTTGCAGGAAAAACAGGTCCTTTTTGCTCCGCCATTTCATAAGGTAATCCCATTCCTTCGGGAATTACCAGGATGTCTGAAAATATGATTGCGGCATCAACGCCCAGTAAATCAACAGGTTGTAGTGTTACTTCGGCTGCAAGCTCAGGTGTTGTAGCAAGCTGGATAAAACTTCCGGCTTTCTCGCGAACCGCACGGTATTCAGGTAAAATGCGTCCTGCCTGACGCATCATCCAAACAGGGGTACGCTCCACTTTCTCACCACGCGCCGCCCGAAGCAAAAGATCATTTTTCAATTCCATGCGGCAAAGGTAGGAATTATAGGATAAAGGAAGGAACTAAAATATCAGAATTACCAAAAAGTGTTTTTCCTGAATTTTGAATTCACCATGATCTAAAATCGCCTTTCAAATTTTATACAATTCAAATCAAAAAAATGTTGGAACGGGATTTTTAGTATCATTTACATCACTGCAAGAAATAACTTATATGAGATTTAATAGTATTGTACTTTTCATCCTAACCATTTCCACTTTTTTCTCATGTGAAGAAAAGATGACGAAGGAAGAGGTTTTAAAAATTGGAATCACTTCATGCAGGTCCTCTGGATCGTTTATCAAAACACTTGGATTTGATCCAACCCGTTCAGAGTTATCCACAACAGAGCCAGCCTTTACGGGCGTAGTATTGATTGAACATCCAAGAAACATGGCTGATTCTGCAAGCAAAAAAACGTATCAGGATCGAAGTTGGGCTCTACATGGCTTTATGGGTAGCATCACTTCTGATAGCGACGGAAATACATACACCGCACCACTTCCAAAAACCAATAAACATGGAAGCCCTTGGAGCGAAATGAACAAAATTTATAAGATAGATTCGGAAACGGGAGAAATGGCTGTTCTTACAGAACTCGCAAAGGAAGACAGCTCCTCGGGTGTTTACCCTTTGGCAGTACTTGGTATCTATTATGATTGTAATGGCAAGAAGATATATGCAAGTAGCGTCGCGGGCAGTACGAAGGAAAAAGAAAAAGGGGTTATTTATGTTGTCGATCCGGAAAACGGAGATGTAGTAGATAAGCTAAAAGGCCATGATGCCATTGCTGTTTTTGTTGGCGGCGTTACAGGAGAAAAACGCTTGTATTTCGGTAGTGCGCGTTCGTCAGATATCTATTCGATTGAATTGACTAAAAGTGGAAAATTTAAAGGTGATGTGAGAAAAGAATGTTCGCTTGAAAATCTCGGATCCCGTGGTGATGACAAAGCAAACAGGATTCGTTTTGACGAAAATGGAAACATGATGGTTTTTGGTGTGAAATTTAATTACAATCCGGTAACCCCAAATGAAAAGGCTGAAACTTTATATCAGTTTGCTTACAACGGAGATAAGAAGAAATGGATAACCATTCAGGGACGGTAAGACCTCTTGATGCCGGATAGGCATAAGAGCATGTTTTGTCGTTTGAAAACCTTTGGAAATAAAGCAATACATTTCAATATTGGTTTTGTCCTATCAAATTTTTTCTATATATCTGGATATATACATTCAAGTTTACTGTTATTTTTTATTGAAATTGATTCTACGTTACATGAATGGGTTTTTTATATAGAAATTATTCTACAAATTGGTAGAAAATTACGGATGAAAAAAGTAGTAATTTCTTTGTTTGTTAGTATTTCTTCGAATTGTCATATTTTGCGTTAATCTTCTTGTTTAATTTTCCCTACTTTTGATTCGAAATATTTCAGTTAAGCCAAGTACATCAATTGGTGTTATTAATTCTTCACACACATTCATCCGTTAGTGCAATCATTTCAAAACTGTCTGTCATTTAGATTCATGCAATGATTAATTCTGGATTTTAGCAAACCATGTATTGCTATCTCTGCTAACATATTACATCAAGATGTTTCAACAAATCCTGACAGAGAATATTCTCTGAAAGAAATGTTTGGCCTTGATTAATTATGTTAACGATGGTTACATAATTAATACTTGCATTTAAAGGAGATGACTCAATATCGGTTGTCTCGACATTATGAAAATCTTCAACACTTAAATCATTTTATATTAAAAAACTTTTATGAAACCATTCACAAAAATTCTCATGTTTTGCCTTTTGGCGTTCGTTGGTACCAACGCGATGTCACAAATTCTGCCGGTCCTTCCAGATCCAGATTATGCCAACAATCACAACGCACAAATTACAGGCACCGTAACAGTTAGTGGAGACGGAACGCTGGTTCCAGGCATTGTAGCACATCTTTCACGTGTTATTCCTGGTTCTCCTGCTACTTATATTGAAGTTTCTGCCGCACTTAGTAATGCCAGCGGGCAATTTACTTTAACTGGAAGATCGGGGGTCAATTACATAATCACCTACGAGTATCCAACCAAGGGTTATACGGCATCAAGTGCAAACCCGTCAGCGGCATTTGTAGCGTCAGTTGGTGCGAATACAGCACCAGAAGGTGGCTTGGTATTGAACAAAGTAGCAAATACGATTACAAACTGTAATGTAACAGTACCGAGACTAACTCCCTTCACAGGTACCGATGTCTCTGTAACAGTTAACAAGGCCATTCCACTTAACCCTGCGGCAAACCCTCCTGTCAGTGTTGATGTCTACAGTGCAGCCATGGTTTCAAATCCATCTGTTGTAGTATCAACAACAACATCAACTGAAGTTCAATCATTGATTATAGCAGCGAATGTCAAATTTCTAAACCCTTTCGGGCCGCCAGCAAATATATCCACAGTTATTACCAGTAGGACTTTTAATGATATTTTGGATCAAAATTATACAGATCCAATAGATCTCATTCAAGGGGAGCCATTATCATATTATGATGTAACCTCTGCTAAAGCAACGAGCACAAATATTGCAAACTTTAACCCTAATTACATTGGTTCAGGAAGTATAACATTTCCAATATCTGCGACTGGTTTTAATACCCTAACTACTACCGGAGGTAACACATCCAGCTCAGCGGTGACCAGTGCACTTGGTGGAGTTTGTCTTGTGTATACTTATTCTGTTAATCCATTACCGGTAACGCTTGTAAGCTTCAAGGCCAAAGCAGAGCCAGAATTAAAAAATAGTGTTGCTTTGGACTGGGCTACAACCCAGGAAAAAAATAGTGACTTTTTTGATATTGAAAGAAGTTCAAATGCCAAGGAATGGAGTTCAATTGGTAAAGTTTCTGCGAGCAGTGAAAGTTCTGAACTGCAAAATTATCATTTCACAGATTCCGCTCCAAAGAGCATGAATTATTACCGCCTAAAAATGGTAGACAAAGATGGTACCTATGCTTATAGTCGCATTGAAACGATAAAGCTTGACGTAGATGATGTTACGGTTGCTGTTTACCCTAATCCGGTTTCTAATGTTCTCTTTTTGAAAGATATCCCAGCGGAGAATATTAAACAAGTGGCAATTATCAATTCAAATGGTCAATCTGTAAGTCAATCAAATGCCATTTCATCCACGGAAGGAATCAATGTAAAAGAGCTTGCAAGCGGTATGTACATTGTGAAAATTTCCAAAACCGATGGCACACTTAGCACACACAAAATTTTGATCCACCATTAAGACGGTCTGTTTCACGTTAACCATCTTTAATTGAAATGTTTTGTAAAAAAGAAGGCTGTCTCGCTTTGAGGCAGTCTTCTTTTTTCATAAGACTCGCAAAAAGATCAAAATATTTTCACTTCAAGTGTCATTATTTTCTGAGATACAATGATATTTGTGGTTACCTATCTATTAAAGGATGTTTTATAATGCTGGAAGAATTAAGGAGAATTGCTTTTAGGTTTCAAATTGACCCTCAACAAACTGCCGGGCATACGGCTAGGTTATCTTCCGTTATTACAGTTTTGAATAATCTCAATACTTCATTTCTGAATTTTATTGAAATAGAATTTTTAAAAAACGAGAAGTTTAGGGCAGTTTACGACAAATCGCCCAAAGTTTTGGATGGTTTGAAAAAGGAGCTGGAATTGCTGGTGGTAGATCTTAAATTCAGCAGTTTTGAAGCAGCAGTTGCTTCCAATATTGTAGAGCCGCCAAGCCTTTTTACAACCGAAATTGACGATTGGAAAAGGAATGCGTTTTCGGAATACAAAAAAAATATTCTTTTCGGGAATTTTGAAGAACCAGGTTATATGAGTCAGGTGATTGGGAAATATTCTCCTGACGAAAGAAGCCGCATTTACAAACCACTCTTTACCGCATCCATTTCGGACAGGCCATTCAAGCTTTTTCTGATTGATGCAAAAGGCAAAAAGCTAAACCTCAGACAACCGGATAAAAGTTTCACAGATCAGTATTTTCCAAAAAAGGAAAAGGTGAAAAAAGAGAAGGTCGTTTATCGATTTGCCAAGATATATGCCAAAATAGGAGGGAGTGATACGTCTGCTGATCTGAGTAAAAAGGATATCAAAAAAGTACTTTTGATTGAGGAAATGGAGCACGGAACGTATCCGTTCAGACCGGATATTATCAAGTATGACGAAAAATTATACGTCCTTCATGAAAAGTTGACTTGTGAGGTAAACTTTGAAAATCAGGTTTACGTAGTTTCATTTTCGTCCTTGAATTTATGCGTTTGGGGAATAACGAGAGAAGAAGCTGAGGCGGCATTTAATTTCAGTTTTCATGCGTTATACCAAAACTTTGCGCTGGAATCTGATTATCTGCTTTCGGATGAAGCTATCGTGCTCAAAAATAAATTGTTGACCATTGTTAAGGCGATCAAATGAAAGCGAGAAAAAGTAAGGACATACAGAGATCATTACAGAAACAAGGATTTGAATCTTACTCTGAAAAGGATTACCATCAATTGCATTATCTTGTTGTTGACGGCAAAAAACAAGCGGTTTTTACCTATGTTGGTAAGGCACCGTTAAGTTCGGAATTGATGGAAACGGTTTCCAATCAGTTAAAATTGACGGATGAAAAAATGGCGGATAGTTTTTTTTCTGGTAGATTGAATAATGAGAAATATATTGGAATGTTGAGGGAGAAAGAAATTGTGAGGTAAATAGTTTAATTGAAAAATTATTACGGTGCGCTGCACCTTATGACATTTTTTAGCTAACGGGTTTTCTACAAATATTTAGGTGCGCTGCACCTTTTTAGCTTTGAGATAATCTTTTCACAATGCGCGCATTCAAAATTTAGTGAAGAGATGCACAGCGCCCAAATACTTGTAGTAAATTCTAACGGTTTTAGGTGCGGCGCACCATAATACTTGTAGCAACGGAATAGCAAATTCTAATGTTTTAGGTGCAGCGCACCGAAATATTTATAGAATTTGAACAGCAGATTCTAACGTTTTAGGTGCAGCGCACCGAAATACTTGTAGCAACGGAATAGCAAATGCTAACGTTTTAGGTGCAGCGCACCGAAATATTGACAAAGTAACAGAGAACGCCACGCGACGTTCTCTGTTACTTTTTATAACCTAAAAATGGAAATTCACCCCAACTAAAAAATTCCCTCCCGCTTGCGGAAAATAGAAATTTTCCTGAGTCAAAGCACCACCGCTGATATAGCCATAAGTATAACCGTTCGACTCATAACGTTCGCTGAAAATATTATTCAATAGGAAATTGAAAGAAATTTCTTTAATCCACTTCGGTTTTACTGTATAAGTTAAGCGAAGATCATTTGTGAAATACGCATCAAGCCTGCGCGTTTCACTGGAAGTATTATCAAGATATTGTTTGCCAACATACTTGGTCAATAAAGCAAATTCAAGATTTTTCTGTGGACTGTAAGTAAACTGACTTCCTACGATTACGTTTGGAGAAAAGGAAATATCTGATTTTCCGTGATTGACAAGATCATAACCTCCGGTATCATAATTGACAATATATTCTGTGAAATTCGCAATTTTATTCTGACTGAACGTGGCATTCGCGTTCCATTTAAAATGTGAATTAAAAGCAACAGCACCTTCCAGTTCAATTCCGGTACGGTAACTTTTCGGGACATTGACACGGATTGAATTCCCAACATCATTGATCTGGCCGGTTAATACAAGCTGATTTTTGTATTGCATCAAATAATAATTCGCAGCAATCATCCATTTTCCCTGCTGCATGCGAAATCCTGCTTCTACGTTATTTAACCTCTCACTTTTTGGGAAAAGACGCGTTGTTGATGCTGCAAAATCATCACGGTTTGGTTCCTTGTTTCCCACGCTATATGAAGCGTAAACCGAACTTTGGGGCGTCAGCTGATATGTTAAACCTGCCTTCGGATTCAGGAATGAATAAGATTGATCAAAATTCATTTGAACCATTTCATTGTCCTTTCCATCAATTTTATGACTGACGCGGCGGAATTGCAAATCACCAAAAGCATTCAGCTTTTCAGTAAATTGATAATAAAGTTTTCCATAGATGTTAAAATCTTTTTTGACTCCTTTGTTGAAATAATAACGTTGTTCATTTTCAGTAGCTCCGGCATTTCTTGCCCATACTATTTCTCCATAATGATCGCCCGTGTAATAAGTATAGCCACCGCCAACACTGGCTGTCAGCTTTTTAAAACTGTTATAATCAAGCGAAAAAGTTGATCCATAGAAGTAATTATCCAGCCATCTACGGCGGATGATGTCTGTATTTGTAATGGTATCTCCGCCAATAAGCACGTTGGGCAAATTGTAGTTACTGAGTTTATCATTTTTCCTTGATTGCTCATAGTATCCCAATCCCCTTACCAGGAAACCATTGAGGTTTAATGTAAGATTTTTATTTAATGTATGTGAAGAAACAAGTTGATAATGATCCTGACGATAATTATCAACTTCATTTTTATAAGTATAAGAATTATAAGTACGGTTGTTGGAATTGATAAGGTTTTGCGCATCGCTTTCATCAAGTCCGTTGCGATCAATATAGGATAACAAACCTTCGCGATCGCCCCGAAGTTTGGCTTCGGGAACGCCGTTCCAGGACTGATATGTTTTTTCCTTTCCTGAAAATACATTAACACGTACAAAACTTTTCCCACCAAAATAAGCACCGGATAAGTAGTAGGAGTGCAATTCCGAAGAAGCCCGGTCAACAAATCCATCGGAAGAAACACGGGACAGACGGGCATCAAAAGTGAATTTATCTTTGATTAAACCACTACCAACTTTGAAGGTATTTTTAAAGGTATTGAAAGAGCCATAGGAGTTATTAAGTTCGGCATAGGCTTCTTTCCTGAACTGATTGGTACTAATATTAACGGTCGCGCCAAAAGCTCCCGAGCCGTTTGTAGAAGTCCCAACACCTCGCTGAATCTGGATGCTGCTCACGGAAGAAGCGAAATCAGGCATGTTTACCCAATAGACACCCTGACTTTCTGCATCGTTGTAAGGAATTCCATTGACCGTAACATTAATGCGCGTAGCATCCGTACCACGAATTCTTATTCCGGTATATCCAACTCCACCGCCGGCGTCACTGGTGCTTACCAGAGAAGGCGTGAAATTTAGAAGCACCGGCAGATCCTGTCCCAGATTTTGTTTGTTCAGAGCTTCCGCTGTCACATTGGTATAAGCCATCCCGGTTTTGTCGGTAACGCGTGTTGCATTAACGATAACTTCATCGGCCTGAAAAGTGCTTTTTTGAAGTTTTATTTCAAGCGGTTTTCCTTCACTTAAATTAGCGGCTTCCAGTTTAATGGTTTGGTAGCCAATATAAGAAATTTCCAGAATCCCGATGTTTTCCGAAATATTCCGAAGTGTAAATCTCCCGTTGGCATCGGTGGATGTTCCGCGGATTTCTCCTGCCCGGATTGTAGCGCCGGGAAGTGATTTTCCGTCTTCCTGATCGGTAACCTGACCGGTTAATGTTTTTTGAGCATAAACAGATATGCTCAGTAAAGTGCTTATAACGAGTGTTAAAAGACAGGTCGTAACGTTTCGCATTGCGATCATTAGTTGTTACGAACAGGCAAGGGGCCACCTATCCTTTTGGTTCAATAAAAATGATTATTCGATTCAGCTGACTTTATGGAGCTTGAAAATCAATGATTCATGCTGATTTTCGCTAGTCCTGAGTTTAGCTTTCTCTTCCTACGCCGGCATTATCCGGATCAGGTAATATGGGTATGATCTCAGCCCGTTAGGTAGGGCACCCCTTTGAGATTATGATGTAAAGTTAAGCGGTTTGGGGTGGGGAAACAAGGAAAAATTATAATCGCGATTTTTGATTTGCGATTCGCAAATCAAAAATCTATTACCAGCAAAATGCTTCGGCCACCGAAGAATTATATAGAAGTCAACTTAATCTGCATGAATAACAATGGGCCCTATCGCTAGTTTACCAGATTTCAAATGATCATTTATCTGACTTGAAAGTTTTGTCAACTCCATATAAGTATTAATCTGCGCGGTTAATACAAAAACGGTAATCGTGTATTTGGAAAAATTTTGCTGATGTTGAAGATTTTTGTCGAATGTAAGCAAAGCGTCAAAATCGTTTTCAAGCATCAACTTCAATAATTCGCCATTTTTTACACCGTTCCATTCTTTATCTCGAACTGTAAAAACTTCGTGTTCAGGAAAATCCAGTTTTAAACGCTTAGGTAAGTTTTCATCAAGCAACAGTCGCATACAGCTGCTCGATATTTTTGGAAGTAAGAAATTTATTTGCTGTTTCAAGAACTGCCACAGCCTGACTTTTAGATACAGTGGGAAAGTCTTCTAAAAAATCATTCAATGAAACACCAGCTTCTAAATGGTCAAAAAGTGTTTCGACAGGGACGCGAGTTCCTGCAAAGACAGGTTGACCACCTAATATATCATCATCTATCGTGACGAGTGTTTTAATTTCCATAATCTAAAAATAAGGATTTTTATTTAATTAACCGATAATTGAAACCTTACTTATCAATCAAAGCCAACCACTCATTTATTACATTTTTCAAAGTTTTCTCCTTTGATTTCACATCATCCAATCCTTGAAAACCACCGTTCTTGTTCCATCTTCATAATGGCCTTCAAGAATTAGGTTATTGGAATTTGGTCGATATTTGTTTTAGAAAAGTAGCTCTCGAAATTAACCCCAGGTTTCAACCTGGGGTTAGCAGGTCAACATATCTGATCGTGGGCTTTAGCCATTGAATTAAATATTGGGGAATTGGCTAAGCCGGATAGTTCTTTAATCCGGTTCCTAAGGTTAAAATCTTGGGTAAGTACTTCAATCCTCACTTCTCAACCAAACTCAACCACCCTTTCACCACATTTTTCAAAGATTTTTCCTTAAACTTTACATCATCCAAATCCTTGAAAACCACCGTTCGTCTCTCATCTTTGTAATCTCCCTCCAAAAAGCCGGAGCTATCATTAACCTTGGTGCCGCTTGGGAAAACGAGCATAATTCTTCCTTTGTGAAGGTTCATCACAACGATATCTCTCTTATATTCTTTCGGATCAAACGGTTTCATTTCTCCGGTATAGTAAAAACCGGGATTGTTCCATTTGATATGCTCAGCGATTTCTTTATCGGTGCTTAAAATTATTTGGCGTATCTCTTCAACAATATTTCCCAGTTCAGGGTCAAGTTTTTGAATAAACCCGGTAACCTGATCCTGGTAAGAAAGTTTTGGTGTTTTTGCCGACGTCTTCTTTTTGTTTTTAGCTTCTGTTTTTGCCAGGTTTTGTTCAATTCTATATTTCGTAATTTTCGCTACCAAATCTAGTGGAAGTGGTTTATCAAACGGAAACTGAACAGAACCTTTTGCACCTTGTAAATCGATAATTCTTCCTTAAAAGCTTCAAGCCCGCGTGGAGCTGGATAAAATCCAATGTGATTTTTAAAAGCGGCATAATGAACCAGATTTCCGTTCAGTGTGAAAGTCGGGATTCCATAACCGATTTTTTCTTCTGCCTCCGGTGCAGCTTTCCGGATTGTCTGGCGCATATCTTCCAAAAGTTTTTGGATTTCTTTTGGAAAACCTGCGATGTAGTTATCAACGTCTGGATTATTTTTTGTCATAATCGTATAAAGGAATAGGAATATGCTTTTATTTTTTTGTCGATAGCGGTAAAAGTGAAGATCGTGTAAGTGCTTTTTTATACCAGACTCTTGGTAATACGTTGAATAGTAAAGAAATGATCAATCAGGAATATGATCACTACTGATTTTTTGGAGAGGATTTTCATCTGAGATTTTCTTTAAATTCAGGAGATAAGATACCAGCAAAATTTGTATTATTCTCAGTATTTATAAATGTTGACCTAACGTTCCCGCTTTCTCCGTTTTTCTATTTTTATCCTCTAAAAACTTATAAGTTCTGTGGCCAGCCAAAGTTTTATCCAATCGCTCAAACAACTTATCATTTTTAAACGCATACCAATTGATTTTTAAAAGATAAAGACTGACATATGAATCTGTGTGATCTGCAATATATTCACCGGTTTTCCTGACCAGATTTTCTTTTTCAATGGCTTGTTTTTCGACCCAGTAATTCAGACTGTCTGCATTTCTTTCTTTACGTGCACGTTTTTCACCTTCCGAATAAATGATAATTCGTTGATCATAAGGTTTTTGAAGACTATCCTGAAATAATTTCCATTCAGGATTACTTTTTGAGTTGCTAACAATAGATTTTGATACATCGGTAGTATCCAGCTGAATCCTGGCGCCGGGTTCCAAAAAGAAAAATAGTGAACCCTTCACCTGGGAAACATGCAGCTGATAAAGGTCAGGCACAAGATCACTGGCAATTTCCAGATTAAAAATGTCAGAATTCAGTTTTATGGAATGCACAATCGCGGCAAATCCTTTTTCACGTGTAAGCAGAATGGCTTTTCGTCCTTTGAATTCCTTTGGCGCTGTGATCTGAATTCTAATGTTTTGAGAAAAAGCCGGTGGCGCAATGAATAAAAAAAGTAAAAGGTGAACGAAGTATCTATTCATTTTCCTGAAACGTATGGCTTGTTATTTTCCCTTTGACTGGATGACCTCCTGTATATTTCCCAGAAGCGACTGCGGCCCTTTATCATCCTGCAACAATTGCCAGATCATGATACCTCCCGTTTTTTCCAAAGCTAATACAGTTTTTTTACGAATGGTTGGAATTCCATTGTAATAAATAATACCGCCATTTACATTAAATTCATCAGTCTGAATGCCGCCGGGATATTGAAGCAAAAGATTTTTCCAGGAAATACTTTCTGGTGCCGTTCCTCCAAAGCCATATCCATAAAATGGAACGCCAAGACTCAGTTTTTCTTTTGCAATTCCGCGGGTTTTATTCCAATAGTCAACATCTTCAACAGCCATGTCATAAGGTGCATGTGGGCCAGGTTTTGTCAGATTCCACGGTCCTGTTTTGTCATAAGACATGATATTTACAAAATCGAATTGCGCGAGTGCTTTGTCTGTAAACTGATCTTTGTAAACCGTAGCGATAGCTGCTGTAATCATTTTGTTTTTTAGTCTCAATTGCGCAGCCAGATCAATTACAAAATTTTCATAATTGGCATCAATCAAAGCACCTTCAAGGTCTACATCAATTCCATCCAGATCACTATCAACGGCCAGTTTGACAAGATCATTGATCAGTTTTGTCTTTTTATTTCCAATTAAAAAGGCTGGATAATATTTAGGTGCGCCACCTCCACCAATGGATGCCATAATTTTGACATTATTTCTATGAGCGATCGCTGCAACAGCTTTCAGGTTTTCTATCCCCTGCAAATTACCGGCGGAATCGGGATTTATAAAAGCAATATTTAAGTGTGTGATTTTGCTATAATCAATGGTATTGGCAGATTGCACCAAATTTTCCCGGCCGGGTAAATAGCCTATAACACGGAAACTGGATTTGGAACTGTCGCCGGTTATAGCTTTTTTACTGCATGCGGAGTGGGTGAAAATGAGCCCGACTAGGACGAAAATGAATTGATATTTAATGTTTTGTATTCTTAATTTCATTGGGTGGTATAGTTCCGTGGTCTGTGTCTTTACTTAGTTCCGTGGTCTGTGTCTTCACCTAGTTCCGTGGTCTGTGTCTTCACAGATTACTATTTTATAACTAATAAAATGATTAAGTATTTTTAGATCTGTGAGTGCCTCGGACCACAACTATGTATGATTTCTTATCTAGTATTTACTTGGTCTTTGAGGACACAGACCAAGGAGTCGATATTAATCCATGGTCTGTGTCTTTCTATGGCCTGTGTCTTCACAGACCATGGCTAATTAAAATAATATCCCAAAGATTAAAATCGGTCCTTATAATGTGTTATAATACCAAATTCATCTTTGCCATTTTCATAATAATTAGCAGAAGACCAATAATATTTTTCAGGTCGATCTGCAAGATTCCATTTAAGTTGCAAAGGGTTGTTGTGAATATAATCAATTTTTTGTTCAACTTTTATCTTGGAATCTATTAACACAGCCAGTGGATCTCGTTGCCAGAAGCGATATTTTCTTTCGGTATCTTGAACTTCGAAATAAGGCAGTACATCGGGATGATTTTTCCGCAAATCTTTCAGAATCTGATGGCTTATAAATTTATTGAAACTTGCATAAGGCTTCTCTTTTCCATTGAGATCTTTCATTTCCCAAACCATATGAAGATGGTTAGGCATGATAACAAAAGCATAAATAGCGATTTGTTCTCTTCTGATTAACTCCTTCCATGACGAAATAATTAGCTCCTTATACTTGTCCTGGCGGAGCAAATTTTTCCAATCCTTTATGGTGTCGGTCCAAAAATAAACCTGATCAAATTCCATTACGGAATTGCGAAAGATATTTTCTTGGTGTGTCATATGTTATCTGTTTAGAAGTTTTGTGGTCTGTGAAGACACAGACCACGGAGTTGGACTATGGAATTGAAGTTATGCGGTCTGTGAAGACACAGACCACGGATTACAGACCGCGGATTAAGAATCTAATTCTTCTTTTAAGACAGATATCCTTCAAAAAGGCCACAATTCGCGGGAACTATGAAATTGAAATTTATAATGATTTTTGAAAATGAATTTTCTTTACCCAATTGTTACGCTTAAAACACCCGTGATTTGCGTATTTTTACGCGATCTAAATCGAATGAATCCGCTTTAACGTAAATACAATGGCAAACTATACAGACACAACGATGCTGGAAGCAACACAGCTTGCGATGGAATTGGAAGGAAAATACGGTGCTCACAATTACAAACCGATGCCCGTAGTACTTTCCAGAGGCGAAGGAGTCTATGTCTGGGATGTTGAAGGGAAACGTTATCTGGATTTTTTATCAGCTTATAGCGCTGTCAGCCAGGGACATTGTCATCCGAAAATTATTGCTGCCATGATTGAACAGGCGCAAAAATTAACGCTGACTTCCCGTGCTTTTTACAGTGATAAACTGGGAGAATGCGAAAGATTTCTATGTGATTATTTCGGTTATGATAAAGTTTTGATGATGAATTCCGGGGTGGAAGGCGGTGAAACTGCTTTAAAACTTACCCGGAAATGGGCCTATAAAGTGAAAGGAATAGCGCCTGATAAAGCCAAAACAGTTTATGCTTCCGGGAATTTCTGGGGACGTACGCTGGCTGCTATTTCATCATCAACCGATCCGTCCAGTACCGATGATTACGGACCGTTTTTACCAGGTTTTCTGATCATTCCTTATGATGATCTTGAAGCTTTGGAAAATACATTTAAAAGTGACCCGGATATTGCCGGTTTCATGGTTGAACCTATTCAGGGAGAAGCTGGTGTCGTTGTTCCAAAAGAAGGATATTTGAAAGGAGTACGTGATTTATGTACAAAATATAACGTTTTATTTATTGCCGATGAAGTTCAAACTGGAATCGGGCGTACCGGAAAACGATTGGCCTGTGACTGGGAAGATGTGAAACCGGATATCCTTGTTCTTGGAAAAGCACTTTCCGGCGGGACAATGCCTGTTTCAGCTGCGTTTGCAAATGATGAAATTATGCTGACGATCGCCCCGGGTGAACATGGCTCAACGTATGGTGGAAATCCTTTGGCCTGCGCGGTCACAATGGCGGCCTTACAGGTTGTCGATGATGAAAACCTGGCTGAAAATGCTGAAATCATGGGACAACTTTTCCGTCAGAGAATTGAAGAATTGAAGCAAAAATGTAATCTGATCGAGTTGGTTCGGGGTAAAGGATTGCTGAATGCAATTGTGATCAACGATACAGAAGATAGTGCAACGGCGATGAAATTGTGTTACAAAATGATGGATAAAGGATTGTTATGCAAACCAACGCATGGTAATAAAATCCGTTTTGCTCCGCCTTTGGTGATTACAGAAGAACAAATGAATGTAGCTTGTGATATCATTGAAGAAGTTTTTATGTCAACAAACTAAATCAACTTAATGAAAAAGGTCTTTGTTCTGCTACTTTTTATAACAGGTTTTCTGGCAGCTTGTCATGAAAAAAATGTTGATCCGGCTACGAATACGGAAACCAATCAATGGATTCTGGATCAGATGAAAACCTGGTATTACTGGAATGATAAAATTACAGCAACACCTGATCTGACTTTGGAGCCGGAAGCCTTTTTCAATTCTTTATTGTATAAATTTGACGCCACGCTTCGTCCGGATGGGGACCGTTTTTCATGGATTGAAAGTGATGCCGATGCTTTGAAAGCAGAATTAAGCGGATCAACAAAAACGACCGGTATGGAGTTGAAACTGTTTTATTACCCAACCGGGGGTTCCAACATAGTCGGTATTGTTGCTTACACTTTACCAGGCTCGCCTGCTGCTTTGGCTGGTATCAAACGCGGCGACGTTTTTACGCGGATTAACGATCAGAAACTTACTGCATCGAATTATTACGATCTGGTTTATTCTGATGCATCGAAAATTTTCACGATGGCAAGTTTCAATGAGAAGGATTCCATTATTGAAGGGACAATCAAAAAAGACGTAACACCGGTAAGTTTTCAGGAAGATCCGGTTTTCTATGATACCACCTTTCAGTATGGCAGCAATACAATTGGCTACCTGGTTTATCATCAATTTATCACCAGCAAAAATGGAAGTGATAAAAAGGAATACGATGCTGAGCTTGATACTAAAATTGCCTCGTTTAAAGCTAAAAATGTGAATTCCCTTATTCTCGATCTACGGTATAATCCTGGAGGATATGTAAGTTCAGCAACAAATCTGGCCAGTTTGATCGGCAAAAATATTTCAGATAGTAAAGTGTTTTATTACAAAGGTTATAATTCGACGATTACACCAGTGTTACAAAAACAATACGGCGACGATTATTTCAATGATAAATTTGTATCAAAAACCCAGAATATCGGTGCTAATCTCATCAACCTGATTATTTTAACTTCCTCTCGCACCGCTTCTGCCAGCGAATTACTCATAAATGGATTAAAACCTTTCATGACGGTAACGCTTGTTGGAGATAAAACAGTGGGCAAAAATGTAGGATCAATTACATTAAGTGATAATTCCGGAAAGGTGAAATGGGGATTGCAGCCGATCGTTACCAGGTCCTACAACAGTTTGAAACAATCCGATTACTCGACCGGATTTACGCCGGACATAAGTGCAAAAGAAGGCCTTCGACTCTATCCATATGGAAACGTAAAAGATGCCTTATTAAACGCAGCGCTGTCCAAAATCGTTGGTGCACCCGTTGCGCGAAAAACGCCGGAACAGTTAAGAACATCGAATTCTTATGTGGAAATCATGTCTACTATTGAAAAGAAAGCGGGCGGAAGTAATATGTTTTTTGATAAATAAATTCTAGTAGTTTAATCCCAGAAATCCAGTCATTTAACCTGATATATTCTTTATTTGATTAAATAAGTTTATGTTTCTGATAGTATATTTTTGTGAAATTTTCAGGTTCGGTATACTTTTTATAATATTAGGAGAAGCTTTCAAATTTTCTAACACTATAAACGGAATACACTATGGGCATTTTGACTTGGATTATCGTAGGACTGGTTGCAGGGGCTATCGCTAAGGCTTTGCATCCGGGAAAAGATCCGGGAGGTTTTTTAGTAACGATATTAATCGGGATTGCCGGAGCGGTTGTCGGAGGCTGGGTATTTTCACTTTTGGGATATGGCCCTGTCGACGGGTTTAATTTAGGCAGTCTTTTTATTGCCATTTTAGGCGCTGTTTTACTTCTTTTCCTTTATAGAAAGTTTAGTACAAAAGCATAGGAGATTTTTAATAAGATGGAGAGGGAATAAGGTTGCAATCTTATTTCCTCTCCATTTATTTTGTTATTTTTGAGAAATTCCTGAAACGGATTTACATCAACAACCCGATTACTATGAAGCTGGTGAATAATATGACTGTCTGGTTTTTGAAGCGGCGCTTTGAAAGGATAGAACAGTTTATGAAAAACCCCGTTGAAACCCAGCAACGTATATTTTCTGAACTTATTGAGACAGCCAGATATACCGAATGGGGCGCAAAATATAATTTTGGTCAAATAAAATCGATTAAGGAATTTCAGGAGCAGGTTCCTGTTTCTTCTTACGAGGAATTATATCCGTACATCGAACGCGTTTTAAAAGGCGAACCCAACATACTTTGGCCTTCACAGATAGAATGGTTTTCAAAGTCTTCCGGGACTACAAACGCACGCAGCAAATTTCTGCCCGTTTCTCCCGAAGCGCTGGAAGAATGTCATTACGAGGGTGGGAAGGATATGATGACGCTCCTTATTCATAACAGACCTGAAACGATGGTTTTTGATGGAAAAGGCTTGTCGATCGGCGGAACTCTTTACGCTAATCCATTTGATGATTATACCCAGGTAGGCGATGTTTCCGCTGTAATTATGCAAAATCTTCCTGCCTGGGGAGAATTCATGCGGACGCCTCCCCTGGAAGTCGCGCTGATGGATCATTGGGAAAGCAAGCTTGAAAAAATGGCCGAAATTTGTTCCCAGGAAAATGTTACCAGCATTCTTGGCGTTCCAACCTGGACCATCCTGTTACTTGATAAGATTCTTGCCCTTACCGGCAAAAGCAATATGCTTGAAGTGTGGCCGGATTTTGAAGTTTTTATTCATGGAGCGGTTTCATTTGAACCTTACCGTGATTTATTCACGCAGAAATATTTTCCTTCCGAACATGTAACGTATCTCGAAACTTACAGCGCGTCCGAAGGTTTTTTTGCTATTCAGGATGATCTTTCGAAAGTTGGGGAAATGCTTTTGATGCTTGATTATGGCATTTTCTATGAATTTATTCCAATAGATGAAGTTGGAAAACAACATCCAAAAGCACTGTTGCTGGATGAGGTAGAAGTTGGGAAAAACTATGCAATGGTCATTTCTACAAACGCAGGATTATGGCGTTATCTGATCGGGGATACTGTGAAATTTACTTCCAAATATCCTTTTCGCCTGAAAGTAAGCGGCCGGACAAAACATTTTATTAATGCTTTTGGTGAAGAAGTCATTGTAGAAAATGCAGATCATGCCATAAAAATTGCATCACAGAATACGGATTCTCTGGTAGTCAATTATACAGCAGGTCCCGTTTATATGGGCGATGGTTCCCGCGGACGTCATGAATGGATTATTGAGTTTACAAAAGAGCCTGAAAATCATGAGGAATTTACCCGGATTCTGGACGAAACGTTAAGGGAAGTAAACTCTGATTATGATGCAAAACGCTATAAGGATATGGCCTTATTATCGCCAATCGTACATTTTGCACCTACGAACACTTTCTATAACTGGATGTCAAAACGCAACAAACTCGGAGGGCAAAACAAGGTTCCCAGACTTAGTAATGATAGAATTTACGTTGAAGACTTGTTAGAGCTTTTAGCTGTTGGTTCTTAGCGATTAGCGAAACTGCTCGAATCAATTTATTATTATACTTTTCCTTTATTTACCGGGTGTCAGCAGCTAAAAGCTAACGCCTAAAAGCCAATAACTCTCCAAATGATTCCCAAGTATCTCAAAATAAAAGGCTTATATTCTTACCAGTCCGAACAGGAAATTCAGTTTGATGCATTAACCGATGCTTCGCTATTTGGTATTTTCGGGGCGGTAGGAAGTGGGAAATCTTCGATTCTGGAAGCAATCACTTTTGCACTTTATGGAGATACTGAGCGTTTAAATCGCTCGGGCGACGATCGTACTTATAATATGATGAACCTGCGGTCGGATGAATTATTGATTGATTTTGAGTGCATTGCAGGAAAGCCAGCGGAATTGTACCGGTTTACGGTTAAAGGAAAACGGAACAGCAAGAATTTTAAAGATGTAAAAACTTTTGAAAGAAAAGCATATAAATCGGTTGAAGGAGCTTGGATACCGCTCCCGGACGAAGAAAATGCGGAGCGGATTATTGGATTAAGTTACGACAATTTTCGTCGTACGATTATCATTCCGCAAGGCCGTTTTCAGGAATTTATCGAATTAAAAGATGCTGAACGGACAAGAATGATGAAAGAACTTTTCCAGCTGGAAAAGTACGATCTAAGCCGGAAAGTGGGTACGCTGAGCAAACAAAATGATCTGGAATTATCTAATCTGGACGGTCAGTTATTGACTTTGGGAGAAGTGACACCGGAAATGATTGCTGTCGAAGAAATAAAAAGAGAAGAGGTAAGGCAGCTGATCAAATCAATTCATGAAGAACTTACTGCACAAACCGAACTTGAAAACCAGTTTCAAAAACTAAGGCTGATTTCTGAAAAACTGCAATTGCTTAATAGCCAGATTCTCGCTCTGGAATTGCAAAAACCGGATATGGAATTGCGTGAAGAAACGCTTAGGGTTTTTGAAATTTGTTCATTACATTTTAAATCACTTTTTGATAGAAAAAAATCATACTTAGTTTCTATTGAGAGAGATAGCCGATCATTTGAAAAAAACTTTCGCAGAAATACAGAACTGGATTCCATACTAATTCAGCAACGGGAAGTGCTGGCAAAAATTCAACCTCAGTATAATAAACGGGAAGAATTGCTTGATACAGCTGAAGAGCTGGAGAAAGTAATTCAGATTATTGAAAATAAAACCGCTTTGGAAAAAAGTAAGGGCGCGTTGGAACGAGGAGAAATAAAACTTCTTGAAAAGGAAAAGGCGATTGAATTGTTGAAAATCGGGAAGCTGGAAAAAGAGGAGCTCAACGAAAAGAGAAAAGAGGGATTATCCGATGTTCAGGAGCTTAGCCAGATTAAGGTTTGGTATACAACGTCGGATGGTTTAACAGAAAATCGTATTTCAATTAAAAAAGAAGCAGATGATTTACAGGCTGAAATCGTAAAACAGCAGGATTTTTTACAAACAAAAACGCAGGAAGCAAATCAGGTTTTTTCTTTACAAATTGTTCCGGAAGCAAATCTGGAAACAATTCAAAAGTCAGTTTCCGAGTACTTATTAGTCAATGAAAAAGAGGGTGAGAATTTAAATCAAAAACTTGTACTGGCGAATACCAGGTTAGCTTTACAAAGATTTGCGAATAGTCTGGAAGATGGAAAACCTTGTCCGCTGTGCGGCGCGGAACATCATCCGTCCGTTTTACATGAAGACGATTCTGTTTTTGAAGAGATAAAAAGTATCGAAGTTCAGAGAATTAATTTACAAAAACTGGAACAGGAAATTCGCAAATTTCAATCGCCGGTTGAAAAGATTTTCAATCAGATCGAAAGCCTGGAAAAACAGAAAATCACGATTAAACAACGTTATACCGAAGTTCGGGCTAAAATTGAAACGCATGACAAAACATTCGTATGGTCCAAATTTGATAAAAACAACCGTGAAGTTTTTGAACAGCATTTTAACGAAGTCGTAAAAATTCAGACGGAAATCAAAGAAAAGGAAGTTGAGATTAAAAAAGTATCCCAACTTATTGAAACAGAAACAAAAGAGAAAGTTGAAAAAATTGAACAGCCGCTGCAAAATCTCAGGAATGAAATTCTGAAAATTGAGAACACAGTTTCTACACTGTCAGGACAGCTTGAAAAGGTTGATTTAAATCATCTGGGAACGTTGGATAAAGCTGCCATTTCAGAAAAAATTGAAGCACTGAAAAATCAGTATAAAGAACTTAACCGTTTATACGAGCAAACCGAAAAGCAGCTTGATATATTGGAAAAGGAAAAAGATACCATTTCCGGGAGTCAGAATATTTTACAGGAAACACTTGAAAGAAATCGGAAAGAGTTGGCTTCGGCGCAAATTGAAATTCAAAATCAGTTAGAAATACATCAGTTTGAGACGGAAGAATGGGTTAGTGAAATTCTTCAAAAACCAATTATCATTGATCAGGAACGGAAAATCATTGATCAGTATAAAAACACATTGCATAATGCCAAAAGAGATCTGGGCGCATTGAAAACTGAAAATGCGGATCAACATTACGATTCGGAAAAGCATGCAACCGTGCTGGCTAAAAAGGAAAGTTTGACATTAAGCTTAAATAATAAAAGAAAAGAAGAAGGCGGACTGGACGGTTTACTGTTAAAAATGGCCGAAGATCTGGCCAAAAAGGAATCTCTTCAAAAAGATAAAACCAGACTTGAACTAAGAAAAGAACATCTGGACGATCTCGCCAGATTATTCCGTTCAAGCGGTTTTGTAGATTATGCGTCCAGCATTTATTTGCAAAACCTGATCCATGCAGCAAACGAACGGTTCCACCAGATGACGCATCAGCAGCTTCATTTGGAACTTGGCGAGGGAAATAGTTTTTGGGTAAGAGATTTGTTGAATGGAGGTCACATGCGACTGTTGAAAACGCTTTCCGGTGGACAGAAATTTCAGGCCGCTTTATCTCTGGCACTTGCCCTAGCGGATCATATTCATGTCAGGAATGAATCAAAACATAACTTTTTCTTCCTGGATGAAGGTTTTGGGTCTCTGGATAAAAATGCATTGCAGACTGTTTTTGAGACTTTGAAATCACTTAGAAAGGAAAATCGGATTGTGGGAATTATAAGTCACGTTGAAGATTTGCAGCAGGAAATCCAGGCATATCTCCGAATAGTAGAAAGTGAAGAAGGAAGTAAAATTATGACAAGCTGGGGTTAGGAATTGTCAGATGTTAGAAGGTATCTTTATAGAACGTTATTAATTACCCCTAACTAAGACATGTTATTTGAGGATTTTTACCATTCTTTGGGCAGAAGAATTGAATGTGAGTTGGCGTCCGAATATTGGCTTTGGAAACTAGTTGCCTTCTCGGTCCTTGTTTCCTTATTTCTTGCTTTTCCTCCTTATACTTTATTACTGGGTCATCTCAGTGAACACGGCATGAAACTGGATGCCTGGGTTTTTGTTCAAAACCAGAGCCAGGATCTTTTCCATCCTCAGGATATGGATTTTGATGTGCGCCGTGAAAATATGATTTTTCGTTGGGTACTGCCCATTTTATCTTTTCTTACAGGGCACAATATCGTCATCATTGTTTTATTGCAATCTGTTCTTGGGGTATTTTTCATATATAATGTAGGGCAATGGATTTATACCCTTTCAAAAGATAAGATAACAACCAGTTTGTTTGTTATCTCCATTGCCAATATTTTCGTTTGTACCTGGACATTTGCCGATATTTACGGCTATGGGGATGGTTTTGCGTTCTTTTTTCTTTTAGTCGCGTTATTGAACCGTAATCCGGCTATTATTTTTACTGCATTACAAATAGCCTTCTTTACAGATGAACGAGCCGTAATAGCCGGTGGCTATTTGTTACTTTTTCATATGTTGATCAAGGCTTACGAGCTCAAAGATTTTCGCTTTGTTACACTCCTGAAAAACATGTTATCAGGAAATAATGCCTGGGTCTGGCTGGCGTGGGTCTTTTATTTTGCTGTTCGCTTTTATGTAGGGCAAAAATATTTTCCAAATCACAGTTATTCCACATTAGGTACTCCGGTTTTATTTGCCGATGCCCACCGTTATGGCTTGGGAAGTAGCTTATGGACGGCATTTGAGGGGATGTGGCTGGTTATGGGCGGAGCAATCCTGGCCTTATGGCTTACTAAAAGATATAATTTGTTATTAGTGGTAAGTGTTGGTTTCGTCGTCCTGATAGCCACAGGTATTTACGTACACGATATCGACAGGGCATTGTCTTACGGATTTCCGTTTTTATTGATGGCCATTTACGTACTTTTTCAAACCGTTTCATTACGATCAATAAGGCTGATACTTTTTTTTACTGCGGTGATTTGTGTGATTCATCCCATGGTTTATTACATGGGGTATAATAGAATTTTGTGGATGGAACCGTTTCCAGTCAGAGTATTTATGTTACTGGATTACTGGATGGGCTGGAATTTTTTTAGCTGAAATCGTTTTATCTGCACGTTTCGTATATCTGTGAAACAAAATAATATTGCGGTAAAAATTTAATGAGATTTATTTTAGAACTTTGATCATAACCCAGTTGAAAAGCACAAACCCCTAGATTTATATTTAAACAATATAATTAATCCATCTATGCCTTCATTATTACAACTAGACACTTTTAATTCTGATTCCGGTAACCTTACAGTTTTTGAAAAAGTTATGCCGGGTACAATCAAGAGAGTTTTTTATATATACGGAGCTTCTGAAATGAGTCGTGGAGGACATCGTCATCATGCTACCTGGAACGCTTTGATCTGCCTTCATGGAAGCTGCCATATTTATAGTAACGACGGAAAACTGGAAGAAAACTTCACGTTGAATAATGCAACCACCTGCCTCATTTTAGAACCAAAGGATTGGCATGTAATGGATTCATTCTCAGAGGATGCAATTCTTTTGGTGCTTGCAAATGAATATTATGACCGCGCAGATTATATTGATGAACCTTATCTTATGCATTCGCGGGAGCTGTCGCTATGATTCCTTTTCTGGATTTGAATGAGATCAATAAACCCTACGTCAGGGCTATTGAAGAGGCCTCTTTGCGCGTTTTGCGCTCTGGCTGGTATATTTTAGGTAAAGAATTACAAATTTTTGAAAAGTCATTTGCTGACTATTGTGAAGCAAAATACTGCGTTGGCGTTGCCAACGGGCTGGACGCGATAGGGCTGATTTTACGTGCTTATGATTTTCCAGAGCGAAGCGAAATTATCGTTCCGGCCAATACGTATATAGCATCAGTGTTACCGGTAAGCTACTTAAATTTAACACCGGTTTTAGTTGAGCCTGATCCCGTCACCATGTTGATCGATCCGCATAAAATTGAGCAGCATATTACGCCGCTTACTAAGGCAATCGTATGCGTGGATCTCTACGGCCGTAGTTGCGAAATGGACGTGGTTATGGACATTGCAATTCGTAATCATTTAAAAGTAATTACGGATGCGGCGCAGGCTCATGGTGCATTTTATCAAAACCAAAAGGTCGGTAGTATAGCACATGCAACGGCTTTCAGTTTTTACCCGACAAAAAATCTGGGTGCTTTAGGAGATGCCGGCGCGGTAACAACTTTGGATGCTGATCTGGCTGAAAAAATAGAATATCTGCGAAATTACGGATCCAGGGAAAGATATAAAAATGAGTATTTGGGTGTTAATAGTCGTTTGGATGAAATACAAGCAGCTATTCTGAATGTCAAATTGCCGTTTTTGGATAAAGATAATACCAGGCGACGGGAAATAGCTAAGCGCTATTTGGCAGAAATAAAGTTGCAAAATCTTGTATTACCTCCTGCGGATAGGATTAGTGAAGACGCCTGGCATCTGTTTGTGGTGAGGCACTCGGACAGAACATCCTTAATACGGCATCTTGATCAGGCGGGTGTACAAACTAATGTGCATTATCCGTTGCCAGTTCATAAACAGAAAGCGTATGCAAACCTGAATCATCTGGAATTACCAATTACGGAAAAAATTCATGATCAGGTTGTAAGTCTGCCATTAAATCCGATATTGACGGATCAGGAAGTTTCTCATATCATCAACGCAGTAAATTCGTTTGAAAACCAACAATGAAACTATCCGTCGTCATACCGGTTTACAACAGCGAAACTACAATTGAATCACTGGTTGTTAGGTTACAAAAGGAATTAGAAGATATTTCATTTGAAATTGTCATGATAAGCGATGGCAGTTCAGACGGTTCCAACAAAATCTGCACCCGGTTGTCTACCCAATTCAGCAATGTAAGATTTATAGCCTTACGTCGGAATTATGGAGAATTCAATGCCGTGATGTGTGGCTTAAACTGGGCTCAGGGTGAATTTTGTGTGATGATTGATGATGACTTTCAAAACCCGCCGGATGAAATTATAAAACTTGTCAAACTAGCAGAAGATGGAGATTATGATGTGGTTTATAGCTACTATTTAAAAAAGGAACACGCCGTGTACCGTAATCTTGGAAGTCGGCTGGTAAACTGGATTACCAGTTACTCATTGAAAAAGCCGAAGAATTTGTATCTATCCAGCTTTAAATTAATTCGCAAGGAAGTAGTTGAAGAAATAATTAAATACAAAGGACCGTATCCATACATTGATGGCTTGATCTTCAGGATAACCAAAAATATCGGGACGGTTGAAGTAGTGCATCAAAAACGGGAAGAGGGCACTTCAAATTATACCTGGCGTAAACTGATTTCTCTTTTTCTTAACATATTGTTTTGTTATTCCTCGCTTCCCATTCGCCTTTTTATGCCAATTGGTTTGGGTTTATTCGGGCTTGGTTTTTTCTTCCTGTTATTTTTATCGGGGCAATGGATTATTGGGCCGGACCCGAAAGGCTGGCAGGTAGTTACCGCAGCAGTGTTATTTATTGGCGGAATTCAGTGTACGCTTTTAAGTGTTTTGGGAGAATATATAGGGAAAAGTTTTATGGCACAAAGTGGACAGCCGCAGTATGTTATTAAATATAACAGCGAAAATATTCTATGATTAATAACCGGGCTGAATATCAGCGAATGTTTGAGGTTGAACAAAAATTGTGGTGGTATCAAATCCTTCATGAAAAAGTTCTTTATCAAATTAAAAAACAGTTTAAGAAAAACAAAAACATTACCATTCTGGATGCGGCATGTGGAACGGGCGGACTTCTTTCTTTTTTTCAAGCAAATGATTACCAGCATTCCATTGGTTTTGATTATTCCCAACATGCGATTGAATTTTCAAAAGAGCGAAATCTGGATGTTAGTTTTGGAGATTTGAAAAATGTAGATTCTTTTAGGCAAGGAGAGACTTTTGATGTGATTTGCTGTAACGACGCTTTATACTTTCTGGACGATGAGGAAATAGTAAACGCATTGAAGGCATTCAAAAAACGACTTAATCCAAATGGCCTGATTTTGATCAATATTCACGCACATGAAGCTTTCTCTGGAACACACGATGTTGCGGTAGGAAGTTCAAGAAGGTTTGTTTTAAAAGATTTTGCAGGATATGCCAAAGCTGCGAACTTGAAAATTGATAATCACACCTACTGGCCTTTTTTTCTTTCACTTCCCATATGGCTGGTCAGAAAATGGCAGCGGCATCAAATGCGCTCAGGAAAAATTAAGAATGATGATTTACATTCCGACGTAAGTTATCCCGGAGATTTTATCAATGGAATTTTAAAAACGATCACGGTTATGGAAAGTGTTTTCCTTCCAACAGCTCCTTTTGGGAGTTCCTTGTTTTTGATATTGAAATAATAAACACTGTTAAATCATTCACCAGAACTCGTTAATATATTTATCTGGAAAACTTTTTCCAGATAAATACCAGCGAACATTGCTAAACCGCTTGCGAGAAGCCCGTAAATAATGGGTGGATATTCCGTATTTGTCCACACGGATAGCAACCAGATTACTAATCCGGCTATCATCGACAGAATACAACCCAGCTGGTTGGCTTGTTTCCAGTATATACCTGCTGCCAGAGGAATGAAAAGAGAAACGAGGCTGAAAGCGGATGATTCAGCCACCAGATCAAAAATACTTTCACGGGTGACAGCTATAAAAATGCAGATACTTGTAATGAAAACAATTCCAATCCGGATTATTAATAATAATTGCTTGTCTTTGAGGTCAGGACGAAAAAATTTGATAACATTTTCTCCCAAAATCGCGGAGGGGGCCATAATAGCACTGCTTGTAGTACTTAAAATCGCAGAAACCAAAGCGCCGAAGAAAAGTATTTGTAAGGGCAAACCGGTATGAAGTAAAACCATATTTGGGATAATCATCTGGCGGTCATTTCCTAATTCGGGATATAAATGATGCCCGCAAAGTCCTATAAATAAGGGAAGTAGCGCTACGGTCAGGTACATAAAGGATGATAGCATAGTCGCCTTAACAGAAACGCTAGCTGATTTGGCAGACATTACCCGCTGAAAAACATCCTGCTGAGGAATAGATCCCAAGCCAATCGTTATCCACGCAGCAAAATATTCGAGGGAATCTTTAAATGTAAATTGTGGATAAGGTCTGAAAAAATCTTTTGGCGCGGACTTCAAAAGCGGAGCAAAACCACCGACTTTTAGATACAAGACGATGGCAACAATAAGTAATCCAACAATGATCATAATGGTCTGCAAAAAGTCGGTAACTGAAATGGACCACATGCCGCCCCAGATTGTATATAAAATGACAACGAAAGAACTCAGTAAAATACATTCGGTTAATGACCAGCCCAAAATTACTTTCAGGACAATACCCATGGCGAGTAATTGTGCTGCAATCCAGCTGAAATAAGAGGGGATGATCATGATAGCAGAAAGCAATTCTGCCGGACGCCCGTATCGTATTTTGAAAAAATCACAAAAGGTGATAATGTTCATTTTGTAAAATTTTCTTGCAAAAAATAGGCCTACCAGAAATAGACAAAGTGCTGCTCCAAAAGGATCTTCAATTACACCGAGCACGCCTTTTTCAATAAACTCCGCAGGAGCTCCCATAATTGTTTCGGAGCCAAACCAGGTAGCAAAGGTTACAGATGCTGCAAGGAAAAGAGGTAAACGCCTTCCTGCCAGTACAAAGTCCGCCGTAGTATTAACTCTGCGGGATGCCCACAAACCAATTCCAAGATTTAATAATAAGTAAGCAATGATTGCAAAAGCGAGCATATCAGAAATAGGAATATAAAGCTATATGCAATTTTACAAACAAATTTGCAGACGGTCTATTTTGCCATAGTTTATAAACAAAAGACAATCATTTTAGAGTATTTTATATCGATTTTTGCATCCTTGACTTACATCTAGTATTCTTAAATTTATGATCAGACGAATATTTTTTCTAGCATTATTTTGTAGTTTTTCGTTTTTAGCACAATCCCAGCAACAAGTTGTCAATAATCCTGAGCGCGTCAAATGGTTTCAGGACCTGGGTTTTGGTATGTTTATTCATTGGAATGTTGATGTTTCTCTGGGCGCGGTGATCAGTCATTCTCTCGCCGGTGCATCGGATGAATATGTGGAACGGTACA
Organism: Dyadobacter sp. 3J3; assembly: GCF_009801115.1. Classification (GTDB taxonomy): domain Bacteria; phylum Bacteroidota; class Bacteroidia; order Cytophagales; family Spirosomataceae; genus Dyadobacter. Next base: position 513,828 of record NZ_VTOL01000004.1, read on the forward strand.
TGAAGGAATTGCCAACTTTTTTCAATCCAAAGAAATTTGATCCCGACGAATGGGCTACGCTGGCGCGTTTGGCGGGAATGAAATATGTTGTTTTTACTACTAAACATCATTCCGGATTTTGCATGTTTGATACGAAATCAACAACTTTCAATGTGATGAATACGCCTTTCAAACGCGACGTAACAAAAGAAATTATTGATGCATTTCGTAAGCAGGGAATAGCGATAGGTATTTATTTTTCTCCGGAAGATTTTCTGTTTTTTCATCAAAACGATATTCCATTAGGCAGATTACAAAACGAAAAACAATTCCCGATGAATAATCCAAAGCTGATGGATTATGACAAACAGCAGGTAAAGGAGCTTTTGACGAATTACGGAAAAATTGATATTATGTTTTTTGACGGGCCGGGCGACGGGCTTCGTGAATATGCGTGGAGTATCAATTCTGATCTCGTTATTACAAGAGATGCCATGAATACGCCGGAGCAAAATATTCCCGATAAAGCATCACCTCGCCCCTGGGAAGCCTGTTACACAATGGGAACGGATTGGCAGTATAAGCCTACAAATGATCCTCAAAAATCGGGGACCGAGATCATTAATATGCTGATAGAAATCAGGGCTAAGGGAGGGAATTTTCTCTTGAATGTCGGTCCAAAACCAAATGGTGAAATCCAGATTGAACAGGAAAGTTTGTTGAGAGAAATTGCATTATGGAATTTTACGAATCGTGAATCCATTTATGCAGTAAAACCTTTGCCAATAATCCATGATAAAAATATCTGGTTCACACAGTCGAATGATGACAAATACATTTATGCTTTTGTCACAAGAAGTTCTCCCGAAGAGTGGAAATATGGCGAGCGCAGGGATTTTCTTTTGCCTATGATTGAAGGAAATGCCAAAACAAAAGTGAGTATTCTTGGCTATAAAAGTGAACTGGTAGAATATGTGAATAATTTTGATGCGTCCGTTAAAGTCGCACCAACACCAATCGGATTAGGAATAAGTGCCGTAAATGGGCAACGTTTTTATACAAACCGAAGATGGCCAAATGCTGTTGTTATGAAAATCGAAAATGCGAAATTTAAAGCACCAGTTGAAGCAAAAATATCGAAGTCAGGAATTGACGGAGCAAAGTAATTTTTTCAATCCATATAAAAACGAAAGAGCCGGAAAATCAGTTTTCCGGCTCTTTCGTTTTTATATGTTGTAATTACCGTGGACCGTGTCCACGATCATTGTGACCATAGCGATTATTTCTTTGTCTGTTGTAGCTACGGGAGCTATGTCTATCGTAATTTCTTCCTGACCGGTAATTATTTCTATATACCACTCTTGGTGGGGGAGTAGGTCTCACAACCACTACCGGCCCGGGTGAGCGATAGCCATATCCGCCGCCGTAACCATAGCCGTTATCATAATAAGGAGCGCGTGAATGATAAACGCAGGATGAAACGCTCATTGCTGCGATAAGTATACCGATATATAAACTAGCAATTCTGATCTTTTTCATGATTCGTTTGTTTGATGTTGTTGAACTGTAACGATGATATAACAATAAATTATATGGATTAGTTACAGTACTTAAACATTCAAATATAGTTATCCACAGTTGTTGACAACCCTAAAAGTTGATCCATTGGCTTATATTGTCCTTTTTAAAGCAGATATCCACAAGTTATCCACACCGGTACTGTGGATAACTTGTGGATATCTTTTTGTGAATATTTGTTAAGCTTCTACGTCGTAGATTACAACCTTCTCCCAAAGGTGCGCGCAATCTGCAACAAACTTTGTATGCAAGGGATGCACCTGGTATACATCATGGCCAGCTTCGTCATCAAAAATCATAATTTCGGCAAAATCATAACTCGCGTCGATAACCGGTCTGCGTGTGGAAGCTGGTGTTCCAATGTAAACAGATACTATGGATTCGATACCTTTTAATGTTTCCAGGCCAGCGCGAAGCGCTTTCTGTGCTTCTTCGTTCTCTTTATCTTTAAGCCAAAAAAATACGTTATGAACAAACATGGGAAAAAATTTATGGTTGGTAAAAAATTAAGAATTCGTCTGTGTAATAAAGGATTCTTCGTGATCAGCGTGTGTCGTACCCTGGAAAACTTTTTCAAGCTTAAAGGTAAACGTGGTTCCTTTATCCGGTTTTGACATCACGGCGATTTTGGTATCGTGGGCATTAATAATATGTTTCACGATCGCCAGACCTAAACCAGTTCCGCCACGTTCTTTGGACCTGCTTTTATCCACACGATAAAATCGTTCAAATATACGGGTTAAGTGTTCCGGTGGTATACCCGGACCGTTATCACGTACAGAAATTTCTACGAATTTTTTACCGCTGTTAAAATGTACAATCACTTTTCCGCCTTCATTTCCATATTTAATTGCGTTTTCTATAAGATTTAACATCACCTGTTCAATTCGGTCAAGATCTGCTTTTACCCAGACTTCGGCCATGTCATCTGGTTTTACTTTCAGTGTTATGTTTCGGTCTTCCGCGATATTTTCTAATCGCCCGAAAATATTCAGACTTAGCCGATGCATATCTACCGGAGCGATATTCATCTTGATATCACCCGTTTCCATTTGAGAAAGTACCAGCAGATCTTTCACCAGTACATCCAGGCTATCCAGATTTTTTGCCGCTTTTTTCAAAAAACGTTCGCGAACATTTTCATCATCCATCGCACCATCTAAAAGTGTGTGGATAAATCCTTGGGCAGCGAAAATCGGTGTTTTGAATTCGTGGGAAACATCAGCAAGAAATTCTCTGCGGAATAATTCAAGCCTTTTCAGTTCGTCGATTTCTTTCTGTTTTTTAGAAACGTAAACAAAAATCTCGTCATTCAGGGTTTTGAGAGGATTCAGTTCCTGGATCAGCTTTTTACGCGGAACCATATTGAAATCCTTCATTTTAAGCTTGTGAATGGTACGGTACATTTTGTTTACTTCCCTGAAAACAATAATGTCAATCGTATAAAGAACCAGAAAAAAGGATGCAATAAAACATGCGGTTGCGACAACGAAAAGCATACTTCTGTTGACGCCATCAACAAATGCTAAAAACGTTGTGGTGATCAGGGAAATGACAAAAGCCAGTATGAGGGCAATGAAGCGTGGACTCAGCGACATAATTGGAATTAACGTTCAGTCTGCAAATCAATGCAGTAATATTGTTCGAATAAAAAGATAAAGTTAACATTCTGAAAGGAATGAATCTCAATTTACCGACAAGAACGTGGTTTGTTAATATTCAGGTAATATATGATTTCGGAAATGAATCACTTAGCTCCCCGCGTTTCAAGGTTTTCGAGAAGGATAGCGTATTTTCTACTTTTTTTATTAAGCTGATCAATATAAATAAGAGCAAAAACCACGAACTGAATGATAGCAAATTCTATTAATCTGGAAGGAGACTCTTCAATTCCGGCCCAGCATAACACAAGTGCGGTGTACAAAATAAGATAAGGCAGTATATTGACCGTTATAACCTTTTTTTTTTGTATCAGCTTAATGACGCTGTCAATTTCTTCCTTATTTTCGGGAGCATTGAAATGGATATTTTTTGCAATTTTAGAAATCGAAAAATAATTGCTGTACATAAAAATGCAGAACAAAATAATAACTGAGAGCCCTGCGATTAATAAATAGGAAGTAATGAAAAATAAGGAAAAGGTACAGATTAGTACGATTAGTGGAAGTATGAGAATTCCTTTGCTGCGTTCCTGAATGGAAGTTTTGATCTCAGCTAATTCATTTTCCATAATTCGGGGAGGTTTGGTGAATGTTGTGGAAATATATCGATAATTTGCTGATAATCAAATTTTTATACTTTTAAATAAAAAGGAGAAAGACAGTCCGCCTTTCTCCTTTTTGTCAACAAATTACTAAACTTAAAATCCCCCACGGAATTTATAAGTACTCGACACTTTATCAATTGCAACGATATAAGCAGCAATTCTAAGTGAGACTTTATATTTCAGCGAAACTTCATAAACCTTATCAAACGCATCTTTCATAATCCGGTCGGTACGGCGGTTCACACGTTCCAAGGTCCATTTATATCCGATACGGTTTTGTACCCATTCAAAATAAGAAACGGTAACACCTCCAGCATTCGCTAAAATATCCGGTACAACCATAATTCCTTTATCGTTGATAATATCATCAGCCTTGAAAGAAGTTGGTCCGTTGGCACCTTCCACAATCATTTTGGCTTGAATACTTTCTACATTTCTACGGGTGATCACGTCTTCTTTTGCAGCAGGAACAAGCAAATCAACTGGTAGAGAAAATATCTCGTCTCCCGAAATTAGTTCTGCACCGGTAAATCCTTCCAGAGAACCTTTGTTTGCGTCACGGTAAGCCATTGCCGCTGCAATATCAATTCCTTTATCATTATAGTAAGCTCCGGAAATATCGCTGATCGCGTGAATGCTGACACCTCTTTCGCGTAATAAAGACGCAGCGTGTGAGCCCACATTTCCAAAACCCTGAACAACGGCTGTTGCTCTGTAAGGATTGATGCGTAATTTTTCCATACCAGCTAATGCGGATACCATGACACCACGTCCTGTGGCTTCTGTACGTCCCAAAGAACCGCCTAAAACGAGCGGCTTGCCAGTAACAACTGCCTGTACAGTCATACCTTTAGCTTTGGAATATTCATCCATCAGCCAGGCCATTTCTCTTGGTCCAGTTCCCATATCGGGTGCAGGAATATCCTGATCGGGTCCGAAAACATCGAGTAAAGCCAAGGTGTAACCGCGCATTAAACGCTCCATTTCACCAGCAGACATTTCGCGTGGGTTACAAGCTACGCCACCTTTTGCACCACCATAAGGAATATCCACTACGGCACATTTCCAGGTCATCCACGCAGCAAGTGCACGAACTTCATCAATGTTCACATCCGGGTCAAAACGGATACCGCCTTTACTCGGACCAAGGATCGTCGAGTGAATCACCCGGTATCCTTCAAAAACTTTTATTTTGCCGGAATCCATCGTGACAGGAATTCCTACGGTAACCTGCTTGCGCGGAACTTTCAAAATATGATACATCTCATCAGAAATGCCTAAAAGTTCTACTGCTTTGTCAAATCGCTGCATCATAGACTCCAACGGATTTTCCTTATCCTTAATTGGAGCCGGTTCTATATATGCCATTTCAATGTTAAATTAATAATCTGATAACAAGTATGTTAATGAATTCTTATCGTTTGATAATACAAACATACGCGTTTTCAACATATTAAAAATAAAACCTGTTCAATCTTGAAAATGTATAAAATATTGCCTTAAAAATATTATTTTATACTTTTTCACAATATTGAAACGATGACACTGCATAATGCGCTCTTTCCAAATATTTCATATGGTTTATATGAAAATTGAGAATGAAAAAAAACAAAAAAAGGAGCACAAATTTGTGCTCCTTTTTCAATAAAAATTTTGATTCAGCGATCTGACTAAACCATTTCGATTTTAGCACCGAAACGTTTACGATCGTTTTCTTCAAGATATATTTTCCGCATACGCATGCTTTGCGGAGTTACTTCAAGATATTCGTCTTTCTGGATATATTCCATTGATTCCTCCAGAGAGAAATTAATTTTTGGAACGATACGAAGTCCGTCATCCGTACCAGAAGCACGCATGTTGGTTAATTTCTTCGCTTCCTGCAAGTTTACAACGATATCATTTGGACGAGTATGTTCTCCAATTACCTGACCTGCATAAATTTCTTCACCTGGTTCAACGAAGAAACGTCCGCGATCCTGCAATTTATCAATTGTGTAACCGGTTGCAGCTCCTGTATTTTTCGAGATAATTGATCCACTGTTACGTCCTGGAATTGGTCCGCGGAACGGCTCAAAACTTTTGAAACGGTGTGTCATTGTAGCTTCTCCTTGTGTTGCAGTAAGCAAGTTAGAACGAAGACCGATTAATCCGCGAGAAGGAATTTCGAATTCCAAATGCTGCAAATCACCTTTTGGTTCCATAATCAAAAGTTCACCTTTACGTTGGCTGGCTAATTCAATTACTTTACCCGAAGAAGATTCAGGAACGTCCACTACCAATGTTTCAATTGGTTCAAGACGTTGTCCGTTTTCGTCTGTTTTGAAAAGAACCTGAGGCTGTCCAACTTGCAATTCATAACCCTCACGACGCATCGTTTCGATCAAAACTGACAAGTGAAGAATACCACGTCCAAATACCAGGAATTTATCTTCAGTATCTGTTGACTCAACACGAAGTGCAAGGTTTTTCTCAGTTTCTTTCATCAAACGATCACGTAAGTGACGAGATGTTACAAACTTACCTTCTTTACCATAGAAAGGCGAGTTGTTGATTGTGAACAACATGTTCAATGTTGGCTCATCAACAGAAATACGTGGAAGTGCTTCAGGGTTTTCAGCATCTGCCAAAGTATCTCCGATTTCGAAATCTTCAATACCTGTTACAGCGCAAATATCACCTGCTTCAACTTCACTTACTTTCACTCTTCCAAGTCCTTCAAAAACCTGAAGTTCTTTGATTTTTACTTTTTTGATAACACCGTCTGCTTTACAAAGAGACATGTTAGCACCTTCTTTCAAAGTTCCGCGCAATACACGTCCGATAGCGATACGACCAACGAATGCATTGTAGTCAAGAGACGTAATCTGCATCTGCGGAGTACCCGGATGGATAATAGCAGCAGGAATTTGTTCGATAATAGTATCCAGCAAGTAAGTAATGTTGTCCGTAGGAGTTTTCCAGTCAGGACCCATCCATCCTTGTTTTGACGAACCGTAAACGGTTGTAAAATCTAATTGGTCTTCTGTTGCGCCCAAGTTAAACATCAAGTCAAAAACGCTTTCCTGAACTTCTTCAGGGCGACAGTTTTCTTTATCAACTTTGTTAACAACAACGATTGGTTTCAAACCAAGCTGAATCGCTTTTGTTAAAACGAAACGCGTTTGAGGCATAGGACCTTCAAATGCATCCACGAGTAACAAAACACCGTCAGCCATTTTAAGTACACGTTCCACTTCTCCACCGAAATCGGCGTGACCTGGTGTGTCAATAACATTGATTTTGTAGTCTTTGTAACGTACCGAAACGTTTTTCGAAACGATAGTAATACCACGTTCGCGCTCAAGATCATTGTTGTCAAGAATCAGATCACCGAATTCCTGGTTTTCACGAAAAAGCTTCGAAGCATGAATGATTTTGTCGACCAATGTTGTTTTACCGTGGTCAACGTGCGCAATGATTGCGATGTTACGAATGGATTGCATTGTTTTATGAGTCAATTGTTTACGGTTAACAGCAGGCACAGTAATAGGTGCCCCCTGGCTCGCCGCTATGCTGTGTTCTTGCTGAACTTTCTGAAATAAGGTGCAAAGATAAGGAGTTTTTTCGCTGAATAACAGTAATTTACAATTTTTTTATTGTTAACAATTCAAAAACGCCATTTGGGCTGAGAGAAGTGCAAAAAATTAATAAAAATATTAGATGGTTGCTATTTCAGGATAAGACATATTATAGAGATTATCCGGATCGAAATCCACACCGTTTTCCCAGGTTAATGTGCCGTAAGAATCGAGTTGTACGGATTTAAAATATTCTTTATTTGCAAGATGGCTAATTAGCCCGTCATTTATTTTTTTATACTTTTCAATTATACTATTCAGATCAACCGTCCGAACTTCTCCAGTGTTAAATAAACAGGAAATGTTATAATCCTGAACAGATAGTATTTGTTTAATGTAGTAGAGCATAATTAATGCAACGGTTCGATTTTATTCCAGGATTTTAATTCTTTTCCCAGATTTATAAAATTCTCCAATAATTCTTTTTCGTGAATACCAGCCCAGGTCTGAACGAGTTTTAGCTGTTTGGCTGGTAAATATCCTTCAAGCAGATCGGCACTTTTTATATCGATAATTGCTTTAAAATCCTGAAATTCTGCATGAAAATGAGGAGGATTATGATCGTCAAAAAACATTCTGATAATAATCCCCAGGAAACGGCTAATTTCTGGCATTACTTTATTTTTAGTGTGTGTTGTAATTTAATTACCTTAAAATTAAGAGCTTGAAAGTTAGAAAACAATCAAGTAGCCGATAGAGGTAACATCAAAATATGTTTAAAAATTCATAAGCATAACAAGAATTTGGCTTTCGTCCATGTCTTTGTTTTCTTTGCACGAATTCTATTTCTTTTCTAATTCCCACTATGAACAAAAACATACTCGCAGGAATGTTCCTGATGCTCACGACTTTGAGCTATGCGCAGGATGATGCGACAAAATATGCCGAAAGTATTACCCCACAGGATCTTAAAAAACATCTGGTCATTATTGCGTCTGATAGCTTGGAGGGCCGGGATACGGGTTCACCGGGACAAAAGAAAGCGGCAGAATATGTTTCTAAATATTTCAAATCGTATGGTTTAGAGCCAATTGCAGATAATGGCGACGGAGCAAAATCATATCTTCAAAAATATAAGTTATACAAAAGAACCTATGGCGATGTTTTTGTAAAAATTGACGGTAAAAAATACACCTTCAATAAGGATTTCTATCTTAACGGCTTGTTAAGCATTCCTGAGGAAACTGAAACGCCGGTTGTTCTGGCTGGTTATGGCATTGAGGAAGGTAGTTACAGTGACTACGCGAATCTTGATGTAAATGGTAAATCTGTTATTGTTTTTGAAGGCGAACCTAAATCAGAAGACGGAAAATATCTTCTGAACGGTACTACTGAAAAAACGAAATGGAGCGGACCGCTTTCCTGGCAGCAAAAAGTAAAACTGGCACAGGCGAAGGGTGCGAAATATGTATTTATACTTACGGATAAAAGTGGAGATGACCTTGATAAGGAAATCCGCCAGCGCTCGGTAATGGCCAGAAGATTCAGTTCTCCGACTTTGAAACCGGTTCAGGAATCTCCCAATGGCATAGCATCTTTTGTGATTATGCCGGAAATGGCATATTCTTTGTTGAAAACATCATCTCAAAAGTTGAGCAAGATTAAATCGGAGCTGGACAAAGGAAATAAATCCACTGCAAAGGCTTTGACTGGTAAGGCTTCTTTCAAAGCAGAGCGAGTTACAGAAATCGTTAATACCGAAAATGTTGCCGGATTTATGGAAGGCACGGATAAGAAAGATGAGGTTTTGGTGATTTCTGCCCACCTGGATCATATTGGAATTTCGGCAAATGGTGAAATTAATAACGGCGCTGATGATGACGGATCGGGAACAGTTTCTATTGTTGAAATTGCTGAAGCATTCAGCAAAGCAAAAGCGGATGGAAAAGGTCCAAGAAGAAGTATTTTGTTTTTGAATGTTACAGGGGAAGAAAAAGGACTTTTTGGTTCGGAATATTATTCAGAAAATCCGTTGCTTCCACTTGCCAATACGATTGCTGATTTGAATATTGATATGATCGGTCGTGTGGATGAGGCACACAAAAATGATCCGAAATATGTTTACGTGATCGGTGCTGATAAATTATCGTCTGAGCTGCATACAATCAGCGAAGAGGCGAATAAGAAATATGTAAACTATAAACTGGATTATACTTTCAACGATCCAAAAGATCCGAACCGTTTCTATTACCGTTCTGATCATTACAATTTTGCAAAGAAAAATATTCCTGTGATTTTCTACTTCACAGGCGTTCATGAAGATTATCACCGCCCCGGTGATGATGTAGAAAAAATCATGTTTGATAAACAGGCACCAATTGTAAAGCTGGTATTTTACACGGCTTGGGAGTTGGCAAACCGTGAAGAGCGGATTAAGGTCGACAGTCATAAAGAATAGGTTTGAAAAAATTACAACAAAGAGACGCAAGGAATATCCAAAACTTTGCGTCTCTTTGTTTTTGCTACCCATCCATTATTTAATCGTTTTCAAATGAAAATCGGATCGTTCATTATTGGTCTTCTTTTATTGACCGGAATTGTTTTGGCTCAAAATGCACCTAAGGAAAATTCATTGCTTTGGGAGATTTCCGGAAAAGGACTTACCAAACCTTCTTATCTTTTTGGGACTATACATCTGATCTGTCCAGCTGATTTTTCACTTAGTGATTCCCTGAAAAGTGCTGTATCAAAAACGCAGCAGCTAGCATTGGAAATTGATATGGATGACCCGGGATTAATGGGTGCCATGACAAAAACAATGTTTATGGCTGATGGAAAAACGTTGCAGGGAATACTGACTGAAAAACAATATTCACAGCTGAGCCAATTTTATAAAGACTCGCTGGGGATGAGCATAACGTCATTTGGGAGAGCAAAACCTTTTATGATGATGGGGCCAATGTTTAATAAAATACTAGGCTGTGAGCCGCAATCCTACGAAATTTCATTGATGGGTTTGGCGGCAAAACAAAAGTCGGAGGTTATTGGTCTTGAAACAATTGAAGAGCAAATGGCTATTTTTGATACCATTCCCTATGATCGACAAGCGGAAATGCTGCTTGCCATGATCGACAAATTACCGGAAACAAAAACGGAATTTCATGATCTGGTTGAGTTATACAAAAAGCAGGATTTACAAAGTTTATATAACCTGACGCTAAAAAGCGAATTTGGAATGGACGGCCAGGATGAAGTAATGCTTTTTCAGCGTAACCAAAACTGGATTAAACGTATTGATAAAATCGTGCATGAAAAACCGACTTTCATCGCCGTTGGTGCAGCGCATTTAGGAGGTGAAAAGGGGGTTATTGCTTTGTTGAGGAAAGATGGTTTTAAGGTTAGGGCTGTTGGGAGATAAATTAAAAAGTATTGATTATGAAGAATCAAACTAGCATCAAGAAAATCGTTTTACCTGAAAATAAGGTTGATAAAGGAATTTCTGATATTTCTAATGATCCATTTCTTTTAAATAAAAAACAAAATGCGATTGATTTTTTGAAACAACATCCTATCCCGGAAGATATGCTTCAAAAACAGAAATAGGCATGAGTCGCTTTTATGCATGGTACTTATCAAAAAGCAGAAATCCAGCCCATAATCCATTCAGGATTGAAAAATAATAAAATCACTGCTGCCAGAAAAATACCGGCAATGATTTTTCCAACAACAGATTCATCTGGTGAGGAGCTCGGCAAATTCGAATTTTTGAAAAATAATAGATAAGGCAATCTCAGATAATAAGCCAGTGCAACGGCTGCATTTAAAATTCCTCCGATCATCAGCCATAACATCCATGGAAATCCCTGGTCGTGATAACTATCCCAAAGTGCAGAAAATATCAGCCATTTTGCTGTGAAACCTACGGTTGGCGGTAATCCGGCCAGAGCAATCATAACGACTGTCAGGGCACCAGAAATCCACATGTTTTGTTTTCCTAAACCTTCAAATGCCGATAATTCGGTTGTTGATTTTGGCTGCAATAAATCGATCAAAAAGAACGCTGCCATATTTACAACGAGATAAGATGCAGTATAAAAAACAGCTGTTTCGAACCCAAAGCGGCTATAAGATGCAACACCAACTAATAAATATCCTGCTTGTGCAATCGAAGAATAAGCCAATAATCGTCTTGCATTCGTCTGCCACAAAGCAGCCACATTTCCAATTGTGATACTGATCAAAGCAATCCCGCCCAGTATCGGGAAATATTGCGCTGGTAATACAGACGCCAAACGCATTAAAACCAGAATAACGGCTGCTTTTGGAGCCACGGAAAGAAATGAAACCAGGGGAGTAGGAGCGGCTTCATAAACATCAGGCGTCCAAACGTGGAATGGAACAAGAGATAATTTAAACAGTAAGCCAGCCAGCGTCATCAAAATCGAAGCGCTAATAACCAGATTCGAATTATTCATCAAACCTGCCGTTATTGCTTCACTTGTAATATCCATGGTTCCGGTAAGTCCGTAGATCAGCGAAATTCCATAAAGCATGACTGCGGAACTTGCAGCACCAAAAAGTAAATATTTCAATCCACCTTCTGCCGCTTTTTTATACGGAGAAATCGCTACCAAAAGATAACTGCTGATCGAGATAAGTTCAAGAGACAGATAAATCGTCAGCAAATGAGTGGACATTGTCAGCAGATTTAGTCCGGTAACAGTCGCGATGAGTAAGGCGTTAAATTCAGGAGGGAAATCGTATTTTAAGATCCGTACATGGATAAGAGAAAAAATCCAGGCCAGAATGATCATTACTTTAAAAAACACCGCCTGATGATCCAGGAATAATAACGGATGAAACCGGAATGAAGGTTTATCATTCCATTGTCCCAAAACAAGGGTAAGTGCTATCAGGCTTCCTGCAAACGCAAGATTTTGAAGCCAAAAGGAGGCTTTCTTTTTTTCGAATTGTTTAAATAAAACTAATTCAGAAAAAAGAAAAAAACAGAAAAACACGGCCAGGAAAATCTCAGGAGCAATTCCTCCCAGGCTTTGGCGTATATGGATGAGTTGTTCGTTTAAGTTCAAAAGCGCGGGTACAATTTTTTTGGCAAAAGTACATAAAGATGGTAGGGAATCTAAGCGATTGAAAGGAATAAACCAATTTGTTTGTTGATTTCAATCTAAGTAATGAGATAACATACCACTGAAAAAGTCAAATTTACAGTATAAACTAAATCATCTTATGAAAAATGTTCACCGGATTTTATTCATTGCAGCTTTATTTTTTACAATAAATGCAAAGGCCCAGGATTCCACCGGGCTCACGGGTACTCCGATAAAAGAAGTTCAGTACACAAGTGACAATTCACCTTACCTTACCCAGGAATGGTACAGAGGTTTGGTTCGGGATAAATCAGGGAAACCCTATGATGGTGTTTTACTTAATTATGACCTTGTAAAAGATCAAATTGTTTATAAAAATGATTCGAGTTCTTATGTTCTCGGACCGGAAATTGCAGAATTTAATATCCCGACCGGAACGGCACTTTATACTTTTAAACGTGGATTTCCGTCAGCTGCCGGATTAACCGACAAGAGCTTTTACCAGGTTTTGTATGATGGGAACACTAAGCTTTTAAAACACTTCAAAAAATCAGGAACCGGAGCGACAGAAGAAAGTCTTTATATTTTGAAAGGAGATAAATTGAATCCGATTCAATTGAAAGACAGAAACAGTTTTCTGAAAGTGCTTTCTGATGAAAAGAACAAAATGCAATATGTGATTAAAGAAGAAAATCTGGATTTCGATGGCGCAGACGATGTCGCCAAACTTCTGGCTGAGTATGACGCTTACAAGGCGGGACGAGGAGGGAATTAATTTTCTGTATAGTGCAATAGAAAAAGCCTGAACTGAGTTTACTCTCAATTCAGGCTTTCTCTTAATATCGGTTTAAATCTTACTGCGCCGCGTCCTCGATTTTCTTTTTCTTTTTGGTGAAAACATAAACAACACCGAAATGACTTTTCAAAACACCACTGTCAAATTTATCTTTCACGTAAGGATTTAATTCCAGCGCTAGTTGAATATTCCGGTTTTGTGGCAAAGGCTTGATGCGAACCCCGACATTCAAAGAATATCCATCCACCGTTACCAGATCGGCACTTGAATCAGCGATACGGTACAAGGGATTTAGTCGTACACCTCCGCCAATATACCATTGTGTTATTTCTCCTCTTTTGAAATTAATCATCGGAAGAATATCAACACTAAGGCTGCTGAACAATGAGTTTGTTTGGAAACGACCATCTACCCAAAATATCTTTCTCGGATTAGTACTTATCGTCAACAAATTACTCCAGGGATAATAACCCACCGATCCTTGCGCCATTAATCCCTCACGGCCGCAAACTAAAAAAAACACAATCAGGATCAGAAGTCGCTTCATGGATAAAATTGATGTTGAAAATTAAATGCTTTACAGTATTAAAATGAGATTAGCGGCGTAATGCTTTGCTCATTTTTCCGGCTGCCTGCATCGTATTCATTTTCTTCATCATCTTACGCATTTCATCGAACTGCTTCAAAAGATTATTTACCTGCAAAATTGAGGTTCCGCTACCCGTTGCAATACGTTTTTTGCGACTTCCATCGATCAAATCGGGATTTTCACGTTCCTTTTTTGTCATCGATTGAATAATAGCTTCAATCGGTTTGAATGATTCGTTGTCAATGTTCACATCTTTCATGGCAGTTCCCATTCCAGGAATCATACCGATCAGATCTTTCACATTACCCATTTTCTTGATCTGCTGAAGCTGGCCCAAAAAGTCGTCGAAATCAAATTTGTTCTGACGCATTTTTGCGTTGATGCGCTTTGCTTCATCTTCGTCAAATGCCTGTTGCGCACGTTCAACCAAAGAAATAACATCACCCATCCCAAGAATCCTGCTCGCCATACGATCAGGGTAAAAGGAATCAAGGGCTTCCATTTTTTCCCCAGTACTGATGTATTTAATAGGCTTATCAACAATCTGACGGATCGAAAGGGCCGCACCACCGCGGGCGTCACCATCTAATTTGGTAAGTACAACACCATCAAAATTCAAGCGTTCGTTGAAAGTTTTGGCAGTATTTACAGCATCCTGCCCCGTCATGGAATCCACAACGAAAAGAATTTCGGAAGGTTTTACGGCAGACTTGATATCTTCCACTTCCTGCATCATCACCTCATCCACAGCCAAACGACCGGCTGTATCGACGATGACAATTTTCTTACCGATTTTTCTTGCGTAAGCAACTGCGTTAGTAGCAATTTCAACCGCGCTTTTATTATCTGGTTCAGAATAAACCTCAACACCAACTTGCTCTCCAAGAACTTTCAACTGGTCAATCGCAGCAGGACGATACACGTCGCAGGCTACCAGAAGTACTTGTCTGCCTTGTTTTTTCAACAATGCAGACAATTTTCCGGAGAAAGTCGTTTTACCGGAACCTTGCAAACCTGCAATCAGAATAACAGCAGGATCTCCCTTGATGTTGATTCCTTCCGCTTGCCCGCCCATTAATTCAGTAAGTTCTTCCTGAACAATTTTGACGAACATCTGACCCGGTTCTACGGATATCAATATTTTCCGGTCCAGTGCTTTTTCTCTGATCCGGTCTGTAATATCTTTTGCAATCTTAAAATTTACGTCGGCATCAACCAACGCTTTACGAACCTCTTTTGTAGTAGCGGCAACGTTTATATCAGAAATGCGATCCTTCCCTTTTAAAGTACGAAAGGCATTGTTTAGCTTATCCTGTAAGTTTTCAAACATAAATTGGTATGGATGAGATCGGAACTTGAATTGAAATAATTCACAAAGGTATAAATAAAAAGAGGAGTACAGGAAAGTTCATTCCCGTACTCCATCATTTTATTCGATTTTTACTTATATAATTGATGAAATGTCATTGTTTTAGTGCCACACTTAGCTCAGCTGGTTTTGGTGCGCCAATTCCATCTGCTGCATATTGTTTGCTGATTCCCTCATTTACATAGTAATAGGTATCCCAGTAATTTTCACTTAGTGTCCAGACACGCACGTCAAAGAAAATTGCGTTTTCCGTTAATTTCGTAACTAAAATATCATGTTCAACATCTTTCAAAGCAGTTGGACAGGCATTTGTAACTTTTCTGATTGATGCTCTGATCGCATCCACACCATTTTGACTGCCGGCTGCAAAAACCATATCAACCCGTATTTTTCCTTTTGTTGAAATATTAGTAATCGGCGCTGTCGATAATGCTCCGTTTGGAAGAATAATCGTTTTGTTATCAACAGTGACCAGGATTGTATTAAAAATCTGGATTGCTTCTACCACACCTGTAAATCCTTGTGCATTAATCAAATCCCCAACCCGGTATGGTTTGAAAATGAGAATTAAAACGCCTCCCGCAAAATTACCCAGACTACCCTGCAAGGCAAAACCAACGGCCAAACTGGCTGCTCCAAGTACTGCAACAAAAGACGTAGTTTGAATGCCCAGAATCCCTGCAATACTTAAAAGAAGCATTACATTCAGCATCACACTGATCAGTGAATTCAGGAATGGCTGAACATCACGGTCAACGTGCCGTTTATCCATTAATCCACTTACCATTGAAGTGATTTTTCCAATAACAATCCGTCCTATGATAAGAACCAGGATTGCTAATAAAATTTTGCCGCCATACTCGGATGCCGTGGCAATGATCTGAGCCTTGATAAGGTCGTAATTCATAATTTTGAGATAGAGAATATAAATGGTTTACTTTCCGGGTTTAGACAAAGAAATATCTGTTAAGTCACAGGGGCTGGAAAATAAAATATTTTATAATCTTAAACACATCCTTAAAAGTCAGCGGGATAATTTTATCGTTATCCCGCTGACTTTTAAATTATTTGATTTTTATAAAAATAAGAAGTCCCAGAATGCTGATAAGTAAAACGCTCATAGCGGCGGCCGTCATGATACCATCCCGCATATTTTTACCTAGAAAATCCAGATAACTGAATTTGTGTAAAAACGCGAAACTGAAACCTTCTTTTCGTGCACCGTCATTAACTTTTGTGGAAAGTCTGCCGGTCGTTGTTTCGATATAGTATGCGATGTGATCCGGTGTATCGTAGGAAAGTTTTACAACAGGCAGGCGTTTATTTACAAAGCCATATTCTCCGGCAAATTTCGTGATCAGTTTTGTATCCAGAATAGAAGCCTCGGAAATTGTAGAATTTGAACTTGTCTCCATTTCCGCACAGCAGGCTTCCGCACTACTATTTTCCATACTCGAAAATCTGTTTGCTAAAAACCTGGCATATTTAAAGTTGCCATCTGGGAGTAGTTTTCCATTCTCAATATGTACATAATCAACTTTTGTTGTGTTGGTCTCTTCATCTTTTCTGGTGATTTGCCAGAAAATATTTTCTCCCCATTTGGCAAGCGAGATATTAGAAATGCCGCTAAGATCAATCATCGCTGCTTTTTCAATTTTATCCGTCCTGATGATCGGCTCGTAAACAAATTTTAAACGTTCATCCGGTGTGAACTTCTGAATGGCGTGATAGGCGCCTGAAAATGCAAAAGTGAAAGTCACAATACTTGACCAAAGTCCGATGGAACGGTGATATTTTCTTAATAAACTCTTTGAATTTCCACGTTTGGCCTGCTTGAATTTTTTCCACATCAAACCATAAATAACCAAACCTGCTACGGCTGAGAAAACGATAATACCAAGGAAAAATAACATCGCAATAATCCTGACGGAATTATTGGCAATCATATCCATAAAACCCCAGTCATGGAAAGTGCTGAAAACCCAGATAAATATTTTTCTGCCCGAGTCGTTAAATGTAGCAAAACGACTTTGGCCGGTTTCGACATACACATCCATTTTATCGGCCCGGTCAAAGCTGACTTTGTAAACCGGTAAAAACCTATTCACGAATTTATACTGATCTGTAAATTCAGTAAGATAAGTAATCGAATTAATTTTGGATTTCTGGTCGCTGAGCATAAAACGTGCCATGTTTTCAGCAAATTTTTTATCGCCGTCAGCTAGTTCTTTTCCAGTGGCGGTGTTATAATAATGCAGGTTGTTTTTGGCATCTTTTACCTGGTAATAATTATTGTTGTCAAACTTCACCAGTCGAAAGTTTTTGAAAGACAATAGGTTATTTTGATCCAAAACCTGAGGCAGTGAAAGTTTTAAACTTTGATTGTCTACCATCTCCGATTTATAAAACTCATTAGGTATTGAAACCTTGAACCAATGAGACATGAACGGGTGCATAATACCCGAGGCTGTCCAGAAAATGGTAGGTACAATCGCCATCAGTCCCAGAATTCTGTGCCAGCGATAAATATTTCTCCGTATTAATTTGTTAACCTTTTTGTTGAAAGAATCCTGTTGAGAGATATTATTTATAGCAGAATCTGCCTGAAAAGACAAAATCTTTGATTTGTTTTCCATGGTGATTATCGTTTACCGTTGAAATTGTATTGAATGCCCATAATGAAAGTCCGGGGAGCGGCTGCATTGTAGGTTGTTCTGTCGGTGGCATTATTTCCTCGTGTCGCATTTGTGGCATATAGGACATCGGTCAGGTTAAGAATATTGGTAAAAACTTCAATGGCTTTCCAATGGTAGCCAACCCTGAAATTCAAAACATTATAACCTTCATAACGAACTGTATTGACCTGATTTTGATAATAACCCGCCACATGCTGCCATTCCATGGAAGCCCGGAAGTTTTTGAACCAGTTTGGGTAATAGGTAAACTCGGAGTTCCAGATCCAGCGAGGTGATGAAGGCATATCCTTACCATTTACATTTTTGATCGCATCGGCTTCACGGTTACTCAAAATAAATTCTTCATAGCGGTGAATCGCCGTTGTACCGCCAAAACGGAAGAAATATTCTTTGCTTGGTTTGTAAGTAAGGCCAAATTCAATACCTCGGTGAAGCGTTTTTCCGGCGGATTGATAATCGTAAGAATTATCTGGCAGACGAACATTTAAAAGCTCGTTCCTTCCATTCATTTGGTAAAATGCTACGTCGAGATAGACCTGGTTTTCCAGCATAGAAGCCCATCCGCCGATTTCAGCATTGTTAAATTGTGCCGGTTGAAGATTGTAATAGAACAAATCCCCGTTTGGAAGCGGTGTGGTACGTTTTCTGAAAATGGATGTCAAACCGGGAGGTGAAAAGCCACGGGAATAATTGGCATACAATCCTTTACCTTTTCCTAAATCATAAGTAACTCCGATTTTTGGTGTAAACTGACTGTACGATTTATTCCCAGACGTGCTGTCAAGATAATTGGTATAGTTAAATGCCATCCGGTCGTAAGGAAGTCCGGCAGAAAAGCGAAGTTTTGAGACAGGTTCAAAATCATATTGTGCATAAAGTGCCGAATTCTTTATGTCAGCTTGATAATCCGAATTACGTATATCCGGGCGTTCCTTTACAATGGTATATTTTTCAACCGATTTCTTATCGGCTCTTAACTGCGCTGCCAGGTCAATCTGGTACGACCAATAAGTGGATGGTGAAAAATCCAGTACTGTTCCGGCAATCAGTTTGGAATTCATAAAGTTAAACCGCTGGCTATGCTGTGCGATCAATCCGATGCTCTTGAAATTGCTGGAATTAATTTCTCCCTTTGCAGTCGCTTGTCCGCTTACCCATTTGATACCATAACTTGGATTCTGACCATGCTCATTTTTTCTGGCAAATGCTGTCACAAAAGTTTGTGACCCATTATTCCAGTCTTTTTCATAAGTCAGTCTTGTGCGCAGCGCTTTTGATTTCCGATATGTAAAATCGGTAGTGCTTACGTATTGGCGCGAATAAAAGGCGGTACTGTCGACACTTCCGCTGGTCTGGGAATCATAATAGCTATATGCAAAAGTGTAGATTAAGCGGGAAGAAGGCGTGAATTGATATTCCAGACGCGTATTAATCGAATTTTTGTCGTAGTCTGAATTTTTCATCCAGCTATTGGTTTGTTTGGAAGTAAAACCGCCAACATACACTCCGAATTTTCCAACCGTTCCACCGGCGCCATATTGTAACCGGCGGTATCCCCACTGGTCAGCCTGAATTCCAATTTTTGCAGTCGGAACCGAAGTTGGTCTTTGTGTGATATAATTGATTGCGCCACCCACAGCTTCCGGACCGTAAATCGATGAAACCGGGCCTTTCACAACTTCAATAGAACTGATCGCAAATTGATTAAATTCTAAAATGGAATTATGGTTAAAAACGCCCATCGGTCGAATCGGGATGCCATCTTCCATGTAAAGAAAATAAGCATTGGTTGTAAAAGGCTGTCGGATGGACATTGAATGCTGCTCATTTCCCAGGTTCACCATCATGACGCCCGGGACTTTATTGATCAGTTCAACCATTGCTGTGGCCTTTGCTTCTTCAATCATTTTCGGCGTTAGTTTTGAAATCGCAATAGGCGATTCTGTCCGTAAACTTGCTTCTCTGTTTCCCGTTACAATGACGGATTGAAGATTTTCAACGGCCGGTTCAAGAGCAATCCTTAGTGGTTGGTTGTTTTTTACAGCGACTTTAATTGTGTTATATCCGACGCTCGAAATTGTTAAAATGCTGGTTTCCGGCAAATTCGGTAATATAAAGCTTCCGACATGATTCGTTGTTGTTCCGCCAACGGATGTTTGAACCGTTGCGCCGATAATGGGTTCTTTGGTTTGCGCGTCAAATACTTTTCCTGTTGTATTTTGTGCAAAGGAATTGACTGCGAGTAATAAAACGACTGTTATTGCCAGTAATATTTTTTGTTTCATTTCTGAAATGATTGACTTTCGGATGTAAGAAATAAGGGTACAATATTCCCGCGAGGGATTCTGGTACTGCATAAAATGAAAAGTTTTTTATCATCTCAGTGCTAACTTTTGAGACAATAAAAGCTGTTCAACATCCTTTTGGAGGGCGTAAAATGCCGAAGCGGGGAGAAGTGTAAAATTGTAGCCGGTATCTGAAATTATTCCTTAGTAAGAGATCAGGTATTGCTTCATCTGTAAAGTCGAAAACCGGTATTTGGTTTGAAAACAATTGCAAAATGGGCAGATTTTGTACCCGTTCCGTTGTTTCTTTATTTTGTTTGTCCTGCTGCTGTTTTAATATTTTGGCCAGGTAACATTTGCCATTACAATGCAGCTTTGGTTTGTCACGGTTCTCACATAAAATTTTGGCAATGTAATCCCGGTTCAAATTGAAATACGCGATTGTTCCCCACGGACTAAACGTGGGTAGCATAATTGAAAACAGCAAAATTGATGCTATAAGGGAACGCACTTATTTAGGGTCAAAATAATATCCACCGATAAGACGTATGGCAGATTGATTGTGATACCTTCCAAAACCGGATATATAATATATCAGATATTAAAACAAATAAGAATAAAGGGCATAGCCGCATGTAATAGCAGTTATGCGGATTAAATTTGTATGAAGTTGTAGCCTAAGCGGGTGGGTGAAAAATGTCATCCACGGCAATTCGTGCGGGAGGCGGCGAAGTGTAGTTGAATAAAAGAATTTTACGAATTTTATACGAAACTGAGAAAGGGATAAAAGCAAGCTGCCGGGAATCCATCACATGATCCAGTAATTTGGTCATATAGTCACTTTCTGCCTGGCGTTTTTCCTGTTCGTCCAGGGCTGCCATTTTTTTTGCGAGATAACATTTGCCGTTACAAAGCATCAATGGACGCTCCCGGTTAATGCACAGATTTTTAACGATATAGTCCCGGCGAATTTCAAAATCCAGATATAAAAGCGGTATCACCCACACTTTGATAAGCATGAGGCCTAATAACCCAAGGGAGATCCATTGTTTTTTAGGGCTTTTCAAAATATTGAAATCAATATGTAAATACGTGTGATCATATTTTGGGTAAAGGTAATCACCAATGCTTATAATCATTGATTTTAGCTATAAATTTCTGTTCAATGAAATTTAAAAAATAGCTATATCGGAAACATGAATTTCTTTAAAAAAGGCCAACGATAATTTTTTGTGTCATTTCAGATTGTAACTATTTATATATAAGCAAAGCATTAATAATCATAAGTGCTTTTTCCTTGCGGACTTCAAAGTTAATATAGGTTACATATAAAGATTTGTAAATGAACGTTCTGCGCTGATGTAAACTGTGTTTCTATGTATATTTTGTTATTTTTGTTAAAACACATTGAATTATATGTCAGCTGTCACACAAACTATACATTATTCGGAGGAAGACTATCTCGTTTTAGAAGAAAAGTCAGATTATAAAAGTGAATATTTCAGAGGAGAAATATTCATGATGGCTGGTGGTACACCAAATCATAACCGGATTAAGGAAAATCTTTCTGGGGAGATTTATAATAGTCTTAAAAGGAGAAAATCCTGCCGCAGCTATTCAAGCGATCAAAGAATACATATTCCAGCAAATTCACTGTATAGCTATCCGGATATCGTAGTAGTCTGTGGACCAAATCAATACGCCGAAAAGGATAAGAATACAATTATCAATCCTACTGTCATTATAGAAGTTTTATCAGAAAGTACCGGGTCTTATGATCGTGGGGATAAATTTCGGTTTTACAGGGACATTGACAGCCTGAGAGAATATGTTTTAGTCAATTCTATCAATGTAGGCGTAGAAATTTTTAGAAGAACCGAAGATAATCACTGGTTACTTGCAGAGGATGCTTATAAATTATCAGATTCTATTACGATCCGCTCCATTGATGCTACTTTACAATTGTCAGATTTATATGAAGGAACTGACAATGTAAAAGAAGGATGGGGTACTCCCGAAGAGTAATTTTTCTATATTTGCCCTTTAAACAATAAGGGGCAGCTTGCTCCGTTTATTGTCAAGGTTGTTTTTATACGGACTTGATCCCTTTTACATTAGCATAACCAATCACTTTTCACCATTCATATGATGCTTCTACAAGCACTTGCTGACTCTACTTTGGCTGCCCCTGCCGCTGCGCAGGGACTATCTGTTATTGACCTTTTAGGAAAAGGGGGAATAGTAATGATCCCATTGGGGCTGCTTTTTGTTGCCACTTTATTTATCGTCATTGAGCGTTATCTTGGAATAGGTTCAAATGGAAATATCGATTCTCAGTTTGTAGATAACGTGAAGGATTTTATCCAGCAGGGAAATCTTAAATCGGCAGAATCATCTTGCCGTAATCAACGCAATGCTGCCGGAAGGATTTTCGAACGCGCTATTGGGCGTATCGGTTATCCGATTAAGGATATTGAGACATCCATTGAAACTGCAAGTCAGATTGAAATTCAGCGTATGGAAGGTAATCTGGGCTATTTGGGGGTAATTGCGGGTATCGCGCCTATGCTTGGATTTGTGGGTACAATTTCCGGGATCATTCGTATTTTCTATGATATTTCGGTAAGTAATGATTTTAATATCAGTACAATTGCAAGTGGTATGTATGAGAAAATGATTACGTCCGGTTCCGGTTTGATTATTGGTTTGCTTGCCTATGCAGGTTATCACTTGTTGAACATGAAGATCGACCGTTTTGCATTAAGACTTCAGGTAGCTGCATCAGATTTCCTTGATGTGCTTCAAAAACCGGTTTCGTCGAAATAAGATGTCCGGAATGAGTCACGCATTCATCTCATTTACCCATTGATACTTAAAATATGAAGATACGTCGAAAGAGCAGGTTTGCCCCTGAGGTGTTTACAAGCTCACTCAGCGATATTATGTTTTTCCTGATGTTGTTCTTTTTGATCATTTCAACCATGTCAAATCCGAATGTCATCAAACTGATGCTGCCAAAAGCATCTGCGACACAGCAGATGTACAAAAAACAGATCACCTTATCCATTGACGATAAAAAGGTTTATTATATTGATAAAGAACCCATTCCATTCGATCAGTTGGAAACCCAGTTGCAAACTTTATTTGCCGGTGTTGAGGATCGTACGATTGTGCTTCGTGTAGATAAAAATCTTGCCGTTCAGGATCTTGTTGATGTACTTGAAGTTGGCGCGAAACAAGATATAAAAATGGTTATGGCTACTGCAAAGTAATCAGCTTGTTGGTATAGCCGCAGAGCGGCATAATACTTGTAGAAATAATAATATGCTTAAAGTGATTTAAAGGTGCAGCGCACCGAAATAATCAAAAAAAGGAAAAGCTCTGATATCAGTTATGATTCCAGAGCTTTTCTTTTTTTGATTAAAATTACAATCCTGCCCTCAAATATATTTTTTCAACGATTTCCTGTAAAACGGCACCTTCTTCACCCAGACAAATATTGGTTTCTTTTCCCGAAATCGCATCAATAAAAGCGGTTGTGTTTTTAAGTTGAACATCTGTTTCTTCCAGAAAAGGGAATTTTATATCCGCCAATTCTCCTGCTACTTCTGTGTGAAGTGAAAATGGATTTAAAACAGCTCCGGCTTTACTACCAAAAACTTCCAGGTTGATGATTTCTTCTTCTTTTTGATTTAGTGCAAAAGAACAGGAAAGCGCAATACTTTTGTTACCGGGAAAAGTCAGGTAAGCAAAACAAGCGTCTTCAACGTCGAATTTGACAGGATCCCATTGTCCTTTTAATCCCTTTCCACCAGTTTTACCGATAAAATCGTACATATTACCAGCTATTTTATCCGGTATCTTGTAGTCCATCATTCCTAGCGCTAAATCCAGTATATGGACACCAAGATCAATTAATGCACCACCGCCTTGGATCGTTTTATTGGTGAAATTTCCCCAGCCCGGAATGCCTCTCCGGCGCAGATAATTGGCTTTGATATGATAAACTTCTCCTAATTGTCCTTCAATCTGACATTTTTTCAAAAGTAGATATTCCGAAGTTTGCCTGCGCTGAAAATTATAAGCCAATATCTTTCCTTTTTCCTTTGCCAGATCAGCCATTTCGCGGGCCTGTGCGGCTGTCATTGCCGGTGGCTTTTCACATAACACGTGACAGCCATTTTTAAGCGCCTGCATCGTATAATCGTAATGCAGGTTATTGGGTGTGCAATTAATGACAAGATCTACATCAAATTCGGAAAACATGTTTTCAATATCATCAAAAGCACCAGGAATCCCATGCTGATCGGCCATCAAGCGTGTTTTATCAATATCACGACCACAAACAGCAACAATTTTAACCTGATCGGATAACTTTTTTAACGCGGGAATATGATTTTGATCCGCAATATGGCCACCACCAATAATAGCGGCTTTAAGAAGTGACATGCAAAGCTGGTTTAAGAGTGTCCGCAAAAATATTGAAATGAAAATGATTTCAGTCTTCTTATACCAAAAATGCCCCGCGATTATTTTTCGCAAGGCACTTTGAACATTCCATCAGAATCAGTTTGGTCTTAATTTAATTGCCAAATAGTATTACTCCTTAGTCTTGTTTGTGAGCGGGTTTGTAAATTCTCAATTGAATAGCCGGAACCTTTACCTCAGGCTTTTTATCGTCGGCAAAATCAAATGCTTTTGTTACAAGCTTGTCTTGTTTAGCCAATGCATTGGTCTCAGGCATTTTGTAATTAAAGTAACGATAGTAACTCTTTTTAGTATCAGCAGGGTAGCTGCCTTGATATTTTTCTTTATTGGCAACTTCCCGTTTTAAATTGAAGTGGATAGAAAGTGTGTATTCCATGGAAACCGGACGTCCATTTTGCCTTGCTGGTTCCCATCTTGGCATATTCAATACCAAACGAACCGCTTCTTCATCAATTCCCCAGCCAATCTCCTTCATCACTTTCGGTTTGCGTATCTCGCCGCTCCTGTCAATTATAAATGTAACCAAAGCAATACCACCGATACTAGTACGAAGTGCTTCAATAGGATATCGGATGTTGCTTTCAATATATCTTGACAAGGCCTCTTCGCCGCCTGGGAATTGCGGTTTCTGTTCCTTGACAAAAGATAGTGACTCCGCGGCTTCTTTTTCTTTTTGTCGCTCCGCATTAATTTTTGCAATATCCTGAAAAGCAATAAATTCCGGACCCTGGATTTCGTTTTGTCCGGTTTTAAATGTCAGAATATACTTGGTTTTCCCTTTTTCAACAACCAGAATTTGTGGTATGTAGCTGACATGACTTACAGTAAGAACTCTACCAACACTCGTATTCGCCATTTTGAAATGACCTAAGGGATCAGTGGTAACGGAAATATTTGTTTCAGGATCAACAATATTAACATTGGCAATTCCCAAACCGGATTCCCGCAGAATGTCACCTTCGATATCAATTTTAACCTTCCCGGTATCGGATTTTGATGTTGTCCTAGTTAATTCTGTAGGCTGCGCTATATTTTCTTCAATTTCAATTTCATTATATGAACGGGTAGTTGCCGGGGTTTTTACTTCTTCGGGCAGGGTTAATTTTTTTCTTGCTGCGGTGATAAGTACAGCAAAAAGCAGTACCGGGACAATCATCAGATATTTTCCCAATGACCAGCGTGAATTGCGATTTTTATAGATCATTTTGATTCTGCTCTTTAGGGTGGAAGAATTAAAAAAATGATTGGTAAGTAAGGTTACCGGAACAGCAAGAGAATAGGAGACGAGAAATCTCGCATAATGATCACGGTTCGGCGCAGCTTCATCTGCCAGAAATTCATGGACTTCCTGTAACGAAACTTTATAAAACCAGATCACCGGATTAAACCAGAAAACCACTTTTATTATTTCAATCAATAAAATATCCAGACTATGTCGTTGTTGAATATGGACCATTTCGTGCCTCAAAATCGGATCAGGATTATTTTCATAATCGTAACGATTTAAGACGAGCCATTTCAAAAATGAAAAAGAACCCGTTTTGTTATCGGAAAGTAATATTAGGTTGAAATCAGGCTGCTGTATTAAATCACCCTGCGATATAATCTGACGGAGATCCCAAAAACTTTTAAAAAGTTTTTTCAACATGAAAAATGAACCGATTGCGGCGAAAAGCCATACCCATTCTATCCAGTCGAAAGTTTTTGGGGCATAAATTTCAGTCGTTGCTGAAAAAGGTACTTCCGTTACTGCACTGACCGAATAAAATAAGGTCGGCGTTGCCTGCTCCGTTTCTGGAATACTGATTACTGGTAATAAAAAAGAGATGAGTAGCGAGCCAATAAGGTAAGCTCGATTCCAAACAAAAAAAGTGTGCTTTCGGAAAAATAGCCAATAGCACGCATAAAATAATATCCAGTAAATATTTACTTTCCCGAAATAAAGTAAGGTTTCCATGGCGCTTATTTTTTCTTTGTTGTAATAATAATCATATTGTTTTTGCCATTAACACCATTAAGATAAAGTCTCGATTCGTTTTTGGAAACCGATATGGATTGGATGTCATCGGGATTAATTTTTTTCAATACGTCAGGATCTTTACTGACTTTCCCGTCCACCGTAATATGATACTCTTGCGGAAAAATACTTTCAGCAGATTTGAATTTGGACATTCCTTTGTCCAGATTCAAACTGAATCCATACATGGCCTTTTCTATATTAGCCGTCTGCTTAGTGATTTTTTTTGCAGAATAATTTTTGGGGCTTAATCTCAAATCCATATTCTTTCCAACTATTGTTTGTGCCGATGGATTATCTTCTTGAAATCCTCTGGGCAAACTTACAGTTTCGGTTTTTTGTAAACTCCGGGCAGAGGAATTCTTAATGCTTTGCGCTAAATCTCTATTTTGTCCTGATATTTCAAAAGACTGCAAATTCCTGGTGTTCTCAAAAGTCTCATTGGTATTTATCAAGCTTCCCTGACGTTTTTCCTTATCGGCTTCCATTGCAAAAGAAATATTCAAATTATACTGAACTGCTATCGCTCGTCCGCCTTGCTTGCCAGGTTCCCAGCGAGGCATTTTCAATACAACTCTCAACGCTTCTTCATCGAGGCCATATCCCATTCTTTCAATGATTTTCGGATTTCTGATATAGCCTTTATCATTGATAGTAAAGGAAACCTTGACGTCGCCTTCTACTTTCTCATTTGCAGCTTCGGCAGGATACACAACATTTTCTGACAGGAATTGACTTAATTGGACTTGTCCGCCTGGAAACTGTGGCATTTGTTCTATTACGGACATTTGTCCGGACGCAGATGTCGAAGAGGAAGTAATTCCTTGTTCGGCTATAAGATTTGGTGTTACGACTATCTTGCCAAGCGTATTTTCTTTTTTACGCAGGACAATGAAATCCAGATTCGGATTTTTTACAACCACTACAACAGATTCATAATTGATATGAGATATTACCAGGCTATCCTTTAAATAAACCCCAGAAATCTCAAACTTTCCATACATATCGGTTAACGTGCCGACCGTTTTCCCTTTCACCACAACACTGGCTGATTCGATCGCATCACCGTTTTCATCATTGACGATACCGGTTACGCTGATTTCTTTGTTGGACAAGACTTTGAAATTATTATTTTCTATGGCAGTCAACAATCTTTCACGCGCCGCCGTAAGCATGACAACCATTCCAATGATTGGAAAAATCATCAGATATTTGCCCAAAGCCCACTGAGAATTACGGTTTTTGTAAATCATCTGAATTCGGCTTTTTAACAAAGAGGAATTGAAAAAATGATTTGTTAAAGAAGCAATCGGAGCATTTAAAGCATAAGAAACCAGAAATCTTGCGTATTGATCACGATTTGGTACTTCTTCGTCTGCCAGATATTCGTGCACTTCCTGCAATGATCTTTTGTAAAACCACAATACCGGATTAAACCAGAAACCAACTTTGAGTATTTCAATCAGAAGAATATCGAGACTATGCAACTGGCGGATGTGAACGGATTCGTGGCGTAAAATTGGATCGAAATTCAGTTCGTAATCAGCAAAATTTACAACCAGCCATTTCAAAAAGGAAAAAGAACCGATTTCATTATGTGGTAATAAAACCAGCATATGATCTTCGAGTGGAATAGTTTCTCCCTGTCTGATCAGTTTGAAAAGATCTTTGAATGCTTCCAGTAATTTAAACAACATCATCACGCATCCAGTGATTTGTATTGCCAATACGAACTGTGTCCAATGGGTAATTATTTTTGTAGATTCTGGTCTGGAAACGTAGATTGGAATTGTAGATACCGCGTAAACAGCTGTGGGGATAACTCGTGCATTATCAGGGAAATGAATGAAAGGTAACGCAAAAGAAATGATCAGCGACCCTAACAAATAAAACCGGTTCCAGACAAAAAAAGTGTGTTTCCGAAACAGCAGCCAATAACAGGCATAAAATAAGATCCAGTAAACATTAACCTTTCCAAAGTAGATCAATAAGTCCATTTTAGATCTTTTTAGTCGTTATTGAAATGACTCCGTGACTGCCTTTTTCACCATAAGCATCGATTGCTTTTTGATCTTTAAGCACATTAACGGATTCAATTTTCTTTGCATCAAACTGACTTAACATATTTTGATTTTCGGCAATTTTTCCGTCGATGACTAAAAGCGGTTTAGGGCCGGTAATCCTGACATTTACTTTGGTGTTTTTGGGAGATTCTTCAATAACTCTTCCCTCCGTAGTAAGTGTCGATACAGAACCGTCCTTGTTTTCAAATTTTTTATCAATAAGAGAAGTTTTCTTTTTGTCGTCCAATTGAAAATTAATTGGCAGGTTATATCGCACATTGACAGGAACCCCATCCTGCGTAGCAGGTTTCCATTTGGGGAATTTTGACAATACCCGTACAGCTTCTTCATCACAGCCAAATCCAATTCCTTTTAATATTTTTATATCAGATACATCTCCAGTTGTGGAGACAACAAAGGAAAGAAAAACTTTGCCTTCAATATTCGCTTTTGTAGCAGCAGCCGGATATTTCATGTGATTACCCATAAATTCAAACATTGCTACAGTTCCACCTGGAAATTCCGGCTGGTTTTCAACCACGGTATATACCTTTTTTCCAATCAGATTGGGGTCTTGCTGATTTTTCAGGGGTTCTCTTTTTTCTACTTCTACTTTCTCAGCAGCCACGGGCTCACTTCTTTCCTTACGCTCACAACCTGCAACGAATATTGCCACGGTGGTGATCACGGTTGCCGCAAGTAGGTAAGTACTCAACAACCATTTCGAACTGCGATTTTTGTAGATCATCTGAATACGGGTTTTGATTTGAGACGGTTTATAGAAATGATTGGTAAGCGAGGCAACTGGGGCATTTAAGGCATAGGATACCAGAAAAGTCGCATAGTTTTCCCGGTTTGGTGCTTCATAATCCGCAAGGAATTCATGCACTTCCTGCAATGATTTTTTGTAAAGAATCAGTAGAGGATTGAACCAGAAAATAATTTTCAATAATTCCACGAGCAAAATATCCACACTGTGCCACTGCTGCATATGAACCATTTCATGCCGTAAAATAGGATCAAAATGATTTTCATAATCATTCCGGTTAACAACGATCCATTTCATAAAGGAAAAAGAACCGACACGGTTTGAATCAATTAAAATGATCTTGCAATCTTCCAGTTCTATTAATTCTCCATCCGAAAGAAAGTAGTTGAGCTGGCGGATATTAATAAATAATTTGAAAGCCATAAACAACGCTCCCAAAATATAAAACGACCAGATAAAATGAGTCCAGGTGATCAAAGGAAGTTCTTCCGCTGGTGTGGAACTGATCGTAAAATTTGGATTCGCAACCGAATAGGTTATTGAAATAACGGGAGCAGATTCCGGATAAATGATGAAGGGAAGCGCAAAGGATACCAGCAGAGAACTGATCAGGTAAATGCGGTTCCAGACAAAAAAGGTTTGATGACTAAGCAGCAACCGGTAACAACCGTAAAAGAGGGTCCAGTATAAGCTTATTTTGGCAACATAAATCAAAATTTCCATGGCTAACGGACGATTGATTGTTTAAGATTCGCTTTTTTGATCGTTGATCAGTTTCATGATTTCATCCAGATCTTTCGTTTTTAAATCATTGTCTTTCACGAAAAAGGAAACCAGATTTGGCAGTGAATTATCAAAATAATTTGTCATCAGCTGCTGCATTTCATAGCGCTTATATTCTTCCTCGGTAATCAGCGGAAAGTATTCATGTGTTTTGCCATAAGCAGTATACCCGACAACTTCCTTCTTTTCCAGAATACGAATTATGGTTGATACCGTGTTGTAGGCCGGTTTTGGCTCAGGCATTTCTGCAAGAATATCTTTTACAAAGGCTTTTTTTAGCTGCCAGAGTATTCGCATAATTTCTTCCTCTGCCCGTGTTAATGTTCGAATTTCCATGTTTTCAATTGTTATGATCGTATTATTTAATAGTGGGTATTCAAATGTAAGACTATCTAATTAGTTTTACAACTATTTTGTTAGTTATTGTTAAAAAAAATAAAAACGACAAAATTGGTTCAAGTCGTTTACTTATTTATTGTAAACTAATTTTATGCAAATTCAGAACCTTTTTCTTTCAAATATTCTCCAACATTGCAGCTAATCCCGTCCAGGATTTCAATCGAAGTATCCCAGTCATACGTTTGCCAATTAGCATCCGCCGTGGCAATCATTACTTTTTTTGATTCTGTTAAAAACCAGATTACTTTTTCTGCGCCAAATTCTAAAAGCTTTTTAGTTTTTAAAGAGATGTAAGCATTTTCGGAAAGCTCTCCTTCAAGCGCAATATCAATGTCAACCTCAATCGAAATTTTTGGAGGAACGTCAGCGTATTTTTTATTGATTTTTTCTATTTTAAGAATATGGTTATCAAAAATCAATAAATCCCCGGCAAGATTATTTCCTGTATCAATATGTAAACCTGCTTCATTCGTTAGAATAGTGTATTTGCCGTCATCAATTTGTTTACCGATCCAGATTGTCAGATAAGTAATCAGAAAAGCCTGCAATGAACTTGAACCCATAATGTCGTCAACATTTTTCGTTTTGGCCAAAACCTCACGGTAACCTTTTCTATACAAAGGTTTGCCGTCAATTATTTCATGGATCAAAACGCTGGGTATTTCGGTGTCAATGTTTTTTGTCAAAACCTGAGCCGGTCCTATTGAAGCTATCATAATACTTATTTTTTATGCAAATTGTGAACCTTCATTCGTAAGGTATTCACCTACATTACAGATAATTCCGTCAAAAATTTTAACATCCCTATTCCAGTCAAATGTCCGCCATTCGCCCTCAGCCGTTGCAATCATTACTTTTTTTGATTCGGTCAAAAACCAGATCACTTTTTCTGCACCAAATTCCAGCAGCTTTTTTGTCTTTATAGTAATATAACCCGTTTCTGTAAATTCTTCGAGCTCGATATCTAAATCAATTTCAATAGAAATCTTTGGCGGAACGTTTGAATAATGTTTGTTGATTTTATCAATAGTAAGAACGTCTTTGTCGAAAATAAGAATATCTCCGGCAAGATTATTACGTATGTCAAGATGCAATCCTGCTTCGTTGGTCGCAATAATGTATTTGTCTTCATTGACTGTTTTATAAAGAATTCTTAGAATATAGTCAATGATAAAAAACTGCAAGGAACTACAACCCATAATATCTTCGATCTTTTTCGTTTTGGCCAAAACCTCACGGTAACCTTTTCTATACAAAGGTTTGCCGTCAATTATTTCATGGATCAAAACGCTGGGTATTTCATTGGTAGAAATCTCTGTCGAAATTCTACCCGGACCTGGTGAAGCTATCATAGTCATTCGATTTGCTATACTCAAATATAAAAATATGCTTTGACAATTCCTTGATTTGCTTAGTAACCTGAGTTCGATTTTAAAATAGAGTAATTTGATTTGTATTACTTGTTTCAAATTTGATGGCAGGCTTTTTGGGAAAGAAACAATAAGCAATCAACCCTGATATCAGGTTGGTTATAAAGTTGCC
>NZ_VTOL01000040.1 GCF_009801115.1 Dyadobacter sp. 3J3
GGTAACGAGTTCATTGACATATTGAGAAGCAAAAGAGAATAAGATAAAAAACATGTAAGCGAATTAAGGGCGCATGGAGGATACCTAGGCTCTCAGAGGCGAAGAAGGACGTGATAAGCTGCGATAAGCTACGGGGATCAGCACATATGACTTGATCCGTAGATTTCCGAATGGGGCAACCCAGTACCATGAAGTGGTATTACCCTACGGGGGGCGAACGCGGGGAACTGAAACATCTAAGTACCCGCAGGAGAAGAAAATAATAATGATTGCGCAAGTAGTGGCGAGCGAACGCGCAGGAGCCCAAACCGGCCTGGTTACGGCCAGACCGGGGTTGTAGGACTCACCAAGTGTATAACAATTGAACTGGAATGGCGTGGGAAAGCCAACCGTAGACGGTGAGAGTCCTGTACAGGTAAGAGCGTTATATGAGTGAGTATCCTGAGTAGGTGGGGACCGGAGAAATCCCCTTCGAATCCGGCGGCACCATCCGCCAAGGCTAAATACTCCTGAGAGACCGATAGTGAACGAGTACCGTGAGGGAAAGGTGAAAAGTACCGCGAGCAGCGGGGTGAAATAGAACTTGAAACCATGCGCTTACAAGCGGACGGAGCCTACGGGTGACGTCGTGCCTTTTGCATAATGAGCCTACGAGTTACGGTCACTGGCGAGGTTAATTCATTTAAATGAAGGAGCCGAAGCGAAAGCGAGTCTGAAATGGGCGATTAGTCAGTGGCTGTAGACGCGAAACTTGGTGATCTACCCTTGGTCAGGTTGAAGCGCTGGTAACACATCGTGGAGGACCGAACCGGTAAACGTTGAAAAGTTTTCGGATGAACTGAGGGTAGGGGTGAAAGGCCAATCAAACTGAGAAATAGCTCGTACTCCCCGAAATGTTTTTAGGAACAGCGTCGTGGTTGAGTCATGGTCAGGTAGAGCTACTGATAGGGCTAGGGGGAGTCAAATCCTACCAAACTCTGACAAACTCCGAATGGGCTATGATATACACGGCAGTGAGGGCTGGGGTGCTAAGGTCCCAGTCCGAGAGGGGAACAACCCAGAGCATCAGCTAAGGTCCCAAAATATATGCTAAGTTGAACTAAGGGGGTCCGACTGCAGAGACAGCCAGGATGTTAGCTTGGAAGCAGCTATACATTTAAAGAGTGCGTAACAGCTCACTGGTCGAGCGGGGCGGGCATCGATAATAAACGGGCATCAAGCATATTACCGAAGCTATGCGATAGTAATTTATTACGATCGGTAGGGGAGCATTCTCACAGGGGTGAAGGTTTGGCGTAAGCTGGGCTGGACTGGTGAGAAAAGCAAATGTAGGCATAAGTAACGATAATGCGGATGAGAAATCCGCACACCGAAAGACTAAGGATTCCTCCGCTATGCTAATCAACGGAGGGTTAGGCGGGGCCTAAGGTATAGCCGAACGGCGATTACCGATGGACAGCAGGTTAATATTCCTGCCCCTGCGTTCAGTGTGAAGAAATGACGGAGCAGTGTGGTATGTACGTACTGACGGAATAGTGCGTTGAGCGGAGCCTACGGGCGAAGCGAACATGCGAAACAGCTTCCAAGAAAAGTTTCTGAAACATCAGCTGAATGCAGCTCGTACCGTAAACCGACACAGGTAGTCGAGAAGAATATTCTAAGGTGCTCGAGTGAATCACGGCTAAGGAACTCGGCAAATTAACCCTGTAACTTCGGGAGAAGGGGAGCCTCCTCGCAAGAGAGGCCGCAGAGAAATGGCCCAGGCGACTGTTTAGCAAAAACACAGGGCTCTGCCAAAACGCAAGTTGACGTATAGGGCCTGACACCTGCCCGGTGCTGGAAGGTTAAGAGGGGATGTCAGCCGCAAGGTAAAGCATTGAATCGAAGCCCCAGTAAACGGCGGCCGTAACTATAACGGTCCTAAGGTAGCGAAATTCCTTGTCGGGTAAGTTCCGACCTGCACGAATGGTGTAACGATCTGGGCACTGTCTCGGCCGTGAGCTCGGTGAAATTGTAGTAGCGGTGAAGATGCCGCTTACCCGCCACGGGACGGAAAGACCCCGTGCACCTTTACTATAGCTTTGCATTGTTTTCGGGTCAGGGATGTGTAGGATAGGTGGGAGGCTTTGAAGTTGCGTCGCCAGGCGTGATGGAGCCAACGTTGAAATACCACCCTTCGCTGGCCTGGGATCTAACTGCTCTATGAGCAGGACCGTGCATGGTGGGTAGTTTGACTGGGGTGGTCGCCTCCAAAAGTGTAACGGAGGCTTCCAAAGGTCTGCTCAACACGCTTGGTAACCGTGTGTGGAGTGCAATAGTACAAGCAGGCTTGACTGTGAGACCGACGGGTCGAGCAGGTGGGAAACCAGGGTATAGTGATCCGGTGGTTCTGTATGGAAGGGCCATCGCTCAAAGGATAAAAGGTACGCCGGGGATAACAGGCTGATCTCCCCCAAGAGCTCACATCGACGGGGAGGTTTGGCACCTCGATGTCGGCTCGTCACATCCTGGGGCTGGAGAAGGTCCCAAGGGTTGAGCTGTTCGCTCATTAAAGTGGCACGCGAGCTGGGTTCAGAACGTCGTGAGACAGTTCGGTCCCTATCTGTGGTGGGCGTAGGAAGATTGACGGGGGCTGCCCTTAGTACGAGAGGACCGGGGTGGACCCACCGCTGGTGAATCGGTTGTCCCGCCAGGGGCATGGCCGAGTAGCTATGTGGGGAATAGATAAGCGCTGAAAGCATCTAAGTGCGAAACTAGCCCGAAGATGAATCTTCCACACAAGGGTCGTTGTAGACTACGACGTTGATAGGCTGCAGGTGTACGTGTAGAAATACATTCAGCTGAGCAGTACTAATTACCCAACAGCTTGCATACCTTTTTTCTCATTCTCTTTTGCTTCCAATATGACATGAAATTCAGTGTTGAATTTTGAATGAATGAATGAGTGAATAATCCGCTATGTGCGAATTAACATTCAAAATTCTATCATTCTCTCATTCAAACATTGTACACACTCAAAGAGCTTGTTGGTGGCTATTGGCCCGGTGTTCACCTCTTCCCATCCCGAACAGAGAAGTTAAGCCCGGAACCGCCGATGATACTTGGGTCAAACCTGGTAAAGTAGGTAGCCGCCACAATA
>NZ_VTOL01000041.1 GCF_009801115.1 Dyadobacter sp. 3J3
TCAGCGCCGTACTACCCGATTGGGAGTGCAAAGGTGCACCTCTTTTTTTTCTTACGCAAGTACAAGGCAAAAGTATTTTGAATCTTTTTTTACTTTAATTTGTAAAAAGCTCAAAATGAGGAAAATGTACCCCAAAATATTTTTAAGTTTTTTTCATGGGGTTGGGTTCGGATATGGAATTGGCGCTGAAATGGATGGGAATGCGGTTGTGGGCTCTTTTATCGTTGAGGGGAAGTTGGGGCTAATCACGCGTTTGGCGGATTAGATCAACTGTGCAGTGCGCATATCTGATTTCATTGTGGGTTTTGGTTCCTATATATAAGGAAAGGGAAAGTGTGGTGCGATGGGCAGGTTAGTGGATTGTTGGATTGTTCATAGGAGGCTCCGATAGAGCCCGGAGAAGCTTAGTATTATTTGTTTGCTATAAACAGGAAGCTCCGAGGGAGCTGGATAATCAGGAAATTGTTGGGAGAGTACTAATAGGATAAGCTTTGAATAAGAAATTCGCAATATTGAAATGAAACGAATTAAACATTGAAGGATGGCATGTTTAAACAAAAAAACTGGAAATGGATCGTATCAATACAAGTCCATTCCCAGCCTACTATCTTATTGTACTATCTCTATTACAATCTACTTAATCCTTCAATATCAGATACAGATTTAATAAGCGGTTCACCCAATAACTGGTGGCCACTTTCAGTTATTAAAAAATTCTCCTCGATTCTCGCTCCTCCAAAATCTCTGAATGCATCCAATTTATCGTAATTGATGAAATCTTTTAGTTTCCCCTCCGCTTTCCACATGTCGATTAATTCAGGAATAAAATACAAACCCGGCTCCACAGTAAGCACAAAGCCAGCTTCCAATTCTCTACCCAGCCTTAGCGACTTTAATCCAAAATCTTTACTTTTAATCACTCCTTCTGAATAACCCACGTACTGCTCGCCCAAATCTTCCATATCATGAACGTCCAGGCCCATCATATGCCCAAGTCCGCATTGGAAAAATAATGTATGAGCTCCCTCGCTCACTGCATCCTTTACATCGCCTTTCATTAATCCTAACTGCTTTAACCCATCTACCAAATGCTCGCAGGCAAATTTGTGAACATCTAAAAAACGTATTCCAGGCTTCAAGGCAACCACTGCGGCCTGCTCAGCCTTCAATACAATTTCATAAACTTCTTTTTGAAGAGATGTAAATTTTTGATCTACCGGAAAAGTCCGTGTCAAGTCCCCAGCATAATGCATGGCTGTTTCAGCACCGCAATCACATAACACCAATTGCCCTTTTTTAAGAATATCGCTCGTCGGGTGATTATGCAGCGTTTGCCCGTTTACGGTATAAATAACAGGATAAGCAATATTCCCTCCTGCACTCAACGCAAGTCCTTCAATAATTCCTGCTACATATTTTTCCGTAACATTTTCTTTGGAATACCGGATTGCGGCCAGATGCATTTCATTACTGATATTAACAGCTCTATCAATTTCAGCTACTTCGATTGCAGACTTGTACGCTCGTTGAGCAATTACCGCTTTTATCAATTTTACAGAAGCCCTTTCTTTAACCTCTATATTTGGAATTTCTAAAATACTACCTAGTTTAATAATCGCATCTGATCTATATGGAGGCAAATAATGAATAGTTTGCCCGGACGACATCGATTTTTTAATCAAAGTCCCAAAAGAATCAGATGCAGCCACTTTACTAATTCCGGTTTGGGCAGCAATGTCAGTCAAAGAAGGCTGAGTTCCCATCCATACGATATCATCTATAGTCGGCTCATTCCCAATAATGATTTCAGTATCTTCATCCACATTAATAATTGCCGCCAAACCAGGCTTATCCAATCCAAAAAAATATAGAAAACTGCTATCCTGGCGAAAATGATAAGTATTGTCACGATAATTCATCCCAATTTCTTCATTCCCTAAAAACAGAATCAGCCCACTTCCAACAGCCTTTTTTAACTTATTTCTCCTTTCCTTATATACATCAAAACTAAACATCCCCTTTTCCTATTTTAATTGATCACCGTTTTTATTAAATATTCTTCCAGAATTTACTTTTCCAACATTAATTCCCTGATGTATCTGACAGGAGCACTTCCGTAGCTAAGGAACTTTTCATGGAAGGATTTCAAGTCAAATTTATCTTCTAGCCTGGCTTTGTAATCCCGACGTAAATCGATGATTTCCTTATATCCGGTATAATAACTTGTCAGCTGCACATTACTCACACTCACTCTTTTCCATTTCCCTTCCGCTTCTGCTTTCTGCTGAAACGCTTCTTTGACCAATAAATGCATCGCTTCATCTTTACTCATATTACCGGCATGAACGCTATAATCCAGAATTGTATTACAAACAGTTCTTAAATGCCATTTATACCACATGAGCCACATTTCTGGTTGATTATTTCCATATCCATTTTCCAGCATCATTTGCTCGGTATAAACTGCCCAGCCTTCGATCATCGCGCCATTTCCCAAAAGAGATTTAATAAGACTTGGAGATTTATTGGCATAAACCAGCTGCGTGTAATGCCCTGGAATTGCCTCATGTATATCCAGGATCTGCATGATATATTGATTGTATTCGCGCAAATAACTTTCAGCTTTCTCCTTTGGCCAGTTTGCTATGCTGCCTACATTATAATAACCTGAGTTCGATTAATAATTGGCAGGAAAAATAGAGTTTAAAATTGGTAAGATTCTACATTCTTTGTATATTTAAGTATCTCACATTCAAATATATAACAGAAATAATCATGAATCTTACC
>NZ_VTOL01000042.1 GCF_009801115.1 Dyadobacter sp. 3J3
TGGATATTCCGGAGCATGTTGACCCCCTAAAAGCCGGAATGTTTTGGAATGTTAAAGTAGCCTGATTCGCTGGAATCGCCTGCCATTCCGGCACATGTTGACCCCCTTGAAAGTTGAGAACGGAACGTACCGGAGCATGTTGACCCCCCTAAAACGGATTTCGACATCGTGTACCGGAGCATACTGACCCCCTCTTAGCGTTGGTTTTGGTTTATTTAGTGATCTTTTAATGACTAAAAGCAGATCACTGATGGCTGGAAAACCAAGACCTATGAGCCAGATTAAACAACTTTTGCGATTACATTCTCAAGGCTATTCCATTAAGGCGATCGCCCGTACGCTCGGTATTAGCAAGAATACCGTCAAGTCGTATTTAAGCAAACTGGAATCAGTCAATATCGAGCCGCAAGACTTATTGCAGCTGGAAGATCCTGCACTGGAAAACAAGTTTCATGCAGGCAACCCGGCTTATAAAGATCTGAGGTATGTGCATCTGAAAGGTAAACTTGATTACTTCCAGAGCCAGCTTGAAAAGGTCGGGGTAACCAAAAAATTACTTTGGGAGGAATACATCCAGGCCTTCCCGCAAGGATACGGCTACTCTCAGTTTTGCTTTCATTTACACCAACAGCTTGTGGCTGCCAAGTCGTCTTCGGTTCTTGTTTTCCAACCCGGAGATAAACTCATGGTGGATTTTGCGGGCAAGCCAATGCATTATATCGATAAGCAGACCGGTGAAGTGATTGCGTGTCAGGTGTTTGTTGCCTGTTTACCTTTCTCGGATTATGCCTTTGCTATGGCGGTTCCCAGTCAGCGGATCGGTGACTCCCTGTACGCTCTTTCCTGTTGTCTGAACGAACTGAGTGGTGTGCCAAAGGCCTTGGTTCCTGATAATTTAAAGTCTGCCGTGATAAAAGCTGACCGTTATGAACCTCAGATTAACCAGAGCCTGGACGACTTCGCTAATCACTATAATATGTCGGTGGTACCGGCAAGAGCAGGGAAGCCAAAAGACAAAAGTAAGGTGGAGAACCAGGTCAAGCTTTTATACACCCGGGTTTATGCCAAGCTTCGTAACCGTCAGTTTTTTGATATCACTTCCTTAAACGAAGCGATAAAAGAAAAGATCAACGAGCATAACCAGACACGCATGCAACTCAAGGATTACTGCCGTCAGGAACGGTTCCTGGCCGCAGAAAAACCAGTGCTGTTACCATTGCCTGAGAAGCACTTTGAGCTGAAGTATTACTGTGAACCCAAGGTTGCCCATAGTGGGCACGTCTGTATCATGAAGCACTTTTACAGTGTTCCCTACACCCTGACGGGTATAAAGGTAAAGGTTGTTTATACCCGTAATATGGTCAACATTTATGCGCACGGCAAGATGGTCGCTGTTCATATTCGCAGCTATTTAAAGGGAGGATATTCTTCTGTAAAAGAACATCTGAGTTCTCAAAACCAGGCTTATCTGGACCGTAGCCCCACTTATTACCTCCAAAAGGCCAGAAGTAAATCTGAAGACTTATATCTTCTGGTTGAGAAAGTATTCCAGCAGGACCGTTATCCTGAACAGCTCTACCGCAGCTGCGACGGTCTTTTTCGTCTGCACCGCGATAGCAATCCGGATAAGTTCGCAAAGGCCTGCCAGATCGCCATTGATAACGGAATTTACTCTTACCGATTCATTCAGAAAATCCTGGAAAATAACATGACCGATCATCAGGATGAGATAACTCAGCCTCAAACACTACCGGCACATCATAACATCCGGGGCAAAGATTATTACATACAGTCTACCATTAACTTTTTACAAAATGAAAATTGAAGTGCAACTTAAAGAACTACGTCTGCATGGTATGTGCAGCAGCTGGCAG
This sequence comes from Dyadobacter sp. 3J3, assembly GCF_009801115.1. GTDB lineage: Bacteria > Bacteroidota > Bacteroidia > Cytophagales > Spirosomataceae > Dyadobacter. Next base: position 1,875 of record NZ_VTOL01000042.1, read on the forward strand.
GCATTGCTGGAAACCCGAAGACATCATGAGCTCAATCTTGCCGAAGGTCTTGAACTTCTTCTGCAGGCAGAACACCAGCAACGCAGTGATCAGCGTTTTGAACGGTTACAGAAGAACGCACAGTTCCGCTACCAGGCTTCCGTGGAAGAATTAAATATGGATAGCTCCAGAGGACTTGACCGTTCGCTGGTCACAGAATTGGCTACCGGAAATTATCTGTCCAAAGGCGAAGCCATCCTGATCAGTGGCGCTTCCGGCGCTGGAAAAAGCTTTTTAGCATCAGCACTTGGCCACCAGGCTTGTGCGCAGGGCTATAAAGTCCAGTACTACAACCTGCAAAAGTTGCTGTTGAAAACGAAACTAAGCCGGGTCGACGGAAGCATTTACAAACTCATGGAAAGACTATCACGTTCTGAACTCCTTATTCTGGATGACTTTGGACTTACCCGGCTAGAACAGCAGCAGCGCATGGACCTGATGGAAATTATTGAGGATCGCCACGCGAAAAGGTCCACCATTATTGCAAGTCAATTACCGGTTGCAAACTGGTATGATGTAATTGGGGAGGAAACGGTTGCCGATGCGATTTTAGACCGATTGGTCCATACTTCGTACCGGATCGAACTAAAAGGTGAAAGTTTAAGAAAAAAACGGTAAAATTGTCAGCCCATCAGAATCTCTCAGATCAGAACCTAAATTAAGGGGGGTCAGTATGCCCGGTACGGGGTCAGCATCAACGGAATATCCA
>NZ_VTOL01000043.1 GCF_009801115.1 Dyadobacter sp. 3J3
GGAGCGTCCCGGAAATGTCAGGAAACTCCGATGGAGTTTGGATTCATATATTTTCATGAACAGGCCTATAAACAGGAAGCTCCGAAGGAGCGTGGAATACTAAAATCCCTAAATCAGCCGGTCTTTTACTTACCCGGTCAAAATTAACCCGTTCAGAAGTTTCCGGGATCTTCCGTCCTACGGTTTTTTTTACCGTCGGACGGATCATAAAACCGGTTATCATCTTTGAAATAATATCAGATCCGGCAAGGTGATTTTTAGCGATACATCTCCGTTGGAGATTCCTGTTTATAGATAAAAATTGCATCAGCGGATCCTCGCTCCATCGGAGCGTCCTGGAAATGTCAGGAAACTCCGATGGAGTTTGGATACATACGTTTTCATGAACAGGGCTATAAACAGGAAGCTCCGAAGGAGCGTGGAATACTTAAATTTCTAAACCAGCCGGTCTTTTCCTTATCCGGTCAAAATTAACCCGTTCAGAAGTTTCCGGGATCTTCCGTCCTACGGTTTTTTTTACCGTCGGACGGATTATAAAACCGGTTGTAATCTTTGAAATAATATTAGATCCGGTAAGGTGATTTTTAGCGATAAATCTCCGTTGGAGATTCCTGTTTATAGATAAAAATTGCATCAGCGGATCCTCGCTCCATCGGAGCCTCCTGGAAATATCAGGAAACTACGGTGGAGTTTGGATATATATTTTCTTGAACAGCGCTATAAACAGGAAGCTCCGAAGGAGCGTGGAATACTAAAATCCCTAAATCAGCCGGTCTTTTCCTTACCCGGTCAAAAAAATAACCCGTTCAGAAGTTTCCGGGACTTTCCGTCCTACGTTTTTTTTACCGTCGGACGGATCATAAAACTGGCTATAATCTTTGAAATAATATCAGATCCGGCAAGGTGCTTTTTTAGCGATACATCTCCTTTGGAGATTCCTGTTTATAGATAAAAATTGCATCAGCGGATTCTCGCTCCATCGGAGCCTCCTGGAAATATCAGGAAACTCCGATGGAGTTTGGATATATATTTTCTTGAACAGCGCTATAAACAGGAAGCTCCGAAGGAGCCTCGAATACTGAAATCCCTAAACCAGCCGGTCCTTTCCTTATCCGGTCAAAATTAACCCGTTCAGAAGTGTTCGGGACTTTCCGTCTTAGGTTTTTTTTACCGTAGGACGGATTATAAAACTGGTTGTAATCTTTAAAATAATATCAGATCCGGCAAGGTGATTTTTAGCGATACATCTCCGTTGGAGATTCCTGTTTATAGATAAAAATTGCAACCAGAAAGCCAGGCTCCAACGGAGCCTCCTGGAAATGTCAGGAAACTCCGATGGAGTTCGGATTCATATGTTTTCATGAACAGTGCTATAAACAGGAAGCTCCGAAGGAGCGTGGAATACTAAAATTCCTAAACCAGCCGGTCTTTTCCTTATCCGGTCAAAATTAACCCGTTCAGAAGTGTTCGGGACTTTCCGTCTTAGCTTTTTTTTACCGTGGGAAGGATCATAAAACTGGTTATCATCTTTGAAATAATATCAGATCCGGCAAGGTGATTTTTTAGCGATACATCTCCGTTGGAGATTCCTGTTTATAGACAAAAATTGCATCAGCGGATCCTCGCTCCATCGGAGCGTCCTGGAAATGTCAGGAAACTCCGATTGAGTTTGGATTCATATGTTTTCATGAACAGGGCTATAAACAGGAAGCTCCGAAGGAGCGTGGAATACTTAAATTTCTAAACCAGCCGGTCTTTTCCTTATCCGGTCAAAATTAACCCGTTCAGAAGTTTCCGGGATCTTCCGTCCTACGGTTTTTTTTACCGTCGGACGGATCATAAAACCGGTTATCATCTTTGAAATAATATCAGATCCGGTAAGGTGATTTTTAGCGATACATCTCCTTTGGAGATTCCTGTTTATAGATCAAAATTGCATCAGCGGATCCTCGCTCCATCGGAGCCTCCTGGAAATATCAGGAAACTCCGATGGAGTTTGGATTCATATGTTTTCATAAAAAGGGCTGTAAACAGGAAGCTCCGAAGGAGCGTGGAATACTGAAATTTCTAAAATAGCCGGTCTTTTCCTTACCCGGTCAAAATTAACCCGTTCAGAAGTTTCCGGGACTTTCCGTCTTAGGTTTTTTTTACCGTCGGACGGATCATAAAACTGGTTGTAATCTTTGAAATAATATCAGATCCGGCAAGGTGATTTTTAGCGATACATCTCCGTTGGAGATTCCTGTTTATGGATAAAAATTGCATCAGCGGATCCTCGCTCCATCGGAGCGTCCTGGAAATGTCAGGAAACTCCGATGGAGTTTGGATTCATATGTTTTCATGAACAGGGCTATAAACAGGAAGCTCCGAAGGAGCGTCAAATACTTAAATTTCTAAAATAGCAGGTCTTTTCCTTACCCGGTCAAAATTAACCCGTTCAGAAGTGTTCGGGACTTTCCGTCCTACGTTTTTTTTACCGTCGGACGGATTATAAAACTGGTTGTAATCTTTGAAATAATATCAGATCCGGCAAGGTGATTTTTAG
>NZ_VTOL01000044.1 GCF_009801115.1 Dyadobacter sp. 3J3
GTAAGCGGCCTATGAACCACATATTTCTTAGGAGAACCGCGGTTTTTACTTTTGACTTAAAAACCAATCAAAATGGATCAGTCAGAAGAAATGTTCAGATTAGTAAGGGAATGGCGTGAAAGTGGCCTAAGTCAAATTGAATTTTGCAAGCCGCACGGCATTACGGTAGCCAAATTCGGCTACTGGTCGGGGAAAGAAAAGTTGGCCGCACGTTTGCCTGCCGAAAAGGTAGGTGGCTTTGTTCAGATATCCGGACAACAATCGACATCAAGTGATTCTTGCCAGATTATCTACCCAAATGGCGTGAAGGTAAATTATCAAGGGCAAGACCTGGCTATGCTTTCCCAACTAATCAAACTCTACTGATGTTCAGTCTGAGTTCATCGCACCGCTATTTTCTTTACCAGGGCCGCTGTGATATGCGCAAGGCATTTGACGGGCTTTGTGGCCTGGTAAGCACAGAGCTTGGCCGCAATCCTACAAGTGGTGAAGTATTCGTTTTTCTGAACCGCCCCCGGACCCATATCAAATTGCTGCATTGGGAAAATGGGGGCTTTGTCTTGTATTATAAACGGCTGGAAAAAGGAACGTTTTCTGTACCCAAAGCAATGGATGGACGGGTATCTTTGAGTTGGGCCGAACTGGTCCTGATGGTAGAGGGCATTCAGATACAAAAGAGCATACAAAAGGCAAGATATTGTATTTAGGCACAAAAAAGGCACATTTTATTAGTAGAAATGCCTCTGGATCTGTATCTTTAGTGCATGGATATGTCTCTGGAATCGCTTTCAAAAGAAGAACTGATAGCCCTTATAAATAAGGAAAAGCAGTCCTACAATGAAGTGCGTATTGCAGAGTTGGAAGATGAAAACGCTTATCTCAAATCGCAGCTTGCGATGTACAAGCGGATGCAGTTTGGACAAAAACGAGAGCGCTTCGAAGGTGATCCTGCCCAGATTGCACTCCCCTTTGAAGCTCCCGCCGACCAAATTGCCGCGCAAGAGGAAATCCTGAAAGAAAAGATCAGCTACGTCCGCAGCAGGCCTAATCACAAAGGCCGTGCTGCACTTCCAACGCACTTACCTGTCGAAGAAATTGAGATTTATCCAACGGGCGATCTTTCGGAAATGATTTGTATCGGCAAGGAAGTTACCGAAGAGCTTGATTATGAACCTGCCCGCTTTTTGATCAAAAGATATATCCGCTATAAGTATGCGCCTAAAAATGGTGAAGGGGTCAAAATCGGTCAGCTTCCAGAGCGTGTAATTGATAAGGGAATACCGTCTGCTGGACTTCTTGCCAGCATTTTAACCGATAAATACCAAGACCATCTCCCGCTTTACCGGCAGAAACAGCGCTTTGCCAGAGAAGATATCCATATTGCATCTTCAACCCTTGAAGGCTGGACCAAAGAAGCCTTGATTAAGCTGGAACCTCTTTACGAGCAACTAGTCTTCGATATGAAATCGAAAGGCTATTGGCAGGTGGATGAAAGTCCGATTAAAGTACTGGAAAGTGAAAAGAAAGGCGCTTGCCACCAAGGCTATTATTGGGTCTATCACAGCCCTTTGGATGGCGTGGTCCTGTTTGATTACCAGCCGACAAGAGGATCCTTAGGAGCGAAAACGATGTTAGAAAGCTTCAAAGGCTATCTTCAGACGGATGGGTACGCAGTTTATGAAAAGCACGGAAAACGCAAGGACGTTACCCATCTAGCCTGCTGGGCGCATGCGCGAAGAGAATTTGAACGAGCTCTGGATAATGACAAAACCAGAGCGCAAAAAGCACTGTCAATGATCCAGCAGCTATACGCTGTGGAGCGGAAAGCCAGCCAGCAGATGCTGGATGCTGCCGGAATCAAAGAGCTACGACTGGCCGAATCCCTTCCGGTTATCAATGAGCTGGGAAAATGGATCTTTGATCAAATTAAAAGTACACTCCCAAAAAGCCAGATTGGAAAAGCGATGCAGTACAGTTATGGCCGCTGGGATGCGCTCAGTGCGTATTTATATGATGGGAATCTGTTGATCGATAATAATCAAATCGAAAATTCAATACGCGGCTTGGCCCTGGGTCGGAAAAATTATCTTTTTGCCGGATCACATGAAGCAGCACAGCGAGCTGCCATGATCTACTCCTTCTTTGCTATCTGCAAAAAACACAACGTCAATCCCTACAAATGGCTAAAGAACACCCTGACAAACATCTCGACAATTAACCATAAAAACATCACCGATCTGTACCCGCAAAACTTTAACAATATTCAACAGTTAACAAAGATGTAGTTGGTAGGCCGGATACA
>NZ_VTOL01000045.1 GCF_009801115.1 Dyadobacter sp. 3J3
TTCGGTGCCTTCACTTGTGATCTGATGGAAATTGTTTTGTGGTTAAAAAAATGCTCTATCGAAACAGTAGCGATGGAAAGTACAGGTGTATATTGGAAAAACCTGTTCAACATGCTGGTTCAAAATGGGTTTGAGGTTTATCTGGTTAATGCCAGACATACCCGTAATATTACAGGCAAGAAGACGGATGAAAGCGATGCCGCCTGGATACAGCGGTTGCATAGCTGCGGGCTTCTAAACACCTGCTTTTTGCCGGATGATCAAACAGAAACCCTGCGCAGCTTGGTCAGGCACCGCAGGAGCTTGACCAACGATAGCACCCGGTGTATTCTTCGGATTGAAAAGTCGCTGGAATTAATGAATCTGAAAATACATACAGTCATCAGTGATTTGACTGGGAAAACCGGTACTGCAATCGTAGAAGCAATCATAGCGGGAGAAAGAAAAGCGGAGAATTTTCTTCCATTAGTTGATCCACGTATTAAAGCGGATCAGGAAACGATACGTAAATCTTTGGAAGGAAACTGGCGTACGGAGCACTTGTTTTTAATAAAGCAATCTTACAGGATGTACCAGTTTATCCAGCAGCAAATTACGCTGTGTGAACAGGAGATAGAAATAGTATTGCAGCAATTGGTGGCGCGCAGTAATGACGGAGTCATAGAAAACCTGCCGGTAGAAGTTGCCGCTTCGGGTAAGAAGCCTAAAAAGAAAAAGTCTAAAAATCAGCCTGTGTTTAATACCCATGATTATTTAAAAAATATTTATGGAACAGACGTAATGGATATATACGGTATCAGTGAAACCGGTGCTTTGGAAATATTGGCAGAAACCGGTACTGATTTAAGTAAGTGGCCCACAGAAGAAAAGTTTGTGGGATGGCTGAATTTATGCCCAAACAGGAAAATATCCGGGGGTAAGTTAATCAGTAGTAAAGTATTAAAGAAAAAAGTAAATCCGGCAGCACAGGCATTCCGAATGTCTGCCAACAGTTTAAAATCAAGCAATCACTGGCTAGGCGATTTTTTTAGAAGAATGAGGGCCAAAGGTGGCCACAAGTATGCTATCGTAGCTACTGCAAGAAAACTGGCCATTATTTATTACCGGATGGTCCGGTACAAGCAGCCTTTTATTCCTTTCGACCAAGACGAATACAGAGAAAAATACAGATTGGCTAAAATTGCAAATTTAGAAAGGGCACTAAAAAGGCTTATGGCTGAGGCAGCATGAAGAAGTTATATAGTAG
>NZ_VTOL01000046.1 GCF_009801115.1 Dyadobacter sp. 3J3
AGCCAAATCAGCTTTGTAAAACTTGTTTCTTTGGTCTGAATTTCGAGCTAATTCGCGTGAAATTACAGACTTATGTCTGCCTAAATTTTCCCCAATTTTGGTTATTGAGAATCCCTGCAAACGAAGTTCTGCAATTTCGTATCTTTGTTCTATCGTTAAATGTGCCATCTTTTTTGAGCTTGGTAACCCAAAGATAGATGAATATTTTTCGCTGCCGAAGGGGAAGGGTTATGGGACCTAGGTCCCATAACCCTTCCCCTTCGGCTTATTTTTGCAACAGCTAGCTGTTGCATTTATTAGTTGAATCTAAGAAATCAAAAAATTATAGGACTCATTAAAGAACCTAAAGATATTGACTTGTCGACAAAATCAGAACCGCGGACAGAAAAAGAGCTTAATGATCTTGGAAAAACTATGCAGATATCAAAGACAAAAATGCGATCGAAAAATAATTATTGCGAAGCGGGGGGGCGGAAAAACGAGCAGCTTGAATTATTCAATGGTCGCTAATAATATAATCACGCCATAACACGGGTTGACCAGCTTTTCTATACACAGAAAGGAAGTTATGAACCCAAAGAACTCGACTTACTCGTACTTGCAGTTAATAAATAGAGCCACCTTTATCGATACGAGTATCTAATTAACCCAAAAAATGCGTCAAATTTGACATGATTCGGTGTTTTGTTTATCTTAAAGTTAAGAAGCTTTAAAATAGATACAAGCAAAAAAACTATTTTCCTCGGATTACTATTTTCACCAAAATGTTACATTTCAAGAATACATAACTCATATTCATGGCTGTGTTGATTGGGGAAAACTAAGTTCAATTACTTCCCGAAAAAAAACATTATGAGATACTCCAGCCCAGTTACCAGCCAAGGGTAACCACAAAAAAAGACCATCCTTTCGAGATGGTCTTTTTCTTGATTTGTAATAATATTGTGGCGGCTACCTACTTTACCAGGTTTGACCCAAGTATCATCGGCGGTTCCGGGCTTAACTTCTCTGTTCGGGATGGGAAGAGGTGAACACCGGGCCAATAGCCACCAACAAGC
>NZ_VTOL01000047.1 GCF_009801115.1 Dyadobacter sp. 3J3
GAAAGAAACAATAAGCAATCAACCCTGATATCAGGTTGGTTATAAAGTTGCCAAATGATCTATGCCTTGAATGCTCAACTTGGCACATATTCTTTAATTCATCGTTAATTGTTTCAATAACAGAGCGCTTTCTGAGTAATATTTTATCTCTTAACTCCATTAGGCAGTTTTTCATCTTATTTCTAATTCCGGTAATCAATTGTATGCCGTCAACAAAAAGAATCTGCGATAATTGCTGGGAGATATATCCTTTGTCAGCATAAAGTTTACCATTCACTACTTCTATAAACTTCTCATTTTTAAGTGGTTGCCGATCATCTACTTTGGCTTGTGTGATGATAAAATTTAAAATTTCACCCTTGTCATTTATAATTAGATGAAGCTTAAATCCGAAAAACCATCCCATTGTCGATTTCCCAACTGTGGCGATATCTTTGAATACCTTATTACGTTTGATTCGCTTATTTTTACATACTCTGATCGGCGTGGAATCAATATAGGATATGCCTGTACATTTGCCCAGGCAGCAGGTTTTCAGGAATATAGTCATTGGAAAAACTACCGATTGCATCAATTCTGTGAAGCGATTGTAAGAAACAGTATTGGGAAATTCATTTTGTAAATGTTGCTTAACGTAAAATAGGTAAAAATGCTTCATATCACGAAAACCGCCTGTATGAAAGAGAATCATAATTGTAATAACTTCACTATCAGACATACGGGGTATGCGTTTTGGAGGGTTACCAATGAGTTTTGTACCGATCCCTGCTCTGAAATTAATACAAAACTCGTCTACTAGATAGAAAATTTCAGTAACTTTATCCTTGGTAAGATTCATGATTATTTCTGTTATATATTTGAATGTGAGATACTTAAATATACAAAGAATGTAGAATCTTACCAATTTTAAACTCTATTTTTCCTGCCAATTATTAATCGAACTCAGGTT
>NZ_VTOL01000048.1 GCF_009801115.1 Dyadobacter sp. 3J3
GCCCGCGCTTCGATTGTCTCCTTAGCCTGTTTGATTTTCTCTAAGCGATCTTCACGTCGTTTAAGTTCGGCCGGAACGTCCATTTTTTCGGGCTTTTCCTTTTCATCAGTGCTGGAGGCAATAGTAAACAGCTTGCTTATTTCTGACTCTAACTGCACTTCCAGCCGTTTCATATATTCGTAGCTCATTGCTCTATGCTTGCTGGCGTCTGCTTGAATTTTAGTACCATCCAAATACACATTCCCCAGTTTTACTAAACCCAACTCTTTTCCAATGAGCAATATATCTTTAAACCATCCTTTAATTTCGCCAAGAAAACGCTTGCGAAATCCCGCAATTGTTTCATGGTCAGGATGTTGATTGCCGGCAATAAAGCTAAATGCAACAGAATCATGAGTCGCTGCTTCTATTTTTCTTGAACTAAACACACCAGTAGAATAACCATAAAAGATTAGACCTAAAAGTAACTTCGGATCATAGGCAGCTGTACCAGTGCCACGATACTGGCTGTAAATTCTTGAAAGATCTAAACGATCAACTATTTCAACTGTAAACCGTGCCAAATGGTCCTGGGGCAGCCATTCTTCAAGATCATAAGGCATAAATGTCGTTTGCCCACGGTTGGCTCCTACAAAATGTTTCATGATCTGAAGATACTCAATTATATTCAAATGTTCAAGTCCGACAGGCTCCTAGGCACATTGTTTAAATTTTTGCTCAAATATTTCATTTGGACTTTTATATCCAAATCTTTTCCTGGCCCTGTTATTTAATTTATTTGTGATTCTTAAAACCTCTTCTTTCGTGATTAAGTCAAAGTTATATTTTTTTGGAAAATATTGTCTGACTAAACCGTTTAAGTTTTCATTCGCTCCCCTTTCCCAACTG
>NZ_VTOL01000005.1:0-170205 GCF_009801115.1 Dyadobacter sp. 3J3
GGCAACTTTATAACCAACCTGATATCAGGGTTGATTGCTTATTGTTTCTTTCCCAAAAAGCCTGCCATCAAATTTGAAACAAGTAATACAAATCAAATTACTCTATTTTAAAATCGAACTCAGGTTAATAGTTTTCGTCATTCGTGGCTTTGTTTGTTCTTTGTAAAGTGGGAGTATTTATATTGTTTATAACTGCCCTGTAAGCTCCTCCTTTGTCAACGAGCTTTTTTACAGCAGTTGCTATTTCAGATTCACTACAACTACATTCATTTCCAATATTAATCCCAATACCATTATTCGCTATATCCATCTGCTTGAAAAGATTTTCTGGTGTACCTAGCTCATGATTAGAAACTATTGTCCACGCGGTGGGGGAACCAAGATATTTTGTGTGTAGGGCTGCTGCCAAAACGTGTTTGAAAGCATTTTGATTAGTCCCATCTTTATCAGGAAGAAGTAATGGATTAATGATTTCTGATTTACTCGGATTAGCTTTACTATAATATAGTCTTGAAGTTGTCTCTGCATTTAAATAATTTACGAAAGCTTTCCCAGCTGCAGTCCAATTATTTTGAACCCATGTTTTCTCTGTTGGGGTTAAGTTATTAAACCATTGCGTAAAACCTGGCATATTAGTAATATCGCTAGGACCTCCGGACCAAGTGGTAGTAGGCATTGCTACATTAGAAACAGATATTGAGCAATTTTCATAATCAATATTGTCTACATTAAAGGTTATACTACTTAGATTCAACTAATTATTAATATCTCAGATATAGCAACAGAAGTGAATCCCTTAGCAATAAATTCTAAAATCTGCTTTTCCCTTTCCGTAAACAAATGAGTACAATTAATGCTCATATGAGACTTAAAAAAGAAAATTTGTCACAAATTATCTTCTATAACCTTTATAATGCAATCCATCTAGGAATCTAAAAGCTCCGAAGACCAGTACAAAACCCGGATGTGGATACTAGATTTTATAACCATTTTATGTTAACCAACGAAACACATAAAAAGGGGATGAATGCGTTTCAAGAAAGATTTCTGAAATAGTACAAGGAGAATGCAATCTTCTCACTTGTTTGCATTATTATTTAACGTTTTTTAGGATAACAAAAAATATTTGCCAAAATTAATATTTTAGAAAAAGTGCTATCCAAGCTTTCTGCAAGGGGGGCGGTACTTTAGATAGCATTTTTTGCTTTGGCCAAATTTTAGGTAGATATCATTCATATTAATGAAGGTGAGCAATAACCAAACCTATAAGTTTATTGATAGATACCAAAGTTGCTCTCTTTTCCAAGTAATAATTTTTCACCCCGGAAATGAAATCTTCCCCATCGTCACGCTAGGGACACCTTCACGCTCTCCAAAGGCAACTTCTCCACCCGCAACAGTTTCGTTAGCTAAAACGGCAAATAACACCGCTTCCTTCGCATCTCTGGATACGCCAAGGTCGTCGATAAGAGACAAATGACAGTTTGGTAATTGTTCATGAATCGCCGCCATCAGTACCGGATTATGCGCGCCGCCGCCACTTGCATAAATCTTATAGGTTTCATCAGGTTTGATCATGCGCAGAATAGCACTTGAAATAGTATCCGCACTAAATCGTGTCAACGTGGCAAGAATATCTTCCTGAGAAATTTCAGACAGATGATTTTTATAGATCAGATTATTGACAAAATCTCTATTGAAAACTTCCGGGCCTGTTGTTTTTGGAAACGGCGCCTCGAAAAATGAAAGAGATTTCATCGCATTCAATAAAATTTCATTCACAGAACCGCTGGCTGCAATAGCTCCGTTATCATCATAAGGAATGTTGAAAAACTGTCGGGCAAAAGCATCAATCAAAGTATTTCCCGGACCGGTATCGGTTGTAAAAATATCAGACGGATCTAAGGAACCGGGCAAATAAGTAAAATTGGCAATACCGCCCATATTCAGTAAAATTCTGTTTTCGCCTTTTTGGGAAAACAGAAAATAATCACCGTAAACGGCTAGTGGCGCACCTTCTCCGCCTGCCGCAATATGTTTTTGCCGAAAATCGCTAAGGGTAATAATATTGGTTGTTACAGAAATATGGTCTCCATCTCCAATTTGTAAAGTTGAATTTGGGAAACCGGGAAGATTATGCTGTTTTTTTGGCGCGTGAAAAACCGTTTGTCCATGACTTGCAATAAGATCGATTTCTTCCGCCGGAATATTCCATTTTTTCAAACATTCCAGAATCATACGACCATGTTCCAATCCGATTAATGGATTTAATACACACAAATGTTGAAAATCGATTTCCCGTTTTGCAAAAATCTCACGAATGTTGTCACGAAATTCTTCTGTGAAGGGAACGGTGGCAAATTGCTCAACTGCTAAAATTGTATCCGTTCCACTTCCCTGAATTTTGCAAAGTGCAACGTCAAGTCCGTCCAAAGATGTGCCGGACATAAGTCCTATGATGCGTCGCGAAGGCTGGTTGGCAATCTCCGCCAGACGAATGACATGATTTTTCAAGAATGTGTTGGGTTTGGTTTAAAAGAAAATGAGCTGCAAAATATCAATTTTACAGCTCATTTTTTTTATTTTATTGAGGACTTGTAGGTGTCGCCGCCTGCGGTGGCTTGGCTCCACGGTTTTTATTACCGCTCCTGTTTTTCTTCTTTTTCTTCTTTTTCTGTTCTTCGCTGTACTTGCGATCAAGATTAGCCAGATCACTGTTGAGTGACTGAGCACCTCTGTCAAGTTTTTTCTCAGGTTCCGGAGTCAGAATTTCAAGTGATTCTGGAATCACATTGTTCTTGTTCAGCTCCATGATCTCCAAAACTTTGTCGATCGCTACCGGGTACCAGTTTGTATCCTTTTCAAAACCGAACCACATGATCTTTTTGAAAATGTCGGTTTTTTGAAGCGTCGCTGTACCTTTTTTGGTTTTTAAAGGAACATCTACCGTTGGAATATCACGCAATGCATCGATATAAGTTTCCAACTCATAATTCAAACAGCATTTTAACCGTCCGCATTGTCCTGAAAGTTTTGCAGGATTCAGCGAAAGATTTTGATATCGTGCAGCCGATGTTGAGATATTCTTAAAATCCGTAAGCCAGGTTGAACAGCAAAGTTCACGTCCGCAAGAACCTAATCCGCCTAAACGGCTCGCTTCCTGACGAAGGCTGATCTGCCTCATTTCAATCCGAACCTTAAATTCAGAAGCCAGAGATTTGATCAATTCCCGAAAATCAACACGTTCCTCAGAAGAATAGTAAAAAGTAGTTTTGGTATTATCTGACTGAAATTCAACGTCAGATAATTTCATATTCAGTTTCATCTCACGGATAATTTCCCGTGTACGATAAAGCGTAGGCATTTCTCGTGCCATTGCCTGCGTGTGTTTGTCCAAATCTTTTTCGTTGGCAATCCGGTAAATAACATGAATGTCATCACTGATCGCAACGTTTTTACGCTTCATCTGAAGGCGTACAAGCTCGCCTTGTAAGGATATTGTTCCTACATGCTGGCCAGAGGCCATTTCACAAACAACATAGTCGCCAGTGAAAAAATCCAGTTGATTTATATTACGGAAATATTCTTTTCTTCCGCCTTTGAATTTAACTTCAACAACGTCAAACTTCTGGCTTGCAGGCACATCCATGTGGCTGAGCCAGTCGAAAACGTTCATTTTATTACATCCACCTGTACCACAGGTTCCATTACTTCCACATCCTGAGACGGCCGATCCTTCTTTAGTACCGCACCCGCCGGATGCACATGATCCACATCCCATAGTTCATCGTCTTCATCAAGAGTTATAACGAATTAAATCCATACCGATGTCGTGTCTGAAATATTTACCCTCAAACTGAATCGCTTGCGCGGCGCGCTGCGATTTACGGACTGCATTTTCAAGCGAATTTGCCATTCCGGTCAAAACCATCACGCGGCCTCCATTCGTCACGACTTCGGTATTTGCATTGAATGTAGTTCCTGCATGAAACAGAAATACATCCTCAAGCTTATCACTGCCGGAAATTACTTTCCCCTTTTCGTAATCTCCCGGGTATCCATCCGAAACAAGAACCGTTGTAACAGCCACTTGTGGAGAAATTGTCATTTCAATATCTTGTAAAGTACCTTTTGCTGTTGCAGCTAAAAGTATCAGGAAATCAGATTGAATACGAGGTAAAACCACTTCCGTTTCCGGATCGCCCATACGTGTATTGTACTCAATGACGAAAGGTTCACCTTTTATATTCATCAATCCGATAAATATAAATCCTACATATTTGATCCCTTCACTTTTCAAACCGTGCAGTGTAGGTTTCACAACTTTTTCTTCAACTTTTCTTAAAAAATTCGCATCAGCAAATGCTACGGGTGAAACGGCGCCCATTCCTCCGGTATTTAGCCCGGTATCATTTTCGCCGATTCTTTTGTAATCCTTCGCTTCTGGCAGAATTTTGTAATTTTCTCCGTCACAAAGTACAAATACTGAAAGTTCAATTCCTTTCAAGAATTGCTCAATTACGACTTTATTTCCTGCTGTTCCAAATTTGCCGTCAATCAGCATTTCTTTGAAAGCAATCTCAGCGTCCGCTTTCTTCTCAGCGATTATAACGCCTTTTCCTGCCGCAAGTCCATCCGCTTTGAGCACAATTGGCAAGGCGTGGTTCTCAATATATTCAAGACCACTTTCCAAAGTCTCCGCTGTAAATGTGCGGGAAGCTGCTGTTGGAATGTTATATTTTTGCATAAATGCCTTGGAGAAATCTTTACTTCCTTCCAATTGAGCACCTGCTGCATTAGGTCCGATAATCTTGATTTTGGCAAGATCAGCGCGTCCTTCAAAATAATCAACAATCCCATTCACCAGCGGTTCTTCGGGACCAACGATAACCAATTCTATGCTGTTTTCAAGAACAGCCGTTGCAACGGAATCAAAATCATTATAAGAAATTGGAATATTTGTCGCCACAGTGGCGGTACCGGCATTCCCCGGCGCTACAAACAAACTGTCACAAAGAGGGCTTTGGGCAATTTTCCAGGCAAAAGCGTGTTCACGTCCGCCTGATCCCAATATAAGTACATTCATAACCTGATAATAATAATTTTAACGAACAAATCTTCACAGGCAAAATCCTTGCCTACATATGGATTAATTCGCCAATTCTGATAAAAACTTAATTCGCACTAGTCTCAATTCTTCTTCGCTGACATCGTCACCTGAAAATTCGTCTAATGCTGCTGCGATATTATCTGTTTCAGCACTCATGAAATAATCATAAATATCCTGCTGACGTTCTTTATCAATCACCTGATTGATGTAGTAGTCAAGATTCAATTTTGTTCCTGAGTAACAGATATGTTCGACTTCTTCAATAATATCGCCCAGTGGCATATTTTTAACATCGGCAATTTCATCCAGACTTATTTTTCTATCAACCTGCTGAATGATAAAAATCTTGATCTTGGATTTGTTAACCGTTGATTTTATGACAACATCTTTCGCCGTTTCAATATCATTTTCTTCTACATATCTTGTAATAAGATCAATAAACTGACGTCCGAATTTCTGCACCTTACCCATTCCGACGCCATTAATCTGCGCCATTTCCTGTTGTGTGGTAGGATAAGTTGTTGCCATTTCTTCCAGAGACGGATCCTGGAAAATAACGTATGGAGGCAGATCTTTTTCTTTGGCAACTTTTTTACGAAGTGCCTTCAACATGCCTAAAAGCGCTTCATCATACGCATGTGCGCTTCCTCCTGATGCTGCATCGGCATCATCCTCCACTTTTACCTCTTCTTCTTCGAAGTTATGGTCTTTGTAAAGTGTTACCGGATAGGGGTCATTGATGTAATTAAGACCTTTTTCTCCAATTTTAAGTATGCCGTAGTTCTCAATATCTTTTTCAAGATAATTTAAAATAACCAGCTGGCGAATCGTTGAAATCCAGTATTCACGGGATTCATTGAGTTCAGTACCTTTCCCAAAAACGTCCAGTTTGTCATGTTCGTAACTACGGACGTATTGATTATCAGTTGCAGTAATCAGATCGGTAATATGTTCGCCATCAAAGCGTTGTTCGGTTAAATGAACCGCGCGAAGTACAAGTACCACTTCATCCTGAACTTTTCGTTTTTCAGTTGGTTTGACACAATTGTCGCAGAATCCACAATCCTTATCAAGATATTCACCAAAGTAGCTTAAAAGTTGTCTTCTCCGGCAAACGCCCAAAGTAGAATACGCAACCATTTCATTCAGCAAATGGCGTGCATTATCGCGTTCGGTAACGGTTTTGTCCTTATTGAATTTTTCCAGTTTCTGAATGTCATCATAGCTGTAAAACATCAAACAATTTCCTTCGAGACCATCACGTCCGGCCCTGCCCGTTTCCTGATAATAGCCTTCAAGCGATTTTGGCACATCGTAGTGAATCACAAAACGAACATCAGGCTTGTCAATGCCCATTCCAAAAGCAATCGTGGCAACAATTACGTCAACATCTTCATTCAGAAATGCATCCTGGTTTGCCATACGCGTATTACTATCCAGACCGGCGTGGTATGGCAGTGCTTTTACGTCGTTTACAGAAAGCAATTCAGCAATTTCTTCAACCGTTTTTCGGCTCAAACAATATACAATTCCCGATTTGCCCTTGTTGTTGCGGACATAGCGGATCAGTTGTTTTTTAGTATCTTTTTTAGCGCGGATCTCGTAATAAAGATTTTTCCGGTTGAAGGAAGACTTGAAAGTCTCGGCTTCTTCCATTTGTAAATTTTTACGGATATCCTGTTGAACTTTCGGCGTGGCAGTAGCAGTAAGCGCAATGATCGGAAGGTTACCGATATTTTCGATAATCCCGTAAATGCGGCGATATTCCGGACGGAAATCATGTCCCCATTCAGAAATACAATGTGCTTCGTCAATAGCGACAAAAGAAATTTTAACTCTTTTCAGAAATTCAAGATTTTCTTCTTTTGTCAAAGATTCCGGTGCGATGTAAAGAAGTTTTAAACTTCCGTCCAGGGCATCGTTTTTTACTCTCGTCATCTCCGCCTTCGTCAGCGTAGAATTAAGAAATTGTGCGTTTATCCCAAATGCTGTCAGCTGGTCAACCTGATTTTTCATAAGGGCAATAAGCGGAGATATAACGATTGTCATACCTTCCGTCACCAGTGCCGGCAACTGATAGCAAAGTGATTTTCCTGCTCCCGTTGGCATAATAACGAAAGTATTTTTGCCCAGCAGAATATTTTGAATTATAACTTCTTGCTCTCCCCGAAACTGACTGTAACCAAATATTTCTTTGAGTCTTTCTTTTAATGTGCCTAAAACGACATTATCAACCTGCTTTACCATACTTTGTCAACAAAATGGATATCCCAAAAGTCTCTATCTTTGTCTTTGATCTTAAAAATTAGAATTAGTTCTCAATAAAACTGTAATTCAGATTTGAAATTAATAAAAAATATTCAGTCCATCGCAAAGAATGTGATACTGCATGAAGCTATTGCTTTACAGAATCTTGTTGAAAGGATTGATGACGAATTTGAAAAATGCGTATATGCCATTTTAAATTCCGGTGGGCGGGTCGTTGTTTCGGGAATTGGTAAAAGTGCAATCATTGCACAGAAAATTGTGGCAACCCTGAATTCTACTGGTACTCCGGCATTATTTATGCACGCTGCGGACGCAATTCACGGAGATTTGGGTATGATCCAGGATAATGATGTGGTTTTGGTCATATCAAAAAGCGGTGATACGCCTGAAATAAAAGTTTTAGTTCCGCTTTTGAAACGTACCGGCGTTCCGATTATCGCGATGGTCAGTAATACCGATTCTTACCTTGCACAACATGCTCAATTTATTTTAAATGCCTATGCACCTAACGAAGCAGATTCGCACAATTTAGCACCAACAACCAGTACAACGGTCGCGATGGCGTTGGGTGACGCGCTGGCTATATCTTTGTTGGAAACGAGAGGGTTTACACGTCAGGATTTTGCCAAATATCATCCGGGCGGTGCACTTGGGAAAAGATTGTACCTGAAAGTGTGTGATATTTATCCAAACAATACACTTCCGATTGTTGATGAAAATGCCACGTTAAAACAGGTTATAATGGAAATTACCTCTAAAAGACTTGGTGTAACGGCGGTAAATAATGCCAAAGGAGAAATGGCAGGAATTATTACCGATGGCGATTTAAGACGTATGTTAAATCAGCATTCGGGTGAAGAACTATTACACTTGAAGGCTTGTGATATTATGACGGCATCACCGATTTGCGTCGATCCGGAAGATTTTGCCGTGAAGGCTTTGGAAATTATGCAATCAAAAAGCATAACACATGTGGTGGTGGTTGATGGAAATATCGTAAAAGGATTTGTTCATCTGCACGATTTGTTACGGGAAGGTTTGGTATAAAAAATAAAAATTAAGCATAAAAAGGGCTTGGAAATTGAAAGTTTTACTTTCGTTTTTCAAGCCCTTTTTACTAAAATATTTTCTGAAAATTATCTCAAACGGTTTGATTGCTGAACGGTTTTTTCATCCTTACGGATATAACGGTTGGCCATCACATTGGCAAGCATCGCCCCTACAAGGCCGTAAAATCCTATGGTATAATCACCTGGAATCTGCGGATCAAATAATTTGGCTGCTTTGTAAAAAGTTAAATAAATAACCAGACCAAGAAGCGTACTCATTAAAATTGAATTCACTGCGCATAAGGCAGACTGCAAAATCCGGTTACGGAATTTAATTAATGAAAAGGCAGCAACTCCTGCAATTACAATGGCAAGAACCAACAAATACGGAACTGAATCAATATTGGACTGAACCGGATTAATCTGATGTGTAAGTTTCAGTGCTGTTAAAGAAATCTGCTGATCTCCTGCGGCGGCTATTTTAGTCCAGAGCGGAAACGAAACAAAAATGCCCATTCCAATAATTGTAATGGCCAAAAAGATGGATTGAATGCGTTGCAACATGTTTTGTAATAATTATTATTTTGCGGATAAGTTGCAAAATTAGTAAAGACCCAGATTATGAAAAATTTATTTTAACGATTCGTTACACAACAACATCCCCATACAAATCAAACTCCTCAGCATTATTGATTTTTACATTAGCAAAATCACCAAGACGAACATACTGACTTGCCGGAACAAGAACTTCATTATCAACTTCCGGGGAATCAAATTCAGTACGGCCGATAAAGTATCCACCTTCCTTGCGATCGAAAAGAACTTTGTAGGTATTGCCGATTTTCTGCTGATTTAATTCATGAGAAATTCCCTGTTGCAATTCCATGATTGCATCGGCACGTTCCTGTTTGATTTCCGCAGGAATGTCATCAGGCATTGAGTAGGAATGCGTATTATCTTCATGAGAATATTGGAATGCTCCTAAACGGTCGAAACGCATTTTTTCAACAAACTCGTAGGTTTCATCAAAAAGTGCTTCGGTTTCTCCAGGGTGGCCAACGATCAGTGTCGTACGCAATGTAATTTCAGGAAGTTTTTCACGAATTGAATAAATCAAAGATTCCGTTTTCTCACGTGAAATTCCTCTGCGCATGGATTTCAAAATTTCTGAAGAACCTGACTGCAATGGCATATCCAGGTATTTACAAATATTGCTGCGTTCCTTCATCACATCCAGAACGTCCATTGGGAAACCTGCCGGATATGCATATTGTAATCTGATCCACTCAATACCTTCAACATCAGAAAGTTGAGCCATTAAATCAGAAAGATTTCTCTTTTTATAAATATCCAGACCGTAGTAAGTAAGATCCTGAGCGATCAGGATTAATTCTTTGGTACCGCGTTTAGCCAATGACTTTGCTTCTTTTACCAATTCATCAATCGGACGGGAAACGTGGCTTCCGCGCATAATGGGAATAGCACAAAAACTGCAAGGTCTGTCGCAGCCTTCGGCAATTTTCATGTAAGCGTAATGTGTTGGTGTAGTCAGAAGACGTTCACCTACAAGTTCATGTTTATAATCTGCTTTTAGTGTTTTAAGCAAACGTGGAAGCTCATTGGTGCCAAACCAGGCATCTACGGTAGGTATTTCAATGGAAAGTTCATCTTTGTAGCGGTGCGACAAACAGCCTGTTACATACACTTTATCCACAATTCCGGCTGCTTTTGCATCTGCATAACGAAGAATTGTGTTGATCGATTCTTCCTTTGCATTGTCAATAAAACCGCAGGTATTGATCACTACAATCTGGGAATTATCCTTTTTTGATTCATGCGTTACATCGAATCCGTTTCCCTTTAACTGGGTATATAAAACTTCGGAGTCAACCAGGTTTTTTGAGCAACCAAGCGTGACAATATTTACTTTGTTTGTACGTATTCCTTTGGTTTTCATAGGATGTAGCTAATGGCGTCAAGCTTTTAGCTATTAATTTTTATTGAATAGTAATTCATCACACAACCGGAAGTCAGAAAGTTTCCTTTGAAGTAGTTGATAATGAACGGTCAAACGGGGTGCAAAGTTCGTGAAAATTTGAATAGCAATTTCTATCGGGCGATAGAATAGTTTAATTCTCTAAATTTTATTGATTCTGAAGATGTTATAATTTAATTTTTCGGGTGGCTTTTATTTTGGAAATACTTCTGCTGGCATGAATAATATTCAAAACTTCGATTCTAATTAAGGTAATTTTATAAATCACCAAATAGCTACCAAAACGAATATTTCTATACTTTTTTGACTTTGTTGCTAAGTACCGGCATTCTGGATGTTGTAAGTATTCTTTGCACAAAGATTGAATTTGCAGATTTAATTCATCAAGAAAAGTGCTTGCAGAAGCAAATGAAAAGGTCTCAATTCCATAAATAAATATTTCTTCAAGGCTGAGCAGAGACTGCTCGCTAATTACTACTTCGAGTATTTCGTCTTCCAATTGTGTATACGTTCTGATGCCTGCTTCACAGTATAAAACGGGCCTTTTTCAGCCGCTTTAATCATACTCTTAAATTCATCTTCGTTCATGGCTGGACCTTGAACTACAAGACTATTTTTTGAAGTTTTTAATTTACCCATGATCAAAGATAAAAATTAAGTCTGTTTGAAACAAATTACTTTTCGATAAGGTTTGATTCAACCAATGACTCATGTTTTATTACTGGAAATCGTTTTTCGGTCCATAGAAAAGGGATTTTCTTAAAGTATTCCTGTATAGCCCAGGTTCCCGGTGTACGATCAGTGAGAATAAAAGAATCTCCATTTATAAGTGAATAGATAGAATACCCAAATCGTACCCTACCACCACTACTTATTGTTTCAATATTTTTAATATCGCCTTCTTTTATTAAATAAGTTTTTTCCGGGAAATCAATTTCTACGGTTTTTTCATCCGGATGATATGTGATTCGAATGTTTTTGGTGTATTTCCAGTAATTCAAATCAAGATATGAATAGCCAATAAATGGGGAAATTAGAATAAAAGAAATAAATATAAGAGCAACTGAAATCCGCCAGTCATATAAATAAACTGAGCTTGAAAAAGTACTGGGAACTTTACTAAGGCAATATAAACCGGAAAGGCCAAAATAGTAAAACAAAAGATTTTCGAATCTGGTAAAATATTGAAATACAGTGATCTGGTATGAACGGGAGATTTTTAACGCAGAATGCTTTCCAATAGTATCATCTGTATATCTTAATAGGCTCCAGATTGCCCATCCGAAGATTCCAAAAATGAAGGCAAATAGTAAAAATGAATCGTTCTTATCCATAGTCAAAAGCGATACTTAATGAACAATAGTTCAAAATACCACTTTCCGGGTTATGGAAAAATCAAAAAGTTAATGATATGTCACCAGTAATGATGAACGGCAGAAATCAAATCTTTTTAAACAAAGAATCAACAAATTCACTCCGATCAAATACCTGTAAATCTTCCATTTTTTCTCCTACACCAATGTATTTGATCGGGATTTTGAATTCATCAGAAATACCAATAACTACGCCGCCTTTTGCAGTTCCATCAAGTTTTGTTATTGCCAATGCAGAGATTTCAGCAACTTTTGTGAATTCACGCGCCTGAATGACGGCATTTTGCCCGGTGCTTCCGTCGAGTACAAGAAGTACTTCGTGTGGTGCATCGGGAATAATTTTCTGCATAACGCGCTTGATTTTCGAAAGCTCGTTCATCAGATTAACCTTTGTGTGTAATCTTCCAGCAGTGTCGATAATGATCACATCGGCATTGATTTCTATACCACGTTTCAAAGCGTCATAAGCAACCGCTGACGGATCTGTGTTCATGCCGTGGTCAATCACAGGAACATCAACACGTTTTCCCCAAAGTTTTAATTGTTCAACAGCCGCAGCACGGAAAGTATCCGCAGCACCTAAAACAACTTTATGTCCACGGGAGTGGAACTGGTGCGCAAGTTTTCCAATCGTTGTCGTTTTTCCAACTCCATTTACACCAACAACCATAATCACGTAGGGTTTTGGCAAATGTTCGGTTTCAAAACTATCGGTAACATCAACAGATTTATTTTCTGTAAGAAGGGATGCGATTTCTTCCCGTAAAATAATATCAAGTTCAGCCGTAGTTGCATACTTATCTCTTGCAACACGTTCCTCGATACGCTTGATGATTTTTACAGTTGTTTCAACACCTACATCAGAGCTGACAAGAATATCTTCAAGTTCGTCAAGTACTTCTTCGTCGATTGTCGTTTTACCAACGATGGCACGCGAGAGTTTGCCAAAAAAACTATCTTTGGTTTTTTCGAGACCTTTGTCTAATGTCTCTTTTTTTTCTTTTGAAAAAAACCCAAATAAAGCCATAGTCTGATGTATAGGTTAAAATCTAATTTTGTTAGTATGCCAAAAGTATCATATTACTTCTGCATGAATGTTTTTACAACCCAAAAGTAAAACAAAAAAGTCCCTCTAGGGACTTTTCGGGCAATCTAATTAAAACCTTGCAAACATAAGGGAAAAATCACCTTAGTTTTTAAGGGCACCTTGTACGCCATCGATAGGCACCATTTCTTCTTTGAAGGTCCAGGCTCCTGTTTTTGGAGACTTAACGGCTTTAATCACTTTGGCAAATGATTTACCGCCTTCTTTTTTCAGGGTAGCAACTACTTTCTTTGCCATGTCTGTATATAGTTAATATGTTATTGTATATATTAAATGCTATTGTAATTACGACATATCGCTCACTTTTCAGTCAGCAAACATTGAAAGTAATTACTTAATCTCTTTGTGAAGAGTATAACGTCTTAGGAAAGAATTGAATTTTTTCAATTCCATACGGCCTGGCGTATTTTTCCGATTTTTTGTCGTTATGTAACGTGACATTCCTGGTACACCCGTAGTCTTCTGCTCGGTGCATTCCAATATAACCTGTACTCTATTACCTTTCTTAGCCATTACTTTACATCGTTTTACAAATAGGACTGCAAAAGTAAGAAGATTTCATATTATTTAAAAAACATATTTCAAATAAAATTTAGATAAATAATAAATTTCAAGAATTTATATAGGCTATTTTTGTGTTAAATATCTGATAATAAGTTTTTTATGTGCAATATTAAATTTACTGTATGAGAGGATTTATAATATACAATAGGGAAATCTAAGACAAACTTGCTTTCTTCGTGTAGTGATTAATCGTGAAATTCGATAATCTGGCGGAATTACTTTAAATATGTTTAAAAAAATGGCACTTAAAAAATTTACTTCTCTGGCAACAGTTGCCATAGCTGCCTCAATCTGGATAGGCTGTTCTTCCGCGGAAGACAAAGCCAAATACGATACGTTTTATGGTACGGGCAGCAAAGCTCGTGAAGCAACTGCAATTACAGTTCTTCAGGCGGAAAAAAGAGATACACCTGAACCTGCAAAAACGGCAGCGGCTCCTGCGACACCTGCTGTAAAATCTGACACGGCCATGGCTGCGCCTGCTGCTGAAGAAAAACCAAAACGCAAGCCAGTACCTGCTGATGTATCAGCATTGCTGAACAAACATGCATGTTTGGCATGTCACAATCCTTACGACAAAATCATTGGCCCTCCGTATGCGGAAGTAGCCAAAAAGAAATATACAGTGGATCAGATTATAGAACTGGTTCATGCTCCAAAACCTGAACATTGGCCTGGTTTCCCTCCAATGGCTCCAATGGCGCATGTTCCAAAAGCAGATATTGCTGTGATTGCAGGTTGGATAAACTCGTTATAAGTTGATTTGACGCAGTTTATTATAGAAAAAACGGGTCGTTCATATGGTGGACGACCCGTTTTTGTATCTTTGCCAAAGAATTTTTAACCAATATGACTGAAAGCATACTCAATCCAACGGAGCTGACCGAAGACCTTATTGCCACCTACGAAACGGTAATTGGTCTTGAAGTGCATTGCCAGCTATTAACAGAATCGAAATTATTCGCTCAGGACCTGAACCGTTTTGGTGCTGAACCGAATACCAATATAGGGCCATTAACACTGGCGTTGCCGGGAACTTTGCCCAAACTGAATAAAAAAGCAGTGGAATATGCCGTTCGTATGGGACTTGCTTTAGGCTGTTCCATTAGCAGACGTACTATTTTTGATAGAAAAAATTATTTCTATCCGGATCTTCCAAAAGGATATCAGATTTCCCAGGATAAAAAACCAATCTGTGAAAACGGAGGGATTACGATTTCTGTAAAAGGAAATGATGGAAAGTTATATGAAAAATATATTCGTTTTCATCATATTCATTTGGAAGAAGATGCCGGGAAATCTGTTCATGATGGAAGCGATACAGATACCTTGCTGGATTATAACCGCGCAGGAACTCCGTTGGTAGAAATGGTTTCGGAACCGGATTTGAGATCGGCGGAAGAAACAGGCGCTTTTGTTACTGAAATTCGCCGTCTGGTACGTTATCTGGATATCAGCGACGGAAATATGGAAGAAGGATCGCTTCGTTGTGATGTTAATGTTTCGCTTCGTAAAAAAGGTGAAACGAAACTGGGAACGAAGGTTGAGGTTAAAAACATGAACTCAATCCGGAATATGATGCGTGCTATCAATTTTGAAACACGCAGACAAATTTCAATGCTTGAAAATGGTGAAACCATTCAGCAGGAAACACGGATGTTTGACGTTGATAGCGGAAAAACATATGGTATGCGTGTGAAGGAAACGATGAATGATTATCGTTATTTCCCGGATCCGGATCTAAGTCCTGTTGTTATTTCTGAGCAATGGTTAAGCGATATTACGGACGCAATGCCAGCTTTACCGCAAGCATTGCGTGAGAAATTTACAAAGGTTTACGGTGTTCCTGTCTACGATGCGCTGGTGCTGACGGATACAAAGGAAATGGCTGAATATTTTGAAGCTGTTTGTGCAAAGACATCTGCTTACAAAGCGGCATCAAACTGGCTGATGGGTTCTGTGAAATCTTATGTCAACGAGCATGACGGTAATATTGAATCTTTCCCGATTTCAGCACAGATTTTGGCTGAATTGATCGAGCTGACGGAAACCAATGTGATCAGTAATTCTATTGCGACACAAAAAATATTTCCGATTCTTTTAAATGAACCTAAACGTTCACCAAAAGAGATCGCTACAACAAATAACTGGCTGCAAAACAGCAATACAAATGAGCTGGAATCGTTGGTAGATGAGGTCATTGCATCGATGCCAGATAAGGTTGCGGCTTACCGGAAAGGTAAAAAAGGTCTGTTGGGATTGTTCGTGGGTGAAATCATGAAAAAATCAAACGGAGCCGCGGATCCTAAAATGGTTAATCAGTTGCTGGCCGAAAAATTGTAATCAATACTTTACATTGGAGAATATTGCAAAGGAAATTATGAAGAAACGCATTAAAACAGGCTTTTTTATTTTAGGATTGGCCTTAACGGGTGTCTCCGTAATGGCCCAGATAACTCCTAAAACTTTTACAATTAACGGTAAAGTTAAAAATGGTTCAGCAGGTGAAAAGGTCTTGTTAAGTCAGTCGCTGGTAACCGGAACGGCTATAAAACTGGATTCGGCCAAAATGTCTGCTGATGGATCTTTTACAATTAAAGGATTGGAAAAAGATGGTGGCAGTTTTTACTTGCTGAATATCGCTGATCGCCAGAAAATAGTTTTGCTTTCGGAAGGTGGTGAAACGTTCAATATAGTAGCAGACGGATTTGACAAAGACAGCAAAGGAAATCCTGGCAAAGTAGAAATTACAGGTTCAAAAAACATGGATTATTACGCCAAACTGGTGGATATAAACCGCAGTATGGGTGCAAAAGTTGCTGTCTGGAATGACGAATATGCCAAGGCAGAAGCAAAAAAGGACACTAAGAAAATTCAGGAAATCCAGAAAGCATATCAAGGTGCGGAGCAGGAACAGGTAACTAAAATCAAGGCATTGATTCCGGAAATGGGAACATCGCTGGTGGCTATTTTTGCAGCAAATAACTTTTTAAATCCTGAAACCGATCTTCCTATTTTGCAGGAAGTGGCCAAAAAATTTGAAAGTGTGAAACCTACGCCAAAACTGGCAGAAGCATTTATTGGCCAGATTAAGCGGATCAAAGGTATTTCTGTTGGCGATGAAGCACCGGATTTTACACTGAATGATCCGGAAGGAAAACCGGTTGCACTTTCTTCCCTGCGCGGAAAATTTGTTTTAATTGATTTCTGGGCTTCCTGGTGTGGCCCATGTCGTATGGAAAACCCGAATGTGGTTCGTATGTATGACAAATTTAAAAGCAAAGGTTTTGACATTTACGGTGTTTCACTAGACAAAGAAGCTAATGCCTGGAAAGCTGCAATTAAAAAAGATAACTTAACCTGGATACACGGATCAGATCTTAAATTCTGGAATTCGGTAGTAGCGCAGACCTATGGTGTAAGTGCAATTCCACAGACTTATTTATTGGATAAAGAAGGAAAAGTTATTGCAAAAAATCTTCGCGGACCAGCTTTGGAAGCTAAGTTAACGGAGCTTTTGGGTATGCAATAATTGATTTAAAACTTTGGTTATAAAAAATCCGTGGGACTTCTCTCACGGATTTTTTATTAAAAAAGAGTTTAATCGCTTACTTATTCTTCATAATAAAACAACAAAGGATCGGGGAATTTGAAATCGTATTCATAAAATGAATTCAATTTTTCTGCTGATATCATTTTAAAATCGGTTTGAATATTTTGTTCCGCGAACGTTGGAGCCTCCCAACCAAATTGAGCGCAGGATTTGATATAAATTTCTTTTCTGGTTGGATGCAATGGAGCAACAATATTGAAAGTTTCGTTGGCTATGCCCTTTTCTAAGATGGAAATAATGATTCCGACAGAATCATCCCGGTGGATGTAATTGACAGGTATAGAGCCTGTTGTTAATTCTTTTTGGCCTTTAATATATTTTCCAGGAATACGATTATAGCCTAGTAATCCACCATGACGCAAAATCGAAACTTGTCTGTCTCCACGGAGATTTATCAATAGATTTTCAGCTTCCACCATAGCCGGAGAAGGAGATTGTTCCGGTGAAACGACATCACTTTCTATAACAATTCGGTTCAAATCAGGATATATACTGGTCGAACTGACGTATAAAATCTCTATAATCGGAGCGTTTTTTATGTGATCAATTACGGACTGAATTTGTCTTGGATGAAAATCAGCTTCGTTTTTTGATAATTTTGGAGGAATTGAAATAATTAAAGTATCACAATCAAAAAAGGATTTAATCTCAACCTCATTTCCGGAAATTTCCGGATCTAATTTTAACAAAAAGCCCTCAATTCCTGATTGCTTAAATTTTTCAATTTTATCCGCAGAAGTTGTGCTCCCTTTTACTTGTGATGAAATATCATCCGTTAGCAAACGTTGAGCTAAGGGAAAGCCCAGCCAGCCGCAACCTAAGATGCTTATCCGTTTTTTTTCTATTTTTGTATTTTGATCAATCATGATAATTCGTTTCTTCCGAATGTTTTATATACGCACTTTAATCGTTGTCAGCTGCCTTGCATTAGGGTTTTCCTCTTGTAAAACAGATACTAAAAAAGAATCAGTGTCCGATTCCGGTGCGTTGCAAGTTACGGTACACACTGAAAATTTGGATGAACAATTATTCGCTTGTAAATCAGTAAACGACGTCCAAAGTTTTCTGGACAAGCATCCGTATTTATCCGACTGGTATTTCACCGATGCACCCGTAGCCAAAGCCGAATTGCCGGCTCATCTTTTTCAGATTTTGCAAAATAAAGATTTTAGGGCATTCAAAGTACAGCTGGATTCAATCATTGGCGATAGAAATGTTTCTGTTATCAATCCATTGAAAGAAGCTTTTGGACAAATCGCTAAATTTTATCCCAATTTTAAAGCGCCGGAAGTAAAATTCATGGTAACCGGTTTTGCAGGAAATGATCTGTATATTTCTGATTCGCTGATTGTTATCGGACTGGATTATTTCGGCGGGCCAAAAGCGATGTATCGACCGGATGTGTATGATTATCAATTAAAGCGTTATCAAAAGGAATACATCGTTCCTTCAATTATTTTTTTCATGTCAAATAAATATAACCATATCAACGCCTCCGACCGGACGCTTTTGGCTGATATGATCGGTTATGGAAAAGGATATGAATTTGTGAAACAGGTTATACCCAATGCTCCGGATAGCCTGATTTTGGGATATTCGGAAGAAAGTTTGACAAGAACTTATAACAGTCAGGAGGCGATATGGTCGTTTTTTGTGTCGAATAAATTATTGTACGAAAATACAGATCTTAAAAAACAGAAATTCATTGGAGAACGTCCCTTCACCACTGAAATCGGTAATGAAGTCCCGGGTGGAATCGGGCGCTGGATTGGCTGGCGGATCGTAAGCCGGTACATGGCTGAAAATCCAAATGTAACATTACCCGAACTCATGAAAAACGACAATGCAGCCAATCTGCTGCAAGCTTCAGGTTATAAAGGTCAAAAGGATGAGGAAGAGTAACAATTTTGTTTATTTTTGCCGATACATCTTACAACTTTCAACTATTTAATGCCCATTACTCTTTTTATTTTCCTGGCAATTGTTCCCGGCTTCGTTGTTGTCGGGGTATATCTTGAACGTAAAGTTTCCGCTTTTATTCAGGATAGGATGGGGCCTATGGAAGTTGGGAAATGGGGTTTATTACAGCTTTTTGCAGATCTTTTAAAGTTACTTCAAAAAGAAGATATTGTACCGAAAGCAGCGGATCGCAGACTTTTTCTAATTGCGCCAATTGTAATTTTTGCCTCTGTTTTCACAGGTTTTGCAGTAGTTCCATTAGCTCCTGGTCTTGCGGGGTCAGGTGCAGCTGTTGGTGTTTTTTTCTTACTGACTATTGTTTCTGTGGATGTCATTGGCCTATTAATGGCTGGTTGGGGATCCAATAATAAATTCGCTTTGTATGGCGCCATGCGCGCAGTGGCACAAATTATTTCCTACGAAGTTCCATTAGGATTGTCTGTTCTTTGTGTTGTAATGTTGTCTCAAACACTCGATTTGCAGATAATCAGTTTTCAGCAAGGGATTTATTCCGGAGAAACCGTTTATCTTTTTGGTATGAGAAGATTTGGTATTGATGTGACATCGGTTGGTGGATTCTTGTCCTGGAATATTATCCGGAATCCATTTCTTCTTCTTGCCTATGTAGTATATTTTATTGCTTCCTTGGCAGAATGTAACCGTGCTCCTTTTGATTTACCAGAAGGCGAATCAGAATTGGTAGCCGGTTTTCATACAGAATATTCAGGTATGCGCTGGGCTTTATTCATGTTATCTGAATATGGTATGATGCTGCTTGTTTCGCTTCTGGGTGCGATTCTTTTTCTGGGCAGCTGGAACACGCCATTTCCAAATATTGGTCCAATAAAACTGGCCGACTGGACCAGCGGTGAACCAGGAACTTGGTTTGGTTATTTAACCGGAGCTTTCTGGTTATTAGGAAAAGCGCTTATGGGAATTCTCGTACAAATGTGGGCGCGCTGGACACTTCCACGTCTACGAGTGGATCAATTGATGTACTTAGGCTGGAAAGTTTTAACTCCGGTGGGATTGGTTCTTTTCTTTATTTCCGGAGTCTGGAGGTTGTTGGGGATTTAAATTTTCCTGTTAATCAACTATTTCAGCACCGTCCAGAATGTAATTCATCTGATAAATATCGTCGGCATTTAATTTCAAGGTTCCCTGAAAAGTCAAACGCTCATCGGTCTTGAATTTTCTTGTCCCTTTTTTAAAGTTTAAAGTCATAACCGTTTCTGGTCCGGCTCCTCCGCAGAAGAAACAGGCGCTAAAAGGGAATGCGGAAAGAACATACAAATTAGCATCAAGATCAACGGGAAGAATGTATCCCGTTATCGTCACAGGCTGATTTTTTAATTTCTGAACACTCGGGCCAAAAGTCGGATGCAGCATGTAAATTGATTCTTCGGCATACCATTTTTTCTTGAAGGTTACATCACGCAAAGTTTCCCAGGTCAGTTTTGCCGGAGCAGAAGCGGGTGTAAATGCAAATAAAGAGCTAAGTAGCAGTGCCAGCGCTATGAAACGTACAGATTTCATATTATATAATTTTTTAGTACAAAAAAGGATTCAGGTAGTAAACAAAAATACAATTAATATCATTCCTCTGCCAATGTTCGGGATATATTCAGTCGGTAAATACCAAGGGAAGGTAATGCTGCGGCAAATAATCCAAGAATTAGCGCACCAGCCAATAAATAGAGCTCTTCGGGTAATAAATTAAATTCCCGAATAGAATAATGAAAATCCTGCTCCGCTGCTCTGCTAAAAAGCCATAAGCCAACCCGGCTTAAAATTACTCCGGAAAGATAGCCCGTAACTGCTAAAATCAAACCTTCCAGCAAAAGCATAAAAAACAATTTCGTCCTGGTTGCTCCCATTGAAAGCATGAGAGCCATCTCATATTTCCGTTCTTTAAGAGAATTATATAGTGAAATAAAAACACTCACACCCGCTATCACAATAATAACCAGTGCAAGAGCTCTCAACGTATCAATCCCAACGCCCAGAAGTGAAAATAACCTGTTGATCTCAATGCTCGGCAAAGCTGCCTGCATAGAAGTATTTTGATTGATCTGTCGCGGAATTGTAATTAATCCCATTGGATTACGAAACTGAATTAATGCGCTGGTAACCTGTTTTTCTGCTTCGTGATGAGATTCATCCATTTCTTCTTCGTGAGCAGGATGATTTTCCTTATTATCCGCAGCCGGAGTTTCAGCATGTTCATGAATTTCCCAGACACTTTCCAGATTTGTCAAAACCAGTTGATCAACCACAGAACCGGTTGGCTCAAAAATGCCGGTAACTTTGTATTTTTTATCATTATGCGCATCACCATCTGAATCCAAACCATGTGAACTGGCAAAAGTATCACCGATTTTGAGCTCTGAGTTTTTGGCAACTTTGCTTCCCAGCGTCACGTCCATTGGTTTGCTGAACAACGCACCCTCTTTTATTTTAGCCTGAAAATGTTCGACGTATTTGGATGTTGTACCTACGATCCGGAAACCACGATAATTATCCCCCATTGATAACGGTATAATGGTTTTGATAAATGGATTTCTTTTTAGCGCGTTAACCTCGCTCAGCGGAATATTGCCGGTTGGAGAATCAATCTGATAAATACTTGAAAGTATAAGCTGCAAAGGACTTCCTTTGGCCCCTACCACCATGTCAATGCCTCTGATATTTCTTCTGAATTGTTCGTCGAGCTGTTTGTTTAAAAGCAGCAACAATGAAATCATTCCAATTCCCAGCGTCAGCAGTAAGGCGCTCAAAAAACTGTTTAATTTTTTTTCTTTAAGATTGGCAATACTTATTTTAAAGAGATTCATTCTGATCGTATTTCTATAAGTTAAAGTTTACATTTGACGTAAACTCATAAAGTCATTTCGGAATTGGATATGCCAATTATAAAAAAACCTGATTTGGGAATTCATCTTTAAGCCGCTGGTCATGCGTTACCACCACAAGGCTTGCACCGATCAGCGAAGATTGTTTTTTGAGAAGTTCTATTACTTTCTGACAATTATTATCATCAAGGCTGGATGTTGGTTCATCCGCCAGGATCACATTTGGATTGTTCATCAGTGCTCTCGCAATACTTACGCGCTGCTGTTCTCCCTGACTTAGCTGGGTTGTTTTTTTATTGAGGTGATCAGCAAAACCCAGTTGCTCAGCCAGGTAAGTCGCTTTTTCTTTATCCTGTTTATTTCCTGCAAGATAGTTTGACAATAAAATATTGTCCAGCACAGATAAAGCACTCACAAAATGAGCGCGCTGATAAATTATTCCCAGATTTTTTGCCCTGATATTCGTTCTTTCGCTTGAAGATAAGCCAGACAATGTGTGACCGGATATCTGTATATTGCCGGCATCAGGTTGCAATAAAAGTGCAAGCAAATGTAGGAAAGTCGTTTTACCCCTGCCCGATTGTCCAAGAATAAGCAATGCTTCTTTATCGTTACAAGCTATATCTGGAAAACTAAATTGCTTTTGTGGTGAGTAGGAGAACGTGAGGTTTTTACTGGTAATCATCGCGCAGATCTTATTTCAATTATACAATAATAGTAAATTTACGATTTCTGGTTGAGAAAGGGCATAATATAAATGGTATTCAGAGTTACTTTTGTGACTTTTAGCTGTACTCTATTCAGGTTAAGATCTTCGGTTTAATTTAATTTCTATATGCCTTACAAATAAAATTTAGAGAAATACGTTCAAAAGGAGATATATCCTTAGGAAAACCGACAACTGTTCTATTTTTGCAAAAAATTGATCTAAAATGGTTAAAAATTTTAAAATGAGACCGATAAGCAAAAAGCTGTTATTTTTTTTAGTGCTTGGATTATTGGTTGTTACTTACAACGCTAAGGCACAGGTAAGACGCGGTACTTTTATTCCTTACTCGACCGTGGGATTTGGGGTTGGAACCTCAAATTATTATGGAGATATGGCTTCTTACACAACACCATTGAGATCAACCTTTGGTATGATGCGATGGAGTGTAACAGGAAATTATACAAGACATTTTACACCAAGATTGGCTGCAAGGGCTTCTTTTACTTATGCAAGAATTGTTGGGGATGATTATAAAATGAACAAGAAGGATCCGACAAATTTACGGTTTCCCCGAAATCTAAGTTTCCGGAATGATCTGAAAGAATTTGCAGTTGAAGGTATCTACAAGTTAACTCCGGATAACAGAAGTTACGATCGCAGACCTCAGTTTAGCGCTTATTTGTTTGGAGGAGTTGCTGTTGTCGCTCATAATCCAAAGGCATTAGATGCTCCCAATGGTAATTGGGTGAAACTTCAATCCTTGGGTACAGAAGGTCAGGGACGTCCGGGTTATGCCAAGCCTTATTCTCTTATCCAGTTTGCTATACCAGTTGGAATTGGTGTCAGATATAAAATTAATGACAGGTTTGACGTTGGGGCTGAGCTGGGTTTTAGAAAAACGTTTACTGATTATCTGGATGACGTTGCAGGAAATTATGCTGATCCTGCTGTTTTTGCGGA
Source organism: Dyadobacter sp. 3J3 (assembly GCF_009801115.1). Classification (GTDB taxonomy): domain Bacteria; phylum Bacteroidota; class Bacteroidia; order Cytophagales; family Spirosomataceae; genus Dyadobacter. Next base: position 23,559 of record NZ_VTOL01000005.1, read on the forward strand.
TAATCCATTGGCTTTGCAAATGGCTAATCGATCAGGGGAAGTCCTTACAGCCAGAAAAGGAATTGACAGAACAGCAGGATTAAAGAAATACACGCAGGCTATTTATAACTCAGGGGAAGCAGACCCATTCCAGGTTTTAAAAGATAATAATTATGGTTCAGCGGGATCGCCTCGTGGTAATAGCCCGACACTTAAAGATAATTATCTGATAGGAACAATTCATATCAATTATGTGCTTCCTACACAGATCAAATGCCCTCCATTGAAATAAACAGATCAATAATTAAATACATTGAAACAGTTGCGTGTAAGATTTTTGCTGATACTTCTCTTATTCACCAGTTCAGTTTTTACGGGATTTGAAACGATAGCCCAAAAAATTGAAATTGGTGGGGGTTTAGGCGTTTTTAATTATAAAGGTGATATTTCACCATCATTTAAATTGCGGTTTGTGAAACCGGCGGGAAGTTTATTTTTCAGGTATAATCCTAATCATGCATTATCGCTTAGGGCGGAGGTGGCCGCAGGTCTGGTTGGTGCTTCTGATCAAAACAGCAAGGATCCGTTTCAAAAGGCAAGAAACATGTCTTTTCGATCAAGGATAACCGAGGTGAGTACGGTGGCAGAATACAACTTTCTTGATTATCAGGAAAAACGGTATGCTGTAAATTGGACGCCTTATGTTTTTGGAGGTATTGGATATTCGAAATTTAAACCTGACGTTGTTACCGACAATTATAAAACCAACACGTTTGTCATCCCTTATGGTGTCGGAATTAAATATCAGATCAAGCGCCCATGGAATATTGGCCTCGAATATGGAACCCGAAAAACGTATAGCGATTACATCGACAATCTTGGTGGAGATCCAAAAAATAATGACAAGCTTCAGCAGGGCGACCCGTCCAGAAAGGATACCTACTATTACATCCGGCTGTCTGTGAGCTATACCTTTTACCGAATTATTTGCCCCTAACTCCTATGAAAAAAACTCTCCTGATCCTCTCTTTAATTTTTGTTCTTTTAATTATCGGCTATTTTGGTTTTAAAAAATATACCAAATCGTCCAGTCCCGCCGCTATCGCCGAATTTCATAAAAATGGAATTGATATTGACTTAAATTACAGCCAGCCTTCAAAGAAAAAAAGATTTATTTTTGGCAGGGAACAGGATAAAGCACTGGTTCCTTACGGAAAAGTATGGAGAACCGGAGCAAATGAAGCTACTGTAATTAACATTGGTAAGGGAATTTTGTTTGCCGGGAAGCCTGTAAAACCAGGTAAATATTCGATCTGGACAATCCCCGGTCAATCTGAGTGGACCGTAATTCTGAACAGCGAAACGGGTCAGTGGGGTACTAATTATAACGATGGTCAGGATTTCCTGAAGGCAAATGTTCCAATCAGAATTAACAGGAAAGTCGAAGAATTATTTAAAATTTACTTTGAAGAACAGCCTTCTGGCGTGAACATGATTTTAAGCTGGGATCAAACGGAAGCGATTATTCCAATCCAACTTCAGTAAATTCCTAACCTCTCCTTATAATTATTATGTTTGTTGAAGCCATTGAAAGGGTCGACCAGTTCACCCGTCCTATCCATTTTATCGCGCGTTATTACGGAGGAAGTGATATTATCCCGGGAACAGGAACTTTGTTTTTTATCAATGAAGATGGTTTTGCGATCACATGCCGTCACATTGCCAGACAAATCCTTTATGCCAATCAGATTTACGAAAATTACCTTAAATTCAAAGGTGAGTTAAGGCGATTCGAACGCGATCCCGGATTTGATACCCAAAAGCAATTTCTGGAAGGCAAGTATAAAATTAATTCTGAAACGCCGATCAGAATTCTTTCCAATTTTATAAATTGTGTGAATGCTTATAGAAGTCTGACAATCAATCTGCACCCGACACAAGATCTTGCCGTAATTCAGTTCAGGGACTATGACACCAAATTTTATCAGGGGCATGCCGCATTTTTGAAAGATACCAAAGGCGTAAAACAAGGAAAATATCTTTGCAGGTTGGGTTATCCTTTTCCTGAATTCACAAATTATCAGTTGAATAAAAGTACGAATGATATTGAGTGGATCCGGGAAGGTCGCGTGAATACACCAAGCTTTCCTATAGACGGTATTATAACCAGACACATAGGAGAAGGCAATAACATAGTCGGAATAGAAATGAGTACTCCAGGACTTCGTGGACAGAGCGGCGGTCCTCTTTTTGATCGGAATGGAACTATTTATGGTATGCAGAGCGCGACGCGACACCTTCATCTGGGATTTGATCAGGTCAACCGCGAAGTGATCACTGACGGGCAAAGAAAACGAGTCTCAAATTTCCCGTTTCTTAATGTTGGCCAATGCGTTCACGTGGATGTAATCAAAAATTATCTTCGCGAATTAAAAATATCTTTTTATGAAGAAGACGACGTAAAATAGTTTCTCTGATTACATCAGTAATTACTACTGTTTTTATCGAAATTTAAAAAATCAGCTTTAACTCTTCCAGGCGGCGGATGTCATAGGTTGGTGAGTCGTTAAAGGAAAGGCCGGCGGGATTAAGATAAACCGTATCCAGGCCAAATTGTTTTGCGCCCATCACATCGGCAATCCAGTTGTCCCCTATCATGATACTTTCTTCTGGTGTGGCATTCGCCATTTCCAGTGCATAGGCAAAGATCTTCGGATCAGGCTTTTTTGCACTGGCATTTTCAAAAGTTATCACGTTTTTGAAAAAGTGGGAAATACCTGAACTGGAAATTTTCTTCGCCTGAATGTCATTAAATCCATTTGTGACGATATGAACGGCATAACCTTTGTCCGTAACGTAATTGAGAATATCCAGCGCACCTTCCAGTAGATGTTTCTTTTGAGGAAGTGTATTAAGATAAATTTCTCCAATTTCCACATGATTTGCCGGACACACTACTCCAAGTTCGTCAAAAACCATTTTGAAACGATTTTCGCGTATATAGGCATGGTGCAAAGTCCCGCGGTCAAAAGCATCCCAAAGCTCCGTGTTTATTCTTAAAAAGGATTCGATAAAAAGCTCCATGGATGAAACTCCATGTTGTTTCAGGTCAGAATTATAATAAATTTCTTCAAGGGATTCGGAAGAATTCTTTTCAAAATCCCATAAAGTATGGTCAAGGTCAAAAAAAAGATGCTGATATTTCATGCTTCAAAATTATTGTTTGTTTTCAAATAAGACATTAAAATTTCGTCCGGAAATTTTAATAAAATTATTCCCGTTTCGATCCAAAGTCCTATAATTTATCGTATATTATTTGATAAGTTCTATTATTTGAACTAATAGGTATAGACGTAAGCGAATTGTGGTAAAAGCGGGCACTTATGTTATTTACTTGTTAATATGTGTTAATTAGAATTAAATTAGAAAAAAAAGGAGTGCAAACATTTGCAAATCAATTGCCAAATCTATTTCTTTGATTAATATAATTCGAAAAGTACCAGAATCACATCATTTTCACACTTACTAAAGAAAGGAGAAACAATATAGACGAACTGCTCTACGTTAACTAAATCGAATAGTAAAATGGAGAAAGTCCAAGTTAGCGACAGTGAGTTGGTAACATTGTATATTCGTGGTAATGAGAAAGCATTTGAAAAGCTTGTTCAGCGCCATAAGTCAAGAATTTACACGACTATTTACCTGATTGTCAAGGACCAATATGTAGCCGAGGATTTATTACAGGACACATTTATAAAGGCAGTTGACACTATTAAGTCAGGCAGATATAATGACGAAGGTAAATTTTTGCCATGGATTATACGGATCGCACACAACCTAGCCATTGATTATTTCAGACGCGATAAACGCTACCCCAATGTAGTGTTCGAAGATGGAAGCAGCGTATTTAATACACTGGATTTCGCGGAGGATTCCGTTGAATCAATCCAGATTCGGCAAGAGACGCACGAGCAGTTGAGGGAGATGATCCAACGACTGCCGGATGTACAAAAGCAGGTTCTGATCATGCGCCATTACGAGGACATGAGTTTTCAGGAAATTGCTGATGCCACAGGTGTGAGTATTAATACGGCATTGGGAAGGATGCGTTACGCGTTGATAAATTTGCGCAAGCAATTCAGCCAACGTACCCCGCAATATGACAAAAACTTTTACCTACGATGATGTTATCAGGTATTTATATGCCGAAACAACTCTAAATGAAAATGACCAGATCGTTGAGGCGCTTGCGCTCGACGACGATTTAATGAATTTTTATCTGGATTCTTTGGAGATCAAGGAGCAGATGAACAAAATTGTCCGGACACCTTCGGATCGTTCTGTCCAGAAAATCATTCATTATTCACGGCAACAAACAGCAAAACAATCTAGGGCACTTTCTTGCTAGAAAGTTCAATAGGTTGTTTTTTGTTTTCAGGACAGTTTGGTATCAATATCAGACTGTCCTGGAATTTCGCTTTCCTTTTTCGAAAAGGAAACGATATGATGTTGTGCACTGTTTTTAAATACCTGCCTGATTATCCAAATTTCATTCGTAATTCCGATTGAAGTTTAACATTTCCTATTTTAAATAAATAAGGCATTCAGTCCATAATTATTAATTTTGTCAACGGCCGGATTATTTCTGTCGTAATAGATAATTATCATCATGTTTGGTCAGTTTTATGAATAGGAAAGAGCGCTTTCAATCATTTTTAGCATATTTTACAACAAATTTTCCCGAACCTGAAACTGAGCTCCATTACGGTAATCCTTATGAATTGCTGGTTGCTGTTATTTTGTCTGCGCAATGCACAGATAAACGTATCAATCAGGTAACTCCTGCTTTATTTGATCGTTTCCCCGATCCTGAATCACTGGCTGCTTCTAATTCGGATGAGGTATTTACATACATCCGATCAGTTTCCTATCCGAATAATAAAAGCAAACATCTGGTTGGAATGGCAAGAATGCTGGTCGATAAATTCGGATCAGAAATTCCAGCCTCCATTCCTGAACTTCAGGAACTTCCCGGCGTAGGCAGAAAGACTGCCAATGTGATTGCTTCTGTCATTTTTAATCAGCCGGCAATGGCGGTTGATACACATGTTTTTCGGGTTTCGCGGCGGTTGGGATTGGTTCCTTCCACGGCTAACACACCGCTTGCTGTTGAAAAAGGATTGATGCGGCATATTCCGACCGCACTCGTTCCAAAAGCACATCACTGGCTTATTTTACATGGACGTTATATTTGTCTGGCCCGAACGCCTAAATGTAATATTTGCCCGCTGACTTCATTTTGCCTGTATTATGAGAAGTTGAAAATTTAAAATATTTTAATAAGTCTTCCAACCTTTTGGGTTTCGATAATGTCTGAACAGAAGAGGATTGAAAAGTATAAATGAATAACCTATTTTGAAAAACATTAAAAGGAACGAAATGAAGCGTAAAATTTTAACACTAGGCGTGATGTTGGCCGGGGTTGTGGGGATGATTTCTTGTAACAAAGGGATTGAATATGACGATGAAGCAAAGGCAGTCGAAAATCAGCAATCAATAGAAAAATATCTGGCCGACAGTTCTATCACAGCTACGAAGGATTCATCCGGCATGTATTACGTTTTGAGAAGAGCAAATCCTGCGGGTGCTAAGCCAGTTGCGCAGGATGGTATCAGACTTAATTTCAACGCTTATACTTTGGATGGAAAGAAGGTTGCTTCTTCCGAAAATACAGATAAAGTTCCTTTTGTGCGTCCGTACAATCTTGGATTTTTATTGGGAGGAATGGAGCGTGCCCTTAACATCCTTCGTGTTGGGGAATCCGCAACGTTGTTTATGCCGTTTTATCTGGCATTTGGATCATACGCATCCGACGATGTTCCAGCTTATTCAGTAATTAAAATGAATATTGAAGTCGTTAGCAGCCGTTCGGAAGTGAAGCAAATTGATGATTTTGTAGTTGCAAACAAACTGACAATTTCGGAGAAGACCACGGACAATCTTGTAATTGTGAGAACAAATACTGCAATAGGAGATACTTTGGGTATTGGGAAAACAGTTACTGTATCATATAAAGCGAAGCTGTTGACGGGTGCTATATTTGATAATGGCGCTACGCCTCTCTCAGTCACAACGGGTAGTGGAAAATATATTCCTGGTTTTGATCGAGCTATTCGCAAATTGCGTAGAGGAGAAAAAGCTACTATTTTAATTCCATCTGCATTAGGTTACGGTAAAACTGGTGTTCAGTCTTCATCAGGTATTTATCTTGTTTATCCTTATTCACCACTTTGGTTTGATGTCGAGGTTTTGTAAATAAGTATTGAAATTAATAAAAAGCCTTCTGCCAATAATTTGGCGGAAGGCTTTTTTTATGATTTATGAAATACTGCTTTTATATTGTTACAAATAACGGAAAGATCATTTTCTGTTAAGTTCGATCCAGATGGCAGACAAAGCCCTTGTTCAAAAAGCTTTTCAGCAACATTTCCGCCAAAATATGGAACATCTTTAAAAACAGGCTGCAAATGTAATGGTTTCCACAAAGGCCGCGATTCGATATTTTTTGCTTCCAAATGCAGACGGATTCTATCAGGATTTATTCCTTCTGCCAATTTCGGATCGATTATAATACACGTCAGCCAGCGATTAGAAACAAAACCGGGAGGTTCATTTTGGAATGAAATACGCGGTAATTTCCTCAATTCTTTTGTATAAAAATCAAAATTAGCCTGTCTGCTTTTCACGCGCTCATCAAGTACTTCAAGCTGAGCTCTTCCGATTCCTGCACAAATATTACTGAGACGATAATTATACCCGATTTCAGAATGTTGATAATGCGGAGCTTCATCTTTTGCTTGTGACGCCAGAAACTTTGCTTTTTTTATTAAAGAGAGATCATCAGAAAGTAAGGCACCACCACCCGAAGTAGTAATGATTTTATTTCCGTTAAAAGATATAATGCTGATTTTTCCAAACGAGCCTAACTTTTTCCCTTGATAAGAAGATCCCAAAGCTTCCGCGGCATCTTCAATAAACGGAATTTCATATTTTTCACAGAGAGAAAAAATCTCGTTCAATTGCATTGGCATTCCGTAAATGTGAACGCCAATGATCGCTTTCGGTTTTTTGCCTATTTTGATATAATAGATTATAGCTTCTTCTAATACATCAGGACAGAGATTCCAGGTCGAATTTTCACTGTCAATAAAAACCGGCGTTGCTTTGAGATAAACGATCGGATTAGCACTCGCAGCAAATGTAAAAGTTGGGCAAATAACGATATCACCTTGACCTACACCTGCCATAATTAATGCAAGATGTATAGCCGCCGTACCCGAAGAAAGTGCTACTGAATGATCAATGCCAACATAATTTGCAAGTTTCTGTTCAAAAGCATCGACATTTGGCCCAAGTGGTGCAATCCAGTTTGACTCAAATGCTTCGCGTATATATTTCAATTCATTTCCGCTCATATGTGGCGGAGAAAGCCAGATTTTTTTCATATTTGGTGAGAAATTATCCTGGCTGGATTTCCTCTTACAATTGCTCCGTCCGGAATATTACTGGTAACAACGCTTCCAGCGGCGACAAAACAATTTTTTCCAATTTTTAAACCAGGCGCAATAATACTTCCAACGCCAACCAATGTGTTTTCTCCAACACAAACATTTCCGGACAGAATAACGCCGGGTGCGAGATGTACGAAATCCCCAATTACACAGTCATGATCTACGGAAACGCCGGTATTAATAATTACATGTTCTCCAATTGTAGCATCGGCCTGGATAACTGCATGATGCAAAACAACGGTTCCTTCACCGATCTTTACACTTTTGTCAACAGAGCATGAAGGGTGAATGGTTATTCCAAAAGCATGTTTAACCTGATCTGCAAGCATTCTTCTGACTGAATTATCACCAATTGCGATAATCAGTTTTTGATCGGGCAAAGTTTTAGAATTGTAAAATCCTGCAACTGAAACTCCATGAATTTCTTTCCTAACGGGATTGTCATCGAAGATCGAATCAATGGTATTTTGATTCGCCAGAATACAGGAAATTATGACTTTGGCATGTCCACCGGCACCGTAAATAAGCATTTTGAAAAGTGTGTGTTATTTGAAAAATTAATTAATCAAAGAAGAAGATCCTGTAAATTCCTCCATTATTTTATTGGAATAAAAATCATGTTTTTTACGAAAAATCAGGTTTTGAATTGTTGTTATAATTATTTGTAAGTCTAACAAAAGTGATGGATTATCAACATAATATAAGTCATATTTAAATTTCTCTTGCCAACTGATTTCATTCCGTCCATTAACTTGCGCCCAGCCGGTAATTCCGGGTTTTACATCATGACGGCGAAGTTGATTTTGATCGTATCTTGATAAATATTCTATCAGTAACGGTCTCGGTCCTACTAAACTCATATCGCCTTTCAATACATTCCAAAGTTGCGGGATTTCGTCCAGGGAGGTGCGACGGAGCAATTTTCCAATGCTTGTTATTCTATCCTGATCAGGTAATTCATCGATACTTGAATCGTTTAGATCAAGCATCGTTTTGAATTTTATAATCACAAAAATCTTGCAAAATAAACCTGGCCGCGATTGGAAAAAGAAAGGTTTGCCTTTATTGACCAAACATAAAATCAATATAAGAAAAACAAAAAGCGGCGACAGGATTATTAATCCCGCCGCCGCTGATATGATATCAAAAAATCTTTTGCCAAATCTTTCGTACATGTCTTCATTTATTAAAATCAACTAATAAATTTCAGACAGGCAACTTAAAATCAATCTGCTAATACAAAGCAGGAAAATGAGTCGGATCGGTTTCCTGCATAATTTTGTAAGCTACTTCGATTACATCATCCATGTTAGGTTTGGTGAAATAATCTCCATCAGAACCATAAGGAGGACGATGCGGTTTCGCTGATATTGTAACAGGTGAAGAATCAAGCCAGCGATACGCATTTTGCGTTTCCAAAACTTGCTGCATCATGAAAGCCGAAGCACTTCCCGGCACATCTTCATCTGCAAAAATCACCCTGTTCGTTTTCTTGATTGATTCCAAAATCCGGTGATCCACATCAAAGGGTAATAATGTCTGCACATCAATCACCTCGACTTCAATACCCAGATTATGTAATTGCGTTGCTGCCTCCATAACTATACGGCACATGGAGCCATAAGTAACGATGGTGACATCTTTCCCTTCTTTCAGGATTTCCGGCTGGCCAAGCGGAATGCAGATTTCTCCGATATTATCGGGCAGTAACTCCTTTTGGCGATAAGCGTTAAGTGGTTCAACAACAAGAGCCGGATCGTCACCTTTTATCAAAGTATTGTATATACCTGCAGCCTGCGTGAAATTTCTTGGAACGGCAATATGCATACCACGGACACTGCTGAGCATAGTACCCATAGGAGAACCTGAATGCCAGATTCCTTCAAGGCGATGCCCACGCGTACGAATAATTAATGGTGCTTTTTGTCCTCCGGCTGTTCTGTAACGAAGACTTGCAAGGTCATCCGTAAGTGTTGCCAAAGCATAATATATATAATCAAAGTACTGGATCTCAACGATTGGGCGTAAGCCTCTCATGGCCATTCCAATTCCCTGGCCAATAATCGTCGTTTCACGGATTCCGGTATCGGTAATTCTTATTTCTCCATACTTTTCCTGTAATCCGGCCAAACCCTGATTTACGTCACCGATCATACCCACATCTTCACCAATAGCCACTACACGTGGATCCTGGGCAAATAACGCATTGAAGTAGGACCGAATAACTTCACGGCCATCAACCGTTATACTTTCATCAGAAAATACCGGATTCACCGGCTCGACTAACAAAGGAGATTCATTAGATTCGCTGTATAGCTGGGAATTGTAGCGGACTGCATTTTCTTTCAGTGTATTTTGAAGCCATTCCTGCAAAAGTACGCGGGAAGGCGTGTTTTCATTCCGAATAAGCCGCAGCGCTTTGCGAACACTAACCGCATTATCACGTCGTACGGGATAATATGTTTTGCTTAGTTCCGTGGCAATAGCCGACAACTCTTCTGAGAAAATACTTTCTTTTGCCGTTTTCTGAAGCAATTCTATAGTTTCAAGATGCTCCGTGTCGAGATCTTTGCGATATGCTTTCCAGGCGCGGTTTCGGGCATCTCTCGCTGTTTCTTTTGCGTCGGCCTCAATGCGTTCGAGCTCTTCATCGGTTGCATAACCATTATTTAAAATCCAGCCACGAAATCTCAGGTTACAATCGCGGTCATTTTCCCATTGGAGTCGCTGTTTGGATTTATATCTTTCATGCGATCCTGATGATGAATGTCCTTGTGGCTGTGTGAGTTCAGTAACGTGGACCAGAACGGGTATCTGTTCATTCCTGCAAAGATCAGCAGCTCTTTTGTACGTTTCAATAAGCGCCGGATAATCCCAGCCGTTCACTGTTATGATTTCCAGGCCTGCTTCTTCATCATTACGTTGTAATCCGCCAAGTGCTTTTGAAATACTTGATTTGGTAGTCTGATATTCAACCGGAACGGAAATTCCGTATCCATCATCCCAAACAGACATTAGCAGTGGAATTTGTAAAACACCGGCTGCATTCATCGCCTCCCAAAACATGCCTTGTGAGGTGGACGCGTCACCGATTGTTGCAAAAACAATCTCGTTTCCTTTTTTTGAAAAAGTGTCTAAATATTGGATTTCCTTATTTTTCCTGTAAAGTTTAGAAGCATAGGCTAAACCAACCGCACGGGGAATCTGGCCGGCTGTCGGGGAAATATCGCATACTGAATTGTATAATTTTGTTTGGTCCAGCCATTTTCCGTTTTCATCCAGCCATCGGGTTGAAAAGTGTCCGTTCATAGAACGGCCGCCCGTATGTGGCTCATTTTCCAGATCTGCATGGGCATACATTTGTGCAAAAAATTGCTGCCATGTTAAATTCCCGAGCGATGCTTCGATGGTTTGATCCCTGTAATAGCCTGAGCGAAAATCACCTAGCTTGAATGCCCGCGCCAGAGCAATCTGCGCTACTTCTTTCCCATCCCCAAAAATTCCGAATTTGGACCGGCCTCCCATGGTATCTTTTCTCCCCAATAAGCTGACTTGCCGACTTTCACAAGCCAGGCGATAATCGTCTGTTATATTTTCTTTATTCAAAACACTGGAACCGGTCAAACTATCATTTAAAAGCATAAGCAAACGTTACGGGTTGAAACCGTAGTTAAGTTACATTTTTTTATAATGCAGGCCAAAATTATACAGGAAAATAATAATCATAACAACGAATCATAATAAGTTTAAAAGCATTGTTAACATAAGTTAATGTTTACTAAATTTCGTTTTTAAACTTTAATCTTGTTATTTAAATCAGTTTTACACAAAAACGTTACCACTACAACTATGAAAGTATTCTTTTCCGCGTTGGTTTTACTAGTTGGTTTAACCACGGTTAGTTTTGCACAAAAAGGTGTTTTGAAATTCAAAGAAGAAACACACAAGTTTGGTAAAGTTCCTCAGGGAACACCTGTTACAAATGAATTTGTTTTCACAAACACAGGTACTGATCCTGTTGTGATTTCAAACGTAACTGTTTCATGCGGATGTACAACTCCTGTATGGTCAAAAGCACCTGTATTGCCAGGAAAAACGGGTATCATCAAAGCAACATTTAACGCTGCTGCTGCTGGTTCTTTCAACAAGCCTGTAACTGTTTTCAGTAACACAGAAGGCGGATCTATTACTTTATATCTTAACGGAGAAGTTGTTGCAAAAGAAGCAGCAAAAGCTTCCTCGAAGTAATTTTTCTCAAAAAACATTATGTGAAAGCCGGCCCAAAAGGTCGGCTTTTCTGTTTATAGTTAAAGCAAAAAATGATCAATTATTTGTTTTAGCCATGTGAATGAAAATGCTCACCAACCCAAGCTATAAGCTAATAGCCACAAGCTAAAAGCTCGATCAGTATGCCGCCCTATCCTGGAAGGACCGTCTTCTGGTCAGTTTCAAATCCTGGAGAATACTTGATTTAACTTTCAATATAAAGTTATAATTACTTACACGTGAAGCACTTCCCGCGAAAGGTGTCCAGCTGAAACTCATGTCCCAACAATGCAGATCACGATAAAGTGTCAAGGTGGTAATGGTAGGTTTGAAAGCAGTAAAGTCAAAACCGGTTGTTACGCTAATTTTGAAATTGGTTGATAAGCTCAAATCACCCGTTGCATTAATTGCCTGAATTAACATAGCATTCGATAAACCAGGTTTGGTTAATCCAAAGTTATAATTCAGTGTTAAATTCCAGGGCACATTAAAATCGACATACATATCTGCATTTCGTCGGATGAATTCCCGCTGCTCTTCGGTGACGTTAGCGTCAGGTAAGCCAGTTGTTGTTGCGGCCGGTTTGGTTTTATCAGATTTTTTTGGAGAAAAACTGGTTCCCAGGGTAAATCCAAGATTTTGTAAATTTGCTAATCCTTGTCCCTTGCTAAGTGCATATTCGTTTACCCGTATTCCCGTTTTATTAGTCTTGTAAACCGGATCTGCGATATAAGCATAAGGGTCCAGGTTGGCGTTAAAGTTCAGGTTTAAATTCTTCCCAACACGCGCGTTGGCATTAACCGTAATATTGGACAAATTCAAGGAATCAGCCATTAAATTATAACTACCTCCAAAACTTAAATTGTCCAGTAAGGATACTTTGGTAAACTGTGCCGCCGCGGTATCACTTTTGGATTTAAGCTTCATCTCAAAAGAGTTATTCAAACTGAACGAGATAACACTGGTTGCTTTTCCATTGCTTACGCCGGTACCAATACCATTATATCGGGATAATTTCTTTGTTTCACCCAGTTCATTGATCTGCACGGTTTGATAAAAACCGTAATTGTCGCCTGTAAAATCAGGTGTATAAGTATAGGATAAAGTAGGGATAACGGTATGCCGGATTGCTTCAAGCCGTTTTCCGCGGACAAAAAATGTCCCATAAAAGCGTGTGTTTATTCCGGCTCCGAAGTTATAGGAATACTGATTTCCTATTTTATTCAGGGTATCAATATGAACCGTGTTTCCTCCCTTAAAAGTGTATTGATATTGTTTGGTATAAATCTGGCCAGACAAAGACATGCTAGGCGTTAAATTGATAAACCGGAAAATTTTAAAGTTTGGAAGCGAAATCGGAATGCTGTAAGTACCGGTAAACTGAGCATCTTTGGCGAATTCCGGTAAATTTGAAATATTGAAAGGTAACGTCAGCGGGATTATTGCTCCTGTTGAATCAACTGTTCTTCTGATTTTATTATCAACTTTGAAACCAAGACGGGTATAGGAAGTATCAATTAAAGTGATTGAATTGGTGAGTGTATAATTTCCGCTAAAATCCATTCCCAAACGGAAACTGTCGTACCATCTAGAACGTCCGCCATTTAATGCAAATGGAGCGATCTGGTTTACTCCAAAACTGAAATCAGAAGAAATATTGGTTTTCCCACCTACTTTCTTGTTGGTATTAAGTACTCTCTGTCCGAAATTTTGATTTACACGTAAACTGGCAGCAGCCCTTAGATACTGTCCCATTGTCCTGTTATACTGAACGGATGAACTTGCGACGTTGGCTGTATATTTGGATACATTTGTTTCCTGCAGCGAGTTATAATTATTACTGGCAATATTGACGTTGGCAGAAAAGGTCGAGTTGCCCCGCGGTTTTGGCGCATGTGACCAAACCAGATTAAAATCGGATGTTCCGCCAAGGCCCAGTTGATTTTGGACCTCGTCACTGGATCTGTTTTTATTGTATCGTAAAGAGAAATTACCAGAATATTGGTAACGCTTTGAATAGGTTGTGGCAAGGCCTAAACCCCAGCTTCCTGTCGAATAAATCTGCCCGGTAACCGAGGCATTGATATATTCACTGATGGCAAAATAATATCCACCATCACGCAGATAAAATCCCCGTCCGTTTGGCTCCTGACCGTAAGTTGGGAAAATAATACCTGAAGTCCCGGCTTCTTTCTTTTTTGGAAATGGGAAAAACCCGAATGGAATAACAATAGGCAAGGGAACATCGGCAATGACCAGGTTGAAAGGCCCGGAAATAACCTGTTTCTTATTCACCATTTTGATTTTCGGTGCGTTGATGTAATAGTGCGGATGCGTCAGATTACAGGTTGTATAAATCGATTTCTGAATGTAGAAATTCCCTTCTGTATCTTTTTTTACCCTGTCGCCACGCACGTTCCCATCCCCTTGCTGGGTTACAATTCCCCTGATAATGGCTTTTTTGGATTTAAAATTATAACGGATTTCTTTCGTGTTATAAGTCTCTGGCCCGTCCTGGAAAATGGGTTCACCTATCGTTTTTTGGGAAGTTGAATCGTAAGTTCCATGCGCAAGTACTTCGTTAGTTACCCAGTTCAGACGGATATAATTTGCTTTTAGATTAATAGTGCCATAATTTACCTCCGCGTTCCCGTACAGGTGAACCTGTTTTAAAACCACATCCATAATGGTTGAATCTTCCGCAGTATATTTAACAACATTTTGCAGATCATCAGGATTTGATAAAGAATCAGCAGCAAGAGAATCGGCAATGGCCATTTTGGCCTTGATGATGGCTGAATCCGCAAGCGTGGAATCTCTTAAAGGAAGTGTATCTGTTTTGACAATTTTTCCATCCTGAGTTTTGGAAATAGCAGATTTGTCTGTCACCGAAGGCACAGAATTTTTGATTTTGGCTTTCGACGTAAGAATATCTTTCCCAGATTTCTTTGTGCTTTGCTTCACACATGCCATCGTGCCTAACAGAAGAAACGCAACAAGTCCCAGCGATATAATAATCGCCTTTTTTTTCAGTTCTAACAAAAGGAGTATTTTTGCATAACGAATGTCAAAATTAGCAGAGAAACTCCTAAAGAATAACGCCGTAACTAAAAAATAATGTTAAAAGTTCTTAAAATCGTAATCGCAGCGAGTTGTTTGTCTCTTAGTTTGGCCTTCGCTTTTCGGACAGCCCCCGCTTCATATAGTTTGCAAAGTAAGGTAAATGTTGTGGTAATTGATGCCGGTCATGGCGGTCATGATATCGGAACAAGAGGAAAAAAGGCCAGAGAATCCAATGTTGCACTAAAAATTGCACTAGCACTTGGACATAAAATCAAGGAAGATTCTCCGGATGTAAGAGTACTTTACACCCGTGATACGGACGAGTTTATTGAACTTGGCGAGCGTTCTGCTTTCGCTAACAGGAATAATGCAGATCTTTTTATATCCATACACTGCAACTCTACGCCCAATTCTCACAGCGTTAGAGGAACTGAGACGTACGTGATGGGGTTACACAAGACGAATGGTAACCTTGAAGTTGCAAAGCGTGAGAACTCGGTAATTCTTAAAGAAACGAATTACAAGCAAAAATATAAGGGTTTTGATCCGGATTCTCCTTTGGCGGCTATTATGCTGGCTAACTACCAAAGCGCATTTATTTCGAGTAGCCTGCGTTTTGCGGGACATGTTGAAAAAAAATTCCGTTCAGTTTCTGACCGTGACAGCCGGGGTGTTAAGCAGGCAGGGTTTCTGGTATTGTGGAGAACAACAATGCCCAGTGTGCTGATTGAAACCGGATTTTTATCCACACCAGAAGAAGAAGAATATTTAAATTCCGAAGATGGCCAGGACGAAGTTGCAGAATCGATTCTTCAGGCATTCAAGGTTTATAAAAAACAAATGGATAATTAAATTTGTCAAAAGGGTTTTTTGTTGATCAGTTGTCATTCATCAATACGAAATGATTTGTAAACATTTATTATTTTAAGCTTTTGACGAAAGTTGAAAGCCAATTACTAACTTCATGAAGCTAACAAAAGAGGTAAAGGTCGGGTTAATGGCGGTTATGGCGATGGTCTTATTATATTTTGGCTTCAATATCCTCAAAGGCTCAGACGTATTTTCCAGGACCTATAAGTACTATGTTATTTACGATAATATTGATGGGTTAACTGCTTCCAATCCGGTACTACTGAATGGTTTAAGTGTTGGGCGGGTGCAGGAAATCAAATTGTTGCAAAATCAGCAAAACCGTCTTCTGGTGTCACTGGATATTCAGAAAGGAATTATTTTACCAAAGGGAACGGCTGCATTATTAGCTGATGGCGGATTGCTGGGCGGAAAAGTGATCCACTTGTCTATGGGAACTTCTTCAGTAAATTTGCATGATAATGACACTTTGCTTGGGAAAAAGGAATCGGGTATTTCTGCGGTTTTACAGGAAAAGGCACTGCCGCTGATTACACATGCGGATTCTTTAATCCAAAATCTTGCAGCTGTTGCGGATGGATTTAAGGAGACCGGGAAAATTTTGAACCAAATGTTGAAAAACTATGATCAGACTGGAAATGCGGTGCAGGGATTAGTTACCGAAAATCGGAAAAATCTCTTGGTTATGACTTCCAATCTTAACAAATTGTCAGAGTCATTGGTGGAAACGGAAAAAGGATTGAAACCAATTTTAGCCAAAACGGGATCTTTTGCAGATTCTCTTCAGGCGCTGAGATTAGGTGCAACCGTTCAAAGTGCAAATCAGACAATATCAGAATTAAGACATATATTAGCTGAGGTTGAATCAGGAAAAGGAACAGCCGGAAAACTGATAAAAGATGAAACGCTTTATAACAACCTGAACAGCACCATTGTCAGTCTTAATAAACTGATGACGAATTTCAGGGAATATCCGAAACGGTATGTGCATTTATCGGTTTTTGGTAAAAAAGATAAAGGGCCGTCAGAATCACCGTTGGATACGACGACGAAAATCAAATAGCAGTTTCAAGTTAAGGTTCAAATATAGAGAAAGTCGTTTGCTGTAAGCAGACGACTTTTTTGCTTTTGATAGTAAAGGTTCCAATAAATTTCTACCTTGAATTTGAAATAATTATTGTTTCAAACACATTTCATCAGGCTATGGCAAATCAGGAAAACACACGGCAGCTCATTGAAAATCTTAATGAGCGATATGAAAAGGTAAAATTAGGCGGGGGACTGAAGAAGATTGAAAGTCATCATAAAAAAGGGAAATTAACTGCAAGAGAGCGAATAGATTATTTGATCGACACAGATTCTTACTTTTTAGAAATTGGTGCTTTTGCAGGGGATGGCATGTACTCAGAGGATGGCGGCTGCCCATCAGGAGGCGTTGTGGCCGGTATCGGAAACATTGCCGGAAAGCAATGTGTGATTGTTGCAAATGACGCAACGGTTAAGGCCGGTGCCTGGTTTCCGATAACCGCCAAGAAAAATTTACGGGCACAGGAAATCTCCATGGAAAACCTGTTGCCGATTATTTATCTGGTCGATAGCGCAGGAGTTTATCTCCCTATGCAAGCAGAAGTTTTTGCGGACAAAGAACATTTCGGAAGGATTTTTCGGAATAATGCTAAAATGTCCGCGATGGGTATTGTTCAGATTTCCGCGATCATGGGAAGTTGTGTGGCGGGTGGAGCTTATTTGCCCATTATGTCCGATGAAGCGATGATCGTGGAAGGAACAGGATCGGTTTTTCTGGCCGGGCCCTATCTTGTAAAATCTTCTGTGGGAGAAGATGTCGATGCCGAAACTTTGGGGGGAGCTGCGATGCATTGCGAAATTTCCGGTGTCACGGACAACAAATACCCGGATGATAAAACTTGCCTGGATGCTATCAAAAGGCATATTGATAAAATCGGACAATCAGCTATCGCGGGTTTTGATCGGAAAATAGCCATAACGCCTGCTCGTTTCCCTGAGGAAATTTATGATATTCTTCCGGTAGACAGGTTGAAGCCTTATGACATGAAACAGATTCTGGAATGCATTGTTGATGCTTCTGAACTTGATGAATATAAACCTGATTATGGGAAAACCATTGTTTGTACTTATGCAAGAATTGATGGCTGGGCAGTTGGAATTGTTGCCAATCAGCGAAAAATGGTAAAATCCGGAAAAGGAGAAATGCAGATGGGCGGTGTTATTTATGGCGAATCGGCGGACAAAGCCGCAAGGTTTATCATGAATTGTAACCAAAAGAAAATTCCACTGGTTTTTTTTCAGGATGTTACCGGTTTTATGGTGGGAAGTCGTGCGGAGCAGGGTGGGATTATTAAGGATGGGGCAAAAATGGTGAATGCAGTTGCCAATTCCGTGGTGCCAAAATTTACTTTTATTGTGGGTAATTCATACGGTGCCGGAAATTATGCCATGTGTGGAAAAGCGTATGATCCCAGATTAATTTATTCATGGCCAACAGCACAAATGGCGGTAATGAGTGGTACAACAGCTGCAAAAACATTAGTTCAGATTCAAACTGCAACGTTAAAATCGCAAGGAAAAGAAATTACTCCGGAAGCTGAACAGGAATTGTTAAATGAGATAACGGATCGATATAATGAAGAATTATCACCCTATTATGCCGCAGCCAGACTTTGGGTTGATGGAATAATTGATCCGGTGGAAACTAGAAAAATTATTTCTGTCGGTATTGAAGCGGCAAATCATGCACCGATTAAAGAGGTATTTAATGTAGGTGTTATACAGGTATAAGTAGAGAGTTTGAATTTTTTGGACAAAAAGAGAAGCCAACATTTAAAGTTGGCTTCTCTTTTTTAATTTCACTAAGGATATCTTTTAACTATTATTTTATGATTCTCTGATTTCAAGAAGCATATCATCAGTAATTTTATTTTTTTCTTTAAAGTCTGAAACCTTCTCTGTAAATGAAAGGTGCAAAGCTTCGATATTTTCAAGGTTTTTATATGCGCCGTCATAAATTTCATTCAGCGATGCTTCAAGACCTTCAGCATTGACATTCATATTTTCAGTCTCAACCTGACCTATTTTCTTAATAACGGCAGTTTCGCTGTTTTTCAAATCTTCGATTTCACGAAGAATCTTTTCCATCGCTTTATACTTTTCAATATTCTCCATAAGTTTCAAGTTGTTGTTTAATTATGATATTGTTAAAATATCGTACCAACCTGAAAAGTGAGAATTTTTATTTTCCAACGTTGCCCAGCAATCTTGGAATCACAAAAATTTCTTTTTGACGTCCGTTAATGAATCGAAAACCGGTTTTGTCAAAATATCCGTCTTCTTCCAACATGATCCGGATTGTCTTCTTCCATTCGTCGATTTTTACTGCCGCATTTAATTCAATGGAATAGGCGGTATTTTCATATAAAGGATAATCTCCCGGACCTTTCACCCCTTTTTGCTGATCCCACAAACCGATAGTCGGGCCAGCGGCGTGGCCATGTGATCCAATCGGATGGGTATAGATTGATCCGTTTATACCTTCTTTTTCAGCCTGAGCAAGTGCGTCCAAGAGAATTTGATTTCCGGTTTTTCCGGATTTGAACTGAGAAACCAGAATATCCTGAAGGCGATTTCCGGTAGAAAATGCTTTTTTCAAATAGTCCGGTACTTCGGTTTCATTTGGTTTAAGAATATAAGCGTGCTGCTGCTGATCCGTATTCAGTCGCAGATACGTTATTCCAAAATCACAATGAAGCAAATCTCCTGGCAAAATCACCTGATTGCCCGGACGTTTTGAAAATGTTCTTAAATGATCAAATTTCTGGTCATCGGCGCGCTGGATATCAATGGTTGGATGAAACCAGGTTTCCAATCCTAAATCGGTAACACGTTGTCTCAAAAACCACACAACATCATCAATGGTCGTTATTCCCGGCTGAATGACCTTTTCAGAAAAAGCTTCTTCAATAATTTCATGTGAGATCCGGGCGATCATCGGATATATGACCATTTCTTTTTCCGTTCTGGTTTCCAGCCATCCAACCGCCAGTTTTTCAGCTGAAACTATTTTTGAATGAAAATCTTTTGGAAGTTTTTGAAGAAATTCTTCATGTTCGTTATAAGTCAGACCGTCAGCATGTCCGTAGTTTTTAGAAAAGTTAAGTGCAATTTTTTTTGGATTTTTTTCCTTAATCACTTTTGCCAGCGCATCCCATTGATCCGGATTTGAACTTATATCCCACTCACCTTTCAACAATGTTCCCACGTCATATCTGGCAATCGCCAATTTATCAAGCGGTTTTCCTGCTCCCGGATCGAAAAATACCATCACAGTCCTTCTTCTGGCCGAAAGCCAGGTACTTGGAAGCATGGTTTTCATGACCGGATCTTCATTGTATTCTCTCGAAATAATAACCCACATATCAATACCTTCCCGCCGCATCAGGGTCGGAAGCAAATTTTCAATCCGGTCTTCCAGAATATCGTCGACAGCCATAGCACGTTCCCGTTCGGTTAGAATTATTGGTACAGACTGAGAAAAAGTGTTTTTTGAAAAGAAAAAAAGAAAAAGTAACAGAACAGGAGAAATCCGGGACATTGGCAGTAAAGAAGTTAGGTAGATAATAGAACAATATAATGATTGTTGACTGGAAAAAATAAATAAGGTTTGCGCTTATATGTTAGAGATAAGCCATTCCTGTCTTTGTACTATTATGAAAACGATAAAATATCTTTCCTGCGCTCTTTGCATTCTTATCCTTTTTAGTTTTTCCGGCAATCTATTGGCACAAGCTGATGAGCAAACTTCGGTTTGGAAAGGATTTGATAAGGTTGAATTTTCATTCCAAAATACAAAAGCCTGGTATGTAAAACCAAAGCAGGCACTTTCCGGAAATCCGTGGGTTTGGCGCGCACATTTCCCAACGTGGCATACGGAAATGGACAGCATTTTGCTGACCCGGGGATTTCATATCGCTTATGTCAATACCAATGATCTTTTCGCTCATCCGAAAGCGATGCAGATTTGGGATGCTTTTTACGATTATCTGGTGAAGCAAAAACAATTTGCACCAAAAGTTGCGCTGGAAGGTGTCAGTCGCGGAGGTTTGTATGTGTACGGCTGGGCTAAAAGAAATCCTGATAAAGTGAGTTGTATTTACGCCGAAGCACCAGTTTGTGATCCAAAAAGCTGGCCGGGCGGAAAGGGTAAAGGACAAGGTTCGCCAAAGGATTGGGCAAGTTGGCTGGAATTGAATAAACAGACCGAGGAAACTGCCAAAACTTTTGATGATATTCCATTGAACGATCTGGCCGGTTTAGCATCTTTCAAAGTGCCAATTTTGCATGTAATCGGATTGAATGACAAAATTGTTCCGCCAGCAGAAAACTCGGATATTTTAATTGCCAATTATATCAAACTGGGCGGTCCTGCCACAGTTATTCCGATGACACTCGGAGAGCAGGCTTTGGAAGGGCACCATTTTACAATCGAACATCCGGAAACGCTGGCGAATTTTATCTATGACAATAGTGTCCCCGTTTTAAAGCCACTTTCACATACTCCATATATCGAAGTAAATCGTGGATTAGCTAATGCCTATGAAAAATTCCAGACAACGAAGAAAGGAACCGTAGCATTTTTGGGCGGTTCGATAACGCATAACCCCGGGTGGCGGAATAAAACAGCAAAGTATCTTCAGGAGCATTTTCCTGATACCGACTTTACATTTATTGCAGCAGGAATTCCATCTTTGGGAAGTACTCCTCATGCTTTTCGTTTTCAGCGTGATGTTTTGGAAAAAGGTACGCCTGATTTACTTTTTCTTGAAGCGGCGGTTAATGACAGAGGAAATGGTTTCAGTGAAAAAGCGCAGATAAAAGGCCTGGAAGGAATAATTCGCCAGATGTATGCAAAAAATCCAAAAGCAAATGTGGTATTAATGGCTTTTGCCGAACCTGCTAAAAACGCTGAATACGATGCAGGAAAAGAACCTATTGAAGTAAATGTACATCAGAGAATTGCAAAATATTACGGAGCGGCTTATGTCAATCTGGCCCGGGAGGTTTATGACAGAATAAAAGCCGGAGAATTTTCATGGAAATATGATTTTAAAGATCTGCATCCGTCACCTTACGGACAGGAAGTTTATTTTCAGACTATCAAAGAATTATTGAAATTGAATCCTGATCCTGCAACTGCGGGAATTGTAAAATTGCCCAATCCTATCGATAAATTTTCTTATGAAAAAGCAAGTTATCATCCAGTAGCAGAAGCAAAAAATCTAAATGGATTTAAGATTGACCCTGATTGGAAACCCATTGATAAAGTTTCAACGCGACCGGGTTTTGTAGATGTTCCGATGCTTGTAGGAGAAACTGCAAACGCTTCTTTTGAATTTGATTTCAAAGGGCGTGCAGTAGGAATTGCAATTATTTCCGGGCCGGACGCTGGAAAACTTTCCTATTCCATTGATGGAAAAAAAACGCAGACAATGGATTTATTCACGCAATGGAGTACGCAATTACATTTACCCTGGTATTTGATGTTGGCAGACGAATTGTCTTCGGGAAAACATAGTTTGAAATTAAATATTACTCAGGATAAGAATGAGAAGAGTATTGGGAATGCTTGTCGGGTGGTTTATTTTTTGGTGAATGAGTGATGAAAACTTTCTCTTTTCCACTTTTAATAGAAACGGGTTATAGATTTCTACCAGATCATTCTGTTACCAACTCGCGAACGTGAGGAATTTCTCTATGCGAAATTTTTCTAATTTGGGGTGCAAGCAACGTTTCAACTGCAACAGTCTTGCCATCAACAGTTAGGAATTCAACTTCATAACCTTCTCCGTCATTGTAAACCATAACAACATTTCCTATGTCCCCTTTTTTTAAACCGGATTGAGGCAGATCATCATTCAAAATGATTTTATCGAATTCCTTTATGTTTTCCATAAATTTCTTCATTTGGGATAAGCTTTTCAAGCTAAATTGATGACTATCAATATTTAAAAGTCAAGTAAAACCAAATCCAAGTCGGGGACATTAGCAAACCCTTTGTCAAAAGTTACAAACTCAATTTTGAGGAATTGAGCGGTTGCCGCGATGATGGCATCGGGAAGTTTGATTCGATAGGATTGTTTTAGTAGAATAGCGCGTTCCTTAATGCCGCTAGTAAGTTCCAATACCGAGCAATCATTCAAAAGAAGTTTAAAATATTCTTTTTCAGCCTTTGTAATTTTATAAAAACCCAGCAATTCAATCTCTGTAATTGCGGAAACAAATATTTCTTTTCCCTGCAAGTGCGGTTCTATCCCTGTTTTCCCTTCGGCCAAATTTATAAATACATTCGTATCTGCCAGAATTTTTTTACCATTCATCCCTTACTTGTTTTTGATAAGTAAGACCGTCTAAACCTCTTTTAAGTTTCCCCGCATATTTCTTTGCATCAAAACCTTTCCTAGTTGCTCGGTCCTCTTCAATTGCTTTCATCGCGTCTTTAATTGCTGAAGGCGGCGCATCTTTTTTGATCACTACAACCATGATTATTTCGTTTACTATTTTTCAATCGATTTAACTTACTACTAAATTACGCATTCGCTTTTGATTAGCAATACGTTAGAGGCCCGTACCACAACTTTGAATAAAATAGTTAGTTACTTCCCAGTCTGCGTCGTGTAAGTGCTCTCAAAAATCTTATCCGCATTGGCTGCTTCAAATCCATCCCGTCGATTTTTTCTAGTAATTTGATCCGCTGACAAATTTGCAAACTCAGGTAAAACCTTTCTTTCAGCAAATTCTACATAAGAACCTGAAATTTTATACGTTTCTCCACCTGCAAATTCCGCTTCGATCATCTGCGCTACTGTAGCGCTTTGTATTAAACCACCATCCGGACTGGTTTTTATTTTTCCTCCAGAGGTATTAAGCAAAATTCCATGTTTTTCAAGAAACACATTGAAATCTGCAACCGTGTTATAACCTTCCGGTAAATTATGCACGCTGATCGTGAAATGGTTCAGATAATAACGGTTGTAAATCACCCAGGCCGCATATTCGCTTTCTTTTAGCAATGTCACGTAATCACTTAAAGAAGGCGTGCGCCAAAGCGGCGTATGCAAAAAAGCATCAACAGCTACACCATTATTTAAATCGAGCTTGTCAACCGGATCGCCGAGGACTTCGTCGGTGTAACTTTTAATAATGCGCTGACTTTCTTCTGAAAGATCGCCTACCATAAGTTCACTTACAAAAATCCGTGGGTCGGTTTCTCTTGGCGGCATATACCACCAGGCGTCCAGTTTTTTTCCTTCAAAGAAATAAGAATCCTTTTTTTTATAACCATAATGAAGAAATATTTTCTCAAAAGATTGGATGCCAAGCTGTGGAACGCCCATCGTCCGGAAAGCGATATGATCATTTTCAATATCCTTTTCACTACCAATAATTCCTTCTGAAATCATTGCATTCAATATCTTTTTTACGTCCGGAACGCGCTCGTGATAGCGATGCATCAACCCACCTAAAACTGTATCAAGTGTATCTGTTGTTGAATTTGAAACTGACATATAAATTTAATTTGAGGTCAGAAATATAATAATCTGAAATTATAGGTATTATTTGGGTAAATTGAAGTATTACTGAATGATTATTCTGTCAGTTAAAATTCAACATGCCTTTTTAATATAAACGATTATAGAAAAAGATTTTTATAGTATGTTCATACATATTAAGTAGATTTCGGCGTTTTATTAAAATAATTTAAAATATTTAGAGTATAATCATACCGTTGATTATTTTCTTCAGTAAAACATTTTTGAAAAGTTTATAACCCTAATAACGAAATAAATTAATGAAGAAGCGACTCTTCTTTTTGGCCGGTATGCTTTTTACGATCGTGATTGGTATTATATCATGTTTCCAAAAGAATGGCGTGGCCGGAAAGAAATCTTCGGATGAAATTGTAAGCTATAATTTTAACATCCGGCCTATTTTGTCCGACAAATGTTTTGCATGTCACGGGCCTGATGCGAATAAAAGAGAGGCTGGATTGCGTCTGGATATGGCAGAAAGCGCTTATGCCAAGTTAAAAGACGGAAAAGGAGCTGTGGCGATTTTTCCTGGAAAACCGGAGCAATCGGAAGTATATAGGAGAATAACTTCTCTCGATCCGGAAATGCAGATGCCAACACCGGAATCGCATTTGGGATTATTATCCGAAACTGAAATTGCTACTGTAAAACGATGGATAGAGCAAGGCGGTAAATACGAAAAACATTGGGCGTTCAGTGCGCCGGTTTTACCGAAAATACCGGAAGTTGATAAAAAAGACTGGCCAAAAAACGAGATCGATTATTTCGCTCTTGCCAAAATGGAAAGTATGGGTATCACGCCGAATGAAGAGGCAGATAAAAGTCATTTGTTGAAAAGAGTTGCCCTGGATTTGACAGGCTTACCTCCTTCCATTGAACTTCAAAATAAATTTGCTGCTGATAATAGTGCAAATGCCTACGAAAAAGTAGTCGACGAATTGCTCAGCCAAAAAACCTATGGTGAAAAAATGGCTTTGCATTGGCTTGATGTTGCGCGTTATGCTGATTCTTACGGGTATCAGGATGATGAAATCCGTACGCAATGGCCGTGGCGCGATTGGGTGATTAATGCTTTCAATAAAAATCTTTCCTATGATAAATTCCTTACCTGGCAAATTGCAGGCGATATGCTTCCGAATGCTGGTAAAGAACAAATCCTGGCAACCGCGTTTTTCAGAAATCACAAATACACGGAAGAGGGCGGTGTGATTCCGGAAGAATATCGGATTGAATATAATATTGACAAAACGAAAACCTACGGGATGGGAATTCTCGGTCTTTCGGTAGAATGCGCCCAGTGCCATGATCATAAATACGATCCCATTTCGCAGGAGGATTATTACCGGCTTTTTGCCTTTTTTAATAATACAAAAGAAGTAGGTTATGAAGGAGATGTTTCTCAGTCGAAGCCAGCCAAAAATCCGATCATGAGTATTTCGGATGATGAGGCAAAGAAGATTTTAACTTTTATCAACCGCCCTGATACCAGCCGATTAATGGTTTCTGTTATGGGAGAAAGGGACACGTTACGAGCGACACACATTCTGAATCGCGGAGTTTATGACGCTCCGGGAAAAGTCGTCAGCGCTTCGGGACTACCTTCTGTTATGAAGTTTGACACAACAAAAATTCCTCAAAACAGATTGGGGTTGGCAAGCTGGACAACGAGCAAACAAAATCCGTTAACAGCCAGAGTTTTTGTAAATCAGATATGGCAGGAGCTTTTTGGAAGAGGAATTGTAAAAAGTACCGGAGACTTTGGAATGCAGGGAGAATTGCCTACACATCCGGCGCTGCTTGACTGGATGGCTGCGGATTTCATGAATCATGGCTGGGATATCAAACGATTGGTAAGAGAAATCGTCACCTCCAGCACCTACAAACAATCCGCAAAGCTGACGAAAGAAAAAGAAAAGCTAGATCCTGATAACATTTATTTGTCGCGTGGGCCTCGTTACCGTTTACCGGCAGAATCCGTGCGGGATATGGTTTTAGCGAGTAGTGGATTGTTAAACTCAAAAATTGGCGGACCTAGTGTGAAACCTTATCAACCAAAAGGTTTATGGGAATCCGCGACTTCCGGCCGTGGGCAATTGGCAAAATATAATCAGGATCATAATGACGCGCTTTACCGTCGGGGAATGTACACGTTTATCAAACTTACCGTTCCACCGCCTTCTATGATTATTTTTGATGCCAGTAACCGGGATCATTGTGAGGTGAAACGTTCGAAAACAAATACTCCCTTACAGGCTTTGGTGATGTTAAATGATCCGGCAGTTTTGGAAGCATCAAGAGTTTTGGCAGAAAGGATTTCGTTAAAATCTTTAACACCTGAACAAAAAATAACGGAATCGTTTCAACGGATTGTTTGTCGGAAACCTTCAGATAAAGAGGTCAAATTATTAACTGAATATTATAAAGATGAGTTTTCTGTGATTGGAAAAAATAAAAATCAGGCACATAAAATTTTGAATGTGGGCGAGTATCCGCATGAAGTGAAGGTGAAAGAGAATGAGGCAGCGGCGCTGATGCGGGTGATTAACACGCTGTACAATATGGAAGAGACGATCACGAAAACTTAAATTTAACCGCAATGGGCGCAATTGAAAGAAATCGCCCTTGCGTCCATTGCGAAACATATAGCGCCTATTGCGGTTAGAAAAGACTTGATATGGAAAAACCGATTTTTGATTTTGGTTTAAATACGAACCGTAGGCATTTTTTATCCAAACTCAGTTTGGGTTTAGGAAGTGCTGCCTTGGGTTCCCTGCTGATACCTGATATGTTCAAAAGTGGAGGCGAAAGCGATGTGAATGACTTAATGGCCGGATTGCCCCACTTTGCCCCCAAAGCAAAACGGGTGATATACCTTTTTCAAAACGGTGCGCCGTCCCAGCTGGATTTGTTTGATTACAAACCGATGCTGAATAAAATGCATGGTCAGGATTTGCCGGCATCGATTCGTGCCGGGCAGCGGCTGACCGGTATGACAGCCAATCAGGCAAAATTTCCGCTTGCAGGTTCTGTTTTTAATTTTGCTCAATACGGAAAATCAGGCGCCTGGATGAGCGAATTATTGCCGCACATGTCCAAAATTGTAGATGATCTTTGTATCATAAAATCGCTCAATACTGAAGCCATAAATCACGATCCGGCTTTGACATTTTTCCAAACCGGCGCCCAGGTTGGAAACCGACCGAGTATGGGTTCCTGGTTGAGTTATGGTCTGGGAAGTGAAAATCAGAATTTACCTGGATTTTGCGTGCTTTTGTCGCGTGGAAAGGGAAATGGACAAGGCGTTTATTCCAAATTGTGGACCAATGGATTTCTGGATTCTGTACATCAGGGCGTGCAATTCAGCAGCGGCGAAAATCCGGTACTTTATCTGAATGATCCCGATGGAATGAACCGCGAAGAAAGGAGAAAAATGCTGGATAAACTTTCACAACTAAACCAAAATACATTCGATGAGTTCGCGGATCCGGAAGTGACGGCGAAAATTCAGCAATATGAAATGGCTTTTCGTATGCAGACCGCTGTGCCTGAAATCACAGATATGAGTAAAGAGCCGGAGTCTATCGTCAAAATGTATGGACCGGAATGTCTGGTGCCCGGCACTTATGCAGCAAATTGTCTTTTGGCAAGAAAATTGTCTGAACAAGGTGTTCGCTTTATTCAACTTTATCATCAGGGTTGGGATAGTCACGGTGGTTTGCCGAATGAAATTAAAGGCCAGTGTATGGATGTTGATCAATCTTCTGCCGCGCTTATTACAGACTTAAAACAACGTGGATTACTGGATGAAACACTGGTAATCTGGGGAGGAGAATTTGGCCGTACGAATTATTGTCAGGGTACTCTGACAAAAGACAATTACGGCCGAGATCATCATCCGAGAGCTTTCACAGTCTGGATGGCTGGTGGCGGTGTAAAACCAGGAATTGTCTATGGAGAAACGGATGAATTTGGTTATAACATTGTAAAAGACCCTGTGCATGTGCATGATTTTCATGCAACAATATTGAATCAGCTAGGTTTAGATCACGAAAAATTAGTTTTTAAACATCAGGGACGCCGTTACAGACTTACTGATGTCGCTGGCAAATTGGTAAAAGGAATTATTGCTTAAATGGAGTCAGCATCACAACCGAATGGTCGTTCTTTTTCTGATTGGAAAGGATGGATTTACAATTTTGCCTTCTTTTTGAACGGCCTTTTAATTTTCCTTTTGGTATTTGAAAACCGTTTTGTAGTACCAGTGTGGATGCAATCTTTGGGGCGTATACACCCTTTGGTTCTGCATTTTCCTTTGGTGGTTTTAATGCTTTATTCGTTCTGGATTCTTGTTGTTGAAAAGAAAGAATCGAGTAAATGGAATGAAAATCTGGCCGATACTCTTTTATTGATTGGAATTGTAACTGCGGCGATTGCAGCCTTTTCTGGTTTTGTACTATCACAAGAAGAGGGTTATGAAAAAGATGCTATTTTTTGGCATAAATGGCTTGGAATAGTAATATCGATTGCGAGTCTACTTTGGTATAGCTTTCAAAAATATTTACCTCCCTGGAAAATCCCTGCAAAAATTATTTCTGTTTCGCTGCTGATCATGCTTTTGATTGGCGGTCATTTGGGTGGAAATATTACGCATGGCGAAGATTTTTTAACGGCTCCTATGCAGCTTGCCGTTGTTGAAAACGATAAAGTAACGTTCGAAGAAGCAAACGTTTATACTGATCTGGTTGAGCCGATTTTGGAGCAAAAATGTATTTCCTGCCATAATGCCCAGAAATCCAAAGGCAATTTACAAATGCAAACCAAAGAATTGTTTGCAAAGGGTGGTAAGGAAGGGACTCCCTGGGATACCACAAAAGCTGATCTTGGAGTTTTATTAACACGTGTTCATTTGCCTTTAGACAATAAAAAGCACATGCCTCCGAGAGGAAAGGCGCCCTTAACCGATGAAGAAATTGCCATGTTGGAAGCATGGATAAAAGAGGGATCGAGATTTGACCTGATGGTAAAATCAGTCAGTCCCCAGAACCCGATTTACAGTTATGCACAAAATGTTTTGGCTGGTTCTGAGGTTGAGGAAAAATATGATTTCAGTGCGGCAAGCCAGGATAAGATTAAGGAATTAAATTCAACCTATCGTTTGATAAAATCCGTTGCCGCGGAATCTCCCGCTTTGGCAGTGAATTTTTATAACCGGGCAAATTTCAAAAGTGAAGATATTGCCGCATTAGCTCCTATAAAGGAGCAGATTATTGAAATGGACCTGAGTAAAATGCCGGTAAAGGATGAAGATTTGAAAACAATTTCTCAATTCACCGAATTGCGAAAACTGATTTTAAATTTTACAGATATCACCGGCTCAACATTGCCGGAATTGAAAAAATTGACAAAACTTAAAAATTTGTCTCTGAGTGGTACAAAAGTAAAATTGCCGCAAATTCAGGCCCTTTCGGAAATTCCGGCTTTGAAAAATGTCTTTGTCTGGAATACAGATCTGACAAAGCAGGAAATGTCTACTTTGAGAAAGTCTTCTAAAATCAGTTATGAAACAGGCTTTGCAGGTGACACCGTGGTACTGAATCTGAATCCTCCAATTGTCGAAAATGAAGATCCAATTCTTACCGGAAATACTTTAATTCGTATGAAGCATCAGATTCCCGGAACAGTAATCCGGTATTCGCTGGATGGAAAGGAACCGGATAGTACGACTTCGATGGTTTACAGTAAACCTTTTCCGGTAGCTCAAAACACAAAACTAATCGCAAAAGCCTTCAAAAAAGGGTGGTATGGAAGTAAGCCGGTTGAGAAATTTTTCTTTAAATCTACCTATCATCCGGATAGTG
Source organism: Dyadobacter sp. 3J3 (assembly GCF_009801115.1). Taxonomy (GTDB): domain Bacteria; phylum Bacteroidota; class Bacteroidia; order Cytophagales; family Spirosomataceae; genus Dyadobacter. Next base: position 53,787 of record NZ_VTOL01000005.1, read on the forward strand.
TAAGGCTGATTACGAAAGCGGATTTGAAATATCCTGCCCAGGGAAATAAAACCTTGAATGACGGTATTAAGAGTGACAATTCGACTTCCAGCGGAAAATGGCTGGGATATCGGGATCAGGATTTGCAGACTTATTTATATTTCAAAAAACCTGTCGAAGCGCAAAGTGTCACCATTAGTATGCTTCGTAATGTAGGAGGTTATATTTTTCCACCGACCCGGATTGAAGTTTGGGGTGGCACGAATGAAAAACAAATGAAATTGCTTAAAGTGCTGACACCAAAAATGCCAGATAAAACGACCTCGAACTCAGAAAACCTCGTATTTGATTTCGATTTTCCTTCACAAGAAATCAGCTGTTTGAAAGTAGTTGCAAAACCTCTGGCGAAGCTTCCGGAATGGCATCCGGGAAAAGGTCAAAAGGCCTGGATATTTGTAGATGAAGTATTTATAAATTAGAAATTCCCGTACGATCCCGGATAATAAAGTTCCGAGCGGTACGGGAATGGGTCTTTTGAATTACTTTACTTCGCCAGTCTTAAGACTATTTCAGAATTGCCTTTTTGGATTCCATAACCAAAAGAACAATTAGTCCTCTCCGCTATTGTTAATAAGAATAGTCCCTTAGAATGAAAACATACGTAATATAACGGCTCCCACTATGGCTCCAACAATAGGCCCTGCAATTGGGACCCAGGCGTATCCCCACTCAGATGATCCTTTTTTGGGAATAGGTAAAATGGCATGAGCAATTCTTGGCCCTAAATCTCTGACCGGATTTATGGCATATCCTGTTGTACCACCCAGGGATAATCCAATACTCCAAACCAGCATACCAACTAAATAAGGCGCAATTCCCGAAGGAATGGGTCCTCGCTGTACATCCGAAGTTCCTGAAAATCCAATGGCAGCAATGCCGACAATTAAAACGATAGTGGCAATAAATTCACTTAAAAAGTTAGCTCCTGGCGATTTGATCGCGGGATTTGTTGAAAAACAAGCCAGTTTGCTGCCTGGATCATCGGTCGCTTTCCAGTGAGGCAGATATTGAAAATATACAAGTATAGCTCCTAAAAAAGCACCGATTAATTGCGCCATGATAAAACTAAAAACATTGCTGTAATCACTTTTTAGAACAGCAAAGGCAATAGTCACAGCCGGATTTAAATGAGCACCGGGACTTCCAAATGCATTGGCAACAAACACCCCAAAAATCACTGCAAAAGCCCAGCCTGCGGTAATCACAATCCAACCTCCATTTTCACCTTTTGTCTGCTTCAAAACGACATTGGCCACCACGCCGTTTCCTAATAAAATGACCATCATGGTACCTACTAATTCTCCGATAAAAGGGGTTTGCTGCATAAGGGTAAAATAAGGGATATGTATTCGTAAGCAAATATGTAAATAGTATTAAAATAACCTAGACAAATGCTAAAAAGAATATTTCATGGCCATTATACCAGTTTGTCCTCGTGAATTCTTTTAACTTTGTAATAAAATTTATCTTTCTGCATTGTAAATCATGTCATTAAATCAACTTACGGCTATCTCGCCGGTCGACGGTCGCTATTATAAGCAAGTATCTGAGCTTTCTTCCTATTTTTCTGAATATGCCCTAATTTATTACAGAGTCTATGTTGAGGTGGAATATTTTATCGCACTTTGCGAAATCCCGCTTCCTCAGCTGTCAGAATTTGACAAGAAACTTTATTCTTCTTTACGTAAGATTTACGAAGATTTTAATGAAGAAGATGCGCTGCATATCAAGGATATCGAAAAAGAAACAAATCATGATGTAAAGGCAGTTGAATATTTTATCAAAGAAGAATTCGAAAAACTGGGCATTGAGGCATACTCGGAATTTATCCATTTTGGTCTTACTTCTCAGGATATTAATAATACTGCCATTCCTCTTTCGTTAAAAGACGCTTTGGAAAGAACGATAAAACCGTTGTTCCGACAGGTTCTTTTTGTGCTTAAAAGAATGTCTATCGAATGGAGAAATATTCCTATGCTAGCGTTTACGCATGGACAACCCGCTTCTCCTACACGTGTGGGAAAAGAATTTCTGGTGTTTGTTGAAAGATTGGAGCGTCAGCTTGAAATGCTGGATACAGTGCCGCATTCAGCAAAATTTGGGGGTGCAACAGGTAATTTTAACGCGCATCACGTGGCTTATCCAAAACAAGACTGGATGGCTTTCGGAAATCATTTTGTAGATGGATTGGGCTTGAAACGTAGCCGCCATACAACACAAATTGAGCATTACGATAACCTGGCTGCGATTTTTGATAACCTGAAAAGAGTTAACACAATTCTTACAGATCTTAACCGGGATATGTGGACTTACATTTCCATGGGTTATTTCAAACAAAAAATTAAAGCTGGTGAAGTAGGTTCATCCGCGATGCCGCATAAGGTCAATCCGATCGATTTTGAAAACTCGGAAGGAAACCTTGGACTAGCTTCTGCGTTGTTCGAGCATTTTGCACAGAAGCTACCTATTTCACGTTTACAGAGAGATTTAACGGATTCAACCGTTCTTCGTAACATTGGTGTTCCTCTTGCACATCAGGCGATTGCGCTTAATTCTTTGATCAAAGGATTGGGAAAATTAGAGCTTAATGAAGACATGCTGAAAGCTGAACTGGAAGATAACTGGGCGGTAGTTTCCGAAGCAATCCAGACAATTCTTCGTCGTGAAGCATATCCGAAACCATATGAGGCGTTGAAATCGTTAACACGTACCAATGCAAAAATCACGCATGAGTCAATTTCAAATTTTATTGAAACGCTGGATGTAGCTGAAAGTATTCGTGAAGAGCTGAGACAAATTACTCCGTTTAATTATTTGGGGGTTGTTGAGGAGACGAAGTAGTTGAGGATATTATTTTGGAAGGAATTAAAGAAGTCAACATTGGTTATGCCCGGTGTTGACTTCTTTTGTTTCAGATAATATTATTTGCGAAGACTGAATGATCATTAATCAACTATTCATTTGTAACATCTTTCCTTTATTTTTATAAAAAAAGATTCCTATGCGGTTAGTAATCAACGTTCCTCAAATGGATGTATTTTCGGATGAACAGCTCTATGCTTTTTGTAAGGCTAATCCGAAATTACGTATTGAACGAAATGAAAAAGGTCAGATTATCATTATGCCACCTAGCGGAATTGAAACAAGTTTTCGAAATGGTGATTTGCTGACTGAAATTAACCTTTGGAACCGTAAAACGCGTTTAGGTCGCGTATCAGATTCGAATGGTGGTTACACATTGCCTGATTCTTCTATGCGCGCACCGGATGTGGCGTGGATATCAAATGAGCAATTGGCATTATTATCGTTATCCGACCTTAAAAAATTTGCACACGTATGTCCTGATTTTATTGTCGAGCTTATGTCAGAATCGGATGAATTGGCAGATTTGAAAGAGAAAATGGTTAAATGGATTGAGAATGGCGTACGCCTCGGCTGGCTGATCGATCCGAGAAAAAAACGAACCTACATTTACAGGGCGGGAAGTGGTATTGATTATGAGGTTGTTTCTTTTGGTGAGAAACTTTTCGGTGGCGAAGTGCTTCCAGGACTGGAATTGAAACTTTCGGATATTTTCTGATCAGAATTTTAAGATATAACAAAAGAAGCCAACCAACATCAGGTTGACTTCATTGATTTACAGCGCATTATAATTTGTTAAATTCTTATCCACATTTTGAAGAACCGCAATCCTTGCAAGTCAGACAGCCTTCCTGATAAAGTAAATTCGTAGAATTACAATTCTGGCATTTCTGCTTTTTAACCTCCGTCCCATCCGGAACATAACGTTTCAACGCACGGGCAACACCATTTTTCCAGGTATTGATTGATTCATCCAGTTGTAAACTGCTGATCAGGTCAACTACTTTTTCAATCGGCATTCCGTGGCGTAGGGTGCTGGAAAGTAATTTTGCATAGTTCCAGTATTCCGGATTGAATTTGTGGGATAAGCCTTCAATCGTGGTTTTGTAGCCACGCATATTCTTATATTGAAAATCGTAACGTGAACTTCCGTCCGCTTCCCTGTTTTTGATGATCAAACCGTCATTCACCCATCTTGGGATCAGGATTCCGTCTTCATCATCAGCGAAACCAGTAAAAATTTCGTACGGTCGATCGTCGATCAAACCGATAAAGGCAATCCATTTATCTTTTTTATTTTGGAAACGAACAATTTCAGCTTGCAAAGTTTGTGGCCGTATTGTTGGGAAAGGCGTGTTGCTGTTCGTTTCAGTTTCTTCTTTCTTTTCTTCATTTGAAATCAAAACACCCGAACGTGATCCGTCTCTGTAAACAGTCACACCTTTACAACCGGCTTTCCACGCTTCCAGGTAACATTCTCCCACCAATTCTTCGGTCACATCATTCGGCATGTTAATGGTAACACTGATCGAGTGATCTACCCATTTCTGGATCGCTCCCTGCATTTTCACCTTTTTCAGGTAATCCACATCGTTGGAAGTCGCTTTGTAATACGGCGATTGTTTTACCAGATCATCCAGTTCTTTCTGGCCGTAATTTTTTGTCAGATCATGACCATTTACTTCCATCCATTGTTTGAAACGGTGGTGGAAAACAACATATTCTTCCCATGAATCGCCCACTTCATCCACAAAATCGACACGTGCATCCTGATCATTCGGATTCACTTTTCTTCTTCTTTTATAAACCGGCATGAATACCGGCTCGATACCCGAACTTGTCTGAGACATCAAGCTGGTTGTTCCGGTCGGTGCGATCGTTAACAGGGCAATGTTTCTGCGACCATGTTCCAGCATTTCGTAATAAAGCTGTCCGTCAGCTTCTTTTAAACGAAGCATGAACGGATTATTTTTTTCTCTGTCCGCGTCGAAAATCGTGAAAGCGCCACGTTCTTTGGCCGTGTTAACTGATGCACGATACGCTTCCAGTGCGATCGTTTTATGTATTTCAACAGAAAATTCAGAGCCTTCATCGCTTCCGTAACGTAAACCAAGCGCAGCAAGCATATCACCTTCGGCTGTGATACCGATTCCGGTTCTTCTGCCTTCTCTTGCTTTGGTCTGGATGTTCAGCCAAAGATTTCTCTCGGTGCGTTTGATTTCCTCATCTTCCGGATCTTCATCAATTTTTTGCAGAATTGCATCAATTTTTTCAAGTTCCAGATCGATGATATCATCCATCATGCGCTGGGCAGCATTGATGTGTTTTTTGAAAAGCTCCCAGTTAAAAGCCGCTTTTTTAGTAAAAGGATTTTCAACATAAGAGAACAAATTGATCGCCAGCAAACGACACGAATCATACGGGCACAAAGGAATTTCGCCGCATGGATTTGTCGAAACCGTTTGATATCCTAAATCAGCATAACAATCCGGCAAAGATTCTCTGATAATGGTATCCCAGAATAAAATCCCCGGCTCGGCCGATTGCCATGCGTTATGAACGATTTTTTTCCAAAGGGCTGTTGGATCGATTTCTTTCGTATAAACCGGATTTTTGCTGTCGATTGGATATTGCTGGGTATAAGGTTGCTGTGCTTCAACAGCGCGCATGAAAGCGTCATCGATACGGACAGAAACATTGGCACCTGTAACTTTTCCCTGTTCCAGTTTAGCATTTATAAAATCTCCTGAATCCGGATGTTTGATCGCCACCGAGAGCATCAAAGCGCCTCTTCTTCCATCCTGGGCAACTTCCCGGGTTGAATTTGAAAAACGCTCCATAAACGGAACAATGCCTGTTGAAGTTAGCGCAGAATTTTTAACCGGCGAACCTTTCGGGCGGATATGAGACAAATCATGACCAACTCCTCCACGCCTTTTCATCAATTGAACCTGCTCCTGGTCAATTTTCATGATCCCGCCATAAGAATCGGAATCACCGTTGTTGCCAATCACAAAACAATTGGAAAGCGACGCAATCTGGTATGGATTGCCAATCCCGGTCATCGGACTTCCTTGCGGGATAATATATTTGAAATCTTTGATCAGATCAAAAACCTCGTCTTCTGTCATTGGATTTGGATAGCGAACCTCAATGCGCGCAATTTCGCTTGCGATACGGCGGTGCATATCATTTGGTGTGGCTTCAAAAATAGCTCCGTAAGAATCTTTCAGTGCATATTTATTAACCCAAACGCGGGCAGCAAGATCGTCGCCTTTGAAATATTCGAGCGATTGCTGATACGCTTCATCTGACGTGTAAGTAGTCTTATTTTCAGATGGTTTTGCTATTTCCATGTTATATGTTTTTAGTCTTTTTGATGCTTAGTCTATTTATCAAAGTTAATTAATTGTTAAGTTCTCTAAACATTAAAATTTAAAAAGTTTTCAGAAAATAATTGTAAGATATTGTTTGTCAGTATAGTATGTTTTTAAGTGTGGTAAAATGTTTGCAAATATTTATTAAGTGTAATTATTTTCTAAAAAAGTTTGTTTGCGAATTCTTTTTCTATTGTATCTGTCTGGCAGAGCCTAGTTTAGAGAATTGAAAGGCAGAAATGAGATTGGTTTTGCTGAAAATAAAAAATCCCACACTGGTGGGTATGGGATTGAATTCTGTGTAGGAAATGAAATAAGTTTTTTGATTTATTCCGGTTTTATTCTGACAATTTTATTGTCACGCATTATAACGAGTTCGCTATTCTTCATTTTTTTAAACTCAATTAATTTCTCGTAAACTTTTTCAAGCCCCTTTAAAATTTTATTCTTTTCGTCAATTTGTATTTCTCTTGGCGTCATAATAGTTCTTTTAAATGGGTGAATTTTTTCTGGTTACAAGTCCGTCTAGCAATGCCTAATTAAGAGTATTTACCTATTTCTCGTCCGCTTCATTATTGAAGAGCTCGTGCAACTTTTGTTGTAATAGCTTCTTGTCAGGCAACTGTGTTTTATACTGTGAAACCATTGTTGGAGAGAGGCTTCTGCTAAGTGCATATTCGACGACCTCACTATCTTTGTCCTTGCACAACAAAACGCCGATACTGGGATTTTCCTTCGGTTTTTTCACGTCCCGGTCTAATGCTTCCAAGCGGTCCGCCGCGCGGTAGAAATTCAGTTGTCCTAAATGGTCGGGTTTAAATTTGTCGGTTTTGAGTTCAAAGGCAACCAGACATTGCAATCCACGATGATAGAAAAGCAAGTCAATGTAAAAATCGCTGTTGCCAACTTGTAATTTGTATTCTTCGCCCACAAACAAAAAGTCTTTTCCAAGTTCAAGTATGAAATTCTTCATTTGTCTTACAAGTCCACTTTGCAAATCATTTTCGCTATGTGGCTCAGGTAAATTTAAAAACTCAAATACATAGCTGTCTTTGAAAGTGTTTTTTAGATTATGACTACTTTTTTTCAGCACTGCTGAGAGTTTTGAGTTTCCTATTACTGTCCGCTCGAAAAGACTGGCGGAAATTTGTCGGTCAAGTTCTCGGAAACTAAAATTTTCTTGTTTAGCTATTTTTAAATAGAATTCTCGCTCTTCAAATGTGTTGCATCTAGAGAAGATAGCCAAATTATGTGACCAACTTATTTCTCTCAACAGTGTTGAGAGTTTTGGAAAGTCTCTGTATGTTTCAAAAAACTGCTTCATTCTCCAAATATTTTTATCAGAGAATCCTTTTATTTCGGGTTCATTTTGTTGAATATGTTTTGCTAATTCTGTTACCACCGAATCGCCCCATTCAGCCTGTTCAATTTTTTTACTTAGATATTCACCAATATTCCAATAAAGGTTAATCATTTCAGCATTTACGGCTCTGATTGCATTATTTTGTAGAATCCAAAACTTCTATATAATTTTTGTAATTTTCTATCTCTTTGAAAAAGTTTTCTGGCGAAAGTTTTTGTTCAATTAGATTTGCAAAGTCTTCTCCAAATGCATTATTAATGTTTGTTTTTTTTACAATGTTTGTTTTTTCGTCAATATCAACCAAAAATATGCACAAATCACTTGGTCTGTGTGCTTGAGGTGTGTCATAAATCAGATTTAAGTATTTTTGAATATCTTTTCTGCTTATGATTTCGATTTTACTAGATATGCTGGAGTCGTTTTTCTTATAATATGGCGTTTCATAACGCATAACAATTATATGGGCATAAGGAATCTTGTTCGCTTGTATATTGGCCGTTTCACCCATCATACTTTCAAAATAATTATTTGCGTTTTGCTTGTAATTACTCGTTATGAATTTTATACCTAAACAAAAAATAGTTTTACCGTCTTTGAATACTGCAATATCAACATCTTTGGGGTAATATTTTCCATCTATTTTAGCTTCTTTAGAGCCTTCACCTAAAAAAAAATATTCGTACTTATCATCCCATATTTTCTTTAAAATGTCAGTAATATATTTATGAATTGGATATAATTTTTGAGTACTTCGTGCACCATATTCTTTATATTTTAAGAAAGAACTGCTTATAGATTCTAGAAAATCATTTTCATGATACATAATTATTTATTAAATGGAGGTTGAATTGTTTTAATTAAGAATCCGTCAAGCTTCCTTATTGAATCATTTAAAATTGGAGTTGAAATATCTTTAAAATCAATTTCATATGTATCTCTTTGAAATGTAAAGTAACCTCCATCATCTTTTATTCTTTTAGTACCAGCTTCATATAAAATTCCAATTTTGCCATTTTGTATTTCACTTTTTGAAACATATCCAATAAAAGAAGCGATATATTTATTTTTAAAGTCTTTATGTAAACTTATACAGAAGTAATAATCGGTAACAACTGAGTCTTTATCCATTTGATATTTAGGTAAATTTAAAACATAATTTTCCCTGAAATTGTTATTTTTGCGACCCATTGATTTCACATCACAAGACATCTGCTTACCATTAATATTTAACAAAAAATCTTGTCCATTGTCTTGCCCATCAATAGCTCCAAAAGATCTCTTAGGTCTTTCTAAGTTATAAGAATCAGCAAATACAACTTCTCCTAGAGTGCCTGTAAATCTAAATTCCCTTTGTCTTTCTTTACCATTTGGATCACTACTAAAAATATCAGCAACCGGGTGATTTAAGATAGAGTATTCTACAAGTTGTGAAGCATATTCTTTTTGCTCCTCACTTACATAAAATTGAAAAAAAAATTCATTTATCATCATTAAAACAGTGTTTCGGGATTATGTGCTTTTATTTTAAATTCCTTTATTTGTTTTGAAGTTATAGATTTATATCCTCCTGAAAAATCCTTTCCTGTTAGTCTAATATATTTATAAAACTCATCAGATTTTAAGGTGTTTTCTATTAAAGCCCAGTCTGAAAATTCTTTATTTTTAATTATAAATAAACCGGAATAGATCATTATATCCTTGGGAACTTTATAAAAATCTATTCGTCCATTTACTAAGGTACTTAAAACGATCTTCTCTTTATGGATACTCTGTATACCTTGACTTCTCCCAAATTCATACCATAAAGCTCCCTTATCAAGATCCCTTTTTTCAAGTTCTTCCTTGTTTTTAAGTAAATAATTATAAGCATTTGGGTAGTTTTCTTTCAACTTTCCTTCGGGTATTGCCCTATATCGATTATTTTCTAATTCGTAAGGGAATAAAATTTGATCATTGTTGTTAATTTCTCCTTTAAATCTAGAACCCTTTACAACGGTTTTTAATATATTTTTTTCGACTAAATAGTCATTGAAGTATACTGCATCTTCATTGTAATACTTAGTTCTTGAAATAAAAATTTTGTCTCTTAGCGTCGCAAATCCATATTGAACGTCAAAAAAATCTTTAATTGAACAGTTTCTACCTTTCACTAAATCAGATAAAAAGTCTTGATCTTTCGTATTTGAAAAGGACCAATCGCCATTTTTTAAATTTTCAAAATATACACGATTTACACACTCAATTTTATCATTTATGAGTTCTTTATACTCAAAATAATTTTCATCGTAGTTTTTATCTATAATGGTGATGGCAGTATAGGTTGAAAAGGATTTAAAAACTTTATTAGCTTTGAAATCTATTAAAGTTTTTACTATTTTTTTATTCTTTAAATACTCCCTAAACAACTTATATGAAGAATTGTGTAGGTAACTATTTGGTGTAATGTATCCTAATAATCCAGTTCTCTTAAGCATTTTAAAGCCCATCTCAAAGAAGGATAAATAAATGTCTACTGTCCCTTCTGAAAACAAAAAATCTCTTTTTAAAATATCTCTCGTCTTGGTATCAAGATTGTGAATTCTTATGTATGGAGGGTTTCCCGCAATAAAATCAAAGAAGTTTAGATGTTCTTTAAAAAAATCTAATGTGTTTTGGTTATAAATTTTCCAATTAATTTTTTTGCTTATAGATAGTTTTTTTTCTACGAATCTATCTAAATTTTCTATCGATTTGTCAAATTCCAATTTGTCTAATTCTACTCCATAGATATATTTTTCTAATCGATCAATAATTTGGTTAGTTTCAAGTTTGTTGTTTAAACAAACGTTGATATATCTTTCAACGATTTCGATTAAAAAAACACCATCACCACTTGAAGGTTCCAAAATATATTTGTCTAAAATGCTGTCATCGTTGTAGCCGATCAAGTTTAATATTTCTTTCACTATCCAAGTTGGAGTAAAAACTTGTCCGAGTGTCTTATGTTTTACCATTTTTAAATACTAATTGTTTAGCGCAAGTATACGGTTTTATTTCATAGTCGGTTTAAATGTTTGAGTCATTTAAAATGCTCGCAAGCTTCTAAATGTGCGAATCATATACAATTTGTACTAGATTTATTTATTTTTTATCATTATTTAAGTGTTTTTAAGTGATGTCTCTGATGATGTGGTATTCTGTTTCCGCCTTGTGTCATGTTCCATAATTTTATGATTACTTTAATTGTAATCATAACATACAGTCAATTTTCTCACCCCCTCGACAACTCCCCAGACCTCTTCTCCGCCGCCAAAATCCCTCCAATCAACGCCCCATCCAAATTCCTCGCCTCAAATTTTTTCAAAGCCGCTTCAGCAGTTCCACCTTTGATGCAACCGCTTTAATCAGTATTTCCCCTTTTGCTCTGAGGTGTCAAACCACCGTCCAATCTTCTATAACAACTTCATCCAGGCGCTCAAAGTCGCTTACGTTTTTTGTAACCAGGGTAAGGTTATTGAAAATGGCTGTTGCTCCGATAAGCAGATCAAAATCATCTAAAATTTTGCCCTTGGTTTTAAGCCTGGATTTTTCTTTGGCGTAGATGTCAAGTGCGGGGAAAATGGGAAGAATGTCGAATTTTGCGATAAAGGCTTCTGTGTTCTTTCGGTTCTTTTCTTTCTGTAAGCTGTTTTCAACACCATATTTTAGTTCAGCAATCGTTACCTCAGATAGTAGGCAGTTTTCTTCGCCTACTGTTTTTATTTTTCGATGTAGGTCAAACTGTCCTTTGATGAAATAGATGCAAATATTGGTGTCGAGTAAGTACTTTTTCACAACTCTTCTCTTTTACGGGAGAAGTTTCTGGCTTCTTTCAGTTCCGCAACCATTTCATCTGCTGTCTGGTCAGATATCCAAGAGCCGTACAAGGCATCAAGTGTAATTTCTTTCTCTTTCTTTTTAGTCGTTTTCATAGACTTTGAAAGTCGGGCGATAAGCTCCAATTTATTATCAGGGCTTAGGTTTTTCAGCAACGTGTAGTAGCTGTCAATAATGTTTGTATTTGCATCCATAGTCCTCATCTTTAAATGCTTTATGATTACGAAGATAATAAGAAATTCTTTGACGTTCACCCCTTCGACAACTCCCCAGACCTCTTCTCAGCCGCCAAAATCCCCCCAATCAAAGCCCCATCCAAATTCCCCGCCTCAAATTCTTTCAAAGCCGCTTCCGTCGTTCCACCTTTCGACGCAACCGCTTTAATCAATTCGTCCAGCGATTTGTCGGCCGTGTTAATCAAATGGAAAGAACCCAGCATCGTTTGTTTTACCAAAAGCGCGGCCACAGATTCTTCAAAGCCCATTTTCTTTCCGGCTTCGATCATTGCTTTTACCACGTAAAAGAAATAAGCTGGCCCGCTGCCACTTAATGCGGTCACGGCGTTCAGCTGTTCTTCTTCTTCCAAAAACACAGAACGGCCTGTTGCGTTGATCAAATTTTCAATTTTGCGAAGTTGGGTAATATCTACTTCCGGGGAAGCAGTATACGCGGTAATACCCATACCCAGCATGGCAGGCGTATTCGGCATCGCACGGATTACGGCTTTGTGATCCAGTACGGTTTGAATATTAGCAATGGTCACACCGGCCATGATGGAAAGAACAACCTGTTTTGGCGTGATCACGGCGCGTAAAGATTCCTGAACCGAGGCGAAATCCTGTGGTTTTACAGATAAAATAATCAGATCATACGTTCCGATCTGAGGTCCGATTACGCCGGTAATAACGCCAGGCTGAAAGCTGCTGAGCTTTTCCATGCGGTCGTCACTTTTTTCAACCAGTAAAAAATCTTCTTTTTTTACCAGATCAAATTTCAGGAATGCGCGGGCGAAGGCAAGTCCCATGTTTCCGCAGCCAATGATTGCAATTTTCATTTTAAATAAATCTATTTGATACTAAATTCAGGGTAAAAGTTAATTTGGGAAATACCAGCCGAAAATCTATTCCCGGTTTAAGGATTGCCCACGGCGAATTACGAAACTTTTAGTTGAATATCATAAGGCTGTCGTCAGTCAGCTTTCGGCTGTGAAGCATTGAAAGAGCGACTTTTTGGCCGACTGCCGATTGCCGACAGCCGATTTCGTAGTTTATCTTCTTACCTTCGGGTTCGGATTGACAGAACAGTTACTTTTTTAAGATTGTTTCACAAGAAATTCTGTTGAAATAAATTCTTGTAGAAATATATTTTGAAAAATACGTATAATACATTTTTTTAGAGCGAGGAAGATTCATTGCCGCCAAATTATCATTGATTATTGTAATTCTCCAATTATGGCTATAAAAGTTGCTATTTCACATAAGACCAAGTACAAGTTTGATAGGAGTGTTTCATTGTCACCGCACATTTTCAGATTACGTCCTGCGCCGCATTCCCGTACGGCCATCGAAGGATATTCTTTTAAGGTCACGCCCGAAAATCATTTTATAAACTGGCAGCAGGATCCTTTTGGTAATTACCAGGCGAGGGTTGTGTTTCCTGGAAAAGCAACCGAATTAAGTATTGAAGTGGAAGTTATTGCCAAGCTTCAGGTAATTAATCCATTCGATTTCTTTGTGGAAGATTATGCTGAGACTTTTCCATTTCAGTACGAGCAGGGTTTGGGAAAAGAACTTGGGCCCTATCTGGAACCAAGAGAATCAGGTCCTAAACTGATGCAATGGATTGAGGAAAACAAGCCGGAAAAGGGTATTAAAATCGTTGACTTTCTTGTGCACGTAAACCAGCGTGTTTTTAATTCCATTGGTTATAATATTCGTATGGAAGCGGGTGTGCAGACTTGCGAAGATACGCTGACGACCAGAAGCGGCTCATGCCGGGATTCGGCCTGGATGCTTGTTCAGTTTTTAAGACATTTAGGGATTGCAGCAAGGTTTGTATCGGGTTATCTGGTTCAGCTTACTTCCGATATTAAATCATTGGACGGCCCATCCGGCCCGGAACAGGATTTTACAGATTTACATGCATGGGCTGAGGCTTATGTTCCCGGTGCCGGCTGGATTGGATTGGATGCTACTTCGGGTCTTTTGGCTGGTGAAGGACATATCCCACTTTGCTGTACGCCCGATTATGCCAGTGCCGCTCCCGTTTCAGGAGCAACGGATGTTTGCGAGGTAACTTTTGAATTTGACAACAGCGTTCACCGCATCCACGAGGATCCGCGGGTGACCAAACCATATACCGAAGAGCAATGGAATAAAATCATGCAGGTCGGCCACGACGTGGAGAAAGATTTGCAGGATGGTGATGTGCGGATGACGATGGGTGGCGAACCAACGTTTATTTCGATTGACGATTTTGAAGGTGCCGAATGGAATACCGCTGCAGACGGTCCGTTGAAAAGACAATTGGCTTATGATCTTGCGCTGCGATTGAAAAACCGGTTTGCGCATGGCGGTTTGCTTCACTTCGGACAAGGGAAATGGTATCCGGGCGAATTATTCCCGCGCTGGCAATATGCGCTTTATTGGAGAAATGACGGGTTACCGATGTGGAAAAATGATGCATTGGTAGCGAAAGAAGGTGAAACAAAATACACTTTCCGCGATGCCGAGATTTTCACCACAGAGCTGACAAAATATTTGGGAATCGATACCAATAATATTACACCGGCTTACGAAGATCCGGTTTATTGGGCGATGGAAGAAGGGAAATTGCCTGTCAATATTGATCCGTTGCAGGTAAATCTTAAAGATTCGATTGAAAGAAGAACACTTGCCCAATTATTACAAAAAGGCCTGAACAATCCGACCGGGTATGTTTTGCCTTTGAAATATAATGTAAAAGACGAAAACTGGTCGAGTTGTGCCTGGGAATTCCGTAGAAAAAACTGTTTTCTGATTCCCGGAAATTCGGCGATCGGATTCAGGCTGCCGCTTGATTCATTGCCGGAAATTGCAAAAGACAAAAGGGAGCAGCCGATTGAACGAAGTCCGTTTGAGGATTTGCCGCCATTGGGAGATTACAGACATGTTGTGGAAGCGAGATATGGTTCGGTTTCTCCAGCTTATGTTGCACCCGACAATAAAGTAATTGAGGATGACGACGAGGAAAAAGATAAAAAGGTAAAGAAAGAAAAGCCGTCGGAGCAAGCGTTACTTTTTGAAGTTCCGATGATTAAAACGGCTCTTTGTGTGGAGGAACGTGACGGGATTATTTACGTCTATCTTCCGCCAACGGATTATCTGGAACATTATCTGGATCTGATGGCATCCATCGAGGCAACTGCTGAAAAACTGCAAATGCCGATCCGGATTGAAGGATATCCTTCGCCTTCTGATCACCGTGTGCAGAAATTGATCGTTACACCGGATCCTGGTGTAATTGAAGTAAATATCCATCCGGCGAAAAACTGGACGGAGTTGGTGGATAATATCAGTGCGTTGTATGAGGAAGCATTTTTCTCCCGCTTAGGTACCGACAAATTCATGGTCGACGGCCGTCATACCGGAACGGGTGGAGGAAATCACGTGACGATTGGTGGTGCAAAACCTGCTGATAGCCCGATTCTTCGCCGTCCGGATTTGCTGAGAAGTTTGATTACTTACTGGCAGCACCATCCTGCGCTCAGTTATTTATTTGCTGGTCCGTTTATTGGCCCGACAAGTCAGGCGCCGCGTATTGATGAAGGTCGTGATGAAAAATTATATGAGGTAGAAATTGCCTTTGAACAAATTCCGGACGGAGAGGAAATTCCTTTCTGGATGGTCGACAGGATTTTCAGGAATTTGCTGGTAGATATTACCGGAAATACCCACCGCTCGGAGTTCTGTATGGATAAATTATATTCACCGGATTCTTCTACGGGCCGACTGGGTATTCTTGAATTCCGTGCTTTTGATATGCCGCCGCACAAACACATGAACCTGGTTCAGACCTTGCTTGTGCGCGCTTTAATTGCCAAATTCTGGAAAGAGCCTTACAAACATAAATTAATCCGTTGGGGTACCGAATTACACGACCGTTTCCTGCTGCCACATTTTGCTTACATGGATATGGTTGATGTCGTAAATGACCTGAAAGACGCTGGTTATGACTTTGATATTTCCTGGTTCGACCCATTCTTCGAATTCCGTTTTCCTTTTTACGGTGGAATTACGGTGGATAATATTCAGCTTGAAATCCGCCTCGGTATCGAACCATGGCATGTTTTGGGTGAAGAATTATCCAACACTGGAACTTCCCGTTTCGTGGATTCTTCGCTGGAAAGAGTTCAGGTAAAAGTAAGCGGATTTATTGAAGGACGTCATATTCTGGTTTGTAATAGTTGCCGTGTACCGCTTAGGAGTTCCGGGATTAAGGGAGAATTTGTGGCTGGTATTCGTTACAAAGCATGGAATCCGCCGTCTGCACTACACCCGACAATCGGAGCAGATGCGCCTTTGGTTTTTGATATTGTCGATACCTGGAATAACCGTATCCTGGGTGGCTGTACGTATTTCGTTTCGCATCCGGGCGGTCGCAGTTTTGACACGCATCCGGTGAATAGTTTTGAAGCAGAATCAAGGAAAATCAGTTTGTTCCAGGGTTTCGGACATACACCTTCTTTTGGTCAGGAAGTTCCTATTTTGGACAAATCATCACCAGCGGTTTCCCGTTTTGTTGCCGAAACGAAGAAAGATTTAAGAAGTGATACACCGATTGAATTAATCGACCCGGAATATCCAAATACACTGGATTTAAGAAAATACTGGAAAGCGAAGTAGTCGTTCCCTGTGATAAATTATTTGAATTATTATGCTTACTGAAGCTTCCGTGAATCTTTTACAAACCTATCGCAGCGGGTTAAATTCGTACGATGAAATTCTGGATGTAAAAGGTCGTGTGAAACCACACTGGCAAGCCCTTTTTGCCACGCTGGAAAAGCTTGGTATTGATGAGCTCAAAACAAGGAATCAGGAAATTATAGATAAACTCCGTGAAAACGGGGTTACCTATAATGTTTATGAAGGCGTCGATGGACTGAACCGTCCGTGGCAGCTGGATCCGATTCCTTTTTTGATTGAACAAAAAGAATGGAATACCATAGCAAAAGGGCTTCAGCAAAGAGCCTTATTGCTTGATTTGATACTTCGCGATATTTATGGTCCCAGAAATCTGGTCAGGGACGCGATTATTCCTGCGGAACTTGTTTTCGATAATGTAGGATTTTCCCGTCCCTGTGCCGATCTGATACTTCCGACTCCGAATCAGTTGGTATTATTCGCTGCCGATATGGCGCGTGGGCCGGATGGACAAATGTGGATTGTGGATAACCGTACGCAGGCTCCTTCCGGATCTGGTTATACTCTGGAGAACCGTGTGGTCATGAGTAAGCTGCTTCCCGAGCTTGCAGATGGGATGTACGTGAGCAAATTGTCTCCATTTTTTAACAATATCCAAAATACTGTTTTAAAATTATCAGGGAAAATAAATGAAGCGCCAAATATTGTTTATCTGACACCCGGTCCAAACAATGAATCTTATTTTGAGCACGCATATCTGGCGTCTTATCTGGGATACACTTTGGCGCAGGGAGATGATTTATTAGTTCGCGACGGATATGTCTGGTTGAAATCGATTGAAGGTTTACAGCGCGTCGATGTCATTATTCGTCGGATCGATGACGACTGGTGTGATCCTCTTGAACTGCGTGAAGATTCCCGTCTGGGCGTTCCGGGTCTGCTTCATGCGATTCGTAAAGGAAATGTAAAGGTGCTGAATCCGCCAGGTACCAGCGTT
Source organism: Dyadobacter sp. 3J3 (assembly GCF_009801115.1). GTDB lineage: Bacteria > Bacteroidota > Bacteroidia > Cytophagales > Spirosomataceae > Dyadobacter. The sequence goes on from NZ_VTOL01000005.1 coordinate 71,181, forward strand.
TTGGAAAACCATGCGTTTCTGGCTTTTATGCATAACATCTGTCGTTATTTTTTAAAAGAAGATTTGATTATGCCTTCCGTTGCCACCTGGTGGTGCGGACAACCCAAAGAGCTGAATTTTGTTTTAAATAATATTGACAAACTGATCATCAAAAAAGCAAACCGGAAATCTAAATTCCGTTCGGTTTATGGTCGTTTGCTGACTGCGAAAGATAAAGAAGATCTCAAAAAGGCACTGATACATCGGCCTCATGAATACATCGCGCAAGAAGAAGTTAGTTTGAGTACTACGCCTTCGCTGGTTGATGGCATGATCGAACCGCGTTATGCAGCAATTCGTGCGTTTCTGGTGTCTGATGAAAAGGGATATCACGTCATGCAGGGCGGACTTACGCGCAGTTCTCCTGTAAAAGACCGTTTTGTTATTTCCAATCAGTATGGCGGTTTATCAAAAGATACCTGGATTGTTTCTGATAAAACAGATCAGCCTCAGGAAAAAATAATGCTTCCGGTAACACCATCCTATAAAAAACAAGTTTCATTACCAAGCCGAAGTGCAGAAAATCTTTTCTGGGTGGGCCGTTATTGTGAGCGGACGATGGCGGTTACCAAGTTTATGAACATTGTGATCAATGTGCTGAACATTGACCGGAATTTTGGCGGTTCTTCCAAACAGGAACATATCAAAATATTACTTCAATCTCTGACGCATTTGTCCTCGACTTATCCGGGATTTTTAGGGGAAGAGAACCAGGAACTTTTACAAAAACCGTATATTGAAATTATCAGACTGGCTTCCGATGTTTACCGGCCGGGTACTATTGCTTCAAATGTTTCGTCGTTTTTACATGCCGTCGGAGCCGTAAGAAACCAGTGGGATATCGAAATCTGGCGGATTGTTGATCTGATTGAAAATAGTTTTCAGGAGATAAAGAACGCGTCAACCATGAACAGCAGCAATGTCCAGAAAACACTGGATAAGCTCTATAACTGTATGCTGACCTTTCTTGGTGTGATGTCCGAAACAATGCCGCGGGATAACAGTTATCTGCTCCTTGATACCGGAAAAATAATCGAACGGATTTTGTCCAGACTGAGTATTATCCAGTCAAATTTTGGTGTTAAAAACGAAGGCAATGTTGAAAATGAACTGATTGAAGCGACCTTGCTCAATCATCATCTGCTGGTCAATTATCGCCAGATCTATAAATCTCAATTAAGTGTTGAGGCGATGCTGGACATGGTTTTGCTGGAAAAGACTTTGCCCTACTCCATTGTTTATCTTCTTGATTCACTCAAAGTAAATCTGGGATCTTTGCCGGGAACGTCGGGTGAAAGGATGAACGAAGCGCAAAAATCTGTACTGAAAGCATCAACTTTAATAAAACTGGCGAGTATTCCCGAATTAAGTAAATATGATCCGTTTACGCTGGAACGCGAAGCGTTATTTGACCTGATGTCAGAGGTTTCCGGATTAATTTCGTCGGTATCTATGGCGCTGACAAATATGTATTTCAGCCATACCATTATGCAACATTCGTTTTTTAAACCGATAGAGAACGATGAAATATAAGCTAACTCATTTAACGGAGTATAATTACGTTGAGCCTGTGAGCACATATCACAGTCTGGTATGTCTCACACCACGGACTTTGCCGAAACAGCTTTGTCAGGATTTTACGATGGAAGTCACGCCAAGGCCTGCTGAAATTGTAGAACGTGTGGATTACTATGGCAATACAACGCATTACTTTTCGCTTCATTCGCCGCATAAAAAACTGACGGTGAAAACGACAAGTATTGTGGAATGTCTAACTGAAACGACCGGTGCACCGATCCGTTCGGATGTTACCTGTGCAGAAGCGCGGTCACGTTTTATGAATGACCGATCTTTGAAAGTTTCGCTGTTGGAATATCTGTTGCCAAGTCCGCTGATTAAATGGGATCCGACGATCATTCATTTTGCCGAAGATTGTTTTCAGGATGACCGTCCGCTTTATGAATGTGTGCATGCACTAAGCCGGAAAATATTCACGGAGTTTGATTTCGTTCCGGATTTTACAACGATTCATACACCCATCCGGGATGTACTTGCAGCGAAAAAAGGCGTTTGTCAGGACTTTTCACATCTGGCCATTGCTTGTATAAGGAGCTTTGGTTTTGCTGCTCGTTATGTGAGCGGATATCTGGAAACTTTGCCACCTCCGGGCAAACAAAAAATGCAGGGATCGGATGCTTCCCACGCCTGGATTTCAGTTTTTATTCCCGACTATGGCTGGTGCGATTTTGATCCGACAAATAATGTTGTTCCCGGTGAGCGTCATATTATTACGGCTTGGGGAAGAGATTACAGCGATGTCCCGCCGCTGAAAGGAATTATTTTCAGTTCGGGCAAACATACATTATCCGTTGAGGTGGATGTAATTCCAATGTATTAAGACTTTAAATTGTAATATATCTTTACTTTTCTGATAATGGTTGTTTAAACAATTTGAGAATTGACCTTGTTTCTCTAATTTTACCACATCATTTTCGAAACCAGTGTTGATAACCTTATTTTGATGAAAGCAGGCGTTATAAAATTTTACCCTCTTTGGACGAATTTGCCTGGTAACATCCCAGTGGGGAACCACGGAACATTAAATAATCATAAAATTACGGATGAAAGAAATAGCATTTAGAGATGCCATTCGCGACGCCATGTCGGAAGAGATGCGCCGGGATCAAAGTGTATTCCTGATGGGCGAGGAAGTTGCAGAATATAATGGCGCCTATAAAGCCAGTCAGGGAATGCTTGACGAATTTGGACCGGAACGTGTGATTGATACGCCGATCGCTGAATTAGGTTTTGCAGGAATTGGGGTTGGAGCAGCCGGAAACGGTCTTCGTCCTATCATTGAATTTATGACATTCAACTTTTCGTTGGTTGCTATTGACCAGATCATCAACAGCGCTGCGAAAATTCTTTCTATGTCTGCCGGACAATACGGTGCACCCATCGTTTTCCGTGGACCAACGGGAAATGCAGGTCAGTTGGGTGCTCAGCATTCACAAAACTTTGAAAACTGGTTTGCAAACACGCCAGGTTTGAAAGTTGTTATTCCTTCAAATCCTTATGATGCCAAAGGACTTTTGAAATCAGCAATCCGCGATAATAACCCGGTTATCTTCATGGAATCGGAAGTTATGTATGGTGATAAAATGATGGTTCCTGAGGAAGAATATCTTATTCCGATTGGAAAAGCAGATGTGAAACGTCAGGGAAAAGATGTTACCATTGTTTCTTTCGGTAAAATGATTCCACGTGTGGTTATGCCAGCGATCATTCAATTGGAAAAAGAAGGAATCGATGTAGAACTGATCGATTTGAGAACGGTTAAACCTATCGATTACGCAACTGTTGTTGAATCTGTAAAGAAAACCAATCGGTGTGTTGTGGTTGAAGAAGCATGGCCATTGGCATCTATCTCTACTGAAATTGCTTACCATATCCAGCGCAACGCGTTTGATTATATGGATGCACCGGTAATACGTGTTACAAACCGTGATGTGCCGCTTCCTTATGCGCCAACGCTGATCGAAGAAATTTTACCAAACGTAAAACGTGTTGTTGAAGCAGTAAAAACTGTTTTGTACAAATAAAAATAACATAAAAGTAACAAAGCCATTTCCGCCGCAGGTTGTGGCTTTGTTTTTTGAGTATCAGTGCTTTGCCTTGTTAGTGGAAATGCCCGGAGAGTAATTTCGGTGTGGCAGGGAGCTTTTCCCTGAATTTAGTGTTAAAAAGAAAGTTGATTACTATTATTTTTGTTTTTAAAGGACCTTAATACAGCTTCAAATCAATTAAGACTATGCAAGAAGAAAGGACGAGATATTCAGAGGAAGAATTAAAGGAATTTGAGGTATTGATCCGCGGCAAACTCGAAGGTACGCTTAGTGAACTGAACTATATTAAGGGAGGTTTGAGCAAAAAGAACGATAGCGGCACAGATAACACAGCCAGTACAGCCAAGTCAATTGAAGATGGTGCAGATGCAAGTGAACGTGAAAATTTGACACAATTGGCTTCCCGGTTACAGAAATACTCCATCCAGCTGGAAAATGCGTTGGTACGCATCAAAAACGGAACGTATGGCGTTTGTATCGACTCGGGGAAATTGATTCCTAAGGAAAGGTTACGTGTGGTGCCTCACACACAGCAGACGATTGAAGCAAAGTTAAAACGGGTAAACTAATTTCATCTGAAAAAACTTTACTCCGTTACTATACAAAAAATTTGACGCAAGCTTACATTTCAGTAGGCTTGCCTTTTTTATTAATATAGGTTTTGAATTATTCTTCCGTCCCCAAAACTTCCCTAAAAACATCAAGCAAACCTTCCGAAGGTTCCTGTCCTTTATTTTTACTTTTGAAATATTCCTGAAAAAGATTTTCCATACTTAAAGTAAGATCTATGGCTGAGGCGCTTCCCTCTTCTACGATTTTCTTAATTTGGGGAATAATCTGTACCAAACCGGAATGTGCTTCCATCAGTCGTTTTTTATCGGCAGCTTCCAGATAATTATCCGAAACGATTGTGAGCTCGACTAAGTCTTCGGAATGCTCCTGAAGCCAGATTATGGCGTCATCAATGGAATCAAATTTTCCGCGACGAAGTTTCTTGCCCTTTGTCAGTTCAATAGCGCGGTAATTATTTAATTTTCCTGCATCTGCGTCAAGGATAATGACATACTTTGTCTGATTTGCTTCCGAAAAACTATATGCTAACGGACTGCTTGAATATACCGAAGGAGCCGGAACCTTGTCAACACGATGGTAACGATGCAAATGACCAAGCGCGATATAATGGATTTGTTCAGGGAAATTTTCTGTGTAAATAGCCTGGGCTCCGCCGATATGTAAAATCGGACGTTCTTCATCGGGTTCTTCCTCTGGTGCCGGATCGCCTTTTTTCATCACATATAAATGCGTTACCAGCAAATTGAAACCTTCGTCATCCAGATATTTTTCAGCTAATTCCCGCCAGTGTTTTTGCAAATGCGTCCGCAGGTTTTCTTCGGAATCTTCCATGCCTAAAAACGTTTTCAAGCGCTGTTCGTTGGCATAAGGTGTGTGCAGAATACGAAGCGGAATATCTGACTTGGGAAGTTTAATTTCGATGAATCCTTTATCTGATTTGGTAATTTCAAGTCCTGCCTGGGTACAGAATAGTTTAATTTCAGCATTTGGAAATCCTATAAAAATAATTCCGCAGACCTTCGCTAAGGCATCCGGGACATCAATTCTTTCGGGGGAATCATGGTTTCCGGCAATGGCAATCACCGCGCGACTTCCGTTTGCTGATAATCGGTATAATGTGCTGTATAATAATTCTGTAGATTCCGATGAAGGGTTGAAATTGTCAAACAAATCGCCTGCGACAACAACCGCGTCAACTTCTTCCCGATCTGCTATCTCACAAATTTCATCTAATACAAGCCTTTGTTCTTCCAGTCTCGGGAAGTTGTCCAGCTTTTTTCCAATATGCCAGTCTGCGGTGTGGAGAATTTTCATTTGGGGTAATTATTTTAGCGAAAATAATACTTCATTTGATATTATGGCTGCATTTCAACTTGTAAGAATTTCTTACAAGTTGAAATGTGTTTTGTTAGATTACACATTTGTATATTTTTTTAAAGCCAACAATAAAACAATGTCGCAACTGTTCGGAATTTCTGGACAGTTCAGTTAGTCAGCTTAATTCTATAAGTCAAAGCTGAAATATCATATCTTTGGCCCTCTTAAATGGGACAAATAATAAATTTAACACAAACCGAAAATACCATCTGATTTTGATAAAGAAATTAAAGAACTGGGGGAGTAAACCTTGTCACTGGGTCAAAGGAGTTCCGACTTTTTATGTTCTTTTTCTTGTCACTTTTTCTCTGTTATCCTGCCAGACAAAACCAGCCGACTCAGAAAAAGCCGGTATCGCCATTTCTTTTGACGATCATTTTATTGACGATTGGTATGCATTAAGGCCACTCTTTCAAAAATACAACGCCCGCGTAACGTTTTTCCTCACCTGCCCAGTCTTACTGACGACCGAGGAAATTGTCAAAATAAAACAGTTGCAAAGAGACGGGCATGAAATTGGTTTTCATGGAACAATTCATGGAAATGCAACAGAACTGTTGAAATCTGACGGTGTGCAAAAGTACATCGAAACCGAACTGGAACCTGGATTGAAACATCTGGCACAAATTGGTATAAAACCCACTTCCTACGCGCATCCGGGTGGAAATCATACCGATCAGGCGGATTCTATTTTATTGGCGCATGGTTTTAAAATTTTAAGGGACGTAGCACAAGCCGAGCGGAAACTATTCGGAATACCGGTATATCATTTCGAGCCAAGAGTCATGAGCTGGATTTATTATCCCTTCAACAAAAGAAAAATCGTTGATGCGCTGATGATTGACGAAGGAACAAATATCAGTGAGAAGGAAATAAAAGAAGCACTGAAAAAAGCGAAAGATACAAACACGGCGATCATGCTTTTCGGTCATCAGCCTCTACATGAAAAACCAAAAAATGGCCAATACGGATTCAGTGTAACATTTTTAGAAACAATCCTGAAAGAAGCAAAAGTACAAAACCTGAAATTCTACACCATGTCCGAACTCCCGGACTCAAAAATAAAACTCCAATAACACGGCGGGAAAACCGCACGGCGGAAGGCTCCATAACTCTGCGTTTAAACAATTATCTTCCAAAATGCCGATCCTTAAACGCCAGTAAAGGTTTTTCGAAATAATTATAGGAAAGCGCCGTCACCGCAACGGACAATACAAAAGTCAAAACGTAAAGTATGACATGGTAGACAGTACCTGATATTTGTGGTGCAAACGTTCTTAAAGCATTGATTATAAAGACAATGACAAAAACGTGATAAATATAAAGCCCGTAGGAAATCTTACCCAGATAACTCATTACCTTATTTTCCAGACTGATAATCGTGTTTTTGTTACAGGAAACATTCAGCACAAAGAAGCTGAAAAACAGCGCGTATAATTCAAGAAATCCAGTGAAATGAATGCCGGAGAAAAACAGAATGGCTAGCAATGCGTAAACCACAATCTGTACGTCTTTCCTGAAAACGAAATCAAGAATTTTTGTTTTTTGTGAATATACCAAATAAGCGCAAAGACCTCCGAGCGCCATCGTTTGAATCCTGAACTGGCCGACGAAAGTAGTGATGGCGGATATTTTTTCCTCGTCCGTTTTATCCAAAAGATAAGCTCCGCCAAATAGCAAAACCGCAGTTACGAATAGGAAGAGAAAAAGAATACGTCCACTCTTTTTGGGATATTTGATAATCCATGGCCATAAATAGTAGAATTGTTCTTCCACGCCAATCGACCAGGTTTGTGCGCACCAGTAAGGAAGATCATACAATACGAAAGCATAATTTGGAAGAACCAAAAGCAGCAGTGCAAGCCGTGGAGCCACATTTGCAGCTAACTTTTCATTAGCACCCGGAAAATAAAGAAGATCAATATGTGGGAAGACAAAAAATGATAGTCCGATGATCAGGAAATAAATCGGCCAGATCCTGAAAACCCTGCGTAAATAAAATTTCTTGGCGTCAACATCGCCGAAACGGCCTTTTTCTTCGAGCAGCAAATAAGTTATTAAAAACCCACTTAACACGAAAAATAAACCCACCCCCAATCGTCCGGCATGTTTGATGATCGTTACATCATATAAATTATCAATACCAAAAGCATGTTTGGCTTGCTCCAAATGATGAAAAACCACCAAAAGTGCTGCTATGCAGCGGATACCATTTAAGTTGGGAAAGTAACGTTTGTTTTCCGAGTGTGCCACGTATAATAATTCTTACTTCGATTCAAACCACGACATCCATTTTCCTTGCGCACGCATGACCTGCTCAATCACATCGCGAACCGCTCCATAACCGCCTTTTGCAGGAGATACATAATCGGCAATCGCAAGAATTTCCTGATCAGAATCGGCTGGGCAAGCGCCCAAAACGGAGGTTTTCATCACTTCATAATCCGGCAAGTCGTCGCCCATGAAAACGATTTCGTTTTCTGTAAGACCGCGTTCCTGAAGATATTTTTTGAAGATTGGCAATTTTCCATCAGGAGTTGTGCCAATAAAAATGTCTTTTACACCAAGATATTCCAGCCTTTTACGAACACCAACCTGATTTTGAGCAGAAAGAATGGCAACATTATACCCAAGTTTAACAGCGCGGTTGATACCATAACCATCACGAACATTGAAAATCCGCGGCTGTTCCCCGCTTTCCAGTGCGATAACACTGCCGTCGGTCATGACACCGTCAACATCAAAAATAAAGGTTGTGATCTGTTTGAAACGTTCTTCTAAGGCTGAACTCATAAAATTTCAAGATTGGAATTGTGTGCAAAGATAGTCTAACTTTTTTCCCGGCGAAGCACCGGTTATTCATTTCCTATATGACGTGTCCGGATCCGTTCGGTCATTAAACGATAAATATCGGTCCACTCGGGATTTATTTCCTGTAAATATTCAAGATGCCTGCCGGTTGTTGCCCAGTCTCCCCGTTTTGCCGGCCCCGTTTGACCAAGTGCCGGATCTTCCGATTGCAGTGCTTTATTGATGGTTGTATTGATAAGCGGCTTTAACAAATCAAAGCTCATTTGCTCCCGAGCCAGGAGATCATGCGAAACACTTAACAAATGGTTGGTAAAATTACTTGCAAAAACAGCCGCAACATGCAGAATAAACCGCTCGTCGGAATCAACATGGCGGACATACTTACTAATGCTGTCTGCCAGATTTGTCAGTCGGGTTTCCACAATGTCGCTTGTTCCTTCCACGCAGATCGGTAGCGTTTTGTAATCCATCGGGACTTCTTTTGTAAAAGTCTGTAAAGGGTAAAAAACACCTGTCTGCACCGGAACATCACTGTAAATTTCCAACAGATTTTGAAGTTCGGCTAGTGATCTCGTGCCGGAAGTATGCACAACAATAACGCCTTCTGGCAAAACAATCCGTTCAATGATCGATTTCAGGGCATCGTCAGAAACGGTAATAAAAATAATCTGCGTATCGCTTTCTGAAAAATTCAGGTCCGGCTGAATTTCTGAATCATACAGCAAGGATACAAGCTGCCTGGCTTTCTGCGTATCGCGACTATAAACTTCACAAATAATGTGACCGGCATCTTCAAAAGCCTGAGAAAGATGCCATGCCACATTTCCGGCACCAATAAAGGAGATTTTCATTTTTTATTGAACATTGTAATATCCTGCGTAAGTTATTAAGCCATAGTCAACTTCACAAATCAGTTTACGACCGGTGCGGTTTGTTCCTGGGAAGTTATGCCGGAAGGGAGTTCCATGATACGCATATTACGAAAGTGAATTTCAGCGCCTTCCGCTTCCAGGCAGATATATCCCTTCTTCCGCTCGGAAGCACGAAGTCCGTTTACAAATTTTCCATTGACGGATAATTTAACCGTTCCGTCTACACAAACGACCACATATTTATTCCACTCCCCTTTTCCTTTACAACGTTTTTCAATGGATTTGCTGCGGATACCTCGTGGATTATCCGGAATGGCAGTCATACCCATTGTCGGAAATAATTCACCGTGAACGTAATCTTCCGTTGCATTATGTTGCCTTGCATAATCCAGTTCGAGCATTTGCACTTCAATGGCTTTGGTCAGTGGATCGTCTTGAAATTGTGTTCCTTCACTCCAAACAAAAATACCTGAATTTCCACCGGCTGTCATATGTTTCCATTCCACTTCCAAAATAAAGTTTTCATATTGTTTGTCAGACCGCATGACGCCGATCGGTAGTCCTGAACAGATCAAAGTTCCGTTTTTCACTTTCCATGTTTCTTTGGAAGTATTCACATCAACCCATCCTTCCAGATTTTTTCCATTGAAAAGCGGACGAAAAGCCAGTGCGTCAGAATCCTGGGAGTATCCTGAATGGATGGAAAACAGAACAAAAAAGAGAATTACGAGAATCTGATGGTATGAAAGTGCGTCTTTTGAATTATAATTTTCAATGTTCATGAGGTAAAAGTTTAGGATTTTTTGGCATCGGAATTAATCAGAAAATTATTTAGTCAAAGTATTTTGAGTTTGTGTAATACTTGCTTAGAAGCTGACAGTCACCAAAAAAATCAGTAAACAGCCAATAAAAAGCAATTTTCAATTCCAATCACCCATATCATAAGTATTGTAAAAAATACATCATCCGGGAAAAATTACAAACATACTTGTAATTCAATTTGTTAAACTCTATATTTGCACTCCCATTTTGCGATGGGACTGTTCTATAACAGTGTAATTTATTGAAAATCAATTAAAATTTTTGTTAATCGTGGATACGTTAAGCTACAAAACCATCTCGGCGAACAAAAACACAGTGAACAAGGAGTGGGTTGTTGTGGATGCCAAAGGTGCAATTCTTGGTCGTTTGGCCAGTGAAGTTGCTAAAATTATCAGAGGCAAGCACAAAGCAAGTTACACACCTCATGTGGACTGTGGTGATAATGTTATCATTATCAACGCCGATAAAGTAAAGTTGACAGGTAAAAAGTTGACAGACAAAATTTATGTTCGTCACACTGGATACCCAGGAGGTCAGCGTTTTCAAACTCCTCGCGAATTGCTTGAAAAACACCCGGAACGTGTGATCGAGAAAGCCGTGAGAGGTATGCTTCCAAAAAGTCGTTTGGGACGTCGTTTGTTTACTAATTTGTTCGTTTATGCCGCTGCGGAACATCCGCATAGTGCTCAACAACCTAAAGAAATACAGTTTTAAGCCTCTGAGGTCTAAAACTGATAACGCAAAAGCAATACATGGAAGTTATCAACACAATTGGTAGAAGAAAAACAGCTGTGGCGCGCATCTACCTTACGCCAGGTAAAGGAGAAATCAAAGTAAACGGCCGCGATTTTAAGGAGTACTTCCCTTTCGAAGTTCACCAGATCGTTTTGCAAATGCCTTTCGTTACTATTAGCGGTAGCGACGGTTACGATGTTAAAGTAAACGTAAGAGGTGGTGGAATATCAGGACAAGCTGAGGCTGTTCGTATGGCTATTTCACGTGCATTGGTTGAATACAACGGAGAATTCCGTCCAGCGTTGAAGAAAGAAGGATTTCTTACTCGTGACCCTCGTATGGTTGAACGTAAGAAATACGGTCGCGCTAAGGCTCGTAAGAGATTCCAGTTCTCGAAACGTTAATATTATTTCATTGTCAGGAATAGTCAAGTATGGTCAGGAAATAGTCAGATATCGTTTCGGCTGAGAAGCACAACAATAAATGATAACCCCCTGACCGCGCGGCGGACCGCAACAAATGACAAAACTTGACATTGAGAGAAGTCCAGACAGTTACTTATCGTGCCCGATGTACTGTGCTGCGTATGTAATATCTTTTTCAAAATATTAAATTCAAATTTGGCAATGGCACAAATAGAATATAAAGACCTATTGGATGCAGGTGTGCATTTTGGTCACCTTACCCGCAAGTGGGATCCCCGTATGGCTCCATATATCTTTATGGAAAAAAACGGTATTCACATCATTGACCTGAACAAAACACTTAGCTGTGTAGAATCAGCTGAAGCTGCTTTGAAACAGATCGTTCGTTCAGGACGTAAGATCATGTTTGTGGCTACTAAAAAACAAGCGCAGGAAATCGTAACGGAAGAGGCAAAACGCCTTAAAATGCCTTACGTAACTGATCGTTGGTTAGGTGGTATGCTTACAAACTTTGGCACAATTCGCAAGTCTTTGAAAAAAATGCAGACTCTTGAGAAGATGCTTAAAGACGAAACCACGGTTAGCAATATCGCGAAAAGAGAACGCCTGATGCTTACACGTGAAAAGGACAAATTGGAAAGAGTGTTAGGTGGTGTAGCTGACTTAACTCGCCTTCCTGCTGCACTTTTCATCGTTGATGTGAAACGTGAACACATTGCGGTTTCAGAAGCAAAAAGATTGAACATCCCTATTTTTGCGATCTGTGATACAAACTCAAACCCTGAATTGGTTGATTTCCCGATTCCAAGTAATGATGATGCTTACAAAGCGATCTCATTGATTACTTTGGCAATCGGTAAGGCAATTGAAGAAGGTCTGATGGAACGCAAGCAGGATAAAGACGATCAGCGTCTTGTAGAGGAAGAAGAAGCCAAACGTCAGGTTGACAAAGGTAATGAAGATGCAGCTGCTGCGGCACCCCGTGCTGAAGTTCCAGCAATTGAAAGTGACGAAGAATAGTCAGGGCGATATGAATCAGGTTATTTTTTAACCTTTTTCTTTCTGATAGATAAAGTAGCCCATAGCCATTTGCTATGGGCTATAGTTTTTTAAAATTCAAATTGAAAAATAGTCTACAACCGATTCGTTAACATTTGCATAATCTGTTAATCAGAGGAATTGGACTGTTTTGTAAAAAAGTTTTTAACCATTTAGAAATAAGTCATGGCAATTACCGCTCAAGATGTAAATAAACTACGCCAGATGACTGGCGCAGGTATGATGGATTGTAAAAAAGCACTTCAGGAAGCTGATGGCGATTTTGACAATGCCGTTGATATTCTACGTAAACAAGGACAAAAAGTTGCTGCAAAACGTGCTGATAACGAAGTTTCAGAAGGAACAGTATTGGTAGCGATCAGCGCAGATGGAACGAACGGTAAACTTGTTGCTTTCGCTTGCGAAACAGAACCAGTTTCAAACGTTGAAGATTTCAAAACGCTTGCGCAAAGCATTTTGGATAAAGCAGTAGCTGATAATATCCAGGACAAAGAAGCTTTACTTGCTGCGACTTTGGCTGATGGCCGTCCTGTAAGCGAAAATATTATTGACCTTGTTGGTAAATTGGGAGAGAAACTTGTAATCGCTGCTTACGAAAACGTAACGGCTGATCAGGTTGTTTCTTACATTCACTCAAATGGGAAACTTGGTGTATTGGTAGCGTTCGAAGGCGTTAACGGAACTGACGTTAACGAACTTGGTAAAGATGTTGCTATGCAGATTGCTGCGATGAAACCGGTTGCTCTTGACAAAGATGGCGTTGATTCAGCAACAGTTGAACGCGAAATAGAAGTTGGAAAAGAACAAGCTCGCGCAGAAGGCAAGCCAGAAGCGATGCTTGAAAAAATTGCTCAGGGTAAATTACAGAAGTTTTACAAAGACAATACTTTGTTAAATCAGGAATTTGTTAAAGATTCTTCACTAACAATCCGCCAATTGGTTGAAAAAACAGCTAAGGGTTTGACTGTAAAGTCATTCAAAAGAGTAGCAATTGGAGCATAATTTAAAAAAATAGTAAAAAAATAAAAACAACGCCTGACGTATACTTGTATACCAGGCGTTGTTTTTGTTATTTGCCGTCATATAAATATTTTTTGCACACTAAATAAGGCTTGCTCTGTTACTTTTTACATGTATGGCAGTCAAAACGTTTAAAGAAGAACGGAAAGAAAATAATTATACCGATGAAGAGTTGGTAAAGTTATTTGTGGATACGCAGCGTAACCACTATTTCGAAAAATTGTACTCTAGATATGCTGATAAGGTTTATCATAAGTGCTTGTCTTTTGTCAAAGATTCCGCGAAAGCAGAGGATCTTACACATGACATCTTTTTAAAATTAATTTTCAAGCTCGGGACCTTTAAAGAGGATGCCAAATTTTCGACATGGTTGTATTCTATAACATACAATCACTGTATGGATCAGCTGCGCTCCAATAAGAAAAGAGGCGAAGTATATCAGGACGAGCCTATGGAAGTTCCTGATGACATTGACCTTAATAATCTTTTTGATGGAGACGATATTGAAGCCAGAAATCTGAAAACTGCACTGGATCATCTGACGGTGGATGAAAAGGGTATTTTGTTTATGAAATACACCGATGATCTTAGCATCAGGGATATTGCAGATATATTCAAAATAACAGAAAGTGCAGTAAAAATGCGGCTTCTGAGATCACGCGAAAAGCTGCGTAAGAAATATCTGGAAACAATTATTTTCCTGGGTATATTCTTCGTGAAAATGATAGAATTAATCAGGTATTTTATAAACTAATGAAATATGTCCTCAGGAAATACGGTATTTAAGGATCTGGAATCTACTGAAGAAGTGCCGGCATACCTTAAAAGAGCTTTGGTTTCAGAAGTAAATACAATAAGGGATACAATGCATGTAGTAGAACACTTTACGGAGCATTTTATTAATACGCTTATCGTTAGCCTTTCCATTGAGGATACAGATTTAAAATAAAGTAATTACAAAGATTGTAAGTTAAGAACACACATTTTACTCTCCCAATATGAACAACCTTCCCAACATTTCAGAAATTTTAATTAACACTTTTAACACACTAATAAACCAGTTTGTAATTTTTGTTCCCCGGGTTATTGGTTGCTTCATTATCATAGCAATTGGCTATCTGGTAGCAAAAGGTATTACGATAGTCATCAGAAAAGTACTCAGCTCAATCGGATTCGATCGTATCGGGGACAAATTGAATGAAATTGGATTAATAAAACAGCTTAAAACGGAAATCAAGCTAAGTGATATTGTTGCAAAAGTGGTTTATTACTTTATTCTCTTAATTTTCCTTACTGCTGCTACTGAGACGTTAGGGGTTGATGCCATCACAAGTATGGTCCTATCGTTAGTTAATTTTATTCCAAAACTCATCGCAGCGGCTGTCATGCTGCAAATTGGAATTATGATTTCGGATGCCATAAAAGGCGCTGTTGTTGCTACCTGTAAATCTTTTAATATTCCATCCTCCAAGCTCATTGGAAATATTGCCTTCGTTTTCTTTCTGATTATCACATTTATAAGTGCATTAGGACAAATCGGAATAGAAACCACTCTTCTTGAATCGAGCTTTATTCTGATTATAGGCGGAGTAATTCTCTCTTTTTCATTGGGTTATGGGATCGCATCGAAGGATGTTCTATCAAATATCATTTCGTCATTTTACAGTCGTAAAAATTATAGAGAAGGCCAGGTTATTAAAATTGATGATGTTAAAGGAGTCATCACCAAGATCGATAATACTACGGTAACCATTGTGAACGATACCACCACTACAATACTGCCATTACAGTTTTTTCAGACCCGGCAGGTTGAAATTTTTAATTAAATCGTTAAATTTTGAATAAGCATGAGTTTGAAAATTACCATCCGCACACTAATTATTTGTTTATTATTTGCCGCATCCAGAACCGTTTTTGCACAGGATGATATCACTAAAAAGGTTGATCTAACCAATTCTCTGAGCGGTGCGAGGCTGAAAGTTAAGGGTGATACGACCTGGAAAAAGGTAGAATTTGGTGTCAATCTTACACAGGGATCTTTTAGTTCGAACTGGACTGGCGGGGGTGTTAGCTCAATTGCACTTGGTGCATTTTTTAATGCACTTAGTGAAAAAAAGACAGGGAAACATTCATGGAGAAATGACTTTCAATCCCAATATGGTATTGTCAAAAATAAATCTCAGGGCAGCAGAAAAAATCTTGATCGTATCTTTTTTGATACCAAATACAATTACGAATTAACCGATAAATGGAGTTTGTTTGCCAACTTCAACCTTCTGTCGCAATTCGCCAATGGGTATACCTATTCAACTTCAACTTCACCGGATTCCATAGCAGCGAAGAAAAAAGTTTCCGGACTATTTGCACCAGCCTATCTTACCGAAGCAATTGGTATTGAATATAGCCCCGCCCCTTATTTCTTTATTGATCTTGCACCGGGAGCGATTCGCCAGACTATTGTTTCTGACAAAAATTTATATCTGACAATTCCTGCAAATTATGGTGTTAAAATTGGGAAACGATTCCATAATGAAGTGGGTATTGTACAATTAGTGGCCAACTTTGATAAAGAAGTAGTCAAAGATATTAATCTAAAATTCAGATACCAGTTATTTACAGCTTACAATAAGAACCAGATCACTGACAAAAGAGAATTTAAAAATGATCATCGTCTGGATGCGATGGTAACCGCTAAAATCGCTAAGTACTTCAATGTCAATTTGGGAGCTATTCTGATCTATAATAAATCCCAGGTAGACGACATTCAATTTGCACAAGGTTTGAGTATTGGGTTTTTATATACATTTTAACTAGATTTAGCCCACATACATTTAACCTTAGACTATATGTTACAGGAATTTAAAACGTTTATCGCTCAAGGCAATGTGCTTGACCTGGCTGTCGGTGTTATTATCGGTGCTGCTTTTGGGAAAATCACAACCTCGTTGGTTGAGGATATTATCAATCCAATTTTAGGTATTGTTATTGGCGGTGTAGACTTCACACAGTTAAAATTTGTATTGAAAGAGGCTGTCGACAAAACGCCGGAAGTTGCCATTAAATATGGTAATTTTATTCAGACACTTATCCAGTTCCTGATTATCGCATGGGTAATTTTCATGATCGTAAAGGCTGCAAACAGGATTAAATTATCCGAATCTCAAAAGAAATAGTCATAAAATTTACAAGAATAACAAAATTGAAGGGGCATGTTTTCATGCCCCTTTTTTTTGCAACAGATATTTTGAAGAAAGCGAAAAAAAATCTTCCTTGAAAGAGATTAATCCGCGTACTTTACTTCTTAGTTAAAATTTGAAAATATGTTGCAGAAAAAACTCGTCGTATTAGGTGGTGGAGAAAGCGGAATAGGAGCGGCAATACTTGGTAAATTAAAAGGATTTGATGTTTTTTTGTCGGATCGGAGTCCAATCAGTGATAAATATCGTGAAGTGTTACTTCGCGAAAATATAAATTTTGAAGAAGGTTTTCATACAGAATCTTTAATTCTGGCTGCTGATGAAGTTGTGAAAAGTCCTGGAATTCCAGATAAGGCACCCATTATTAAAGAATTGGTGGCCAAAGGAATATCCATTATTTCTGAAATAGAATTTGCATCAAGATATACCAAAGCAAAGCTGATTGCGATTACGGGTAGTAATGGAAAAACGACAACATCGTTGCTGACTTATCATCTCTTGCGCGAGGCAAATTTGAATGTGGGCCTTGCCGGAAACATTGGCGAGAGCTTTGCCTGGCAGGTGGCTGAAAAGAACTTCGATTATTACGTATTGGAAATCAGTAGTTTCCAGCTTGATAATATTGTCGATTTTCACCCGAATATTTCTGTGATCTTAAATATCACGCCAGATCATCTTGATCGTTATAATTACGATTTTCAAAATTACGTTGATTCGAAATTTAATATTATACAGAATCAGACCGCAGATGATGATTTTATTTATTTCTCAGATAGTGAAGTCATCATTTCTGAACTTCTGAAAAGAGAGGTTTTGCCTAAGAAATGGGGGATTTCTTTAAAAGACACAATTACAGAAGGTGCGTATCTGAATAATCAGAAGCTAGTTTCCAAAAGAGAAGGTAGCTTGTACGAACAGGATTTTTCTGATCTTCCAATAAAAGGGCCTCATAATGCAGTCAATGCCTTAGCGTCAATTCTAATAGCGCAGTCGGTTGGATTAAGCCATGAAGTAATTAAAAGCGGTTTGCTGACCTTTGTCAATGCGCCGCATCGTTTGGAACAAGTTGCCGTTATTGACGGCATTACTTTTGTGAATGATTCAAAAGCTACCAATGTTGATTCGGTTTTTTATGCTTTGGGAAGTTATGAACAACCACTTGTGCTGATTGCCGGAGGAGTTGACAAAGGAAATGATTACAGCCAGATAGAAGAATTGGTAAGAAAGAAGGTAAAAGCACTGATTATTTTAACGCCTGATTTCAAGAAATTAAAAGAATATTTTGGCGAAATTGTACCTGAAATTTACGTAACGGAAGATATCCAGGACGCCGTAAATCAAGCTCAGAAGTGGAGCGTTGCCGGAGATATTGTATTACTTTCTCCTGCCTGCGCAAGCTTTGATTTATTTCAAAATTATGAAGACCGAGGCGATAAATTCAAACAGGCCGTTAAGAACTTAATAAGCTAGCATAAGCATCATGGATGGTTTTCAAAAATTAAGGGAGGAAACTCAGGCGTGGTTTTCCAGAAATCTTAAAGGAGATCCCTGGATCTGGGGCATTTGTATCGGGATGTTGCTTTCAAGTATCGTTGTTGTTTACAGTGCGAGTGTAAAAGATGCGTACAGCGTAAAACAAGGGAATACGGAATATTATCTTTTCAAACATTCTGTATTATGCTTTCTTTCTCTGCTGATCATGTTTTTTGTCCATCGAATCCCCTACATCAAGTTTGTGTATGTAACCCGTATGGCGGTTTGGAGTTCTATTTTGCTACTGATTTTTGCTATGTTTTTTGGGAGATCTGTAAACGAAGCCTCACGATGGATTGAGATACCTATTATTGGCCAGCGTTTCCAGCCATCAGAATGGGCGAAGGTTGCATTGATTGCGCATTTATCATTGATTCTTGCAAGGCATATCAAAGGCGGATGGAATACCAGAGAATTATTCATGGAGCCGCTTGCGCTGGTCGGTGTGGTTTGCGGATTGATCTTCACAAGTAATGTTTCAACGGCTTTCATGCTTGCCGGTATATGCTTTTTGTTGATGTTTGTAGGGAAAGTGCCCATTCATTATCTGCTCTTTACAGCGCTGGGACTGGTATTTTTTGCCGGTGTTGCGATTCTACTGAATTCGACACAAAGGTCAAATACTGCTCAAAACAGGATTAGTTCTTTTCTGGATAAAGATGTGGTTGTTTACCAATCGCAGCAATCTTATATGGCCATGGCCCGCGGCGGACTTTATGGAGAAGGTGTTGCGAAAAGCCGGCAACGAAGATTTCTTCCAGAGCCTCAAAAAGATTTTATTTTTGCAGTAGTAGTGGAGGAATACGGAACACTGGGTGGGACAACCCTTATGGTATTATATCTCATTTTATTATTCCGTGGACTTAAAGCAATTGAGGCCACCAAAAGGCCTTTTGGTGGATTATTATCTGCCGGATTAACCTTTGTAGTAGTAAGTCAGGCTTTTTCCGCGATGGCGGTGACGGTGGGATTAGTGCCGGTAACCGGCCAGACACTCCCATTTTTTAGTCAGGGCGGGACTTCTCTGCTATTTACCGGCGTTGCCATGGGCATGATCTTAAGCGTAAGCCGGGGAGAAAAAATGGATGAGCAAAAGATTTAACAATACTTATGTCAAAAAGAGTAATTATTAGCGGTGGCGGAACTGGCGGACATATTTATCCGGCCATTGCGATTGCCAACGCATTGAAAGAAATTGAACCGGGTATTGAAATTTTATTTGTTGGAGCGCTTGGCAAAATGGAAATGGAAAAAGTGCCTCGTGCCGGGTACAATATTATTGGATTGCCAATTGTAGGAATAAAAAGAGAAATTTCTGTGGATAATTTAGCTTTTCCAGTAAAGCTGACACGCAGTCTGTGGAAAGCAAGATCCGTTATCAAAGATTTTAAACCGGATGTTGCCGTAGGTGTTGGTGGCTTTGCGAGCGGGCCTTTGCTTATGATGGCATCTTTACTTGGAATACCGACATTAATACAGGAACAAAATTCCTATGCTGGAATAACCAATAAACTTTTAGCCAAAAGAGCGAGCAGGATCTGTGTGGCTTATCCGGGCATGGAAGCGTTTTTCCCAAAAGACAAGATAAAAGTCTACGGAAATCCTGTGAGGAGTGATATCGTAGATGTTACATCAAAAAGAAAAGAAGCGCTTGCCTATTTCGGCTTTCAGGAAGATCGAAAAACACTTTTTGTCATGGGCGGGAGTCTGGGTGCGAAATCGATAAATGAAAGTTTAAATACTGGTATTGCCGATTTGGTTAAAGCCGGTTATCAGGTTTTGTGGCAAACAGGAAAAGGATTTATCAGTACTGCGCAGGAAACCGTTTCTGCTTTAAAATCGGATGCAGCAAAGGCTTTTGAATTCATTTATGAAATGGATCTGGCTTATGCCGTGGCCGATGTTGTGGTCTCGCGTGCAGGAGCTTTATCCGTTTCAGAATTGTGTCTGGCTGTAAAACCGACGATTTTGATACCATTTCCTTTTGCGTCGGAAGATCATCAAACTAAA
This sequence comes from Dyadobacter sp. 3J3, assembly GCF_009801115.1. Classification (GTDB taxonomy): domain Bacteria; phylum Bacteroidota; class Bacteroidia; order Cytophagales; family Spirosomataceae; genus Dyadobacter. The sequence goes on from NZ_VTOL01000005.1 coordinate 91,280, forward strand.
AATGCGATGAATCTGGTGGAGCAGGATGCAGCTGTTTTTATCAAAGATTCCAGTGCGGCTGAGGAATTAATTCCGAGTGCATTGACATTGCTAAACGATGTCAAAAGACAGGATGAGCTGAAAACAAATATTAAAAAACTGGCTAAGCCAACGGCTGCTTACGATATCGCAGCGGAAGTGCTGAAATTAATAAAGTAGTTTTCAAAATTATTAATACAAAACATTACTGAGGCTTTTATGAATGACTGGAAATACATCTATTTTGTAGGAATTGGCGGAATTGGTATGAGTGCTTTGGCTCGATGGTTCAAAGCGAATTCATTTCAGGTGGCGGGCTATGACAAAACCTTGACACCACTTGTACAAACGCTGATTTCAGAAGGTATTCCTGTTAATCTGGAAGATGAAATTGAAAATATTCCAGCTGAATTTATCGCAGATCCCTCGCAGACATTGATTGTTTACACGCCTGCCGTTCCGGTTCAGCATAAGCAGATGAATTATTTCAGGCAGGAAAATTTTATGATCCTGAAAAGATCTCAGGTTTTAGGAATGCTTACAAAAAATTTGAAAACCGTTGGAGTGGCTGGTACGCATGGAAAAACGACAACTTCTTCCATTGTTGCCCATATTTTACGTTATGCCGATGTAAATACGACTGCATTTCTGGGTGGGATCACCCAGAATTATGGCACCAATTTGTTGCTTAATGCCCCGACTGAAAATCTAAGTGAAGTAGTTTGCGTCGTGGAAGCCGATGAATTTGACCGTTCATTTTTAACACTTTTTCCGGAAATCGCAATCGTGACATCTACGGATGCTGACCATCTTGATATTTACGGGAAACATGAAAATGTTCTGGAATCTTTCAGAGAATACGTCGGGCAAATTGATGAGGATGGAGCCTTATTTATGAAAAAAGGTCTGGATCTGGCTTCTAGTACCAAAGCAAAAGTTTTCACTTATTCATTACAAGAAGGCGATTATCATGCAGATAATGTTCGTATTGAAAATGCACGTTTTGTTTTCGATATCGTTCATCCGGAAGGTGTGATTGAAAACGTTGCTATGAAAATCCCGGGTTATCATAATATTGAAAATTCACTCGCTGCAAGTGCCGTGGCTTTGTATCTGGGCGTTTCTTCTGAAAATATAAAAGGTGCACTGGAAAGTTACAAAGGTGTCAAAAGACGTTTTGAATATCAGGTAGAGTTGCCTTCCAAAGTTTATATTGATGATTACGCTCATCATCCGGCAGAAATCGAAGCATTTTTGTCATCCGTAAAAGCGCTATATCCGGGCAGACATGTGACCGGAATTTTTCAACCGCATTTATTCACAAGAACGCGTGATTTTGCTGATGGCTTTGCTGCAAGTCTTTCGAAGGTAGACAGACTGTTACTTCTGGATATTTATCCGGCAAGGGAATTACCTATTGAAGGTGTAAATTCGGATATGTTATTGGACAAAGTAACGATAACAGATAAAAATTTGGTAAGCAAAAAGGATGTTTTAGACCTTTTACCGAAATTAAATACTGATATTGTAGTTACAATTGGTGCTGGTGATATTGACACACTTGTAGAGCCAATTAAAATCCTCCTGCAAAATCCTTTTAGTAATAATTAGTCACCGCATTTTTAAAATTACTAAGATGTTACGTAAATTTGACTATTCTTGGCGTTGGCTTAAACATAGCTTGTGGCTTATTTTGCCTATTGCTGGAATCGGCATGGCAGAAAGTCGCCTTGGTAATCAGCGGTGTAACAACATTATCATCACAATTGATGGTGATTCGGGAATGCATTTTCTGGATAAAACAGATATTCAAATGCTGCTTACCGAGAATGGCGGAGACCCATTATTGGGAAGTAGATTGAGAGATGTTCATCTTTCGGACCTTGAAAACAGGGTGCGAAAGAATAAACTTGTAAAAAAATGTCAGGTTTTTCGTGACTTAAAGGGTAATGTCGTCGTAGAAGTTGAGCAGGAAAAACCTCTTGCAAGATGGATCAATACGTCGACAAGCGGAGAGTGGCGAAATACCTCAGGATACTATATTAATGACGAAGGCGTTTTTTTTCCTTTATCTGAAAGTTTTTCGGCAAGAACGCTGTTAGTGTCAGGTCCTTTTTTTACCAGTTCGAAAGAAATGAAGTCAAAAAAGGGTGTGATGGTAATGGATTTAATTCGTTTTTTGAATACCAATGAATTTTGGAAGGCGCAGGTCGCTGAAATGTATGTGGATAAAGACGGGGAAGTCCTGTTAACCACAGTTTTAGGTGATCAGCGTGTAGAGTTAGGTATGGCAGAAGATTTTGAATCGAAATTCAGTAAACTTCGTATCTTTTATGATAAGGTACTAAGTAAAGACTGGAGTAGATATTCAAAAATTAGTGTTAAGTTTCAAGATCAAATAGTTTGTGAATAATAATTCACCATCAGCATGGCACAGGATAATATTGTAGTAGGAGTAGATATTGGAAGCACGAAAATTACCGTAGTAGCAGCACAAGGCACATCTACGGGATCTCGTTTTGATAATATCGAGATTTTGGGATTTAGTGAGGTCCATGTGCCTGAAGGAGCCGTAATTAATGGTTCAGTTGAAAATATAATGCAGGTGGGAGATGCAATTCGTGAAGCATTAGGCGAAGCGGCTTCCCGTTCTGATTTGGATATAGGAGTTGTTAATGTAAGTTTCAGCGGATCACACGTCAGAGTTTCTCCACAGAGCGACGGTGTGATACGGCCTACTTCGTCTACTGGTGATGAAGTTACCCAAAAAGATGTAGATCAGCTGGTTGATGATATGTACAGGGCGAAAACGGAAGCAAATTATGACGTGCTTCATGTTTTACCTATGGAATTTGTAGTAGATAGTTCTATGGGCGTTCGTCAGCCTGTGGGAAGAACCGGAATTAAACTGGGCGGACATTTTCTTATTGTTTCAGCAAATAATCAATCCATTCAGCGTACAAAGAAAAGTTTGCTGGAGGCGGATTCTCATTTGAAGTTTGATAAAATGATATACGCCCCTCTTGCAACCAGCCTGGCTGTTTTGGATGAAGGTGAAATGAAAGCGGGTATCGCCATGGTCGATATTGGTGATCATACCACAGATCTTGTCATTTATTACGATGGTATCATTCGTCATATCGCATCTTTCCCGGTTGCCGGAAGGCATATCACTGCTGATTTGCGTACAGGTTGCGGAATTCAGTTAGGTAATGCTGAAAAATTGAAGAAAGAACATGGCTTAGCGATTTCTGCGGATGTTCCGTTGAATATTGAAATCCTGGTTAATTTCCTTGCCGGACGTGCGCCGAAACAGGTTTTGAAGAAAAACGTTGCTTTAATTATTGAAGAAAGACTTAAGGAAATTGCAGCGATGGTGTATGCTGAAATCCTTAAATCAGGTTATGAAGAAAACCTTATTGGCGGAATTGTTCTTACTGGCGGAACGGCCAATATTCCTGAAATTGAAATTTTATTTGAAAAAGTTACCAATATGCCTGTTCGGGTTGGATTGCCTGAACGTCTGGCGCATACTGCCAAAGCCGATGCTGTAAGCAATACTTCGTATTCCACTGCGATAGGATTAGCCTGGGCTGGTATTAAGTCAATTGATCCGCGTATAAAATCAATATGTAAACCTCCTGTAAATCTAAGTATCCCGTTAAGAGAAGTCACAACTCAGACTAAACCAAAGGAATTGAAAAAAGTACCAAAGGATGACGGTTCGTTTTGGGACCGCATCATTGGCCGCAAAGATGACAGTATTGGAGACTATTGAAAGTAAAGGAAGAAATTGCACTTATATCAACAACCACCCCGGACTATGAATAAAAATTTGTTGCACTCTTTAGACCAGGACTACATTGTGAACGAAATCGTCAAGGAAACCAACGGAGTCATGTCCGAACCAGCTATCATTAAGGTGATAGGTGTTGGTGGCGGAGGAAGTAATGCCGTCAACTACATGTTTGAGAAGAAAATCAAAGATGTAGAATTTGCCGTTTGTAATACAGACAGACAAGCATTGGCAAATAGTCCGGTACCTGTAAAAATCCAGCTTGGCGCTACCCTAACCCAGGGATTGGGAGCGGGAACTGATGCGACGAAAGGAAAAGAAGCAGCACTTGAAACGATAGAAGAAATAAAAGCTCTGCTTGGTGGTTCTACACAAATGGTCTTTATTACGGCTGGTATGGGTGGTGGAACCGGAACCGGAGCGGCGCCCGTTATTGCACAGCTTGCCAAGGAAATGGGTAAACTTACTGTGGCGGTTGTCACAGCACCTTATACCTGGGAAGGACTTGATAAAAAAGAACAGGCGCTTGAAGGTATTGAGCAGCTGAAAGAATTTAGTGATACTGTACTGGTTGTACTGAACGATAAACTGGAAGAGCTTTACGAAGACATGACATTAACTCAGGCTTTTGCTGAGGCTGATGGAATTCTTCTTAATGCTGTAAAAAGTATTTCCGAGATCATTACAACCAATGGGAATATAAATACGGATTTCAAGGACGTTGAAAAAGTTCTTAAAAACGCCGGACAATCTGTAATGGGTACAGCTGAGGCAACTGGTGTTGACCGTGCTCAGCTTGCTATTAAAGAAGCATTGGATTCTCCGCTTCTGAATGACCGCGATATTCGTGGTGCAAAACGTATCCTTGTAACACTTGCTACAAGCAAGAAACGTGAGGCTACGATGAAAGAACAGCGGGAAATCTGGCGGTATGTACTTTCGCAGGTTGGCGGTGAGGCCAGAATGTTTAAGCTTGGTACTATCACTGACGATTCTCTTGGAGATAAATTGCGTGTTACCATTGTCGCGGCAGGTTTCGATAGCATTGAATCACCGATTCCAGGCATTGAATTAAAAAATGGATTTACAGGAAAAACGCAGCCACAGGAAGTTGTTGCTGAACTTCCTTTCGTAGAAGAAGCTCCTGAAATGATTCTTACTCAGGAACTGGAAGAAAATACAGCTACCAGTTCGATTGATTTCATGGTAGATACTGAAATCATTGCAATGGACAACAGAGCTTATACGCATGTTTCATATGTAGAGCTGGAAGATAGTCATGAATGGTCTAATGAAGAAACTGCGAAATTGCAGGCTATGATCAAATCTTTTCAGGGAGGTTTGGTGAAATGGGGAGACCTTGAAGGGCCAGCCTATCGCCGCAGCCATATTGAATTGTGGAAAAGACCTTCGATTCCTGCAAATGAAATGGAACAGCATTGGTTGAAATAGAAAAAGAATGGGAGCCATCAGGCTCCCATTCTTTTTAAAAACGAATAATTTGTTCTGCCTGGATTTCCAGTAATTCTTTATACAGCGGATTTGTTATTTCATTGTCAACAAAATGTGATTGTATCTGGGCTAGTTTTACCCGTAATGCCAAAGTATTCATTCCTAGGTAACTGAAAATATCATTCATGTGACTTAACGCTACAATCGCTCCATGCATGTTGGAAGATAAACCAACAAGTGCCGCTTTTTTATTTGTAAAACTATTTGGATAAGGAAGTCCGTCGATAAAAGCTTTTAATACACCAGGATAAGAGCCGTTATATTCCGGTATAATAAAAATAAATTTCTCAGCTCCGTCAATATGACTTTTTAAACTATTGAATGCTTCATTTTTTCCACTATTTCCATAAAGTGCGGTCACAGTGAAGTCATGAGGTAAGTCCACCAGGTCAAGTATTGTACTTGAAGTATTGGACTGTATGAGAAGTTTTTGATAATATTCTGCAACACGACGAGACATAGAATTTGGCCGGTTGGTACCAACAATGATCACAATAGGGGATATGGCTGACATACTTAAAAATATACGAATTGAAATCGTTTGGTTAATTCGTTGTGAATCTAATAAATTAAATAATTTAACAAGTTAAAACTATTTTTTGTTCGTAACGAATTATGTGTAAACGGAGCGGAGAATAGTACTGGGGCCCAATACTCATTCGCTGCTTGACGATACCAAACATTTATTAGTATATTTGACCCTTGATTTCATCATGAATGTTAGATAAAAGGTTTGTTTACAAGCTATAATCAAAGATATTAACCCACTAAAAAATATGTCCTGGTTTATTCGGAAAGAAAAAGGCATCAATACACCCACGGAAATGAAACGCGAAGCTCCGGACGGTTTGTGGTATCAATGTCCTAATTGTAAGAAAATTACTGCTACAAGAGAGCATAAATTAAACGCTTACACTTGTCCGCATTGCAACTACCACGAAAAGGTGGGCTCTGATGCATACTTCGAATTGTTGTTCGACGAAAATAAATATACTGAACTGGACGCAGATCTTACTTCGGGCGATCCTCTGCATTTCGTAGATACCAAGGCATATCCGGATCGTATCAAGGCAACTCAGCTTAAAACGGGGTTGAAAGATGCGGTACGTACAGGTCACGGAAAAATGAATGATGTGAAAGTTGTCATTGCCTGTATGGATTTCAATTTCATCGGTGGTTCTATGGGTTCTGTGGTGGGAGAGAAAATTGCTCGTGCAATTAATTATTCTATCAAACACAAACAGCCTTTTTTGATGATTTCCAAATCGGGTGGAGCGCGTATGATGGAAGCGGGATTTTCATTGATGCAAATGGCAAAAACTTCTGCACGACTTGCGTTATTATCAGAAGCAAAAATTCCATACATATCATTATTAACAGATCCTACAACGGGTGGTGTTACGGCATCTTACGCAATGTTGGGAGATTTTAATATTTCTGAACCAGAAGCATTGATTGGTTTTGCCGGTCCACGCGTTATTCGTGAAACAATTGGTAAGGATCTTCCAAAGGGTTTCCAAAGTGCCGAATTTGTTTTGGAGCACGGTTTCCTTGATTTTATTGTTGATCGTAAAGATTTAAAAGACAAACTGAGCAGTCTGTTAACGATGCTGAAATAATATGCGTTTAATTTCCCATCCTGTCCTGTGCAACTACTACGTAACGTATCGCTGCAATGCGTCTTGTGGTTTCTGCGACATATGGGAGAAACCATCGCCTTATATTACGGTTGAAAATCTTCGGGAAAATATCCGGGATCTAAAACGGTTAGGCGTAAAGGTTATAGATTTTACAGGAGGTGAACCATTACTTCACCGCCAGCTAGATGTTTTACTTCGTGAAGCAAAAGAGCAGGGCATGATTACCACGGTTACGAGCAACGGATTGCTTTATCCTAAATATGCTGAAAGATTGCGTGGCTTAGTTGACATGCTTCATTTTTCGCTGGATTCCCCTGATCGTGATGAACATGATAAATCACGAAATGTAAAATGTTTCGACAAAGTAATGGAGTCGATTCAGATTGCACGGGAAATGGGAGAAAGGCCGGATATTATTTTCACTGTTTTTGAAGATAATGTTGATAAGATAAAACAGATGTGGGAAGAAATTTGCCTGCCTAATAATCTTATCCTGATTTTAAATCCTGTTTTTGAATATAATGGTGTGGGTGGAAATCTTTCCGAACAAACCTTGAAAGAGTTGCTTTGGTGGGGGAAGCAGAAAAATGTTTATCTCAATGAAGCCTTTATTCAATTAAGACTGGACGGAGGAAATCATGTGGATGATCCGATCTGCAAAGCTGCCAGTACGACGATTGTCATTTCTCCCGAAAACAAGCTTGTTCTCCCCTGCTATCACCTGGGACTGAAAGATTTTCCGATTGAAGGAAATCTTTATGACTTATATCATTCCGATGAAGTTCAGAAACTGGTCGCTCTGGAAGGTAAACTTCCGGCATGTGAAGGTTGTGCCATCAATTGTTATATGCAGCCATCTTTTGCAGTCGAGATGAACCGGTATTGGTGGAAGGCTTTGCCGAGTACCATCAAGTATAATCGTATTAAAGGAACCTGGAAGCAAATGTTGAAAATGTAGTTACAGACAATCTGTTTTTCTTCTCGTGTCAGTGATTGTATTAATTTTCCAACCGCTTTTTGTTTTGATCATCGTAAAAACATTCACTCCACAATGAGAAAATGTTTCGCCACGGTAAAATTTGTAAGGAGCCCAGACAATGGCCATTGGCCCATCCACTGAAATTTTTACATCATAAATTCTTTCATCCCATTTTTCGGTATGTGGTTTTCCAACGGCGGCTACAAAGTCATCCGTTTTACTAACGTGCGTCATTACTGAATCTTTTGCATTGGTTGAAACAGATATTAGCGTCGATTGAGGAATAAAAACATTTCTTACAGCCGAAGAATCTCCGGATCTCATGCCGTCAAATAATTTATCCACCGATGCTCTAATAGCTGCGTCCGGCGATTGAGCCATTGCTATTTGTTTCGAAAAAATAAAAATAATAACAAAAAGGGAAGATTTTAACCGATGCACCTGGCTCGTTATATTCATTAGTTGGTATAGTTTTAGCAAAAGCCTAATTTTGCAGACCTTTTTGTGTTAGGAATATAATATGTCAGAAAAATTAGTAAAAAAAGTCGATATCCGAAATAGACGCGCGTCATTCGAATATTTTTTTCTAGAAGAGTTTACAGCAGGCTTGTCTTTGACAGGAACTGAAATAAAATCAATACGCCAGGGCAAAGTAAACCTTACAGATGCTTACTGTCTTTTTATGGATGGTGAATTGTACGTTCGCAGTATGCACATTTCTGTTTATACCGAAGGGACACACTGGAATCATGATCCGTTGCGTGATCGCAAGCTTTTGCTTACGAAGCGTGAAATGAGGAAATTGAGTGAGAACTTAAAGGATCAGGGATTAACCATTGTTCCGGTCAAACTTTTTACAACCGACCGGGGTTTTGCCAAACTGCACATTGCCTTGGCAAAAGGTAAAAAGCTGTATGATAAAAGAGATAGTATCAAGGCAAAGGATTTGAAACGTGAAAGTGACCGTTCAGATTACTGATTTGGACAGGAGCCTGAGAGTTTGTTATTTAGTCACTTGGCCGGAAATTCTCCATATAATTAAATCTCAGGCGGTGTAGAGATGTATTTTTTAATAATAATTGAATTTTACGAAATGTTTTTTTAGGTAAATTTCCTATATTGTGGGAATTAATTGCCGTAAAGACTCATGGGTAAAGTTCTGGTTCTTAATCAAGATTACAGCGCACTTAGTGTTTGCACAGTGCCGAAGGCATTTCTCTTAGTTTATCTAAACAAAGCTGAATTGCTGGCGGAATCGCCGACTCATTTCCTCAGGACTGTACGGGACAATTACCCGATGCCCATTGTGATCCGTCTCAATAGTTACATTCACCTTCCTTACCGCGGCGTGGTTATGACCCGTCACAACATTTTTAAAAGGGATGGAAACCGATGTCAGTATTGCGGAACACATGATCATCTCACACTGGATCACGTCATGCCGAAATCCAGAGGCGGGAAAACAACCTGGGATAATTTGGCTACGGCCTGCAAGCGTTGTAATTCAAAAAAAGGCGATTATACGCCTGAAGAAGCAGGAATGCATTTACGACAGCGCCCATTCCGGCCATCCTTTCTAATGTTTATTCGTGATTTTTCGGGCGTCACAGATGCAGAATGGCTACCTTATCTCGGTGTTAAAGAAAGAGCAGTTAACTGATTGAAACTCCCCTACTTCGCCTGTTTTGGCATCATATAATTTTTTTCTAAATCAAATCCTAGAGAGCTGGGTTTTTATTTAGAAAATTCCTACCTTTGCGTCCTATTTTTAAAATTTCCAGTTAAACTAATTTTCGACTGCGTGGCTCGCCAGTTGATGTAATCCAGAGCTTTACTTCCTATTTATGTCTAAGGAAAAACAAACACAAGTATTGCCTGATTTCGATTGGGAAAAAGCAGAAGACAAAGGATTCGGTACAGGCTATTCAGCTGCTGACCGTACTCGTTTTGAAGAAATGTACGAAACTACCATTTCTCCTGTTCAGGAAAAAGAAGTGGTTAAAGGTGTGGTTGTAGGTATTACAGACCGCGAGGTGATTCTTAACATCGGTTTCAAATCTGATGGTATTGTTTCATCAAATGAATTCCGTGACTTGCCAGCTTTGAAAATTGGTGACGAAGTGGAAGTTTATGTAGAAAACCAGGAAGACGCACAAGGTCAGCTTGTTCTTTCACGTAAGAAAGCAAAAGTAATTACTGCATGGGATAACATCCAGAAATCGTTTGACGAGGATGTGGTAATCGATGCTAACGTAAAGAGAAGAACCAAAGGTGGTCTTATTGTAGATATATTTGGTATCGAAGCTTTCTTGCCAGGTTCACAAATCGACGTGAAACCAATTCGTGATTTCGACATTTTTGTTGGAAAGCGTATGGAAGTGAAAGTTGTTAAGATTAACTACGCAAATGATAACGTTGTAGTTTCTCATAAAATATTGATCGAAAAAGATCTTGAAGCACAACGTCAGCAAATTCTTAATAACCTGGAAAAAGGACAAGTTCTTGAAGGTGTTATTAAGAACATGACCAACTTCGGGGTGTTCATCGATCTTGGAGGTGTTGATGGTTTGTTGCACATCACGGATATTTCTTGGGGTCGTATCAACCACCCGTCAGATCTTTTGGCACTTGACCAGAAGCTTAACGTTGTGGTTCTTGATTTCGACGAAGAGAAAAAACGTATCTCTCTTGGCTTGAAACAACTTCAGTCTCACCCATGGGATTCGTTGTCAGAAGATATCCAGGTTGGATCTAAAGTAACAGGACGTATCGTTAACGTTGCTGATTACGGCGCTTTCCTTGAAATCAAACCAGGTGTTGAAGGTTTGATCCACGTATCTGAAATGTCATGGTCTCAGCACCTGCGCAATCCTCAGGAGTTTATGAACGTAAACGACGAGATCAACGCAGTTGTATTGACACTTGACCGTCAGGAACGTAAAATGTCTCTTGGTATCAAACAACTTACTGAAGATCCTTGGACTCAAGGTTCATTGAAAGATAAGTATGCAATTGGTACGCGTCATAAAGGTGTAGTACGTAACCTTACTAACTTCGGTTTGTTTATAGAGCTTGAAGAAGGTATCGACGGACTGGTTCACGTTTCTGACTTATCATGGACTAAGAAAATCAAACATCCTTCGGATTTCGTAAAAGTTAATGACGAACTTGAAGTTGTTGTTCTTGAGCTTGACGCTGACAATCGTCGTTTGGCACTCGGTCACAAACAACTTGAAGAAAATCCATGGGATACTTTTGAAACAATCTTTGCTGTTGGATCTGTTCACCGTTCTACAATCGTAGCAAAAGGTGACAAATTCGCAACATTGGAATTGCCATACGGTATCGAAGGAATCGCAGCTGTGAAAAACCTTACGAAAGAAGATGGTACTTTTGCCGAAGTTGGAGAAAGCTTAGACTTCACTGTTCTTGAGTTCTTGAAAGACGAAAAGAAAATCGTTCTTACTCACTCTAAAGTGAAACCTTCTGCTGCTCCTGCTGTTGAAGAGAAAAAAGAAGAAAAAGCTCCAAAGCCTGCGTCAAACCAGTCTAAGAATACAGCTTCTAACACAGATGGCGCTACCAAAGAAGGAGAGAAATCGACCTTTGGAGACCTAAGTGTACTTTCAGCTTTGAAGGAACAATTCGAAGAAACTGAAAGAAAAGGAAAAAAAGTAGCGAAAAAAGACGACGAAACTGAGGAGTAGTCAATTTTTTTAATACTTTTGCACCGGGTTAGCAGTAAGCAGGAATATTCTTCTGCTAACCCGAAATGGTTCCGTGGCCGAGCGGCTAGGCAGAGGTCTGCAAAACCTCGTACAGCGGTTCGAATCCGCTCGGAACCTCGTCATAAATATCTTGATAAAATACCATTTGATAAAGCGCGTTTTATGCATTTTATCAAATGGTATTTTTTTGTTAAAACATTGAAAGTCAATGGCTCCCAGCAATTTGCGTTATTTGGACACGAATATTCAAATTAGAAGAATTATAAATAAGTGAGTACTTTAAAATATCCCCCAAATACTTTTGTGGATAAAAAATCGTACACTAGATTTGTCTGTTGAAGTATTATGAATAGTTGATTATGAATATACCATTCCGAGAAGACTCTAAGTTTTGTTCCTTCTTTCCCAGCTCAAAATCGTTTCTGGCTATTATTGTAGCTATTTTCTTAAGTTCCTGCAGCTTAACTTGGGCTCAGGATAGTACGGCTGCTGCCGGTGCTACCCCTGCTGCCGCTGCTGGTGGTGGAGATGCTGCTAAAGGCGAAACGTTATTTAAAAACAACTGTGCTCAATGCCATGCACCTACTGACGAGAAAATTGTAGGTCCTGGTTTGAAAGGTGCAACTACTCGTAACAACATTCAGTGGATTACGAAATGGGTGCATAATTCACAAGCTGTTATCGCAGCAGGTGATCCTTACGCTGTAAAGCTATACAACGAATATAACAAAGCTCAGATGACAGCTTTCCCGAACTTATCGGAAGATGACATCAAAGGGATTTTTGCTTATGTTGATAAAGCGGCTGCCGCTCCGGCTCCTGCCGCCGCCGGTGCTGGTGGAGCGGCTCCTGCCGCGGGGGCTGCACAATCAGGTGGACCTTCTGATCTTTTCATGATTGTTCTTGTTGCTTTGGTAGTTGTAATGCTCTTAGTATTAGGAGTTTTGCTTGTCATTGTAACAATTCTTTCGAAAGCCGTTACTGGTGGAGATACTGAATCTGCTACCAAAGGAGACTTTATGGCACGCCTTGGTAATTCTCTTAAGGGAATTGCCGGTGACCCTGCGATCCGTTCTGCTACAATCTGGATTTTCATTCTTTTAGTGATGAAGGTTACAATAGACGGAGCGTATAGTGTTGGTGTTCAGCAGGGATATGCGCCTAAACAGCCGATATCCTTCTCTCACAAACTTCACGCAGGCGAATATAAAATTGACTGCAACTATTGCCACACCGGTGTAAACAGAGGTAAATCTGCACATATTCCTTCTGCGAATATTTGTATGAACTGTCACGGTGTGATCAAAAAAGAATCACCTGAAATTCAAAAAATATACACATCAATAGAAAACAATACGCCTATTGAATGGGTACGTGTACACAACCTTCCTGATCTTGCTTATTTCAATCACTCACAACATGTTAATGTTGCCGGATTGGAATGTGAAAATTGCCACGGAGATATCGCTAAAATGGAAGTTATCCAGCAGCGCTCTTCACTAACAATGGGTTGGTGTATCGATTGTCACCGTAAGACTGACGTAAATACTAAGGGAAATGAGTATTACGACAAACTGGTACAATTACACGCATCAGATAGTAAAGAAGCTTTAAAAGTAGCTGATATCGGTGGTCTTGAATGTTCTAAGTGCCATTACTAATCACTGCAAATAGATACTAGAATACAACTCATTGTATTAACAGTTTTATGGAAAATACTAATAAAAGATATTGGAGAGGGCTTGAAGAGCTGCGTAATGACGAAAAATTCATTAAAGAAGCAGGTTCAGAGTTCGCTGATGCACCAACAGAAAATCAATATGAAAGTCTGGTTGACGGAGCAGGTACACACCGTCGCGATTTCTTAAAAGTTTTAGGATTTGGTATGGCTGCTGTTTCTCTTGCAGCTTGCGAAACTCCTGTTAAAAAAGCAATTCCTTACGTTAACAAGCCTGAGGGTGAATTCCCTACGATTGCTAACTGGTACGCCTCTACGTATGCAGAAAATGGAGATTACGCAAGTATTCTCGTAAAAACACGTGAAGGCCGACCTATTAAGATTGAGCCGAATACACTTTCAGGTATCACAAAGGGTGTTAGTTCAAGAGCACATGCTTCCTTACTAGGACTTTATGATAATGAAAAATTAAGAGGTCCTAAAAAGGGTGAAGATTTAAAAGTAACCTGGGATGCTGTTGATAAAGATATAACAAGCCAGCTTTCTTCAATCGCTGCAAAAGGAGGAGCCATTCGTATTGTTTCTTCAACTTTACTAAGTCCTTCTACAAAATCAGTTATCGCTGATTTTACAACAAAATATCCAACAACGCGTCACATTATTTATGACGCAAACAGTTCTTCTGCCATTGTAAAAGGAAATGAGCTTTCTTTCGGAAAAGCGGTTCTTCCTTCTTATGCTTTCAATAAGGCAAAAGTTATCGTTGCTATTGATGCTGACTTTTTAGGTGCATGGATTTCACCGGACGATTTCTCTCGTCAATATGCGGAAACACGTCGTGTTAGCAGTGCGAAAGACGGTAAGAAAGATATGTCCCGTCATTATCAGTTTGAATCTGTTCTTTCGATGACGGGTTCAAATGCAGATTATCGTTCTGCTGTAAAACCATCTCAACTTGGTTTGGTTGTTACTTCACTTTACAATAAAGTTGCTGCAAAACTTGGTGGGAAAGCAATTTCTGCTCCTGCTTTGGATGTAACAAACCTTGACAAAGCTGCTGTGGATCTTGTAGCTGCAAAAGGAAGTGCTTTAGTAGTTTCTGGTATCAATGATCCTTCGGTTCAGGTTGTTGTTAATGCATTGAATAGCTTACTTGGAAGTTATGGCTCAACAATAGATTTAGATACGCCTGTTAATTTCCGTCAGGGAAATGACGTCGCGATGAACGAATTCGTTGATGAAGTTAAAGGTGGAAAAGTTGAAGCGGTAATTTTCTATGCTGCTAACCCGGTTTACGATCACCCACGTGGTGCTGAATTAGCTACTGCTATTCCAAAAGTAGCATTGAGTATTTCATTTAATGACCGTGCTGACGAAACTGCATCCTTAGTAAAATTCATTACGCCTTCACCTCATTATCTTGAGTCATGGAATGATGCGGAGCCGATGACAGGTTTTTATAGCTTGACACAGCCTACGATCAGTTTGATTTTCAGTACACGCCAGGCCCAGGCAAGCTTATTGAAATGGGCAGGTCAGCCATCAGACTATCATGAATATGTAAAAGCATATTGGAGAAAAAATATTTATACACAAGGCGGTACAGATAGTTTTGAAAAATTCTGGGTACAGTCTTTGCATGATGGTTTCTTCAAAACAAACCGTACAGCTTCTGCTGCGGGTGCAACTTTCGCAGGAAATGTTGACGAAGCTGCATCAGCAATCGGTAAAAAATATAAAGCATCTTCTACAGGAATTGAACTGGCGTTGTATGAAAACGTTGGCGTAGGTAATGGATCTGCTGCTAACAACCCATGGTTACAAGAATTACCAGATCCTGTTACAAAAGCAACCTGGGATAACCACGCAAGTGTTTCTCAAAAAACTGCAACTGAACTTGGTTTTGCACAAGGAGACGTAGTAAAGGTAGATTTGAAAGGTAAATCTGTTGAAGTTCCTGTTATTATTCAGCCAGGTCAGGCTAATGGAACTGTTGCGATCACAATCGGTTACGGTCGTGAGAAAGCAGGGAAATCAGCAAACGGAGTTGGTAAAAATGTTTATCCTCTGGCTACATTCTCTGCCGGATATTTATCTTTTGCACCGGGAGAAGTTACTGTTACCAAAACAGGTGCAACCCGCGAAATCGCCCAAACACAAACACACAATACTGTAATGGGCCGTAAATCGGTTCTTCAGGAAACGGTGTTAGCTCATTTCCAGAAGGATCCATTGGCTGGACGTTTCATTCCAAAAATTGAAACATCAGAAGGAGCAGTAGATGCTACTGATCTTTCTCTTTGGAATGGACATAAATATCCAAATCATTCATGGGGTCTGGTTATTGACCTTAATACATGTTTTGGTTGCGGATCTTGTGTAATTAGCTGTCAGTCAGAAAATAACATTCCGGTTGTAGGACGTCAGGAAGTTATCAACAGTCGTGAAATGCACTGGTTACGTATTGACCGTTATTATAGCAGTGATGCAGAAGTTGGCGATTACACAGCAATGGAAGTTGCTTCGGAAAATCCGGAAGTTACATTCCAGCCTATGTTATGCCAGCATTGTAATAATGCACCTTGCGAAACGGTTTGTCCGGTATTAGCGACAACCCACAGTTCTGAGGGCTTGAATCAAATGACTTACAACCGTTGTGTTGGTACTCGTTATTGCGCAAACAACTGCCCTTATAAAGTACGTCGTTTCAACTGGTTTAAATATTTTGACAACGATAACTTTGATTACCACTTCAATAACGATCTTGGTAAAATGGTTATCAATCCTGAGGTTACAGTACGTTCACGTGGTGTAATTGAGAAATGTTCAATGTGCGTTCATAAAATTCAGGAAGGTAAATTGACAGCGAAAAAAGAAAGAAGACGCGTAGTTGACGGAGAAATTAACGTTGCTTGTGCTTCATCTTGTCCAACTGACGCTATTACTTTTGGTGATATGAATGATCCTGAAAGCAGAATTTCTAAAATTCTTGAAGTAGAAAGAGAAGGCCGTGCTTTCCACATGCTGGAAGAAATTAACGTACGTCCACAAATTTCATATCTTACCAAGATCAGAAATAAGGATGTAGCAGCGAAGGCAGAAGCTAAAAAAGAACACGTCTAAGTCTGGTTAATAGTTTTGTATTTGTTTGAAGATTAAATCATTATAAATTACAGTAGTATGCATGTTACTTCACCCGTAAGAGAGCCCCTTATTCAAGGCGGGAAAACGTATGCAGACGTAACGGAAGATATTTGCCGACATGTCGAAGGAAAGCCTACGAAAGAATGGAAAATTGCTTTCGGGATTTCTCTGGTCGTTTTGGCATATGGATCTTGTTGTCTTGCATGGACCTGGTGGGAAGGTCTGGGTGTGTGGGGATTAAATAAAACCGTAGGTTGGGCATGGGATATCACCAATTTCGTTTGGTGGGTAGGTATCGGTCACGCGGGTACATTGATCTCTGCTGTTCTTTTGCTATTCCGTCAGAAATGGAGAACATCCATTAACAGAGCTGCGGAAGCGATGACAATTTTCGCTGTACTTTGTGCCGCATCGTTTATTTTGATGCACATGGGTCGTCCATGGATGGCATATTGGGCTTTACCATTACCTAACGCATTTGGTTCTCTTTGGGTAAACTTCAACTCTCCTTTGGTTTGGGACGTTTTCGCGATCAGTACTTATTTCTCTGTATCACTTGTTTTCTGGTACATTGGTCTAATTCCTGATTTAGCTACAATTCGTGACCGCGCAACCAGCAAAGTTTCCCGTTTCATGTATGGAACTTTTGCAATGGGATGGGACGGATCAGCAAAAACATGGTCGCGTTATGAATATATCAGCTTAATTCTTGCTGGTTTAGCTACTCCTCTTGTACTATCTGTACACACGATTGTAAGTATGGACTTTGCTACCTCGGTAATCCCGGGATGGCATACAACAATCTTTCCTCCTTACTTTGTTGCAGGTGCGATTTTCTCGGGATTTGCCATGGTGCAAAATCTTATGCTGATCACACGTGTGGTTTACAAATTGGAAGACTACATCACGCTGGAACATATCGAAACCATGAATAAGGTAATTACCTTGACTGGTTCTGTTGTAGGGGTTGCTTATATTACTGAATTCTTTATTGCCTGGTATTCAGGAGTTGAATACGAAAGCTATGCATTTATCAACCGTGCTACCGGACCTTACTGGTGGGCATACTGGGCGATGATGACATGTAATGTAATCTCTCCACAGTTGTTCTGGTCAAGAAAACTTCGCCGCAGTATTACATTTACGTTCTTTATATCTGTTATTGTAAACATCGGTATGTGGTTTGAACGTTTTGTAATTATTGTTACATCTCTTCACCGTGATTACCTTCCTTCGAGTTGGGCTATGTTCTCTCCTACCCGTTATGATATTGGAGATTATATTTTCTCTTTCGGATTGTTCTTTACTTTATTCCTGCTTTTCTCTAAATACTTACCTGTTATAAACATGGCGGAAGTAAAAGCGGTAATCAGGTCAACTTCTGCAAACTTGCCTAAGAAAATTGCCGGGGTTGCAAAAGTAAGACATCGTGAAGCTGCGGCTCCGTTATTTAACAAGGATATAGAATAGGTAAATCGCTTAAAGCGAAAGAATAATATTTAACATTAGTATAAATATGGCAGAATTATCTGGTAAATATTTAGTTGGAGTCTACGACGATGACGATACTGTATTACATGCAGTACCAAGACTCAGAAAGGCGGGAGTGAAAATACAGGAAGTATATTCTCCGTTTCCAATTCACGGAATGGATGACGCACTGGGTCACCCACGTACAAGAATCGGGATTGCGGCATTTATGTTTGGTGTGGTCGGATGTTGCGTTGCATTAACCCTTATGATTTGGACCATGGGTATTGACTGGCCAATGATTGTGGGTGGTAAGGATTCAATTTCTTTGCCTAACTATATCCCTATTACATTTGAGTTGACTGTACTTTTCACCGCATTTGGTATGGTTACTACCTTTTTCATATCAAACGGATTAAGCCCTGCGGCTCACAACCATGAAAGATTTGACGTTCGTGCTACGGACAACAAGTTTATTATGGCAATCAACGTAGGAAGAAATTCAATGAGTGAAGATGAAATATCCCGTGCGCTTAGAGATAGTGGTGCAGAAGAGGTTAACATCAAACAATTTTAATGTGCTTGGATCGATGAAATTGAAAAGTTTATATAGATATTCCCTGGCCCTGGCTGTTATTGTAATCGCTGCATTCAGTTGTACGCGTGACCCTAACAATCCTGGTAAGCAATTTGCACCAAATATGTATCTGCCAGTTGGATATGAACCATACAGACAGGAAAAGGCAAATCCAATTAACCCTATGGGTTTAACAATGCGTTTGCCTGTTGAAGGAACAGTAGCCCGTCGTAACTACAATACTTCTTTTGGTAACGGAGATTCGGCAAAAGTTGATCTTATGGTTTACAATATTCCAGCGGATAGTATTTCTATTGCTGAAAGAGTATTGAAAAATCCGGTACCTCTTAATGAAAAAAGCCTTGCAGAAGGTAAAGTTTTGTTTGAGAGATATTGTCAGCATTGCCACGGAGCAACTGGAGCAGGTGACGGAAAAGTGGGAGCTGTTTATAAAGGAGTTCCTAATTACGCAAGTGATGCTTACAAGAACCTGAACGAAGGACATATTTTCCATGTCATTACTTACGGTAAAGCGCGGATGTGGCCTCACGGTTCACAAATTAATCCTGAGGAGCGCTGGAAAATTGTACACTATGTACAAAAGCTGCAAAAGGGAGCATAATTTATTTTTGATAACTGAGAAATAATATTTGAATAATGGCATCAGCACATTCGATTCCTTCTATTGAAGAACGGTTTGAATTCACTTCGGGAGCTAAAAGAAACCTTATTATTGGAGGAGCTATTGGAGCTGCTTTGGTAGTGGTGGGTATTTATCTTGCAGCGCAACCAGGAGGACATCATGAAGCAGAAGCGGCACAAGGCGCTGTAAATGCTATAACCGGACATGCTGCGACAGCTAGTCATGAGGCAGCGGGTCATGCTGTTGAAGAACATCATGTTAGCTGGCTTACCCGTATTTGGGCGAACCTTTGGGTGAATGCAGTATATTTTACTGGTATATCAGTAATTGGTATGTTTTTTATCTCTTACAACTATCTTGCTCAGGCGGGGTGGTCAGCGGTATTTAAAAGAGTACCAGAAGCAATGCCGGCATTTTTACCAATTACAGGTGTTATCATGCTGCTGGTATTTATCTTTGGAGGTCATGATTTATTTCATTGGACGCATGCCGAGGTTTACGAGGTTGGAGGTCCTGAGTACGACGAAGTGCTTGCCGGAAAACATGGGTACTTAAATACTCCTTTTTTTGTAGGTAGAATGATATTTTATTTTGTGGCATGGTATTTCATGTGGCGTAAGATCCGGCAGTTTTCGTTAGAGGAGGATCAAATCGGAGGTACAGAACTATATGATAAATCAATACGCTTAGGCACAGCTTTTCTTGTAATATTTGGAGTAACATCTTCAACGTCGGCTTGGGACTTTGTTATGTCAATTGACCCACACTGGTTTAGTACGATGTTTGGATGGTATACATTGGCAAGCTGGCATGTTGCAGGCCTTGCTGTGATAACACTTGCTGTTGTTATGTTGAGAGAAAGAGGATACCTGAAAGCAGTTAATTCAAGTCATCTTCGTGATTTAGGTAAATTTGTATTCGCTTGGAGTATTTTCTGGGCATATGTTTGGTTCTGTCAGTTTTTATTGATTTACTATGCAAACCAGCCGGAAGAGATTATTTATTTCATCGAAAGATTCAGAGGACATGGAAGTATTTTCAAAGCTCCTTTTTTTATAACATTGTGTCTTAACTTTTTCTTACCCTTTCTTGTTTTGATGACAAGAGATTCTAAGTTTACGCATTCAATTCTTAAAGTGGCATGCTGGGGTGTAATCATCGGTCATTATATGGATTTTTACACGAACATTATGCCTGGTAGCGCCGGGGATACGGCGGGATTTGGACCGCTGGAATGGGGATTTTTCTTAGTCTTCATTTGTGGATTTGTTTGGTCAATGGCGACTCAGTTGGAAAAGGCAAATTTGATTCCAAAGCACCATCCAATGTTGGAAGAGTCATTGCATCACGATATCGCCTAATTTGCTTAACCTGTTATTATCATGTATTTTATCATTGCAATAGTTGTCTTAGTTTTTGTGGTTCTCACCGGTGTTGTGATTTCCAGGCTGCAAGGCGTTCTCTCAAGTGTTAAAAAGCCAGAATCTGCTGATGCCGTACCTGAAGGTAATAGCTGGAATGGAGCGATGTTTATCGTCATTCTAGTTGCCGCAGTTGTGGGGATTACCTGGTCTTATATGCATGCAAGAGAGCACTTTTTACCGATTGCGTCATCTGTGCATGGAAGAAGAACGGATGATCTGTTCTGGTTCTCAATGGGAATTCTTACAATCCCTTTTGCCTTTGTTAACTTTTTGATTTTCTTTTTCGCATGGAAATACCAGTATAAAAAAGGAAACAAAGCGTCTTTTTATCCTGACAACCACAAGTTAGAATTAATCTGGACGATCATTCCTGCAATAGTAATGGCTATGTTGGTTTTTACGGGATGGAAAGCATGGTCAGATATTACCTCGGACGCTCCTGCGGATGCAGAGGTCATTGAGATTACCGGGAAACAGTTCAACTGGATTGTTCGTTATGGTGGTGTTAATGATAACAAACTTGGTAACTACAATTACAAGTTAATCGATGCACAGAATGAAGTAGGTATTGATTTGTCTGATGAAAATTCATTTGATGACTTTTTGAATCCTACGGAAATGCACATTCCGGTAAACAGACCCGTTCTTTTAAAAATTCGTGCACGTGACGTTTTGCACAGTGTGTTTATTCCTCACATGCGTGTGAAAATGGATGCGGTTCCTGGTATGCCAACAAAATTCTGGTTTGTGCCGGACAAAACTACCGCTCAGATGCGCGCTGATTTGAACGATCCTAATTTTAAGTATGAGATAGCGTGTACTGAGGTTTGTGGACAAGGCCATTTTTCTATGAAAATAAACCTGGTTGTTGAAGACGAAGCTTCTTATAAAAAATGGTGTGCTGAACAAACTACGTTTCTTCAGACTTACCCGGAATATCTTGCGAAAGTACCTGATAACTTGAAAGCTAAGGCAATGAAAGGTTTGCCGGCTGAAACTACAACGCCAGCAGATACTGTCAAAACAGCTTCGGTTGGTGGTGGAATTGGAACAAGTGCAGCACTTCGCTAATTTTATTAATTTAAATACAAAACAGTCATATGTCAGCTATTGAAGGAATGGAAGTCGCTGTACACCACGAGGAACATGCGCACCATCACGAGGCACAAAGCTTTTGGCAGAAATACGTATTTTCTGAGGATCACAAAGTTATAGCAAAGCAATACCTGATTACAGGGATTCTTTGGGCGGTAATAGGTATTTCTATGTCCGTAATTTTCCGTATTCAGCTTGGGATGCCGGATTCTAATTTGTCATGGCTTAGACCATTATTTGGTAACTGGATTAGCGAAACAGGTAAACTGGATCCTAATTTCTATCTTGCTTTGGTTACAATGCACGGTACCATCATGGTATTCTTTGTACTTACAGCGGGGTTGAGTGGTACTTTCAGTAATTTCTTGATTCCTCTGCAAATTGGTGCAAGGGATATGGCATCCGGATTTATGAACATGTTATCATACTGGTTCTTCTTCCTTGCCAGTGTTATCATGTTTGCTTCATTATTCTTGCAAACAGGTCCTGCCGCTGGTGGATGGGTAATTTATCCTCCTCTAAGTGCATTGCCACAAGCGCATCAAGGCTCAGGAATGGGTATGACGCTTTGGTTGGTCAGTATGGCATTTTTTATTGTATCACAATTATTGGGAGGTATCAACTACATCACGACCGTTATTAACTTACGTACCCGTGGTATGTCATTTGACCGTCTTCCGTTAACGATCTGGTCTTTCCTTATTACAGCGATTTTGGGACTTATATCTTTCCCGGTATTATTCTCATCTGTACTATTATTGATTTTTGACCGTCACTTCGGAACGAGTTTCTATCTTTCTGAAATCTATATCAATGGTGAAGCGCTTCCAAACGTTGGTGGCAGCCCTATCCTTTTCCAGCATTTGTTCTGGTTTCTTGGTCACCCTGAGGTATATATTGTACTTCTTCCGGGACTTGGGATTACATCTGAGGTTATCGCTACAAATTCACGTAAACCAATCTTTGGATATCGTGCAATGATTGCCTCGATGTTAGGTATCGCATTCCTTGCCTTTATCGTTTGGGCTCACCATATGTTTGTAACAGGTATGAATCCATTCCTTGGATCTGTATTTATGTTCCTTACTCTGATCATCGCAGTTCCTTCGGCCGTAAAAGGATTTAATTACATTACTACTTTATGGAAAGGTAATATCGTATTTACTCCTGGTATGTTGTTCGCGATTGGTATGGTTTCATTATTCGTATCGGGTGGTTTGACTGGTATTATTCTTGGAAACAGTGCACTTGATATTCAGCTTCACGATACTTATTTCGTAGTAGCCCACTTTCACCTTGTAATGGGTGCGGCTTCTGCCTTCGGTTTATTTGCGGGAGTTTATCACTGGTTCCCTAAAATGTTTGGTAAAATGATGAACAGAACGTTAGGTCAGATTCACTTCTGGTTTACGTTCATCGGAATTTACCTGATTTTTATTCCTATGCACTATGTAGGTATTGCAGGTTTCCCTCGTCGTTATTATCAATTTACAAGTTATGATTTCACACACAAGTTTATGGATATGAATATGTTCATTACTGTGGCTGCGATTTTGTCATTCCTTGCACAGTTTTTGTTCTTGTTCAACTTCTTCTATAGTATTTTCAAAGGTAAAAGAGCTCCTCAAAATCCATGGAGATCTAATACACTTGAATGGACTACACCAATTGTACCTGGTCATGGTAACTGGGAAGGTGAAATACCGGCAGTTTACCGTTGGTCATATGATTATAGCAAACCAGGTGCAGCTGAGGATTTTATACCTCAAAATATTCCTTATTCTCAAACGTTGGAATCTAATTTCCCTCATGAGAATGAATTAATTGCCACCGAGAAAGAGATAGCGGCTCAGAATTTTAATGACCAGTTCAACCAAGCTCATTGATTTACGTGTTAACCGTCGTTTTCGGCGGTTAACACTGAATACAGTTATTGTGCTCTACTTCCTTATCATGGTAGGTGGGGTAGTGAGAAGTACCGGCGCTGGTATGGGATGTCCTGATTGGCCTAAATGTTTTGGTAGCTGGATTCCTCCAACGGAGGCCTCACAGCTACCATTAAATTATAAGGAGGTTTTTGGCGCTAAGTTAAAAGGCGAAGTGATATTTAATCCGGTAAAGACCTGGATTGAATATGTTAATCGCCTTATAGGAGCTTTTACAGGGATTATGATTTTCATAACACTGCTTGCTTCAACGCCTTATTTGAAATCAAACAGAAAGAGCTTTTTTGGATATAGCTTTTTAGCTTTTATTCTGGTAGGGTTTCAGGGATGGTTGGGATCAAAAGTTGTTTCCTCTGAACTGCATCCGGTAATGATCACGGTTCATATGCTTTTGGCCATTGTTATTGTTTTCATTTTAATCTATCTGTTTATAAGGTCTTCCTATTCGGCAGAAAAAGATGGAAAGAATATTGCAAATAAAGGGCTGATTGATAAAGTAACCATCTTGGTTCTCGTACTGTCTCTAATCCAGATTTTATTAGGAACACAGGTTCGTGAGACAATGGATGAAGTGATTCGCACATTAGGATATTCGGAAAGGGCAGGCTGGATCGGAGCGTTAGGGGTACCTTTTTATATTCATCGTTCTTTCTCCATACTGGTACTTATTTCTAATGTGTTCTGGATAAACAAAATCAATCATTCGATTGCAGGGGAATCCAGAATCAAGCAATTGGGAAAAGGTTGTTTGGCTATCCTGGGACTTGAAATAGTAACAGGAATAGTAATGGCTTACTTAGGAGTTCCGCCATTTGCACAACCTGTCCATTTAACGTTAGCGATTATCATGATAGGATTGCAGTTCATGATGTGGTTATTGATGAATGCAGACCAGTTGGCTTGGAGCAGAGATATTGTTAAATTGAGTAATGATTTAGTGTAGTTGGAAATTGAGCAGCATAATGACATCAGCACAAGAAAGTTTAAATTTGAAAGTAGGAGATAAAGTGAAAGCTTTGTTTGAATTGTTGAAATTCAGACTGGCATTTTTGATCGCTTTTTCAGGTGCGATGGGTTACAGTTTGGGAGCCAGCAGTGTAAGCTGGGTTAAAATCGTTCTTTTCTGTATTGCTTCTATTGGAATTACTGGTGCGGCGAATATCATTAACCAGATTCTTGAAATAGATCTGGATAAAATGATGAAAAGGACAGAAAATCGTCCATTACCAAGTGGCAGGGTTACTGTTGAACAGGCTATTATTTGGGCTGTTTTTCTTGGTGTTTCTTCACTTTTTATTTTCGTTGTTTATTTCAATTTGATAAGTGGATTACTAGCGCTTTTATCGTTAGTATTATATGGTTTTGTTTACACTCCTTTGAAACGGGTCGGTCCGATTGCCGTTTTTGTAGGAGCTTTTCCGGGAGCATTTCCTCCAATGATTGGCTGGGTAGCGGCTACAAATCATTTTGGCCTTGAACCCGGGATTTTATTTGCGATCCAGTTTTTCTGGCAGTTCCCGCATTTTTGGGCTATTGCCTGGGTTTTGGATGACGATTACAAACGTGCAGGTTTTAAGTTATTACCAGCAAACGGTTTGAAAGATGCAGATACAACGATGCAAATTATGATTTACACGTTATTTTTGCTTCCAATAGGTTGGTTGCCTTATCAGTTGGGTATGACTGGAATCAATTCAGCTTTTGTAGCAACAGTCTTCGGTGTTTTGTTCCTTGCCCAGACCTTTCATTTAATGAGAAAGTGTTCTGATAAGACAGCGCGTCAATTGATGTTCGGTTCCTTTGTATATTTGCCTATTGTTCAGATTGCGTTTTTGTTGGATAAATTGTGATATCGTATTAAAGGGAAATGGAAAATATTCAGCAGTTAAAAGTAGATAAAGAGCCTCAGGAGACGCTGGCCATGGATCCAATGAAGTTCATTCTTTGGTTGTTTTTGGTAAGTATTATCATGCTCTTTGCATCACAGACCAGCGCTTACCTCGTTCGTAGAGCAGAAGGTAATTGGTTGGAATTTGAGATGCCTAAGATATTTTGGTACAGTTCAGCTGTTTTGGTCGTAAGTAGTCTCGCTATGCAGTGGGCTTATTTTGCAGCAAAAAAAGATGATTTCAAGACTTTGAAAATAGCAATTTCTGTTACTTTTGCACTTGGAATAGCATTCTTGTATATGCAGTTTGAAGGATGGAAAGATCTGGTTGCTGCGAACGTTTATTTCGTAGGAAACCCTTCTGGTTCGTTTTTTTATGTATTTACAGGATTACACGGATTTCACGTTATTAGCGGGCTTATTGTACTGCTTTTTGCATGGAGAGCAGTATTTCGTTTCAAAGTGCATTCTAAGAGTTTGAGACAAATACAGATTTGTGCTACATATTGGCATTTTCTGGATTTACTATGGTTATACCTTTTTGTTTTTTTATTGACTTTTAATTGATAATTTTTCACCAATGGCTGCACATGTAACAACACCTGGCACGGTACAACCCAAAATGTGGATGGGCGGGATCGAGCCTATGAAAGCGAGTTACGGGAAATTGATGATGTGGTTTTTCCTCATCTCAGATACTTTTACTTTCTCCGCCTTGCTGGTGGCTTATGGAACGGCGCGTTTCAGTTTTCCTTCTTTCGCAGGAAAGGCAGCGGATTTTACTTTCTCTGATCTGTACTGGCCGATACCTGAAAAGGTATATGAATCCGTACCTTTCTTGCACGGTATTTCTTTGCCATTGGTTTTTGTAGGGATTATGACATTTATTCTTATTGCAAGTAGTGTTACCATGGTACTTGCAGTAGAAGCCGGACATCGTATGGACCGTGCAAATGTTGAAAAATATATGCTTTGGACAATTCTGGGAGGATTTACTTTCCTTGGTTGCCAGGCTTGGGAGTGGAGTCACTTTATACATGGAACAGAGGCTGGTTCAATGATGAAGATTTTTGAAAACGGTTCTTATGTCGAGAAAGTAATATATGGAGCAAATCTTACGCAGAACCAGTATGGTCCTCCTGCATTTGCCGATTTCTTCTTCTTCATCACCGGGTTTCACGGAACGCACGTATTTAGTGGAGTTATTTTGAATATTCTTATTTTCTTCCGTTCTGCCACAGGTTTCTATGACAAACGCGGAAGTTATGAAATGGTTGAGAAAGTTGGTCTTTACTGGCACTTTGTAGACCTTGTTTGGGTATTTGTATTTACGTTCTTTTATCTGGTTTAATCAACAGGAGCTTATTTAATTTTAAATCATATGTCAGAAGTACATCATATACACGAGCAGGATCCTCACGCAGGTGCAGAACAGCGTAAAGCAATCTGGAAAACATTCTGGATTCTTCTTGTCCTAACATCTCTTGAATTTATTATTGCCTTTACAGTTCCTCACGGAGTGCTGAAAGTGTCAGTTTTCATTGTAATGACAATTGTCAAGGCATTTTATATTGTAGGTGAATTTATGCACCTTAAACATGAAGCAAAAACGTTGATTTGGACAATACTTGTTCCTATCATTTTTATTGCCTGGTTGATACTGGCACTGCTTCTTGAAGGACATGCTATTTTTGAAGCAGTGTTCAATTAGATAAAACATTATGATAAACTTCCGTAAAGCCGGGTTACTGATAGTCACATTAGTAATTCCGGCTTTGGTCTTTACTTTTTTAAAGTTCTTTGCAACGAATCATTACGATCTTCAGCACTACTTCCCGGTTACAGATTCTTCCGGAAAAGTGGAGGTGAATAATGGTGATACATTGTTTTACAAAGTGCCGGTGATTCATTTGAAGAACACAAGTGGACAATTGGTATCCGAGGAGTTTGGAAACGGGAAAGTAACCGTAGTGGGATATTTACCTGAGAATTGTCTGAACACATGTGAAATCGTCCTCGCACAAGTTGAACGTGTTTTTGCTCTGAAAGAAACAATTCCCTATTTGAATGTGGTAACGCTGTCGGATAAATGGGCCGGTAAAAAGGATACTTATCCGGAAGAAATCAATACAAAAGGATGGAAAGTGTTGACTGGATCAGACGATGAATTGAAAAAGGTCTGGGATTCTGAGTTGAGATTATTAACTGAAATACCAGGTTCTAAAACTAATTCTCTTGAAACGAAGTTAGTACTTATAGACGCTGAAGGATATATTAGAGGGTATTATAATGCGTCAGATTCGGAGGAAACCAACAGGTTGATGGCCGAGATTAAGATTTTGGATTACGAGAAAAAGGAAAATTATAAATAGTTATGGCAACTGTTTTGCTTGAAGAAAATAAGAAATACAGGAAGATAATCAATATCCTGGCTATTGCCATCCCGGTTGCGGTAGCCGTTTTGATCGGTATTCGTCAAAAGATTGATTTGGGTTCCTGGACAAAGATTTTGCCTCATGTCATTGGCATGTTGAACACAGCAACGGCTATTCTTTTGCTGTTAGGGTTCTACTTTATTAAAGTCAATAACCGTAGTGCGCATCGTTTAGTTATGACGTTGGCATTTATTCTGGGCGCAATTTTTCTGGTTTGTTATATTCTCTATCACATTTCAAACGAGTCAACACCGTTTGGGGGTTCAGGATTTATCAGACCGATTTATTATTTCCTCTTGATTTCACATATCGTATTGTCCGTTGTGGTCGTTTGGTTTGTGTTAAGAGCCGTATATTTTGGTTATAGTAATCAGCTCGCAGAACATCGTAAAGCCGTAAAATGGGCATTTCCCATTTGGTTATATGTGAGTGTGAGCGGTGTCATTGTTTATTTACTTATCAGTCCTTATTACACATGAAAAAGTTTCTCGTGATTTTTGGATGTTTTGTAGCTTTTCTTATTCTTACAATTCCTTCTTCAATGGCACAATGTGCAATGTGCAGAGGAACCGTTGAAAGCTCTATGGGAAACGGCAGGAATAATGTTGGTGTAGGGTTAAATACCGGTATTATGTATTTGTTCATGATGCCTTATTTACTGGTTGCAGTGATTGGATATATGTGGTACCGAAACAGCAAAAAGGCTCAGCAGGAACGTCAGTTTATCAATTCAAGAGTGAGTCAGGCGCTAAATCATCAATAAAAGATATTAAATTTAGGAAAGGCGGAATCGTTACTGATTTCGCCTTTTTTTATGAAGTATCGTACCGCAGTTTTGGTTTAAAATAATTTTTTCTGAAAAACCTGCGTAGCGGTAGGTGTAGAAATCAAGGTTATAGTCTTTACAGGTAAACAGACTTTTATGCGGTTATTTATTTTAGGGGGTTTACTTTTTTTTAGCCTGGCAGGTAATGCCCAAAGCATCTCTACGGCCAAGCCCTGGAATTATTGGTGGTGGATGGGAAGTGCGGTTACCAGGGAAGATATTAGTGCCCAACTTGAACAATTTGCCAAATCTGGTTTGGGTGGAGTTCACATTATTCCTATCTATGGAGTAAAAGGATATGAATCTGAATTTATTCCTTTTTTAACAGATCACTGGCTGGATGTAATGCAACATACCGTTTCCGAAGGTAAACGACTTGGACTTGGCGTTGATATGACCACTGGAACGGGTTGGCCATTTGGCGGTCCTAATGTCAGTAAACAAATGGGTGCCAAAACCATAAGTTTCAAGGATAATAAATGGGTGGTGGTACCAACCAAGCAAGAAGTAAAACGACCAGCTCCCGGCGGTGAGGGATTAGTTTTTGATCCATTCCATCCAACAGCTATGTCAAATTATCTTCTGAGATTTGAAGCTGCCTTTGCGCATGCCAAAGAAAAACCGCGGTCTATGTACATGGATTCTTATGAAGCTTATGGCGCTAATTGGACAGACGATTTTTTGAAGGAATTTAAATCCCGCAGAGGTTATGCGCTTCAGGATACTCCGGAGCTTTTAACGGATAGTTCGGGGAAACCGGAATCTGTTTTAGTAAAAATAGATTATCATCAGACTTTAGCTGAATTATTACGTGAGCGTTATGCGCATGTCTGGACACAATGGAGCAAAGAAAAAGGATTTCTTACAAGATATCAGGCCCATGGTTCCCCTGGCAATTTGCTCGACCTCTATGACGAAGCGGATATTCCGGAAACTGAATCTTTTGGTACAAGTCGATTTCCAATTCCCGGATTGAGGATTGATCCGGATTATTCAGTCGCGCAATTTGGTACTCCAAATCCGCTGGCGATGAAATTTGCGTCGTCCGCCGCAGATTTTTCAGGTAAAAAACTTGTAAGTTCTGAAACAGGCACCTGGCTTGCTAACCATTTCAAAGTATCGCTATCGCAGGTAAAACCACAGATTGATGAACTGTTCACGGCCGGAATAAATCATATTTTTTATCATGGAACAACTTATTCACCTACTGCGGAATCTTATCCGGGATGGTTATTTTATGCTTCTACCAACTTTGGGCCTTCCTCACATTTTGCTGAGCACTTTTATTTATTAAATCAATACGTAGAGCGCTGTCAGACTTTGTTGCAGGAAAGCAAACCGGACAATGATATCCTGGTTTATTTTCCCATCCATGATTTGTGGTCGACTCCGGCCAAATCTGCGGGCGGTGTACATTTATTGGAAGTTCACCATGTTGATCGTTGGCTTTTACAATTACCCTTTGGCCAGCTGACTACAAAACTTTGGCAGGAAGGTTACACTTTTGATTATGTTTCAGACAGGCAATTGATGCGTTTAACCGTTGATAAAGATGGAAATCTTACCTCGGGCTCGTCTGTTTATAAAACGATTCTCATTCCTCCATCCACTTACATGCCGGATGAAACACTTTCCCAGCTTTTAAAACTGGCAAAGGATGGCGCTAAAATTGTATTTGATGACCATGTACCAGCCAAAGTAACGGGCTATAATATTAATGAATCAAGACAAAAATCTTTTGATAGCAAACTAGAAGAACTAACAAATCAAAAGCAAAACGTGCTGGTAGATAAAGATTGGGAATCCGCTTTGGCCAAACAAGGTGTTATTCAGGAAAAGTTTGCGAAGCTTGGTTTAACTTTTATTAGAAAATCACAAGGCGGTAAACCCTTATATTTCATCGCTAACGTTGGAAATACATTTCAGGAAGGGTGGATTAGTCTAGGAAAAATAACGGGTATTGTCGAGCAGTATAATCCGGTAACGGATGTGTCTGTTAATGTGCCTTATCGTAACGAAAATAGCGTTAACGAAATTTTTCTATCGTTGAAGCCGGGGCAATCCTGTTTTTTAAGAGAAGCGACAAATAGTATTGAAGCGGTTCCTGTTTTTATTTCAACAAAACAACATCAGGTAACAGGAAGTTGGAAAATTGACTTTTTAAAAGGCCGGCCATCGATTCCGGCTTCGGGAAAACTTCTTAAACCCGCTTCATGGGTTACGCTTTCGGATACTGCGCGTTATTTTTCAGGAACCGCTCGTTACACGGTTTCTTTTGATTTAACAGCTGATATTATCGCTTCAAAAATGATAACGCTTGATTTGGGAGATGTCAGGGAAGTCGCTGCTGTGAAACTGAATGGGAAAGATATTGGGATTGCTTGGTCAATTCCTTTTCAGTTGAAAATTATTCCTGAGTATTTAAGAGAAAAAGGGAATAAGCTTGAAATAGAAGTTACCAATCTTTCAGCAAATTATATGCGATTGCGAGATAAAAAAGCGCCGGACTGGAAGAAGTTTTATGATATTAATATTGTTGATATCACTTATAAAAAATTCGATGCAGCGGGATGGCAGCCAATGCCATCTGGTTTATTAGGACCTGTTCGGTTTCTATATTGAAAATTTTTGAAATAACATGTTTTAGTAATAAATCGGGAGGCTCCTATGGAGCCAGGATTTGGTAAGCATAGTTTCTTGCTATAAACAGGATGCCACGCTGTGGCGGGCATAGAAACACAATAGGCATAAATCAATTTAATTCTGCCTATTGTTTCAAAGCAATAAACCCTGCTCCATCGGAGCATCCTGTTTATAGAAATGGAATTAACAGGGAGACGTTGTGGCGGCCATTGAAGTACAATAGACAGACGTTTAATTTAACATATCAATTGTCTTCAAGCGATAATTCTTGTCCATCGGAGCATCCTGTTTATAGAAATGGACTTCTAAACATTAACGAGGACTCCATCGGAGTCTCCTGAGTTTCTGAAATGATTACTCCCAAAGTGGATAATGTTCGGGTTGAATCCACCAAATAATAAAGCTGAGACTTTTCAAAAGAGATGGTTTGCCAAATCTCGGGAGGCTCCGATGCAGCCAGGATTTGGTAAGCATAGTTTCTTGCTATAAACAGGAAGCCACGCTGTGGCGGGCATATAAACACAATAGGCATAAATCAATTTAATTCTACCCATTGTTTCAAAGCAATAAACCCTGCTCCATCGGAGCATCCTGTTTATAGAAATGGAATTAACAGGAAGACGTTGTGGCGGCCATTGAAGTACAATAGACAGACGTTTAATTTAACATATCAATTGTCTTCAAGCGATAATTCTTGTCCATCGGAGCATCCTGTTTATAGAAATGGACTTCTGAACATTAACGAGGACTCCATCGGAGTCACCTGAGTTTCTGAAATAATTATTCCCAAAGTGGATAATGTTCCAGCTGGATTTTTTGTCCGAAGAATATATTGGTCGACTGTTCGAAGGAAAGGGTATAATCGGAAACATAAAATTGGCGCTTTCCTGTGCCTTTTTCATTTACAAGATAATGTTGTTCCAGCCACGCTCTGAGGGAATGTGCAACAATTTCAGATGTATCCAGAATCTCGACATCATTTTCATAGTATTTACAAATCTGGTTTTTGATCAGAGGATAATGCGTACAACCTAGAATTAAGGCTTCAATACCTTCCAAAGTAGGATCTGAAAGGTAGCTGTCGATAATACTTTCACTGATGTTATTGTCGAAAAATCCTTCTTCGATCATCGGTGCTAATAACGGCGTTGCCAATGATTTTAGATGTATGTTTTTATCCAGGGCATCTACTTTCTTTTTATAAACATTGGACAAAACGGTTTGTTTGGTACCAATAAGTCCAATCGTTTTCCCATCGTAATGTTCTTTGATATAGTCAACAACAGGATCAATTACGTTGAGTACTTTCGCTTTGCTTCCAACATATTCCCTTACAAGTTCAAAAGCTGCGGCAGAGGCAGAGTTACATGCAATGAGAATCAATTTACAATTCTGCTGCAAAAGCATATTGCAGATTTTAATTGAATAGGCCTGAATGGATGCTGTGGATTTGTCCCCATAAGGCAAATGAGCGGTATCTCCGAAATAAATAGTATTTTCATTCGGCAAAAGTCGCGTCACTGCGCTGGCAACAGTCATACCGCCAATACCGCTGTCAAATATTCCTATGGGAGCTGAAGAGTCAAACATTTTGGTTAATCAGATTGGTACTATAATGCCATAAAGCTAAATGAACGGTTTAAATATTCTTCTTGAAATGAAAAAATATTATTTTTTGGAATAAACACCAGAAACTTTAAATATTTAACTACTTGGTTATTAGTCAAATATAATTGTCAGTAATTGAATTGACATACTGAAAACAGAAAATCTGGCAAATATTTGTAGAAACCTTTCAAAGCGATGCAACCTCAGCTATATCTTTTGACATCTTACCATTGAAACAATATTAAGAATGGGTCGAATTTTATCATTTTTCAATCAGGAGGCACAGCTCGTTAAAGCCCTGAGGCATGGGGATGCCAAGGCGCAGAGACAGGTGTACGAAAAATATGGTCCGCGCATGTTGGGCGTATGCTTCCGGTATGTAGGTGATGAAATGACTGCTGAGGATGTGATGGTTGAGGGATTTCTAAAAGTGTTTGGTAAAATTGACCAATTCAACAGCGAAGGAAGTTTTGAGGGGTGGATGAGGAGGATTATGGTGAATGAAGCGTTGGGTTTACTGAGAAAGAAAAGAAAAATGCCGGAGGATATTTTGTCAGATGAAGCTGCCAATATTCCTGATTACAATTATGCAGATCAGTATCTTGATACACAGGAATTACTGGATCTTATCGAGCAGTTGCCGGTTGGTTATCGGACGGTTTTCAATTTATATGCTATTGAGGGTTATGCGCACATTGAAATAGCAGAGGCATTAGGAATAACAGAAAGTACATCAAAATCCCAGCTTCACAGAGCGCGAGCAATGTTGCAGAAGATGGTTGGAGCATGGGAAAATGATTCTAAAAAAAAACTAAATTATGAAAAAACATCCAGTTGATGATCTCTTTAAAAAGAGACTTGCTTCGATCGAAAAAAAGCCTTCGGAGCTAGCGTGGGAACGGATACAGCAAGGACAAAAAAATAAATCGCGCCGTATTGCGGCCTGGGTTTGGTATGCAGCCGCGAGTGTGAGCCTTGCCTTGATTTCCGGATATGTTGTTTGGCAAAATCAAACGGATACTTCGGGTAAGTTGACGAATCAGACTGAAATGGCGAAAGTGGAGAGAAATATTCCTAAAACCATATTGTCGAAAACTCCTCATTTATATGAAAATACTGCTCCAACAGAGGTGAAACCAGAGGTATTATCAAATCCTTCTTCTGTTGAAATCGCACAAAATTCAGAATCGCCGAAGGATAAGAAAATTCGTGACGTAGCGAAGCAGGATTCTTACCGGGAAACAAATGCGTTAATGGAAAAAAATATTAAAGAGGATATCATTCAAGTTGCGATAATTCCATCTGCTAAACCGGAAGAGGTCAATACAAACAAAGTCGATTTACAACAGACAATTTCTGCTGAAAAGGTTAATGCCAAACCTGTCGATCTAGCACGTGTGGAAGACAAAAAAGCTGACAGGACTATTGTAGTCGAAATTGAAGAACCTAAAAACGAATTTAAAGATAAGAAACCATCCCGTTTGGCCAGAGTTTTCCGCCAGCTGAAAAATGTTCGTGAAGCTGAACCGGTGGATTGGGAAGATGTTGGTTTTAATCCAAAAAATATTCTTGCAAGAGTAGATGACCGACCTAACGCTAACGATGAAAAAGTATCAGGTAAACGTGAAAGAAAAAATTAACGGTAACGCTATTAGCCATGAAAATTAATATTATTGCAGTATTTGTAATACTACTGTCGCTCACGCAGGTATGGGCGGGAAACGATGTAAAACCATCCTTAAATAAAGGGACGTTAAATGATTCGATTATTGTACGTTTTGGTAATAAAACCAGGATGGTGATCTACGGGGAAAATAAAAGGGAATTGGAGAAAATCCTGAAATATGATCTTAACACACTTTTGAAAGATTTGAAAGTTAGGCTTGATAGCTCGCAGCAAGACACAACGCTCATTGTGGAGGAATTCAGCGGCAATGATTATCTGAAAAATAAGCCGGATTTAGCTGATGATAAAAACTATGTACGCATTGGCGGAAGAGGGTTGCGGATAAAAAATGGCAATAAAAGTGTAAGTATTGAGCAGGGAACGGTTACTGCCACCGATGAGGATGAAAATGGGAGCTTTGAGAAAATAGGAAGAGCTGCAAAGATGTATGTACCATCCTGGGGTTCCAGTCCGAGAAAGGGATTCAATGTAAGCCTCGGACTAAATACTTACGGCAGTAACACACCGATGATTACTAGTGCCACTCCGTCAGGTGAAAATGCAATGCCGGATTTAAAACCTTGGGGTTCAAGATATGTAAGTCTGGGCTACGTGGCATCTACCACAGTGGCGACAGGACAAAAAGCGAGACTGCATCTGGATTTTGGAATTGATTTTTCATGGT
This sequence comes from Dyadobacter sp. 3J3, assembly GCF_009801115.1. GTDB lineage: Bacteria > Bacteroidota > Bacteroidia > Cytophagales > Spirosomataceae > Dyadobacter. The sequence continues at coordinate 126,681 of NZ_VTOL01000005.1, forward strand.
ATAATCTGATGTTCCAGGATAATATGAAAATTGTAAAATCAACTGATATGGCTTATTTTGAAAGGGCGACGGACGATAATAATAATCCGGTGAATCTGAAAAAAAGCAAGCTGACAGTTCCCTACGTGAATCTTAGCTTCATGCCCACGCTGAGTTTCCGTAAGTCTTTTATCTCCCATGTGAGTGCTGGTGCCTATGGAGGATATCGGCTGGGAAGCTATTCCAAGACAATCCAGGAAGGAAGTAAGGATAAGAAATTTAACCGTACCAACTTTTTTATCAATGATTTTAGATACGGTCTCGGCTTTGAATTGGGTCTCCGCAGATTTCCGGACCTATTTGTAAATTATGATTTGAACAACCTTTACGAGACAAATCGTGGCCCGGCGGTAAAAATGTTAAGTTTTGGAATAAAATTATTTTAATACTAACCTCTTGATTTAGTGCCTGCTAGAATTGTCTTTCTGGCAGGCACTAAATTTTTTGAAAATATTTTTCCAAATAAGTTGCAGGATATTAAAAAAGGTCATAATTTTGCAGCTCCAAAAGTGAGACAAGAGGTTCTCACGGTTGTATTGAAATGTTGAAGGGGGGTGTACCAGAGTGGCCAAATGGGGCAGACTGTAAATCTGCTGGTGTACGCCTACGGTGGTTCGAATCCATCCGCCCCCACAGTTTAAGCCAGAGTTTTCTTTATGTTTACCAGTATGAAGAAAGGTTTATAACAATTGCGAAAGTAGCTCAGCTGGTAGAGCGATAGCCTTCCAAGCTATAGGTCGCGAGTTCGAACCTCGTCTTTCGCTCATTTTTAAGACACGTCAAGCGACCAGCGAAAACATTCATTTTGAAGCCCTTTCGCTGGTCGCTTTTGGCTGTTGTTTAAATTGGGATTAATTTCTCACGCGAATGTGCTAAACGTAGCATTTCGAAAATGTTGAAATTTTGCTGTTGTAGCTCAGGGGTAGAGCACTTCCTTGGTAAGGAAGAGGTCAGGGGTTCAAATCCCCTCAATAGCTCGGAGGAATGTTTTTACATTCTCATCTTTAATCTGGTAAAAAAAAGATTAAAAGAAAGATTTTGATCCTTGCAATTAGTGTATTGGTTTTGAAGGGCTTGGTAAATGTAAGCTAAACGGGATCAATCAATAGTGTTTAATAAATTCGTAATAACTTCAAATTTTAAGCGTACTTAGGACATGGCAAAAGAGACGTATGACCGCTCGAAACCCCACGTGAATATTGGTACTATCGGGCACGTTGACCACGGTAAAACTACTCTTACAGCGGCAATAACAACTGTATTGGCAAAAAAGGGTTTAGCAGTATTGCGTGATTTCTCATCAATTGATAATGCACCTGAAGAGAAAGAACGTGGTATCACAATTAATACATCGCACGTAGAATATTCCACAGCAAACCGTCACTATGCACACGTTGACTGTCCAGGTCACGCGGATTATGTGAAGAACATGGTTACTGGTGCTGCGCAGATGGACGGAGCTATCATTGTAGTTGCTGCAACTGATGGTCCTATGCCTCAAACTCGTGAGCACATTCTTTTGGCTCGTCAGGTAGGTGTTCCTCAACTAGTAGTATTCATGAACAAAGTGGATATGGTTGATGATCCTGAACTACTTGAACTTGTTGAAATGGAAATTCGTGAGCTTCTTAGCTTCTACGATTACGATGGAGACAACATTCCAGTTATCCAGGGTTCTGCTTTGGGTGGATTGAATGGAGAAGACAAATGGGTTAAAACGATTGAAGAATTGATGGATGCTGTTGATAGCTACATTCCAATTCCTCCACGTATGACTGATCTTCCTTTCCTTATGCCTGTTGAAGACGTATTCTCGATCACTGGTCGTGGTACTGTTGCAACTGGTCGTATCGAACGTGGAGTAATCAACTCTGGTGAAGCTGTAGATATCCTTGGTATGGGTGCAGAAGGTCTTAAATCAACTGTAACAGGTGTTGAGATGTTCCGTAAAATCCTTGACCGTGGTGAAGCAGGTGATAACGTAGGTTTATTGCTACGTGGTATTAACAAAGAAGATATCCGTCGTGGTATGGTAATTTGTAAGCCAGGTTCAGTAAAACCTCACGCATCCTTCAAAGGAGAGGTTTATGTACTTTCGAAAGAAGAAGGTGGACGTCACACTCCATTCTTTAACAAATACCGTCCTCAGTTCTACTTCCGTACCACGGATGTAACTGGAGAAATCACACTTCCAGCTGGTGTTGAAATGGTTATGCCAGGTGATAACATCACAATTGAAGTGAAATTGATCAGCAAGATTGCTATGGAAAAAGGTCTTCGTTTCGCAATTCGTGAAGGTGGACGTACCGTAGGTGCAGGTCAGGTAACTGAAATTCTTGATTAATTTGAGATAAAAAGTTTAAAACAAGTGCATTTCTTTTGAAATGCACTTGTTTTTTATAATAGAAGTTTTGTATCTTTGCAGCCCGAAAGATTGGGAAGCACGAAATACGGGTGTAGTTCAAGGGTAGAATAGCGGTCTCCAAAACCGTTGATGGGAGTTCGAATCTCTCCACCCGTGCATAAGCAAAAAGCAAAAATGGATAAATTTACTTCGTTTCTAAAAGCGTCTTGGGAAGAAATGACCGAGCATGTTACGTGGCCTCCCTTTAACGAGCTTCAGGCGAACACAACATTGGTGCTTGTTGGATCACTTATTTTTGCCTTCGTGGTAGGAATAATGGATTTTGTTTTTGAAAACGCGCTCAGACTGTTTTATCAGTCTTTCTAAGGTTATTTTTTAGCGACACCCCCTGAATGGTATGAGTGGATTAAATTGGTTTGTATTACGTGCTGTATCAGGACAAGAGAAAAAAATCAAGTCCTATATCGAGAATGAAATAACACGGCAGAAACTCACAGAATTCGTTCCGCAGATTCTTATACCTTCTGAGAAGATATATGAAATGCGTAATGGAAAAAAGAGAGTTCGGGAGAAGAACTTTTTCCCGGGGTACATTATCATATCAGCTGATTTATCAAAAGGTGAGGTTTTGCACATTATTACCAGTATTCCGGGAGTAATCGGATTTCTGGGAAATGCTCAGGGAAATTCCAAGGTACCTGTGCCTTTGCGTCAGGCAGAGATTAACAGGATTTTAGGAAGAGTAGACGAAGCCGAACACCACGAAGAAGCACCAAACATGTCTTTCATGAAGGGTGAAACAGTAAAAGTGGTTGATGGTCCTTTCAGTGGATTCATCGGTTTGGTGGAAGAAGTATTTGATGAGAAGAAAAAACTCAATGTAGTTGTAAAAATATTCGGGCGTAATACACCCGTTGAATTAAGTTACGCACAAGTAGAAAAGGATAATTGATCAAGAGAACGGGCAGGGTAAGCTTCCACTTGCATGTAAGCCGTTTAATTAATCAGTGAACCGAACAAATTCCAAAACAATGGCAAAAGAAATAGGTGGATACGTCAAACTACAGGTAAAAGGTGGCTCAGCCAATCCTTCACCTCCAATCGGTCCTGCATTAGGATCGAAAGGTTTGAATATCATGGAGTTTTGTAAGCAATTCAATGGCCGTACTCAGGATAAACCTGGTGTGGTATTGCCGGTAGTTATTACGTACTACAAGGATAAGTCTTTTGACTTCGTCATTAAGACTCCCCCGGCCGCAAATCTTCTTCTGGAAGCATCAAAAGTAAAAGTTGGTTCGGCTCAGCCAAACCGTCTAAAAGTTGGTTCAGTTACTTGGGATCAGGTTCGTACGATCGCTGAGACTAAAATGCCTGATTTAAACTGCTTTACAATTGATTCGGCTATGAAAATGATAGCGGGAACGGCTCGTAGTATGGGTATTACCGTAGCTGGCAAAGCCCCGTGGGAAGAAAACAATTAAGCGTAGTTTAATTACGCTAAAGAAACAAAGAACATGGGAAAACTGACCAAAAAGCAAAAAGAGGCTCTTTCGAAATACGACGCAACTCAGGCTTATACGCTTGAACAAGCTGCGGATGTCCTTAAGACGATTTCTTATACTAAATTTGATTCTTCTGTAGATATTGACGTTCGTTTGGGCGTTGATCCTCGTAAAGCTGATCAAATGGTACGTGGCGTGGTAACATTGCCACACGGAACCGGAAAGGATGTTCGTGTATTGGTTTTGTGTACTCCTGACAAGGAAGCAGAAGCGAAAGAAGCGGGAGCAGATTACGTTGGTCTTGACGAGTATATCACAAAGATAGAACAAGGCTGGACTGACATCGACGTAATAATCACAATGCCTAGTGTAATGGCAAAAGTGGGTAAGTTAGGTAAAGTATTGGGGCCTCGTGGTCTTATGCCAAACCCTAAATCAGGTACAGTTACACCAGATGTAGCTAAAGCTGTGAAAGAAGTTAAAGCAGGTAAGATTGATTTCAAGGTTGACAAATCGGGAATTATTCATGCCAGCGTAGGAAAGGTTTCTTTTGGACCAGACCAACTTGCACAGAACGCGACTGAGGTTATTAACACCTTGATCCGCCTTAAGCCTTCATCGGCAAAAGGTACTTACGTAAAAAGCATTCACTTATCCTCTACGATGAGCCCGGGTGTGACTATTGACAAAAACACGATTCCAGGATTATAATATGACACGGGAAGAGAAAGCAGTAATTATTGACGAGCTAAGTCAGAAATTCTCGAACACGCCATACTTTTATATTACCAGTGCTGCGGGAATGTCCGTAAGTGAGGTTAACATTCTTAGAGGCCTTTGCTTCGAGCGTGGTATTGAGTATCGTGTGGTAAAGAATACACTGATTAAGAAAGCATTAGAAACACTAGATACGGATTATTCTTCTTTCGATACTGTATTGAAAGGATTTTCCGGAGTAATGTTTCACCCGGAGTCAGGTAAAGTTCCTGCACAATTGATAAAAGAATTCAAGAAAAAAGGAGGTAGCGACAAGCTTAAATTTAAAGGAGCTTCTGTTGATTCATCTGTTTTTGTTGGTGAAAGCCAGCTTGACGTTCTGATCGCTCTTAAATCCAAACAAGAAATGGTTGGAGAGATTATCGGATTGTTGCAATCACCTGCCAAAAACGTTATTGGCGCTCTTCAAAGCGGCGGAAACAAATTGGCTGGTATTCTTAAGACTTTATCTGAGAAAGAAGACTAATTTTTTGAATATCTGCCCGTTTGAGCTCCTCGGGTCGGATTAATAGTGAGCTCAAAAATTCATCTATTTGTATAATCACAAAATCAAAAATAAAAATGGCAGATTTGAAAGCTTTCGCGGAACAGCTTGTTAACCTTACGGTTAAAGAAGTGAACGAATTGGCTACAATTCTTAAAGACGAATATGGAATCGAACCAGCTGCTGCAGGTGCAGTTATGGTTGCAGGTCCAGCTGGTGGCGGTGACGCTCCGGTAGTTGAAGAGAAAACGTCTTTTGATGTAATTTTGAAAGCAGCAGGTGCTAGTAAACTAGCTGTTGTGAAATTGGTTAAAGACCTTACAGGTCTTGGACTTAAAGAAGCAAAAGAACTTGTTGACGGTGCACCGAAACCAGTTAAAGAAGGAGTTGCTAAGGACGAAGCAGAAGCTTTGAAAAAACAACTTGAAGAAGCTGGTGCTGAAGTTGAAGTGAAGTAATTTGCTTTATACCAATCATCAATAAAATCTTGGGAACAAGACCTGACTTTCGTCAGGTCTTTTCCTATTTTGCATGTAAACCAAACAAATTTTACTTCTTTTCGTTTGGTATATATGGCCGAAAGTAAATTTTCATTTTCGGTAATCTAATTCTCCTTCCGGATAATTGGTCTGAAACACTTCTTTACTCGTAGAAAAGAAGAAAAGGGATCGTTATCTAAATTTCTCTACGAGGCAAACGATTAAGGTTTTAAACTAATTAGTACGATTGCGTGTTGTAAAGTGTTACATCGTCGCTTTGTTTTCGTTCTACTAACCCAAATCAGACATAGCCTTGGCTACAATTAAAGCAACTCCCAGAAAAAATTTCTCCAGGATTAATCAGATTATTGATTATCCGGATCTGTTGGGAATCCAGGTACAGTCATTCCGGGATTTCTTCAGTCTTGATACATCAGTAGAAGATCGTTCTGACGAAGGATTGTACAAAGTTTTCGCTGAGAACTTTCCTATTGCAGATTCACGCGACAACTTCGTGCTTGAGTTTATTGATTACTTATTAGAGCCGCCAAAGTATTCTGTCGATGAATCTATCGATCGTGGATTGACTTATGCAGTGCCACTAAAAGCAAAATTACGTTTGATATGTAATGATGCTGATCATGAAGAATTTGAAACCATTGAGCAAGAGGTATTTTTAGGAAATATCCCTTATATGACGGATCGCGGTTCGTTTGTAATCAATGGTGCTGAACGTGTTATTGTTTCTCAGTTACACCGTTCGCCGGGTGTGTTCTTCTCCATGAGCAAGCACACAAACGGTTCTAAATTATATTCTGCACGTATTATTCCGTTCAAGGGTTCATGGATTGAATTCTCTACTGACGTGAATAATGTCATGTATGCATATATTGACCGTAAGAAGAAATTTCCGGTTACTACGCTTTTAAGAGCCATCGGTTTTGGTTCTGATAAGGATATCCTTGATCTCTTCGGACTTTCTGAAGAAATCGGAGCGACTCCAACAAACTTGAAAAAAGCTGTTGGACGTCGTTTGGCTGCAAGGGTACTTCGTACCTGGACGGAAGATTTCGTGGATGAAGATACCGGTGAGGTAGTTTCTATCCAACGTAACGAAGTATTATTAGAGCGTGATTCAACAATCACGCCTGAGGATATTGAAGTAATCGTGGAATCTGGTCAGAAGTCAGTGATCCTTCACAAAGAAGACATGAATGTTGCGGATTATAATATCATTTATAATACGCTGCAAAAAGATAGCTCAAACTCCGATAAGGAGGCTGTTGAGCAAATTTACCGCCAGCTTCGTAACGCAGAAGCACCGGATGAACAAACGGCAAGAGATGTAATCCAAAGCTTGTTCTTCAGTGATAAACGTTATGACCTTGGTGATGTTGGTCGTTACCGTATCAACAAAAAATTAGGTTCTGACACAAGTCTTGACGTTCGCGTTCTGACAACTGGTGATATCGTTTCGATCGTTAAGTATCTGATCGGTCTTATCAATGCGAAAGCAGTTGTCGATGATATTGACCACTTGTCAAACCGTCGTGTTCGTACTGTTGGTGAACAACTTTATGCGCAGTTCGGTGTAGGTTTGGCTCGTATGGCTCGTACCATTAAAGAACGTATGAACGTACGTGATAACGAAGATTTCAAGCCTGTTGATTTGATCAACGCGCGTACGCTTTCTTCTGTTATCAACTCCTTCTTCGGTACCAACCAGTTGTCACAGTTTATGGATCAAACAAATCCATTGGCTGAGATTACCCACAAAAGACGTATGTCTGCGCTTGGGCCTGGTGGTCTTTCTCGTGAAAGAGCAGGTTTTGAGGTTCGTGACGTTCACTACACGCACTACGGTCGTCTGTGTACAATCGAAACTCCTGAAGGTCCTAACATTGGTTTGATTTCATCACTTTGCGTTTTTGCCAAAGTTAACGGAATGGGTTTCATCGAAACTCCTTACCGTGTAATTGATAGCGGCGGAAAGCTGACGAACGAACTTATTTACATGACTGCGGAAGAAGAAGATTCCAAATATATCGCTCAGGCCAACGCCTCGGTTGATGCAGAAGGAAACTTTACCGTAGATAAGATCAAGACGCGTTTTGAAGGTGACTTTCCAATGGTTGATCCTTCTCAGGCATCTTATATGGACGTTGCAGCAAACCAGATTGTATCGGTTGCGGCTTCTCTTATTCCTTTCCTTGAACACGATGATGCCAACCGTGCCTTGATGGGATCAAACATGCAGCGCCAAGGTGTTCCATTGTTGCGCCCACAAGCGCCAATCGTTGGAACTGGCCTTGAAAAGCGTGTTGCGATGGATTCACGTGCATTGGTAGTAGCTGAAGGTGACGGTGTGATTGAATATGTGGATGCAACGAAAATTGTTGTTCGCTACGAAAGAACGCCGGAAGAACAACTTGTTAGCTTTATTGAAGACAGCGTTTCTTACGACCTTGTTAAATTCCGTCGTACCAACCAGGACACTTGCTTAAACTTACAACCGATGGTTCTTAAAGGCCAGAAAGTTTCAAAAGGAGAAGCATTATGTCAGGGATATGGTACAGAAGGTGGAGAACTTGCATTGGGTCGTAACCTTTTGGTAGCGTTCATGCCTTGGCAGGGATATAACTTTGAGGATGCGATTGTAATCTCTGAGAAAGTGGTTCGTGACGATATCTTTACCTCTATTCACATTGAAGAATTTGAATTGGAAGTTCGTGATACGAAACGTGGAGAAGAAGAACTTACTGCTGAGATTCCTAACGTAAGCGAGGAAACTGTTAAAAACCTTGATGAAAACGGTATCGTACAAGTTGGTACGGAAGTAAAAGAAGGAGATATTTTAATTGGTAAGATCACTCCAAAAGGTGAATCAGATCCAACTCCGGAAGAAAAACTTCTTCGTGCAATCTTTGGTGACAAAGCCGGTGATGTGAAGGATGCTTCGAAAAAAGCACCACCATCGATGAAAGGTGTTGTTATTGATACTAAACTTTTCTCTCGTCCAACGAAAGAAGAGCGTGCGAAACACAAGGACGAGTTGAAATTGCTTATGAAGAAATATGGCCGTGACTTGACAGCACTTCGCGGGCGTATTATTGAAAAGCTTGTTGCTTTGGTTGATGGAAAAACCAGCCAGGGTGTTAAACATAAATTTGGTGATGAGCTGATCAGCAAAGGAATGAAGTTTAACGTGAGAAATATCTCTGAGAACTTGTTCCCTGCAAACAATCCATACCGTGATGAAAGCCAGTATGCAGTGGTTGAGGAAGTAAACTTGATCGGTGACGTACTTACAGATTCTTGGACTGAGGATACTCATACAAATCGTCAGGTTTCTCTTGCATTGAAGAATTTCCTTAACGCTCGCAGCGAGTTAATGGGCCGTTTCAAACGTGACCGTTTCGCTCTTGAAGTTGGAGATGAACTACCGGCGGGTATCGTGAAACTTGCGAAAGTATATATCGCTAAGAAACGTAAATTGAAAGTTGGAGATAAAATGGCGGGTCGTCACGGTAACAAAGGGGTTGTTGCCCGTATTGTACGTGATGAAGACATGCCATTCCTTGAAGACGGAACACCAATGAACATCGTGCTTAACCCACTTGGGGTACCTTCACGTATGAACATCGGTCAGATTTACGAAACCATTCTTGCATGGGCAGGTTTGAAACTTGGTCGCCGTTATGCTACTCCGATTTTCGATGGAGCTACGGAAGCTGAAGTTGCTGCTGAATTGAAAGAAGCAGGTTTGCCGGATTGGGGACGTACTTATCTTTACAATGGATTGAGCGGTGAACGTTTTGATCAGCCGATTACAGTTGGACTTATGTACATGATGAAACTGGGTCACTTGGTTGATGATAAAATGCACGCGCGTTCGATTGGGCCATACTCTCTTATTACACAACAGCCGTTGGGTGGTAAAGCACAGTTTGGAGGTCAGCGTTTTGGAGAAATGGAAGTGTGGGCACTTGAAGCATTTGGTGCATCTCACATTCTTCAGGAAATCCTTACCGTGAAATCGGATGATGTAGTTGGTCGTGCCAAAGCATACGAAGCTATCGTGAAAGGTGAAAACCTTCCGAAACCAAATATTCCGGAGTCATTCAATGTACTTGTTCACGAACTTCGTGGATTGGCATTGGAAATTACGCTGGACTAATTTTTAGTCGTAAGTAGAGCGGCAGAAATGCTGCTCTGCTTAGAAATGCAATACAAATTGAGTTTCGACTAACAGACAAACGACTCTTTAATTATGTCTTTCAAAAAGAACAAAAAACTAAATAGTGATTTTTCCAGAATGACAATCAGTCTGGCATCACCTGAATCGATACTGGAAAGTTCATTCGGTGAAGTAACCCAGCCTGAAACTATCAACTACCGGACTTATAAGCCGGAAATGGGTGGTTTGTTCTGTGAGCGTATTTTTGGTCCTGTGAAGGACTGGGAATGTCATTGTGGAAAATACAAACGTATCCGTTATAAAGGTATCATCTGCGACCGTTGCGGTGTGGAAGTTACTGAGAAAAAGGTACGTCGTGAGCGTATGGGACACATTGAACTTGTGGTTCCTGTTGCACACATCTGGTACTTCCGTAGCTTACCGAACAAAATCGGTTATTTGCTGGGATTGTCTACCAAAAAACTGGATCAAATCATTTACTACGAGCGATATGCCGTAGTACAAGCTGGTGTTAAAGAAGAAGATGGTATTAGCTATCTTGACTTCCTTACAGAAGACGAATATCTTGACATCATCGACAAACTTCCTCGTGAAAACCAATTGCTTCCGGATACGGATCCAAATAAGTTTATCGCGAAGATGGGTGCTGATGCGCTTGAAATGCTTTTGAACCGTATCAAACTGGATGAGCTTTCATACGAACTTCGTCACCAGGCTGCAACAGATACTTCTCAGCAACGTAAAGCGGAAGCGCTTAAACGTCTGAAAGTTGTTGAAGCTTTCCGTGATGCAAACACACGTGTTGAAAACCGCCCGGAATGGATGGTGATCAAAATGGTTCCGGTAATTCCACCAGAACTTCGTCCGCTTGTACCTCTTGACGGTGGTCGTTTTGCGACTTCTGACTTAAATGACTTGTATCGTCGCGTTATCATTCGTAACAACCGTTTGAAACGTCTGATCGAGATCAAAGCTCCTGAGGTGATCTTGCGTAACGAAAAACGTATGTTGCAGGAAGCGGTTGATTCGCTTTTTGACAATAGCCGTAAAGTGAACGCAGTACGTTCTGAAGGGAACCGTGCTTTGAAATCACTTTCTGATATGCTTAAAGGTAAGCAAGGACGTTTCCGTCAAAACTTACTTGGTAAGCGTGTCGATTATTCTGGTCGTTCTGTAATTGTTGTAGGACCGGAATTGAAATTGCACGAGTGCGGTTTGCCAAAAGATATGGCGGCTGAGCTATTCAAGCCGTTTATTATCCGTAAGCTTATCGAGCGTGGAATTGTTAAAACTGTAAAATCAGCTAAGAAAATCGTAGATCGTAAAGATCCTGTGATTTGGGATATTTTGGAAAACGTTTTGAAAGGACACCCTGTTCTTCTAAACCGTGCTCCAACGCTTCACCGTTTAGGTATTCAGGCGTTCCAACCAAAGTTGATCGAAGGAAAAGCAATCCAGTTGCACCCATTAGTGTGTACTGCATTCAACGCTGACTTTGACGGTGACCAGATGGCCGTTCACGTGCCATTGGGTCAGGAAGCCGTTTTGGAAGCTTCGATGTTGATGCTTTCTTCGCATAACATTCTTAACCCTGCGAATGGTGCACCGATTACGGTACCATCACAAGACATGGTTTTGGGTCTGTATTATGTAACAAAAGGTCGTGTTAGCACTCCTGAGTATCCGATCATCGGAGAGGGAATGATTCTTTACGGTCCTGATGAAGTAATCATCGCGATCAATGAAGGCAAACTTTCGAAACATGCGAATATCAAATGCCGTCTTCGTGTTCGTAATGACGACGGAACATTTGAAATAAAATTAGTCGACACCGTTGCAGGCCGTATCTTGTTCAATCAGGCGGTTCCAGCTGAGGTAGGTTATATCAATGAATTGCTTACCAAGAAAAAATTGCAGCAAATCATTGGTCTGGTATTCAAACTTGCAGGTGTTGCACGTACAGCGCAATTCCTGGATGAGATCAAAGAACTCGGTTTCCAAATGGCCTTTAAAGGTGGTTTGTCAATGGGGCTTAATGATGTAATGGTACCAGACGAAAAAGTAAAACTTATTGAGCAGGCGAAAATAGACGTTGAAAACGTTTGGAGTAACTACTTGATGGGTCTTATCACTGAAAACGAACGTTACAATCAGGTTATCGACATCTGGACACGTGTTAACTCACGTATCACAGAAACGTTGATGAAACAATTGGAAACAGATCAGGGTGGATTCAACTCCATCTATATGATGATGCACTCCGGTGCGCGTGGTTCTCGTGAACAAATTCGTCAGCTTGGTGGAATGAGGGGTCTTATGGCTAAACCTCAGAAAAACATGGCTGGTGGAGCAGGTGAAATTATTGAAAACCCGATTCTTTCTAACTTTAAAGAAGGTCTTGACGTTTTGGAATACTTTATCTCAACACACGGTGCACGTAAAGGTCTTGCGGATACAGCCTTGAAAACAGCGGATGCAGGTTACCTGACCCGTCGTTTACATGACGTGGCACAAGATGTTGTTGTTGTTGAAAATGACTGCGGTTCTCTTCGTGGTATTGCAATCTCTGCTTTGAAAGACAACGAAGATATCGTTGAACCACTTTCTGAGCGTATTTTGGGTCGTGTGAGTGTTCATGATGTATTTGATCCTTTATCGGGTGAAATTATCCTGACTTCCGGACAGGAAATTACAGAAGAGATCGCTTCTTACATCGATGAAACAAGTATCGAAACAGTTGAAATTCGCTCAGTACTTACTTGCGAAACACGTAATGGTGTTTGTGCTAAATGTTACGGACGTTCTCTTGCTTCGGCTTATATGGTAAACATTGGTGAAGCTGTGGGTGTAATTGCATCGCAGTCAATCGGTGAGCCAGGTACGCAGCTTACTCTTCGTACATTCCACGTGGGTGGTACGGCATCCAACATTTCTGTTGATGCCAACATCAAAGCGAAGTTTGACGGAACAATCCAGTTTGAAGAATTACGTCTGGTTGACTCAGTAAATAATGATGGTGATGCGATCACAGTTGTTATGGGTCGTTCAGGTGAGGTGAAAATCGTTAATCTTGAAACAGGTCAGTTATTGATCTCAAACAACGTTCCTTACGGTGCTCAGCTTCTTGTGAAAGATGGCGAAAAAGTTACCAAAGGACAGGAACTTTGTACCTGGGATCCATATCACGCAGTTATCCTTTCTGAATTCACTGGTGTTGTTTCTTTCGACGCTATTGAAGAAGGAATTACATACCGTGAAGAATTTGATGAGCAAACAGGTTTCCAGGAATCAGTTATTATTGAAACACGTGATAAAACCAAAAACCCTGCATTGGTGGTAAAAGGTAAGAGCACGTTGTTGAAAGACATCTCTGAAAAAGGATATAACTTACCCGTTGGAGCTCGTTTGGTTGTGAAGAATGGTTCGCCGATTAAAGCGGGTCAGCCTTTGGCAAAAATCCCTCGTGTAGTTGGAAAAACCCGCGATATTACGGGAGGTTTGCCACGTGTAACGGAATTATTCGAAGCACGTAACCCATCGAACCCTGCAACGGTATCTGAAATTGACGGTGTTGTATCATACGGAGGTGTTAAACGTGGTAACCGCGAGATTCATATCGAATCAAGAGATGGTACGCAACGCCGTTACATGGTTGCTCTTTCGAAACACATTCTTGTACAGGATGGTGACTTCGTTAAAGCAGGTGATCCGTTATCGGATGGAGCGATCACACCAGCCGATATCTTGTCTATCAAAGGACCAACAGCAGTTCAGGAATATCTTGTGAATGAAATTCAGGAGGTATATCGTCTGCAAGGTGTGAAGATCAATGATAAGCATATCGAGTGTATCGTACGCCAGATGATGCAGAAAGTAGAAATACTTGATGCTGGTGATACTAACTTCCTGGAAATGCAAGCGGTTGATCGCGTTGTATTCCGTGAAGAAAATGATAAAATACTTGACATGAAAGTGGTTGAAGAAGCTGGTAGCTCCGAAACACTGAAACCAGGTATGATCATTTCAGTACGTCGTTTACGTGATGAAAATTCAAGCTTGAAACGTCGTGACCTTAAATTGGTTACTGCGCGTGATGCACAGGCTGCTGTGGCGAAACCTACTTTGATGGGTATCACACAAGCTTCCTTAGGTACTGAAAGTTTTGTTTCTGCGGCTTCGTTCCAGGAAACAACCAAAGTACTTTCAGAAGCAGCGGTACGTGGAAAACGCGACGAATTGAAAGGCTTGAAAGAAAACGTAATCGTGGGCCACTTAATCCCGGCAGGTACAGGTATGCGTAAGTATGTTGATATCATCGTTGGTTCGAAAGAAGAATACGATGCATTAGCAGAATCCCGTGAAAAACAATCCCGTAAGAAACGTGAATTAGTTTAGTCGGAATTCAGGTAATATAAAAGAGTCGGTTCTGCGTAAGTGGAACCGACTCTTTGTTTTTAGATACTGTATAATTTTAGTAATTTTCAGTTTCTAAGGAAATTCAATAACCTATTGATATTTCCTGCACTCAATAACTACCGAAATCTTAACGATGGAAGACAACAATAAAGAAAACGAACAGCAAATTAATGTGGAACTTTCGGAAGAAATGGCCGAGGGTGTTTACTCCAATCTTGCTATGATCGCTCATTCCAACAGCGAATTTATATTAGATTTTATTCGTCTGATGCCCGGCGTTCCCCGTGCCAAGGTGAAAGCACGTATCATCATCACACCAGAACATGCGAAACGTTTGGTTGCCGCGTTGCAGGATAATATTGAAAAGTATGAAGATCAGTATGGTCTGATTCAAAGCAACCATGACACCGATCCTTCTTTTAACTTTCCGATTAGTTTCGGAGGGCCGGGGGGAGAGGCTTGATCAGTATTTATTGCCAGGAAAATCCTGCTGCATCCATGCGATTGCATCAGGATTTTTTGTTATAAGCCCACTTAAAATTACTTCCCCATTTATTGTATAATTTTAAATATCTAAAGAAAGAAGAAAGGGTTTTAACGATTTTGCGGATATTGCAGTCAAATTGTAAAACACCTTTTATGAATACGCGTAGCACACATTTTCTTCTTGTAATATTTATAAGCTTGTTTGTTTTTTCTTGTAAACAGGAAAAAAAAACAGAAACAGAAATTGCGCAGAAAATACCTGTCGCTGTGACGGCTAAAAGCAGATTTAAAATCGGCGATTCCATTGCCATCGGTTTTACACAGCCCGTTATGCAATTTGAGGTAAAATGGAACGATGTAGTTATCCAGGGAGTGAAACAGATATCTGATTCTATTTTTGTAAAAGCGGAATCCGAAAAAGCGGGCTGGAGAAAAATTATTGTTACCGGAACTACTAAAACAAAGGAAGTTTTTGCTGATACCTTATCCGTAGAATTAGTATCAGATATTACGCCAAAAGAAATGGCTTTTACCGTTTTATCTTCTTACCCGCACCAGAAAACAAGTTTTACAGAAGGCCTTGAATTTTATAAAGGGGAATTATATGAAAGTACCGGAGAAAATGGAAAATCCCTTTTATTGAAAATTGATTTAAAAACAGGTGCTACCTTAAAATCTATTCCGCTTGCAGATCAGTATTTTGGCGAAGGCTTAACGATTGTTAATGATAAAATTTACCAATTAACCTGGACAACCGGCGTTGGTTTTCGTTATAACATGGACTTTACGCTGGATAAAACTTTCACATATTATACCCAGGGTTGGGGAATGACACACCATGATTCCACAATTATTATGGGTGATGGCTCCAATAAACTTTATTTCTTTAACACGGAATTTCAGAAAACCGGTGAAGTAGAAATTTACGATGACAAAGGCCCGGTTCTGAAAATCAATGAGCTGGAATATGTGGATGGCTATGTATTTGCCAATATTTGGGAGACTGACCGTATTATTCAAATTGATCTGGCAACCGGAAAAGTGGTAGCCAATATGGATATGAAAAAAATTATCCCGGCGGAAGTTGACCAAACAGGATCGAGTGTTCTAAACGGAATTGCATTCCAACCTCTGGAAAATGCGTTTTACGTGACCGGTAAAAACTGGCCGACCTTATTTAAGATCCGGGTTTCAGGTGCCGTTCAGAAAAATAAAAAAGCACTGGCCTCAAAATAGTGTTTGAGGTAGTAATTCATGATATCCTTCTTTCAGTTTTCCTGTACGAAATAAATTTACAAACTCATGCGCCCGGCGTGTGGGCTCGGGTAAACGATAATTTCCAGCGCAACGGATAGCGATATCCAGACTGTCTTTTAAACTCATTCTATTTCCGGGGGAAATGAAAACAGGATTTGTTTTCAATTTTGATCTTAATGCGTATCCAATCATTTCTTCTTTATTCATAATAGGAGAAAAATCGCCCTTTTGAATTCCTGGCTCCTGCCATTTCCCAAACAAAATATTTTTTGCGCAACCCAAAGTAGCCATACCCGTCAATGCACCAAAATGTGTTGCAATGCCCATGCTTCTTGGATGCGCTATGCCATGTCCATCAAGCATCAATACATCGGGTTTTAACGGAATTTGCTCCAATGCCTGAACCAACGCCGGGACTTCCCTGAACGCTAGAAAACCGGGGACATAAGGGAAACGCGTCCGGCTTTCAATCAGCGAGTAACCGATTGGCTGAAGATCAGCATAACGAAGTATTACGATACCGGCAAAAATAATTTCGCTGAATCTGTTTAAAGAAATATCGGCTCCGGCAATGGTTTGAATGGGTACATTTAACGGTACGAGATTTATTTTATCACGTAATTCAGATTGAATAGCCTTGGCTTCTGCCAGGTTTAGCTCGTCATATTTCAAAATATTTTCATTCATAGATTGTAGTATGCTCAGTCTATTTACGATTTATTAACTAATTCTTCAAGGCAGACTTCTTACCTTGATTCGTTTTGTAATTTTATAACAAATCCCATTCCAACTTACGTGGGAAAAGCGTTATGTGTCGATAGCAGCTATCGGCACAAAATTGGTTTCTTACAAATAATTCTCTTTATTCGCCTGATTTATGTAACCAAAGAAAAAATGAAATTGCTTCTCCGTCTGATTTCCCTTTGCCTGATTTTTAATGGTGCTGTTTTTGCTCAAAAAATAAATCTTAAACCAGTAAATACATATCGAAACCCGGTTATTGCCGGAGATTTTGCTGATCCTTCTGTTATTCGGGTGGGAGATATGTATTATGCAGCCGGAACTTCTTCGGAATGGGGACCTGCTTACCCGATTTATACGTCAAAAAATCTTGTTGACTGGGAGTATCTGGGTCCTGTTTTTGCAGAATTGCCATCCTGGACAATGGGAAGCTATTGGGCACCGGAATTGTTTTATCGAAATGGCACTTTCTTCGTTTATTACACTGCCCGCCGCAAATCTGACAAGCAATCTTTTATAGGTGTGGCCAGTACAAAAGATATTAAAAAGGGATTCACCGACCACGGTTTACTTCTCGAATGGACAAAAGAAGCTATTGACGGTTTTGTTGTGGAGGATAATGGGAAATTATTTTTTACCTGGAAAGCATATGGCCTTGATAAAGGCAGGGGTATTGAAATACTTGGTGCAGAACTTTCTGATGATGGTTTAAAGGTAATCGGAAAAGAATTTAGTTTGATAAAAGCGGATGCCGATGACTGGGAAGCTGGCGGAGCGGAAGGCCAGGCAATATTTAAAAAGGGAAAATACTGGTATATGCTTTATTCCGGAAACGCATGTTGTGGTGAAAATTGCAATTACCAGGTTGGTATGGCAAGAGCAGAAAAATTACAAGGCCCGTGGACAAAATTCTCTGGAAATCCGGTTCTTGTCGGTGATGAAACCTGGAAATGTCCAGGGCATGGAACAGTCGTCATAACACCGGATAACCGTTATTTTTACTTACATCACGCTTACAACGGTGCCGATTTTACCTATACAGGGAGACAAGGCGTACTAAGTGAACTTGTTTGGGATGAAGATTCCAAATGGCCGTCGTTCCGTTATGGCAAAACTACACCTGCACAGGCAGAATCACCCTTTGCTGCATCTATAAAAACAAATGAAGATTTAGTAATGAATTTTGAAAATACTAAAAATGAAACTTCGTGGGTTTATGATGTAAGTTTTCCAAAGCCTGAATATAAAATTCAAAATGGCATGTTAGAGATTGAAAACAGCAATTTGACAACGACTGGCAATTTTCTTGGGTTTGTAGTGAAAAATGGTAACTATAATTTTTCAGCAGAAATAATTGCGAAAGATAGAATCCAGCAAAATATTACGGTGTATGGTGACGCCAAAAATGCCATTGGTTACGGAATTTTGAAAGACAAACTTACCTTGTGGCAAATAAAAGACGGCGTTTACAGTATAGTCAATACACAGGAAATTCCTGGACAGTTTGAAAGCATCAACCTGAAATTGCGAAGCCATTTTGGCAGGTTCTATGAATTCAGTTGGGAAGTAAATGGCCAGCAATCCAATTCTCTGGCTCCTGTAAAAATAGAAGGTTCCTGGCTTCCACGCTGGGATCGTGCACTTCGTGTGGGAATTAACGTATCAGGAACTAAACCGGGAAATAGCCAGATCCGATCGGTACAACTCAAATACAATTAGCATGAATGTAATCCTATTGGCATATGCTTGTTACTTAAACATCATTTTTTTAGATTTTATCAATTGCTGCCTTAAAATTTTCTTTGTTTAAAAATGCTTTAAATCAGGCCTATTACGTGATTTGTTGGTTGCGCTTAACCTATAAGTGATTATCTCAGAGTATTTTTACATCTTTCAAAATATATTGCACCAAAATTCAGGAACAATTGTTCCTAAGTAGTAAAGTTATTTTAGAACAATCGTTCAAGATGGTATATTTGTGTTATGGCACGAAAAAAAGAGTTTGATCCCGAAGAAAGAATGGAAAAGGCGCGTGATCTTTTTTGGGAAAAAGGATACAACGCAACTTCTATGGAAGACCTCGTACAGACCATGGGCCTGAACAGGGGAAGTATATATGATACTTATGGCGACAAGCATAGTTTATATTTGCAGTGCCTTGGTAATTATGCAGCTGAAAAGTTAAAAGAGCATAAGGAAGCCGCTTCGGGGACTTCTCCGATGGAGCGTGTTGAAAATATGATCCGCAGTGCAGTAGAGGCGACGGTCAATACCGGCAAGTGTTGCATGGCGGTCAATTCAACTTTTGAACTGGCAGCTGTGGACCAAAGCGTTCATTCCATCATTAAAAATAACTGGAAGGATATCGTTGACTTTTTTGAGCAACTTTTAACGGATGCCAAAGCACAGGGAGAAATTTCTGCCGATAAAGATCCGAAGCTTATGGCAGAATTTATAGCTGCAAATTTCACAGGATTGTGGCAGACTTTTATTTTATCAAAAGACAAAAAACAGGTTGAAAAATTGGCGCAGTTTTTAATCGATATGGTTAAGCATTAATTTTTTGTAAGGATAGGAGTGTAAATAGAGAGGGTATTTCAATCGTATTGCCTTAAATGAAAATATCGCAAAGAACCTCCAGTAGGCAGGCTGCAATTTGGGTGACATCCATTTTGATCACCTGCTTTTTTGTTGATAATGCAGTCAATAAAGTAATTTCTCCGAATGAACAATTAAAAGGCGGATTGAATGATGTCGAAATAGTTATTGTCGGTATCCTGCTCTTGTTATTTGTTGTACTATTCTTAATACGGAAAACCGGAGTTTGGGGTGCTTTTTTTTTGACCTTCTACATGGTAGTTACACTTACCCAGCATATAAGACATAATAAGCCTTTCGCTGGCACAGTAGGTATTATTGTACTTATTGTTGTTTCTGTTTTATTACGCTTTCCTAAGTTGATTTCGCGACAGAAATAGGAGCTATATTAAAAGATTCTCACCTTTTTTTATACATCCAGGAAAACTATTATTCCTGAGTACTGCTTAAATGCAATGTTAAAATTACGATGCTTCGAATGGATAGTTGAAATCAGTTTTTTTAGTCATAAAAAACTTTGACCGGATTGTAATGAATATTAATTGTCAAATAATGCTTCAGCTGTTATATTTGGAGTATGTCAAAAATGATTTCAGAAGATCTAAGAGCGATCATGATTCAGAATGCTTTCGAAGTTCAGAACGAGCTCGGAAAAGATCATGCGCCGGTAGTTAAGTTATATTCACAATATGGAAAGGCCATCTGGCTTTTATCAGAGCTGGATCCAGCCAATAATATTGCATTCGGACTTTGTGATTTAGGCCAGGGCCATACCGAACTAAGTTACGTCTCGATCGAACATCTCGAAAGTATAAAGCACGCCCGGCTAAAAGTACCGATGGTAGAAATGGATAAAGATTTTGTACCTCAATATGCCATGAGTGTGTATGCCGAAGCTGCTAAAATGGTAAAAAGGATCACGGAAGACAAAGAGATTCTTGAAAGAGCCGTAAAAGTGATAGCAGAAAGAGAATTTAAGTAGCCTGAACCTCACTCCGGTATATTTTATAATTTGAATTTGTGCCTTGATCGCTTTAAATTGTAAACTTCAAGTGATTTTGTATTTAAAATTATTTGAAGTTTAATATTACATCTACTCAACGTTAACTTGTAATCATGCCCATGGCGTTGTCGATATGAAGTCGGGATTGTTACAAACTATAATTTTTCTATTCCTGGATATCGTTTGCCTGGGGCAAAATGTAGAAAATTCATATCGTTTTATTAATAATTTCACTGTTGCTCAACCCGCCTGCGCATCTGATTTGATACAGACGAATGCCCTTGGCAGCTGCACATTGGGTGCTTCACCTGGGTCTTTTATCATAGACAATCCGGATTGTCAGATATCCCGGACCGTTTATCACACCAATCTGAATTATGGGCTTATGTATGCCAATACAGAAGGAACTATTTCAGAAACCTACACCATTCAAATGTATATCAAGAATACGAACTGGGGTAAAACCTTAGCGCGGATTATTGATTTTTCAAACGGACAACTGGATGAGGGGATTTATTTCAAGAATCCTGGCGGATCTGCTGATCGCTGTTTAGATTTTTATCCAACGGGAATTGCCGGTGAATGCCCTTATTTTAAGTTGGATAAATATTACTTACTCACATTCACCCGAAATGGACAAACAGATGTTATGGACGTTTATGTGAATGACAAACTTTTTGTTTCTTACAACGACAGTGGCAAAAGGTTTGTAGGTAAAACAGGCGTTCCGATTTATATTTTTCGTGATGATGATCAAATTTCCTGTGAGTCTGGTGAAGCTAACTTTGCTTATTTATCTTTTACAAATTACTATTCTTCCCAATCTGCCGTAACAAAAGTTTATGAGAATATTTGCAGTGTTGCCAATGTTAATGTAAGTGCGGACTTCTCAATTGACCCGAGCTTGACATGTAGTAACAAAAATATTAAAGTGGCTTACACGGGTGTATTGCCGTCACAAACGGGATATTCGTTTCAATGGGATTTTGATGGTGCCAAGGTTATCAGTGGATCAGGAAAGGGGCCTTATCTCATACATTGGAATTCCGAAGGAAGTAAGAAGGTAACACTTACCATAAAAAATGATATTTGCGGTAAGGAAATTGTCAATACCAAGGTTACGCATGTTTCATTCATGGATCTGGCGATGATTATAGATGACAAAAAATGTGATGGTAATGCTACATTGACTGTGAATCCGATTGGGGGAATTTCTCCTTTTCAGTATTCTATTGATTCGGTGAATTTCCAGGCCTCAAACATTTTTAACGTTACGGCAAAAGACTACAAAGTTTTTGTGAAAGATTATAACGGCTGTATCAATGACACGCTGGTAAAAGTTAAACTTAATGGTACAATTCTGCTGAAAACGTTCTCGGATACAACAATTTGTATCGGTGAGCAAATACAGTTGCTGACTACGGCAAATGTTACCAATTATTCCTGGTCGCCTGCTGTGGGTCTTGACAACGCATCGTCACTTGAACCATTTGCATCACCTACGCAAACAACCAGCTACATCATTACTGCAACGGATAAAAATTGCTCTTCCAAAGATACCGTGATAGTGTCTGTTATTCCGGAAATCCAGGTGTTGGTAACACCGGATGCGGAAATAACGGCAAATAAGCCTTTTCCCCTTACTTCTTCTTCTCCACAGCTCGCAGGTGTGTCTGGCGTGAATTATACCTGGTCACCGCCCTATGCTCTAAGTAATCCAACGATCCCGAATCCAGTCGCAAAGCTAAATACCAGCCAGGTGTATACGGTGACTTTAACCACGCTACAAGGGTGCACCGGAACCGGGAAAGTAACATTGACTGTAATTCCTCCCGCATTCATTACACTTCCGGATATATTTACACCTGACGGTGATGGTAAAAATGATGTGCTGATTCCTATTGCCAGCAGCATTGCTTCGCTTACCTATTTAAGAATTTATGATCGTTGGGGAGAAGTGATTTATTTTTCCAAACAGCTGACTGATGGCTGGGATGGGAAAGTGAAAGGAACAAAATCAGACGGTGGTGTATATGTATGGAAAATGCAGGCGGTGACTAATGGTGGAGATATTTTGAATAAGAACGGAACGGTTTTGCTGGTTAGGTGATTGATAATGTAGCAACAGAAATTTTCTCTCGGCTTTTATTTTCCGCACTAAGATCCAGTAAGTCTCCCAAAGGATGCTGTTCCTTGTGCTTTGCACATTAAATTTCACTAATTTGCAAATTATTAAATTGCCGAATTCATGTCGCTTAAAGTACCATTTATAGAAAGTGAAATCCTTGATCAATACCTGTACGACGAAAATCCTCGTCCTTGGGTTATAGGTTTTAGTGGTGGAAAGGATTCTACGCTTCTTTTACAATTAATCTGGAATGCATTAAAAAAGGCCCCTGAGCAAATGAGAACCAGGGAGATATATGTTGTTTGTAACGATACACTGGTAGAGAATCCAAGGATTGTTAAGTTTATTGAATCCACGCTTAAAAGAATTGAAGCTGCTGCTGTTGAACAAGGTTTGCCGATTCGGGTACAACGGACAACGCC
The DNA here is from genome assembly GCF_009801115.1 of Dyadobacter sp. 3J3. Lineage (GTDB taxonomy): Bacteria > Bacteroidota > Bacteroidia > Cytophagales > Spirosomataceae > Dyadobacter. The sequence continues at coordinate 149,576 of NZ_VTOL01000005.1, forward strand.
CAGATTAGAAGATACATTTTGGGTGAATTTGATAGGTAAGGGGTATCCGGCTCCTAATAATTCTTTTCGATGGTGCACGGAAAGATTAAAAATTAATCCGACAACCCAATTCATCAAAAGTAAAATTGACGAACGTGGAGAAGTAATTATTTTACTTGGTACCAGAACGGACGAAAGCTCAACCCGTTCCCGATCCATGAAAAAACATGCGCTCAAAGGACAACGGTTGCGCAAGCACATGTTACCGAATGCATTTGTCTATGCGCCGATCAGCGATATGGAAACCAGCGAACTTTGGCAATATTTAATGCAGGTTTCGCCTCCATGGGGAGGAACCCATAAAGAGCTGGTTACACTTTATAAAAATGCAAACTCTGGCGACTGTCCCCTAGTAATTGACGAAAGTACACCAAGTTGTGGTAACAGTCGTTTCGGTTGTTGGGTCTGCACTGTGGTGAAGCGGGATAAATCCATGGAAGGGCTTATCGGAAACGGAGAAGAATGGATGCTCCCATTAGTCGAGTTTAGGGACTATCTGATGGAGTCCAGAGATATACGGGAAAACCGCGAAAAACGTCGTCGTTTTGAAGCGAAGAATGTGGAGGATGAAGATACCTGGGGGCCTTATGTAGAAAATGTGCGCGCAACGATGCTGAGAAAACTTTTGGATGCGCAATACGAAATTCAGCAGGAGCAGGGGGAAACCTTGCAGCTTATCTCTCATCAGGAACTCATTGCAATACAAGTAATTTGGTACAGAGAAGGACTTTTCCGAAATAGCGTAGCTGATATTTATAATAGCATATTCAATACACATATCGATATGAGTAAACGTGTTTTGAAAATGCGGGAAGAAGAACAGTTATTAAAAGAAATTTGTATTGATGAACCGGAGCATTTTGATTTAATTCAACAAGCACTTAAATTGGTGAAAAGTAAATCCATTATGGTCAAGAAACGAGGTATGCAAAATGACATTGAAAAGTTGTTGGACGACTATCTTGATAAGAAAGTGCTAATGGATCAAAAGCTTGCCCTCGCTTAATCCAATAATATCACAAATCGAAAAACTTCCACTCTTCGTTAAATTGACTTCTCAACTACAAAAGTACATTCTGGCATTTAGGAAGTTGAGAATTGACCGGTCACATGGGCCAGCTCCTCATAAGCCTATTCTGTTACTTTCGATTTTGCAAGCTGTTCAAAATTCGTTAATTGATCAGAATAGGATTTATATTACTCCAGAAATTGTATCATTGTTTTCTGCGAATTGGAGTTCTCTGGTTGTGACTAATCATTACTGCCGATTTTTTCTTCCATTTTACCATCTTTCTTCTGAATCCTTCTGGAAACTCGTTCCTAAACCAGGATATGAAAGTTTGCTTTCTTTGAAATCAGGTATCAAGAGCTTCTCTGGCCTAAATGCCGCTGTCGAATACGCCCTGATTGATGAAGAACTGTTTCTCCTGATGAAGAATCCTGTGAGCCATGCGATCCTGAAAGAATTCTTGTTGGATGAATATTTCCCAAATACGAAGGCCATGCTCGTAGGGCAAAGGGAATATCTGAACGACAAGTATTCCGAGATTGAAAACAAAATCCTGCATGAACCGCCAACAGAATACAGAAGTGAGATTCAAGCGCTTATGAATCAGCAAAATGAAGAAGAAATATTCATTCGTGGAGGTATTTTTAAACGCGAAATTCCTAAAATTTACAATTATACTTGCTGTATCTCAGGAATGAGAATAAATGCAACAGTTCAGGTTTCTCTAATCGATGCATGTCATATCGTACCGTTTTCAGAAAGTTACAATGACACGATTTCAAATGGGATCGCCCTGTGCCCGAATTTACATCGTGCGTTTGATCGTGGGTTAATTTCTGTGGATGAAGATTATAGGGTAATTGTGTCCGGTACGTTCACTGAGGGAGAAAGTGATTATTCGATCAGGATGTTTAATGGCAAACGGATTGATTTACCTAATAATCGATCTTTCTGGCCTGAATCTCAGAATTTTATTTGGCACCGTAGTAATGTTTTTAAACTTTAATTTATTTGCGCAGGTTTATCTCAAATTTGGAATATATGAGTACTAACATCCATCAATCCGATATTGAATGGCTTAACACCTCTGTTGAGCCAACTCTTCCCAGACTTGTCAACAGTATAAATCTTCGAATTGAAAAACACAGAGAACACATTAAAAGGGACAGACAACTTATAGTTGATAATCTCCTTTTTATGAACATTGTAAATGATGCCCACGAAAGAATTAAAGAGAGATTGGCCAAAATTGAAGAAGCTCAGGAGATTTTGACATTGTTCAGTTTAGACAAAGCTTCTTAACCGCCTCACCTCACCATGGCCCGCAACCCCTCCACCACTAACCTCACCTTCCCAACCACACCCTCAACTTCATCAACCCTACTAAACCGCCCCAAACTAAACCTTAAACAAGAAAACGCCTCCATCTCAGAAAGCCCATGCGCTAAAAGAACATGAGAAGGATCAATAGATGCAGAAGTACAAGCAGAACCATTTGAAACCGAAATGTCGGTCAAGCCCATAATAAGCGCGTCAGAATCGCAGCCCTCAAAAAGAATATTGGTGACATTGTATAACCGGCTCTCCCGGTTTCCATTGATTCGGGTACCATCGATTTGGAGAAGGCTATTTTCAAGCATATCGCGCATGGCACCAATCCTGGCAGTATCTTCCTTCATTTCTTTTTTTGCCAGTTCAGCCGCGATGCCGAGACCTACAATTCCAGCTACATTTAAAGTGCCTGAGCGCTTGCCACCTTCGTGTCCACCTCCATGCAACAGCGCTTCCAGTTTGATACGCCAAGGACGTCTTTGGCGGACAAATAATGCGCCGACACCTTTTGGACCATAAAATTTATGAGCAGATAGTGGCATCAGATCAATACCCAGTGCATCGACATCAACAGGTAACTTACCCACTGCCTGGGTGGCATCCGTCATAAACAAAGCACCGGCTTGATGTACAATCTCTGCTATTTTTTTTATATCCTGGATTACTCCGGTTTCATTGTTAACCAGCATAACGGATACCAAAATCGTGTCTGGCCTTAATGATGCTTTTAGGACTTTAATATCCAGTAATCCGTCTGATTGTACCGGGAGATAGGATACTTCAAAACCTTTGGTTTCAAGATAACGGCAAACATCAAGAACAGCAGAATGCTCAGTTTGTACCGTAATAATATGTTTTCCTTTTGTCTGGTAATTTTCTGCTACACCTTTTATAGCCAGATTAATTCCTTCTGTGGAACCTGAGGTGAATACGATTTCCTCCGTTCTTGAGTTAATCAAATCTGCAACTTGCTGACGAGCTATTTTTACCGCATCGCTTGCCCCTAATCCAAAGGCATGTGTGGAGGCAGCATTAGCAAAATTATCCGTCAGGTATGGCATCATCTTTTCCAGAACTCTCGGATCGATGCGGGTCGTAGCGTTATTGTCGAGGTAAATCATTGTCAGAAATGCGTTTTCCAAGGTACTGAAATCTTGTTACTGCAATTTACGGATAAAAGCAAAAAACACCTGACAAATTAATTGTCAGGTGTTTCAGTTGTCGGGGAGACAGGATTCGAACCTGCGACCCTCTGGTCCCAAACCAGATGCGCTACCGGGCTGCGCCACTCCCCGAATCAAGAACTTTTCTTTTCAGTAAAAAGCACTTATCGTAATGATAAGTGCTTTTTTGTGGACTTGTAGGGATTCGAACCCCAAACCTCCTCATCCGTAGTGAGGTGCTCTATCCAATTGAGCTACAAATCCGTCCCTTGAATTGGACTGCAAAGGTAACAGATGACTTTGGTTTATACAACTATTGGAGAGAAAAAATAATAAATTATTTTACTTGAATTTTTATTTGCCCTGATAATCAGGTTTTTTCTTTTGTAAAAAAGATGAAATTCCTTCGTTAGCATCCTGCGTTTTATGTAACAAATCCTGATTTTTCATTTCAAGATTTAATATATCACTCAAACTGGATTCAAAAGACTGGTTGAAAACTTTTTTGATCGCTCCGATCGCTTTGGTAGGAGCGTGGCGGTAATAGGACACTGCTTCTTCAATTGCAGCATCCAGTTTTTCTTTCGGAACTGATTTATTAATTAAGCCAATTTGAACTGCTTCCGGCGCATAAACTTTCCGTCCGGTTGAGGCCAATTCAAAAGCTCTGGCCATTCCTATCAGTCTTGGTAAAAAGAAGGAAGCGCCTGCATCCGGCATTAACCCAATATGTACAAACATTTGGCTCAGATAGGAATCTTCACTGGCAATAATCAGATCACAGGCAAGTGCAAGTGAACATCCGGCTCCAACGGCCAACCCATTTAATTTGCAAATGACCGGTTTGGGGATATTTCTTATAGCCTCGATCATCGGATTATAGCCGTCACGAAGCATTTCTCCCGCACTTTCGCCTGATTCCATGGCTGCTTTTAAATCAGCTCCGGAGCAAAATGCTTTTTCACCTTCACCCGTTAAAACAATAACCCTGACAGAGGAATCTTCTCCTGCTTCCTGAACTGCTTCTGTAATTTCACGGATTAATTCGAGTGTCAGCGCGTTATGAACTGCTTGTCTGTTCAGACTGATTTTGACGACGCCGTCGTTGTTCGTGAAAAGAAGATTTTCATAATGTGCCATAGTTTAGGTCCGTTCGTTTAAGAATAAAGTATATGCCACCACTTTGTGGTTAATATACAACGTAGACAAATTTTTTCTGCAATAACAATAATCCTTCCGGTGTACTTGATTTATTTGCGAAGTAACAATCCTGAAAGGATGATATTATTATAGAGATGAGGCGGCATAACTGGAATCAAACCCTGAAAGGGTGAAATAGTTTATCGATGGTTTTACCTCACATTCATTTTGTTAAAACTTATCGGAGATGTTTTCAAAACAAAAAATAAATAGTAGCACTACTCACAGTAAGTCCACATGCAAGGCCAGCTATGATTTGTGCCGGGGTATGGGCATTTAAGTAAAGTCTGGCACTTAATAAAATGCCGCTTATTAAGACAACGATCAGTAAGGGTGTCAATAACAAATGCTCTTCAAAACGGATTACCAACCCGGCCAGAATGCCGATTGCTCCGCCCATTCCGGTAGCGTGGGCACTTATTTTCCAGGAAAGGCTTACAATCGCCACGATAATCAAAGAAACCGTAACACTTCCCAAAAGAATTGATATCTGCGGTGCAAGTTCTGCTATGGGCTGCAATTTCCATCCGAATAAATAGGTCGCGATCGCATAAATAATCCCGGTTGCCAGGTAGGGCAGGCGTCTTTCACGCAGAGAATCTACATGCAAAGTGCTTACGATTCCTAAACGGAAGAAATAATATATGACGATTGTAGGTGCTACAAAGGTGTTTAAAAAGATCAAAAGCAAAAGGCTGCCCAGTCCCGGAAGTTCCAAAGCACTCACACCGGCAAGCTCAGGAGTGATCAGAAAAAGGACAGCAAAAAGATATGTAGTAATGATCAGAGGATGAAATACTACGGACAAAAATGTGGCGATGCGGGTATTCAAAATTGGATATGCGTTAGTCATAGTTTGCTAAGAACAAAATTAAGCCATAAACCGCTTTGGTCAATACCCTTTTTGAACATAAAAGTAAGTTGGGTTATAAGAATAGGTTTTCGTAGGGTATTTTGTAATTTTGCGCCTCATAAAAATTGGAAGTTTGAGTTTTATATAAAGATTGAATTTATAGTAAGATGGGACCTTTGCAGATCAAAGAATTATTACAACAGACTCCGGATGCACAATCCGTTACCCTGAAAGGTTGGGTACGTACGAAACGTGAAAGTAAAAACGCGATTTTCATAGCGCTTAATGACGGATCAACGATTCATAATATCCAGGCGGTTGCCGCTCCGGGACAATTCTCTGCTGAACTTTTGCTGACGGTCACCACCGGTTCTTGTCTGAAAATAACGGGCCAGCTTGTGGCATCTCAGGGTTCTGGCCAGGCTGTGGAAGTAAAAATCGATGATATTTTTGTTTATGGAACAGCTGATGTGGATTCTTATCCATTGCAGCCCAAAAGACATTCGCTGGAATTTTTACGTGAAATAGCACATTTACGTCCACGTACCAATACGTTCAGTGCCATTCTTCGTATTCGCCATGCACTGGCTTTTGCAGTTCATAAATATTATAACGACAGAGGGTTTTTCTATCTTCATACGCCGATCATCACAGCTTCTGATGCAGAAGGTGCTGGTGAAATGTTCCGTGTTACGACGCTGGATCTTGAAAAACTGCCAAGAACAGACGAAGGAGATATTAATTTCAAAGAAGACTTTTTCGGAAGAGAAGCGAATCTGACGGTTTCCGGACAATTGGAAGGTGAGCTAGGAGCGATGGCGCTTTCAAAAATATATACTTTCGGTCCAACGTTCCGTGCTGAAAATTCAAACACGACACGCCATTTGGCCGAGTTTTGGATGATTGAGCCTGAAATGGCTTTCTTTGAGCTGGAAGATAACATGGACCTTGCAGAGGATTTCATCAAGACTGTTATCAGTTATGCGCTGGAAAACTGCAAAGATGATCTTGCTTTCCTTGAAAACCGTTTGGCAGAAGAAGATAAAAACAAACCGCAAAATGAACGTTCGATTCCGCTTTTGGAAAAACTGAATTTTGTTGTTGAAAATGCTTTTGAACGTCTTACTTATACCGAAGCGATCGATATTCTTTTGAAATCGAAACCGCATAAAGAAAAGAAATTCCAGTATCCTGTGGGCTGGGGAATTGATTTGTCCAGCGAACACGAACGTTATCTGGTTGAAAAACATTTCAAAAAACCGGTTATCCTGACCAACTATCCGCGTGAGATCAAATCGTTCTACATGAAACTGGATGACGATGGAAAAACAGTGCGTGCAATGGACGTTCTTTTTCCTGGAATCGGAGAAATTATTGGAGGAAGTCAGCGTGAAGACAATTACGAGAAATTACTGGAACGTGTTCACGAAGTGGGAATTGATCCTGAAACGATCTGGTGGTATCTGGAAACACGTAAATTCGGAACTGCGCCGCACTCCGGTTTCGGTTTAGGTTTTGAGCGTCTGGTATTGTTCGTAACCGGAATGGCCAACATCCGTGATGTGATTCCTTTTCCAAGATATCCAAAAAGCGCTGAGTTTTAATCAGCGCTTTCTGAAATTATTTTTCACCGTAATAGCACGCAAAAACGCTGTTGCGGTGAAGAATATCATAATGAGAAAAGCCGGAATAACGCAGCAAACCAAGCTGAAACGGCAAAGAACGCGGAGAGTCTTCCTTATCAATGTAAGCGAAGACTTTTTCTTTATATTCCGTTCCGCCAATCGATTCCAGATAATCTCCATAACGTTTCCACATCAGCTTATGAACGCCTGGTTCATCAAAGGAAACAAGATCAGAAACATAAATCCTTCCGCCCGGTTTTAACCAGATATATAATTTTTCAAAGGTTTCCTGCCAGTCTTCATCATCGCGAAGGTGATGTAAAACAGCTCCCGCCAAAATACAGTCAAAAGAATTTTCTTCAAAATCAAGATCACGAAGATCCGATTGATATGTTTGGACATAATTCACGCCTGAAGCTTCAATACGTTCGCTGGCTCTTTTCAGCATTGGCTGACTGAGATCTACCAAATGACAAGCTAACGGATGAATTTCCTGCAAAACCCTTAGTGTAAAATTCCCGGCGCCGCAGCCAAGATCAAGAATTGTATCGTTTGGTTTTAAATGCAAAGCAGCTGTTTGTGCCACCAGATCCAAAACCAAAGGTGCGTCAATAGTCGCCTGCTGTCCCGTTTCAAGCTTGCTGAAACGTTCAACGTCATTGTCAAAACGGTCCTGGATTTCCTCAATTGTTGATTTTTGTTCTAATGGAGTCGTCATTTATTTTGCCGGGTTTGTCTGTGGTGTTAACTTATTTTGGAATCAATCTAAATCGGAGTCAGGTTCTTTACTTTCTAATATATATCTTTGTAAGCTCGGTAAATTTTAATTTCTATGTATTTGGATTTGTAATGTTATACGAAGATAACGCATAACCGGGTTGCTATCATATTGAAATAGATTAGATAAAATATAGAAAATGCTAACTGTTCATCGTTAGTATTTAACGTTTAAAAAACTTAATTGGCCAAAAGCCTATGTTGAAAAAAGTGCAGCCGAAAATGTGGTGGGCGGCGTTATTTGCCGTATTTGTAATAGTGCTTTCCTGGGGATGGGTGAGGAACAGCAGATCGCACGATCTGGTGAATTTCAAAAGAAACGCCAAGTCGAATCCCAATTTAGATCCTGTTGAGATCAAGGATCCTGATGCGAAAACATTAGCTAAAATTGAACAAATTCAAGATATTTTCAGGAGGAAAAGGAATGCTGGTTTCAACGGAAACGTACTGATTGTTCAAAAAGGAAAGGTACTGTATCAGAATTCTTTTGGATATGCGCATTTGAGGGATAAGGATTCGCTGCAAAGTCATTCCAAGTTTCAACTGGCTTCTTTGTCAAAACCTTTTACGGCAGTTGCTGTTCTGAAATTGATTCAGGAAGGGAAAGTCAGTCTGGATGATTCCGTACAACGGTTTTTTCCTGATTTCCCATACCATGGAGTGAAAGTGGATATGCTGTTAAGTCACAGAAGTGGTTTGCCAAATTATATTTATTCTTTCCCGGATAGCGTTCGCCACGGTAAAAAATTTCCTGTCAATATGACGATCATGGATTGGTATGCCAAGGTGGTGCCAACACCGCAGCCATATAATAGGCCAGGTCGCTCTTTCAATTATTGTAATACAAACTATTGTGTACTAGCAGCCATTGTTGAAAAGGTAAGTGGCGGTTCTTTTGACAATTTTGTGCATAATGAAATTTTCACGCCGCTCGGAATGAATAATACCGTTTTGGTAACAGATACTTCAAAAAGCGCGATGATGTATCGCACCGTCGGGCATCAATACGGGCGAATGCTTGCCAAAGACTATTATGATGATGTCGTTGGAGATAAAGGTTTGTATTCCACCACTGGTGATATTTATCGTTTTTATGCAGGGTTGACTTCGGGACTGTTAATCGATAAAAAGCTTCTGACGGAAGCCTGGACACCGAGAAGTTTTGAACGCGACGGAATCAGAAATTATGGTTACGGATTCCGTATGCATGTAAAACCGGATCATTCCACACGGTTTATTTATCATGGCGGATGGTGGAAAGGATATAATTCCATGTTCTGGATTTGTCCGGAAGATGAGGCTGTTATTATTATTTTAGGAAATTCATACAACAAAAATATTTACGATATCAAAGAGTTATTGACTGTGCTGCACGGCAGCGAAAGTGAAAAGCTGGAAGATATCGAGAAAGACCTTTAGTCTAGTTTGAAATCGGCGAGTAATTCAGGATATTTGCCGGACTTAACGAATACTCACCTCAATGTCAGAAACTGCTTATACCGTACCTGCGTCCTTGCTTCTGGGTTTACCGATTCTGGCATTTTTTGTTTTGTGGCTTGGCGGAAAAAACCTGAACAAACCAGCAGGATGGATTGGCGCTTTTATTACGGCGATTGGCCTTGCTATCAGTATTTTTTATGCTGATATTGATACGCTTCACACGGTTAAAATGAACTGGGCCCTTATCGGCCAAACCAATATTGAACTTTCTTTCCGATTCGATGAACTGACGCTGATTATGCTGATCATTGTTCATTTTGTCGCTTTTCTGGTTCAAATTTATTCCATGTCTTATTTGCATGGCGACAACAGTCTTCACCGGTATTTTGCTTTTATTCAGCTTTTCCTTTTTTCCATGGTTGGGATTGTACTTGCCGGAAATCTTCTGGTGATGTACATTTTCTGGGAATTGGTGGGTCTTTCCTCTTATTTGTTAATTGGTTTCTGGTATTTTAAACCACGCGCGGTTTGGGCAGCACAGAAAGCATTCGTTTTAAACAGAATTGGAGATGCAGCTTTCCTGACCGGAATTTTAATGCTGTTTTACTATATTGGCTCTACCGACTTTGAGGTGCTTGCCACTTCGATTCAATCGCTTGATCCGGGAATTTTAACGGGAATCGGTTTATGCCTTTTCGGAGGTTGTATGGGTAAATCGGCTCAGTTCCCATTGTCCGGCTGGTTGCCGGATGCGATGGAAGGCCCAACACCTGTTTCTGCATTAATCCACGCAGCGACGATGGTTGCAGCCGGGATATTTTTACTAGCCAGAATTTCATTTTTATTAACACCCGAAGCACAAATTGTCATCGCTTGCATAGGAACTATTACAATGGTGATCGGTGCGGTAAAAGCAACGCAGGTTTGGGATATTAAAAGAGTGCTGGCTTATTCAACCATGTCTCAGTTGGGTCTGATGGTGATCGCTGTCGGACTTGGTAGCTGGCGGACTGCCCTTTTTCATTTGGCAACGCACGCATTTTTCAAAGCCGGATTATTTCTTTCTGCCGGTTCTGTCATTCACGCGGTCACACCTTCGGACATCGACGATACTTTTGATCCGCAGGATATGCGGACCATGGGTGGGCTTCGGAAATATTTACCGATCACTTTTATCTGTTTTGTGATTTGTTCATCCGCTTTGGCCGGACTTCCGTTTTTCTCAGGATTTTTGTCAAAAGACGCGATTATCGTCGAAGCGTTTTTCTGGGCTGAAAAACATGGAGCCTGGGCTTATTTCTTCCCGGTCATCATTATGATTTCTGCCGGAGTGACTGCTTATTATATGACACGCCAGGTTTGGCTGATCTTTTTAGGTGAAAAGCGATACCAGATTTTCAAATCCGTTCATCCGCATGAATCTCCGGTCAGCATGTGGGGGCCGATGGCTTTGTTAGCAGCACTTTCCATTTTTATCTGGTTTTCATGGAATCCCTTTGATGCATCTTACGGCTGGTTTTTAGAACTGGTAGGAGCAGAGGAATTCGGACATATTCTATGGGTGCCTTTCGTTGCAACCGGCATTACGGTTCTGTGTATTTTTCTTGCATTCAGAGAGACAAGGGCGGAAGATCCATTTTCAATGTATTCCGGAAATGCTAAAAACTCAATTCCTGTATTGAAAAAATTAGCTGGATTAAATGAATTTTCCAGAGAGAATTTTTTCATCAAATCCTTTGCTTTTATTTCTGCCGGTTTAATGCAGTTTGAAGTTAAAATTATCAATTCCTTTGTGGATGGCGTGGCAAAATGGAGCGTGGTAATGGCGCATGTGTTAAGTTGGGGCGACAGAAATATTGTTGACGGCGGGGTTAAATTGACTGTTTTTACAATAAAATCGGCCGGGCAGGGAGTTCGTGAATTACAAAACGGGAAAATACAATCCTATTATTTAGTAACGGCGCTAGGAGTAGTTCTTCTGGTTTTGTGGTTAATGATTTTATAAGAAAATAATTCAGGAGCGCGGTTTGCTCTTTATCATATATTCGTTTCAGTTTATCCTAATGATTGATCATATACTTTCCTTACTGATAGCCATTCCATTATTCGGAGCCGCAGCCGTTTCTGTCTGGCCGTCTCAGCGGCCTGGTGATTTCAGATTGATTGCGCTTTCCGTTTTGTTGTTGGAATTGTTAACCGGACTTTCCCTTTTTCTCTTTTTTGATAATCAAAATACTGGTTTTCAATTAAGCGAAACCGCAGACTGGATTACACTTCCAATTGGTTCCCTTGGAACGGTTTCAATTGATTATGCATTGGCAGTTGATGGGATCAGTTTCCCTTTGGTGTTACTAGCTGTTGTTGTTTTGTTTGTCGGAATGATCAGTTCATGGAGTATTGATCAAAAAACGAGAGCGTATTTTGCTTTATATCTTGTTCTGAGTGCCAGTATCATTGGCTGTTTTTTGGCTCAGGATTTCTTCCTTTTCTATCTATTTTTTGAATTCATGCTTCTGCCCATGTATTTCCTCATTGGTTTATGGGGCGGACCAAGAAGAGAATATGCAGCGCTTAAATTCTTTGTCTATACATTTTTCGGATCTTTATTGATCCTGATCGTGATGATCGGATTATATCTTTCCGTAATTGATCCGGTAGAAACTGCGCGAGCGGTAGGGATTTTAGGACCGGAAGATCTCGTGCAAACGGACATCATTTTACAAATTCAGCAATGGCTTGCGGATGGCAGAATCGGTGCAGATCAACTGGTACATACGTTTCGCTTTTCATATTTGTCGGATGCCGGAAATTATATCCCGGGCTCCATTTTAAGTCCTGAAACTGAATTTATTCTATTCGGAATTCCGGTTCGTTTACTGGCTTTCTGGTTTTTGTTTATCGGTTTTGCGGTGAAATTACCCGTTGTTCCTGTCCATACCTGGTTGCCGGATGCCCACGTAGAAGCGCCAACACCTATTTCGGTAGTGTTGGCAGGAATACTTTTGAAAATAGGAGGATATGGTTTTATAAGAATTGTTGACGGATTTTTCCCTGTTGAAGCACAATACAGCATGGTTCCGCTGGCAATTTTGGGAATGATTTCAATTGTTTACGGTGGATTTAATGCCTTGGGACAAAGTGACCTGAAAAAGATGATCGCTTATTCTTCCGTCTCTCACATGGGTTTTGTTTTACTCGGTATTGCCGCCTTCACAGCCGAAGGTATCAATGGAGCCATATATCAAATGGTGAGTCACGGTGTACTTTCGTCGATGTTATTCCTCTTGGCGGGTGTTATCTACGATCGTACACACGACCGTAAAATTGATAATTACCGTGGATTGATCGGCCCGATGCCTCGCTATACCGTTTTAACCGGAATCGCATTTTTTGCTTCGTTAGGCTTACCGGGCTTCTCAGGTTTTGTTGGAGAGTTATTTACTTTGATGGGAGCATTTCAAGCTAACGCTATGCCTGTCTGGATACCTGCACTTTCTACTTTGGGAATTGTACTGGCAGCAGCTTACTTTTTGTGGACGTATCAGCGTATGTTTTTTGGCTCGTTTTGGTATAAAAATGACAGCTCAATCATACTAACTGATTTAACAATTCGTGAAACGGCGCTTTTAGTGCCGCTTGCTATTCTTTCGGTTTTACTTGGGATTTTGCCTGGGTTGTTATTTAATATGACGGGACCTACGGTTCAGGCCTGGCTGGAAAGGCTGCAATAGTTTTTTGCCACGAATGCACTAATTTTTCACGAATTGGTTTTAAAATATTTGTGAAAATTCGTGCATTTGTGGCGGTATAAATATTTCTATTTCCCAAAAATCCGATCAAAACTAAACCGATTTTTCTTTGACAATGCTTCCAGTTTTTGCTGTTGTTCGTTTGTCAGAACATACAAAATCTCTTCTCTTTTTGCTTCTGCCAGTTGTTTATGATCACGGCGTTTTGCATCGTCATTTTTGGACAGCTTCCTGTCTTTACGCGCGTAACGTTTTTCAATTTTTTTGATCTGTTTTACCTGTCTTTTGGAAAGGTCAAGATCAGCTGCGAATTTTTCGAGATTTTTTTCAAGTCTTTTGTTATTCAGCTTTGGGTTAATTGTCGTTGTTTCCTGATAATCTTCTGAATCGCTTGAAGATGAATTACCGGAAGTCGCGCAGCCTGTAAATAGTAATCCGCTTAAAGCCAGAAATAAAAAGATGAGTTTTTTCATGGACGGCATTTTGTTGAAATGAATATTGATGGTACTAACGAAGATCGGCTTGGAAAGAATATAAACCCCGGATGAAAAATCTGTCCGCCAAACTTCTTTCACTATCCTTTACACAAATAGGCTTATTTAAATAAAATTACTTATGCGCATTCCCGCCGATAGTATTTTTCAGTAAGAATCCAGTAATTGTAGTTGTGTTTATGAACCTACGCCATAAAAGTTTTTCATAAGTACTACTTATACCAAATTTTATTTCCTTTTCCCTAATTTTTCTAATGAAAGAAAATTCTACTTCGCACCGGTTGCTGTCTTTGGATACGCTGCGCGGGTTTGACATGTTTTGGATTTCCGGTGGCGAAGATATCTTTGCTGTTTTAGCCAAAGTTACCGGCTGGTCCTGGGCAGTACTTATTGCACACCAGCTTACGCATCCTGACTGGAATGGTTTTCGTGCCTATGATTTAATCTTCCCGACTTTTCTTTTTATGGCTGGCGTATCAACTCCTTTTTCATTGGGAAGCCGTTTGGAAAAAGGGGTGCCAGCATCAGATTTGATCCGTAAAGTAATCCAAAGAGGTCTGATTCTTGTGTTTTTGGGGGTCATTTATAACAACGGAATTTTTCATACAGAGTGGCATAATATGCGCTATCCAAGTGTGTTGGGCCGTATTGGCTTGGCGGGAATGTTTGCGCAGATTATTTATTTATACACCGGAAAAACAAGTCGCTGGATCTGGTTTGCAGGATTATTATTAGGCTATTGGGCTTTTATGATGTATTTCCCGGTTCCCGGATGCGAAGCCGGATTGATGACGATGGAGTGTAATCCTGCCAGTTATTTTGACCGTATGATTCTTCCGGGACGTTTACACTTGAAAATTCATGATCCGGAAGGTTTGGTTTCTACAATTCCTGCTATTGCAACAGGTTTGATGGGAATATTTTCCGGTGAAATTTTACGGACAGATCCTACGAAACTCTCTCAAAACAAAAAAGTACTTTATCTGATAGCTGGCGGTGTTGTAAGTTTAATTATCTCTCAACTTTGGGATATTGTATTTCCAATCAATAAGAATTTGTGGACGAGTTCGTTTGTGCTGTGCGCGGGCGGATGTAGTGTATTGTTGCTCGCATTTTTCTACTGGATCGTAGATGTGTTGAATTATCGTCGCTGGACATTCTTTTTCGTAGTAATTGGAATGAACTCGATCGTGATTTATATGGTCGGCCGTTATATTGATTTTGAATATACAGCAGAAGCACTATTCGGTGGACTATTGGATTTCTTCCCCGAACCTGTACAAGCCGTTGGTGGTGTTCTTGCATTTATAGGCGTACAATGGGCGTTCATGTATTTGTTATGGAGAAATAAATTATTTTTAAAGGTGTAGGGGCGACCCTCGTGGTCGCCCAAAGAACTATCCGGAAATTCGCCCAAAAACTATCCGGGAATTCGACAGAAAACTATCCGGAAATTCGACAGAATTTCCGGATAGTTAAAAAGAATTCCAGATATTTACCGAAAAGTAAAAGGAGATCAGGCTTATAGCGTGAAGGAGATCGGGATTATAAGCTTGAAGAAGATCGGGGGGAAAAGGGTAACCACAAGGGATTACCCCAACGATTACCCCAACGATTAATCTAACGATTACCCCAACGATTACTCTAACGATTACCCCCGATGATCGCCCGAACGATTATCCGGAAGTTCCCCGAACGAAAAAAAACTAAGAAATGTCAATTCAGGTAACGAATCTTACAAAAGTATACGGAACGCAGCGAGCGGTGGACGGGATTTCCTTTTCCCTGAAGCCCGGAGAAATTGTTGGTTTTCTTGGTCCAAACGGCGCAGGAAAATCTACAACCATGAAGATTCTTACGGGTTATTTGAACTCCACTTCGGGAACAGCAACCGTTGCAGACTTTGATGTTCAACAACAAGCTATGCCCGCACGCCGTGCTATAGGGTATTTACCAGAGCACAATCCATTATACCTTGATATGTACGTTCGCGAATTTCTTCTTTTTTCGGGAAAACTATATGGAATGCGTGGTTCAGTTTTAAAATCACGTGTGGATGAAATGATCAATCTTTGTGGTTTAGAAGTTGAAAAACGGAAAAAAATCGGTCAGCTTTCCAAAGGATATCGTCAGCGTGTCGGCTTAGCCCAATCTTTCCTGCACGATCCGGCGGTACTTATTCTGGATGAACCTACAACAGGTCTTGATCCAAACCAGATCCAGGAAATCAGAGAATTGATCCGCACAGCCGGACACAATAAAACCGTCCTTTTTTCAACGCATATTATGCAGGAAGTGGAAGCACTATGCGACCGCGTGATTATCATAAACAAAGGCCGTGTAGTAAGTGACAGCTCGCTTGAAGTATTAAGGCAATCAGGAAAGTCACTGGAAGAGACTTTTAGAAATTTGACCGTCTAATGTTTTTGTTATTAATTTTTAATAGTGAAATTAGCAACAGTCTGATAATGAGCCACCAGCTAAAAGCCAACGGCCATAAGCTAACAGCTAAACATTAGAATTGCCTTAAAACTATGAAAAAGCGGATTTTTTGCGGTTCATAATTGTTGTTGATATAAATAAAGAAAGAAAAATTTGACTCAACGACCTTAAATATTTTGAATAATACTTCCTTATAAAGATTGGGATAATAGAGATGGAAAAAAGGTTGGGAAGCCGTATTCGGGTAGTTGCAGGTATTTTAATTTTGGTCTTTTTTGGTTCTGTATCCGTTGCCTGGAAGTTAATCCAGACCAGGGAAACCTATGCCGAAATCGAAAAACCTGTTGTAGAAAAGAAACTGTTTAGAGCTCCGAAAAGGCGTGCTGAGCCGGTAATAGTTTTGCCTGAAAATCAGTGGGTCGACAGTACATTGAAATCGCTTTCGCTTGAAGAAAAAATTGGACAGCTTTTTATGGTTGCTACTTTTTCGAACAGGGAAGAGGCAAATACGCGCTATATTGATAAACTCATTGACGATTTTCATTTAGGCGGATTGATCTTTTTTCAGGGCGGTCCGGTTCGTCAGGCTCAGTTGACAAATCATTATCAGGCACATTCAAAAGTTCCTCTTTTTATCGGGATTGATGGTGAATGGGGTTTGGGGATGCGTTTGGATAGTACCATTTCTTTTCCAAAACAAATGGTTTTAGGAGCGATTCAGGATGATGAGCTGGTTTATCGAATGGGTAGTGACATTGCCCAACAGTGCCGTCGTCTGGGAATTCAGATAAATTTTGCGCCTGTTTCTGATATTAATAGTAATCCTAAAAATCCTGTCATCGGGATACGTTCTTTTGGTGAGGACCGTGAAAATGTAACGCGGAAAGCGGTTGCCTATATGAAAGGGTTGCAGCATAATGGCATTATCGCCACAGCCAAGCATTTTCCGGGGCATGGTGATACTGATGCTGATTCGCATTTTACGCTGCCGGTTTTAACACATTCGGCAGACCAGTTAGATAATATTGACCTGTATCCTTACAAACAACTTATAGCGGATAGTTTGATGGGTGTTTTGAGCGGGCACTTATTTATTCCGGCTTTGGATAATTCGCCACAGCTTGCCAGTTCATTGTCTGAAAAAGTTATTACCGGTTTATTGAAAAACCAGATGGGTTTTCGTGGACTTGTTTTTACGGATGCGATGAATATGCGCGGCGTTTTGAAAACTGGTCGTGCTGCTGAGGTAAATCTGAAAGCACTCATTGCGGGGAATGATGTTTTATTATATCCTGAAAATGTAGCAGAAACGATTACTAAAATAAAAGATGCGCTTAATCAGGGAACGATCACTCAGAAGTTTCTGGATGATAAGGTTAAACGGATTTTACAAGCCAAATACTGGTCAGGTTTAGGTCAATATAAACCTGTTGATATCAATAATTTGTATTCAGACCTTAACAAAGAAGAAAGCAAGGAATTGTACCGCGAATTATCAGAAGCCTCCGTTACGGTTGTTCGGAATGACAATAATATTTTACCGATCACGTCCATTACCGCACAGACCATGGCGTCTGTTCTAATCGGTGAGGGAAGCACTTCTGTTTTCCAGAAAATGCTGTCAACGTATAAGCCTATCAGGCCTTATGCCTTCCTGTCGGATCCGTCTCAGGAGGAAATTTTGCAAATGCTTAGTTACCTGCAAACGTATGAAACGGTTGTGGTTGGAGTAACCGGGATTTCATCAAATCCAAAGTATAATTATGGGATTTCAACGGGTACTGCCGAGTTTGTAAAACAATTAAAACAAAGTGGTAAAAAAGTTATTTTATGTTTGTTCGGCAGTCCATACAGTATTCAGTTTTTCCCTGAAACAGATGCATTGATCTGTGCAAACCAGGATGGTTTGGATCAGCAGGAAATTGTTCCGCAGATTATTTTTGGCGCGCTGGCTTCAAAAGGAAAGTTGCCGGTTTCTGTTCTTTCCTACAAAGCCGGAGATGGAATTGAAACTGAGGCTTTGAACCGGATCAGCTTCGGCACACCCGAAAGTGTTGGAATGAATGCGGGTATGTTACAAAAAATTGACGGCATTGCGAATGCGGCTATAACGGATCATGTATTTCCGGGTTGTCAGGTTGTGGTGGCGCGAAGAGGAAAAATTATATATGATAAATCTTTTGGAGGATTAAACTACCGTACGCCGGAACGTGTAACTTCTGAAACGATTTACGATGTCGCTTCTGTGACAAAAGTAGCCGCGACTTTGCAGTCTTTAATGTTACTTTATGATCGTAAACTCATTGATCTGGATGAAAGAGCTTCTCATTACTTACCAGAATTGATTGGTACCAATAAACAAAATTTCACCATTCGTGATTTGTTGATGCACCGTTCCGGATTGGTTTCTTTTTATCCGACGCTATGGGACAGGACAAAAACAAGTGCCGGAGGTTTACTACCTGAATATTATAGTTCGAAACCGGATAGTGTTTATAATCTTCAGGTGGCTCCAAAACTTTTCGCAAAACCTGCTTTGCGGGATTCTGTCTGGAAATGGGTTGTGAAATCTCCCATGAATAATTCAAAAGATAAAACGGGCAAATACGGTTATGTATACAGTGACCTGGGTTTTCTGACTTTGCAAAAAGTGATTGAGAAAATAACCGGACAGCCGCTAAACATTTTCGTGGCTGCCAATATCTATGAACCGCTGGGATTGCCTTACACAGGCTTTGATCCACTGCATCATTTTTCGGAAAAACAAATTGCACCTACAGAACAGGATTACCGTTTCCGGAGCCAGTTGATTCAGGGAACGGTTCATGACCAGATGGGAGCGGTGCAAGGTGGGGTTTCCGGACATGCGGGCCTGTTTTCTACCGCGACTGATCTGGCGGTGTTGATGCAAATGAATTTATGGAAAGGTAATTACGGCGGCAGACAGTTTTTTGCTCCGGGTACCGTTCCGCTTTTTTCCAGAATGTATGATGAAGCGCATCACAGAGGTTTAGGATGGGATAAAGCACCATCGGATGGAAACAGCGCTTATGTTTCTGCTCAGGCGTCGGTAAATTCGTTTGGACATACAGGTTTTACAGGAGCGATTGTCTGGATGGATCCGGATGAAGATCTGCTTTTTGTCTTTTTGTCAAACCGTATTCACCCCGATGCTGAAAACAACAGTATTACCACGCAGCGCACCCGCAGGAAAATTCACGATGTAGTATATATGTCACTTCTGGAACGTAAAAGCATTCTTCGTTAATTCATAAGAAATGTATTTGAAAAATATCTCTAACTTTACCTTTCATTAAGGGGTAAGTAGAAAGATATTAAGATAGATACATGAAAAAAACATTTATTAGAAAAGGAATTTTTGCATGCATTGCCGCTATTGTAGGGATAGCTTCTTCATTTGCGCAGACTGCCATTACTACCGGTGCTATTAATCCAGCCTCAGTTTGCGTTGGCGCATCTGTAACAGTCGCTTATACTGCAACTGGTACCGTTACGGCCGGGACTATTTTTTCGGCTGAATTGTCTGATGAAACTGGTGTATTTCCTGCAACGCCAAATGTTATTGGAACTGGAACAACTTCCCCATTGAATGGAGTTATCCCAGTAGCTTCTACTGCCGGGAGTGCATATAAAATCAGAGTCACAACAAGTATACCGGCTGTCGTTGGTGATCCAAGTTCGGCTTTTACTGTTAATGCAATTCCAGGAGCTCCGGTAGTAGCTAGTCCTGTCAATTATTCGGTTGGCGATGCAGCAACTGCTTTACCATCCGCAGCTGGTTATTTATGGTATAATGCAGCTTCTGGTGGAACTGGATCTGCAACTGCACCAACACCAAGTACTGCTACTGCTGGAACGAAATCATATTTTGTAAGTCGGAAAGTGGGTGATTGTGAAGGTCCTCGTTCAGAGATAGTTGTAAATGTAGTTTGCGTAGCACCTGCAACTCCTGTTGTGGTTTCTCCTGTTAGTTATATTCAAAATGCGGCACCGGTAGCTCTATCAGCAACGGCATTATCGGGTGCTACTTTAAACTGGTATGGAACCAGCGCAACGGGTGGAACAGCTTCTGCAACCGCACCTGTACCTTCCACTTCCGCTGTCGGAACAACAACTTATTATGTAAGCCAAAGTGTAGGAACTTGTGAAAGTCCCCGTTCAGCGATAGTTGTAAATGTGGCTGCTGCACCATGTACAACACCCGCCGCTCCGGTTGTAACAACGCCTGTAAATGTAACAGTCGGTCAGAGTGCAACTTTAACAGCAACCGCTATTTCCGGCGCCACTTTAAACTGGTATGGAACAAGTATAACAGGCGGAACAGCATCTGCCACCGCACCAGCAGTTTCGACTGCGACGGTTGGTAGTACAACTTATTATGTTAGCCAAAGTGTAGGAACTTGTGAAAGTCCCCGTTCAGCGATAGTCGTAAATGTGGCTGCTGCACCATGTACAACACCCGCCGCTCCGGTTGTAACAACGCCTG
>NZ_VTOL01000005.1:170299-503172 GCF_009801115.1 Dyadobacter sp. 3J3
GGTCAGACTGCAACTTTAATAGCAACCGCTATTTCCGGCGCCACTTTAAACTGGTATGGAACAAGTATAACAGGCGGAACAGCATCTGCCACCGCGCCAACAGTTTCTACCGCGACGGTTGGTAGTATAACTTATTATGTAAGCCAAAGTGTAGGAACTTGTGAAAGTCCTCGTTCAGCGATAGTTGTAAATGTTACGGCTTGTATTCCGCCTGCCGCTCCAATCACCCAAGATTACTTTTCATATTGTGTGGGTGCAAAAGCTGCACAATTGACCGCACAGGGAAGTAATTTGAAATGGTATGGTGGAGATGGAGTTACACTTCTTACTGGTGCACCTACTCCCGGTACGACAGATGCTCACAATGCTTCAACACCTTCGTTTTACGTTACACAAACTATCAATGGTTGTGAAAGTCCCAAAGCACCTATTTCTATAAATGTAAATGCTATTTCTCCAACTCCGATAATAACTAATCCAAATCCAGTTTGTCAAGGCGCAGTGCTGACCTCACAAATTTTAACAGATGCGATTACACCGGGAGGTATAAATTATTTATGGTATAAAACTGATGGAACTAGCTCAACGACGGCACCGGTTCCATCTAGCACTACTGTCGGGCCCCAAGTTTTTTATGTTACACAAACTAATTCAAGAAGTTGCGAAAGTCTTAAAGCAACCATTACTGTAACCGTGGTGGCTCCTCCTGCGGCACCTGGAATAACTGCGGTGAGTTATTGTAAAGATGCCAAGGCAGTTTCGTTGATCGGGATACCATCTAACGGCGGAGTTTTAAACTGGTATGGAACAAATGCAACCGGTGGAACCGCTTCATCGACAAACCCAATACCTGAGACATCTGCAACAACCTCATACTACGTAAGCCAAACAGTAAATGGCTGTGAAGGTCCCAGAGCAAAACTTGATGTGACAATCAAACCTTTGCCTGCGGCTCCTACAATTGCTAACCCAACGATAGAATATTGTCAATCTGTGCAGGCTACTGCGTTAACAGCTACAGGAACAACTGGATCTGTTCTTTGGTATACGGCAGCCACTGGTGGAACGGGAATTTCGTCAATTATACCATCCACTGCCACGGAAGGAACTACATCATATTATGTTGATCAGACAGTTAATGGTTGTACAAGTACGAGAGCAAGTGTTGCGGTTAAAATAAACGTAACCCCCAAGCCAGCAGTAGCGACACCATCAGTAGCCTATTGTCAGAATGCAACAGCAACTGCACTAGCAGCCTCTGGAACAAATCTAAAATGGTATTTGACAATAGACGATACCAATCCACGTACAACACCTTTGACTCCATACACGGCCAAAGTGGAAGATTATTCCTTTTACGTAACGCAAACAGGGACGAATACCTGCGAAAGTGCAAAAGCTGAAATAAAGGTCCACATCAAACCACTTCCTTCGGCTACGATTTCAGGAAATTCTTCTATACCACTGGGCGGAACGGCTAATGTTTTGATCAATTTTACAGGTGATGCACCCTGGACTTATATTTTATCAAACGGAATTTCGTCTACGACAAGCAGTGCTAGTCTTTCGGTTCCTGTTAGTCCAACAGTAACTACAAATTACAGCGTTACCGAGGTTTCTAATGCTTGCGGAAAAGGAACTATAAATGGAATTGCAATTGTAACGGTACAAATACCAACCTTGACTATTGGTGTTCCATCGGTGTCAGAGTCTTGTGCGGGTAAAACATTTACGGTACAATTTCAGCAATCCGGTTCTTTCCCGGATGGTAGTACAATGAAGGTGCAAATTTCGACGGTGAATGAAACGAGTAAGTTTATTTCAGTCCCGTCGGTTGTTAGTGGGAACGTAATTACGGCGACAATTCCGGATACAACAATAAAAGGAGTTTATTTCGTTCGAATTGCCAATGTTGGTAAAGATGGTACGTTGATCGCGGCAGGAAATGTAAGTTCAGGACAGATTACTGTGAATCCTTTACCTGTGGCTACCTTATCGGGTACAACTACGATTTATATGGGTGCAACGGCGAACCTGAAAGTAGATTTAACAGGGGATGCTCCATGGACTTTCAGTCTAAATAATGGGTTAGTAGATTCTCTCGTGTCAACAAGTGTTAACCCGATCATTGTGAAGGTAACACCGAAAACGACGACAACTTACACCATCACTAAGGTTTCAAATCAGTGTGGATCAGGAAGAGGGGCTGGCGGTGCAAGGATTCAGGTAGATCCTGTTTTGGGAACAGAGCCACCTGTTGTATCCGGCGACTGGCTAAAAATTTACCCAACCCTGGTTGATTCAAAGTGTACAGTCGAAATAACATCAGCGGTCTCGGCGAAAGAAGCAGATGTTGAAATCCTGGATTTGACCGGACGTTCGTTGTTTAAAAAATCAATACGCGAGAAAATAACGGAGGTCGATTTTTCTCAAAGACCGGCCGGATTATATCTGATAAAGGTGCAAAATGGTAAATACTCTTCGGTACAGAGAATCCTCAAACCTTAGTTAACCGATATTTTTAAGTAAAGCGGGGAGTATATTACTTCCCGCTTTTGTTTTGGTACCCATAATAAATTAGATAATGACTTCCGATTTCCTGGATAATTATTTCATGGCAGAGGCCTTAAGAATGGCTCAGGTCGCTTTCGAGGAAGGTGAGATTCCTGTTGGTGCAATTGTTGTAATTGGAGAAAGAATAATCGGAAAAGGATACAATCAGACCGAACGCCTTAAAGATGTGACTGCACATGCTGAAATGCTTGCTATAACAGCTGCTTCGGAATATCTGGGAGGAAAGTATCTTCAGGATTGTACTTTGTATGTAACCCTGGAACCCTGCGTGATGTGTGCCGGAGCATTGTACTGGTCACAAATGAAGCGGGTCGTATTTGGTGCAATGGACGAAAAAAGAGGTTTTTCTAGACTGGAAGTGAATGTTTTACATCCAAAAACACAATTGAAAACGGGGATTTTGGCAGACGAATCCCAGGCATTGTTACTCAAATTTTTTAAGGGTTTAAGAACATAAAGCACTTTTCTGCTGTTAACCAAGTAAGAAAACATATTCAATAACCAATAAACCTATTTCATAATGGCATTTACACTTGATCCCTTACCATACGCAAACAACGCGTTAGAACCGCATTTCGACGCGCTTACAATGGAGATTCATCATGACCGTCACCATCAGGCATATGTTACAAATTTGAATGCAGCCGTAACAGGAACTGAACTGGAAGGTAAAACAATAGAAGAATTAATTGCCAACATCAGCAAAGCACCAGCACCGGTGCGTAATAACGGAGGTGGGCACTGGAACCATACATTTTTCTGGAAATCACTTTCTGCATCTGGCGGTGGAGAACCAACGGGGGAATTAGGAAAAGCGATTACAGCGAAATTCGGTTCTTTCTCTGCCTTCAAAGACGAGTTCAAAAAAGCTTCAATTGGCCGTTTTGGTTCAGGATGGGCATGGCTTATTGTGAAAGCTGACGGTGAAATTGCAATCGTTTCTTCACCAAATCAAGATAACCCTTTGATGGATATTGCTGAAACAAAAGGAACACCTGTTATCGGTTTGGACGTTTGGGAACACGCATATTACCTGAAATATCAAAATAAACGTCCTGATTATATCGATGCATACTGGAACGTAGTGGATTGGAAAGCCGCTGACGCTCTTTATGTTGCGGCGAAATAGTCGAATGGAAATAAAAAAGGTTTACAGTTTTCGAAAAAAAATATCCAAATTGTCTTGGAAGCTGTAAACCTTTTCATAATTTTGTGTCCTCAAACGGAGGTTGTAGCTCAGTCGGTTAGAGCGCTAGATTGTGGTTCTAGAGGTCGCGGGTTCGAGACCCGTCTCCCTCCCATTTAGAAGTTTTTAAAATCAACAAAATGCCCGTAAATCAATGATTTACGGGCATTTTTGCTTTCCGGGATATCCCAAAATATGCAAAAATTCTCAATGTTTCAGTGAGTGATTCGTGTAGTTCACTCATTTTTGAAAAAAGACTCACTGAGATGGGTTTAATTAATTGATTTACAAGTTGTTCAATAGCTAAACATCTTGTTTTACAAGCGCGGCGGCTCGATATTTATTCATCTTAAACGCTTGTGTTATGTTGGAAAAGAGTTTCGGCCTGCTTTTTTATTTAAAGCCCGCCAAAAATCAAAAGGGGACTGTTAGATATGTTTATCTAAGAATCACGGTCGAAGGAAAGATTGTAGAACTGTCTACAAAAGAGCTTTGGGAAACAAAACAATGGAATTCCATAGCAGGTAGGGCAACTGGGGTAAAAGAAGATTCCAAGACGCTAAATGCTTATCTGGACATGCTAACCGCAAAAGTTCACCAAGCGAAAAAGATGCTCGTTGAGGATGACAAAGAAGTCACAGCCGAAGCATTGAAAAATATTTTGCTTGGAAAGAGTAATGAAAAAAGGACGATCCTCGAAGTCTTCCAATATCATAATGAGCAGATGGAGGCGTTGGTCGGAAAAGAATTTGCTCCACTTACTCTAAGCAGGTACAAAACTGCCCTTGAGATCTTTACATTATTCCTTTTTCTTGTTGTTATGCCCATATTCAACACGGTAACCTCGTTGTACCCATACCAGGATCCCTTCATCGAGGATGGCAGTATGTTTATAGCCAAAACGTCTTAGTGTGTTTACAACCTTGGAAGATGCCGCATGAGGACACGCGCAGTAAACAATAATCATAGTACTGTCATTGGGTATATCTTTGATAAATTTACCAGGTTCTTCATAGTAAGGTACAGGAACGGATCCCGGAATATGCGTCTGGTGCCATGCTGCCTTCGAACGGGCGTCAAGAATAATCATCCGGGAATTTTCTTTTAATGCTTTTTCTACTTGAATGGCAGGCACATAAAGGTTATCCCGCAGGGTGAAATTCGGTGTTTTCTTTGTTGGGTTTAATACGTAATCTTTTGGCAACGGTTCTGTTATTGCAACTGCTAGGGGGGCATTCCAGCCCGAAGCCCTGCTTCTAAGATATGCCGTAAGCGCATTAATTTCCACTTTGCTCAGGCTGTCTTTAAATGGTGGCATAGGCGTGTTATCCCTGCCTTCTGTAATGGTATATCGTAAGAAGGCATCGCTGGCAGTAGCAAGTAGCATGGGATGCCCCAAAGCCGGTGCTTTTACCCCTTCTCCTTTCACACCATGGCATGACGCACAATGTTTTACATACAATCCTTTACCTTGTACAACATTGCCCCTTACTGGTTCTGATGACATTTCGATCGGCTTTTTGACACCACTTTTCTCATGCAGCCATTTTAACAATAATTCAATTTCACCCGAACTAAGCGGACCACCCTGACTCTTTGCATAAGGCGCCATGGCGGTGCCTGACCGTCCGTAAGAAATGGTATGTTCAAGGTAGTTATAGCTTGATTTTGGTTTCAGCGTAGTTGCCATTAATGCATGCGAACGTAATGACGGCGCAAAATCTGCCGCATAACCTTCGCGGTCTTTGCCGTGGCACAGGGCGCAGTACTTTGCATAAATAAGTGAAGCATGCTGCGATGAAGCACTGCTAAGGTTAGTTTCATCTTTAAAATCATATATTTTCGCCAAAGCAGCCTGCTGTTTCGACTCCTGAATAAAGTCCAGCTGTACACCATAAGCATATTCCTTAAATACCGTCAAAGTTTTGTTGGCTGTGTCGGCCCGCAAAGCCTTCGCAGGCAACTTCTTGTGCAGAAAGTCGCGGGTATCTTTTAGATTTTTCACTTCAAATCGCACAGCATATACCCCTGGTCCACGTTTTTTTAAGAAACTGCTAAATGCATCTCCGGAAGATTTTGGAGTTATTAAATGTAACTCCTGCTTATGTGCCACTTTAAAACGTGCAAATGTTTCGCCAACTTCCAGTTCGGTAAAGCCGATTTTATTGAATTCTTGGCGGGTGGCATTTAAATCCTCCACGACAATCAGCAGAGAAGTTATTCCCACTACACCATTAGGATTGCTTTCATAATATCTGCGCCAGACAGCCGGGCTCCATTCTTCTTCCAGTTCCCGGTAAGGATAGTCCACATATTCCATAAAATTAGGAAGATAAGGCGGCGGATTAATAGTATCGAAATCGATACTGCGCCATTGTGCTCCCCCATCGTCAAAGCTCCATCCCTCGGGCTTTTTTTTCGTACCCCGGCCCGACTTAATCGAGTCTGTTGTTAACTGCTTTGTATTAAGCCATCGGAATGTTGTGTCAGTTGAGGAGGTAGATACAGAATACAGGCGTACACCCTGATTATGCTTTTGAAAAGATGTGATGAAAGAATCTGTATCGGCTACCTTCCCCGTATCGTTTACTGCAAGAAGCTCCAGGTACGATTGATCCGGAAAATTAACCAAAGCGGAGAGTGTGCCTTTATAAAGGCCTTGTTCAAAATTTTCAGCCTTAGGCATGTCAAATCCAAGAACGTCGGTATAATACTTTCGTGCACTATCTAAGCTTTTAACCACAAGTGTTGCGCTGTTTATACCAAATCCCGCACCAAGCAATTGATTGTTATCAATGTCTTTGTTCTGTTTTGAGGTGCAGGATAAAATAAATCCAAAAATAATAATGGATGCTGTTTTAAGGTTTCCTTTCATTTGAAGATTTTTACTACTTTAATCAAAGAGTCAATTGTTTGCTAATGAGCCTATTATCTAAACAATATAATGTTTATTTTTGCCTAAATCCATACCGTTGGATAAATGATATTGTGGTCAGCTTTGAATGCCGGTAGTAAACATTAGATAGCGTCAAAGATGTATTTTCTCAATCTGAAACTCCCGCTTTTTGCCAGGTTATTTTTTTTTATTTGAATGAAGTTTTATTGGTAATGTCGAAACCTCCTGTATTACAGATTTGCTAATTCCCTGTCCAAGGCATAGACGAAGAGGTACCAGAATTAGTGGGTTCAAGTCTAGCAATATAAACGCCAGGCTTTCTGAAAGACTTGTAGAATTTGCCTTTAAAAAAAAGGACTCAAAGTCTTGCGATTGGTTGCGGATCGAATGCCGCCTTTCTTGAAGTTACGCCGCATTCCAGATGGTTAGATCTTGGAATCGATCGTTTGTTACTGCTGTCTCGCCCGACGCAGCAGTGCGCGATGACTACTGTGAGCTCCTGAAAAATGCCGGTACTGCATTTTATTGCATAAAAACGTATTTACTGATGGAATTCCGGAAAGGCTTGGCGGAATACTCACGCGGCGAAAAATCGATGGATGATTTTACGAGAAATATGGACGCTATTCTCAAAATCGTATTTTTCCGCACCTTGCAAGGTGTGAATTGGAAAAGCGCAAAGGTTCTGTGTTAAGATCCAAGTGTTTTTTGGGTTATTTTTTAATTTTGGACTTAGGCGGCTTTTGGCCAGCCTGTTCAGGGGTGGCTCAGTTTTATGACCGCCCCTGATTTTTGGGCGGCCACTTTGTTTGTATTTTCAGGCTGTTTTATGAGATATTCGATGTCGTTTGTTACGGATCAGATCAAACAGCAAAGAAGTTTTATTGATCCACTCACTTTTTCATCATCTTTTATTAATGCTGAGAGCTTGGTGGTAATTTCCTTCTCCTCTTTGTTTAGAAACACCATTTGTTTATTAATTCCGTTATATGGATGTTTTATTAGGTTCTGCCACGCGAAAGTATACTGAGCCAGTGTTCTTTTCTCTTAATCGACGTAAGTTCCAAAAGTTAACGCCACCCCAGTCCAGGTGCCACATGTTCTAAAATAGAAGAGAGCACATGTACGTTGTAATCAACTCCCAGTGTATTGGGTATGGTCAAAAGTACAGTATCCGCTTCCTGAATAGCTTCGTCCTGTGCCAGTTCTTTGATGAGTTGATCTGGTTCCGCGGCATAACTTCTGCCGAAAATCGCACGTTTGTCCTGTTCAATCATTCCGATTTTATCTCGACGATCGGATTCCTGACCAAAGTAATACCGGTCCTGATCGTTTACCAATGCGAAAATAGACCTACTAACCGAAACCCTTGGTGCGCGCTCGTGTCCCGCTTTCTTCCAAGCTTCTTTGTATAACCTGATCTGCTCGGCCTGCTGCACATGAAAAGGTTTACCGCCTTCATCGTATTTCAAGGTAGAACTCTGAAGGTACATTCCGTTTTCGGCTGCCCAAACAGCAGTAGCATTAGAAGCGGCTCCCCACCAGATACGTTCTCTTAATCCTTCTGAGTAAGGTTCCAAACGCAGTAATCCCGGAGGGTTTGGAAACATTGGGTATGGATTTGGCTGCGCAAATCCTTTACCTTTTAGTCTTTCCAGGAATTCCAGTGCTTTGCGGCGCCCCATATCCGCTTCGGTTTCTCCCTCAGCCGGTTCGTATCCAAAATAACGCCAACCGTCAATCACCTGTTCCGGCGAACCTCTGCTAACCCCCAATTGCAATCGGCCTTCGGAAATTAAGTCCGCGGCGCTGGCATCTTCCACCATATACAGTGGATTTTCATAACGCATATCAATCACACCAGTTCCTATCTCTATTTTGCTTGTTTTGGCACCAACGGCTGCCAGCAGCGGAAAAGGCGAGGCTAATTGAGATGCAAAGTGATGAACACGAAAATAAGCGCCATCCAAACCAATCTCTTCGGCAGCAACAGCCAAATCAATGGATTGCAGCAAGGTGTCACTGGCTGTCTGGGCCTTATAAGCCGGATGGTCAGACCAATGCCCGAACGATAAAAATCCTATTTTCTTCATAAAATGTCTTTCTGATTCGTTTAAGAACTAGACAGATTATCAGGCGGTAAAAGTTCCTGTTTTTGGATAATTTGGAAAAGAGCCGCATTCTGTGTTGTGCGTGGGATGGGGTGGATGATTACAGAATTGTTTGTCCGGCTGGTTTTGAGGATCTGATGGGTAATGGAAATCTTGGATATAAATGCAAGGACCCTCTTCCTGGAACATAGCCATGCTTCCGGGTAGCTTACTAAAGTCAGGCAGATTAGATATATTACAATAAATACTAAAATGGCAAAGCAGATGCCGGAAATGGAGGTATAGATTTATTTAACTATTGGTTCATAACGACTTTTTACTTCAATATATAATAGCTTTCCTTTTCTGTTGTCAGATATCCGTCTCAATAACTTTTCTTTTGAAATAGAAGTTTTACAATCGACATATGGCGTGGTTCATGATAGAATATTCCGGTACGCTCCGATCAAACAGAGCAATCAGTAAATTTATCATTTAATGGTTAAAGACAATAGTGTGTTAACATCTTCGGTCATTGGCGTATTCTATTAATTCCCCTAAATTAATAGTTGAAACTTCTCAGATTTTTTAAAGACAAAATCATCTTCTCAGCTCGCTGAATCATGTAAAATCATGAATATCAGCTTTTATATTCTTCCTGGCATACTTATTGCTTGACACCCAAAAAGTTAAATTATTTGAAAAATCATAAGCCTTTTTCGTAGTAGAAATTTTGATTTCCATGAGTTCAGAACCACGTCATAACCTAAATAGAACTGTGAAGTTATTACCCAAATCGCCAACGGGGATTCTTGGCCTGGACAAGATAACCGATGGAGGTTTACCGCTGGGAAGGCCTACTTTGATCTGCGGTGGTGCAGGATGTGGTAAAACTTTATTTGCCATGGAATTTATTGTTCGCGGAGCGCTTGAATTTAATGAGCCTGGTGTATTTATGGCTTTTGAGGAAAAAGCAGAGGAGCTCACTGTGAATGTTGCTTCCTTAGGTTTTGATCTTGAACAACTCCAGGCTGATAAAATGATTAAACTGGATCATGTATACATTGAAAGAAGTGAAATCGAGGAAACGGGTGAATATGATCTGGACGGGATTTTTATACGACTTGGACATGCCATTGACAGTATCGGAGCCAAGAGAGTTGTATTGGATACCATCGAGAATCTTTTTGCAAGCCTTAGTAATCAGGCTATTATCAGAGCAGAATTGCGGCGACTTTTTCAATGGTTGAAAGATAAAAATGTAACCACGATTATTACCGGAGAAAAAGGCGATGGTACTTTTACCCGCCACGGATTGGAGGAATATGTCTCGGATTGTGTGATTCTTCTGGATCATCGTGTTGCAAATCAGATTTCTACAAGACTTTTACGAATTGTTAAATATCGTGGATCCTATCATGGGACAAATGAATATCCATTTTTGATTGATAAAGATGGTATTTCTGTCCTGCCTGTTACTGCTCTCACATTGGATCATGAAGTTTCCACTGTGCGGGTTTCATCCGGTATTCCTTCCTTGGACAGAATGTTGGGGGGACAAGGTTTTTTTAAGGGTAGCAGCGTGCTTGTTTCTGGTACTGCGGGAACCGGGAAAACAAGTATAGCAGGTTATTTTGCAAACGAAACCTGTAACCGTGGCGGGCGCTGTATATATTTTGCTTTCGAGGAATCTCCTAAGCAGATCATTCGAAATATGTTATCGATTGGAGTAACATTGCAGCAGCATATTGATAGCGGTTTGTTGAAATTTCATGCTTCAAGACCGACGTTAAACGGGCTCGAAATGCACCTTGTTTCCATACATAAATTAGTTGAGGAATTTAAGCCCCAAACGGTTATTCTTGACCCAATTACTAATTTAATCACTGTTGGTTCCGTAAGTGAGGTCAAAACAATGCTGATCCGTTTAATTGATTTTTTACAATCAGAGCAGATTACGGTCATGTTTACAGCGCTTACTTTAAACAATATTGTCAACGAACAGACAGATGAAGGCGTTTCTTCACTGGTTGATGCCTGGCTTCTTGTAAGGGATATAGAGTTTAACGGTGAGCGCAACCGTGGTATGTATGTAATGAAATCCAGAGGGATGAAGCATTCTAATCAGGTACGCGAATTTGTGATTTCGGACGAAGGATTAAATCTTGTAGATGTTTATTTGGGGCCGGAAGGTGTACTCACCGGATCTGCCAGAGAAGCACAGCGATTGCAGGAGGTTACAAGCGATGTGCTGAAAGACCATGCTATTACGAGAAAAGATATGGAAATCAATCGGAAGAGAAAGGTTTTGGAATCAAAAATTGCAAGTCTTAAGGAGGAATTTGATTCCGTTCAGGATGAGCTAAACAAAAGTTACATTGAGGACCAACTCAGAAAAAGCGTAGTCGATCAAAACAGGGAGCAACTTACCCGAAACAGACATAGTGGGGAATAGAAAGTAAACCAGCCGATCAATATGGAAGCCATGGAATTAAATGAAGAAATTTGGGAATTAAGGCTATATGTCGCAGGTAAAACGATAAAGTCTGTCACCGCGCTTAGTAATCTGAAAAGATATTGCGAAGAGCACTTAAAGGATAAATATATTATTGAGGTCATTGACCTGTTGGTACAGCCTCAGCTTGCAGAGGGCGATCAGATCCTTGCCATCCCTACACTTGTGAAGAAAGTTCCGGAGCCAATCAGAAAGATCATTGGAGACCTGTCCAATGAGGAAAAGGTTTTGGTTGGATTGAATATTCGCCCTGCAAAAAAACTCGGATGAACGAACTGCCAAATACATCCGGTGCTAAAACCGCTATCGAAAGTGAGCGGTTTGTCTTACGCTTATTTGTTACTGGCGCTTCGAGCAATTCGGTAAGGGCAATCAGTAATATCAAAGAAATATGCGAAAAATACCTTACTGACAATTATTCTCTGGAAATAATAGATGTTTATCAGCAAAAGGACATTGCTGAAAAAGAGCAGATTATCGCACTGCCGTTATTGATAAAAAACTTCCCACTTCCTGAAAGAAGATTTATGGGTGATATGTCGGATACCGACAGGGTGCTTAAAGAATTGGGACTTTCATCTTAATAATTAATGAATTCAGTAAAACCTTACGATCAGCTCGTAAAAGAAAACGATAGCTTACGCTGGCAATTAGAGGAGGC
The DNA here is from genome assembly GCF_009801115.1 of Dyadobacter sp. 3J3. Lineage (GTDB taxonomy): Bacteria > Bacteroidota > Bacteroidia > Cytophagales > Spirosomataceae > Dyadobacter. The sequence continues at coordinate 182,222 of NZ_VTOL01000005.1, forward strand.
TACCGAGATTATTCATGCAATACGTTCAGGCCAAATTGATGCACTGGTTGTTAAAGGCAAGAATGGGCACGAGTTGTACACACTAAAAACGGCAGATCAGACGTATCGCGTTTTTATTGAAAAAATGAATGAAGGCGCTGTTACCTTGAATGAGGACGGGATTATCTTATACTGTAATTCTATGTTTGCTTCCATCGTGAACCTGCCTCTTTCCAAAGTAATTGGAATGTCATTCAAAAAATTTATTGCTGTAAACTGTCTGGATGTCTATAAGGAAATTTTTCAGAAAGGCTGGAAGCAGGATGGGAAATTTGAGATTTCTATTACGAGTCACGAAAGTCTGATCCCATGCCAGCTTTCTGTGACAACACTTCAATTGGATGAAGGCGTATCGTTAAGTATCATCATTACCGATCTGACTTATCAAAAGGAAATTCAAAGACTTTTGAAATTGAATAATGAAAGGCTTGAGAAGACAAATTTTGCCCTCGAAATGAGTAATCATGATTTGCAGCAGTTTGCTTCTGTGGCTTCTCACGATTTGCAGGAACCTTTGCGCAAAATATTAATCTTTTCAGGGTTATTGAAAAGCAGACATTTAAATGAACTGCCGGAAGAAAGCCTGCAATACCTTGAAAAGATCATTGCTTCCTCCGGTCGTATGAAGACGATGATTATTGATATCCTGAGTTATTCGGGATTATCTGTCAATAATAATCAATTTGAACGCACAAACATTAATCAAATTATTCAGGAAGTTCAGGATGATCTGGAACTTCTGATACAGGAAAAAAAGGCAAAATTTGAAATTGATAAACTTCCGGAAATTGAAGTTAACCCGGGACAAATCAGACAGGTCTTTCAAAATTTAATTGGAAACGCACTCAAATTTTGTAAGCCAAATGAAACGCCGGTTATCAAAATAAAATCTATCAGAAAGGATACCGATTTTGCTGAGAAAAATTGTTGTATCTCAGTTTCAGATAATGGAATCGGATTTGACGAGAAATATGGAGAAAAAATATTCTCCCTATTTCAACGTCTCAATACCAAAGATAAATATGAAGGCTCAGGAATTGGACTGGCTATAACAAAAAAGATTCTTGACAAACATAATGGCAGTATTACAGTCAATAGCAAAGAGGGTTTCGGTTCTGAATTTATCATCACACTGCCTTGCGGACGCAGCATTAAAAAGAAGGTTATTGACTAATTATTGATAATAAAAGTGAATGACTTGACTTTCTTTTTATCGTCAATCGTCAGATAATACACCTGATTTGATAAGTTTTTCACGGATACATTCAATTCAGGATCGTTAGCAGTTGTTTTGATCAAAACCCTGCCATTTCCATCCATAATCGTTATCAAAGATCCCGGTGTTAGATCCTTTAAATTGATTTCATTTGTAGCCGGATTTGGATATAAATAGGGGGAGGTCGAAGGTATTTCAAAATTCACTCCTATCGTTCTCGTCAATTCTTCGCTGCCATCCAGATCAATCTGGTTCAGGCGATAGTAATTAAGTCCTACTATTGGGTTCGAATCAGCAAACTGATATTTAACTTCATTGTCTGATTCGCCGCGTCCTTCAACCATTCCAATTTTTGAAAACAGAATACCATCTTTACTTCGCTGTATTTCAAAACGGCTGTTATTGCTTTCCGAAGTTGTCATCCACGAAATTACAACATTGCCGCCTTCCTTGTTTGCCTGAAAATTCTTATAGGTAACAGGTAAAGCTGTTGAACAATCCGTTGTAGTGATCGTTGCAATATTTGTATCCATCCAGGCCAGATGCCGCAGAAGCCAGATTTTTAAATAATCAACCTCTTTCTGTGGTGTGTTGCCCGCAAGCGTATAATGTTCGTTAAACATAATACCCGTTTCAAGTGTTTGCCATTTGGTGAAATTTCTATTTATGGCATTTTTACTCATTAGTAACTGACTTTGAGCTTCAACAAAACTTTGTACATTGGCATAACTCCATACGGTAAGGCGCAACTGTTTGTATCGGGTCACCAGTTTTTGAACGAAGTAACAGTCGTTCAGTATCTTTTCCGGCCAGGAAACGGTAAGCGGAGGCCTTCCCGGGCAATACGTGTTAAATTTCCAGGCCCAGGAACCTGTGGGTAAAACGCTGAGTTCATAACACCATTGCTGATTGCCCATGGATTTGTCAAAGTCCCAGGGAGCACCCATATTTAATAATCCTCCTTCGTCATTTCTTTTTTTGTAGAAAAATGTGCTGGCGCGCCAGTTATCCGAGTTTTTGGTAAATTCCTGAAGAAGCAGATAATCAACCATGGAATCAAGGTCCAGATATTTTCTATACCCCACAGTCGCGTCCTTGAAATTTGAGCCATTAACAGCCGTTTCAAAGTCAGTTACAAAACCTTTTATATAATTGAATTGCAGTGCTTTATTGGTAAGATTAGTGTATTTTTCCAGCTTGGGATACTCAACGTGGTAAATCGGCTTAGGATTGTTAGGGTCGTTATTCGGAGAGATATTGGAAGTCCATTTTTCCGGTTCATCTTCCCCAACCTGTAACAGAAATCCTCCTGTTATCTTGGCTGGATCCGAATCGGTTTCAGCCAGTTTTTTCATACTAATACGATCAGTACCACGCTTTACCTTTTCCATGAAAATATAAACGCCCATATAAGTCATAGCTCCGCTTGTCTGTAAAAATACCTCAACATATTGCGTACGTGGTGCATAACGTCCGGTTTGTCTGAACATTTGCTGAGCCAGAACTTCACGGATAAATGATTTGTCGCCGTAACAAGCATTCAAAACCCAGTCAGATTCAGCAGGCATGCCAAACAGGGAAACATCGATGGTAGCTCCTACAGCATCATGGGTTTCAAAACCATAAGATTTTTTAGGCCACTCGGTTGAAGTATTGCCTCTGATCTCGATACCGATTTTGCCCTCATACTGATAGGTATTTGTGAAGGAAGGCCTGTTGTAACTGTAAAATCCTTCAATATCCGGTGCAATAATTTTAAAACTCGCCTCAATCTTGGGATCATTAGGAATCTCAACATTTCCCGGATCAATAATGATAATCGGAATATTGGATTGGGTAATGGAGGTGATAGGCTGAGAAAAGGAAAAGCTGGAAATGAAAAAGAACACAATCAGATATCCAGTCCGGCATAAACAAGGAACTTGTGTTTCGAAAGTAGATTTTGATTTCATGTCACCTCAGGTGTGCAGGGTAAATGTATTGGATTATTAAAAAAATTCAGCCAGTTTCTAAAAGAGAAAAAGGTTATACTCCGTAAAAGCCAATGTCTTTGATATTTATTTTTTGTATTCTAAATTACCAATCATCAGTTGTATATAAAAAAAATAATCTTTTTAGTTATCCAACGGTATTGATTAAATTTCCTTGACTAAATGAACGCAGGTTATCCGCAACCATCTGAAGCAATCTTCCTCTTGATTCAAAAGAAGCCCAGGCGATATGTGGGGTTATTACACAATTCGGTGCTGATAATAATGGATTGGTTGAAACCGGAGGTTCAGAAGAAAGTACATCCAGTCCGGCTCCTGCAATTGTTTTATTTGCCAGTGCTTCTGCAAGATCTTCTTCGTTGATAAGAGGTCCGCGACCGGTATTGAGTAAATAGGAATTCGGTTTCATCATCGACAAACTATTTTTGTTAATGATGTTTTTTGTCTCCTCCGTAAGCGGACAATGCAGACTGATCACATCACTTTCTTTAAAAAGTTCTTCCAGAGAAACCATTCGGATAGCAGGATTATCGGTTTGTCCGGGGTTTTTACGAAAGGCAATGACCTTCATACCAAAAGCAAGTGCTATTCCTGCAACCTGAGAGCCAATATCTCCAAGTCCAATCAATCCCATCGTTTTTCCGGAAAGCTCAACAAGCGGAGTTTTCCAATAAGCAAAATCAGCAGAAGCCGACCAGTCGCCATGGAAAACACTTTGGCTATGCGTTTCAATTCTGTTGACCAAAGCCAGGAGCAAAGCAAAAGTATGCTGGGCCACCGAAGCCGGGCCGTAGGCTTTCACATTAGTAACGGTGATGCCGTGTTTTTTTGTTGAAACGGTATCAATGTTGTTATAACCCGTTGCACAAACGCCTATGTATTTCAGTTTTGGTAGCTGACTTAATAATGTGTCATTAAGCACTACTTTATTTACTAAAACGACATCGGCATCTTTGGCTCTTTCAATAATTTCTTCTGATGAAGAACGATCATAAATGGTCGTATTTCCAAGTTTGGAAATTGGTGCCCAATCCAGGTCACCGGGATTTAATGTGTAACCGTCTAAAATGACAATGTTCATATGTTTTATTTAAAAGAATAAATTTCAATTACAGTGACCTCATAAAAAATATTTTATCCCGGACAGATATCTTTTGTCAAACACAGCATTGCACTAATTCTTATACCCGAAATATCGCACATCAGACCAGTATTGTTAGGATATTTTTGTAGTATTTTACCATTTTGAAATGAATAAATTACTAATAACTTCGAAATTAAATGAAAAAATCCCTCTCCGTATGATCAGTACGAAAAGGGATTTTTTCTATCAGATTACTGTAACAAGTTCTCTAATTCTTAGGTTCTCCGCCAACTTTTCCTGCGCCCGCACCTTGCTGTTGCATAGGATTTGGCTGACGACGCATTTGTGATTGTTTGAAAATCTGGAAACGTGTTGGTTTTGCTACTCTTGGATACGAGTTATTTTCTGTGTCGATATCAGCAATTTGATAATAAGGATCCAAAGTCCACTGAACCACTTTTTTGGAAGTAGAAAGTACTTTTGAAATCTGCTGATCATTGAAACGCCAGATTTCGGCCGGGAATGTTACCAAAGAATCTGTACCATCTTCAAAGCCCATTTTCACAATAACCGGCATTGGTAATCCGCCTTTATTTTTGATCGAAAGCGTATAGAAATTGGTGTTTTTCTGAACAAGTTCTTTTTCGCCCGGTGACAAAGTTGCCAGATATTGCTCATATTTCTGTTTGTCCGAATCTGTTACTTTATATGGATCGTAAGAATTGTAAAAATCAGCCATCGTAGAATCTTGTGCTACTACCGTTTTGGATTTGTCGGCAGCATCGCGGATTTTACTGATTGTTTTTGCTTTCGCAGCAGCATCTTTACGCGCAATTTCCTTTTCAATCACCGGATTCTGCGTATCGATACTAAACCAGTTTACACTTACTAAATCCTGGTCAACAGGTTCTACACCATAAAACCAGCCTTTCCAGAACCAGTCAAGATCCACACCGGAAGCATCTTCCATGGTACGGAAAAAATCAGAAGGTGTCGGGCTTTTGAATCTCCAGCGCGTCGCGTATTCTTTAAATGCGTGGTCAAATTGTTCTCTGCCCATTACTGTTTCACGCAGGATGTTCAAAGCTGTTGCAGGTTTTGCATAAGCATTTGGCCCAAGACCGATAACATTTTCAGCCGACGACATGATAGGAGATAAAACAGATTTGTCAGACGACATATAATCCGTAATAAACATAGGTTCGCCACGGCGTGAAGGATAATTGAAGTCCCATTCTTTTTCAGCAAGATATTGGCAAAAAGTATTTAAACCTTCATCCATCCAAGCCCATTGACGCTCATCTGTATTCACGATCATCGGGAAAAAGTTGTGACCAACCTCATGGATAATCACACCGATCATACCATATTTCGTTTGCTCGCTGTATGTTCCGTCTTCTTCCGGACGTCCGCCATTAAAGCTGATCATCGGATATTCCATACCACCACCTGACGTTGAATGGCAAGAAATTGCGACAGGATATGGATATTCAAACGTACGGTTTCCGTAAGATTTCAAAGTATGCGCAACGGCACGGGTCGAATATTGTTCCCAAAGCGGATTTCCTTCTTTTGGATAAAAGGACATACACCAGATTTTCTTTCCGTTTTTGTAAACATCACTTTGCATTGCATCCCAGATAAATTTACGGCTGCTTGAAAATGCAAAATCACGAACGTTATCCGCTTTATAAATCCAGGTTTTCTTTCCAACCGATTTATTTTCGCGTTTCTCAGCTTTTTCAGCTTCTGCTTGTGTAACAATAATTACCGGTGTTTTAGAAGTTTCAGCTTGTTTTAAACGCTGTTTCTGCGTAGCCGTCAAAACGGTAGCATAGTTTTGACATTCACCTGATGCAGCAACAATATGATCTGCCGGTGTTGTGATGGCAACTTTATAATTACCAAAGATCAAGGCAAATTCTCCTTGTCCCAAAAACTGTTTGTGATTCCATCCATTTACGTCATCATAAGGTGCCAAACGTGGGAACCAGTGAGCGATAAAATAATTGGAATTGCCATCTTTTGGGAAAAACTCATATCCGCTGCGACCGTAATATTCAGTAATATTATAAGCCCATTCAACACCAAATACGATGCTCGCACCCGGCTTCAACGGCGTTGGCAAGTCAATACGCATCATCGTATTGTTGATCGTGAAAGGAAGCGCGTTTCCAGTTTTGTCTTTCACTTTCTGAATTTCATAACCGTATTCAACTTTTGGATCAAGTGAAGAACCGCGGCCGTTGTTCAGATTCTGAAGCTGGCCTGTGCTCATTCCTTTTTCGTTGATACTGCCTGTACGGCTTGTAGCACCAATGCCATCTTTTTTGAACAAATTCTGCTCCAATTGTAACCAGATGTATTTTAGTTCATCCGGAGAATTGTTGTAAAAAGTAATGGATTCAGAACCGATGATACGGCGTTTCTCGTCATCCAGTTCTACTTTAATATCATAATCGGCACGCATTTGCCAGTACTCTTTACCTGGTGCACCGGAAGCGGTACGATACGTATTGGGTGTTGGCAAAACAGTCCCCAATTGTTCGAAACGATCATTCGCTTTATAATTAGGGGAAGTTGGAAACTGCTGGGCGTTCACGGCCAAAGATAGCAGCAGTAAAAAGGGTAAAAACAGTTGTTTCATAGGTAATTGGAGTGTTATTTAATAATTGCGTGATTAATTTACGGATAATCCCATGATTTCTTTAAAAAGCAAGTTGTTTAGTATGAGCGACAGCGCCATTCCGACGATGATACCGGAAAGAATATCATTCCATTTTAGCTTGGACAGGCGGAACAATTCAATCATGACAAAAGCGATCGACAGTACAATTAGGACAATGAGCAGCTGTCCAATTTCCAGTCCGACGTTAAAACCCAGTAACGGATTCAGGATATCAGCTTCTTTGCCGAGTAATGCCCGAAGATAATTGGAAAAACCAAGGCCATGAATAAGTCCGAAGGTCAAAGCAAGCGGATAACGTGCGTTGTATGATTGTTCTTTTGCATAGGAAGTTTTAGGGGTTTTGTGAAAAAAGTTAAGGATTGCTGTAATGAGAATCGTGAATGGGATCAATAATTCGATGACATCAGGACGGATCGAGATCATGCCCATAGTTGCCAATGCAAGTGTGATGGAATGCCCTATGGTGAAAGCGGTAACCAAAATGATTACTTTTTTCCAGTCCACTAATGTGTAAACAGTACAAAGTGCAACGATAAAAAGTATATGGTCATAGCCATTGGAATCTGTTATATGATCAAAACCTAATTGAAAATAAGCTTGAAATTCGGACATGAAACGTAATTAATAAAGTGGGTTACTGAGGAGGTTTAAGCAATATTATCTAACAATTTGTAATTATTGTCAAAACAAAGTTCCGAAGATATTTGATTAGAGGAAGGAAAACAAAGGTTGAAGGGAAATGTAGAATTATTTTATAAAGGATCATGGTAAATAGCAAAAAAAACCGGAAGCAAACGCCTCCGGTTTTTTTAAATTCTGACACCAATTATATAAGATTATTATTTTTTAAGATCGTAGTTGGTATTTTGTGGATCCCAGTTAGCCCATGTTGCAGTCCAGTCTGTTGTACCAAAAGCTCCAACATAAGTAGTTGCTTCAAAACCAGCAGGAAGAGTAGCACCGCCAGTCAATAATGGAGAGCCAGTTCCAGGAATCCCATTTGGCTTAGCACCCAAAACGTTGAATGAAGCATCCATTTTTAGGTCAGCAGCAAGAGAAACTGCATTTTTGGCACCTGCGGCTTTGAACTGAGCTTCAGTAATACCTTCTACTTGCACTTTTGCAGTTGTAGCTAACACTACACCGTCCATTTTGATAAGACCAGAAGTATAATTTGCAATGGTCAAGTCATTTTCAACACGAAGACCTGAACGTGGCCAAGCGCCAGTGAATACGCTATTGTAAACAGAAATTGCTGAATTCCGACGAATACGCATTCCAGAAGCGAATTTTTCATTTGCAGTCCCTGCACCCATTGCCACAGTTACGTTAGCAAATTTAGCAGCTGTTTGTGGCGTTGCAGTTGTTCCATTTGCGTCATTATCTGATTCAAATCCGTTTGAGTCACCCGCCTGATCTGCAATTGCAGGATCACGAAGAATATAACCGAACTGAATCAATCCACTAAAACCATTATCTGTATCAAAATCGTCATCCAATCCGCGATAAGCAATAAGGTGTTTTGCATTTACAGTTCCACCAAACCATTCGAATGAATCATCGCCACCAAATGAAGCCTGAACGTATTCAATCTTAGTTCCTGATCCAACACCGCCAAATGTAAAGCTGTTAATTTCTTTGTTAGTTTCATAAGCGATACCAGCAAATTCTACACGGACATATTTCAATTCACCTGAGTTATCGGCTACGTCTGTTCCACCGAAAGTTGATTTTTCTTCACCTTCAACCACAGCTGGAGTTTTGTTAACAGGAGCCTTTCCTAAGATAACCAATCCACCCCAGTCACCTGCTTTACGTTGACCAATTGCTTGATTTGATGTAAAAACAATTGGTTTATCAGCCGTTCCAACTGCAATAATTTTTGCACCTGGCTTGATAAATAAAGCACCTTTAGTAGCTTTATCTCCTTTGATAATGGTACCTGGCTCGATGGTAAGCGTCGCGCCTGCTTCAACATACACAAAACCAGATATTAGGTATTGATCTGTGGCTTTCCAAGTTGTGTTTGATGTGATGCTTCCTGTAACAGTATTTAATGCACCTGGAACTACTACCACGGGTGGAATAGGATCTGTATCATCGTCATCATTATTACAAGCTACAAAACCTACCATAACTAACCCGATCATTAACAGGCTAAATAATTTGCTTACTTTTTTCATACAATTTTTTGATTTACTAATTGATTGCTTTGTTAGAAACTGGTGAAATTAAAATTTATAGGTAAGTCCAATGGTCGAGTAGGTTCCGCGACGGTATTTTTGATAACTTTCATCCACTTTTGTAATCTTTCCATCAAGGTTACTATCCTGGATCAGGCGAAATTGCTGGTTCAATAAATCCTGCACCCCAACCTTTAACTCCATATGCTGACCGATTGCCTTGATAATGTTCAAGTCGATAACATTACGTGGCATTTCATATACTGTTGGTTGAACAGCGTTGTCGCCGACAAGGAAGATACGTTTACCAATTACATTATAAAGAGCGTTTACTTGTAAGCCAAGAGTTGGCTCGGTGTAGTAGATCCCTGTATTAATAAGATAAGGAGACTGACCTTGAAGTTGTCTGTTTGCTTCCTGACCTGCAAAACCGGTTAACACGTCACTTTTAATTACAGAACCATTTAGGACAAGTGTAAGATTGTTGATAAATGCTGAGTTTGTAATTTCTTTAAGTGATTTACGCACTTCAATTTCCGCACCGTAAGCATATGCTTTTTCAGCATTGTCCACCGTAAAAGTAACCCCTGAACCTGAGTACCTAATTCGTGATTCAATTGGATTTTTAAAATGTTTGTAAAAACCTGCTATTGAGATTACTTCTCCATCCTTCGGATAGAATTCATAGCGTAAATCTATATTTTGTATTGAGGGAGTTTTCAGATTGGGATTTCCAACGCGGGATACATCAAAGTTGAAATCGTAATAGTTAAATGGTGCCAGTTCACGGAATTCAGGTCTGTTTAACGTGATGCTGTAAGCTAGACGAAGTAGTGATTTTTCCGTAAAATTATAGGCCATATTTACGGATGGCAGAGCCCGGAAAATTGGATTATCCACATCTACAGCTACGCCTGAACCTCTTTCCTGACTTTGCAGCTGTTGACGGTTATACTCACCGCGGAATCCGATAGATACATTAAATTTGGTAGTAAATGGAATGTACGCACCTAAATATCCGGCTGCCAGTAAGTTCTGAGCTTTGTACTTATCATCTGTATTGGTATGCTCTACGTAATAAAGCTTGTCGGCCGATATGTTTGACTTGTCGAAAAATTGAGCAGGAGAGCTATTAAGAATCTCAGAAGATACTCCGCCAGGATTGTTAAGATTAAACCAGCGCGCACTAAAAATACGATCTTTGTATTCTGCCATACCACCGGCACGCAGCTTAATCTGCATTTTTTCATCTCCTTCGTGGCCTTTTCTTTCAATACGATGTTCGATATCGGCACGAAATGAACTTGAATATTCATTAAGCTTTGAAAAGAAACGTGCATTTCGCGTCAGACTTGCACCACTTCCTTGTAACGTTTCAATAGTAAAAGGATCACTTGAGCCAATATTACGGCTGGAAACAAAGCGGCGAAAGTCTGGTTCGTCACGGTGTGTCCAACCGAAAGCTCCAGTCCATTTAATTGTAGTGGAATTCGAAATGTCGTGGGTACCGCTTAACTGACCGGAATAGATGCTTTTTGATTCGTATCTGAAAGCATAATTCTGCACTTCACGGCCATTATCCGTGCTGTATCCCTGACGGTATGTTGTTTCCTTATTACTTAGCTGATTGAATAAATTACGGAATTCAATCTTATGATTTGGGTTTATAATGAAGCCCCAGTTTGACATTATACCTACACGCGTATTTTGTCCATAAAACTGATCATTATAATTAAGCTGAATTTCGGATGCTTGTTTTTTCTCATCAAACGCGAGATACCTGAATTGCTGCGTAGGCATGAATTGGTTTGTATGAGTATAATTGATATTATTAAAAGTCGTCAATCTTTTATCACCAATATTCATGCTTCTATTGTAGCCTACTGAAAATCGAAGATCCGGACGAATAGTTTTTGTCTGCAGATCGTAAAAATTGGTCAGATTACGAAATGCATTCAATGTTCTGTCAGACGGCGTGTTTTCATTAATAATTGTGGCAGTTTTAGGGAAATTGGATGGTAATACGCGATCCTTTGCACCAAAACCTGTCCAGTCCAATGGGCTACCTTTATAATCTTTTACGTCACGAAAGGTTGTTCCTCCCCGAACAGACGATGAGAGATTTAGCGTAAAGCCATTTTCATCCGGAATGGTCTTAGTGTAAATCTTAATTACACCACCTGCAAATTCACCAGGCAAATCAGGCGCACCTGATTTATAAATCATAATGCGGTCAATTGCTGAGCTTGGGATAAGGTCAAACGAAAAGGATTTAACATCAACTTCCGACGAAGGGGTAATTGCATCATTAAGCATCACTGTGTTGTAACGCTCATTTAACCCACGGATAATTACAAAACGATCGTCCTGAATAGATACTCCAGGAACACGACGAATTACTTGGGACGCATCCCGATCCTGAGATTTCTGAATCTGCTGTGCTGAAATACCAACAGCAATTTGTTCAGCTTTTCTTATCTCAGTGATAACGGAAACATCTGTAAATGTCTGGCGTTGTCCAACGATTTTAACTTCCTGGAGATTTGCTACATCCTCTTCCAGTGTGGCATTGATCAGGATTGCCTGATTTGGGTAAACTGTTACTTCAACTTCCTTATTTTTGTAAGAAATGTAGCTTACAATAACAGTGTGCTTGCCAGTTGCGATATTTTGAATGTCAAACTTTCCATCCAAATCGGTAGCTGTACCAACGGGAGGTGTAGATCCTTTTAAAATAACACTGGCACCAATAATGGCTTCTTTGGACTGTGCGTCTACAATTGTTCCTTTGATTGATCCTGTCTGAGCAAAAGCTAAAGAAACTGAGAGTAGTAATAAACTGAGCGTAGTGAGTAAATTGGTTTTCATATCAAGGTGTCAAATTTTCGACAGCAAAAGTAGAACCTCAATATTACCCCAGCGTTAACTCAATATTATGGCTTAGTTATTTAAGTTTTATAAAAATATCTGTAAATCAATAATTTACATGTTTTGTGGTATTTGTTCTACGTGTTGTATTGATGATAAATAACCAGGTATTTGTAAACGCGTCACAAACTATTCTATGATTCCATTTTCATTAAAAACCTTGAAATTTTCCATGTCATAAACAAATCCATTGACGATGGCATAACGGACAATATCATTTTTCTTCAATAAGAAAGTGCCAAAACTTCCTATTTCGGGTGTTGTAGATGGAGGCATTTTTCCGGTCCTTAAAACGTGGAATGGTTGGTCATAAACGAAAGAAAGTGAGGGTTTTTCGTTGTCTGGATTTGCCATCTTAACATATACGTACCCTTGCTTAAGAAGGTCTTTCACATTTAATTTTTTCAATTCTTCCGGCGTATTTATTGGCGTTGGATAAACTTTGCCATTTTCTAAAACCATACCTGAGGCATTTATTTCTTCCGTACCGAAAACGGTCGACAGATCTCCATATTCTTCCACTTTTCCGGAGTAGAAAAACTTCTCTGCATTGGAGTAATTTATTTCATTTCTGTTTATTCCAAGATCAGAAAGAAATGATTTTCCACCTTTCATAATGGTAGCACCCCGAACAACGAGATCAAAAAGTGACCGTCCGTTTTCGGGAATATCTTCGTATTGATCTTTCTTTTCTTTGGTATAAGTTTTAAGTGAAATGGCTTCAAAAGCAGTCAGAAGAGACATGAAATTCAATTTCCGAATATATTGTTTTTCCGGATCTCCTGCATAGCCGCCGGATTCAATTAAGACTAATGTTGTTCCCCATTTCTGAAAATTATCCCCAAAGGCACGTGGTTCATGATCGTCGGCATAACGTCCAACGTGTCCCGGAATAAATTTTTGAAGGTTCCGGTTCATTTTTATAATAAGCTGCATGGATTTCTCCCTGACAGAATTAATAGATCTCGGATAATCATAAGCAGTGGCAAGAAATGATATGGTCGCTTTTTTCGCCGATCTTCCCGCAGAATATCTTGGGCTTTGATCATGAAGGTTGAAGCCAAATTCGGGCTTGATCGTATTTTGGAGATCTCTAAGAATTTTCGCTTCCGGTGCCTGAAGAAAAACGGCGTCGCGGTTCAGGTCAAATCCCTGGGCATTTCTGCGTTGGTATCTTTCTGCACCATCGGGATTGAGCATGGGTATAAAATAAATGGTGGTGCTATCCAGAATGGTTTTTCTCAATTTATCAAAACCGTCATTTTTTGCTTCCAGAAAGTTGAAAATATCAAAAGTAGCCATTGTGGCGGTTGGCTCATCCCCATGCATTTGTGACCAGGCCATGATTTTATGGGGACCTTTTCCAACTTTGAGCATACTGATACTTTTTCCTTCAAAAGATTCCCCGACTTTCGAAACTTCGAAAGATTTCAACGTGCTTCTTTTAGTTATTAAAGGCTGAATGTCCTTGTGCTTGAATCTTCGGTTCGTTAATGATTTCTCTTTATACTTATCGTGCGATTTCATGAGCCTTTCAGCGAGCTCATTGGATTGTGAATAAGATGATGTTGTTAAAAAGAAGAGAAGTAAAAATAGGAGTGCTTTCATTTTAGTGTCTGTTTCACGCAAAGGGGTAAAGTTAAAGGTCAAAGATCGCAAAGTTTTTTTGCGTTCTTTGCCCTTTTTCTTACCTGCTCTGCGTGAAAGTATTAAATTCCTTTATTCTATAACTCCATTATTAAAAGCGGGAGCCTCACCAGACAAATCATATAAAAACCCATTCACCACCGCAAATTTCACCGCCCGATTTTTTGTTAAAATAAAGGTCGGGATATCTTCAAAAGTCGGAGCGGAGGTTGGGGCAGCTTTGTCCATTAATATATGTAGCGGAAGGTTGGTGAAAAATATTCCTTCCGATGTCAAATCCGTCTTAATATAAGTATAACCTTCTTTCAATAATTCCCAGGGATCAAATTTATCAAGCTGACTGATTTCAGAATAAGAAACGGATAGCGTTTTTCCTTTTTCCAAAGTATAACTCGTCGCGTCAAATTCCTCGCTGCCAAAATAAATAGAAAGATCTCCATAATCTTCAATTTTACTTCGATAGAAAAATTTCGTGGCATTATCGTAATTCACCTCAGTCCGGTCAATTCCTAAATCAGTCTGATAAGTTTTTCCTTCTTCGTTAACCATAGCATTCCGAATCAGGAAATCAAAAATGTAGCGGCTATTTTCAGGCAATTTGTAATAATCCTCCTGGCCTTCCTGAGCATAAGAATTATCAGCAATAGAATCCAGAGCAGTCAGAATTGACATAAAATTTAGCTTGCGGATATATTGTTTTTCCGGATCGCCAACATATCCGCCCGATTCGATAAGAATTAACGTCGTTCCCCATTTTTGAATATTATCACCAAAAGCACGCGGTTCGTGATCTTCATTCCAGCGGCCAACAGCATCCGGAATATAATTTTGTAACATCCGGTTCATGCCTGAAATAACCTGAATGGCCTTTTTCCGAACTGTATTTACATTCTTTTCCTGATCATAAGCGGTTGCCAAAAAGGAAATAGTTGCCAGTTTTGAAGTATTACCCACAGAATAACGTGGGTTTTTATCGTGTAAGTTGAAACCAAATTCGGGCTGCAGACTTTGCTGCAATTCCTTTAAAATTCTGGATTCCGGTGCCTGAAGTTGTAATGCGTCACGGTTGATATCTATATTTTGTGCGTTTCGCCTTTGGAAGCGTTCCGCTCCGTCAGGGTTTAGCATGGGTACAAAATAAAGTGTTGTTTCGGACAAAATTAATTTTCGGATTTCATCAAATTCATCATTTTCTGTTTCCAGGAAATTGAGAATATCAAAGCAGGCCATGGTTGCGGTGGCTTCGTCGCCATGCATTTGCGTCCATAGTAAAATTTTACGCGGACCTGTTCCTGTTTTTAGATAATGAATCGGTCTGCCTTCAAAAGATTCGCCCACTTTTTTGATTTCATAGGCCGGATTTCCAATTCGTTTACCGATTAAAGTTTGAACAGACGTGTGTTTAAACCTACGGTTTGATAACGTTTTCTCTTGAAATAATGCGTAGGAATTATAAAGCGAGTCGTGGAATGCGGATTTTTGATTCATGAATCAGGTTTTGGCAGGCGCGTAAATTAAAATATATCAGGCAGTTAAATATTATTTAAAAGCAACACGACAAAAGTAAGCACATTCACCAAAAACGGACATACAATTTCTTCATGTTTTTATGCGGATAATTTGCAAAAATTGTTCCATTCTCTCACAAAGTTTTCTTATATTTGCAGCATGTTAAGAGCTGAAACATATCATCATTTTCATCAAAACCATTTGGTTTCCGGGCGTCTTGGGTGATGTGTTTTTGCAAGTAGTGTTGTAATAAGGTTGAATACATAGTATCCCAAAAGCCCGATTCCTAAACCGAATCGGGCTTTATTTTTGAGATATAATTTCAATTTTACTGGATTCGTCAAAACATTAAGAGCCATCCGGCTATAATCTTTAACCCCAAACGAATGAAAACCGTTATTATCAAATACAATGCGGGAAATGTGCAGTCGGTCATGTACGCGCTCGACCGGATTGGTGTTGATTATTTGTACACCGATGACGAAGAGGAAATTCGTTCAGCGGATAAAGTTATTTTTCCGGGAGTAGGCGAGGCCAGTACCACAATGAGTTATCTAAAAGAAAAGGGTCTTGATAAACTTATTCCATCATTAACACAACCTGTTTTGGGAACCTGCGTTGGAATGCAGCTGATGTGCCGTTTTTCGGAAGAAAACAATACAACCTGCATGGGGATTTTTGACGTGGATGTAAAAAGATTTCCGGCAACACCAGGAATCAAAGTTCCGCATATGGGTTGGAACAATATCACAAATTACAAATCAGAACTTACAAAAGATCTGATCGACAACGCCTATGTTTATTTCGTGCATAGTTACGCCGCGCCGGTTTGTGAATACACAGTAGCGACCTGTGATTACATCAATCCATTTAGCGCCATGTTACACAAAGATAATTTCCACGCGGCTCAATTCCACTGCGAGATCAGCGGCGACATTGGACAAAAAATCCTGGAAAATTTCCTAAAACTCTAACCAAAAAAGGCCTGAAAGGCCGTCATATCTCAACCCGGGCCAACGGCCTGGGGATCCGGGACATAGTGACATTAAGACTAAAAAACATGATCCAGATAATTCCAGCCATAGACATGATCGAAGGAAAATGCGTAAGATTAACGCAGGGCGATTATGGAAAAAAAATTATTTACAACGAAAACCCGCTTGAAGTAGCACTGGAATTCCAGGATTCCGGACTAACCAGATTACACCTGGTGGACCTTGACGGCGCAAAAGCAAAAAAAGTAATCAACTGGAAAGTTTTGGAAAAAATAGCTTCCCAAACTTCCCTGCATATTGATTTTGGCGGCGGCGTACAATCCGAAGAAGACATTCGAATTGTTTTTGAAAGCGGAGCAAAGCAAATTACAGGCGGAAGCGTAGCGGTGAAACAACCGGATTTATTCAAAAGCTGGCTGGATAGTTACGGAGGAGAAAAAATCATATTAGGCGCAGATGCCAAAAATGAAAAAGTAGCCGTAAGTGGCTGGGAGGAAGGAACAGAATTGTGGGTTTACGATTTTGTGGAGGAATATGTTGATAAAGGTGTTAAATACACCATCAGCACGGACGTAGCCAAAGATGGACTTTTACAAGGGCCATCTTTCGATCTTTACAAAAACTTACAGGATAAATGCCCGGATCTGAATATTATCGCAAGTGGCGGAATTAGTGGTCTGGCCGACGTAGAAAAACTTGCGGAAATGAATATTTACGGCGTTATTATTGGTAAAGCAATTTATGAAAACCGTATCAGTCTGGTCGATTTACAACGATTTATAGCTTAAAATTATGCTGACAAAACGCATTATACCATGTCTGGATGTAAAAGACGGACGGACGGTAAAGGGAGTAAATTTTGTAAATCTTCGTGATGCCGGTGATGCCGTAGAACTTGGCGCCATGTACGCGGCCCAAGGCGCGGATGAATTGGTTTATCTGGATATCGCCGCTACTGTTGAAGGCCGTTCTACTTTTATTGATCTGGTTCGGCGGGTAGCTAACACGATTAATATACCTTTTACAGTTGGTGGAGGGATTTCTTCCATCGCTGATGTTTCGGCTTTGTTACATGCGGGAGCTGATAAAGTTTCGATTAATTCTTCTGCTGTTCGTAATCCTGATCTGATTAATGAGCTGGCCCTGGAATTTGGAAGTCAGTGTATTGTCGTTGCTATTGATACAAGGTATGTTGAAACGAGTGAGGGCGTTTTTGAACATATCGTTCATACCCATGGTGGCCGGAAACCTACGGAACTTCGTACTATTTCTTGGGCAAAAGAAGTTGAGGAACGCGGCGCAGGTGAACTTTTATTAACTTCCATGGATACAGACGGCACTAAAAACGGTTTTGCTATTGAATTGACTTCAACGATTTCTGCCAACGCCAATATTCCGGTAATCGCTTCCGGAGGGGCTGGAAATATGGAGCATTTTTATGATGTTTTTACAGAAGGAAAGGCAGATGCCGGACTCGCAGCCAGTATTTTTCACTTCCGGGAAATAGATATTCCTGATTTGAAGCAATATTTACAAAATAAAGCGCTTCCGATGCGCATGACAAAATAGATTCACCGCTGTTGATGACAGCTCCAATTTTATATTATCAATACAAATGACTAACGAACTTTCGACCATAGATTTTACAAAATCAGCAGACGGGCTTGTGCCGGTTGTAATTCAGGATTCTGAGACTTCAGTTGTTTTGATGCTAGGTTACATGAACCGCGAAGCTTTTGAAAAAACACAGGCAGAAGGCAAGGTTACATTTTTCAGCAGAAGCAAACAGCGCTTGTGGACAAAAGGTGAAACTTCTGACAATTTTCTTTTTGTAAAGGAGATTCTGGCTGACTGTGACGGAGATACGATCCTGATCAAGGCATCACCGGCGGGACCAACCTGCCACACTGGGGATGATACCTGCTTTGGGGAAAAAAATAACCGGAATTCACGTATCGGGGAAGCGGCGTTTTTAAATTACCTGCAAAAAGATATTATTCGTGACAGAAAGTTACATCCTTCAGACAGCTCTTATACAAGCAGTCTTTTTAAACTCGGAATCAATAAAATTGCGCAAAAGGTAGGGGAAGAAGCGGTTGAGGTTGTTATAGAAGCAAAAGATAACGACGAAGGGCTTTTCAAAAATGAAGTAAGTGACTTACTTTTTCACCTTCTGGTGCTTTTAGAACAAAAAAACATTGACTTAGACGACGTAATTAGCGTACTTCGTAGCCGTCACTCATAAAAACTAAAAGCTAAATGAATTTATTAATACGCCTTCTAATCAGTACCTTGGCCATTTATGCCGCCGCCCACTTTGTTCCGGGAGTTTCAGTGAATAGCTGGACTACCGCTTTTGTGGTTGCTATTGTGCTCGGTCTTTTAAATACATTTATTAAACCGGTGCTCCAAATTCTGGCATTACCCATCACCATTCTCACGCTGGGTCTTTTCTATTTTGTAATAAATGTGTTCATAATTTATCTGGCGAGCTATTTTGTAGACGGTTTTGCTATTAGTGGATTTATATCTGCACTTATCTTTGGTTTGGTGGTTTCAGTAGTATCCGCAGTCCTTGGTATGTTTTTAGATTAATGTTTTAAAAAACGTAATCGAAATCAAACCTTATGATTTGCAAACTACACGCCTATGTTTAGTCAACTCGAAGAAATAAAGGAAACTCTCTTTAAATATTTCGAAACTAGAATCGATTTATTTAAAATTGAGACCCGGGATAAAATAGAACGTGCCGCCGTTACAGGTGTGTACGCGCTTCTTGTTCTCAGTATCGTATTAGTCGTTCTGATCCTGGTAGTTATTCTGTTAGGTACTTTTTTAAACAAGTGGCTGCAGAGCGATTATCTGGGATATCTGATTTTATTAGGGTTTTTTGTTTTGAAATTGATCCTGTTAATTACATTCAGAACAAAGCTGATTGGCTTTATACGTAACATTATCATTCGTTTTGTCCAAATCAAAGAAGATTAACCATTGTTAAAATGGTATCCAAAATGATCTTTTCCAAATGGAATTGCTATTTTTGGGTTCTGTTATGGTAATCTCTGCACAATATTTTTAATCTAAGCTAAAGATATGAGTAGTTCACCAATAGATTCAACCGTAAAATTGTCGAAACCGTTTTCGTCAGATACAGAAACAGAAAAGGAAGATTTGCTTAAAGAAGCGGATCTTTATCGTGGCAAGCTTGAGTCGCAGTGGGACAATCTTAAACAGGATGCGTCCGGCTATGGCAAACAGGCTTTAATTATTGGAGGAGTGGTTGTTACCACGTATTTATTGCTTGAAGCAGTACTTCCGAATGCCAAAAAGAATGAAAAAATTGAAATTGATGAGCCTGTAAGACCAGTTTTAAAACAAAAGGTTCCGAAAAAGAAAAGCAAATTTGCGGTGGGGGAAGCCGTGCAAAGCCTGGTTTGGACATTGGCTATTGGATGGGCCCGCAAAAAGCTACAGAATTATATTGCAGATGATCACGAATCGGATGAAGATAACAAATCATAAAATAGCAGACCTCCTTTCAACCAGAAAAGAAGAAAAAAGGAAATCTTTTGCAGTACTCCTGGATCCTGATAAAGTGGATCTTGCTACTTTCTCTGATTTTTTGGGGCAGGCTGTGGAGCATGAAGTAGACTTTTTCTTTGTCGGTGGCAGTCTTATAACAAATTATGCTATTGATCAGCTTATTCTGGCTATTCAGAAGCATACTAATATTCCAACGATTCTTTTTCCAGGCAACAGTCTGCATATAGACCCGTCTGCCGACGCTATACTTTTGCTCTCATTAATCTCCGGCAGAAACCCGGATTTTCTGATCGGTCAGCATGTTATTGCTGCGCCTATGTTAAAAAGAAGTGGTCTTGAGATACTTCCAACAGGTTATATGCTTATTGAAAGCGGCAAACTGACCACAGTTTCCTATATCAGTAATACCACACCACTTCCAAATGACAAACCCGGAATTGCAGCTTGTACTGCCATGGCGGGAGAACTTTTGGGATTGAAAAATATATTTCTCGATGCTGGTAGCGGTGCATTATATCCTGTACCGGCGGAGATCATTGAAGCTGTACGCGCCTCAGTGGATACGCCTATTATTGTGGGTGGTGGAATTAATTCCAGCGAGAAGGCTCTGATCGCGATGCAGGCTGGCGCAGATGTAATTGTTGTGGGTAATGGAATAGAACAAAATCAAAACCTGCTTTCCGAAGTAGCAGCTTCTGTAAAAATGTTTAACCTCCAAATGGAAAAGGTTTACTAGACAGATGCGATAATATTTTGTACTAAAGGAAGGGCTTTCATTGTTTTCTAAGGAAATTTTAAGTTCTTGGAAAAATACAATCCAAAATGTTGGGATTATTGAAACTTATCATGCTATCTTTGTAGCGAACCTTAATAACACCCAAGAAATGAAAAAATTCGTAGCATTTGCGTTTGTTGCCGGAATGGTAGCTTTCGCGTCTTGTACTAGCAAGCCAAAAGAAGAAGCAGCTGATTCTACTGCTGTAACTGTTGAAACTCCTATGGTTGATACTGTTGCTGTTGATTCAGTTATGACTGATTCAATGAAAACTGATTCAGTGAAATAATCTGAGCTTTTTTTGAAAGTTATTGAAAAGCCTTATTTATAAGGCTTTTCTTTTTTTATTTGGGGTATGGAAAAGAAAATATCCTTTGAGGCCTACGTTCCGGAGCTAGCTTATGCTTACTGTGATCATCTGCACAAAATTTACAAATTCGATTTTTTTCTGTCTCGTCCGCGCCAAAGTCGCTTAGGTGATTTTACGGTAAAGCCTGGTTATGTTCCAAGAATTACTGTAAACAAAAATCTCAATCCCTATAATTTCCTGATTACTTATCTGCACGAGGTTGCGCATCATGTCGTTTATACACAGACGAAAAGTCGTGGTAGAAAACGTGCTGCGCCACATGGTATGGAATGGAAAAGAGAATTTGAGATTTTATTGATCCCGGTCATGAATGATAAAATTTTTCCGGCTGATATTCTTGAGCCGTTATTGAGATATTCGAAAAATCCGAAAGCGTCCACAAGCGGAGACCAGGTTTTATATAATTCAATAAAAAAATACGACGACCAATCCTTAAATCCGAATAAAGTTGCGCTGATCCACCTTACAGAAGGCAGTAATTTCGTTTTTCACAACAGACAGTTTGTTAAAGGCTCTCTACGGCGTACAAGGGTATTATGTATTGATAAAGCATCCCAACGCCGTTACACTATTCCTGCTCATGCACTGGTCGAAGCTTGTTGAAAATTTACGGCGAATATATTATCCGGCACTTTCCTGCTGGATTTTTTTGCTGTTTACTTTTCAGGTAAAAGCGCAGGAATCTTCCATTTTATCCACTGGCAATTGGTACAAATTTGCTGTCACAGAAAGCGGAGTTTATAAAATTGATGCGAATTTTCTCAAATCCATGGGCGTAGATATCTCGACCCTGGTGCCGGATCAAATCAAGATATATGGAAATGGAGGTAATATTTTACCTCAAAAAAATAGCGTAAAACGAAATAAGGATCTCATTCAGAATTCGATTCAGGTTAAAGGAGGAGAAGACGGGAGATTTGATGCAGGTGATGCAGTTTATTTTTATGCTGAAGGCCCCAATGTTATTTCTTACGATTCTGTAAAAGCCAATTTTTTTCATCAGGTCAATTTATATTCCGATACTATTTATTATTTCCTGACCTATGGAAATGGAAAAGGATTAAGAATTCAGAATAAGCAAACTATCAATGTTGCTACTCAAACATTAATAAACCAATACGACGACTACTGGTTTCATGAAATCGAATCGGTTAATTTATTGAGATCCGGTCGTGATTGGTGGGGAGAATATATCGGTACGTCAGCAACATTGAATTTAACCGCCGATTTGCCGGATATTATTCCTTCTTCAAACATAATTATACTTACCTCCGCCATCGGAACTGCGCAAGTTGCAACCAAATTTCAATGGCAGTTAAACGGGCAAAGTATTGGAGAGTCCTCCGTTGGCGTTGTGGGGACGGGTACTTATGATATCAAAGCACAGCAAGCGAAGAGTAAATTTGTTTTAACCGCGGCAGCAAATGCCGGAACGACAACAACGGTTGGAGTAACTTACAATAAAAACGGTCAAAGTTCAGCCCAGGCTTATCTTGATTACATTGGTTTACAGGTAAAAAGACTTTTACGCGGGTATGACAAACAACAGTTTTACAGATTTGCTCCTAATTTTAAAGATACTGTTTCTTACCAAATTCAAAATGTTCCCATTGATTGGAACTGGTGGAATATTTCAGATCCGACGCTGATCACAGCTGCGGCTTTAAAAGACAACGGAAATAATACCTATACTTTTACGGAAAATAAATCAAAAACTTTAAAACAATATATAGGTTTTACAACCGCGCAAGCAAAACTTCCCGTGTCATGGCAGAAAGTTTCAAACCAGAATTTGCAAAGATACGCAACCCCGGATTTAGTAATTATTACAGCAAAGGCTTTTGAAACAGAAGCAAAGCGACTGGCCGATTTCAGAAGTGAAAACGATGGACTGGAAAGTTTGGTTGTAACGACGGATCAAATCTATAATGAATTTTCGGGCGGGAAAACGGATATTTCAGCGGTTCGCGATTTTGTTCGTCTACTATATAAAAATGATCCTGAGAAGTTGAAATATCTGCTCCTTTTTGGTGACGCGACTTACGATTATAAAAATCTTTTACAAAACCAGTCGCAAAACCAGCGGAATAATTGGGTGCCGGTTTACGAAAGCCACGAGTCATTAAACCCGGTTTATACGTATTCCTCTGATGACTATTTTGGTTTTATGGAAGACGAAGAAGGAGATTGGATCGAAACAAACGCAGGCGATTATTCGGTTGAAATTGGTATAGGAAGGCTTCCGGTGAAAACTGCGGATGAAGCTAAAATTATTGTTGATAAACTTATTCACTATGCATCTTCACCTAAGTCGCGCGGAAGCTGGCAAAATACGGTCAAATTTGTTGCAGATGATGGTGACGGGAATATCCATCAGCAACATGCGGACGCGCTGGCGAAAATCACCCAGACTGAGTTTTTGTCAAGCCGGATTTTTCTGGATGCTTATCCCCAAACCACCACAAGTCAGGGACAAAAGGTACCAGCCGTCAATGCTGAGATAAAGAAAAGTATTAATGACGGGACTTTAATCCTGAATTATACAGGCCATGGCGGAACGAGTGGCTGGGCGGAGGAGCAGGTTTTAACTTTGGCCGAAATGCAGACTGCCCGCGGTTATGATAATTTGCCTTTGCTAATAACTGCAACCTGCGATTTCGGACGATATGATGATCCGGGTTTGATCTCGGGTGCGGAGTTAATGGTACTTAGTCCGCGTGGTGCCGCAATTGGTTCTGTGAGTACTACGCGACCTGTTTATTCCAGTACCAATTTTACGATCAATAAGGCATTTTATGAATCTTTGATCAAAGCCGGAACGGACGGAAGAATGGGCGAAATTTTCAGGATGACCAAAAATGCGAGTCTGGCTGGAAGTTTGAACCGGAATTTTACTTTACTTGGAGATCCGTCCATGAAACTGGCCAGAGCTGAAAAAAAGATTCAGTGGAATGTAATTCCAGATACGTTGAGGGCTCTTGAAAAAGTGGTTTTGAAAGGAAAAGTTGCAGCCGGAAACTTGATCGATAAAACATTTCAGGGGACTGCAAGAGTTATTGTTTATGATAAACAGACAAGTTTCCGCACGCTCGGTAATGAAGGTGAAGTAGAAACTTACAATGAATTCAGAAGCAAGCTTTTTGATGGAAACGTGCG
Source organism: Dyadobacter sp. 3J3 (assembly GCF_009801115.1). Lineage (GTDB taxonomy): Bacteria > Bacteroidota > Bacteroidia > Cytophagales > Spirosomataceae > Dyadobacter. The sequence goes on from NZ_VTOL01000005.1 coordinate 206,347, forward strand.
TGCGAAGGATGGGCAATTTGTTTGTGAATTTGTCATGCCAAAAGATATCGATTACCGCACAGGAATGGGAAGGGTTGACATTTACGCTTTGCGTGAAGACAGCCTGACAGATGCTTCGGCGCAGCTGGATGTTTTGGTTGGCGGAAGTGCGGCATTGCTCGTAGATAATACGCCGCCAAAAATAGTTGGCTATCTCAATTCCACCGATTTTCAAGAAGGGGATACTGTGGACGGCTCGTCTGTTTTATTTTTGAAATTAAGTGACGAAAATGGGATTAATGTGTCAAAAGCTGGAATTGGACATGACATAACGATCACACTCAGCGACACACTAACATTGATATTAAACGACTACTACACGGCGGATCTGGATAATTTTAAAAGCGGGACTGTTCGTTATCCTTTTCAAAACCTGGCACCGGGAAATTATACTATTCGTATTAAAGTCTGGGATACGTATACTAACTCTTCAGAATTATCGTTCGGATTTCAAGTAGGTTTACCAACCGGGATAAAACTAAATAGCTTGACTGTTTTTCCGAACCCTTTTGATCAGGATCTTTCATTTGAATTGAATCAGAGCAGAGCAGATGATGATGTGGAAATTGTTTTTAGTATATTGCTGAACACCGGACAAATCCTCGGATCGTATCAGTGGCAATATTATAACAGCGAGTCTGTTATCAAACAAACAATTCCTTCCATACGTCATGGCGGATTCACTTCCGGTACCAGTTCCTATATTTATGTAGTGAAAATCCGATCGTTAAAGGACAATTCTGTGGACACCCGTTCAGGGAAACTTCTACGTTTGCGTTAGCGAATAATAAATCTTGTAATTTTATTATAGTATTAAATATCTTTCATTGTATTTTTGACCCTTTAAAAGAAGTAGACTAACACCACTTCCTATCGCAAATCCAATAAATATGAGACTATTTTTTTTAAGTGTATCTTCATTATTCATTTTGTCAACGAGTATTTTGCTTGCTCAGTCCACAGTGGACACTACGCGTAGAATACCGACTTCACCTCTATCATTTTTGACTTTTGCACCTGACGCACGTAGTGCCGGTATGGGTGAGGCGGGTGTTGCATTAAGTGCCGACGCTAACGCCACCTATTGGAACGCGGCAAAACTTCCTTATGCACAAAAGGATTTTGGGGTTTCAGCCTCTTACACACCCTGGTTACGAAACCTGGTTGATGACATGTGGCTGGGATATCTTACAGCTTACAAGAAAATCGGAAAAAATCAGGCAATTGCTGGTTCTGTTAATTTCTTCAACGGTGGCGAGCTTGACTTGCGCAACGGCGTAGGAACACAGCTGGGTACTTTCAATTCAAGAGAAGTAGCCATTAGCGGTACATATTCACAGCAACTAGGTAAAAATTTCTCGATGGGTTTGACGCTGAAATATATTTCGTCCAACCTTGCAGGAACTGCTGTTGTAAATGGTGTTTCGCTTCGCCCGGCTCGTACGGTTGCGGGTGATATCAGCGCTTACTATCGCAAACAAATTAAAAACGAAGATACCGGCAGCGAGCTGACATGGTCGTTGGGAGCGGTATTGTCCAACCTTGGAGGTAAGGTAAACTACGGTTCAGGAACTGAAACAGAGAGCTTTATTCCTACAAACCTTAAACTTGGTGGTGGACTTTCGTTCTCAGCGGATGGCAGAAACAAATTTAATTTCATCGTTGATGCAAGTAAACTGATGGTGCCGACTCCTCCAAAAGGAACGGTTAATACAAATTATACAAAAGGAGCACTTTCAGGAGCCTTCGGTTCTTTCTCGGATGCACCGGACGGTTTCAAAGAAGAACTTCAGGAAGTTGCTATCGCAGTTGGAGCTGAATACTGGTACAACGATATCTTCGCGCTTCGTGCAGGATATTTCAGTGAAAATAAAAACAAAGGTGACCGTAAGTTTTTCACGGCTGGTGTAGGTGCCAAATTCCTTGAACGTTATTCTGTTGACTTTGCTTATATGTTCCCGGTTGTTCAGAACAGCCCATTGGCACAAACTTTACGTATCACACTTGGTTTGAGTTTGAACAAAGCAGAAAAACTAGATGTTAGTGACAGTAATAACTAATATCTTTACTTCCTATTAATTAATGAAAAGCGAATGATGTTATGAAACGTCATTCGCTTTTTTATCAATATATGACTATGATACTCGACCGGACCGAAGCTCCCGATTTTAAAATTATCAAAACAATAAATCTACCTGAGCCACAATCTCATGTACTTGATAACGGAATTCCTCTGCATGTAATCAATATTGGTGAACAGCCAGTCGTGCGTTTTGAATGTATTTTTGAATTTGGAAACTGGCATGAAACGTCTGTCGGCGCATCGTTTTTTGCTATTAAGATGCTTCCCGAAGGAACAAAATCTTATACTTCTTCCGCGCTCAGCGAAGCCTTTGACAATATCGGTGCTTTCATTGATATGACGCATTCTTCTGATCGTTCCGGGCTTGTGGTGTATTGCTTGTCTAGATTTTTGCCAGAAGTGTTGACCCTGATCCGTGAGCTTATCGAAAATCCGCTGTTTCCGGAAAAGGAACTGGATGAAATGCGAAATATCACTTTACAGAACCTTAAAATCAACAAGGAGAAAACGGCATACCTGGCTACAACGGAATTCCGTAGACAATTATTTGGCAGCGGTCATCCGTATGGACAAAGTCAGGAAGAGAAAAATATCCAGGAATTGCCATTAGCTCAAATTCAGGAACATTTTGAAAAACATATCAAAAATGGAAAACGAACGCTGGTACTGGCCGGACAAGTTAGCGATCAGGATGTAAAATTGGTCAATGATTATTTTGGACAACTTGAATACAAAACCGACGACTCTGAAATTGAGCACGACAGCTATACGGAATATCAGGGAAAAGAAATTTTGGTTGAAAAAGCGGATAGTGTACAGTCGACCATACGCATAGGACGGAAATTGTTTACCAGGACGCATCCGGATTATTTCAAAATGCTGGTAACTAATGAAATTCTGGGAGGATATTTTGGGTCTCGTTTGATGAAAAATATTCGTGAAGAAAAAGGATTGACTTATGGGATTTCCTCACACATGATTACGCTCGGGCGTGAAGGTTATTTCATGATCGGTACCGACGTGAAAAAGGAATTTACACAGCAAACGATTGATGAAATAAAAAAGGAAATCTATCGACTGCAAACAGAACTTGTCGGTGAAGATGAATTGCAGACTGTCAAGAATTTCATGGCAGGAGAATTCGCCGGATCTCTGAATACGGCATTTGAAGTTGCAGACCGCCAAAAAATTCTTTTGCTCGATAGTTTACCGGCAGATTATTTCAGTAAGTACATCGATCAGATTCACGCCACAACGCAGGAAGATATTCAGTTAATGGCATCAACCTATTTGCTGCCGGAAGAAATGCTAGAAGTTGTAGTAGGAGGGAAATAATCTTTTTAATGGTTAATTGTTAATGGAGTTGGTGAGCATGTTCGTAAGTCTATGGCAATAATGAATATGAGTCGGTGAGAATTATCACTTGTCCTAATACTGCAAATATCCATCATTAACCCTTAACCCTTAACAATTAATCATTATTCAAGCGCTTCTTTGTAGGCTTTCAAACAACGTTCGCGGGCAAATTTGTGATCTACCATGGGTTCCGGATAATTCATCGAATTGAGTTCCGGGACCCATTTTTTGATATATTCACCTTTTGGATCAAACTTGGCAGCCTGAGCATCCGGGCTGAAAATTCTGAAATAGGGTGCTGCATCCGTTCCTGATCCTGCTACCCATTGCCAGCCTCCATTGTTGGCCGACAAATCGTAATCCAGTAATTTTTCAGCAAAATACGCTTCTCCCCAACGCCAGTCGATCAACAGATGTTTGGTAAGAAAACTTGCCGTAACCATGCGAATGCGATTGTGCATAAAACCGGTTTCGTTCAACTGATGCATCCCGGCATCTACCAGCGGATATCCGGTTTTTCCCTGGCACCACAGCTCGAATTCCTTTTCATTATCTCTCCATTTAATTTTATCATAATCGGCACGGAAGGCTTTTCCTTGTCCAACATGTGGGAAATTCCATAAAATTTGAAAGTAGAAATCTCGCCAGATCAATTCATTCAGGTATGTTTGGCTATGTTCCGCAGCTTTTCTGGCCAACTCGCGGATACTAACAGTTCCGAATCGCAGATGAAGTCCCATTCTTGACGTTCCGGGTAGCGCAGGATAATTACGCTTCTCCTCATACTTTTCAATCAGATCAGATTTTACATTTTCGTCTGGAAAATTATGATCTGTTTCAACAAATCCAATTTCCTCGTAAGAAGGAATCTGATGAGATTTTATTTTGAAAAGATTGGAAAAATATTTTTCCGTTGGATAAGACGATAAATAGAAGTCGTTGAGTTTTGCTTTCCAGGCTCTGCTGTATGGCGTAAAAACAGTGTAAACCGTGTTTTGACCGGTTAAAACTTCCTGTTTTTCAAAAATAACCTGATCCTTGAAGTTTTTAAATTCCGCTCCGTGTTTTTGTAATAAGATTTTGACTTCCCCATCGCGATCTTTTGCGTAAGATTCATAATCTTTATTTGTATAAACTTCTGCAATGTCATATTCTTCGATCAGGTCCTTCCAAATTTCAAGAGGATTTCCGTAACGAACAATAATATCAGAATCATGCTTTTTCAGTACTTTTTGTATTTCAATTAATGCATCGAAAATAAAAGTGACCCGTTTATCTTTCTTATTTTCAAGCTTGTCAAGAATTATTTTATCAAATATGAAAAGAGGTAATACCCGTAATCCGGATTTTAAAGCGCGATATAAACCTGCATTGTCATGAAGACGTAAGTCTCGGCGGTACCAAAAAATGGCTATTTTCTCTTTTTTCATAAACCTGATAAAAAATTAAAACCGGAAGTTATTTACAGAGGCTTCGTTCCGGAAATTACATACATCATTGCGCCACCAGCAGAATGGTACTTATTAGCGTCAATATTACGCAGCATCCTCTCGCCTAAATGCGCATATTTTCTTTTATATTTCTCAAAAAAATCAAGGTTTTCCTGGCCCATCGCTCTGAAATAATCATAATCCGAAAATTCCTCATTACTCCACGTATTACCATTTTGCCATTGTTTCATAGTAGCAATTTGCTCTTCGGTGTTGTAAGGTGGATACATGGCAATCGCCTTATCTGAAAGTCTTACCTCAACCTGATCAAATCCCGCCTGAGCCAGAAATCCGGGAACAAGGTCTCCGAGTGAATTATCGCCAAGTCCTAATTTCTTTTTCCCTCTTTCAAAAAGTAAAGCATATTTCACATGGTCCAATACTTCATCAATCGGGTCGTTCATAGAAACTGAGCTTTGTGTCAGACTTTGTACCAGATTATTGGGTTCTACGCAAAGAATTGTGCCACCGGGTTTCAGTACCCGCTTCATTTCGTCAATTACGATTTTAGGATGCTGAACGTGAATGAGCAGCGTTTGACAGGTAACAATGTCAAAAGTCTCATCTTCATAGGGAAGTTTGTGAGCATCTCCTTTTTTTAAATCAAAATCAATTCCTTTGGATTCGAAATAATTACGTAGTTCGGTTTCTCCTTTTGCCCATTTTTTGTCATTATCAACACCCGAAACTTTGGCGGGCGAACCAAGATAATCAACCAAAAGACGACTCCAATGGCATTGTCCGCAGCCAACATCCAGGAGGTTGAAATGTGTATGCAGCTGTAATCTTTTTGCCAGTAAATTTAAAAATCCTTCATTCCACCAAAAGTCACGGTATTCACCAAAAAAGTCTTCTGAATGTCCTTTACGCTTTATATTTTTAGTTCTCATAGTATATTTACAAAATCAGAGCTTACAAAGTAGTAGGCTTTAATCTGCCTTTAGACAACAGGATTTTAGGCAGGATAATTCGTATAGCGCATATATCTTTCCTATTGGTTGACAATTAGCATGTTACATCTTTTATTTAATTAAATCACTCATGAAATTAGTATTCAGTATTGCACTTACACTTTTTTGCTTCGGAGCCTTTGCTCAAAAGCAGGCAGATAAGAAAGAATGGAAACAGCTTTTTAACGGAAAAAATCTGGATGGCTGGGACATCAAAATCCGTGGCTACGATTTGAACGATAATTTCGGAAATACTTTTCGGGTGGAAGATGGAAAAATGGTCGTTCGCTATGATAAGTACGATGATTTTGCACAAAAATATGGCCACATCTTTTACAAAAGTGATTTCTCTTATTACAGGATAGCCGTTGAATATCGCTTTGTAGGCGAACAGGCACCAAAAGGAGAAGGCTGGGCTTGGAGAAACAGCGGGATTATGGTACAAGGCCAACCGGCTGCTACGATGGGACAAAATCAGGATTTCCCGATTTCCATAGAAGTACAATTGCTGGGAGGCGACGGTAAGAAACGCACCACCTGTAATTTATGTACGCCGGGAACAAATGTTGAAATGGATGGCAAACTGGTGACTCAGCATTGTGTTAATTCAACTTCAAAAACGTATAACGGAGATCAATGGGTACGTGCCGAAGTATTGGTTTTAGGCGATTCATTAATCCAGCATTTTGCGAATGGCGAAATGGTTTTGGCTTATAACAAACCGCAAATGGGTGGAGGAAATGTAAGCGGAAATGATGAGAAAGTGATTGCTGGGAAATTACTGGACCACGGTTCTATTTCATTACAAAGCGAAAGTCATCCCGTGGAATTCAGAAAAGTGGAAATCCTTAATCTTAAAGGCTGCACAGATCCGAAAGCTACAAATTACAAAGATTATTATGTGAAGTCTGACAATTCAGCATGTACTTACAAGAAAAAGTAATTTTGGTAAGAGAAAAAATAAATCGTTATTAAACAAGAAAGGCGCCTCCTGGAAGCGCCTTTTCTTATTAATACTTTAATAATATTACAAACGGACAATCTCTGCACCGATTGCATTTAAACGTGTATCGATATTCTGATACCCTCGGTCAATTTGTTCAATATTGTCAATAATACTAACACCTTTCGCCGACATGGCTGCGATTAATAGCGCAACACCTGCACGAATGTCGGGAGAAGTCATACGAATTCCTCTTAATTGTGTTTCGCGGTTGTGGCCGATTACTGTCGCGCGGTGAGGATCACAAAGAATGATCTGAGCGCCCATTTCAATCAGTTTATCCACAAAGAATAAACGGCTTTCAAACATTTTCTGGTGAATAAGAACCGTTCCCTGCGCCTGTGTTGCCGTCACCAAAACGATGCTTAATAAATCAGGCGTAAATCCTGGCCAGGGTGCATCAGCAACCGAAAGCGTGGAACCATCAAGATAATTCTCCATCCGGTATTTTTCCTGTGCAGGGATAAAAATATCATCACCACGGAATTCCATCTGGATTCCAAGTTTCTGGAAAACCTCCGGAATAATTCCCAATTCTGGAATATGGCAATTTTTGATCGTAATTTCAGATTGCGTCATGGCTGCCAATCCGATAAAACTACCAATTTCAATCATATCCGGAAGCATGGTATGCTCCGTACCTTTCAGTTCACTAACACCTTCAATAACCAGTAAATTGGAAGAAATGCCAGAAATTTTGGCACCCATACGGTTCAGCATTTTACAAAGCTGCTGAAGATATGGTTCACAGGCTGCATTATAAAGTGTGGTAGTACCTTCGGCCATAACAGCTGCCATCAAAATGTTGGCCGTTCCTGTTACCGAAGCTTCATCCAAAAGCATGTAAGCACCTTTCAGGTTTTTCGCGTCTACACGGTAAAAACCTCCATCTTCTCCATCGTAACTGAACTCTGCACCCAGTTTTTCAAAACCAATAAAGTGCGTATCCAAACGTCTTCTACCAATTTTATCGCCACCCGGACGAGGAATTCTTCCTTTACGGAAACGCGCCAGCATCGGTCCAAGCAACATCACAGAACCACGGAGAGCCGCAGCTTTCTGACGGAAAGAATCCGATTCAAGATAATCCAGATTGATATCATTTGCTTCAAAACGAACAGAAGAATCGCTCAAACGCGTTTTTCTTACGCCCAGATCTCCTAAAAGATCAATAAGCTGATTGACGTCACGGATGTTAGGAATGTTATGTATTGTTACCGGTTCAGGTGTAAGAAGTACGGCACAAATAATTTGTAATGCTTCGTTTTTGGCACCCTGAGGTATAATTTCACCCTTCAGGCGTCTGTCTCCTGTTATTTTAAATGAAGCCATAGGTAGTTGCAGGCGGTAATATGGAAGTTAAAAACCGGTTGAGAAAATTAGGCCGGATGTTAAATTCCAGGCTTTTTGCGATTATTATTATTGTTGTTACGATTGTTGTTGTTGTTGTTATTATTTCTACCTGCGAATTTATTGTTGTTACTGCTGCTGTTGTTAGGGCGATTCCGGTTGTTATTATTGGGATTGTTCGATCCCTGACGGTCCTGACTAGGCTGCGCTTTGAAGGCGTTGGAATGATTTCCGCGATTTCTGTCCTGATTGCTGTTACGATCTTTCGGAGCAGCATCTACCGGGCCATTTTTACGGATATAATCAATTTCTTCTTTCAGTTGTCCTTTTGTTAAAAGTTCAAGCTGTCCGATTAATACATGATCCTCAGGATTATCCTTGTTCCATGTATTGAAAAACGAACGCATTAAACGGAAGACATAGGAAACAAAGGCAAGTCTGTCTTCAGAATTTTCGGTCTGAATCGCTTTTTGCAGCAGAAGATCAATATTTCTTCCATAATGACGATACATCAGATTATGCTGATTATAACCAACTGTCAATGGTTTTTTACCCAAAGATTCCGGTGACGGCGGCGGATATGGGCTGTCAACGTCCAGTTGGAATCCTGACATGATGTAAAGATCATCCCAGAGTTTGTTTGTATAATCCTGATTATCCCTCATGTTCGGATGTATCTGACGCATGAGTTCAATCAATATGTGCGCGTAGAGATTGCGTTTAGCCTTATCCTCCATCTTCACGATGTGGTCGGCAAGTTTTTGTACGTTGCTACCGTATTCTTTCAAGAGCTTCGAAGATTTTTAGAATTGACAAAAATAAGAAGTTTTTGTGGAAAGTAAAGGTAAAGAGGTGGAGAAGTCGGGTTGGTGGGGTGAAAAATGATTAATATTTACAAGAAACCAAGCTTGCGCCTGTTTGATTGTATAAGCTTAAAAATAGAAATGACCTGGAAAAAGTAGTTCTAATTGTCATAATGAGTAACCCTTTTCATTGATTTATAAACTTTTTCCTTCAACCCATCTTTCGGAATGATTTCTATCCAGGAAATAACAACCAAAACAACCAACAAATTCTTCAACCGAACTGTAATCTGTACATCAGAAATTCCACAGACTATTCCGCATAAAATAAAAAATGTAAAAGGGGACAAGAGCCGGTAACCAGGTTCGTCAAAGTGGCTGAAAATTCTTAGGACGAAAAGAAAAACCAAATAAAAAAATGAGATGATAAAAAGGCTTTTGTTCAAGTTTGTTAAAGCAAAATGGCTTTTTAATTCCTTTATTATCAAAAGTGAAATAAAAATTTGACAGCTGATTCCGGTTAAGAATAACAGATCGATAGACTGAAATGTCGTGTTTCCGAAAAGTGCTGTTTCATTAATCAAACCTTTTGTAAAGGAGATGACATTTTCAGCTATCAGGATATTTCCGTCAAAACGAACTCCACCAAATAATTCTCCGCTGTTTTGATAATTAAGAAGAATATAAAAAAGGAAACCGGCCGACCAGAAAACAGCAAGGACTATCAGGATCAGACTTTTTGACTTTTCTTCTTTCCAGAAATAGTAGACACTATAACAAAGGCATAAAGGAATAATAAAAATTCCTGCATAACGAACAAACATCAACCCGATACCAAGCAGAAATATATAAATGATATTCGATTTTGAGAATTCGGGCTCAGTATTTATTTGATTAAAATGATAAGTCCAACCAAATAAAATCCCCAAAAATAAAGGTTCTGACCAGGTATGTGCCCAGAGTTTAAGGAAGGAGCCAAGGAAAAGAATACAGGCAATTAATATGGATTTATTTCTACCAAGCCAAACGTTTAAAAAGAAAAACAAAATTCCTGTCGAACCAATATTGACTATTTTGGAAGCCCAAAGCACATTGATTTTGGTGAGAAAAGTAACAAAGGCAATGGCTAATGAATAACCAGCCGGGAATGTTCCGTTCCATTGAAATGCAGTTTCATCCAAAATGGTATACCCATGTCCTTCTAAAATGTTGCTGGCAGATTCAAGATAATATTGCGAATCGATGGTTGTGTAATGATTTGGATTGACATAGGCGAGGAGCAAAACCAGTGTGCCGTGAAAAATCCACAACGTAAATAAAGAATAGTTTGGATTCAATTTACCTGACATATCAATGCATCCAGATCAATTGACCGCTCATTCCTTTTTTAGCTTCCGGTGTTAAAGAAATATTTTTCGCTTCAATATTCATTCTATAAAGATAGGCTCCGGCAGAAATTCCTTTGGGTTGCCAGATAAATTCGTTTTTGCCTAAATGTGGAATGATGTCTCTCTTTTCAATTTTATTTCCTGTTTTATCAAAAACCATAATACTCCATTTTTGCGGAGGTTCCGATCCTCTGAATTCGATGTGAAATTTGAAATACTGACCGGAAGGATTTGGCGAAACATAAGCGGAAATAATTTCCAATGTATCGGAGACGGCGATATCAGGAATAATTAAGCCTGTTGAAAAAAGATTATTATTTTTATTTTCTTCAGTTATTTCATTCGCCGGATCGATCGTGAAAGTCCACTTTTCTTTCCCGGATTTTAAAAATTTGTTTGGGATAGTGAAAGAAAGGGTGTCGAGGTAAAAAGCGGATGGTTTTATAAATTGATAAGATTCAGTAGTAATAGAATCTCTTACACGACGGATATTTATTGTCAGATTCTCGTTTTTATATTTTCCGAAATTTACAAGCCCAATATCAACTTTGATCGAATCCGTTTTTGCCGATAACGTCTTTCCATTTGGATTCGAGAATTTTAAAAAATCCGGTTGCCAGGCGTAATCTGGTAAGGTTGCCGGAAATAAACGGATGGCCGGATCACCTTGCAGATTCATTTGTTGTGCCGTAATTCCATCCGAAAGCGTTGGATACTTCAATATATTTCTCCTGATCGCTTCCTTCTGAATGATTCCAAATGATTGATTTGTAAAGGTGGTATCTGCCAGTACATCATAAAATGAATCGGTGTAATGTTTCAAAGAAGATGAAACACCATTGTGTGTATGTGCCAGAAATAAAATCGCACCTTTATTTGGGGTCAAAATCCAGTTATTGCTGATTGTGGAAGGAGAATAAAATGAATTTCCTAACGCGCAGCCATTCATAATGACAGCCGGAAACAAAGAATCATTTTTATAATTTCTTTTTTGATCGTCGGCAAAACCTAGTTCAATATCAGTAGAACTGAGGCTTGAATGTCCGTAAAGCGTGATCAATCCGACACCTTTGTTTAAAATGGTATGCAGCGGAAAATCTTCTTTTAGCGCATTGGTTTGTTTGGAAATGGTAATGACATTACCAACTGACTTTGAAATTGTCTTTTTAAAACTATCAACATATTCTCGATATATTTCCCTTTCAACATTGGTATGTCCGCCGCTGAGATGTAGCATGTTTTTTCGCCAGGGTGCTGCTTTATTCTGACTTTCAAACGCTTTTACTTTTTGTAAATAGTCATAAATGTTTTGAGCGTTCGCAGCATTGACCCTGCCAATCGGAACCAAAGGAACATATTTCAAAGAATCTGCCAGTTCCATGGCCAGCGTAATATCCGATCCCGGCCAACCGGCATTCGGGATCATATCATTTTCTCTGGCTTTTATTTGATGACGAGCCGTTTGTGGATCAATCGATTTTCCAAGTAACAGAACAAATTTTAATGAAGCTTTTGCGTGTAAAAAAGAAATGGCATTTCTGATTCCAAGCGGACCTGGTTCTCCATAATTGAACTGATCAAAAATTTCTTCACTATTCAAAATCAAAGGGTTGAAACTACCACCCGTTTTTGAGGCGCGATACGCCGCATAATCTTCGACGGGGTCTTTACTTTCTTTAACAGGATTTCTAACCAAAGGATGGCTGATGATCAGATAATCTGTTTCAGGATTGCTATTTCGAAATTTTACTATTCTCGGGGTGAGAATCTTCATCGGTTCTTTAATTGCGATAATTTGTGAAGCGCTGTTTATTGGTAAAATTGAATTTGTATTAATCAATCTTATGAGTTGATACGGATTTGAGCAGTCATAAAATTTCCAGTTTTCTGCATTCTTAAAGAGTACAGATTTTTTGGAAGTTTCGGAATTAAAATAAAATCTGTTTTGTAGAGAAGTTTCAGGAAGCGAGATCTTTTGTGGATAAATCCACTTGATATAAGAGACAGAAACTGAACCGGAATTATTAATTGGAACTGCCGAAATGGAAATACTGCCATCTATTGACAAATCTTCTTTATTAAACGAAATGGTAAATTTCTCAGAATTGTAATTAAGCAATTCAACAGTGTTTAATTTCCTGCCAGTTGTTTTTGAATCACCCGTCCAAATCTCAATCTGATGATTTCCTGCATTTCGTCCGACAATTAATAACTCAACTTTTGTCCCGTTAAATTTCTCGAGAATTGCATTTTCAGGAATTAATTTAAAAGTCTCCCTTTGCTCGTTCGCTATGACTTTTCCCGTCCAACCTTCGCCATAATCATAAGTTGTTAGCGCAGTTCCGGTTTCATAATCGCTACCCATTGGATACAAATTCCCGGCTGGATAATGGCTGGTATTAACTTGTAATATCTCATTCAAATGATAATTAATAATAGTTTTCGAAATGTTAGAATCTAAAATTTCGTTTCTTTTTCCAGGAATATTATTTTTATTACAGGTCAAAAAGTAAGATGCCGTATCCGAATACAAACTGTAATAGGTATGCGGCATTGCCTGTGGATTTACATAAAGCGCGGAATCTAAAGCGCCGTCATTCCTTTCTCCAAAAAAAGTGAGATAACCGTCCTGATTAAATTTTTCTTCTGAATTGTTAGTAATCTCTATCGCCACTTCCCGGCCTCTGCGAAAAAGTTGGATAGAAGAAAGAGGAAAAGAGTCGATTGGAAAACCTGCCTCCCGGAGTTCTGATGACGTGATTTTGTAAATTCCAGTTTCAATGACAGGAATACGCAGATAGGTTTGTGAAGTATTGATCCACTCATTTCCATATTTCTTTTGTGCTGAAACCTGCAAAGTGGTCAGGAAAACAAGAAATACGATTTTGAGAAAGTAATGTGTGTACAGCTTTTCCATATTTCCAAAAGAAAATCAGGATGGGCGTACACTGTTTTATGCTTCTTTTCTTACATAAAGATTCATAGAAAATGCGTATTCGTGGCGTTCATCCTTTTCGTGAAATTCAGAGGAAATCAACTCCCATTCTTGCCAATCCAGTTTCGGGAAATAAGCATCGCCTTCGATGGTTGTGTGTACGATTGTCAGGTACAATTTCTCCACCAAATGTAGTGCTTGTTCAAAAACAGAAGCGCCTCCTAAGACAAATACTTCGTTTTCCTCTTTAAGTAACGCAATGCCCTCATTTAAATCGTCGGCACGTTCTGTTTTGTTGAAGTTTTCAAGATTTTTATTTCTGCTTAATACCACATTTCTGTACGAAGAATGTAGTGCATCAGCCGCTTCAAAACTTTTTCTTCCCTGTAAAAATGGTTTTCCATCCGTTACTTTTCTAAAATGTACCCACTCATCCGGCAAGTGCCAGGGTAAGCGATTATCCTGCCCGATTACCTGATTTTCGCTCATGGCGGCGATGATGTATAGGTGCGGTTTATTTGTCATGAAGCGTTTTAGTTGAGTTAAATGATTTGAAAATATAAGGTTAAAATTAATGAATTCTAAAACACATGCTTTTTTTACCGGTCAACCTGATATATAACCACTTATCAAAACACCAAAAAAATTTTTACCTAGTACCTTGCATCGCAAAGTACCTGTGTATACCTTTGTTCGTATAGAAGGTGCAAATCCTGTCTATTAGCCATGAAATAATATTTCATTTAGTAAAACATGACACTGTATGAATATCGAAAATGCCCAAGTGCAGATGCGGAAAGGAATTTTGGAATTCTGTATCCTGCACATCATATCCCGGGGCGAAGTGTATGCCTCGGATATGTTGGATGAATTAACCTCTGCAAAAATGATGGTTGTGGAAGGCACACTCTATCCTCTATTGACACGATTGAAAAATTCGGGTTGGCTGGATTATAAATGGGTGGAATCTTCGTCCGGACCTCCCAGGAAGTACTATGTTTTGACAGATGAAGGAAAGATATTTCTGGATGCTATGCAGGCCACGTGGTTCGAACTTGCGGATTCGGTAAAAACGGTGATTTATCGTACCGGAGAACTGAGTAAGACAGATACTTCTAATTCCTAACTGATCATTTAAAGACCTTCGATTATTTCAATCATGAAAAAGACAATCAGTATCAATATAGGCGGTGTCATCTTCCACATCGAGGAGGACGGATACGAAAAGCTGAAAAGCTATCTCGGTTCTATTCAGAAATATTTTTCTTCATTTGCAGACAGCAAAGAAATTCTTTCAGACATTGAAGGAAGGGTTGCAGAGCGTTTTCTGAACAAACAAAAAGCAGAAGCAAAACAGGTTATTTCACTTACGGATGTTGACGAATTAATTTTGGCTATGGGTACCGTAGCAGATTTTGAAGCGATTGAGCAGGCGGAAGATATTTTCGCAGATCCGCTTCAGTCGGCTACTCCGGGTGCAGCTTCAATACCAAAAGAAGAAAGTTATTCATCTGCATCAACAGCATCAGCTCCAAATACAGAATCAAAAACAGCAGCAAACCCTAAAAAACTAATCAGAGATCTTCGCAGAAAATTGGTTGGTGGAGTGGCAGCTGGTTTGGGACATTATTTTACCATTGATCCACTCTGGGTAAGATTAGCCTTTTTATTCGCAGTTATTGGTTTGCCAGCCGGATCAGGTATGTTAAATCTGAACATGGAAGATGAATTTGGTCCATTATCGGGTTTTGTTGTCTTGGTCTATATCGCCATGTGGATCGCTTTCCCAGGTTCTACAACTTTGGAAGAAGATACCAAAATCAAGAAATTTTATCGAAATCCGGATCGTAAAGTCGTTGGTGGTGTTGCTGCCGGTGTTGCCTCTTATTTTGGAGTTGACTTAGGCGTTGTACGTTTCTTATGGGTACTTTCCATTTTCGTATTCGGCTCAGGGGTTTTGATTTATATCGTTCTTTGGATCATTGCGCCTGCGGCAAATACGCTGACAGAAAAAATGGAAATGCAGGGAGAGCCCATTACGCTTTCCAATATTGAATCAAATATCAAACAAAGTCTGAACCTAAGTGATAAAGGAGGTGAAGAAAATCCGGTAACCAGAATTCTGCTTTTCCCTTTCCGTGCGATTGCTTTAATAATTCAGGCATTGGGGAAGTTATTCAAAGGCCTCGGGCCCGTGCTTAGGATACTGACAGGCGGATTTTTGGTACTTATTGCAGCTGTATCTTTATTTGGTATTGTCGTAGGTGGAGCGGTCGTGATGGGTTTTGCAAACGTAGCAACCTTTGACGGAATGCCAGTCCCTTTCAGGATTTTTCAGGAATTGCCATCGAGTTTAATTTTATCTGGACTTCTGGTTTCTGCGGTTCCTTTGGTAACTTTTCTTTTGTTAGGATTAACACTTTTATCAAATAAGAAAATCGTTAGCGGCTCCGTTTGGCTTACTTTATTAGGACTTTGGATTGTAGGGATTATCGTTGCAACCGTTCAGGGAGTTGCATATCAGCAGAATTTTGCAAAACGCGGAGAATTTACAACCTCTGAATTTTATGCGGTTCCGGCAGGAATGCTTACGCTTGACGAACAGGATAATGACGAGGATGAAAGTATCGATGTAGATATCAGACTTGTCGGCTACAATGGCATTGATAGTCTGAAACTTGATAAAAAGATGACATCAAGAGGGCGGACAAAACAGGATGCCGGAAAAAATGCTTCCGAACTGATGTATAAGGTATCTGTGAAAGATTCTGTATTCACTTTCCCGGAAGGGCCAACATTAGGAGCAACCGGGAGGTTCAGAAACCAGCAGATTGATCTGACCCTTAACATTCCTTACGATAAACCTTTTATTATTTCACGATCAATCTGGTATTCGATATCACATTATTACAGTAGCAATCACCATCTGGATACGTATGATTTGGGTGACGATGACATAAACTGGAACAATCTGCGCTGGACAATCCGCAGGGATTCAGGATTGGTCTGTTTAAATATTCCTGCAAAATATGTTCGGGTAGATGATAATGACGATGACAACAACAATAATGAAAATTATTCTGTTGATGACAACGATGATGATTTCACCCTGGGTGATCGTGGAAATTATATTAAACAATTTCCGGTGAAAGATTTCAAAAAGATAAGCATCGGAGGCGCTTATTCGATCAGCATCAAACAAGGAGCAGAGTTTAATGTTTCAGCAGATGGTGACGAAAAGGACGTAGATGATCTGAAAATATACGAAGAAGATGGCGTTCTTAAAGTTAAAGGAAACGCTGGTTTTAGTCTGTTTGGAAACGACGGAAGAAGAGTTGGTATCGTGATAACCATGCCAACGGTTGAAGAAGTTTCTATTTCAGGTGCTAATAAAGCTAAAATTTCAGGATTTAAAGGTCTTTCTAAACTTAGCGTTGATTTGACCGGAGCTTCTAAAACAGATATTGATGTTGAAACCAACCAATTGACAGTTGAACTCACCGGCGCTTCAAAAGCTACATTAAAAGGATCCGCAACGACTGCTAATTTTGATCTGACCGGAGCTTGTAAATTAGTAAGCAAAGGAATGAATATCCAGAATGCGGATGTATCGGCAACTGGCGCGTCAAAGGCGGATTTAGGACATATTCCAAATTTGAAAAAGGATGCTTCGGGTGTAAGTAAAATAGAATCTCAGGATTAATCAGGATACTGATGCAACCTATTTTGCGGATTTGACATCATGCTAGCGTAATCAAAACCTAAAAAGAAATTAGACATGAAAAAATTACTTTTATTCGGCTTATTCTGTTTGTTATCAGCGGGCGCATTCGCTCAGGAAAGCCGTACATTCCCTGTTTCTGATTTTAGCAAACTTTCCATGGGAAGCGCTTTTAAAGTGGATGTGAAACAAGGGAAACAATATAGTTTGAACGCTTCCGGAGAAAGTGACGATGTAAAAGACCTGGAAGCGAAAGTTGTTTCAGGTGTTTTGAGAGTCGGTTACAAAGGTAACAACTGGAACAAACGACGTAAAACGGTTAACATTACAATCGTGATGCCTGCTTTGGAGGGTGTAGATTTTTCAGGCGCATCAAAAGTGGTTGTGAATAAATTTGTGGGCACAAAAATGATGGCTATTGAAGTTTCAGGTGCTTCGCAGGTTACAATGGATTTCTCTGCCCCAAAAGTTACTTTTGAGCTTTCAGGAGCTTCGACGCTGGCGATCACAGGACAGGGAAGTGTTTTAAACGGTGAAGTTTCCGGTGCTTCTTCTTTTAAAGGTGAAAGTTTCCCTGCAAAAGATGTAAACATTGATGCTTCGGGAGCAAGCAGTGCATACGTTGTGTCAAGTACAAGCGTCCATGCAGATGCAAGCGGTGCAAGCAGAATTCGCTATTCAGGAGATGCGAAGGACATTCATTCCAACACCTCGGGTGCCAGTTCTGTGAAAAGAGATTAATTTTTTTAAGTCAAAATAGTATAAATAAGCCGGCATCGTCCGGCTTATTTTGTTTTATACCGAATTAGAAATTCACTTACAGAATAATTGATGGGTAATATATTTGGGGACATTGTTAACTTAGCACCCGGTTATTAAATTATTGTTCAGTTTGACAGTATCGCATGAAACGCATATTTGCTGGTTTGATTTTATTATTTTACTCACTGCTTGTTGTTGGACCTGTAAAGTCCCAGTCAACAGTCAGTGAAAGGTATTTACATCCTTTTGGCGTTTTCAGTTTGACAGGTGGGGTAGGTATTGCTTATTATCAAGGCGATTTGAGAACCAAAATTAACAGACATCTTGGATTAGGTCCGTCTGTTTCGATTGGCGCTTTGTACCGGTTATCAGAACATTTCAGTGCACGTGGTGAATTGCGTTTTTACCAGGTTTCTGCTGATCAGAAATATGACCCGAATTATATCCAGAATCTTTCTTTTAAAACGACAAATCCGGATATAAATATTGGAATTCAGGCGGACATGTTCGCCTATAACAGACACAAGAAAACAAATCCTTATCTTCTGGCAGGTGTTGGTGTTACCTATATGACGCCCACAGCTGTGCTGGATGGGAAACGTGGTAGCCTGGCTCCTTTACATACAGAGGGGGTTAAATACAGTCGCCTGCCATTGGTTTTTATGGCGGGAATAGGTGTGTCAACCAAAGTTTCAGACCGGTGGAGGGTTGGACTGGAACTTTGCAATAACTTCGTAAATTCAGATTATCTGGATGATGTAAGTACTGTTTATCCGGACCCGGCAACTTTGTCAAGTGATATAGCCCGCCGCCTTTCTGACCGTTCTTCTGAAATAGGACAACCGGCGCAACAGCCAGGATGGCACAGAGGCAGTCCAAAACGTAAGGATAGATATCTTTTCTTTCAGTTTCGTGCCAGTTATTTAATAGGAACAAAAAAAGAAGCACATGAGCGCAAAGCAGTTCGCTGCCCCTAACCGCTAACTCCTAATTGCTAAAAGCTAACAGAATCAGCCCAAATGCTAAAATCGAAAAATCCGAAGCAGTCGGAAGTTACCATGACCGAAATGGTATTACCCAATGATACCAACACACTCAACAATTTAATGGGAGGCCGGTTGCTTCACTGGATGGATATTTGTGCGGCGATTTCTGCACAAAAACATTCAAACCGCATCGTGGTAACGGCATCTGTGGATAACGTTTCTTTTACTGAACCGATTCGTCTGGGAAACATCATCACGATGCATGCGAGGGTAACACGCGCTTTTAATTCTTCCATGGAAGTATTTCTGGAAGTTTGGGCTGAGGATATTCCTGCTGGGATCCGTGTGAGTACCAACCGCGCTTTTTACACTTTTGTTGCCGTAGATCAAAATGGGAGGCCTATTGAAGTTCCGCCGCTTTTGCCAGAAACTCCCGCAGACGAAGAATTGTTTGTTAGTGCGCTCCGCCGACGTCAGTTGCGACTTGTTTTGGCTGGCCGGATGAAACCTTCTGAGGCTGTCGAATTAAAAGCATTGTTTGAAATCAAAGAAGACAAAGCATAACCCATCTTTTTTTGGTAATTTTGCCATTTGTTAAGCAACCTTTTAGTGTTAAAAAGTCGTTCAGCTTAATATCTAATCGTTTTGTTTAACGATAGCATGCCATTTTAAAACGCTCTCATTCAATACAAATATGCCAAAAGAAATTATTTTTTCTGAAAAAGCACCGGCGCCAATCGGCCCTTACAGCCAGGCTGTTAAAGTAAATAATACGTTATATGTTTCCGGACAAATTGCTTTTGAAGCTTCCCAGTTGGGAAATATCAAAATTGAAGCGGGCGCAGTAATGGAAAATATTGGTCACATTCTGAAAGCCGCAGGCTTTGGTTATGAGAATGTTGTAAAGTCAAACATCTATCTGAAAGATATGAATGATTTTACAGTCGTAAATGAAGTTTACGGTCAGTTTTTCACAAACGAACCACCGGCTCGCGAAACAGTCCAGGTAGCACGTTTGCCAAAAGATGTGAATGTGGAAATTTCGGTGATAGCCGTAGAATTATAAGTCAGGGAATTGTCAAGAAGTGTCAGGAAATTGTCAAGGATTGTCAGGAAATAGTCAGGGGTTGTTTACGATAAATGACAATTTCCTGACAATAAATGACCACCCCTGACTACCCTTCACCACTTCCTGACAGATATATTTAATGTTGAAATAATAATGAATAAATTACCAGTTCGGGTGAGATTTGCCCCTAGTCCAACAGGACCACTCCATGCGGGAGGTGTTCGTACGGCTTTATATAATTACCTTTTTGCCCGTCAGCAAGGCGGACAAATGTTGTTGCGTATTGAAGATACAGATCAGAACCGCTTTGTACCAGGAGCGGAAGCTTATATTTTAGAAGCTCTTGAATGGCTTGGAATTGAAATTGATGAAGGTCCGCAACAAGGCGGTCCTCATGCTCCTTACAAGCAATCGGAAAGAAAACCCATGTACCGTGAATATGCTGAGAAGCTGGTTACGGACGGAAAAGCATATTACGCATTCGATACGGCTGAGGAATTGGACGTAATGCGTAAACGCCTTGAAGAAGCGAAAGTGGCAGCGGTACAATACAACGCCATTACGCGCCAGGAAATGAGGAATTCGCTTACACTTTCTCCCGAAGAAACAAAAAAGCTTCTTGAAAGCGGTGAACCTTATGTGATCCGGATGAAAATTATGCCTAAGGAAGATATTCGTTTCAACGATTTAATTCGTGGCTGGGTGGTTGTGCATTCTTCACAAATTGATGATAAAGTTTTGTTGAAATCTGATGGTATGCCTACTTACCATTTGGCGAATATTGTGGATGATCATTTGATGGAAATCACACACGTAATTCGTGGAGAAGAATGGCTTCCATCGGCTCCTTTGCATGTTTTGTTATATCGGTATTTGGGTTGGGAAAGTACAATGCCGCAATTTGCACATTTGCCTTTGCTGTTGAAACCCGATGGAAATGGAAAACTATCCAAACGCGATGCTGATTTGGGAGGTTTCCCGATTTTTCCATTACAATGGACAGATCCAACCACGGGCGATATCGCAAAAGGTTTCCGTGAAGAAGGTTATTCTCCGGAAGCAACGGCTAATTTCCTTGCGTTATTAGGCTGGAATGCCGGAACCGAACAGGAAGTTTTCAGTATGGATGAAATGATCAAACTTTTCAGCTTTGAAAGAGTGCACAAAGCCGGAGCGAGATTTGATATTCAAAAAGCAAACTGGTTCAATCAGCAATATCTTAAACAACAGGATGAAACTTCGGTCATTGAAGAAATTAAGCCACTTTACGTGGCAAAAGGTATTGAAGTAAATGACGATCAGCTTGCTCAGATTGTACATTTGTTAAAAGATCGCGTTCATTTTACAAAAGAAATTGTTGCAGAATCTCTTTTTCTTTTCAGCGCACCGGAAGTTTATGACCAGGATGTTGCCATTAAGAAATGGAATGAAGATGCAGTAAATGCAGTTTCAAATTTCAAAGATGCACTGGAAGGTTATGAGGGCGACTTTGTAGCTGAAAATATAAAACATGTTCTTGCTGAAAAGATGGAATCGGCAGGCATTAAAATGGGTAAAATCATGCAGGCATTACGCCTTGCAGTGACCGGCGCTGGCGCTGGACCGGATTTAATGGTGATCATGGAAATTTTGGGTAAAGAACAAGTAATTGCAAGATTGGCTCAGGCGCTTGACCGTTTGCCTGCCCAAATTCGCCTGGCATAATCATAAAATAACCGTTCGATCAATTTACATTGTCATTGAAAGTCTGGTAGTATATTTTCGTAACAGTAATTTATTTTACTGGCCTGAAAGCAAAAGCTTCACCGCAGCCTAAGGCCGTTAGCCGATTAAAACTATGGCCAAGAAGAAACAACCTGATGCCGCAAAGCCTGTTAACGAAAAGCCGCGTGTGCACAAAGATCTGGATGGATTTGATATTCAGATTAATTCCTTTGGTGAAATAACGACCAGTTTTGACATGGATCGTATCAATGCATTTTTGAATAAAAATGTGGATGATAAAAAACTTCGTGACCGGGAAGATATTCCGGGCAGGAAAACGAAGAAAGTGAAAGCCAAAAAAACAGAGGAAGAAGAGGAGGAAGAATAGTACTTGGTTGGTATAGTTACAGGTGAACTTGCGTGATTTTACTACAAACATATAAACTTCAAAAGCTAAAATGATCTCACACGAAATTGATTACAAGATTATCGGCGACGATATACAAATCGTGGAAATAGAACTGGATCCCAA
Source organism: Dyadobacter sp. 3J3 (assembly GCF_009801115.1). Taxonomy (GTDB): domain Bacteria; phylum Bacteroidota; class Bacteroidia; order Cytophagales; family Spirosomataceae; genus Dyadobacter. The sequence goes on from NZ_VTOL01000005.1 coordinate 228,518, forward strand.
TGAAACGGTTATTGCCGAAGCCGGTGCTATGCTTTTTATGGAAGATGGTATTCAGTTTGAAACCAAAATGGGTGACGGATCTGAGGCCAATCAGAGTATCATGGGTAAGATCTTTCAGGCGGGAACACGTGTAATTACGGGTGAGTCGCTTTTTATGACACACTTTACAAACCGTGGTGTTGGAAAAAGAAAAGTCGCTTTTTCTGCTCCTTATCCGGGGACAATCATGCCGATCGATTTATCGAAAATTTACGGTAACGAATTGATTGTTCAGAAAGACGGGTTTCTTTGTGCTGCCTTGGGCACAAGTATGAAAATTCACTTCAACCAGCGTTTTGGTTCCGGCCTTTTTGGTGGTGAAGGATTTATTCTTCAAAAACTGAAAGGAGATGGAATGGCTTTTGTTCACGCTGGCGGCGTGGTGATAGAGCGACAGCTTAACAATGAATCGCTGAGAATTGATACCGGTTGCGTTGTTGCTTTTGAACAATCGCTTAGCTTTGATATCCAACGTTCAGGAGGATTAAAATCAATGGTTTTTGGTGGCGAAGGAATGTTCCTGGCAACACTTCGCGGAACTGGCCGTGTCTGGATCCAATCGATGCCAATATCTAAACTTATCCAGAGATTATCCATTGGCGGTGGAAATGCAAGAAAAGAAAGCGGTTCGGTAATTGGTGGTTTAGGGAGTTTATTTGAAGATTAATAAGGTTCAGTTCATATAGTAGAAGGTGAGTGTTTCGGCACTTACCTTTTTTTTATTTTAAAATATACACGCCTTTACCAGTTCCCAGCCAAATTTCACCTTCTGCATTTTGCCCGAAAGCGAAAATTCCTTCTGTACCTAAACGCTTGAAAACCCATTGATTGTCTATGAAAATTCCGCAATCATTTTCTCCTGAAAACGAAGCCCATAGCTGATCATTTTTATCTGTGAAAATCCTTTGTGTGTTATAAATAATAGCATTTTCATCAGGCAGGTTCAGGATTGTAGATTTGTTTCCATTGAATTTAAAAATTTGCGGACGTCCTGTTTTGATGGTACTTGAAAGTCCATAATTGAGGGATACAAACAGCTCATTTTGTTTGTTGGTAACGATATTCCCAAAATAATATGGTGTAAAGCCAATTTCGTTGGGGCCAAATACCGTCATTTGATCACCGGAAATCTGTGTGAGTGATAAGTTATTGATACCGTCATTAATTGCCAGCCAAATATTATCTTTCTGATCAATCGTCATGCTTTGAATTAGATTGCCAGGTAGTTTGGAGTTTTCCGGTGTAAAAGCAGTGAATTTCGTTCCGTCATATTTTACCAATCCGCCTGACTTAAAACTACTGCACGAAAACCAGATATTTTCAGCTTTGTCAATCAGAATAGAGCGGACATAATTTTTTTGTAAGCCGAAGGTTTTGGCATCATATCTCGTAAATTTTGAGCCATCATATTTGATCAGGTCATCGCTCCCAATCCAGATGTTGCCCGCTTTATCAATTTTAATGTCATTAATTGAAGCATTGGTAAGTAATGAATTAGAAGAATTAAATACCGTAGCAGTTTTTCTGTCATATTTTATCAAGCCTTGATTCAGCGTTCCCAGCCAGACTACACCGCTTTTGTCAAATGCAATGGAAATAATAAAATAATCTTTTAAAATAACATTAGAAAGTTCACCGGAATTGGGTTCTCCAGCTTCAAGTAATACAGGATTTGGACCGTCGCCTTTTTTACAGGAAACCAGTAATAAAAGAAGTACGAATAAAGTATAGTAATTTTTTTTCATTGTGTCAGAGGATATTAATGCATCATAGCATATTATTTACTGACAAATATAAATCACTAAAGGTTGTAATGTTATTGATAAATAGTTGGATTAAAGAAATATTACTAATTGTGTAGTAATTCCTGAATCTGTTACGATTTTTAAAATATAATTTCCGGTTGGCAGGTTATGTACAGGACGTATTGACAAAAGTCCGATGATCTCACTATCCGAAACAACAATCGGATGTTCACGGCCGCGAATATCAAAAATTGAACATTGAATGTCGGTTTCGATACGATCAGGTCTAATATAAAACTGTTGTTGGGTTACCGGATTTGGGAAAACCACAAAATTCGGCGGCGTTCCTTCTTTTAGAATTGCCAAAACCGTTGAATAAGATATCTCTCCATTTATATCTTCTCCTTTTATTCTGTAATAGAAACTTTCGTTGGCAACATTATCGTCAGAATAACTATAAACATGGGAGTTGATCTTATTATCCTGAGCGTCAAAACTGGCCAGATCGGAATATATTTCGCCATCAACGGTTTTTTGAAGAACCATCTTTTTAAGTAATGGATTAGCAGCAACGTGCCAGGATACTATGATGCTATTATCTGCTTTTCTGGCAGCAATGGTATTAATAAATTCAATTTTATTATAATTTTTGTTAACCAAAAATAATCCTGAAATACTTCCTGGAAGAATTGGGTTAATTGCTGACAATCTTATCCGGTAATGTCCATCGGGAATGTCAGTTGCAATTTGGATATTGGCCACATTTCCGCTGCCAGTACCAACCAACCGGACAAATTTCCCGGTTTCATCCAGTAATTCGGCTTGAACATTATTAGGGGCGAAGCCGGTACTATTGTAGGGTAAAGTAAAGGAAGCTCCAGGGAAAACTTTGGCAGGAACCAGACCGGTATGGATTGTAAATTTTGGTTGAAGTGGTATGACGGATTTAAATAATGAATCGGTAAGAATCCGGTTCCATGCCGTGGCTGCCAGTGTTAATCCTTGTTTCCCGCTAGTAATATTTTCAAAATGACCCTGTGATGGACGAGGAATTTGAACGGTGTCCAGATTGGGCCCTGCATAGGTATTAAAATTCGGCAAGGCAGATAATCTGATTTGCGCATTTTTAACCGCTGGTGGTGGATTTGGTAAAGTATAACTTACCGAGTTTCTGGCAATGATCCAGGAAGTGGGATAGCCCGAATCACGTCTGCTATTCTCAATCAGTGTTTTGATATTATTGAAATAATTTTCTTCTGTAAAATTAAGCTGAGCGTCATTTTCACCATGCGACCATAACACAGCTCTGAGTCCAAGTGACGAATTGAAATAACGAAGTGTGTTGACGACGTTACTATAAGGCTGCCGGTTAGGCCAGTATTTTCCTACATAAATATTAAAGGCATCTTTTCCAGAGGCAGCATCCCGGTAATTTTCAGAATTTGCGGCGGCCCAGGCTGCGTTGAAAAACAAAACAGGCGTATTCATTTTTTTTGAAATCATATCACCCAGTTCTCCCCAGTACCAGGAAGTTTCGCCGGAAGGGAAAATATTGCTTTTTGCAGTGATCGGAGCATATTCAGGCATTTGCATGGGTTCGTCCGCTGCAATGGTTATGTTTTCCGGGTTTAGGGTTTTATTAAGCGCATTGAAAGAAACCACCTGATCAGAGGCGTTTTTAGCGCCAAGATCTATTAAACCCATGGCGTTGGAATTTCCGGTAACCAGAAAAACTTCACCGATACCAACTCGGGCTATACTGGTAGAATCAACAATTCCTTTATCACCATACCCGATTATTTCCAGGCGATACCAGCCCGTTTCTGCCAGTAAAGTGGTATTTAAAAAACCTTGTTTTATTTGATCAGAAGTAAAAGAAAAATCTTGTCCGTTATGAGAATTAGTTTGATCGGGGATAAGCCGGGCTTCGATCCTGGAATATGAAAAGTGAGCGTAAGCAGTTATGGCAATGTTGGCGAAGCCGTTATTATCACGCTGAAATACCTGATTATTAACCGGATTTGAAATAATTAACTGGGCATATAAATTGGTAGTTACTGTTGTTAATAGTAATTCGATGATGATGAAAAATTGAATTTTGTAATTTTTTATTCTCATCCTGTTAGTTTTAGTCTCTGAACTTAAACGCAATTTGATATTAAATTTATATTTCAGACCATATTCTTAACGAAAAAAGCCAGCCCCGGCTTTTACGCTTGTGGGACTGGCTCAATTTAATCAGTACTATTTGAATTAATACCCAGGATTCTGAGGAGTCAGATTTGGGTTGTTTTTCATTTCCTGAATTCCCAATGGGAACAAAAGGTGTTTTGGTTGTAATGCAACACCCGCACCAACGTTCAGGTTAAGGTGACCAACAAACGGATCAAATCCTTTTGTTTTTTCATTGAATACTTTACGCAAACGAACCATATCAAACCAGGTAATTCCTTCGTAAGCGAATTCATACCAACGCTCTCTCAAAACGGCGTCGCGGAAAGAAGACTGGCTGAAAGTTCCGAAACCAGGTGTTGTCAGTTTAGAACGGTCATGCACTTTTTTGTAAGCATCATATGCTTCCTGTGTAGGTGCACCCAATTCGTTTTGTGCTTCTGCAAATATCAAAAGAACTTCTGCGTAACGAATCAACGGAACATTCAAATTGTTGTTACGTGTTCCCGGAACGCCTAGTGTACCATTTGCAGTCTGGTTGAAATGTTTGAAAACATAAGGAGCTCCCAAATCAAATTTCGCACCATTACCATTGGTATAGTAGGTCGTGTAAAACCATCCTTCCTGATCAACCGTACGAAGATCCCCTGTTTCATAAGAGCCGTAGAAAGAACGCGTTGGTACAGTACTTCCAGTTCCTCCCGGACCTGAATAGGTAACAGGCTTGAAGTTAGGATAATAATCTCCCAATGGATTACCTGCAACCGCAATGTTATACTGAATCATGAAGATGTGTTCAACGCGGTTTTTAAGATTTTCCTGATGAACTTCTTTATACGTACTGAACAGATTCAGTGTCGATGGGTTCGCTTTTGAATAATTGATTACTTCCAGTGCTTTATCTGCCGCAAGTTTGTAGTGCGTTGCGCCTTTACTTAGCGGGAAGCCAGCCATTGTCAAATAAACCTTTGCCAATAAAGACTTCACAGCCATTTGCGTAGCGCGACCGCTCGTTTCTGTAACTGGCAGACCAGCAGCTTCAGCAGCAAGCAAATCTTCAACGATAAGTTTGTAAACTTCTTCCTGAGGCGTACGTGACGGCAGGAAATCTGTGGAATTTGCTGTTTGCGGTGTAGTAATTAACGGAATGTCACCCCAAAGTCTTACTGCATAGAAATAAGCCCATGCACGAAGAAAGCGAGCTTCTCCCAGCAATTTTGTTTTCTGCGCATCAGTAGCCGGAGCAAGAAAAGGAATGGTAGGGATTTTGTCAAGTGCAAGATTGGCATTGGCAATAATTCTGTACAGACCATTATACCAGTTATTGACATGCGCCGTGTTTCCGTCATAAGTCAGCGAATAAAGGTTATTCAAATCTGAATTCTGACCTGTTTCTGTTGTAGCAGTTCCTGTCACTGCTTCCAGTAATTGCCAGTTTGCAGAGAAAATACCTGCTCCGTCACCATAAAAACGAAGTCCTGCATAAGTGGCAGCAACAGCCGCTTCTGCGTGATCCGGTATCGTGTAAAAGCTTTCCGGCGTCAGGTTGGATGGATCCTTTTCGTCAAGAAAGTCAGAACAACCTGTTGGGCCAAATAAAATGGATCCGCAGAGAAGTATCTTGGCTACATTTTTTAAATTATATAACTTCATAATCAATGTTTTTTAGGATAAATAAATTGGCCAATTAAAATGCGATCTGTAAACCTGCCATGTAAGTAGTTGGTTTTGGATAGCCGTGCCAGATCATACCTTGTGAGAATACATTGCTGTTTTGATCTCCGTTTGTTGGCGTAACTTCCGGATCACCATGTGGGTACTTGGTAAGCAAGAAGAAGTTCTGAGCAGAAAGATAAACTCTTAGTTTACTAAGTTTAAGTTTGCTGGTCACAGCCGATGGGAAGTTGTAACCTAACAAAAGGTTTCTTCCGCGAAGGAATGATCCGTCAAAAATCCAATGAGAATCCACGTTGGTAACATATCCTGCTCTTGTTTCCCGAATCTGAGCAACCGGTGTATTCTGGTTGGTTGGCGTCCATGCATTCAAAACAGTTGTGTAGCTGTTTGCAATAGAAACGCGGTCTTCACTTGGGTGAAGCGTCATGTCCATAACATCATTACCATAAGAATACTGAACATCAAACGTCAGATCAAAGCTTTTGAAACGAACTGTGTTTGAGAATGTACCCCATGCTTTCGGGCTACCATTACCAATGATCGAACGGTCAGCATCTGTAATGGCTCCATCACCATTAAGGTCTTTGTATTTAATGTCACCTGGCAACATCGTAAGGTTGTTACGGTAGCTGGTAAATTTGGCTGCTTCGTCTCTTTCAGCTTCGCTCCATGTTCCTAAACGAGTCAATCCCCAGAATGATCCTACTGGCTCGCCAATACGGATAATACCCGTTTGGTTTGTAAAGTTAGGACCACCTACTCCGAAGATATCCGAAGGTGTTGCCAATGAAAGTACTTTATTTCTGTTCAAGGAAATATTGAAACTTGTATTCCATGTGAAGTCACCTCTTTCGATATTAGTCGTGTTCAAAGTAAATTCAAATCCTTTGTTCTGCATAGAACCAATGTTCTTTCTGATTACAGCATAACCACTTGAACGTGGAACCGGTGCATCCAAAAGCATGTCGGTTGTTTTTCTGTAATAATAATCTGCCTCTACCGAAATTCTTCCTTTCAGGAAACTGATTTCAACACCTGCATCCGTTTGTGCCGTTTTTTCCCATTTCAAGTCGGGGTTAGCCAAACGGTTGATACCTGTACCGCTTACTTTCGTATCATTGTAAATTGTTGCATAAGTAGAGCTCAACAATGACAAAGATGAGTATGGAGGAATTTCAGAGTTACCAGTCAAACCGTAACTTGTACGAACTTTTAGGTTAGAGATCACTGAATTTCCTTTCAGGAATTCTTCGTCAGATACTTTCCATGCCAAAGCAGCAGATGGGAAAAATGCGAATTTGTGGTTTTCTCCAAATTTAGAAGATCCATCCGCACGTCCTGTAAAGGTAACCAGGTATTTGTCAAGCAAAGTATAGTTAACACGACCGAAGTACGAGTTAAACGCAAAGCTTTGTGCACCGGAAACATAAGGATTGCTGGAAGGAATATTAGCGCCAGCACCCAGGTTATCGAATCCAAAATAATCTGTTGCAAAGTTTTGAGCACCAATACCAGTTGTAGCTACATTGGTTTTTTGCCATGAAATCCCGGCAAGTGCATTAATTGCATGGATACCCCATGACTTGTTATAAGTCAAATAATTTTCCCATGACCAGAATGTTTCTTTCCTGTTCTCTTTCCTGGCAGTACCAAATTCAGAGATAGCCAATGTACGTGTCTGCGACTGATTTACTTCCTGGTTTATTACATTTATTCCCAATACAGAGCGCAATTCCAAACCTTTGGCAAGTGTAAGATTTCCATACAAGCTACCTAATGTGGTGGCTGTATTAACAATATACTTACGGCCAGACAATCTGTGGATCGAGCTGAAAGAGCCTTCAGCCTGTGGATAATCGCGGTTATTTGCAAAAGTTCCGTCTGGATATCTTACAGGAAGAAAAGGGAAATCCTCTACCATTTGACGAGGTACAGCATCGTTGATATCGACAAGGTTTTCACTTTGGTTGTTGTAGCTTAAAGTAGCTCCTATTTTCAACCATTTTTTTACCTGGTCATCAATGCTGAAACGAGTTGAATACCGTTTCAGATAAGATTCTTTCAACAAACCCTGATCGTTACGATAGCCAAGAGACAAAGCATATGTAGTTTTTTCATTTCCACCGCTAAAACCTAACTGATGGTTTTGAGAAATTTTATTCTGTGTTGCTTCTTTGAACCAGTCTGTATCGTAGTTTGGTTTGTAACTTCCATCAGCTGCCTGGGTGAAAACATCAGGATGCTGTAAACTGAAAGCAGCTCTACGTGTCTGAGGATTCAGGTTTGCATATTTTCCTGAAGACCAGCCAGCCGGGTCAAATTTTTCGATGTTTTTGTAGGCAAGATCTTCAACATCAAGATATTGCTGAGCATTCAAAACATGCGGTCTTTTTGGGCCTATTGTTGGAACGCTTACATCCACATTGTATGTTACAACGCCTTCACCTGATCTTCCTTTTTTAGTTTGAACAAGGATTACACCATTGGCACCTCTTGCTCCATAAATCGCCGTAGAAGATGCATCTTTCAATACTTCAACCGATACTATATCATTTGGGTTAATATAGTCAATGGCAGAGCTGTATTGATTTTGTGTTCCTTGCGGAAGCATTACTCCATCAACAACGTATAATGGGTTGTTTGATGAGTTGATGGAACTGAAACCACGGATACGGATATTACTTCTTCCACCCGGACGGCCTGAATTCACGTTCACCTGAACTCCGGAAACTTTACCCTGTAAAGCCTGATTTAAAGAAGGAGAAGGTCTTTCTTTCAATTGATCTTCTTTTACAGAACCAACAGAACCCGTTAAATCGGATTTTTTGGCAGTACCGTAACCGATAACAACAACCTCACTAAGCGCTTTTGTATCGGATTCGATAGCAACGTCAAGCGTAGAGCGGTTGCCCACCGCAACTTCCTGACTTACATAACCTACGAAACTGAATACCAAAACAGCACCGCTTTCAGGTACAGAAAGCGTGTAGCTACCCGTTCCGTCTGTTGTTGTACCAGTGCTTGTTCCTTTAATAACTACGTTAACACCTGGAAGGCCTTCGTTTTTATCTTTTTCAGTTACTCTTCCTTTAATTGTTCTGTCAGCCGTTTTTACTCCGGCCGAAGTAGAATTCGGTCCATTTGTTACTGTTTTCTCAATTCTGCCGTTGGCGTATGTTCCGAACGAACATACAAGCGCAAGCAGCATTAAAGTTGTTTTCTGTATGGCTCCTTTGAGAGGCATACTATTTCCGGTAATATTACTTTTCATACGATTGGTTGCTTAAATTATGAAAATGTTGTGGTATATTCTATTCACGCAGATGTTGTTAAAGTGAATGGCGTCATCTGCTGAATACAGCCTAAATTTTTGGTCAGGGGAGTTTTTTTCATAAGTGTTAATTGTGTTTAAGATTAAAATTGATTGGTACTAGGTAACTATCGCAATTTTCGATTGTTCAAATGCAGCGCCGTAAAGGCGAAATCTTTCATTCTTAATGATGTTACTGCTTGCCTGATTTAGCAAACTACTTATCATTGATAATTTCTGGATGGGGACTTTTCGAGTGTTTTTTTCTTTAATCTCTCTTAGTTTTATCTTAGAACGTATTTTTTCAAATACAGCATTGGAGTATTCACCATTTTGGGATTCGGGGAATACAGAATTAAGTTCTGGATTGTTCTCAAACGATTGATACCAGGCTTCCACTTCTTCACACTCTTGGGATGAGCAATTGCCGTTTAAATATTTATCCAAAAGTTCAGAAGGTACAGGTCTATTCATGAATTCATTCGTTTCGGATAAAAATTAATAGCTTTAATGCAAAAAAAAGAGCCTTTGTACAAGGACGTACAAGAGGCTCTGATACCTTAGTTGATTTATAAAAAAAAAGAAAATATTTTTATTTTAATGCTAAACTAGTTCAAGTGTCTGGTCTAATAAGTTGATTATGAGGGATAAGTAACAAGCTGCGGAGAATTCTCGAAGTTTAAAACGTATTGTATTTCTTGCTTTTAATAGGTGACTTTCAACCGTTTTTGGAGATACCTTAGAAAAGCTGGCTATTTCCTGAATCGTAAGTCCGCTCTCAAACATTTCGTAAGTGTTACGGCATTTATCTGGCAAAACAGAAATACTCTTGTCGTATGCAAATTTTAAATCATTATAAGCTATTTCTTCGTTTGTTGCTTGTTTATCTTCCTGTTCTGAGTAATTGTCGGGATAGGTAGCAATCTTGTTATTCTTACGGAAAAACGAAATGACAGCATTGCGTAAACAGGTGTGTACGTACGCATCAAACGTTTTAGCAACCATAATTTGATGTCTTTTAAGCCAGATTCCAACAAATAATTCTTGCACAAGTTCTTCAGACTGATCGCGATCGCGCAGCCTTTTATAAGCGTCGTTAAGCACCCGGTAAAAGTAGCGGCTATACAACTCTTCGAAAGCATCATGATTATCAAGCTTTATTTCAAGGAGTAGTTTTTCATCACTAAATTCCATAAACTGAATCCGCTTTGTTTTCATAAATTGATGTTTTTGTCGGGATGAGAGGAATACAATTTTAATATTGGAAATCTCTACTTTTTAATATTTCATGGCAATATTAGGATAAATAAGTAGAATATTTAAATACTATTTTAATATTAACATTAAAACCTCATTGCAAACGTTTGCAAAAAAAAACTCCTGCCAAAAAATAACCGTTTGTTAAAACAGCAATTTCCCGACAGGAGATAAATTTGAAACTTTATAACTTATACCAGATCAATTGTTTTTCCACCATTATGAACGGATTCGTCACAGGCAAATGCGATTTGTAAACTCGTTACGGCATCTTCCAAGTGATCTGTCAGATCAATATCTTCTTTTACGGCTTTCAGAAAATAAGCTTGTTCACGATTACACAATTCCTGATGATCCGGCTCGTCTTCCAGATTGATCCAGGTATCTTCGTGTACAAATTCATCTTTATCATTCAGCGCCGCATGGTGTACCCGGATAGATTCCGTTTTGGTATGCGCCTCTACCGATGAAGATTTTCCGGCTCCACCTGCATCTTTGGCAACGATGGAAACAGAACCTTTTGGTCCGATCACATCTTTTACAAAAAACGCCGTTTCACTGATCATCGGTCCCCAGCCTGCCTCGTACCAGCCAACCGAACCATCCTCAAACCAGATCTGAAGCTGGCCATAATTGTAATTTCCTTCCGGAATATCATCTGTCAAACGTGCTCCGATCGCATTGACGCGAATCGGTTTTGAGCGCGTCATCTGACACATGACATCAATATAATGCACACCGCAATCCACAATCGGGCTAAGGCTTTTCATTAAATTACGGTGAACCGTCCACATATACCCGTGGCTTTGCTGATTCAGGTTCATACGCATCACCAAAGGTTTTCCGATATTCTGTGCTTCTTTGACAAAACGTTCCCATGACGGATGATGGCGAAGAATATAACCAACTACTACTTTTTTGCCCGCTTCTTTTGCCGCTGCAACAACTCTTTTAGCGCCTTCAACAGAGGCAGCCAATGGTTTTTCTATAAATACATGCGCACCGGATTGTAAGGCCTGGATGGCAAAACTTTCATGGGTATCCGGATAAGTGGAAATACAAACCGCATCAGGTTTGGTTTCTTTTAAAGCCGTTTCATAATCACTGTACAAGGCATAACCGCCGCCAAGTTTTTCATTTAAAACTTCCTTGCTTTTTCCGGTTGAGACGATTCCGCAAATTTCGAAACCATCGGATAATTGATAGGCAATGGCGTGGGATGCGCCCATATTACCACAGCCGACCACCAGGACGCGCAACGGATTTTCTTTCATTGAAGCAGACATACGAAATGTTATTGTTTAATGATATTGGGTTGATAGGAATATTAACCCCAAAAATAAGGATTTAAATCCGTTTTAGGGAAAAATCCGCTGGAAGCAGTTCGGTTACAATTGACGGCGATATTGCTGCAAACTTCTCCTGAAATATAAATTGTAATATCTTTTTTTAAATGAACTAAAGGTTGCATACTGCACGAAATTTATCACCTCTTATAAGATGTTTTTCAATTATTCCGTTTCGGTTCCAGTTAACGGAGCCAAGTTTTTAACTTGCATTTGCATTCTTTTTGCCCTTACGATTTGTAACTGCGCATCCGCGCAGGAAGATTTTAAACCAACCCACGGACTTATTGACCGCGCATCTCTGGAAATGAATGCGTATCCGGAGGATAGCAGCGCGGAAGCTTTGGTACTTTATGATTTCGGAGAACTTAAATTCAGTTACCAAAATCATATCGGGCTTGTGCTTATTTTTGAATATCGAGCCAGAATCAAGATTTTGAAAGAATCCGGACTTGACCGTGCGTCGGTTTCCATTCGCTATGGTGAAGGAGGAAATCCCGAGAAGGATGAAAGTATCAGCGACATCTCCGGCTTTACTTACAACCTTGTTGGAAATAAAATTGAAACGGTTTCCATGCCGAATAAGGCTATTGTAAGAGAAAAACTTTCTGACAAATACTGGGTATGCAAATTCAACCTCCAAAATGTGAGAAAGGGATCTGTAATTGAATACACCTACACCAAAACTACGCCTTTTGCTTTCCGTTCGGAGCCGGATGACTGGACTTTTCAACAGGATATTCCCTGCAAATGGAGTGAGTACAAAATTACAATCCCAAATGTTTTTTATTATAAAATTATTTTTGGAGGTTATTTGCCGCTTCATATTGATAAGAAGGAAGATATTACAATCAATATCGGGCATCGGCAAATTGATGGCTCTGGGTTGGTGTATCGATTTGTTGTCAAAGATGCACCGGCGTTTGCAAACGAGTCTTACATTACAACATCGAAGGATTATGTTTCCAGGATCGCATTCGAACTTGCCAGTGTTCATATTTATGGAGAAGGAACGAAAAGTTACTCTCAAACCTGGCCTGATGTGGATAGAACTTTGCTTAACATCGGCAGTTTTGGGGGACAGTTGAAAAATTTTTCATTTATAAAGGAAATTACGGAAGATTTAGCAAAAAAGACATCAGATCCGGAAGGGAGAATGACGCTGGCGTATGACTACATTCGGCAAAATATTAAGTGGAATGGAGAGACCGGTCTTGTATCCGAAGGAGGCGTAAAAAAGGCCTTTGAAAATAAAAAAGGAAACGACAGTGATATTAATATGATGCTTACCAATTTGCTAAGACAATTGGGGCTTGAAAGTAATCCTGTCGTGCTGAGTACACGTTCACATGGAAGGATCAATGAAGAGATTCCTCTAATTGATGGTTTCAATTATGTGGTGAGTCATGTTAAAATTGGCGAAAAAGAATATCTGCTGGATGCAACGCAAAGAAATACAGCTTTGGGAATGTTACCTGAAAATGCACTTAATACAAAAGGAAGATTGGTTTTGGATGATGGGAAAGGACGTTTTGTTGATTTAAAATCAAAAGTTACTCTGGGGAAATTTCAAAGAATTGATGCTGACGTTTCACCCGAAAATGGGTTATTAAAAGGAAAGTATGTCATGGCCTTGAGTGGCTACGAAGCTTTGAGATGGAGAGATAAATATCTCTTGGAAGCGGAAGGAAACTTTTCTGAACAGGTGAAAAAGACGAATCCGGAGTGGGACATTGAAAATTTCAAAGTGTTAAACAGAAATGAAAAGTTAGGAGAACCCGTAGAAATTGCATACGATTTTGAAGTCGAAAATGATGGATCATCATCTGACATTTTTTATTTCAATCCAATGCTGGCCGGGAGGATTCATGAAAATCCATTTAAAGCTTTGAACAGGATATATCCGGTTGATCTGACGACGATGAGTTCAACTACATTTATTGGAAACTTTAAATTTCCCGAAGGTTATTATTTAGAACACATTCCCAAAACAGTCATTATTGCATTGCCGGAAAAAGGCGGGAGATTCACTTTTCAAGTAAAGCAAGAAGGAAATATGATTTCTGTAAACAGTATTCTCATGATTAACAAGTCCTATTTTTCTGCCTCGGAATACGAGGTTCTGCGGGAATTTTACGACCGGATCGTCGAAAAACATGCGCAGTCACTTGTTTTTAAGAAAAAGAAATAGACTTTATTGCGATGAAAAAGATAAATATTTCTTTTACGAAGACACTTCTTACTTTTTGTTTTTTTACAATAAACGGTTTATCCTATGCCCAGGATTTTAGCGTAAGTAAAATACCTTCAGAACTGCTTAAAGATGCAAATGCTGTCGTTCGGCTGGACGAAGAAACCTTTGAAATTTTATCCAAGGCAGAAGCTAAGCAACGCAACCGTTTAGTGGTGACAATCCTGAATGAAAAAGGAGAAGATACGTATAATGAGATGGTGGTCCGTCATGATAAATTTACGAAGATCACGGACCTTGCCGGAAACATTTATGATGCAGACGGGAAGCTGGTCAGAAAAATAAAAAACGCTGATATAAAAGAGTTTGGCTACGGCATAATTGGAAGTGATATAACGGATGCCAGGTTTAAGGTGATAGATTTTGGTCGAAAAAGTTACCCTTATCCTTATTCAATCGAACTTAGCTACGACACCAGAGATCGGAATATGATGTTTTATCCAAGTTGGGTTCCGACGAATAATGGCAAAGTTTCGATCGAATACTCTTCCTTCAAAATAAAAACACCTGTTGGTTTTACATTCAGATATAAAGAATACAATGGAGCTTCTCCGGTAAAAAAAACGATTGATACAGACGGTTTGCCACTGTACGAATGGACGATGAGAAACCACGCGGTTCTTGATAAAATGCCTTATCCTTTACCAGAAAATGAATTTTTGCCAAGAGTATTGACAGCACCGATTGCGTTTGAAATTCAGGAGTATTCGGGAATTTTTAATAACTGGGAAGATTTTAGCAAATTTTATTATACGCTGAATAAAAACCGTGATCAACTTCCAGCCGAGACGGTTGCAGAAATAAAATCGGTTGTGAAAGATGCCAAAACAGATCGCGAAAAAGTATTGCTCCTTTATAAATGGCTGCAGGCAAGGAGCCGGTATGTGAGCATTCAACTTGGTATTGGAGGTTGGCAAACAATTGACGCAACGACTGTTGCCGCGAAAGGTTATGGAGATTGTAAGGCACTTAGTAATTTTATGGCAGCGAGCTTAAAACAAGTTGGAATTACTTCGTACGTCGCTCTGATCAAAGCTGGCAATGAAGCTAAAAACAATCTGGACTTTCCAAGTAGCCAGTTTAACCATGTGATTACCTGCGCAATCTTACCAAAAGACACGATTTGGCTTGAATGTACGAGTCAGAATACGTCTGCTGGCTTTATGGGATCGTTCACGGGTAATCGAAAAGCTTTGCTGGTGATGCCTGAGGGAGGAAAACTTGTAATGACACATTTCTACGAACCTGGTGAAAATGCAGTGAGTCGCATCACAAATGCCAGGTTGGATGAAAATGGTAACGGAGAATTAAGTGTCAGGACTGACTTTAAAGGAATGCAACTGGAGGGCCGGGAAAGACTTTTGTATGGCTACACGAAGGAAGAACAAAAGAAATGGCTGCTAAGTAATTTGGAACTACCCAATATGGAGTTGGAAAACATTGAATATAGCAAGACTGATAACGGAATTCCAGTAGTGACAGAAAAGTTAAGAATTGTGGTTCGGAATTGCGCTACAAGGACAGGTGTCAGATTGTTTGTTAAACCTAATTTATTGACCAGACAGTTTGGCTTGCCAAATTCTTCAAAAGAACAAACGGCGGATTTTTATCTGCCTTTGTCTGATTATAATTTTACCGATTCGGATAGTGTGTTCTTTGAAATTCCGGCGGGGTTGAAGTTGGAAACTTCACTGCCGGTCTTAAAGATCGAATCCATTTTTGGCACGTATGATGCCAGTGCTACGTACGATAATTACAAACTTTCATATTCCAGAAAAGTTACCATGAAAGGAGGCCGTTTCGCCGCGGCGGATTATCCGAAGTGGATTGAATTTATCAAAAAAGTCAGAAAAGCGGACCGCGCCCAGGTTGTTTTTATTGAGACCAAAAGCTGAGCACCGGCGTTCATTTTTACCAATATTGATATTTTTCTCTTTTTGCAGTTGTTTCATGGCTTTTTAGGTATGAGGCAGCTGCATTTATGTTAAAATCTGTGTATTATTGATTAATACTAGAAATGTTTCCGCCAATTCAGCGAATTATCTTTGTTAAAAATCAGAATTCTTAATTTTATCAAAACATATATTATGAACAAGGCATCATGGCAGGGCGTATTTCCTGCACTCTTAACTCCGTTTAACGCTGACGATACAATTGATTTTGACATGTTTGAAAAAAATCTTTTGGCTCAGGTTGAAGCCGGAATTACCGGTGTTATTGTTGCAGGATCGTTAGGAGAAGCTAGCACTTTAACAACCGAAGAGAAATTCGAATTGGTAAAGTTTGCTAAAAAAGCACTTCCTGCCGACATGCCGGTTGTATTGTGTATCGCGGAACAATCCACTTTTGTAGCGGTAAATATCGCGAAACAAGCCGAAGCAATTGGTGCGGACGGACTGATGGTTTTACCTCCAATGCGTTACAAAGCGGATGATCATGAAACGGTTGTATATTTTTCAACGATCGCACAAAATACTGCGTTGCCTTTGATGATATATAACAATCCGGTGGATTATAAAATTGAAGTAACGCTGGATATGTTTGAGCAGTTATCTGCTTACCCAAATATTCAGGCGATTAAAGAATCAACGCGTGATGTAAGTAATGTAACACGTATTTTTAACCGTTTTGGAGATCGGTTCAAGGTTTTCTGTGGTGTGGATACGTTGATCATGGAAGAGGTTATGCTGGGCGCTGATGGTGTTGTTGGCGGACTTATTGATGCATTTCCAAAAGAAACGGTTGCGATTTTCAACCTTGTGAAAGCAGGTCAATACAAAGAAGCGCTTGCGGTTTACAGATGGTATCTTCCCCTTTTGGAACTTGATATTCATGCTAAACTTGTACAAAATATCAAGCTTGCTGCAACACTTGCCGGCATAGGTTCGGAGTTCGTAAGAGCGCCAAGATTAGTTTTGGATGGTGCGGAAAGGGAGAAAGTTTTGGCGATTATCAACAAAGCAATTGAAACACAGCCTGAGTTGCCGGAGTATCTTAATTTGGTAGTAGATTCTTCTCTGGTTTAGTATTTCATTGTTCCAGGATTTTCGGTAAGCTTTCGTTTTATGTTTTTGATTTGATAAAATCGGGAGCATAAAACGTAGCCAGATTTAATGATATCCAGTACTAAGCTATAAGAAGAGCTTCAAACGAAGCTTGCAAAAAGGAATAAAATTCTAAATGCGGATAGCAGGCAGTCAAAAGTTACAAAACAATGGATATCTCAAAAGAAGAATTAGACAAAATAGTTCAGAAAGCGCAGGACGCTTTTTTGATAAGCAAGAAATTTTCAATCCAAAAACGCGTCTCTTTTATGCGCGCCGTGGCGGATGAAATTGAAGCATTGGGTCCTGAATTAATCCAGACGGCTCAACAGGAATCCAATTTGCCTGAGGCTCGTTTGACAGGAGAAAAAGGCAGAACAATATTCCAGTGGCGTAGTTACGCAGATGCTGTTGAACGCGGCGATTCTCTTGACGCCAGCATTGATACTGCCAACGCAGAACGTACACCTCCAAAACCTGATTTGAGAAAAACATCTGTTCCTTTGGGGCCTGTTGTGGTTTTCGGAGCAAGTAATTTTCCGTTTGCCTTTTCAACGGCTGGTGGTGATACGGCAAGTGCTATTGGTGCAGGTTGTCCGGTTATAGTGAAAGCGCATGAAGGTCATCCGGTAACATCGGGAATTATGGCAGATGCTATTTCGCGTGCGGCGGAAAAAAGCGGAATGCCGGAAGGTACTTTTGCTCATGTTTACAGTTCCACCTACGAAACTGGTCAGCAATTGGTAAGTCATCCGTTGGTTAAAGCGGTTGGTTTCACAGGTTCTTACCTTGGAGGAAAGGCGTTGGTGGATCTGGCAAATCAACGCGAAGAACCAATACCAGTTTACGCTGAAATGGGTAGTGTAAATCCATTGTTTTTATTACCGGGGAAATTAAGCTCAGTTCCTCAGGAATTGGCAAAACAATATGCAGGTTCGCTGACTTTGGGTGTTGGTCAATTTTGTACTAATCCGGGATTGGTGGTCGGCATCGCCGGTGAAGAACTGAATCAGTTTATTGAAGCACTCAAAGAAGAAATTGTAAAAATTGCGCCGGGCGTAATGCTCAATAAAAAAATTGCAACCGGATATGCTGAAAGCCGTGAAAAAGTAATCGGTCAATCGGGTGTTGAAGTGCTTGCGGTTTCAGAAACGGAGGCAAAAGAAGGACAAGGAGTGCCAACCGTAGCAACCGTTGCAGGTGTTGAACTACTTGCGAACCCAGCCTTGCTTCATGAAGTTTTCGGGCCGTTTGCATTGATCGTTCAATGTAAAGATGCGTCTGAAATGTTAGCTGTAACAGAAAAACTGGAAGGACAACTTACCGTTTCTCTTTTTGCAACAAACGAAGATGTGGCTTCTCAGGAAGAAATTGTATCGCTTTTACAAACCAAATGCGGAAGGATTTTATTCAACAACTATCCAACCGGCGTTGAAGTTTCCAAATCAATGCATCACGGCGGACCGTTCCCATCAGCGAGTAACAGCGCGTTTACTTCGGTTGGTGCTGATTCGATCAAACGTTTTGTAAGACCATTGAGCTTTCAGAACTGGCCGGATGAATTTTTACCGGAAGAATTGCAAAACGCCAATCCGTTGAATATCTGGCGGACGGTTAATAATGAAAAGACAAAAGAGGCAATAAGCTGATTACAAAACGTATCAGTTAAGAACAACAAAGTAATTAAGATTAACCGCCAAGCTAAAAGCCAATTGCTATAAGCTAACAGCTAAAAAAATGCGTAAGACTTTTTTCTGTATAGATGCCCACACCTGCGGTAACCCGGTAAGAGTGGTTGCCGGTGGCGGACCATTGCTGCAAGGCAATAGTATGATGGAGCGCAGGCTTCATTTTTTGAGAGAATTTGACTGGATCAGAAAAGGATTAATGTTTGAGCCTCGCGGTCATGACATGATGAGTGGCAGTATTTTATATCCACCTGTTGATCCTGAAAATGATATTGGTGTTTTATATATTGAAACCAGCGGTTGTTTGCCAATGTGCGGGCACGGAACGATTGGTACGGTTACGATTGCGATCGAAGAAGGATTAGTAACACCGAAAATTCCTGGAAAATTGAGACTTGAAACGCCAGCCGGTTTGGTGCTTGTTGAATATGTGCAGGAAGGGAAAAAAGTCAAATCGGTAAAACTAATTAACATAAAATCGTTTTTAGCTGCTGAAAAGTTAACCGTTGAATGTCCTGATTTGGGAATACTAACCGTTGATGTTTCCTATGGTGGAAATTTCTACGCCATTGTGGATCCGCAGGAAAACTTCAAAGGTTTGGAACATTATACAGCTGATCAGCTGATTAGCTGGAGCCGTGTTTGTCGGAAAAGGATGAATGAACAATATACTTTTGTGCATCCGGAAAACGAACACATCAATGGATTGAGCCATTTCTTATGGGCTGGTGCCGTTTTAGATCCAACGTCAACGGCCAGAAATGCAGTTTTCTACGGCGATAAAGCCATTGACAGATCACCTTGCGGAACCGGAACTTCGGCTCGCATGGCACAATGGCACGCAAAAGGAAAATTGAAAAAAGGCGATAAATTCATTCATGAAAGTATTATCGGTTCCAAATTTATCGGAACTGTTGAAGATGAAGTAACGATCGGTGATAAACCGGCGATCATTCCAGGGATTGAAGGCTGGGCGATGGTGACTGGTTACAACACGATTATCATTGATGATGATGATCCTTATGCTTATGGTTTTCAAGTAATTTAAAGAAGCTTTTGGCTATTAGCGGTTGGCTTTTGGCTTTCGTTATTGTCTGATTTTTCAACCGAATTAATTATAAAATTTGTTGAAATAATTTTATAATTAATTCGGTTGGGATAACATAAAATTGTAAATTAAACCCGGTGGCCACAAGGCTAACAGCTTAACGCTAACGGCTAATAATATCATGGAATCAGTAGAAAAAGGAAAAGTTGTCATTATCGGAGGCGGGATTATGGGTTTGGCTTCTGCTTATTATTTGCTGAAAAGCGGATGGAAAGTAACGTTGCTGGATAAAAGTGATATGACAAATAATTGTTCTTTTGGCAACGCCGGGATGATTGTACCAAGTCATTTTATTCCTTTGGCTGCACCGGGAATGATTTCGAAAGGTATCAAATGGATGTTCGATAGCCATAGTCCGTTTTATGTAAAACCTTCACTTGATTTTGCACTGATTTCCTGGGGTTTGAAATTCATGAAAAGTGCCACGGCAAGTCATGTTGAACATTCGGCACCTTTTCTTCGTGATTATCATTTATTGAGCAGACAGCTTTACAGAGATCTAGCGAAAGAACCTGGCTTTGATTTTGGTTTGGAAACAAAGGGAATTCTGATGCTTTACAAAACAGAAAAAGCGGGAGAAGAAGAAATCCATGTAGGCCGTGACGCTCAGAAATTAGGATTAAATGTTGATGTTTTAAACAAAGAACAGGTTCAGGCATTGGAACCACACGCAAATCTGGACGTGATCGGAGCTGTTCATTATCGCTGTGATGCTCATTTATATCCCAATGCATTGATTCCGCAATTAATGGATTATGTCAAAAAAAATGGCGGAGAAATAAAAACAGACACTGAGGTTACCGGTTTCAACATCAAAAATGGAGAAATAAGAGCGGTACAAACCAACTCCGGAAATTTTGAAGGCGATCTGGTTGTGATGACGGGAGGTACCTGGCTTCCGCAACTTTCCAAGCTTGCCGGATTAACGATTCCGGTTATGCCAGGAAAAGGTTATTCGTTTATGGAATCCAATTCCGAGCATGAAATTATTCATCCATCCTTACTGATCGAAGCAAGAGTTGCCGTAACGCCTATGAACGGAAAAGTTCGTTTTGGCGGAACGATGGAAATTGCGCCGGTGAATGACAAAGTAAATATGAACCGTGTGGAAGGAATTGTCAATTCGATCCCAAATTATTATTCAGATCTGAAAACAGAATTGCCGGAAGTAAAAGATATCTGGTATGGTTTCCGCCCATGTTCTCCGGATGGGTTACCTTATCTTGGTTACAGTAAAAAATTGAAAAACCTGATCGTTGCCGGCGGGCACGGAATGATGGGAATAAGCCTGGGGCCTGCAACCGGAAAAGTGGTAGCAGAGCTGGCAGACAGGAAACCGACTTCCATCAAGATCTCGGTTTATGATCCACAGCGTTATAACTAATAACTGATTTCAGTATTTTAAAGGCGGGTATTTTCTCAAAAAATGCCCGCCTTTTTTATTTCAGGTCATTGCCAAGGATTTACTTTTTTTAAGAATAATATTCCTGACTTTTAAATTGTTACAATGAAATACCTCGACGTTCAAAGATTCACTTCCTGCTATTATCTTCTTTTTGGTTTTCTTTTTTGTTTTGGAAAAATTGAAAACGTAACGGGCCAGACTTCCGATAAATTCAATCTTTATAGTCAAACCAGCGAAACGGCTGGATTAGTTATTCAATACGATCAGGATCTGATCGCGATCCGGGATTTCTATTCTCCCGTTGTTCAGGGCCGTGGAGGATATGCGAATTACAGTCGCAACCAACCCTTAAATTCACCGGAGCAACGTAAACGCCAGACAGACCTTGATAACAATTATCTGGATCAGCTTGGTAAGCTGGACTTCAACGCCATGAGTATTTATGGTAAAGTTGATTATGTTTTGTTAAAAAGGAATATTGACGATCATTTAAGAGATTTGGCTATTGAAGAAAAACAATACGGACAAATCACAAAGTATATTCCGTTTGCCGATAAACTGTACCTGCTTGAAAAAAACAGAAGAAGAGGTGCAACGGTGAATGGGCAGGAAGTTGCCGGAATGTTAAACACCGTAAATAAAGAAATAAAAACAGCTTCTGATAACCTGAAAAAAGTTGAATTTCTTGATATGGCGCTGGCTTCGTTTAGCGAACAGGCGGTGAAAGGCCTTCAGGCCAGATTGAAAGGCGTAAACGATTTTTATCAGGGTTATGATCCGCTTTATTCCTGGTGGGTTCCGGAGACGTATGAAACGTTGGACAGTGCGTTGATGTCTTATGCCAAATTGCTAAAAAGCAAAGGGAAACTGGCTACCTCACAAAAGGATGATGGAAGCGGAATCACCGGCGTTCCCATTGGACGAGATGAATTGATCAGGCAACTCCAGGTAGAAATGATCAATTATACCCCGGAAGAATTAATTGAAATCGCCAATAAGGAATTTGCCTGGTGTGATAAGGAATTATTGAAAGCGTCCCAGGAAATGGGTTTTAAGGACGATTGGAAAAGTGCGCAGGAAAAAGTAAAAAACAGTTACGTTCCGGCTGGTTCACAACCCGAACTGATCCTGAAACTTTATAACGATGCCCAAAGATTTATCAAAGAATACGATTTGATGGATATTCCTCCAATCGCCGACGAAACCTGGGGAATGATCATGATGACCCCACAACGGCAATTGGTCAATCCGTTTTTTACGGGAGGTCGGGAAATCAGTATTTCTTATCCGACCAGCACGATGTCGCATGAGGATAAGCTGATGAGTATGCGTGGAAATAATCCTTATTTTTCCAGAGGAACAGTACAGCATGAACTCATTCCGGGGCATCATTTACAATATTACATGAGCAGTCGTTACAAATCGTATCGTGAAAGTTTCGGGACTCCATTTTATACCGAAGGCTGGGCTTTGTATTGGGAATTGTTACTTTATGACAAAGGATTTGCCAAAATGCCGGAAGAACGGATCGGTATGTTGTTCTGGCGGATGCATCGTTGTGCGCGGATTATTTTTTCGCTCAACTATCATTTAGGCAAATGGACACCGCAGCAATGCATCAATTTCCTGGTCGATCGGGTGGGGCATGAGAAGGCAAATGCCGAAGGTGAGGTCAGAAGATCCTTTGAAGGCGGTTACAGTCCTCTTTATCAGGTAGCATATCTTTTAGGTGGTTTACAGATTTGGAGCTTGAAGAATGAATTAGTGGATAATGGCAAGATGACCTATAAAAAATTCCATGATTTGATGATGAAGGAAAACAATATTCCGGTAGAAGTGCTTAGGGCAACTTTGACAAATCAGCCACCTGCAAGAGATTTTAAAACCAAATGGAAATTTTATAGTTCTAAATAATATTGTAGTTTCGGGAAACAAAAACAAAGCCTGAGTAAATCCAAACCTTTTATGTCACAAGAAAGTACGTCAGAAACTACTTCGTTTAAACCTACCCTTGGCCTTGTAGATGCCACCATGCTCGTCGCCGGAAGTATGATCGGTTCCGGGATTTTTATAGTAAGCGCCGATATTACGAGAAATACAGGAAGCGTTGGCTGGCTGATGGTTGTTTGGCTGATCACGGGCTTCATGACGCTGACTGCTGCATTAAGTTATGGCGAATTAAGTGCAATGTTTCCAAAAGCTGGTGGACAATATGTTTACTTAAAAGAGGCCTACAATCCATTAATCAGCTTTCTGTACGGTTGGAGTTTTTTTACTGTAATTCAAACAGCAACGATTGCCGCAGTTGCTGTGGCTTTTGCAAAATTTACAGCTTATCTATTACCGGTTTTTAGTGAAGATCTGGTCGCGATTGATCTGGGATTTATGCAGATAACGCCTGCGCAACTACTGTCGATTGTCGTCATTGTGCTGCTTACGTTTATTAATACACGTGGTGTAAATAGCGGCAAAATTATACAGACAACCTTCACTTTGGCAAAACTTTTAAGTCTTTTGGGACTTATCGTTTTTGGACTGCTTTTCATGAAACCGGAAATCTGGCATATCAACTGGGATTCAGCCACGATGTGGGATTTACATAAATTGAATCTTGACGGAAGTATAGAATCTTACACCACTTTTGCTGCTTTCGGAGCCATTGCGGCGTCTATGGTTGGATCTATTTTTAGTAGTGATTCCTGGAATAATGTAACTTTCATCGCAGGAGAAATTAAGAATCCTCAGCGTAATATTGGGTTAAGTCTGGCGCTGGGAACAATCATCGTAACCGTAATTTACGTGATGACAAATGTAATGTATACCGGTGTTTTGTCATTGCCTGAAATTGCGTCAGCTGATAAAGACAGGGTTGGGGTTGCCGCTTCTCACGTCATTTTTGGAAACTCGGGAACAATCATTATTGCGATTATGATCATGGTTTCGACTTTTGGTTGTAATAATGGCTTGATCATGTCAGGAGCCCGTGTTTATTATTCGATGGCGAAAGATGGGTTATTTTTCAAAAAAGTAGGGCAGTTGAACAAGAATTCTGTACCTGAAATCGGACTTTGGATTCAGTGTGTGATCGCTTCGTTATGGGCTTTGAGTGGAAAGTACGGTAATTTGCTGGATATGATTTCTTTCGTGGTTGTTGTATTCTATATGCTCACGATCATCGGAATTTTTATACTTCGTAAAAAGAGACCGAATGCCGAGCGGCCTTATAAAGCATTTGGCTATCCGTTTTTGCCGATTATTTACATCGTGATGGGCATGGCATTTTGTGTATTGCTTATCATTTTCAAACCGGAATATACCTGGCCGGGTTTAATCATTGTGTTACTGGGAATCCCGGTTTATTACCTGATCGCCAAAAAAGAAATTGTCTCCTAAATCCTGATTATAAAAATAATAAACAAGCTCATGAAAAGAATTTTTTATCCGATGCTGATGCTTTTTCCTGGTGTATTATTTGCGCAGGAAATTGATATGGATGCCATGGCCAAAATACGTAAAGAAGGTCTTGATAATTCAAAAGTAAAAGAAATTGCTCATCAGTTGACTGACGTTTCTGGTCCAAGACTTACCAACTCACCAGGTTTTCAACGCGCGGCAGAATGGTCGGTTGGTGAAATGAAAAAATGGGGTTTGACCAATTCGCGTATTGAAGAATGGGGTGAATTTGGAAAAGGCTGGCAGGTGGAAAAAAGCTATCTGGCGATGACAAAGCCTTATTATATGCCATTTATTGGTATACCAAAAGCATGGACTTCCGGAACTTCCGGCCCGATCAAGGGAGAAGTTGTGGTTGTTAATATTCAGAATGAAGAAGATCTTAAAAAATATGCAGACGGAAAGTTGAGCGGTAAAATTGTGTTGATGAAAAGTAACGTTGATACTGATCCAACTTTTAAACCGGATGCCGTTCGTTATACAACCGAGGATCTTGACAAAATGACGAATTCCCAGGCTTTTGGTCAGGGAAATTTTACACCGGAACAAGCGGAAAAAATGCGTACGATGCGATCTTTCCGCAGTAAGGTGGATAGCACGTTGAAAACGCAGAAAATTAAACTGGAATTAGCTGCAAGAAGTGGGAAACATGGAACCTTTTACACCAGTAATGGCGCTTCTTATTTAGGTAAATCTCCTTTGGCAGGCCCGTCTTTCGAAATGTCTCCTGAACATGCCGGATTAATTACCCGTTTGGTTGAAGATGGAATTCCGGTTACATTGGAAGCAGAATCGGCAACGACTTTCTATGACAAAAAACTGACAACTGGAAATGTAATCGCTGAAATCGCCGGAACTGATCCTAAGTTAAAAGACGAAGTGGTTATGCTTGGCGGCCACCTTGATTCATGGCACAGCGGAACCGGCGCGACTGATAATGCAGCCGGTTGTACGGTGATGATGGAAGCGATGAGAATCCTGAAAGCGTCAGGTTTGAAACCAAAAAGAACAATCCGGATTGCCCTTTGGTCCGGTGAAGAACAAGGATTGCACGGATCACGTAATTATGTAAAAAATACATTTGGCGATCCGCAAACGATGAAATTGCTTCCGGCGCATGAGAAATTGTCAGCGTATTATAACATTGATAACGGTACTGGCCGCATCCGTGGAATTTACTTGCAAGGCAACGAAGGTCCGCGTGCTACTTTTGAAAAATGGCTGAATTCATTCTCTGACATTATCGATCATCCAACGGTTACTTCAAGAAATACAGGTGGGACTGATCACCAGAGTTTTGATGCAGTTGGACTTCCGGGTTTCCAGTTTATTCAGGATGGAATTGAATACGGAACGCGTACACACCATTCCAATGCAGATACCTACGAACGTTTGGTGATGGATGATTTGAAACAAATGGCTGTTGTCGTTGCTGCTTTTGTGTACAATACGGCGCAAATGGATCAGAAAATTCCTAGAAAGGAATTGCCAAAAGCAAGAGGAGAACAGGGCGCAAGAAGATAGTTTTTCCTTACTGATATGTTAAATAATTGGCTAAAATACCTGAGGGTGTTTTAGCCTTTTTGTCTAATATAGCCGCATTAGCGAAAACTATAAAACTGTCTTTTGCTCTCGAAACGGCCACATTAAGCATATTGGGTTTGTTGTCGCGATCAAAAAACATAGTTCCGGAATCTCCTTTTCCATAAACCATAGAAAATAAAACAATCGATCTTTCTGCTCCCTGCAGCGCATGAACTGTACCGATTTTGAAAATACTGGTATTGAATCCTGCATTTTTCAAGGCAAGTTTTAAACTGTTTTTTTGTCCTGCAAAAGGTGTAATGATACCAACTGCATTTTCAATATTTCCATAATGCGTTTCGATTTGCTCTTTGTTTAAAATCAGCCAATTCACGATTGCCTCAACTTCATAAGGATTTGTTCTGCTGGAATTTACAGCGGTCGAATTTCCATCCACGTGTATGCAGTACATAGGCGGAAAAAGATTTGTCTTTTTCGCTTTTCCTTTCAGCGGTTTTCAATTGTCCGTTATAAGCTAAAACATTGCAATAGTTTATAATTTCATCATAACAACGTCGATGCTCAACCAGAATTACACCTTTTTCGTCCAGACCTATTTCTTTATATTGGCAGGCATTTTGCGCCATTTTCATGATACTTCCGGTAGATGCTAAAAATCCTTTTGGATCAAAAGACGTCTCAAAAATCGGATCAGAATAATCTTTAATTAACCCGACTTTTTTCAAATTACCGACGTCAATTTTATTGATAATATTCCAAACCGGTTCAATTTGTTTTACATCACCAACAATCACCGCTTGTTTGGCAAGAGAGAATGTTGCTGCACCAACTTCCGGAGAAACCTGCCCTGCTTCGTCCACAATCAGTAAATCGATAAAATCAAAAAGAGGCGGATTGTCGAAAATGTTTTTCCCATCTTCACTTTTCTTCAAAAACTTGAAAGCACTGAAAAACTTGGGTGACATATAAAACGTACTTACAAAACAGGGCGTCAACATAGCCTGGCGCGTCCATCTATTTTTCACCGCGTCAATACCTTTTTTATCAAAATTTGGGTCTTTCAAATCGGTATCGATTTTTGACAGCCACCGTGCCTCCCAATAATGCAGACTTAGCTGAAATGCTTTATGCCTTAGCGTTAGATCCAATTCGTCAAAAAAACAATTTGGTTTTGCTTTTTCCAAATTGCCTTCCTTTGAGCCATCGATTTTCAGATATTCAAACTTCCAGTATTCTTCCTCTGTTTTTGGTGGATTTCCCTGTATTGAATTTTTATTCTTCCAGCTTTTCCATTCAGTAACGGCTTTACTTATAGTTTTCGCAATTTTGATTTTTTTATCAATACAATCGAGTATTGCACTTTTTATAAATTCCTTATTTTCAAATAGTAACGAATCTCTCAGAATAATCCGGATTTCGGCAGCTCTGTTTTTTAAAGCAGATTGTAGGCCTAATGAGCAAAACAGTTTTCGGAAAAAGGATTCATTTTGGAAATATTGAATAATTTTTTCTTCTAAAATCATCAGGTTCGAGATGTCGTTGTTTACTATTTTTTCATCAATTATAGCTTTGGAATAATATGTTTCTTCCAGCAAGATTTGGTCACCGACATAGGTAGCCAAAATATTTTCTGCATTTAAGTATTCTTTCCATTTTAAAGAAGCGTCTTTTAAAGAAACCTGGATATCCATTATTTCACTTCGAAGTTTCTGGGTAATTTCTTCAATACTTAAATGTGAAGCATTGAAATAAACAGCACTTTTTTGAAGAAAACATTCCGTTGCCTTTTCCAGATATTCCTTGTTTTCGACTTTGCTGAAAAGTCCGTTACCATTCTGTTTTTTGTAATTTATTCCTTTTAATTCGGCCTCCGTTTTCCCATTTGAAGGCAAATAAGTTGCATAACCATCCAGCTCCGGAAGCCATCTTCCTTCCAGTTTTCCGGGTTGGGTTGATGATTTTGAAAAGCTGTCAATAATATTGGTAACGGCCTGGTTGTTGGTTGAGCAGGCTAATATCAAAGGTGGATTTTCACCAGTAATGGCACTTTCAACGATTTTATTAGCGACAATACTTTGCAGCAATGTCGTTTTTCCAGTTCCGGGAGGTCCGTTAACTGCGAAGATTCTATCGCTGTTCTGCAAAAATGTATACAAACCTTTTCTTTGGGAAATTGAAAGGGGGAAATCATATCCCATTTGCCCGACATGCAAAAAGTTTGCATCCATTAGTTTAGAAACGGGTAATGGCAAATTTTCTGTCTTATTATCCAGACTAATAAAGTCGGACAACAGTGGCGGAATAATAGTTTCGGCTGCAATCTTTTCGTAAAGCTGAATTATTCCAGCTGCGGCATTGATGTCTTCATCCGGCAATAAAATAATTGCACGATGTACTGTTTCATATCCGTCAGCCGAAAAAGTACTTATAGTTTGTTCAACAGCCTTCTGGAAAACATCTTTTATGTAGGTGATATAGTCTTGAAAAAATTTGTATTTCTCTTTTCTGAATGGCGTTGCTTTATCCACCTTTTCAACGGTACTGAAAATAAATTCGGATCGCTCATCAGCCAGTGGTTCAAGGTATTTTCTTTGAAAAACAGGAAATAATTCTTCGGGAATTGACAGAATTCCTTGTCTGTTAATCTTGGTATAATACCAAAACGGAAACTTGGTTTTTTTGTCTTTGAAGAAAATTAAATGTTC
Source organism: Dyadobacter sp. 3J3 (assembly GCF_009801115.1). Taxonomy (GTDB): domain Bacteria; phylum Bacteroidota; class Bacteroidia; order Cytophagales; family Spirosomataceae; genus Dyadobacter. The sequence goes on from NZ_VTOL01000005.1 coordinate 257,263, forward strand.
TGGTAAGGGAGTGATTTTTATTGGTGCTATTAAAATCTGAATCGTTTCCAGTCGTTCCCAACTTTTGCTGTCTTTGTCGGTGATACCTTTTTTCTTATTAATCCGCTCTTCTTCAAAGTCAATAAGTTCATTGACTTCCACTATTGAGGCAATCGTTTGAGAATCCATTTTGAAATCCTGTATTTCAAAATGTTTTAGTTTTTCGATATCAATGTCTGCTTTCAAAGAATCACTCAAACTCTTTTTCCAATAATTAATCCACTTTTTTTGCTGCATTTTTTCAATTTCTAATGTGTGATATTTGCCGTGAACGCTGCAAATTCTGATCAATTAATATACGTACTTTTTTCTCAAATCGCCTTAATCCCTAACCCCACCATCACCAAAACCACGATCCATCCAATAATTTGCAGAAAATAGGGATGTTTGTAAAGTCCCATAATTTTTGATTTCCTACTTGCCACTAACAGGATTCCCAGTGCTATTGGTAAAACGAATCCGTTAAGCGTGCCCACAAAAATCAATACTTTCACTGGTTTGCCAACAAAAAGAAAAACGGTGGTGGAAATAAGAATGAAAACGATGGTTAAGTAGGTATGGTATTTTTCGAGCAACGGGTGGAAAGATCTTAGAAAGGATATTGAAGTGTAAGCCGCGCCAACAACGGAAGTTATGGCCGCGGACCAGATCATCAATCCAAACATTTGTTTTCCAAATTGTCCTGCTGCATTTTCAAAAATAGAAGCGGTCGGGTTATCCGGATTGATATGTGCTCCTGTCAGAATTATTCCCAACGTGGCCAGAAATAGCAAGTATCGGATTATTGCAGTCACTAAAATTCCCGTTGCCGCGCCACGATTCACTTGTGGTAATGCCTCTTTTCCCTTCATGCCGGAATCTAAAAGTCGGTGTGCGCCGGCAAAAGAAATGTATCCGCCAACCGTTCCTCCAACCAAAGTCAGCGTGGAAGCGGCATCAAATTTTTCAGGTAAAAAGGTATGGTGAATAGCTTCCAAAAATGGAGGATGCGAAGTGAAAGCGACGTAAAGAATTAGCCCGATCATGATTAATCCCAAAATTTTGGAAAAAGTATCCATCGCTTTTCCGGCTTCTTTGAATAGAAAAATTCCTATTGCCATAGCAGCGCTTACGATAGCGCCTGTTGTTACTGGAACGCCTGTCATCGCCTCAATTCCTAATCCTGCACCGGCGACATTTCCGATATTAAAAGCAAGTCCGCCGACGACGATCAGAAAGGCCAGGAGATAGCCAAGTCCGGGAAAAAGCTCATTGGCAAGATCCTGCGCATGCTTTCCAGAAACTGTTACAATTTGCCAGATATTGAACTGAACACACAGATCAATAACAACAGAAATGAGGATTATAAAACCAAAACTGGTAGCAAGCTGGCTTGTGAAAACCGTAGTTTGGGTCAGGAAACCTGGCCCAACAGCAGAAGTTGCCATTAAAAAGGCTGCACCTAAAAGTGCTTTGGAGGATTTATTGGAAGCCATCTATTTTGTGTTACAAGGAGTGAAAAATGGGAGGTTACACAGAGTTTCACAGAGAAAAGGAGAGAGCCACAGAGGTTTATTTCTGAAATATTTAATCTCTTTGTCCCTCCTTTTTGAACTCTACGGTTCTCTGTGAAATCTAAACCGACGCACCGTATCCACCACCACCGGGCGTTTCGATTGTCAGGATATCGCCTGCCTGAACTTCCAGGCTGCATATTCCAGTTAGTTTTGTAATCGTATGATTTTTAGAACTCAGGGTATGTTGGCCAGTTTTTCCATCTTCACCGCCATGCAATCCGTAAGGTGCATAGTTACGATGTTGCCCTAAAAGTGTTACCTGCAACGGTTCAAGAAATTCAACTTTCCTGACAATTCCATCTCCGCCGTTAAATTTTCCATCGCCACCTGAATTTTTCCGAATTCCGAATTCTAATAAACGTACCGGATATTTTCTTTCCAATTGTTCAGGATCCGTGATTCTGGTATTTGTCATATGCTGATGAACTGCGGCTCGACCGTTAAAACCTGGCCCTGCGCCGACACCACCACCAATGGTTTCGTAGTATCCAAAGTTTTTATTTCCAAAAAGGAAGTTGTTCATCGTTCCCTGGCTGCAAGCCGCTAACTCAAAAGCCTTTAATAAGGTATCAACAAGTCGCTGGCTAACTTCTGTATTTCCTCCAACAACGGCTGGACATTTCAACGGATCATCAGAAAAATCAGGATGAAGAAAACTGTTATCGGGCAGAATAATTTCTACGCTTTTCATCAATCCGTCATTCAGCGGTACTTCCTTATTTATGAGTAATCTCAGTACGTAGAGAATGGCACTGTGTAAAATGGATATGTTGGCATTCAGATTATTGGGGTGAACGGAGGAAGTTCCTGTAAAATCAAAAACTTGTTTATCTTTTGAAATAGAAATGGAAACCTGTATCCGGTGATCGTCATCGAGAAATTCTGTGGCTTCAAATGTTTTGCCTTCTAACGGCTCTAACGCATTTTTCAATTGGAGAATGGCACTTGTTTTAAGCAAAGTCATGTATTTTTTTACAACATCAATTCCATGAATTTCGACCAGTTTTAATAGTTGCTCACTTCCTTTTCTTAATGCAGATAAAGCGGCAATGATATCGGCTTCGTTAGATAAAAAATTACGGGTTGGATAAGCGCAATTTGTGAAAAGATCATGAATTGTTTCCCATTGAAATTCACCCGCTTTCACCAGATATTGTGGAAGGATCACAACCCCTTCTTCGGCAAGACATGTAGCATCCGGCGGCATGGAGCCAGGCGTTTTTCCACCCATTTCAGCATGATGTGCGCGGTTTATAACATAACCCATACATTCTCCCGAATCTGTAAAAACGCCTGCAATCAAGGTAATATCTGGTAGGTGCGAGCCTCCATATTTTGGATGATTGGTGATAATTACATCCCCCGGACCGATATGAATTGCATCCCGCACCAGCCTGCCGCAAATTCCCATACTTCCCAAATGTACCGGAATGTGCTGTGCATTGACCAACAAATCTCCATCTGCATCCAAAAGCGCACACGAGAAATCCAGTCGCTCTTTTACATTAACCGAAAAGGCCGTTCTTTGTAACTGAACGCCCATTTCTTCTGCTATTGCTTTGAAACGATTTGTGAAAAGCTGTAGTGAAACTTCTTCACTATGTTTTTCCGAAACACTGGTTTGATTGCTCGTTTTGAAAACAATTGCATCTTTATTTCCCTGGATTACCAGTTTCCAACCTGCCGGAATATAGGCTGTGGAGGTATAACTGAGCAGTATGGCAGGGCCCGAAAATTCTTCTCCGGCTTCTAAAAGATCCCATTCATACAAATGAGAAGTGGGAGAATTATCCTGATTTTTTGATTTAAATATCGGTTTGACTTGTCGTAGAGAAGTAGCAGGATTACCATCTTTCAGAATGGTTTGTGATACCGGTTTTTCGGTTTTCTCCTGCACTTTAAGTCGTATACTTTCCAGCTCGATGACCACGTTTTCAGGATAATAACCAAATTGAGTTGTGTATAGAAGTTTGAATTCTTCAACGATCTGCTCATTTTTAAGGGCAATTTCAATGGTATTTTCTTGTCCCGCGAAACGTAAGAAAAGTGAGCAAAAAGCAATTTCATAATCAGTGATGTTTTGCTTTTGAAGTTCAGTTTCTGCGTTTTTCAATAATTCATTTTTCCAGATTTTGAGGTGAGCTTGGGCTTCTGTTAAAGGAAGTAAAACTTGTTTTGACACAATAGTACTGATCAGCGCTTCACCGATTCCTACCGCACTGAAAAGTCCTGCATCGTAAGGGATGATCACACTTTTTATGTCTAAAAGATCCGCTAGCTGGCAGCTGTGCAAACCACCGGCTCCTCCAAAGGTGATTAAAGTATAGTCCAAAGGATCAATACCTTTTTCAACCGAAATTTTTCTAATCGCATCGGCCATTTTTTCATTCGCAATTCTTTCAAGTCCGGTCAGGATTTCCTGTTCTGAAAGTAAATTTCCATTCTTTTCAAAAATGGTATTTTGTAATTTTTTGGTTGCTTCGATTGCAGCTTCGGGACGGATTGGAATACCAAATTTTGCAGGATCCATTTTTCCGAGCAGCAGATTTATATCTGTGATTGTCAACGGTCCACCTGCGCCATAACAGGCCGGACCGGGAGATGCACCTGCACTTTCTGGCCCGACTTGTAAAGTAAAACCATCAAACCAACAAACAGAACCTCCGCCAGCTGCAACCGTTTCTATGGCCAAAGTGGGATTGTGGAATTCAATTCCATCAATTTCCGTAATATATTTTAATTCCGGCTCACCATCAATTCTGGCTACATCCGTACTTGTACCACCCATATCGAAAGTCAGTACTTTGGAGAATCCATGACGTTTTGCAGCATGTGTTGCCGCCACGATTCCGCCAGCGGGTCCGCTAAGTAAACTGTCTTTTGCCTTGAAACCAGCTAACTGGGATAAACTTCCGGTGCTTGTCATGATTTTCAGGCTGCCTTCGTTCAATGCATTTTTAATATTGGTCAGATATTGATCTAAAACCGGATCAAGATAAGCGTTGACGACAGCCGTTTGTGTCCGTCTCAAATAATGTGAAAAAGGAAAAAGCTGAGAAGATGCCGAAACATATTTGGATCCGTTTTGTTTAAAAGCCGAGGCGACTGCGGTTTCGTGCTGATCATTTTGGTAAGAATGCAGCAATGAAATGGCGATGGAGTCAAAATGAATTCCCGGAAAAAGACTGAAATCCGTACTTTCCAGTTCTTTGATAACTTTCCCGTTCGCATCAAGTCGTTCATGAAGTTCAATGACATCATGATATAATAATTTAGGCTCCGGAATGTTGAGTTGAAAAAGTGAAGGGCGTTGCTGATTTCCTATATAAGGTAAATCTTTAAATCCTTTTGTAACAACCAGCAATGTTTTTGCACCTTTTCTTTCCAATAATGCGTTGGTGCCTTTTGTTGTTCCAAGACGCATTTCAATCGGTGGCAGCGGATTTTTTAGCGGTGTTTTGGTTAATAATCGGGCCGCCAGAACTGGCGCTTCTTCTCCACTGAATAATTCAAAATCTACACCTCCATTTTCAGGAATATCAGTATCAAGTGTAATGGATTGTTTTTCGTAATCAACAGAAACTAAGTAAGCCGAGGTTGCTGAAGTGCCAATTTTGACCTGATATCCTGTTAATAAATCTTCAGCGTGTTTCCAGGGAGATTCAAATTCGAAAGTAAACGGCCCGGTTTTACGAATAATTCTTCCTCGCAAACGCGCGGAACTGAGCACTTTTATTCTGGTGATTTCACCATCCGGATGAGTAGCAAGACAGTCTGTGAAGGTTCCTCCGGTATCAATACTGATTTTCCAAATGGGTTTTATTGACGTATTCAAAGTAATAGGATTAGCGCGAAAATATTCAGTTACCAAATTACATCGTATTTTCTACAAAACCACAGCGTGAGGAAAGGGATGATTAATTAGAAGAAAATCGATGATGTCCTGATATCTTACAGCGCTATATAACCTTTGGCGATTTTACTGTTTCCGAAATTGTAAACTTCGCCGATGTGACTGAGAAGTTTGTGATTAAAGTGCGGAAGAGTTTAAATAAATAATTTCTATACACTACCAGAAAAAATTAAAGGCTCCATGAAGGAGCCTTTTATAAATAACTGTTATCTTCAAATCTTAATTCAATCGTTTTGAAATAATATAAGTAATCCTCCTTAAAGCATCGTATGAATTTTTGTTTACTCTTATTATCAGTTCTTTTAAGTTTTGTGCTCTTTTTTTTAACATCTGTAAAATGTGGGTTATACAGTAAAATCAGGATTTCTTTTATATATTCTCTTGTTGCCAATGCAACGGCAGTGTTTATTTACAATGAAGTATTTTCATATTTTGATGCGCTGAATTCTACCTCAGCTTTCGTTTTCTGGCTGGGAGATATTGTACTGCTTCTTGCACTTGCAAGCTATTGGAAATCAGTAGGAAAAGTTGATTTTTCTAATTTGTCGGATATCATTGACGTCGTTAGATTGAAAGGGATAAGTCGGAGCAATAAGATAATTTTGATTGCCGCCTTCTTGTTTTTTATCCTTCCCCTGTCATTTCTGGCTGTATATTCTCCTCCAAATAATTTCGACGCACACAGTTATCATCTCAACCGAATTCTTTACTGGATTAATAACGGTAATCTTGATCATTTCCCAACCGTTCATATTCAGCAGCTTTATCTTAATGTATTTGCCGAATATATTGTTCTGGACACCGTCTTGCTGTCGGGCTCCGATTATTTTGCCGGATTGGTGCAGTTTTGTTCTTTTCTGGGCTCCCTCGCTGCAATAAGTCTGCTGGCAAAAAGATTCGGTTTAAAGCAGGAAGGACAACTGCTGGCGGTTATAATTTTGCTAACTCTTCCTATCGGTATTTTTGAAAGTACAAGTGCGCAGGTAGACTATGTCGCATGTTTTTTCTTTATTACTTTTGTATATTTTGGATTTGAGCTGCTGGAGAGAAAATCATGGCTTACATTATTGGTAATGCTTTTATCCTTGTCCTTTGGCGGATTCACAAAGTATACTGTATTCATTTTTGCTCTTCCTTTTACAGTTTATTTTGCGCTTCGAATATTGTTGCAGTACGGGTTTTTGTATGGTGTGAAAGTGCTGATACTGGCACTTGTCTTACTGGTTTTAACCTTTACTCCATTCTTTTATAGAAATTATCAGCTTTTCGGAAGTGTGATGAGCCCACCGGAAGATTCAACATTTTTTGCAGAGAAAATTCCGGTAGACAAGCATTCGGTCCTCTTTGCACTTTCGGGGATAATCAAAAATGTGGGTCTGCATCTCGGGCTTCCCAATACCAGTTTTAATGCGTTTCTATCTTCAAAAATAAATAACTTTCATCAGGCAATCGGCGTTGAAATCGATGACCTGGCGTTAAGGCTTGATCCGTTTTCCGTGCGTTATTCAGTACACGAAGACATGGTTCCTAATACGATACATATCTGGTTAATGTTACTAGCTACCATACCATTACTTTTTTTTAAGGGGACCCGCAATATCAAATGGTTCTGGCTCTTTTCTGTATTGGGATTCGTGTTGTTTTGCTCACTTTTAAAGTTTCAGCTATGGAGCACGCGGACGCATATGCCATTTTTTGCCATGGGGGCTGTACTGATAGCATACGTGTATTCCAAGGTTTTGAATTGGAATACCGGTTATCTCATTTTCCCTCTTATGCTGGTTTCTACGCTATTTGTATTCGGAAATCCGAACAAGGCTTTGCTTCCTGTCGGTTATTTTAGTAAAAAAATACTGGGACATATTCCGGTTGCCTTTTGTGTTACAGACAGCTTGCAGTCGAAAAAATACGAAAAAGATTTAGGAGCTTACTATGATTTTCCGGGAAAGGATAATTGTCATCCTTTAAAACAATTACCAGGTTATAAAGAACGCGTGAAGATTTTTAATATTCTTGAAAAGGAAGGATATTATGACGATGATAAATCGGCGACGGTTTTTGGTACAACCCGTACCAAGGCCTATTTTTTAAGTCATTTGGATGATTATTACGCTTTTGAGCCTTTATTAGAACATATTACCGGCGATAATAAAAATATCGGGGTTATGTTTAAAAAGGATGGGTTTTACAATTATTGGGCTGCTGTGGATATAAAACTGAAAAATCCCGGGCAGATGAGATACATCCGTTATCTGAAAGATTTTACTGCACTGAAAAATGGGCAAAATGATTTTTGTTATGATTATATTTTATGTGATGATGCAAGCTTGCTGAAAAAATTTGTACCAGAAAATAATATTGCAGAAATCCATAATACTTCTGTGTTTTACCTGGTTAAACTCAAAAATAGGAGTTGTGAACGGTTATTGTACTAAAAATCTGTTTACTTTAAACATTGGTTCGTTTTATCTGCTTTTTACTTTAACATGAAAAGAAATATACATTTTTACTGGATTATCCTGACGGTTTTTCTGCTTAAATCGGCAACTGTTTTTGCACAAACGCAGGATCCCGTTCAATTCACAATAACGATGGCAAATCCGGCGAATCATACTTTTCATGTGTTGATGGATTGTAAGGTTGGTCCGCACGAAACATCCAGATTGAAAATGCCCGCCTGGTCTCCGGGATATTACCAGATCATGGATTTCGAATCTTTTGTGAGCAACTTTCAGGTTACGGATCAGGCAGGTGCTAAATTGTTTTTTGATAAAAAAGGTAAAAATGAATGGCATGTGGAAAAAGCAAAAGCGACTTCTCTGCATGTCGAATATGATGTTTTAACAACAAGGGAGTTTGTAGGGACCAGTTTTGTAGATGAGGACCATGGCTACATTATTCCCGCTGGTTTATGCATGTATCTTGAAAACGAGATAAAAAGGCCTGTGGAATTGACCATTAAACCGTTTGACAAATGGAAGGATGTGGCAACCGGGCTGGATTTAATTCCGGGAAAGAATTTTACTTATGCTGCTCCCGATTTTGATATACTTTATGATAGTCCGATTCTGATAGGAAATCTTGAAGAATTGCCTGCATTCGACGTCAAGGGAATTCCACATCGTTTTATTGGTTATAAAATGGGAGATTTCGACAAGGCCAAATTTATGCAGGATATCAAGAAAATGGTTGAAGCGGCTTCCGCTGTGATCGGTGATATTCCTTACAAACATTATACATTTCTGGCCATAGGTCCTGGTGGCGGAGGTATTGAACATTTGAATTCGACGGCCGTAAGTTTTGATGGGAATCTGCTTAACGATCCCGTAAAACGCATCAAAATACTGAGCTTTTTAACACATGAATATTTTCATCATTACAACGTGAAAAGGATTCGCCCGGTGGAACTGGGGCCGTTTAACTATGATAAAGGAAGCAAAACCAATATGCTTTGGGTTTCGGAAGGATTGACCGTTTATTACGAATATCCGGTTTTGAACAGAGCAGGTCTTATGACCCAGACACAGGTTTTGGATGCCTACAAAGCTTTGATTTTAGCTTTGGAAACACAACCGGGAAGATTGTATCAATCTTTGGCGCAGGCAAGTGCGGAAACCTGGTCGGATGGGCCAAGCGGAAGAGTTACCGATGAATTTAACAAAACAATTTCCTATTACATCAAAGGCCCGATTGTGGGCTTGATGCTGGATTTTAAAATCAGGCATGAAACAAATAATAAGAAATCGCTGGACGATGTTATGCGTACTTTGTATCAGGATTTTTACCAAAAACAAAACCGCGGATTTACGGAAACGGAATTCAGAAAGGTTTGTGAGAAAGTAGCAGGAGCTTCACTGGATGAAATTTTTCATTACGTATATACTACCAAGGAATTGGATTATGTGAAATATTTCAATTATGCAGGATTGAATATTGATGTAACATCGAAACAAATACCTGGTGCTTATTTGGGTATAAAAGCAAAATTGCGGGATGACAGTTTGGTTGTTTCCAGCGTTGATTGGGATTCTCCGGCCTGGAAAGCAGGTGTGCGCAAAGGAAATGTGATACTTGATGTGGACGGCGCGCCGGCTTCCGAGACAAATATTGCGTACATTTTTATCGACAAAAAAGCGGGAGAAAAGATGAATCTGAATCTTGTGAAAAATGACACAAAAATTGCTTATCCGATTATTTTAGGAACAAAATCTGAACGTTCTTTCGCCATTAGTCCGGTTCAAAATCCGGATAAATTACAAATGTCGATTTTGAAAGACTGGGTGAAATAATGTCCGTTTTACAAAATTATTTCAGAGAAGTTTTTTGAAGAAATCACGATGATATTCACGCGGGGATTTTCCGATTGTCTTTTTAAAAACCCGGTTAAAATTGGTAACATTATCAAAACCTGTTTTATAGGAGACATCGGAAAAACTGTCGAATTTGCCCGAAACTACAATTTTACAAGCTTCATTGATCCGTACTTCATTTAGGAAACTGATCAATGTTTTGCCGGTATGTTTTTTGAAATAACGACAAAAAGCCTGTGGTGTAAGATTCGCGATGGAAGCGACTTCATTCAGGGTAATGTGGTTTTTATAGTTTCCTACAACGAACTGGAAAATCTGATCCATCCTTATTCCTTCAACATCGGACATTATTTGTTCATTGTTGTTGGTTGATAGCGGTTTGATATTTTTTAAAGTAGAAAAAAGATGAAGCAATTCAATGAAAGAAGCCACTCTCAAACTATCTGCTTTTTCCATTATTTCGGTCATTGTCTTTTTGACCAGATCATACGAAGTTTCCTGAATTTGCAGACCATTATGCATTCCCTCCACAAATTTCCGGATAGCGCCCATTTCCGGAAGCCGTAAGATATTTTGAAAAAGATGATCAGGATTAAAGAAAAATGAGATTTCATGTACGATCTTGTTTTGTGAAGGATCGTAATAGGACTCGTCACTTTTAAAAACATGTGACTGATTTGCACCGATAATATACACATCACCAGGTTTGAAGCGCTGCATATAATTCCCGGCAATGAGCATTCCTTCGCCTTCCTTAATCCAGGTTATCTGCACCTCCGGGTGTCTGTGAAGATGATTATAGAAATGTGGAATTACATTATCCTGGACTACAATCGTAGTTTCTTTGGCAACGGGAATAGTGAATTGGACAACTTTCATACTGGGTCAATTTCAACGGTACATTTCGGTAATTAAATATGCAAAAATTATCTATTTATTGATTGGGTTAATCTTGTTTAGGTTAATATTGGTATATTATTGCTTAATATTGAACAAAAAAATAGCCATCACTTTTCGGTGATGGCTATTTTTTATATTTAAAACTTTATTCCTTTACAACTTTCATAACACCCGTCATTAATCTCCAATGTCCCGGGAAAGTACAAACGTATGGATAGTCGCCCAGATCTTTCGGAACAACAAATCGCAGACGATAGGTTTGTTCAGGATTTACAAGCGGAGTTGAAGCGATAATTTGCGGAATATTCGGTACGTAATTTTTCTCTGCACCGTCTTTTGCCGTGATCATTTTATCAGCTGCGGCCCCAATAATTTCCTTTGTTTTCGGTTTTCCGATCACCATGTTATGCTGCATCGCATCCGGATTTTCAAAAACAATTTCAACCGTTTTTCCGGCAATTGCAGTGAATTCAGTAACGCTGAATTTCATTTCTTCACGAATCGCTTTAATACGAACGATCTGAACATTAGGATCCGACGTCACTTCATCTTTTATTCCGTAAGATTCCATCAGAACAGTAAGTTTTGCGCTCATGTCATCCTGCGTATTGGCTTTTATAGTCGCAAGTAAAGTACGATCAGCAGCGGTTGCAGTTTCCTTACGTTTTGGATTCCATGCACCAAGCACACCTTTCATGACAGCACTTCTTCCTTGTGGATCAAGATATTGTGCAGTATTGATCAGATCAATAACCTCACCGCCGGTTGCATAAGAAGTATATCCACGTGCAGCGCGTTCCAACGAAAAGTCAGAAAGGCGGTCCAGACGTTTAACTTCGAAACTTTTAGTCAATGTATTATTTTTATTTTCGTCTTTTTCAGGAACAACATTGTCAACGTCAACGGTCGCTGTTACATTAACTTTTCCAGCTTCATCAGAAGAAAATCCAAAAGTGCTTCTCCATGGGCCGTTATTACCTTCGGTAAGTTTAATAGTTTCGCCAGGAGCGATACCATTAACCAGCTGGCGGCTAACATAATTTGTATTTAACGAACGGCTTCTGATACCAACATTGACAATCGGAACCAGATCTTTCGGTACGGCAACGCTGCCCTGATTGGTAATTTCAATCGTCACTTTGGCGTATTCACGAACATATGGAGTCGCTGGTTCAATCGTAATATTGGTAATCGCCAGTTCCGCAGAACCCTGAACGGTAACCTTATTGGCTTCATTTCCTTCATGGTTCATTTTGGAATGATCCATAGCCATTTTGTTTTCACCAATGGTGGAAGGCTTTTGTAGTTTGGCCTTTTTAACACGTTCAGCTAAATAATCTTTCCGAAGTTTTCCATCATGGGAGTTTAAAATCGCAGCAAAAGCATCCGGCATCCAGCGATCATCAACTTGTGCATACGTGTCAAGAAGTCCTAAAACGGCACTTTCAATTTCAGGCGTCAATGGAATTTCACTAAAAGCTAAAAGACTGTTTAGTACCACCAATTGCTCTTTATCGTGCAAAGCATCAACAGAAAGTAATGTTTTTCCTGTTGTAGCCGTGCGTGGCAAAAACTGAACCGCTGTTTTACGAACAGCATTGCTTGGATGATTCAATGCGGCAGTCACAGCAGCTAAAACTGCCGGATCTTCAATGGCATTTAATCCTTGCAAAGTCCATAGAGCATGAATAGCAGCAGTATTTAATCCAACTTCGTCAACGGATTTATCATTAACCAAAGCAATCAATTGAGGAACAACATCTTTTTGTCCACGTTCAACCAGCAATCTTTGTGCATGGCGTCTCCATAACATATTGTTGTTTTTCAAAGTAGCAACCAATTCTTCCGGGCGACTTTTGCTCAAAGAAATCGGTGTATAAGCCGGTGCTTTTTTATATGCTACACGATACAAACGACCATGTGTGAAATCGCGCAAGCCAGTCTCATAAGCATTCCCTGCACCATTTTCAGATCCTTTTGGTGTTGGGTTATGCTGAATAATGTAGCTGTACCAGTCAGCAATCCACACAGCTCCATCCGGCCCAACTTCGGCGAAAACCGGAGCAACCCATTCATCAGCACCTGCAAGGAGGTTAAAGCCAAGATTATCTTCATAATCCGTTCCCTTTTTTACCATCATATTCTGGTGAAGAATATGTCCGGTCGGCTCAGAAACGAAAGCTACATTGTTCCAGTATTTTTTTGGAAATGCACGAGCAGTATAAAAATTTTGTCCTGCTGCGGCTGTAAATCCACCAAAAACATCCACCTGACGTACTTTTGGGGTAATCGGCTGCATGTCTTTATGCGTATCTGTACTGCGACTTCCGTTATCAACTTTGCTTGCTCCAAAATAACGGTTTGGAATAGCGCTGTACCAGCCGTGCGAGTTATTTGCAGTAGATCCAAATAGATCCCCAGCTTCGTTGAAACCTAAACCCCAGGTATTGTTGGAAGTTTTTGCAACGATTTCCATATCGGAACCATCCGGTTTGAAACGGAAAAGTGCCTGCCCGAAATCCAGAGAATCAGCTTTGCCAAATTTTCCTTTGTATCCCGAATATCCAACGGAACCATAAACCCAGTTGTCAAAACCATAATGCAAATTAGATGGGCCCGCATGTGTATCACCAGTACCAAAACCGCTGAAAAGAATTTTCTTCACATCCGCTTTGTCATCACCGTTAGTATCCTGCAAAAACAACATATGCGGAGCCTGAGAAACGATCAGACCGCCGTTTGCGAAAACAAGTCCGGTAGGGATACTCAAATCGTCGGCAAATTTTGTGAATTTATCCGCTTTGCCATCTTTGTCCGTATCCTCACAAATCAGGATATAATCGCTCCCGCCTGTGTTTTTACGTTCGTTTGGATAATCTTTTGTGATCAGTACAAACAATCTTCCCCGCTCATCCCACGTCATCGCAATCGGGTGCATTACGTCAGGTTCGTGTGCAAAAACATCCAGCGTAAAGTCTACCGGAATCTGGATATGCTTAACTGATTCTTCCGGAGAAAGCGGTAATTGCTGTAATTGAGGGCCAGGGCGCTGTTCGTAGTTAGGAAGTTTTGCTTCACGGTATTCGAACGGTTTTGGAGCCAAAGCGACGAAGGCCTTTTTTGCATCGTCATTGACAGCCCAAAGAATTCCTTTTTCTAACAAATCCTGAAATCCGGGAGTAGCCCAGGTACGCTCGTCGTGTCCGTAAGCCGTGTAAAATACCCGTCCTTTTCCATGCGTACGAACCCAGGTATAAGGTTCTTTTTCAACGCCTGGTTTGTCTTTCGCCTGATCTTTCTGGATAATGCGTTCGGTAAGGATTACATTGTCAGGCTGTAATAATTTGTGCAAATAGGTTTCATCAACCGTTTTGAATGGTTTTACACCGGCGATTGCAGGATGATCAGGTTTTGTCCAAACAGGCTGAATTGTATCCCAGGTATGTCTCCAGAATTGTCCGCCGATCAGCTTGACCACTTCCGGATTGTTACGGAAACAGTAAGAAGCACAGTGAACCGGAATAAAACCTTTTCCGCTCGCAACATAATCCAGTAACGCTTTTGCTTGCTGGGGAGCGATAGAATCCCAGTTTGCATAAAGCATTAATGCATCGTATTTATTTAAAGTCTCCGGATTAAGATCATTTAAGTCGTCCGTGTAAGTGAAGTTAATTCCCTTTGGCCCCAATGCAGCCATAATCTGTGGAACGCGTTCGGAAGATTTGTGATGACCAATGGTGTCACCCAGAAATAATACCTCAATCCTTCGGCCTTTGGCTTCTGTTTTACTCACAGCCGCGGTCTGCGAGGATTGATGGACGGCACATCCCAAAAGGAAAATGCCTAGTAAAAAGGATAAGGCTCTGGTTTTCATTTAATTGTTTAAATATGTTTTTGTATGCTGGTAAATGTTATAAGTGCTATACATCTTCTTTCTGTGATGCAGAGCATCATAATATTTTATAATACTCTATTTGTAAAGCTAATGTGGAATTCCATTAATCTCAACCAAACAACTTACGCATTCTTAAAATCAGGCAATTGAATCAACGCGCCACCTTGCAAAGCGGATTCATGTGCCAAAATCCCAACACTTGTCCAATTGGCTGATTGCCATGCATTTGGGAATGGATCACGATCTTCTATCAATGCGGAAATAAATTCGTTTGCCAAATGTGGATGTGAACCGCCGTGCCCACCGCCCTGAACGAACGAAAGGTGTGAATTATCATCCGCGTCATACACGCCATGGCCTGTAAATTGTTGAATTTCGGCAGGCAGCAAATGTGCATAATCCGGTGTTTTTACATGCTCCGCAATTTCATGTTCCGGTTTTTTTGCTGTATGAATCACCGGATCTTCACCTTCAATTAATGGCCATTCAAATGATTTTTTACTTCCGTATACTTCAAAACTTTCGCGATACTGGCGTGCCACATCAAAAAGAGAACGGTACACATATGCCGACAAATCACTGTCTTTAAATTTGATATGCGCCGATTCCACAGCAAAAGGAGAGTTGTGGATTTTGGCCAGATCCTCACTGATTGTTCCAGAACCGAAGCAGGAAACATATTCAGCTTCCAATTTTAACAAACCTGCAACAGGCCCAACGCAATGCGTTGCATAATGCATCGGAGGCAAACCAGGCCAATAGTCGGGCCATCCTTCCATATCCTGTTGGTGACTGGCTTTCAAAAATTGTATTTTCCCCAGTTCTCCTTTTTCGTATAATTCTTTCACAAACAGAAACTCACGTGCATAAACCACGGTTTCCATCATCATATATTTTTTTCCGGTTTCCTTACAAACTTTCACAATTTCCATGCAATCTTCAACACTGGTTGCCATAGGAACCGTACAAGCCACATGTTTTCCAGCACGCAATGCTTTTAACGTTTGTTCAGCATGGTTTGGAATAGGAGAATTAATATGAACGGCATCAACTTTTGGGTCATTCAAAAGGTCTTCATAACTTGTGTATCGCACATCAATACCATATTGGTCGCCAACGGCATTTAATTTCGATTCTGTACGCTGACAAATTGCGTACATATTAGCGTTGGGATGACGCTGATAAATAGGAATAAATTCGGCTCCAAAGCCGAGACCAACAATAGCAATGTTAATTTTTTGTGACATATAAAAGTAAAGGATTAGAGATTCGGTTTGGCTTGTTTGAAATTCAGATCCGGAATTTGAAACAGCAGATTTCAGGATATTTTCAATTTTAATAAGAATGAGTAATCGGATAGACCATAACTCGTTTATTGACAATACAATTTTACAGCAAAATAATGCTAAAAACTTTCTTTCTTTTGATTAGTAATGATCGTATTTTGACTTTTTTTTAAGTTTTAAATCTATTTAAAGCAAAATATGGCTATAAGGTGAAATTGACTAAATGAATATTTCAATCTTAATTATAAGTAATAAAATATGATTAGATCTGCTACACCGGCTGATGCGACGGCCGTAGCTCCGCTGATGATATTGGCGATGGGACATATTGCAGGGATTTTCGCAAAATCCGAAAATTATAAGGATGCCATTCCATTTTTTGAGATGTTTTTCAGGATGGAAGATAATCAATATAGTTACGCGAACACGTTGGTTTACGAGAATGAAAATGGCATAGCAGGTTCTGTAACTGGTTATGATGGGAAACGTCTTCATGAATTACGACAGCCCATACTAGATGAGTTAAGGAAATCAGATCCTGATTTTACCCCGAATGACGAAACGGAAGCTGGCGAATATTATCTGGATTGTGTCAATGTTGATGAAAACCAGCAGGGAAAAGGGATTGGGAAAATATTGATCAATGCTTTTTGCGATCTTGGTTTTAGTCTGGGTTATAAGCGGATCGGATTAATTGTTGATCTGGATAATCCGGCAGCAAAAAAATTGTATAAAAATCTGGGTTTTTATGAAGCCGGAAAAAGAAAATTTATGGGACATGACTATTTTCATATGGTAAAAGATTATGATAAAATAATGGGAAATGATTTCGCTAAATAGATTTAGCGTGATTCTTCCTTCGTAATTTGAAAAAACATTAACTTGTGCTCTCCTAACCTTTACAAAAGAATCATTTCTTGATGAAAACCCGTCTTATTTCTCTGGACGTCCTGCGCGGACTGACCATTATTCTCATGACGATCGTCAACAATCCGGGCGATTGGGGACATGTTTATTCACCGCTTTTACATACAGAATGGCATGGCTGCACACCAACAGATTTGGTGTTTCCTACCTTCCTTTTTATTGTAGGTGTCTCTGTCGTTTTAGCAACGCCGCAAAAAATCCTTAATGCAAATTCTTTTCAAAAAATAATAACCCGGACGCTTCGGATTTTCTGTCTGGGGCTGTTTTTAAGTTTTTTTTCGAAAATTCATGGGTTTGGACTGGAAGGTTTGCCGCTCTTGGGGTTTCGATTGATTTGGACAGCAATAATCGTTTTAGCTCTTTTCAATGATTATGATAAAAAGCTGCAATTTTACGTAGCGCTTGCTGTTTTTCTAACCATGCTAATTTTGGCCTTTGGTGGATTTAAGGACTATGAAACCGTCAGGATTCCAGGTGTTTTACAGCGGATCGCTATTGTTTATTTTATCGTTTCAATATTATATCTTAAAACAAACTGGAAAACGCAAGCTTTTTTTGGGGTTATAGTTTTGCTGACTTACTGGGCTTTAATGACATTAATTCCTGTGCCGGGCGTTGGAGAACCGAACTTTGAAAAAGGTACAAACCTGGGAGCCTGGCTGGATAATTATCTGCTTCCGGGCCATTTATGGGTTACTTCCAAAACCTGGGATCCTGAAGGAATTCTGAGCACGCTTCCAGCAATTGGAACAGGCATTGCCGGATTGTTGGTTGGGACTTTGCTTACAAATTCTTTTTCAAAAGACAAAAAGGCTCTGCATTTGTTGATAGGAGCTATTTTCGCTATTATTATTGGTTTGATCTGGAATGTTGTATTTCCGATTAATAAAGCACTTTGGACAAGTTCCTACGTCTTGTATGCCGCAGGAATTGCTTCACTTTGCCTCGTTATTTTGTACTACATTATTGACGTTTTAGGTATCTCGGGCTGGACGAAATTTTTCGTGATTTTTGGTGTCAATCCGATGGTTGTGTTTTTCTTTTCGGGGATTATTCCAAGGGTTTTGAGTGGAATAAAAGTGGCGTATCCAAATGATCCGGCGCACGAGCCGATTGGCTTGCAGGCTTACTTTTATGAATTTCAATTGTCACCGCTTTTTTCAGATCCGATCAATGCTTCACTGGCATATGCGCTAACTTATCTTGCGTTGTGGTTTGTGATTTTGTATATTCTGTACCGGAATAAGCTGGTGTTTAAGGTGTAGTAAGGTGCAGACTTTTTGTTTAAATTGTTAGTCTTAAAGAGAAACCGGCTTCGATCATTTTCGGAGCCGGTTTCTTTTTAATGTTTCCACTTTCCAAATTTTCCTTCCTGATAATCAGCATAAGCTTCCTGGATTTCCAATCGGGTATTCATCACAAACGGCCCCTGTGCTACAACCGGTTCATTGTTTGGCAATGCATGACCGATTAATAGCAGACTTTTTTCCGTTGCTTCCAGTTGAATTGTTCCTTCTTTCTCATCAAATTCGACCAGATTCAGTTTGTCGATTTTTTCGTTATTAACAATTAACTCGCCACTGATAAGATAAAACAATACGGTTCTTCCTTCCGGAATTGCAATAGAATATTTTCCTTGTTTTTCAAAATAAATTGTAGCGAGATGAATATCTGCTAACGATTGAATTGCGGCTTTTTCTCCTTCCCAATTTCCGGAAACGGCGTCGATTATTACTTTTCCTTCATCCAGAATTAAATGTGGAATTTCATCTTTTTGAAGACCAATATAGGCAGGATCAACATTTTTAAATTTGGCAGGAAGATTAACCCAAAGTTGAAGAATTTCAACATTGCCGCCATTTTTCAGGAATTCTTTTGACGAGTTTTCCGAATGGATAATTCCTTTTCCGGCCGTCATCCATTGAATTCCGCCGGCTTCAATTTTGCTGTTGTAACCCGTGCTGTCGGTGTGGACAATATCGCCGTCAATGATAAAAGTTACCGTTTCAAAACCTTTATGCGGATGTGGGCCAAAAGGCAAGCCGCGATTGTTGGCTGGATAAACCTGTGGTCCATGGTGGTTCAGGAAAAGGAATGGTTCGAGTGCATCGATCGCTACTTCCTGCGAAGGCATCACGCGATAGGTGTCCAAACCACCCATATCCGTATAACCGGCTTTATATTTTGCTGTGATCTTTTTCATCTGTTATTCTTCTGAAATGTATTTTACTAATGCGTTTTCCGGAAGAATAGTTTAGAAGACAATAGACAAGCTGGATTGTTATTTGCCACGAATGCACGAATGTTCACAAATTATTTATTCGTGAGCATTTGTGCATTCGTGGCATTTCTTTTTTTAGATGGTAAGGCATTTTTTTTTACCCGTCCGACCGGTATTGAAAATATCAATTTTAAAGAGAAATCAATTTGGGAATCGGTGGATTTTCAATATTTGATTTGATAAAAGAAAAACCGTCTTTGAAAGAATAGTTTAGAAGACAAGAGACAAGCTGGATTGTTATTTGCCACGAATGCACGAATGTTCACAAATTATTTATTCGTGAGCATTTGTGCATTCGTGGCATTTCTTTTTTAGATGGTAAGGAATTTTTTATTACCCGTACGACCGTTATTGAAAATGTCAATTTTAAAGACAAATCAATTTGGGAACCGGCGGATTTTCAATATTTGATTTGATAAAAGGAAAACCGTCTTTGGAAGAATAGTTTAGAAGACAATAGACAAGCTGGATTGTTATTTGCCACGAATGCACGAATGTTCACAAATTATTTATTCGTGAGCATTTGTGCATTCGTGGCATTTCTTTTTTTAGATGGTAAGGCATTTTTTTTTACCCGTCCGACCGGTATTGAAAATATCAATTTTAAAGAGAAATCAATTTGGGAATCGGTGGATTTTCAATATTTGATTTGATAAAAGAAAAACCGTCTTTGAAAGAATAGTTTAGAAGACAATAGACAAGCTGGATTGTTATTTGCCACGAATGCACGAATATTCACAAATTATTTATTCGTGAGCATTTGTGCATTCGTGGCATTTCTTTTTTTAGATGGTAAGGAATTTTTTTTTCCCGTCCGACCGTTATTGAAAATGTCAATTTTAAAGAGAAATCAATTTGGGAACCGGCGAATTTTCAATATTTGATTTGATAAAAGAAAAACCGTCTTTGGAAGAATAGTTTAGAAGACAATAGACAAGCTGGATTGTTATTTGCCACGAATGCACGAATGTTCACAAATTATTTATTCGTGAGCATTTGTGCATTCGTGGCATTTCTTTTTTTAGATGGTAAGGCATTTTTTATTACCCGTCCGACCGGTATTGAAACTGTCAAGTTTAAAGAGAAATCAATTTGGGAACCGGTGGATTTTCAATATTTGATTTGATAAAAGAAAAACCGTCTTTGGAATAATAGTTTAGAAGACAATAGACAAGCTGGATTGTTATTTGCCACGAATGCACGAATATTCACAAATTATTTATTCGTGAGCATTTGTGCATTCGTGGCATTTCTTTTTTAGATGGTAAGGAATTTTTATTACCCGTACGACCGGTATTGAAAATATCAATTTTAAAGAGAAATCAATTTGGGAATCGGTGGATTTTCAATATTTGATTTGATAAAAGAAAAACCATCACGCATCAATTGCTCTTCTGAATCAAACATTTTACGCCAAATATTAGCAACAGGCAGTTTCGGACTGAATGCTTCAATACTGATCCAGCCGTCATATTTCAGATCACGAATGGCTCCAAAAATTCCGTCCCAGTCAACATTTCCTTTTCCGGGTGTGGATCTATCATTTTCAGAAAGTTGGATGAAAGAGATTCTGTCGCCCATTTTTCTCATCGTGTCACCAATGTTTTTCTCTTCAATATTGGCATGAAAAGTATCAAACATAATCTTGCAATTCGGATGATTTACTTCGTCCACAAAACGAATTAATTCATCTCCGCAACTTGTCAGATATAACTCGAAACGGTTCAAATATTCGAGACCCAGAGTGATGTCAAGTTCTCCGGCATAATCTGCCAGTTCCCGGATACTGTCAACGCCCCATTTCCATTCGTCCGACGTCGCGGGCTGGCCGGTGAAAACGCCTAACGCGGAATGATATGGCCCCATTAATTTCGTTGCACCCAAAACCAGAGAACAGTCAATAACGCGTTTCAAATGCTCCAAAGTTGATTTGCGCATTACAGGATCGGCACTGATCAAATGATTGTCCGGACCGCAAATGGTATCTGTTTCACAGGATAATCCCAGGTCGTCCAGTTTTTTACGGAATTTAAACCAGTGCTCAGGATTTGTATTAAATATAGGGACCTCTACTCCGTCAAATCCAATTTCTTTTATCAGTTCGAGGGTAGGGAAAAGTGAGTCGTCAATTTGGTTTCCCCAAAGGAGAAGATTCATGCTGTATTTCATGCGGAGTATTTTTTTTAATACAATTTTACAACAACAAAATACTAAATACTTTTCGTCATTTGATTAGTACTAGCTGTATTTTGACTTTTGTTTAAATATGTTTGCTAATTTTGGCAAAATTCAGATAAGTCGTTTACTATGAAAGCTCCGATCCATAAAAATATTGAAAGTCAGGTACGCCTGGTTACGGTGCATGAATTAAAAGAGCCTCATTTTGATCCTAACTGGCATTTTCACCCGCATTACCAGCTTTTTACGGTTTTGGAAGGAACCGGAAAACGTTTGATCGGAGATTCTATTCATACTTTTGAACCCGGAGATACCGTTTTCCTGGGACCGGATATTCCACATTTATGGAGAAGCGATCCTGCTTATTTTGGAGGAAATTCAGAGATATCCACGCATGGTATCGTACTTTATTTTCAGGAAGATTTTTTAGGAAAAGATTTTTTTGAAAAATCGGAAATGCTTGCTTTGAAACAACTTCTGATAGATTCCAAACGCGGTATTGCTTACAAAGGAACGCTGCGTGATCATATCCGTCAGGAACTTTTGGAATTAAGAAATACCGAAGGATTTTCAGGGATTTTAAAGCTCCTTACTTTACTAAACAAACTTGCACACGAAGAAGGAGGCACACCGATAGCGAGTTATGGTTATGTCAATACCTACAAAGTTTCTGAAACAGAACGTATGCAAAAAGTGCATAATTATGTTCTTCAGCATTTTGCCCAGGAAATAAGGCTGGGCGATGTTGCTTCCTTGGCTGGTATGAGCGAGGCCGCATTCTGCCGTTATTTCAAAGCCCGTTCAAACAAAACATTTATTGATTTTGTCAATGAAATCAGGGTAGGGCACGCTTGTAAATTGCTCCTGGAAGATCAATTTACAATCGCCCAAATTGCCTATGACAGTGGTTTTGATTCCTTATCAAATTTCAATCGGAATTTTAAAAGATATATTGGACATACGCCACGGGAGTATAAGGGAAATTATTGATAATTATTTTGCTACTCGCTGTAAGCTGTCTGCCAAAAGCTACTTTAATTTAATACATACCCCAATTCCTTCATACGGTTGGTGAAAGCAGTTAATTTTGTATGTTCAATTAATATATGGTACTGTTCTGCCTTGACCACGAGTTTTCGTAAGACCTCGTCCTGTACAATCATACGCTGCAAGATTTTATTCCCCGGTGGAATTGAGAAGACGTGAATTTCCGATTGACTGTTAATACTTTTGCTGTTTGATACAAGTTCCTGTAAGTAGTTTTCCCAAAACGCAGGAAGTTTTTCACCGATGGTTTGTTTAAACAATACGATTTTATTCTGGATATCCCTGGTTGATTTGCATTCTTTCAAAAACTTTCCAGGGCTGAACTGATACCGGTTTTCGCTGACTTTATTCGCGTAACTACTTAGCATAGTATCCGCCAGAACGGGATCTCCTTCCACTCGAATGAAGGTACTGTTTTCATCAAAAGACAAAGTCGTTTGAAAATCAGTGGTAACGGGCGTGTAATCTTTGCTCAATCCCAGCACATAAGCGCCCATGGCTGTAATTCTGAACGCAAGAAGATTCTGATAGGCTGATTGCAGATTGGGAATGGCAGGATCCAGTGCAATGTCCATAAGTCCGAAAGAGGCCATCAAAAAGACATGAGCGGCGAGGTAGGGCTCCCCAACAAATTGTTGTGCGTTTCCGGAATACACGGAAATAGTTCTTTGGACCATCAAACCCTTACTGGATATTACAGAATATTCTGCTTCAATTTTGTCTCTGATCTGCCAGTCGAGCAGAGGTGAGATGTTGATAAAACGACTGTTAACGAAACTATTCAGATTGTCAAAACTTATCCATTGCCCCGGGGAAAGCTTACGAAATATTTCGATGATTGTTGCGGTGGTATTGAGCCTGTATTCATGATACTGAAAATAATTTATTCCTTTCAGATGCGTCAGCATATAAGGGGCCGCCTGCTTTTTGTTAAAGTCCCGCGCTAAAAGTGTTTTAATTGTTTCATGCGCAGACTGAGAAATCACCTTCATCTTGAAATCATCCGATAGCAAACCTGCGATGAGCAATGCTCTTACCGGCGTATCATCTGCGTTACCAAATGACGAAAGTTTCAGCGTTCGTGACATTTTTTTAGCAGATGCTGCATTCGGGTTTCCCTTCTGTGAATACTTGATATTTCCCTGGCTGTGGTACGAAATGATTCTCGGGAGTTCGGCGGTAATGATACTTTCAGTCAGATAGGTGACAAAAGGTTCGCCGGGTTCCTGGATAGGTTTGATATAGTAACCCTCAGGTTTAGGAAGATGGATAGCCAGTAATTTTCGAAGTTCATAAGGGATTGACAGCGAGATGCCTGTGTCCCGCAATTCTCCTTTTCTGTCTTCGTAATATCCGCTCGGCTCATAAAGCGTGATGAAATCTCCCCAGCGGGCCTTTATTTCCGGAATCAGCTGAACCACAAGATAATTGCTCCACAATTTTGCCAAATGCAGGAGTGGAGTGCCCAGAATTTCTTCCAGCTCTTTTCGGTCCAATGCATGGTTCCAGGTAGCCTTGGTCAGGATAGTTCTTTCATCTTCACTTAAATCGGCCACGTATCCGAACGCAATCTCTTCGTCGTTGTACCACATACATACGAGATCTGCTATTTCCTCTTTTGTAGTAATTTTCCGGATATCAATTTTACTGTAACTAAGGATCCGGCTTTCATATTTCGTATAGTTACGGATCAGAAATTTCTGGATTGGCGAATAGAAAAATTTCACAATGAAATCTTTGTTATTCTTCATGAGGTTTGCTTTAATAGCCTCAGATTCCTGCTTCGTCATCATTTTCCTAAAATAAATTCAATATCATCCTCACTCAGACTTTTCACAGAAGCGCTGTCACTGGAAATAATTGAATCCAGTAATGCACTTTTAACTTCCTGAAGTTTCAGTATTTTCTCTTCTATCGTACCCAGTGTAATCAGTTTGTAACTCATTACCTTTTTATTTTGTCCAATCCGGTGCGCGCGGTCAATGGCCTGGTTTTCTGCCGATTTGTTCCACCACGGATCAAAAATAAAGACCATGTCCGCAGCAGTAAGGTTCAGCCCTGTGCCTCCTGTTTTCAGGGTCAGTACAAAAACTTTACAATCCGGGTCATTTTGAAAACGGTCAACGAGCTGCTGCCGGTTTCTGCTACTTCCGGTCATGGTCACAAAGTCAATACCTCTCTTGTCCAATTCTTCGCCAATATCTTCCACAGCGGCCAGGTAATTGGCAAACACCAGAACCTTATGTTTGTTCGCAATGGCATCTTCGAGCTGCTCAATAAGGAGTTCTGTTTTTGGAGAATCTATTTTTCCGTCCGTTTGTGCTCCCGGAATGGACGCGATCTGCCGCAGTTCGTTCATAGCCTGAAAAACAAAAAACTGGGATTGTTGAATACCTTTCATCGCAACCTGCTGCTCAATGGCATCTTTATAATACAGCCGTCGCTGCTCGTAATATCTGGCCTGTTCAGGGCTCATTTCAACGAATAAAGTTTGCTCTATCTTATCGGGCAATTCTTTAAGTACATCCTTTTTTAATCTTCTGAGAATGAAAGGATAAATCTTCTTTTTTAATTCTATTGTTGCATCCTTGTTGTCATACTTTTGAATGGGCGTCAGGTAGTGCTGATTAAAACCCTCGGCGCTTCCAAACATAGCCGGGTTCAGAAAACGGAATAGGGCATACAGTTCTGAAAGATTGTTTTCAACAGGCGTTCCACTTAATGCAAGGCGGTAGGATGCGTTGAGAAGCAATACTGCTTTATGCAATTGACTGTTCAGGTTTTTTACAGCCTGGGATTCGTCCAGGATTGCGTAAAGGAATTTTTCATTCTTCCAAAATTCAATATCATTACGCACCATGGCATAGGTGGTCAGGATGATATTTACCTTTTGGACTTCTTCTTTATCACGGTTGGTACCATACCAGGTGTAAAAAGTGAGTTGTGGTGCAAACTTTTTCAGCTCATTTTCCCAGTTAAAGAGTAGTGATTTTGGCATGGCGATAATCGAAGGTAAACCGGTTTTATCTTTTTCATAAACTTCCGCCAGCAGTGTGATTGTTTGCAGGGTTTTACCCAAACCCATATCGTCGGCCAGGCAGCCGCCCAGTTTGTTTTGATGCAGATAGAGTAGCCACTTATAGCCCTGCTCCTGATAAGGACGCAGTTTTGCATTTATTTTTGGCAGTTTTATCTTTTTATCGGCAATCTGGTTAAAGCCTTCGAATATGTTTCTCGCTTTGCTGAACTGCTCCTTCGCTGCACGTTCTTCGATCAGTTCTTCAACCAGCGGAAGATCAAAAAAAGAAATTTCGATTTTGTCCTTATCTTTTTTCTTTTTGAAAAGCCGCTGGAGTTTCTGCATATACTGCTCATTGACCAGGGCCTGGCTGCCATCGGCAAGAATGATGTAGCGGTTTTTGTTGAACTGGTTTATCGCATCAAAAAGTGAAATCTTTTGGTCACCAAATTCGAGTGTGGCTTTTCCTTCAAGAAAATCAATACCGTGACCGACCTGCACATTCAGCTTCGGTGGGTTTACATTGATTTTGTAAGATTTTAACTTTTCGCTGCCTACAAGCGCATATTCTCCGATCAGGGAAGGGATATCCCGGTATATAAATTCCGAAGCGATATTCTCCGGAATAATAAGAAGGTTTTCTTCCTGGATAATTCCACCGGATACTTTCTTCTTTCCTTTTTCTACATGTTTATTAAGGGTTTTTTCAATATACGCTACATGCTGCTCAATGTGTACCTGCTCAATCGGACGGACGGTAATGGTTTCTTCCATTTCATTGATTACCGCAAAACGGAACAAGTCGTAGTCGTCCAGAAAATCAACATCGGTATTGGGCAAAAGCTGGCCGATGCGCAGGTAAAGCGAGTTATCAGCATCTACTTTTTCAAATATAAGTGCCGGTCTTGATTTTACAGGTTCGGCATCTTTCTGCACCGTATAATTTTCGTAAGACAACGTTACATTGTCGAGGTACGAAAAAAACAGAGAAAGAAATTTCTGCAAATCTGCAAGCGGTAAGGTTTTTAGATTGAAATTTTCCAATGAATGAAATAGAGCACCCACAGGCTCGGTTTCCAACACAGCGTTACTGCCAGCAAGCCATACATGTTCTTCATTAATAAACTGAAAATGGTTATGTTCGGCTTCAGGCGTATTCAATTCCAGTTGAGACGACAATGACTTATCACCTGTTTTGCTGAGTATTAATCTGAGCTGCGCTGTTCCATTTCCGGCTTTTATTACTTCATCGTCAGCATTTATAAACAGACCGCTTTCTAGTAATTGTGGGATCAGGTATGGATGCTCGTGAAGGTATAACCTGCTTTCAGGATTTTCCCAGTCAATAGTGAAATGGCTGCGGTCCCGGATCATGTGGATCGTTTTAGCTATACTACGCAATACGCCACTATACTGACGGTAACCAAAGGTTGCGTTTTTACCCGATTTGTCTACCGTTTCAATAAACGCACCCTGTGCATCGAACTGAAGAAGGAAAAAAAGTCCGTTGTCTTTCTTAGATGATATTTCTTTAAATTCTGTAAAAGACTTATTTCGCCTTAATTGCTCGAAAATAGACATGTTCGAAAATGTGTGATTGCTATTGTGTAAAATAAATCATCCATTATGATTTTGCCAAGTTTATAAACCGAATCTAAAGTGTATTTACGAAATACTTGCTTAGCTCATTATAGCCTGTCTCAATCGGGATATCAAATACATCAGTAGAATATTCTCCCGTCCAAACTCCGAACAATTGATGATTTTTTTCATGCTTGTTTTGAATTAGGGCTCCAAGTAATGTTACTAAATCTTTCTTACCCTGAACTGTGCAAAATTCAGTTTTATCTCTATTTATCCAGTTGATGGTAAAGTACCATAATTCTTTGTCTCGGACCTGAAACGGGAAATTTTTTAAATCGTTTCTGAAAGCCATTATATCTATTTTAACGTGGACAGATTTTACTCTCGTTTATTTACTTCTTATATCCTGGGCCTTTGACAAATCTTCCGGGTGTAGCACCAGTATGTTCACCATTTTTCAAAACAGCTACGCCGTTTACAAAAACATCAGAAATACCCGTGGCAAATTGCTGAGGTTTGTCGTAAGTAGCGTGGTCCTGTACTTTTTCAGGATCGAAAATTACTACATCGGCGTAGTAACCAACTTTAAGTTCGCCACGTTTTTTGAGTTTTAAATTGGTTGCGGGAAGTTTTGCCAGTTTATAAATGGCTTTTTCCAATGGTAATAATTTTTCTTCTCTCACATAGTGCCCGATCACACGTATAAAATTCCCATAAGATCTTGGATGAGGCTGGGATTTGAGGAATACGCCTTCAGGAGAATAACTTCCTGCATCCGAACCGAAACTCACCCACGGCAGCGCCAATTGTTTTTTTACAACATCTTCATTCATCATAAAAAACGCGACACCAATCCGGGTACTATCCTGCACGATCAGATCCATAGCAGTTTCTTCCGGCGATTTACCTCTGATTTTAGCTACGGCTGCAAGTGTTTTCCCAGTATATTTTTTCAATGAATCCTGATTAAAACCAAGTAACAAAACATTTTCCGGCGAACCTGCGGCGTAATACAAATTTTCCCAGTCAGCAGGATTTGTTTGCATTGCTTTCGCCATTTTAGAACGAATAGCCGGATCCTGCAAACGTTGCCATAATTTGCCAAAACCGCCATCCTGCAAAGAAGGCGGAAGTGAAGCGGTAAGTCCGGTAGCACCGGCCAGGTATGTGTACATATCCGCAGTTATATGCAGACCTTCGGCTCTTGCTTTTTCTATGCGTTTGATCACGTCGTCCATTTTCTTCCAATTGTCTTTTCCAGCCGCTTTCAGGTGATAAATTTCGGCAGGGATATTGGCTTCTCTTGAAATAGTAATCAATTCTTCCACGGCTTCGTCCAGTTTATTGCCCTCACTGCGCAAATGCGAAATATACATACCCCCATGTTTCGATGCTTCCTTGCAGAGCGCAATCAATTCTTGTGTATCTGCGAAAAAATCGGGAGGGTAAATTAATGAAGAACCAACTCCCATGGCACCTTCTTCCATGGCTTTTTTTACCAATAATTGCATAGTTTCCAATTCGGCAGGCGTGGCTTTGCGGTTATCTTCGCCCACAACATATGTCCTTACGGTGCCGGCTCCAATGAATGAAGCGACATTACAACTTATGCCTTTCTTTTCCAGGAAATTCAAATATTCTCCAACGGTATTCCATTCAACTTTGTATTTAATATCTCCCTGTCCATTCTGCATTTCGCTTTTCATTTTGGGGTTAAGCGGGCCCATGCTGCTGCCTTCTCCCATTACTTCCAAAGTTACACCCTGACGAATATCACTTTGGCTGCGGCCATCATGAATTAAAGATTCCGTTGCCCAGCTCAGCATATTAATAAAACCAGGTGCGATAGCTTGTCCTTTTACGTCTATTTCATTTGTAGCCGTTTCATTTTTCAGGTCGCCAATGAAAGCGATCGTATCAGCGTTAATGGCAATATCAGCTATCACAGGTTTTTCTCCGCTTCCATCGTAGATTGTTCCATTACGGATGATGGTGTCGTATTTTGTTTTGGAGGTGCAGGCGAAAAATATTGTACAGAAAAGGAGTGCAAGAGAATATTTCATTTTGGTTGAGGTTTATACTTCGCTAATATATTAATTACAGCAATAGTATTTACTCATAAGATCTATCTTTAAAGAGACATCTTAACCCCATTCACTTTTAACCAATTCTCATATTCCCGGAAGTTTGGCATTTGTTTATCAAGTTCATTCCAGAATTCCGCAGAGTGATTCGGATATTTAAGATGAACCATTTCGTGGGTAATAATATAATCAAGGACAGATACCGGTGCCATGGCGCATTTCCAATGAAATTTTAAACCATTACCCGGAGTCCAGGATGCCCAACGATTTTGAAGTTCCAACACTTTAACAGAAGTTGGTTTTAAAGGGAATTTTGCTTCTATCAATTTTAAGCGCTCTGTTATTTTTTGTTCAGCTTTATCCTTGTAAAAATCTTTGAAAAGTTTTTCAGCCTTTGAAAGATATTTTTTGTCTAACTGAAAATTCCCTCCTATAAGTTTTAAGGGCACCATTTGATCTTCTAAAATCGATAGGCGATAATTTCTTCCGAAATAAAGAAAGGATTGGCCATTGACAAATTCACGATTTACTTTTCCATGATTGAGCTCTTTCCATTGCGCAAGCTTTTTAAAAATTTGATATTCTTTTCCTTTTATCGCCGTTTCGATTATTTCGTCATTCAATGTTGCAGGTGCCAACACACTTACAGAACCGTCACGTTCGATAAAAATACTTACCGTTTTTCGGCGCTCGGTTTTGTTAATTGTTATGTCGATACCTTCTAGTTTCATCTCAAATCTGTTTCTCTGTTTTTTGCCAGTTTCATTAATTCAGCGGTCAGCTCCGCGGCTTTGTTGAGCAAACCTTCAATATTTGAATAATGTATTTCATCTTCGATAAGTCCTTCCATCTTCCGGATTTCAGGCTGCCTTGTCCAGAAATTTGTAACCGTTGCTGATTCTTTCAGCAAGCTTACAACCAGGATAGTTAACGCTTTTGTTTGTGCAATATTAGTCTCATCGTCGGTGATCAGGTTATTTTTTAGCAATTCGAAAAATGGAGCTTCTATTAGAGATATACCTTCTATTTCCGGTTGTCTTCCTTCGGCCATATCTGTTGCCAAAGTATTGAGTTCCTTTACAATTTCTTCCCAATTCTCTTTGTAGGCATTCAGGATCATTTCAAGGCGATCCTTGAAGCGGCTGTAAAGCGTTGGATCTTTGTCAAGATTTACTTTGATATGCCAACGAATGGCATGTTCCATTTCTGATGCTTTAGACCTTGGCGTTTTGTTTAAGTAATCAACCTTTTTATTAAATTCAGGAGAAAGGATTGAAACCTGTTGGACTTTTGTATCGATTCCTAAGGAAAGCAGATGTTTATCGATTAGTTTACGAACTTTTTCTGAAGCCCATTTCAAATCCATCGTATCATCTTTATATCTGTCTTTAATTCTCCAAAGTAAATAGCCCAACCGCTTGGCCGGAACCCAATATTCTACACCCGCTTGTATATTGAAAAGTAAATCCAGGCTATCAAAAAAGCTTTTCGAATAAGTAAGAAGTTCTGCTCTGAACTTCATATTTTTTGCTTTTTCAATACACTCCTCAGCAAAGTCAAACTCCTGATCCGAGTTAGTGAATTTCTGTTCCAGAAAGATATCGATCTGATTTAAATCATTATCCTTGAACAAATCGGTAAGTCTCTTGTAACGTGCTTCAAGTATTGGGATCTCTTTATTTATATCCCGAAACACTTCCATGAATTCTTGCAGACTGCTTTTATCCTTATCTGTATAAATAGCCAGTGCATCACTTAAATGTTTTGTTACTCCAAAATAATCAACAATCAGGCCGAAAGATTTTCCTCTTTTGGTTCGATTAACACGCGTGATCGCTTGAAATAAATCATGCTCTCTTAAACTTTTGTCCAGATACATTACCTGTTCCACCGGGGCGTCAAATCCTGTAAGCAGGCGATCACAAACACAGATCATTCCAATCCCTGTTTCCGGTTTGTCAAAATTGAAATCGGCTTTGAAGTTTTCGATTGCATTCATTTCAGAAGCATCTTTCCTGGCTTTACTGATATATCCCGGCTCATTGTTGCCAATACTGGAAACGATTGCAGCGACTTTTAGAAATTCCAGTTGTCTTAATTGTTCCGGATCTGCTTCATTTTCCGGCAATAGCTTCAACTCCGAGATTTTATTTTTGATCGCAATTTCAAGTTCATATTTATAACGAACCGCAGCTATAATACTGGAAGCAACGACTTGTGCCTTAAAACGATTGACAAGAATGTCGGTATAATAATGCTCTACAATATCTTTTGCTATGGCAGCAATACGCTCTTTTGATTCCAGATAGGCGATGACGGAACCGTACCGGCGTTGAATTTCTTCTTTTTCAGCCTGGGTTCTTTGCTCAAACATATCTTCAAACTCGGTATCGAAGGATTCCTTATCATCAAGCTGGTCTTTGGAAACCTTGCCGATATATTTGATTTCAACAGTTGCCCGATCTTTTACTGCTTTATCAAACTTGTAAAAATCAATAAAACCGCCGAAACGTTCATGTGTTTTTATCTCATGTCTCTCGGTTAACAGAGGCGTTCCTGTAAAACCAATCCGGACGGCTTTTGGAAATGCAGAAAATAAATTGTCTCCCATATCACCGCCCTGCGTCCGATGTGCTTCATCGATAAGCAGCAATATCCTTTCACTGTCATTAATGGTTTCAAACTTTTCAAACTTAGGAACAACACCGGCTTCAATAAGCGATTGGGCGGAAACGTTCTGGCTTTCATCCAGAAATTTGTGAATCATTACCATGTTCACGTCCCCGGTGTCATTACTTAAGCGAAATAATTTATTTCTTCTATCGATTCTGTGAACGGGTTCGCCAGTGAGCGCGGCAGTTTCCCAAAGCTGATCTTCCAGATCCGTCCTGTCAATGATAAAAATAATTTTTAGATCTCGCAGATCATCGCAGCTGCGAAGTTTGCGAATTAGGAAAACCATAGTCAAGCTTTTTCCGCTTCCCTGGGTATGCCAAACCACACCGCCTTTTTCCAACGGTGTATTCCCGGACCGGTAGTTTGCGATGATTTTTCCAACCGCACGGTATTGATTATAGCGGGCGACAATCTTAACTTCCACGCCTTTTTTTACTTCCATAAACAAAGTATAGTGTTTCAGGATGTCGACCAATATTTCTTTGTTCAACATGCCATGTATCAATACTTCCTGCCTTTCTTCATTGGGGGAAACAGCCACAGATCTGTATTCTTCGGGAAAAATATCGACCCAGTTGTTATAGAAATCAAAATCTGCATTGATCGTACCGACGCGCGCTTCTTTGCCGTGGGTAATGATGCTGAAAATATTGTAGTGGAAAAGCCGTTCTTCCCCTTCCTTAAATCCATAGTCGTCGTTTCTTGTATTGGCATAGCGTGTGACTTGTAAGTAAGCCTCACTTAATGGCTCAGCTACATCAAAGTCTTTGGCTTCTACTACTACAATTGGCATTCCGTTGAGGAATAAAACGATATCAGGAATAATTCCCGTACGGCTTGCACCCGGCGTGAGCAAGCGAAACTGATTAATGGCGATGAAAGAATTGTTGGCATAATTCCTGAAATCTACCAGACGAACCGTTGGGTTTTGCTCACCGGTTAATTCATTTTTTGCTACGCTTGTACCTTTTACCAGCAAACGGTGGATTTCTTTATTGGCATCGTGCAGACTTTTATTTGGAAAGTTTTGCAGCTCAAAAAGAATTTCATCGAGCTGTTTATCCGTTAGCCAGGTACGGCCATCGGCGGTAACATTTATTTTTTTAACGCTGTCTTTGAAAACTTTTGTCAGCATTACTTCTTTGAAACTGCTGCGCAAACTTTTAGCAGCTTCCTGCGGTACACCAAGTCCCTGATCTATCACCTGCCAACCCAAATGTCTTAGTTTTTCTAAAAAAGGTTTTTCAACATTGATGTACTCCGCCATATTAATTTTCTGTTTCTGAGAGGATAGATTCTTCCACGTTCACCAACTTTTTGCCGGAAAGCAAATCTGACATTAAGCCGGATTTTAGTTGGTTGAGTTTTTGAAGGTAGGTTTGTTCGTTTATTATTTTTTTGTTCAAAGTATTCAATCGCAAGCCAATTTGAAACTGTTCATTTGTTGAAGGAAGACCAATTTCATATTCACTAAAAAAAGAAGTTGGAACTCTCTGTTGGCCAGCAGAGCCAGACATTTTCCCTTCTGCTTTTAATCTAAATTCAACAGATGTAGTTAAAAAGAACAGAAAATGAATGGACTTTCTATCTATTGCTCTCAATACATGAAATTCCGTACTGCCAAAACCAAACATATTTTTAAGATTAACAGCCAGCGCTCCTTTTCCATTTTCCATACAAGGAGTAATTTTCGCAAATAGAATATCATTTTCTGTGAAGGAAGTAAACCCTTTCTTTACTACTTCTCTAATTTTTTTAGTATTGTTATTAATTATTTCGGCATCGTTACTTACGTCCTCCATCTTGAAAAATGAAACTTCATCATTGGTTGAAAGTTTACTTGACAAACTTGCTAGCGGATTTATTTCACTTATTTTTGACAAAGGTCCAACTTCCCATTCCTTAGGTACCATTCCCAATTTACTCTCCTTATACAACTCCGGCGCATCTTCATATTTAGGACGAAGTTTCCCCGTTTTAATATCAATGCCCCGTGTGAATAAATCTTGCAGCATACCTTGTTTGATGGCTTTGTATTTGGAAATGGCTGCTTGGGTTTTGGAGATTAGGGAATCGGCTGTTGAAAGTATTTGAGATATACACTTTTGTTCTCTTTTCTGTACTGGATACGGAAATTTAACTAATTCTAGATCTCCCTTTGAAATTTCAGCAAAGGTTGAGCCCGCACCTAAACGCTTTATTCTTTCAATGTAAAAACTTATACAATAGTATAGATAAAGTGAATCAAAATTAGAATTGGGAATTATACTTTTGCAACCTTGATTGGTTGTAAATTCCTTTTTTGCGATAGCGATATATCCAATTGGTGCTCTTGAAGAAATGATTATACTTCCGGCAGGTAGTAAATTTGCAGAAGAATTAAGCAGTCCCTCTTTTGAAATTTTTCTTGCACTATTTTCTATAAATGCAGATTTGGCCTTACTCAAATCAAATGGTGTAACAAAAAGAATTTCTCCATTCCAAAATCCAGCAACCGAGGTACTTGGAGTACCACCAGAAACTACATTACCTATTGTATTTAATTCAGTTTCTTTCCAATCACTCATGTCTTTTTTCTTAATAGATTCTTTTTCTTAAAGTGGCTTCTATGTGTGGTTTTTCCCATTTCTTAAAACCCACTCATTATCCAACTCAAACAAAATCCGATCCTGTTTGATCAGTTGTTTTAATTCTTCTTCTTTTGGTAAATAAAGCCGGTATTTACTGGCGAAGAGTTGTTCGTTTTTTGCCAGGACACTGTATTTCTACACGGCTTATAATTCGGTAATGCGTCCAGCTCAATTCAGTACGCACTGCGTTCCAAATTGGGAATGCTCTGTAAAAAGCACGGATATTATTCAGGTTATGTTCATCAAATCTCCTTTACTGAGGCAAAAAGAACATGCTACGATTCGATATTATTCATAACCCAATTCAACTAAAAATGAATTTAACAATTCCGTTTCTTTTTCACGTTGGCTTAGTATGCTGTGTAAAGGTGTTGTGTATTTGTTGTACAGGTTTTCAACTGCCAGCAATAAATTACGGTTATGTGTTTGTAAATATCCGTTGATGGTCTGATGCAACACAAGGTTCCATCTTTTCAATATAAGTTCTTTGGATTGCCCGGATGTTATTGCTTTTCGTGCGATGTCAACAAGGTTCTGTTTGCGGTTTTTAATTTCCCGGATTACTTTTTTGCATTGTTTCAGTTCTTCTTCCAATGCAGTATGTTTTGCAAAACGGCTTTCATCGGCTGAAATTTGTATATCCAGTTGTGTTATCCTGGCGCTTAATCCGGCTGCCTCAACTTTTAATAAATTGATGTCATTATTAAATAAATCGCCGGATTTTTCATTAGCTTTAATTCGCTTCTGCAAATTCCTATATTCTTTTTCTGCCTCCTTCTGCTCGCTTTTCAATACTTTGACAGACTCTTTATGCTCTTTTAGTTCTTTGTTTGGCCATACTTCATACTCTTCCTCTGTCCAGGTATCTTCTTCCAATTCATTTACTTCTGAAAAAATGGCCTCCAACTCCTCTTTTCTGGCTTCATTTGCGCGCAGTTCTCTCAAAATATCGGGATACTGACTTTCAAGGATTTCGTCGTCCGGTATCAGTTCCGCATTCCAGCCACTGGCAGCAACACTTTTCAAATCAATATTCAGCTCGTTCCAATAAGCAGCCAAAGCACCGCGGCTCTGGTAAGTATCCAAAACGGTACCGCCTTGATTTTTACCAAAAGGAAGAATTTCAAGTGATTCGGTAAAACTTTCAGAGAATTTTCTGTAAAGCGCAAATACATTATTGGTTTCGGGTAAAGATTCAAAATCTTTGACCACCTCAGACCACCATTTTTGAAGTCCTGTGGTGTAGTTTCCGAGCGTAGTGGTAACTTCCGGACTTTCGTCCAGTAGTCTTTTTATATCTTCTTTGCTTTCAATCGCGCCTGTAAATTGGAGATAACCGTCTTTTTGTCTGACAAACAATTTGTCACGAAGACCGGGATACGAATCAAATATATTTTGTAAAGCATCCACTTCACTTACCGGAACCCCGCCTTGTAAATGAGCGTGCACGTCGTGCGGTTCAGCCGGAGGGGCATTGTCCACAAATCTTCTGATGTTTAAATTATATTCCTCGGCAGCCAGATCTTTCTTCGTAACCAGTCTGCTGTATTTATCAATTGTTTTTTTGTGGCGATAGGTGAAAGCAATTTTTTCAATGTCTTCCGGACGCAATTTATTCTGGACCTTACCTTCTTTGAATTCGCGGTCAGCATTGATAAATAAAACCTGATCCCGTAAATGCGCTTCATGTTTATTGATGACAATGACAGAAGCAGGAATTCCAGTTCCATAAAATAAAGCAGGGGGTAAGCCAATCACTGCTTCAAGATACCCTTTATCAATCAGCCATTTGCGGAAGTTACGCTCGTCACCACCGCGGAATAAGACGCCATGAGGCATCACTACGGCCATTCGTCCGTTATTTTTAAGTGAAGCAACCATATGCTGGACAAACATGAAATCAGCTTTACTTTTGACGGGCATCCAGTAGTTGAAACGCTCCTTGAACTTCATGCCATCTTTGCTATAATTCTGGGAGAAAGGAGGATTGGCAATCACAATATCAAAAGTTCTTAACTCGGCACTTGCGCTTTTAAGTATTGGATTCATGAGCGTATCACCGTTCACAATATCACTATCGTAAATACCATGAAACAGCATATTCATTTTGCAAAGGCTCCATGTCGTGCCACTTTTTTCCTGTCCAAAAAGTGATAAGTTCCGGGAAGAGCCATACCGGTTCTCCACATAGTTTTTGCTTTCAATAAGAAGTCCACCGCTGCCCACAGTAGGGTCGTAAATCTCGGCATTCTGGTCCGGTTCAAGAATGTTGACCAGCAAACGAACAACCTCGTTGGGTGTATAAAATTCACCACCCTTTTTTCCGGCACTATCTGCAAAATATTTAATCAAAAATTCATAAGCGGCACCCAATAAATCAGGGAATTCGAGGTTTTCATCCTTTAAATTCTTCTGATTGAATTCGCGGATAAGATCCCGTAAATCCTCATCCGTAATTTGCTTGTTATTTTTACCAATACTTTTATTAAAGTTGATGGATTTTAATACGCCTTCGAGTTTATCAAGATTGGCATCTTCAAGGGCCCAAAGTGCCTTATTGAGCTGATCTCCAATTTCTTCCTGCAAATCTTTGATATAAGGGCGTTTCTCTCCTTTTTCATCTTCAATATAATCAGGATCACCATCAAGTTTTTTCCATCGGGCTGCCAGCGGGACATAGAAGTCGTACTCCGGGCATTTTGTTTTTCAAGTTCTTTGTAAATTACTTCTGGTTCCTGAAGGTGTCTTTTATCAATTAAATTCGTTTTTCTGGTATCCCTATGTGCTTCAAACTGATCATTTACTCTTTTAAGAAATAACATGGCAATGATATATTCCTTGTATTCCGAGGCGTCCATATTGCCACGCAAACTTTCGCAAGCTTCTTCAAGA
The DNA here is from genome assembly GCF_009801115.1 of Dyadobacter sp. 3J3. Lineage (GTDB taxonomy): Bacteria > Bacteroidota > Bacteroidia > Cytophagales > Spirosomataceae > Dyadobacter. Next base: position 294,480 of record NZ_VTOL01000005.1, read on the forward strand.
AATGTTTCTAAACGGGAAAGGGAAAGCTTTTGTGTTGCCATTAAAGTAAATTGAAATCAAAAATCGATAATAAGCAAAGGTACGATTTAAGTAGATTGCAAAAGATTGATCCTGCAAAACAAAAAATCCTCCTCACCAGAAAAGTGAAGAGGATTTTTTGCGATAAGAAATTTTCAGCCTTTCACCTTGGTCGTTCCATAAGGTCCGCGTTGCGGTCTTGACAAAGTTGCGCTTGCCTCTTTATCACCTATAAAATCTTCTTTTTTGGGATCCCATTTAAGTTTTCTGCCAAGTTTCATAGCCGTATGAGCAAGGAGACAAGCGGTGCAGGAGCGCTGTGCGATTTCTGCATGACTTATCGTTTGTTTGCCGCTTTGGATACTTTCAATCCAGTTTTGATGTTGTTCCGGACTTTCATACAAATGAATTTCATTTTGTCCGATAACAGATCCCAGGATTTTCGGGTCACTGGCGTAAAATGCCTTATTTTCTTTGGCCGATTGTGCGGCACCTGGGTCAGAGGCTGTTACTCCCACATTGCCACGTGAAACAAAAATCCAGCCTTCTGTTCCTTCGAATTTTACGCCGTTTGGATTTGTTCCGCCAATTTCCATTTCGACTCCGTTAGCATATTTGGAATTAACTAAAAAGTCGCCATGAACGTCCCATAAGCCAGAGCCCGGAGCCGGAAATGTTGCCTTTCCTTCAATTTCAATAGGTCCTGTAAGTTCAGTATCCATTCCCCAGTGAGCTATATCAATATGGTGAGAACCCCATCCGGTAATCATTCCCGCGCCAAATTGTTCCAGGCGCAACCATCCCGGACGCTCGTTGAGCATATCTGTTTGGGAGTGAACACGATCAAGTGTGTAATAAATATCCGGAGTTGAGCCCAGCCACATATCATAATTCAAGTTAGAAGGAACCGGCATTTTTGCGGGATTTCCACCAGCAGGATCTCCCGGAAGTCCAACATACACTTTTTTCAACTTCCCGATTCTTCCGTTTCTTACCAGTTCACAAGTTCTTTTAAATTGCGGCCACGGGCTTATCGATCTTTGCTGACTTCCCAATTGGAAAATAACTTTTTTCTTGATCACCATGTCAGCCATTTGTCTTCCTTCACGGATCGTCAGGGAGGTTGGCTTTTGCATGTAAATATGTTTTCCGGCCACAGCCGCTTCCATAGCTGGTTGTGCATGCCAGTGATCTGGTAGGCTGATAATGACGGCATCAATATCTTTTCTTGCCAGGATTTCATGATAATCGTCGTATGTTTTTACGTCCAGATAATTTGCTTTTCCTGTACGTTCTGCATATTTTTTTTCAATCCAGATTTTTCCTTGTGCCAAACGGTTTTTGTCCAGATCCGCTACCGCTATCACGTGCGCAGCTTCATTTTTTATGATTTCGGGTAAATCGTGGGAGGAGCCTATACGGCCGAATCCGATTTGTCCGATATTGATTTTATTACTTGGTGCATTTTTGCCAAAAACACTAGCTGGAACAATAGTCGGGAACATGGACGCCGCTATAATACCTGCGGTACCTGTTCCGGCAGTTTTCAGGAATGATCTTCGGCTTTGATTTTTTTCTTCTGAGTTATGCATTGGATTCAGGATTTTAACTATGAATGAGATGGTCGCTCCATAGGGCCGATGCCCTATGTTAAGATATGTCGGCCTTTCAGGCCTTTGCTGTTTTGCTTTGTATTATGGCTCCGTAGGGCGTTGCCCTATGCTGAGATATGTCGGCCTTTCAGGCCTATTTCGTTTGGATTTCGTCTGATGGGGTTTTTGCGTAGGCTTTACTGTAATTTCTTGGCTTTTGAGGTCCGATTGCCCATTCAATTCCTCCGAGAATATGTTTACGTAAATCTTCTTTTAAATAATCCTCTTTTTCGTGTCCGATGGAAGTGTAGAAAGCGCGGCCTCCATCGTATTCGTGCCACCAAACAGATGGAAATATATTTCCGAAAGTATCAAGCGCTTTTCCCGCAGGTTTTTGAATGGTAGTATGATCGTTTACTGCCAGGACATTTAGATTCACGCTCATTTCTTTGAGGAAGTAAAATTCATCTTTATCACGGTTCCACTTTTTGGGTAAATGTGATAGGGAAGGATTTTTCGGATCAAGCACATTGACGGTAAAACTTTGTCCTGGTTCGTGCCAGAAGAAAGTTCCTCCCAACAAATTTTTAAACCATTTCCAGCTACGTTCGGTACCGCAAGCGGAATGCAAACCGACGAAATTTCCACCTGCCTGGATGTACCGCATCAATGCAACACGTTGTGCATCTGTATCAAAAACGTCATTGTTGGTGTTAGAAAATACCAATGCGTCGTATTGTTTAAGGTTTTCATCGGTGAATTTTGAAGGATCATCGCTTGCATCAACCGTAAAACCATACTGTTTTCCAAGGGCCTGAATCGCTTCAATGGAATTGGCAATATTGTCATGAATATAACCTTTGCCATTTTTGGTATAAACCAGGATCTTAACTTTGTTCCACTTGATTTTTTGTGCCTGTGCAGGTATGCTGAAAAATGCCAGTGACAGCACCACGATCAGGCATGTTAATTTTTCAAAAACTGTTCTTTTCATTATAGAATCGTTGACTTTTGAATTATGGTTAGGACTATTTTATCAAAACCCGATCGAGTTTCCGCCATCCACCGGAAGCGAAACGCCGGTAATAAATTTCGCTGCATTTGATGCCAGAAATACTGCTGCCCAACCTACATCATCTGGTTTTCCCCATGTTCCCATAGGCGTACGGTCCATGGCTTTATCTCTTCGTGAAGGATCACCGTTCATGGCGGTCAGCATCATGGGCGTTTCGATAAAGCCAGGAGCAACCGCATTTATTCTGACATTATAAGGTGAAAATTCTGTCGTTAAGGCTTTTACCATTCCTCCAACAGCAGATTTGGAAGCGGTATAAGCTACAACTCGGTCAATTCCGTAAATGGCTGCCATGGATGTGATCATGATAATTGATCCGGATTTTCGTTCGATCATTCGCTTTCCACATTCTCGTGTCATGGAGAAAACAGCGTGCAAGTTCGTTTGAATTACTTTGTCAAAATCTGCATCTGTCACTTCCACCGCGAACTTTTTCATATTGATCCCGGCATTATTAACCAAGATATCAATCGGTCCGCATTTGTTTTCAATCGCTTCTACAAGTGCCGGAATGGTTTCCAGTTGTGTAATGTCATTGACGAAATAAGTAGCTCCTGACCCTAACTTTTCCACTGTTTCCTGCAAGACACTTTCCCGACGGCCAGTCAGGACAACTCTTGCTCCGGCTTGAACCATACACTGTGCAATGTAAAATCCGATCCCGCTGCCGCCTCCGGTAATCAGGGCTAATTTACCTTCTAGTGAAAAAACTGTGGGCTGTGAGATTTCTTCTTTAAGAATTGATTCAGGCATTTTATTGAAAAATATAGAATGACAAAAATTTGTAAAATTATAAATTGGTACAACCAGTTAACAATTTCGACGTAACGGGTATAGTTATAATCTTTATATAAGGGATCTATTCAACGATCTTGAAATCCCCATTTCCAATCCTCTCAATTCTGCCAAAGCTTTCAAACGGCCTATGGCTGAGTAACCTGGATATGTCTTTTTATGTAAATCATCCAGCATTTGAAAACCGTGATCCGGGCGCATTGGTAATGCGAAATCAGGATAACCAGCTTCTTTACGTCTTTTTTCTTCTTTCAATAATGCTTTTACAACTTCATACATATCCACATCGCCGTTCAAATGTGGTGCTTCGTGAAAATTTCGGGTTCCTTCTTCACGTTTGGTGGTACGCAGATGCACAAAATGGATTCGGTCGCCAAAACGTTCGATCAATCCGGGAAGATCATTATCTTCTCTCACGCCCAAAGAGCCGGTACAAAAGGTAATGCCATTGGCCCGCACATCGCAAGCGTGCATTAATTGTTCAAAATCGTATTCTGTGCTTACAACACGTGGAAGGCCTAAAAGTGACCTTGGTGGATCGTCCGGGTGAATGCAAAGATTTATGCCCAGTTCCTGCGCCAAAGGTGCTACCTGGGAAATAAAATAATAAAGATTTTTTCTTAACTGGCTGTCATCAATATCCGCATATTGATCCAGTAAACTTTGAAAAACGTTAAGATTAAATGCTTCTTCCGAACCGGGTAATCCTAGCAAAACAGTGTTTGTCAATACCGAAATCTGATAGGACGACATACTCTGAAATTTGCTTTCGGCGGCAATTCTGGTTTCCGGCTCGTAATCCTGTTCTGCGCCGGGTCTTTTTAAAATAAATAAATCGAAAATGGCAAAATCCACCCAAACAAATCTAAGTGTTTTTGAACCTTCCGGCATTTCATAATCCAGGGCAGTACGCGACCAGTCAAGCACCGGCATAAAATTATAGCATACCGTTTTGATACCGAAGGCAGAAAGGTTTTTTAATGATTGTTTATAATTTTCAATATATAAATCTCGGGATGGAAGGCCTTTTTTGATATCCTCGTGTACCGGAAGACTTTCTACAACGGACCATTCCAGCGAAGAATATTGATTATTTTTTTCTTCAATTAATTTTTTGCGATTTTCAATTTCGGACAAAGTCCAAATATCACCAACCGGAATCTGGTGAAGCGCACTGACTACGCCGCTACATCCGGCCTGACGAATATCCATTAAGGAAACGGGATCATTTGGCCCAAACCAGCGCATGGTATGTATCATAGAAGAGCGGATTGAAAAGATTCGGAAATTTTAAAGGTATAAATATCTGAATATTAATTTGCATTGCAACCGATTGCAAAATTTTTTATCACAAAGCATACTTTTGTTGTTATCTTTCAATTTTACAATTATTATCCTCCGCTATGGACCGGGAAATTACCATTTACGATATCGCCAAAATACTTGAAATTTCACCGGCCACGGTCAGCAGAGCGTTGAATGACCATCCGGCGATTAATATTAAAACAAAGCTTTTGATATGTGAGAAGGCAGCAGAGCTGGGTTATCGTTCCAATACTTTTGCAAGTAATTTACGCAGACGAAGTACCAACACGTTAGGAGTAATTGTTCCGCGCTTGAATAGCCATTTTATGTCAGCGGTACTTGCGGGAATGGAGGTGGAAGCAAATGAATCCGGCTACAATCTTTTGATAAGTCAATCGCTGGAATCTGTTAAAAAAGAGATAGCCAACGCCAAAACAATGTTTAATAGCCGTGTGGATGGTTTGTTGGTATCTGTTGCTTATGATACTGATACTTTTGAGCATTTTGAAAGTTTTATAAAAAGGGGAGTTCCAATTCTGTTTTTTGACCGGATTATTGATCATCCAAAATGTAGTGGTGTGGTTATTAACAATGAACTTGCCGGATTTGAAGCGACGTCTCATTTGATAAATCAAGGCTGCAAACGAATCATGCACGTTACCGGGAATCTGAAAAGGAATGTTTACTCAGGACGATTACAAGGTTATCAAAATGCACTTTTTCAGAACGGTTTGACTTTGATGGATGATTTTGTGATGATAACGGATTTGAGCCAGGAAGCTGGAAGATCTGTCGCTCAGAGAATTGATGAAATGGAATTAAAACCGGATGGAATCTTTATTTCAAATGATATTTGTGCGGTAAGCTGTATGAAAGCTTTGACAGAAAAGGGATATAGTATTCCAAATGATATTGGCGTAGTGGGATTTAATAATGATCCGGTTTCACAGGTTATAGAGCCTAATTTAACAACTGTTCATTATCCTGGCCAACAAATGGGGGAAGTGGCTGTTCGGAGTTTAATTAATCATTTGAAGGGTATTGAGTATATTGATGTGTCCAGAACAATTGTCCTGGAATCTGAATTAATTATAAGGAAATCATCTGTAAAATAGTCTTTTTGTTTTGGTTAATTTCTTCAAGTTTCGTATGAAATTTAGCATAGTTTATTCTTAAAATGAATACTATGTTATTCAATTACAAATAATTATGAAACATTTGATTAAAATATAATCAAGAGGAATAATCGTTTACGATTTCAGATTTAAAATGTATTTTTGATAAAAATGAAAATCTTATGGAAGCGGTAGCCGAAAAACTTCACAGCCTGGAAGAGTACTTTAAGTTTTGCGAAACGCACGAAGGACGTTTCGAATTCGTAAACGGAGAAATCACAGAGATGTCGGGAGAATCGGTTACAGCGAATCAGATCGCTGGAAATATTCATAGGTATTTGGGAAGTCTGCTGGAAGATGAGCCTTATGTTTTTATTCAAAATTCTGTCAAATTACAAGTTGAAGAAGGAAAGATTTTTCGAATCCCTGACTTCTTCATTTTCAAAGAAGATGGTAATAAAGAAAAATACGCGACTGAACCACTATTGATTGTCGAGGTAATTTCTAAAAGTACCGAAAAGACTGATCGCACAGTAAAACTTAACGAATACAGATCGATAGCGTCACTACAGTATTATATTATCGTTGAACAGAACAACTGCCTGGCAGAAGTCTATACCCGTGAAGGCGAACGCTGGTATGTTGAATTTTATGAAAAAATGGATGAAACAATTAAGCTCATCCATTTCAACATAACATTACCGCTAGACAGGATTTATAAGAAAATTTCCTTTGAGAAAGAGGTCTGATTTCTATTTTGACGTATAAGATTTTACAAATATCTGCAAAGTCGTCCCCTTACCATTTTCATCTTTCACAGGTCTGTTAAAAGCAAATGTTTTTCCATCAAGCGCCCAGACAATATTGGTCGGAGCCGGTTTTGATGCTGTTGTTAGGGTTTGAAAACGATCTTTAAATGGGGCATTTCCCGTTTGACATAACATTATACTTCCATTGCATACATAACTTAGATGTTTGCCATCCGGATGCCAGCGTACATTCCCTGAAACATCCGATTCATGTTCTGTCAATTGTAAAGGTTTTCCGCCAGTTGGGGACAATAGAAATATTTGTACTATACCTTTTTCATCCTTCGCCAAATAAGCAAGAGAATTTCCATCTGGCGAAGACCGGACAACACCGGAACAGCCTGGAAATTTAGTATTAGCAGTGAAAGTCAATCTTCTTTGGACGGTACCTTTTGGCGGCATTGGAAATTCAGTTTTCGTTCCTTCCAATGGGCCATATTCTCCGGGTTTAGTAATATCATCAGGAATGTCAACCAAAAATACTTCTGGTATAGGCTTGCTATTTTTATCAACGACTGTACCCAGAAATGCTCTTGCGATCTGCATTTTTCCATCGGTGCGACGATAACCATGTGTTCCAACCCAGCTATCACTCACGGCATGGCTGATTTCATCACTGCCCGGTTCGGGCTCAGGTACTACACGAACCACCAGTGCACTGAACCATTCGCCGGAAACATTTTCAGCATTTTTGTCAACGTGAACCGACTTTATTTTTTTTGAAACACCAATCGTTCTGAGATTTTTTTTAACTCCGGTGGCATCTTCCAATGCCTTTAAAATTGCATCATTGTAAGTAAAACCAATCCAACGGCCATCTCCGCTCCATTCGTGACGGTGCGTTCCGCCGCGTAAAGCACCCGGCGTATATGGGTAAGTTACATCCCGCGCATCCACATATATAGGAACGTTAGGTTTTGCATCTTCAATGATTACACCGGTACGACGCCATTGCTGATATGGATTTTCTTTGGTACTATTTTCCAAACCATGAATAAAAACAACCGCTTTTTCCTTTGGACTATAGCTTACGGCACCAGCGCCTGGTCCCCAGGGTCCATTATTTTCAACCTTGAAAAGTACTTTTATTTCTCCCGTTTTCAAGTTGACTTTTTCAATTCGCGGAGATTCAGGAATTCCACCATCGTCCGTGCGGGTATCGTACACAAGCCATTCGTCGTCTGGAGAAAAATTATCATTATTATCCAGATCATGATTATAGGAGAGGTCATGCGTAATCTGTTTTTCTTCGGTTTCCTTTTCCAGTTGAGGAGATGACATGGATAATACTATTAACGTGAGAAATGCGGATAAAAATAAAGAGCTCATATATTCGATTATTTTGCCGGAGCGCTGATTACTCCCAGATATCTTCCCATCCAGTAAGGCAAAAGCCAGATGTCACCGGCACTTTCTTCGGATGTTCCACCCATGCCATTGCGATCCAGATCAAAAGTATTGCTGTTGTGACGTTTTACGGGTTTTTCATCTGGTGGTAAAACTTCCCTGGTTGTTTGTTTCCGGAAATTAGGCTCCATCAGTTCAATATCTTTTCTGTGGCTATTTTTGATTGACCAGTTGATCATGTCCATTGGATATTCCTGCAAGTACCAGACAGCCTCTTTCAAATCAAATTCATCTGTACCAGTTAAGGCGGTGAAAATATTCCAGGCACCGTCCTTTTCCGGTCGCTCTACTTGCCAATGATCCAGGATTTGCTTTTTGTAAGCCGTTTTCAACGTATCATTAAATGGATAGCGATACAATCCCCAGTAACCGATAAAGTACATTTCGTCATCCGAATGGTTCCATCCATCCGACATGTGTTTGGCATGTTCGTCGGCATCCGCAGGCGCTTTTCCGATTTCGCTCATCGGGCGCATCATGTTTTCATAGTAGCCGTATTTATTCATCAATTCGAACGCTTTGGCTTTATATTTTTCTTTTTTGGTAAAATAATAAGCCGTTTGAAGCATCGCAACAATATTGGAAGAATTCAGTTTCCTGTCTCCCACGTTGGTAGGAAAAGAATTTACATATTTAGGATTCCATTTTCCCCACATCGTAGGTTTTCCATCAAAATCGATCAGATACATATCATTTTTAACAATATGAGACATAACTGTATCCAAAAGCATAACGGCTTTTTTCTTCATAGGCTCATCATCGATCAGCTCGGCAATAGCACCAAAGGCGAAAACGTGGCCAATAATTTCATCGCTGCTGGTAGTTGATTTCCAGGTCCATTCCTTTTCAGGAGAAGGCTGCCAGCGATCAGAGTCAGAAAGATTTTCCTTATGTCCGCTTCGCTCAAAAGAGCGCGAAGGAAAACCCGGAACCGGATTTACAGTGTAAAGTCTTTCAATGGCATCCAGTGATTCGCGGCAATTTTGCAACGCAACCGAATCTTTGGTAGCGGCATAACGGAAAATTTCTCCACCCAAATACATCGTAGTCCAAAGTCCGTCATTGTCAGAATCGGACATATATCCCGTGGACAGATTTCCTTTCTCCATACCATCCAGGGAAGCGTTAAATCCATTGCGGATATGTCTCAAACGAACTTGCTCTTCAAAATAAATTGCCTTGTCCTGAAGAGTCATTTCTTTAAATGCAATTTGTCCCAAACCAGTCGTTGTCAATATTAAAACCGAATGCTCAGGACCTTCGGAAATTTGGATTACTTTATTGCCCGGTAGCCAGCGCTCGCCATAATAATAGTCGAATTTGTTATCAGACCGAAGAGCAAATGCACCCTGATCAGATCCAAACCAGATTTTTTCATTCACTTCCTGAACAAATGTGATGTTCGTTACAGGAAGTTTTTTATTAATGGCTCCAATTTGTTTTTTAGCAGCAGCATCAAATTCAATAATTCCGTCCGTTGTACCAATGATCAGTTTTTGATCCTTATTAACAACATCAAAGGAGGTGAAACCGGCACCGTCAAAAACTTTTGACAATGCATTTCCAGAAGATAAAACATATAAAGTTTTCTTGCCAAGAATCCAGAAATTGTCACCCTTTTCCTGATAACGGATCGCTACCGCCTCGTCGTCCGGTAAAACGCCACTGTAAAGATTTTTTGAATCTTTGATCAATTGTAAAGATTTTCCATCCGAAACCAGAAATGTGAAATCCTTTCCGCCTGCAAAAAGCTTAGCTCCGGGTAAGGTATGTTTTGAAAATAATGTTCCGGCCCAGGCATTACTGAAAAGGACTGAATCGCTCAAATACACCAGCTGTTTGTAGTAAATACCCGTTGCGGAAATCTTCTTGGATTTCATAAAACGGTAGGAATTATCAGGTTCTATCGAGCCGTGATACAGGAGTTTTCCATTGAAAGGATGTTGTAATCCCTCCTTTGCAAGAATCTGGATCACTCCGTTTCTGTCTGAATAAGCAGCCAGTAAATTTAGTTTTGTGGTGTCAGAATAATATTTGATGCTGTAATCCTGAACGAAAGGGTTGTCCTGGTGAACAGGCTGCTTCATAGATGATTTGCTGCATGAATAAAAAGTTAAAGCAGCACAAAACAGGAGGAGTGTTAAATAAAAGGGCTTATGCATAGGGTAAAATAAAAGGTTTAAGAATTAGGGTAGGGGGACCGCCATTATTGGTTCTACGACTACTTCACATTTTTCCGTCTTTCAAGCATTTCTTTCCAGGTAGTCAAAATGATTCCTTCGGATTTTATATAAGCTTTCAAATCCGGATCCAGCATCGAAAGCATATCCGCATAACGGGATCCGCCCGAAGCGCTGATGTGTTTGAACGCATCGGTAATATCGCTGCTGTGAACGATCATCATTGCAACACCTGGCTGCATTTTACCGAGCGTTTCTTTAAATTTTGTGGCTTTGTATTTTCCCCATTGTTCGGGAGTAACGTTATTTCCTTCGGGTTTCCATTCGCCGCTGTTTGTGTGTAAATCATCCAAAACAGGCAGACCCGCATTCCAGATTTTTTCACCAACAGCTTTTGATTCTTTTGTAATAGCAGTCTCAGGAAGTTTGGTGCCTTCTTTCCACTTTCCTTCTGCTCTTAATTTTTTGATCACCGGCGCATTCAGACATTCGATAAGTAATTTGTTATTTCCGCCGGGAAACATGACCGGAATTCCATATTCCATCCCGACTTTAATATATCGTTCGAGAAATGGGCCATGGGCAAATAATGTTCCCATGTGTGAATCCAGGTGTGTCGGTTTCAAACCCATTTTCAAGGCTCTTTCAACTTGTGCGCGGATTTCCTGTTCCACCATATCTGCATTTGCATTTTTAACAACCTGTTCTACTTCATGCCACATGCAGCCTTCGTCATCAACCAATCCCGGAGAATGTGCAATTCCGCCCAGCGGAGGCCAGCGATATTCCTGCCATTCGGAAGTGAGCGTAAGGTGCAGACCTGCGTCCATTTTCGGGTTTTTTACGGCATATTTTGTAAAAGCTGCTGCCCAGGGACAAGGCATCATAATACTGCACGAAGTGGCGATACCGTTTTCAATGGATTTAATTGCTCCCTGATTGGACGAATAAGACATACCGGCATCATCCACGTGAAAAATAATAACCTTCGCACCTTTTGGCCAGCCCAGTTTCTCAGCATAGGTCTGGGATGGCTGCGCCTTTACCTCGATAACTTTAAAAGATATCAGGATAAGAAATAGAAATAACGATGCTGTGTTTTTCATGTTTGTTAAAAGTCTGTTGAAGGTATACTACATTTTTAGGGTAAGGGACTAATAAAAAAATCACTTTATCATTCCCAGATACCTCCCCATCCAGTAAGGAAGCTGCCAGAAAACGGGCTCTCTTTCCGTTGAAGGATCGCCTCCGGTAGCTGTCCAGGGATTTTTGTCCCATCGTACGGTCATCCGTATACTTGCAGGTTGTATCACATCAACCTGAATATCTTCCAACACCGGTTTTCTGACAATTTTCAGATCTTCCCTTTTGCTGTGATCAATGTGCCAGTCGACCAGGTCAAGTGGGGTATCAACCAGAAAATCGACCGAGTTTTTTAGCTCCGTTTTTTTATTGGTACTATAACAATAAATGAAATTGATCAACGGGTTGTGATCTCCTTTTCTTTTTTCAAACCAGCGTTCCAAATGGGTTTTGTAAAATGCCAGACGTTCCGGATCCTTTTCACAATGGATAAGAATCGGGTAGAGGTAAGCTTGTAAAACAACGTCGAAATAAATAAACCAGGCAGGATTCTGATTGGTAACTTCCGACATATTTTTAAGGTAATTTTCTTTTTCAATCAGACGGAGATATTCTTTCTGATATTTTTCGTCTTCTGTCATATGATGTGCAAGCAGAAGAAAAGTCAGCATTTCCATGGAATTTTGGTTTCTGTCTGGAAGCCATTCCGGATCACGGTTCAGCTTATTCGGCGACCAGACTGACCATCGTGTTGGTTTTCCATCCACATCCATCAGATCAAGATTGTGTTTCATCAAATAATCAACAATCCGGCCAACATGTTTGGCAATAATTTTCTTTTGACTTTCATCCGCGGCCAGTGTATAATAAAAATAGTAACCGAACATATGTCCACACATTTCATCGCTGCTGGTATCGCCTTTCCAAAGCCATTTTCCATCTTTTGATTTATGCCAACGAACTTCAACCGGTTTGTTACGAGGTTCTTTTACAAGTTCATCCGCCAATTCTTTTTCAGTAAAAATGCGGTTGCCATCGTGTACATTTTTCCAGTCAGCAGGAACTATGGTACGGGCAAAAAATCCATCTGTACCGGTTACTTCCTGTAATAATTTCAAAAAGCCAAAAGCTTTTTTTGCGTTTTCTTTGGCTTCCGGATTTTTAGTGCTCGCATATCTGAAACTTTCCATGGCCAGGTTATTTCCTGTATATTCTCCGTCATTGTCGTCGTCCTCGGGAAGCCAGGAAGTGGTATCGCCCGGGGTGGTGAGATGGCACTGTCCCGCGATCCAGGGAGTACGGATGTGGCGTTTCATCAATACATCATTAAAGAAATCCTGTTTTTGTGCCAAAGTCATTTTCTTCTTTTTGATCGCGCTTACACCTTTTGGCGTCGCAATCCAGGCATTTCCATCGTTGTCAAAAGCAATGTCATTTACCTGATCATCCATCAGCCAGCGTCTGCTGAAACGTAATGAATGCGAGCCATTAGGTTGATAGCGAACAACGCCCGTTTGCGTACCAACCCACATAATACTATCTGGCGCATATTTTACAGAAGTGACATATACAGAAGGAATTCCATTTTCCGGTTGTAAAGTTCTTTCTGCTTCATCCGCATTTAGTATGGTAACGCCTCCCAATCCGCCTGCCCATAATTTTTGGTTCGCATCAAGCGCAAGACCTTTAACATAACCGCTGAGCAATTCTTTTGGTTTGTAAAAGTGCTGTGTTTCTTTTTCAGTCCAATGATACAATCCCACATCGGTTGCAATCCACAAACCATGCGCCTTATCGGAAATTACATCACGAATGGATTTAGGAAGAATTGTTTCTATTTTGACAAATCCTTTTCCCTTGTCAAACCAAAATCCATTTGGTCCCAAGGCATAAAGACCGTCGACAGTTTTACAAATAACAGAAACCGGACCTTTCGGTCCGGTAATCTTTTCTAATTTATTATTTTGAAAACACCAGAGCCCGTTCCAGGTACCAAGCCAGATTGTTTTGTTGTCAGTTGAAACGGCAAAAGAAGGTCCTGATTCACTTTCCGGAAGCATGGAATTCCATGTCGCGGAATCTTTCTTTTTTTGAAAAACGCCCGCCGCCGTAGCAATCCAGACATTTGATTCACCATCGACCGCTATGCTGCGTACGTTATTTGATTCAGGAGAATTGCCAACAGAATAACCTTCATGATATTCCTGCCAAAAAGGTCTATCCTGATAAACAGAATCATCAGAACCACTCTTTTTCCCACAAGAAAAAACAACCAAGCAACCCAAAAACAAAACCCCCGAAACTCGGCGCCAAAACTCCCGAAACCCTGCGTTTAACAAGTTCATGACGCGTAGTCAACGTTTTCCTGGAACAGCAAAGAAATTAATTTTTTATGCTGAGAGAAATCAGGAATAAGCAATTGTGCTCCTGCGCGGACAAGGCGCGGACGTTTTGCCGGATTGTGTCCGAAACGCTGCAATTCATTACTGGTTATCCCGACCGATACACCGCCAGCACGGCGACCTTCGCGGATTTCATCCGGACCGTCACCGAAAACAGCCAGTTCATTTCCTCGCAGATTATTGTCACGAATGATTTTTTCAATAATCATCTTTTTGGAAAACTTAGTATAATCTCTTAAAGCACCATAAATTCCACCATCAAATAAGTGCGCGTAGCCAAGCATTTCGGCTTCATGGCGGACATCTTCCGCATCCGTTCCACTGGCCAGATACATCGTCACGCCGCGTTCTTTTAATTCATAAAGGAAATCCACGGCACCTTTCATTATAAAATCACTTGGGCTTAATTCTCCGGCTTCAAGCTTTTCCATGCGCTTGTTCACCATTCCCATCAGGCCATCATTATAGATTTCTTTATATTGAAACTTATCCAGAATTTCATGTTCCGGGACATAGCCAAATTCACGAACCAGATTAACCAATCCTTCCATTTGGAAAATGGTCTGGATACCGGTTGTTTTCTGGATAAAATCCTTACATTTTTCATGCACTTTGTTAAATGTTGCGGAATCAATGGTATCATACTGACTGCCCAGGATCGATTTCATCATGACGGGTTCCATGATTTCTTCCCATCCCTGGCGCATAGAACTGATTGTTCCGTCGTGATCAAAAACGGCATAGCGAATATGCCCAAGACGCTCCATCACTTCCGGGCCGCAAAGTTCAAATTCCGTTTCCGGGACATATACTGCCTGCCGTTCATTTTCTGCAAGATCGGCGTTGTAGATGTAATCGGGCTCATGGCTGATCTTAATAATTTCTTCTCCTGTTGCAGTTCCAGTGGTATATAATTTCTGAACTGTTACTGCCGCTGCCAGGTTTGCAAACTCGGCAGCTTCGTCAGCCGGAATTCCAGCGGCCAGGCATAAAGTAAGTGCACTGATCGTTGTGTCTCCTGCTCCAACGGTATCCAGCTTCGCTTTTAATTGTAATCCGTGGATTTTGTAAATTCCATTTTCATCAAAAGCCAGAATTCCTCGCTCTCCGGATGTTACAAACACAGGTTTATTTGTTTTATCAAAAACCGCTTTACCATATTTCTTAACATCACCTGCAGGAATTATTTCGTCAGGACTAACCTGAACGCCTGAAAGCGAGGCGATTTCTCGATCATTTGCTTTCAATAAAGTATTTTTAAAACGATCATTGAAATGACGGGAATCCAGCATAACGATTTTATCGCTGTATTTTTCAAAAAGTTCATTAGCACGCTCAATGAACGATTCATTATTAATACTTCCGGTAACCTGCTGGTTGAAAATAACAGCGTCGTATTCGATCAGGGCATTTTCTATCGCTTCCAATATTTTTTCGTCGGTATCAATACTCCGTTCATTGAAAATACCGAAGTCAATTCTTGGTTCTTCCTGCCCGTCGATAAGGCGCTTTAGATAAGTATAGGTATTGAAATTATCTTGTTGTACAAAAAGTGACGTCGTATCTGCACCCAAAGCCTGTAACTGAGCATTTAATTCTCTTCCAAAAATATCATTTCCTATGGCACCAATAACCTTGATTTTGGAGGGATTCAGCGCTGAAAGATTGGCGACAACATTGCCGGCACCACCCGGCGTATAATAGTGGCGGGACACCGCTTGTGTTTTTAGTCCGGTTTCAACTGAAATCTCGGAACCCTGTTCATCGATAATCCAGTAGGAATCCAGGCAATAGTCACCATAAACCGCAATTTTAACAGTCGAAATTTTCTCCAGAATATTTTCAATTCTATTTTGATCCATTGGTCAGGCAGATTGTTATGTTTAGGAATTTAATTTTTTGAATATATTTTAGCACCTACGGGTTATCAATATATACTCAGCATGTAATAGGTTGGACTATCGGGGAGTGACTGATTTTTTACCCGGAGCATTCACATTTAGGAAGTTTATTTTTCTTTTTTATAATCCGGAAAAGGACTAAGAAAAATATTTTTTTAGATTAAAAACTGCCTGATTCTGAGCATTTGTGGCCTTTTTGAGAAATTATTATTACCTAATTATTAAATAAGTCTATTTTGCGCAAAATGAAGATATATTTACGCAAGTTGCGATATCAATTATCGAAACACCCCGTAAATTTATGATCATAATTCTACCTTCTTCATCAATACAAAACATTATAGAAGATTATAATTGCAAAAGATACAATTGTTAATATAGTGTTTCAACATATTTTATTTCACAATGCGCGGTTTTTAGGTTATTAATTAAGTTCAGTTTGTTCGAAATAAAATGAAATATTGAAAATAATATTAATTTGAGAATAAAATTAACGAAAAGCAGAACTTTAAAATAGACCGATTTTAGTTTTAATCCTGACCCAGTTTCCTTGACATAAACTTTTACGAACGTGGCCTATCCTGACGAAAAAACGCTGATCAAAGTAACGCAAGGCGATGAAGCAGCCTTTGCTGAACTTTACAATTATTACAAAATGCCCGCCCTGCGGTTTTCTATCTCGCTTCTGAAAGACGAAGAGGAGGCTGAAAATATGTTGCAGGATGTATTTGTGAAAATTTGGCTGAAGAGAGAGCAGATCAAACCAGACCTGAATTTTAATTCCTATTTGTTTACTTGTCTCAGAAACATGGCGTTTGACCATTTCAAGAAAATTGAGAAAAGTGAATTTCTTCGTAAACAATATATGGAAGCTATGAAGGTTTCTGTGGATGATGAAAAGGAAGAAAAAGAAAGACGTATTTCTTTGGTGCAGACGGCGGTTGATTCCTTGTCTGCGAAAAGAAAACAGATTCTTCGTCTCAATATTGAAGAGGGGAAATCGTATCAGGAAATTGCAGAATTTCTTCTGATTTCAAAAAATACGGTAAAAAACCAGCTTGTCAAGGCTAAACAAATTTTAAGAGAAAAGGTTGATTTTGCTTCTGCCTAGTTTCGTTATTTACTCATCGCTCGAATATTACCTTACCATTATACCCCGATAACTCTACACAAAATTCCTAAACCCGAAAAAGGAGCCGAAAGGCTCCTTTTTTTGTCAATACAAAAATAAATTTATTTCAAACCCGAAAGTTTATCAAGATCGATTGCACCTAAAATGCTTTTCAACTGGTCCACAGAAAGGTTATTTCCATTGACGTTAACAACAAATCTGTCAGCAACGAGCACGTTTAGTTCTCCGGATTTATTTTGGTTATCGTATTTTTCGTATCCTTTATATCCTTCCAGTTTCGTAGTTTTTTCATAACCTGTCGCAGTTTCCTTGTCGATATCAGCCATTGTCCACGCGGCTAATGCCATCGTAGCAACACCCGCTACGCCGCCTGTATCAAATATTTCAACGTGTGCAGATGCATCGCCGTCTCCGCTATACTTTGCCTCAGCTCTGGAAATTGTAAAACCCATCGCTCCGTTTTTTTCGCCGGTTGCTTCGGTTCTGCTCATTCCTTCGGCCTTTTCGGGTAACAATTCTTTCAGTTTGCGAAAATCAACCGGATCAACAGGCTCTTTGTTTTGCATCGTTTTTGCTTTGTCGGCAAACTGCTGCAATGCTTCCACCGCATTAGCGGGTGCTTCTTTTTCCTTTTCTTCCTCTTCTGTTTTTTTGCCACCGCAACCAGAAAGAAAGAGCACGGATGCAAAAGCCAGGGATAAAATAAATCTGTTTTTCATACGAGTAGGTTTATAAAATATTCGGGATAAGTGCAATTTAACAAAAAAACTATTCTGTTTGACAATCACGTAATTGACTACTCATTTCAGTTTATTACCCTATTTTTTGCGGCGCATTTTTTCTGGATTGTATGATGAAATAAAGGCCAAGAATAACGACAGGAATACTAAGAATTTGTCCCATATTCAGGGCGTAATTTGCTTCAAAAGCTTCCTGGTTTTCTTTCAAAAACTCATACAGGAATCTTAACGTAAATATCCAGACGAAGAAAATGCCAAGCAAAAGTCCACGCGGCGTGTTTTCCTTGAATTTATTCCATAAACCCAGTAAAATGAAGAATAAAATAAAGCTGGAGATCGATTCGTATAATTGCGCCGGGTGTCTCGGGATTTGCAAAAACTCGGTATTTTTCATGAAAATGAATCCCCAGGGCAGATCGGTTGGGCGTCCAACAATTTCAGAATTCATCAGGTTTCCAAAACGAATAAATGATCCTGCAAGCGCTACTAAAATAACCATGCGGTCGGATATCCATAAAAATGTTTGTCCTGTGGCTTTTCTGCTTCGTGAATAAAGAAGTAATCCGGCTATAATACCGATGACAGCTCCGTGACTGGCCAGGCCGGCATATGGTGGTAAAATTACTTCCAATGGATTTTTAAACAGCACTTCGGGCTCGTAAAAAAGGAAATGTCCAACTCTTGCGCCAACAACAGTAGAAATTACCATGTACAAAGTCAGTGCATCAATATCTTCAAGCGGTTTTTTTTCTTTTTTGAAGATATGGATCATAATTTGTTGCCCGATTAAAAAACCGGCAGCGAACAGTAGACCATACCAACGAACAGGAAAAGGGCCAAAACCCAAAGTTTGAGGGATTGTAAAGATTTCGGGATTAACGTCCCAAATTATATAGGAAATCATGCGTTTATGATGTTATTTGTCAAAGATAATACTTTACACAACGAAGCAAAATGAAATTTCTACTCATTGGACTGGTACGAATTTATCAAGGTGTGCTATCGCCGTATTTACCCAATTCATGCCGCTATACACCTACCTGTTCACAATATATGATTCAGGCCATTACAAAATATGGTGTTTTGAAAGGTGTTCCGATGGGGCTGAAACGATTTTCGAGATGCCATCCCTGGGGCGGTCACGGACATGATCCTGTGCCCTGAATGATTCAGGATTTAACAATTATCCAATCGCTACTTTTCTCAAAATAGAATCAATAATCGTTGTGGTTTTTACGCCATCCGCTTCTGCTTCATAATTCAGTAAAATCCGGTGGTTCATGATATCAGGGGCCAGCTCTTTAATATCTTCCGGTAAAACGTAATCACGTCCTTCCAGATAAGCCAATGCTTTTGCCGCTCTGTTCAGATAAATCGTTGCGCGGGGAGAAACACCAAACTGAATATAACGGGCTTCGTCACGCAGGCCATAATCCAGTGGCCTGCGGGTAGCAAAAACGAGCTCTATAATGTAACGTTCCAGCGTTTCTGAAATGTTCACATTGTTTACGTTTTCACGGATCGCAAAAAGATCTTCTTTATTTAGGATCGGTTTGATCTTATAGTCGAAATTGATGTTGGACATCCGGCGCATTACTTCCAGTTCTTCCGTTTTATTGAGATAATCTACATAGACTTTCATCATAAAACGGTCAATCTGCGCTTCTGGTAACGGATAAGTTCCTTCCTGTTCAACCGGATTTTGTGTGGCAAGAACTACAAAAGGTCTATCGAGCAAATAAGTCTGATCGCCGATTGTAACCTGTTTTTCCTGCATCGCTTCCAAAAGTGCGGATTGTACCTTTGCAGGAGAACGGTTTACTTCATCAGCAAGAATAATATTGGAAAAAATCGGTCCTTTTTTTACTTCGTAATCCCCAATTTTTGGTTTGTAGATCATCGTGCCAATCAAATCGGCCGGTAATAAATCGGGAGTAAACTGTATACGGCGAAAATCCAGTTGCAGAACTTTTGCCATCACGTTAATCGTCAGCGTTTTGGCTAGTCCGGGAACACCTTCCAGAAGAATATGTCCGCCGGTAAAAAGTCCGATTAGTAATCTGTTGAGCAGCCTGTCCTGCCCAACCACTACTTTTTTCATTTCGTCAAGTACTTCTTTTACTTTTTCTAAATACATGTAGTGTTTATTTTACCACGGATTGTCCCGGGTTTAGCAAAGAAATTTTGTTATTGACAATTAGTTGATAATCATATTTCACCCCTTCGGGGTTTATTGGTCGGTAGGCGAATATCTGGCTATAATAATGTCATCCCTTCGGGATTAAATTCGGACAAACAAATTATATCAAAAATCAACTTTGACCTTTAAATTATTTATCCCAAACCGCACGCACAAACCTGTCTTTTCCGTGAATGTCACGAAGGATTTCTACCTGCTTATAATTTCTTTCTTCAAAAACCTCTTTTGTGCCTGCACCAAAATGTTCGTTGATTTCAACATAACATTTTCCGCCGGTTTTAAGATGATGAATTCCAAAATCAGCGATGGCTTTATAGAATAATTGCGGATCGCTGTCTTCTACAAAAAGTGCTTCATGCGGTTCAAAACGCAATACATTCGGGCGCATGGTCTCTGCTTCCGAATACGTTACGTAAGGCGGATTACTAACGAGACAGTCAAATTTGATGATATTTCCAGGCAATGGGAATGTTACATTAAGCATATCCTGTTTGGCAAACTGCACATCTGCAATGAGTTGTCTTGCATTTTCACGCGCCACAGAAAGTGCTTCATCCGAAACATCCCAGGCATGAACGGTAACATGTGGAAGAAAACGGGCCAGAACAATCGCGATACAGCCGCTGCCGGTACCAATGTCCAAAATAGAAACATCTTTATCAGGTTCGGCATAATCGCGCGTTACCATTTGTACAAGTTCTTCTGTTTCCGGACGAGGTATCAAAACGGATGAAGAAACGCGGAATTCAAGCCCGCAAAATTCTGTTGATCCTATGATATGCTGAACGGGTTCATTGTTATTTAATCGTCCAATAATTCCTTCCCAGTCTGGCTGCGCGGTATTTTCAGGAACAGGGCGGTCAACGAGCACATCTATGTTTCGCAACCGCATATAATGTTCCAGAAGCATGAACGCTATGGCCTGGGTTTCCTTGGGCGGATAAACTTTAATTCCACTAACAATATGTTGATATAATTGACGAGCCGAAGTCATTTTTAGTTGATTTTTTATTCTGATGTCGGAAAGTTAGCAAATTATAAGAACTCACGAAAGTTGAGTTTGAAACGAGGTTTGTATTTTTGTCAAATGAACGAGGATATCAAGTGGATGCAGCGGGCATTATTGCTTGCAGAATATGGTCGCGGAAGTGTGAGCCCTAACCCAATGGTTGGTTGTGTGATTGTGCATAATGACCAGATTATCGGAGAAGGCTGGCACCGGCATTATGGCGGCCCTCATGCGGAAGTGCGCGCCGTTGAGGACGTGATCAAAAGAAATAATGAACATCTGTTTCCCGAAGCTACGGCATACGTCACGTTGGAACCTTGTTCACACACAGGTAAAACGCCTCCTTGCGCCGATTTATTGGTAAGTAAAAATATCAAAAAAGTAGTTATCTGTAACGGTGACCCTAATCCGTTGGTTTCTGGCAGGGGAATTGAACTTTTACGTTCTGTGGGAATTGAAGTAGTTTGTGATGTATTAATTGATGAAGGATTAGTGCTAAATAGGCGGTTTTTTACAAGTTTTATAAAAAAGCGTCCATATGTCATCTTGAAATGGGCTGAAACAGCGGATGGATTTCTTGCTGGAAAAAACGGAAAACCGATACAAATCAGCGGTGAATTTTCCGGTATGCGTGTGCATAAATGGAGATCAGAAGAGGATGCAATTTTGATTGGACATAATACGGCGATAAATGATAATCCGAAATTAAATGTCCGCAATTGGGCGGGAAGGAATCCGGTAAGAATTGTTCTGGACAGAAATCTTCAACTTCAAGAATCTTTAAATTTATTCGATAACTTACAACCAACTATTGTGGTTAATTATGGTAAAGAAACCGAACCTGCTAAAATTCCGGAAAGGTATTCAGAAAATTTTGGCACTACCTTTTTGAAAATAAATCAGGATGAAAATGAAATAGAAGAAATTCTGCACAAGCTTCACAAGCGCGGAATTCAATCGATCATCGTAGAAGGTGGAGCAAAAGTCTTGACCTCGTTTTTGGACTCAGGTTTGTGGGATGAAATTAGAAGATGCCAGAGTTTGAAAACAATCGGCAGCGGAATTAAAGCTCCACTGCCGATTGGAATATTGACAAAGTCCGAAAAAGTTCAGGATGATTTGTGGAGTTATTATTCGAATTCCTAAATACTCCACATTTCCTCTTCCGAAGTCCAGATATCCCATGATTTTTCTGCCTGCATTTCCAACATCTTTAATCCGTTGTGAACGGCAGCTCCCTGAGCGGTGCCGTTTTTCATGAAAAGTGTTGTAGTAGGGTTGTAGACTAAATCGTATAAGAAATGGCCTTTTGAAATAAACTGGTAGGGTATATCCGGGCAAGTTTCCGTGTTTGGGAAAGTTCCCAGTGGTGTAGTATTAATAATAAGAAGATGACTTTCAATAATCTCCTGAGTTAACTCTTCATACGCAATGGAATCGGCGTTTTTTTGTCTTGATACTACCACATATTCTGTTTTCATATCTTCCAAAGCTGTTTTTACAGCTTGAGCTGCACCGCCATTTCCTAACACGAGCGCCTTAAAGTTGCAGCAAGCTTCCCCGCGGCGGTCCATCCATTCGGATATGGATTGTCTGAATCCGTAATAATCTGTATTGTAGCCTTTTGTGCTTCCGTCTGCAAAAATTTTTATCGTGTTTACTGCACCAATTCGCTCCGCAGAAGCGTCATCTAAATCATCTAAAAATGGTATTACATCTTGTTTGTAAGGAATTGTAACATTCAAACCTTTTAGTTCAGGGTGTCTTTTTAGTAATGCTGAAAGGTTTTCAAGCTTTGGCATTTCATAAAGATCATAGCTGGAATTCAAAATTCCTTCACGTACAAATTTTTCGGAGAAATAACGCTTGGAAAAAGAATGTGTAAGGGGGAAACCTATTAAACCATATAAATCCATAAGTACAGAATTAGGGATCATAAACGCTGTATAGGGTGAACGGCAGCAGTTTATGAGGTGAAAAACGAATTGTTTTATGAAATATTCTCTGTTAGAGACAACGAAGTTACTCCACTCTTTCATGAATAACAAAAACACGTTTCGGCGGTAAGAGATCTGATTTAAATAGAAAATACATTTTAAACATAGAATTTATTTAAAGGTTGTTTTTAGTTGACAAATTTTTGTAATAAAAAAATATTGTCCAGATATTGTATCTAACTAATTTTTAATTATTATTAGAAGTAATTATCGTAAACCAGCTTAAATACTTCTACTTTAAAAATTAACAATATTGAAAAAATTCTACATACTTGCTACATTGGTTATTCTGGTCTCTAATGTTGCATTTGCACAATACCGGCTTTTATTAAGGAATGAATCATTCACTCCCGAGAAAAATATTTCTGTAACTGGTGTTGCTGAATTGAATCGGAAAATGATTTCGCTTAACAGAAAGTCTTTCGTTATTATACAATTTGAAGGAATACCAACAGAAGCGGAAACCCGGGAATTAAAAGAAAATGGTATACAGCTGCTAGACTACATACCTAATAATGCTTACACCGCTACTACAACGGGTACTATTTCTGCCTCTGCCTTACTGCGTGTAAAGGCAAGATCGGTCATCGAATTAACGGCAAGACAGAAAATGCAGGTTTCCCTTGCCAATGGGAATTTTCCGGCTCATGCAGTCAAAGTAGGGGGCACAATTGATGTTTGGGTAAGTTTTCCTAAAACATTTTCCTTTCAGGAAGTTTCAGATGAATTAAGAAATAAAAGCTTTTCCATTACTTCGGATCTTTTCAAGAATTACGGAGTTCTGGAATTACGTATACCGGTAGGCCGTGTTGGGGAGCTGGCTTTGCTACCGTTTGTTCAATATATTCAGGCGGCTCCAAAAGAAGATACACCTGTAAATGACCATAGTACTGTTAACGCACGAGCAAATGTATTAGGCTCTTCGATGTCAGGAAATCGTAATTTACATGGGGAAGGTGTCGTAATCGGAATTGGAGATAATTCAGATCCACTTTTACATGTAGATTTTACAAACCGGATTATTAACAGGGAAGCTGTCGAAGTAAGTGGCTCGCATGGTTTGCACGTAATGGGAACGCTGGGCGGAGCAGGTATTATTGATGAAAGATATAAGGGATACGCTCCCAAAGCAACGATTCTGGCTCATTATTTTTCTAATATTCTGGCCTGTTTGCCTACTTATGTCAAAGATTATGGCATGGTCGTTACCAACAATTCTTACGGGAATGATGTTACGAGTTGTGAATCATTTGGCACTTACGACTTGTATTCTCAGATATTAGATCAGCAGGCTTTTCAGATGCCCTATTTGCAAAACGTGTTTGCGGCGGGTAACAGCGGAGCAACTGAATGCAGTCCTTTTCCGGGCGGTTTTGGAAATATTCTGGGAGGATATCAAAGTGCAAAAAATATAATTAGTGTAGGTAACACAACGATAGATGGAAATCTTTCGGGAAGTTCTAGCAGAGGTCCGGCAAAGGATGGCCGTATTAAACCAGAAATTGTAGCACAAGGAACAAATATTACGTCGACAATTCCAACCAATTTATATGGAACTTCATCCGGAACAAGCATGGCGACGCCAGCGGTGACCGGGAGTGCAGCCTTGCTGTATCAACAATACAAAAAGCTAAATAGCGGTGCAACACCGAAAAGTGCATTGATTAAAGCACTCATTTGTAATGGAGGAATGGATAAGGGAAATGCCGGACCGGATTATAAATATGGTTTTGGCTGGCTAAATCTCCTGCGCTCTGTGAAAATGATGGAAAGTAAAAGTTTTGTGAACGATTCTCTCACCAATGGATCTTCCAAAACCCACGTTATTCAGATACCTGAAAATACTGCGCAGCTAAAAGTAATGTTGTATTGGAATGATCCTGCCGCGGCTATTCTTTCGAGCCAGACATTGGTAAATGACCTTGATCTTGAAGTTGCCGATGCATCTTCGGTAAAAACCTTGCCAAAACTTTTGGATGCGGCTCCGGCAAATGTAGATAATCCGGCAACCACGGGTGCTGATCACATCAACAACATTGAACAGGTCGTGATTGACAAACCAACGGCTGGAAATTATACGATAACAATTAAAGGAACTGCAATCAACCAGAATCCGAGACAGGAATATTTTGTCGTTTATGATGCCGTTCCAATTGAGACTACTATAACGTATCCGATTGGTAATGAGCATGTGAAAGATGGTGATGTCATGTACATCAACTGGGATTCTTTCGGGAATGAATCAAACGGATTTTCAGTTCAGTATTCTGTTGATAATGGTTCGAACTGGATTGATATTAACACGGCTGTTGATCCGGGTATTAGTCAGTTGGCCTGGACAATTCCAGCCGTAACTACGACCCAGGCGAAAGTGAAAATTACGAAAAATGGTACAAATCAGGTTAGTATCAGCGAAGCTTTCACCATTGTTGGCGTTCCCGTACCGGTATTAAGTCCGGTTCAATGTGAGGGATACATTGCCATGAACTGGGATGCGGTTCCGGGTGCTACGGATTATGAGGTTATGATGCTGCAAGGTGATGAAATGGTTGCTATTGGAACAACAACGGGTAATAATTATACTTTTAGCGGTTTATCAAAAGATCAGACGTATTGGGTAACGGTCAGAGCGCGTTTGAATGGAAATCCAGGAAGAAGAGGAGTTGCCTTATCAAGAAAACCGGATAGCGGAACATGCGCAGGAACGATGTCAGATAACGATTTGAAAATTGACGCCATTATTTCTCCGGCATCTTCCGGGAGAAAACTTACGTCTACCGAATTGTCGGCCGCGGCAAGCATTAAAGTCAGAATAAAAAATCTGGACGATGCCAGTAGCAACGGAAATTTTACTATCAGTTATTATTTGGATAATAATCTTGTAAGAGAGCAGAATATTTCGCCTGCTATCGCCGCAGGAGGTACTTATGACCATACTTTTGATGTAACTGCTGATCTTTCGAATGTTAAATCTTACGTATTGAAAGTGATCGTAAATAAAGCGGGTGATGCCATTACTGCTAATAATTCCATTACCAAAACATTTGTCCAGTTGAGCAATGCCAATGTAGCCATGCCATTTATGGACGACATGGAAACATTACCGCAACAGGAATATTTTTCCAGACAAATGGGTTTGTCTGGTGCTGATCGTTACGATTTTACCGGAAGTACGGCTTCCGGTCGGATACGTACTTTTGTGAATTCCGGCGTTGCTTTTTCTGGTAACAGGGCGCTGACATTGGATACGGATCGTTACATGGCTGATGGAAATACAAATTATCTGGATGCTACTTTCAATTTGTCGGCTTTCAACGCCGCGTCAGATGACATCCGAATGAATTTCAGATACAAAAATCACGGAGAGGCCAGCAGTGCAGATAATAAAGTTTGGATTAGAGGAAAAGATACCGACGCCTGGATTGAAGTATATAATCTTTTTAGCAATCAGAGCGGTGTTACCGAAACGGCCAAATTATCAGCGGATATTGAAATTAGTCACATTCTCGCAGCAAACGGTAAAGCATTTTCCCCAAGTTTCCAGATCCGCTGGGGACAGTTTGGCAAACTTCTGGTTTCTGATGTATACAATGGAGCCGGATATAGTTTTGATAATATTCAACTGTTCCAGGTCTCAAATGATGCGCAGTTGGTAAGCCTGAACAATCCCGTTGGCGGCTGTGGAATGGGAAATTCCGAGCTTGTTAAAGTTACCGTCCGTAATAATTCTGCCAATAATCTTTCACAAATTCCTGTGAAATTCCAGATTGATAACGGCGCCATTATTACAGAAACAATTGCTTCATTAAATGCAAAAGCCAGTGTGGATTACACTTTCCAGGCGACGGCGAATTTGTCTGGGCCCGGTCCGCATACTGTAAAAGTATGGACGGATTTAGCATCAGATTCGAACAGATCAAATGATGTGGTAATGACAGATATGTACAATTCACCTGTTATTTCTTCTTTCCCCTATCTGGAAGATTTTGAAAAAGGAAGCGGATATTGGTATACCAGCGGAACCAATGTTTCTCTGGCCTATGGCACACCGTCGTCTCCCAAAGTAAGTAGTGCTGCCAGTGGAACAAAAGCCTGGAAAACAGGTTTGGCCGGAACTTATAAAGTAAACGAAACATCGTATTTGTACTCACCGTGTCTGGATGTTCGTGGAATGGTTGCACCCACTTTGAGTTTCAATGTGGCACTTGATTTTGAAGATTGTGGAAAAGCGGCCTGCGATTTTGCCTTCATGGAATATTCAACAGATGGAATTACCTGGCTACGCCTTGGTGCAAACAATATCGGGACAAACTGGTATAACAAAACTTACACAAATAATAACGCCTGGAGTATACAGGATTATACCCGCTGGCATGTTGCAACCATTGCTTTACCAGCAGGTAGTGCCAATTTGCGCCTGCGCTTTGCAGTGAAAAGCGATGGAGATATTACCCGGGAAGGAATTGCGATTGACGATATTCACATTTACGATAATCGTAATGCTATTTATGACGGGTCAAGTATGTCTGTGGCCGCAACAAGTTCAGCTGGGGAAAAACAGTGGGTTAATTATACTTCCAACGGAGCTTTAATTGCGTCGGTTTTCGCTAATAATCAAAATCTTGGCGCAACGGATGTAAGGGTATATATCAATTCAGGATCCATTCGTAATACTAATTCTCAGTATTACGGAAGTAGAAATATTACCATCAAACCTGCTAATTACTTGCTTTCTGATTCCGTATCGGTACGTTTTTACTTTCTTGATACGGAAATAGAAAAGCTGATCGCTGCGACGGGTTGTGCTAATTGTGGAAAACCAGCCTCCGCAATGGAGCTCGGTATTTCAAAATACAGCGACCCTAACGATGCCAATGAAGATGGTAATGTGGCCAATAATACGAGTCCCGGCTGGCTATTTATCAATGCTCCACAAGTAAGAAAAGTGCCTTTTGATAAAGGTTATTATGCCGAGTTTAGGGTTAAAAACCTATCGGAATTCTGGCTTAGTAAGGGAGCTATGAGTGCAATTGCTGCACCGTTACCTGTTGAATTATTAAGTTTTACAGCAAGAAAAAAAGACGGTATCGATCCTTCTCTGGATGTGATAACCGACTGGGTAACAACGTCAGAAGTTAATTTCAGTCATTTTGAACTTGAAGTTGCCAAAGGAAATGATGCTTTAAAATTGGGTCAGTTTACAAAGTTGGGTGATGTTTTAGCAGACGGAAATCCCAAATCAGGCCAGCATTATTCTTTTGTTGACTATGAAGCTAATAAATCAGACGTCAGATATTACCGTTTAAAAATGGTTGATCTGGATGAAACCTTTCAGTATTCAAAAGTGGTCTCTGTGGTGATTGAAAATAAAATTGAATGGCAAATTTACCCGAATCCTTCTAAAGACATTTTTAACATCTTATATCAGGCCAATGTCGGCGAGCAGGTTTCTGTTAATGTCATTGATTTGACAGGAAGATATTCATCTCAAAACAATTTAGCTGCAAACGGGTCCATTCAAAAGCATCAGATAAATCTGGGATCCGCGCAGTTTTCGCCCGGATTATATCTCGTTGAAGTTGTTGCAGGAAAGAAAAAAGAAGTATTCAGGGTAATGAAGTCTTCAAACTAAAACTAAAAAACGCACAAGCTACTAAAATAGGCTTGTGCGTTTTTTATAATTCAGGGCACTTTAAATATGGTTTATAAACTTCGGTGCAGTTCTTTTTTTTGAAGATTGTTCGTATCCATAAGCAATGCTTAAAAGTCCGGGTTCGTCAAAAGATCTTCCCAAAAAGGAAAGCCCGATTGGAATTTCACTGACCAATCCCATAGGTACGGTAATGGATGGATAACCTGCCATTGCCGCCGGACCGTAAGATCCGTAACCCGTCCAGAAATCTCCGTTTACCGGATCAATACACCAAGACGGACCCGTTGCCGGGCCACACAACGCGTCAAGTTTTTGCTCGTCCATAAGCCGGTCGATAATTTTTCTGACGCCGGTAATTTTTTCATACGCTTCCAGATATTTTGCACTTTTCAAATCGCCTCTCGTTTGTGATAGTTCCAATAGATCCTGCGGGAATATCGGCATTGCTTTTTCCTTATTGTCATTATTGAATTTAATGAGCTCTTCCAGAGATTTTACTTTGCCATTTGCTTTGCTGAGGTATGCATTCAAACCGTCTTTAAATTCATATTGGAGCAATTGTCCTTCGGAATTTCCAAGATCTTTTATTTTCACAAATTCCAGTTCAACTAGTATTGCACCTTTACTTTTCATCAAATCAATCGCATCTTTAAACAAAGAATCTACGCCTTCGTGTTTTTTGAGAAAGGTTTTTTCAATTCCAATTCTTTTTCCATTTAAGCCGTCGGCTTTTAAAAATGTCGTATAATCGGTCAACGCTTTTCCTTTGCTGCCCGCTGTCACTTCATCATTTGAATCAATTCCCGTCATTCCGCCTAAAAGTAAGGCGGCATCACGAACAGTTTTGCCAAACGGCCCGGCCGTATCCTGCGTTTTGGAAATCGGGATAATACCTGATCTGCTCACAAGTCCAACTGTGGGTTTAATCCCAACCACATTATTCATCGAAGCCGGACAAGCGATGGATCCGTTCGTTTCCGTTCCAACCGAAACAACACATAAATTGGCGGCAACAGCTACTGCCGAACCAGAACTGGAACCACAAGGAGAACGATCCAGTACATAAGGATTTTTCGTCTGTCCGCCGCGACTGCTCCATCCGCTCGATGAACGATCCGAACGAAAATTGGCCCATTCACTCAGATTGGTTTTTCCTAAAATTACGACCCCGGCATTTCGCAATTGTTTTACGACAAAAGCATCCGTTTTGGCAATATTACCTTCCAAAGCAATCGATCCCGCGGTGGTTTGCATTTTGTCAGCCGTGTCAATATTGTCTTTTAATAAAACAGGAATTCCGTGTAACGGTCCTCTGATTTTTCCGGCTGCTCTTTCCTTATCAAGTTCGGCTGCGATTTTTTGTGCATCCGGATTTATTTCAATTATGGCATTTATTCCCGGTCCTTTTTTATCAATTTCAGCAATATGTTCCAGATAAAGTTTTACCAGAGATTGTGAAGATTCCTTGCCTGTCTCCATCATATTTTTCAGATCATCGATCGTCAGTTCATTTAGTTTGAAGTCTTTTGCCGCACTATTTTTCGGGTGAATTGTTGTAGACTTGAAGTCGAACATGGTTATCCCAAAAAGTGACAAACCGGCAAATGAACCTGTATGAATAAATTTTCTGCGTTTCATAAATCTGTGACAAGAGTGAATCTAAATATACAGGCTTTTCGCCCGATCCTGATTATTTTTTTACAAGAAAAATTGTGAGGTCTGCAACAGAATTTCTGGCTTATCCGAAAGTATAAGTAAGGTTAATTTATGTTTACATGATTAAGTTTATGAATCCGCAATACATCCTTTCTATCAAAATGAAGTATTATTTAGCATCCTTTTTTCTTCTGGTAAATCTGCATTGTTCCGCACAAATTTCCCGCACCCAGCAAGTTTCCATGATTTTGGATACGGATATAGGGCCTGATTATGATGACGTTGGAGCCATCGCCGTGATGCACGCGCTGGCAGATCGGGGAGAAGTAAAACCGTTAGCGGTGATCGCTAGTAATCAAAATGCGTTGGTCGCTCCGACTATTGAAATACTGAACACCTATTTCGGAAGACCTGAATTACCAATAGCCGGGCCAAAAGGAAAGGCCCCGAATATGGGTGCATCGCAAAAATGGCCGGAAATGCTGGTCGATAAATATCCGCATAAAATAAAATCCACGGAAGAAACACCGGATGCCATTCAAACTTACCGGAAAATATTAGCCGCACAGCCTGATCAGAGTGTAACAATTGTTACAATCGGTTTTCTCACCAATCTGTCAAATTTATTGGAATCCGAGCCCGACAAGATTTCAACGTTATCCGGTATGGATCTTGTGAAAAGAAAAGTAAAAGAGCTGGTTTCAATGGCCGGAGGTTTTCCAAATGGCCGGGAATTTAATGTTTATATCGATTCAACAGCTTCTGAAAAAGTATTTTCCAAATGGCCTACGCAGATTATTTTCAGTGGTTTTGAAATAGGAAAAGAAATAAAAACAGGATTAAGATTGGTTGCAGACCAGAATTTAGACAGTCCTGTGAAAGGCGTTTATGCTTTGGCAATGCCGCAAAGTAAAGAGGATGAGCAGGGAAGAATGAGTTGGGATCAGACGGCCGTGCTCGTAGGAATCCGAGGCGCCCAGCATTATTTTGACTTGAAAAGAGGGAAAATGGTCATGGATGGAGCTAAAAATGCATGGCGCGACGACCCAATGGGGCCTCACGCTTATCTGACACCAGAAATGCCATTTAATGAATTGGCGATGATTATTGAAACTTTGATGATGTATCGGGGAGGAAAATAATTTCAAGATGTATTTAAACAAAGAAGACAGTTTCAAATAATGATAATATTCCCAATTTCAAAATATTAAAACCAACTTTAATCACCTCTAGCTAATTTTATGGAAGACTCTACAAATGAAGGAATGTCGCTATGGAAAAAAATCCTAATCGGGTTTGTACTTCTTGTGTTTACAGCCAATATTATTGATGGCTATTTTATTAAGCATGACTCGAAACCTGAGGAAGGTGTAAAAGCTTTGTTTAGTATTAAAGAAATATCAGGAAAATCAATAACTGATGTAGAGAAAATTTTTGGAAAAGGTCACCTAGAATCAAAGTGGAAAGATAAGAAATCTGGATGTAAGGCTTGTCCAAAATATTTGTATCAGGGAGGTAAATACGAAGTAATTTTTATAGATAAAGTTGCGGACAGAATAACTATTAATAAACTGAATGATTATGAGTTTACTAACAAGGCAATAATGGGGATAATAGGATTAAGTGAGGCTACCCCTTCTTTTCAAACAGATTTTGTTAAGCGATGGAATTTTCACGGAGGATATAGAGAGATTATGGCATTTGAGGAGAAAAATAAAGTCAACTATATTCTGATACTGTCAAAAGCTCCCTGAAATTTTAATAAGTAAGGAGTTAGTTTTTATTAGTGGTGGGACGCTATCTAATTGAAAACGAATTGTTGAAAGAGGCTATCCGAAAGAATTTGAGACAACCTCTTTGCTTTGAGAATGAAAACTTCAAACAACCATCGAAGTATTATCCCCCAGATTTTTCGCATCACCAACAGCTTCTTTTATAATATCAAAATCATGTCGCAAACGTTGTGCGAAAAGTGCAACATCGAAACTGTGAACTACAATATTGGCTCCTTCTTTAATCCATTGGATCTGGCGTTCCGGTTCCAGTGAAAAATGAATACCGATTGAAAGTCCTTTAGCCCTGGTTTTTTTGATAATGGTTTTCACCGAAGCTTCAAATTCAGGATGATCATATTGCTCCGGCAATCCCAGACTTACCGACAAATCATGAGGACCAATAAAAACGGCATCCAATCCTTTGACCGACAATAAATCATCCAGTTTTTCCATAGCCGGAACGCTTTCAATATTCGCTATACAAATATTTTCGGCATTATGATTTTCAACATAACTTTTTACAATTTCTGGAATCGGTTCGGTTCCGTTCAAATATTTTGTAAGCAATTCTCCTTTCAAAGGCCGGTATTTTGTTGCGCCAACAAGTTCCAAAACCTGATCAACCGATTCAAGATACGGAGCTACAATTCCCAAGGCTCCGCCATCAATTGCCTGACAAGCCAGAAATGGATCCGGACAGGGAATCCGTACGATGGGCGTAATATTCAAAGCACGGAATTGCTGACACAAAACTGCCAGCTCATTTCTACCCAATGGAATATGTTCGGTATCAATAAAAACGAAATCTACTCCGGTGCGTTTGATGGCAGCGGGCCACATCGGCCCCGTTGAGGTAATACAAGTTCCGTATACGTTTTCGCCGTTTTGTAATTTTTGTAAAAGTCCCATTTGACAATCTTGTTAAGATATTTATTTTTTAATCAACCAGATTTCCGTAACCTGTGATCCCCGTTCGCCTTCTCCGCAATTCCAGATAAATGTCACTACGCCATCTGCTGTGGCGGCTTTTGGTACATCAAATTCAAATATCGGCGTTTCTCCGGTTTGTAAGAAGTCGTGTACAACCTGGCCGTCGTCCGTAGTCATTTTCATGCGTGATCGGAAGCGTCCGGTATAAGCGATGCGTATGCGGTAATTCGCCTTTGCATCAAGTTCATTGTAATGAATTTTCAGCGGATGATCGTACAATGTTTTGGCCTGTTTCATCCAGACGCGAGGCGTTACCTGACCTTTAAATCCGGTTGCCTGGATTTCATCAACCCATTCTTCGCCTACCAACCCAACACCAAAACTTGTTCGTGGCGATAACAGACTTCCCGGATCGTCCTTCCAGCTCAAATTCTGAACAACGCGATACCAGCTTTCAGAATCTCCAAAATGATCATAAAAACCGCCGGGACCCGGATCAGTACGATGCAGCATTTCATTGATTTTTTTGAGTCTTTCGGTTTCGTCCGTAATTTTTTCAATTTGTACAAACTGATCCAAAAGCCAGGGTGCATCGTTCAGCGGCATATTGATCAAATCAATGAAATTACCCCGGCCCGACATGGCACCATGTTTTTTAATAGTCAATTGCGCGCCAATACTTTTAAATAAGGAATCTGCCAGGGAATTACATTTCGCCTGATAATCTGATAAAATCGGTTTTTTCCAGGCTGTTTCTAAAATCGCTTTTGCTTGCTGAATCGATGTCAACGATGTTCCGGCTTTCGCGTTTCCCAAAATCTCTTTTGCCTGGGATTCTAACGCTGTTTCATAAATTAATCGCTGGCGGGTATAAGCATCAAAATAAGCGCGGATTAATCCCATCTGAAAGCGGGCCGTTTGCTGGACTTTCAAAGGCGCCTGTTTTTCAATTTGCTGCCATTGTAATAAGGTACGGTCAACACTTTCATTGGTAAGTAATTCGCCCCGCCAGTTATTTTCAAGCGCGACAATTCCCTGTGCGAAATTTTCCGTAAAATCCGGGCTTATAAACAAACGTGCGTAGTCGCGAAGTGTTTCAATCACAGGCCTTTCAGGATCCCAATCCTGATCGCTCCATACAAATTTGTTGACGTCATCATTTGTTCCCTCGGAATAACTTATGCTGCCGACGCCATATTGGTCAAATGCATTATGGATCGCTTTTTCATCATGCGGACGAGGATTGATACTTTCCCGTCCTAGCGTCATGGCATAAGCCAGATCCCAGTTTGGAACAGGGTATTGCGAACTATAATTATGGGTGATATCGGGATAATGACGGATAGGAATTGAAGGTTTAACAAGTTCCCGGATTTTCTGAACCGGCAACTTTATCCAGGGGCCGAAAACGACACCTCCAAACCAGGAATATTCTTTATTAACATGACCAAAGAATGAATCAAACCACTTTTGCGTAGGTCGGAAAACCTGCGGCGAAACCCAGATTTTAGCATTTGGATGATATTTTTGTAATAATACAGCTTCTTTTTCCAGCCAGGCAAAAAGTACATCAGGCTCCAGATCTCCCGGGTCGCCGGCGGGTACAAAAACAGCATCCAGCTTTGGCAAAATGGAAAATATTTCTTCTCTTTCTTTTAGCTCTTTTTTGATAGAATCCGGATTTGCGTAATCTTTTCCAAGGTTAGGATACCAGATTGAAACGTTCAGACCATATTCTTTACATATTCTCGACTGTTCCATGATCATTTTTACCGCCGGTAATTTCATATGCGGACTGGTGAAATCATCGTCAGTCCGTGGCGGCATAATTTCAATGCTATTGGCACCAAAAAGCGCAAGATCTCTTATGTACTGATCAAATCCGGCTACTGTGAAAGCGTCATATGCATTTGTTTTTGGCCTGTATCCAAGCTGGTGACCGCGGATCGGATATCGTGGACTGGTTGCTATGGCGAGATTTTCTTCAACATGAATTTCACCCTGCCGTATTTCCATATTACGTAACAAACGGCCAACGCCATAAAGAATTCCTCTTGTATCTTTTCCAACAATAAGCACCGTTTTATCTGTTGGCAAAACCAAAAGTTTAAAACCTTCACTTTTGATTTCGGGCAATTTATTTAACGCCGTTTTATACGAATCTGCAAGTTTCAGTATATCGCTTTCCAAGGCAACGACAATAATTTGCTGTCCTGCTTTTGGTAGTTTTTTAACGATTTGATACTTGATACCACTTCGTTTTTCAATTTCATTTTGCAGCACTTCCAGACTTCTCAGTAAAGTATTTTTGTCGGAAATTGTCGTATAAATCTGTGCTTTTGAAAGATCAAGAGTTTGCGCTTTTGCATTTTGTGTAAATGGAGAGAAGTATGTAATGAATAAAAAAATGAAAATGTACTTATGCATAATAGTTAATATTTTGGAAACCAGATATGTATTGCCGGTTTATTCAAGTTATAGTTTGATAAAAACCTTTTTTCTGTAAAGAAGCAACGCGGGGATGAAATTGATTGAAACAAAAAGTAAAGCATAAATCAGACTTGCCAGTTTTGGAGCAAAACCTGCTGAAATGAAAGTATCTACAAAGTGCTGGTTCAGAGTTTTTTCGCCAAAAGGAAGGAGATAAAGGAAAAGCGCAAAAACATCCGCCAGAACATAAATGGTAATGGCATTTGCTCCAAAAATAACGCATGGTTTTGTACCTTTTTGATAACCTGAAATATCAACTACAAAATATAACGCGCCAAATAACAGCGCCGCAAATCCCGAAGTAACCAGGACAAAAGAACTCGTCCAGAGATTTTCATTTACCAGAAAACCCAGTCCCCAGAAATATCCGGCGGCTGCGGTAAAAAGACCAATTGTCATCAGATAACTTACTTTTTCAGTTGGGGGATAATTACTAAGCATCAATCTGCCAGCCAACATTCCGGTAATACCTGTTACGATGGAAGGAAAAGTGCTCAGGATTCCTTCCGGATCCCAGGTTCCCTGCCACATTTTTCCGGGTAAATACTGTTGATCGACCCAGGCTGCAAGATTTACACCGCGTTCGAGCATGACTTTCCCATATCCCGGAGTTGGGATTAATGTCATCGCAAGACAATAGAGAACCAGAATAGTAATGCCTATGAGTGCTTGTTGTTTCCAGTTGGTATTCAAAAATAAAATAGCACAAACTAAAAACACGATAGCGATTCTATGCAGAGTGCCGGTCCAGCGCAAGTTCATCAAATCAAAATCCGGCATCATGTTCAGAAACATACCTACTGCAAATATTTTGAAAGACCGGATGACGATCTTTTTATATAATTCGTTTTTAGGGCTGTCGTCTTCCAGTTTTTTTGAAAAAGCAAAAACGATGGAAACGCCTACAATAAAAAGGAAAAACGGAGCGACAAGATCGGTGAAAGTAAGTCCGTTCCATTTGGAGTGACTTAACGTGGCGTAAACAAATTCTTCACTTCCCGGAAAGTTTACGGTTATCATCAATGCAATGGTAAAACCGCGCATGGCGTCCAGGGAAACTAGGCGGGAAGGTGCATCACTGCGATTAATCATATTTTCCGTTTTTAGATTTATATACGGAGCTAAATATGTTAAGGGCTATCTTGTTAGGAAATCCTTTTAATAATGGTATGTTTTAATCAATTTGCAGTATTACAAATACGATTAGGCGGGATATTTTATTTCCGGGAAATAATTTTGAAAAATCCTTAACGAATCCATTAACCTTACAAAATGAAGAAATCGTTTTTATCAATTATTGCCTCGTTTATGCTGTTGGCCGCATGTAGTCCATCAGGTAAGTTTTCCAAAGAAGAAGCGCAGAAAATCGCGGTTTCATGGAAACTGGTTACAAACTTTACAAGCGTAGATGGTCAATTCAACGCCAAATTCACTATTAAAAACGGAGGCAATATTGCTCTGAATGATAAAAACTGGACTTTGTTTTTCAACATGTCGCCAAGGCCGATCCAAACAAATAAAACACCTGAACCAGGAATTGTTGAACATATCAACGGCGACTGGTACAAACTTAAACCGGGCAAAGATTTCAAATTAAATGGCGGCGACTCCATTACCATTAATTATACAGGTACCGAAGGCGTGATCAAAGAAACTGATGCACCAATGGGATTGTATTTTGTTTTTTATGACAATGATGGAAAAGAGCAGGATATCGTTGAAGTTGCCAATTTTACGGTTGAGCCTTTCACGACGAAAGAACAGATTTTGCGTGGGAAAATGGATTTGGAACCACTTCCAACTGCTGAACTTCGTTACAATCAAAATCTGGTTATGTCAACTTTGGGCGGAGATCAACTTCAAAAGATTATTCCGGCACCGGTTAAAGTGGTGAATAGTGCAAGGATTTTTAGTTTAAATAATGAAACCGCTATTTATTTCGAAACTGGTTTTGAAGGAGAAGCAAAATATTTAAGTGAAAAATTAAAAACGCTTACTGGCAAAGATTACGAACCGAAAAGTGGTTTGCCAGCTACTACGGTAACAAACGGAATTATTCTTAAATCCGGGAAAATTCAGGTTAACGGAATTTCCCGTGAAGCTTACAATCTGGGAATAAACGGTAGCGGAATCACGATTACTGGAAGTGATGCTGCCGGTGTTTTCTACGGGATACAAAGTTTATTGGCACTTGTTCCATTAGAAATTTATCAAAAACCAACTGCTTCCATCGCCTTAGGTTTTACACAAATTGAAGATGCGCCACGTTTTTATTTCCGAGGATTGCATCTGGATGTAAGCCGTAATTTCCAATCCAAGGAATCGGTAAAACGTATTGTTGATTTATTGGCGACTTACAAGGTAAACCACCTTTTATTCTATACAACAGAAGATGAAGGCTGGCGTGTAGAAATTGACGGTTTGCCTGAATTGACGAAAGTGGGTTCGCAACGCCAGCATACAACGGGTAAAGAAACATCTGTTTTGCATCCTTCTTACGGTTCTGGTCCGTTTGCAAACGCAGAAGGAAAATATGGAAGCGGATTTTATACAAAAGCAGATTTTATCGAAATACTGAAATATGCAAATGAAAGACATATCAAGGTTATTCCTGAACTGAATTTTCCAGGACACGCCCGTGCTGCAATCAAATCCATGGAAGCACGTTACGAGCGTTTGATGAAAGAAGGCAAAGAAAAAGAAGCCAACGAATATCGTTTGATCGATCCGGATGATAAGTCTGTT
The DNA here is from genome assembly GCF_009801115.1 of Dyadobacter sp. 3J3. Taxonomy (GTDB): domain Bacteria; phylum Bacteroidota; class Bacteroidia; order Cytophagales; family Spirosomataceae; genus Dyadobacter. The sequence goes on from NZ_VTOL01000005.1 coordinate 332,489, forward strand.
TACCTTTCTGCGCAGGCTTATAAGGATAACGTTGTAAGTGTCGGCCGTGAATCGACTTACCATTTTTTCGAAAAAGTAGTGGATGAAATGGCGAAAATGTACAAGGAAGCGGGTTTGACGATGGATACTTTCCATACCGGCGGTGATGAAGTGGCGGAAGGTGCCTGGACGGCTTCGCCGATGGCTGCCAAACTGATCAAAGAAAATCCGGAAATTAAAAGTCCTAAAAATCTACAGGCGTATTTTTTTAGAAGACTAGTGCCGCGTTTGGAAAAACGTGGTCTTAAAATCCATGGTTGGGAGGAAGTTGCGCTTACAAAAACGCCTGCTGGAAAATATCTGGCAAATCCTGAATTTTCTGGTCGCCAGGTAGTTCCTTATATCTGGAATAACGTATTTGATGTGGATTTGGGAAATCGTTTGGCGAATGCAGGCTATCAGGTTGTGCTTTGTAACGTTACCAATTTCTACTTCGACATGTCCTACAACAATGATCCGAAAGAACCGGGATTGTACTGGGCAGGTTTTGTAAATACGTGGGACAATTGGGCTTTTGCACCATTTGATATGTTCAAAACGACATATGCAACCGGCATGGGAAAACCGATGAAGGAAGAATTTGTCGGAAAAGAGAAGTTGAAACCGGAAGCCAGAAAAAATATTCTTGGTCTGGAAGCAGAGCTTTGGAGCGAAACGATCAAAGGAAGGGATATGATGGAATATTCAATCCTTCCAAAATTATTAGGGTTCTCAGAAAGTGCCTGGTCCAAGGAAAGAAGCTGGGAAAATATTGAAGATAAAACAACGCGCGACAAAGCAATTGCAACGGGCTGGAATGTTTTTGCAAATTCTATCGCACAAAAAGAAATTCCAAGATTGAGTTATTTGAATGGCGGTTACAATTATCGCTTGCCACTTCCGGGCGCTATTATTGACGGCGGAATGTTAAAAGCCAATGTGGACTTACCAGGATTAGCCATTCGCTACACAACGGATGGTTCGGAGCCAACTGAGCAGTCGGCGTTATATAGTAGTCCTGTAAAAGTTTCGGGTACTGTAAAACTGAAAAGTTTTGATAAGGCCGGGAAATCAAGTCGGGCAAGTATTATTGAGGCACAATAAATCCTATCAATCGCTATCAGTTTTCGCGTTAAAGTTTTTTTCAAATTAGTCCGAAAACTGATAGCCTGTTACTCACCAAAAAGACTATTACAAAAGCATATCCAATAAAATTAATCACTTCTGTTTTTTTGATGAATATAGGCGTAGATATCGGTGGGACCAACATGCGTGCCGGGATAGAATTGGGCGGATCCATTACGAGTCAAAGTAATGTGCTGCTCGAAAATAAGGATTCACTTTCTTCTACCTTGACCCAACTCATGGATTTAATTCGTCCCTATACCAAATATCCGGTAAAAGGGATAGGAATTGGTGTACCCTCAGTGGTCAATGTGGACAAAGGCATTGTTTACAATGTGATGAATATTCCATCCTGGGAAGAGGTAGCGTTGCGGGATTTGGTAGAAAAGGAATTTAATCTTCCTGTTTCGATCAACAACGATGTCAATTGCTTTACATTAGGAGAGCATCGTTTCGGCGCAGCAAAAAAATATAAATCGGTCGTGGGAATGGCAATTGGAACCGGTATTGGGTCAGGCGTTATCATTAATAATGAATTGTATCCCGGAAATAACTGCGGCGCGGGTGAAATCGGCATGCTTCCTTATCGGGATTCCATTCTGGAAAATTATGTTTGCAACCGGTTTTTTGAAGATACCATAGGAATGGATGCTTTTGACGCGCACGAAGCTGCGTTGAAGGGTGATTCCAAAGTCATAAAAATATGGGAGGAATTTGGTGTACATCTTGGTGTTGTCATTAAAACGATCATGTATACCTACGATCCGGAAGCGATTATTTTGGGCGGTTCTCTGACAAAAGCACACAGGTTTTTCAAAGCCACTATGCTGGATAGTCTGAAAGATTTTGCCTATCCCGAATCCATCAAGCGTCTTACCTTACTGCTTTCTGAAAATGAAAATATTGCTTTGTTAGGCGCAGCGGCACTTATGGATCAATAATCCTCTCATTCAAACCTACCTTATGAAGCGAAATGCATTTATCGTTATATTGATATTACTGATCTTCTTTGTAATATCTTTTCTCACCAATATTTTAGGCCCAATCATCCCTGATATCGTTGAAAGTTTTGATCTAAGTATCGGATTGGCTGGTTTTCTTCCCTTTGCTTTTTTTGTGGCTTATGGCGTCATGTCCATTCCGGCAGGATTGATGGTTGAGAAGTATGGTGAAAAAATGGTTTTGCTGCTGGCTTTTATTCTTTCTTTTGGCGGGGCATTACTTTTTGCTGTTGTTCCGGGTTTTTCCATTGCGCTGTTTTCGCTTTTCCTGATTGGCGTGGGTATGGCCATGTTACAAGTTGTGATTAATCCCCTTTTACGGGTTGCTGGCGGGGAAGAGAAGTTTGCCTTTAATTCTGTTCTTGCCCAGTTATTTTTTGGAGCTGCTTCCTTCCTTAGCCCGCTGCTTTATAGTTATCTGGTATTGAATGTTCATTCTTCTAATTCAGGTTTTCTGATTGATATTTTAAATAAACTGGTTCCTGAAAATCTGAAATGGGTTTCGCTATACTGGGTTTTTGCAGTTATTTCTTTGCTGATGGTGGTGATCATAGCATTGGTGAAATTTCCGAAAGTTGATTTGAAAGAAGATGAAAAAATAGATGTGGGAAAAGCTTTCAGTGAGCTACTGGCTAACAAATCTGTACTGCTTTTCTTTTTTGGAATATTTGCCTACGTTGGTACCGAGCAGGGAATTGCCAACTGGATTTCCAAATTTCTGCAAACGTATCATAACGTCGATCCGGCCACTACGGGTGCTTCCGTTATTTCTTATTTCTGGGGTTTATTGACCATCGGATGTTTTCTGGGACTTATCCTTTTAAAACTTCTGGATAGCCGGAAAGTTCTGATTTTCTTTACTGTTGGAGCCATAGTTTCCTTGTTAGCTGCACTTTTCGGATCAAAGGAGATAAGTTTATATGCCTTTCCGCTGACCGGTTTTTTTGCTTCGGTGATGTATTCTGTGATATTTTCACTCGCTCTCAATTCTGTTCCCAATCATCATGGAACATTTTCCGGAATTTTGTGTGCAGGAATTGCTGGCGGCGCCGTGGTGCCGCTGATTATTGGCGGATTGGGTGAATTGTTCGGATTGAAACTGGCTATGCTTTTCTTGCTTGTCACGCTTGGCTATATTCTTAGCATCGGCGTTTGGGCGAAACCTTTGGTCAATAATGATACGGTTAAAAGTTTCAAGGAATTATTTACGTAGCGAAATTTGTGTGAGAAAATTCTTAAATTCTGATCGGATTCTATTAAATCGAGCATATTAGCGCACAATCTTTTATGTATAAAATTATCTTACTGATTGATTTTGCCGAGGAATACAGCAAAGCTTTGTTGAAAGGTATTGCCAAATATTCAAGAGAAAACGGACCATGGATTTTCACCAGAATGCCACTTTTTTATCGTGAAACTGTTGGTATTGAAGGCATTTTGAAATGGGCACTGGAATGGGGCGCTGATGGTATGATCGGCCAGTTTTATAATGACCCCAATATTGGTAAAATTATAGAAGCGGGAATTCCAGTTATAGCGCAGGATTTTAAAAAACGTTTTGACGAAATCCCGAACATTACCGGCGCACACCATGAAGCCGGTAGAATGGGCGCGGATTATTTTTTGAAAAAAGGATTTAAAAATTTTGCTTTTTATGGGTTCAAGGATATCGTCTGGTCACAGGAAAGATCAGAAGGATTTGAGGAACGTATAATACGAGCAGGTTACAAGGTTCATTTTTTTGAACATAAAATGGCGCGACCTTCGGAGTTGTGGTACTACAAACCCAATTCAATCGGAAAGTGGCTTAAATCACTTCCTAAGCCCATTGCTTTAATGGCTTGTGATGATAATCAGGGACAGCATATTACAGAAGCATGCAGACTTTATGGAATCCGGATACCTGAGGAAATGGCTGTTTTAGGTGTTGATAATGACGAAATGATCTGTGAATTTTCGGATCCTCCGCTGTCCAGTGTGGGACAGGATGCTGAAAAGGGTGGGTATGATGCAGCCAAATTGCTTGATCATATGATCAAAAACGGAATGCACAATTTTCATGATGTCATCGTCAAACCAACGCAGGTAATCACGCGTCATTCAACGGATATTTATGCTACCAACGATGATCATATTGCTACGTCGTTGAAATACATTCATCAGAATATTGATAAAAACCTTCATGTGGATGAAGTCGTAAAACAGGTTCCGTTATCAAGACGCGCTTTGGAAAAACGCTTTATTGAAGTAATGGGTTACCCGATTTATAAATACATCTATAATCTTCGGATTGAAAAATTTACCCAAAAATTACTGGATACGGATATGTCCGTTTTTGAAATTGCGCTGGATATGGGATTAACTGATAGTAAAAATATTGCGCGGCAATTTCGTCAGGTGAAAGGGTGCAATCCAAGCGAATATCGGAACCGACACCTGGCAGGGAAATAATATTTAAGAAATTTTCAACAAAAAAGAGGAGCCGAATTTGAAAATCCGGCTCCTCTTTTTTGTTGACAAAAATATATATCTGAAAAGTTTTCTACCAAATAACTACTCTTGAAGCTTCTGGTAATACCATTTTACTTCCCGCGCCGCAGCTCCATGCATCCTGGAATTCTTTCAAATGCGGCAATGGTCCGTTGATACGATCTTTTGCTGGTGCATGAGGATCCGTTTGGATTTGATTTTGAAGTGCTTCGTTCGTTGTGTTCATATGCCACACCTGCGCCCAGCCCAGGAAGAAACGTTGTTTCCAGTTGAATCCGTCAATCGGAGCCGGTTCCGGTTTTCCTTTTAGTGATTTTTCCAATGCGTAGTATGCAAGTGTCAATCCACCCAGGTCCGCTACGTTTTCTCCAATTGTTAAAGCACCGTTGATTTTGAAACCAGGTAATGCTTCGATTCCGCTAAAATAATCAATATACTTTTTCGTCAGTTTGTCAAAATTGGTGCGATCCGACGCTGTCCACCAATTTTTAAGGTTTCCTTCTTCATCAAACTGCGACCCCTGGTCATCAAATCCGTGCGTAAATTCGTGACCGATCACCGCGATAATACCACCGTAATTGATAGCGTCATCCGCATTCCGGTTGTAAAATGGAGGCTGTAAAATCCCGGCTGGGAAAACGACTTCATTATTTAACGGATTGTAATATGCATTCACGGTTTGCGGCGTCATTAACCACTCGCTTTTGTCAACTTCTTTTCCGATTTTTTTGATGCTTTCTTTATGTTGAAACAAAGAAGAAGCGATTACGTTTTCAAATAATTTGTCGGAAGCAATTTCAATGGAAGAATAGTCTTTCCATTTGTCAGGATAACCGATTTTATACGTAAATGCTTTCAGTTTTTTATGTGCTCTCGCCTTGGTTGAATCACTCATCCAGGTAAGTTTGTCAATTCTTTCACCATAAACGCTGCGGACGTTTTCAATCATTTCGGACACCTTTTTCTTGTCATCTTCCGGGAAATATTTCTTGGAGAACAATTTCCCCAAAGGCATTCCCAGAAGTCCGTCCGTTGATCTGATCGCTCTGTCGGTGCGATTTCTTTGCTGTTTCGTTCCACGCATTACCGTGCTGAAAAAACGAAAATCTTCTTTGTCAAAACTCTTTGGAAGATATCCTGCAAAGTTAGAAAGCAACTGCCAGCGGGTATACAGTTTCAATGTTTCTAATGGCGTAGCTTTCAATAAGGCATTTACACTTTTCAGATATGGGATATTCTGAACAATGACTGTGTCCGTTTTGATATCCTGTTTATCGGCAAATTCCTGCAAATCAAAATCCGGAGCAAGAAGTTTAAAATCCTTGAAAGAGGTTTTGTTATACGTTTTTACCGGATCGCGTAACTCAACATTGCTCAGTTGAAGTTTTGCTATTTTTGTTTCAAAATCAAGGACTGTTTTGCCCGGATTTACATCTTTAAAACTGGCAAAGCCAAACATGTTATTCACATGTTTAACAAATTCCGTACGCACTTTTACAGTGCTGGAATCGGTTCTTTCATAGTAGCTTTTTTCACCCAGACTCAATCCGTCCTGGCCTTCATAAAGCACGTTCATTTTACTATTTTTCAAATCGCCTTCAACACCAAAACCCACAACTGTTGAAACGCCTACTTTTTGTAATTCACCTGTAACCGAGGCAAGATCTTTCAGCGATTTTACAGCTTCGATTTTATCGAGATAAGGTTTTAAAGGTTCAATACCTCGTTTTTCGACAGTAGTCGTGTCCAGAAAGGATTGATAATAATCAGCAATCTGCTGTTCTTCACTTCCTTTTTTGCGGTCTTTCTGATCGGTTATTTCCTTAATAATCCCTTTCAACCGGACTTCCTTATTTTCTTTGTCCAAAATACCGAATGCTCCCCAGCGACTTTCTGTTCCCGGAATCGGGTTCAGTTTTTTCCAGCCTCCGTTGACATAACTGTCAAAATCGTCACAGGCCTTAGCGGTAGAATCCAGTGAAGTGAGAGAAAATCCAGGGACTTTTTCAGTCGTTGATTCTTTGTCTTTTTCTTTGTTACAGGAAGCTCCGACTACCACAACGGATGCCATCAGTGACCATTTCAAAAAAGCTGATTTCATAATAAATATTTTGCTGTTGAATATACTACGTTAGCAAATGTAATTATTTAAACAAATAAGTTTATTAACATAATGATGATCGGTTTATCTTTATCGTTTAACAAAAAAGTACTATGGTTTCTGTTCAGGGCAGAGATTTTCTAAACACATTATCGCTTATCAAATGAAATTAAAAGTCATTCTCTGTTATGTTGCGGTTTTTAGTTTTGTCCTCACCGGTTGTAAAAAATCTGAAAAGACGGAACGGGATGTACCCTTATCGCCTATTGACGGTAAAGTTTTTTCAAAACAAATCGCAGTTTTGGCCTCAGACTCACTGGAAGGAAGAAAACCATTTTCGGCAGGTGAAGAAAAAACGATTCAGTATCTGAAAACAGAGTTTGAAAAACTGGGACTTAAACCGGGTAATGGCGACAGTTATTTCCAGAAAGTCCCGATGGTTGATATTATGTCAAAACCGTCCGGATCTTTGGTGATAAAAAGCAAAAAGGGAAATGTAAAGCTGAAATATCTTGATGATTTTGTTGCCGCTTCAAGGCGTGTGCAGGATCAGGTTAAAATTGAAAATTCAGAATTAATTTTTGTCGGTTATGGAATTTTTGCTCCTGAGTATGGTTGGAATGATTATGAAGGTTTGGATGTAAAAGGAAAGACGGTAGTCGTGATGGTTAATGACCCTGGTTTTGTTGATAGTACTTTGTTCAAAGGAAAAACGATGACTTATTACGGCCGCTGGACTTATAAATTTGAAGAAGCTGCACGACAAGGCGCAGCCGGTGTTTTGATTATCCATGATACCAAACCGGCTAGTTATGGTTGGGCCGTGGTCAGAAGCGGTTGGTCAAAATCTAAATTGTATCTGGATTCAGAGGATAATAATATGTCTAGAGCGAAAATGGAAGGCTGGATTACTTCCGAATCTGCGAAAAAATTATTTAAACTTTCGGGAGTTTCGGATAGCTTGCTGTTTCAGGCAGGAAAAAAAGGATTTAAACCAGTTTCTTTAAATCTGAAAACATCGCTTGTCATTAATAACAAGATCAAAAAATCTGCTTCCAATAATGTGCTCGCTTTATTACCCGGAACTGATCGCAAAGACGAATACATTATTTATTCAGCACACTGGGATCATTTTGGAAAAGGCGAAGCCATCAACGGAGATTCCATATATAATGGTGCGGCAGATAATGCTTCCGGAACCGCGGCTTTACTGGAAATTGCCAGTGCTTTTACCAAATTGAATAAGAAGCCTTCAAGATCGATTTTGTTTTTGTCTGTAACAGCCGAAGAACAAGGTTTGCTGGGATCGGAGTATTATACTTCACATCCGGTTTATCCTGTTAATAAAACCGTTGCTGATATCAATATGGATGTTTTGCAGCCGTTTGGTAAAATGAAAGATATTATCCTGGTTGGAAAAGGACAGTCGGATCTTGATGATTATGCAGATGAAGCTGCCGCACGACAAGGACGTAAAACACGTGGAGAGCCGGATCCGTCAGGAGGCTGGTATTTCCGTTCCGACCATTTCAATTTTGCTAGAGTGGGAATTCCGGCTTTGTATATTGAAAACGGATCTGAATCGGTAGAGCACGGAGAGGCGTGGGGAGAAACGCAAAAAAAGGATTATAATGATAATCGGTATCATTCGCCTGCTGACGAATATTCGCCTTCCTGGGATATTTTAGGAATTATCGAAGACATCCAGCTGCTTTTCAATGTCGGATATGGTTTGAGCAATGAGGCTACTTTTCCTGGCTGGAAAAAAGGTTCGGAATTTAAGGCGGTGCGGGATAAGTCGATGGGTAAATGATATTAGAAAAAGTAAAAGGGAGACAACTTTTAAAGTTGACTCCCTTTTGAACTCTTGATTAGTATTAATTATTTTCCGCTAACCGCTAACCGCTAACCGCTAACCGCTAACCGCTAACCGCTAACCGCTAACCGCTAACCGCTAACTACTGAATTCCTCCCATCCAGTTTTTTACCGGTTTCCAGAATATTAACAATAGCAATCCAAATCCAACAGAGAATAATGTTACCTGGTGGAATAGTGCTGGCATCTGCTGTAAATTTTCTTCATCGAAACCTCCTGCAAATAATCCGGCGATCAGGTTTCCTAATGATGCAGCGACAAACCATATTCCCATTAACTGGCTAACGTAACGTTTTGGTGCCAATTTTGTATAGGAACTCAATCCAACAGGACTCAGACAAAGCTCGCCGATTGTATGGACAAGATAAGTAAGTGTCAAAAAGAGTGGTGAAGCCAATTGTCCTGTAACTGCAACTTTGGATGCCATTTCCATGATGAAAAATCCGGTTCCGACCAATAACAGTGCGATTGCAAACTTTATAGGCGTAGCCGGATTAATTCCTTTTGCTGAAAGATAGATCCACAGACTTGCCATCACCGGAGCGAAAATCAGGATGAATGTTCCATTGAAATTCTGGAACCAGCTTGAAGGCATTTCCCATCCGCCAAAAGTACGCTGCGTATAACGTTCTGCGAAGATTTGAAGTGAAGATCCTGCCTGCTCAAATCCTGACCAGAATATAGCGGCAGCCAAAAAGAAAACGATTAATACGTAAATACGTTTTCTCTCTACCGGAGATAATCCTCCCGCGACCAAAATGTAGATGAAGTAAAATAAAGAAACAGTTACGATGATAATACCTGCTCCTTGCGCAAGACCCTGAGCGGTGCTCATATCAATGAATCCTTTTAACTGCAATGCGGATAGAAATAATACTAACATAGCAACCAGTCCGTACCCAAGTTTTTTCTCTGAACCAGATTTGGCAACGGATTCCGGTGTACTTATTTTAGCAGCTGGTACTTCACCAAATCCTTGCAGATATTTTTTACTTCCGAATTTGAAAACGGTTAAACCCAACGCCATACCAATAGCCGCTGCGCCGAAACCCATATGCCAGTTTATTTTCTGACCTAGAAATCCTACGATGGTAATTCCTAAGATGGATCCCAGATTAATGCCCATATAAAAAATAGAAAAGGCAGCGTCACGTCTTGCTCCGCCTTCCGGGTATAATTCTCCAACTATAGAGCTGATATTAGCTTTTAGTAATCCGGTTCCAATAGCAACAGTGATCAATCCGATAAAGAAGATGCTTGTGGGACCCGGAATTGCAAGAATAATATGGCCGAGCATAATGACAATTCCGCCATACCAGATCGCTTTTTTCTGTCCAAGGATATTATCTGCAAGCCAGCCGCCCGGAAGTGTTAATAAGTAAACCGCAGACGTGTATAATCCGTATACCGCAGCAGCTTCGGCGGCTTCAAGCCCCATGCCTCCTCTGACATTATCCAAAAGGAAAAGCAGAAGAATGGCCCGCATACCATAATAACTAAAACGCTCCCACATTTCAGCAAAAAATAAGACGTAGAGACCGCGCGGGTGCTTTTGTGATAGAGTCGAAGTCATATAGAGAAAAGAAGTATTTTATTTGGTTATAAGCTTGTGCCAGGTGGTTTTAATAGCGCAAGTTAGGAATTATGGCCAAATTTTAAATATTTATTTGTTGAAGCAATTATTTCAGAATTTTTAAAGAGGTGGATAGATTAATTTAACTGATTAAATTATTGATTTCTTTTCTATGACAAAAAAAAGCCGGAAACAGAGTTATGAACCCTATTCCCGGCTAATAATAATATTCTGGTTTTACTTCACAGAAAATGTTCCTTGTCCAACCTGGAATCCTTCTGAATACAGTTCAATTGTATAAGTTCCCGATTTGAAAGCAGCATTTCTATCGTATAAGATGCTGACATCCTGGTTATTGTTGCTATACATTACATCCTGGCTAATGGTGTAACCTTGTTCTTGTCCATTAAACTCAAACTTGCCTGAACCGGTTGCATCATCAGCGATAGTAGCTCCGCTAGGATCAATCACGCGCAAATAAACTTTCTTGTTATCTGCCATGGTCAATGGATTTTTTTCTAGTATGAAGTCGACACGTATTTTATCGATTCGTTTCGATTTTACATTTTCACCTTCACGAACTTTTCCTTTTGATGAAATTGCATATACTTTCACATTACGTGCACGCAAAGCAGCTGCTGTTGTAACTTTGGATTCCAACTCTGCATTCTTTGTTACTACACCCGTAAGAGAATCTGAAACAGCTTTTTTGCTAGTTTCCAGTTCTGCTTTTTCTTGTGTTAGTGTTTCAGTTTTACTTATTAATTGTTGGTTTTCTTCTCTTAACTGAGCGATTTCCTCATCCTTTTTGGTAAGGAATGTTTCATATTCCTTGATTTTATTACCCAAAGTTTTTGTGCCTTTACGTAAAGCTACACGATCTTTTTCCAAATCGGCCTTTGCTTTTTGAAGTTCTTCAATGTTTCCGCCAAGACCTTGTACTTCTATAATTTTTGCATCAAGTTGTTTAGAGATGGAATCGAGTTTAATCTCGTTCATCGCGAGTTCGTTTACTCTAACTTCCAGATCGGCTTCCTGTTTTGTTGTGATATTACGTTCCTGATAATACAAATATCCGAACACTGCCGCCACAACGGTCATAATGATTAGGCCAATAACAAGACCGGTATTATTCTTATTCTCCATAACATTTAATTTAGGTTAAACTTATTCTTGTTAATGTTCTATAAATAATTGTGCCATGCTATACGTTTTAGAATTTTATATTCCTGAAAAAGAAAAACCCGTTCAAAGTAAGATACTTCAAACGGGTTTTTTCTGAATATATAGACGTTTGCTGGAAACGTGGGTACTGAACAATAAACAAACTGGCGAATAATTCCGCAATTAATAATCTCCGCCGGCTCCACCGCCTCCGAAGCTGCCGCCTCCGAAACCGCCAAATCCACCGCCGTCACCTCCACCAAAACCTCCTCCCCAGTTTCCTGATGAGCTTCCTCCGCTGGAATGTGTAGTGTATGGAAAGAAAATCGGTCCGCCTCCCATGTTACGGAATCCACCACCTCCACCACCTTTATTACGGGAAATGATGAAAATAATCACAATGAAAACGACAACCAGAATTAGTAAAGGGGAAGTACCACCACCACCGTCATCCTCTTTTGCATCGGCTTTATATTCTCCTGTCGCATATTTGATGATCATATCGACACCCTTATCAAGGCCGCGGTAGTACATGCCGTTTTTGAATTCCGGCGTTATTACCTGGGTGATAATTCTTTTTGCAATCGCGTCAGGAACTGCGCCTTCCATACCATATCCCGTACTGATATATATTTTCCGGTCGGTGGAAGCCCATAGTATCACGATGCCGTTATTTTTTCCTTTTCCTCCCACGCCCCATTCTCTTCCGAGTTTCAGGGCATAGTCGGCGATCGGATAGTCTCCGGTTGTTGGAACAACAACGATGGCAATCTGTGAAGATGTGGAGTCACTGTAAGCGTCCAGTTTTTGTTCAAGCGCGCTAATTTCCGTTGGATTAAGCTGCTTGGCAAAATCATTTACCAAACGTGGCGGATTAGGCTTTGCAGGTACATCCTGAGCCACAACGCGGCAAAGGAGGGAAAGAAACAGGAAAGAAAAAATGATATATTTTTTCATAGATAATTACCCGAAAGAAATATCGTCAGGCAGTTCATTAACATCGTCTGAGCGATATGGGAAATGAATTTTTAATTGAAGTCCGGCCTCTCTGATTCCGGCAGAAAGTCCGTCTGTAAATTTACCTTGAGAAAAATAACTCCGCAGCAAATCTTTTGTACTATTCCAAAAATCAGCCGGTACTTTGTCGTTTATTCCTTTATCTCCCAAAACAGCAAATTTGCGGTCCTCATAAGCGAGATAAAAAAGTACCCCATTTTGCTCTTGAGTGGCATGCATACCCAAAATACTGAAAACTTCTTTTGCTCTTTCCAGAACATCATTGGTAGCACAGTTCTTTTCGATGTGCACCTTAACCTCCCCGGAAGTTTGTTTTTCAGCTTCCTGAATTGCAGCAATTATCTGCTTTTGTTCCTCATCTGAGAAAAAAAGTGAATCAGGCATGGATTAGTTGAAAGTTGAGAGTGGAAAATCGGGTTGAAGGAGATTCCTAAAACCCGATTCTTTTATTAAAACTTAACAGTTGGAGCATTTTCAGAACCCGCTGCGGCTGTGAAGTAACCTTTTTGAGCAAAGCCAAATATACCAGCGAAAAGATTGGTAGGGAACGTGCGTACTTCCTGGTTGTAATCTTTTACTACCGTGTTAAAGTCATTACGGGCAACAGCAATACGGTTTTCAGTTCCTTCTAATTGTGCCTGAAGTTCCAGAAAGTTCTGGTTTGCTTTCAGGTCAGGATATTTTTCAACCGATACCAAAAGGCGGGATAAAGCACCGCTTAGCTGATCTTGCGCTCCTTGAAATTTATCGATATTTTCGGGAGTAAGCTGATCTGCGTTGATGGTTGTTGACGTTGCTTTGGCACGTGCCTCGATAACAGCTGTCAATGTACTTTTTTCAAAATCCGCTGCACCTTTTACGGTACTTACGAGGTTAGGAATAAGGTCTGCGCGGCGTTGGTACTGGCTTTCGACTTTTGCCCATGATTCTTTCACGACTTCATCTTTGCCTACCAAGCCATTATATTTGCCACATCCAACAAATCCGAAAATAAGAAGAATGACAACAACTGCGATTAGTCCTTTTGACATTGTAATATTTGATTTAGAGTTAATGATTGGGTCCAAAGTTGACCAAAGCTAGCAAAATCTTTAAGAAAAACTACATAACCGGCAACGGGACATTATACAGCGTCTTAACCCGTGATGACAGGATTAAATACTGCCCACTCCGGCAATTGTATTCCATCGTACCCAGTTCCCGGAAACATTGTAATCAATGAGAAAACTTTCAAAAAACATAGCACCCCAGGTCCAGTTGATACCAAGTTCGTTGCTCAAATAATCTGCTGCGAGATTTCTTTCCGTTGTGGTAAGATATCCGGTAGAGATTAATTTATTAATTGCTTCGTTCACTGCTTCATTTTCCGTTGTGGCACTGGTCCATTTTTCAAAAACAGGGAGTTCATTAAGCCAGCGTTTGTTGATTTCATGTTTTATTCCGCTTGGTTTAAAAAGTCTGGAACCGTGACGGAGTAATGACCAGTTGGCGAAATCCCTTTTTAATAGATCCCGAAGAACAATCGTTCCATCAGGATTTTGCGGTAAATAAGGATTTAAAGCAAAATAGACTGTTCTCGGTGAAAGACAGCCTAACGAAAGCCACGTCGATAATTTGTAGTCTACTATCGGTTCTGAGGATTTCAGAGTCTTTCCTGTTTTAATATATTCTTCAATAAACTGATCCAACTTCACCAATGCTATGGTTTCTCCACCTTTTTGTGAAAAATCAGATGAATTTTTATTTGATTCCGTTATTTCAAATGGATCAATAGAAATCATCGGAAGTGATGGAATTAACCCTGCTTCATAGCCCTGAGGCAAATTAATATGCTCGGGTTCAGGAAAAACTGCTTTTACTTTTAATCCACCCTTCATTTTTTCATAAAACTCAGGAAAGTCAAAAGGAAGTTTGTTGATAGAGAATGGTAGATCGATTGCGCTTCCCAGTGTTGTCATCCAGAAAAGTTTGATATCAACGTTCATAACCTTGATATTTTTACTCAACGAAGTTTCGACGCTGGTTTCATCGGGCGCAATTTCTTTGCTTGTATAAATATATTGAGCGGCATATTCCTCGGCGAGTTCGGCGATAATCTTTTCGGGTTCACCAATACGGATCAAAAGGTCGCCACCTTTTTCGCGCAAACGGTTTCTCAAATCCAGAACTGATTCCAATAAAAACTGAGCTCTTAGTGCTCCTGCACGACGAAAACCATATTTTGTTTTTTCAAATTGACGAGGGTCAAAAACATAAACCGGAACAACTTCCTGGGCGGATTGGGTGGCAGCAAAAAAGGCTTCGTTATCCTGAAGTCTAAGGTCGTTGCGAAACCAATAAATAATACGGTGAATCATTGAAGGAAATAATAGAAGAAAAATTTATCGTTGTTAATGCAAGTATACTAAAATTAGCCCGGATGGCTGATGTTACCGGCAAGTGGCTATGAAACAAAAAATCCAACAAAATAGTCTCGAAAAGACTTATTTTGTTGGATTTATAAATTTTGGATTACTTTTTAGTAACTCAAAATCGTGAACTCTGTACGGCGGTTACGCTGATGTTCTTCCTCCGTTTTGGCATTAGGAATAATAAGCTGGCGTTCTCCATATCCTTTGGCTGTCAACCTTTCAGCTTCGATCCCTTTAAGATTTAAATATTTTACAGCCGATTCTGCCCTGTTTTGGGAAAGCGTCATGTTATAAGCATCCGTTGCCCGCGCATCCGTGTGAGAACTTAACTCAATATTCATTGTCGGGTTATCTTTCAGAATCTGCACCAGTTTATCCAGTTCGGTAGCCGCATCCGGGCGAATATTGTATTTATTCAAATCGTAATAAATATTGTCAAGAACAAATGTTTTGTTCAGTTCAAGTCTGTCCAGTTTGATAGAAACCTGGTAGGTTGTATCCGTTAGTACTTTTGTCAGGAAAATGGACGGGATACTACGTCCATTCATGGAGAATGGCTCTCTTTTACTAATAAAGCCTTTTTTCGTTACTAAAAGAACATACGATTTTCCCTCTTCAACAGGCTGCGTTCCGAATTTACCGGCAGCGTTTGTTTTGAGTTCTGTAATCTGTGTATCGGAAGTATCAGGCAAAATGTGGACAATGGCAGAATCTATTGGCGTAGGATTTGTAGCATTATCATAAACATCACCCGCAAGGAAATAACGTACTGACTTTAATTTTCCTTCGATGTAATTCGGATTTTGCGGATTCATAGGATCCAACGGATCTCTCACAGCAATGGTAGTATCTGGCGCTTTTGGTGTAAAGAAGTAGTAAATATCATCATCCCCTTTTCCGCCTTCACGGTTAGATGCAAAAAATCCCTGGTCTTTATCTTTGTAAAACATTAACCCAAAATCATCCTGCGGACTGTTAAAAGGTAGTCCAAGGTTTTCAATCGTAATCACACCTTGTGTACGGGTTGCAGAAAATAAATCCAGTTTTCCCAAACCAGGGTGTCCGTCCGAAGCAAAATAAAGTTTCCCACCTTCGGCAACGTATGGGAACATATCATCACCAGCGGTATTAATATCACGTCCCATATTAACCGGTTTGCTGAAACGGCCGGATGCATCAATATTGGTTCTGTACAAATCGATTCCACCTGCTCCACCGGCACGGTTTGAAGCAAAGTATAATGTTTTTCCGTCACGGGAGAAAGAAGGAGAACCGTCCCAGGCAAGAGAATCATTAATCGGCAGCATCGCTGGCGGTGTCCACTGGCCGTTTACATTGCGGCTTTGGTATAAATCAACGTCAGCAGTACCTTTCTTTTTTCCTGTATTACCTCTTGCAAAAATCAATGTTTTTCCATCAGGGCTAAAAGCAGGCGAACCTTCATTAGCGTCCGGTGCAAAAATATCTTTACTGAATAATTCTGACGTTCCCTGAGTTTCGCCAGCATCTTTTCCCAGCGTTATTTTGTAAAGGCCTAACATCGACTGGCCGTTATTTTTATAAACTTTTTCTTTTTTGGAAGAAGAAAAAACGAGTTCATTGCCCACAACAGTAGGAGAGAACTCAGAACCCGGTCCGTTGAAAGGAATATCTTTTAATTGGATATCGGGCATTTTTTCAATACTGAGCTTATCCGTGATTTTTAAAATTTCAATTTCACGTAAAGCGCGTTCCTGTAAATTTTTTGGACTGTTGGGTGCTTTTGCAAATAATGCAAACTGATCCGCAGCTTCTTTATATTGGCCGGCTGTTTTTAAAGCATAGGCATACTGGAATTGTGCTTCCGGGTTTGTCACTCCGGCATCTAATGCTTTTTTGTAATAAGGAATAGCTTGTTTGAACCGGTTGGAAAGACGGTAAGATTCCGCAATCAGGAAACTGGTCTGTATGGGTTCATAATTGGCAGCTGCCGCTTTTTCCAGTCCTTTAATGGCAAGGTCGTACTCGCCATTATCAAATTTCTTTACTCCGTCTTTATAAGCCTGCATGGCAGAATTACAACCAGCCAGCAACGTGCCCAGTACCAGAATACTAATAACGAGGGTAAAATTACACCGCAATATTTTCATATAATTATGTATAAATGCTAACGAATTTGATGAGCGTTTATGGGTTCTAAAAGACAATACTACTAAACAACGTTTGGAAATAAAATTCTGGATATGAAGGACAAATATTTTTATTGAAAAAATAAAATAGTCGTCACAAAATACTCAGTCATGGTCATTAATTTATAAATGACTTGATTATTTTGTTGAATAACAGTTACAAAATACTAGAGTTTTTCATCTTTTCCGCCTAAGAGACTAACAAAACGGCCGGATTTTAGTTTTTATAAAAAATCTTTCAATTTATTCCAATTACCCGATTCAAGCGTTGTTTTGTTGCAAAGTAACTTTTTAATATAACAAAACCTGCTGTGTTGGTTCCATTTAGACTTCTTTGACCGGTTTTTTTGATAGTTTAAAGTATAAGAAATGGTTTTTAAGTGGTTGATCTTAAGTAAGAAGTAAAAAAAAAGGATTAACATTTTGTAAATCAGTCTTAGTCTGTTACTTTTGCAGTCCGATTTTTCGGGAAAACCGTTTGTAAAACAATCGATTAGTTGATTAACTAGATTAAAATCAATTCATTAAATGCCAACTATTTCACAATTAGTCCGTAAAGGTAGAGAGACCATTACATGGAAATCCAAGTCACCGGCTTTGGATTCTTGCCCTCAGCGTCGTGGAGTATGTACTCGTGTATATACCACAACGCCAAAGAAACCGAACTCAGCACTTCGTAAAGTTGCGCGTGTTCGTCTTTCTAACAACAAAGAAGTGAATGCCTACATCCCAGGTGAAGGCCACAACTTGCAAGAGCACTCGATCGTTTTGATCCGTGGTGGTCGTGTTAAAGATTTACCAGGTGTGCGTTACCACATTATCCGTGGTGCATTGGATACAGCTGGTGTTAGCGGACGTAAACAACGTCGTTCTAAATATGGTGCAAAACGCCCTAAACCAGGACAAGTTGCAGCACCGGTAAAAGGTAAGAAAAAATAAAAAGTAACTCTCTCTGCTTTTATTAAAGAACTATTCTGATAAATAAAAGGGAAGTAATCCTGGATTCTGTTCAGGGTGAATAAGTTGCAAAACGAAACCTCGTGTAAAACATTAAGTATTAAAATGAGAAAGTCCAAACCAAAGAAAAGATATATCCTGCCTGATCCTAAGTTCAGAGATGTACAGGTTACAAAATTTGTAAACAACCTGATGCTTCAAGGCAAGAAAAGCATTGCTTTCACAATTTTTTATGACGCGCTAGAAGTGGTTGAGAAAAAAACCAGCGAAAGTGGTCTTGAAACGTGGAAAAAAGCATTGAACAATGTAACTCCATCTGTTGAAGTAAAAAGCCGTCGTGTTGGTGGTGCTACTTTCCAGGTTCCAACTGAAGTACGTCCGGAACGTAAGCAAGCTTTGGGTATGAAATGGTTGATCAACTACGCTCGTAAGCGTGGAGAAAAAACTATGGTAGACCGTTTGGCTGGCGAAATCGTTGCTGCTGCTAAAGGTGAAGGAGCTGCTGTTAAGAAAAAAGATGATACGCACCGTATGGCGGATGCGAACAAAGCATTCTCGCATTTCCGTTTCTAGGAAAGCGTTTTACAACGTATCTGTTAAATCCGGCTACTGCATTTTATGCGGTAGCCGGATTTTTTATTATATGCACGAATGGTTACAATTTCGATTTTTAGTTTAAATTTAAGGTTTGAATTGAGCATTTAATTTTCTGTTCAAAATAAGTTAATCAGCTTTTACTCAACAATTCACCTAAAAAATTCGGCTATGAAAAATTTTTGCATTCTGGGCTTATGTTTGATTATGACCTTTTCCTGTCGTTCCAAAAAGGTTGAACCGGATGGAGATTCAATAGACAACAGTACTCTTGTAAATTTCGACCTGGTTTTTGAAAAGGAATTAATTCGATTGGGAATTGATAAACAAGGGAAAGAGGATGGGTTAGTCCGATATGCGGATGTTAAAGATGTTGAAAGTCTTGAAATTGTTAATGGATGGAATCGTATTACAAGCGTGAAGGGAATTGAATATTTTGTCAATTTGAAATCCTTAACAATATACAAGCCGAAACTGGATTCGCTAAACCTGATTAAAAATACCAAATTAGAAAAACTGACTGTTTTTACCGGCGATGATGAAGGTGTGGAAGGCACACTGAAGTATTTGAATGTTACTGCCTGTAAATCTCTTAAATCGCTGGACTGTTATGGGAATATTCTTTCTTCTTTGGATTTGACTAAGAATTTGGCTTTAACAGATCTTAATTGCAGCAAAAATTCCCTAACACAACTTAATGTTTCTAGTAATACAAATCTCAAATCATTAAACTGTTCACGAAATCAATTAAGTGCGCTTGATTTTCGTAATAATAGAAGTTTGGAAAACCTGGATTTTAGTGAGAATAGATCACTAACATTATTAGATGTTACGAAGAATATTCAGCTTAAAGAAATTGGATGTGTTTATACAGGTTTGAAGACACTTGATTTTACAGGAATATCTGGTTTGAAATCACTTGATTGTTTTGGTACCAAAATTTCAAGTTTGAAAATTCCAGCAGGTTTGGAAATATTGAATATCAGAGGAACAGCCCTTTCATCTTTTGATTTTAATCAGACAAAAATGATGCGGGTTTTAACGATTGGGCCAGAATTAATCTCTGTCGATCTTAGCGTTCTGGTAGATTTGACACAATTACATTCTTATGATCTGACGCCGATTAATTTGGATCTTACAAAAAATAGTAAACTGGATACGCTGCATATTAGTAATGCGAAAATTTCAAAAATTGATTTTACAGATAATCAAAATCTGAAGTCCTTATTTCTGGAAAAGATGATAATTGATCAATTGGATTTGCGTCCGCTTAAACAGCTTAAAGCTTGTTCTATTCACGAATGCCCAAATTTGATGTCGGTTTGTGTGAATAAAGTACCAGTTTCGAATGGTGCTGACAATTGGTATGTATCGGGATTAATAAAGCTAGAACTTTGTAAATAAATAGCTGTCGATAATGTATGGTTATAGGGATCTCCGTTATCGAATTTGACTTCGGATTCGTCAGAGATAAGTAACTGTAATAATAATATTTAGAGTGATTTTTTATATTATCATCATTTTTGAAT
This sequence comes from Dyadobacter sp. 3J3, assembly GCF_009801115.1. Lineage (GTDB taxonomy): Bacteria > Bacteroidota > Bacteroidia > Cytophagales > Spirosomataceae > Dyadobacter. Next base: position 352,513 of record NZ_VTOL01000005.1, read on the forward strand.
GATTCTCAAAAAAATTATCTCTCTACCATTGTTTTTATAATCAACTATTTATACTTTTGCACTCTGAATTTTTTGCAGTGGTGTGAAAATGCCCTAATAATGTTCAGAGCTTCTTCAAGAATTGAATTGCACAACGAATATAAATAACAGCACCATTTGCCATGGCACGTGATCTAAGATTAACAAGAAATATTGGTATTGCTGCGCACATTGATGCGGGTAAAACTACAACCACCGAGCGTATTCTTTATTACGCAGGAGTAAGCCACAAAATTGGAGAAGTACATGACGGTGCTGCTACAATGGACTGGATGGAGCAGGAGCAAGAGCGTGGTATTACCATTACTTCGGCTGCTACAACAGTAGATTGGACTTACCGTGATGAAAAATATCATATCAACATTATCGATACACCGGGTCACGTTGACTTTACGGTTGAGGTAAACCGTTCTCTACGTGTATTGGATGGTTTGGTATTCTTATTCAGTGCTGTTGATGGTGTTGAGCCTCAGTCGGAAACGAACTGGCGTTTGGCTAACAACTATAATGTAGCACGTATCGGTTTCGTTAACAAAATGGACCGTTCTGGTGCAGACTTCCTTAAAGTTTGTGCGCAGGTGAAAGAAATGCTGGGTAGCTACGCTGTACCTCTTCAATTGCCGATCGGTGCTGAAGATACGTTCAGAGGAGTAGTTGACTTGGTTAATTTCCGTGGTATTGAATGGAATGAAGAAGATAAAGGGATGACTTTCAGAGAAGTTCCTATTCCTGAAGATATGTTGGAAGAAGCAACTGAATGGAGAGAAAAACTTCTTGAAGCTGTTGCGGAATTCGACGACACTTTGATGGAAAAATATTTTGAAGATCCAGCTTCAATCTCAGAAGACGAAATTCTTGCAGCTTTGCGCGCAGCGACAATCAGCATGAAAATCGTTCCTATGGTTTGTGGTTCTTCATTCAAAAATAAAGGTGTTCAAACGATGCTTGATTACGTGATGGCAATTTTGCCTTCGCCTCAGGATCGTGAAAGCATCATCGGAACTGATCCACGTACTGGTCTTGAAATTTCTCGCCAGCCTACAGATGCTGATCCTTTCTGTGCATTAGCGTTTAAAATTGCAACAGATCCTTATGTAGGTCGTCTTTGCTTTATTCGCTCTTACTCAGGATATCTTGATTCAGGTTCTTATGTATTGAACAACCGTTCAGGAAATAAGGAACGTATCTCCCGTATTTTCCAAATGCACGCTAACAAGCAAAATCAAATTGATCGTCTTGAAGCAGGTGATATTGGAGCGGTAGTAGGTTTCAAAGATATCAAAACAGGAGATACACTATCTGACGAAAAGAACCCAATCGTTCTTGAATCAATGGTATTCCCTGAGCCGGTAATTGGTTACGCAATCGAGCCTAAGAAAGCTGCGGATGCTGATAATTTCAGCAAAGCAATCACTAAGCTGATCGAAGAAGATCCTACGTTACAAGTTGAAAGTAACGAAGAAACTGGTCAGACGATCATCAAGGGAATGGGTGAGCTTCACTTGGAAATTATTATCGACCGTATGCGTCGTGAATTCAAAGTGGAAGTAAATCAAGGTGCTCCTCAGGTTGCTTACAAAGAGGTTCTTACAAAGAACTTTGAACACCGTGAAGTTTACAAGAAACAAACAGGTGGTCGTGGTAAATTTGCCGATATCCTTTTTGAAATCGGACCAAGAGATGATAACGAAGAAGGACAAGAACCAAAAACTGGTTTGCAGTTTGTTAACCAGATTGTAGGTGGTACAATTCCTCGTGAATTTATCGCTCCAATCCAGAAAGGTTTCGAAGCTTCTATGTCTAACGGAGCTTTGGGCGGATATCCTTTGGATTCGATGAAAGTGCGTTTGTACCACGGTTCATTCCACGATGTCGATTCAGATGCGTTATCTTTTGAACTTGCAGCTAAGATTGGTTTCAGAGAATCAGCACGTCACGCAGGTTCAAAATTGATGGAGCCGGTTATGCACGTTGAAGTTCTTACGCCTGATGAATACACTGGACCTATCACAGGTGACCTTAACCGTCGTCGTGGTATCATGAGAGGTATGGATTCACGTAATGGTGCTCAGGTTATCAAAGCGGACGTTCCTTTGTCAGAATTGTTCGGTTATGTAACGGATCTTCGTACAATGTCATCAGGACGCGCAACTGCTTCTTTGACATTCGCTTACTACGAAATTGTTCCTCAGCATATCTCTGATACTGTAATTGAGAAAGCTAAAGGCTTAGTTAAAGCTTAATAAAGATATTAGCCACTGCTCTGAAAAGGGCAGTGGCTAAAAATATTTAAGCCAGTGAAGTAAATGGTTCTTTCACTGGTGGATTGTCGGGATTCGTTCCCATCAAGTTTTCAAGAACCGGAAATAAGCAAATAAGATGAATCAAAAAATTCGTATCAAACTGCGGTCATTCGATCACAACTTAGTTGACAAATCAGCTGAGAAGATTGTTAAGGCTGTTAAGGCAACAGGTGCCGTTGTTAGCGGTCCAATTCCATTGCCAACTAAAACAGAGAAATTCACTGTTTTACGTTCTCCTCACGTGAACAAAAAGTCTCGTGAACAATTCCAGCTTTGTACTTACAAACGTCTGGTTGATATTTTCTCTACAAGTGCAAAAACTGTTGATGCACTAATGAAGCTTGAATTGCCAAGCGGTGTTGATGTAGAGATCAAAGTTTAGTGATTCTTACCGGCTTATTTAGTTAGGTCGATTATATAATTGGATGAAGGTCCGTAATTATGGAAACCACATCTGAGCTCATTCAGGTAAATATTCGAATGTTTTTTAGTATTCGATTCATACCAGGAATTAATTGAGGTCAGATGTTTAGTACATCTGACCTTTTTTGCTGATTATCAGTGAGAATAAAGAAAATACTGCTTTGATATGCAAATTCAAATTTCTATCTTTGCAGTCCGTTTTAAGGAATAGGGTTTTTACCTGCTAATTTAAATTAATTACGATGTCTGGTTTAATAGGTAAAAAAATCGGAATGACTAGTTTGTACAATGCTGACGGGCAGGCTCTGGCATGTACTGTAATTCAAGCTGGTCCTTGTGTTGTTACACAAGTTAGGTCCGAAGGAAAGGATGGGTATAAAGCCCTCCAATTAGGTTTTGGCGAGAAAAGAGAGAAAAACTCTACTCAGCCGTTAATAGGTCACTTCAAAAAGGCCGGAACAACTCCAAAGCACAAGCTTGTTGAGTTCAAGGAATTTGAAGTGGAGCATGAACTTGGAACTTCACTATCAGTGCAAGATGTATTTGCAGAAGGTGAATTCGTAGATGTAGTAGGTTCAGCCAAAGGCCGCGGTTTTCAGGGTGTTGTAAAACGTCATGGTTTCGCAGGGGTTGGTGGACAAACTCACGGTCAGCATAACCGTGCACGTCACCCAGGTTCGATTGGTGCTTGTTCGTTCCCTTCACGCGTATTTAAAGGCATTCGTATGGGTGGGCGCATGGGTAACAATCGTGTAAAAATTCAGAATTTGCGTATTCTGAAAGTGATACCTGAGCAAAACTTGCTAGTAGTAAGTGGCTCAGTACCGGGTTCAAAGAATTCATTTCTAATCATTGAGAAATAGTACCATGGAACTGTCCGTATTAAATATAAAAGGAGAAGATACCGGCAAGAAGGTAACAATGTCTGAAGAAATTTTCGGCATCGAACCTAACGAGCATGCGATCTATCTCGACGTGAAATTGTACTTGGCCAATCAGCGCCAGGGTACACACAAGTCAAAAGAACGTGCTGAGATCAATCACTCAACACGTAAGATCAAGAAACAAAAAGGTACAGGTGGAGCACGTGCTGGTAGCATTAAATCCCCGGTATTCGTAGGTGGTGGTCGTATATTCGGTCCTCGCCCTCGTAACTATACTTTCAAGATCAACAGAAAAGTAAAAACGCTAGCGCGTATTTCAGCTCTTTCTGCGAAAGCGAAAATTGATGCAATTTCTGTTTTGGAAGCATTTACTTTTGATGCACCAAAAACGAAGTCATATCTGACTGTACTTAATTCACTTTCATTAGTGAACACAAAAACATTGTTGATTCTTTCAGAAGTTGATAGCAATGTGTACCTGTCAAGCAGAAACGTTCCTAAAGCGAAAGTTACTACTGTTGACTTGGTAAATACATATGATCTGATGAATGCAGACCGCCTTTTAATAAGTGAATCTGCTCTGTCTAATTTGGAAACCCTATTAAACAAATAGTGATGAGTGTACTGAAACGACCGATTATAACAGAAAAGGTAACGGCTCAGGGTGGTCAGGGAAAGTATGCCTTTGAAGTAGCTCTTACTTCAAACAAGGTTGAAATCAAAAAGGCTATCGAGAAACTGTTTGGGGTTACCGTAGAGAGCGTTCATACAATGCGCAGCATTGGTAAAAGCAAATCCCGCACATCGGGTGGAAAGTTTGTAAGTGGAAAAACGTCAACCATTAAGAAAGCTATTATAACAGTAGCTGAAGGTGAGATCATCGACATTTACGGTGAAGCTTAGAATTTTGGTTGATCTATTCAAATCTTAGAAGAGTTTAAGTATAGCAATGGCAGTTAAAAAATTAAAACCGACAAGTGCTGGTCAACGTTTTCGCATGGCTCCTGCTTTTGAGGAGATCACAGCGTCAAAACCTGAAAAGAGCCTATTAGAGCCTGTTAAAAGAACAGGTGGTCGTAATAGCTCCGGACATCGTACCATGCGTCATATAGGTGGTGGTCACAAACGCAGATACCGTGTTATCGATTTCAAAAGAAATCGTTTTGATGCACCAGCAATAGTTCTTACAATTGAATACGATCCAAACCGCTCAGCACGTATCGCTCTGGTACAATATGCCGATGACGAAAAAAGATACGTAATCGCTCCGAACGGATTGAAAGTAGGACAAGTAATTGTTTCAGGAAGTTCAGTAGCACCAGAAATGGGAAATGCGCTTCCACTGGGTTCAATGCCAATTGGTACAATTGTTCACAATATTGAATTGACACCTGGTAAAGGTGGTCAGTTTGCAAGAAGCGCCGGAGCTTATGCTCAGCTTGTAGCGCGTGAGGGTAAATACGCAGTAATTAAAATGCCATCTGGCGAAATGCGTATGATTCTTTCAACTTGTATCGCAACGGTTGGAACAGTTTCCAATTCAAGTCACATGAATGTGAATTACGGTAAAGCAGGCCGTAAACGTTGGTTAGGTCGTCGCCCAAGAGTTCGTGGTGTAGCTATGAACCCAGTCGATCACCCAATGGGTGGTGGTGAAGGCCGCTCATCAGGAGGCCAGCCTAGATCAAGAAACGGACAGTTCTCAAAAGGACTTAAGACTCGTGATCGCAATAAGCATTCTGAGAAATTGATTATCAGCCGTCGTAAAAAATAATTAGAATAATATGGCACGCTCATTAAAAAAAGGACCATACATCGACTTTCGTCTGGACATCAAGATTCAGACGATGAACAGCGCAGCACGTAAGTCGGTAATAAAGACATGGTCAAGACGCTCAATGATCTCTCCGGATTTTATTGGACATACATTCGCAGTTCACAACGGTAACAAGTTCATACCGGTTTATGTAACTGAAAACATGGTAGGGCACAAATTAGGAGAGTTTTCGCCAACGCGTAACTTCCGTGGTCACACCGCCAAAAAAGATAAAGGTAGAAAATAATTAGTCGACGATAGCTGGGTTTCGTCAATCGGAACCAGCCTATATCTGAAAGAACATGGAAGCAAGAGCTATATTAAGAAATGTGCCTACTTCTCCTCGTAAGATGAGATTAGTAGCCGACATGATTCGCGGACAAAAGGTCAGCAAAGCGTTGGCGCTGTTAAAGTTTCAACCAAGGGCTTCTTCACCAATTTTGCACAAAGTTTTACTTTCTGCAGTTGCCAACTGGCAACAATTGAATGAAGACGCTAAGCTGGAAGACGCTGATCTTTATGTTAAAACCGTATTTATTGACGGTGGACGTATGTTGAAGCGTTTGCGCCCTGCACCGCAAGGAAGAGCACACAGAATCCGTAAACGTTCAAACCACATTACACTTGTGGTGGATGACAAAGCGGAAGTTGCTACAACGGATGTTGCCGCAAGCGTGGAAAACAAAGTAATCACCGAATCATAAGTAAACGATCTATTTCGAATGGGACAAAAGGTTAATCCTATAGGTCTGAGACTAGGAATTGTTAGAGGCTGGGACTCTAGCTGGTATGGAGGAAAAGATTTTTCTGACAAACTTGTTGAAGACGAAAAAATTCGTAACTATATAAAAGCACGTATCCCAAAAGGATCAATCTCTAAAGTAGTTATCGAGCGTACACTGAAACGCATCACGCTTACAATTCACACGGCTCGTCCGGGTATCGTAATTGGTAAAGGTGGTAGTGAAGTTGACAAGATCAAAGAAGAGCTTAAAAAAATCACAGGAAAAGACGTTCAGATTAACATCTACGAAATCAAACGTCCTGAGATTGATGCAAAATTAGTTGGAGAAGCAATTGCACAACAACTACAAGCTCGTATCTCTTACCGTCGTGCCATGAAGCAGTCAATCGCTTCTGCTATGCGTGTAGGAACTCAAGGTATCAAAATTCGTCTTGCGGGACGTTTGGGTGGAGCTGAAATGGCTCGTACTGAAGAGTATAAAGAAGGACGTATTCCTCTACATACATTGAGAGCGGATATTGACTATGCAATCTCGGAAGCACAAACGATCTATGGTAAAATAGGTATCAAAGTTTGGATCTTCAAAGGTGAATTGTACGGAAAGCGTGACTTGACTCCAAGTGCAGCAACCGCTGCCGCTGACAGAAATGACAGAGGAACGGGATCAGGCGGCGGAAACGACCGTAACAAGGACAGAAGAGGTGGTCGTGGCGGAAACGATATTAACCGTGGCGGTGGTAGTGAAGGCGGTGGCGGCGGAAGCGAAGCAGATCGTCGTAAGAGAAGTAGAAATAAGAAGAAGTAATCAGACATTTTCCGATTTTGTGAAATCGGTTCAAATAGATTAGAATCATGTTACAGCCGAAAAGAACAAAATTTCGCAAGCAACAAAAAAACAAAGGTTCAGAAAAGGGACTAGCCACTCGTGGTGCTGAAATCGCTTTCGGATCTTTCGCAATCAAGTCGCTTGAGCCAGGCTGGCTAACAGCACGTCAAATAGAAGCAGCGCGTATTTCAGTTACACGTGCTATGAAACGTGAAGGCCAGGTATGGATTCGTGTGTTCCCTGACAAACCTATTACAAAGAAACCTGCAGAGGTTCGTATGGGTAAAGGTAAAGGAGCTCCTGAGTATTGGGTTGCACCAATCAAGCCGGGAACAATCATCTTCGAAGCAACCGGTGTTCCACTGGAAACAGCTAACGAAGCATTGCGTTTGGCTGCACAAAAGTTGCCAATTAAAACAAAGTTCGTGGTACGTCGGGATTATCAAGAATAGACCAACCCCGAACGTTATCTAAGAACGCTAATTATTAAAAGCAATGACTAGTAAAGAAATACAAGACCTGTCGCAGGATCAGCTGAAAGAACAGATCGCACAAGAAAGAGAGCGCTTACTTCGTTTGAAATTCGCACATGCTATTTCGCCGATCGAAAACCCTTTGCGTATTCGCGCCTCGCGTAAGGAAATTGCAAAACTATTGACCGAACTGTCGGCTAAAACTAACCAACAGTAAATCAGTTTAAGAAATTATGGAGGCAACAGAAAGAAATTTACGGAAAGAAAGAGTCGGTAAAGTAGTGAGCAACAAAATGGAGAAATCCTGTGTGATCACTGTTGAACGTAAAGTTAAGCACGAGAAATATGGTAAGTTTATGACTAAAACTACCAAATTGATGGTGCATGACGAAAATAACCAGGTTGGTATCGGTGATACGATCAAGGTTATGGAAACCCGTCCGCTTAGTAAGAATAAGCGTTGGAGATTAATTGAAATCCTTGAAAAAGCTAAGTAACAAATGGTACAGCAAGAATCAAGACTGTCGGTAGCAGACAACAGTGGAGCGAAGGAAGTACTCGTAATCCGGGTACTTGGCGGAACTGGCAAACGCTATGCTTCAGTAGGCGATAAGATCGTCGTAACAGTAAAATCTGCTCTTTCTTCGAGCAGCATGAAAAAAGGAACGGTTTCAAAAGCCGTGGTTGTACGGACTAAAAAGGAAGTACGCCGCAAGGATGGTACATACATTCGCTTTGAAGATAATGCAGCCGTTTTACTTAACAACAACGACGAACCACGTGGCTCACGTATCTTCGGTCCAGTAGCGCGTGAATTGCGTGAAAAACAATTTATGAAGATTGTTTCACTGGCACCTGAAGTGTTGTAAGAAATAAAGACAAAAGTATTTCTTTAGAACCGATAAGAGAATACCTCAAATGGAAAGCAAAAATAAAAACCTACCCGCTAAATTGCACATACGCAAAGGAGATACTGTTAAAGTAATTTCCGGAAATGCGAAAGGTGAATCAGGGGTTATCAAAACTGTGCTTATTGAGAAATCAAGAGCAACTGTGGAAGGTGTTAATTTGATTACGAAACACGTAAAACCAAATGCACAGAACCCACAGGGAAGCATCGAAAAACGTGAAGGTACTATTCATATCAGTAATTTGATGGTGGTAGATCCTAAGACTGGCGAAGCGACTCGTACGGGCCGTAAAGCAAACGATAAAGGAAAGTTACAGCGGTTCTCTAAAAAATCAGGAGACTTTTTATAAGTCTCCCGGTTTCAGGACCAGTTGTTAGTTTTATATACGAAGCGCGTGGGTCGGCAATCCACATAATTAACTCAGAAAAATGGCACAGCCAAGATTAAAAGAAAAGTACGTTAGCGAAGTAGTTTCGCAACTGAAAGAAAAGTTCGAGTACAAGTCTGTAATGCAAGTACCTCGTTTAACTAAAATTGTTATCAACAAAGGTATAGGCGCAGCCGTATCTGACAAGAAATTGGTTGATACAGGAGTTGAAGAACTAGGATTAATTACAGGACAAAAAGCAATTGCTACCATTTCTAAAAAGGCGGTTTCCAACTTTAAGTTGCGTGAAAACATGCCTATTGGAGCAAAAGTAACACTACGCGGAGATCGTATGTACGAATTCCTTGATCGTTTGACAGCTATTGCAATGCCACGTGTACGTGACTTCAAAGGGATCAGCGACAAAGGATTTGACGGTCGTGGAAATTATACTTTTGGTGTGAAAGAACAAATTATCTTCCCTGAAATCTCTATCGAAAAGGTAAACAAGATTACAGGTATGGATATCACATTTGTTACTTCAACTAATTCTGACGAAGAAAGTTATGAGTTGTTGAAAGCACTTGGTATGCCTTTCACTAATGCGAACAAACAAGGATAATTCTTAAGACTAAGATATTTACCGACAATGGCAAAAGAATCAGTAAAAGCACGGGAAAGAAAAAGACAAGCATTAGTAGCTCGTTATGCTGAAAAGCGTAAAACATTAAAGGCTGCTGAGGATTGGGTTGGCCTGGATAAATTACCCCGTAACTCATCGCCTGTACGTCTGCACAATCGTTGCAAAATCACAGGAAGACCTCGTGGATACATGCGAAAATTCGGAATCTCAAGAGTTCTGTTCCGGGAAATGGCCTCAGATGGTAAAATTCCGGGTGTTACAAAATCAAGTTGGTAGGAATACTTTCAATTCTGATTTCAATTACTTAACTTTGCACTCCCGTTTTAAGGGAGTGTTTAAACTAGGCATAAAAAATGTTAACGGATCCCATAGCAGATTATCTGACGAGACTCAGAAACGCCATTAAAGCGAAGCACAGGGTTGTTGAGATACCTGCATCCAACATAAAAAAAGAAATAACGAAGGTACTTTTTGATAAAGGGTATATCCAGAGTTATAAATTTGACGAAGTCGGCCCTCAGGGTGTAATCAAGATAGCCTTGAAATACAATCCTGTTACCAAACAAAATGCAATTGTGAAATTGCAGCGTGTTAGTAAGCCAGGGTTACGCAAGTACTCCGGGACATCTACACTACCTCGCGTTTTGGGTGGTCTTGGAACTGTAATTATCTCTACATCGAAAGGTGTTATGACAGATAAGGAAGCCAAAACACTGAATGTAGGTGGAGAGGTGTTATGTTTCGTGTACTAATATTTTAAAGTTATTCAGGAAATGTCACGAATAGGAAATAAATTAATCACTATACCAGCAGGCGTTACGATCTCAGTATCTGACGACAACCTGGTATCAGTTAAGGGTCCAAAAGGAACGCTTACTCAGGCAGTTGACACAGATATCGCAATCGAGATCGAAGGAAACGAATTGAAAGTAAAACGTCCTAGCGAACAAAAGCGCCATAAAGCGTTGCACGGTTTGTACCGCTCACTAATTAACAACATGGTAATTGGTGTTGAAGCTGGATACAAAAAGGAAATGGAAATCATCGGTGTGGGTTACAAAGCCAGCGCCGTTGGTAACGTTTTAGAGTTGCAATTGGGTTATTCACATAATATTTTTATGTCTATTCCTGATGAACTAAAAATTACAACCACTTCCGAAAAGGGTCAGAATCCAAAAGTAATTTTGGAAGGTATTGACAAGGAATTGATAGGTTCTGTTGCTGCTAAAATTAAGTCTCTACGTAAAGTAGAACCTTATAAAGGTAAGGGTATCCGTTTTGTTGGTGAAATCGTTCGCCGCAAAGCTGGTAAGTCTGCTAAGAAATAGTGCGTAGCCACAGGATGATTTTGTTAACTAAGTTTAGATAAGATTTAAAATGGCTACCTCAAAAGTAGATAGAAGACAACGCCTTAAATATCACATTCGTAAGAAAGTGAAAGGTAGTGCTGAACGTCCCCGTCTTTCGGTTTTCCGTTCAAACACTAGCATCTATGCTCAAATCATTGATGATATTCAAGGAATAACCCTGGTAAGTGCGTCGACACTGGACCTTGGTGAGAGAAAAGAAAGTTCTAACGTAGAGGCAGCTCTTGCAGTTGGAAAGAAGATTGCCGAAAAGGCGCAGGCAGCAGGTATTCTTGCGGTAGTATTTGACCGTAATGGATATTTGTACCATGGTAAAGTTAAAGCATTGGCCGAAGGAGCTCGCGAGGGTGGCCTGAAATTCTAAGAATAAGCAAAGACTATGTCTACAAATACAAAACCTTCAAAGGTTAACGAATCGGATCTGAAAGAACGCGTTGTTGCGATCAATCGGGTAGCAAAAGTAGTAAAAGGCGGTCGTCGTTTTAGTTTCTCTGCCATCGTGGTTGTGGGTGACGGAAAAGGTGTGGTAGGTCATGGACTAGGTAAGGCAAATGAAGTAACAGATGCTATTGCCAAAGGAATTGACGATGCTAAAAAGAATTTGATTCAAATTCCTATGCTGAAAAACACTGTCCCTCATGCGATGGAAGGTAAATTCAGCGGTGGGTTTGTATTGATCAAACCAGCGGCTCCTGGTACAGGAGTTCTTGCGGGTGGCCCAATGCGCGCCGTTCTTGAAAGTGCCGGTATCAAAGACGTCCTTGCTAAGTCAAAAGGTTCTTCGAATCCGCACAACGTTATTAAAGCTACAATTGACGCTCTTTTGAAAATGAGAGCTCCTCATCAGGTTGCTTTCCAACGTGGGGTTAAATTGGACAAAGTATTCAACGGATAATCCTTACAAGGGATTATCCTTTTATCTGAGAGTAATTATGTCAAAAGTACGTATTACACAAATTAAAAGTGTTATCGATCGTCCGGAAAGACAAAAGTTAACTATCAAAGCGTTAGGCTTGGGTAAGATTAACCGTTCGGTTGAGCAGGAAAATACCGACGCCATTGCGGGTATGATCCGTAAGGTAAGTCACTTAGTTTTAGTTGAAGAAATCTAATAAATACTAAAAGTATGAATCTTAGTTCATTAAAACCGGCAGCTGGATCCGTTAAAGTCGGAAAACGTGTCGGACGTGGTCAGGGATCCGGTTTAGGCGGAACTTCTGCACGTGGACATAATGGAGCACAGTCTCGTTCAGGTTACAGCCGTAAATTGGGTTTTGAAGGTGGCCAGATGCCTCTTCAAAGACGTTTGCCGAAATTCGGTTTTAACAACATTAACAGAGTAGAATACAAAGCATTAAATCTTGATGCGATTCAGGCTCTTGTTGAAAAAACAAATGCTACTGTAATTACGCTTGAATTGATTCGTGAAAACGGACTTTGCGCGAAAAAAGACCTTGTGAAAATCCTTAACCGTGGAGAGATTACATCTGCTGTTGAAGTTCAGGCAAATGGTTTTTCTGCATCGGCCATCGAAGCGATTGAAAAAGCAGGTGGTAAGGCAGTTAAATTGTAACCTTGTTGGTTCAGTTCTAAACCGTGTATGTTTGATTATCGAACAGATAATGTAAGCCCCATAACATGAAACGATTTTTTGAGACGATAAAACATATATTTTCGATTGAGGAGTTGAGAACTAGAATTCTCAACACTCTTTTGTTTATAACAATATTCCGTTTAGGGTCTTATGTAGCTTTGCCTGGTGTAGAACCGGATCAGATGAATTTTTCATCACAGGGTTTATTAGGTCTTCTTGATACCTTCCTTGGTGGAGCTTTTAGTAAAGCTTCCATCTTTGCTTTGGGTATCATGCCTTATATCTCTGCTTCCATTGCGATTCAGCTGTTGACTATGGCTTTGCCGTATTTCCAGAAGATGCAGAAAGAAGGAGAGTCTGGGCGCAAGAAGTTAAATCAAATTACAAGGGTTCTCACGATTGTTGTTACCTTAGTTCAAGGAACAGCGTATTTGAATACAACTGTTCCTGATGAAGCACTATTGGTTTCACGCAGCTTGTTTTCTATCTCATCGGTGTTTGTTCTTGCAGCCGGGACTATGTTCTGCATGTGGCTGGGAGAGCGTATCACGGATAAGGGTGTAGGGAACGGGATCTCTATGTTGATTATGATTGGTATTGTTTCCCGTTTTCCGGGTGCTATTCTTAAAGAATTTCAATCAAGAGGTACAGGTGGAATCTTGCTTTTCGTATTAGAAATTGTAGCCTTGTATTTTGTAATTATGGGTGCTGTTATGTTAACACAAGCAGTTCGCCGTATACCGATACAATACGCAAAACAGGTAGTTGGTAACCGGGTTATGGGTGGCCAGCGTCAATACCTTCCTTTGAAATTGAATGCGGCTGGTGTAATGCCAATCATTTTCGCTCAGGCGTTAATGTTCATTCCTTCACTTGGAGCGTCTTATTTTGCTGAGAAAAGTGATTTCGCTAGTAACGTTGCTACTATTTTCGCAAACTATACAACCTGGCAATATAATCTGTTGTTTGCTTTCCTTATCATCGTTTTCACATTCTTTTATACTGCTATCTCGGTTAACCCGCAGCAAATCGCAGATGATATGAAAAGAGGAGGCGGTTTTATTCCAGGTGTAAAGCCGGGACAGCAAACTTCTGAATATATCAGTTCTGTACTGGATCGTATAACGTTCCCTGGTTCACTAATGTTGGCTCTTGTAGCTATTCTGCCGGCTTTTGCAAGCATGGCTGGTGTATCAACAGACTTTGCGCATTTCTTTGGGGGAACATCTTTACTTATCATGGTAGGTGTTGTTTTGGATACCTTGCAACAAGTTGAAAGTTATCTTCTAATGCGGAGATATGAAGGTCTTATGAAGTCAGGACGTGTAAAAGGTAGGACTGAAAGTGTCGCTATCTGATTTGGAATGATCTATTTGAAAACAGAGGAGGAAATAAACCTCATTAAAGAGAGTGCTCAGGTTTTAGGTAAGGCACATGCCGAAGTGGCGCAATGGGTTAAACCGGGCATCACTACTAAAAAGCTTGACACAATCGCTGAGGATTATATCAGAAGTTTTGGAGGTATACCTTCTTTTAAAGGCTTCAATAATTTCCCTGCTTCACTTTGTATGTCTGTAAATGAAGTAGTAGTTCACGGTATTCCCGGGAATTATGAACTAAAAGACGGAGACATTGTTTCAATTGATTGCGGTGTTAAGTTAAATGGATTCCACAGCGACAGTGCTTATACATATCCTGTGGGTGAAGTGTCGAAAGAGGTCATGGATCTTTTAACTGCAACTAAGAAATCTCTTTACAAGGGAATCGAGCAGGCAGTTGACGGATTAAGAGTTGGCGATATTGGTTTCGCGGTTCAGCATTATTGTGAAGAAAGAGGTTACACAGTGGTTCGCGAACTTGTTGGTCATGGCGTTGGAAAAGAACTCCACGAAGCTCCGGAAGTTCCTAATTACGGAAAAAGAGGAAAAGGATTACGTTTGAAAGAAGGAATGGTCCTTGCTATCGAACCGATGATTAACTTAGGTACTAAGTCAGTTATGCAGGAAAAGGATGGCTGGACAATCAGAACAACGGATCGTAAATACTCAGCTCATTTTGAACATACTGTTGTGGTGCGTAAAGGTAAAGCTGAAATACTTACCACTTTTGATTATATAGAACAAGTCACGGCGAATACCAGCCTAATGGTTGAAGTAAAGTAATAAAAGCTACGAATGGCAAAACAAGCATCAATTGAACAGGACGGAGTAATTTTAGAGGCGCTCTCGAATGCAATGTTTCGTGTAGTATTGGAAAATAAGCACGAAGTAATAGCACACATTTCAGGTAAAATGAGGATGCATTATATTAAAATTTTACCTGGCGACCGTGTAAAGCTTGAAATGTCTCCATACGATTTATCGAAAGCGAGAATTGTATATCGTTACAAGTAAGCTAAGAGTTTGAATAGATTAGTTTAGGAAATAACTATTGTTAGAAAGATGAAAGTTAAAGCATCAGTAAAAAAGCGCAGTGTAGACTGTAAAGTCATACGCCGGAAGGGTAAGGTCTACGTAATAAATAAGAAGAACCCACGGTATAAACAAAGACAAGGTTAATAAATTATGGCACGTATTTCAGGAGTTGATATCCCCGACCGTAAAAGAGGCGAGATTGCCTTAACTTACATTTTTGGAATTGGTCGCAGTACTGCGAAGAAAATTCTGGACAAAGCAGGTGTGGATCTGGATAAAAAGGTACTTGACTGGTCAGATGAAGAGTCAGGGGCTATTCGTTCTGTTATTTCAGGCGAATATAAAGTTGAGGGAGCACTAAAGTCGGAGGTTCAATTGAGTATCAAACGCTTAATGGATATTGCTTGTTACCGTGGCCTTCGTCATCGTAAGGGATTGCCATTGCGCGGACAGAGAACCAAGAATAACTCTCGTACTCGTAAGGGTAAACGCAAGACAATCGCGAACAAGAAAAAGGCTACTAAATAAACAATGAGTGTGGCATCACAGCCACATCTTATTCCATAAGCAATGGCACAAAATAAAAGAAAAGACAAGGCAAAGAAGAGAGTTGTTGTAGTAGAGTCGGTGGGTCAGGTACACATCAGAGCTTCTTTCAACAACATCATCATCTCTATCACTAACAGCAATGGACAGGTGATCTCATGGGCTTCGGCTGGTAAAATGGGATTCCGTGGTTCTAAGAAAAACACTCCTTACGCAGCTCAGACTGCGGCACAGAACTGTGCTCAGGTAGCGTTTGATCTTGGAATGCGTAAAGCTGAAATTTTTGTTAAAGGACCTGGTTCAGGTCGTGAGTCGGCAATTCGTACGATTCAAAATGCAGGAATTGAAGTAACCACGATCCGTGATATTACTCCACTTCCTCACAACGGATGTCGTCCTCCGAAAAGAAGAAGAGTTTAGTTTATTTTTTATCCAATGATTCCTTCATTCGTAATTTGGACACTGGGGTTACAGAATGGTTATCATTAACATTACAAACAATTAGTATCAAATGGCTCGTTACACAGGTCCCAAATCCAAGATTGCAAGACGCTACGGAGAACCAATTTTAGGCCCTAGCAAAGCACTTGCAAAGAAAAATTACCCACCCGGAGTACACGGAAAGGGTCGTCGTTCCAAAAAATCGGAATACGCTTTACAATTAATGGAAAAGCAAAAAGTTAAGTTTATCTACGGTATTCTTGAAAGACAGTTTCGTAATCTATTCGAAAAAGCGTCTGTAAAAGAAGGTCTTACCGGTGAAAACTTACTTCGTTTCTGCGAAGCTCGTCTTGATAACACAGTTTATCGTTTAGGTATCGCTCCTACAAGACGTGCAGCTCGTCAGTTGGTTTCTCACAAACATATCCTTGTTGATGGAGAAATCGTAAACATTCCTTCATATTCTTTACGCCCTGGACAAACTGTTACAGTGCGTGAAAAATCGAAATCTCTTGAAGCTGTTTCGGAAAGCTTAGCTGGCCACAGTTCAAAAGGATTCAACTGGTTGGAATGGAACGGACAAGAGCTTTCAGGTAAGTTTATAACTTTCCCTGACCGCGAGCAGATTCCTGAAAACATCAACGAGCAACTTATCGTTGAGTTGTACTCGAAGTAATAAGTAATCTTCAAAATTTTATGAGCACGCTTCATTTTTGGAGCGTGCTTGTAGCCGAAAAACGGCAATATTTGCGATCGCAAAGGTAACGGTAGCGTGATCAACTATCATTTACTACTATAAAAGGAGCAAGGACTATGTCAATATTAGCTTTCCAAATGCCTGATAAGGTCGTCATGGAAAAAGCAGACGACTTTCACGGGTTGTTTGAATTTAAGCCTTTAGAGAAAGGGTATGGCGTAACAATCGGTAATGCGTTACGCAGGATTCTTCTTTCATCTTTGGAAGGCTATGCCATCACGAGCGTGAAGTTCCCTGGTGTGCTTCATGAATTTTCGTCCATTGAAGGTATTGTTGAGGATGTAACAGAAATCATCCTGAACCTTAAAATGGTTCGATTTAAAAAAGTATCGGATTTAAACGAAAGCAGAATAGTTGTTAATCTTAAAAATGTTTCGGTTATCACAGCCGGCGACATCAGCAAGTTTACCAGCGCTTTTGAAGTTTTGAATCCTGATCAAGTAATTTGTCATATTGACGACAACAAGGAGTTCGAAATGGAACTTTTGTTGGATAAAGGAAGAGGATACGTTCCTGCTGATGAGCCAAGAGCAAATGAATTGCCTTTCGGATACATCGCAATGGACTCGATCTATACGCCAATTAAAAATGTTAAATACAGCGTTGAAAATACGCGTGTTGAACAACGTACCGATTACGAACGTCTTTTAATTGATATTCAAACGGACGGGTCAATCCACCCTGAAGATGCTTTGAAAGGAGCTGCGAATATTTTGATTCAACACTTTATGCTATTCTCTGATCAGACAATGACGTTTGAGAAACAGAAAGCTGAAGAAGATAATCAGGTTGATGAAGAAATGTTGCGTATGAGGAAATTGCTTAAAACTTCATTGTCGGAGTTGGATCTTTCAGTTCGTGCATACAACTGTTTGAAATCTGCTGATGTGAAATCTTTAGGTGATTTAGTAAGACTTGAAATTTCGGACATGATGAAGTTCCGTAACTTCGGTAAAAAATCTCTGACTGAGTTGGAGCAACTTGTTGCTGACAAACAACTCGTATTTGGAATGGATGTTGCCAAATATCGTTTGGACGAAGAATAAAATAAATTCCATAATAAGTCTGTATTCTGTAGCGCGTAGCAATGCGCAGCTCGAAGCAACTAAACAAAAACAAAATGAGACACGGAAGAAAAGTAAATCACCTTGGAAGAACGCATTCACACAGAAAAGCAATGCTTGCGAATATGGCTTCCTCGTTGATTCTTCACAAAAGAATTGAAACAACGCTTGCAAAAGCGAAAGAGCTTAAAAAGTTTGTTGAGCCTTTGTTGACTCGTGCTAAAGAAGATACAACGCACAATCGTCGTGTGATCTTTGGTTATCTGAACGACAAAGAATCAGTTAAAGAACTTTTTGGTACTATTTCTGATAAAATTGCAGACCGTCCGGGCGGATACACGCGTATCATCAAATTGGGTAACCGTTTGGGTGATGCAGCTGAAATGTCTTTGATGGAACTTGTAGATTTCAACGATGCTCTATTACTTGCTAACGCAGACAAACCTGTGAAAACTCGTCGTAGCCGTCGTGGTGGTAAAAAAGAAGGTGGTGAAACAACAGCAGTAGAGGCAGCACCAGCGGCTCCTAAGGCGGATTTCACAATCGTACCGGAAGATGAAACACCAGAAGCTCCGAAAGCAGCGTCTGATGAATCTCAAGAAGATGCAAAAAGCGAATAGTATTGTGCAAAGCATCAGATAAATATTAATTAAAAGGGTTAAACGTTTTCGTTTAACCCTTTTTTTTGACTAAAAATATATACTTTTGCAGCGCCAAATTTAATAGCAAGATGGCGCTTATCTCCTACGACTTTGAAATTGAACTGCTTTAATCGTTGGAGTGTTATAATTAGCAAATCGATTTAACCATATATGAATCAAAAGAAAGAGGCTTTATTACTGCTGGAAGACGGAACAGCATATAGAGGGTTAGCTTTAGGGATAGACGGCACAACCGGTGGCGAGATCTGCTTTAACACGGGAATGACGGGGTATCAGGAAATTTATACTGACCCTTCCTATTTTGGACAAATCATAGTGAACACCAATTCTCATATCGGGAATTACGGTGTGCAGCTGGAAGATGAAGAAGAATCAAGTTCAGTGAAAATTAAGGGAATGGTTTGTAATACCTTCTCGACGATTTATTCACGGGACACCGCTGATTATTCTTTACAAGAATATTTTGAAAGAGCCAAGATTGTCGGTGTCAGCAATGTTGATACAAGACATATCGTACGCCATGTTCGTGAAAAAGGAGTAATGAACGCGATTATTTCATCTCAGATTCTTGATGAAAAAGAATTGATGGATGAATTGCACAAAGTGCCTTCGATGGATGGTCTTGAATTATCGTCTTATGTAACTACGGATGTACCTTATTTCATGGGTACAGAAGCTGGGAGCAAATGGAGAATTGCGGTAATGGATTATGGTATCAAGAAAAGCATTCTTAATAATCTTACACAACGCGGATGTTACTGCAAGGTTTTTCCTGCGCAAGCGTCTTTTGAAGAAGTAATGAGTTGGAACCCGGACGGATTTTTTATCTCGAACGGACCAGGCGATCCATCGGCGATGCCTTATGCAATCAAGACTGTTGACGAAATGGTAAAAACAGGTAAGCCATTATTCGGTATTTGCCTTGGACACCAGTTGCTAGCGCTTTCAAGCGGGATCAATACATATAAAATGCACCATGGACACCGTGGTTTAAATCATCCGGTTAAAAACCTGATTACTGGGTTGTGCGAGATCACCTCTCAAAATCATGGTTTTGCTGTAAATCCTGACGAAATCCAGAGTCATCCGGATGTTGAGATTACGCACATTAACCTGAATGACAAAACGATTGAAGGAATTCGTCGTAAAGATTATCCTGCTTTCTCTGTGCAATATCACCCGGAAGCTTCACCAGGACCGCATGATTCGCGTTACTTGTTTGACGAGTTTGCTAAGCTTTTGTCAGAGGTTTAGAAATAAAACTAAAATTTGAACAAACAAAAAATCCCGCCGATTTCGGTGGGATTTTTTGTTTGTTGTAAAATAACTTTCTAAATATTTTCTTCAATCAACTTTTTAAATTCTGCTTCTTCCATTAATCCGTTTTTCCGAAGAATCAATTTTCCTTTTTTGTAAAAAAGGAAAGCGGGAATTTCGTCGATACCAAGTTCTTTTGCCAGCGCTTTATTCTGGTCGTAATGGATTGTTTCAATGTTAGCTTTTGACTTATATTCTTCTGCCAGCTTATGAACTGTGGGCAGCATTTTGATACATGGAGCACACCACGGCGCATAAAAATCAACCATAACCAGTTTATCAGAGCTAATTAGTTTTTTGAATTCTGCGGTACTCATTCCCTTATTCACGGCGCCAGCATCTTTTGGTGCATCAATCATTTTACCAGAAGAGGTCCATTTCATAAAACCGCCTTGCATTTCATACACATCGGTAAAACCTTTTTCATGAAGGACTTTGGCCGCAGCTGAACTACGCCCGCCGGAAAGACAATAAACAAATACAGGTTTATTTTTATCAAGTTTTTCAACCTGATCTTTAAACGCGGCATTTCTGTAATCGATATTTTCTGCTTTTTCCAGATGTCCCTGACTAAATTCTTCCGGCGTTCTTACATCCAGTAACTGCGCTTGTTTGGATGCATTCAGCTTATTTTGAAAATCATCAGTGCTCAACTGAGTCTGTGCCACTACCGCTGAGGCCGTTAGCAATATGCCCAGAATTGATATGAGAATACTTTTCATGTTGTAAAATTTAATTCTGTGATAATGTAAATTTACCTTAAAATAGATTAACAGCTCACGTATGACATTTTTTTTGTGTTATTTTGTACCGTTAATATATCCAATTTCAAATCAAACCCAAAGCTGCAAATGAGTACGATTCAGTCAGTACATGCAAGACAAATTCTGGATTCAAGAGGAAACCCTACAGTAGAAGTAGATATTCGTACCGAAAATGGTTATTTAGGACGCGCTGCGGTGCCGTCTGGTGCATCAACCGGTAAACACGAAGCAGTAGAACTTCGCGATGACGACAAGAGCGTTTACGTTGGAAAAGGAGTTTTGAAAGCTGTTGAAAATGTTAACGATATCATTTTCCCTGAATTGATCGGCGCTTCTGTTTTCGAACAAAACCTGATTGATAAAATAATGCTTGAATTGGATGGTACGCCAAACAAAAGCAAGCTAGGAGCTAACGCAATTCTTGGGGTTTCTCTGGCAGTTGCCAAAGCTGCTGCACAGGAGGCAGGTCTTCCTTTGTATCGTTACATCGGTGGTGTTAATGCAAACACACTTCCAGTTCCGATGATGAACATTTTGAACGGTGGAAGCCACGCAGATAACTCAATCGATTTCCAGGAATTTATGATCCTTCCTGCGAAGGCTGATACGTTCTCTGAATCTCTTCGTATGGGTGTTGAAGTGTTCCACACTTTGAAAACTGTATTGAAAAGCAAAGGATATTCTACCAACGTTGGTGACGAAGGTGGTTTTGCTCCAAACATTAAATCAAACGAAGAAGCGATCGAAATCGTTATTCAGGCGATCGAAAAAGCAGGTTACAAACCAGGTGAAGATATTTTCATCGCAATGGATGCTGCTGTTTCTGAATTCTACGAAGATGGTTTCTACCACTTCAAAAAATCAGACGGACGTAAATTGACTTCTCCTGAAATGGCTGACTACTGGACTCAGTGGGTTGCTAAATATCCAATTATCTCGATTGAAGATGGTATGGACGAAGATGACTGGGCGGGTTGGAAAACACTTACCGAGTCAATTGGTTCTAAATGTCAATTAGTAGGAGATGATTTGTTTGTAACTAACGTAACACGTTTGCAACAAGGAATCGAATCTCAGATCGCTAACGCTGTTTTGGTTAAAGTAAACCAAATTGGTACCTTGACTGAAACTATTGATACTGTAAATCTTGCTAAAAGAAACAGCTATAAAACAATCATGTCTCACCGTTCAGGTGAAACTGAGGATTCAACAATTGCTGACCTTGCAGTAGCCTTGAACACAGGACAGATCAAAACTGGTTCTGCTTCTCGTTCTGACCGTATGGCGAAATACAACCAACTTCTTCGTATTGAAGAAGAATTGGGAGAAAGCGCTTACTTCCCAGGATTGAAATTCTAATTTTAGTATAATGAAACCGGAGCCCAGGCTCCGGTTTTCTCTTTCTCAGCATGATCGATTTCAAAAGTCTTATACCCCACATGCGCAAATTCTATACTGCAACCTTTGTGGTATGGCTCGTCTGGATATTGTTTTTAGATAACAACAACCTCAAAGTAGTTTTGTCAAACCGCGTCAAAATGAAAGAGCTGGAAAAAGAGAAAGTGATCCTGGAAGATAAGATCAAACAGGTTAAAAAAGAGCGGAACGAAGTATTCGGTACGCCGAAAATGCTTGAAAAATGGGCGAGAGAAAAGTATCTTATGCGTAAACCGCATGAAGATGTTTACGTAATCGTAGACGAGAATAACCAACCTATTGAAAGTAAAAAAGAAGAATAAGTTTCAAACATTCTTCGAACATCAACCAATATTACTCCTGCGCCTTGATTAATGTACTTTTTATTTGTTTAGGGAATATTTGCCGGTCTCCCATTGCAGAAGGCGTTTTTAAAGCACTTGTTAAACAAAAGGGATTAGATCATATTATTCAATGTGATTCTGCCGGCACAGGAGCCTATCACATTGGCAGCTTACCAGATAAGCGCATGAGAAAAGTTGCATTATCTCATGACATCACACTGACACACCAGGCAAGACAACTATCTTTCGAGGATTTCATAAATTTCAATTACATAGTCGCAATGGACGAATCCAATTTCGAAAATATTCGAAAGGAAAGCTTCCGCGCACATGGATTTTATTTACCTGAAGATCAGTTATATTTATACAGAATGTTTGATCCTGAAAGAGGAGAGGCCGTTATTGTTCCGGATCCTTATTATGAAGAGCTTTCAGCTTTTGACAACGTATATGAAATTGTGGAACGAAGTGGGAATGCCTTTTTAGATTTTTTGATAGAAAAACACGGATTGACAAAAGAGAAAAATTATCAGGAAAGTTAAGTCTGGTGATCGGATGTCAGATAATTAATATAGAAAGCAAGAATTTTAAACAAGTACGAAATTGGGAAAAAAAGTAATTCTTATCATCATGGACGGCTGGGGAATTGCCAAAGCCGGAGAGGAAAATCGTTCTGCTGTTTTAGCGGCGAACACACCTTTTTATGACAGTATTTTACAGAGATATCCTCATAGCAAACTGGAAGCAAGCGGACTTGCCGTTGGTTTGCCTGATGGACAAATGGGTAATTCCGAAGTTGGGCACACCAACCTGGGTGCTGGTCGTGTCGTTTATCAGGATCTTGTTAAGATAAATCTTGCAGTTTCTTCGGGAACATTAGCCAATGAACCGGTACTGAACGATGCGTTGACTTTCGCAAAAGAAAATAACAAGAAAGTACATTTCATCGGACTTGTATCTGATGGTGGTGTTCATTCACATATCGATCACGTAAAAGGTCTTTGTAAAATTGCCGCAGATAAAGGTTTGAGCAATGTTTTTGTTCATGCTTTTACAGATGGCCGTGATACGGATCCTAAAAGTGGTTTAGGCTTTCTTACGGAATTACAGGAAACAATGGCCGCAACAACAGGCCAGATTGCCAGCGTTACCGGACGATATTACGCAATGGACCGCGACAAACGTTGGGAGCGCGTAAAACTTGCTTATGACGCCATGGTTTTAGGCGAAGGTAAACATGTTAAGGCTGATGGTATTTTAGCAGCGATAGAGGAATCTTACGAAGCCGGTGTCACGGATGAATTTATCCTGCCAATTATTACTGTTAAAGAAGACGGTTCACCAATAGCTGTTATTGAAGAAAATGATGTGGTTGTTTGTTTTAATTTCCGTACAGACCGTGGCCGTGAAATTACAGAAGCACTTACGCAGCAGGATTTCCACGAGCAGAATATGCACAAGTTGAACCTGCGTTATATTACAATGACAAATTATGACGATACATTCAAAGGTGTTTCTGTCATTTTTGACAAAGACAACTTGAATAATACGTTGGGAGAAGTTTTGGAAGCTGCGGGTAAGAAACAAATCCGTATTGCAGAAACTGAAAAATATCCACACGTTACTTTCTTCTTTTCAGGTGGTCGTGAAAAACCATTTGAAGGTGAAAGCCGTTTGTTAAGTCCTTCTCCAAAAGTAGCGACTTATGATTTACAGCCAGAGATGTCTGCCTTCGGATTACGTGATCTTATCGTTCCTGAATTGATAAAAGAAGAGGTAGATTTTGTTTGTCTGAATTTTGCCAATGCAGATATGGTTGGTCATACTGGTGTTTTTGAAGCAGCTGTGAAAGCTTGTGAAACCGTAGATCAGTGTGTGCAGTCGGTTGTTACAACAGGTTTGGAACATGGCTATACTTCGATCATTATTGCCGATCATGGAAATTCCGATTACATGGCGAACGATGATGGTTCACCAAATACGGCGCATTCCCTGAATCTGGTTCCTTGTATTTTGGTTGACAATGATTATCAAAAACCAATCAAAGATGGTAAGCTTGCCGATATGGCACCGACTATCCTGGAATTAATGGGCATAGCAAAACCGGAAGAAATGACTGGTAACAGCATTCTTTAAACTATACGCCAATAAAAGGTGTTATTTTTGTCAGAGGGTCTGGGTCAGGCTCTCTGATTTTTTTGTGCCGTAACTGTTAAATTTTTGTTTTTGCTTCTTCACGGAAATATGAATAATAAAGTAATTAATTCGTCTTCTAAATTTTCCTTTTTTACCCAGATACTATATCTGTTCTGTGGTATTTTTCTTTTTCTGACAAGCTGTGATTCTGCACAGGAAAAGCAAAGTAAGGTGATGACTTATTATGATTTGAAAGGATTTATTGAATCACAGATTTCTGTGCTTAACAAAGAAAAGCCGGAAGTGGTCAAAACCATGAGCGTATCCGGAAAAAATGAAACACGAACTTCCCGGGAAATGGATTGGAAAAAGGAACTGGAATTGTTTATCCAGGCTGATATTAATAAACCGGCATACAGTAAAAGCTATTCAATTACGAAACCGGATTCACTTACGATTGTCTACGCTTTAACAACGGGCGAAAGTCTTCCTGTTCGATATCTGAAAATTGAAATGGATAAAACTTCCGGAACGCCTGTGCTGGTTCAGGCGCTGTTGCGTGCTGAGAATAAATTATATCAATCTGAGAAAAATATAGAAATGCATGGATCGGTTAAAGGCGGTCTGTGGTACTTAAAAACGTACAAGATTACAGGATATCAGAAACTCGCGACGATGGATAAGAAAGTATTTTACGTAAGTGCACATGTGCAACGTTAAGCTTCTTACGCAACATTTTGTCCTATTTTGCCCTATTTTGTGTGTGGTATACGCAGGATTTCAGGCCTTAGGGCGTACTGATTTTCATATAAGCCAAATTTATATTAGATGCACTAATAATTCATAATAGGCCTTATTTCTACGGAAAGGCAGTTTTGGTTTTTAGTGTATTATCTTTTCATTGTTGCTACTGCTATATTTTGATTAAATGAAATATTGGGGAATGATATTGGCTAAATGGATTCAGAATTTAACTAAATCTAGATAAATCAAATTATTACATAACCTAAATTAGTATCAATGCAGCAGCCAGAACAAAAAAACAAGCAAACAATAGCGTGGGCAATGGTAGTTGTCCTAGGTCTAGCAACAGCCATGTTTGGCTATCTTTTCACAACTCAGAAAAGTGAATTGACTCAGCAGGAATCAATGGTCGTAGAAAAGGCAAGGGAATTGGCACTTACAAAAACAAAACTTGATTCTATTTCAACCGTGCTTGACACAAAAATCGCGGAAATTGAGAAATTAGGTGGAGATGTTTCAGAGTTAACTAAAATGAAAACTCAGCTGGAAGCGGATAAAGCAGCTTTCAGAAGAAGTAACAAAGTTGAAACTGGAAAATATCTTGTTAAAATTAAAGAATACGAAAAATTCCTTGTTGAAAAAGACGAAGTTATTGCACAGCTTAGACTTGAAAATGAGCATCTTGTGGCTTCCAATGATTCTCTAAGCACACATGTAGGAACTTTGACTAACGAAAGAGTTAGACTGGTACAACGTCAGGCAGAATTGACTGACTCTGTTGTAACTTTTACAGCTGCTAATAAAGAATTATCTGCAAAAGTTAGCCAGGCGGCTGCTCTTAAAGCTCAAAATCTTAAAGTTCTTACTGTTAATTCAAGAGGAAAAACAAAAGATAAAGAGGAGTACAAAGCAAAACGCGTTGACAAACTTAAATTGGTTTTCAACCTACCTGAAAATGCACTTACAGCACAGGAATCAAAAGATATTTATTTAAGAGTTCTTGATCCGCAGGGAGCTGTTGTTGCAAATGATGCAACAGGTTCAGGAGATTTCGAAGTAGATGGTGCACCTTCAAAATTCACAGCACGTGAATCTGTGGCTTACCAGAACAACAATCAGAAAGTTGAAATGCTTTATGATAATTCTCAACTCCGTCCTGGAAAATACAGCGTAGAACTTTATTCGGAAGGTTATAAAATCGGTGGAACAAACTTCACTATCAAATAATAACTCTGACAGTGTTTTGGGAATAAAAAGAGAGAGCCGGACTTTTGCCTGGCTCTCTCTTTGTTATTTCAAAATTGTAATTATTAAGCCTCAGTCTGATTTCTGATAATCTGGATAAAACGTTGAAGTTCTTCTGCTCTTTCCGGACTTACTTCCGGATAATTCATATCCATCTTTTTCAATTCTTCAATAATAATACTGCCAACAATTAGCCGCGTATTTTTCTTATCATCCGCAGGAACAACAAACCAGGGAGATTTTTTTGTTGCCGTTTCATTAATTGCGTCCTGATAAGCGTTCATATATTCATCCCAACTATCACGTACTTTTACATCCTGCTCTTCAAATTTCCAGTTTTTATTAGGATCCTCAATCCGTTCGATCAGGCGGTCAGCCTGTTCCTTTTTTGAAACATTAAGAAAGAACTTGATAACACGAATCCCGTTGCGATACAGATATTTTTCAAGGTTTTTGATATCTGAGTAGCGTTGATCAAAAAGCTTGTCAACATCTTCGGTAAGTTCGGTTGGAAGTCTTTGTGATGAAGTTAATATACTTGGATCTACTTTTACAACCAGAACTTCTTCGTAATAACTGCGGTTGAAAATCGTAATGGTCCCACGGTTTGGCAATACATTATTGGTCCGCCATAAAAAATCATGGCCGAGTTCAGTATCTGATGGCCTTTTGAATGAGTGTATTTGGACACCCACAGGATTTACGCCAGACATCACATGTTTTATTGTTCCGTCTTTTCCAGCCGCGTCCATGGCCTGAAAAATAATAAGCAGTCCATATCGGTTGTGCGCATACATTTTGCTTTGTAGCTCATCCATTTCCTGGACAAAGTCTGCCAGCATGGAAGCATATTCTTCTTTATCATCATAAATATCTTTAAAGCTGGTTTTGGCTTTGCTGATATCAAATTTTTCCGTACCGTCTACGCGAAATTCGCTTGACTTGAACTGAGACATAGTGATGGGATTTGGTTAATTGGATGAATGCAATGAAAATTCTTTCAAATGGTTTTATTTGAAAGGAGAGAAATGCTGTTACACTTCGTCGTTATAAGTTTTTAGAAATTGTTCAAGTTTTGCAAAAGCACGGGCTCTGTGACTTAATTCTCCTTTTTCTTCCATGCTCATTTCAGCAAAAGTTCTATCGTGGCCTTCCGGAACAAAAATAGGATTATAACCAAATCCGTAAGTGCCACGTTTTTCCATTGTAATCTTACCTTTTATTTCTCCGTCAAACTGGTAATATTTACCATCAAGGACCAGCGTGATCACTGCTACAAATCGAGCATTGAAATTATCCTTGCCGACCATTTTCTCTAGCACGAGATCCATATTGTCGTCGGCACTCCTTTGAGGACCTGCATAATAAGCAGAATGAACACCCGGCTCCCCATCCAGCGCATCAATTTCAAGTCCGGAGTCATCCGCAAAACAATTGACAGCATAGTTATTCCAGACAAATTCAGCCTTCTCGTTGGAGTTTTCTGGAATGGTATCGTGCGTTTCCGGAATTTCTTCTTCACAGCCAATTTCTTTTAATGTAGTCAAAGTGAAAGAATCACCAAGCAAGGCCTGTACTTCTTCCAGTTTATGTTGATTATTGGTAGCAAAGCAAAGTTTCATTAGTAAAGTCGCGTAAGAGTGATTTGGAAATGCAGTTTAACAAAAAACGGCCACTTCAGAAGAAGCAGCCGTCTATTATTTTATACCCTGACCTGGATTATTTCGTAGGAGCAGGCATTGGAGGAGTTGCTGGTTTAACTCCTTTTGTAAAGTCGATCAATTCAACATCGAACAACAAAACAGAATTTCCCGGAATTGCACCTGGCGATCCGTCAACACCATAAGCCAATCCTGATGGGATGATCAAAGTGCGTTTCCCGCCTTTTTTCATCAACATAATACCTTCTTCCCAACCTGGAATAACCATACCAACACCAACCTGGAAGTCAATTGGTTTTCCTGTGTTTTTAGAACTGTCAAATACTTTTCCGTCCAAAAGTTTACCTGTGTAGTGAACTTTCACATTGTCGCCCTGAGTAGGAGCGTCACCTGTTCCTACAACATCGTCAACATAATACAGGCCAGAAGCTGTATGCTGTGCTTTTGCAGTCAGGTTATTTTTTGTAAGATATTCCTGTATAACTTTTTCGTCAATCGCTTTTTGTTTTACACCTGCTTCTGACTGTGATTTCTGGAATTCTTCAGATGTAAGAACGCTCAAAACTTTAACAGTGAAAGTAATTTCTGATCCTTTTTTGATCATTGGAGGCAAAGGCTGCATCATTTTTGCAAAAAGTGTATCCGCATTGATGAAGAATTTCGCGCTGTCACCAGCTGCAAGCATAGCCAAACCTTCTTCAAAACTTCCTTTGAAAGGAGGAGCCTGAAGAACCAATTTTACAGGAGTTTTATCTTTGTAAGTATCACGCAGCGTTGAGTCAGCTCCATTTTTAAGAACCAGGTGGAATGACATAATATCACCAAGTTTTGCTTTCCGGGCAGCATCATCGTGCTCGAAAATCTGATACTTCAGGCCACTTTCAGTAACTTTTGTCTTATACTTGTCGCAGGCTGTGGCGAGAAGAGTTATGCCTAGTACATAACCGATTGTTTTAAGATTCATTGGATTGTATTAATTAGAAAATATTTATGTGAATGTTATATTATTTGGTTCTTGTTACTAATCAACTTTCAGTAATTCGTCCTTGTATTTTGGAAGAATAGATAAAAAGAGATCAACTGTATCATTGATGGAAAGCTCTGTTCTGCCACCTGATGCATTTTTGTGTCCGCCTCCGTTAAAATAAGTACTCGAAACATCACGAACTGAAAAGTCGCCCACAGAGCGGAAAGAGATTTTTATTTCCCCTTTTCTTTCAATAAACAATGCAGACATGACCACGTTTTCAACCTGCAAACCGTAATTAACAATACCTTCTGTTTCACCCGGACTTGAATTAAACCGAGCAAGTTCTGCATCGGTAAGTACCATATAAGCGGTACGGTATTCAGGCAGGACAATTAATTTTTGAGATAAAACATATCCCAGAAACTGTAAACGGGACAAAGGTGAGTTATCATAAATTAACCTGTGCACCCGGCTCGTATCAAATCCTGTAAGCATCAGATCCGCAATCGCCAAATGGACAGCCGGCGTTACATTTCCATGTTTGAAAGACCCTGTGTCCGTCATTATTCCGGCATAAAGATTCTCCGCC
This sequence comes from Dyadobacter sp. 3J3, assembly GCF_009801115.1. GTDB lineage: Bacteria > Bacteroidota > Bacteroidia > Cytophagales > Spirosomataceae > Dyadobacter. The sequence goes on from NZ_VTOL01000005.1 coordinate 381,974, forward strand.
ATTGGAATATCAAAAATCGATGTTGTTGGAACATCGCCCTCGATTTCCTTAATTAACGAATAAACAAGCTGCGCCGTTGCGGCCGCCGTGGTATCCCAGATCATCCATTTTGCGAAATGTTCGGGTTCCAGGTGGTGATCAATCAACAATTTAGGTGCTTTTGCATCCTGAACTAGTTTTCCAAGATCTTTTAATCTTGACAATGCTGAGAAATCAAGACAGCAAATTAATGTTGCCTCTTCAATTTTCCTTCTGCATTTTCCCTGTTCACCAGACTTTTCATATACCAGAACTTCGCTCATGCCAGGAAGCCAGCGAAGGTTTGCAGCATAATCTGTCGGACTGATAACGGTTACAGTATGTCCTTTTTTAGATAAATAACTTGCCCATCCAAGCGAAGAGCCCAGCGCGTCGGCGTCAGGATCTCTATGCATCGTGATGATGATTTTTTGAGGAGTAGATAGAAAAGCTACTAGCTCTTCAACAGTTTGATTCACAGTTATTTAATTCAAAAAGAAAATTTGGACCCGGCAATTTGATGACAAAATTAACAAAACTGTTGGGATTTGTTTAATGTTGACTACGAAAGGCTTATTCAGAAGCGAATGTTTTTGTCTGAAAATGAGGTTCCGGGCAGATTTGATGGCTATATAAAATGAAAATTGTAGTTTTGCATTAAAATAAATTTTAGCAAACTGTATGTCAACCAATAAGACCTTCACGATGATTAAGCCTGACGCCGTATTAGACGGAAATTCAGGTGCTATCATCAAAATGATCGAGGCTGCCGGATTCCGTGTTGTAGCTTTGAAGAAAACACAATTAACGCCGGAACGTGCGGGTGAATTTTACGAGGTACACAAAGACCGTCCTTTTTACAATGATTTATGTGCTTACATGTCATCAGGACCAATTGTACCGATTATTCTTGAAAAAGAAAATGCTGTGGCAGATTTCCGTACTTTGATTGGTGCTACGAATCCTGCTAATGCTGAGGATGGAACAATCCGTAAATTGTTTGCAAAATCAATTGAAGCAAACGCAATCCACGGTTCTGATTCCGATGAGAATGCTGCAATAGAAGGAAGTTTCTTCTTTGCTCATACAGAGCAGTTTTAAGGAAATGAGTAATTTTAAATAAAACAGGCCTGATGTTTTAAAACATCAGGCCTGTTTTATTTTGGAAAGATTGTATTATTTAAAAATTTTCAAAGTATGGTCAATAACCTGAATGGTACCATTATCAGCGTTGACATTTTTAGTGATAACAAAAGCTCGTTTATTAATTAGAAATGGCGAATCTTTGGTTTGTGTCACTGTAATGCTATCTCCTTTCAAAATGGTTGGATATTTTTGAACCTTCAATGATTCATAACTAAGATTTTGGTTAAGTATGTGTTTGTAAACAAATGCTCTTATCGAATCCTTAGGCATTGCATTGATTTGCGCGCTGGTAATACTTGAGTTTACAAATGCAGCGTTGTTAGGAGCGAACAATGTAATGTTTTCAGTTCTTAACCCGTCACTCAAATCATTTGCAAGAATTATTTCACGCAATGTTGAAAATTCACTGTTTTCAAGAATTACATCTGTAATTGTCTTAGGTTTTACAATGTCGCTATCTTTCTCAGTACAGGATGATACTATACCGCCAAATAATGTGACAATCAAAAAAAATGCCGCATAACGACCTATAAAGTTAATTTTTTTCATAGCTTCGGATCAGTTTAATTTTTGTAAAACTAATGTAAATTGTAGTTTGGTAAATTTTAAAACTAATTTTTTTTAATCCTAATCCCAAAAACGAGATGTTAAAGTTTAAATTTCTGGCTGCATTATGTGCAGTGATTTTGTTTACCAGTTCTGCTTTTTTAGCAACTAAGGATGATGTAAATGCACCAAAAAAGAAAGCTGTAAAGCTGTTTAATGGTAAAGATTTGACTGGCTGGAAAATCAACGGTACCGAAAAATGGTATGCTGAAAAAGGCGAGTTAATATGCGAAAGCGGCCCGGACAAGGAATATGGTTACTTAACAACGGACAAATTTTACAAAAATTTTGACCTGACACTTAAATTCAAACAGGAAGCCAACGGAAACAGCGGTGTGTTTTTCAGATCAACGGTTGAAGGTACAAAAGTTGCAGGCTGGCAGGTAGAAGTAGCACCACCAAACCACGATACCGGTGGAGTTTACGAATCTTACGGACGTGAATGGTTACAGAAAATTCCAGACGAAAAAGAAGGATTTCTTAAAATGGGAGAATGGAACACGTTGCGTATCCGCGTAAATGGCCCAAAAGTACAAACCTGGCTAAACGGCCATGATATGGTTGATTTTGAAGATGCTAAAATTGGTGCCGGAGACGGATCAATTGCTTTGCAAATTCACTCAGGCGGTGGAATTAAAGTTCGTTGGAAAGATATCATGCTTGAAGAATTGTAGTAATATCAGTCTCCTGATTTTATTTTCATTTCCATCGTTGCGAAGTTCATGCCGTATTAAACCGCAGTTCGTCGGAAATAGATAACAAAACGGCCTCATGGCTAGTAGATTTGTGTCATTAAAAACACAGTCTGTTAGCCATGAGGTTTTTTATTTATATTCTTTTACCAAATATAAAATCGAAAGCCACGCTTTGAAATGAAGATTTTATCCTATAATCAAGAATGGAAGAAACCAAAAAGAAACCGCTCCGCATGAATGGAACTTCTCTGGAAGGAAGGGATTTTAGCAATATGAATCTGGAAGGAGCGGATTTTAGCTTTTCAAGTCTGGAAGGAATAAATTTTGACGGATCCAATCTTCGTGGCGCGAAAATACGTTTTGCTTCTCTTGAAAAAGCAACTTTTAGAAACGCCGATCTTACCAACGCCGATTTAAGTTTCAGTAGTCTTACGGATGCTGATATGACCGGAGCTAAAATTGAAGGCGCAAATTTTAGTTTTTCTTCCCAGGGAAAATCTTTTAAATGGCAGGATTTTAAATTAATCGGGCTGATCCAAAGTCAAAGCTGGATAGGAACGCTCATTGCCATTATCATCGGCGCCTTGATGCTGTATGGAACAAGTGCGATTATATATTTTACACTTGAAATTTTATATACTTCCAATCCGGTACAGGTACAGCTGAATCAATATCTCATTGTTCAAAATGTAGTTTGCGGAGTAATAGTAGTGCTTATAACGCAGAATATGGCCATATGGCTTGATGCGATGATTGAAAAGGTTTTGTTGAGACACCTTACCTTAAGTACTGTGGTAACGGTGGTCTTTTTCGGGATCAATGTGGGAATGTATTATGGCTTTGGACACAAAATATTCAGGGCCATGGCAGCGCAGTCACCACAACAGGCAAGGCAAAATGGCGTCTGGTTTTGGTATGCAATTGGTCCGCTTATTATTGCCAATGTATTTTATTATCTGAATCGTCAGGGAAGGCAGCTGTCAACAAAAATTTCCGAGCAGGAGTATCAGCTTCTTAATCTTGAAAAACTAAAAACCAGGGCTGAGCTGGATGCATTGCAAGCGCGAATCAATCCACACTTTTTATACAATGCATTAAATAGTATCGCCAGTCTCGTACATGAGGACCCGGATAAGGCGGAGGAAATGACTTTATTGCTGTCCAAACTTTTTCGCTATACAACAGGGCGGAAAAATAATGATTACTTTGACAGTATAGAGAACGAGCTGGAAATGGTACAGACTTATCTTCAGGTTGAAAAAGTTAGATTTGGTGATCGTTTGCAATTTGAAGTGGAAGTGACAAATCAGAAATTGAACCGTCTTCCGGTGCCGAAATTTATTCTTCAGCCTATTGTTGAAAATGCTATCAAACACGGAATTTCAAAACTGGCTGATCAGGGAAAAATTATTGTAAAAATTTATGAAGACAACGGATGGCTGCATCTTTGCGTACATGACAACGGTCCTCTTTTTTCGGATACGATGGGAGCCGGTTACGGAATCCGGAGCATACAGGACAAGCTGAAATTATTGTATGGTGAAGATGCCACAATCGAACTTCACAACGACCCGGTCAAATCCGTAAACATTTCCATTCGCAAAGCTGCTATTGAAGCCAGCGAAGAAAAGGCAAGTTGATTTTAACTATGTTTCAACTGATGTAAAATAATTGAAAACTCTGCGGAGATTTCATCACAAAAAAATAATCTGAAATGACATTTCCTCTAAAAACAATATTGATTGATGACGAACCGCTTGCATTAAGCCGGTTGAAAAGATTGTTGGAAAAACATCAGGATACTTTTGTCATTGTTGCGGAGGCGAAAAACGGAGCAGAGGGTTTGCTTGAAATTGATAAACACAATCCGGAAGTGATATTTCTTGATATAGAAATGCCGCTTTTAAATGGATTTGAAATGCTGGCAAAACTTACCAAAATGCCTTTGGTGGTTTTCTCCACCGCGTATGACCAGTATGCGATCAGAGCATTTGAGGAAAACTCTGTTGATTATTTATTGAAACCTGTTGAAAACGATCGACTGCTAAAAACGATCGATAAAATCCGTAACATCCTTCAGGCGGGCTTTAAAACGGGAGAAAGTAAGAATCCTTATTCCGATAACCTGCTTCGTCTGATTGAAGAAATGAAGCCTAAAAAAGAAATATTTTCATTGTCTGTTAAGTCTGGAGATCGTATTCTATTAATTCCTTTAACCGAAATAACGCATTTTGAAGCGGAAGAGAAATACGTTTTTTTGAATACGCTGGACGGACAAAAATATCTTCTCAATTATACACTGACTTCGCTGGAAGAAAAATTGCCTGCTCACTACCTGCGCATCAGCCGGGCAGGCATAGTGAATTCTCATCATATCAAAGAGATTCAGAAGCATTTTAACAGCAAATATCTGGTTGTCATGCGCGATCGGAAGGTCTCTCAACTGCAAAGCGGAAGCACTTATACAGAAGTCATCCGTCATCTTCTTGATAATTAATCACCTTCCTTCATGGCGTCTTGTTCAAAATATTGATTTTGAAGACGCCATACTTATTCCTAAATTGCGCCCTTGTTAAAATCCGACAACTCTGTTTTTGGTTTAATGTGCTGTTTGTCAGTATCTTTATACTATTAACCTAAATTATTGTTGTTGAAATTTATTATTTTTCGACACAATTGGGTGACAAACTGCGTACACAAATGGGAACAGATGGTATGCATTGCACGTCAGATTAAAAAAAACATCAAATAGAATTTATAAGATCGGCGTATAATGGTTCGTTTGTTTTTGTTAAAAAAGGTTAAAAGAGTTCAGCGATAATGAAAGAACTCATTGATTCGGGCAATCTGCCAAAGCACATCGCCGTTATCATGGACGGTAACGGGCGTTGGGCACAGAACCAGGGAGCGGCACGTGTATTCGGCCATCGGAATGCAATTAAAGCAGTGAGAGAAGTGACAGAGGGTTGTGCAGAACTTGGCGTTTCCTATCTGACACTTTACGCGTTTTCAACTGAGAACTGGGCACGTCCACAGTTTGAAGTACGTGCTTTAATGGAGTTGCTTGTACAATCTATCCGCAATGAAATTCCTACCATGCTGAAAAATAATGTTCGGCTGGATACTATTGGGGATATGGAAAGCCTGCCCGTAAGTTGCCAAAAACAACTTGCAGAAGCAGTCGAAATTACCCGGGAGAACACAGGGCTGAATCTTATCCTTGCACTGGGATACAGTGGGAAATGGGATATTCTGCAAGCTGCCAGAAAGCTTGCGACCGATGTGCAGAAAGGAATTTTAAAGCCGGAAGAAATCAACGAAACTTTGTTGAATAAACATCTTTCCACACAAGATCGTCCTGAGGTGGATCTTATGCTGCGTACAGGTGGTGATCACCGGATCAGTAATTTTTTATTATGGCAGCTCGCTTATGCGGAGCTGTATTTTTATAAAGACCTTTTTTGGCCTGATTTCCGCAGGGAACATCTGTATGAGGCAATTTTGGCTTACCAGAAAACGGAACGTCGTTTTGGTAAAACCGGTGAACAAGTTAAAGCGAATGGAGCTAAGTAGAATTATATGAACCTGGTGAGAAACTTTATTAAAACATTCGTACTAAGTAATTGGGCACTAACAGGAGTTTTGTTATGCTGGTGTTTTTCGGTTGAGGCGCAAAAGATAGGATTAGGGAGCAATGCAAAGCCCGCAACACCCACTGCCAATTTGGGAATTGATCCCGCCAACCCAAAAGAATATACAATCGCAGAAGTTACCGTTTCTGGAACACAATTTCTGGATCCTAATTCTATGGTTTCTATTTCAGGTTTAAAGCCTGGCGATAAAATCCGTGTTCCTGGTCCGGCAATTCCTTCTTCTATTAAAAGAATGATGGATTTTGGTACACTGGATGATGTTGAAATCGCTGCTACGAAAGTGGAGGGAGAGAAAATATGGCTGAATATTCATATAAAAGAACGCCCGAGACTTTATAAAGTTTCGTTTTCCGGTATTCGTAAAGGAGAAAGAGAAACGCTTAACGATAAGGTAAAGCTGATCAAAGGACGTGTTATTACACCGACAGTTATAAAAAATACACAGCTTGTAATCAAGAAATATTATCTGGATAAAGGTTTTTACAATACGAAAGTAAAAGTTTTGCAAATCCCGGATTCTACGCGTGGACAGGCAACGTTGAACTTTACTATTACAAAAGGTAGTAAAGTTAAAATCCAGAAAATTGATATTGAAGGTAATGAAGATATCAGCGATGGTACGTTGAAACATAAAATGAAAGGTACAAAACAGAAACGCATTGGCCGTTTGTTTAACCCTTCAAAATATATTCCTAAAAAATACGACGAGGATAAAGAAAAACTGATTGCTTTTTATCGTAAAAACGGTTACCGTGATGCTACAATCGATTTCGATACCATTATTAATAATGGCGAAACGATCAGTATAAAAATGAAAATTGATGAAGGTAAAAAATACTTTTATCGCAACATTACCTGGACTGGTAACTATTTATATCCATCAAAAGCACTGGGTGAAAAATTAGGTATCGCAAAAGGTGACGTTTACAATCCGGAAGAACTTGATAAAAAGATCAATGGTATTCCTGGAAATGATATCAGCTCGATTTACATGGATGACGGTTATTTGTATTTCCGTATCGAGCCTACTGAAAAAGCGGTTGAAGGTGATTCTATTGATGTGGAACTTCGTATGTATGAAGGAAAGCAGGCAACAATTAACAGGATTATTTTGAATGGTAATACCAAAACAAGTGACCGCGTAGTATTGCGTGAGCTTTTTACATTGCCAGGACAGAAATTCAGCAAAACGGAGATTATCAATACGCAGCGCCAGTTATCTCAAATGGGTTATTTCAACCCTGAGAAAATTGTTCCAAATCCGGTTCCAAATCCTCAGGACGGAACGGTGGATATTGAATGGAATGTGGAAGAAAAACCATCTGACCAGATCGAACTTTCCGGTGGTTGGGGTGGATACATTGGTTTTGTAGGAACGTTGGGTCTTGTTTTCAACAACTTCTCATTACGCAATATTCCAAACAGAGAAACATGGAGACCGCTTCCATCCGGTGACGGACAGAAATTGTCACTTCGTTTCCAGGCAAATGGTAAGCAATATCAAACCTATTCGCTTTCGTTCAGTGAGCCTTGGCTAGGCGGCAAGAAACCTATCAACTTTGGTGTTTCCTTACAACACACGGTATATCGCGTAGCAAATTATAATTCGATTTATTCAACTGGTGGTTCAGGAAGTCTTAGCTATCGTGGAGGATATTATAACACAGGGATTACATTTTCACTGGGCCGTCGTTTGAGAGAGCCGGATCGTAACCTTGTCATGACGCATTCTATTTCTTATCAGCGTTACCGTCTGGATAGTTTGGATATTTTCCGGATTGGGTATAGCAAAGGGGTATCTAACAATATTTCATTCAACACTACGATTTCAAGAAATACTTTAAGTGATTTCCAGTTCCCAAGAAGTGGTTCGAATATCTCGTTGAGTATGACCCTGACTCCTCCTTATTCTTTAATTCGTAAGAATGGCTATAAGGATATTAGTGATACATACCGTTGGGTAGAATATAACAAATGGATGTTTGATGCGACGTATTATGCAACCATTACCGGCAAACTTGTAATAAGCGCCCGTACCCACATGGGTTACTTGGGACGATATGGCAACAAACTTGATTTTAGTAAATTCGGACGTTTCATCGTCGGTGGATCGGGTTTAGCAGGTCAGGGTTCATTCTCGCTGGCTGATCAGGACATTATCGGTTTACGTGGTTATGAAGATCAGAAAGTTGGTCCTTTGACGGCTACTGGTTATCCGGCATCTGGTGGTGGTGTTGTTTATAACAAATTTGTATCCGAACTTCGTTATCCTGTATCCCTGAACCCACAAGCAACAATCTTTATTTTAGGTTTTGCCGAAGCGGGTAATAACTGGGGGAATTACAAAGAGTTTAATCCTTTCGATCTGAAACGTTCAGCCGGTGTTGGTGCACGTATCTTTATGCCGGCATTTGGTCTTTTGGGTATTGACTGGGGTTACGGGTTTGACAGTATTCAGGGTCAGACAAAGAAAAGTGGTGCACAATTCCACTTTACTATCGGTCAGCAGATCAGATAATATAATAGTTTGCTTTTCGTTAAAACAGTTTAAATTATTAGCGGGCCAGGCATGAAGAAGATTATTATTTTGCTAGTTTTGTCCTTTATTTCAATCGGAAAAGGAATAGCACAGAAATTTGGCTATGCTGATATGGAATTCATAACCAGTAAAATGCCGGAATATCAACTGGCACAAACGGAAATGAAAAAGTTTTCCGAAAAGTGGGCTAAGGAAATTCAGGATAAATTTGCTGAGGTTGGAAGAATGCAAAGGGCTTATATGGCTGAAGAAGTTTTATTAACGGATGATCTCAAAAGAAAGAGGCAATCGGAAATAAAAGAAAAGGAGCAGGAAGCCCGGGAATATAACAGTAAGATATTTGGCATGGAGGGTTTGCTTTTCCAAAAGAAAAAAGAACTCATGAAGCCATCGATGGAAAAAGTGCAAAGGGCTGTTTCCAAGATATGTATTCAGAAAAGGCTTGATTTTATGTTTGACAAGTCAAGCGATGTCGGGATTATTTATTCAAATCCGAAACATGATTATTCGGATTACATTATGGAGGAGCTGGGAATAGACGGCCAGGCGGCGAAAGCAGCAAAAGAGGAAATAGCAAAGGAAAAATCGACGGTAGCGCCAAAGGAGAGCTCCCCTAAACAAAAAAGTACAAACAGTAAACTTAAATAGTAACAAAACAATGAAACAAAAATTAATAGTGTTTTTGGTCGCGATGGCCATGCTTAGTACCCCTCTATTGGCACAGACAACTCCTGCTGGCGGTCTTACGAAAATTGGATATACCAACGTGGATTATGTCATCAGCAAATTGCCTGAGAGCAAACTAATGCAAAACCAAATTGAAGTTACCAAAGCGCAGCTTGATAAGGCGTTGGGTGAAACTTATAAAGAGGCTCAGGAAAAGTATGAAGCTTATCAGAAAAATGGTCCTCAGATGACTGATGTGATCCGTGCTGATAAAGAAAAAGAATTGCAAAACTTGCAGACCCGTATTACTGAAATGCAGACAAATGCACAACAGTCGTTACAGGCAAAGCAACAAACATTGCTTGAACCGATCCTTACAAAGGTGAACAACGCAATTCAGGAAGTTGGTAAGGAAAGTGGTTTTCTTTACATTCTTAACATGGATGCAGGTCAGGGAACAACACCAATCATTTTGTTCGCAGCTTCTGAGGAAAACAATGCAACAAATCTTATCCTAAGAAAATTGGGTGTAGATCCTGATAAAATTGAAGCAGCAGCTCCCGCAGGTGCAAAACCTGCTACTACTGCGACACCAGCAGCAGCTAAGCCAGCTACAACAGCTCCGGCAGCGGCTCCTAAGAAGAAATAATCCGGAGTTTTTTATAAGTTGTTAAAATATAAAGTACCGGAGAATAGCCCTTAACAGGTTGTTCTCCGGTATTTGTTTTAGTAAGGTCTGCATTTCATTGTCTCGTTTGAAACAGATTATAAAGGAGTTAAAAATGAGGACTTATTCAAAAAGTACAAAATAGCATAATGGCGAATTCCTGAATTTATAGCTTCTAAAAAAACAGAACGATTCAGAACGTTAAGCATACGGGATTTGTTAATTTTGCGTTATGGAAGTTGCATCCCTAAGCTCATTAAAAAATTATATTTCTGAAATTATGGTTTTAAAAAATATCTTTTACTTTCTCATACTTACGTTTACCGTAATTTGGTCTCAACCTGTTTTGGCGCAAGATAATGGACATTCTGGTAATGGTGCTTTTCAATTGATTTTCCCAAAAGAAGCCGACTGGAATACACTACATGAAGGAAAGGAAATAGATTTTCATTTACAGTTTAGGGGTGGAAAGAGTGATTCTGTACGCTATACTATCGCAAGCGGATTCAGACGTGATATGAAATTTGATTCTTTGGGTCATTTCGTATGGACTCCAAATTATGATATTGCCGATCGTATTAATACTGTCAAATTGTGGCCAATTGTTTTTGAAGCTACTAATCAGGCCGGAGAAACGGTATCCCAACAAATTGCTTTTAAAATTGTCCATGTCAACAGAGCTCCGGAAGTTGATGAATTAAAACCTTTTTACGTTCAATATAAAACCCAGAATACGTATCAGATTGATATGAATTCTGTTCGGGATACAGATGGTGATCCGCTGGTGTTTATTCCTGTGCTGGAAGGAATGCCTGAGGGTATGAAAATGAGTGCGGCAGGAGAAATTGTTTGGGACCCGTCGACGACACAATTTAATTTGTTAAAAAAGGGGCCAAAATTTATTGATTTTTTCGTAGAAGATCAGCCTTCTAAAGTAAGGACAAAAGGTCGCCTGAAACTGGAAGTAACACAAATGGACCTTGAACCTGATTTTAAAGTTATACCCCAGAATCAGGTTATAAAAAGTAAAGAAAACAATCGGATCAACCTGAAATTTACATTGTCGGATCCCAATGGAGATGATGATATTACAACGTTTGGTTTTGTATCAGAAAACAAAAATGTTCCTGCATCTGCATTGGTCAAAAATGCACCAACCAGTTATGAGTTTATTTGGGAACCGGGATATACATTTGTAAATGATCCGTTTGACTCCCTGGCTTTCAATATTACTTTTTATGTATTGGATAAAGCGCAAAACAAAAAAGAAAGAACACTACGTTTTATCATTGAAAATACAGTGAATGAGTCTGAACGTGATGCTTATGTTTATGGCTTGTACCGTGGCGGTTTGGTAAATGCCTGGGGGATGCTGGAACAAATGAAAGAAAAAGAAGGTGAACTTAAAAGGTCTTATGGCAGAGCGAAAAAGGGTAAGAGGAGCCGCTCGCTGATAAATGCTTCCCTGGGCGCCACAACTGGCCTTGCTCCTGTTATTTCACCTAACAATGTTAATAACAGAGGTTATATCACTACACTAGGTGGAACTACTGTTGCTACATTAGGGACACTTGAAGCAACGGAAGTTATAGGGAAATCTACCAATAGCTTACTGGATCGTTTTAATTATGTAATGCAGAAGAAAAACGAGCTTCAGAATAAAGGGGATGTTTTCGCCAGAGAATATGCACAAAAAGCGGCTCGCCGTTCACCTGATTTTGTTCGTAAGCTGGATGAGTTTAAGGCTTTAATGAACCTGAGCGGATTGGTGGCTCTGGAACTGGATGCTAACTGGGAAAACAAAAAAGCAGCTGGCTATGACGATAAAAAAATAGACGCCGCGCTGAAAAAGACGTTCAAGGATTTTATGCCTTTGGAAAAAGAAGAACAATAAAAATTGTGATTTTTCAAGTAGGTAGATACCATATAACCAAAAAAGAGAGCCATCAGCTCTCTTTTTTGGTTATATATATTTTGATATATTGTATGATACAACGCAGGAGATTTTCTATTTCTCAGTAGATGATTCACCCGGTTTTAGTATCTCTTCATTTTCTAGATTAATCATAGAAGATGAAATATCCTGAGTCGAATCAATATCAACATTTTCATCTTCGGTTTCCACAGTTGAAATCAGTTTATCCGAAGGAGCAGATTCGATAGGCTCAGCAATTTCTCCTGTTTCAAGATTTACCATGGACGCAGCAACATTTCTGGATGGATCAAGATCCAAATTGTCATCAGTCTTTAAAACCGCTTCATCCTGCGCTACCGTTGTTTTGGCAACTTCATCAAAGCTGTGAGGCTCTGTCAGACTTTCAGCATCCTCATGGTCAGGAATGGCTGTCGGAGCAACTTCATCTTCCTCAGGCGTATAAAAATGACTTTGGAAGATAAGAATACTGCAAACACCAAGAAAAATACAGGAATCGGCAATGTTGAAAATCGGCGTGGAATAATATTGTCCGCCCCATACCGGAACCCACTCAGGAATAAATCCTTCCCAGAAATCCACAAAAATCATATCAATAACCTGTCCGTGAAACCATGGAGTCGGTGAGCCATAAGGTGCATTATCCAGAAATACGCCGTAAAACGTACTGTCAATCACATTTCCGACCGCACCGGCAAGTATCATGGATAAGGCCCATAACAATCCTTTGGAAGCACCGCCACGGGCAAGATGAACAAGATACCAGCCTATAGCGCACATCGCCAGCAATCTGAATAATGTCAGGAATAATTTGCCGTATTCATGCCCGAGCTGCATACCAAAAGCCATTCCCGGATTCAAAACGTAATGTAACTTTAGCCAGCTGCCAACCAGTAATATCTGCCCGGAAAAGCCAGGCTGCATGTATTTAAAAACCAATAGTTTAGACAATTGGTCAATTGCAATTAATAAGAGACTAAAAAGTAAATACCGGGCAGGATTTTTTGGTTGGTTCATTCTTTATTGATTACAATTTATATCACTATGCCTGCAAAAGTAATAAGTTCTTATATAGAACTTACGCCTCTTCTGTGCATTTCACTTTTTACAAGCAGATACTCTCTGCTGCTTTGTCCGGCAATAGAAGTATTTTCTTCTGCCCGGCGGATAAGATAAGGAAGCACCGAATCGATAGGGCCATAAGGCACATATTTAGCTACGTTATAGCCAACCTTGGCAAGATTGTAGGAAATATTATCGCTCATTCCCAAAAGCTGGGCAAAATAAATACGGCTGTCATCATTCTTTATACCAAGCTTTTTCATTTTGCAGGTACAATACTGAGAGCTGTACTCATTGTGCGTACCAAGGCAGATGGAAATATGTTCAACATTTTCAAGACAGAAATCGATTGCCGCGTTGTAATCTTTGTCCGTTGCTTCTTTTGACGTATGGATCGGATTGAAATATTCCTGTTCTCGGGCTCTTATGCGCTCTTTTTCCATATACGCGCCACGGACAAGTTTTCCACCCAGCGCATATCCCTTTTGTCGTGCAACCAGATAGGCACTTTTCAATGCCTGTAAAGTTTCATGTCTGTAAAACTGGTATGTATTGTAAACGATGGCTTTTTCCTTATTGTATTTTTCCATCATTTCGTAAGTAATGTCGTCGATCACATTCTGGACCCAGCTTTCTTCGGCATCAATAAAAATACGGACGTTCAACTGATGTGCTTGTGAGCAAAGTTTTTCAACTCTTTCTTTTACACGCTCATAAGCAGCTGATTCAGATGGCGAAAGCGTTTCTTTACGCTGTACTTTTTCTAAAAGGTCAGTTGACGCAATTCCGGTGATCTTGAAAACAGAAAATGGGATAGCCGTAGATTCAGAAGCCTTTTGAATAGTACGTAAAATTTCGGCAGCTGTGGCATCGAAACTATTTTCATCGTCTTCTCCCTCAACGGAGTAATCCAGGATGGTTCCAACGCCTGAATTGCCTAATGTTGAAATCGTTTGCTGGCAATCACTAATCGTCTCACCGCCACAGAATTGTTCAAAAATAGTATGTCGGATAAGATTTTTTATAGGTAAGTGTAGCTTTAGAGCAATCTTTATAAAAAAAGTGCCTAAATTTACCACTCGAGCCTGGTTCATCAAGCTAAACAACCAATAGGTTTTCCTGAGTTGAGAATCTGATTTTGAAGCAAATGCTATTGAAGTGTCTTCAAAAAATACAGGTATTTGATCTTTTTGTGAAGCGTACGCCATTTTTAAGTTTATCATAAGTGGGGTCTTCATGGTTTTTCATAAACCAATCAGGCAAAAGTTATACAAAAAAGGGTTGTAGGCTTTTGGAGGATCAAATGTACGGCAATCCATCAAATACGCATAATACCGAGTCGAAATATTATAGTTATCTTATTGTTTTATTAAGGACAAGTTTTTGAATATGAATGCTTCTTTAGATATCCTTCCGCTTAGTAGTTGGATCAATACCGAAGGAAAACCTTTGGTAATCGCCGGACCTTGCAGTGCAGAGACCGAGGAACAAATGTTGGAAACCGCAAGCCAGATCAAAAAAGAAGGATTTGCACACGTACTTCGTGCGGGAATTTGGAAACCAAGAACTCGTCCTGGAAGTTTTGAAGGGATGGGAGAAGCTGCTTTGCCATGGTTGCAAGCTGCAAAAAAAGAAACTGGATTGCCTGTTGCTATTGAGGTTGCAAATCCTCAGCATATAGAACTGGCATTGAAATATGGTGTAGATATTCTTTGGGTTGGTGCCCGTACTACGGTAAACCCGTTCAATGTGCAGGAATTAGCAGAAGCACTTAGAGGTGTGGATGTTCCTGTGCTTGTTAAAAATCCTGTTAACCCGGATTTGCAACTTTGGATTGGTGCTTTGGAGCGTTTGAACCAGGCAGGTGTTAAGAAATTGGGTGCAATTCACCGTGGTTTCTCCAATGCACAGGAAACAAAATATCGTAACTCTCCAATGTGGAATATTGCGATTGAATTGAAAACATTGTTCCCTGAACTTCCTGTGATCGGTGATCCTAGCCACATGGCTGGAAAGCGTTCATTGTTGTTTGAAATTGCACAACGTGCGCTGGATTTGAACTACGACGGTTTGATCATCGAATCGCACCGTGATCCTGATAAGGCGTGGTCTGATGCTTCGCAGCAATTGACTCCTTCCGCTTTGGCAGAAATGTTGCACGATCTTCACGTTCGCAAAGAATCTTACCCAACGGATTACCAGTCTCAACTGGAAGTTGTTCGTGGTAAAATTGATAACCTTGACCGCGAATTGCTTGAAAACCTTGCAAACCGTATGTCATTGGTTGAGAAACTTGCTGAGTACAAACGTGATAACAACGTTGCTGCTTACCAGGTTGATCGTTTCCGTGAAGTTTTGGATACACGTGGAGCTTGGGGCAAAAGCCTTAATCTTTACCCAAATCTTGTTGACGAGCTTTTCAAACTTGTTCACATGGAATCTATCCGTAAACAAACTGAGGTTATGAATCAGATCAACGCTTAGTAGTTGATTTAGATTTTTGAAATAATAAAAAACGGGTCACTTTCATTTGGAAAGTGACCCGTTTTTTATTTATATTTTCTCAGTTATTTACTGCCGTAAGAATAAGAGAAAATGCTATTATAAACCTGATTCGTTTTTGAATCCGTAAACTTTGCAAGTTTGCTTATCAACTGATTTTTTGAATCATATTGGTAATTGTAGGTAGTAGAACCTGAAATTACTTTTCCGGCTTTTGTGATATCCCAGGCCCCACTGCCGTTTCCGTACAGAACGGCGTTCATTCTGGAAGTGGTAATGATTTTCTCAGTTAATTCTCCATTTTCATTATAATTATTTTTTGTTAAAACTCTGTAAATGAATCGAAGATCAGTTTTTTCTAGAGTACTGGATTTTAAAGGTATATCATGACCAATGAAAACTGAATCTGTTTCCGTAATTATTCTATTACTGGCATCGTAACCAAAAGTTCGGTTTGTTTGCCAAAGTGGATAAGCAAAAACAAAAGTGCCGAGAGATGCTTTAAGCAAATAGTCTTTTAATACTCTTGCTACAACTCTTCCGTTTTGATAGATTAAAGTGTCAGATGAGGAAGGTAATTTGCGGCTTTCGTTATCAATCTCTACAATTTTTATTAATTGATTTGATAAGTTATAAGTAAAAATCCGGCAATATTTCAGACTTGCTTCTATCTTATTTAATTGCTCACTGTCCTTATATCCTTTTCTTGCACCATATTTCGAACTTTTTTCGAGGACGATTATACCATCACGGTCAACCTGATATTGAATGGTTAAGCTGTCTTCCGGAAGATAACGTTTCTCGGTAATTATGTTTAGAAGCTGTTCAGGAGCGGCGGTATCGTTTTCCTTATTACAAGAAATAATGGACAATGAAAAAATTGAGATAATAATCGAGAAGAGATTTTTCATTTAAGTCAGAAGTTGAGTGGCTAATAAGTCAATATATTACATCAATAGTACAATTAATTATATCAAAAGTAAAGATGTAACCGACTTTAAATTTTATCTGACTTCAATACCCTGTCAATCTCTCTTGCCCAGATTTTATACCCTTTTTCATTCAAATGTGTTTTATCAATCGCAAATTCCGATTTCAATCCTGTCGAGTCAGAAATGAGTGGATTTAGATTGATATATTTTATTCCATGTTCATGGCAATATTTAATCAAAAAATCATTGAGATGATCCACTTCTGATTTGCTGACCGGATCATTTTGTTCGTAAAATGTCAAAGTAACAATCGGGATAATGTTATTTTCTTCGAGGGTTTTTAAAATAGTAATATAATTTTCCTGGATTCTTGCGGCGGAAACACCAACGGTTATGTCATTAATCCCGGCTTCGACAAAACAGATTTTTGGATGTTTTTCAATGACGTTTTCTTGTAACAATGCAAGAAAATGAAATGTAGTCAGTCCGGGAAAACCGCTATTGAGTACATCCGTCCTGCTAAGAAGTTCAACCCATTTTCCCTGAGCCGTCAGCGAATTTCCAAACATGACGATTTTTGAATCTCCTTTCATCGCCACAATTTTTTGAATCCATTTATCACGAAAAATGTAAGCACAGACACCGATGAAAATTATATTGAATAACAGAGAAATAGCAAGGGAATATTTTAGTTTCATTTCAAATTCTGATTATTCGAATAGCCGGAACGATATTAATAAGTTACGATTTAGTCCTTATTAAAAATTATATTTTAAGATAGTTTTATTGTCGGCTTTCGCTAGGAACCAGGTATTAGTCCAGAATGTTGTTTATTGACAAAATCTGAAAGCCGACTGCTGACGGCCGATAGCGTTCCAAAGGAAATTGTGATAAGATTTATTTATTACCCAAACTTATTAGCTTTGAGTAACAGTGTTACACCAATAATAATTTTAATTAATGCAGTCAACAACAAAAATCATTAAAAAACTTGGCTTGCTCGGATTACTTTCTTTGGGAAATGTAATGGTTCAGGCGCAGGATATCAAGCTCGACTCTGTAAAAGCTGGTGAATTTGATATGGGTAAAATGTGGACTTTTGATACGCCGCCTGCCGAGTATTTTAAAAAGACATACAATTTTACCCCCGATGAAAAATGGTTTGAAAAAGCAAGATTATCCGCTCTACGCTTTGCGACTTACTGCTCCGCTTCTTTCGTATCTGCGGATGGTTTGGTGATGACAAACCATCACTGCGCAAGAGAATCAGGCGTAGCTGTGCAGAAAAAAGGTGAAGATTTTTTGGCCAATGGTTTTTACGCCACCAAACTTGCCGACGAAAGAAAAGTGCCGGACTTATTTGTCGATCAGTTGGTGAAAATCGAGGATATCACAACCAGAATGCAGAAAATTGAAGATCAGGGCGAAACGGATGAAGAGAAAACGCAATTGCGCGACCAGGCCTTTGAAACTATAAAAAAAGAATATCAGGAAAAGACGGACTGGAAAGGTTTGGAAATCCAGACGGTCAGTTTTTATAGCGGAGGCCGTTATTCTTTGTATGGTTTTAAAAGATATAATGATGTAAGAGTCGTTTTTATGCCGGAACTGCAGATGGGTTTTTTCGGAGGCGATCCGGACAATTTTACATATCCGCGCTATAATCTGGATTGTTCCTTTTTCCGGGTTTATGATGACAATGGCAAACCATTGCATACCGAAAATTATTTCAAATTTAATCCGGATGGCGTTAAGGACGGCGAGCCGGTTTTTGTTGTTGGAAATCCGGGAAGTACCGGTCGTTTGAGAACGGTTGATGAACTTGAATTTGACCGGGATCTGGTTATGCCTTTCACTTTGCAATTATTGAAAAACCGTTCACTGGCTTTGCAGGAATATAATAAAACGGCAAAAAGCGACAGTATCCTGAACGAGATTTTCAGTTACGAAAATAGTCTTAAAGCATACAAAGGAAGATATGACGGAATGAAAGATCCGGTGCTGATGGCGAGAAAAATGGATTTTGAAAAGACTTTCAAAAAGGCGGTTCAAGCAAATCCTAAACTTTCGGCAAGTTATAGCACCTGGGATAATATTTCCGAGAATGTCAAAATTTTGCGTTCTGCCCGTAATGATATTGCCATTATGCAGCCCAATCCATTTTCCAGAGGAGAGTTGTTAACTTTCGCACAACAATTAGTTGATTTTGCCTCACTTTCGAAAACAAATCCGGATAGGGCGGCAACCTTGAAAGGAACCTTAAAAGCTTTCAAGCCGAAAATTCCTTCTTTGGAACAATCCTACCTGATTTCTCATTTCGAAGAATCGGTAACTTTTTTGAAAAAAGATGATGAATATCTAAAAGTCGCGCTGGGAGGAAAATCGCCAAAAGAAGCTGCGATTGCTGCGTTGAAAAATACAAAACTTAGTGATGAAACCTATGTGAATTCTCTCCTGGATGGCGGCGCAACGGCAATTGAAGCTTCGCAGGATCCGCTGATTAAATTGGCCAGGGTTTCCCAGCCAAGATTTATGACAGGCGCAATCGCTTCCCGTGACGCCAACGCAAAACTGAATGTGGAACGTGCCAAACTGGGTCGCTTGCTTTATGACGTTTACGGGACCAGCATTCCGCCGGATGCAACATTTTCGCTTCGGATCAGTGATGGACTTGTTAAATCGTACAACTATAACGGAACAAAGGCGCCCATCAAAACGACTTATTTCGGAATGTATGATCGCTACGAATCTGCCAAAGGTGAATTTCCATGGTCTTTACCAAAACGCTGGCTGAACCCACCGCTTGATTTGTTAAAAGCACCAATAGATTTTATTTCAACGAATGATATTATTGGTGGAAATTCAGGATCGCCGATGATCAATCAGAAACTGGAAGCTGTTGGATTAATATTTGACGGGAATATGGAAAGTTTGCCGGGCTATTTCATTTTTGCACCGGATGCCGGAAATCGTACGATTTCTGTTCATGCAGGCGGTATGATTGCTGCCATGAAACATATTTACAAAGCAAACCGGTTAGTAGAGGAATTAACAAAATAGAAAATTCATGTTCTGGCGATTTTAAAAATCACCAGAACATGAATTTTAACAAGGCTGATCATAAGCGTCTTCTCCCAGATTAAAACATCTTCTGCACCGCGCTTCGTACAAATCAGTTTCTCCCAAAAGTACCTTTTCATTGGAAGAAGAAAGCCGGTAGGAGTGAGAAGCCACTTCGCCACAGACCATGCAAATGGCATGAACTTTGGTAACATATTCTGCGATTGCCATCAACTGAGGCATACATCCGAAGGGTTTTCCAAGGTAATCCAGATCAAGTCCGGCGATGATCACGCGCTTTCCAGCATTGGCGAGAGCATCGCAGACACTTATAATAGAGTCATCAAAAAACTGTGCTTCATCCAATCCGATCACCTCTGCATTTTCAGATAGTGAAATGATTTCTGCTGACAGATCAACCGGCGTGGCTTCCACGGAATTCTCGTTGTGCGAAACAATGTTCTCCACATGGTATCGTTTATCCAAAGCAGGTTTGAAGATTTGTATTCTTTGGCGCGCAATTTTGGCACGATTAAGTCTACGGATCAGCTCTTCGGTTTTTCCCGAAAACATAGATCCGCAGATAACCTCAATCCATCCGGTGCGCGGGTGTTGGTGGTGTCTCGTATGAGAAGGCTCGATAAACATAGCAGCCGTGTAATAAGTTGAATCTGTAATTGACTGCCCGAACAGCCATTTTTTAATTATCTTTACAAATCAAACACATTTTTTAAACACTCTCGTTACAAAGCTCGTATTCGTTATGCCGAATAGTTTGAATCCAAATGCTCTAAACCAATATGCTTCCCGTTTCACGGCAACTGTCCTGAACGAAGTGTATCGTAATCAGGCTGTTGTAAAAGGCTCGGAATTACTTAAACTCACACCGGTTCGTCAGGTGAATCTGGGTGTATTAAATCGTCTGTTTGACCAGTGGAAAAATAACGCTCAGGCTTTTCGGAGTATTTATTTTGATTTTGAAAGTGAAGAAGTAAAAGCTGCCTTGCAGGCTTTTATGAATACTGTTTCTCAAAACATATCTGTAAAACGTGCGGATCTTGAACCTTTGCTTCTGGACTCAGTAAAAGATACAATAACACTTATTTATACGCCGGAGGTTTATTTTGAAGACAAATTAAGAGCAATGCCGGAATCTGTTTTCACAGCAGAAAAGGCGGAGCAGCTTTCAAAATACACCCAAATCCATAATGGTATTGCCAAAGCATTAGCACAACGTCTTTCCGAAAGTAATTCCGATTCTGTTTATATGACGCAGGTGATTGGCTGGTTGTATGAAGTGAAAAGTAATGCTGAAATTCTGGATGATGTTACGCCTTATGTAAGCAAGTTTTCCCAGATTCTGGATCTTGATTCTTCGGAATTATTGCCGGTAAATAATCCGGTATATCCCCCAGCCCCAACGGGTGGCAGACAAGAACCGAAATCGTTTTTTGATTCCGCACTTTCTGAAATTGATGCCATTAAACCATCAATGCCATCTGCTTCACCTGTCCCACAACGTGCAGAACCGGGAGTGGAAATTCTCTCCAATATCGTTTCACAAACGCATTCTTCCGAAAGAGAATCTTTGAATAGTCGTTTCAAAGTAGATGTTCAGAAACCTTCTGAGGAAAACCGGTATGGAAATGTTCAGGTTAAGGTGGAAAGTATTGCAGGATCTATTCCTTTGGGTCAGCGTTTTATGTTTGTCAATCAACTTTTCAGTAAGAACAGCGAACATTTTGACAAAGCGATTTATGAGCTTGATCTTGTAAAAAGCTATGAAGAAGCGGAAAATCTGATCTGGCATCGTTATGCATCTAAATATGCCTGGGACGTAAACGGAGAAGCTGTTTTGGCCTTGCTGAATATTGTCAAACGCAAATTCAATTCGTGATATAGTTTTTTGAAATAGCATTTTACTGGTTTGGTAAATATGAAAGAGCAATCTGCATATTTTACTCGACAGAAAAACTTCCTTCGATCCTTCGTTATTTTTTCGATAATATCCTTTAAAAGCTTCGCCGATGGGAATCCCTTTCCCATCGGTGCAAGAGCTTGGGGTTTGGCAAATGCCACCGTTGCCCGTTCCGATTATTACGCCATTGGAAATAACATAGCCGGTCTCGCCGGGATTTCCAATCCAACGATTTTCTCCACTTACGATTCTCATTACGGTTTTGACGGAATAAATACATTGGGTTTTGGTGCCGTTATTCCGTTATCAAAAGATCTGGGAACCGGCTTTTCCATTCAGCGTTTTGGAGATAAAACTTATAATCAGATTGCAATCGGAATGGGTGCGGGACACAGGATTAACCGGTTCAGTTTGGGATTAAAAATCAATTATCTACAAACGGCTATCAATTCTTCAACGATTACATTAAGCAAAAAAGCACTGGTTTTTGAATTTGGGGGAATTGCAATGATTTCTTCGAAACTGTATTTTGGTGCACATATGTTTAATGTTACGCAATCACATTATTCAGGTGAAAACCATGAGCAAATTGATACGGCACTAAAAACCGGATTTTTGTATAAACCTTCAAAAACTATTCAGCTAAGTGCGGAAATTGAAAAAGTTACGACTTATCGACTAAATTTCCGGGCAGGATTGGAATATGAAGTGCTGCCCAATTTCTTTGTAAGAACGGGAATTGCATCACGACCGCAAACCAATCATTTTGGAATCGGTTTCAAAGGAATTAAATTTCATATTGATTATGCGGTTCACACGCATCCGCAACTGGGTTGGTCGCATCATTTTTCTTTGGGGTATTTACTTAATTCAAATAAAGAAAAAAGTAAGATTTTGGAATAATTTTTTGCTAATATCAAATTAAAATTTGCAGCAAATCTTTAACAAAAATGTTTTCATTGTGCTTCGAGATTACTTTATTTACTTGATTATGAATCTTCAAGAATAACAGATTATGGACGACTTTGGTGAAAATATAGATTTGGACGCAATTGAGTCCGCTTATAATCAGTTACTAAAAAGTAAGCCTTCTGATTATACAGAGAGTCAGGGGATAGCAAATAAGGAAAAGGTGATTCTTTGGAAGCATGCAAGTCTTTCGATATATGAAGGTGTTGAAAAAATGACAGTTCCATTTTTTCTGAAGAAGCGAATTTTTATAATCAGTGATACTGGTCGGTCCAGCTATGAAGGGATGTCTTTTTTTATTGTTTCAAAAACGGACGGAATGTATGAATTTGAAATTATGACCAGACTTCCAGATACTAAATATCAGGAAAGCTTTGATGCGTTTGTGGATTTTTCGGGTTTAATAATTCTTGAAGATATTTTTGGCGATTTTATCAAGGGATATTTCATTGAAGAAGGAGAAATTTCAGGTGCAGTGAGGAAGGTAGAAAGTAAAATAAGCGAAAGTTGTGTAACGATTGAATGGAATTTATTTTCGGAGAACGGAGAAATGTCACTGTCCGCAAGCCCTAGTCACATAGAGTATTATTGCCCTGATAGCTCTATCTTGGCGGTTAATAAGGATAATGTCTATACTTCAATTGGCCGTGTGACCGGATCTATTAGAGAAAGAAGATATGTGAACCCGGAACTTAGGCTTCAGTATCAACTGATCACTGGTAATCCAGACTAATGATCAATTAGTATTCGCTTCAAATCAACCTTAAAAACATTTCCTTAGCCTCATCAAACGCGTTCAAATCCAGCAAATTCGGTTCTTTTTTCTCAATCATAAAATCAAGCAGTCGTTCCGTTGGCATATTTCCAACCAGATCATCCTGAGCCATTGGACAACCACCATAACCCAATATAGCTCCGTCAAATCTTCGGCAACCTGCGTGATAAGCCGCTTCTATTTTAATTTTCCACTCTTCAGGTTTTGTATGAAAATGGGCACCAAATTCCAGATCAGAATTTGCAGGGATTAACTGGCTGAACAAAGAACTGATATTGTCAGCTGATGCTAAACCGACCGTATCAGCAAGTGAGAAAATAGTTATTCCAAGCGCAGATAATTTTTCAATCCATTGTAAAACAATTTCAGAATTCCACAAATCACCATAAGGATTTCCAAATCCCATCGAAATGTAAATGACCAGTTTTTTATTTTTTTGCTGACATAATTTCTGGATTTCCTGAACACGTTTTAAGGATTGTTCAATAGTCGCGTTGGTATTTCGCAGCTGAAATGTTTCAGAAATTGAAAACGGATAACCCAAATAACTTATCTCCTCAATAGCACAAGCCTCTGCTGCGCCTCTTTCATTGGCAACAATCGCCAGAAGTTTTGTTGTAGAATTGGAAAGATTAAGTTTGGAAACAATTTGAGCAGTATCGCTTACCTGAGGCATCGCTTTTGCGGAAACAAAACTTCCAAAGTCAATTGTGTCGAATCCGATACGAAGGAGTTTGTTCAGATATTCAACTTTTTGATCAGTGGGGATGAAGGGATGATGGCCCTGCCATGCATCGCGTGGGCATTCGATTATTTTCATGGAAAATTTGTGATTTAATTCTGGCGCACGGCGCCTGAACATTTATGCGCCTGAATCAACCTCTACAAATCGTATACCAAACTTATCTGGTGCCTGGTTTTTTAACCACTAAGATCACTAAGTTTTACACGAAGGGTACAAATTATAATAATATAACCCTTGTTTTTCTTTGTGTAAAACTTAGTGCGCTTTGTGTTTATTCTATTTCAAAATTGGCGCTAAATCCTTTTCGTTTTCAGCTAACCATGCAGTGATTTCTTCAACAATCTGGCGAATTCCGATTTTAGGTTCCCAGCCAGTCATGGCAGTTACCTTTGTATTATCTGTCAAATACAGACGTATATCTGCTGTCCGTGTTTCCGGAACAACTTTGATCGGAATTGTTTTTCCAGTTACTTCCTGGCAGATTTTTGTAAGTTCCTGCAACGACGCGCTGCTTTGCAAACCACCACCTGCATTCAGGATTTCTCCATTTACTTTGTCAAGATTGTGAAGCTGCCAGTCGATCAAACGGTATAAATCAGCCACGTGAAGCATATCACGCATTTGTTTCCCTGTTCCGCCGTAACCAAAATATCCTAATTGCTGCTCGAAATAATGTTTTGCAATCCAAAGTACCATCACGCCCTGATCCACTTTTCCCATTTGCCATGGACCCGTGATCACGCCGCAGCGGTTGATAACAGTACGTAAATTGTAAAACTCGTTGTATTCCTGAATGATCAGTTCAGAAGCCAGTTTGGTAGTTCCGTATAGAGAACGGGCACCATTTAACGGAAAATCTTCGGAAATTCCTTTTGAAGAAACACCTGGAACGGGCTGATCGTCAGCCAGAGAAAATCTTGTTTCTTCTTCAACAAAATTCAGTGTTTCGATTGTTTTAATCGGATAAACACGACTTGTTGAAAGAAATATGAATGCAGCTTTATGTTTAAGCGCGTAGTTCAGGCAGTTAACCGTTCCAACAAGATTGGTGTTGATCAGGTAATCAGGAGTTCCGTCCAATCCTGCCAAAACGGATGGTTCAGCTGATGCTTCAATGACAGTATCAACCGCTGGAAAAGCGTCGAAATCTTCTTTGTTGCGAATATCACCATGCACAAACTCTACTCCGGCTTGCTTTAACCTGCTAAGGTTCAGTTCCGAACCGCGACGTTTTAAATTGTCGAGTGCGAAAATCTCGTAATCAGGATAATTTAGTTTGAGTGATATCGCCAGTGCCGATCCAACAAATCCGGCTCCACCGGTAATAAGTATTTTCATGAATAATATAGGTATATAAGAGATTGAATGAAAGTGTGTTCATTTCCAACACCAAAGTTAGGAGCATTAAGCAAATTTGGGTAGTGAACAGAAGTATTTTTATAGAACGGTGTAGAATTAAGATTTTATTCTTTTTAGAAATAAATTTTCCAAGTATATAGTAAGTAACTAATTTTAATACCTTTAACACATAAAATGATTTTTGCCACAAACAATGGGTTTGCTTCGTAAGAAGATAAAAGTGATATCGATATATGAGAATTTTTACTTTCTGCTTTTTTCTGATTTATCTCATTGCGGTAAATACTTATGGGCAAATCGCATCCTTGCACCCTTCTGTTCCGTCCGATGTACCGGCATATCCTTTGTCACTTTATAGAGCCGCTACAAAAGATGTGCAAAATCTTTACAACGGGCGTCTATATTATATTTATGATTCGAGGGAAGAAGAACATCAGTTTTTCATTGACCGGAAATTTGAAAAGGGAGCTGTTTTTTATGACGGACAGCGGTATGATAGTATTCCTATGCTGTATGATATCGTTAAAGATGAGTTGGTTATAAAACATATCAATGGTTTTGAACCTATAATACTTCAATCTCCAAAAGTCAATTTTTTTACAATTTACGATCACAATTATCTGAACCTTAAATCTGGAAAAGATATCAGTCCGGAAATGCCGACAGGTTTTTATGACCTTATTTATAACGGTAAATCAAAAACACTTGCACGCAGAATAAAACAGCGTCAGGAGAAAATTAACGAAAGGAAAGTCATTGCTTTATTTCCGCAGAAGAATTTTTACTACATCTATTCCAATGGAAAATATAACAGCGTACATACCAAAAAGTCAGTGACCAGACTTTTTCCTAAACAGAAAGCAGAATTACGTAAGGCTTTACGTGAGCAAAATATCAAATTTCGGAAAGATCGTGAAAGGGCAATTGTAACGATGGTTGCACGCTATGACGAATTAACTAAACAATGAAAATATTCAGAAACTTTACGATTCTTATTTGTGTCCTTTTTTTCTCCCAGCTAGCCAGGGGGCAGAATGTCGCGGAGCCGCGTATCACAATCCATCTTGATTCTGCACGTTTCAACGATTTTGTCAAAGATGTGGAAAAACAGACCGGCTATTTTTTCTATTATGATGCCGCACGGTTCGACAGTCTTACCATCGATCTTGATGTAAAAGATCAAACGATCAGAACGGTTTTGGATCAGGTTTTTCGCGGTTCGGATTTTACCTATGCGCTGGATGCAGGCAAACGGGTTTATATTACCGAAGGCCAGAAGATCATCACGCAGCTGCAACCAGGTTTGTTTAATCCCAATAGTTCAGAAGCAGCAGAGCCTATTGCGTACGTGGGGCCTGACAATGAGGTGCAGGAAAAGTTGCTGTCAACGGCCGAAAGTAAAGTCCATGAAATTGGAGTGAAGCGGTATAAAATCCCGCCGGGAAATTCAACAATAACCGGATACGTACGCAGTTCTGTTACCGGAGAGCCCGTAATCGGTGCAGCGGTTTTTATTGAAACGCCTTCCATTGGTGTGACAACCGATGCACTTGGTTTTTATTCCCTGACAATTCCTCGCGGCAAGCAAAAACTGAAAATCAAAAGTTTTGGTATGCGCGAGACACAGCGTCAGGTGGTTCTTTATTCCGACGGAAAACTGGATATTGAAATGCGTGAAAGCGTTATAGCACTTAAAGAGGTTTTTGTAAAGGCTGGCATGGACAAAAACGTGGTCAGTACGGATATGGGCCAGGTGAAACTGACGATCAAAAACCTGAAACAGGTACCAACCGTTTTTGGTGAAACCGATTTATTACGGACCGTTTTGACACTTCCTGGTGTAAAATCAGTAGGAGAAAATAGTACGGGACTAAATGTTCGAGGAGGTTCTACGGACCAAAACCTGATTCTTTTTAATGATGCCGTAATTTACAATCCATCACACCTTTTCGGGTTTTTCTCAGCGTTCAATCCTGATGTTTTAAAAGATGTTGAATTATATAAAAGTACGATTCCTTCAAAATATGGAGGCAGATTGTCTTCTGTACTGGATATCAATAGTCGCGAAGGGAATAAAAAGAAATTTGTAGCGTCTGGTGGAATTGGCCTGGTTACAGGAAGACTTACGCTGGAAGGACCGATCATAAAAGATAAGACTTCCTTTATTCTTGGCGGCCGGTCAACGTATTCAAACTGGATTTTAAAACGCCTGGATGATAACAAATACAATAAAAGTGCTGCTAATTTTTATGATCTGAACTTGCAGATAAGTCATGAGATCAATCAGAAAAACAGTATTCTGGTTACAGCCTATATGAGCAAGGACAGATTTAGATTATTTGGTGATACCACATATTCGTATCAAAATCAGCTCGGTGCCATTAAATGGAAGCATACCTTCAATTCCCGTCTTTATAGCGAATTTACAGCAACACATAGTCAATATAAATATCACACGGAAAGCCAGGGCTTGCCGCTCAATGCTTTCGATCTGAAATTTGACATTAACCAGTCGCAGTTTAAAGCAGATTTTAATTATATTCTGAATCCAAAACACACGTTGAATTTTGGGTTAAGTTCTATTTATTACAAACTTCATCCGGGGTCTTTTACACCAAGGGGAGAGCAGTCTCTTGTGATATCGGAAAAGTTGCAGCAGGAACAGGCTTCGGAAAGTGCGCTTTATATTGAAGACAAATTTGAGGTTAGTCCGCGCCTTTCAATCAATGCAGGTTTACGTTATTCTTTTTATCAATATCTCGGACCAAGAACGGTAAACAAATATGTGGCGGGCTATCCGATTGATAAAATTTACGAAGACGGAACGCAAACCTATGCTTCCGGTAAAAAGATCAAAGGATATGGAGGCCCGGAATACAGGCTGTCCATGCGCTACACGATTTATGACAATCTGGCGCTGAAAGTAAGTTATAATACCTTGCGTCAGTACATCCATTTGCTTACAAATACGATGACAGTTTCACCAACAGATATCTGGAAACTGAGTGACCAGTTTATTAAACCACAAACGGGAGATCAGCTTTCTGTCGGGCTATATAAAAACCTGAGGGGAAATAAAGTGGAAGTTTCCCTGGAAGGATATTACAAAAAGATCCACAACTTCCTTGATTACAAAGGTGGTGATTCGCTGATCATGAACCCGCGTATTGAAGCGGCCGTTTTGGGTACACAAGGGAAAGCCTACGGGGTTGAGCTCATGGTTAAGAAAATGACAGGAAAACTGAATGGATGGATCGGTTACACGTACTCGCGGACACTTCTGCGCGCCCTTGACCGTGATTCTCCGGATGCTCCCAACAAAGGAAATTATTATCCGAGCAATTATGACAAGCCTCATGATTTTACGATGATCACCAATTATCGGTTTACCCATCGCATCAGTTTATCCTTCAATTTTACTTACAGCACTGGCCGCCCTTATACACCCCCAATTGGTAAATACATTATCGATGGCGCAGAGCGGGTTTATTATGCAGACAGAAACCAGTACAGAATTCCTGATTATTACCGTGCCGATATGGCTGTTAATATTGAAGGAAATCACCGTGTTAAAAAGCTAGCCCATAGCTCATGGACGGTTGCGGTTTATAATTTATTAGGTCGGAAAAACCCTTCATCGGTATATTTTCAGACTGTAAATGGACAGGTAAACGGGTATCAGCTCTCAATTTTTGGGCGTCCGATTCCAACAATTACCTATAACTTCAGATTTTAAATGAAAAGGATAAAAAAGTACTGCTTATTGGCTGGCAGTTTCGTCACTTTACTACTGATACTATATAGCTGCGTTGAGCCGTTTTCTCCTCCGGAAATTAATTCGGATGAACAATATTTGGTAATAGATGGCTTTTTAAATGTAGGTTCTGATAGTAGCCGGATTAATTTGAGCCACACGCAAAACGCAAGTGCTAACGAGGCTGTGCTCAATGAAACAGGCGCGACTATAACGGCAGAGGAAGATAAGGGGTCGACGTTTTCTTTTATTGAAAAAGGAAATGGGACGTACTTTTTACCGCCGCAAAATTTCAATAAATCGTCAAAGTATCGGCTGCGTATTAAAATAAAAGGTGGTAAGGAATATCTTTCTGATTATGTTGAAGTAAAAAACACTCCGCCGATCGATAGTGTAGCATACAAATATGACAGCCGCCAGCAAGGTGGTGTAATGAATGTCAATACGCATGATCCAAGTAATCAGACACGTTTTTACAGATGGAAATTTGAAGAGACCTGGGAGTATAGAACTGCTTATTACTCAGGCCTGGAACTTTTTAATAACCAACTTATCGGAAGAAGAAATAATATTAATGTATGCTGGCGAACCATAAAGTCAGGAAATATCCTGTTGGGTTCTACCATAAAATTGTCTCAGGATATCATTAAAGATCTTCCGCTTACCACAGTTTTGACTTCCACAAATAAGCTTTATTTTGGATATAGTATTTTAGTAAAGCAGTATGGCCTTACGCAGGATGCTTTTGAATACTGGACGAGCCTTGCTAAAACTACCGAAGGAACAGGAAGTATATTTGATCCGCTGCCCTCACAAGTAACCGGTAATTTTAAAAGTACAACGAATGCGAAGGAGTTGGTTTTTGGCTATTTCAGCGTAGCCGTCGAACAGTCAAAAAGGATATTTGTCCAACCAGGTTTAGGGTCTTATCCGACTTGTCCAATGCCAGATTCCTTATCAATTGCTGATGCTCTAAAATCATCACCGTCGCAGGTTTTGTTAAACACGGCAGGTGCAAAGCAGGATTCTGTCCTTTACAGTAGCGAATTTTGTGCAGACTGTCGGGTGCAGGGTGGAACTACAACAAAGCCGTCTTTTTGGCCATAATATTTACCATAACGATATCAAAACGTGAATTACAAAAGATTCATATGGTTATTCCTCAGCTTGTTATATTTCCCTTTTTTGGTAAAAGGGCAAGATAATAATTCTTCCGAGGTAGAAAAAAAATTCCAGCTGTATAGCCAAAAGGCCATTCAGGAAAAATTGTATTTACACCTTGACCGCAGTTTTTACGTGGTGGGAGAAACGATGTGGTTTAAAGCTTATGACATAAATGGAGCTTCAAATCAATTTATGGATTTGAGCAAAATTGCCTATCTGGAAGTAATGGATAGGGAGCAAAATGCTGTGATCCAGACCAAGTTTTCATTACTGGGTGGCAAAGGAAATGGCTCTTTGATAATACCGTCCTCCATCGCCAGCGGAAATTATAAAGTAAGATGTTATACCAACTGGATGAAAAATTTCAGTTCAGATTATTTTTTCGAAACGACAATTTCAGTCGTAAATCCATTTGTCAAATTTGATCCTAATCCGGATGAAAAGCAGGAAGTTACATATGATATTCAGTTTTTTCCGGAAGGAGGGCAATTGGTAAGGAATATTGAAAGCAAAATCGGTTTCCGTGCTGTGGCAAGTGACGGCAAAGGGATAGATTTCAATGGCGTTTTGGTCAATCAGAATAATGACACGCTGGTCAGGTTTTCACCAAAAAAATTCGGGATCGGCAGTTTTATGTTCAAGCCTGCTGCTGGAAATGAATACCGGATTTTGGTTAAAGATTCAAAAGGGAAAAGCAGTACATACAAACTTCCGGAAGTTCAGGAACAGGGTTATGTAATGCAGGTTAAGGATTCTACGGCAAATCTGATCAAAGTAAGTGTTACTACACAAGCAGAAAGATTGGAAAATAGCGTCAGCTTATTTGTCCACACCCGTCAGTCAAACAGTTATGCTGAATCGAAACCTCTGACTGCCGGAAAAGCTATTTTTGTTTTTGATAAAAATAAAATGGGAGATGGTATCAGCCAGATCACTGTTTTTAATTTATTGGGTAAACCTGTTGCTGAAAGATTATATTTCAAACGTCCTGCAAAGGA
Organism: Dyadobacter sp. 3J3; assembly: GCF_009801115.1. Classification (GTDB taxonomy): domain Bacteria; phylum Bacteroidota; class Bacteroidia; order Cytophagales; family Spirosomataceae; genus Dyadobacter. Next base: position 413,135 of record NZ_VTOL01000005.1, read on the forward strand.
TTTTGTACTTGATGGGAAAGTCAGCAAGCAGGAATACATAACGCGGGATAAAGTAATTATGGATCTGAGTTCGGCTAATGACGCCGGAATTGCAGAAATGGCCAATCTTTCTGTTTCTGTATTTCTGACAGATTCCATTCAAAATGATGACCAGGAAAACATCGGGAGTTATTTATATCTGTCCTCGGATTTAAAAGGAAATGTGGAGTCTCCGGAATATTACTCCAAAAGGAATAGCAAAGAAGTAGATGCTGATCTGGATAATCTGATGATCACCCAAGGATGGCGACGATTCAAGTGGGATGATGTTTTTTCAAAAGCACCGGTATCGTTTGCAAATCTCCCTGAATTTGACGGTCATTTTATTTATGGTAAAGTTTTTAACACGATTTCCAACGAACCGGCAAGAGGAATAGGAACGTATCTTGCCGCTCCCGATTTTCCGGCCAGATTATATTATGCGCAAAGTGATGCTTCCGGAACGATACGCTTTGAAGTCAAAGAGTTTTTCGGACCGAAGGAAATAACGATTCAGACAAATCTTAGTTTGGATAGTACTTATCGTTTTGAGATGGCGAATCCGTTTTCAAAACAACCGCTGAAAGTTGGGTTGAAATCCTTCTTTTTTGATAAAAAACAGGAAAATCAACTGCTAACCCGCACGGTTAATATGCAGACTGGCAATTCATTTTTGCCAAAAATATATAAAGAAAATAAATACGTTTTTGCAGATTCTGTTGCCTTTTTCGGAGCACCGGATGAAAAGTATTTTCTGGATGATTATACTCGTTTTCCAACGATGGAGGAAGTTATGCGCGAATATGTGCGCGGGGTAATGGTAAGAAGACGTCAGAAGGAATTTCATTTCAGGATGGTTGACAGACTTTTCCCTCAAACGCTTTTCAATACAGATCCCCTGATTCTGCTGGATGGAATTCCGGTTTTTAATACGGATAAAATCATGGCTTTCGATCCCTTGAAAGTTAAAAAGATTGAATTGATGAATGCACATTATTATCTTGGCTGGGGAGATTTTACCGGCATAGTAAGTTTGTCGACATACCGTGGCGATTTGGCTGGATTTGAAATGGATCCCCGTGTTTTGGTTTTACCTTATGAGGGAGTCCAGGTACAGAGAGAATTTTATGCTCCGAAATATGATGCGCAGGTAAAACTTCAAAGCCGTGTCCCGGATTTTCGGAATCTTTTACATTGGGCTCCGGATGTTGATACGGATGCGCAGGGTAAGGCTCAGCTAAGTTTTTACACCTCGGATCAGCCGGGGCATTACCGCGTAATTGTCCAGGGAATGACAAAAAGCGGATTAGCAGGTAGCAAAACATTTTCATTTGAAGTAGCACGAAGAAGCTTATAAATCTTACAGCGTCGTCCACCCAAATCCAGTGCAAAACCCGAAAAGCAATTTTTCGGGTTTTTTCTTTTGAAATTTAACATTTAAACGCAGAGTTTGGGGAGTTTCTCGCCGGGTGTGTTGAGTTTTTTTTATAGATTAATAAGACAAGTACACCCCCAATTTGCGTCTAAATAAAAGTTATTTAAACGTTGAGTTTATAGAGCGGTCCGCCCCGCAGTTTCTCGCAGAGCTCAGTGAGTTTGTATATTATTACAATAAAAACAAAACTCACCCGAACTCCGCGCAAAACTTCCCGAACTCTGCGTTTAATAAATCAAATATAGAATTCCGAAGTATGTTTGATTTCCTTCAAAACGAATGTACTATTAAGCACGCCGATATTATCAATTTTTGATAATTTATACTTTACGAAATCATGGTATTCGTCCAGACTCCGGACATTGATTTTTAAAAGAAAATCGACCTGCCCGGCCATGTGGTAACATTCCTGCACTTCATCCAGATTCTGGATTTCCTGTTCAAATTTTTCAATAAATGCTTCGTTGTGATAGCGCATGGAAACCTGACAGATCGTAGTAATAGGTCTGTTTATCAGTTTTTTATCAAGGATGGCGACGTATTGTTTTATAAATCCAAGATTTTCCAATCGACGGATCCGCTCGTAAATTGGGGAAATAGTCAGATTCAGAATATTAGCGATTTCCTTCGTCGTTTTCTTCGCATCTTTCTGTAAAATGCGTAAAATTTTAGTGTCTATCTTATCTATGTCTTCCATGATGGCACAATTTTTCCTGCGTTTATAAAAGAGAATACTTGCAATAAGTAAAATTTTCTTTGAATTGATACTCATGCAGTAATGTTTATTGAAATTGGGAGCAATTATTTAAAATATTATCTTAAAATGCAAAATTGCAAGTGATTAATACTTTATAAAAGTCTTGCAAGATGAAATCTGAACGAATTTTAGTGATCGGAGCAAATGGCCAGATTGGATCTGTCCTGGTGGATTATTTGCGTGGTATGTATGGTGAAAGCCAGGTTATTGCCTCGGATTTAAAAGTAAATTCAGAGCGGCAGGATTATTTTGAGGTTCTTGACGCTACGGATGCAAAAACTTTGGATAAAATTGTAAAATGCCATAGCATAACACAGATTTATCACCTTGCCGCGATCTTATCTGCCAAAGGAGAACAAAATCCTTTAAACACTTGGCAGATTAATATGCAGACGTATTTTAATGTACTCGAAGTAGCAAGAGAAAATGGTGTAAAAAAAATATTTTACCCAAGTTCAATCGCTGTTTTCGGTGCTCACGTGCATGGCTTGGCAGATCAGTTTTCTTATCTGGATCCTTCGACGGTTTATGGAATCAGCAAAGCGGCAGGTGAAAACTGGTCAAATTATTACTTCAATCGTTACGGTATGGATATTCGTTCACTACGCTATCCAGGCATCATCAGTTACCAATCGATGCCGGGAGGTGGCACTACGGATTATGCCGTTGATATATATCACAAAGCTGTAAAAGGCGAGCATTTTGATTGTTTTTTGGAAGAAAATACAACGCTTCCAATGATATACATGAATGATGCCATGGATGCGACCGTGCGTTTAATGGAAGCTCCTGCGGAAAAAATTACCGTTCGAACGGGTTACAATCTTGCGGGGATGAGTTTTTCTCCAAAGGAAATTTTTGAAAGTATCCGTAAGATTATCCCGAATTTTGAAATAAGTTATAAACCAGATTCCCGTCAGGCCATAGCCGAATCATGGCCGCAGCAAATTGATGACTCAAAGGCCAGAGCCGATTGGGGTTGGCGTCCGGCTTACTCGCTCGATAGAATGACAGAGGAAATGATTATCGAATTGAGAAAAAAATATGAAATAGTGAGAAGCTAAAAACTTCTGTTATTGATTCATTCAAAATATAAAAAACATGTACGGAGATATTAAAGAACAACTTCAGGGCGAAATTGAAGGCATAAGAGAAGCCGGGCTTTATAAAACCGAGCGCATTATTACAACGCCTCAGGCAGCAAAAATAGCGACGGATAACGGGAAGGAAGTATTGAATTTTTGTGCCAATAATTACCTCGGACTTTCCTCACATCCGGATGTAATTGAAGCTGGAATTGACGCGATCAGGACACATGGTTTTGGTATGTCTTCCGTTCGTTTTATCTGCGGAACTCAGGATATTCATAAGGAACTTGAACGTAAAACGGCAGAGTTTTTAGGAACGGAAGATTGTATTTTATACGCAGCCGCTTTTGATGCCAATGGCGGTGTTTTCGAACCTTTGTTAGGCGAACAGGATGCCATTATTTCGGATGAATTAAATCACGCTTCGCTGATCGATGGTATTCGTTTGTGTAAAGCAAAACGTTTCCGTTACAAGCATAATAATCTGGAAGATCTGGAACAGCAGTTAAAAGATGCACAGGGAAGTCGCCGGATTTTAATTGTTACAGATGGCGTTTTTTCAATGGACGGAACGATTGCACGTCTTGATGAAATCTGTGACCTGGCTGAACAATATGGCGCTATGGTGATGATTGATGAATGCCATGCATCCGGATTTATTGGAAAAACAGGCCGTGGAACACATGAATTCCGTAATGTTATGGGGAGAATTGATATCATCACCGGAACATATGGCAAAGCGCTAGGCGGCGCATCGGGAGGTTTTACGGCTGCTAAAAAAGAGATTGTTGAAATTCTTCGTCAGCGTTCGCGTCCTTATTTGTTTTCCAATACACTTGCTCCATCAATCGTTGGTGCTTCGATCAAGGTTTTAGATTTATTGACAAAATCGACAGCTCTTCGCGACAAGCTTGAAAACAGTACAAAATATTTCCGGGAGGAAATGACAAAAGCAGGTTTTGACATTCTTCCCGGCGAACATCCGATTGTGCCGATTATGCTATATGATGCAAAACTGGCTCAGCAATTCGCAGCAAAATTACTGGATGAAGGAATTTATGTGATCGGGTTTTTCTATCCCGTGGTACCACAAGGGAAGGCGCGTATTCGTGTACAGATTTCTGCCGGTCATGAGCAGGAACATCTTGAAAAAGCAGTAGCGGCCTTTACGAAAGTAGGTAAGGAACTAGGTGTGATAAGCTAAAAGAATTCAGATACAAAAACAGAAATCCGGGTACTGGGAAGTATCCGGATTTCTGTTTTTATAAGGACATTATATTTAATTATTCTGATCCGGTTCCGGTTCAAGAAGTTCTACTTCAACTGTTAAAGATTTCAAAGTTGCATTGCCATATTGTGTCACCATTGCCACATCAGCTGCATCACGACCATGCGCAATTTCAATGCGGTAACCTTCGGTTTTTTCCTGAACCGCATCAAAAGGATACCACTCTCCGCCAATATAAACTTCAAACCACGCGTGAAGATCTATGTCTTTTAATTTGTCGAGATATCCTACGGTCATCCGTGTCGGAATGCATAGATTTCTACAAAGTGCAATAGCCAAATGAGTGAAATCCCGGCATACGCCAAAACGATACCTGGCCAGATCGACCGCCGTTGTACTGGCGTCCGTAACACCATATTGGTACGTAATGTTATCATGTATCCAGCTTCGGATTGCCTCTACTTGCTCATAACCAGGCACTAGATTTCCCGCGATTTCCAAGGCCAACATATTGATTTCGTGTAAATCCGACTGGCAATACCGGCTGGGTAAAATATAAAGCATTATATCATCAGGCAAATCACTGACGAGCATAAATTTGGGCAAAGGATTGGGGATTTGTTTTGTGAGGTTCACCTGTGCCACAACTTCTGAGGTAATGGTAACCTGCCCTACCGGCAAAATAGTCCGCTGGCATGGGTTGCCATATATATCCTTATATTCTGAAAACGGTATCGGCGGTTCAATATGGAAACCTTCACTGATAATAGATTGGCCTTCTTCATGCCTTGGGCGCAGCATTGTGGTAATTGTTGTGGGCGCATATACGTTGTAAGTAAATATGCTGCGTCCCTTCATTTTCATGTAATATTCGTTTTAAGTAAAGTATGTAAAGATAGAAAGCATTATTGATGGAAATCAGGTGTGAGGGTTCATTTTAAAACTTTCTTTACAACGGAATACAAACAACTATGACAAAATTGAACATCTAAGAAATAATATAACAGAGATGAACAATATTTTAACAACATCATACGATCTTGTTAAAATATAAAAGATAATTATTAGTCAATTAAATCTTAGATAGTTAGTGAAATTGAAAGTTCTTTGAGGAGAAATTCCCTAAAAGAGAATATTAGATAAACATTAAAATCTTTTGACGGATGATCTAATTTTATTTAATTTCTGTTTTTGAAATCAAGACGATAGATTTATAGCAAAACCTGATGCAGGACTATAATTCACGGAATTAATGAACCGGTAGTGATGAATAGTTACCGCCGGCATTTTCAAATTTAAAGTTAACATTCCTATGACAGTTACAAAGTGGATAGTAGACCCGGTACATTCTGATGTGCAATTTAAAATTAAACATTTGGTAATTTCTTCAATTACAGGTTCTTTCAAGAATTTTGAAGGAGGTGCGACTTCTGATTTGAATGATTTTGAAAATGCAGAAATCCATTTCTCACTGGATGTTGATAGTATTGATACAAATCAGAATATGCGGGATGAACACTTAAAATCGGCTGACTTTTTTGATGCGGCTCAGTTCCCGCATATAACTTTTCAGTCAAACTATTTTCATAAGGTAAAAGGAGATCATTACAAACTGTCAGGTTTGCTTACGTTGAAAGGTATAACCAAACCTATAGAACTTGATGCGGAATATGGTGGTACCGAACGTGATACCGACGGAAATATCAGATTGGGTTTTGAAGTGGAAGGAAGAATCAGTCGCCAGGAATTTGGATTGAATTATATGCAGCTAACAGAGACCGGTGGCCTTTTAATCGGGGAAGATGTAAAGCTGATCGCTAATATACAGTTGATGAAACAGGAATAAGAAATCTGTTTATGATATCTAAATGCCCATTTCGCTTATGTGAATGGGTATTTTTTTGTTTGATGGTTTTCTTTTTTTTCGTGGGTTGAAACGCACGGCTATGATATCGGTCATGCCTACGGCATTTTTTCTTTGCTTGAGGTTTTTTATTTTCCGTGGGTTGAAACCCACGGCTATGATGTCGGTCATGCCTACGGCATTTTTTTTTGCCGTGGTTTTTTTATTTTCCGTGGGTTTCAACCCACGGCTATGATATCGGCCATGCCTACGGCATTTTTTCTTTGCTTGTGGTTTTTTTATTTTCCGTGGGTTGAAACCCACGGCTATGATGTCGGCCATGCCTATGGCATTTTTTTGTTGCCGTGGTTTTTGTTTTCCGTGGGTTGAAACCCACGGTTATGATATCGGTCATGCCTACGACATTTTTTTTGCCGTGGTTTTTATTTTCCGTGGGTTGAAACCCACGGCTATAATGTCGGCCATGCCTATGGCATTTTTTTGTTGCCGTGGTTTTTATTTTCCGTGGGTTGAAACCCACGGTTATGATATCGGTCATGCCTATGGCATTTTTCCTTGCTTGTGGTTTTTTATTTTCCGTGGGTTGAAACCCACTGCTATGATGTCGGTCATGCCTATGGCATTTTTTTGTTGCCGTGGTTTTTTGTTTTCCGTGGGTTGAAACCCACGGCTATGATATCGGTCATGCCTACGGCATTTTGTTGCCGTGGTTTTTATTTTTCGTGTGTTGAAACCCACGGCTATGATGTCGGTCATGCCTATGGCATTTTTTTTGCCGTGGTTTTTATTTTTCGTGTGTTGAAACCCACGGCTATGATGTCGGTCATGCCTATGGCATTTTTTTGCCGTGGTTTTTATTTTCCGTGGGTTGAAACCCACGGCTATGATGTCGGTCATGCCTACGGCATTTTTTCTTTGCTTGTGGTTTTTTATTTTCCGTGGGTTGAAACCCACGGCTATGATGTCGGTCATGCCTATGGCATTTTTTTTGCAGTGGTTTTTTTGTTTTCCGTGGGTTGAAACACATGGTTGTGATATCGACAGCGGCAATAATGTTTTGGTGAATTAGTGCCATAGGCACGAACGACATGATAGCCGCGGAATTTATTCCGTGGTTTTATGAATTTTTCGATTGTCAAAAAGTGCCTTCGGCACGGCCGATATTACGGATTCAGAGGATTAATGTTTAGAAGCCAATAAATAATCCTCTAATAAATTGTTTTCACTAAACACTGTTTATTATATTTGCATTGTAAATAATAAAATGAAATGGGGATTGTAGAACGGAAAGAAAGAGAACGCGAGGAAATGAGGGAACTGATTTTGGAGGCAGCTCGAAAATTATTCCTTGCCCAGGGATTTGATAAAACAAGTATCAGAAACATAGCAGAAGCGATCGAGTACAGCCCTGCAACTATATATCTTTATTATAAAGATAAAAATGAATTGCTTTTTTCTCTCCACGAGGCAGGTTTTCAGAAAATGATGCAGGAATTTGCCAACGTAGTTATTGTCAAAGATCCTTTCGAAAAGCTGGTTGCTTTAGGAAATCAATACTTGAAATTTGCGATTGAAAATCCTGAATTATACGACCTGATGTTTATCATGGACGCGCCTATGGAAACGTTGTCTTGCCGGGAGGAAGCTTGGGATGAAGGAGCACGATCTTTTGAATTTTTAAAAATCACCATATCAGAATGTATTGAGACCGGTCATTTTAAATCTACCACTGATATTGAAAATGCTTCCTTGACAATATGGAGTTTTATGCACGGATTGCTTTCATTGCATTTAAGAAAACGAATGGCTTTTTTTGAAGATAACCGAGAAATGGAACGTATTCAGGATTCTTTCAAATTGTTTGTTGAGATGCTTAAATGCACGTTATAATCTACAAAAGGTTTAAAATTTTATTAAAATCTAGGATGTTGCAGCAAGCATTTTTTGAAGTCGTTATTTAGCAATTGACATTCGCCTGGTTAAACTAATAGTATAGCTTTCAGCAAAGAGCATCTTCAAAATTGATATTTAAAAAAATTTACCCATTCACTAAACACTGTTTATTTAATTTTTATTAATCATTATAATTTATTAGCCATGAAGAAAATACTTATAATCAACGGACATCCTGATCCGGAAAGTTTTACAGCAGCAATGGCAGATGCCTATAAAAAAGGAGCGTCACAGGCTGGTGCAGAAATTAAAGAATTGATTCTGGGGAATATGGATTTTAACCCTATACTTCAATTCGGTTACCGAAAGAGAACCGATTTGGAGCCAGACTTGCTGGATGCACAACAAAAAATACTTTGGGCGGAGCACATTGTATGGATATATCCGATCTGGTGGGGTGAAAGACCTGCATTATTAAAGGGTTTTATCGATAGGACATTTCTACCTGGCTTTGCTTTTAAATATCGTGAAAATTCTGTTTGGTGGGATAAGCTTTTGAAAGGCCGCAGCGCACATATTATTAGTACACTTGACCAGCCAGCCTGGTATTACTGGCTCATTAATGGTCGCCCGACATTTTATTCAATGAAAAAAATGACTCTGGAATTTTCAGGTTTTAAGCCTGTTCGAACCACAACAATTGGCCCAATTCGGAAATCTACGGATGAGTACAGAGGAAAGTGGTTAATTAAAATTGAACAGCTTGGAAGAAATTTAAGATAATTTTTGAATAATCGTAATTTTAAAATAAAAAGGTAAAGTATAAATAGGATCCGTATTGCTATTATTGATTTGTATTGAATACTTTGATATTGAACAAATGAATAGTTTTAGAACCCGTTTTATTTTACTGACTTTCCTTTTCGGATTTGGCATAAAGGCCTATTCCCAAAGTAAATCTAATCCGGAATGGATATCTATTTTCAATGGAAAAGATCTGAACGATTGGGATACTTATATGCGGCAAAGGGAAGGTACCAGCGAAAAACCGTTTGGACTGAATAATGACCCGCTCAAAGTTTTTACTGTTTCAGAAGGAGCCATTCATGTTTCCGGTCAGCTTTGGGGGGGGAGTTAGTACGAAAGATGAATATGAGAATTATCATTTGAGATTTAAAGTAAAGTGGGGTGAGAAAAAATGGTATCCGATGCCGAATGATACCATCAAGCGGGATGCAGGATTACTTTATCATGCGACCGGCCCTTTTGATTTTGCATACGGATGCTGGTTGAGAAGTAATGAATTACAGATTCAGGAGGGAGAGATCGGCGATTTTTTTGGAGTAGGCGCGGGCTCTGCCGAGTTCCCGATGCAAAAGAAAAATGTTCGGGGAAAATCGCTCGATCAGTATAACCCTGATGCGACTTTACAAAGAAATGCGGATGCTGTCGGTGGTGGGAGAGTGTACCGGTCAGGTGATTTCGAGCTTCCGCACGGTCAGTGGAATACCTGTGAACTGATAACCCGTGGAGCAGATGCTGTTTATATCGTAAATGGCTATGTGGTGAATCGTCTGTTTAATACCTATCGCCCGGGAATAAAACAGCAGACAACGCGTGGAAAAATTCAGTTCCAGTCAGAAGGAGCGGAGGTTTTTTACAAAGATATAGAACTGCGGTCCGTTAATTTTAATCGTAAAAATGCTCCTCATTTGGTTGCTGATCAATCTACCCTCAAAAATATTAGTCCCGATAAACCGCAATTATTGAAGGTGACTAATTCTGGTGACGAGGTTGAATTGGTAGCTGTTGAACTTATTGGCACTTCCAACGATAAGTTTGTTATTAAATTACCATCTTTTCCATTTAAAATCGCCAAAGGAAAATCGTTTATCTTGCCGGTTTCATTGAAGTCGGGGATGGCTTCAAATACAATTGTTAAGCTGCGACTGGAAACTATATTTGGGCCGGTTCCTGATTTTGAGGTTATTTTGGAGAGTCGGTAAATTGTTATTCGTAATGATATGATAACAATTGATGATTATTTTCAATATAAGTAAACTGTAACTTTCATCTTCCCAAATTTACAATTCCTTCTCTATCTTTACTCTCTGAAAACAATCCTGCCCAAATCAATGAAATTCCTGAAAATCCTCCTTTATATCATCGGTTCAATATTACTTATTCTTGTAATAATGGTTGCAACGATGGTAACCACCATTGATCGGACGCCTTACAAGGAAATGTCTTATTACAAAGAGTGGAAAGAAAATATTGCTAAAATCAATAATCAGACTCCCGCAGATACGGTTTCAAATGCTTTAAGTGCAGGTTGGGCAAAAGTGAATATCACGCCTGCAACGCCGGGCCCGATGGCTGGGTATGGGAAAAGAAGAGGAAAACATTACGAAGCAGTACACGATTCTGTCTATGTGCGGACTGTAATTGTCGAAAATGGTACAACAAAAGCAGCTATTATTACGGCTGATATGCTGATTGTTCCGCCTAACATTACGGCACGGGTTAAGGAACTTTTGCCAGCTACCGGATTTACTTTTGATCAGATTTATTTTGGCGCAATCCACAGTCACAATAGTTTGGGAGGCTGGTATAACACCATTACAGGAAAACTTTTCGCCGGGCCATACGATGCCGCTGTTATGGAGACTGTGTCGCAGGCTATTATCAAATCCATAAACGATGCGAAGAAAAATATCCAGCCTGCAACCATTGGTTTTGGCGAAGTAAAAGATACTGTGGATATCAAAAATCGTTTGGTTGGTGAAGAAGGCATTGTGGATCCGTGGGTCAGAAATCTGGAAATTACGGGTGCTAACGGACAAAAAGCGATGATCAGTTCTTACGCAGCGCATTCAACGATTTTGAATGCAAGCACTATGGAATTATCTCGTGACTGGGCCGGTGCTTTGGTTGATGATCTGGAAAGCAATGAAGCAAATTTTGCTGTTTACATGGCTGGCGCGGTTGGTAGTATGGCACCGATTGAAAAAGGAAAAGATGATTTTGATGAAGTGAAAAACCAGGCCGGGAATGTTGAAAAGTCAATTCAAACCATTCTTGGGAAATTTGAAAGACAGCCGGGATTTCTTCGATCCGTTACGGTTGCGCTGCCTTTAAGAGATCCAAGACCTAAAATTATGCCAAATCTGGCATTGAGAAGCTGGGTTTTTCGTTGGGCTTTTGGTGATGTTCCTTCTTATATCAAAGCGTTACGGATCGGAAATATTTTGATGGTTGGAGTTCCCTGCGATTTTTCAGGAGAATTGATGCCGGAATTAACTGCTTATGCCGCAAAAAAAGGATTGCATTTAATGGTGACAAGTTTCAATGGAGGTTACGTTGGGTATATTACCAATGATAAATACTTTGATAGAGACCTGTATGAAACTAAAACCATGAGCTGGTTTGGTCCGTACAATGGTGCATATTTCCAGGAAGCAATAAAGGATTTGATCGATAAAATGTCTTGATTGGCTGTTGGCTATTAGCTGTTAGCAATTAGGGTGGCCAGTCGAAATGCTTCGCCGGGAATATGTATTTCTCTATTTCCCTAACGCCTAATCGCTAATACCTGAATGAAGTATTTACTATCAATTTTGCTGGTTGCCATGATCGCGACCGCTGGTTTTGCACAATCTCCAATGCGCCTTGCTGTGGCCGGATTAAGTCACGGACATGTTGGCTGGGCCTTTAACCGGTCGGATAAAAAGGACGCTGTATTGGTCGGAGTTTACGAACCGAATCAGGAATTGGTTGATCGGTTTGCCGCTAAATACAAGTTGGACAAAAAGCTTTTTTATAGTGATTTGAATAAAATGCTGGATGAGACCAAACCAGAAGCCGTTTCTGCTTTTGGCCCGATCAATGAGCATATCACAATCGTAAGAGCGTGTGCTCCGAGAAAAATCAATGTGATGGTTGAAAAACCGTTAGCAACAACTTTTGCCGATGCAAAGGAAATTCAAAGTCTTGCTTTGAAAAATAATATCCAGGTTCTGACTAATTATGAAACTTCCTGGTATGCCAGCAATCAATATGTAAATGATCTTTACACAGCAGGGAAACTTGGAGAAATTAGAAAAGTGATGGTAAATGATGGCCATCAGGGGCCAAAGGAAATTGGTGTTGGAAAAGAGTTCTTTGAGATTTTGACTGATCCTGTTAAAAACGGTGCGGGTGCTTTAACAGACTTTGGATGTTACGGTGCAAATCTTATGACATGGCTTATGAAAGGTGAGCGGCCAATATCGGTAACGGCTGTTGCGCATCAGAATAAACCGGATATTTATAAAAATGTAGATGACGAAGCTTCGATTGTTTTACAATATCCAAAAGCTCAATGTATCATCCAGGCTTCCTGGAACTGGACTTTTGCCCGTAAAGACATGGAGGTTTACGGAACCAAAGGTTATGCAATAGCGGTTGACCCTACAACAATCAGAGAACGTTTACAGGAAAAAGCACCGGAAGAAAAGAAGAAAATCGATCCGCGTCCTGCGCCTTATACAGATCCTTTTTCAGTTTTATCAGACGTCGTACAAGGCCGTTTGAAACTTGATAAAAATGATTTATATGGATTACCTGTTAACGTAACGGTTGTTGAAATCCTGGAAGCGGCCCGTAAATCGGCCAAGTCAGGAAAAACAGTTACTTTATAATTGCTATTCATTTAAAACCGATTACCAGTGCAGAAAACCGAACCTTTCCTCGACCCTAAACCAGTCAGTTTTTCACAAACGACACTCACAGAATTGATGATTCCTTCCTATGCCAATTTTGGTGGGAAAATACACGGAGGAATTCTATTATCACTGATTGATAAGGTTGCTTACGCCTGTGCCTCGCGCCACGCTGCTACGTATTGTGTGACTGTTTCTGTTGATGGTGTGGATTTTTTGAAACCGGTTGAAGTAGGAGATTTGGTATCTTTAATGGCGTCTGTAAATTATGTAGGAAGAACTTCGCTGGTTATCGGTATTCGTGTTATTGCGGAAAATGTGCGTAACGGAATACAGCGGCATACCAATACGTCTTATGTGACAATGGTAGCGAAAGGTGAGGATGATCTTCCGGCAGTGGTTCCGCCTTTGTTGTTGGAAAGTGAAGAAGATGGACGAAGATTTCTGGAAGCGATGACGCGCAGACAGTTAAGAGAAGAATTTCGTCACGCTTTTAATAGTGAAAAGGGCAGAATTGATGTCACGGAAAATCTGGATAAACTTGTTGAACAGCGCTGTGTAATCGGCTGGGATTTATAATATTATTTCTACTACCTAAGCAATTAAAAGCTTAGGTAGTAGAAACATTTCAATCTCAAAATCCAAATATTCCGCCTTTTTTAGTTCTTGTTGTTGACTTGCCAAACAACATTCCAAATACACCACGGACTACTTCTCTTCCAATTTGTTTTGCCAAAGGCGAAGCCAGCGCTTCTTCAAACATTCCTTTCTCCTGCTTGCCTCCTCCTTTTGCAATCGTAGCTTCTTCTTTTATTTCTGCTGCCTGTCTTGTTTGTTCTTCTATCCGTTTTGTCAATATTTCGTAAGCACTTTCAGGATCAATAGGATCTTTATATTTCAAATAAACATCCGACTGTCGCACATGATTTTCGTAATCCGATTGCGTCATTGGCCCCATGATCGACGTTGGAGGAAGCAAATGTGTTGCGGCAACTTCGGTGGGAATACCTTTATCATTCAAAACTGTAATCAGTGCCTGGCCGATACCTAAAGTTGTCAATATCTGGTCGATGGAATAAAAATCCGAACGCGGATACGTTTTTACAGTTTGTTTTAGTGCATCTGCATCTTGCGGCGTGAAAGCGCGAAGCACGTGCTGAACCCGATTTCCCAATTGTGCCAAAACAGAAACGGGAATATCCTGCGCCATTTGCGTACAAAAGAAAATACCAACTCCTTTTGACCGGATCAAACGAACAACTTGTTCGATCTGATCCAAAAATGCTTTTGGTGCATCTTTAAAAAGTAAATGTGCTTCGTCCAAAAAGAAAACAAGTTTTGGTTTGTCCAAATCGCCTGCTTCGGGCAAAGTTTGATACAATTCCGCTAACAAGCTCAACATAAAAGTGGAAAATAATGCGGGTTTGTCCTGAACATCAGAAATGTTCAAAAGACTGATCACGCCTTGTCCGTCAACTTTATTGATCAGATCTGATATGTCAAATGATTTTTCTCCAAAAATAGATCCAACACCCTGTTGTTCCAAAGCAACGATTTTACGAAGAATAGTACCAGCCGTCGACGAAGAAATCGTGCCGTAATCGGATTTAATTTCAGCTGCACCCGGACCTTCTGAAAGATAACTCAATACTTTTTTCAAGTCGTTAAGGTCAATCATCGGCAGCTTTTTATCATCAGCATATTTGAAAAGAATAGCCAGTACGCCCGACTGCGTATCATTCAGTTCAAATATTTTTGACAATAAAATAGGGCCGAATTCCAGAATTGTAGCACGCATTTGTGCACCTTTATTTCCGCTCAGAGAATATAGTTCAACAGGAAAACCCTTGGCTTCAAACGGTGTTCCTAATATTGCAGAACGTTCTTCAATGGCAGCATTTGATACTCCCGGCTGTGCGATACCGGATAAATCTCCTTTAATATCCGACATAAAAACGGGTACTCCGGCAGCCGAAAGCTGTTCCGCCAATACCTGAAGAGTGCGTGTTTTTCCTGAGCCGGTTGCTCCTGCTATCAATCCGTGGCGGTTCATCATACGAAGTGGCAAATTTACCTTTGCCTCTGTGATTATTTCGCCGTCAAGAATAGCCGACCCCAGATGAATCGTTGGTTTATCGGTTTGATAAGATTTCTGGATTGCCGCTACGAATAGGTCTCTTTTTGACACTTGTGTATAGAGTTATTGTTAATAATGGTCTAATTTACTAAAATTATATATTTTGTGATGATTTCAAGCCTCGAAAGGAATATTGGAAGTGAAATAATACTCTTTGAAGATCTTATATTATTTTTCGTAGTAGTTTGGTTTTGCGAAATATTATTAGGTATTTTGGTATCAACACTATGATATTATTCTGAAATAATTTATTAAATACAATTCTTGCCGCTTATGCTTAGTCGAGTTGCTAATTCAATCTATTGGATGAATCGTTATATGGAACGGGTTGAAAATTATTCCCGTTTTGTCGGAGTTAATTTTAACCTTGCACTTGACTTGCCGCCAGATGTGGATGAACAGTGGGAGCCGCTTCTTATTGCCACAGCGGATCATTTTCTGTTTCATAAATATTATGACAAACCGACCAAGGAGGATGTTATCCACTTTATGACGTTTGATAAACGCAATCCTAACTCGATTGTGAGTTGTTTATATGAGGCACGTGAAAATGCTCGTACGATACGTGAAACTATTTCGAAGGAAATGTGGGAAAGTATCAATGCATTTTATCTGACGATTCGCGGAACTTCTCCTGATGATTTTCGGAATATGGATCATATGCAGTCTTTTTTTACCGATATCCGCAAAAATTGCCAGCTTTTTCATGGTGTCGTAGATGCGTCGATCACCCGGAACGAGGCGTGGCATTTTGGCCGCCTGGGTCGTCATATTGAACGTGCTGATAAATGTTCGAGATTTCTTGATGTAAAATATTTTACGCTTTTACAGGATACGGGTACCTCCGGATCTACACTTGATTTAATGTTGTGGACGGCGGTTTTGAAATCCGTAAGTGCTTATAACATGTATCGCCAGACACACCGTGCGCTGACGCCTATGAATATTGTAGCGTTTTTGATTCTGGATAAATTATTTCCACGTTCTATCGCTTATTGTGTGCGCCAGGCAGAACTCTCTTTGTATGCTATTGGAGGATCAATTCCCGAACGCGGACATAATAACCCTGCCGAAAGAGCATTAAGCAAGCTGCGCAGCGAGCTGGAATTCACAGAGGTTGAAGATGTCTTTAAGATCGGTCTTCATAAATATCTTGATCTTTTTCAAACCAATAATAACGAAGTTGACAGTGCAATCTTCGATTTGTACTTTGGGCTTGAATCGGAAAAATCACAAATGCAGTCGATGGGACAAACTTCCGGACACATTAAAAGCCAATGGATGAACTGAACCAAATGTAGTCTGGCACGGGTTTGATATTTATAAGAAAAACAATATTTCGCTAAAAACCCGGGAAAATTCTATGAACCTTAAAGTTCGTCATTCACTTGACTATAGTTACGATTTTCCTGTTGAGCTGGATTCGCATACTTTGTATCTGTATCCCAGGGCCTATCCGCATCAGCGGGTACTTCAGTATTCGCTGGTGATAGATCCTTCGCCTTCTAATATTGTTAAAAATGTAGATGCCGAAGGAAATGTAGAACAAGTTGTTCACTTTTTTAATGGGAAGGTAACGAGTTTGAAAGTATTTGCCGAAATGACGGTATGCTCGGATCCGGTTAATGTTTTTGATTTTGTACTTTTTCCTTTTATCACAAAAAACATACCTTTTTTGTATGATAACAGGATTTATAAATATCTGATCCCATATCTGAGTCGCAGTGAGGCAACGACTTACGTTGAACAGTTTGCAAGAAAAATTGCAGCAGAGGTTAATTGGGGAACGGTTCCGTTTTTGGTTGAACTAAGCAAATACATTTCAGAAAATTTTTCTTATCAAAACAGGGAGTTTGGAGTTGCGTATCCTCCTGATGACACACTTCGTGATAGAACTGGGTCATGCCGGGATTATTCCCGGCTTTTCATTGCTGCATGCAGAAGTTTGGGTATTGCGGCCAGATTTGTGAGCGGATATTTATATGGAAATCCTATGCAGGCGCATGAATTGCACGCATGGGTGGAAGTTTATTTGCCAGGGGCAGGTTGGCGCGGATTTGATCCGACAGAAGGAAAGGTGATTGCTAATAACCACATAAGTTTAGGCGCATCCGCAGACTTTGACCAGTTGGCGCCGGTTATGGGATTTTTCCGAGGCTCTGCCCGGTCCTCTCTGGAGACACATGTGGACATTGAAGTTGTTTAAATTACAGGAACCAATTACTCAATTATAGGATTGTTTTAGTAAATTATCCGATAGACCGCGGGAAATTTGTTATTTTTGTATCGTAACAAACAGAGGAAAACCAGATCGTGACGTTAATAAAATCTATATCAGGAATCAGAGGGATAATAGGAGGGAAATCCGGAGAGGCACTGACTCCAGTTGATGTCGTTAAATTTGCAGCAGCTTATGGCACCTGGTTGAGGAGAACAAATCCACAAAATTTAAAAGTAGTTATTGGAAGGGACGCCAGGATTTCGGGTGAAATGGTAAGTCGTTTGGTAGCGGGTACTTTGCAAGGAGTTGGCCTTAATGTTATCGATTTAGGGCTCTCCACCACACCAACGGTGGAAATTGCTGTTACAGCGGAAGAGGCTGCAGGCGGTATTATACTTACTGCAAGCCACAATCCAATTCAGTGGAATGCACTAAAACTGCTAAACCATGACGGCGAATTTATTTCAGAAGCCGAGGGGACTGAGATTCTGAGAATTGCTGATGAAGAAGATTTTCTTTTTCCAGATGTGAAAAAACTTGGAAGTTATCGTACCGACGATACCTACCTTCAAAAACATATTGATCATGTTTTGGCATTATCGCTTGTCGATGTGGAAGCGATCAAAAATGCAAATTTTAAAATTGTTGTCGATGCCGTGAATTCAACAGGAGGAATTGTGGTTCCGATGTTGCTTGAAGCATTAGGTGTTGAAACAAAAAATATCAAAAAGTTACACTGTGAACCAACAGGGAACTTTGCCCATAATCCAGAGCCACTTCCTGAACATTTACGTGATATTAGTAAAGAACTCAAAGACGGAGCATTTAATCTGGGAATTGTTGTTGATCCGGATGTAGATCGTTTAGCATTAATCTGTGAAGATGGTTCTCCGTTTGGAGAGGAATATACCTTAGTAGCGGTTGCGGATTACGTTCTTAAAAATACGCCGGGCAATACTGTATCCAACTTGTCGTCTACGGCAGCTTTAAAAGATATAACACTGAAAGCGGGAGGTGAGTATTTTGCTTCCGCGGTGGGTGAAGTAAATGTGGTAACCACAATGAAAGCAAATAATGCAGTCATTGGAGGTGAAGGAAATGGTGGGGTTATTTATCCTGAAAGTCATTATGGAAGGGATGCGTTGGTTGGAATAGCATTATTTTTAACCCACTTGGCCAAATTTGGGAAAACTGCTTCTGTTCTTCGTAAGTCCTATCCAAGTTATTATATTTCAAAAAATAAGATAGAATTGACATCGGATATCAATGTTGATAATATACTCAGCCGTATTCAATCTAAGTATTCAAAACAGCCATTGAGCACGATTGATGGTGTGAGAATTGAATTTAACCGGGAATGGGTTCATTTGCGTAAATCAAATACAGAACCGATTATCAGGATTTATTCAGAATCAGAAACGTTGACAACGGCTGTAAATCTGGCAAATAAAATTATTTCCGATATCAAGGAAATTATATCAGAACCGAAGAATAAATAATGAAAGCCTATTTTGATAACGCTGCCACGACCCGTTTGGATCAGGAAGTATTGGAAACCATGTTGCCTCTGATGACAGAGACTTTTGGTAATCCTTCTTCAATCCATTCCTATGGCCGTGCAGTTCGTTCTGCTGTGGAAAGAGCGAGAAAAAGTGTAGCAGGGATATTAAATGCAGCGCCTGCGGAAATATTTTTTACTTCGGGAGGTACTGAGGCAGATAATACTGCCATTCGTTCGAGTATTGAAACGTATGGCCTTAAACATGCAATAACGTCAAAAATTGAGCATCATGCGGTACTTCATACTTTGGAGCATCTGGCAAAAACTGGTGTTATTGAATTGAGTTTTGTGAATTTAAATGAAAAAGGCGAAGTAGATCTTGCTCATTTGGAAACGCTTTTACAAACACATTCCCGTTCACTTGTTTCCTTAATGCATGGAAATAACGAGATTGGAAATTTATTGGATCTGGATGCAGTTGGTGATCTGTGTAAACATTATGATGCAATCTTTCATAGTGACACGGTTCAGACGATGGGTCATTACAAACATGATTTGCAGCAGTTGAAAACCAATTTCATTGTTGGTTCGGCACATAAATTCCACGGTCCGAAAGGCATTGGATTTTTATATGTTCAGCCTGGAACAAAAGTTTTTCCTTTTGTTCACGGCGGCGCGCAGGAGCGTAATATGCGTGGAGGAACTGAAAACGTATACGGAATTGTAGGTTTGGCGAAAGCATTGGAAATCGCTTACCGTGATATGGATCAGCACCATACCCTTATTGAAAATCTGAAAACGAGGATGATCCATAAGCTCAATGAAAATATTGAAGGTGTTTCTTTCAATGGAAATTCAGCATTACTTGATGAAAGTTTATATACTGTTTTAAGTGTAAGTTTGCCTCCATCGGGATTAAATGATATGTTGCTTTTCAACATGGATATCGCCGGCGTAGCGGTTTCAGGAGGAAGCGCCTGTGCAAGCGGAACTGATGTTGGATCTCATGTTTTGACAGAAATTCAGATAAATCCAGACCGAGCAAATGTTCGTTTTTCCTTTGGGAAATATAATACAGCCGAAGAAGTTGATTTTGCAGTAGATATCTTAGCAGAACTTTACCGGAAAGAATCGGTAATGCTATAATAAGAGATATCGAATCCTTTAAACAAAAAAGCAGTCAACCGTAAATTGACTGCTTTTTTGTTTAAAGGGATTCAAGAAAATTGCACATTTGAAATTATGAGAGTTACCAAACCAATCCTGACAACCCCTGACAAAAAATGACAATTTCCTGACCATAACATGACCAGAAAATTAAGCCTTCTTAACCATATCTTCCAAAGCCTCAATCCAGATATCACTGTCATTCAGACTTTCCACCAATTGCCAGTGTTCACCGCCTTCTTTTTCAAATATCTCTTTGTATTCTTCTCCAACCTCGATAGTCGTTTCCAGGCAGTCGGATACAAAAGCTGGGGAAAATGCCAGTACGCTTTTCACTCCTTTTTTTACAAGCTCGGGAATTAATTCATCTGTGTAAGGTTTAATCCACGGCGTTTTTCCAAGTCTTGACTGGAAAGCAACCGTATATTTTCCTTCTGGAATTCCCATGCCTTTTACAAAAAGTCGTGTTGTTTCGTAACATTGAGCACGATAACAATGTTGGTTTTTTTCGTTTAACGTATCGCAGCAAGTACCAAACTGACAATAATTAGCAACGTCACCTTTTGTGATTTGTCTTTCGGGAATACCGTGATAACTAAAAACAAAATGGTCATAGTCGCGTTGAGCCATGTATTTTTTGCCAAGAGTTACAAAGCCTTCAACAAATTTCGGATGATCCAAAAACCGGTTGATAAACTTTATTTCTGGTAAAACTTCCCAGTCTTTCACCACTTCCATTACTTTTTTGTAAACAGAACCGGTAGAAGCAGAAGCATATTGAGGGAAAAATGGAATAACGATGATTTCGGAAAGACATAATTTTCTAAGTTCCTTCAATCCATTTTCAATACTTGGACTTTGATAACGCATCGCTAATTTCACCACGAAGTCATCACCCAATACTTTCTGTAATTTTTTTTCAACAGACTCGCCGTAAATTTTTAACGGCGAGCCTTCCGGTGTCCAGAGCTCACGATAGATCTTAGCAGATTTTGGAGCACGGAAAGGTGCGATAATCAGGTTGATCAATAACCAGCGATTCAGATAGGGTATATCAATAACGCGTTCGTCCATTAAAAATTCACGTAGATATTTTCTTACGTCAGGAACGGAAGGACTATCCGGTGTGCCCAGGTTTACGATTAAAACCCCTGTTTTGCCAATCGGTTTTTCTGTATGTAAAGATGGATTTGTCAGCGTTTCGATATTCATTTTAAAAATTAAAATTTATAACGGGATGGGTTATTATTTATATAACTAAACCTGCTATCTACAAAGTTCGTCGGGTGAAATGTTTTATGCGTTTAAACCAAGCAAAATTTCTTTCAAAACTGCTTGTGCCGACCACTCTCTGTTTGCAGCTTGCTCTATAACCAGCGAACGCGGACCATCCAATACTTCGTCAGCCACTTTCATATTACGTCTCAATGGCAGGCAGTGCATGAATTTTCCAGTATCGGTCAAGGCCATCTTGGCTTCTGTGATCATCCAGGATGGATCTTGTGTTAAAACCTGTCCGTAATGTGTATAAGATGACCAGTTTTTTCCATAAACAAAATCAGCACCTTCCAAAGCCTTGTCCTGGTCGTAAATGACCTGTCCTTTACCAACAAATTTCGGGTCAAGATCATAGCCTTCCGGATGCGTTATCACCAATTCCACGTTCATCGGATTCATCCATTCACAAAAAGAATTTGCCACAGCTTGCGGCAGTGCTTTGAAATGGGGTAGCCAGGTTAAAACCACTTTCGGTCGTTCTTTTATTCTGAACTCTTCAATCGTGATACAGTCTGCCAAAGATTGCAGCGGATGGCGTGTTGCCGATTCCAGGTTAACAATCGGAACCTCGGCGTACTTTTTAAATTGCTGAAAAACCATTTCTGCGTAATCCTTATCACGATCTTCCAATTCGGCAAAAGAACGAATGGCGATGATGTTACAATAGCGTCCCATAATCGCTGCGGCTTCTTTTACGTGCTCGGCTTTGGTGCCGTTCATGACAACACCTTCTTCCATTTCTAGTCCCCAGCTGTCCTGCCCAACATTCATCACGATCACATTCAAACCCAAATTGGTAGCTGCTTTTTGCGTGCTGATACGAGTACGTAAGCTGGAATTAAAGAACATCAAACCGATGGTCTTGTGTTTGCCAAGTGTTTCGTCAGCAAAAGGATTACGTTTCGCTTCAATACCACTGGTGATGAGGTGATTAAGATCTGATACGTCTGCAAAGGAAAGAAAATGTTTCATTAATATTGTATTTAACCGCAATGGACGCAATGGTTTTCGCAATGGACGCAATCAATTATAATCCGTTTGCCAATCTTTTGACACCGTTTTTTATTAAAGCGACATTGAAATTAATCAATAGCCCAAGTTTGCAATTCGTTAATTTTAGATAAGTTAATAACTAAGCAGTATGCACATCGTTAAGAGCCTCGACGGCTTTAATTTCTACGATCACGCAATTCTCCACCAATAAATCTATTCTATATCCGACTTCAAGTCTGATATCTTCATATACAAGAGGAAGTGCTTTTTGCTTCTCAACGAAAAGACCTTCTTTTTTTATTTCATAATATAGGCATTCCTCATAAGCAGATTCCAGTAAACCAGGTCCAAGTGTCTTATGAACTTTCAGAGCACAAAAATAGATTTGTTTTGCAATTCTATTCTCAAAAATATCCATTGCATCCATTGCGAAACCTATTGCATCTAATGCGGTTAAGAAAGTTATATCAGAGCACAAAAATAGATTTGTTTTGCAATTCTATTCTCAAAAATATCCATTGCATCCATTGCGAAACCTATTGCGCCTATTGCGGTTAAGAAAGTTATATCAGAGCACAAAAATAGATTTGTTTTGCAATTCTATTCTCAAAAATATCCATTGCGTCCATTGCGAAACCTATTGCGCCTATTGCGGTTAAGAAAAACTAAGAAAGGCTAGTAACTTCTTTTCTCAAAGCTTCCAGAAACAAATCAGCCTCTAATTTACCCAATGCCAGCGAAGGCAACAATCTAATCGTATTGGCTCCGGCAACGCCCGTGAACATCTTATGCTCAAATAATAATTTATTCCGAAGATCTTTAACCGGGAAATCGTACTCGATACCAATCATCAAACCACGTCCCCGAAGTTCTTTGTATCCACCAATTTCTTTAATGCCAGCCATAAGATAGTCTCCGATCTCCGTAGCATTATCTAAGAGATTTTCGTTTTTCATGATATCAAGCACAGCAATTCCGGCTGCACAAGCCATGTGATTTCCGCCAAAAGTGGTGCCTAGCAAACCATAGCTTGCCTTAAATTTCGGAGAAATCAAAACGCCGCCAATTGGAAAACCATTACCCATTCCTTTCGCCATCGTCATCAAATCCGGATGAATTCCACTGAATTGATGCGAGAAGAATTTCCCGGTACGGCCATAACCACACTGCACACTGTCGAGAATTAAAACAGCTCCGGTTTCATCGCATCTTTTACGCAAAGCCTGAAGAAATTCATCACTGCTCACTTGAATTCCACCAACACCCTGAATTCCTTCAACGATCACAGCACAAACTTCATCAGTTATACCGTCTTCCAAAGCGTCAATATCATTGAATGGAAGAAAAGTAACGTGTTTGCTGTAATTTACAGGAGCAACAATGGATGGATTATCCGTTGCAGCAACAGCACCGGCAGTACGTCCATGAAATGCTTTTGTAAAAGCCACAACCTTGGAACGACCCGTATGAAAAGACGCAAGTTTCAAAGCATTTTCATTCGCTTCAGCACCAGAATTGACAAGGAAAAGTTTATAGTTAGGATAACCTGAAAGATCTCCAAGTTTCTCAGCCAACTCTTCCTGCAAAGATATTTTTACTGAATTCGAGTAAAAATTTATCGCATGAAGCTGCTTGCTAAGCATATCCACATAATACGGATGACAATGTCCAACGGAAATCACAGCGTGACCTCCATAAAGATCAAGATATTTAGTACCATTCGTATCCCATAAATAGCTGCCTTCAGCTTTTACAGGTTCTATATCGTAAAGGGGATATACATCAAATAAATGTGACATAGTAATATTGTTTATCAGGTCAATTTCAAAGAGTCGATTCTCTGAAAATGTTTTTGATTTAAGGTCTTTACAGGTAATTGAAAAGTTAAGGCGGTTGCTGCGATAAAAATATCCCAAAACTCAATCAATAAATTTTGCCTTCGCAGGCTATGATAAATTTCAGCAGCTTTTAATGAAACTTCGGCTGTAAATGGCAATACCGATACACCGTCCAATAATATTTCAACATCACTTTTCTTTTGCAAATCAGTTGCACCCATCATTAATTCATAAACAGTTACTGCTGATACAAAAAGCACCGAGTTGTTTGGTAATGACGCTAAGATGGTTTTTGACTTATCTTGTTTCCTAAGATATTCAATGAATATGCCGGTATCGATTACCATTCCGGAATTTGCCATTGATTTAATTTTTTGCTACTTTCTTCAATAATTTTAATTTCGTTATCACTCCAGGTGGAAACAGACTGAATTTTTTCTTTCCATCCTGCCAGGTTTCCCTCGGACTGTTTAGCTTTCTGCCGCGCCAATAAGGTATCGGCATAAGTAATTAATTGCCTCCGCTGAATCTCGTCAAGCTGGTTATAGGTCAGAAGTAAATCGTTCATAATAATGAAAATTAATCATTTCAACTTCTTGCAAAATAAAAATCACTTAAAATGATGGTGCCTTCAACCTCAACCCCGCATCTTCCGGTAATCCGAAGATCAGGTTCAGGTTTTGAACGGCTTGTCCGGAAGCACCTTTTGTTAAATTATCAATGATACTGCTGATCAACAATTGACCGTCATGTACTTCCAAATGAATAAAACATTTATTAGTATTGACAACCTGTTTTACATCAATTGGCGAATCGCTTACATGTGTAAAAGGATGTTCGGCGTAATAATTCTTATATAATTCTTTCGCTTCTTCAATTGTTCCTGAATACGGTGTGTAAACGTTAGCCATAATCCCACGGGTGAAATCACCACGATAAGGAACAAAATTTACTGCCTTATCAAAACCAGCCTGCAATTTCTTTAGGCTCATTTTAATCTCAGTCAAGTGTTGATGCGTGAAAGCTTTGTAGATCGACAGGTTGTTATTTCTCCATGAAAAATGTGTCGTTGCACTCAGCGATTGTCCAGCACCAGTGCTTCCTGTAACCGCACTTACGTGCACATCTTCTTTCAATAAACCAGCATTAGCCAGCGGTAAAATGGCCAGTTCAATACTTGTCGCAAAACAACCAGGGTTAGCTATTTTGGGTGAAGCCTTTATTTTTTCCTTTTGAAGTTCAGGTAAACCGTAGGTAAAGCCGTTCGATTCATCCCGGAAATCAGTACTCAAATCAATGATCTTAACGTTATCAGGAACATTATATTCATCCAGAAACTTTTTTGATTCCCCATGACCTGAACATAAGAATATAGCATTCAAACTTTCCTGGTTCAACAAAGTTTGAATATCTTCCCCTGAAAAAGTCAGCTCCGTATCACCCAATAAATCTGTATGCGTAGCATAAACCGGCTTCCCGATCTGGCTTTTACTATGTGCAAAGGCAATATTTATATTAGGATGGTTAATGACAATTCTCAACAACTCACCACCAGTATAACCCGCGGCACCAATGATGCCTATGTTTATTTTATTCATTTGATAATTGATTCAGCATCATTTAATGCCTGTCATTTTTTTATTCGAAAAGGTTTTCAAGCTTATCAAGAGGAGGTTGAACTCTCTCAGACATGAAATTCTCAGAAAAATTTGAAAGATTATCCCGCCAGCGTTCAAAATTAGAAAACTCACTTTTTAAATGAGTGGTTTCAGCCTGTGAAAATGCCGTTGGTTCCTGTTTTAACTTTTTAGCTGAAATTTTCTTTCTCATCATCAAGAGGTCATTTGCCCTATTAAATTGTTCGAGATTAATGATCCTTCGTGTAATTTTTTACCAACAAACTGTACTTATGGTAGAACCTCATTCGAGCAAATTCATTAACCGTTAACAATTAATCCTTAACAATTAATCATTCGACTCGCTTACTTTCTGATAAATCATCACCTGATTCGAAGCGACTTTTGAGAATCCTCTCACGTCATCACCAGTCCAGGCGTTGTTCATCTCACCATAACTTCCAAATTTCGAAGACATCAAGTCAAATGGTGATTCAATTCCTTCGACATAGAAGCGGTATGGAGCAAGATGTACGTGCACCTTTCCCGTTACATGCGACTGTGTATCAGATAAGAAAGATTCGATGTTACGCATTACCGGTTCAACGAACTGTCCTTTGTGAAGAAGAGTCCCGTACGTATTAGAAAGTTGTTCTTTCCAGTAAAGTTGTTGCTCGCTCAAAACGTGTTTTTCAAGGGTGTGGTGCGCTTTGATAATGATCAAAGGAGCCGCAGCTTCAAAACCAACACGACCTTTAATTCCGATAATCGTGTCACCCACGTGGATATCCCGGCCAATTCCGAAAGGCTGAGCAATAGCCGCCAATTTCTGGATTGCCTGAACCGGGTTTTCAAAAGTTTCGCCTGCTACGCCTTTCAATTCACCTTCAACAAATTCCAACGTGATCGTTTCCGGTTCTGTTTTACTTACTTGCGTTGGCCATGCTGATTCTGGCAAATACTGCTCAGAAGTCAACGTTTCCTTTCCGCCAACAGAAGTTCCCCAAAGACCTTTGTTGATACTATATGCTGCCTTAGCCCATTCGCGGCCAACGCCTTTTTTAGTCAGATATTCAATTTCAGCTTCACGTGACAATTTCAGATCACGGATTGGTGTAATAATTTCAGCTTCCGGAATGATGATACGGAAAGCCATATCGAACCGAACCTGGTCATTTCCAGCCCCTGTACTTCCGTGCGCAATCGCAGTTGCACCGATTTCTTTTGCATATTCAGCAACAGCAACAGCCTGGAAAACGCGTTCAGCGCTCACTGAAAGTGGGTATGTATTGTTTTTTAATACATTACCAAAAATCAGATATTTGATACAATCATTATAATAATCGGCTGTTTTGGAAATTGTCGCGTGTTTCTCTACACCTAGTGAATAGGCGTTAGCTTCTATGGTTTTTAAATCTTCGTCTGTAAAACCACCGGTATCAACCAATACCGAATAGACTTCATAACCTTTATCTTCGGCTAAATATTTTACACAAAAAGAGGTATCCAATCCTCCACTAAACGCTAAAACTACTTTGGGCTGTGACATTATATTTATTAATATGATTCTTGTTCTATTTTAAATTTTCACTAATTGTTACTAACCAACTGTTAGTAACGTATCTACGGGTATTCCTAAGTTCTTATTTAATTCCCTTATCATTTTAATTGTCAGGTTCCTTTTCTTATTCAATACCTCAGAAACTCTATTTTCTCCTCCAAAATAAGGTGCTACATCTTTTCGGGTCAGATGTAGTTGACTCATTCGTTCCTTTATTGCTTCAATTGGATCTGGTTTTGGAATTGGGAAATGCCTTTTTTCATAGTCAATTGCCAAAACCGTAACTGCTTCTAAAATATCCAAGGCTCTTTTGCGTAGTTTCAAATCTTCCAATAGATCAGCATCTATCAGAGCATCAATAATTTTAGATGCTTCCTCAAAATCTGCTGAATTGGTAATTGGTCTGATAACAATGTCATCCAAATTGATTGCAAGTGTTTTCATATTGCTTTGAATGATTAAATGTTTTTAATATTTTCAATTTTATCATATTCGTTATGAGTGCCTTAGAAACGAACAAATACAAACTGCTTTTCATATTCAAATTTGGCAATCAGTCGGTATTTATTATGAGTTATATTAAATACTATTCTTCCATTTCCGATTGTATCGGCATTTTTGAAAAACTTGATCACCTCATTAGGGCTCTTAAAATGCATTTTTTCGATAGTGTCGTACCAAAATTCCAAAGCAGGCCTTGCATCTGGCGATTTGTTCCAAAATTCTCTAAGTGTGCTTCTGGTAAAAATTCTCATTTTGTGTGTGTAAAAGTACTTAAGTATTCCCGAATTGGGAAAAGCTTATTCCCTTATCGTAATTTTAATTCTGTATATAACAAAAAAATACCTCGCATCGGGCTTTTAAAAGCTGCCGGGCGAGGTATTTAGAATGATATAATAATCAATATTATGAGTGCTGTACTTAATGTACGAGCATCGCCTCGGCATTTTTCTTTTTGGCACGTTCTTCCCTTCGCAACAAGATACGTTGCTTGATACGCATCCAACGCTCATAAAGGCTGGACTCTTTAAGGAAATCCCAGGTGTCTTTTTCAGGTTGTGCCTCGGTTTTTTTATGTTCTTCAGGATTGTACATCATACCAGTACACAAGCAATGTTTTCTGCCTGTACGGCTCAATACATCATAATTTACACAGCTTGCACAGCCTTTCCAGAACGCATCATCAGCGGGAAGTTCACTGAAAGTGACAGGCTCGTAACCAAGATCAGAATTGATCTTCATTACCGGCAAACTTGTGGTGATACCAATAATTTTAGCATCGGGATATTTTAGACGAGAAAGTTCAAAAGCTTTTTGCTTAATAGACTTTGCCATACCACTCTGACGAAAGTCAGGATGTACGATCAGACCGGAATTAGCAACAAATTTGCCATGTTCCCAGGTCTCAATATAACAAAAACCTACCCATACTCCCGTGTCAGTAGTGGCAATAATCGCTTTTCCTTCTACCATTTTTTCCATGATATAAACAGGGGAGCGTTTTGCTATACCAGTACCACGTTTTTTGGCACTCTCTTCCATTTCAGCACAAATTGTATCGGCGAAATGGAAATGATTTTCATTGGCGGTTTGTATAATGAACTTACTGCCTACTACTTCGGTATTTTTCATTGATGAATTTACTGACGAAAAATTGTTCGAAACAAAAATTAAATTCCCAGAAAACTACGATGGGACGTTTCAAAAATTTAAAAAAGACGGGGATAGAAGTTTTACCACATAGGTAAACAAGAGTTAGACGGTCCTGGGGGACCTAAACCTGAAAGGTGTAGTATGAAGCACAGTATGTATTCCGTTGCTATTCATTTGACTTGGTTGGTCCGTCTAATAAGATGCAAATTTTGCAAAAAAAAATGTTACTTGAAAGAAACATGGATTATATTTTTATAGTTCTTGCAATAGAAAAAATATTCGGGGATAACGACAATTTTTTTAGCTTGCATCAGTCTTATGAATTTGAATGAATATTTTTAATGACAACCCTTACGGCAGACGATCTTCTTTACGGATATATCAATGGAATTTTCCCAATGGCAGAGCCGGATGGGGCAATTTACTGGTATTCACCTGATCCCAGGGCTGTTATTCCTATATACTCTTACAAGCCGCACAAGTCACTACGTCCTGTCATTAATAAAAGAACATTTGAAATTCGGGTAGATTTTGATTTTGAAGGTGTTATGCACGGATGTGCAGCTCCGCGGGGGGTGGAGGACGAAACCTGGATTTCGAACGATATTATATTTGCCTATACCAATTTACATAAACTTGGTTATGCACACAGTGTGGAAGCTTACCTTGAAAATAAACTAGTTGGCGGCTTGTATGGTGTCTCCATAGGGGGTGTTTTTTTTGGAGAATCGATGTTTTACAAAGAAGCAAATTCTTCCAAAGTAGCTTTCCATTATCTGATCGAAATTCTGAGGGCAAACGGTTATCAGTTGTTAGACACTCAGTTTATAAATGATAATGTTTCAAGATACGGTGCAATCGAAATTCCGCGCACCGATTATATGGATAAGCTGAAAAAAGCGCTGCTATTGAACCGGAAATTTCTTTTAAATCCACAGCAAACACTTTCTTCAAAACATTCCGCTTTTTAATAACGGGGTAACTAAGTAATTTTAACGTGAAATGTTGATAAGAGCGTAAGAAGTATTTTAAGTATTCTCAAAGTGTCAAAACCAATCCTTGTTATAAAATTTGGGACGGCGTCTATTACGCTTCCTTCCGGTGAGCCAGATGTTAAGATTATTTCAGAAGTTGCGCGTCAGGTTTCTTTGCTGCATCCCAGATACCGCATCATCATTGTTTCATCAGGAGCGGTAGGAGCCGGAAAGGCTTACATCAATGATTATAAAGGAACGATGACGCAGCGAAAAGCGGCGGCATCTGTTGGAAATCCTTTGCTTGTTGGGCTATATGCTAGCTATTTTGCTCCAAACGGGATTTTTATCGCGCAAAGTCTTTGTGAACGCCAGCATTTTGCAAACCGTAACAAGTTTTTGCAGTTGAAGAATACATTTGAAGAATTGTGGCAGAATAATATTATTCCTATTGTTAATGAGAATGACGTTGTCAGTGATCGTGAGTTGAAGTTTTCTGATAATGATGAGCTTGCAACTTTACTTGCTGTTGGTTTTGGAGCAGAAACGATCATGTTCTGTACTTCGGTCGGTGGTTTGCTTGACGACGACGGAAATATTATAGGGAACGTATCGAACGTAAACGAGGTTTTTAAATTTGTAAAAACAGATAAATCTTTCCTCGGATTAGGAGGCATGGCTTCCAAACTTACCTTCGCCAAACTTGCAACCCGTATGGGGATCAGGGTGGTCATTTTTGGAATGAAACAAGAGGATGAACTTCTGAAAGCACTGGAGGGAAATGCTGGTACTGAAATGAATCCTGAGAAAAGTACTTTATCGGCAAGAAACCGTTGGTTAGGAAGCGGAGGATTGGTTTCAGGAAGGTTACAGGTCGATGAAGGTGCTACAAAAGCTTTACTAAAAAGGAAAAGTTTATTGGCGGTCGGAGTAATGGAAGTAACCGGAGATTTTGAAGCAGGAGAAATTATAGAAATATATTCTCACGATGCGGAAATGATCGCGGTGGCGCGTGCACGGGAAACTTCCGGCGCAATAAAAGAAAATTTAAAAACAGTGAATTTTGAAGTGGCTCACGCCAATGATATCGTACTATTATAATGGAAGTGGAATCTATAATACCTTTTTTAAAAGCGACAAAAGACGCCTCGGTGGCGGTTCGTAAATTATCTGATAACCAAAGAGCAGATTTACTTAACGTTTTGGCAGATAAAGTTTTGGCAAATACTGCTTATATCATTGCAGAAAATCAGAAAGATCTGGTATCGATGAATGATGCGGACCCCAAAAAGGACCGGTTGCTTTTGAATGAAAAACGGATTATAGATTTAGCACAAAGTTTACGCGATGTAGCTTCGCTGCCGGATCCGACGGGAGAAGTTTTGCTGGAAAAAACTATAGAGCAGGGGATGTCGTTACAAAAATTGACCGTTCCGCTGGGCGTCGTAGGAGTAATTTATGAATCAAGACCCAATGTGACGCTTGATGTGGCTTCTCTTTGTCTGCGTTCCGGAAATGCCTGCGTATTGAAAGGTGGAAAAGAAGCTCATTTTTCGAATACATTTCTTGTTGGTCTGATTCATGAAAGTCTGACAGAAATGGGTATTGATAAAGCCGCCGTCATGTTATTACCAACGGATCGGAAATTTGTCAACGAATTGTTGACGGCGACTAAATATGTGGATATTATAATCCCACGTGGTTCGGAAAGTCTGATCCAGTTTGTGCGTAAAAATTCACTTGTACCAACCATTGAAACCGGTGCCGGTGTTTGTCATACCTATGTTGAGAAAACGGCTGATCTTGAAAAAGCGAAGAATATTGTTGTGAATGCGAAAGTTTCACGTCCTTCTGCTTGTAATACACTGGATACTGTTTTGGTTGACAGAGAAGTTGCAGAAGCATTTTTGCCAATGCTGAAAAACGATTTTATTAAATGGAATATAGAAGTTTTTGCGGATGAGACTTCTTTTGATATACTTAAAAAAGCCGAATATCCTTTTTTGCAAAAAGCCGAACCGGAGGATTTCGGAAGAGAATTTCTGGATTATAAATGCTCCGTCAAGATTGTTGATGGATTAGATGCGGCGATTGATCATATTTATAATTTCTCGTCCAGTCATTCTGAGGCGATTATTTCAAAAGATACTGAGGCAATAGAGAAATTTTTAAATGAAGTGGATGCAGCGGCTGTTTATGCCAATGCGTCAACGCGTTTCACAGACGGTGGCGTGTTTGCTTTGGGTGCTGAAATCGGGATTTCGACGCAGAAATTACATGCGCGCGGGCCATTTGCTTTGGAAAAACTGGTGACAGAAAAATGGGTTGTGCGTGGGGATGGGCAGATTAGAGCATAATAAACTAATATTTGAAATGAGTATGGTGTAAGCCAATTCATTTTTTTGCCACGAATGCACGAATTTTCACTAATATTAATTAATGTATTTGTGGAAATTTGTGTATTCGTGGCATTTTTTCTTTTTATACCTTTGCCCAAAATATTGTTGTACCAGAAAGCCCGAATATGTCTTCTTTAACTGATTCACAAAATATCCAGCAGCTTACGCAGGAAGTAATTTCTTTACTGACAAAGCTGATCGAAACACCGTCATTCAGCAAAGAAGAAGACAATACAGCTGCCTTAATTCAGGATTTTTTCAGACAAAAAGATATTCCTTTTCATACTAAAAAGAACAACATCTGGGCATACAACAAATATTTTGACCCGGCAAAACCAACCGTTTTGTTAAACTCACATCACGATACGGTCAAGCCAAATAAATCCTGGACGCTCGATCCTTTTCAGGCATTGGTTGAAGACGATAAATTGTTTGGGCTGGGAAGCAATGACGCCGGAGGTTGTCTGGTTTCGCTGATTGCTACTTTTTGTCATTTTTATAATCGCGAAGATTTAACTTACAATATCGTGATTGCTGCCACGGCAGAGGAGGAAATTTCAGGGAAGGAGGGTTTGGAAATTGTTGTTCCTGAGCTTCCGGAAATTTCGTTTGCCATCGTTGGAGAACCTACGGAAATGCATCTTGCAGTAGCAGAAAAGGGACTGTTAGTACTGGATTGTACAGCAAAAGGTAAATCGGGACACGCTGCAAGAGAAGAGGGCGATAACGCGATCTATAAGGCGATAAAAGATATTGAATGGATACAGCATTACAAATTCCCGAAAGTTTCTCCGACTTTGGGACCTATAAAAATGTCGGTAACGATTATTAATGCCGGTACGCAGCATAATGTTGTACCGGACACCTGCGTTTTCACCATTGATGTCCGTGCGACGGATCAATATTCACTGGAAGAAATCATCGAGGTTATTCAGGAAAATATTCAGTCAGAGGTAAGTGCACGTTCTATCCGCCTTCGTCCTTCTAGTATTCCCATGGAGCATCCAATTGTACAAGCGGGTTTAAGCCGTGGCAGAAATGCTTATGGTTCACCAACAACTTCGGATCAGGCATTGCTGGATTGCCCTTCTTTAAAAATGGGGCCGGGACATTCGGAGCGTTCACATACAGCTAATGAATTTATTTATCTCCATGAAATTGAAGCTGGTATTCTGCAATATATCAGTATGCTGGAAGAAGTTGTGACTATGTAATTTCACATTAATATCTGTCGATTATGCATTTTTTCAAAGAAGAAGACGTTGCGAATTATGATTCGGTTGAATTTCTGTATATCAAAACTTCTTTGAAAGGAAACATTTTTGAAATTATCCTTAACCGGCCCGAAAAGCGAAACGCCTTCACGCCAACCATGGCCAATGAAATCGCATTTGCATTGGCTTATGCAAAAAAAATAATTGAAATTCGTTGTGTCATTATCAAAGCAGAAGGTCCTGTTTTCTGTGCTGGTGCAGACTTGAATGCTTTTCATGATCCAACAATAGATCAGAAAAATCAAACACTTCCCGAGCCAAAAGGAGAAGTAAGATTGGGAGACGCTTTTACGAATTTGCACAAGCCATCGATCGCCCAGATAGAAGGCTCTGTATTTGCAGGAGGATTTTTAATAATATGCGGATGCACTTTTGTCGTAAGTATACCAGAAGCAAATTTCAGCTTACCCGAAGTTAAAAGAGGAATCTGGCCGATGCAGGTGATGGCTTCGCTTTTGGATATCATCCCCAAAAGGAAAATACTGGAAATGTCGATAACGGGAAAAAGTTATACGGCGGAAGAAGTGTTGGATTTAGGCTTGGTCACCCAAATAGCTAATAAAGAAGTCATTGAATACGAAGTCAATAAACTTGCTAATCTAATTTGTTCAAATGCGCCCTACGCCATAAAATCAGGAATGGAAGCATTACAAAACTTATCAGATGTAGAAGAAAGCAAACGCCATGCTTATCTGAAATCTGAATTAGATAAACTTCTTAAATCCGAAGATGCAAAAGAAGGCTCAGTCGCATTCAAAGAAAAGCGAAACCCAATCTGGAAATCAAAATAAAGAAATAAGCAAGAAATAACAAACAGGCTACCCCAAAAGCTAAAACCTAACCGCTAACAGCTAAAAAATCAGCTTCCCGGAACAATCTCAATTTCTTCTCCATATTTGTTATGGAATTTGAAATCAATAACGCCTAATGAAGTATCCTTAATCAGCTTCACCCAGGTTTTGTATTGGAAGAACCACTTCACTTGCTCTGAAATAATTCCCTTAGTGAAATAAGCATAGATAAACGGATGAAGTGCGATGGTAATGCCACGTTCATTTTGTTTGGAAAGAATATAGTCCAGGTTAGACAAGATAATATCTGTCACCAGAATACTCGCCTGGATTGTTCCCGTACCGCCACAAGTAGGACAAGTTTCGCGGGTAACAATATTCATTTCGGGTCTTACACGCTGACGTGTGATTTGCAGTAACCCGAATTTCGAAAGCGGAAGAACCGTATATTTTGAACGGTCTCCTTTCATTTCGTCACGCATCATGTCAAAAAGAATGCGTTTGTTTTCCGCTTTCTTCATGTCAATGAAATCGACAACGATAATTCCACCCATATCACGCAAGCGCAACTGGCGGGCAATTTCTTTAGCTGCTTCAATGTTTACACTGAGCGCAGTTGCTTCCTGATCCTCTTCCGAATTGGACTTATTTCCGCTGTTCACGTCGATAACGTGCAGAGCTTCTGTATGTTCAATGATCAGATAACCGCCATTTGGCAAACTTACCGAACGGCCGAAAAGAGATTTAATTTGTTTTTCCAGGCCGAATTGTTCAAATATCTTGTTTTTGCCATTATGCAATTTCAGGATACTTTCTTTATCCGGTGCAATGTTGTGGATATAGGCTTTAATGTCTTCGTAAACTTCTTTTGAATCCACCGTAATACTGTCGAACGATTCGTTCAACATATCACGGATAATCGAAGAAGCACGATTCATTTCACCTATAACACGGTCACGAGGCTTGGCATCACGAAGCATTTTGATGCCATTTTCCCACTTGTCAAGGCAATCCTGAAGATCCTTATTCAGTTCATCTACATCTTTGCCCGTGGCAACTGTACGGATAATAACACCGAAGTTGGCTGGTTTGATGGAAGACATCAGACGCTGCAAACGTGTTCTTTCCTGTTTGTCAGTAATCTTTTTGGAAAGGTTTACTGAATTTGAGAAAGGAACCAAAACGATGTAACGACCTGCAATGGAAATATCACATGATAGGCGGGGGCCTTTTGTTGAAATTGGTTCTTTTACAATTTGAACCAAAATAGGTTGATTCTTAGAGAGTACTTTATCAATCTTGCCAAGTTTCTCAATTTCGGGCTCCATCTTGAAGTTACTCAATTTGCCCGAGTTGACACGCTTGGAAATTACATCTTTGGTTAACTTGTTGAGGGAATTAATGTTAGGCCCTAAATCCAGATAATGCAAAAAAGCATCCTTCTCAAATCCCACGTCTACAAATGCAGCATTAAGCCCAGGCACGAGTTTCCTAACTGTACCAAGGTAAATATCCCCAACGGTAAAGCTTTGATCCGGTGTTTCGACGTGGTATTCTAACAGACGTTTATCCTGCAAAAGGGCTATACGTTCTCCCTTTTGAGTAGAATTGATTAGTAATTCGTTACTCAATGTTCAACCAACCAAATGGCTATATAAAGTTAATACTCGACCTCCTGCTTTACATTTAAAGACAGGCAACATATATCTAGTAAGTGATAATATGACCGGATCCATATGATTGAATCCGGTCACATATCAATTATTTCTTCTTATGTCTATTTTTTCTAAGACGTTTCTTTCTCTTATGAGTGGAAATCTTATGTCTCTTTCTTTTCTTTCCGCAAGGCATAAATTTATGTCGTTTATATAATAAAAAATAATTGTTTTACTTATTTAATTGTCAAGACGCTGCTGAAGTTCGATAAGAGCCTGTTGGATAACGGGATCTTTCTCTTCTTTTTTTACTTCGGCCAACACTTTACGGGCTTCATCTTTGTTTCCTAATTCAACAAGCGTCAATCCTAAATAGAATTTCGCTTTTGTGTTGGCAGGATTGTTAGTCAGTATTTGCCTGAATCTGTCTGCTGCTTTCGAGTATTGATTCGAACGCATAGATAGAATACCAAGATTAAACAAAGCTAGTTCATTCGTTGGATCCGTATCCAAAACTTCGCGCAACATCAGAATTCCCTGCATCGGGTTTTCTGTATTTACATAAGTCATCGCCATATTGGCTTTCGCAGCAAGCAAACCTGGATTTTTTTCAATTGCCTTACCATAAAATTCGCGCGTTTTGTTACCAAGGCTTTTCGCTTTGGCATCATCCACGGCAAATCCATATGCTTCATAGTAACGGTCACCAGCTTTTGTGATATTCTCAACAGAAGGGGATAACTGGGCTACTTTTTCTGCATAACTTGCTGCGCTGTCAAACTTTTGAAGTTTTGCAAACGTATCAGACAATTTTAATCCGGCAGCTATTTTGTCTTTTCCACTTGCCTGATTGAAACCACTTCTCAGCTGGTCAACATTTTTTTGTTGTTCAGGGGATAAAGTGGCTCCATCATGCGCATTTGAGGGAGTTTCGGATGCCGGAGTAGCTGATGCCGAAGCACCTGGCGCTGTTGCAGCCTCACTCTTCTCGGTGTCCACTTCCTTTGCTTTTGTATTAACGACCACCTTTGGAAGACTGTAAAGTGTCCCAACCAAGGCTAATGCCAATACACAAGAAAGAATTATAGACTTTTTCATACTGTTTTAATCAAACCTATTAAGGCAAATTATTTCTCAGCCAGATCTTTTAATTTGTCGCTTACCTTCACTTGTTCAACAAAAACTTTTGCTGGTTTAAAGCTTGGTACGAAATGCTCGTCAATGATCATTGAAGTTCCTTGAGAGATATTGCGAGCTACTTTACGGGCACGCTTTTTATTGATAAAGCTACCGAAACCTCTAACATATAGATTTTCACCATCTGCAAGGGAGTCCTTTACAACAGTGAAAAACGATTCTAGCGTTTGTTGAACATCGCCCTTGTCTACACCTGTTTTCTCGGAAATTTGTGCGATTACGTCTGCCTTAGTCACTTTGATTGTTTACTTTAAGTGGATATTATTTCGTTTATTTATTTCCTCCTCTAAATTTTGGGAACACAAAGGTAGGGTAATTTTACCATAATTTAAAAGGTTAGCATTTTCATTTTTTTTCTAATTGGTTAAAAAACAGTGTATATAAGTCAAAACGTTATGCTACCCGATCATTTACAACTACTTGAATTTAACACAAAACTGAAATCCTGGTACCTGGAAAACCATCGTCCGCTGCTCTGGCGACAAACAACGGATCCATATAAAATTTGGCTTTCAGAGATTATCCTGCAACAAACACGTGTGGCTCAGGGCACTCCCTACTATGAAAAGTTCCTGATCAACTATCCGACCGTTTTTGATTTGGCTGCGGCTGATGAACGGGATGTTTTAAGACTTTGGCAAGGTTTGGGGTATTATTCTAGGGCCAGAAACATGCATCATACCGCGAGACAAATTGTGGAAGAGTTAGAAGGGAAATTCCCGGATAATGCCATCAAGCTTGCCAAACTCAAAGGTTTGGGTGCTTACACAGCCGCCGCCATTGCCTCCTTTGCTTTTAACGAGGCTGTGCCTGCTATTGACGGAAATGTGTTTCGGTTGATGTCTCGTTTGTTTGGAGTTTTCACCGATATATTAAGTTCGGGAGCTAAAAATGAGTTCACAAATCTGGCGAAACAGATTATTTCTCAGGAAGACCCGGCGACATATAATCAGGCAATGATAGAATTTGGAGCTTTGCAATGCGTACCCGTTTCTCCAAATTGTTCGGTTTGTCCTTTTACTTATATGTGTTATGCATACGAGTTTAACATGCAGAACAAGCTTCCGGTCAAAATGAAAAAGAATGCTGTGAAAAACCGCTATTTTAATTATTTCATTTTACAAAAAGGTGAAAACCTGGCGATGCATGAGCGGCGCGGAAAAGATATATGGAAAGGATTATATGATTTTTATTTAGTTGAATCGACTGCTGATATCAATAGTCCAGACGATTTGCCTGAAAATATTTATTTAGAATTCTGGAAGAAAAAGGGCCAGTTTCGGCAGGTTGTAAAAGAATATACGCATTTGCTAACCCATCAAAGATTAACGGTAAGATTTTGGTGGATTACCGTGTCGGAGGATGAAGTTATAAATCTGCCAGAAGACATGGCATTTTATTCCAAAAGTGAAGTCGAAGAATTACCAAAACCCATTTTAATGGATACGGTATTAAAAGAGGAAATGTTTATATAGCTGTAATTATTTTGCCACGAATACACGAATTTTTCACGAATTGGCTAATCGAACATTCGTGAAAAATTAGTGCATTCGTGGCAAAGTTATTTTTCAATTTGGTATGAGTATTGTTCGGTTGAATTGTGTTTTTAATAATATAAATTTGTACTGAACAGATAAATATTCCTGACATGGCGAAGATTAATTTAAATGAAGAACAAATTGAAACCTATCACCAAGATGGCTTTTTGGTAGTCAAAAATCTTTTTTCTCAGGAAGAAATTGACAAGCTATATAACAGCGCAATCGAAAACTCCATCATGCAGAAAAATGCGATGGATTTAAATGATCAAACCGGAAAGAAAACAAAACTTTCGCTGTGGTTTACGCCCGGAAATGACGTTTTTGGTTACCTGATCCGAAGTGAAAGAATGGTGAATTCTGTTGCCCAGCTCTTAGGTCAGGAAAGCGCTGTTTGTCATTTTCATACCAAACT
This sequence comes from Dyadobacter sp. 3J3, assembly GCF_009801115.1. GTDB lineage: Bacteria > Bacteroidota > Bacteroidia > Cytophagales > Spirosomataceae > Dyadobacter. Next base: position 452,326 of record NZ_VTOL01000005.1, read on the forward strand.
GATGCAAAAAGAACCGAAAGTTGGCGGAGCATGGGAATGGCATCAGGATTATGGTTACTGGTATAAAAACCAATTTCTTTTTCCCGATCAAATGATGAGTGTGATGATTGCCCTGACAGCTGCAAATAAGGAAAACGGATGTTTGCAGGTCATCAAAGGTTCACATAAATTAGGAAGAGTAAATCACGGTTTTGCAGGAGAACAAGTTGGTGCAGATATGACGATGGTTAACAATGCATTGGAAACGATGGAGTTGATTTATTGCGAAATCGAACCGGGTGATGCATTGTTTTTCCATAGTAACCTGATGCACCGCTCCGAAGCAAATTTATCTGACAAGCCTCGCTGGTCTTTAATTTCCTGTTACAATTCACAATCGAATCTGGCATATGCCGAAACTTCGAATTCCTGGCGGGTGCCAGTGGATATCGTCCCGGATCATGCGATTACAGAATGGAATGCAACGCCTTTTGAAAATGCAGATTTTTTGAAAAAAGAAAATGATCCGGCGTTGAAAACGACAGGATGGGAGGAGGAAGTTAAAACCAAATAAAAAAGTCAGGGATTGTCAATTGTAGTCAGGAAATTGTCATTTGTTGTCAGGTGTAGTCATTTATAGTTTTCCTGACTATATCTGACAACCCTTGACAATTTCCTAACTATCCTTGACAAAACCTGACTATTTCCTGCCAATAAATGACAATCTCTGACTGGCTTCATAATCCTAATAACACCTAACCAAATTAATCTTTATGCAAAAAATAGCCATGCTCGGTTCCGGATTTATCGGACGTTTTTATGCGGAATCTATTCATGGCCAGCGCGGCCGGGATCGTGTTGTTGCGATTTATGCGAGACGGGAAGAAAGCGCGAAAAAATTCGCCGACGATTACGGTTGTGATTTTTGGTCAGATAATATGGAGGAGATTATTTCTCATCCGAGTGTTACTATGGTATGCATCGCGTTGCCTAATAATATTCATCAGGAAGCTGTCATGCTTTGTGCAAAACATAAAAAGGCAGTTGTTTCAACGAAACCACTTGGAAGAAATGCCGATGAAGCACTTCGTATGATGCAGGCGGTTGAGGAAGCCGGGATTTTTGCCGGTTATCTTGAAGATCTTTGTTATAGTCCAAAGTTTTTGAAATCTTTGGAAAGTGTTAAAGCGGGGTCGCTCGGCAGAATTATCTGGGCGAAATCGAGAGAAGCGCATCCGGGCCCGCACAGTGAATGGTTCTGGGATATTGAACAGGCAGGCGGCGGATGTATTCTGGATCTTGGCTGTCATTGCATCGAAATTTCGAGAAACTTTATTGGGAAAGATATTCGTCCGGTGGAAGTCATGTGCTGGGCAGATACGCAGGTAAAACCCATTGATGCAGAAGATCACGCCATTGCCTTAGTGAAATATGAAAACGGGGCAATCGGACAATTTGAAGTGAGCTGGACGTTCCGCGGCGGGATGGATTTGCGGGACGAGGTAATGGGTACAGAAGGAACAATCTGGATCAATAATTTCCTCCGCACAGGATTTGAAATGTACACGTCCGGAAGTGGGGGAGATTACGTTGCGGAGAAAGCGGAAAGTAAAAGCGGCTGGCTTTTTCCTGTCGGTGATGAAGTAAATGATCTGGGATATAATCACATGTTCACCGATATGTTTAATGCCGCAGAAGAAGGACGTGACGCCGCCGAAACTTTTTATGACGGTTACGTTGTGAATGCTGTAATAGATGCCGCGTACCGCTCTTCAAAAACGAAATTGTGGGAGAAAGTGGAATTGCCGGTGTGGCGTGGACAAGAAGGTGTTACCAAACCTTCAAATTATGTAGAATATGATGCAGAACATTATTTGATAAAACAGGAAGTGACGCATGATGGACGTAATAAATTGATCCTCAAAAATAAAATTTCGGGAAAAATCAGTGAACGGGATGTATGAAAAGTTAATCAGTTTATCGGAAATGGCCTTTAATCCGTTTATGCGAAATTTGAATTTGCATATTTAAACTAATATCCGGTATATTGAATTTAATTATCCACAATCATCACAAGCGCACAAAATCATGGCAAGTGTTAACAAAGTAATCCTTATCGGAAATTTAGGCAGCGACCCGGAAGTTAGATATCTGGAGAGCGGATCAGCAGTAGCAAAATTCAGTATTGCTACAACCGAAGCTTATACCAACAAAAGCGGAGAAAGAGTTGAAAACACAGAATGGCACCGCATTGAGTTATGGGAAGGACTTGCGAAAGTTGCTGAGAAATATCTCAAAAAAGGTAATTCTGTATATATAGAAGGAAGACTTCGTACCGATAACTGGACCGATAAAGAAGGGGTTCAGAAATCGGGCGTAACGATTCGCGCGAATAGCATGACATTATTAGGAGGACCGAATAATGGTGGTGGAGAAAATAACAATCAGGGTACTCAAAATTCTACACAGTCATCAGCTCCAAGACAAAATCAGGCACCAAGATCTTCGGATCCGATACCGCCGTCAATGGCTGCCGGAAATGACGATGACGACTTGCCATTCTAATATTTGAAGGAATTCTATCCAAAAATGGGGTTAATTTAAAATGTAACTGGATTGACCATACTTATTTTGGATAGAATTCTTATATTGAGGCTTATTATGAACTTTTCTTACTCTTTGTGATAGAAACTGCCGACAGTGACGATCCGTTGTCCCGAAAGCGTACGGGGATATTTTATCCCGTTAAAAGTGCGCTTCCTGTCCTGACCGGAATGGTCATACCTATTGACGAATTTGCCGTCTACGAATTAATTCTTGTCTTCATACTTTTGGCTGTTTCTCTTTTTCTTTCCGGGATCAGGGCCTCTTACGCAACAGCCGGCGCGATGGAAAATCCCTGGGAGCGAAAAGGCGTTTCCGAAGGTTATATACCAACCCGCATTCAGCAACTTGCACTTTCCATTATTCAGCGCGGCGTTACTTTGCTTGCACTATTGCTCGCCGCAAGATTTACCTGGATCCAGGTACAACATAATGACCAAACTATTTTTCACTGGATTTCTCTTGGATCACTTGCGTTCTGGATTTGGCTGGATGTAATTATCCGGTTTTATGCAGCGCGAAATGCGGTTGAATTTATTCCTAAAATTGCCGGAATAACGCATTTTGTGATAAAAGTCTGTGAACCGTTAACCAAACCCATTACAAAACTTGGTTACGTTTTTGGAATCCTGACGCCGGAAGGTTCTGAGATTTCTACGGAAAGATTGGAAGCAAAAGCAGAAAGTGAAGAGGAAACGGATCTGTTGAGAGGGTTGGCAAATTTCCGCCAGACGAACGCCAGAAAAGCCATGCAGCCGCGGATGAACATCAATGCTTTTGACATTGAGTTGAATTTTCACGAGCTGATGGACAAGATCAATAAGTCAGGATATTCACGTGTGCCGGTTTTTAGGGACACGTTGGATAGTGTGGAGGGGATTTTGAACGTGAAGGATTTACTGCCTCATTTACACCACAATGAACATTTTAACTGGCAAAAATTACTTCGTATTCCCTACCTGATTCCTGAAAGCAAACGTCTGGATGATTTGATGAAGGATTTTCAGAGTCGTCGTGTACACATGGCGATTGTAATCAATGAATACGGCGGAACAAGCGGTTTGATTACGCTGGAAGATATTATTGAAGAGATTTTCGGTGATATTAATGATGAATATGACGAGGAGGACGAAGTGAATTATACTAAGGTTGATGAAAATACCTATGTTTTTGAAGGAATGGTTTTGATCAACGACTTGTGCAGAATCCTGAATCTGGAATCGGATTATTTTGATGAAGTCCGTGGGAACAGTGAATCACTAGCGGGACTGTTGCTTGAACTATTTTCAAGATTACCTCGCACCGGAGAAATTGCCACACATCGTACTATTACTTTCAAAGTGCAGTCAGCCGATAAAAAGAGAATCAAAAAGGTCAGGGTTCTGGTCGGGTGAGGGGTGCTTATTTTAGTTTTTCAATAGCGATATTCCGAACCGCACCTTTGGAATTGTAAATTTTGATAGCGGATATATTCTCTTTTGGAATTAGTAAGGTTCGTGAAGATTGCGACAAATACCCGGAACCGTAATTCCATTCATGTTTTCTTTTACGACCGTTTTTAAAAGTAATTTCCGTCCAGGTATCGGTTGGTAGCGGCTTAATCCTGATGATTTTTTTTTCTGTTTTTTCAGATAAAAAAGTTTTGAGAACGTCATTATTCTGCGTTGCCAGGATTAATTTTTTTCCATCATTCATCTGCAATTCCGCCAAACCTTTTCCGTCACCTTCAACCAGAAATCCGCTTTTTGCTGAGGAAACGGATGAGAAGTTGCCTTTTCCATTTCCCTCAAGCAGCAGCCCGCTAAATGCATCAAGCCGTCCGCTGATTGATTCAGGAGCGTACGAATTTCCTGTCAATAGTAAATCCAAATGGCCGTCCTGGTCATAATCTCCGGCTACAATTCCATAAACTGGTCCGAGCTGCGCTGCTATTGGTAACGGTTTTATTTTGAAGTTTCCGTCTCCAAGATTTTCAATATAGACACTCTGCATTTCTTCACAACTAAGTTTTGTTGCGTCTTTCAATTCTTCTTTTGTGAAGATATCTTTCATTTCAGCCTTCGCATAATCACCATAATAAACGAAACGTTTTTTAAGGAAATTCATCTGGCTTGTCATCTCGTCACGTGGATGAATAGGATATAAGCTCTCTCCTGAATAGCGGAACATAACCGGGTCCATCGTTCCGCTTTTGTCAAAATCTTTGGCAAACATGGTGAGAGGTTTGGTTGCTGATGGACGTTCTTCGGAGTTTAGCCCAACATTTCCGGCAACATAATCTATATCTCCGTCTTCATCAAAATCTCCCGCAACAATACTGTTCCACCAACCATTTGTATTTGTTAAACCGGTTGAAGAAGTCACATTAACCAACTTCCCGTTTTTGTTTTTCAAAAAAGTTAGTGGCATCCATTCGCCTGCAAGTATTAAGTCCATCCATCCGTCATTATCAAAATCTGTCCAGAGCGATGTTGTGACCATGCCTACACTTTTTAACTCGGGACAAATCTGAGCAGTCACGTCTGTAAACTTGCCGTGATCATTTCTGAGAATTGAGCTTTTGGGTGAAGTTGGATATTGGCCGGGCGTAAGTCGTCCGCCTATGAACAAATCCAGATCACCGTCTTTGTCAAAATCAATTGCGCAAACTGATGAGCCGCTGGTTGTGTTGACAGGTAATGCAGATATATCAATTTTAAAATTCCCTTTTCCATCATTTATATAGAGCCTGTCCTGATAATATTTGGAATCAATAGGAAATTCACTGCTTCCGCTGACTATATATAAATCCAGATCACCGTCCATATCCGCATCAAAAAGCAGCGTGCCCATATCTTCTTCAAATTTCTGCTCTTTGGTTAGCGGCTTTTCGATAAACTTTCCACTAACATTTTGAACAAAAAAACTTCCCGAATGACGGAATGCGCCACCAATGTAGAAATCCTCACGACCGTCTCCGTTAATATCACCTACTGTAATTCCGGGCCCGTTTTGAGATAACAAATGAGGCAAAAGCGGCTGGACTTTAAAATCAATATATAATTCTTCTTTATGTGTATAATGAATTCCCAATACATCCGAAACTTCTTCAAAAATGGGTTTTACCGGTATCGGATTAATTTTCTGATTGGTAATCGCTTTGGTATGTTCAATTTTCAAAACCTGATCGGAAGCAATATTCGTTAGCAACTGTGTTTGATTATCAGGCCAAACCACGCGGATCGAATCAACTTTTTTGTTTTTTCCTAAACCAAAATGCAGTGTATTTTCAACGGTTGACTGATATCCGCGGTAAGGGGAATGCTCGATAAACTGTTTTTCGTTTTTAGTGTAAACTGTCACTTTCGTGCCAAATCCGTATGGATTCTCTTTTGTTCCGTTCAGTTTTACACAAAGATAATGATGGTCAGGAAGTTTTTCTGACTGGTTTTTGTATACAAAAGCTTCGTGGTCAATATTGTTGATGATCAAATCCAGATCGCCGTCATTATCCAGATCGGCATAAGCCGCGCCGTTTGAAAAAGAAGGCGTATCAAAACCCCAGGTTTCGGATTCGTTTTTGAAAGTAAGATCGCCGTTATTCTTAAATAAATAATTAGCCACATGTGCACCTTTCACTTCTTTCAGCGCCTGAACGGTTGGCGTATTATCAAGGTTTCCTGACTGAATCTGCTGCTGGTATTGGGCCATTCTGTAAACCACAAAATCGCGGTTGGTTATGTCTTTTGGATAACCGTTTGTGATCATCAAATCGCGTTTGCCATCATTATCATAATCAGCAAACAGAGCGCTCCAACTCCAATCGGTAGCCTGAACTCCCGAAAATCTTCCGATTTCGCTGAAAAAAGGATGGGTTGTTCCAGGCCGGTTTCCGTTATTATGCTGTAAAGTATTACGCATAAATTGCGGCTGATAACCCATTCTTTGTTCTGAAAGAAAACGGTCGTAATTCATCAACCCAAACATATTTTTCCGGCGGGTGTTTCCTTCCGGTAACATATCCAGCGTTACAAAATCTACCAGTCCGTCGTTATCAATATCAGCCGCGTCATTGCCCATTGCAGAGTAACTTTGATGACGAAAATAATCTGTTATCTCGTTTTTGAATGTTCCGTTTTTCTGATTGATATAGAAGAGATCATTTGACAAATAATCATTCGAAACATACACATCCTGCCAGCCATCTTCATTCACATCCACAATGGAAACACCCAATCCGAAACCTTCGGTGAGAATATTTGCCTCGGTAGAAACGTTTGTGAATTTTATCTGGCCGTTTATTTTTCCATCATTTCGATACAATTTATCAGTACTTAATGCCGAACCATCCGTGCGTTTTGGCCGGATCACATTCGGGCCTTTTCGCTCCATGACGTTGGTTACAAGAAAAACATCAAGATCGCCGTCCTTATCATAATCAAAAAAAGCAGCTTGCGTGGTATTACCAGCATAATCCAGGCCATACTTTTTCGCTTCTTCAACGAACGCATTATTCCCTTTATTGATATATAGTAAATTTGGGCGAGGTGTTGGATTTGAATTTGGTTGTTGCGGCCCTGCGCGACAAACGTAGATATCTAAAAAACCATCGGCATTAATATCGACCAAGCAAATTCCGCGAGCCCAGCTATCGGCTAATTTGATTCCTGATTTCTCGGTAATATCTTCAAATTTCAGATTTCCTTTGTTAAGGTATAAGCGGCTTTCGTCCATGTTTCCGCCCATGAAAACATCTTGTAAGCCGTCATTGTTGATGTCACCGACACCAACGCCGCCGCCATTATAAAAATATTCGTAAGTGAGAATGTTGAGCTTTTCATCCTCTTTTAAATTATTGGAGAACGTAATTCCGGTTTCGCCGGAGGGGAGTAATTCAAATAAAGTATCCTGATTCTTTTTTTTGCAGGTAAATAGCGTGGTGCTAAGTATAAAAAGCAAGATCAGTTTTTGGATCATTTTGATGCGGTACTATCAGAAGTAATTTTAGAGAAAAAGCGAACTTCGTAGAGTTGCTGATTTTTACCCGGAAGATATGGCTTTTGAATCTTTTTCAATACCAGCTGATGATCGTCAAGTTTGAGAATCTTGTAGCCACTCAAAAAAGTACCGGCAGAATCGATATATACAAGTGAATCTGATTTCAGGATTTTGTAATTGGATTTCCTGAATTCCTGCTTCCGTCGTTCAAATACAGCCCCCTCTTTTGTATACTCAAAATGCGACCAATGTTCATCCTGAGAATTGTTAACCTGGGTAAAACCATTAACAAAATTTGAAATAGAATCCGTTTTCCAAGTACCTTGAATCTGCTTTTCCTTAGACACACATCGCGTCAAAACCGACATTAACAGAAAGACTATAACAACTTTTTTCACGCTAAAAATTATTTCAATTTAAAGAGAGAAAGAAGCCAAGATTTCACACTTGACTTCTTTCCTATGAGACAGTGAAATTTTTCCGCCACATTAACCCTTAACAATTAACCATTAATAATTAATAATTGCTGTTTTGGATCAACACCCCATTACTTAAATCCACTTCACGTTGTGGAAGCGGGAAGTAATAATGTTTTGGTTTTACAAAATTACGACTTGGTTTGTAAGGTCCGCGGGCAATTTTGTAATGAGCAACAATGTCGACCAACCCTGCTTTATCCCAACGCATTAAATCCTGATGTCTTTCATTTTCACCCGCAAGTTCTACACGGCGTTCATGCATGATATCTTTCATCGTAGCGCCAGTAATTGCTTTCAGGCCTGCACGTTTTCTGACCACATTTAATTCCGTATCTCCATTGGCACCGGAACGAATTTTTGCTTCTGCAGCTAAAAGATAAACGTCCGCAGAACGAAGGAAAGGAGCGTTCAGACTTTGGTCCATATCGCCGGTTGTAGTGAACTGAGAGTACTTTTTGAATGCATAACCTGTCACACGTGTCATATCAGCCGTAAATTCAGTTTCTCCCAAACCGCCTCTTTCAACTTTATCACCCGGACTGAATATTGAATAAGCCAAACGTGGATCACCTTTTTCAAATTCACTTACAAGATCCTGAATAGGCTCATGAAATCCCCAGCCTCCGAAAGTTTGAGGGGTATGGTAAAATGCAGGAGAGTTGTCCGTGGTCCAGCCTGTTTCGTATTGTAAAGAAAATAATGTTTCGGTGTTATTTTCAGTCGTCAACTCAAAATTTTGGTTAAAACCTGTTGCTAACTGATATGCTGAATTGCCCGTAACTTTGGCGCTGGCTTCAATGGCTTTTGCCCAGTTTTCCTGATATACATAAAGTTTGGCAAGGAAACCGTTGGCGGCACCCTGCGTAACACGTCCACCTTCTGTATCACTGTATGTTGCCGGAAGCAAAGATGCGGCTTTGATGAAATCTGCTTCCGCCTGCGCACGTACTTCTGCCAGAGATGACTTTGGTTTATTGAAAGTCAGGGCAAGTGCATCGGCTTCCAAAAGAATCGGAACTTCACCATAAATCAATGAAAGTCTCCAGTAAACAAAACCTCTCAAAAAGTAAGCTTCTCCCATGCTGCGGTTACGCAAGGTTTCATCCATAGTAACTTTTGGCGCATTGATCAGAACAGCATTTGCTCTGGAAATTACCTCATATTTAGTCGACCAGGTTGCCAATATATGCGAGTTTGAAGCATCAAAAGTGAAATTTTCAAGGGCCGTTTCGTCGGAATGGTCACCGGCGCGGTTCATATCATCCGAGCAGTTATCAAAGGTATATTCGGTATGAGCGAATCCGTCTTCATTAAGCAACGGAGCATAAATCGCATTTACGGCAGAAACAACATCGTCACCGTTGCGCCAGTATTGTTGGGACGTAACTTGTCCGTAAGGTATTGTATCGAGTAAGTCTTTCTGGCAACTCATCAACGTTGCAAGAAAAATATATCCGGCTAGTATCGTTATCTTTTTCATAGGATTAAAATTCGGCTGGGATAGATCTGAACGTTTAGATTAGAATGATAAAGTAGCTCCGATTGTCCATGTACGAGCCAGCGGATACTGTGCGTAATCTACGTTCAGCTGGCTGTATTTCTGTCCACCGGCTGCATATCCAATTTCCGGATTCAGTCCGGTATATTTAGTAAAGGTTATAATATTCTGACCTGTTACATAAACCCTTGCCTGCGACATTTTTAGTTTGCTGATCACCGTTTTTGGAACAGTATATCCGAGTGTCATATTTTTTAAACGTAGGAAATCACCTTTTTCTACAAACAAATCTGACGGTCTGTAATTACGGTTTCCGTTGTCAATACTTACACGAGGAACAGTATTGCTTGTTCCTTCTCCATGCCAGCGGTTTTGTTCTTCTGCATACAAATTGAAAGAATAACTTGCATCAAGTCCCTGCATACGATCTGCATTGTAAATTTTAGAACCGCCTACACCAACAAAAAATAATGTTAGGTCAAAACCTTTGAAGTTGGCACCAGCTGAAAATCCATAATTTATTTTAGGCTGAGGACTTCCGATAATTGTTCTGTCCTGATCATCCACAACGCCATCCTTGTTTAAATCCAGAAATCTGACATCACCGGGTTTAATTTGTCCGTCTGTTTTGCGGGAATCATTAGCAATATTAGGATCAGCATCAATTTGTCCCTGGTTTTGATAAATTCCATCCGCTTTGTACCCGTAAAATGTTCCATAAGGGTGGCCTTCATAAGTTCTGACAATTTCCTGCTGACCTCTTCCGTATAATTGTGTTGCAAGAAATCCTCCCGGGGTTGCCAGTTTTGTTATTTTGTTTTGAATAAGCGTAGCATTTCCACTTATGTTTAGTGTAAGACCACCGATAGAGTGACGATACGATGCTTCTACTTCTAAACCTTTATTTCTTAACTGACCAATATTCTGATCCGGAATAGTGGACGTTCCTATGGTTCCGATTGAAGGAGGAGCCAAAAGCATCTTTTTTGTATCCTTGATGAAATAGTTGGCAGAGAAGTAAAGGCTATTTTTCATTAATCCAGCCTCCAATCCGAAGTTACTCATTTCAGCAGTTTCCCACCCGATATTTGTATTGGCAAGTCTGCTTTGCGCAGCACCCGAGATGAAATTTTGAACGCCACCATTACCAAACGCATAACGATATGAAGAATTGATCAGAGCCAGATACTGTAAGGATGCGACATTTTGATTACCCAATTGTCCCCAGCCACCAGTTAACTTGAAATTGCTGAAAACCGGCAAAGCATTTTTGAAGAAAGACTCTTCTGATATTCTCCACCCTGCTGAAAAAGCAGGAAAGTAACCCCATTGATTACCTGGTGCAAACTTGGAAGAACCATCGCTACGAACCGTTGCAGTAAATAAGTAACGATCCCGGAAGGAATAATTTACACGGCCGAAGACTGACCCTAACGCATCATAACTACGGCCACCATTACCGCCATCATTTTGAGAAATGGAAACGATTGTTCCTGCATACTGCATATAACGCAAAGAAGGATCTTCACTTGCAAAGTCACGTCCGCGCTGATTGGAATAAATATCGTTGAAGGTTTGCGATGTGTAACCTGCTACAGCATTGAGAGAATGCTGACCAAATTTTTTGTCGTAAGAAAGGAAATATTCCTGCAAAAATGACCAGTTTTTATCATGACCTAAATTTAACTGGTTGTAAGAATTAGTCCTGAACTGATCATTGATTTTAATATCAAAAGAATGGGTTTCTCCGAAAGTTGCGTCCATTGCAAGGTTCGCACGAAGTTTTAATCCTTCAACAATTTCAAGCTCGCCGGTAACACTGCCTAAAAAACGGTTACGAATGTTGTCCTGATCCTGATTGTCTATGGTGAAAACCGGATTGTTAATATCTCCGAACGCGCCAATACCCTGTGTTGAACTATAAGATCCATCTGCATTTCTAACAGGCAAACCAGGATGGAAACGGATTGCACTCCATAGTAATCCCGTCTGTGAAGACTGTGTATCAGGCGATGTATTATGTGTATTCGTAAACTGGAAGTTTTGTCCAATCTTGATCCTTGATCCGATTTTATGATCCGAATTTATACGAAAAGTAAGACGTTTGTAATTCGACTTTCCAATAATCCCTTTTTCATTGTAATAACCACCCGATAATGAGAAAGAAGAATATTTGCCACCACCACGAATCGATGCGTCATAGTTTTGAGTAACACCTTGCTTTAAAATTTCATCCTGCCAGTTTGTTAACTGAGTCTGATATTTTGCGTCGTTCCAGATTGCAGGAATTGGTAAGCCATCATTTGTATATGCTTCTCTTTTCAAGGAAGCCAAAGTTGGAGCGTCTAAAACATCCAGCGTTTTGATACGGTTTGTAACACCGACATATCCGTTAACAGTCAGGTTAATTGGATTATCAAATTTCCCACGTTTTGTTGTGATGATAATAACACCATTTGCAGCTCGTGTTCCGTAAATTGCCGATGCCGATGCGTCTTTCAAAATTTCAATCGATTCGATATCATTTGGATTGACATCATTCATCGTTCCCGAAGGTACACCATCGATGACAACAAGCGGAGTGGAATTATTAACAGTACCAAAACCACGAATCTGGATTGAACCAGCATCGCCCGGAGCACCGCCATTCCTTACAATATTAACACCGGCTGCTCTCCCTTGTAATGCTTGTTGCGCGCCTCCTGATGGTAAATTTTGAAAATCAGCACCTTTGATAGAAGAAACTGCGCCTGTTACATCTTTCTTTTCCTGCGTACCATAACCTACCACAACCACTTCCCGAAGTGCACTTACGTCCGGAGCCAGTGAAATATTGACAACATTATTTTTATCTGAAACCACTTCCTGACTCACATAACCGATAAAAGAAAATTTCAGGGTCACGGCGCCGTCACCGACATTGAGCGCATATTCACCTTTTTCATTGGTTGAAGTTCCAGTTTGGCTGCCGACAACCAACACATTTACGCCTGGTAATCCTTCGCCTTTTTCATCAACCACTTTTCCTGAAACTTTACGTTCAATCAACTGATTTGGGAAAATAATTCCTTGTGACTGAATCGCGGTTCCCGAAGCTTTTTTTCGAAGCAAAATACGCGTTGTTCCAACCACTTCATACGATACGTTGATCGGTGCCAGAATTTGGTCCAGTACTTTATTTAAAGGTCCTTTCAATTCTTTCAACGAGGTGTTTTGAATTCCCTGGATGCTGTTGGTGCTGTATACAAATTTTACATCAGCCTGTTTTTCAATCAGATTAAGGATCTTTTTGATTTCCAGAGATTCCACTTTCAGGGAAATTTCCTTGCTAAGCAATTCCTGTCCATGGAGCGCGTGTGCCGCCGAAATTCCGCAGCATAAAATGAAAATCAATAGTTGTTTGGCAGTAGCGCTTACTACTTTAAAGACAACTTTTTCACGGGGTATTTTTCTATTCATAGGTTAAAAAAGTTTTTCTGGGTTATTTGCATTCAAAAAAATAATCATCAACGTAGTTTCAGTGGGGTAATTTCCGGGTACTTATTTTTATTGATATTTCGGTAGATATCAAACCTTTCGCGTTATTTCGAGCAGCCTTCGCCACGAACGAAAATTGTTGTTCCTCTTCTTTCATACGTCGCGTTCAATGCTTTACAGATCAGATCAAGTTGTTCAAACAGGGTAAGATCCGTCAGATCGCCGGTAAATTTGCAGGCTTCCACCGCATCGTTTTCAATCACAATATCGATTCCATATGCTTTTTCAAGTAATGAGAAGGCTTCTTTTACAGGAGTTTCCAAAAATGTAAAACCATAAGCAACCCGTATTTCGGTGCGGTTGATCACCGGATTTTCTACGATGGCTAGTTCCATTTTTCTGGATTTTTTGTCAAAGGTAATTTTTTGGTTTCTGGTCAGAATAACTCCGTTGCTACTGGAAGATGACTTTTCAGCCACTTCATAAACCGAAACACGGCCGGTTGCTACCAAAACTTCAATAGAACGTGCATCGTCATAAGATTTTACAGTAAAACTGGTTCCCAAGACCTGTGTCACCAGGTTTTCAGTTGAGACTACAAAGGGTTTGGCAGGGTTTCTTTTTACCTTGAAAAATGCTTCTCCATGCAGATAAACCAATCTGCGTTCGGCACCGAAATGTTCGGGGAAACTGATGCTGCTATGCTCTTTTAAAATCACAACACTGCCGTCTTCCAGAGCAACTCTTTGTGGTTTTGATGATGTATTTTTTATTTCTACAACACCCTGGTTTCCCAATGTTTCAAGTTTTAGCACTTCTGCATAATCCGATTTTTTTAGAAATCCCCAGCTTCCCAGGAGAATCAGAACTGAGGCAGCAAATCCTTTTAGCCAAGGTAAAAAACGAATATAAACTGGTTCTTTAATCGTATCGGTATACAGTTTTTGCTTAATCCTTTTTCCAATTTTTTCTTTTTCAGCTTCAAAAACAGGAGTCTCGTCAAAGGGATTATTTTCCAGGTATTGGTTTATAAACTTTTCTTCATCCGGCGATTGTTCACCGGAGAGGTACTTGTGCATTATTATATCAAAATCGTATTGATTCATTTCTCTTTTAGTTGTCTTCGTTTCAATTTTGCGTGTGATAGATCCAGAGTTGATCTTTTAAAACTTTGAGGGATTTGGTAATATGATACTCAACCGCTTTTTCCGACAAATTCATCTCTTTCGCAATTTCCTTTACAGATTGATTTTCAAATCGGCTTAGTTGAAATATTTTGCTAGTCTTTTCAGGAAGTTTTTTTAAAGCATTATCAAGCGCCTGTGAAAGGTCTGTAAATTCGGCTGTATCCTGAGTTAAAGCATTCTCCTGCATTTTTTGCAGAATGATGTATTCCTTGTATTTACGCCAGGTGATTTTTGATTTAATAAAATTGGTTATCAAATTCTTCATGGAAATGACAAGATAGGAACTCAGATGCCTGATATTACTTTCCTCACGGCGGTTCCACAGACTTTCAAACAAATCATGAACCAGTTCTTCGGCTTCTTCTTTTGTGCCGATCTGGTGAAAGGCAATACAAAATAACTTGTACCAATACCGGTCATAAATCTCCCCAAAGGCAATTTTATTGCCTTCACTTAGTCTCATAACCAGCTGTTCATCAGTTAAAATTGTGTCCATCAAGTTTCCGTTTACGGGAATACAAAGGTAAGGTCAAACAAAGGTCAAAAACCCCTAATGCGTTTTACCATTTTTTTAATTATTTTTTGAAGTGGATGTAAGTTTGTGAGTTTATTAATAGAAGTCTCAGCATGTTATAACACAAAAGACCTTCCAAATCATTGGAAGGTCTTTTGTATTTAACTTGCTGACAGCCGATTGCCGAAAGCCGAAGTAATTTTTATGCTGTTTTCGGTTTTGCCATTTTACTTTTGAAAAACTGATATATCATTGGCAATACTGAGAATCCGATAATTCCGAAAATAACAAGTTCGAAATTCTTTTTAACGATCTCCATGTTTCCAAAGAAGTAGCCAAGAAGTGTAAGCGAAGGAACCCAAAGAACAGCTCCCAAAACGCAGTAACCAATATATTTTGAATAATTCATACTTCCCGCACCGGCAACAAAAGGAGCGACCGTACGAACGATAGGAATAAAACGAGCCATAATTACTGTGCTTCCGCCATGTTTTTCATAGAAAGCTTCTGTTTTTTCAAGATATTCTCTTTTCAGGAATAAGATCCGTTCTCGTTTTTTTATTTCACCGCCAAACTTTTTACCCATGAAATAATTGACATTATCACCTAAAAGTGCAGCGACTATTAATACCAAAATAATTATCCAAACATTAAGTCCTGTTCCTTCATTTGCCGCAATAGCACCTGCTGCAAAAAGAAGTGAATCACCAGGAAGCAGTGGCATAATAACCAAACCGGTTTCTGTAAAGACAATCAGGAAAAGAATAACATAAGTCAACGTTCCGTACTGTTGTACGATATCAAACAAATGTTTATCAAGGTGAAGGAAGATGTCAATAAACTGCTTTAATAATTCCATGGTTTTAAAATTTGGCCAATTATGGTATGAGATGAAAGGTGAGTTGAAACAGTTATTTTGAATCAATTTTCCATTCTTTTTTTGTTTTTGCATTCAAAAAATGATTGAAAGTATCCCCGCGAAGTCCCAAACGGATTGTTTCTAACGGGATAAGTTCGCTTGGAGCAATGTTTCCAAGATTTACATTAGAACCCAACAGCTTAACAAACCAAACTTGCTGAGATTTTTGCGGTGCTTCCCAAAGCATTTTTTCAAAAGGAATTTGTGTAAGAATTTCTTCAACCAAACCCTGGCGAACTTCTCCGCTCGCTCTGAAAAGTCCTACATTTCCGGATTCTCTCGCTTCTCCGATAACCTTCCACGCACCAGCTTCCAGTTCAGACTGGATAAGCTGTATCCATTTATAAGGAGGAATTATTTTGTTTTCATCTTTTGATCCCACTTCCGACAACACGGTAACCTGCGTAGCCAGTTTGCGGATATATTCACATTTTACATCCTGAGCCATTTCAAGAGATCCATCAGATACTTCGGCATATTTAAGATCATATTTATCCAAAAGTTTGCGGAAGTCATCAAACTGATTTCTTACTACAAAAGCTTCAAACAAGGTTCCGCCGAAATAAACAGGAATACCGGCGTTTTTATAAACGGCCAGTTTTTCATTCAGATTTGACGTAACATAGGAAGTGGCCCATCCCAGCTTAACGATATCTATAAATCCGGAGGCACTGGAAATCATATCTTCGGTTTCCCTGATACTAAGCCCTTTATCCATAACCATCGTAATTCCCTTTTCACGAGGCTTTTCAGAACGGGAAGGAATCTGTGATAACGTAAAATTCATATTTGGATACTCTTTTAAGTCTTCGAAAAACTCGGGCAAAGGTAGCAATTACCTTTGATACGTAGCAATAAAATCCATAGTATTGATATGTATCTTGACGTAAATCTGTGTTAATTACTATTTTCCAATAATATACCGCTGTATATTTACCTTTCTTAATGATTAATTAAAATGAACGAATCTTTGAAGCCTGATCGGGTAAGCGACAAAACACGTCTGGAATATATGCAGACTTTTATTGGTAAACCGATGGAGGAAAGTCATTCGCCGGTTGGCAGGTGGTTAAACGGAATGTTGCTTGATATTCAGGAAGGAAGTATGAAGGTTGAATTTGTCGTAAGAAAGGATATGTCAAATCCGATGGGAATCTTACACGGAGGAATTGCAGCAACGATTCTGGACGAGGTTGTTGGGACAATGGTGTATGCTTTGGGAAGGGAATTTGCCTTTGTTTCTGTTAATCTGAATTGCGACTTTTTGAACGCTGCAAAAGTTGGGGAAACCATTTTTGCCAGCGGAAATGTCATTCGCGCCGGCAAAAATATTATTCATGTGGAAGGAAGTATTGTGAGTGCCGAAGGTGTGATTATTGCTAAATGCACAAGCAATCTGCTCCAAACCGGACTGAGAATCCCATCGTTATCATAAGTATCCCTGAGCCTGTAACTGAAATAATTCGGCGTATTTTCCGTTGATATTCAGTAACTCGTCATGTGATCCGAATTCAATCAGTTTTCCTTTTTCCAGGAATAAAATCCGGTCGGCCATACGGACGGTTGAAAATCGATGGGAAATTAAAACGGCCATTTTTCCATGAATAAGTTCACTGAAACGTTGAAAAACCTGATGTTCTGCACGGGCGTCGAGCGCGGAAGTTGGTTCATCCAAAACGATGAGTTGAGCATTTCTCATGTAGGCACGCGCCAAAGCAATTTTTTGCCATTGACCACCTGAAAGTTCGGTTCCTTCTTTAAAACGTTTTCCTAAAACCTGTTCAAAACCGTTCGGTAGTTGCGTAATCAATTCATTGGCCATACTCATTTCAGATGCGATTTGAATGGCTTCTTTGTCATCGATATTTTCAATGTCGCCAACGGCAATATTGTCGGAAACGGTCATTTCATAGCGGATATAGTCCTGGAAAATAATCCCGATATTAGCCCGAAGATCAGCCAGCTGATAATCCAGAATATCAATTCCGTCAATCAATATTCGTCCTTCGGTGGGTTTGTACAAACAGGCGAGAAGTTTTACCAACGTCGTTTTTCCTGCACCATTTTCGCCAACGAGCGCAAGTTTTTCTCCCGGATTCAAGGTAAAAGAAAGATTTCTGATTGCCCAGAAATCATTATCAGGATATTTAAAACTGACGTTCTCAAAGGTTATACCTTTTTGAATTGGACGAGGAATTAATTTTCCATTTTCATTCGCCAGAATTGTCGGTTCAATTTCAAAAAACTCGAAAAGATCTTTCAGATAAAGTGCGTTTTCTGCAATTCCTGAAAAGCGGCTCATGATACTTTGCAGCATTCCATGCATTCTTTGGAAAGAGCCGGAAAGGAATGTCATGGTTCCAATGGTGATAAGTCCGCTCAATGTTTGCATCAATACAAAAAAGTAAGCGGCGTAATAAGCCACCGTCCCAATAGCTGATAAAAAATATCCCCAGCTGGCGCGGCTGATCGAAATTTTACGATTTGCCAGATAATATTCTTCTGAAAGTTCTTTAAAACGTTTTGCCAGATAATTTTCAAGACCGAAAACCTTGACTTCTTTCGCTGTTTCTGCACTGGATCCGAGGTAGCGCAAATAATCAAGTTCTCGTCTTTCGGGCGTCCAGCTGCGGGTTAGCGAATATGTTTTTTCATTAAAATGTGTTTCTCCTAAAAAAGATGGAATAACGGCGATAATCAGAATAAGTATCAGCCAGGGATTGAAAACGATCAAACCTGCTCCTAGGGAAAGTAAGGTTAATATATCCTGAATTTGTGCCAGTGTTTGAGAAAGCAATACTGTTCTACCGGCAGTTTGCCGGCGTGCCCTTTCCAGTTTGTCATAAAAAACAGGATTTTCAAACTGATACAAATCCAGTTTCGCTGCGTGATGGACAAGATCAACAGAGGTTTTATTAGCAACCAGATCGCCGAGCAAGCTATCGAATAAATTGATACAGCGGTTCAGAAGATCTGATATGATAGTCAGCCCAAGTTCTGCGCCAACAAGAAGCCACAAATAGTTATGAGAATCTGCCCGGTTACCGATCAACCTGACTACTTCATCAATGATTTCTTTACCAATGTAAAGCATCAATAATGGAAGTGCGGATTTGATAAGCCGGAAAATAATATTTCCGAGCGTCAGTAATTTATTTGTTTCCCAGACAAGCCGGAAAAAACGGGGAAGATTTTGTAAAGCAGAAAATCGCTTTTTAAAAGATTGTGAAGACGAGGAGGTTGATTTAAAAGATTGACTTGCAGGTATTTTCTTCAATATATATTATTAAGTTGGTTATGCTGAAATAATCATTTTATGTTGAAAAAAGTTCGCTGCTTTCAAGCGGATTAATTTTAGAAACGCAACAGGAGAGTTTCTCCAATTTTTTAAATTTTAAATGCTGAAACCTTACCTTTGAATTATGGAAAAAAACTTCAGCGATTTGCCGGAAAGCCGTCAGCAGCAACTTATGGCATTTGACCGTTTGCTTACGATCATGGATGAATTACGGGAACAGTGCCCTTGGGACCGTAAACAAACTTTGGAAAGTTTGAGGCATCTGACAATAGAAGAAACCTATGAATTGTCAGATGCAATTCTGGAAAATGATTTGCCGGAAATAAAAAAGGAGCTTGGAGATGTTCTTTTACATATTGTTTTTTATGCCAAAATCGCTTCTGAAAATAATCCCGAAACATCGGTAAGCTTTGATATTGCCGATGTATTGGCTGCAATTTGCGATAAGCTGGTTTCCCGCCATCCGCATATTTATGGAGATGCAAAAGCAGATACCGAAGAACAGGTGAAGCAGAATTGGGAAAAACTTAAATTAAAAGAAGGAAATAAATCTGTGTTATCAGGCGTTCCGGGATCTTTGCCAGCGTTGGTAAAGGCGATGCGTATTCAGGAAAAAGCCCGTGGGGCAGGATTTGACTGGGATGAAAAACAACAGGTTTGGGAAAAGGTTGAAGAAGAATTACAGGAATTTAAGGAAAATTTCAACATTGAAACAGGTGAAGTAATTGATCAGAAAGAGGCGGAAGGGGAATTTGGTGATCTGTTATTTTCACTTGTCAATTATTCAAGATTCGTCGATATCAATCCTGAAACTGCTTTGGAGCGTACCAATAAAAAATTCATACGCCGTTTTCAATACATGGAAGAGGCGTCAAAAGCGGATGGGAAATCTTTGACAGAAATGACCCTGACTGAAATGGATGAATATTGGAATCAGGCGAAGGCATTGAAAGTATAGAATGAATTTACCTTTACATATCGTTTTCTTTCAACATTCTGATGAAATCGTCTTCGTAGGCTTTGACTGCTTTTAGCAATTCTTCCAGTTCATTTTTCTCGGGTGTTCCCGGTTTTGCTCCGAAAATTTCATCGATTCTTTCGGAAGCTTTTTCGTAATCGCTTTCGTTATTCAGTATCATTTTATAGCTGCTTTTGTTATAACTGGTACAAATTTAACAATAAAAAGCCGACTCAAATGAATCGGCTCTTTTATTGTTAAATTCAACCTGATGTTCTAATATCCACTGTTTTGTGTTAAAGTAGGTTTTCCACCTACCTGGCTGTTTAATATTTCCTGAATCGGGATTGGGAAATATTCGTGTTTTCCTTTTACGAATGTTGAACCTTTCAAATAGGCACGTTTGGTACCTTCCATTAGGTAATATGCATTCATAGTCTCCGCAGCAATTCCCCAACGAACAAGATCATAACGTCTGTTGCCTTCCATTCCAAGTTCAAGACGTTCTTCAAATCTTACAGCTTTGCGGGCATAAGCCTGATCCGGCCATGTAGTGCTGTATTCTTTTATCACGTAATTGGCAGCTGCTGTTCCGTCTGCATTTTTCACAAAACCTTCCGGTCTTGCAGCTCTTGCACGAATCTGGTTTACATAAGCTCTTGCTTTGTCGAGGCTACCGATTTCTGTTTCAATTTCTGCAAGCCATAACAAAACCTGCGCATAACGAATCATGCGGAAGTTGTTTGCATTCAAACGGTTATTGGAAGCGAACGAAGGATCTGCTTTGGCTGAAACGTGTTTCTTTGGAGAATATGGACCTCCGTAAGTCTGATCTCTCACATACGCTTTTCCTGGATGAACGCCCCAGTCAAGATATGGAATACCACGACGGCCAACAGTCCAGTCCAGACGAGGATCAAGCGGTCCTGCATAAGGAGTAAATGGAGCAGTGGATTCAATACCCTGATCGTTCGGAATATCAGAATTGTCATAGGTATCTAGCAACGGTAATCCGTTTTCATCTGTTTTAAATGCGTTAACCAGGTTATTCGAAGGTTGGAAAAATCCGCAGCATGTTGTAAATGCACCACCGCCATATGGATAATTCAATGTCGATCCGATATTTCCGTTTTCTCCACCGGCAGCACCGTCGTTCACTGAATATTCAACTTCAAAAATCGATTCTGCGTTGTTGTTTGTGCTAGCCTGGAAGTTGTCGTGGTATTTAGCCATAAGACTGTATTTTCCGCTTGCAACAATCGCTTCCAGAATTGTTTTTGCTTCTGCATACTTTTTCTGGAACAAATATACTTTGGACAACATTGCACCCGCAGCCCATTTTGTAGGGCGGCCTGGCTGAGATTGCGAAGTTGGTAAAACATCATAAGCTGCTTTCAAATCTGCTTCAATGTTTGGATAGATATCCGTGCTGTTCGGCAATTTAGTACTTTCCAGATTGTTTGGATCGTACGTTTTATCGTCGATATATGGCACCATATTGTACATTTTTTTCAATTCAAAGTGGTAGTTTCCACGAAGAAAACGGGCTTCGGCTGTTACCTGGGCGCGTTCTGCATCGGTAAAGTCAGTTGCTTTTGCCAGATTTTGAAGAACATCATTTGTACGAGCGATACCGTCATACATACCTCTCCATTTTCCACGGAAATAAATATTATCTGATGCAATATTTCCTGTTTCAATTAAAGAAATAGGCGGCTGGTCACCAGCGTTGGTCCCTTTATGTGCATCATCTGAGGCAACACTGCCGTATACCCAGTTATCAGCGCCAACGTTATATGACCGGTAAGCTCCTTCGGCAGTTGCCCATCCGTCGAGCAGTGCATAAGCACCAACAAGTAAGGCATTCACTCCGACTTTGTTTTGAAGCGTTGTTGAGTTAAGGGCCGCTTTGGGGTTGACATCCAGAAACTTATCCGAACATGAACTTAGAATTCCCAGAATAACGGCCGAGAATAGTATGGTAATTTTTTTCATTGCTTTATATAATTAAAGTTTTGCTAAGGTCAGGTGATTAGAAACTTACGTTAAGTCCAACGATATACTGTTTTGAAGCAGGATATGATCCGCCGTCAACACCAATTTGTCTGTCGTTACCAGCACCGTAGTTACGAAGGTTGATCTCCGGATCCATTCCTGAATATTTCGTGATCGTGATCAGGTTCTGGCCTTGAACATAAATGCGGCAAGGTCCAAGTCCAAGTTTCGAAGCAATCGTTTTTGGTAAAGAATACGTCAGCTGAATATTTTTGAAGCGGAAATAAGAACCTTTTTCCAGATAATAATCAGAAGGAAGAATACTAACCTGATCGCTTGAATTCAGCTGAGGAAGGATCGCGTCAGTTTTGCCAGGTCTCCATGATTCGTTCAGCATACGTGTACTTTTGTTCCCGAAGAAAGTAGGGAAATCGGTCCAGTATTTTACATAGTTGAAGATTTCGTTACCCTGAACACCAGCACCGAACAAAGCAAGTCCGAAGTTTTTGTAATTCACATTGATGTTAAGACCATAAGTGAATTTCGGGTGAGGATTGCCAATGATGCTCAAATCTTTGGTATCAATCACACCATCTCCATTGACATCAACAAATTTGAAACGACCTGCTCTGTTTTCATTAGAACCCAAATTGTTTTTAGGCGCTTCCTTTGCTTCTGCATCCGTCTGGAAAATACCGTCATGTTTGTAACCAAAGAATGAAGATATCGGGTGGTTTTGCTGTGTTACAACAAAGTTCTGGATACGTTCATCGTTGATACCAAAGTATTGTGTATTCGGGTCACCATTTGTTTTTGTTACCAGGTTACGGTAAGTACTTACATTACCACCGATCGTGTAAGTAAGGTCTCCGCCAAGGGCTGCCCCATTATAATTAATACCAAGATCAATACCACGGTTTCTCATAGAACCAATATTCTGGAAAGGCGCAGCGGCCACACCAGCAGTCAATGGAGGAGAAACCGGGAACAACATATCCGAAGTGGTACGTGTGTACCAGTCTAATGCAACGTCAAATTTCCCTTTGAAAAAAGCCGCATCCAAACCTATGTTTGTAGACGTTGTTGTTTCCCATTTTGCTTTTACGTTACCAAACTGTACCAGTTCATATCCTGGAATTGCAGAAGTTTTTGCTCCGTTTAAGTCATAGAAAGACAAAGCAGGGTTAGTAGCGTATTGTGTAAAGGAGTTGTAGTTCCCAATTTCCTGGTTACCTGTTTGTCCCCATCCAACTCTTAGTTTGGCATAAGACAACCATGATGCCGTTGATTTTGCGAAATTTTCCTCAGACAATACCCAGCCACCACTTACAGCAGGGAAATAAGCCACACGATTAGCAGCAGCAAATCGTGAAGAACGGTCACGACGAACAGTTGCGTCAAACAAATATCTGCCTTTCAAACCATAACTTGCACGTGCAAATTCTGAGGCAAGTCGCCAGTTGGCCGCACCTCCGTTGTTTGTTTGAACACCTGTTCCAGCGCTCAGGTAACGGTTATCCAGGGCATCAACAAGGAAGTTGGTACGTGTCGCATCAAAATTTTCATAATAATTTTTGATAGACTCGGTACCGGCGATTATATTCAACTTGTGAATGTTGTTCAGTACAATATTGTAAGTCAATGTGTTGTACCAGGTCCAGGTCCATTCGTAGTTGTTGGTTGTCGTTAAGCTTTGCGTACTTCTAGCTTCGGCAGACTCAATGTCTCTCGGAGTATAGTTACGATAATTGTAAAGGTTGTAGTCAATACCAAAGCTTGATTTTGCTGTAAGGTTCTTAAGGATATCAACCTCTGCATAGGCATTACCAAACAAACGAACTTCGTTTTGATTATTGTCCTTGTTTCTTACCAAAAGAGAAACCGGGTTTACCGAGTTATCAACGTCAGTACCACGTGTTCCGGCGAAATTTCCGGCAACATCATAAACAGGAACGATAGGTGGTACACGGTATGCAAAAGTAGTCGGATTACTTTCGTTGCTGTTACCGCCTGGCTGACCTACTCTTGATGCGTAACCAACCTGAAAGTTTTGGCCTACTCTGATACGTTTGTTGACGTTAAATTCTGTGTTAGAACGTAAAGTATAACGTTTGAAACTTGTATTGATCATGATACCTTGCTGGTTGAAATAATTCAGCGACATTGCATAACGACCACTTTCTGTTCCACCGGAAACGCCAATCTGATGATTCTGGATTGGTGCTGGCTGATAAATTTCTTTAAGCCAGTTTGTTCCTTCTTTATTTGCTTTGGTAATCAGCCATTTGGTTTTGTTAAAATCAGCAGAGTTTACATCGGTGCTGTAATTTACATAGGTGCCGTCAGGATTTTTGGCAACTTTTGGATCACCTTCATACGTTCCTGATGGGAAAATGTAATCCGGGATTTTAGGTGTCGATCCATTTCCAAATTGTGCATGCGTTGGATAAGTTAACGCAGTTCCTGCCGGAAATGCGCCATCAACCATTTTGCCCTGGTTAATTGTATTAGTTCTTGCCTCCCATGTCAAATCAGCATATTGTTGTGTATTCAGCATGCTTAAAAGCTTGCCAGGACGTTGCGTACCGTAATAGGTATCATAAGTAAAAACCGGTTTACCAACTTTTCCTCTTTTTGTTGTGATGATAACTACACCATTACCAGCACGTGATCCGTAGATAGAAGCCGCAGATGCATCTTTCAGGATCTGCATGGATTCGATATCGTTGAGGTTCAATGTGTTCAGAGTATTGGACACACCGTTTGCTCCAACACCTTTTGTAGGAACTCCATCAACAACATACAGGGGTGAGTTGTCATTGATTGTTCCAAAACCACGAATACGAACGGATACTCCGCCACCTGGGCTGTTCTCATTACCAATAACCACACCCGGCACTTTTCCCTGTAATGCCTGGCCAAGGTTGGTAGAAGGTGTGCTTAATAATTGTTTGGCATCCAAAGTGGCTACCGCGCCCGTAATTTCCTTTTTGGATTGTGATCCGTAGCCGGTTACAACTACTTCACTCAGGTTTTTGATGTCATCAACCAGACTTACATCAATGACAGATTTGGCACCTACAACAATTTCCTGTTTACCGAAGCCAATTGAAGAATACACTAATGTTGCACCGCCACCTTTTAAATCAATAGCATATTTTCCATCAGCGTCGGTTACGGTACCTGTGGTGGTTCCTTTTACAGTTACGTTAACACCGGGTAAACCAATGTTGTCTGTGGAAGAAACAACTTTGCCCGTGACGCGTTTGTCCTGGGCATAGGCAACACTGCTGCTAAAAATTGCCAGTAGCAATATGGTAACAGCAAGAAATAAGAATCGTAAATTTTGTTTCATACGTGGGGATTTTGTTAAATGTTAAAAAAGTATTAGTTATTGTCAAGATAATATTAAATGTACGGATTCTTTATAATAATATGCCATCGATAAAGCATTATTTTTATGAAAAATATTAATATATCGATGGTTACATACTTCACTTTTCTGATAAATATTCAATGCGCAAACGTTTGCGCCATACGTTGATTCTAACTTTCACACAATTCAAAATATGTTAAAGCATATGAATAATCAGGTGTGTTTTTGCAACTCAACAACTACTTTTGTGGTTATGAATTGAGAGCATTACACGGATATAAATCAACAGGATCATTTTGAAACATTTGAATGGAATTGAACTCGCAGAGCAGGACCTGATAGAGGTACAGGGTGCCCGTGAGCATAATTTGAAGAATATTGATGTTAGCATTCCACGAAACAAACTTGTCGTGGTAACGGGTATCAGTGGCAGTGGTAAATCTTCTTTGGCTTTTGATACCATATATGCTGAGGGGCAAAGGCGTTATATGGAAAGTTTTTCAGCTTACGCCCGTGGTTTTATCGGAGAAATGGAGCGGCCGGATGTGGATAAAATCAGTGGATTATCCCCGGTTATCAGTATTGAACAAAAGACAACTTCAAGAAATCCACGCTCGACCGTGGGAACAGTTACCGAAATTTATGACTTCCTGAGGTTATTATACGCAAGAGCGGGAGAGGCATATTCGTATGTGACGGGGAGAAGAATGGTGAAACAATCGCAGGATCAGATTGTGAACCAGCTTATGACTCAGTTTCTGGGACAAAAAACAATTTTACTTGCTCCGGCGGTAAAAGGAAGAAAAGGACATTACCGTGAGCTTTTTGTCCAGATTGCGCGATTGGGTTACACCAAGGTACGAGTCGATGGCGAAGTTCAGGATATTGTTCCGAAAATGCAGCTGGACCGTTATAAAGTTCATGATATTGAAATTGTTGTGGATAGGGTTGTGCCAAAATCTGAGTCGGAAGATCCGCAATCCCGTTTCCGTTTAAGCCAGTCTGTTTCAACCGCTATCAAACAAGGAAAAGGTGCATTAATGGTTTTGGATGAAAAAGGAGAAACCTATTATTTCTCCCAAAACTTGATGGATCCGGAATCCGGAATCAGTTATGATGATCCTTCTCCAAATAATTTTTCGTTTAACTCGCCCTATGGCTGGTGCCCGACTTGTCAGGGATTGGGTTTGGTGGAGGAAATTACAGAAGATTCCATCATGCCGGATCGCAAATTGTCCATTAGTAAAGGTGGAATTGCGCCGATGGGAGAATATCGGGAAGCCTGGATTTTCAAACAACTGGAAGTTTTATTGAAACCTTTTAAGGTAAATCTTACAACACCGCTTGAAAAATTCCCTGAAGAGGCGATCAAAGTTGTGCTTTATGGAAGTGAAGAACCGGTAGCGGTTCCTTCAAAAAAATATCCGGGGACAGAGTGGGATACCAAATTTGACGGAATTATCAATTTCCTGAAACGTCAGCAGGAAACCGGAAATGATAAAATCCAGGATTGGCTTAAAGATTTCATGACCATCAATACCTGTCCGGAATGTAACGGCAAGCGTTTGAGAAAAGAATCTTTGCATTTCAAAGTGGATGGAAAAGACATAGCCGATTTGTCAAACCGTGATGTTCGTGATTTGTCAAACTGGCTGGAAGGTCTGGAAGACCGTTTGGAAGAAAGACAGAAAATAATTGGTCACGAGGTTTTGAAAGAAATCCGGAAACGGGTTGGTTTCTTATTGGATGTTGGTCTTGATTATCTGACTTTGAACCGCGCTCTTCGTACACTTTCGGGTGGTGAAGCACAGCGGATACGCCTGGCCACCCAGATTGGAACGCAGCTTACCGGCGTTTTATATATTATGGATGAGCCAAGTATCGGTCTTCATCAGCGCGATAATGTGAGGCTTATCAATTCCTTGAAAAGTCTGCGTGATCTTGGAAATACAGTTTTGGTTGTGGAGCATGATAAGGATATGATGCTAGCATCGGATTATATTGTGGATATCGGTCCCGGAGCCGGTCGCCACGGTGGAAATGTGGTAGGTGCAGGAACGCCTGAAGAATTCCTGAAAAACGGTTCTTCAACGGCTGATTATTTAAGTGGAAGACAAAAAATTGAAATCCCGAAAGTTCGCAGAAAAGGAAATGGCAATTATCTTTCATTAAGAGGATGTACAGGCCATAACCTGAAAAATGTGACAATGGCATTTCCGTTAGGAACGATGATTTCGGTTACCGGGGTAAGTGGAAGTGGAAAATCTTCTTTAATTCATGAAACGCTCTTTCCCTTATTAAACCATCATTTTTATAAATCAAGAAGAGAACCGCTTGCTTATAAATCGATCGAAGGTTTAGAACATATCGATAAAGTAATTGAAGTAGACCAGTCGCCAATCGGGCGGACGCCACGTTCCAATCCGGCAACGTATACCAATCTTTTCACTGATATCCGTACGCTTTTTGCTGAATTACCGGAAGCGAAAATCCGGGGTTACAAACCCGGCCGTTTTTCTTTCAATGTAAAAGGAGGAAGATGTGAGGATTGTGAAGGTGCGGGAATGAAGCGAATTGAAATGGATTTTCTTCCTGATGTGCACGTGAATTGTGAAACCTGTAAAGGGAAACGATTTAATCGTGAAACACTGGAAGTTCGTTTTAAAGGAAAATCCGTGGCTGATATTCTGGATATGACGGTTGAAACGGCTTTGGATTTTTTTGAAAACCAACCTCGTATTTTGAGAAAAGTACAAACACTTTTTGATGTAGGCTTAGGCTATATCACGCTTGGACAACATGCTACAACGCTTTCCGGTGGTGAGGCGCAACGTGTGAAATTGTCGGAGGAATTGTCAAAACGCGATACAGGAAAAACACTTTACATTCTGGATGAACCGACGACCGGATTACATTTCCAGGATATAAAACATCTTCTGAAAGTTCTTGACAAACTGGTTGAAAAAGGAAATACGGTTTTGATCATTGAACACAATCTTGATGTTGTGAAAGTTTCGGATTACGTAATTGATCTTGGCCCGGAAGGTGGTGCGTTAGGTGGGAAAATCATTGCGGAAGGAACGCCTGAAAAAGTTTCAAAAGTGAAAGGAAGTTATACCGGGTTTTTCCTGAAAGAGGAATTGAAGGGATAGATTGTTAGGCGTTGGCTATTAGCGGTTAGCGATTAGAATGGAGTTGGAAAGCAGTCAAGATTTAGGAATACCTAGTCTTGGCTGCTTTTTATTTTGCATTGCTAATGGTTTTCGGCTTTTCTCAGAGCCTCCTGTCAATAGGAACTTATTTTACCCAGAAGTTTTCAGGCTCCTTAGGAGCCTCCTGTTTATAGAAAGTAATTTGTTCCAACGGTTTTCCTGGCTCCTTAGGAGCCTCCTATGATTTTGGGTAGATAATTTTTGGTTAATATTTTAAAGAGACTCCGATGGAGTTACGATTGATTTTGTATTTTTTTGCTATAAACAGGATGTCCCGAAGGGACAATTAACACATAGCAGAATCGGATCTGTGAAAAAACTCACATCCACTTACTCAAAAACTGACTAAAATTCTCCTTATACTGATCGCTTACCGGAATTGTTACCGTTCCAATTTGGATTGTATTTCTGGTAACGGCCCCGATTTTATCCAGGTTGACAATAAATGACCGGTGTACCCGCATGAATTTTGCCGGCGGTAATTTTTCTTCCAAAGCTTTAAGACTGGTAAGTGAAAGAATCGGTTTGGTGTCTGATTTTAAAATTACTTTTACATAATCTTTCAAACCTTCAACATATAAAATATCGTCGTAAGCAATTCTTACAAGCTGATATTCAACTTTTAGAAATAAATAATCTTCCCTCATTTCCGGTGCGGAACCATTTGCAGCACGTTGAACCAGCTCAACATAAGCTTTTCCTTTGGTAGCGGCTTTCAGGAATTCTTCATAATTGAAAGGTTTCAACAAATAATCAAGCGCATCAACACGAAAACCGTCCAAAGCAAATTGATTAAATGCAGTAGTGAAGATAATTCTTGGCCCCTGATTTCCTGTTTTTTCAATAATTCTCGCCAGTTCAATTCCTGTCAGATCGGGCATTTGTATATCCAGAAATATCAGGTCTACTGATAAGTCATGAATTGCTTCCAATGCTTCCACAGCACTGGAATATTTTCCGGCCAGATTCAGAAATGGCGTTTTGTTGATAAAAGCACAAACCAAACCCAGTGCCAGAGGCTCATCATCTACGGCGATGCATTGTAATACGTTCATGCAGTTTGCAGTTCCAGATGTACTTCAAATTCTTTTTCGCTGGTATTTTCGCTTACGTCCAAATGATATTTTCCGGGATAAAGTAAGTCCAGTCTTCTTTGTGTATTCGTCAGACCAATTCCGTTACTATCATCCAGCAATGTTCTTTTTTCAGTAAATAAGGTATTGCGTACATCAATATAAACTTTTTGCCCTTCCTGCCAGATTTTTATATCAATATGACTAGGCTGAACCGCACTTACACCGTGTTTGAAAGCATTTTCAATGAAGGGCAAAAACAACATCGGTGCAATTGAAACATCATGAAGTGGGAAGGGAGGTTTCAAACTCACCGTAACTTTATCGGTAAGTCTCAATTGCATCAGCTGGATATAATCCTGCGCAAAAGCAATTTCCTGACTTAGTAAAACGGTACCATGCTGCGTCTCGTACAATACATAGCGCATCATCCGGGAAAGTTTGTGCAAAGCTTCGCGTGAAGCTTCTACATCTATGACGGTTAGTGCATATATATTATTTAATGTATTGAAGAAAAAATGCGGATTGATCTGTGCTTTCAGAAATGATAATTCTGAATTTATTTTTTCCTGTTCAAGATTTTGTCTGTATTGTTTATCGCGCTCGGCATTTTGTACAGCGGCAACGCTGGTACTTATTCCAATAATAATCAGTGCGGTAAGCATGGCGAAATAATCCAGCTTGTCATGTGTTTTTTTATCACCGTTTGCTTCCCGCGCCAGTTTAAAGGCGCGGTCCATTTGCTCACTATGATTAATATAGATTTTCACCTGCTCGATGGCCGTAGCCAATATCAGCACCGATATAATATTGAATAAAATGAAACGCCAGTATTTGTTTTTTGCCAAAAACTTTGGAAACCAGACCAATACATTCAGATAAAATATTGTAATCAGTAGGGAAAATAGAACGGCCTGCTTGATCCAGAAAGAATTGGGAAACTGAATTTGCCAGCTCAATGGCTGCCACATGAGGAACAAAGCCAGAAAGCTCCAGCCCAGGAGATGTACAAAAAACGGAGAATATTTTTTAACTGTGGGAGTATCCATGCATGTATTTTTATTCAACGCTGATTAAACCATTCGATCACAATACAATCTTACTGGGAAAAAATCAAAGAGCCTAGTCCAATCGATCAAAGTGTGTTATAAATCGACGGTTAGGCTAAGAGCCTCTATGAGTGAACTACGTAGAATCCTCAAATGGGGAAACGAAATAATGGAATAATTATTTAATATATATGAAAAACAGGGGTTTGTGGAATTTTACAAATAAGTGAGCGATATCAGAGACCTTCTCATCGTCCAGAAATGCCTTTTGATCGGTGTTACCTAGCTTTCCATCTATTGCCTTTTTTTTACAGTTTAATAGCTACTTATTTTGAACTTGATTTATACCTGATACATTGCCCCAATAACCATGAACATGAAGAAACAATTTACATTATTAGCACTGATCTTCGGACTGACGACTTCTGCATTTGCACAGTTTGGCGGTGGGGGCGGTGGTGGCGGCCGTCCTGGTGGTGGTGGCGGTGATTTTCAGCGAGGAGGCGACAGACAAAAAGCTGTTATTCCCGGTACGCTTGATGATGCACCAAAAGGAAGTGGGAAAATAAAAGGGATTTTGGTGGATTCACTTACTAAAAATCCAGTCGAATTTGCTGCCCTTGCACTTATAGATGACAAAACAAATGTGCCTGTCGACGGTACGACTACCGACGAAAAGGGTGTTTTCAGTATGACCAAAGTTGCATCCGGAAATTTCAAGATTTTGATTTCTTTTATCGGGTATAAAACAAAAACGATCAAAGGCGTTAAAATTGACAAAAAAACGGAACTTGATCTTGGCTCCATTGTACTTTCACCGGATATCGTTCAGTTGAATGAAGTTCAGGTGGTTGGAATGGCGCAAATGATCGAGGAAAAAGTGGATCGCCTGGTTTACAATGCTGAAAAGGACATTACCAGTAAAGGTGGTGACGCAAGTGATGTAATGCGGAAAGTGCCGATGCTTACTGTGGATCTGGACGGAAATGTGTCATTAAGAGGAAATTCAAACGTGCGCGTTTTGATCAACAACAAACCTTCAACTATGGTAGCAACCAGCGTTGCGGATGCGTTGAAACAGATTCCTGCGGATATGATCAAATCAGTTGAGGTGATTACTTCACCGTCGGCAAAATATGATGCAGAAGGCTCAGGAGGAATTATCAATATCATTACCAAAAAGAGTACTATACAAGGTGGTACTTTAAACCTGAATACGGGTGTTGGTAACCGTGGTTCCAATTTAGGTTTAAGGGGGAATTACCGTACAGGAAAGCTTGGTTTTAATCTGGGAGGTTTCGGTCGATTCAATTATCATCAGCCGGGAAGAACAGATAACTTGCAAACGGGTGATAATTTCTCAGTCTCACAAATTACCAAATCTCAAAATAAAGGTGCTTTTGGATCATACAATTTTGGGATGGATTATGAAATTGATAAAAATACTACCCTTTCGGCTGGTATACGTTATGGTTTGAGAAATGCAATTACACCTCAGACTATTTTGACAGATAATACACAGTCTGGTGTCACAAAATCTTCTTACCGAGATGTAAATGTAAAAGATCTGTCAGGAACCTGGGATGTTAATGTTGATTATATAAAAACTTTGAGCAAGCCTCAACAGGAATTAAGTATCCTTGGGCAGTTCAGCCGCAATAACCGGACAAATGATTATGATGCAGATCTGTATTCTTACAGTAATGACGTGATAGGAGCAGTTGTTGGGCAGTCGGGAAATAACAACAAAAGTTCAAATCAGGAAAGTACAATCCAGGTTGACTATGCAACGCCAATAAAAAATAACCAATTACTGGAAGTTGGAGGAAAAGGTATTTTCCGTCAGGTAATCAGTAATTATAGCTATTTAACCAATAATGTACAGGATTCAGTGAGTAGCTTAAACTACGATCAGAACGTGGCGGCAGGTTATTTATCCTATACGCTGACTACCAAAAGCAAGTTTACACTTAAAGGAGGTGCGCGCTACGAGTATACAACAATTGATGCAAAACAGGCAGAAGTTGGAAATCTTAACCTGCCTTCTTACGGTAATCTTGTACCGAGTTTGAATATTTCTAAAACATTCGGAAAAGGTCAAACCATTAAATTGGGTTACAACCGTCGTTTGCAGCGTCCGGGAATTCAGTTTTTGAACCCTAATACCATTGCATCGAATCCTCTGAACATTACGAGAGGAAACCCAAATCTTAAACCTGAATTAACAGATCAGATTGAATTAGGGACAAGCTTTTTCAAAAATAGTTTATATTTCACTGTTTCCACTTTCGCCCGTTTTACGAATGGATCCATTGAAAATATTCGGACAACCAGTGAAACCGGCGTAATTACTACGACTTATGGTAACATTGGAGCGAAGCAAAACTATGGTGCAAATATCTTCGGTAACATTACAGTATTCAAAATCTGGTCCGTAGGCGGAGGTCTTGATGCGTATTATGTAAACCTGAAAAACAATAGTTCGAATGCAGCTCTTCAATCTCATAATAGTGGTGTTGTTGTAAGTGGGCGTTTTCGTACGGGTGTGACATTGAAGAATGGCTGGGGAATACAGGGAGGTGGATTTGCAAGAGGAAAAGAAGTTCAGCTTCAGGGCTCGGCAGGTGGTTTCAGAATGTATGATCTTGGTATCAAGAAAGATTTCAAAAACAAAAGAGGAAGTGTTGGTTTGGCCATGGAAAATTTCCTGACCAGTGCGCTTAAAATGAAAACAGATCTTTCGTCTGCAACATTTGATCAGGTGAGTACGATGTATCGTTACAACCGGGGCTTTCGTGTAAACTTCTCATACAGTTTGGGTAAAATGACTTTTACCGAAGCAAAACCACGCAAAAGAAAATCGATTAGCAACGATGATCAGAAAAGTGATGGTGGTGGAAATGATGCTGGTGCAGCCCAGACGCAACAAGCCACTCCGTCAGCTACACCGGTTATAACGCCGGGAGCAGCCGGTGGTCGTCCGGCTGGTGGTTTTAATCGTCCGCAATCGCAGACTGGTCTGGCTCCTAAAGCAGTGTCAGATAGTACTTCAAGTAAAGCTGGTATGATGGACAGTACGTCCCGCAGACAGCCAGGTATGGTTATGCCTGTAAAAGCTGACAGTATGCAAGGGAAAATGGATAGCACAGTTGTAAAACCGATAATGTCCGTCCCTACAACGCCTGCCGACAGTACAATTTTAACTCCAGCTGGAACAACAGATAGTACACAGAAGAAACCGGCCGTTATTGTGCCTGCAACGCCGACGGATAGTACAAAGAAACCCGCAGAAACTGTTCCTCCGATTAAAAACTAGAATCGGCTTTTCATGAAAAAAAATCCCCGTTTGCCAGGAGCAGACGGGGATTTTTGCTTTTTATTGAAAAGATAAATTTTTACAAAGTACCGTTTTGTGTTTTAATATCCTTCAAAATACGGTCAGCTCCTGCTTCTAATAATTCATCTGCCAATGCTGTGCCCAATTCTTCTGGAAACGCAGTTGATCCGCTTTCTGAACGACGGATTAATTCTTGTCCATCCAGGCTGATGATACCACCCGAAATGGTTATTTCGTCATGGTTCAAAATAGCCAGAGCAAATACAGGAATACTGCAACCACCTTGTAAACGCTTTAAAAATGCTCTTTCAGTTCTTAAACAGATTTCTGTCTGTTCGTGATTAAGCAATTTTTTTAAAGTATCTTTTTTGTCTTGTGCCAATAAAACTGAACTTTCAATGGCGACACTTCCCTGTCCCACAGCAGGTGTAAATTCGTCGAGTAATAAATGCTCAGCAATTGATCCATCATATTCCATACGATGAACGCCCGCATAGGCTAACAATAAAGCATCACATTGTCCTTCTTCAAGTTTGCGAAAACGGGTTTGTAAATTGCCACGCATATCAACGATTTTGATATGCGGATAATAATGTTTCAAAATCGCGATTCTCCGTGTTGAGGAAGTTCCTACAACAAAAGGTTCTCCGCTTCCCAACGCAAGGCTTGTATTATGACTTACCAAAACATCATTGGCATGTTCTCTTTCAGTAAACGCGATCAATTCAAAATCATCGTCCAGATGTGATTGAAGATCTTTTGCACTGTGAACAGCAATATCAATAGCACCGCTTTTTAGCTGATCTTCCAGTTCCTGAGTGAAAACGCCTTTGCTTCCGATTTTGGATAAAGAACGATCCAGGATTTTATCACCTTTTGTTTCAATGATTACAATTTCGGTAGTGATGCCATCTTTTTTAAGCAGGTTTTCAATATAATATGCCTGCCAAAGAGCCAATTTACTACCACGTGTTCCTATTTTAATATGCATGATTTTTTTTAGCTGTTAGCTTTTGGCTATTAGCACTATGAGTTAATTCTCTATTGGTTGAGGAATTGGGAAATGAACATTTTCATAATCCTTTACAACAATTGCTAAGATTTCCAGTTCATTCGATTTTGCTGAATTAGGAATAATTTCAAACTGCATTAAAGCATATATTTTCTTTAATGCTTGTTCGTATTCTTCATCGTTTTTATTGGAGCTGCCATAAACCATTGTTATTTGCTCACATTCTTTAACCTTTCCAAAATGAAATACAAAGATACGCCGAGGTCCTAAATTGGATACAATAATCCCGGAATATTTAATTTCTAAACCCCAACCGTATCCCCTTCATCCGTAACAATTTTCTCTTCAATATAGGCAACAATTAAAGAGGCGATATCAATCCCGCTGATTTCTTCGATTCCTTTTAAACCTGGTGAAGAATTAACTTCCATGACCAACGGCCCTCTGTCGGATTGTAATAAATCAACACCGGCTATTCTTACGCCTAATGCTTTTGCGGCTGCGATTGCTGTACGCTCTTCTTCTTGTGATAATTCTACGGCAAAACCTTCGCCGCCCCGATGTAGATTGGAACGGAAATCACCCTCATGGCCCTGACGTTTCATCGCTGCCACAACTTTGTTGCCAATAACAAAAGCCCGGATATCGGCACCTTTGGATTCGGCAACAAATTCCTGGATAAGGAAATTGGCACGTAATCCGTAAAAAGCTTCAATCGTGGATTTGGCTGCTTTGGTAGTTTCGGCCAATACTACGCCTACTCCCTGGGTTCCTTCCAGCAATTTAATGACAACAGGAGGCCCGCCTACCATATTGATCAGCTCGGTAACCTGTGCCGGATTTTTTGCAAAAACGGTTTTTGGAATATCCACGCCCGATTTTGCAAGTACCTGCATACTGCGCAATTTATCTCTGGACCGTAAAATCGCCTGTGATTTAACGGTTGTAAAAACTTTCATCAGTTCAAACTGTCTTACAACAGCACAGCCAAAAGCATTCACAGAAGTCCCGATCCTTGGAATGATCGCATCAATTCCTTTTATCGCTTTTCCTTTATAAATGACGGTTGGTTTTCCTCCTTCAATCATGACAAAGCACTTGACGTGGTCAATTACCACAGCCTGGTGACCCTTTTGTTTGATTGCCTCCACCAGACGCCTCGTTGAGTAAAGTTTAGGATTGGTGGATAATACGGCGATTTTCATATAAATCTATTGGATTAAAAGCGTAGGGTTAGCCTCCGGATCAGGTTTTTTTTTGTGCCTGATTTTGTCAGCATTTTGTTTGGCGGAAAGATCTTTTTTTGAAACATCGATCAAAAAACGTCCTTTCAATAATTTCCGCCCGAGAAGAATTGGATAGCTCATTTTTTTACGATTAGCCAGCGAAAATTCGGTCCGTATTTTTCGGCCGAAAATCGTGATCTGTGTTTTGATCACATATCGTTTTTCCGCTTTTCCGGATGAGTTTCTAACTATGGTTTCCTTAAAATCGCTTACAGTATAGGATTGTTCCGGCGCACCTTTTTTTACATCAAGGTAGAAACATAATCTTTCCTGCTCACCCTCTTTAATGAGTTTCACACGTGCACAGTGAATGGCGGAAGAAGTCGCTCCCGAATCAACGCGCACGGGAACCTGATACCATCCAAGTTCCGGTAAATCTACAATATCAGTTGCACCGATAAGATCAATTTTTTTTTTCATCTGCGTTGAAAAAATGGCGCGATGGTTAATGATAAATCAAGGAAAACCATTTTTGCCCTTACGTTTCGTTCAATGTGGTAATAAGCAACGTTCACTTCCTGAACCATATTTTCCAAAGCATCGAAATTAACTGCTTTTGAAAAATTCTGCACGAATGTAAGTTCTTCCTGTGGAACCCGCAATAGTTCGGCAGCCCCCTGGCTCCATACCAACATATCACGGAAAAGACGTAAGGCATATTCGAAAAGCCCTTTTTGTTTTTCCTTGTTCATCCCGTCAAAGGCATCGGCCAGTTTTACAAGGCTGGTAACATCATATTTGTAACAATACCGCATCCATTCCGCAAACCATGCTGACCGGTCATCGGAAGTTTCGTTTATAAGTCGTAATGCTTCCGACAAATTGCCATCACAAAGATATGTTATTTGATTGGCTACGGTCTCACTCACAGCTTGTTGTTTCAGAAACTGACGGACTTCATCGTCAGAAAAAGCAGGTACGGCAACGCGTTGTGTTCTTGAAATTATCGTAGTCAACAATCGGTCCGATTGGTCACTGACGAGTAAGAAAAGCGTTTTATAGGGTGGTTCTTCTAAAATTTTCAGCAAAGCATTTGCCGAAGATGCATTCATGATTTCCGGCTTCCATATTAAGAGAATTTTATATTCACCCTCATAAGATTTAACAGAAAGTTTTTTCAGGATTCCCCTTGCTTCCTCTACTGAAATGTTTCCCTGCTTGTTTTCAGCGGTAATAAAATCCAGCCACTCCGGTAAAACCCGGTATGGAGTATCAAGTAAGAATGTGCGCCAAAGTGGTTGAAATGCTTCGCTTGTATTCCCGCTCACTTTTTTTGACGTAGCAATCGGGAAAATAGAATGGAAATCCGGATGAATTAATTTATTCATTTTAGCACACGATGCACAAACGCCGCAGGCATCTTCCTCACTCCGGTTTTCACAATTTATATAGGTAGCAAATGCCAGTGCCAAAGCTAAGCCTCCACCTCCGTTTGCACCGTCGAACAACAGTGCATGAGCCAGATGGCTTGTTTGCACAGAGCGAATCAGTGTGGATTTAATAGGCGCAAGTCCTGGAATGTCTTTAAAAAGCACGTTGGTTTTGGATTAATCTATTTGTTTATTTTGATCATATTAAGTACTAAAAAATAATTAATATGATATTTTAGACTTTCATTTTTTTTGATTTTAAGCCAATAGCGGTACACCGCACTGCCAAACCCTAATTGCTATGAGCTACTTAACGTTGGCTTTTTGTTTGATCAAAAATCTGTTTCATTATTTTTTGGTTTGTTTCGTCAAATGTTATACCACGTCGACTCACGGTATCTTTTGCAACATCGACTGCTTTTTCAAAACGATATTCGGAAAATCCTTCCGCATTTCCTCCCCAGGAATAAGAAGGGACATGTTTGGGTTGAAAACCCGCTCCGAAAACATTTACACTTACGCCAATAACGGTTCCGGTATTAAACATAGTTGAAATTCCGGCTTTAGAATAATCTCCCATAAATAATCCGCAGAAAAGCAGACCGGTGTTTTCCAGTTTCCCGGTGGCATAACTATGAATTTTTACAGCCGTGTGGTCATTTTTTAAGTTTGAGTTATTCGTATTTGCTCCCAGATTACACCATTCGCCTAATACCGAATTTCCCAAATATCCGTCGTGACCTTTATTACTATATCCAAAGATAACACAGTTACTCACTTCACCACCCACTTTACAAAATGGCCCGACAGTAGTATTCGGACGTATTTTTGCTCCTTGCGCCAAAACCGAACTTTCTCCAATCGAAAAAGGTCCCTGAATGACTGCACCTTCCTGAATGGATGCATTTTTACCGATATAAATCGGGCCGTTTTCAGCATTTAAAATGGCGGCCTTAATGACTGCTCCTTCTTCAATAAATATATTTTCAGGATTATAACAAAACGTGAAAGGATCAGTAAGTTTTGCTGATTGTTTTGAAGCCGTTATTATGGCAAAATCAGATTTTATCTGCGCGCCATTATTCAGGAATATATCCCAAATCTGCTGGATAATCAGTATTGGTTCCTGATATATATGACTGATTAGATTGGAAAGATTTCCAGTTGCTGACCAGTCAGAAGAAGTAGTGCGAACAGCTAAAATCTCGTTTTCTGATGATAAAAGAACAGATTCTGGAGAAAGCTTTTCTATCGCTTCAATTAATAAAATGTCCGGACAAAGCGCTCCGTTGATATAAAGATTGTCTTCGGATTGTTTTAACGGGAAACGATGAGCAAGATATGATTCCGTCTGATAAGAAATTTCAGTTTGAAACCATTCGCTCCATTTTTCAGCGATTGTCCATATTCCGCAACGGATTCCGGCGACCGGCCTGGTGTAGGTAAAGGGTAATAATTGTAAGCGGATTTTTGGATCGTCGAACAGGATGATACTACGCATATTCAGTTTTAGTATGTATCGCCAAAGTTCGGCCATTTTTTCGGTACCGACAAAAAAAGAAAGCAGTCTCTGATTGCTTTCGCTTAGAGACTGCTTTCTTTGAAGACCTTAATTTTAAATAAAAATTAAGCTTCGGTAGTTTCTTTTGTACCGTAACGTTTTCTGAATTTATCAACACGTCCCGCAGTATCAACAAGTACATTTTTACCTGTGTAGAATGGGTGAGACTTAGAAGAAACCTCTACTTTGTAAACAGGGTAAACCGTTCCATCTTCCCAGGTAATGTTTTCGCTGGTTTCGATTGTAGAGCGTGTAATAAATTTATCGTCGCTGGATAGATCCCAGAATACTACTTCTC
This sequence comes from Dyadobacter sp. 3J3, assembly GCF_009801115.1. Taxonomy (GTDB): domain Bacteria; phylum Bacteroidota; class Bacteroidia; order Cytophagales; family Spirosomataceae; genus Dyadobacter. The sequence continues at coordinate 491,785 of NZ_VTOL01000005.1, forward strand.
TGTAATTGGGATGAATATCATTTCTCATTGGTATATGGTATTATGTGTTTCTGTACAATTCTCAAAAAGGATTGCAAAAGTAAAAATTCTAATCAAGTAAACCAAGCAATTTTGAGTTATCTTTCTCAATATCTATGCGATGAGTCTAAATAATTTAAAATCAGACCTCGCTAATCTGCTTTTGAAGGACTTCTATCCCTTTTTTTGACTGACTATCAAAGTCCTGATAAACGAAACATTCAATAGAAAGCCCGCCTTTGTAATTTATTTTTTTCAAAGCACTTAAATATGGCCTGAAATCATCTCCGGCAACTCCGGGCGGTGTCCGGTCCTTTTTTTCTGCAATATGGCAATGAACAATATGCTTCCCGAATTTCACAATCTGGTCGGCCGGCTCGTCTTCTTTGGACATGTGGAAGATGTCGCATAGTAGTTGAAAAGACGGGCTGTTAACGGCATCTATTATTTCAACACCTTCGGCCAAACTATTAATAAAATTGGTTTCTCCACGATTAAGCGGTTCAAGGGCAATTTTCACACCATACTTTTCAGCAAGCGGCGCCATTTTTTTACTCAATTCTATATGTTGGGCTTTTGCCTTATCACGGTCAAATCCTTCCGGAATAATCCGTGAAGCGCCGCTTCCAAATACAATGTATTTCGAGCCGCATTCTTTCGCTCTTTTTAAAGCCAGATCAGTGCGTTGTAAAATCGCTTCATGATTCGCATCCGGCCCTAATGTTTTTAATTGCCCCGGCAACAGAATTACATAGGATCGGATTGGAAACTTATCCTCTTTTAATTGCTGAAGATTTTTGGCGTACTGCATATCGCCGTCTTTAGGGATCAGAAAACCGCCAACAGATTCCTCTATATAGGAACATCCATATGTTCTGAGCAATTCAGCTTTTTCATAGGATGCATAAACGCCTAATGGTAATGAAAATTTTGATAGATTATCGCTGAAATCAGCGGCATGTACAAGCGTTTCTGCCCCTATGGCAAAACCCGCGGATAATCCGGCGGTTTGTTTCAAAAATGTTCTTCTTGACTGATGCTTAAAAGGCTTGTTCATGAGGCTAAATTTGCGGATGTGGAAAATATAATGAATAGAAATAGTTAAAGCATTATGTTGAGAAATATACCCTAATTTTATAAAAAGTTTACAAATTTAAAATCTCACCTAAAAATAAATATGTCATAATTTACTGAATATCAATTGCTATACTTAATTATATTTTGTATTTATGCACAAGTTCTGAAAAAAAAGTTGCAAATTTTTTTGGAAAAACGGCAATAAAAATTTCTTGAAAAATCTTTTGTGACTCTTTTTTTCTTAAATGACTTGTTACGAGAATCTTAACAATTTGATAAATTAAGCTGTTAAGATTTGTCCTTTAAAAAGCTTAATTCAGAGTTGCACTTTCAATTTATTTTGAGTTATTTCAAGGAAAATATTTCACTTCCCCTCCAATAATATTCATTAACAACTTTAAATCTTTCACCTCAGAAAATATTTCACATGTCCATGTACGTAATAAAGCGTGACGGTCGCCGTGAGTCGGTAAAATTCGACAAAGTGACTGCCCGTATTGAGAAGCTGAGCTATGGCCTCGATAACAATTACATCCAGCCCATAGAGGTAGCCAAAAAGGTTGTTTCCGGAATTTACGATGGTGTTACCACCGCCGAACTTGATAATCTTGCAGCGGAAACAGCCGCTTCGATGACTACCAAGCATCCGGATTATGCTATTTTAGCCGCCCGGATCGCGATCTCAAATCTTCATAAAAATACGTTGAAGTCGTTTTCTGCGACGATGAAACGTCTTTATACTTATGTAGACGGAAAAACAGGTGAAAATGCTTCGTTAATTTCCAAAGAAGTTTACGAAGTGATCCGTCAGAATGCATCTCTTCTTGATTCTACTATTATATATGACCGGGATTATGCCTATGACTATTTTGGTTACAAAACGCTTGAAAAATCATACTTATTAAAGGTAGACGGTAAAATCGTAGAACGCCCCCAGCAAATGTTGATGCGCGTTGCGATCGGAATTCATCAGGAAGATGTTCAGGCTGCGGTTGAGACATATCATTTGCTTTCTGAAAAATGGTTTACACACGCGACGCCTACCTTATTTAATGCAGGAACGCCAAAACCACAAATGTCGTCCTGTTTCCTTTTAACAATGAAGGAAGATAGTATTGAAGGAATTTACGATACGCTGAAACAATGCGCCCTGATTTCACAGTCGGCGGGTGGTATTGGTTTGAGCATCCATAATGTACGTGCGACAGGTTCCTATATTAAAGGTACCAATGGAATGTCCAATGGTATCGTGCCGATGCTTCGCGTATTCAATGACACGGCGCGTTATGTTGATCAGGGAGGCGGAAAGCGAAAGGGTTCTTTTGCCATATATATGGAACCATGGCATGCGGATGTGTTCGATTTTCTTGATTTGAGAAAAAATCACGGTAAGGAAGAGCAGCGTGCACGTGACCTTTTCTATGCCATGTGGATTCCGGATTTGTTTATGAAGCGTGTAGAAGCAAATGATACCTGGTCATTATTCTGTCCGCACGAGTGTCCAGGTTTGGCTGATTCGCACAGTGAAGAATTTGAAAAACTTTACGAGCGTTATGAACTTGAAGGAAAAGCACGTAAAACGATAAAAGCGCAGGATCTTTGGTTTGCTATTCTTGAATCGCAAATTGAAACAGGTACACCTTATATGTTGTACAAAGATCACGCAAACTCAAAATCAAACCAGAAAAATCTGGGGACGATCAAGTCGTCCAACCTTTGTACGGAAATCATGGAGTACACAGCTCCGGATGAAGTGGCTGTTTGTAATCTGGCTTCAATTGCACTTCCCAAATTTGTGGAAATGCAGGCGGACGGTTTTTACCGTTTTGATCATCAGAAACTATATGAGATCACAAAAGTGATTACCCGCAATCTGAACAAGATTATTGATCTTAATTATTATCCTGTTCCGGAGGCTGAAAATAGCAATAAAAGACACCGTCCGATCGGTATCGGTATTCAGGGATTGGCTGATGCTTTCTGTATGATGCGCATGCCCTTTGATTCGGATGAGGCGCGTCAGTTGAACAAAGATATCTTTGAGACGATTTATTATGGTGCGATGGAATCTTCCATGGAACTGGCAAAACTTCATGGACCATACCAGACCTGGGAAGGCAGCCCGATTTCACAAGGTACATTCCAGTTTGATATGTGGGGTGTGAAACCAGACAGTCAACGTTGGGATTGGGAGAAATTGAGAAAGGGTGTTATTCAGAATGGTGTTCGCAATTCACTATTACTTGCTCCAATGCCTACGGCTTCTACGAGCCAGATTTTGGGTAACAATGAATGTTTTGAACCATTCACTTCCAATATATATGTAAGACGCGTTCTTTCAGGAGAATTTGTGGTTGTAAATAAGTATCTGCTGAAAGATCTTGTAAGACTTGGGCTTTGGGATGAGGAAATGAAAAACAATCTTGTTAGGGCCAGTGGTTCTGTTCAGGCTATTCCAAATATTCCTCAAAACATTAAGGATCTCTACAAAACGGCTTGGGAAATTAAACAACGTAGTATCCTGGATATGTCTGCCGACCGTGGTGCTTTTATTTGCCAGTCACAGTCACTGAATATTTTCCTTGAAGAACCTAATTTCGGGAAATTAACTTCGATGCATTTTTATGCGTGGAAAAAAGGATTGAAAACAGGTATGTACTATTTACGTACACGTGCAGCTTCGGCTCCTGTTCAATTTACTTTAGGTAAGCAGGCAGAAGCGCAGATCGAACCAGTTACAGAATTGGTTGCTGAAAAGGAATTGAACTACGTACAATATGCCGAAGATCATACGAAACCAGTTGCAGCGCGTGACAGCCGTTCTGATATGCAATGCTCGCTGGATGATCCGGAAGGATGTGAAGCTTGCGGAAGCTGAGGTTTTAGTGTTAGACGTATCTGAGAATAGCCCTTGCTGAAAAGTGAGGGCTATTTTTGTAATGGCGTTTTGTGCTCACGGCCATTAAATCAATCGCTTTTGTAACTGTTAATATATTTTAGTTTATTGCGAAAGTTATTTTTTATCGCTGATAAATACAGTCCTGCTCAACCTTTTGAAAAATGAAATGAAACTTGTTCAATTCATTTTACACACATTATGAAACTATTGCTCCAAAACCTGACAAAACTTACCAGATTACCTCAATCAGAACTGATACCATTGCTTCCTTATTTTGAGCCGATGACAACACTTCCTGATACTGCACTTCTCTCACCAGGTGAAGTAGCATCAAGCTTATGGTTTATCGGCAGCGGCGTAATGAGGGCATTTCATATTGTTGAACAGCGGAAACGTTCACAAGTTGAGGAAAAGCTGGTGAGAGAGATCACCAATTGGATCGTTCCGGCAGGTGGATTTCTTACCGATATCCGTAGTTTTATCTATCAAACGCCTGCAAATTATTTTGTTGAAACATTGGAAGCGTGCAGGTTATACAGTTTATCCTTTAACAATTACCTGATTCTTCAATCTTCGCACCCCGAAATCGCCAGGGCCGTTTTTGAAAATACAATGGTCATGGCCGACTTGCGTGTCCAAATGTGTAGTCTCCGCGACCCTCAAAGCCGTCTTGAAATGTTTGAGAAAATGTATCCTGGTTTGAAAGGTCACTTGTCGGTGAATATTCAGGCATCCTATCTGAATATTGATCCCACTACGTTAAGTCGTTTACGTAGCAAAAGAAGTAGAAACAATTCTTAGTTTTTTGTATTTTGCGTAGTATTAGTTTTTTGGCAAGGTTAGAACATTTTCTTATTTGAGTCAGAAAATGTTCTAACTCTTTGTCCTAAATTTGCAAAAGAACGCCCCGCCACAAGTTTGGAAGCCTGGAAAGCGGGACGTTTAAGTTTAGTTTAAATCATTTTTAACAATTCAAACCGTACAAATGTATGAAGAAATTATGTCTATTTATGTTGGTTGCTTTTGCCATTTCCTCGTGTAGCGAGAAAGAGCAAAGTCCTGAACCCATTGTAAACTCCGCGAAATTGACCTCCAAGGATGTATTACTCGAAAATGGTGTACTTAGATTCGCCTCTCCGGAACACTTTAGTAATGTTGCAAAAGAGCTTTCTAATAAGAAAGGAATGGAAAATTGGTATTCAAAACCTGAATTCGTTTCGCTTCTTAAAAGACAAAAGTCTATATCCAGGGAGGAACATGAAAAAATAGCCGATACAGGCGAATTTGGAGAACTAAGTGATGTATTAACCTTTAAAGAAGTGGAAGGAGACAAACTTCTCACTGAAATTGTGGAGATTCCTGAGCTTTCAGCCGTATTGAATTCCAAGAGCTATGTGATTGTAGGAGATTCTGCGTATCATATAAGTTCCGATCATTCTACTTCTATTTACATTGGAAAAAACCTCGACAAATTATCGAGCTTTCTAAAAAATCCAAATTTACCAGAAGTTCGCACTAACAAAATAAAGAAAGTTTCATTAGATAACGCAAGAATTCAATTAGGAACTTTTAGAAATACTGATGGGAATCGTCGGATCGAAGCTGAGCATTCTGAAGTTCAAATTGCTCCTGGTCTGGCCACCTACCGCCTAATTCGTATAGACTATTATAAGAAAAACTGGGTCGGATGGTCCCACACCGAAGCTGCGTATCTTAGTTTTACGGTTACTGCGACGAGTAATATGTGGGGGGGGATCTTCCTCCTCGAAAATGGGAAGGAAGTAATGTAGATCGTATCGGAGCAGACGTCCAAGACTTCCAACTAGGACCGCCGCCGGTATACAATATCAATGTACACATGAAATGTACGGTATTCAGGGAGTATGACCAAGATATTTGAAAGTTTTGAGTAGCTGGCCATTCCAAAGGAGGGGTGTAAATTAAGTTCACCATCTCCTACTCTGGAATGGCTAGTAATTTAACCGTATTTTTATACACTGTAATTATTTCCAACTGCACGGAAAATTTTTTTCATTTCAATAAATGAGGTTTATATTTATTTCACTATTACTTTTTGTGGCTGGTTGCAAAGAGACCAGCCTTGATATGGATATCCCGTATGCAGGAGACAAGTTGGTTTTATGGGGGAAGCTTAAAGCGGGGTCTCCCATTAGAATACAAGTAACCAGAACCTTCAATCCAATTGGCTCTATTCCAAAAGACGTCACCGTATCGAATGCAAAAGTGGAATTATTGGTGGATGGTAAGGAATCCATTGAATTGTCTTCATCGAAAAGCGAGAATGGTGTATATGTATCTGATCGTGTGATTGAAGCAGGATTGACCTATGTTGTAAAAACTTCGGCTCCGCTATTACCAGCTGCTGAATCAGCACCTGTACTGGTTCCGTTAGATGTACCGGATGTTGAAGTAGTACGAATCCGCGATGTACCTGGTGAAATTAACCACCAGACGCGCCAGGATTTAGTAAGTCTATACTTTAAAGAGCAGCAGGCTGAGGTAGAAAGCTATTACACACTTACATTTTTATCATACTTTGATAAGGATACCGTTTCGGCTAGTCCGTATGGTGCCACGGACAATATACCTGCCAAAGAAGAAGATTGCCATACCTGGGCAACAGAAAAAATATCGACCTATTACAGTGAAGCTGCGGGACTTACATTCGATCGTTCCGCCCGGATCTTCTTGATGAAAAGTAAATGCTTACCTGACCTCAAGACTCCTATAAAATTCTATATTGAGACCACCAAGGGAAATTTTGACACTCCAAAGTGGGCATCTAAGGTTACCATGAGAGTTGAAGTCGTTACCAAAGAGGCATTTGATTATGCCAAAATAGAATATGATCAGCCCGAGGGGCTCGATCTTCTCGTGCTTCCTCCCCAAAGAGCTTTGACCAATATCAAAAATGGCTATGGGCTCATTTTTGCTTCCAACGAAAAGGTGATAGAAATACCATGACAAAATATTTAGTAATTGCCTTTTTCTTGTTTACAAGCGTACATGTAGCCTTTTCTCAAAAATTAATTATCAGTGGAACCGTGCGTGATGTAGCGAACGGAGAACTGCTCGTAGGTGCCACCGTGCGGGACAGTCTGTCGCAAACGGGCGTACAGACAAATGCATACGGCTTTTTCAGTCTGGAAATTCCTACGCATAGCCACGCTCTCAAAGTGAGCTTTGTAGGCTATGCGACTCTATATATCAAGGATTTTGTCCAGCATAAGTTCCCCCTGGATATCAAGTTAATGCAGGACAACCTTCTGAAAGAGGTAACTGTGAAAGAAATCAAAAACATCGATGCGCCCATTGGAAGTTTATCGATTCCGATGGACAAAATAAAGTCAATGCCTGCGCTTTTGGGTGAAGTGGACGTACTGAAGGCGTTAAGTTTTACACCGGGCGTTTCCACCGGAACGGAAGGTAGTGCCGGCCTGTATATCCGGGGAGGAACACCGGATCAAAATTTGATCTTACTGGATGAAGTCCCCGTCTACAACGTTACGCATCTGGGTGGATTTTTTTCGGTTTTTAATCCAAATTCTCTTAAATCGGTAGATTTATACAAAGGAGCATTTCCTGCCCGGTATGGCGGCAGGCTCGCCTCGGTGATAGACCTGACCATGAAAGATGGGAACAACCAGAAATTCGGCGGGGAAGTAGGAATAGGCCTGCTCAACCAAAGTCTGACATTAGAAGGGCCGATCGTTAAAAACAAGGCTTCATTTATTGTATCGGGGCGAGTTTCCACACTGGGACTTTCTTCGTTATTGCAGCCCAAGAGATCAAGCGGATACGGCGAAACCCGAAAGTATCGTTTTTACGATCTTAATGCAAAATTCAACTATCAGATCAACAAAACGGATCAAATTTACCTAAGTGTCTATAATGGTTTTGACAGATTCACCTACGGCGAATGGAGCGCTATAAACGGGAGGTCAACGGAAACCTCACTGGGTAATAACTGGGGAAATACAACTGCAACCTTTAGGTATAGCAAAGTATTCTCACAAAAGCTTTTTGCAAGATTCGTTTTGCTTTATTCCAAGTACACCAGCGAGCTGGCCAATAACTTTGAAGACCTCAGTGTGGACGCGGAACCCGTGAAACTTTATCGGAACACCAACGCGGGGGTAACGGATTTAGGTACTAAAGTTCAGTTTGACTATTTCCTCTCCAATCGTGCGAATCTTAAGTTTGGCCTGGACCTTACCAGGCACTCTTTCAGTCCATTTGTTACCAAAAGCAATTATATTGGATCACAGCAGGAAACCGGAAAAGGAACGCTTCCCGCAACGCAACTGGACTTTCACGTGGATGCTAATATAGACCTTACGCCAAGGTTACACTTTAATCCTGGTCTACGCTATAGCCTTTACCAGGTCGATAACCGGACTTTTTTTAATCCTGAACCACGCCTGGGATTGAACTGGTCGCTTCCGGCCAACTGGGCACTCAAGGGTGGATATGCCATCATGAATCAATACGTTCATCTACTTACCAACAACGGTTTTGGCTTTGGTTATGACGCCTGGCTTCCTTCAACCGGCAAGGTAGTTCCTTCGCGAAGCGCGCAATTATCAGTCGGTGTGTACAAGACTTTTCCTCAGGGAGGTCTGGAACTGTCCTTGGAAGCTTATACAAAAAGGATGAAAAACCTGATCGATTATCCGGATGGTACCAATTTTTCCGGCCTGCTTGCTGATTCCTGGGATGACATTGTCATCAAAAACGGTGTGGGGCGTGTGAAGGGAATTGAATTAATGTTGAGTAAAAAGGCTGGCAAATTCAATGGATGGGTCTCCTATACCTTATCAAAATCGGAACGAAAGTTTTCGGGAATCAATGATGCCGAGTGGTACCCAATGAAGTATGACAGACGGCATAATGTAGCGATAACTGGAAACTACGAGCTTGGTAAAAAATGGAAATTAAGTGCCAGTTTTATTTACCAGACCGGACATGCCGTTACTTTACCGGAAGCGGCCTTTATTACTGAAAATAGTGGCGGTCCCAGATTTATATATGATAAAAGAAACAACGGGCGAATGCCTGCATTTCACCGGCTGGACATTGGCGCAAGCAAATCTTTGGTAACGCCCCATAAACGTAATGCGGAATTACGCCTGGGCTTGTACAATGCATATAATAGGAATAACCCGCTGTATCTGGATATGAAGACTGAACGGAATCAGGATTTCGTACCAACCCGGATTTCAATAAAGCAGGTTTCGTTCTTCCCTATACTGCCTTATATTGGCTACACACTCAAATTTTAACATAAAATCATCCATATTGACTATGAAAAAAATATCTCTTTTCTTTCTTACCGCTCTTCTGATGTTTTCCACCAATTTATTTGCACAGCAGGGCGGTGATTCCAGTCAGATTGATGGATCAACAGACATTCCTACATATAAGACCTTAAAAAAAGGAGCGCTTACTTTTTCATTGAATGCTTCTGCGAATACTAGTAGGCATATAGCGGGCTGGTCTTTGACACCCCAGGCTGGTTATTTGGTCGCTGACCGCCTGGTTGTTGGGCTCCAGTTGTCTCTGGCCAATAGATTTTCCAAGCAGGGGAATAGCTGGGCGAGCTTTAAACGTGGTTGGGTAAGCGAATACGCTTTTACACCAGAGGTATATGCCCGTTATTATGTGCTCCCGTTTCGGTTGACTCCGTTTGTACAATTGTCATCTGGGTATAACATTGGCGAACTTTCATTTACAGATGGATTATCAGGGGAAAAAGTTTCAATTAATAGGAACAATTACGTCATGTTCGGAGCACTGGGATTAAGTTGTCGAATTGGAAAGTATATGGGATTACAGACTCAATATAATCTACCGTTACTCGTAGACTATGAAAAAAATTATATGATTAGAGGTAACCGTTTTCGTCTGGGATTATCCTTGTATTTTAGATAGAATGATAAACGGACACGCTTCAATCATCACATGTGGGAATTGAAGTGTGATCGTTTTTTGAGAAAAGGGCCATACCCGAAAGCTGAGGATACTGATTAGGGTAGGCTTAAAATATTTTAGGAAAAGCCATTGCTGAAAAGTAGAGGGTTGTTTTGTAAAATCGGATGTGTGCATAGAATTTTAACATGCTTTTAAGTGAATTGAAAGTTGACCATAGAACTGTAAAAACATATATAACAGTTCTTAAGGTCATTCTAATGCTTGCAACGACTGGCTTATTGGTAATGGGAGCTTTATTTTCTTATCAGCATTGGGCAGGGAGTAAGCGTTTATTATTGGCTGGTCTGTTATTCTTCATGATTATGGTTGTAGATTATTATTTAGGCAAGAGAAGTTTTCTTAAACTCAAAAGGGATTCACGTGATCAGGATTAGTTAAGTTTGATTTGTTGTGCCATCAGAACATGGTCAATGGATTCGACTCACATTATTTTAGATATGTTTTGATCATTTTAAAGATTTCTCATTTCAAGCTTCTTATAAGCTCCGTGTTTCTAGCCATGAAGGAAATAGTGTAAATTCCCCAGGCTCCCTCGGAGCCTCCTGTTTGTAGCAAATAAATACGACTAAGCTTCTGTGGACTCCGTGGGAGCCTCCTTTGAACAATCTGTAAACCTGCCCTGTGAACCACACTTTCCCCTTCCTTATATATAGGAACCAAAACCCACAATCAAATCAGATATGCGCACTGCACAGTTGATCTAATCCGCCAAACGCGTGATCAGTCCCAATTTCCCCACAACGATAAAAGAGCCCACAACCGCATTCCCACCCATTCCAGCCCCATTTTCCGACCCGAACCCAACCCCATGAAAAAAAACTTAAAAATATTTTGGGGCGCATTTTCCTCATTTTGAGCTTTTTACAAATTAAAGTAAAAAAAGATTCAAAATACTTTTGCCTTGTACTTGCGTAAGAAAAAAAAGAGGTGCACCTTTGCACTCCCAATCGGGTAGTACGGCGCTGAGAACGATCATCGCCACGAGTTTCGGAAGACGCGGAGCAAAGTTCTTTGACATGATGAAGAGAGTAACAAGATAGTACGTTTAAGAAGATAACGTGGAATCTTTCGGGATTACCACAAAACAAAATTTACAATGGAGAGTTTGATCCTGGCTCAGGATGAACGCTAGCGGCAGGCTTAATACATGCAAGGCGAGGGGGCAGCAATGTCACCGTCGTACGGGTGCGTAACGCGTATGCAACCTACCTTCAACTGGGGGATAGCCCGGGGAAACCCGGATTAATACCGCATAACACATTTGTATAGCATTATATGATTTGTTAAAGATTTATTGGTTGAAGATGGGCATGCGTTCGATTAGCTAGTTGGCAGGGTAACGGCCTACCAAGGCAACGATCGATAGGGGAGCTGAGAGGTTG
>NZ_VTOL01000050.1 GCF_009801115.1 Dyadobacter sp. 3J3
AAGCCAAAAATGTCTGATAATCAAGTTGTTGCTTTAAGTTTGACGGCTGAATATATGAGTATAGATAGCGAGAATCTCTTATTTCAAACGATACCAGAAAATGGGATAGAAAATATATTAGAGCGAAGTCAATTTAACAAGCGTCGCAGAAAATTATTTGCCTATACCGAATTGATAAGAACAAAATTAAATCATAGTTTCATTGAATTTGAAGACTACTTTGTAGTTGACTCAATGCCACTGGAAATATGTAAAATGGCTAGACATAGGAGGACTAAAATCTGTAAAGAGCGTTTTGAGACAGCTCCCGAGAAAGGCTTTTGTGCATCTCAAAACACATGGTTTTATGGTTATAAACTGCATGGCGTTTGTACGATGTCCGGCGTTTTTCATTCCATTGACATTAGTAAAGCAAATGTTCATGATATCGCTTATTTAAAAGACGTTAAATTACAACTGTCTGATGCTGTTTTACTTGGAGACAAAGGCTACATATCTAATGAACAACAATTAGACCTATTTCACACTGTCAATATCCGATTAGAAACTCCGATGAGAAGCAATCAGAAAAAATATAAAAAACAAGCATATGTTTTTAGAAGAACCAGAAAAAGAATAGAAACACTTTTCTCACAACTATGTGATCAATTCATGATTAGGAGAAATTATGCAAAAAGTTTTGATGGATTTAGAACAAGAATTCTTGCAAAAATTACGTCCTTAACTTTGATTCAATACCTTAATAAATTTATATTCAACAGGAATATAAACAATATCAAAATTCAAATCACATAATTTCACCCAACGGGTT
>NZ_VTOL01000051.1 GCF_009801115.1 Dyadobacter sp. 3J3
ACCAGTTTAAAGTGGCGCCGGAAATAGCGGTTGCTGTTAAAGTTGCACTCTGACCGACTGTTACATTTACAGGCGTTGTTACAACCGGAGCGGCGGGTGTTGTACATGGTGCAGCAGCCACATTTACGACTATCGCTGAACGGGGACTTTCACAAGTTCCTACACTTTGGCTAACATAATAAGTTGTACTACCAACCGTCGCGGTAGAAACTGTTGGCGCGGTGGCAGATGCTGTTCCGCCTGTTATACTTGTTCCATACCAGTTTAAAGTGGCGCCGGAAATAGCGGTTGCTATTAAAGTTGCAGTCTGACCGACTGTTACGTTTACAGGCGTTGTTACGACCGGAGCGGCGGGTGTTGTACATGGTGCAGCAGCCACATTTACAACAATGGCTGAACGAGGACTTTCACAAGTTCCTACACTTTGGCTAACATAATAAGTTGTACTACCAACCGTCGCAGTCGAAACTGTTGGCGCGGTAGCAGATGCTGTTCCGCCTGATATACTGGTTCCATACCAGTTTAAAGTGGCACCAGAAATAGCGGTAGCTGTTAAAGTTGCAGTCTGACCAACTGTTACATTTACAGGCGTTGTTACGACCGGAGCGGC
>NZ_VTOL01000052.1 GCF_009801115.1 Dyadobacter sp. 3J3
TTATCGCAGCTTATCACGTCCTTCTTCGCCTCTGAGAGCCTAGGTATCCTCCATGCGCCCTTAATTCGCTTACATGTTTTTTATCTTATTCTCTTTTGCTTCTCAATATGTCAATGAACTCGTTACCTTCCTTTGAAGATAATGTGGAGAATAACGGATTCGAACCGTTGACCCCCTGCGTGCAAGGCAGGTGCTCTAGCCAGCTGAGCTAATCCCCCAAGTATTTTTTGTTTTTTTCGGAGTGCAAAAGTAGTGTAATTAAATTACTTATCCTAATGCTATTCCAATGTTTTTTTTTAAATTTAGTGGGCCTGCGTGGACTCGAACCACGGACCTCTACATTATCAGTGTAGCGCTCTAACCACCTGAGCTACAAGCCCCTACATTTAAAAATATATGATAAAGATAAACTAAAAGCAGAGTTTCTCGTCTCCAGAAAGGAGGTGTTCCAGCCGCACCTTCCGGTACGGCTACCTTGTTACGACTTAGCCCCAGTCGCCGATTTTACCCTAACGGTGTCTTTAACCTACCGCTTCAGGTCTCCCCGACTCCCA
>NZ_VTOL01000054.1 GCF_009801115.1 Dyadobacter sp. 3J3
AAATCTGTTAATTCTCGTTTCTTAGGTTTTTTGAAAGGTAATATTGCACAGGGGCAATCTTTTTCAGCTCCCTGAAACCCTAAATCAAGCAAAAGGTTAAGTCCCTGGGTATGAATCTGAACCTGATCAAAAATAGTCTTGTCATGAACTGAGCCTTCATAAGTTTCACTTAAATACAGGACTTTACCATTGGAATCAGTGATAGCAAGATTTTTGATCGTGTGACATTTTTTCTTTCCCGAGTATTCTTCCTGCTGTGCCTGATCGCATCGACGCCGGGGAATGGCACGCTCGGATACGTCCGCGATCAGGTAATCGGTGTCAATTTCAGCTGCCGGTTTGAATTCACTGCCGGTTAAGGGCATAAAGTTCAATTTAGACAAACAAGACTCCAGTAACGGCAACAGAAACTTAATCCATTCACTTACTTTCGATTGACACATCTCAAACAGCAAACCATGGTAGGACTGATTAGGGTTTTCTTTCAGATACATCAGAATAAAATC
>NZ_VTOL01000006.1 GCF_009801115.1 Dyadobacter sp. 3J3
ATTTGACGCTCCTTCGGAGCTTCCTGTTTATAGCCCTGTTCATGAAAACATATGAATCCAAACTCCATTGGAGTTTCCTGACATTTGCAGGATGCTCCGATGGAGCGAGGATCCGCTGATGCAATTTGGATCTATAAACAGGAATCTCCAAAGGAGATGTATCGCTAAAAATCACCTTACCGGATCTGATATTATTTCAAAGATGATAACCAGTTTTATGATCCGTCCGACGGTAAAAAAACCGTAGGACGGAAGGTCCCGGAAACTTCTGAACGGGTGAGGCCGCCCAATAACACCTTGGTGCCCTTCGTGTAAAACTGCACTGCGTCCACTCCGTGAACTTCGTAGTTAATTTTCTCTGTGGCTCTCGCCTGTCCTCGCTGGTTCTCTGTGCAAAAAAACACCGAAACCAAAAAAATACCCTTCTGCAAAAAGCAAAAGGGTATTTTTACAAACTATTTAAGAGGAGGGATATTTATTATTTTGCGATCACAATTTTATGATTGCTTACAGTACCATTCATATTGGTTACATGCAGAATGTAAGTACCCGGAGTGAATTTGCTTACATTGATCCCGTTGCTGGTTACCGTATTGCTGCTGAATACTGCGCGGCCATTCATGTCCATAATAGAAACCTGTTTCACCTGCGCCATATCCTGAATGAATACTCTGTCCGCAGAAGGATTAGGGTAAATGCTCACCATCGGGCCAGTTTGTCCGTCAAATTTGATACTTTGGATACGGCTGTAAGCGAAAGTTGCATCTTTGTCGATCATTTTAAGACGGTAGAGATTTTCTTCATTTGCAGGATTTTTATCGGTAAATGAATACTTAATCTTCGCTGCACTTTCGCCTTGGGAAGTTACTAGTCCTATCCTGTTCCATTCTTTACCGCTAATACTGTGCTCAATCTCGAAATGATCGCTGTTTGTTTCGGCAATACTTTCCCAGTTTAATCTGGCTGTGTTTCCTTCTTTGATGACTTCAAAAAAAGTCAATTTTACAGGAAGCGGGGTATCTGTGACAGTAACTGTAATGGCAGCAGGGTTGGAAAATTCGCCGTTCAGATCTTGTATATCATAGTTAATTGTTGATACGCCAACAAAACCTGCATCCGGCGTAAACGTTACTTCACCTGTGAAATAATTGACAGCGAAGAGTCCTTCATTTGGTATTTGAACGAAAAACACCCGAAGGCCCGAAACCGGATCTATGAATTTGACCATTTGAGGGTCGAGCATCATCGAACCGGATATATCATTTTTCCAGACCGTCATACTTACCGGCTTTCGTCGTGGCGAAATCAGCTACTGCCGTGGGAGGTGTTGGTGTGACTGTCACCGTGATTTTAGCCTGGTTGGATTCCAGGCCGTTTATGTCTTTAACAGTGTAGTTTATTGTCGTGGGAACTCCCCCAAAAGCATCAACGGGAGTAAATACAATGGTACCATCCGCTTGGTTGACCGTATATGTTCCTTCGTTCAGATAAGTAAACGACAATACAGGAGCTCCTGAGAATGGCTGGATCAGCCGGACAGATTGCGGATCAATTGCGGCTGAGCCAGCCAAATCATTGGCAGTTACCGCAATGATTGCAGGCGTTTTTTGCGCAGTAGTTATTACATCAGGAACTGCTACCGGAGGGGTATCAATGGCAAGCATTTTTGTAATACCATTTTCAGCTTTGGCATAGCCCAAAACAGAAAACAAGCTCATAAGAATCGTTGCCAGAAATGCGCTGCGTACAGGTATATTTATTTTCATGGAGTTGATTACTATTGGTTGGAAAAAAAATACCCTTCTGCCAGAAGCAGAAGGATATTTTTCGAAACTTTATGAGGAGGGAGATTATGCTATTTTGCGATCACGATCTTGTGATTGCTCACAGTACCGTTCACATTCGTGATGTGAAGAATGTAAGTGCCCGGATTGAACTTACTTACATTGATCCCGTCAGCAGAAACTTTATCGCTGCTGAAAAGTGCACGACCGTTCATATCCACTATTGAAACCTGCTTAACCTGCGCAAGATCCATATCCTGGATAAATACCTTATCCGAAGATGGATTTGGGTAAACACTTACGGCTGCACTGTTCAATCCGTCAAATTTAATACTCTGGATACGGCTGTAAGCATAAGTTGCATCTCTGTCAACCATTTTCAGACGGTAAAGGTTTTCGCCGTTTGCAGGATTTACGTCAGTGAAAGTGTAAACATTTTTCACTTTGCTGTCACCATGCGAATCCACTGTTCCGATCTTGTTCCAGTCTTTTCCTGAAATACTGTGCTGGATCTCGAAATGGTCACTGTTGGTTTCTTCAGTAGTTTCCCAGTTCAGTTTGGCTACTTTCCCTTCTTTTGTTACTTTGAAAACCGTCAGTGTTACAGGAAGCGGCGTTGCGTTAATCGTGATCGTGGCGGGGTTTGAAGTCAAACCATTCACATCTTTTACGGTGTAAGTAATAGTGCTTGTGATCGGGGTTGTAATGCCTGGATCCTGAACAAACGTGATAACACCTGTGATTGGGTCAACAGTATACGTTCCTTCGTTCGGAATCGTTACACTTGGCGATGGCAGACCTGTTATCGGATCGATCAGTTTTACCGTTGTTGGGTCAAGTGGAGAAGATCCTGGAATATCGTTTACTACAACCGGAATAATCGCCGGAGCTGTGGGTGTCGAAGAACCCGTATCGTTTGTAGCCACCGGCGGTGTTCCTGTAACGGTTACGTTGATCGGTGCAGGGTTAGATGTCATACCATTCACATCATCTACTGTATAACTAACAGGAGGAACAACACCGATAAAACCAGTTGCAGGAGTAAATGTAACTACGCCTGTTGTTGGATCCACCGTGAAAGTACCTGTACCTGGAATCGTAACTGTGTTTCCAACCGCTGGCAAATTTGTAGCCGGATCGATCAGTTTCACTGTTGCCGGTGCAATTGCTCCTGAACCTGGTGTGTCATTGGTTGTTACCGTTAACATAACCGGCGTATTGATTGGCGTCGTTGCCGGGTCTGGTGTTGCCACCGGCGGTGTTCCCGTCACGGTTACAGTGATCGGTGCAGGGTTCGATGTCAAACCATTCACGTCGTCTACTGTATAATTAACAGGAGGAACAGCACCTGTAAAACCTGCAACCGGTGTAAATGTTACTGCGCCAGTTGTTGGATCTACTGTGAAAGTACCTGTACCCGGAATTGTAACTGTGTTACCAACCGCTGGCAAATTTGTTGCAGGATCGATCAGTTTTACTGTTGCCGGTGCAATTGCAGCCGAACCTGGTGTGTCGTTGGTTGTTACTGTTAAAGTAACTGGCGTACCTGCTGGCGTGGTGGCAACGTTAGGTGTTGCAACAGGAGGCGTTGCTACCGGGGCTGTCACAGCCACACTTGTAGGGCTGTTATCATTAGCCGTATTATTACCGGGTGTTTGCGGGCCGACAAATCCAAGTGTACCATTAAATACGGTAGAAGGGCTAACTACTGTTCCTAAAATAGTAACGCGAAACTGCACACAATCACCATTTACTAACGGAACCGTGTTGACCAACCTGATCGTATTGGCATTCCCAGTTGATAAATTTTGTATTGACCAACCAGTAAGCGCTGATCCATCTGCATTGGTTGCTCCGGTAATGGTCACGTTTGGACCTACTGAGATCTGCGGACGCAATTTGTTTGAAGGTGCGTCAATAGGGCTTGGGTCCTCGTTACAGATTGTTACCAGAACCGCTGTTGACGTACCCAAAGGAATGGATGGTAAATCCGTTGCAATATTGATACTTACATCTTGCGCATAGCTGAACTGAAAACTTAGCAAAGCAACCGCAATAATCAGATAGTTAATAATCTTCTTCATAATAAACTAGTGTTATGTATTTAATTGAAATTAATTAGCTGTAACCGTAGTGACTACCTGGTTGTTCACAAAATTCACTTCTCCTCCTGAACCACTGATGATCGTCGCTGTGATATTTTGGCCCGTTCCGGCAGGTACTCCTGGTTTGCGGGTTATATTGAAGCCGAGCGATGCCTGACCATTCGCAGGGATCGTAATTCCTGGCTTGGCTGTAATTGTTATGAAGCTCGTATTTTCTGTGAAATCCCAGTTTCCGTTTTCATTAGCAGTGCCACCAAAAACATTGGATGTTCCGGAAGTAGTTGGATAGGTGATCGTGAAAGAAGAAAGTTTTGTGATACGGAAACGGATTTGGCCATTTGCCAAAACATTATTGATCTCATACAGATTTATGATGAAATCCTTGCTATCACCTGCATTTGGAAAACTAAGTGCGTCGATATCGGTAGTTGGGGTAAGATCCGCCACAAGGGAGGCAAGTGTGTAGGCCGTATATGTGTTTGGCACGATGGATGCATTCGTGGTGATAGAACCAGCCGCCGCCGTACTTGGGCCTCCCAATATTGATGTTGCATTAATCGTAGCAGGAATGCTTACCCACTGCGTACCATTCCAGCCGGCAATAGTCAGCTTTGAAAGTGTTCCGCCGGTTAGCGTAGTAACATCACTGCCAGCATCCCATGTTAACGTGATCGGTGTGGCCGTTGCACCATCAATATCCCAGTATTCCACTGCATCGATGCTTCCCAGCGTTCCGGCTTTTAACGTTCTGTCAAAAGGGCCGCCAGCTGGCAAAGCAGTATAACTACCACCGGTAAAAAGATTAGTGGTAACAGCTACTGATGGATCCGCATGAAAATACGCTCCGCTCGTCCCATCCGCCGAAGCTGCAAACTGGCCCGCATTACCATTGTCCCCAACCGGGAAAATAAACTGGCCTGTGCCGTACTTTCGCACATAACCATCCACATAACTCGCATCCGTTACGCCGCTGGCCGTAAGGTTGTTACCGAAATAGTTAAGGTAGCTGATCGTAGCCGTGGCGCGCTCTGTCAGGATTACACCTGGCTGGGTGCCACCCGTAGGTGTCATAAAATCGCTGTTACCAAAAAACGTCATTTGTGCACCACCGAAAATAGTGGTGTTCCCCAGGCTGCCTTCCTGGGCCATGGCAGTGCCGACCGAAGCCGCTGTAAACAAAGCCAGCATAGCCGCTGCATTTTTCCATACCTTGAAAAAGGAAGGATTGATATAATTTTTTTTCATTTGAAAGTTCTGTTAATTGTGTGTAGTTTTTTTTTGATTTTTCTAATTTTGAATCACTATTCTCACAATAGTGAGAGTTTCGCGTTTTAACGCTTAACCATTCAATACCTGATTGCAAATCGGGGTTATCTTGGTTTGGAATTTTTAATACACTAAACCAGCTAGTTATAGATTTCTTAAAGCAAAGAAATTTGCTGAATAGAGTGGATAATCTGGATTGCCTGCAATACATCCTATACATGGCTGAATCATTAATCGAATTTTATCACCAGCAACAAATTGATCCGTTACAGAAAGTGTTAACACCAAGGTTGCAGTGGCGTTTTGCTTCTTTTGTACACTTGAAATAATTGCCCAGGCTCCGGATACAAATTTTTGAAGGTAAATATCTATGTTCGCGTCCTGTGTACCTGTAAAAGGACCTGGTATTAGTGCTTTAATGGTACAGCTAACAGTATAGGTACCTGAAAGACTTATATTGAATAAATTATTTGTCAGATCAATTCCGTTTTGTTCATCAAAAAGCACAGTAGTGAAATCTGGAATAAACTGGGAACCGGCTGGCATGTTCTGTGTAGCAGATGTAAGCATACTTGACGATCCGGATAAACCCAACTTCTTTTTAAGAGTGGCTTTGTCTATCGCCTTTATATTTCCTGATGCATCAACAGTTACAATACTGTCGGTGACGGCGCCCGGTGGTGTATTTTCAACAACCACAGTACCGTCAGCCTTTCGAATGTTCACTTTTTTGTTATTGGTAGCTTCTACCTCCAGATTATTAGTTGCTCCAATCACCGTAGGATTCGTTCCAATTTTCACCTGCGCAAAAACCGCAGAGGAACTGAAAAGAATACAAGCAGCAAAGAGCGCTTTGTAGATTTGTTGTTTTTTGATCATTGTGTGTAGTAGTTTGATTTGTGAAAAATTGATTTAAAGTGTGTGACGGATTGAGTTGACAAATTTTTTGTTATTTGTAAATTCAATTGATCATTGAATTGTTTGTCATTTTTGATCGCTTCCGCTTTTGGTATGCTCAATGTATTGGTGAGCGGGTCTGTGAGGACATAGGCCATGGATTAGTTGCTGGACGGGTCTGTGGAGGCACAGACAATAAATTAGATTGTGTTAGTTTATTTCGATATCAATGAAACACTTAAACTTAGATGAAAGAATGTTATGGTTTGACCAGCCGCCCCAAGAGAAGGTAGGATTCGAATATCAACAACATCTCCGGAGTTAAATTGCATTAGAATACTTCCCGATCCGCCGATACCCGCGCCCGCAGTACTATTGCCTATGGATAAATATCTTCCCGACGACACTCCATTTACATATACAATTAGATAAACTCCTTTATCATAATTACCTGCATTCAACGTTCCGTAAATCGTTGATAATTGGTAAAGTCCTGTTCCATTAGCCGGAATTGTAAATGAATCAGTTCCTAAATTAAAACTGTTGTTTTTGTCGAAATGTTTAGTGCCGAAATCCGCCTTATCTATTGTTTGGAAAGAACCCGTTTGATTTATCGAATTTACAACTGAAAACAGAACGGGTGAATCTTGTGTACTAACTGCCTGCCAACTTGCACCTCCATTCGCATCAGAAGTCAAAATCTTCCCAACTCCCTGCGACCCATCCGCAATCGTAACCTTCCCAGTAGTCTTATCAACGCTCACTTTATTTCCAGCCGTAGAACTTTCCACTTCCAGATTATTAGCCGGATCAATCACCGTAGGATTCGTTCCAATTTTCACCTGCGCGAAAACCGCAGAGGAGCTGAAAAGCATACAAGCCGCCAAGAGCGCTTTGTAGATTTGTTGCTTTTTGATCATTGTGTATAGTAGTTTAATTTGAGAAAATTTGATTTAAAGTGTGTAATGGGTCTCGCGTTGTGAATGCTTCACTATTCAACACCCGATTGCAAATCAGGTTTAACTTGGTTGAAGTAGGTCAGCAAGGTCTGTGAAGACATGGACCACTGATTAGAATTGAGGTTAGCTGGGTGTCTAATTTGGATAGCTACTTATTGACTTACAGAAATAATCAAATTGTTCCCGTCAGGAGTAACTGAGCCACAACCGGGAATTGCCTGCGCTCCTATACCAACTCTTGCAGTAGTTCCGAAATTAACCCATGGGACGTAGTATACTTTAACGTTGTACGTTCTTGCCGGGAGATTTTTTAAAGCTACTGTCGCGTGGGTTACAGCAGCACCACACCCTATATTTGCGTATGTTATAAATTCTCCTCCTACATTTTCATAAACACCCGGCGTAGTCTTATCTACATAAACAAGTATAGAAAAATAAACGGTAGTACTGTTACTTGCAACAGAGGCGGCATCCTCCAAATTGATAATCACATCATTAACTGGATTTAATACAGTAAATGATGCATTCTGATTAATATCAACAGCACATGCCGGAGGAGTAGATCCACGCGGAGCCAAGCACGTTCCTGCTTCGTATCCCAAATCAAGAGCGAATCCCGAGGTTTGAGGAAAAGAAGTAATTGCTGTTGATTTTATCGGTTTCCAAGTTGCTGTTCCATTTGCATCGGAAGTCAAAATTCTTTCCGCTCCTTGCGACCCATCAGCAATCGTAATCTTACCCGTCGTTTTATCAACACTCACCTTTTTTGCAGGATCAGTGCTTTCAACCTCCAAATTATTCGCCGGATTAATCACCGTCGGATTACTCCCAATCTTCACCTGCGCAAAAACCGCTGAGGAGCTGAAAAATAGTGCTGCTGCAAACAGGCTGGCAGATAATGCCTTAACCAATTGTTGTTTTGTTTTCATGTTTTTAAAGTTTGTAAGTGTGAAATTTGTGTGTCTGAATTTTATTGTCGGTTGCAGTCAATCCGTGAACCTGCGAAACGGTAGGTAAGCACGTCTGCCGAGCCCGAAATGAGCGGTGTTCCTGAGACATGGGTTGAGTTCATGACTACGAAAACTTGTTCACCGGCTTCTGCAACCATCACTACTGAAAGCGAATGTGCCAGCGGATCCGCATAACTTACGCGGTACTGGGAGCTTTTCGAAACAATTCCTTTCGCAGATGTCTGGATAGAAATTGTGGAATTACGCGTCCCGTTTCCGTAGAATTCCCTTCACCGGCCGTGGCTGTAAAAATATAAGTACCACGCACCGGAATCGTGTAAATCCCTGTTGCCGCATCATACGCGCCTGCAATATCCGTAACCAACGAATTGAAAGGATGCAGCACAAAGGCCGGTCCCTGAGCGATTGACGAAATACTTTTTGCAACTTCAAAGGCATTGCAGGAAACATTGGTACCTGTCTCCCAGGTTGCCACGCCGTTTGCATCCGAGGTCAGCACTTTTCCATTTCCCTGTGAACCATCCGCAATCGTCATTTTCCCTGTTTCCTTATCAATACTCACCTTATTTCCAGCCGTCGAACTCTCCACTTCCAGATTGTTTGCCGCGTTGATCGTCGTTGGGTTAGTACCAATTTTGACCTGTGCGGCAACATCCTGCGCACTCAACAACATCCCCGAAACAATCAGGAAGGAGGACATTGTTTTTGCGGCAAGCGGATTGTATGGTGTTTGTCGGAATTTCATCGGTACGTATTTATAAACGGGATGGTGATAATCAATAAAGTTTAATAATCGCCAGGGCTGCCTTTTTCACCGTCCAGGTTTGCGGGCCGGGGTATACGCCGGTTGTGCTTACCAGTTTGATTTTATCCCCGGCTGCTGCTTTGATGGCCAGCGCACCGCCCAAAGGCATGTCATTTAATTCCGGAGACGTAACCAGCGAGACGAGTATCGGCACCCCTGATTGCAGGATGGTAAACCCACCGGTTGCTATTGGTGTGGAATAACCATCATCGAAATACTGCACTCCTGAAAAGGCAATGGAATAATAACCTGCCTCTGGAATGGTATATTCGCTGTTGGCATTGTCCCAGGCTGCTTCCGGGTCAAAATCCGGAATGATATTGATACCTGATGCCGCATTATCCTGCCCGCCACTTTGGCTAGGCGCATACCCCGCAAACACAATACCAGCCTGCCAGCTTCCGCCACCATTTCCATCCGAAGTAAATACCCGCCCGATCTTTTGGGTACCATCCGCAATCGTTACCTGACCCGTCGTTTTATCAATACTGGTTTTTCTCCCGCTTGTTGAAGCCTCCACTTCCAAATTATTTGCCGCATTGATCGTCGTTGGGTTTGTGCCAATTTTGACCTGGGCGGAAACATCAAACGTGCTTAAAAGCATCCCCGAAGTAAACAGGAACGAAAACATTTTTGCGGTAAACGAATGAGATCTGGATGGTTTGAAATTCATGGAAGTATGTGTGTGAAAACTGGGAATGATTGGTAATGGTTGGGTTAACTGGTTTTAAGCTTGATGGTTAGCTATGCAAGTTGTGGCTGGATAGGTCTGTTTCGACACAGACCTAAGATTAGCTATTCAACCAGGCTTAGATATTTGATAAAAGACTTGCTTAATTAATTCCCATTACAATCAATACGGGAGCCAGAAAATTGTATGTTTTGAAAAGGAGTAGTTGCAGCTGGTTTAGGTCCAACATTATGAACGACGTTAACGACCATTGTAATGACGTCCCCAGCATTTAAATAGTTAACACTCGTTACATTTTGCCAAGTTGCTGTTCCATAAACCAAATTGCCGCTTGATGTAAAAGTTAATATACCTTTTTGAGCGGAATTTAACAGCAAAATTGTATTTCTAGTTGCATCATTTGTCAAAATGAAATCTCCACCACTTGCCTTGAATATATACATCCCAGTTGTAGGAACGGTGTATTCCGCTGTGGTGCTATTATAAGTATTCATTGGATCATAACTCTCATTTCCTGCAATTATTTTAACATTTGGTTGGCCGAGTACATCGTATATTATGACATTCTGTGGTGTACCAGTTGCTTCGAAAGATGCACAGCCAACACTCTGTGTTTGCCACGTAGCTATCCCAGTTGCATCAGATGTTAATACTTTATTTAAACCTTGAGACCCATCTGCGATTGTAACCTTACCAGTAGTCTTATCAATACTCGTTTTTCGACCAGCGGTAGAAGCTTCTACTTCTAAATTATTAGTTGCTCCAATTGTTGTAGGATTCGTACCAATCTTCACCTGAGCAAAGAGAGAAGAACTTAAAAGCATAGCGCCAGCAACCAGTGCCGCGCAAAGTGTCTTGGAAAATAATTGTGTTGTTTTCATTGTGTGTATTGGATTAGTGTAGGATTAAATAAAAAGTGTGTTTGTAATGATGAATTTTTAAAATGATGTTAATGTTGGAGGGCAGGTATTAACGGGCCTGTCAGAACATTTCCCGCTGCGGAAAATGACTGGGTTGCTTTGTTTTTGGTTGTGTGTATAGTGTTAAATAATAGTTGATTGTGTAGTGCGTTAGGGCCGGGACAGTTTTACCAGGACCATGAGGATGAGTAAGCCGATGAGTTTTAACCAGGTTGTTACTGCATTTGAAGTGTAAAATCTATTCATAGAGTGATTGTGTATTTTGGTATAAAAGGACAATTTCTTTTTGTTTTGGCCGTTGTTTCACAGTTCCGGCAGGTTTTAATCCATTTTTACATATAGTATGCGTTGTATGAATATTTCCTGCGTCAAATCTGATCATAACAAAGCTTTTTCTTTGTAGAGTGCACTTTTCCATTTTGTAGAAAGATCTCCTGAGAAATGTCGAGGTGGTTTTCGGTAGTCGGCTTTCGGCAGTCGGCTTAGAGCAACAGACTTTGTTGAGCTGCCTAACTTATGACGTCCGGTTTAGTAGGCCCGGCCTGGGCGGCCCCACCTACGCGGCCCGGCCTACGCGGCCCGGCCTACGCGGCCCGGCCTACGCGGCCCGGCCTACGCGGCCCGGCCTACGCGGCCCGGCCTACGCGGCCCGGCCAAACCTCCATATTATTTAATTCGGGGATCCATGTTCAGGATGAACATGGGATGATAGAAGATCTGACGGCCAATAGCCAAAGTAAAAGTTTGGTCTCATGATGTTTATTAATTTTTATGATGAAGTGTTCTCTTTTTTCTTTTGTTTTTTAACAATGCAAAGTACTGTTTTGAAAAAGTAAAAAGTTGTAGAGCCGTATAGTCTTCTCAATAGAACCATCTCTTGGTACTGGTTCGATTTCTCGCGTGTTGTAACCCTACTAATACTACATGCACTTTCCAGCCTATCCTACACAAATTACGGGTCGCGTCGGAACAAAAGCGTTTATGTAGATTTACCGTTAAATAAATTTTCGAAGTATTTCTATGTTACAGGAGTAGAATTTTCCGGGTATGTCATTCACCCGGTGGTAACTGTAATGATTTGATTTTAAACTTAATTTGGTTTTAAAATTTTACCCTGGCGGCGGATTTTGGCGGTTTATCGCGTATAAGACGGATAAAACTTTGTAGAAAATCTAATGGGTGTAAGTTTTGGTATTTGATATTTTTGATTAATATTAGTTCTTCAATCCATTTACAAGTAGTTGTTAGTCAAAAAAAACCGGTTCAAAAAAATAGAATACCCCCAAGGGGATGGCCCTTTTATCCAACACATGAAAGAGATAAACTGAATAATCCGGAAGGAAAAAAGTGATTATATTAAAATCATCTTCCCTGGGAAAACTTTCCCGATTGACTAAATGCTTACAATTACCGGAGGCTATGGCATAGTCTTCGGCGTGACGAACTCAACGTATCTTAAAAAAGTTAGAGAAAATTCTATGTTTATAGTGACTTTCTACAAATCCTACGTAGAATATAGGACGGATTTGTATATGAACTGTCTACTGTAAACGTATCGCAATGTTATTAATCAACCCCCCTCTAAAAAAGAAAACGTTATGAAAAGAGTTCTGCTGATTCTGCTTGTCCAATTCCTTTTGCTGCTACCAAGGCAGGGAAACGCTCAAAAAAATTATTCTGTCACCCATTACAACGGTGATAACGGTTTACCCCAAAACAGTGTAAAAAGCATAGCAGCTGATGCGGATGGATTTATCTGGCTCGCCACAGAAGACGGCCTCGTACGGTTTGACGGACAGCATTTTTATGTTTTTAATGAATTTAACCTGAAAGTAAGATGGAACCGGGTCAATTATATCAAACCGGGAACGAGGAGCGATAAGGCGGGAAACAACCGCGTGCTGTATGCCTCTTTTTACTCACAGGAAGAAGCAAAAATTGAAAACGGAACAGCGGCGCTGGATACTGTCCGTCAAAAAAACGTGAAATACTTTGAATCATTCATAAAGACACTCGGCAATGCACATGCATCGTTAGGGTTGCCCGACAGGATTACCCGCATGGAAAGGTCGTGCCGTTATATGGTTCCTTACGGAGAAAAGAAGGGCGATTTTTATCTCTGCGCGTATGATCAGGTAAGTTTCTATAAAGATTTTAAGAAAAAATACAACCTTCCTTTCCATACCGGCGCTTACTGGAATTTTTTCACAATTGCAGACAGGCTTTTTTATATGCACGAGAATGCTTCTTTCCAAGGTGTTCTTAATGGAAAAGTGGTGGACATGGCACTTTCCGGCGATATTGTCAATGACCGGAACTATGAGGTTGGAAAAAGCCGGATCAAAATATTCTGGAACAATATTTCAGACCAGACCTTCCTTTATCTGGATCAGAATCTTTACACGCTTGATCTGTCAGCAATAAATGGGCGTAATGTATTGGTAACCAGGCTTCTTGTGGAAGATTTTGATCTTGTTTCCAAGGGTATTGAGAAGATTCATCACGACAAGGTCAATAGAAAAGTATATCTGGGCAGTGGGACGGACGGGTTTTATGTATTGAGCAAACACCAGTTTCAGGCCATGACAGCCATGGGGGACTATTTGCAGAATGTTTTTTATGCACAATTACCTTACGGAAATAATGCTGTTTTTACGGCATCCGGTGATGTTGTTGGCAAAGATCAGGAAAGCGGAAAGATGATTGACCGGAAAATTCCCTACATCCGCGCAGTGAATTTTGCAAACAAAAGAACACTTGTAAGAGATAAGTATGGCAATGCCTGGATACCGGAGGGGAAATCGGTTTTTAAGCTTGACAGTGTCCTTGGGAAAGTTATAGAAGTCGGGCACTTTTCAAATAGTGTTGATATAATGCATATTGGAAAATCTGATTTTTTATGGGTTGGCGAAGCTAATACAGGGTTACACAGGATCAGCCTGAAACAAACCGATCCGAAATCTGAGTTATATATTAAAAACAGGAATCTGGATTTAACCTGCCTGGAGTCTGTAAGTAAGGACAAGCTGCTGGCCGGAACATGGAAAGGATTGTATGCGCTGGACATACCATCAAAAAAGGTAACGCTGATTGCAGGGACTCAGGATTTGGCGATCAAAAGTATCCATGCTTTTGCGGATGGCAATATTTTTATCACTGCGTTGGGGAGCGGCCTGATGCTGATGGACAAAACCGGAAAGCTGACGACGTTTCCGCTGGATAAAAACCGGTATCTGGCCAATCCCCATTGTGTTGTTAACGATGGACGGGGATACATCTGGATTCCTACCAACAAAGGGCTTTTCCAGATTTTAATAAAGGACCTGCTTGATTATGCCCGGTTGCAAGAAAAATCAACGGAATTATTTTATCAGTATCATACCAAAGAGGCGGGTTTCAACACCAATGAGTTCAACGGAAACTGCACCCCATGTGGCTTAAACCTCGCAAATGGGTATATATCGCTGCCTTCGATGAATGGTTTTGTCTGGTTCAGGCCCGAACAAATTAACAATGCAGCATCCGACGGGAAAATTGTACTCGACAATGCGCTGGTGAATAAGGAGTTGTTGACTGCCTCAAACGACACAATGTATTTTCCCCTGAACCCAAATCAGGTAAAGCTGAACTTTTCAACGGCGTATTTTGGGCATCCTTATAATCTTAAAATTTCTTATGCATTGGTGAAAGAAAACGCGTCTGTGAAGCCCTCAGACTGGATTCCAATGGATAACGTCGATTTTAAAATAGGATTTTCGAATCTGCAATCCGGGAATTATACTCTGGTGGTGAGGAAACTGAATGGTTTCGGGATCAATAATTATACGACCAAAAAGATCTTTTTTGTTGTGCCGCTTCTGTGGTACCAAACCTGGTGGGCCAGTGTTTTGCTAGTATTACTGCTAATTGCAGGTATATATGTTTTCAATGTATGGAAGTTGAGGAACGTGAAATTTGAAAATGCAAGACTGGAAGAAGTGGTGGCCAAGCGTACGACAAGGCTCAATGAAACGCTGATGGACCTGGAAGTATCTAAAAATGAAATGACCCGCCAGGTGCATATGCTTTCAAGACTTTTAACTTCGATGACACATGATATCCAGTCGCCGCTGAATTTTATCAGACTTACTTCGGGGAATATCCCGAAAA
Organism: Dyadobacter sp. 3J3; assembly: GCF_009801115.1. Classification (GTDB taxonomy): domain Bacteria; phylum Bacteroidota; class Bacteroidia; order Cytophagales; family Spirosomataceae; genus Dyadobacter. The sequence continues at coordinate 14,548 of NZ_VTOL01000006.1, forward strand.
TGATACAAAAAGAGCAATATGAAGATGTTGCTCTGGTGGGTAAAGTGATATCGGATTCTTCCCTGAGTATGAGCAGCTTGCTGAGCGGATTGCTGGATTATATCAAAGCGCACGTGTATGAAAACAGCCTGCACTTTGAAAACATAGATCTGTGGCAGCTGGTGGATGAAAAATTCGGGATTTTTAAAAATATGATGATTGAAAACCGGACAGATTTTAAAAACGAAATTGGCGCCGATACCCGTGTGTACTGCGACCGCCAGATGCTCGGGATCATGATTCATAACTTGCTTGACAATGCTGCCAAGTTTACCCGTAATGGTGAGATAAGAGTCTGTTTTAATATCAATGGGGAAACGGAACAGGAGCTTGTGATCTCCAATACCACAGTTGGTGTTCCAATGGAGCTTCAGGATATGATTAACTCGCCGGAAACGAAAAATATGACTTTGCCGGTTTTGAAGGGTGCGCCAAATCCCGTGCAGGCGCGGACAAGCCTGGGGCTCCTTATTGTGAAAGAAATTGCGGCACTTCTGGGTATTACTCTTAGGGTATGCCAATCGGATGTTACGAGCTTTTACTTAATTTTTAACCACAAAGAGCAATAGTAATTAAAACACTTTGTGGATCTTTGTGTTAACACTTGGTGCTGCTTTGTGGTAAAAAAATCTCTGGTTTTACAACACAAAGAGCACTGAGTTTTTTCACAAAGGGCGCAAAGGAATAGTAGTCAAAAATACTTTGTGGATCTTTGTGTTAACACTTTGTGTGCTTTGTGGTGAAACAAATCTTTGGTTTTACAACACAAAGAGCACTGAGTTTTTCACAAAGGCGCAAAGGAATAGTAGTTGAAAACACTTTGTAGATCTTTGTGGTAACACTTTGTGCGCTTTGTGGTAAAACGAATCTTTGGTTTTACAACACAAAGAGCACTGAGTTTTTCACAAAGGGCGCAAAGGAATTGTAGTTGAAAACACTTTGTAGATCTTTGTGGTAACACTTTGTGCGCTTTGTGGTAAAACGAATCTTTGGTTTTACAACACAAAGAGCACTGAGTTTTTCACAAAGGGCGCAAAGGAATTGTAGTTGAAAACACTTTGTGCTGCTTTGCGTGCCCCCCGCTAAGCCGAAATCACAACGAATCCAAAACGGCTTCCAGATCAATGCCTTTTCCCAAAACGGGTTTAAAAATATCCCCTTCTGATTTTATTCGTTCAAGAGCATTTACAATCGTGAAGTCCTTCATCTGCAACCCTTTTTTTACCTCCGACCAGTGTAACGGCATGGACACCGTTGCGCCAGGTTTCGGACGTATAGAGTAGGGAGCTGCGAGTGTTGCGGCCGGGCGGTTTTGCAGGTAATCGATATACAATTTGCCTTTCCTGTTTTTTGTCATTCTTTCAATGCTGGTAAAATCCGGCAAGGCTTCATTGGCACTGGATGCCACCCATTTAGCAAATAACTGGGACTGTTCATAATCATATTTTGCACCTAGCGGAATGTAAATATGAATTCCGGTTGAGCCGGAAGTTTTACAGTAAGCGGGGACTTTGACATTATCCAGAATCTCCCTGATTACATTGGCCGTTTCTATAACCTGTTCAAAAGTATTGGTTTTGTCGGGGTCAAGATCCAGAATACACCAGTTGGGATTGTCTGGTTTTTGAATGGTGCTGCTCCATGGATTTATTTCAATAACACCCATATTGACCATCAGGAGCAAACTTGCTTCGTCATTGCACAGCATGTAATTTTTTTCCTGATCTTCATCATTGGAACGGTAGGGGAACTGTTCCACCCAGTCGGGCACTTTTCCTGTTACATCTTTTTGATAAAAACTCTGTCCGGTAATGCCATTTGGGAAACGGTTCAGCGATTGCGGTCTGTCTTTCAAATACGGTAAAATATACGGCGCTATCTGATAGTAATAATTCAGCATATCACGTTTTGAAATGTTTTCGTCCGGCCAGAATATTTTGTCAAGATTGGTGAATTTCAATTCCTGTCCATTCACTTTTCTGACCTGCGTTTTCTCCGATGGATTCAGCAAAGTTTTCCTGTCTGATTTTCCCGGGGCCTTGATGATGGATTCCGTTTCTTTCTTGCCCGTTTCATTTTTGATCACCTCAGCTGTTGGTGCTTCGGTTTCTTTCACCACATCTTTTGGATTTTTATCCTCACGCATGGCTACAAATGAAGGATGACGAAAAACGCCGTCTTCTGTTATTTCGGCAAAATTTATTTCACAAACCAGTTTTGGTTCAAGCCAGGTTGCCGACGCATCCGGCGGGTTTGGCCGGAAACGGGATGGTTTGTTATAATCAGGAATTTGTTGAAAGGGACTTTTCTTCGTAATCAACGGCTTGAAAAGTTCCAGCATTTCTTTCTGCTGTTTGGTATTAAATCCCGTCCCGACTTTCCCGACATACTGTAATTTTCCATCCTCATAAACACCCAAAAGTAGAGCACTGAATGCTTTGGGAGTGCCTTCATTGCGTGTATAACCGGCAATAACAACTTCCTGACGCTTTTTTACTTTTATTTTGAGCCAGTTTTTAGAGCGGTCACCGGGGCGATATATACTGTCAGATCGTTTAGCGATAATACCTTCCAATCCCATGCTTTTAGCAACTTCAAAGAATTCGGTACCGCGGGCATCCATACTAAATCCGCTTTTGATGATACCATCCTCAGGAATGAGGGTTTGCAAAATTACTTTGCGTTCTTTCAGCGTCAGCTCCATCAGGTTTTTTCCATTCAGCCAGAGCACATCAAAAACATAATACAAAAGTTGTCCGTCCGCCTCACTGCGCCAGTTTTGAAGGGCATTGAAATCAGAAATTCCCTTATCATTAACAACCACGATTTCACCGTCAATTACCGCATCTATTTTCCATTTTTTGACAGCATCAAATACAGGATAAAACTTTTCGTTAAACGATTTGTTATTTCTGGATCGGAGCTCAATTTCAGATTTATTCAAAAAAGCGAGTGCACGGTATCCGTCCCATTTTACTTCATACTCCCAGCCAGGATCATCAAAAGGGTCGTCGACCAACGTCGCTAACATGGGGGTGAAAAATGCCGGAAATTTTTCTTTTTGTGCTTTTTTTAAAATTTCATGAACGTCAGTATCTGGTTCCGGAACTTCGGAATTATCCGGGTTAACCTGTTTTTTTAGTTTTTTTTTAACCGTAGATTTCGACTCTCTCTCTTCATCGGAACCATAAATATTTTCGCTTGTTTCAGCAATTTTTTCAAGTTCTTTTCCTGAAACCACGGACTTGTTCATTTGGGTAATATCTTCATCACTGGCAAATTCGTCCCGGTGTTTGATAAGCAGCCAGGAATTATCCGCCATACCTTTGGTTTTCACCAATGCGAATTCACCTTCCAGTTTTTTGCCGTGCAGAATAAATTTCAAAGAACCGGATTTCAATTCTTCCAATAATTTTTCTTCCTGTTTTTTCCTTCCTTTTGTTGGTTCGATCGGCTCGTACGTTCCTTCATCCCAAACCATTACGGTTCCAGCCCCATAGTTTCCGTTTGGAATTATACCTTCAAAATCCTTATAGTCAAAGGGATGATCCTCCACCATCATTGCCAGTCTTTTTACAGAAGGATCCGTCGATGGCCCTTTGGGTACGGCCCAGCTTTTCAGCACACCGTCCATTTCCAGCCGGAAATCATAATGAAGACGCGAGGCTGCATGTTTTTGAATTACAAAACGAAGGGGAGCAGTTTTCGATTTACCGCCTGTTGGCTCCGGCGTCTTGTTGAACGATCTCTTTTCATTATACTTAACTAAGGTCATGGTCTGTATAGTTAATGATTCAGATTAAAACTGACTGCATCACAGAGCCGATAAGGAAACATATAAACATGTCGGCCGGATCGGGTAACTTTTGTTAGAAAAATTCGTTTTTGCATTTAATGAATATCGCTGATTGAAACAAAAAATATGCCTGGGTTAAGAAGTGGAATGGCTTTGTCCGTAAATCCGCGACCACTCATAAAAATGGAGCAAACATGGAGCAGTTAAGTCTTTTTGATGCGAACGAAAGTTTAAGTTTTCCCGAGGATCTGCTGGAATATTTCCCCGGATTTTTAGCGTTTCAACAAAGTATTTTGCTTATGAATCAGCTTGTTAAGGAAGTTTCATGGCGGCAGCAGGTCATCCCTATGTATGGAAAAGAAGTGATTACGCCCCGATTGACGGCCTGGTATGGTGATTCGAATAAGTCCTACAAGTTTTCCGGCACAAAATTTGACCCTGTACCCTGGACTGCAGACCTATACAATTTGAAGGAAAGAATCCAAAAAGCAACCGGACTTTCTTTTAACAGTGTGCTATTGAATTTTTACCGTGACGGAAATGACTCCGTAGCCTGGCACAGCGACAATGAAAGGGAATTGGGTATTAATCCCCACATTGCTTCTTTGAGCATCGGGCAAGCGAGACAATTTGAGTTTCGTCATAAAACCGATCATAGCCGAAAGTATGGGCTAAGTCTTGAAAACGGATCTTTGTTGATTATGAAAGGAGATTTGCAGCATAACTGGGAGCACCGCATTCCCAAATCAAAAAAAATAAATAATGAAAGGATCAATCTTACTTTTCGTTTGATTGTTTAAAATATAAATACATCAGAATGGCCAGAAAAAGTGCTGGAATACTCTTATTCAGAATAAAATCGGAAATTGAAGTTTTTCTGGTACATCCGGGCGGGCCGTTTTTTGCTAAAAAAGACCTTGGTTCCTGGTCTATTCCAAAAGGTGAATTTGACCATACTGAAACAGCAATAGAAGCGGCAAAAAGAGAGTTTGAAGAGGAAACTGGAAAAGTTATTGAGGGAGAATTTATTGAGCTGAAACCAATCACGCAAAAAAGTGGAAAGGTGGTTTATGCCTGGGCTGTGAAAGGAGATATTGATGCGGAAAATATAGTGAGCAATACTTTTGAAATGGTGTGGCCGCCCAATTCAGGAAAAATGAAGGAATTCCCTGAAAATGATAAAGGGAAATGGTTCACATTGTATGAAGCAAAAATTAAGATTAACGAGCGCCAGATTCCGTTGTTAAATGAGCTTAATACACTGATTTAACTGGCAATATTTTCCTAAGGAACCATCAAAAATGACGGATAAGGAGATTTAATATTTTTAAAATCTCGTTTGAGTATTTTATTATTCGGGTAAATAAATAGTGAATACTGCTCCGTTTCCCGGTTGGCTTGTTGCCCAAATGGCACCTCCGTGGTTTGAGACTACTTTTTCACAAATAGCAAGACCTATGCCTGTTCCTGCAAATTCACTTCGTCCGTGGAGGCGCTGGAAAACCTGAAAAATGCGGTCTGCATATTTCTGATCAAAACCAATTCCGTTGTCAGAAACTTCAATCCTGTAATAATTGCTAACCGATTTCGCCGGTTTCACATGGGCGGGTAATTGGTAGAAGTGGATGCTATCAGCGCTTATTTTAATGAGCGGAGCAATATTTGGATATTTGAATTTCAGGGCATTGCTGATCAGGTTTTGGAAAAGCTGACCCAATTGAGATCCGTCACCTTTGATTACAGGGAGCTGATTTACAGTAATTTGTGCGCCCGTTTCCAGAATTGTCAATTCCAGATCTGACAAAACCGCGTCCACAACCTTTGATAGCACAACCGTTTCAGTATTATCCTGTTTGGATGATATTCTGGAAAAAGTCAGAAGATCCTGAATCAGTACCGACATACGATTTGCGGCAGTTTGCATACGTTCGATCAGGTGAACTCCCTCTCCGATTTCTCCACCATGCCTGCTGCTGAGCAGGTTACCAAAGGACTGGATTTTGCGTAGCGGTTCCTGCAAATCGTGTGAGGCGATGTAGGCAAACTGCTGAAGATTCTGGTTCGACTGGGTCAAAAGGTAATTTGATTCTGCAAGTTCTTCATTCGTTGCCATGAATTCCTCATTGATCGCAGCCAGTTCTTCATTGCTGGCTTCCAGTTCCTCAGTACGGTCCTGGACCTGCTGTTCCAGTCCTATCTGCAGCAATCTTTGTTCGGTTACATCCTGAGCTGTTCCCCGCATCAGGTAAGCCTGCCCTTCCTGGTTGAAAAATGCTCTGCCACGTGTCTGTAATATCCTACGCTGGCCAGTGCTCCGGCTGGTTACTACATACTCTTCGGCATAATACCCGTCTTCAATATCGGACAGTGCGTTTATAATATTTTGCTGAACCCGAGGCCTGTCCTTTTCATCAATGACATTGGTGAATTCTGCAAATTCTATGTATTGCTTTTCAAATCCAAACCATTTTGCCATGCGTTCGGAATACGTTACAGTCATACTGGCAGGATCAATAATCCATGTCCCAAGTTCGGCCAGTTCCACGGCATCCCTCAAACTTTCCTCGACTTCTTCCAGTTTTTGTCTGGAAAGAACCTGGTCAGTTACCTCGTTAGCGGTTATGATCAGGCCATAGCGTTTGCCATTTGTATCTGCCAACGGTTTGTAAATGTGGTTGTAATAGCCCGTATAGGGTTTTCCGTAACGGACGAGTTCTATTTTTTCTTCGGGTTGATGAAAGATTTTACCCGTGTGTAAAACATGCAGAAGTCGTTCCAAGGTATTGGTATTGGCAAGTTCCGGAACAGCATCCAGGATGACTTTTCCCAATATTGATTCATCCTTTCCAAGTAAATCAATCATTCGGGCGTTGGCTGTTCTGATGCTCATTTCCTCACCGATCAGTACCAGCTTCGCGACAGGGGAATTATCTATAACGTTTCTTGAAAACAATTCGCTCTCTTCCAGTTCCTGTCTTGCCCGGACGGATGCTGTGACATCCACGCTCACATCCAGTATCGCAAAAACTTCCCCATTTTGGTCGAAAAGCGGGGTATAGGTAAAATCATACAAATTATGGGTCATTACGCCATGTTTTACAATTTCAACCAGCCTCTCATCGCTTCTGTGCATCTCGCCCGACGTGAAAACATGATCCAGAATTTTAAGGAATTCCTGATTTTGAAGTTCGGGCATAACCTCGCGCAATGGTTTTCCTGCTATGTCCGGGCCTTTGCCAATGATATCAATAAAAGCCTGGTTGGGCATATCAATAATCATGTCCCTCCCTATAAAAACAACCATTCCGGCCGGTGCAGCTGCAAGGACAGAACGCAATTTCGATTCGCTTTCTTCCAGCGATTTACGTGCCAGTGCCTCATTGGTCACGTCCAGGGCCATATCCATTACGGCATAGATTTCTCCATCCGGATTTCTTAAAGGCTTGTAAGTATAATCGAAATAGTAAGTATCTATCTTGCCATCAACTTCCAGTTGAGCCGCTTCACTTTTGCCCACATAGGTTTCACCCGTTGTAAAAACGTGATCCAGAATTTCAAGAAATGGCTGTCCGATTAACTCAGGAACACCGTCTTTCAATGGTTTTCCAAGTATATATTTGTCCTTTCCCCAGTACTGAAGCATTCGCTCATTTGCTACCTCAACAATTAATTCCCGTCCAACAAAAAGGCAGGTTGCTACTGGTGCTTCGTCAATCAGTGACCGGAATTTTGCTTCGCTGGATTCAACAGCTTTCTTGGCCATTACCTGAGCAGTAACTTCTGTGGCCAGAATGATCACCCCAGATACGGTATTGGATTTATCACGCAAAGGTGTATAAACGAAATCGAAATATTTATCTTCTAAGACACCATTGGTTATTATTTTAGCCAAAATACCGGTTCCAAAAAATGGCTCACCGGTATCATAAACTTTATGCAATAATTCCAGAAAGCCCTGATCCTTAATTTCGGGCAAAGCCTCCAGTATAGTTTTCCCCTCGACCGATTTGTCTTTTCCCCATAGTTCAAAAATCTTGTCATTTCCAATTTCAACAACCATATCCCTTCCCCTCAGCAGACCAATGGCCATTGGAGATTGCTCAACCAAGGTTTGAAACCGCGTTTCCCCTGATTGAACAGCCGTTATATCGCGGGAAATAGCAAGAATGCTTTCTATTGATCCATTTTCATCAAATTCAGGAATAAGTCGTGAATGAAAATGCAGTTCGCCCTTAGGTGTGGTGAAAAAATTGTAATGTTCTTGAAGTTCTCCGGTTTTAAAAACCTGGATTAAACTTTCCGGACTTGATATGAAATCCAGGTGATCCATTTCTGTATTATTTTTGCCAAAAAGAAATTCACTGGAAATTCCCGTTTTTTCTTTAAAAGATGCGTTGGCAAAAACCATTTTTAAATCCTTATCCCAACGGGTTACGATATCAGGTGTATTATTGATCAGCTTTCTGAATTTTTCCTCGTTTTCCCGTAAAAGCTGTCGGTTTTGCACATCCTGCGATACATTTTGTACGGTCCCTAAAAACCTTTCAGCCTTTCCATTTATGTCAAAATAAGCCATTCCTTTGCATAAAAGCCATCTTGTGTGCCCATCTATATTGGGTGTTACACGAAACTCCACACTATACGGTTTTCGGATTGTACCGTCCAGCGCCTGTTTTAAATTTTCCTCTACCCGTTTTTTATCATTAGGATCAATCAGCGAAAGTACATCATCATAGGAAACAATATCGTCACCAGAAAATCCATACAAAGTCTTTGTACGATTACACCAGCGCACAGTATTGTTTGATAAATCCAGTTCCCAGGTGCCGACATTGGCAGCTTCCAGAGCCATTTCCAATCTTTCTACTTCGACGCTGCTATTTGGGCTAAAAGGCTTGTTTTGGCCGTTCATTGATGAAAATAAAATTACTTGTAAGAATATAGATGCTGATATAGACTATTATTTTTCGAAATCGCTGACGTTAATTGTCTGTAAATATTGATAAACCTTATAAAAATATAATATTATAAATTCCGTTCCAGAGGGAGTTCTTTGGAACAAATGGGTTTTAACCGTAATCCCTGCATTGCTGATTTATAACCCTATTTAAGTTTTCTTATTCAACTTGTAACCTGTGGTTTTAAATAAGAAAAAGTTGATATAAGGTGATCGTAATTAACCTTTTGCGCATAATTCACTTTTGAAATGATGTTTTAATCAGATTTGTCACTGCCGGAATTATTTAGAAAACGACCGGTTAGCATTAATTTTTAAAAAGTAAATTTTTATATAAATCTGCAATTTATGTTTATTGTAATAAGTAATTAATATGTTTGTACTGTTTGCAAAATAAAATATTGATTCTTTTGAATTTTATTATGTTTTATACTAATTGTAACCGATTGTGCTAATTCAGGCTTTACATCATGAAAAAGAATTGCTTGTACTTGCGTCCCAGGCTGATCAGGGGGCATTTTCAACACTTTTTCATATGTATAAAAGCAAGTTGTACGCTTATGTTTTGAGACTGACCGAATCGGAAATGCTGGCTGAAGATATTGTCCAGGATGTTTTTATGAAACTTTGGAGCGACCATCATTCATTGAGTTCCATTGATAATTTTGGAAGCTATCTTTTCAGAATGTCGAAAAACCAGGTGATTAATCATTTTAAAAGAATGGCTCATGAAACGCTGATCATGGCTGAGCTTTTTCACCAGAATCCGGTTGGGCATAACGATACCCAGGAAATTGTTGCCTTGAAAGACGTAGAAAAAATTCTTGGTGATATTTTGGAAAAACTACCTCCACAGCAAAAAGCGGTTTATCATTTAAGCAGGGAAGAGGGAAGGACGCACGACGAAATTGCCAATCTGCTTAAAATATCTCCCAATACGGTAAAAAACCACATTGTTCAGGCAATGTCGACAATTCGTACGCAGCTTCGTAAACATGCGGATACGATGTTCCTGGTAGCTGCGATAATCTCCGTCAAAAAATAATTTCATTTTTTTTCCTTCCTCACTAGTCCCTTCGTTTCTGCCATTTGTCTTTTATTTGGTGATACCTGATATTGACTTGATTTTTATTGAATTAAAATCGCTTATCCCGAAATTAAAATAAGTACTTGACAGGATTGGGATATATTTTATGCATTCAAGCCGGATTAATTTTTTGACGGAAAAATTTTTTAGAAATGCGTGTAACGTAGCTGAAAAACATGAACTAGCTATCTGGATCAAGGAAAACCCCGATGACAAATTATCCGTAATTCTGGAAAATGCATGGGATAAGTTTGATAGTGAGCTGAAGATGCCGGATCATGTTTCGGACAGGATTTTAAATTCTATTTTTCCGGAAAAGGAAAAACCTCAACCCTACGAATTTTACGAAGAGGATGATATTTCTACTTCTCAACTTTGGGCCAAAATCGCTGTCGCCGCAGTTTTGATTATGGCAATTGGGATATACTGGTGGTCGGGTATTCGGGAAAAGAATAAAATGGCGATGAAAAATATTCCTTCTACGCTCGTTGCAGATATCGTTCCGGGCGGAAATAGGGCAGTTCTTACATTGGGCGACGGATCGAATATTATTCTGGATAGTGCAGGAAACGGAAATCTGGCGGATCAGGGAAATTCGAATATTATAAAATCAGGGAAAGGTGAATTGGTTTATAAATCAAATAATAAGGCCGCGGAGGCCATTGTTTACAATACAGTAACGACACCAAAAGGCGGACAATATCAAATCGTTTTGCCGGATGGTTCAAAAGTTTGGCTGAATGCTGCTTCCAGTTTAAGGTTTCCAACTTCATTTGCCGGAAAAGAACGGCGTGTAGAAATTACAGGTGAAGTTTATTTCGAGGTAACCCATAATGCTAAAATGCCATTTATCGTAAAAGCCAACGATGCAGAAGTTGTCGTACTGGGTACCCATTTTAATGTAATGGCCTATCCGGATGAAAAAGTGATGAAAGCAACACTTTTGCAAGGATCGGTCAAAGTAACCAAGGCCGGTAAATCGGCAATGCTGGCACCTGGCCAACAGGCTCGTCTAACAAGCACATCTGAAAATATAAGAGTTTTGGATGATGTGGATACCGATAAAGAAATGGCATGGAAAACGGGATATTTTCAGTTTGAAGATGATAATCTGGAAAGTATCATGCGGCAGGTTTCCCGTTGGTATGATGTGGATATCAGGTATGAGGGAAATCTGAGCCGGGAACATTTTACAGGGCGGTTACCCCGAAATGCCAATGTTTCGAAAGTCTTAAAAATATTATCACTCAGCGGCGTAAAATTTAGAATCGAAGGAAAATCAATCATTGTAACACCATAACCCGGATCAGCTTATGACAAATTAGACACCTTTACATTTTAGGAAAACTGGTGTTGTCTCACAGGCTTTTTACAAAGCAAAAAAGAACGGGAACGTTGCGACCGCTCCCGCTTCTCAAATGAGTCAGCATTACTTAACAATTATCTCAAACCGTTTAGTACCAACCCAACAACAAAAGTATGAATCACAACTCTTTTATCCAAAAGAGGCGGGGACTATCGTATATAGGCGACAGGTATGCCCGCTTCCTACCAACCAGAACTATTTTGGTTATGAAACTGATCTTTATTTTTTCGCTGGCTTTTTGTTTGCAGGTAAGCGCCAGCAGCTCTGCACAGAAAATTACGCTTGTGGCGCAAAACGCTTCTTTGGAAAAAGTGCTTAAAGACATTCAAAGACAAAGTGGCTATTCATTTTGGTATAAAACCGAATTGATGCAGAAATCTGAAAAGGTAACAATTGCCATCAAAGACAGCAATCTGGAAGATGCTCTGGCGAAATGTTTGAAAAACCAACCATTTGAATATGCTATTGTAGATCAGACGGTTGTATTACAGGCCAAAAAGACAATAAAAAATGTAGTACCGGTAAAACAGATTCTGGAAATAATTAAAGGCCAGGTACTGGGTTCTGATGGTAAGCCGCTTATTGGGGTTACTGTTATTGTGAAAGCCAGTAAGCTGGGTACTACCACAGATACAGAAGGTAATTTTACGGTGAACGCAGCAGATACCGATGTTCTGGTTTTCTCCTACATTGGTTTTAATACCAAAGAAGTCCTGGTTGGAAAACAGAGCAATATGTCTGTTTCTATGACTGAAAGTAATACGACTTTGAACGAAGTGGCTGTTGTTGGTTACGGCCAGCAATCGCGTAAAAACTTGTCCAGCGCTGTAAGTACGATTAAAACAGAAGAACTTAACAAAGGTGCAATTACAGATGTTGGTCAGCTTTTGCAGGGAAAAGTTCCTGGATTAAATATCACAGCCAGCGGCGATCCAAACAAACCGTCTGCGGTAGTAATGCGAGGTGCGTCAACAATTAATAGTGCACAAGGTCCATTTTATGTAATAGACGGTGTGCCGGGAGCGGATATTTCTACAATTGCACCGGACGATATTGCTTCGATTGATGTTTTGAAAGATGCCGCAGCGACAGCTATATATGGAAACAGAGCGGCGAATGGGGTGATTATGGTTACCACAAAAAAAGGTAAACCTGGGCAATCTCAAATTTCGTACAACTCATACATCGGCATTGAAAAAGTTTCCAACAAACTGGACATGATGAGTGCAGGTGAATTGAGAGCTTTTTTAGATAAAAATGGGATCGGATTTGCTCCTGCGGATGACAAAGGTGCAAGTACCGATTGGCAGTCAGCCATTCAGAAGAAAACGGCGATTTCTACAAATCATAACCTTTCGTTCAATGGCGGAACCGAGCACACGACATATAGTGCCAGTTTAAACTTTGTGAAAAAGGAAGGTATTTTGCTTAATAGTTCATTGCAGAGAATAATTGGACGCCTTGGTATTGAACAATTGGCATTGAAGGATAAATTGAAATTTGGGATTTCTGTTACAAATTCAAATAGTAATGCCGACGATATTCCGTACAGAAATACAGTATTGCTTCAATCGGCGTTGTATTTGCCGGTATCGCCAATTAAGAATGCAGACGGCACTTATTTTGAAAATTTCCAGCATACCAACTATTATAATCCGGTTGCGATGTTGAATAATAGTGAGATGAACACGAAAACCAATAATCTTGTAGGTAGTTTTAAAACCCAGCTTGAACTTCCGTTTGGTTTAACTTACAATTTGAATCTTTCGTACCTGAATTCAAATACATTGCAGGGTTCGTATTACAACAAATATTTTACGACCAATTACAACAATATGTACGATAATCCGGATCCGGGTGTAGGATTTCACGGCGTGCAGGTATTTGGTAAGAATGGTCAGGCGAGCAGAAGTTCATACCAGAATTCAAACAAGATTTTAGAGACTTATTTGACCTGGAATAAAGAATTTGGTGACCACTCGATCAATGCGGTCGTTGGATATTCATGGCAGAATAATAAAATTGGACAGGGATTTCAGGTGACAACCAGTAACTTACCAGTAGATAATATTAGCTATAATAACCTTGCGCTGAGTAATCCTTATGGTATTTCCGGCTATCAGATTAATTTGGGGCCTGATGGAGTGTATCAGGAAACACAGCTTATATCTGATTTTGCAAGATTTAATTATAACTACAAAAGTAAATATCTCTTACAGGGATCGATCAGAAGAGATGGTAGTTCTGTTTTTGGTCAAAACAATCAATGGGGCTATTTTCCTTCTGTGGGAGCGGCCTGGAGAATCAGTCAGGAGAATTTTATGGAAAGCCAGACTTTATTCTCTGATTTGAAACTTCGGGCTAGTTATGGTGTGACTGGAAATGCAACGGGTTTCAATGCATATACCTCTAAATTTATATCGGGTAGCCTTGGTACTTACTACTATAATGGTTCACTGACAGGTGCTTATGGGCCGACCAAATCTGAAAATCCGAATTTGAAGTGGGAGAAAACAGCCACAGCTAACTTAGGTGTCGACTTTTCTATTCTGGGAAATAAAGTGAGCGGATCGTTGGAATTATATGACAAAAACACAACGGGAATGATCTATTCTTACACGGTTGATCCAATTCTTGTTCCTTCCGGTACGATCGTTGCCAACGGAGGAAGTGTAAATAATAAGGGTATCGAATTCAATGTAACGGCAAAACTGATTTCCAAAAGTAATTTTGACTGGACATCAAGTGTGAACCTTGCACACAATAAAAACGTCATCACCAGCTTATCAAATCCATTATTTGCCGGAGGAGATTCGGTTCTTCTTTCTCGCCCGGAAGGTGGTGGACAGTCCGGCCGATCTTTACAGATTTTGAAGTCCGGTAAGCCTCTTGGTCAGTTTTTCTCTTTTCAATATGCAGGGAAAAATGATAATGGTGTATCGCAATTTCTGGCAGGAGATGGTAGTTTGACAACTGCACCCATCGTTGGAAAAGATTATCACTATTTGGGAAGCTCACAGCCTAAATTACTTATGGGCTGGAATAACAACTTCAAATACAAGAATTTAGACTTGAATATTTTTGTCAGAGGAGCATTTGGTAATAAAATATTCAATGCAACACGCGCCGATTTATTCAGGCCAAATACGGCTCAATATTCTAATATCCTGAGAGATGCCGGAAACGAATCGGTGAAAGATATCAATGCCTATTTTTATTCATCCCGCTTTTTGGAAAACGGAAGTTTTGTAAGATTGGACAATGCTACCTTGGGATATAACTTCAAAAATCTGGGCTCGTTCGTTAAAAATCTACGGATTTATACTTCGGTTAACAACCTCTTTGTAATAACGAAATACACAGGCGTTGATCCGGAAGTAAATCAGGGCGGTATAGCTCCGGGTGTGGATTATAATAACTTCTATCCAAAGACCCGTACATTTTTATTTGGGGTGAATATTTCAATCTAATTTTAAAATTTGAATCATGAAAAGATCATACATAAATGTACTTTTTTCAGTGTTAATAGCCTCCGTCATGGTTTCGTGCCACGACCTGGATGTGCCCGTAACCACTGAGTTGACAACGGATGTATTTCCTACGACAACAGAACAATTTATTTCGGCATCCGGTCCTGCCTATGTAGCTTTGAGAGGTAACTTTGGAGCAGAATATTTTCAGCAGCAGTCATATACAACGGACGAAGGTATCATGCCTGCCCGTGGTGGAAACTGGTACGATGGTGGACAAAATCAGACATTTCACTACCACAACTGGACCGTTGATAATACTTATATCAATGGAAACTGGACTTGGTTGTCGACCATCATTGGCGTCTCAAATCAGACGATTTCAATTTTACAGGCAAAAATGCCGGAAGGTCCGGATAAGCAGACTGGTCTGTCCGAGATGAGAATGGTGAGAGCTTTTTCTTATTTCATGATGATGGATAATTTTGGAAACGTGCCTATCGATACCTTGTACGGTGATTTTACACCGCGGACCAATGCGTCCCGGGTTGAAGTATTCAATTTTATTGAAAAGGAAATAAAAAATGCAATTCCTAATCTAAGTGATGTTTCGGGAGTTGCGACTTATGGCCGTGCCAATAAATGGACAGCCTATGCGCTACTTGCGAAAATGTATCTGAATGCTGAGTACTATACCGGCACGAAACGTTACGATGATTGTATTGCAGCCTGCGACAAAATAAGGGCTTCGGGTTTGTATGCGCTGGAACCAAAAAGCAGTTATCTTAAAATGTTTTATCCAACGAATGGCCCTCAGATGAAGGAATTTATTTTCGCCATTCCGTATGATCCTGCTACTACCAATACATTTCCGTTTAGATCTGTAAATAACAGATCCCGATATGATGTTCCGAGAAGTGAAGTTAAAAAGTTCAGTCTGCCTTTCACGCCTGCCGGATGTGCAAGTACCCTGCCCGAATACTATGCTTACTTTAATGATAAAGCAGATGTTAGAAACGGACAATGGTTGACGGGCCTGCAATTCATGAGCGACGGTGTTACCCCGGTAAATGTTACAACGACCAATATTGGTTACGATCAGTTTTACAAAGGTGATGCTCCTTCTGCGGCATATACTTATCAGGTAAACCTGACGCCAGATGTAACGCTGAGACAAAATGTATCTGCATTTGATGCCGGAAATGATGAAATCGCCTGGCACATGGGGTATCGCAACATCAAGTTTTTCCCGGATGCTACTTCTTTAAACAGAAATCAAAACAACGATATTCCGATTTTCCGCTATTCGGATATCGTTTTGATGAAGGCGGAAGCAATTCTTAGAGGCGGAGCAGCAACATTGGGAGATTCTCCTTTGACGCTTGTTAATCAGCTTAGGGCAGAAAGAACAACCGCTGCGCCATTGGCCAGCGTTGATCTTGAATATTTGTACGCGGAAAGAACCCGTGAATTTGCATGGGAGGGATGGCATAGAAATGATATGATCCGTTTCGGGAAATATGAAGGGAAATGGGGTTTTAAAACGGATACTGATATTAATCACCGTATTTTCCCAATTCCGAGAGTCGCTTTACAGCTGAATCCTACATTGAAACAAAATCCTGGTTATTAAGAAAATATACTCCGTAGCTAAAAAGTTACGGAGTATATTTTTATCCCGATTAATTCTGTGAAACGCTTTTGAAGAATAGAAGCTATATCCTTGCATCTTCCCGTTTCGAACACTTTTCTACAATAAACTACAAATGAATATCATCCGAAAAGGTTGTTTTTCTCTTCATTTTTTGAAGAGAGTTAACCGGCTTTGTCTGGTCATGTGCCTTCTGTTATCGGCACAAATAGTTAAAGCGCAAAATATTGTAAATTCAGGTAAGTCGCTCATTGGGAGAGTTATTCCCTTACATGCATCTAATTTTGAAGTGGAGGAATTGATTTCCAAATCTGGCAAAGACGAGTTTGAAATTGAAAGTAAAAATGGAAAAATCGTATTGCGTGGATCAAGTGGTGTAGCGGTGGCTTCTGCTTTATATCATTATCTGACAGAATATGCACACTGCCAAATTACCTGGAACGGTACCAATTTAAATCTACCAAAAAAACTGCCCGAAGTTGCAGGGAAAATCAAAAAAGCAACTGTCTACAATTACCGCTATAACCTGAATTATTGCACATTCAATTATAGCATGAGTTGGTGGGATTGGGAAAGATGGCAAAAGGAAATTGACTGGATGGCTTTACACGGAATTAATATGCCGCTGGCCATTACAGGCGAAGAATATACCTGGCTGGAAGTTTACAAAGACATGGGTTTTACAGAAACTGATCTGAAAGATTTTTTCAGTGGTCCAGCTTATTTTGGCTGGTTTTGGATGGGTAATCTGGATGGTTGGGGTGGACCTTTGCCTCTGAAATGGATGGAAAGCCATAAAACTTTGCAACAGCAAATTGTAAAACGAGAACGTGAACTGGGAATGAAACCGGTATTACCGGCTTTTACAGGACATGTTCCGGCAGCTTTTAAAAAGAAATTTCCGAATGCTCAGCTCAAAGCTACCAACTGGACAAATGGCTTTGGTGATACATATATCCTGGATTCACAGGATCCGCTTTTTGCTGAAATCGGAAAGAAGTTTCTCGCCAAACAGACAGACTTGTATGGTACTGATCATCTTTATTCTGCCGATACTTTTAATGAAAACGAACCGCCAACGGATGATCCTGAATATCTTTCAAAACTGAGTGAAAGAATTTACGATGGAATGAAACAGGCCGATCCGGAAGCTGTTTGGGTCATGCAGGGCTGGCTTTTTTACAGCGACAGGAAATTCTGGAAAGCGCCGCAAATTGAGGCCTTGCTCAAAGCAGTTCCGGATGATAAAATGATACTGCTGGATCTGGCAGCAGAAATTGAGCCGGTTTGGAAAAGAACAGGTGCATTTTATGGCAAACCCTGGATTTGGAATATGCTCAATAATTTTGGTGGAAATGTCAATTTATTTGGCCGGATGGAAGGCGTAGCCAGCGGACCATCTGAGGCCTGGAACAGTCCGGACAAAAAAAGACTGGAAGGTATCGGTCTTACCATGGAGGCCATTGAACAAAATCCTGCCATTTATGAGCTGATGATGGAGCATACCTGGCAGACTGCGCCTATTGAATTGAACAGCTGGTTGAAAAAATATGCAAGAAACAGGTATGGAAAAGACGATTCTGATCTGACAGAAGCCTGGCAGATTTTGAGAAAAACGGTTTATAACGGAAAAGATATCCGCGACGGTGCAGAATCAATTATTACCGGCAGGCCAACGCTGGATTCAACGACAATATGGACGAGGACAAAACTGAATTACCTGCCAGATGACCTTCTGCCAGCTTGGGATCTTTTTATCAAATCAGCTAAAAACGGAACAAAGGCAGATGGTTTTCAATATGATATTACGGATATTTCCCGGCAGGTATTGGCCAATTATGCACTTGTCGTCCAAAAAAACTGGGTGATCGCTTTTAAAAATAATGACAAAGTCGCTTTTCAAAAATACAGTCAGCAGTTTCTGGAACTGATCTCGGATATGGATAGGCTGCTCGCGACCAGAAAGGATTTTTTGCTGGGGCCATGGATTTCTGATGCCCGTAAATGGGGGACAAATGCAGAGGAAAAGGCACTTTACGAACAAAATGCAAGAGATCTGATCACGCTCTGGGGTGATGCAAACAGTCCATTACATGAATATTCGAACCGTCAATGGAGCGGGTTGCTTAATGATTTTTACAAAGTGCGCTGGCAAAAATTCTTTGTCATGTTAAACCAATCTATGGAAAGTAAAAAGCAGCCGGACTATAAATCTTTTGAAAAAACAATTTCGGAATGGGAGTGGGACTGGGTGAAAACGCAAAAGGATTTTCCGGTAACAGCAAATGGAAACAGTATTGAAACTGCTATAAAACTTCATGCAAAATACCGCTCAAAAATGGATGCGGCTTACAGAAATACGCAACGAAAAAACTAACTAATGAATAAAAATTCAGGTTCAACGCGCCTCGTTTCTCTGGACGTTTTGCGCGGTTTTGACATGTTCTGGATAATTGGAGGAGAGCATATCATTCATAGTCTGGCAGAAATAACCGGCTGGCCGGTAATGTTGTGGCTATCCGCGCAGATGCACCATACCGTTTGGAACGGCTGCACTTTTTATGATATGATTTTTCCGCTTTTTCTCTTTATATCAGGCGTTTCCATGCCCTTTTCTTTTGGTAAAAAACTGGATGTTTCAGGCGTTCAATATGTTTATGAACTTCCGGTTGACGTGAAGAAGCAGCTGTATAAAACCATGATCAGGCGTACCTTGATTTTGATCTTTTTGGGATTGATTGTTAATGGCCTTTTTAAATTTAACGGTTTTGAGAATACCCGGTTTGCGAGCGTTCTTGGACGGATTGGTATCGCCTGGTTTTTTGCAGGAATGATTTATCTAAATTTCAATCTAAAAAAACAGATTATCTGGTTTTGTTTCCTTTTGATCGGTTACTGGTTGGCAATGGTTTTTATTCCGGTTCCTGGTTTTGGTGCCGGAAATCTGACGATGGAAGGCTCGCTGGAATCTTATATCGACAGGCTTTTTTTACCTGGTAAATTACATAGTAAAGTGCACGATCCGGAAGGTATTTTATCAACCATTCCAGCCATTGCGACAGGTTTACTGGGAATATTTACAGGTACATTTGTGAAGGAAAAACGCTATGATCCTTTAAAAATGGTGTATTTCCTGCTTTTGGCGGCGGCACTTTTTATCTTACTCGGCCTTGCATGGGATTGTGTGTTCCCTATTAATAAAAGATTGTGGAGCAGTTCGTTTGTGTTGTTTGTAGGAGGATATAGTATTGCATTTTTTGCACTGTTTTATCTCCTTATTGATGTACTCGGCTGGAAAAAATGGACTTCCCCATTTCTTCTGATCGGTATGAATTCCATTGTGATTTATATGGCTGTTGAAGGTGTATTAAATTTTGGGTATACGGCGGATTTTATTTTCGGTGGATTAATAAATCAGGCCGCAGAGCCATTTCATGTTTTGTTAAAGTCAATCTCAGTAATAATTGTGGAGCTTGTTTTCCTGTATTTTCTTTACCGGAACAAATTGTTTTTAAAAGTTTGAAGAAAACGGATACGGCATTTTTGATTAAAATCTTACATTTTGATTTTTTGCTATTAGGTTTTATCCGTCCGGCGTCTTTTTTAGGAGTCGGACAGACTGCCTTGTCTGTTAGCGTTTTTATTAAATGGATGTAAAAAGCGTAATGCTTGTTATCAACTTATTTTAATTTGTAAAGGGTTGTTCATCGTTTTTGCAATTAACCAATTAGTTTTGTGCAACTGACTTTAAAATTCAATGCTTCCAAAAAAACAAATCACGACAATTCATAAACATGCTGAGCTGATGCAGTCTTTTTCGTCGGAAACTGATGCGGCGATCGTTGGATTTTCAGTGAATTTGGATGAGAAAATAAAAACGGATGATTTTATAGAAGGCCATTTCAGGACTGACTATATGGTTATTTGTGTTGTCACGAGCGGTTTTGTTACATTCAGCATCAATCTTAAAAAATATAATCTTATAACCAATGGATTGATTTTGGCACCCCCAAATGCATTGAAACAATTGGTTGAAGCAAGTCCCGAAGCAACAGTCTCGATTGTAAGTTTCACCGCTGATTTTTTGAATAAAATAGCGGTTCCAAATCTTACAGCAGACTTATTTGAATATTTTTCATCGAAATTTTCTCCTTATTGGAACATAGCTGAAAATGATGCAGAAATGGTACTCAGGCTCATGGGAGATATGCATAACAGAAAAAATGGCTTGAAAGGACATCCTTTTGGGAAGGAATTATTATACACTGTTTTTCAGACATTTCTTTATGAGATCGGAGGATTGAGTAAAATTTATGCAGAACCTGTGAATCCATATTTTTCCAGAAAGGAGAATTTGGCTATGGAATTTATGTTACTGGTTCAAAAGAATTTCAGACATCAAAGAAGTGTAAGCCAGTATGCTGAACAGTTGAATATTACACCAAAATATCTCACGGAAACGATCAAAGAACTTACAGGAAAAAACGCCGGCGAAATTATTGACAACATTGTTATGCTCGAAGCCAGATTTCTGCTTGGAAATCCATCTTTAAGTATTAGTGAAACAGCAAATTTGCTCAATTTTAATGATCAGTCATTTTTTGGTAAGTTTTTCAAAAGACATGAGGGTATTTCTCCTAAGAAGTACCGTAGCACCCTGCAATAGTCCGATTAAATGGGCGACAATTTTACCAAATGTATAGAAAGTGGGTTTAGGTAAACAGGTCGACTTATTTGTACTTCAACAAGAAATAAATAGTTGTTAATTTACTTTCTGAATACTTAATCATGTTTCTTTGGTTTTTTTTAAAGATTTTTCTTTTCATATCATTATCCAAAATATGAAAATAACGTAATCGTTATCTATCCTCCCCAATATATGATAACCGACTTTTAGACCAATCAAACCGATCTTCGAACCTTTTATGTAAACGCTGCTGCGTCCAATTTTGCAAACCCAACTTTATAGTTATTCCAAAGTTTGAAAATGAAAAAAAGCAAGTTTATTAAATCGACTATTACACCCGTTTTTATCTTTGCATTCTTCACCATTTTTCTGGCAGGTTGTACAGCAAAAGAAGAGAAAAAGATCAAACAGAGTGCAGTTAAAGTGACAGTTCAGCAAATTGAAAGTCACGGAGAGGAAGAAGAATTAAGTTTTTCAGGAACCATTGAAGCCGATAATTCGGTGGCAATTGGGTTTTCAGTACCGGGTACCGTAAATTCCGTTCGGGTAAGTGAAGGCCAGTTTGTAAATGCCGGTCAGCTTTTGGCCACTATTGATGCAACTGAATACGATAATGCCATGTTGATTGCAAATGCCGGTTTGGAGCAGGCGGAAGATATGTTTACACGCCTCAGCGGTTTATACCAGAAAGGGAGCTTGCCCGCCAAGGATTTTATTGAGATAAAAACAAAGGTCGCTCAGGCAAAAGCAAATAAAAATCTTTCTGTTAAAAGGGTAAATGATGCCAAATTGTACGCGCCGATGTCGGGTATTATTACAGCCAAATCTATCGAAAAAGGTGCCATGGCGGCTCCGGGAGTTCCTGCTTTTACCATTATAAAAACGGATCTTGTTTATGCAAAAGTGTCTGTCCCGGAAAGTGAAATAGGAAAAGTTGTGAAAGGACAAAATGCAAAAGTTTTTATAGGAACTTTGAATCAGGAGTTTTTAGGGAAAATTGTGATTATTAATCCGCAAGCCGATCCCGCTACCAAAACATATTCAGTGAAGGTTCAGCTTAAAAACCCCGGTGGTAAACTTTTACCAGGCATGATCACACAAACAAAAATATCCACGGGTGCTTCCATGAATGCTATAACAATTCCGGCCACTGCAGTGATTCGTGACGCAGATGATATCACATACGTTTACGTTGCGGACGCAAATCAGAAAGCGATACGCAAGAGAATTACCGCTTCGGGTGTACAAGGGAACGATGTGATTATTTCGGAAGGGCTTCAAGAGGGAGACAAGGTTGTCGTAACCGGGCAAACCCGTCTGAAAGATGGTGCTTCGGTAACTTTATAGTCGTTTTGTATTGCAATAAAAAGTGAGGAATTTTTTATTTTCTGAGGCAGCATTGGTCTGCAACGGCTGTAACCCTACAACCTCAAAAAATCCGTAATCGTAAATGGAAAAGCATAAAATGAATTTTATAGAAGCTTCGATGAAGTATAAGCAAGTGACGATCGTCGTTACTTTACTTCTGATTGTGCTTGGAATCAATGCCCTGCTGAATATGCCGCGCAGTGAGGATCCGAAAATTGACATGCCGGTAGCGATGGTCATGGCTTTTTATCCGGGTGCTGATGAAGTGCAGATGGAAAAGCAGGTCACCAACAAAATTGAGCAGTACCTGTTTTCATTTGAAGAAATCAGAAAAGATAAAACCAAGTCGTCTACAAAAGACGGGCAGGTTTTTATTACGGTTGAGTTGCACACCAGTGTAAAAGACAGGAAGAAATTCTGGTCAACATTACAGCATGGTTTGAATATGAATATGCGGTCGGTATTACCTCAGGGTGTTCTTGGGCCTATTGTAAATAGTAATTTCGGTGATGTAGTGGCTCAAATGATCACCGTTTCTTCGCCGAAAAGAAGTTATGCTGAAATTGAAAAATACCTTGATGAACTGGAAGATGGCCTGAAAACAATTCCGACGGTTTCTAAAATAAACAGGACAGGAGGGCAGAAACAGCAGATTTATATCAAAGTTGATAATGATAAATTACGTCAGTATGGTTTTGATGTGTCCGTTTTGGCAAGAGCCTTACAATTACAAAATGTAACGGGCTATTCCGGGGAATTAACGATTGCTGCGAACAACATTCCGATTTTTGCCAATAGTAATTTCAAGACAGAATCCGATATCGCAAACCAGATCGTTTATAGTAATCCTGGCGGCACCGTGGTCCGTTTGAAAGATGTTGCTGCGATCGAAAGACGTTATGAAGAAGTGTCGTCGTATATCCGTATGGGTGAGGACAAAGTAATGATGCTTAGTATCGAAATGCAGCCTGGAAATAATATTGTGAAATTCGGAGATGTGGTCCAGGCTAAGATCAAAGAAATTCGGTCCGGCCTTCCCGAAGACGTAAAAGTGACAACGATCGTTGACCAGCCAAAAGTTGTGGGCGATAGTATTTCGCACTTTATGGTGGAATTTGGTATTGCCATTTTGGCTGTTATTCTGGTGGTGATGTTTTTGCTTCCGTTCCGCGTAGCGTCTATTGCATCGGTAGCTGCGCCAATTTCCATTGCCATCACGTTCGGGATTATCAATATTATGGGTATTGAACTGCATCAGGTTACGCTGGCGGCATTGATTATCGTTTTGGGAATGGTGGTCGATAATGCGATCGTCGTTGTTGATAATTATATAGAAAAACTGGATGAAGGCGTAACACCCTGGACGGCGGCCTGGCAGTCGGCTACACAATTGTCGCTTCCTATTTTTACGGCGACGCTTGCCATTATTTTTGCCTTTGCACCGCTTGCCTTTTTTCTGGACGGTATCACAAAGGATTTCATTGCGGCCTTGCCGTTGACTATTGCGGTCGCGCTGATCGCTTCCATGCTTGTGGCCTTGCTGTTGACGCCGTATATGTGTTATGTATTTATCAAAAAAGGACTTAAACACCAAGTGAGTGACCGGCCCCCGAAAAAAAGTTTGCTGGATTACTTGCAAAATATGTTCAACATCGGCGTAGAATTTTGTTTCCGGTGGCCCAAAGCTACGATGGTCGCAGCAGTACTTTCTGTTTGCCTTGCCTTTTTAACGGCAGCGAATGTAGAGCAGGAGTTTTTCCCGACATCGGAAAGAAATCAGTTTAATATCGAGGTCTGGTTGCCAAGTGGAAGTTCTCTTTCAACAACGGAAGGTGTTGTCAAAAAGGTTGAAAATATACTAAAAGAAGACAAAAGAGTAGCTGGACTTTCCAGTTTTGTCGGTACAAGTTCACCGCGTTTTCAAATGACCTATGCGCCGGAAGTACCAAGAAGAAATTTCGCGCAGATATTTATTACTACCACAAGTCCGGAAGCGACAAATGAAATGGTGAAAGAATATCTTTCGAGGTTTGATGGCATTGTACCGGATGGATATGTCCGTATCAAGCAACTTAGTATGCAGGCCGGTTCGCCAATAGAGGTAAGGGTGATTGGAAATAATCTGAATAATCAGAAACGTGTATCGGAACAAATTGCCGGAATACTTGAAAAACATCCTGGAACAAACTGGGTCCGCAGCGATTATGAACAGGATTACATGGGTGTAACGCTGAAAATCAAAGAAGACGTTGCAAGCCGTTTGGGTGTTTCAAATCAGGTAATTACACAAACTGCGGGTGCTGGTTTAAAAGGTTATTCGGTGTCTACACTTTGGGAAGGGGATAAGCCTGTCGATATTTTTATGCGGCTGGACGATGCAAGCCGGAAGAATTTTAATGACCTCGCAAATCTTTATGTGAGTACGCAATACGGAGGAAAAGTGCCTTTGAAAGAAGTTGCTGAACTTGTTCCTGCATGGCATACAGGAACACTTGCACACAGAAACGGACTGCGTACGCTGACAATTCTCTCAGAAGCGCAGTTGGGAACAAAAGCTTCAAGGATTATGGCCGATGTTTTACCTGAAATAAATAAACTGGAATTGCCCGATGGAATTAGAATCGGCTATGGCGGAGAGCTGGAATCGAGTGGAGAAAGTGCCCCTGGTATGGGCGTTTCGCTTGGTGTGAGTTTGATATTGATTTTCCTGACGTTACTTTTCCAGTTCAAGAATTTTGGGAAAACACTGATCATTCTGGCAACCTTTCCATTGAGTCTTCTGGGTGCTTTTCTTGGACTTTACGTTACAGGAAATCCAATGGGTTTTACAGCCTTCATGGGTATTATCAGTCTGATCGGAATCGTGGTAAGGAATGGTATCATCCTGGTAGACTATGCAGATGAGCTTGTTATTGAACATGGATATACCATAAAAGCCGCCGCTCTTGCCGCAGCAAAAAGAAGGATGCGACCGATTTTCCTTACATCAGCGGCTGCTGCCGTAGGTGTGGTACCAATGATCGTGAGCAAATCGCCGATGTGGGGACCGTTGGGAAGTGTGCTCGCATTCGGGTTAATTGTTTCCATGATCCTGACATTATTTGTTGTACCGGTTTTGTACTACCGGTTTATAAAACCAGTACCAGAGCCTGAAATGCCACAGCCAGAAAGCGGGCATATTCAGTACAAGCCATCACACGCATAAATTGATCAAGGTTTATAATGTACGAGTAGTGCTTATTGAAAGTGGCGGCAGATCCGTCGCCACTTTCAATTTTATCAAACTTGAAACCTGTTCAAAAAAATATTTATCCTGGTAAAAAGCTCCTGTCATGTTTAGAGTATAGTCTGATAATGGATAATTGTCAGCTGAAAACATTGGCCGCTGACAATTTTAAAAACTGCCAAACATCAGGAACCTGAAATAATCGATACATTTTAATAATCAGATCATGAAACTTTTTAAAACCGGAGCACTTCAATATACCCATGTTTGTGTGATTTTCTCCATCTTGTTTTTACTTGGAAATAGTGATGCCGTACTCGGGCAAAAACTTATTTCTCTGGAAGAAGCGCGTTCAATGGCACTTGCCCAAAACAAAAAGATAAAATCGTCTCAGTTTAATATTGATGCAGCGAAAGCAGCACGTGAAGGTTTGAACGGCATGGACAAGCCGACCATTGACGGCTCGGTGGCGGGTTTTTATTTTGGAAAGCCACTCAGTTCTTTATTACCTGAATATGGAGTGAGCCCATCCGTGATTGTCAAGCAGTCTATATATGCAGGAGGAAAAATAAAACTGGGAAGACAGGCTGCTGAAAAGGGAATTGAAATTTATGAAGAGCAAAAGGTTCTTACAGAATCGGAAGTATTATTTAATGTTGAAAAGGCATACTGGCAGGTTGCCAATATGAATGAGAAAATTGCACTCGCCAACCGTTTCAGGACATTATTGGAATCACTGCTTCATGAACTCAGGAATTCTTATGATGCCGGGATGATTTACAAAAATGATATTCTCCGTGTTCAGGTACAATTGAATGAAACCGAATTGAATTTGAGCAAAGCAAAAGACGGTATGGTTATGTCAAAATTAGGCCTTGCACAAAGTATTGGCATGGTCGGAAATGCCGACATCATGATTGGCGATTCGATTACTGGCTCATTTAACACGTTTGCTGCCGATAGTTTTTTGCTCGCTGCTGAAAACCGATCGGAAATACGTTTGCTGAAAAGATCACTTGAAGCGCAGCAATTACAGGAAAAATTATTAAAAGCTGATTTTAAGCCAACCGTTGGATTATTGGCAAGCGGTTTTGCCAGTATCGGTCCAAAAATGAATTTTGAAAATGGGAATAATTTCCTTTCTTCCTATCTGGGTTTTGTAAGCGTAAGCATCCCGATCTGGGATTGGGGACAAAAAGCGAGCAAAGTAAAAGAGCAGTCTTTTAAGATCAGAGCGAATCAGGTTCAGTTGGATGAAACCAAAGAGCTGATTTCAATCGAAGTCCAAAATGCATATTTGATGCTAAATCAATCAGCCAAGCGTATCGACCTTTCGATCGCTTCTGTAAAACAGGCGGAGGAAAACCTTCGTCTTAGTAATGACCGTTTTTCAGCAGGAACCGTAACCGGACAGGATGTTTTGGAGGCGCAGACACTATGGCAGCAGGCCAATAGCAACATTATTGATGCCAAAGTTGAATACAAGATCAATGAAGCGGCCTATAAAAAAGCATTGGGGCAAAACGGTCGGTAAGTTGTTTTTACAGTATCTAAACCGGCATCAGGGCTTAGGTTTTTCCTCCGAAAAAATGAACAAAAAAGCGACCATTCTTTATGTTGACAGTGAGGTAAATAACCAGTCTGCTTTTACTGCAATTTTCAGAAAGGATTACAGGATTCTTTTGGCGAGTTCAGCCGAAGAAGGTTTCCAGGTGTTGCGGGATAATGATGTTCAGATTATTGTCAGCGATCATCACATTGCGAATGTTGCAGGTATTAAATTCCTGGAAGAAACGCTGATAAGCCATAGCCAGTGTGCAAGAATTCTGGTGACTGACTATCCTGGGATTTACGTTGATAATACGGCAAAGATTTACGGATATATTTCTAAGCCATGGGACGAAAAGCAGTTACATGTTTTATTTAAAAGTGCCAGTGACCTGTATTTTTTGCTGGAAATGCTTAAGGCTGCCTTTTGGTAATCTTTATCAAAAAAAGAAAATGATTCAAACTGACTTATGTATTGTTGGAGCCGGGCCTGCTGGTTTGTTCGCAGTATTGGAAGCCGGGCTGCTGAATATGCGCTGTCATGTCCTTGACGGGTCGTCTTTCGGATACATGGAATTATTGGAAAATTCCGATGATGAATCGCTGAACAGGATATTATTGGAGAAAATCGCAGAATTTAATCCTGGTTTTTCCTTGGGTGAAGTCGTTGAAACGATAGACAGGGATAACGATGGGTGTTATGTGCTTGTCACAAATGAGCATACGATCATTCATTGTAAATCAATTGTAATGACAGGAGATAGTCAAAGATTGCACTTAAATAAAAATCCATAGGAACGTTTGAGCTCCTATGGATTTTTATTTAATTATTTCAAAAGCAAAGTTTTTTCAAATAGAAATTTTTTAAGATTGAATGACCCACATCCAGTTAGTCGGCCATGATTTTGTATTGATCCAGTCATGAGACACAAGTTCATTATTTACAAACTCGTAACCTTTCAAACTTCCTCCTTCATTTTCTACATCATGTTTTGCAGTATGGTGCAATTCTATCCAGGTTTGTTCAGAAATCTCGGAAACCCCTGTCCAACGGATCAATTCCCATTTTGGATCGTTTGAGTTGTAGATGTAACGAATAGCAAGATAATGCATGTAGGATTCGTTATTAAATCCGATAACAGAAGGTGTTTTTTGAACGCTTTTCATAATTCAGAGTCTGGTTGTTTTGTGAGAAATATAAGTAAGTATAAAAATTAATCTCAGCAATGTCAAGCAGTTTTTGAATAAAAAAATTACTAATTTTTCAAAAAAAAGTAATCTCCGCCTTTACTTCTTTTTACAAGAAAAAATGACGGAGATCTGCTGAAAACTGGTTAACGGAATAATTAAATTTCCCGTGTAGCTACATGAATCTTGTGGTAAGATCCCGTTGCGATATCTTCCAGAATAGAAGAATGTTTAGGATTCCAGCCAAGCAATTTCTTTGCTTTATCAGAATTAACGATGCTGTTTGAAGCGAATCCAAAAGCCGAAGCATCAGGTCCCCATTTTTCAATCGCAGTATCCAGACTGATTGATTCTGTTTTTCCTTCAAAACCAAGCATTTTACTTATACTTATTGCAACGTCTTTTAAGGATGCACTGCCATTTTCAGTATAGAAGTAAGAACCGGCATTAGCCCTTTCCAATGCCAGAATGTACAATTCGGCTAAATCTTCGATGTGTACATTGCTCCAGATATTTTCACCTTTTTCAATATAAACACCCGCTTTCTTTTGTTTGGAAATATCGATCAGCATAGGAACCTGGATACTGTCGGGCTTTATTCCTAAACCTTTTCCATAAACCATTGTCGGCACCAGCACAATACTTCGCACATTATCTTTCGCTGCGGCCAGAATATGATCGTTAATCGCTACTCGATGAAGCTTTTCAAGCCTGGGTTGTACAGGAATATCTTCAGAATATACAATATTTCCTTTTTCACCTTTTGCATTGTCACCTACAAGGCTTGATCCGGAAGTGAAAATAAAAGTTTTTCCGGTTCCTTTTAATTCTTCCAAAAAAGTAATCACCGAGAAAAAATCATCCGCATCTGCCGTATGAATTACTGCATCGGCGTCGGTTGCTGCCTTTCTGAGAACGGGCATATTGTGAATTGTACCCATTATCGGAGTAATTCCAAGTGCCTGCAATTTTTCAGCATCCGAATCTTTTCTGACCAAAGCAGAAACCTGATAACCTTTTTGAAGCAGCAAATGTGCTACGGAACCTCCTAAATATCCGGTTGCGCCCGTGATGAATACTTTATTTATTGACATGATTTCTGATTTTTAAGCCAATTGCTGATTTATGAATGCAAGATTTTTATTGATGAAATTTAAATCTTCGTCCGAAAGGCTGATATTGATTGCAGCTGCATTTTCAATAGCCTGTTTTGCATTTCGGGCACCGGCAAGCACAACTGAAATGCCAGGTTGTAAGGTAGTCCAGCGCAAAACAAGTTGTGATAAAGTTGCATTTTTGCGATCTGCAAGAGGTTGCATTTTGTTTAAAAAAGCTTCAACCTGTTCAGGATCAAACTGGCCGAAATAACCATTTCTGTGATCATCGGATTTCAGTTTAGCATCTTTAAAATATTTGCCGGTCAAAAGTCCTCTCTCCAAAGGACTGTAAGCAATAATTGAAATATCATTCGCGACGGAATAGGGGACCAGTTCATTTTCAATTCCCCTGTTCAGCATACTGTAAGAAACCTGGTTTGAAGCAAGTTTGATCGTTTCAGCGGCCGTTTGCATTTTGGAAAGATCATAATTGCAAACACCGGCCGCTTTTATTTTTCCCTGCTGGATCAGAAGTTCCATTGCTTCCATCGTTTCTGAAATCGGCGTAGTTGCATCCGGCCAGTGGATCTGCAAAAGATCAATATAATCCGTTCCCAAACGTCTCAGACTTTCTTCCGCCTCCTTAATAATGTTTTCTTTTGAAGCAAATTTGAAAACCGGTATGGCATTTCCATGATCATCCGCAGCATCAAAAAAATGTTCACCTTTTCCATTGTTACTTTTATCCCAAACAAGTCCGAATTTGGTAAGGATCTGGATTTTAGAGCGATCCCGGCCCTTTATAGCTTCACCAATTAATTCTTCGCTAAGTCCGAAACCATAAAATGGAGCCGTGTCAATACTGGTTACGCCGTGATCCAGAGATGCGTGGATGGCGTCAATAGAATCCTGTTTTTCATTCCCGCCCCACATAGAACCGCCAATGGCAAATGCTCCGTACGTTATCGCTGATAAGTTTAAGTCCGTTGTTCCTAATTTCCTGTATTCCATATTTGAATTTGTTTATTGTTCCATTATTGAAATGGAAACTGCTTTTTTCTTTTGAATAAAAGAATTGCTTACAGCTAGTTTGTCATTGATCGACCCGCCGTTTCTGTAATTCTTTTACAAAATTGCAATGAAAAGAAATATCATAAAAATAAGTACTTTTATAGGTTGGTATTATTTAACTGATAGATAAGAAAATGGTTAATTTAGAGTGGTACAGGACCTTTAAAGCGATATATTCAACCGGAACGCTGACGGGCGCCGCCCAGACTTTATTTATTTCTCAACCCGGCGTGAGTTTGCATTTAAGCTCATTGGAAAGTTATGTTGGCTATAAATTGTTCGACAGAACGGCCCGGAAAATGATTCCTACCGAAAAAGGGAAAGTATTTTATAATGCTATTATAGAGCCGCTTATCAAGCTGGAAGAAGCAGAAAAGAATTTTCAGAAAAGTACCGAAAAGCAGACACCAACGATCAGTGTGGGGATGTGTTTTGAAACGTTTCAGATCACTTTGGAACAGTATATATCTACTTTGCCATTCAATGTCATTATTCAGTTTGGACAGTATCCTGAGATGCTGGAAAACCTGGAAAAGGGGATTCTTGACCTGATCATAACTCCTCAAAAAGGGACTAGTACTGAGATTGAGCATGAAGCTTTTTCATCTGAAACAATCGTGATGGTAGGAGGGCATGAGATTGATGATCAGGCTTTCAATACAATACTGGCCCAAGGTGATTCAGAAGCTCTGGAAGCTTGGTTGAAACAGCAGAAATGGTATGGCACAACGGGTGATATGGAGCATCTGAGAAGATTCTGGCAACTGAATTTTAATAAATATCCGGATTTCAGGCCAAACTACATTGTTCCAAACCTGAATTCCATAGTGCGGTGCCTTACCAGTGGAAAGGGGTTGGCAATTATTCCCGATTTCCTTTGTAAAAAAGAAGTGGAGAACGGTTTGGTGAAAATGATTTGGAAAGGTGATAAAGAACTGACCAATACTTTATATTTTGGTACTAAAAAGAAAACGATTTATGTGAGTGAAACTGAGGTGATCAAGAAATTATTCCGGGAGGTGATGTAATAAAGTGAATTTTAGAAACTGAACTTTTCAGGAAAGCCAATTTGAGCTTTATAGCAGAGCTAACTATTGACAAAAGATATATTTTCAAGATCGTTTTTAATGAAGTTGATTCTTATTTTGTCAAAAGAAACCAGCTTGTAATAATAAAAATATCCTGCTGCAAAACGGAGAATGTATGTCGATCAGTGTCATATTTGATCAGAAAACCTTGCAGGATTTTAGTACGCAGAATAGAATTTTAGTCAAGAAAAAACATTCCCCGGAAGAACTGATCCTATTAAAACGAAATATACTTTACAGCGATTTCGCGGCTTCACTTTTGCCGTACGAAAATAATGGTGAACCGGTAAGTAAATTGCTTACAACTTTAAAAGTGCAGGAAGCTATTTTATAAGATTAAATCAGGCTTATTATTTGATCAGAAAAAAAAGCAGAAAACCTTCTGATGTATACCTGGAAGTCGGTTTTGAAGATTTGTCTCACTTTTCTTTTGCATTCAAAAAGCGTTTGGTGCCGCACCTGCATTAATTTAATATACTTTTAAATATAGAAATAAGTCAGAAGGAGTATTGGTGAGCCGTAAAGGTCAAGAAAATCGAAACCACCCCGGATTTACTCCTGAGTGGTTCAGTTATGCTCAGTAAATAATCATTTAACCAATTGATAATCAGATATTTTTAAGTTTTTAAAAAATTGGGCAATTAAAGTCTTAAAATGAGGCATTAACGGAATTTTAAGACTTTAATTGCCGGGCATTTTCCAGAATTTCTATTGCCACTTCATTTCCCTGCTGGGCAGCGAGATCAAAAACTGAAAGTCCGCGTGTATCTAGTATGGATATATTTGAGCCACTGTCGACCAGTATTTTTACAAGCTCATTTCTACCAAACATGGCCGCAAACATGAGTGCAGTTCCTCCGTTTCCGTGTTGCATGTCCAGGTTTGCTCCTTTTTGTATCAGCATTGTAGCAATGTCTGCATATCCTTTAAAAGAAACGCCCATCAAAGCAGTATTTCCTCCGTAATCCTGTGCATTTACATCGGCACCGGACTCAAGAAGAAATCTTGCAGCTTCCAACTGGTTGTTATAACATGCTATGATCAAGGGCGTATAGCCTTTGTCATCCCTTGCATTTACGTCCGTCTCGCGAGCAATCACTTCTCTTATCACGTCAATATTTCCCAGGCGTGCTGCGTGGATAATTACATTGTTAAGATTTTCCATAAAATTTTTCGGTTCGATTTTAATGCTTGTAAAATGCACTTCTTTTGATGGCACGCAGATTTTAACAGCATTATGTGTTTATAGTTTATCATCTTAAAAAAAACCGTTCCAAATTCAAATGGAAGTAGCGGTAAGGATTTAATTAAATTATGATTACAGGAAATCAAGAAAACGAAAAGTTGACCTGGATTCAGCTGAGTATGGATTCTCCTTATTTTGTTGATGAAAAAGGAAATAACTGGACGCCCATTGGGCAAAACGATGCAATGATCTGGCCTGATCTGGAAGGATTGTTCAAAAGAAAAAATATAAAGGCGGTTGAAGTGCATTTTGCTTTTCTGGCCGCTCATGGGGTAAATTGTCTGCGCATCATGCTGGAATATTGTCAGACAGAAAACCGTTATTTTGAACGGCCGGCTGGCCGGTTTCAACCCAATATGGTTCAGTTTTGGGATGACTTGTTTGTCTTGTGCGAGAAATATAAATTGCGGATTTTACTGACTCCATTTGATACCTTCTGGATGGAAAGGCGCTGGAAAAATCATCCCTACAACGCTTCGAATAATGGTCCCTGCAAAAGGAAATCGCAATGGCTGACTTCTCCCGAAACGCTGGAAGCTATAAAAAACAGACTGACATTTGTGACCGAAAGATGGGGGAGCAGCGGCGTTTTGTTTGCCTGGGATTTATGGAATGAAATAAATCCGGCGCACGCTTTGGGAAAAACAGATGGACTGTATGAATTTATCAACGAGCTCAGTGTTCATGTCAAAACTTTGGAAAATGGGCTTTATGGCAAAACGCATCCTCAAACGGTGTCCGTTTTTGCGCCATTGATAGCGCGTTATCAAATGAAAGACCTGATTTTCAGACATCCTGAACTTGATTTTGCCAGCACACATTTGTACGAGTCGGGTACAATCAATAATCCGAGAAATGCTATTGATGCAGCAATTACCTCCGGAAAATTGGTTGAAGAAGCAATCATGCATTTGCCTGAAAAAAGACCTTTTTTTGATAGTGAACATGGCCCTATTGATCATTATCGAAGAAAGCGGAATTTGCCAGAATTGTTTGACGATCAGTACTTTTTGAATATGCAGTGGGCGCATCTGGCTTCGGGCGCGACTGGGGGAGGAATGCGCTGGCCTTACCGTCAGCCGCATGTGCTGACGCATGGAATGCGCCGGGCGCAACAGAATTTGTCGGAATTTGTAAAATTGATAAACTGGAAAATTTTCAGTAGGAAAAATTTAAATCCTCATATCAAAGTTTCTGATCCGGCTTTTATTGCATTTGGATGCGGTGATGGAAATCAGGCAGTTGTGTGGCTTTTGAAAAATGAAAAAATTGGCAGGAATAAAGTTATTCAATCTAATACTAAGAAAGTTTTGCTCACAATTCAGGTTCCGGGTCTGGAAAACGGATGCTATAAGGTTCACATTTGGAATACACTTTTAGGAGAAATTGAAACTATCGAACTTGAAAAAGTTCAGGAAATGGAGATCAGTTTAACAGTTTCCGTAACGAATATCGCTCTGGCAATTGTAAAAGTCACCTAAAATTTCAGAGACTTTTTTTTGCTATATTATCCCAGATTCCCTTTGTACTTTCCTGTTTTAAAACATATTCTCCAATAGCGGTCAACGTTGCATCAGGAGCCGGTTGACGAAGATACGTTGTAAGATCCCGGTGAATACGCTCCATAGGATTGGGCCGCATCAATCCACGCGCACCAATGGATCGTTCTGCGAGTTGCATGCAACGGAGGCAAATTTCTTCTATTATCGTTCGGGTCATATTGACGTAAGCCAGCAGCTGAGCTATTGAATCCGTATTTTCTGTGGTAGAATCGGTTTTTAAACCTGCCTGTTTAATCCAAAGATTTCCGGTTTCGATCAGGTAAGCGATTTCCGCAATACGGGCGCGTTGAAAGGTGTCATCGGTACGTTTCAAACCTTTCAAAAACGTATGTGTTTCTTCAAATAATGCTTCCGCTCCTCCCAGTTGCACTGCCGCAAAACGAATCGCTCCTCCACTAAAATAAGGTTGTTGATAGTAGGCATCCGGAGCACCAAGCAGATCACTCTCACTGATTTCAATACCAGAAAAATCCATTCTGAAACTGGCGGAAGCGCGCATACCCAGTGGTTTCCAAAAACTGTTGTCAACCTTGATTTCCTTTACTTGCTCTGTGGGGATAATGCACATTTGCCAGCCTTTTTTTTTGGCAGAAACCAGTTCTCCCGTTACAAGCGGCCTTGCGATTCTGGAAGCGCCGGAGCAGAATGTTTTACAGCCTTGCAATCTATATTTACCATTTCCCAGATCATAAATCCGCACGCCTTCCGAATCCTGCGTATTCCAGACACTGAACATTTTTTTACCCAAAATCACATCGGCAAACCACCTTTGTTTTTGTTCAGTTTTACCAAATAAATAAACAAGAAAAAGTGCGTTAATATGCCCCTCATAAATTCTGCCAACGGGCAAACTCGCTTTACCAATTGTTTTCAAAAGAGTTAAAAGTCCCTGATTTTTATGTTTCTCAAAATCAAGAGAATTGCTGGGAAGAACGATTTCCAACAAACCTGCCTCTGCGAACAATTTGAATTCCTGCTCCGGAAAACAGCCTTCATGATCAATATGCGCCGCATTTCGAGCTATTTTTTGATATAACTGGGGTGAGAATAAATGATCCATTAATAGCTGGTTGATAGTAATATTTGTCTGATCTGTTGATTATAAAAATTAAAAATGCGGCGACTTTTCAATGCCTGTTAATTTTTATACCAATTATTGTACCCGTAAAAATCCTATTCGAAAATTTTGTTCTGTTTAAACAAAAAGAAAAATGCGGTTACCGTTGAACAGCGGTGAAAGTACTTGAAAATCAGGTTCCTTTGTTTTTACATATAAACGCACAGTTTGTAATAAATATGTTCGAATACGAACATGTTAAATTTGTATCATTATATTTTTTTTGTATTTTAAATATTTGATTATAAGTTAGTTGTGTATTTTTTAGGTAGTGGCATATCAGGCAAATTTAATTTGGTACGACCTTTTTCCAGTAAGGTGTAATAATGTGTAAAACATTGTTTAACCATAAATCAAAATAGCCATGAAAATTACAAGCACTTTAATCCTGCCATGCGTACTTGCGTTGGCCCTTTCCCTTGGTTCATTTACTTCTGAGGCTTCCGATAAAAAGGAACATCCCCAAAAAGAGGAATCAACAAAAAAAGCATTTGAAGCTTATTTGGTCAAAGTCCCTAACACCAATAAAGTAAAGCTGATGGTTGACAAAAACACGGAGGGCAGATTGAGAATACTGCTTACCGGAAAGGACGGGAAAATTTATTACTCTGAAACAAATGATGACAAACAATCAAAATACCGCAGACAATTTGATATGAATGATTTGACAGATGGTGTTTATTATTTCGAATTGTACAGCAAAAAACAAACGCTGATTAAGGAAATCAAAATCCAGAGTGCTTCTGAAAAGCTGGTTTCACTGCTTTGAAATAAAAATGAAGTTCCGCGTCAGGAAAAACGCGGGACTTCATTTTTGTAAATTAGTATAAAAAATTAGGCAGGCGAAAATTTTAAGGTCTTGTTTTTGCAATCCAGTTTTCGATGATTTTTACTATATCCTCAAAGAATAATTTATAAGTATTTTCGGTAACATAGCCAATATGCGGAGTCGCCAGCACATTGTCCAGCGTCCGGAAAGGATGATCAGGCGGCAGCGGTTCTGTTTCAAAAACATCAAGTGCGGCTCCTACGATTTTATTTTCTTTTAAAACATCAATTAAGGCATTCTCATCGATTAGCGGGCCGCGAGAAGTATTGATAAGATAAGCAGAGGGTTTCATCAACGCAAGATCTGCCGCTCCAATTATTCCTTTCGATCGTTCGCTTAAAACCAGATGCACTGTAATAAAATCGGCGTTTTGAAAGAGATATTCTTTTGAAACTGCTTTTACACCTTTCTCTGAGGCTTTTTCTTCTGTCAGGTTTTCGCTCCATGCAATGACGTTCATGTCGAAAACGCGGGCCATGGACGCAATTTTATCTCCTATTTTGCCAAGGCCAATAATTCCGATCGTTTTGCCAGCTATGTCCGTACCAATTGTATTTTGCCAGCCACCTTTTTTGACGGAAGCATTTTCCTGAGGGATCTTTCGTGCTATTGCCATCAGTAGTGCCCAGGTTAATTCCGGCGCACCCGTACCGATATATCCCGTATTTTCCAGTTGTATACCAAGCTCACTCACGGCCGCAGAATCAATAGAAGCATTTCGAAGCCCGGTTGAAACGATGAGTTTAAGATTTGGGAGTTTTGAAAGCAATGCGCGGTTCACAGGCGTCCTTTCCCGCATCAGACAAATAATATCAAAAGGTTGTAAACGCTTTGCGATTTCATCTTGTCCAAATAAATGATCGTTGAAAACAGTGATTTCACAGGCTTTATCAAGCGCTGTCCAGTCAGCCATTTTTATAGCGGCGTTCTGGTAATCATCAAGAACGGCAATTTTTATTTTATCCATTTTACTTCAATCTAATAGTAATAGTAAAACAATTCCTGTGGCACAGGATGGCGTAATATCACAACAAAAAAAGAGACAAAATACTTTTAGGTATCTTGTCTCTTTTGAAAATAATTTTGTCAGTTCGAATTGGAATAAAACGAACGTTAGTCTTTAAAAGAGTTTAAGAAATTGATATAAGAACTGAAAACTTCCTTATTCACGATATATTTTGTGTTACGACCATCCTTCTCAGTTATGAGAAGGTCTGCATCGGACAATTGCTTCAAATGGTGAGAAATCGTAGATTGGGCCAGATTGAACATTTCAACGATCGTTGAGCACGGCAGCCATGTTTGTTCTTTATTGATCGCTTCGATAATTTTTAAACGGTACGGATCGCCCAAAGCTTTTGAAATTTTCTCTATTTTTTTTAAGTCCATGGTCTGATTTATTTTTGTAAATATATCGATTTTGGACATGAATTCATATATGCCAAGGGGAGTAGTGAAAAGAGCCATTTCTCTTTATCACTTAAAAAATGCTGCGTTACTTCATTTTGGTGTAGTACAAAATACCAGCGGTGCCTATTACTTTCAAAGTATCTCCTGAAAATGTACCGGTGTAATTGTAGCCGTCGCCGCTGTATACAACTTTCTTACTGTCATAGCTGTATGGGAAAATTATAGGAGCGGTTGTTAGTTCAACTCTGTCAAATTTACTTGAAAACTCAACTTCTGACGCAGTCTTAAACGAAAGATAATTGTACAGATCTTTATTGTTTTCAGGGAATTTGGTCAGATATCTTTCCCAGATTGTACCTACAAGTTCATTGGTTGGTTCAATAACAGGATCTTCTGTTTTCTGTTTTTTAGAACAAGAAAGAAATATAAGAGTGAAAAGCAAAACAGGAACTAAGTTTTTCATGACCGTTACATTTTTTTGTACAATAATACAAAAAAAATGTAACCGGGGAGGCTAATTGGTTAATAAATAGCAACTTGTCTGCGGAATCTTTTGTGATACTGATCCCGTCGTATTTTTAGCTAAAAAAATGAAAGCTAAATAATTGACAATCAATCAATTGCTTCAATTGTCATTTTTACAACTTTATTGAGTATCTTTGTTTATAATCAAGCGGTTTGCTGACTAGCGAAATTAAAAGTCAGCTTCTTATTTTTAAACAACTGTTAAAACCTGTAAAAGTATCAACACACTTGATGGTTTTGACTTAAAAAGCTGAATTTTGAATTTTAACGAATTTGAACTCCACGAAGACGTACTTAACGCCGTGGATTCTATGAACTACCAACAGGCTACCCCGATTCAGGAGCAGGCAATCCCTTATATTTTAGCTGGAAAAGATCTTTTGGCCTGTGCCCAGACGGGTACTGGTAAAACGGCTGCTTATCTTATTCCTATTCTTGATAAAATTGCAACCAATCCGATGGGCCAGATTGGAGCACTCGTATTGGTGCCAACACGTGAGCTGGCCCAGCAAATTGACCAGCAGATTCAGGGGCTCGGTTATTTTGTTGGAGCAACCAGTATTGCCGTTTATGGTGGTAACAAAGGCCCGGAATGGGATCAGCAAAAACGTGCTTTGACACAAGGAGCTGACATTATTATTGCTACACCGGGTCGGCTTATTGCACATTTGCAATTGGGTTATGTAAGTTTTGGGTCGATCAGACATCTTGTATTGGATGAGGCGGACAGGATGTTGGATATGGGTTTTTTGAGTGATATTCTAAAAATCATGAGCTTTTTGCCTGCAAAACGTCAGACTTTGATGTTCTCTGCAACGATGCCTCCTAAAATTGGAGAGCTTGCAAAAAGGATTCTTCAGAAACCAGAGGAAGTTCGTCTGGCGGTTTCAAGACCTGCCGAACGAATTGACCAACAGTTTTATATGACAACGGATGAGCAAAAACTGCCTTTGCTGGCTCATTTGCTTTCGCAGGTACAAAATACCAGTATGGTTTTGTTTACTTCGAGGAAATCAACGGTAGAGCCTATTGTCCGAGCGTTAAGAAAACTGGGTTTAGAAGCCCGCGGAATTTCTTCGGATTCGGATCAGGCTGACAGAGAGATTGTATTACGTGATTTTAAAAACAGGACTTTTCCGGTACTTGTTGCCACGGACGTATTGTCAAGGGGAATTGATATTGATAATTTAAGCCATGTGGTAAACTACGATGTACCGCGTGATCCGGAAGACTACGTTCACCGTATTGGCCGTACAGCGCGCGCTGAGTCAAAAGGAACTGCTATTACTTTTATCAATGAGCATGATCAGAAATATGTTTTGAAGATCGAAAAACTTTTTGAGAAAGAAGTAGAGAAACAATCGGTGACAGAAGAGCTGGGATTAGGTGAAGCACCTAAGTTTGATCCAGCCAAATTTCGTAATTCAGCTCCCCGAAATAAAAGTTCTCAGGGAACCCGTAATAATCAGGGAGGCGCTTCAAAAAGCAGGCGACCGAAGCAAAAGAATGACAAAAAAAGTCCTTTGCAAACGTAATCAGCCTTATCTTGCGTTTATAAAACAGGGAATGGACGGATTTTTGGGATGAAATCTTGAAAAAGTAGTACGGTTAAAAGGTCATTGAGAAATTCTGACGGTATAATTTTTTTTAAGCCTTTTCCTATACTTCTGTCGTATCCGGGCTGTTTGTAGACGTTATGAAAAACTTAAATTAAATACACTTGGAACGTATCCTTCAATGGTGGAAAAATTATCGTTTTAGTATAGCAGATCCTCCTATAATTTCGATGGAGGGGCTTTATCCACTGCTTTTGCTTTTGGTATTGAGCCTGTTAGCGGTATTTTTTCATCTTGTCCGCATTCTTTTTAATGCTCCGGTTGATTTTTCCATG
The DNA here is from genome assembly GCF_009801115.1 of Dyadobacter sp. 3J3. Classification (GTDB taxonomy): domain Bacteria; phylum Bacteroidota; class Bacteroidia; order Cytophagales; family Spirosomataceae; genus Dyadobacter. The sequence goes on from NZ_VTOL01000006.1 coordinate 54,767, forward strand.
GACTGGAATCTTTTTCTGAGCTGGATACCCTTGATGACTGCATTTTTCATCAATAATATCACAAGAAGGTTTGGGCATCTGCATGTTTTAGTCATTTTTTCCAGTCTTTTCTGGCTTGCATTTTTCCCAAATGCGCCTTACATGATTACCGATATTTCGCATTTAAGCATTGATTTAAAGCGTGATCTTACCTGGCATGACACCATTATGTTGTTTTGCTATGCAGAAGTAAGTCTGTTCAACGGTCTGGTTTCTCTTTACTGGATTCACCAGACCTGGCGAAGGGTTTTCAGAAAATCGGTTAGTACTACTTTTCTCTTGGCCAGTTTGCCGCTGGCTGGTTTTGGTGTTTATCTGGGGCGGGTCAGGCGGATGAACAGCTGGGATATTATTCACGATCCGCGCCTGATACTTGACAATTTATTTAAGAGTATGTTAGACAGGACAGCGCTCGTGATCAGTCTTGAAATCGGTCTGCTTTTAGGTATGCTTTATCTGGTACTTTGGGCAATTGTCAGGTTCAGGGTACGGTACAACAAGAGAGATAACTGAAAAGTGACATGGCGGTTTTGCTTAAATTGAGACAATAATGTTTTACTTTGCAGAATAATTACGCTTTGATTTCAGGGCTATCCTAAGACACTTTTCAGAATGAATGTATCCGAAAAAGTAAAAGATTCTTATTCTTCCCAGTACGACGAAAAATCTGTGGCCTGGCGCACAATGGGTGCCAAATACAAAGCGCAGAATATCATAGAATTAGCCAAAAATATAAAATTTGAAAATGTACTGGAAGTAGGGGCCGGTGAAGGAAGTATTCTTTACTGGCTGTCAAAATGGGATTTTTGTAAGAATCTGAACTGTGTTGAAATTTCTGAAAGTGGTATTGAAATGATCAAGTCAAAAAATATTGAACATTTGAAAGATGTTCTTCTTTTTGACGGTTATAAAATTCCTTATGCGGATAATCACTTCGATCTCGTCATTTGCTCACATGTAATGGAACATGTTGAACATGAGCGTATACTATTGCGTGAAATAAAAAGAGTTTCCAAAAACCAGATTTTTGAGGTTCCGATTGATTTTTCTTTTTATGTTGATAAAAAAATAAAACATTTTCTGGCTTACGGTCATATTAATATTTATACGCCAGGTCTTTTTCGTTTTCTGTTATTGTCTGAAAATTTCGAGATAGAAAAAGACAAATGTTATCTTTTTCAGGATGATGTTTTAAAACCGCTTTATGAAAATAACAAGGTGGGTTTTTATATCATAAAACTGAAAATGTTCTTACTTAAAATGTTCCCTTATCTTCTTGGTATAAAGCCCAATGCGTATGTGGTTCTGACGTCGAAAACAGAAAAGGATCTTTCCATATTTTAATTTTTTCTGTTATAAAAGATCTCATTTTACCTGTTCCTTCTCCCATTCCGGTGCTGGAAATTATTTACAGGGATGCGGACCTTGTAGCCATTAATAAACCTCACGGACTGCTTGTCCATCGCTCTTTTATTGCAGCAGATACTTCCGAATTTGCCGTTCAGATCCTCCGGGATCAGATTGGCCAGCGCGTTTATCCCGTGCACAGACTTGATCGAAAAACTTCCGGTGTCCTGCTTTTTGCCCTGAACGACCGCATGAACAGCCTGATGCAAATGCAGTTTCAGGATGGCAAAGTGGAAAAATATTACAGTGCTATCGTCAGAGGTTTTACACCTGATTATCTGGAAATCGATTACCCCTTGAAACGCGATGACGGTGTGATTCAGGACGCCTTTACGGCTTTTGAAACCTTACAAAAAACCGAGCTGGATTTACCTTTTGGAAAACATCCAACCAGCAGATATTCGCTCCTGGATCTTCACCCGACCACGGGAAGAATGCACCAGCTACGGAAGCATATGGCCCATATTTTTCATCCGATAATAGGTGATCGCCCTCATGGATGCAACAAACAGAATAAATTTTTCAAAGAGCATTTTGAGATGGATACCATGCTTTTGCATGCGCGGGAAATAAAATTTTCACATCCTGATAATGAAGATATTATCACCATATCGGCTGATTATCAACCGGAATTCAGAAGAATGCTAAATACCCTGAAATTTCATATTTCTTAACGCTTTCATAAAGGTTCTTAAGGGAAATTGTAAATCTTCTTTTTAAAGTCACGCAACCTGACGGAAGATTCGCCCGTATTGGCTACAAAACCAATACTTACCCCTAACAAATTTTATATGAAAGCTAAAAGTTTAATTCATTCTGTTGTGATGATGGGATGTGTCGCACTGGCAGGTTGGTCATGCAGTTCCGACGATGACGCTACTCCGGTAGTAGTTGTGCCACCTGCTCCGACCTTCGACATTGCACAGAAATCAACCAAGTATGGAAATGTACTTGTGGATCAGAAAGGCAAAACGCTGTACTTTTTCACAAAAGATGTGAACGGAACTTCCGCTTGTACCGGTGGTTGTCTGGATGTCTGGCCGATATTTTCAGCTGCTACTCCGAAACTGGACACGGGACTTGTTGCTACCGATTTTGGTACAATTACAAGAGCTGATGGAAAAACGCAAACGACTTTCAAAGGTTGGCCCTTGTACTATTACACACCCGACGCTGCTGCTGGTGATGTTAATGGTGAAAATGTTGGAAATGTATGGATAGTTGCAAAAAAATCTTACTCGATTATGCTTGCTAACACTCAGTTGATTGGTAATGACGGTAAAAATTACACAGCGGATTCAAAAGAAGGAACGGGCGATACGCAATTTTTTGTAGATGCTACCGGCCGTACTTTGTATGCATTTGCAAAAGACAAAAAGAACAAAAATAATTACACCAAAGCGGATTTCAGCAACGATGCGACCTGGCCGATTTGGGTAACAGATTGGAAAGATGTTCCGTCAGCGCTGGATAAAACACTTTTTTCAACCATTGATGTATTTGGTAAAAAACAGATGACCTACAAAGGCTGGCCGATGTATTATTTCGGTCCTGATAATGCAACCAGAGGCTTAACAAAAGGGGTTAGTGTTCCAACACCAGGCGTTTGGCCAATTATACAAAAAACCACGGCAGCTGCCCCGGAATGATCTTTTTTGATGGAAACGGATACAAAATAGCACCCATCTTCTGGGTGCTATTTTGTGTTTATACCTCTGGTTCAAATCCGTCCTCTTCACCATCTTTAAGTACAATATAGGTTCTGGCCCAGCTGTCTTCTCCGAGCATTCGCCATTTATGTCCTGTGCTGGCAACATCCTGTGCCAGTAGTACGTCACCCGGTTTCAAAACAAATGAAGTCCCATCGGTAACCGTGAATTCTATTGTTCCTCGTAGTGTAATAACATATTGCGCTCTTGGTGCCGGATGCCAGTCGTAACCACGTCTTGCGGGTGGATCCTGTTGAAATAAAAAATATTCCGCCCGGAGTTGATTCAGATCCTTTATCTCGCCTTTTTGGAAAGCGGATGCTCCATCCGTAGTAGTAAATAACTTGTAAGCTTTCATGTAATTTTAAGATGGGGTTTCTTTAAGAATCAATTTCGTCATTTTAAAAGTTCAGTATCGTTAACCGCAAATTGCGCACACCAATATTCGATTTATTTTCCATTTAAGATAAAAGGTTGGTGGACAATTCACAATAGATTTTGGTATTCAATAGTATTTGTATTTTAAAAATTACAGAAAAAGTGAGCGATCTATCCTATTGTGGTTATATAAATCTAAATTAGCATTGCGTGTTGCTAATAAGACCAGCATTCGCGGTTATATTTTAAAATAATGCATACACGGCGCGTTACCATGTCAATAAAAAGATTTCTCCTGCTCCTTTTCTGTCTATTACAGTTTACTAAAATGTATGCACAGGAGATCAAAAATCCTGATTTTTTTATTGTGCATTATACGGATGAAAATGGCTTGCCGCAAAATAGTATCAAAGCCATCGTAAAAGATAGGTGGAATTTTTTATGGATTGGTACAGAAGATGGACTGGTTCGATTTGACGGCCAGAAGTTTTACACTTATAATAAATCGGTAATACCTATTTTAAGTAACAGAATAAGTGGATTTATTCCCTTTATCAAAACTTACAATACTCAAAACAAGGAATTTGCAGCAATTGGAGAGCGTGGTGAAATGATCAAAATAGTTGCAGGAGGCCATGTCGTTATAGATTCCAGTACTTTCAAATTCAATACACCCAATATGCCCTTTGTAAAGAATTTTAAGGGAAAAACAGATATTATCCAAAGCTTTCCATATAGATTCCCGCTTCCCGCAGATCGTAATCCATTTTTGATTCCTGCTGGAAATAACACATATTATGTATGGTCATTGGACAGGGTCGAGTTTTTTATAAAAAGTAAAAAACAGTCATCAGTTGCCGGAAATTTCAAGGAGGTGTTTTTGATCGATTCGCATCCTTATGCCACGTTGCAAAATGGACGATTCGTGAATCTGGAAGCCGGGATCTCTCCGGAAAATATTAATTTGGAGGGTGATATTGCTCATGATGTTTCGTTTTCAAAAAAACGTTCGAACTATAAATTGTTCTGGAATAATATCTCCCAGCGCACTTATGTTTACTTTAACAAAAAGTTTTATTCTTTGACAAGATTAAAGAATAGTACAGTTCTTCAAACCCGTCTCCTATTAAAAGATTTTGATTTTGATGAGTTCAATATTACAACGGTCTATTGTGACAAAGAACCCGGATATTTGTTTTTGGGAAGTCATACGAATGGTCTATTTGTATTGAGACATAAAAATTTTGAGACAAAAGAAATTGAATTCCAGGGAGGCGACAATGTTTTTTATGCGCAGAAACCGGTTTCTTTTGATGGTATACTTTCTTCACAAGGATTTTTGTTTGAGAAAATACCCAAAGGTCGTGACATTTTTAATTTACCGGCTTTTGCGAAAGATAATTCCAGATATTACATGGCTATGAACCGGGATAGCTCGTTCTGGATCGGAAATTCAGATTTAGTGGCTAAAATGGATAATGTTGGTAAAAAAAGATTACTGATCCATAAACTGCCAGAGAAATTTAAAGCGCTTTATGTCGATGGTCGCGATACTTTGTGGATTGGCGGACTAAGGGATGTTTTATTTTCATTAAATACTCTGAATCAAAAATCAGTACCAAAAGTATTGTTTCGCGGACCTTTTGGGGAAATAACTTGTATGTTGAGGCTTCCAGGAACCTATCTGCTTCTTGGAACAACGAAGGGACTTTTTAAATTTAATATTCGGTCAAAACATTTGGAATCTATAAAAGGGATAGAACAGGCGAATATAAGAAGTTTATATTATTCTAAGGGGGAAACCTGGATCACTACCTATGGAGACGGTTTATTTTATTTAAAAAATACCAAAATCACAAAACTTCCTCTGGATAAAAATTTGTTTTTGGCAACTTCCCATTGTATCGTCGAAGATAAAAATGGATTTTTCTGGATTACAACTAACAAAGGTCTTTTTCAGGTTTCGAAAATGGATCTGCTGAATTTTCTGAATAAAAAACAGCAGTTTGTTTACTATTTATATTATGACAAAAGGCATGGTTTTGCAACCAACGAATTTAACGGAGGTTGCCAGCCTTGTGGTTTGACTTTGGGAGACGGTACAGTTTCTTTCCCATCAATGGATGGCTTTGTCTGGTTTAATCCCAAGAAGATAAAACCAGAACTTCCGGATGAAAAAATTTATATAGACCGGATAGAACTTGAAGGAAATATTATCCTTGAAAAGGCAGAAATTGAAATCCCAGACGATTTCAGACAATTGAAAATTGCTGTTGTTACACCGTATTATAACAACAGGAATAATCTTAGAATTGACTATTCATTTCAAAAAGCAGGAGAAAAATCCGTTTGGCTGCCAATTTCCAATGATTTTGATATCCAGATACCGAACACCTCGTCGGCTCATCATGATCTGTTGATAAGGAAATATAACGGATTTGAAAAAAATAATTTTTCTTTTAAAACCATAAAAATTTATATCCGCCCGGCGTGGTACGAAACCCAGACCTTCCTTTTTCTGGCAACCTTGATTTTAATAGTTTTATTTTGGGTAATTCTCAGATTGAGAACAACTTACTTACTAAATAAAGAAAGGAAAAAGAATCTTTACAAACAATATCATATTAGTCGTCAGATTGTAGCCGCTATTAATCACGATATTCAGACGCCTCTTCATTACATCAGTAATTCATTTACTGAAATTCAAAATCGTTTGAAGAAGAATAATTCAAGTGATTTTTTCATAACAAAAATGAGTGAGGAAACAATTAATACAATCAATTACGCCCGTTCACACACAAGCAATCTCTTAAACTATATAAAAAGCCAAAATAGCGGCAGCAGGGATAGCCTTAAAATTGACGAGGTTTCTGTGTATGAAATTGTGGAACATTCATCGCAGATTTTATCAGGAACTGCAAATTATAGGGAGATACAGATTATAAATCGGGTACCGGAGGATTTTAAAGTTAAAACTGATGTGCAGCTTTTATCAGTCATCATTCAAAATATACTGGACAATGCTGTAAAACTTAGTATGTCAACGATTACAATATCCTCAATTTCAGGAAGCGAATTTCAGGAAATTGTGATTGTCGATACCGCTGGCGGAATTCCGGATGAAATTTTAAAATGGCTGAATCACACATATAAATCATATGACAACTGGCTCCGGGATTATGACTATCCAAATCATAAAGGATTAGGACTTGTGATAGTAAAAGATCTGACAATCCTGCTTGGAATAAAACTAAGTGCCGAAAAAACGGAGTCCGGATCTTTGATCAGACTTACATTTAGCAATGAAAAGAGGTATTAGCGGGAATCATATATTTCACATTTAATGAAAACGGGTTGCCTTAAAAAATCAATACTTCCGGAAAAGCCAGGAGGTTGACTACTTACTCCACAATTTTAATTATCGAAAACTGGTAATAAAAAAAAGATTGCTTGGTTTCAGTTCTATACTGGATAACACATCATTTTATACAACAAGATTCCTTTTTACCTAGAATCCAATTTTATACCAAATCCGGATTCTCGCATTGCTTCAGCAAAATATCTGTAACATCCTGGCTCAGGTATCGTTTCCCTTTCATTACGGATTCAATACATTTTACCAACTCACTCGGACAGCTGTTTTTTACCAGATATGAACTTGCACCGGCAACCAGTGATTGAACTGCCATCTCATAACGTAGCTGTCCATCGTATACGATCACCGGCGTATTGGGCATTTTTTCCTTGACAAACCTCACAATTTCTGATTCATGAATATGCGATTCCTCTGCAAAACCAAGAATGAAAAGATCGGGGTTTTGATTGCCGAATGAATTCATAAAACCTTCATAATTTTCAGATTCCAATAAAACAGCATTTTCAAATTGTTCCTGAAGAAATAGACCAAGTCCCCTTCTAATAATGGGATGTCTGTCAATGGAAGCGATTATCATTATATTTTATTTATTTTCTGGAAATGTGGTTTCCGTTTTTTTTTCGGAAGTTGAAATGTTTTATAAAGGTTACAGGTCGAATTTCTAGGAGAGTATTTGTAATGGTCAGTAATAAAATATTAATCCAAATATTTTATTTTGATGAGTTATTCACAGCATAAGGTCAGCACCAGGTAAACTAAAAATCTGTCTTTCAATACTTTATTTTACCGTTACAAAAGTAATCCGTCTGAGCGTTAAGAACCACAGAGTAAATTTTGTATTCTTATAAATTATTTCAATATTGTATTTAATAAATTTAGTGGCTTGTAGCGTAAATTCTACATAATTTCCAATTTTTACCAAACTTTAATATATTCGTTTTGAAAAATGTGTTAATAGCAGAAGATCATCCTTTGTTGATCATTGGAATTGAATCTATGTTGATGGAATCAATTCCGGATGCGACAGTTTTCAAGGCAGCAGATTTTAACAAGGCGTTGAATTTACTGGAAAAATACACATTTGATTTGCTGGTAATGGACATCAATCTTCCGCACGGAGATAAGGTTGGAATGATAGAGGCGGTAAGACTGAAGCAGCCCAATATTTTGATATTGGTATGTTCGAGTTATGAAGAACATTTGTATGCACTTCCGTTTTTGAAAGCAGGTGCGAACGGGTACATCTCAAAAACCGCATCGAGTGAAGAGTTTAAAACAGCGGTAGAATATGTATTGAACTCCAAAATTTATGCAAGTCCTGCCATACTGAACAAAATGTTTGGAATCCTTTTTAATACGAAGGGAAGTGACAGTTCCGCTCTTGATGAACTATCTGTGAAGGAAGTGGAAATTGCTAAACTATTAACCAAAGGGTTCTCAACCAAGGAAATAGGGAAACATATCAATTTATCTGCTTCTTCGATCAGTACTTACAAATCAAAAATATTTGAGAAGTTGGGCGTAAATAATATTATCGAACTGACAACTTATCTGGAGTTGAACAGCTGATTGTAACATTTGATAATCCCTGCCTGAAAGCCGGACCTTGCGTCTGGCAAGTCCGGCTTTTAGTGGATTTTTAAATTCTTATTTCTGTTTAAGCAATTGTGACATTCCTGTCTTTCTGGTGGATGCAGCCGTACTGTCAACGCCCAGGTTTTTTAGGATATCTCTTGATAAATTGGAAGTGGAATCTCTGGCGTATAGAACGATTGGCCATATATCCCCGCCATCCGGATTTAGATCCATACGTAAAACGAAAGCATATCCTTTCTGACGACCTGCGAAAATAACGGCTTCGCTTACCTTTTGCCTGATTGGTGTAAACTTTTTGCTGTAATAATTTTGAAGTTCTGTCATGGAATTGCTTTCAAAATCTTCGTAGGATTTCTTCAGGTTTTCAAGTTCCACGGCTTTATCGCGCAGAATAGTTTGCTCAGATTTGTCTGCAACAAGTTTTTCAAATGCGGCTGATTTTGATTGGTACTCATCAAATTTGCCTTTCAGGATTTTTTCATATTGCTGACTTTTTACACTGATTTCCTGATTAAGTTTTTTGAATTCCGGCAGATTTTCAATGACAAACTGTTGGTCGACATACCCGATTTTCTCGGTGGCTCCTTGTCCAAAACCTAGTGTTGCTGTTAATCCCAAAAATAAAAATAGTACAGTCAATTTTTTCATATGATCGGATTGAAAAGAAAGGTGAAACTTATTCTGGGAACGTGCGATAGAATGGTTCTATTGTATTAAAAAATGTTAAAAAAACAATATAGATTTATGGGCGTTTGGATAAGAACCATGATCGAAATTAAGAAATCAATATTTCAGTCTATTTCTTTCCCACAACTGCCATAACAAGAATAGCTGCATTTTCGGCAGCGATATTGTAAAAACTCATCATATCTTTTCCAGCTTTGCTGTTGGCATTATCGCTCAGGCTGCGAATAATTAAAAACGGTACATCCTGTTGATAGCAAGTTTGTGCAACGGCCGCACCTTCCATTTCTGTTGCAGCCGCATCCAGGTCTTTTCTTAATCTTTGCGTGGCCGTTTCTGAGGAAACGAATACGTCGCCGGTTACGATAATTCCTTTTGTAATGGTCGGGAAAAAACTTCCGTTTTCTCTTGTCACTTTTGAGAATTTCAGTTTGGGCGCAACTGAAATAGCTTTTTGAATCAGAGCAGAATCGCAATTAAAAGTAACCGGATTCTCCTGCATCGTATAAGGATTTCTCGTCGGGCGATACAACATACCAGCGTCTTCAATTGCGCCATAATCGTGATACGTTACTTTTGTGCCGATAACAATATCGCCCGGAAATAACGCAGGATTGATTCCACCTGCTATACCTGAAAATACTATTTCTCGCGGTTTGAAATGCTCAATCATAATAGTGGTTGCAATGGCAGCATTTACTTTTCCAATACCCGTTTGTGCCAATACGATGGCCCGGCCGTTTAACATTCCTTTGGAAAAACTGATTTTTGCAATGATTGTATCCTTTTTATTTAGCATTTTACTTTTCAGTAATTCAAGTTCAGGGGGAAAGGCACCGAGAATTCCGGTAACATCCTGAGACTTGGAAACGACAATTTGAAAAGTAAAAAGCAGAGATAGTAATACAGTTTTTTTCATGGATGTAATTAAAAAATTAAGGCAAGTATGGCAAAGATGTTAATGATCCAGAGTGCAAGACTTATTTCTTTTGATCTTCCGGTGGCGATATGAAGTGCGGTCCAGCTTAGAAATCCCCATATAATCCCCTGGGTAATGGAAAACGTAAACGGAATAAGAACCATCGCCAGAAAGGCCGGGAATGCTTCATGCAATTGATCCCAGTTTATTTTAACTACCGGTTTCATCATAAAAACGCCAACCAAAACCAGTGCAGGGGCAGTGGCAATCGCGGGTATTGCACTGATAAGCGGTGATAAAAAAAGAAAAGGTAAAAATAATATAGCCCCAACAACAGCGGTAAGGCCGGTTTTTCCACCTTGTTCAATTCCAACGGCGGATTCAATATAAGCCGTTCCGGGGCTGCTTCCGGTAAGTCCCGCTATGGTTGTTGAAAAGGCATCCACAATTAAGGATTTACGAATATTTCTTGGCTCACCGTTTTCATCCAAAAGGTTGGCTGCTTCAGCCAGTCCAACAAAAGTAGAAAGACTATCAAACATATCAGTAAAGACAAATGCCAGAATAATAGGGGCCAGGCTCCATTTCAGAGAGTTTACTATATCAAGCTGAAACAGCAAACTGAAATCCGGTTTGGCAATTATATCAGTGATTGTAATAATAGCATCTGTCCCTCCCCACCATCTTCCGATTGGCCAGGATAAAAGACTTGTTAAAAGAATACCAATCAAAATACTTCCTTTTACTTTTTTAATCAGTAAAATAACCGTGATCAGAAGTCCGGCGATAAAGGTTAATGTGGAAGCATTTAGCTGCCCCAGGCCTACCATTGTTGCAGGATTTGCTACGATAAATTTTGCATTGGAAAAACCGATTAAGGTAATAAAAAGGCCAATACCGGAAGCTATGGCATACCGCAAAGGTTTTGGAATTGCTTTAACAATATAGGAACGCAGATTGAAAACTGATAATAGAAGAAAGAAAATACCTGACCAGAAAACGGTACCGAGTGCGACCTGCCAGCTAAGTTTGTCCGTCATCACGGCGGTAAAGGTGAAAAATGCATTAAGTCCCATTCCCGGCGCTACCAGAATCGGGTTGTTTGCATATAAACCCATCATCAAACTACTAAAAAAGGAAACCAGAATCGTAGCTGTGAGTACAGCAGAAAATGGCATTCCTGTTTGACTTAAAATGGATGGATTGACGACAATGATATAAGCCGTTGCGAGAAACGAAGATAAACCGGCGAGGATTTCTGTGGATAAGGTAGTATTCTGTTTTTTTAATCCGGCAGCGGAAAACATAGGGTAGGGGTTTATTTCAAATATATTGAATACAGCCCGGTTTTAAAAATTGCTGAAACGTTTATTAAAGTCAATTAACTGATTATTGAAACAATAAACCTTGTTTTTTGGATAGATATCAATCAACAAATAATTAATATGACTGAGGTTAGATACGTTATCTTAAAATATTTTCTTTGGATAAATAAAAAAAGAGAGCCTGTCTTGATTTCTCAAAACAGGCTCTCTTAACTATATTCTTTATTTCTTAAAGTGTTCTTTTCACTTCACGTAGTTCGAAACTTTCGATGATATCTCCCACTTCAATATCGTTGAAGTTTTTGATACTCAAACCGCACTCATAACCAGTTCTAACTTCCTGAACATCGTCTTTGTAACGTTTCAGCGAGTCGATTTCTCCTGTTAAAAGTACAATACCATCACGAACAATACGAATTTTGTTGCTTCGTTTCACGAAACCATCCGTAACATAACATCCGGCGATTGTACCAATACGGCTGATTTTGAATACTTCACGAATCTCGATATTACCTGTAATAATCTCTTCGATCGTTGGTGCAAGCATACCTGTCATCGCATCCTTAATCTCATCAATTGCGCTGTAAATTACAGAGTAGTGACGGATCTCAATTTGATCCTGTTCAGCCATTTTCTTCGCATTTGAAGAAGGACGAACCTGGAATCCTACGATAATCGCATCCGCAGCAATGGCAAGATTAACATCCGATTCGGAGATCTGACCAACTGCTTTATGGATGATATTAACCTGGACTTCGCTTGTTGAAAGTTGCAATAATGAATCAGAAAGTGCTTCCACAGATCCATCCACGTCACCTTTAATGATCAGGTTAAGCTCACGGAAACTACCAATCGCCTTACGACGGCCAATTTCTTCCAGTGTAATGTGCTTACGGGTACGGATTGTCTGTTCACGTTGAATCTGCTCACGTTTCACAGCGATGTCACGTGCATCACGTTCGTTTTCAAAAACATTGAAACGATCACCTGCCTGTGGCGCACCATTCAAACCAAGTAACTGAACTGGCATAGAAGGTCCGGCCGTTTTCAGCTTACGACCAAGATAATCGGTCATCGCTTTTACCTTACCAAAATGTGCTCCGGCCAAAACAACGTCTCCAACTTTCAGCGTTCCTGTTTCAACCAGGATGGTTGTAACGTATCCACGTCCTTTATCCAAAGAAGCTTCAACAACACTACCGATTGCACGGCGGTTTGGATTCGCTTTAAGTTCAAGTAATTCTGCTTCCAAAAGTACTTTTTCCAAAAGAAGATCAATACCCAAACCTGATTTTGATGAGATTTCCTGAGTCTGGTATTTACCACCCCACTCTTCTACCAATATATTCATGTTGGCAAGTTCTTCACGAATTTTTTCCGTGTTGGCACCTGCTTTATCTACCTTACTGAATGCAAACACAATAGGAACACCTGCAACCTGTGAGTGATTAATCGCCTCACGTGTCTGTGGCATGATACTATCGTCCGCCGCAATTACAATAATTACAACGTCGGTAACTTTCGCTCCACGGGCACGCATCGCTGTAAAGGCTTCGTGACCTGGTGTATCAAGGAATGTAACCTGTTTGCCTGTTTTTGTTTTTACGCTATATGCACCGATGTGCTGGGTAATTCCACCCGCTTCACCACTGGCAACGTTTTCTGAACGGATATAATCAAGAAGCGATGTTTTACCGTGATCGACGTGACCCATGATCGTTACAATCGGCGCTCTTTCGATTAGGCTTTCTTCTGTATCAACTTCTTCAACAACATCGTTTTGAACTTCTTCCTCAGCTGAGATAAAGGCAACTTCAAATCCGAACTCATCTGCAATAAATGTGATCGCTTCTGCATCCAGACGCTGGTTGATCGAAACGAACATACCCATGCTCATACAAACCGAAATTACTTCCTGAACCGTCACTTCCATCAAAGAAGCCAGGTCGTTTGCAGATACAAATTCTGTTACGCGAAGTACTTTTGTTTCTTCAACTCCGTCTGCGTTTGGATCATTCTGATCGGCACGGTCGCGGCGGCGTAATCCTTTTCCACGGGTATTAGAACGGGTATTTCCTCCGCCCATTCTTGCCATAGTGGCTTTGATGTTATCTGCAACTTCTTTGTCAGAAACTTCTTCTCTTTTTCCGCCTCTTCTGTTGTTCGTGCGGCCTTTATTTGCTGCTGATCCCGCAGAGCTATTGGTTGCTCCGGCAGTAGTTCCTGTTGCGGGTGGCGTTGTGCCTGGTGCTCCAGTGGCTGGTCTGCTTGGACCTGAACCCGAATTTGTATTGGCTGGACGTGGATTATTGGGGTTATTTCCCTGATAAGGAGTTCTTGCCCTGTCACCACGATTGTTGTTATCCCTTGTTCCTCCGGTATTTGGAGTCGATGGTGTTCCTGTTGCTGGCGTAGTAGTTGCACCGGCAACTGCTGGTTTCACTTCTGGTGCAGCACCATCACGAATACGTTTTCTTTTCCGGCGACGTTTTTTGTCGGTTGCCGAATCACTTGATGCAACAGGATCTTTTTTCTTAGCCCTGTCCGAAGGTAGTTCGATTTTCCCAATGACGCGAAGACCACGAAGCTGCTCACCGCGCGCTTCAATCAATTCGGATTCATTGGATTCAGGAGCAACAGCGTTGCTTTCTGGACCCGTTTTGCTTTCAGCAATAGGAGTAATAGGAGGGGTAGTTTCTTTTACAGCAGTTTCCACCGGTTTTGACTCTTCTTTTAGAGTTGGCGGCTTCACTTCGGCAACAGGCTGTACAACCGGCTTTGGTTCCGGTTTTTCAACTACTACCTCTTTTTCAGCAACTATCTCTTTCTTTGGTTGTTCGATTATTATATTTTCAACCGGCGGGGTTACCACAGGTTGTGTTTCTTGCTTGATTTCCTGCGGTACTTCTTTCACAGGTTCGGCCGCTTTCACTTCCGGTTTCGGAGTTTCTGCTACCGGCTGTGGCGCAGGTGGGGTTTCAATCTTAACCTCTTGAACAGGTTCCTTTACAGGTTCAGGTTGAACAGGAGCAGGTGCTGGTCTTTTATTAGCTTCCAGGTCTATCTTTCCAACCACCTTGATACCAGGTAATCTGTTTTCCAAAGCAGAAGGAGCAGGCTCAGCCTTTTCTTCCACCTGAGGTTTTTCTTCAATAGGTTTAGCAGGTGAATTGCGGAAGTACAAAATTCCGTCTACATCACTTTTCAGCTTTTCTTCCTTAATTTCAGCAACAGGTTCCGAAGCAGTGCTTCTTGGAGTCCATGAAGATTTGAGGTCATCAGACTTGAAGTCTTTCGCAAGAAAATCAATTTGATCCGAATTAATTTTGGTATTGGGGTTACTTTCCACCTTGTACCCTTTGGCAGACAGATGATCCACGATCGTAGTAATTCCTACGTTCAGGATCCTTGCCACTTGGCTTAGGCGCATCATTTTATCTTCTGCCATATTAGCAATTTGTAGAAAAAAGTTTTTGCATCCGTGGAAATATAAACACTATGTCAATACCTCCACATATTCTTGTAATTATTCAAACTCTTTACGAAGGATATCCAGAATATCTTCGACGGTATTTTCTTCTAAATCTGTCCGTCGAACAAGCTCTTCTTTATTAAGCGCTAAAACACTCTTAGCGGTATCCAATCCTATTTTATGTAATTCACTGATCATCCATGCATCTATTTCATCAGAGAATTCTGAAAGATCTACATCTTCGTCATTATGCTCTTCAATATCACGGAATACATCAATTTCCATACCAACCAGTTTGCCTGCCAGCTTAATATTCTGGCCACCTTTACCGATTGCAAGCGAAACCTGATCGGGTTTCAAAAATACTGATACTCGTTTTGCCTCACGGTCAATTTGCATTGAGCTCACTTTTGCCGGGCTCAAGGCGCGGCTGATAAGCAATTCAAGGTTTTCAGTGTAATTGATAACATCGATATTCTCGTTACCAAGCTCACGAACGATCGAGTGAATTCTCGAACCTTTCATACCCACACATGCTCCAACCGGATCAATGCGGTCATCATAAGACTCAACAGCTACTTTCGCACGCTCACCTGGCTCACGAACTACTCTTCTCACCGCGATAATTCCATCATAAATTTCAGGAATTTCTACTTCAAACAAGCGTTCCAGGAACACAGGTGAAGTTCTGGATAAAGTAATTCTTGGTGTGCCATTATTCATTTCCACTTTATGGATCACCGATTTAACGGATTCTCCTTTACGGAAACGGTCTTTGGAAATTTGCTCTGTACGGGGAAGAGAAAGTTCATTTCCTTCACCATCCATAATAATTACTTCGTGACGTAACGTTTGGTATACTTCACCGGTAATCATTTCACCAACCTGATCCTTGTATTTTTCATACATGATCTCCTTTTCCATATCTTTAATTTTCTGGATAAGGGTCTGGCGTGCTGTCTGAACAAGCCTGCGGCCAAATTCAACCAGCTTCACTTCCTCAGCAACTTCTTCACCTACTTCAAAGTCAGTCTGAATCTTTCTGGCTTCTGCAAGAGGTATTTTGTTGTAATCCCAAATATCTTCTGAGTTGTCGTCGACAATTTCACGGGTGCGCCACATTTCAAGGTCACCACTTTCCGGGTTAATGATTACATCAAAATTATCATCAGTGCCGTATTTTTTACGAATCATCGTACGAAACACTTCTTCCAAAACGCTGATCATCGTTGGACGATCAATGTTTTTGGAGCTTGCAAACTCCGCGAATGACTCAATTAATATTCCGCTATCCATTGTTATGCTTAAGAATATTTGCTGATACTAAGTTATACATAATATATAATTTCCTGCAAATCAGATTAATGATTAATCTGATTTATAAGTTTTTAAACGAGATTTCTACCAGCGCCTTAGAGATTTGATCCGTAGGGATATCCCGTTTTAGCAAAGCTTCATCCAAAGGTATTTTTGATTTTTTCTTGGGCTCAGGCAATTGAAGTTTTATTTCGTCTTCTTTCGCTTCTATTAACTGACCCGAAATTATCTCTCCTGTTTTTAAAGTCACCTTTAAATTTCTACCCAGGTTTTTCAAATATTGGCGAAGCAGAACCAGAGGCTGGTCCAGGCCGGGAGAAGAAACTTCAAGGGTATATGCCTCAGCGAAAACTTCCAGTTCTTCAAGTTGTTTTGCGAGCCTGCGGCTAATGGATGTACATTCCTGAATAGTAATGCCTTCGTCTTTATCGACGAGTATGATTACTTTCTGACTTGTTTTAGAAGCCTTAACCTGAATATCCACCAGAAAATAATTGCCTTCCTCCATAAACGGAGCCAGCAAAACTTCCAAATGTTCTTTTATTGTCATGTAAGATGTACTACAAATAAAAAAGGGGATTAAATACCCCCTCAATCAACCGATCAAACTCGAATTATAATGCAAATGTAAAACTTTTTTATGATTTGTACAAACTCTGAGTGAAGTGTTCTTTATTCGAAGTGTTCCTCTATTTTTGTAAAAGCATTGAAATCATATTGTATTGTGAAAGCATTGAAGGGTTTTTTTTGGTTTTTGTTTAAGTGTTTCGCTGTTTATAGTGTACTGGTATATGCGTTAACATTCTGGGTACCTACGTCCCACTGGTTGCCGGGATTTTTAATGATGTCTTTTCCCGTTACCGTACTGGTTGACATTGGCTTTTTATTTTTCTGGTTGCTTGTCGATTCAAAAAAAGCATTGGCCCCTTTATTTTTAATTTTTCTGTCCGGTATTTTTCTTGATAGAACTTACCAGTTCAAAAAAGAGCCGGTTGATCTGAGTACCAGTAAAAAGAAAGTTTTTAAAGTGCTTAACTACAACGTTTTTGGATTTTGGATCAAGCCGGATCATTCCAGGGAGGATGACAAGGAAACCAATAAAATGAAAAAGTGGATCATTGATCAGGATGCAGATGTGCTTTGTATGCCGGAATTTAATAATGAGGATTACATATCGGATTTCAGGACTGTTGAATTTCTGAATAAATCGGGATACAAATATTCTAACATGTTGGATAACAAGCGTATGAAAGATGGAACAACCTTTAAAACCTTGGCCATGTTTTCGAAATATCCCATTATAAACCATAAGGAAAATCCTACCGAGCAGCAAAACGGACTAATGTACATTGACATTGCTGTTGGAAAAGACACGCTCAGGGTAATGGGCGTGCATTTGTATTCCATGTCGCTGAGACTTTCAAAACTGGTTAGCCAGAAGGAAATGTCCGGGATTAAGAAAGAAACAAGGGGGACATTATCCCAAATGAAAAAGGGATTTATTGCCAGGGTTTCCGAGACGAAAATAGTGGAGAAATGGATAAAGGAATCCCCCTACGCAGTGATTGTCTGTGGGGATTTTAATGAAACGCCATACAGTTATGTGTACGGAAAATGTAGAAAACTGTTGAATAATGCTTTTGAAACCAGGGGAGAAGGTTTTGGTTTCAGCTTCAATCACCTTCCTTATTTTATCCGGATCGACAATCAGTTTTACAATGATAAAAAGCTTGAAGCGCTTGATTTTAAAACATTCAATAAAATAAAATACTCCGATCACTATCCTTGCCTGGGAACTTACAGGTTTAAAATGTAGTGAGATAAGCGGAAACTTTTGCAACGTATAAAGAAAGGGGTTGGAAGCACTAGTAGCTTCCAACCCCTTTTATATTCAATCTTTTCGGACTCAGTGTTGGAAAGTAATCCCTAAGCTATCCAGTTCCTGTTCTGAAACCGATGGAGGCCATATGCCTTTTTCCAACTTACTTATCACTAATCCGCCTGTTTTAATCGCTTCCTGTTCTGTTTTAAACCCTGCATTGCCTGGCACGCCGGGAATAAATTTTTGCTCGATTACAGGAATTGTATCCTGGTAGATGCGGTAACCCCAGCCTGCTGAATCCAGCGGCATAGCTGTTACCTTAAAATTGCGAAGACCTTCGCTGTTGGAGCTTTTATCCTTATTCCCGTTACAGGAATAAAGTCCGGCTGAACCAGCGAAGGTCAAAATGCAAATCAGAGCAATTTTTATGATTGACTGTTGTTTCGTCACGTCTTAGTTAACGTCGTCGTCTTCGTCATTCGTAGCAGTTGGGTCAAAGCCCCAGAAGTCGTCATAACGAGCCGAAGTTGTACCGCCTGTTCCAAAATAAATAATATTGTTCACTACGAAACCAGCTGCAAATCCACGTACGCCTGGGAAGGGTGTTTTTTCAAGCCATATATCTGCTGTCGCATCGTATTCCCAAACATCTGAATTACCTGCACCACCGATGATATATCCAAGACCATTGGCTACAAGTCCCAAAGCATTTGCACGAGGTGTTGGGAATGTACCATCATCGTCATTGAATACTGTTTTCTGAGTCCACAATCCTTTTCCACTATTTCCTGCCGGTTCAAACTGGTACAAATCTCTTACGTTAGTTCCTGAGTTGTTTGTTCCAAAACCTACGTAAGCGATGTTTCCAATGGTAAAGGTTGATGCACCTCTTCTTTTTCCACCAAGGAAAGTAGCCATCTCTGTCCACTTATCAGCAGCAGCATCATATTTGTATACATCCTGATAATAACCAAGATTAAGATTATAACCTAGTCCTACATATCCAACGTCACCAACAGTGAATGCAGAAGCATATTGACGTGGAAGACCAGGAAAGTCAGCCACTGCTTTCCAGCTATTGCTTAATGGTGTATATTGATAAAAATCTTTTTTGTATCCGTTGTCAGTTGCTATAACACCGTCATAACCTGTTCCAACGTAAGCTTTTCCGCCTGAAACAAATGCAACAGCATCAGTTCTTGCACTACCGCTATAAGGCGCAACCTGAGACCAGATTTTTGTTGCTGCATCGTAAGACCAGAAATCTTTTGCTCTTGGAACACTTTCACTTGTATAACCACCGCCAATGTATCCGATGTTGTTAATCAGGAAGCTCACTGCTCCTGTACGTGGTGTACCACCGAAAGAAGGAACACCTTTTTTGTACCAATTTCCTACTTTATCAGGATCGCTGCTGTTGTCACATCCGAACTGAAATAATGCGGTTGAAGCGATTAGAAGGGTTAACGATGACTTTTTTAAGGTATTAAACATGGAAAAAATTCTGGTTTGACTAATTAATACAAATGAATACAAAAATCGAAGTAGACTAACGATAAAAAAAATAATTGCGATGAATTGACCGATTGTGTAGATGAAGACACGTTTCGACCAAATTTACTGCAAACATAACATCTTGTTATTGCTTAGAGAAATTATATATTTACTTTTTGACGAAAAGTTTCATAATAACCATCACTGATCGGTACGGTATTCGCTCCGATTTTGATGCGCTGGCTCCTGATAATATCTATTTTGTCAATGGAAACGATATACGATTTGTGGACCCGAAAGAACTGATTTCCAGGTAATTTCTCTTCCAAAGCTTTCATTGTCATCCTTGTAATCACGGGGTTAAGTTGATTTACAAGATAGATTTTCAGGTAGTCTTTGAGCCCCTCAATGTAGGTTACATCAGAAAGTTTTATTTTTACCAAAGAATAATCCGAGGTTACAAATAAATATTCCTGACTTGCCATAGGCTCTTCTCCGGGGTACCTCCTGTCGCGCAGACTTAAAAGACTGAAAAGCTCGTAAGCCTTGTCAGCTGCTTTCCTGAAACGCTCCCTATTTAAGGGTTTCAACAAATAGTCAAGCACACTAAGGTTAAAAGCTTCTAACGCGAAATGTCCTTCTTTTGTTGTGATAACAACCCGGGTACTGTAAGAAATACTTTCTAAAAATTTGAGTCCCGAAATACCGGAATTTTCAATATCTAAAAATAGAAGGTCTACTTTTTGCGTTCTAAGAATATCAACGGCAGCTTCTGAGCTTTTAAACACACCCAATAGTTCAAAAAATGGAATGCTGTTTATATGTTGACTTAAAATTTCTAAATCATGCGCATTACTATCTATTACAATACAATTAATCTTCCTCATATGTACTTTAAAACGCAATTTCGGATGTAATATATAGCTATACGAGCGAACTGGCAATTTTGTTGCATTTATTTTTGGTCTACACATTTTGCCTGTTTGTCTAATTCCTTTTGTTATTCAGGTTTATATCTGATATTTTTGCATTTTTACTGTTCTTGCGCTAAATGAAATTGATTCGTTATTTTTCTAAAAGGTTTTTGAGGCCGGTCTCCACCGTTATTGCCGGCTTATATTTTTGCATATCGTTGTCAGGCTGTCAATGGGGCGATGAAATCGTTGCTATCAAACAGCAAAATCCTGATGATTTCATGGTTTTATTTTCGGATACCAGTCTTGTAAAGCTGACAACTGTTGCGTTTGACTCTGTGCAGACGGGTGGTGCGAGCAGACTTCTGGTGGGGCGTTTTACGGATCCATATCTGGGTAAAATGCATGCAACCACGTTTTTTCAACCACAATTTGAGAGTAACCTGGGTATTCCTGAGCTTGCTATTTATGATTCGCTAGTCTTTAAGGCACCATATGATAAGTATTATTATGGTGATACAACCAAAGTAATGAATCTGTCGGTACACGCCGTGAAGACAGACATTATGCTTAAAAGTTCCTATTTCAATTTTTATACATTGGACTTTGATGCGGCGGCATTAGGGAAAAAGAGTTTTGCTCCTACTCCTCAAAGTATCACGCAGGCCGTCAGATTTAAATTGTCGGATGTTTTGGGTAAGAAAATTTTTGACCAGAGTATGGCCAATCTTATTACATCCAATGAGCAGTGGCTGGAAATTCTGAAAGGTCTGACTATCGTTTCGGATGATAAGGATAATGGTTCAGTTATCGGTTTCAAATATGGAAGCGACAGTACAGTATTGGAAGTACATTACCATACTGCTGAAAAAGACGGAATCACCAGGGGGGTTGGGTCCTTTAAAGTACCCGCAGGATTTAACCAGATATTAGGTGACAGGACCGGAACAAATCTTGCCAAACTGCCGGTCTTCAATAGCAGATTGTCGTTACCTTCTGAACAATCCGGAAATGAGTCATATATTCAAGAAGGCACAGGAATAATGACGCGTGTTGACCTTCCTACGGTCAGAAATCTTAAATATGTACAATATTCCGTACCAAACAGGGCGTTTTTAAAGGTTACACCGGCAAGAAGTACTTTGGATTACCCATTCACGCCGCCTCTAACTTTACACATGTATCTGGTTGATAAATATAATCAGTTTTATAGATCAGGCGTGACTCCAATTCCGTTATCGGATTTGGCGGGAAAAGCTGTTACTGCCACTCTCATTAATGATATGATCAACAACGAGCAATATTATTCCTTTGATGTGAGTGGGCAGTTTACTACTATTCTTGCCAGTGCTTCTGAAGAAACAAATGGATTGATGATTGTAACTTCTGCTCTGTCAAGTAGTAGTTTTCCAGAAGCCCGTACAGAATTTGCAGATGGCTTGAAGCGCCTTGTAATAGGAAACCAGCTTCATCCAAGTCAGCCGGGAGTTAAGCTTCAATTATATTATACAACGTACAAAGCACCGTAAAATTAATTTCGGCTAGAATTCCATAAAAAAAATCCAGGGCAAAGATATCAGTCAACTGATTCTTTATTCTGGATTTTTTCTTTATGCCTGACTTGGAATCCGGTTAGTAGTTAGCAGATTCTATTCTTTCATCACTTTTCTAGTCGTTATTGCACCGTTTTCTGCTGTCATTTTGATCAGATACATACCTTTCAAATACGTATTAAAGTTTATTTGATTAACAAGTCCCAGTGATAAACCTATTTTACCTGTATCAAAAACTTTCTGGCCAGTTGTATTGAAAATTTCCATTTTATTTATTTCAGACACATTGGTCCGGATAAATAATTGGTCTATCACAGGATTTGGATAAATGGTCAATGAGTTTTGCAGATCTTCAAAGTCTATGCCCACAATCCGACTGTATGCGTACGAGCCGTCTTTATCAATCATTTTTAACCTGTAAAGATTTTCTCCGTCAACAGGATTTAAATGTAGATAAGCATAATTTACAACCGAGGTGCTTTCTCCTTTGGCGGAAACGACGCCTAGCGATTTCCAGGTCTTTGAAGCATTGCTGCTGTATTGAATTTCAAAATGATCACTTTTGGACTCAGAGGCCGTGCTCCATAAAAGATGTGAGACGGCTACATTTTCTGCAATTTTCTTCTTCACTTCAAAACTTATCAGCGTTACAGGGAGTGTAGAGCAGGCTGAAACAACTTCTGATATTGTGGCGCAGCCGGTGGCATTATTTTCAATGGTTGCATTTTCCGGTGTAGTATTTAAAAAGGTACAAACTGGTTGCATCGCACACATTTGCAGAAGGGTGTTATCTGTGATCAGGAGCGTTCCGGGTATACCGGAAAGTTTTGAAAGCGCAGTGATACTGGTAAGCACTTCATTGCCCGAAATAGTTAAGTCTTCTGAAATTGTCGTCAGATTTTCAAGGCCTGCCAGGTTAGTTAGTGCAGGATTGCCTATGATGCTAAGATTTGTAATTCCGGTAGTCAGTTTTTCAAGTCCTGCCAGATTGGCCAAAGATGCGTTTTGCTGGAATAGCAGAAACCCATTTATGGCAGTCAGATTGTTAAGGCCGCTGACATTTACCAAAGCGTCATTGCTGACAACAATGATATCCTGAGCAACAGAAACCAAACTCTGAAAACCATTTAAGGAAGTCATGGCGGGGTTAAGTAAAATATAGAGCGATCCTCCAACAGACGCTAAATTTGTAAAACCGCTAACATCCGTAAGTACGTCATTTGATAAAAATGTAACAGTTCCACCAGTAGAAGTAATGCCGCTTAAACCAGAAAGTGATGCAAGGGAGCTATTTAAGACTATTGAGATATCCGTTCCAATATCAGTAAGTTTTTCAAGACCATTTAAATCGGCTAATCCGTCATTTGATTCAATAACCAGACCATTCCCTATTGATTCGAGATTGTCAAGACCGGTAAGGTGTAACAAGTTTGGGTTTGCAGAAATATAAACGTCTAAACCAACTGATTTTAAAGCCTGCAAGCCGCTCAAACTCACTAAGGAGGCATTGTCGATGATGTTCAGCATTCCACCGGTGTCTGTGATTTTTTCCAGCCCGGACAGATTTGTTAACAGGGGATTTGATATTATATTCACATCCATCCCGATCGTTACAATTTCATTCAGTCCTTCCAGATTATTAAGTACAGGATTATTGATTACCGACAGACTGTCCGAAATTGCCGTGACAAAATTCAGTAGTGAAAGGTCAGTGATATCAGCGCCCTGAATTGATAGTTTTCCGGTAATCGACGCTGTAACACAGGTGCAGTTTGCCTCTCTGAAATTGATGATATCCTGCTGTGAAGATAATGTTACATCGCCTGTCAGGACACATTGACCAACAGCGGAAAGAGAGAAAAAAAGTAAGGCAAGGAGGGTATAATGTTTTATCATTTGTTGAGTTTAAATTATGATTTATTAAAGGTATAACTATTTATGGCTCTCCCGGAAATTCCCCTTCCAAATAATACCATACCGCATTGTCATACACAAACATAGATTGCTCATGATGCACCTGGTTTTTCCCTTTTCTGTCCTTAAAATACGCCTTGAATTCAACTCTAAATTCGCTGGCACTGACAATTTCGAGCTGCTGCCAGACATTGGTTTTGGCCCATTCCTCGATTTCTTTCCTGACCAGCCCGGCTCTTTTAGATGCATGTGTTGTTTCAATGAGATAATCGATGGCATGAGTAACATAAGCCGAATAACGAGAACGCATGAGCTTTTCAGCAGAATCCGCTGTGAGACCTTTGATTATAGGGCCACAGCAACCAGAAAATGGTTTGTTGGCTCCGCAAAAACATTTTTTCATCAGTTAATGTAAATTTTGATTTTACTTTTGTGCAAAAACGAAAATGAGCTGTGTTGACCGTTTTAATCCGGTTAAGCACAGCTCATCATTTATAATCTGAACCTTTTACAATACAATTATTTGTTTGGAAACGTTGACGCCATTCGCTTTTATACGCAGGATGTACTTGCCTGATGTAAGGTTTTTTACCTGTATCTTAACGCGGCTTTTCATGTCCTGTGTTTGGGTAATCATGATTCTTCCGTAAAGGTCGTAGACTGTTATTTCTGCATTTTCAACGTCATCACGTGATTCTACATAAATATCATCACGAGCACCCGGATTTGGATAAACAACAAAGTCTGCATTTCCGTCCGTAACAACTTCCAGGTCATTAGAATAGGCGGAGTAGCAGGTTAGTTGGTTATTGTCCAAAGTAAATGTTTGGAATGCTCTTGCAGCGTAGGTACCTTTTACATTTGTTTTAATCGTATTGCCTGAAGAAGTTTCCAGTATCTGCTCATCACGCTTCCAGTTGTACGATTCATTCAGGCCAGTTTCGGTAATCGTTGCCATAGCTGAAAAAGGCCCGGATTTAGCTATAACCGGTGTAGGAACCTCCGGACGGATCAGCAAAGAAGAAGCACTTGAATTATCTGATGTGCAACCAAGTACATTTTGTCCATTGACAAAGTAATTACCACCTTCGGTTACATTAATGG
The DNA here is from genome assembly GCF_009801115.1 of Dyadobacter sp. 3J3. Taxonomy (GTDB): domain Bacteria; phylum Bacteroidota; class Bacteroidia; order Cytophagales; family Spirosomataceae; genus Dyadobacter. The sequence continues at coordinate 79,790 of NZ_VTOL01000006.1, forward strand.
CCGATCCTGTGGAAATGGAAGTATTGTTACCTTGTTTGTACCAGCTATATTGGTCATTTCCTGGATTAATAGAAAATGTAAAGGCTGAATCTGCGCATTCCTGCTGCGAGCCAGATTGCAGAATTGTTGGTGTGGCAGGTTTTACAGTACCTGAAATTGTAATTTTTTGAGAGCGCAGCGTGTTTCCGTTGGCGTCCCGTAGTTTGGCATAATATACACCGGGGTTGGAAACGCTAATGGATCTGCCGCCTTCTGTACTTGTATTTCCGTTTACTTCCTTGGTCCAGGTATAGTTGAGATAGCCATCCGGTAAAGTCAGATTCACAGAAGCATTATTAGGAGCACAAACGCTGGTAATCTTTGGTTCATCCGTAACTGAAACAGGAGCAACAGTTGAAAAAAAGTTAACAGTCAAAGCGTCATTCCATGCATTTGCAAGTACCGTCAAGGCGTTACCTCCGTAAAAATGGGTACCGTCAGCACGCTCGGCCTGCAAATTGTCAGTTGAAGGACCGGGATAAGCAATTCCTGGCAAATCATTAATTACTGCATTTTGGGCATCTATAATAGGTTGGTAAACACTGTTGCTCGCATAAGAGGTACGTGCAATAACCCATGGAATTTTTTTGTTTACATCTGATGAGAGTTTGGAGATCACAAATTTTAATTTAGATCTATACTCTTCTGAACTCATTTTCACTGGCACATTATCTGATTCTCCCTGCATCCAAAGGATCGTACGGGCACCATATTGCTTGACATAATACTGTAAAGCAAGTCGAAGATTTCCATAGGGCATCTGAGAAGGCAGAATGAATGTATGGTCTGTATAAACTGAATATGTTGGGATATTCTGGCTGCTTTCCACCCAATTAATTATTGAAGTACCACTCCAGGCCGTATTGACAAACATGATCGGAACATTTAGTTTCTTAACCAGTAAGTCGCCTAAAAGTCCCCAGCACCAACTTCCGTGCCCACGTGGCCCCATCACTTCTTCTGTGCTGTTTAGCTGTTTAAATGTCGGATAAGCCAGATCCTGCGTGTTATTATTGTCTTCATTGTTATCGGCAACATAATTAATCCTGTCATCGGATGCTCCGGGAGGCAGCGCGTTAGAATAGTTATGGTCGACCATGCCCTGCGCGTTGGATTGTCCGGCTATAATGAAAACCTCACCAACACCGGTCTTGGAAATTGTGGAAGGGTTTCCTACCAAAACTCCGTTTTTAGAGCCTCTTACTTCCAGTTTGTACCATCCACCATTTAGACGGAGCGTACCGCTAAATACTCCTCCGGTAGGTTTATCCTGTAAAGTAGTCCAGTTTATCTCAGTTCCCTGATTGGCAGATACCGGGGTGGCATGCACTTCAATTTTATCCATCGCTAATGCATAACTTCCGCTGATGGTAACGGTCGCAGAACCATTAAGTTCTCTTTGATAAACAGAGCGTTCAAGGGGTGCAGTTAAACTAATCTGAGCATTTGCGTATGCAGGTGTTAACAAAAAAAACATCCATTTCAATGAGATGCTAAGGGAATTAAAACTTTTACTCACTTTTTCTTGATTTATTGATGTTTACCTTAGTAAAAGGTAAATGATTGTTGACAAAAATATCACGGGTAAAATGTATCCTTATATTTAAATTTTTACTTTTACCGTGAACCCGAATTGAACTGAAAATTACTTTGATAGACCAGCTTCGATCTGAAAGCTACTTTCTTAAAGATGACAAAGATATAAATTGTAACTGATGCTTACATAAATATCTTTTGGTCATAAACTTTTACAAATATCTGTTAATTTTCTTAAGACTGATGCACCGTTTAATTGAACATTTTTGGTTCATGGAATATTTATGTTTTAAGTTGAAAATTAATATTGATTGGTTTAATGATAATTAATTGATAAAGAGTTAATTGTGATTTTGTAGCAATAGTTATTTTTAACAGATAGAAGTAGTGTTATTTTCTGGCCAGTCTGGTCCCTTCGTGATATTGATAGCTTTCATCTTCCGAATCTGCATCACCCATATCATGCGGGTAAATTTTATAAGTTGAAGGATCGGCATTTTTTACTAAAAATGTTTTATAAAAAACATGTTGATTGTCGCTGGAGTAATTTTCACCCAACACCCGGAAAGAAGATGTATCAGCATCCGTCATTTTTTTATCATCCATGAATACAGAATGCTTATCTCGGGCATAATTTACGTCATGACCGTACATTTCATTTTCTTTGAAAACTTCAAAGGTTTCAATGTCAGCACCGGTGATTTTTCTCTCCCGGAAATACACATTATTTTTGTCTTTTGAATAATCATCATCCAGTATCTGAAAAGTTTCAGGATGAGCATCTTTTAGTCTAAATCCGAGGAAAAATACATTGATATTATCCCGTGAATACCGGTAGTCAAGAATTTGGAAGGATTGCCTGTCGCAGGGCAAAATGCAGATATTATGCTGCCCCTCGCCGGTATATCCATAGTAGTAAATATTCGAACGGTCTTTCGCGAAATTGTCATTGATGATCTCAAAGGTTTTTCCATCACTCCGGCTGACGGGTTGAAGATTCAAATAGGCAAACACGTTGTCTTTTACAAAATGATAATTGATACTGACCAGTGAAGAAACGTCTTTCACAGCAAATGGCCTGCCTTCAAACCAGGCATTATTATTATCTTTTGCATATCCGTTTGTCAGGCTGAGAAATGAAGACGAATCTGCATTTTTAACTTCCAGAATTCTTTGGTGTTTTGTGAGATAATAGTTCTTGCCGTCGCGGTATTCATCGCAGTAATATGCTTTATTTTCATCTTTTGCATAATGATCATCCAATGCTTCAAATGTCGGGACATCAGCATAACTGAAAGACCGGCTTTTGTAATAGGCCGTAGTTAAGTCCTTTGCAAATGAATTGTTAAGCACAATAAAGTTTTCGTCGGTAACGACCTTTCCGTTAAACCTTATTTTTTCTTTTTCATCCGGATTGGATTTAGAGAAAATGGAGCCAATAATGAGGAAAATCGTTTTGAACAACGTTTTGAAAATCCATCTTGCAAATTTGTACAGGTCAACAGCAGTTTTCCAGTATAAAGATATTCGTGTTTTCATTAATTTTAAAAGTCTGATAGATAGATTGTAGAAGAAAGGATTCAGAACTGAATGATGCAAAAGTAGGCGGTGGTTTTCATAGCTTTTATTTTAGGAGGTATACAAGACGTACACACGTGAAGAAAGTACGTATACAAAAGGTGAACAATGCTGTAAATATAAGTAGGGCCTATTTTTTTGATAAATTAATTCGGATAGTATAACAATTTTTTGGATCATAAATCCGGACAGAATAATGTTCAGATTCGGACATGTTGAAATACAAAAAGTGCCATTGTAGCTTCTAAATGAGCATTGGATACCTTGGCATAAATTTGTTGAAAATCATGAAATCCGGTCTGTTTAAATCATTTGGTAATGAGTTGAAAACATATCACAATTGTATTACGAAAAGTGCCTGGTAATCACTGGAAATAATTTTTATATTGATAATATATAAGAAAGTTGCATTTCGATTCTTCGTGTTAAAAGCCCTTTGCAAACAGCTAACCGTCCAAAACTATTTCAAAATTGCCAGACGAAATCTTTGGAGAAGCAAAGGCTTTTCTGCCATCAATATTTTTGGACTGGCCATCGGGATATCGGCCTGTTTTTTTATTTTTCAATATGTCAATTTTGAGTCGGATTACGACAAGTTTAATACCAATGCCGAAAATCTGTACCGCGTCCCGATATCCTATTCGGGCAGTATGGCTAATGTGCCGACAACGGCTGCCAACCATCCGGCAGTGGGGCCGGCAATGAAGGCTGACTTTCCGGAAGTTGTTGATTTTGTTCGTGTTGTACATGCGTCACTTTTCATGAATGCTTTTACTATGTCATACACTCCGCCAGTGGGTGAACCAAAAAGTTTCAACGAAAGCAATATTTATATCACAGACGCATCTTTTTTTAACGTCTTCTCCTATCCGTTAATCTCAGGTGACAAGAAAACATGTCTTTCAAATGAAAGCTCAATAGCGATTTCGGAATCAGAAGCGAAAAAATATTTTGGTCAGCAAAACCCGATCGGGCAAACATTGAAACTTAATGGGCGAGTACCCATGAAAGTGACCGCTGTTTTCGCCGATGTTCCGGAAAACTCACATTTGAAATTTGATATGCTGGTTCCAATCGCTGTTTTTGGGCCAAAATTTGGAGAAGACAACTGGGCCTGGCCGGAATTTTACAATTATGTAGTGCTGGCTCCTGGAACCGATATAAAAAAGCTGGAAGCCAAATTTCCTGCATTTATCGAACGTTATCTGGGGCCAAAAATGAAAGAGCTGAATTTCAAATGTGCTTTTCAATTACAGAAAGTCACTGATATTCATCTTACGTCAAACTATTTGAAAGAAGCCGAAGCGAATGGAAGTGAAAAGGAAATTTATTTTCTGGCCGTTATTGGTGTTTTTATTCTCTTCATCGCCTGGATCAATTACATCAATTTGTCCACTGCAAAATCCATGGAGCGGGCAAAAGAAGTGGGTTTGCGAAAAGTTGTTGGCGCAGAAAAACAACAATTGGTCATCCAGTTTTTGCTTGAATCTTTCATCGTCAATTTTCTTGCGCTGATTGTCGCGGCTATAATTATTTTTTCACTGACTTCATCCTTCAATCATTTCATTGGAAGAGATATCAGTACCAATTTCTTTTCAACGGGTCTTGGTGGGAAGCCTTTTTTCTGGGTAAGTGTGGTAGCTGTTTTTGTATCCGGAGCTTTGTTGGTCGGGGCTTATCCTGCTTTTGTTTTGTCATCGTTTTTGCCGGTAAGAGTATTGAAAGGTGCGCCGGTGCAAACGGGAAAAGGGATTTCCCTGAGAAAGGTTTTGGTATCTTTTCAATTTGTGCTTTCTATCATTCTTATCGCCTCTACTTTTGTAGTTTTCAAGCAATTTAATTTTATGCGAAATGGGAATCTGGGCTATGAAAAAGATCAGATTTTAATTGTTAAAGCACCGGCTATCCGGGATTCTACGATAGGAAACCAATTCGGCTATTTCAAGGCTGAAATACAAAATACGAGTTCAGTTATTGATGCTTCGGCCACATCGGATATTCCTGGTAATATGATTCGTTACCGTAATAGTGTCAGAAAAGCAAGTCAGGATAAGCAGCATAATTTCACTACGTATCTGATGGAAATTGACGAAAAGTTTGTGCCGACTTATAACATCCAACTGGTTGCCGGAAAAAATCTGGAAGCAACAGACAGCTCTTCTCTGGCAACGAATGTATACACAAAAGTGCTGATCAATGAAGAAATCGTGAAGGCGCTGGGTTTCAAATCTGCCGAGGAGGCGATAAACCAGGATATCAAGTTCGTGCTTGGGGAGGATGACGTACTATGTAAAATTTCCGGTGTTGTCAAAAATTTCCATCAGCGTTCATTGAAAGAGAAATTCGATCCGATTTTGTTTTATTACCCGAACTATCAGGGTGGGAAATATATTTCTGTAAAGCTTAAAGCTGCTGACGCAAGTCGCGGTATTTCCGATCTGGAATCGCTTTACAAAAAAGCATTTCCGGGAAATGTCTTTGAATACTTTTTCCTTGATGAATATTTTAACCGTCAATACGAGGCAGATGCTCGTCTGGGAAATGTATTTGGCTTATTTGCAATACTTGCTATTATGGTCGCCTGCATGGGACTATTAGGACTTTCCAGTTTTGTTATCAAATTAAGAACAAAAGAAATCGGTATCCGGAAAGTTTTGGGTGCTTCGGTAAGCGGATTGCTGGTTTTAATTTCAAAGGATTTTGTGAAGCTGGTTTGCATCGCATCAGTGATCGCGATTCCCGTCATTTATCTGGCTGCAAGTACCTGGCTGGATAATTATGCATTTCATATCGCACTGGGAATTTCAATATTTATAGTTCCGCCTTTGTTATTATTGATTGTTACCTTGATAACAATATGTTTACAAAGTTTGAAAGCTGCACTTACAAATCCGGTGAAGAGTTTGCGGAATGAGTAAAAGGGTATATGTTTTTTAGTTTTGAGGATATTTTTTCAAAATATCCTCAATTCTTTCATCGGGAACTAAGTGTGTCACCCCAACCAGCCTAATTTTCTGGTAATCTTTATGCCTGGTATTGATTACAAAATTAAATGCTTCTGGCATAACAGCAGATGGTACTTTTAGTACGGGCGATTTTCCATGATTGTACCAATCGTCAGCAATTTGTTGGCAGGAGGAATAATCGTTTGGATCTCTCCATGACTTACCTAAACTATTTGCAGATACGATTTCAATTTTCAGGTTATTCGGGATTTCAATAAACATGATATTAAAATCATCATTAAAACCAATACCCTGACGGCGAACCATGTTTTCTAAAAAAGCCAGTGGTATAGATTCCGCTGCATATAAAACTTTGTTTCCCTGACTATTCCATCGTCCTTTCATACCCGATGCAAAAAGGCTGTTACTATATAATTGGTGAACGATTCTATAAACAAGCATATTGACTTTTTAGACAGGATAACCTTGTGCAAGTTTTTCAATTTCTTCACTAAGGAAATCCACGCCACCACTTGTATTGAGCCAATCCATTGGTTTTTCTTCTGAATTCCAGAATGGTTTTTTTAACCAGTAATTGAATTCATCAATACTGCCAAATATCTGTTCTCCCTTTTCAAATAAAGTAATCAATTTAAGAAGGTGTTCCCCCTGAACAGGTTCCAGCATTCTTTCAGATTCTTTATAATTGCTGATTGTTCTCGACGATAGGTTCATAATAGAAGCCAGACTTTTCTCCGGCATTTTTATAGCTTCCGCAAAATCATAAAACACTTTTGTTTGTAAACCTTTTCGGGCAGAAACAACAATCGCAAAATTAGTTGCCATATTAATATTACTGAATCTGCTTTGCAGGCTGTTTTTCTTATTGTTTGAAGCGACTTTCATAATACGTTTATTTTAACACTCAAATATAGTTGAAAATTTTCAGTTATAAAAGAGAAAAATTTCGCTAATATTTTCACATCACATACCCATCCTTCGGCAAAATCTTATCAGGAATCAAATCAGCCTCAATGGTTTGCAGAAGATTTATTTCAATAGTCCTGGAAAGTGAGCGCATAGGAATATCATTATGGTTTCCTTCAAACGGGCTTTGCATAATGTAGGAAATTCCTTCAACATAAAAGAAAAGGAAGGAAATGACAAAGGTGATCGGAATGGCAATTCTACCGATGCTATCAATAAGTCCCATGGGCAAAATCAATGTAAAAATGAAAATGGTTAAATGGACGTAAAAGCTGTATTGGGTAGGGAAAATGGTGTTTTTTATCCGTTCGCATCCGCCCATAGAATCGGTCAGGCGCGCCAGGGTTGTATCAAGACTTTGGAATAAAATTGGCGTAATGTAGCCCTTGTCATATGCTGAGGTTATCCTTCTTTCCAGCAGCAGAATAATAGCGTTCGGAATGTTTTGGTGTTTGGAAACAAATTCAAGTTCTTCCGGCTCTAAATGTAAATTGGCATCAATCAGAACAGTTTCCTGGCGCAAAGTGTTGCATAAGGCGTAACACCAGGCAATCTGTAAATGTGCGATGTTATCAATGATTTTCTTTTTCTCGACCGGATCTGTTTTGATAAAAGCGATGGATTGTCTGACGAGCGACCGGCTGTCATTCACGATCGCACCCCATAATCTTCTTGCTTCCCACCAACGGTCATACGCGGAATTGGTACGAAAACCGAGTAATAAAGAAAGCGCGGTACCAACGATAGAAATAATTGAAATAGGGAAAACCAGAAAATGCCAGTTTTCATACTGATAAAGGTAAAAGACAAAAGCTGCGTAGCTGGTCACTGCAAGTACGCCAACCCATATTCCTTTCAGAAGGCGCCAGATTGAGAAAACTTCCTTAACGTACATTATACGAAATTTGATTGATCCTGTGTAAATTCAATGTCAATATTTCACTAATATAGATAAATCCAATTGGAAAAGGCTTGAAGTTCCGTCTTTATAATGTTCAGGAAGGCCTTTTGTTTGACCTAACGTTGTTGTCCCCAAAAAGTCAAATCCATTGCGGATATAATAATTGTTCAATTTGTCGTTACCGCTGCCGGTATCCATGCGAATGAATTTTTTGTTGTTTTGAAAAGCAAAATCCGTTGTCCAGTTCACGATTTGTTTCATAAAACCTTTTCCTCTGAAATCCGGTCTGGTCGCAATTCTGTGCAGGTACACAGCCGGATCACCATTTTTTTCTGCCCAGATAAGCGGATCGGAGAAGGTGGTGCAGAAAATACAGGCGATAACGTCGTCAACCATAATTTTCCACTGGTTTTTTTCTTCAATGTCATTAATGATCATTTCTCTGTCAAAGCCTTTCCAGTACTTTTTGGCGACACTTTTCTGGTATTCCGTTGCCAAGTGATATAAAGAAATAATTTCTTCGAGATCTGCCTGGTCTGCATTCTGTATCATGGTCATAATTATTGTTTTGTTACAAAATTATGACGGATCCATGTTTTAAAACAGATGCAAATTTGTAAAAATTAAGCATAACAGAAATATTTAATGAAGGATATTTTTACTTTTTTATATCAAAAAAGTATTTGGATAATAAAGCATTTGTTAAGGTAATATTTTGTCAGGTAGTAAATCTGACAAATAATGTTAAGAATAGAGGCTAATATACAGAATATCAAAAACTTAAACATGCGTTTTAAAAGGCTGGGAGGCGTATTCTTAATAATTATTTAACGTTTAATTTGAAATGTTTTTAGAAGTGTAAGCGTTTTGAGTATATAATAATTTAAATATTTTTTTTAACATAACATTTATTAGAGAGCTTAGGCGCTTACATCCAATCCAAAAAATATAATGAGAAAGTCAATCAAAAATATATTAGTCGCTTTCGTAGCAGTTACTTCATTAGCTTTTACAGCCAATGCAGAAGGAAGAGATAACACAAAAACTTCTGATTTGAATACGGGTGTATTCGTTAATAAAGAAGGAAAGATCAACGTTACTGTCGATCAGGCAAATGTAGATGCGGCTACTACAATTTCGATTATAAATGAAATCGGTGAAGTTGTTTACAGCGAAGTTGTTGAAAGAGGAAATCAAAAATTCGGACGTGTTTTGAATGTTGATAAACTTGAAGACGGCCAGTACGAAATCGAAGTAAAAAGCAAAAACGAAAGCCAAACCAAAACCTTTCAGGTATCCGAACCTAAAACGGAACGCGTTATCGAGATTCAATAATTAGAAATATAAGACAGAAAGTGGCTTACGGATTACCGTAAGCCACTTTCTTATTTTTCCATCAAAGCCTCTACACTTTTTAAAATCTCAGGCATTTTTTCGTGGGCATTATTACAGAGTAAAATGATCGTTTTATCGGCATCAATATACCTGATAAATTCCGTTGCATAACCCGGATTGTCGCCATCGTGCCATACCACTTTTCCCTTCTTTGTTTCCTTGATTTTCCATCCAAAACCATAATTTGACAATTTGCCATTGGCCAGGCGAGCGGGCGTAAATGCTTCTTGTAAAGTTTCGGCTTTTACCAAAGTATTGGCGTATAAAAGCCTGTCCCATTTCAAAAGGTCAGCCGAAGTAGAACTGACCCGCCCTGGACCTTTGCGATTACCAAGCCAGATAGCATAATTAAATTGCGGAAATGAATCAGCCGGAACGTAACGCTGCTTTTCTTTTACATAAATATGGCCAATTGCCAGGTTTTTCAATTGCTTTTTCTGATCAATAGTACGGATATCAGTACTTGTCATTTTTGAAGGAATGAAAAACCTTTTCTCACAAAATTCGATAAAATCATCGCCCGAAACTTTCTCGGTAATACTGGCCAGAAGCATAAATCCGGTGTTGCTATATTCATATTTTGTTCCCGGTTCAAAATGTTTTTCGGGATGATACTGAATGAGATAAGCGATGTTATCTGCGTTGCCGGCAACTTTATTTTTATCCCAATGTTTGTCCATTACTTCCTGGTAATCAGGTAATCCTGAGGTGTGGGTCAGTAAATGTCTGATCGTAATGCCTGTGTAAGGAAGGCCGGGAATATAACGATCGATGGGATCATCAAAAGATAATTTTCCAGCCTCCTTCATTTGCATGATAGTCATCGCCGTAAATTGTTTGGAAACCGACGCCAATTCAAAAATGGCTGAAGTTTCCATCGGCTCTTTGGTTAAAAAACTTTTATAACCGAATGCTTTGTGATATACTGGTTTGCCTTTTTCTGCAACCAATAAAACGCCGCTAAAATCCGGGACAGATGCAAAGATCTTATCGAGTTTTACCTCCATATCCGGTGACACAGGATGTTTGCTATTTCTGCAAGAACTGAAAATGAAAGTCGCCAAAAAGATAATCAGGACTGGTTTTATCAACACATTTGCCGGAGATATTTTCATTATTATAAAGGTATAGCGGTTTGCTGTTTTACATCATGCAGTACAATCACGCTGCTTTCGACATTAACATTTTTAATTTTCGAGATTTCCAGTAGTAGCCGATCGTATTCTTTTATATTTTCAACCACAACTTTCATCTGGTAATCAATCGTGCCTGCAAGGTGGTAACATTCCAGAACCTGCGGCATTTCACGGATTGTTTCTTCAAATTCTGCAACATTTTCAGCGGTGTAAACCGGCATTCTTATGTTGATAAAAACGGTTTGTCCGCGACCAACTTTTTCCTGATCAACCAGCGCGACATACCCTTTGATCACACCGTCTCTTTCCATTCGTTTGATTCGTTCGAAAATTGGAGTTGTACTCATTTCCAAAGATTCTGCGAGTTCTTTGATGGTGAGTTTGGCATTCTTTTGCAAGTAATTCAGGATTTTTTTATCGAGTTCGTCTGTCATGCAATGAAAAAAATAATTTGGAGCTATATTCTTTTATTAAATACAATTTAGGAATATTATTACAAATTGGTGCCATTTTATAGAATTTTAATCTATTTTTACTTGATTCATTTTAAAATTCGAATGGAAAAAGCGATAGTATTAACGGCCGGTCTTTTGGATACGGTGGATGCCAAAACTGCCCACGGATTGATCCGTGAGAGCCAACGATTTCAAATTGTGGGTATTGTTGACAGCAAACATGCCGGTAAAGATGCGGGAGAAGTGCTCGATGGAAAATTCCGGAATATTCCTGTTTTTGAAAGTATTGAAAAAGCGAAGGAAGCTGGCCCGAATTACTGCATTATCGGCGTAGCGACAACCGGCGGTCGGTTTCCTGATTTTATGCTGAAAATCGTCGAAACGGCTATTGAAAATAAACTTTCTATTGTCAACGGACTGCATGATTATTTGTCGGCACGGGAGGATATGATTGCTCTCGCGGAAGCCAATGGTGTAAAATTACTTGATATCCGCAAACCGAAAGCGTTCAAAGATCTGCATTTTTGGACAGGCGAGATATTGAATTTTAAAACACCGGTGATTGCGGTCATGGGGACCGATTGTGCACTTGGAAAAAGAACGACAACCCGGTTGCTGATCAAATCCTGTGAAAAGGCGGGCCTTAAAGCCCAAATGATCTACACCGGACAAACGGGGTGGCTGCAAGGCGGAAAATATGGATTTATCTTTGATTCCACATTGAACGATTTCGTTTCTGGTGAGCTTGAAAATGCGATTTTAAGTTGTGATAAAGAAACAAATCCGGACCTTATTTTTATTGAAGGACAATCTGCGCTGCGAAATCCGAGTGGGCCATGCGGAGCGGAATTTCTGCTTTCGGGTGGTGCTAAAAGTGTAATTCTGGTGCATTCTCCAAAACGGGAATTCTTTGATATGGAAGAACATTTTGGCAAAATTCCTACGCTGGAATCCGAAATTGAGTTGATCCGGTTATACGGGTCCGATGTGATTGCTTTGGCGCTTAATACTGAAAATTGCACGGAAGAGGAATATTTGTCTTTTCAGGAATCTTATCAAAAAAAGTTGGGAATTCCCGTACTTCTGCCCATCCAGCAAGGTTGCGATCCTGTTATTAATGTCCTTAAATCGCTGGTGAAATGAACATAAAATCCGTCAAAGCCTACGCTGAATTAATTCCGCTGAAAAAGCCATATACCATAGCACGTGAAACCATCAGCGATGCTGAAATTATCTTTTTTGAGATCACACTTTCCAATGGAATCTGTGGCAGAGGAGCCGCAAATCCGGATCCTGAGGTAATAGGGGAGACTGCTTCCCAAACGTTGGAAAACCTGGGTTCAGGTGAAGTTTCAGATTATTTAAAAGGAAAACATATCCGTGAATTTTTAGCGCATATCGCTCATTTTAGAAAAATTTACGTACGATTTCCGGCAACATTGGCAGCCCTAGATATAGCACTTCATGATGCTTTTGGAAAATGGATTGAACTGCCAATTGTTGATTTTTACGGTCGGCATCATTCCAAAATGCTAACTTCGGTGACGATTGGAATTAAAGATGTTGCCGAAACAATTCAGGAAGCAAAAGAATATAATGAACAGGGATTTAAGGTTTTAAAAGTAAAAACCGGTTTGAATCCGCAATTGGATGCTGAACGTGTAATCCGGCTTAATGAAACTTTTGGAGATCATTTCACAATCCGTGTGGATGCGAATGAAGGTTATTCAACGGATGATCTTCGCGTATTTTTGAAACAAACATCATCCACAAATCTTGAATTAACCGAGCAGCCTTTTCATCCGAAATTCAATACCGAACTTTTGAAATTTCCCGCGGATGTGCGAAGAAAATTGGCAGCCGATGAATCGCTTACCGATGCGAGGGCAGCATTCGAGATTGCGCGTGACGGATTATTTGGCATTTTTAATATAAAACTGATGAAATGCGGTGGTTTGGTTTCTGCTTTTGAAATTGCCAATATTGCCAAACAGGCAGAAATTGATCTTTTTTGGGGCTGTAATGACGAAAGTGATCTTAGCATATCAGCTGCATTACACGCCGCATTCGCATGCCCGAATACAAAATATCTGGATTTGGACGGCAGTTTTGATCTTTTGGAAGATTATAAGGAAAGTGGTTTTATATTACAGGACGGATATCTTTCAATACGATCAAAACCAGGCTTCTGATGAATGAAAATACTTTAAAGCGATCGATCAAACCACTTTCCGCCGTTTTTCTTGTAGTCAGCGCCATTGTCGGCTCGGGAATTTACAAAAAAGTGGCACCCATGATGGACCAGCTGCATTCACCAACGCTGGTACTTTTGTGTTGGACGCTGGCCGGTGTGTTAAGTTTGATGGGCGCTTTAAGTAGTGCGGAACTGGCTTCGATGATGCCTGGTTCGGGCGGAGAATACATTTATTTCAATAAAATCTACGGCAGATTTTTCTCTTTTATTTACGGCTGGGCGAGTTTGGCTGTAATGAAAACGGCCACGATAGCGGCATTAGCCTATGTTTTTTCTGAATCGCTTCACGAAATTATTCCTCAGATTCATAGCCTTGGAGGAGCCAGTATCAAAATTATTGCTTCTTTGTTGATTGTCGTTTTAAGTTATGTGAACTTTCGCGGCGTTTCTTTTGGCGAAAAACTCAGCAGATATTTCATTGCCGGAATTGTACTCTCTATACTGGTCTTTGTGATTTTAGCCGTTTTTTCGGGAAAAGGAAATACGGAACATTTTACCCAAACTGCCGCAAGTGCTCCGACCGGCTGGCCGCTTTTTGCCGCCATGTTTGCCGCCTCTTTAAGTGCTTTCTGGGGATATGAAGGCTGGAATAATATTGGATTTATCGGAGAAGAAGTCAACAACCCACAGAAAAATCTGCCGCTGGCGCTTGGTATTGGTACGCTGATCGTGATCGTACTTTATCTTTTAATCAACACGGTTTATCTTTTTATTCTGGCTCCGGCCCAAATAGAATCGCTTGGAATTAATCAGATAGCGGCCGTTGAAACATCCAGAGTTTTAGGCGGAAACATTGGAGCCTTATTATTATCCGTTCTTATCGTTCTGACAACTTTTAACTGTACAAACGGAACAATTTTGATGTCGGCCAGGATTTTCTTTGCCATGGGTCGTGATGGATTATTTCTCAAAAAAACGGCCATCATTCATCCGGTTTATAATACACCATCATTTTCAATTTTAATCCAGGCCATCTGGTCCATTGTTTTAGTATGGTCGGGCAGTTTTGATGCGCTTACCGATCTTCTGGTTTTTGCTTCTTTTTTCTTTTACGGAGCCGCAGCTTTCGGTGTGATTTTATTCAGAAAAAATAAAATGCCGAGACCATACAAAGTACCTTTGTGGATCCCCGCGATATTTTCGGCCTTCTGCTTTTTGTTGGTTGTCGTTAGCGCGTTTAATCAGCCTGTTCAGGCATTAACGGGTTTGTTGCTAATTTTATCCGGAGTTCCCGTTTACTGGTATTATACGAAAGTGGTAAAACCTGATTAATAACTTCATAAGGATTTGAACAAATCAAAATACAAAAAATCACTCTCAGAATAATCTGAAAGTGATTCTATTGCTAAATTGCAAACGTTTAATGATCATTTAAAATCAAAGGCACATTTCCTTTTCCGCCCATCACGATAATTTTCGCGTTTGGAGAAGCAGCAAGTTCTTTTTGTGCTTTTATACTTTCATATTGAAGCTGACGATCTGTCAAACTAAGTGCGATAATGGTTTGATAATCTGAAATACCTCTTGCTTCAACACGTTTTCTTTCTGCTTCCTGTTTTTCTTTTTGCAGTACAAACTCCATTTTCTGAGCATCCTGTTCGGCATTGATTTTTGATTCAATTGTTTTCTTAACCGATTCGGGCAAATTAATATTACGTATTAAAAGCTGTTCCAATATCAATCCACGGCTTTTAAAATCTTTATCAATTGTCTGGTAAATCCTGCTTTGGAACTCATCACGACGTTTGGAATAAAGTGCAACCGCGTCATAATAAACCGCATTATCCCGAATCCGGGTGCGCGTTATAGGTCTGACAATCTTGTCTTTATAATCGGGCCCGATTCCTTTGTAGATCGCAGGTGCTTTATCAGGCATAATCTTGTACAAAACCGTTAAATCTATTACCACTTCAAGTCCGTCAGCAGACAACACACGGATCGCATCATCACCTTGCAAATCACCTTCCGTCGCTTTTAAAGACATGGTATAATTTTGGGTTTTTGTGTCGAAAATTGTTACCTGAACAAAAGGATTGACAAAATTCAAACCGTTTTCCAGCACTTTCGGATCTACTTTTCCAAACAATGACTGAACACCAATTGTACCCGCATCAATTTGACGAATACTGGCCGACAAGATTCCCAAAATTGCTATGGCGATTCCTGAAATTTTCAGGACAGGAGCGTAACGAAAAATACTTAAAGAAGATTTACTAATCACAAAACCACTGAAGGCAATTAAGATTCCCAGGATTAAAAAAAACATGGCATTTGAATTTGTTTAAATTGTTAACTTATGTGTATATACGCGATAAAATTGTGCCAATCATTTTTGGTTGATTGTTTATAAATATAATAAATTGATTTACAAATATTTATATTATTATTCTGGTAAAATATAATCAGAAAAATAGCTATCAAAACAATAAGGTTCTATCAATTTGATAGCATTTTATAATGCAGCATTTATAGTAAGAAAATACCAATGGCGGTACAATAAATTTAGCCGTTTGATTCAACGACTTTTTATTTTCTAATTCCAGATTATCGCCACTGCATCAGTGCCGAATTTAATGCAACCTCTACTCTGTGCCGGGGTTTATGAAAATAACTCAGTCCGTGTCCCGGAATCATGACATCCATATCAACTTTGGCAAATCTTCGTAAAGATTCAGTGTATATTTTCTTATCAAAATCAATAGAACCACCCCAGCCAAAATCGCCCCCGAGCAGTGTTCCTATCACATCGCCACTGAAAACGACGTGTTTATTTTCCCATTGTATTCCAAAAGCCGTGCAGCCCATACTATGACCCGGCAAATGCATGGTCGTAAACTCAATACCTAAAACTGTAAACTTCTCTCCGTCCGAAACCGTTTGGTTTACTTCAAAAGGGGTAAAAGTTTTATGGTATAAATAACCACAGCAGCGTTCATCTCCCGACAAAACTGCATCTGCCGTTTCAGGTGAAGCGATGAATTTTACACCTTGGTTTTTGAGCAGATAACCGCCGCCTGCGTGGTCAAAATGGGCGTGGGTCAGGATACAGCAGGCAATATCTTCGGGATTTAAATCCCAGTATTTCATATTGAAAAAAATCTGCGGCAACGTATCTCCACAGCCGCAATCGATCATGATCAAACCGCTTTCTGTTTTGATGATATATGAATTACCATCGTTCCATAAGGCGCCCTGCACATCGAAAGTGATTCCATTAAGATCACCTCCAACCTGATAAATATTTTTTAGAAGCTGCATCTCTTTGTAGTCTGTTTCTCAAAATTCTGTGGATTATCCTTTACTATACGATCAACTTTGAATGAAAGGCTACTGGGTTTGTAATTGATTTGTATGAAGAGCAGACTTAAAGAGATGATTTTCAAAATGATAAAGCCTGTCATTTTGAAATGGTATTTTGAGTTTTAGTATTTGGTTAAGTAGATGAATATCAGTTTTTTATGTTGATAATCTATGCGTTGGATCAGTATTTTACTAATCTTACCGGTTGCCGTTTACAAATAGGAGAATTAATAAAATCATGACAAAAATAACTGAGCCGGAAGAGGAAGAAGAGAACGAATCCGAGACAGATCACTAATACGCGGCAGTGATTTCTTTCCTTGCATCTTAATCACCTTTTAATTTTTTATAGACCGTTTTTTAATACGGGCACTTTAATTTCGCATCCATACAAAAGTTGTTAAGATGCAGATATTACTGGTGGAAGATGACCCCAAACTAGCCGGATTTATAAGAAAAGGTTTTCTTGGAGAGCAGATCAATCTGGAAATAGCCTACGATGGCCTGATGGGAAAACGCATGTGCGAGCAGCGTAAATTTGATGCCATCATTTTAGATGTGAACCTTCCCGGTATCAACGGATTTGATTTGTGCAGGTTTATCAAAGACAATTGGCCCCAGACTCCGGTCATGATGTTAACCGCGCTGGGCATGCTTCAGGACAAGGTATTAGGCTTTAAGGCCGGTGCTGATGATTATTTGACCAAGCCTTTTGAATTTGAAGAATTGCTATTGCGGATCAAAGCGCTTGCGCGGAGAGGTAATAATTTTTCAAGTACAGCAAAGGTCCTGAAAGTAAGTGATTTGATGCTGGATACCGATAGCCAGCAGGTTAGAAGGGGCGATATAGCCATTGAACTTACCAAAAGAGAGTACGAACTGCTTGAATACCTGATGTATAACAAAGGTAAGATTGTGAGCCGTACTGATATTCTGGAAAGGGTGTGGAACCTTCACTTTGATACAAACACAAATATTATTGATGTTTATATCAATTATTTAAGAAGGAAAATCGATAAGAATTTTCCGGAAAAATTGCTTCATACCATCATTGGCAGGGGATATACTTTGCGTGAGCCATGAGCATCAAGCAAAATATTACCGTTGCATTTACCTTGGTTGTTGCTACAATTCTGGCACTTTTTTCTTTGTTTGTTTATTATTCCTACGAAAATTACCGGGCTGGACTGATGCAGGAAAGGCTTTCTGCAAGAGCAGAAGCAACCAAAAGGATGCTCAGTAATCCTGAAACGTTCAAAACGGACGTTTTTTTTCCGCTTGCAGAGCAGTATGAAGCCGTTTATGATCAGCACAATGACCTGGTTGTCGCCACGGCGCAAACCAGTGATTATATTCCGGATCCAACTTTTCTGGCTTTGGTAAGATCAAAAAAGAAATATGGTTTCACCTATGAATCTCCCTTGTTTGATTTTAAAAAGGAAGGCGTGGGGATGACCTATCTCAAAAATGGTAAAACCTATCTCGCGCTGGTTACCGCTTATGATGTGCACGGTTATAACATGAGCAGGACGCTGCGGTTTTCTTTGTTTTTTGGCAATCTGCTGGCGTTGATTATCATTGGCATTACCGGTTATTTTTTTTCACGAAGAGCGATGTTGCCTTTTGATCATTTATTAAATCAGATTGATAAAGCACCCGTGGATGATTTTGGTTTCCGGATTGCTATCGGGTCACACCAAAATGAGGCGGCTTTTTTGGCAAGTTCGTTTAACGGATTGCTTGAAAAAATAAAGGAGCTTGCAGATAATCAGCGAAATTTTATTTCCTATGCGTCTCATGAGCTCAGAACACCGCTTACGGTTATAAAAGGAGTCCTGCAAACTTCCATGAGCTACGACAACAGTAAGGCGGAATGGAAACAATCCGCCGGTGAGGCTGTGCAGCAGGTGAATCATGCCATTGAGCTTTCAAACAATTTACTATTTCTTGCCGAGATAGAAGGGCTGCGGTTTACGGCCGACAAGCAGAAAATTAATATTATAGATCTTGTAATCGATTCCGTCGCTTACATCAACCAGAAATATCCTTCCCAACCGGTTAATCTGGAAATTGTTGAATATGAATTAAATGTTGGTAATTTTCAGGCGGTTACCGAAGGTGTGCCTCATCTTCTCCGTTCTGCTGTTAATAATGTACTGGATAATGCGTGCAAATATTCAGATTTACAGCCTGTTACAATTAAAATCATCGAGGACAAGGAAATGCTGATTTTAGAAATTTCTGACCAGGGTATCGGTATCCTTCCCGGCGATCTTCAAAATATTTTCCTGCCCATGATGCGGGGGCAAAATACGGGAACGGTCAACGGCTTTGGTATTGGTCTGTCCCTTGTAAAAAAAATCGTGGATTTCCATCTGGGAACACTTGTTATTGATTCTGTTACCGGTCAGGGAACCACAGTTTCGATCGGTTTGCCGCTCAAATCTTTCTAATCGCATTTTAATGTCTGTCTAAGACTGCTCTTAGACCGCAGTTCTACATTTGACACTGTAATCAAAAACGGTGTCATGATAAAATTTCCTTTTCTGCTGTCTCTGCTTTTTGGCATTTCGGGTTGGTATACAACCCATGCTCAGCCACGGATACTTTCGCTGACGGATGCGGTTAATTTGGCGGTAGAGAATTATCCTTCTGTAAAAATAAAAATGGCTGAAATTCAGGCGGGAGAAGCTGAGGCCAGCGCGCAGCTGATGACCTATAAACTTCCTACGGTCAGTTTTCAGGCTCAGGCGCTTTTTGCTACTTCCAATCAGGTTCGAGGAACTTCTTTTCCAAATGGGGGAACGTCAATTTCAAGTACAGGAAGTATCAAAGCAAATGGTTATTCGGCCGACGCGGTCTGGAGTAGTTTCAGTACCATTCTTGGAAGTTACAAAATTGCCAATTTCGGGAAAAAGAAGGCGGATGAAACGATGTATAGGGCAGGTACAGAGCAAGCCAAAGCCGATTATGAAAAAGAAATTTTTGACCAGAAAGCAAGGGCAGCTGATGCATATTTGATGGCACTTGTTTATGCCGATGCCGTAAAAGTTCAGCAGAAAAACCTGGAACGAACGCAGGAATATTTCACCATCATTCAGGCAACAGCCAAAGCCGGATTGCGGCCTGGTGTAGATAGTTCTATGGCAACGGCGGAACTTTCCAAAGCGACATTACTGCTTCTGGAAAGCCGCCGGATGGCGAAAGATCAGAAAATAAAACTTACCCAGCTTTTAGGTGGCGGCAGTTCGGATTTTGAGCTTGTCGCGGATAAATTTAATACTACACTTCCACAGCTGACCGCTTCATCCACCGGATTAAATATTTCAGAACATCCTGTTTTACAGTTTTATCAAAAACGCATTGGATATAGTGAAGCAAAAGCGGCTTCGATCAGGAAATCCTATCTGCCTTCGATCATGGCCGTCGGTGCCTTGTGGAGCCGGGGGTCGGGGATTTCTGACAAAATCGATGCAAATGGGAATTTCAATTACAATGCTTCTTTGTCCGGACTTAAATTCCGGGCTTACAACTACATGGCGGGCGTTTCTACCCTTTGGAATATTTCGGATATTTTCAAAACCAGACAACAAACCAGGGCACAGGAGTTTTTAACCCAAAGTTACCAGCAAGGATACAACCAAATACAGATTCAGCTTCAAGGTGAACTTGAAAGTGCTGATCTTCAATATTTAAGTGCACTCGAGGCGGTCAAACAGGCACCTGTTCAGTTGAGTGCTGCGCAGGATGCTTATGATCAGGCGGATGCACGTTACAAAGCTGGCCTTACCACGATTATAGAATTAACGCAGGCCGTCACACTTTTGAACCGGGCTGAAATTGATCAGATCGTGGCGCATAACAATGTTTGGCGCGCGATGCTGCAAAGGTCTGCGGTGAATGGAAATATCAGTGGTTTTTTAAGTCAGGTCAACTAGAATCAATATATAAATCATGGATAAATTACTCACAGGATCGCTTTCAAAACCTGTTATGGTACTGGTTGCTGTTTTGGGTCTGGCTATCTTTTCTGTCATGGCCCTTTTTCAGATTCCAGTGGATATTTTCCCAAAACTGAACCTGCCAACCATATACATTGCCCAGCCCTATGGCGGGATGACGCCCGCGCAGATGGAAGGTTTTATTGCCACAAGATATCAAAATCAGATGCTCTATGTATCTGGTATCAAAGATATTGAAGTGAAAAACGTGCAGGGCTTGTGTCTTGTCAAACTTACTTTTTATGAAACGGTTGATATGGCCCAGGCCGCTGGCGAAGTGGCCAACCAGGTAAGCCGTGTGATGAGTTACATGCCTCCGGGAACCGTTCCGCCTACGGTAGTGCGGTTTGATGCAACGAATCTGCCGGTCGGACAGCTTGTTTTTACAAGCAAAAAAGCAACACTGAACGAAATGCAAGATTATGCTTCGACAAAAATCCGTCCGCTTTTTTCTCAAATTCCGGGCGCATCGTCGCCGCCGCCATTTGGTGGAAATGAGCGGACTGTTGTGGTAAGGGTCAATCCCGAAGCGATGCGGAGTTACCAGTTTACGCCGGACGAAATTGTGCAGACTGTTGTAAAAAATAATCAGATCGCGCCAGCCGGAAATGTACGGGTAGGGGATTATACTTTTATGACACCGATGAATTCGATTATGAATAATGTAGAGGAATTTCTAAATATTCCACTGCATAAAGGTTCTGGACCGCCGGTTTTTCTTCGTGATATTGCGACTGTCGAAGATGCTTCGGATGTTACGGTAGGTTATGCGCTGGTTAACGGAAAACGTTCGGTTTACATTCCATTGACTAAAACATCGGATGCTTCCACGATGAATGTGGTGAATGCACTTAAAGCCAAACTTCCTGAAATGCAATCCTTGCTTCCTGATTATATCCGGTTGAAATACGAATTTGACCAATCGGTTTATGTGATCAATGCCGTGGAAAGTCTGGCTTCCGAAGGGTTGATCGGCGCACTTTTAACCGGGCTTGTTGTATTTCTGTTTTTGGGAGATCTTAGAAGTTCGCTGGTCGTTATTGTTACGATTCCGGTTTGTCTTCTGGCAGCCATTCTGATGCTTAATCTGGCAGGACAAACGATCAATATTATGACGCTTTCCGGGCTTGCATTGGCCATCGGAATTCTGGTTGATCAGTCGACAGTGGTTATTGAGAACATACACCAGCATCTTGAAATGGGTAAAACCAAGGCAAGGGCAATTTTGGATGCAACGCGCGAAGTATCTTTTCCACTGCTGCTGATTACGCTTTGTATACTTGCTGTTTTTGCTCCTGCACTGCTGATGAACGGAGTTCCAAAAGGTATGTTTATGCCACTTTCTCTGGCTGTTGGTTTTTCAATGATCGCTTCTTATATCTTTTCTCAATCGCTGGTGCCGGTACTTTCAAACTGGTGGTTGAAAAATCATCATTCAGAAAAACCGCATGAAAAAAAGATACTTAATGATCTTGACAGCGGTGAGGAATCAAGGATGGAAATCTATGAGGAGGATCATCCTAAAAAAATAACCGGTTTTGAGCGTTTCAAACTCAGATATCTGAATCTTCTGGATGCGATGATGGTGCGTCGTGTCGTACTAATTCCTGTTTACCTGCTGGTCAGTTTTGGTATTGCCATTTTTGGTTATATGTCAATTGGAAAAGATATGATGCCCAAACTGGATCATTCCCGACAATTTCAACTTCGGTTGATAGCTCCGCAAGGATTAAGAATTGAAAGGACTGAGCAGGAGGTTATCAAAACAATTGATATCATCAAAGAACTTGTAGGAGCTAAAAATGTGGACATTACTTCGGCATTTGTTGGTATGACGCCTTCCAGTTACGGTACCAGCGCGCTTTATGTATTTAACGCCGGGCCTCATGAGGCGGTTTTACAGGTTAATCTGGGCGAGGGGTACAAGGTGAAATCGCTGGACGATCTCAAAGAAAGAATCAGAAAGAAAATCCACCGGAATATGCCGGAAACCAATGTGTCTTTCGAACCCATAGAATTGACGGATAAAATCATGAGCCAGGGCGCTTTGACACCGATCGAAATCATGGTGGGAAGTAAAGATTTGACAGAGGGGAAAAAGTTTGCGGATAAGATCATTTCCGAACTTAATAAGATCAAATACCTACGGGATGTACGTATCAACCAGCCGCTGAATTATCCGACACTTGATATTCAGGTAGACAGAATAAAAGCCTCTCAATTTGGCCTGTCTGTAGATCAGGTTTCCAAATCACTGGTTGCCGCAACGTCGTCAAGCCGTTTTACTGCGAAAAATTTCTGGCTTGATCAAAAGAAAGGATTTGCCTATCAGGTTCAGATTCAGCTTCCTGAATACAAAATGTCGTCCGTCCAGGATATCGAAAATATTCCTCTTGTAGCTGGCCAGGTAAGACCAACGCTAGGCGATGTCGCAACCATTAAAAAAGTAACCATTCCGGGAGAATTCGACAGGATCGGGCCGCGTAGAATTGTGACTGTTTCTGCCAATATTTATAAAAAAGACCTGGGCACCGCAACCTCGGATGTAAATATCGCCATGAAAAAGGCGGGTATTCCACCGTTGGGAACTGTGGTGGAGCTGAAAGGAATGGCCAGACTTTTACAGGATACTTTAAGTAGTTTAAGCTCTGGACTTGGGCTTGCCGTTGTCGTAATTTTTCTGCTCCTGGCTGCAAATTACCAGTCGTTTAAAGTTTCTTTTGTTGTACTGGTAACAATTCCTGCCGTTCTCGCAGGATCAATTACGATTCTTCTTTTGACAGGAAGTACACTGAATCTGCAATCGTACATGGGTATCATCATGTCCGTTGGCGTGTCCGTAGCCAATGCACTTTTGATTGTGACCAATGCTGAAACTTTAAGAATTCAATATAATGATTCAACAAAAGCTGCACGAGTGGCCGGTGCTGTCAGGCTGCGTCCGGTTTTGATGACTTCCATTGCTATGGTCGTGGGCATGATTCCGATGGCGAGCGGTTTGAGTGAGTCCGGAGAACAGACTGCTCCTTTGGGAAGGGCTGTGATCGGTGGACTTATTGCTTCCACTTTTGCCGCGCTCCTTATTTTGCCCCTGGTTTTTGCTGCCATTCAAAAGAAAACTTCGGTAAAATCGGTTTCGCTGAACCCTGAAGATCAGGACAGCGAATTTTATGATCAACCTGTATTAATTGAAAATATTTAAATCAATAACCATATGAAAACCAGGATTTTGTTAATTTTCGCTTCACTGGCTATGGGGTGTATCCTGAATGGCTGTGGAAAACCGGCTGCGGAAAATACAACGGAGAATGAAAAAGAAGACGACGCGGTTGTTTATCCCGTTGTGGCCGTAACCGAATCAGATCCAAAAGAAGAATTAAATATTCCGGGAGAGCTGATGAGTTATTATGAAACGGATATTTTTCCAAAAGTGAACAGCTATATTAAGAAGATAAATAATAACATTGGCGACTATGTCAAATCAGGGCAGATCCTTGCTGAGCTGGAAGCACCGGAATTAAATGCGCAGCTTGCAGAAGCGTATTCAAAAGTAAAATCATCCGAAGCGCAGCTGACAGCGAGCCGGTCGGTTTACCGTCGTTTAGTACAGGCTTCCGGAACGCGTGGTGCGGTTTCTCCTAATGATATGGATGTTGCACGCTCAAAAATCACAGCAGACAGTCTTTCACAGCTTGGTTCCAATGCTGTGTATGAATCGGTGCAGCAAATGAATAGTTACCTTAAAATTCGGGCGCCTTTTGACGGAGTCATTACTGACAGAAGATTGTCGCCGGGTGCCTTTGTTGGACCGGCAGATAAAACTACGGTGCCAATATTTAAAATCAAGCAGCAAAATATTCTTCGTTTGCAGATCGCTGTTCCGGAGCGTTTTATGGATGCGATCCGTCAAAATCAGCCAATAAGTTTTTCTGTGGCTAGCTTGCCGGGTGAGATTTTCAAAGGCAAAATAAATCGTATTTCTCACAATGTAGACCGTCAGACACGCTCTGAACTGATCGAAATACAAATTGGAAATCCGGGTAACCGTCTGGCGTCAGGCATGTATGCCCAAGTAATCCTGCCCGTCGGCCGGGGTCACGCTTCGCTGATCGTTCCCAATTCTTCGGTGGCCACAACAATGGAAAAATGTTTTGTGGTAAAGGTTGAAAATGGAAAAGCCAAATGGATAGACGTCCGGAAAGGAATGGAAAATGACGGGAAAACGGAAATTTTCGGAAATGTCAAAAAAGGAGATATTGTACTAAAAACAGCCAATGATGAGCTACGTCAAGGGCAGGAGGTCAAGACTTCGGAAGCAACGTTTTGAAGTTTGTTTGAAACGGATTACCGGTAAATCCGTTTTTGAACAAATTTATGCATGGAGCTGTCCAGCAAAAGTTTTACTTTGTTATAGTAAGGAAGCGCGATTTTACTCGGGCGAATATCCCAGCCACGATCGTAATTTACAATACAGGATTTTATGAAGCTATTGCTGCTTTCTCTTAATACAGGATCCCAGATCGCAAGTTTTGAAATTCGCCCTTTATCAATGCCCAGTTTGGTGACATTATTTAGAATCAGTGCTGAAAATTCGTATTGGTCAACTATTCCGGATACCCAAAGTGCTCCGGCTATGGTCGGTTCGTCCAGACGTTCCTTAAATTCTGCAATTATTTCAGATTCGCTTGGAGAAGTCAAATCCAGGTTCTGATTTTTGAGATATTCGTCGATAGCCCTGTTTACATGATCAACCGGATCGGATCCGTCAAGTTCGCTCAACTGCTGTAAACGCTTGATCTGAAAGTCAGTCAGCCGTACATTTTTGCGAGACATTTTTTGCATAACTATTCCTTTATCGTTCAGCACACATCAAACTTACACACCTTAAAAAAGTATTCAATGGCAAAAAGAAGATTTTTAGCGCCAGACGAGAAATTTGGAATTATTCCTATTACAGATACCTTTGGAAGCAGTGGCAGAACTCGCTTAGTCTGTGCACTTAACGTGTATCTTTTTGTCAATGAGGTATATAGCTGTGCGTTCAGTTGGTATCAAATCCATCAAAAAAATAGAAGCCGTTCCCTCTCCCGCGGGAAGAGATACAAATAGAAAAAAAATGTATTACCGCGATCGGCAGTATTCTTAAAAGTGCTGAAAATGTGTTTGAAGAGTAAGAGACTTTAACAGCTTTTGATTTACATATAAATATTAAATAGAATTCCTCAGGCATATGTTTTAGTAAGTTGCTCTTCCACCTGAAAGATCAAATGTAAATCCTGTTGTAAAACTGTTCAATGGTGATACTATATAGGCGGCAAGATTTGCGGCTTCTTCCAACGTTCCGCAGCGTTTCATCGGTATTTTATCCGTCATGTATTTAACCTGAGTTTCTGGCATGGCATCCACCAACGGCGTCTGAATCACAGCTGGAGCCAGCGCATTAACCGTTATTCCATTTTCAGCGTATTCTTTTCCCTGCACTTTTGTCATCCCTATCACCGCTGCCTTACTCGCCGAATAGGCAAGCATTCCTGCATTTCCTTCCTTTCCGGCTATGGATGCGATGTGCAGGATTCGTCCGTAATTATTGGATATCATATTGGGAATTACTGCTTTGGAGGTGTAAAAACTGCCCATGAAATTCAGCTCAAAAACCTTTTGCAAATTTTCTGTACTAACCTGATGGCTTTTAAGATTGGTTTCTCCGGTGATACCCGCGCAGTTGACAAGAATATCAATTTTGCCAAAACGCGCCAGAATTTCTGCAACTGAATTTTCTACCAGCTGCTGATTTGTAATGTCAATGCCAACGCACAAAACCTGTTCAGGAAAATTATCAAATGCGTTTAAAAGTGAATTTTTATTCAAATCTAATAATGCGAGTTGCGATCCGCTGTTCAAAAGTTTACGGGCAATAGACAAACCAAGTCCAGAAGCAGCTCCGGTGACCATGGCAACTTGCCCTTTAAAATTATCCATATAATTGTTCAGGAATTTTATAGTATTTTGAATAAACATCAGCTTTTTCATATCGGGTAAAAAGCAAAATCTGTATCACTAAAAAGCGAAACTGAACTGATTTTTTACTTGCTCAAATTCGCTTCAAGTATCATGATTCCTTTTTTCTCGTCATGGAGGAAATAAAGCTACCTGTTTGTAAGAATAAATTAAATTCCTCATCAATATTAAAGATTTCAAGATCATTTTGTGTGATTAAAAGGAGGCAATTTTTCAATCTGTATATACTTCAAAAAATGCCTCAAATAGTCCACAGGACTGTTTTTGTTCAATTAAATCGATATTTTAATAAAATTTAAAAAGTAGTTTAGCGTTAAATTATAGACGGATTTGACAAAGACTTTTGTTTACGTATTTAATAGATGAGCCCTGGAATCCGGGGTTCATTCTTTTTTTATAGATATACTTTAAAATGTTATCTGACTAAAAGTTTTTTTCTTCATAAATCAGATTGGGACAATTGGTTGCTTCCTCGTAAATTGTCCGGATAAATGCACAAATTACACCACTATCATCATGAGGAAAATAGACAAGAAACAAGGCGGCATTGCCGGGATTTTTTCAGATATCGCCTTACTTATTGAACAAAGCAGGCAAAACGTCGCTACAACGGTTAATGCAGAAATTACTTTGTTGTACTGGAATATTGGCGGAAGCATCAATCAGGAAATATTAAAAAACAACAGGGCGGAGTATGGGAAGCAAATTATTAGCAACTTATCAAATGATTTAATTAGTCAATATGGCAAGGGTTGGGGAGAAAAGCAATTACGACAATGTATGCAATTCGCAATGGTTTTCCCTGATGAGAAAATTGTATACGCACTGCGTATACAATTGAGTTGGACGCACATCAGATCACTAATTTATATGGAAAATCCGGTGAAACGTGATTTTTATATTGAAATATGCAAGCTGGAACGATGGTCGTCACGCCAATTGCAGGAACGCATTCAATCCATGTTATTTGAACGTACTGCGATTAGTAAAAAACCGGAACAGACTATACAAAATGATCTGGAGCTTCTCAAAAAACAGCAGAAAGTAAGTCCTGATATGGTTTTTCGCGATCCGTATTTTCTTAATTTTCTGGGCCTCTCGGATACTTATTCCGAAAAAGATCTTGAAACTTCTATCATCGTAGAATTGCAGCATTTTATTAGTGAAATGGGTAGCGATTTTGCATTTATGGCAAGGCAAAAAAGGATTAATATCGACGAACGCGATTATTATATTGATCTGGTTTTCTTTCACCGCAGACTTAAATGTCTGGTGGCGATAGATCTTAAAATCGGGGAGTTTGAAGCCGGATTTAAGGGACAAATGGAATTGTATTTAAGATACCTCGAAAAACATGAACAACTGGAAGGAGAAAATACACCAATTGGATTGATACTTTGTACTGGAAAAAGTGAAGAGCATGTAGAATTGCTGCAACTGGATAAAAGTAATATCAGAGTGGCGGATTATTTAACAGTTTTACCGTCGCCAAAACTTTTGCGTGAAAAATTACACAAAGCCGTCGAAATCGCCCAGCAAAAACTTATTCATCAGGATTGAAAAAAAAGTGATAAACCCATTAATGATGTTATCTGAAAACTTCAAATTGTACTTTCTTGCGCTAGGTATTTTCCTTCAAACGCAGAGTTATTCCCAGTCGGTTACAGAAGTTAAAACTTTCAAAGTTACCGAAGCAAAACAAGCGGTGGCCGTTGATGATCGTTTCTTTTATGTGATCAATAACAGCATCATTGGCAAATTCACAAAAGACGAGGGAAAGCTCGTTGCAACCTGGGATGGAAGTAGTGAAGGAATTAAACATTTGAACAGCGGCGTTGTTATAAAAGGGAAGTTGTATTGCGCCAATTCAAATTACCCGGAAATTCCAATGGCGAGTTCTGTTGAGATCTTTGATGTTAATACCATGAAGCATGTTGGGAATCACAGCTTTGGTATTGCTGAACATGGTTCATTAACCTGGATTGACCAGAAAGATGGTTTTTGGTGGATCGGTTTTGCTCATTATAGCGGAAAAGAAGCAAGTGAAGGAAGAGATGTTCGCTGGACTTCGCTTGTGAAATTTGATATGGAATGGAGACAAACGGAATCCTGGATATTCCCTGAAAATATTGTAACGCTTTTTACGCCAAAAAGTAATTCAGGAGGAGCTTGGGGAAATGATGGATTGTTGTATTGCACTGGTCATGACCGGCCTGAACTTTATGTGATGAAATTACCAAAATCAGGATATACCCTTGAACATGTCAGGACCCTTCCAGCGGAAATTTACGGACAAGGAATTGCGATTGACCATTCGGTTAAAAACAAGCAAATGATTTACGGTCTTAACCGTGCGACGAACACGATAACTTTATCCGAAATCAAGTAAACCAATTTTAATCTTTTGGATCGATTTTATTAATCTTTTATACCATATAAAATCACCAAGATTAACAACCCGACATGTCAAAAGTGCAGTCCTATATTCCGGCTTCCAGTCTGGATTTTTTGAAAGTATTGAGAGAAAATAATAACCGCGACTGGTTTAATGAACACAAGGATGAATTTATTGCGCAGCAGGCGTTTGTGGAGGATTTTGCGGGTTTGTTGTTAAATGAGCTCAATAAAGAAGATTTGATAGAAACACCTTCCGGTAAGAAAATCCTGCACCGGATTTACCGCGATACCCGGTTTTCAAAAGAAAAAATTCCGTACAAAACCAATTGGAGCGGTAGTTACACACGGGCAACCAAACAAAAAAGAGGTGGCTATTATTTTCATATCGAGCCCGGAAACAGCTTTGTGGCTGGTGGATTTTTCGGGCCGAGTGCAGAGGATCTGAAAAGAATTCGTGATGACATAAGTTTTGATGCGGCGCCTTTACGGAAAATTTTGAATAGTAAATCCTTTAAAGATAATTTCGGCACTTTGCAGGGCGAGCAAGTGAGAACTGCACCAAAAGGTTTTGATAAAAATGATCCGGCTATTGATCTTCTTCGTTTCAAACAGTTTTTGCTGATCAAAAGATTTTCGGATGAAGAGGTTCTTGGTACTTCTTTTTTGATAGAAGCCAGTTCGGCATTCAAAAATATGCGTCCTTTTTTTGATTATATGAGTGAAGTTTTAACGACTGATCTGGATGGAAGTGTTATTTAATCAGAATGTTTTTAAGGCAAGGGTAATAACTTTTAGTTATTGCCCATGCCTTTTTATGATAAAAACGTGATTGAAATTTCCATGACCTTTGAGTATCAAAAAAAGGAATTATGGACAATCGCAAATATACAGATGGCAATTATTCGGGATTGATTTTAAATCTGGCAGAAAGTCGCAGAAAGATAATTTTCATCAGCTGCACCTTACTTTGTCTGGCTCCTTTTGTGAGTCCGGCGATAGCACTTCTGGCAGGACTTGTTGTTGCGCAGTTCAACGGCCATCCGTATTTACATCTCAATCATAAGGCGACACATGTACTGTTACAGTTTTCCGTGGTTGGTCTGGGTTTTGGTATGAACGTGCATAGCGCTTTGCATACTGGAAAAGAAGGTGTTCTGTTTACCGTGGTTTCGATCGCTATAACTTTGGGTTTTGGGTATATCCTTGGCAAAGTTTTTAAGGTTGAAAAGAAAACGTCATTTCTTATTTCCTGCGGTACAGCCATTTGCGGCGGAAGTGCAATTGCTGCTATTTCTCCGGTGATCAAAGCAGAAGAAAAGCAGATTTCGGTGGCTTTGGGTTGTATTTTTATTCTGAATTCTGTTGCTTTGATTATTTTCCCGATTATCGGGCATTATTGCAATTTGTCGGAAACACAGTTTGGAATGTGGTGCGCTTTGGCTATTCATGATACGAGTTCTGTTGTCGGTGCGGCCAGTAAATATGGGAATCATGCGCTGGAAATAGCAACGACAGTAAAGCTGACACGGGCACTTTGGATTGTTCCGGTGGCTTTTGTTTCAAGCTTTATTTTTAAAAATAATACTGGCAAAATCAGCTTTCCTTATTTCATCGGTTTCTTTTTGCTGGCTATGATTGCCAATACCTTTATCCCGGAAATTTCAGTGGTTAGGCCATTTCTGATTAACATTTCAAAAGCAGGTTTAACGCTTACTTTATTTTTGATAGGAGCAGGTTTGTCCCGACAAGTTTTGACTTCGATTGGTTTTAAACCATTGCTTGCCGGACTTTTATTATGGGTGCTGATATCGGCTTCGGCTTTGTATGCTGTGATTCATTTGGTATAATTACAGGTTATTGCCCGTTTTAAAACCGAACCCTGATTATGATTTTTGATTTCCGATTACAGGTATTTCACACAATTGCCCGGCGGCTCAATTTTACAAAGGCGGCTTCTGAATTGTTTATTTCCCAGCCGGCCGTTACCAAACATATTCACGAGCTCGAAAATCAGCTTAAAATAAAACTTTTTGAAAGAACGGGCTCGAAAATAAAATTGACCCAGGCCGGAGAAATTTTACTTACACACGCCGAACAGATTTTTGAAATTTACCGGAATATTGAGTTTGATATCAACAGTCTTGCTAACCGGCAAAGTGGAATATTGCGGCTTGGCGCAAGTACTACCAACGCTCAGTATATTTTACCGCCGATATTAGCCGCTTTTCACAAAAAGTTTCCCGAGATACGCATTACGTTGACCATCAATAATACTGAACAAATTGAGCAGGCTTTACAAAATAAAGAAATTGATCTTGGAGTTATTGAAGGGTATTCCAAAAACGCAGGGATAAAATATACTCAGTTTTTAAAGGATGAAATCGTGTTGGTATCCAGTACAAAAAATCCGGTTATCAAATCAGGTTCAGTTCGTCCTGAACAATTAAAACAAATTCCTCTTCTTTTGAGGGAGCCGGGATCAGGGACACTTGAAGTGATCAGTCACGCTTTGAAACTGGCAGGAATTAATATTTCGGAGCTCAGTAATGAGATGCAGCTAGGCGGAAGTGAGAGCATGAAATTATATATGCTGCATTCCAATTGCATGGCTTTTCTTTCAGTTCACGCCGTTTTGAAAGAATTGCAAAATAAGGAATGTTATATTGTTGACGTGGAGGGACTTACTATTAATCGGTATTTTTACTTTGCAATATTGCACGGTCAGCCGGAAACTTTGCCAGAATTATTTATACGGTTCGCGAGCCATTTTGTTAGATAAATGAGTCAGTAGAATACGTTCCGTTTTGATTTTAATTTGAGGATGATAATAAAAAAGAGCTTTAAACTCAGTTTTAATAGCTTTTAAACTAAATCGTTATGAAAAAGCTATTGAAAGAATTTCAGAAAATAAAAAGGATACAGATCACTGCTTTAACGATTGTTTCCGGTTCCGCCCTATTTTTTCTTTTCCCGATGCTGTTTAATTTTTCCGGATTTTCCGGTAAAACTCTGGCTGCTATTAACAGTCCGGGAAGTGGTTTGAAAAAACCTTCTTTTGAAATTTTACCACAAAAAGAAATGTGGCAAGCACCTGCTGTTGAAAGTATTCCCAATTCACCCGATGGAAAAATGATTCTTTATGGTCGCGACCTGATCGCCAATACTGCAAAATATCTTGGCCCAAATGGAAGTGTTCGCCACATTAGTAATGGCATGAATTGCCAGAATTGTCATCTGGATGCGGGTACCAAAATCATGGGAAATAATTATGCGGCAGTTTACTCAACCTATCCCAAATTCCGGGCAAGATCGGCCAGTAAAGAAACGATCATTAAACGGATTTCAGATTGTTTTGAGCGAAGTTTGAATGGAACCAAACCGGACAGTAGCAGTAAAGAAATGCAGGCTATGGTCGCCTATATGAAATGGTTGGGAACAGGTACCGAAAAAGGCGAAATACCTGAAGGAACAGGACTTGAAAAATTGCCGTATCTTAACCGCGCTGCAAATCCTGAAACCGGAAAGATGATTTACAAGGCCAAATGCGAAAGTTGTCACGGAGTTAATGGACAGGGCATTCCAAACCCCGATAAAATCACATTCATTTATCCTCCGCTTTGGGGCAAAAGTAGCTATAATGATGGCGCCGGGCTTTTCAGGATTTCTTCCTTTGCAGGTTATGTAAAAAATAATATGCCTTTTGGAGCAAATTATGAAAATAAAATCCTAACCGATGAAGAGGCCTGGGACCTTGCAGCGTTTGTAAATTCACAGCCACGGCCTCACAAAGACCAGAAAAATGATTGGAGAGATATTGCGAAAAAACCTGTCGATTTTCCTTTTGCTCCATATGCCGATAAATTTTCGGAAAAACAGCATAAATTAGGGCCGTTTCAAAATATTGTTTTGGCTCAAAAACAAAATTCAAAATAACATTTAACCTTAAAATAAATTGTATGAAAACGAGTAAAATCCTGTTTTTCCTGGCCGTTATGTTTTTGTCAGGAAGTGCTTTTGCGCAGACTTCAAAAATGAATCCAGCCGATTTTCATGGCGCAACTGCGGATAAAAAATCCTATAAGGTTGTTTATCAACTTAATACGGATGATGAAAAGGTTATCAAGGCAACCATGAGAAATATCAATAATGCTTTGGATGATCCGCGTTTGAAAGGAAAGCTGGAAGTGGAACTGGTGGTGCATGGCGGCGGCGTAGCTGTTTTCAAAAAAGATCAGCCTTATGAAGCACAGTTGAAAGAACTTCAGGGCAAAGGTGTGATTCTGGCGGAATGTGAAAATACCATGCGGGAGCGCAAGATCAGTCGGGATGAATTATTTGATTTTATCTCATACGTTCCAAGCGGAAATGGTGAAATTATCATCCGTCAGCAGCAAGGCTGGGCCATTGTCCATCCGTAATCAGTGTTCATAATCATGTAAATCCATGAAAAGTTTTCTTTTTAATAGTACAATATTTATTGTTTTGACGAGTTTGAATCAGGTTTTTGCACAGGATTATCACTATGATCCGCCATGGAACAAGCCGTGGTCCGATGGGCTCAACTTTACGATTCCAGGAATTGATAACATTCCCGATTTGTATGGGGATATCGTTGATCCGCAGCTTGTTGTATTCTTTGCGGGCAATCAGTTTATGGTGGTGGACGATCTTTTGGCAGCTTTTAAAAAGCAATATCCCGAGTATACACGAATTTTTGTTGAAACCCTTCCACCCGGCATTCTTGCAAAACAGATCAAGACCGGGTCACTAACGATTGGCAATATGCGTATCACACATCGACCTGATGTGTATACCGACGGAAAGCAAAAAATTGTAGAACTCACAGACATGTTCAGCCGTATTGAGCCTTACGCTAAAAACCGTTTGGCGATTATGGTACAAAAAGGAAATCCAAAAAAGGTAAAAGGACTAGCTGATTTGGGAAGAAAAGATGTATTGGTAAGTATGCCAAATCCGGAGTGGGAGAGTGTTGGAAAAAAGATTGAGGAGGCGTATGTGAAATTGGGCGGAGAGCAGCTTCGGAAGCAGATCATGGAAGAAAAAGTGAAAGATAAAACAACTTATTTAACCCAGATTCATCACCGTCAAACGCCTATGCGTATTTTGTATGGACAATCCGAAGCCGGTCCAGTCTGGTTTTCAGAAGTTTATTATCAGCAAATGCTCAAACACCCGGTTGAAACTGTGGAGATTCCTGAGAAAGAGAATATTGAGGTGATTTATACGGCCGGACTAATGAAAAATGCTCCCCGCCCAAAAGCCGCCAAAGATTTTATGGATTTTCTGATTAGTGAGAAGGCAAAAGTTATTTACAAAAACTACGGATTTACAACAGATTAATATCAAAACTATATTCCTTTAAAATCTTACATTTTCTGAGAATATAGCTGATGCTGCAAAATTAGAATAAGGTTTCACGAATTGTTAAAGAGAATTTTTTCTTCAATTTATTGAATTGACAGAAAAACGTCTTTTAGAGAATTGGGTCTTAAGATTTATGAATTTGCTGAGGATCAATATTGTCAAATATGCCCGCCAGTTTATTTGGAGTTAATGGTTTGGTAATAAATCCGGCAACAGAGGGGTATTTTTTTGCGGTAGCAATGTCTTCCTGATCCTGTGAAGAGCTTGATATGTATATTAGCGGACGGTAATCTCTAATATCTAAATCGTGTAGCATATCCAAAAAATCCCACCCGTTTGCTACTGGCATGTTGATGTCAAGTAAAAACAATTCCGGTAATGACCATAACTTCAATTGATTTTCCTTAATAAACTCAATGGCTTCCATTCCGTTTTTGAAATGTGATATTTCAGAATCAGGCACTACTTTCAAAATTAGCTTCTGAGCAATAAAACTTGAAATCCACTCATCATCAATAATGCATAATTTCATCATAAAAATTTAAGGTAGCGTAACCGGTTGAGTAATATTATTTAAGCAAAAATCGTGCCTGAAATAAAAGTGCATCATTAACCAGGTAAATTATGGCCAGCCTTATCGAATTAGTATCCTGTTCAGCGCCAAATGTCCTGGCTCATCGGAATGTGGTTTTTCTTTACTGACAAAAGCGGTTGATTTGATAAACCAAATTAATCAACCGATGGAAAAATTGCATCTTGTCAATCTTATTCTCCATGTCCTTGCAGGTAGCATCGCATTACTGACAGGTTTTGCTGCCATTTTTGTCAGAAAAGGTTTGGGAAAACATGTTTTATTTGGCAAATATTTTACGGTGATGATTGTGGTGGTGATTGCAACAGGACTTTTTGGCTTGATCATTTTCAACCGTAATAGTTTTCTTCTTATTATCACATTTCTTAGCGGCTACAACTGTTACAGTGGTATCCGGTCGCTCAAACTGCGCGGACAAAAACCGGTATTTCTTGACTATACCATTTCAATACTAGTTGTTATTTCTGCTGTTTATTATATTTATTATCTCAATTACAGGGGATTATACTGGTCTCCGGGGATTATTTATTCAACGCTCAGTGCTTTATTTCTGGTTACCGGCTATGATATTTGTAAATGGTTTATGCACATCAATTTCCTGAAAAAAGCAATGCTATACGAACATGCCTATAAAATGATCAGTGCTTTGAGTGCTATCACGTCTGCATTTAGCGGCACCGTTTTTTCTGATTATAAACCTTACAGCCAATTTCTTCCTTCGGTTGCAGGTATGATTTACATAATCATTACCTTCATTCTTTTGTCAAAAAAATCATTTATTTTCAATACGAAAACCATTGTACAACAAACAAATCAGGATACATTCCGCGCTTAAAACTTTGCTGATCTGCCTTTTAATAGGGTTGGCCTTTGGTATGTATTTATATTTTAATTACGATCAACGTCCGGAACGTGTCGTGATTTCTGTCTTATCAACCTGTTGTATCGGCTCTCTGACGATGCTGGTTATTTCGTACAGAAACTTCTTTACGATAGTAACTTCAAACCAAAGTTTTAAAATGATCATTATGATCGCTTTATTGATTTTGGCAGCGTTAACAGGTTCTGAAATTATGTTTTTTGCACAGTCTCTTTTATGGAAAAACGGGCAGTACATATGGTTTAACGGAGGAAATATTTACGTGTTGAATATTCTGATCGTACTGGTGACAGGGATACCGATTTACGTTAGTGAAGAATGGAAGAGTCTTTTAAACTCGCAGATTTTAAGTCAGCAATACCGTGTTTTAGTGTTGGAACAGCAGAAAACTACTTTTGAACTCGAACTTTTGCGCGCCAAAGTAAACCCTCATTTTCTTTACAATGTACACAACACCATAGCAGGTCTTATCTCAAAAGATCCGGCCAAGGCAGAAGAATTGGTACTTCTTTTATCGAAATTTTTTAGATTCACACTCAATAAAAACAGTGCCACTTTTCATTCCGTAACAGATGAACTTGCCATCATCAGGACCTATCTGGATATGCAGAGGATACGTTTTGGAGAACGGATGAAATATGAAATTGAAGTGGATCCTGAGGCATTATCTTTACAAATACCATCCTTTATTTTGCAGCCGATCGTTGAAAATGCGGTAAAACACGGCATTGAAAAAAGAGTAGAAAATGGTTTTATTAAAGTTGAAATCGGGCTTGATGAGGAGAATATGCTAATTACTATATTGGATTCCGGGCCTGGGTTTTCAGCGATTCCCGGATCTGGAATAGGCTTGCAAATGGTGAGAAGTAAGCTGGGGCTGCTGTATCCCGGAAATTTTACATTGGAATTAAATAACGAACCAAAAAAATATGCCCGGATTATCATCCCAAAAAGAAATCAGAACGTTGCTGGTTGACGATGAAGATATTGCCCTTTATCGTATTAAGAAAGCGCTTGAATCCTATCCACAGATTAAAATAATCGGTGAAGCAAAAGATGGAAAAACAGCGGTACGACTAATCAATGACCTGCGTCCGGATCTCGTTTTTCTAGATATTCAGATGCCGGAAATGAATGGTTTCGAGGTATTAAATTGCCTGGATTATTTACCGTTAATTGTTTTTGTCACAGCTTATGAAGAATATGCGATCAAAGCTTTTGAGAAAAATTCGCTGGATTATTTACTGAAACCCGTCGCAGATGACCGGCTCGGCATAACCATTAAAAGAGTATTTGAAAGTAAAACCGGCGAAGCAGACGTAATACAAAAAATAAAAATGCTGATCAATGAAAATCGGCCAAAGGATGCCATCACTACTATTCCGGTAAAGTCTGGCAATAAGATAATTCTGATTCATGTTTCAGATATTTGCTTTTTTGAAGCAAAAGACAAATACGTTTATATCCATACGCATGAAAGTGAAAAACTAATTGATTACCCACTTGGATATTTGCAGGAACGTCTCCCCGAAGAATTTCTTCGGGTTCACAGAGGTTTTATTGTCAATAAATTAAAAATCCGTGAAATCCATAAATACTTCAAAGGAACCTATATTTTAGTTATGAACGATATAAAAGAATCGAAGATTAAAAGTGCATACACTTATTCCGAAGAGATCCGGGCGAAGTTATTGCTGGTTTGAATCTTGGTTTTATTACAGATTGGCCCTCAACACTACTTTATCAACTCCCAGTTATCAACTGATCTCCACCGGTTTCAATCCGCTTGCCTCCGCATATCAACCTGTAAAATATAATACAACTTTCGTGCCCATTTTTAAAGTGAATTTCATCTACTAATTAAAAACGGAGTATGGCACGGGGCGAACACTTTACAAATAGTATAAAAGCAGTCAGGGGAAATCTGAGGAGATTTCTGGAAAGAGGCTTTGACTGGATTGCTTTGTTGATTATTACGCTGATCATCCTTTTTATTCTCGTCTTTTTCTGAAATTTCACACATTTTCTTTACTCATTATGAAATCACTTCTACTGTTCTTATCCTTTAATGTTGTCCTTTTGATTTGTTGTTACGAGAAAAAATGTGCTGGTTCCATGCAATGGGATAGTCGCATGCACATTGTGATAACTGATGGTTTTGTCAAAGGTTATTATTTCAATACGCGTTTCTCTGGCCCTGTAAATGTTATTGGCGCTGTAATCCGGAATGAAATGATATTGATTGAATCAGAAAATGGGAAAATAACACGGACATTTCAAGGCAAATTTCAAAAAAAAAGCAAGGGGGTGATGCTTCTTTCCGGTATTTGGAAAAGTATAAATAATACTGTGTTTGCGAGTTTTACTGATCCTGAGATCATGCCGGATAAGAATCAAACACAGGCATTTTATTTAATCAGTAAAAAGCAGTAAATGATGACTTTAACATTTTTTTAGGGTATCAGTTATAAATGAATATTAGCTAATCCGGGATTGGTTTATGAGGTACTTTCAGGTATTCCTGTTGTTGTTTTTTACCTCCGCGCAACTCTGCGCCCAAATGCCATCCCTAACGCTTGAACATCTTACAACAAGAGAAGGGCTTCCGTCCAATGAAGTTTGGTCGCTCACCAATGATAAACAAGGCTTTTTGTGGATTGGTACTGGCAGAAATATTTGCCGCTACGATGGCTATAATTTTCTAAGGCTGGATAGTCTGAAATTAGGATATTGCTCCGGTGTGTCAACCGACTCGAATGGTGATATTTATACTTCCAATGATACCAGAGGTTTATGCAAAATCGATGCAAAAACATTGACAGTAAAAACGCTGGTGATAAATAATTATGATGATTCCGATCCAACCAACGACCTCCATGAACAGGGTA
Source organism: Dyadobacter sp. 3J3 (assembly GCF_009801115.1). GTDB lineage: Bacteria > Bacteroidota > Bacteroidia > Cytophagales > Spirosomataceae > Dyadobacter. The sequence goes on from NZ_VTOL01000006.1 coordinate 118,477, forward strand.
TGGTAGACAGCCACGACCAGGTTTGGGTTTGCGACTACACTTCGGTTAAACGCTATGATCCGGAGACCGGAAAGCTTCACCGATATACCTTTTCTCAAACGGCCTCAGGTGGAGATGTTTACCAATATGCAAGCTTCTTTGAAGATAGCAAACGGAGGCTTTGGATTATTTCGGAAATTGGTCTTTATCAATACGATAGGAATACAGACAAACTTGTCTGTATGCTGGGAAAAGAAGCAGCTCTGATCAAAAACAGGATTCCAATACGTTTGTCAAAAGCCTGTGAGGATAGTAAGGGAAATCTTTGGATAGGAGGATACGAGTATGGTCTGGTCCGTTTTTCACCTTCTGATCAATCATTTACTATTAGAAAAGTAGGTTTTGAACATAATCAGGTTAGCTGTGTTCAGGAATCACAGGATGAAAATGGCCGTAAACTTCTTTTTGTTGGAACAAATGACGGGATCAGCATTTTTTATCCGGATCGTAATGAGCTTTACAATCTGCCCGAATTTTATAAAAATGGTATCCGCGTTAAGGCAATGTACGAAGACAAAGTCAACCGTATTCTTTGGATAGGAACAAGCGATGGCGTTTATAAGTACCGTTATGGAAATGCCGGAATTCATACCATTGCAATTCCGGCAGGTGTGGTGCGGCTTCCTGTTCAGATCACTACGATTTTACCAGCCCCCGATGAAACCTTTCTCCTGGGCCTTTCTCATTCCGGCGCTCTGCTATGGAAACCTTCCGAAAACTTTTTTAAATTATTGCCCTATCCAGCTCATGCACTTACACAGCAAATGCGCTGGATTCAGGGCCGACCGTATGCATTCACAGACAAAGGGGTTTTTGCTGGAGATATCAAAAAAGGAAAGTTTTCGGTATTCCAATCCACATCGGTTTTGTTCAAAAATACAGATTTCAGGGATGGATTAGTGGATAAAAAAGGACGTTTGTGGATTGCGAATCTTAATGAAGGCCTTAAAGTAATAGATCCGGCTTCCAAACAGGAAATTAAGTTATGGTCTGCCAGGGAAGGCCGGAAATTAGTAAACCTGACTTACCTGAAAGCAATTCTGGAAGGCACGGATGGGCGAATCTGGGTGGCAACATGCTCACGGGGATTATTTTTTTTCGATGAAAAAGCCGGGAAATTTATCAATATTGAAACACTTCCTAAGAATAAAGGAAAAATGATCGGGGGAGACTGTATCAATGGAATGCAAAAGGGGCCAAACGGCAGCATTTTGATTTCAAGCTGGGGAGGGGTTTCAAAACTTTCATCAACAGGTTCGATTTTAAGCACATTCGAATTTAAAACCGACGCGCTAAATGATACTTATTGCGCAAATATCGCTGAAATGTCAGATGAAAATCTTTGGTTTAGTACCAATGAAGGTATTCACATTGCTAATCTGAAAACGCGTGCAATTCGTTACCTGACAACAATTGAGGGGTTGAAAAGTAATGCTCCGGTAGGATTTTATCCCCGCTCGGGCAATGAGCTCTTTTTGGGACATACCAATGCTATTAATATTCTGGACATAAATCAGCTGAATAATAACATAATTTCGCCCAGGGTGGTGATCAGTACGGTGGAAGTAAAAGGTAAAACTTTACATCAGGATCTAACCAAAGAAATTTTTCTTGGACCGGATGAAAATTCGATTACCTTTAATTTTTCAACATTGAATTTTGAACCGGCCTCCAAAAATTTATTCAGTGTTAAACTCGAAGGTTTTGAAACGAACTGGATTGATCTGGGCAATCAGCATACCGTTTCCTTCACTAATCTTCCGGCCAAATCGTACCGGTTGCTCGTCCGGAGCAGAAATAGTTCTGGTAAAATAAGTGATAGGCCGCTTATTGTTCAATTTCGGGTTGAGCCTTATTTTATCAATACTTTGTTTTTCAGAACATTGATCGGACTGGCTATAGCGGCAATGATCGTGGCAATGATGCGGTGGCGGGTCAATACGCTGGCAGAGCGGAACCGGCTTGATTTGCAAATAGCAGAATGGCGGCTAAAGGCGCTGCAATCGCAAATGAATCCCCATTTTTTATTCAATTCACTAAACTCGGTTCAAAATTACCTGCTGACTAACCGGGGCGTTGAGGGAGCGAAATATCTTTCGAAATTCTCAAAACTGGTGCGGCGGATCATGGAGAATTCCAATCACCAGTATCTTTCCTTCGAACAGATTATTGATACGCTGCGTATGTATGTTGAGATAGAATCTTTTCGATTTAATCATGAATTCAGCTATACATTTGATATTGAGGATAATGAGGTATTGCTTGATGCACATCTTCCGCCTATGCTTTTGCAACCTTATGTCGAAAATGCAATATGGCACGGTTTGATGCCAAAAGAAGGGGAGAAGAAATTAAAGATAACGGCCAGGATTTTAGATAAACATATTGTTTGTACGATTGAAGACAACGGAGTCGGAAGGACTTTTGCACCCAGGACAGAAGGTCACGTTTCGCGTGGACAGGAAATGACAAAAGGAATTTTTGAATCACTTCGTCATAAGGATAGTGATGCAAAAATAGAATTTATTGATTTGTTTGATGCAGATAATAATCCTGCCGGAACACGGGTAAGCATGAAAATTCCACTTGAAAATGTATAACATATGAAACAAGATTTACGCGCTGTAATCATTGACGATGAAACCAACGCCCGGGAAGCACTGACTAACCTGCTTAGACTGGTTTGCCCCGGTGTCGAAATTTGTGGTGAAGCAAAAAATGCCGATCTGGGTATTGAATTGATAAAGGAAAAGAAGCCAGACTTAGTTTTTCTCGATATTCAGATGCCCGGAAAGTCAGGATTTGATTTACTTGCTTCCTTTGAAAAAGTTGTTTTCGGAATTATTTTCACAACGGCCTATCAGGAATTTGCCATACGTGCATTCCGGTTCAGCGCGATAGATTATCTTCTCAAACCGATTGATCCGGATGAATTACAGGTTGCTGTTGAGAAATATAAATTACAGACAGTCAGCTTAAGCCCACAGCAGATTCAGATTTTGCAGCAACAGCTGGATTCTCCGGGAACTATCCGCCTTATTCATCGTCAAAGGAATGATAATCAACGAATCGCATTGCCAACAGCAGAAGGAATTCACTTTGTGCAAATGACTGAAATCATTCAATGTGAGTCACTGGGCTCTTATACCAAGTTTCACCTTCTTAAAGGACCGGCCATTGTTGTTTCCAGACTTCTCAAAGAATACGAAGAGATTCTGGATAACTATTATTTTTTTCGCGTACATCAATCCAATATCATTAATCTGGAACATATCAAACGATATGTTAAAGGAGACGGTGGGCAGGTATGGATGAGCGATAATACAGAAATCGAAGTTTCACGTCGCCGTAAAGATGAATTTCTTTCGATCCTGTCGGATTTTTATGTCAATTCAGGGAAATTAAAATGAAATCCTGGTTTGAACTGCGTGTGATCAAAAAGCAGAAAACATCATATTAATTCTAAGACCTGGTTTATTTTTTTAACCATTTGTATAACATTTCTCACCGCGTTTAAAGTAAAACCTGCCTAACTATGAATCAGATGCGATCCGATACCAAGATGCTCGTATGCGATTGTACATACTGAGTTACAGAAGGCAGGTAGGGCGCAAGGAGGAAAAGTACCTGAGGCTTATTTTGATTTTTGGGAATCATTACCAATCCGAAATATTGCGGCTCAATATGACGCGGAATATCTTAACTTTTTGTGGCAATATATTTATCATAAATCCACAAGTACCTATCAAAAAGCAAAGAAAACAAGTACTTTATCCTCTGATTATGAAACAGCTAAATTACTTTTAGGCAAACAAATCGCAGAATTTTATACTATTTTTTCAATCAGTGCTGAATTGGGCAAGAATCCTGAACAGATGAAAGTTGATTTGTCAAAACTAATTTTTTCCAAATCCAGCAATTATCTGATCACCTTTTTGAAGGCAGAGGCTTCGAAAAGAATAAGCATCCTGGGCGTAGGGAAAAGTAGTCCAAACTTCTTTTTGGAGGATAGCCGGGATTCACTTGTTTCTTTAAGTCAGTTTAAAAGACAAGTGGTATATCTGAGTTTTTGGTTTGCCGGATGCAAAGGGTGCATTCAGGAATTTCCTTTCGAAAATGAAATGGTAAAGAAATTTACTGGGAAACCGCTAAAAATTATCAGTATTTGCACACGTACTTCAAAAGAAAAATGGCTTGAAAAAATTAATAGTTTTGGCCTTGAAACGCTAAATCTTTACGCCAATCCGTCCTGGAGCGGTACGCTGGAAAAGAAATTCGGAATTGAAGTCTATCCGCACTATGTTTTGATTGGAAAAGACGGAAACGTGATCGAAAACTTCGCAAACCGACCCAGCCAGAGAGCAGACTTGAAAATTGAAAAGGAGCTGTCGGTCAAGAATTTGGACTAAAAGTGCCTTTTGCCTGGTGATTTATGACAGTTTCAACTTGCAATTTTAAGCAATTTCGTGCGCAATTAGGTAAAACCACTACTCATGGAATTACTTCATTTTAACCTGTTGTGGAGGGATAAGAAATACCGCAAGTGCACTTGTATATTACTCACGGTAATTTTTTGTAATCTCGTACTTCTATTATATGAAAATAATGTAAAATAATAGAACAAGTCTTTTTTGTGCCGATCCATACTTCTGGTTTAACAAAAGTTTTAGAAACAAGGAGTAACAAACAAACTATTAGGTATTTGGTTTTTCATGAATATAGTAGACTTATTCAGAACAAATATCAAATTTCGCCCGGTAAATAAATACAAAATGTAGCACCTTCTCCCGGTTTGCTGTGGGCGGTAATTCCTCCGCCGTGGTTTGCAACTACCCGTTCGCAAATGGCAAGGCCAACGCCGGTGCCCGGAAATTTACTTTGACTATGCAATCTTTGGAAAACCTTGAAAATACGGTCTAGATACTGAGGCTCAAAACCTATACCATTATCGCTAACATTGATCTGATGAAATTCATGTGCGTTGCTGACTGGCTGGACTTCAGCTGGTAATTCATTCCTTTTCTTTTTGAAATGCTGAATTCTGATATTAGGCTCCTGAAGATGCGGTGTAAACTTAATTGCGTTGGATATCAGGTTCTGAAATAAATGTATCAACTGCGATTTATCACCTTGCAGCTCTGTTAGATCGTTTACTTCAATGAAAGCATTTCTCTGCTCTATTTCCAGTGAAAGGGTTTCCAACACGTCCGTGATAACAGAATTCAAAGAAATCCTGGCAAACTTTTGCTGACTGTTATCGACAAGTGAATAGGTAAGCACATCTCTGATCAGAGAAGACATTCTGGCAGCGGCTGCACCTATTCTCTGGAGAAGATGTGATGAAGTTTCATCCAGTTGATTACCTTCTTTTTGGGTCAGCATCGAGCTGAATGTCTGAATTTTACGCAATGGCTCCTGCATATCGTGGCTGGCAATATATGCGAACTGCCGAAGGTTGCCATTTAATCGTACAAGGTCTTCGTTGGCCAGTGTTAGTTCCTGGGTTCTTTGGTCCACCCGCTGTTCCAGTTCTTGTGAAAACTGGCGATACCTTGCCTCGCTCGCTTCGATATTTTGCCGGTTTCTTACCTGACCGGTGACATCGGTAGCAATGACCAAAATTCCGAATATTGTACCATTGCTATGTCGACGGGGCTGATAAGTCAAATCTACAAAAATCGTTTCCTCTTTATTTTCCCGTGTAATCACAACTGCCTTTTCCTCAGTAATATAAGGCTTGCCGGTTGCCATGACTTTTCTCAATAAATCGTCCAGCCCCTGACCTTTTAATTCTGGCAGTGCTATTGACAAGGGATAGCCAATCAGTTGCTCAGGAGTCCTGCCAACTAATTCCGCATAAAACGGATTAGCCATTGTAAAAGTCAGTTCGCACTCATCAATAAGCGCGATAGCAACGGGAGATTGTTCAAAAGATGAGAGTATCTGCCGCTGTGCCTCATCAATTTTTTGTTGGGCTATAACCCGGTCAGTAACATCAACGGCCATATCCATAACACCATATACCTCACCATCTTTGTTGCGAACAGGCTGATAGGTAAAGTCAAAATAATGACTTTTCAGCACACCATCAATGAACAATTCGGCGCGCATATTCAACGCTTTGTAGGGCTCACCGGTTTCTAAAACCGTATTCAGAATATTCAAAAAAGACTGTTCTTTAAGTTCGGGAAGTACTTCCGCAAGGGGTTTACCAAGTACTGATGAATCTTTCCCCCAATAATTCAGCATCAGATCATTGGCAAGTTCGATACGAAGCTGTTTTCCTGTAAACAAACAAGTCGCCACAGGAGCCTGATCAATAAGAGAGCGGAAGCGTGCCTCGCTTTGTGCAAGAGCTGCCCGGATTTTAAGCTGTTCAGCAATTTCCGCACGCAGGCGCTCATCGTTCTGCTTTAATTCTTTATTTTGCTTTCTGATCGTAAGAAGATTAACGACTTGTCTGGCTAAAATTTTAAGTGCCGACCTTTGGGATTCGCTGAGCTGTTTGGGAACGTTATCAATTACACACAAAGAACCCAGGGCGTAACCGTTTTCATCAACAATTGGCGTTCCGGCATAAAAAATAACATTAGGATCTCCCGTCACCAGTGGATTTTGTGCAAAACGCTCGTCCTTTCTTGAATCCGAAATTATAAATGTTTCTGTTGGATTGATAATGGCGTGGGCACAAAATGAATAATCACGTGGAGTTTCACGCGCCGTAAGACCATGATTTGATTTAAACCATTGCCTGTTTTCATCCACTAAACTTACCAGGGAAATGGGTGTCTGACATATTTCAGCCGCTAACTGTGTAATATTATCATAGTCTTGTTCTGGTAAAGTATCCAGAATATCATAGCTTTTAAGGGCATTTAGTCGTTTGATTTCCTCAAAAGGGAGATATTCATTCATCAGTTGTGAGATTATTTTTAAACTAAAACTTCAAATTAAGCTATTTCTGACAATAATTTTTGAAGACATCATGCATAGTAAAAAATGATGCCAATAGTTTTCTGCTAGCTCTGCTTTTTTTGCTAATACTTACGATAAAAAGTATTATTAGATGTATTTTATTTCACCTGATGTAATTTACATTCGAAACAAAACAGGCGCGGATGCAAATGCACCAGCGCCTGTTTTGTTTCGTTAAATTTTACTTTTATATCAACCTTGACTCACGGTCTTCTCTCTTTTTCTTTTGTTTGTAAGCAATTTTTTCAATCGCAACAAAAAGAACAGGAACTACAAAGATCGCCAGCGAAGTTGCTGCAAGCATCCCTCCAAATACGGTCCAGCCAATGGTTTTACGTGATTCAGCCGCTGCGCCACTTGCAAATGCAAGAGGAAGTACCCCAAGAATAAAGGCGAGTGATGTCATAATAATCGGTCGCAAACGAAGCTGAACCGCTTCCAATGTTGCTTTCACCAATTCCATTCCGCCATCAACCCGCTCTTTGGCAAATTCCACGATAAGAATCGCATTTTTGGCCGCAAGTCCGATCAGCGTAATTAAACCGATCTGTGCGTAAATATTATTGGTTAGGTTTGGAAGCAACGTCAGTGTAATAATCGATCCCAAAGCTCCGATCGGTACTGCAAAAAGTACTGAGAAAGGAATTGACCAGCTTTCATAAAGCGCGGCAAGGAAAAGGAATACAAAGACAATCGAGATTGCAAAAATCGTTGTCGTGGCATCACCCGCCTTTATTTCTTCCGAACTCATACCTGAGAATTCATAACCGTAACCGTCAGGGAGTGTCGCCGCTACTTCTTTCAGTGCCTGAATAGCCTGGCCGGAACTGAAACCTGGTTTTGGTACTCCGTTAATTTCAACAGACCGGTAAATATTATAATGGGAAATAAGCGCAGGGTTTTCTACCACTTTGCTGGTGATAAGTGCTGATAGCGGAATCATATTTCCCTGTGAATTTCTCACATAAAACTTATTAAGCTGATCAAGATTTGAGCGGAAACTACTGTCGGCCTGCACCATTACACGGAAGTTACGTCCGTAAAGGTTGAAGTCATTTACATACGTACTACCCAAAAGTGTAGATAGTGTATTGAAAACATCATTCACCTGAATACCAAGCTTTTTAGTCTTATCCCGGTCTACATCAATTTGATATGACGGCGTTTTGGCATTAAAGAATGTATAGGCCATTCCGATTTCAGGACGCTGATTTACAGCGCCAAGGAATTTTTGGGTAACGGCTTCAAACTTTTTGATATCATCCGTACTTGTTGTTTGTTGAAGTTCAAACGTAAAACCGGAAGTTTGGCCAAGACCAGGAATCGCTGGAGGAGCAATTGCAAGTACACGAGCTTCTTTAATATCGGCAGTCTTTTGTTGTATTTGTTTGATCACAGCCTGGACATGGTGCTCGGCTCCTTTACGATCAGCCCATGGCTGAAGTGTAACGAACATAGTACCAACGTTGGATTTATTTGAAAAGCTGATTACGTTAAGACCTGCAAGTCCACCTACCGTTTTAATTTCCGGAATAGACTGCACACGTTTCATAACTTCTTTGATCATCGCAATGTTACGGGTCGTAGAAGCACCTTCCTGCATTTCATAAGTTACAAAAAGACGTCCTTCATCTTCAACCGGGATAAAGCCGGATGGTTTGTTTTTGAACAAAAACACAAGGCCAACGATCAGACAAACCATCATGATAATCACATAAGGTGTGCCTTTTATCCATTTGGAAACACCGCGGGTATATGAGCGGGAAACGCCGTCAAACCATTTGTTGAATTTGTCAAAGAATTTTTCAAGCCAGTTCTTTTTCTCATTTGCACCTTTTGTTGGTTTAAGCATCATCGCACAAAGCGCTGGTGTTAATGAAAGGGCTACAAAGGCAGAAAGAAGTACAGAAACCGCAATGGTAATCGCGAATTGCTGATAAAGACGACCTACAATTCCGGGTACAAAACTTACCGGAACGAATACCGCCGCAAGAATAAGCGCAATGGCAATAACTGGACCGGAGATTTCATCCATCGCTTTCTTGGTTGCTGCTTTGGGAGACATCCTGCCATGGTCAATGTTATGCTGGACGGCCTCCACTACCACAATCGCATCATCCACCACAATACCAATTGCAAGTACGAAGGCGAAAAGTGTCAGCGTGTTGATCGTAAACCCAAAAGGAATAAAGAATATAAATGTTCCGATCAAAGATACCGGAATTGCAAGGATAGGAATCAGTGTTGCCCGCCAGTTCTGAAGGAAAAGGAATACCACAAGTACTACCAGAATCATTGCTTCGGCAAATGTATGTAAAACTTCTTCAATCGAAACCCTAACCACGGAAGCTGTTTCAACAGGAATTACAAAATCAATATCTTTTGGAAACGTTTTTTTCATTTCCGCCAGTGCTGCCATAATGCCATCATAGGTATCAAGTGCGTTGGCACCCGGCGCCTGGTAGATCAAAACAAAAGCAGCTGGTTTTCCATTTACAAAAGCATTAGAATTATAATCAAATTTACCAAGTTCTACGCGTGCTACATCTTTCAAATATACAACACTTCCTTCCGAAGGGGAGGAGCGAACGATAATATCATTAAACTGCTGTTCCGTATTCAGACGGCTATTTGTCAGTACGCTATATTCAAAAGCTTGAGCAGTTGGCTGAGGTGTTGAACCTACGGTACCTGCTGCAATCTGAAGGTTGTTTTCTGCCAGCGAGGCGATAATATCAGAAGGCGTCATGTTTAAATTTGCCAGCTTATCCGGATTAAGCCAGATACGCATACCGAAGTCATCCGCACGGGAAACAATATCACCCACACCTTTCACACGCTGAATTCTGTCTTTCAGATAAATGTTGGCATAGTTACCAATAAACTGTGCACTGTGTGTTCCTTTTGGTGAATACAAAGCAACGGCAACCATGATGGCCGGTTGTCTTTTACGTACTGTAAGACCCAGTCTTTTTACTACATCCGGAAGTGCCGGCTCAGCCACACTTACACGGTTTTGCACGTCAAGTGCAGCAATATTGACATCGGTACCAATATCAAAAACAACGTTAATACTACTCTGTCCACTACTTGTACTGTTGGACGACATATAGCTCATACCCGGCGTACCATTCACCTGTGTTTCGATCGCCGTCGTAGTTGTCTGCTCTACGGTCTGGGCGTCGGCCCCGGTGAATACACCTGAAATCGTAACCGTGGGCGGAGTTACATCCGGATACTGTGCAACCGGCAGTGTGGTTAAGGAAATAAGGCCCACGAGTACAAGTACGATTGAAGCAACAATCGCTGTAACAGGCCTTTTTATGAAAATATCTGCAATCATTTTTTTAGTATTTAAGGAAGTCAGAAGGAGGCTGACATAAATAATATCAAGTCCTGTTTATCTATCTTATTTTTTTGCAGGAGCTGCTGATGCGGCTGCCGGCGGTGTTCCCGTAGAAATTTTTGCTCCCTCACGTAGATTCTGAACGCCTTCAACAACAATTTTTTCGCCTGCTTTAAGACCTTCTTTTACAATGATGTTGGTGCCGATTGGCTCGCCTAATGTAAGTTTACGCTGACTCACTTTACTTGAATCGGCTTCTACATATACAAAGAATTCACCCAACTGCTCAGTAACTGCTTTGTAAGGAATAAGTACGGCTCCTTTGGAAGCGGTATTCAAAACTCTCACCGTTCCGGTCATCCCGGCCCGAAGCATATTATCTTTATTTGGGAAAGATAAACGAGTTTTGATCGAACCCGTCTGAGGATCAACTGCGCGGTCAATCAAAAGAAGTTTTCCTGGATAAGGATAGATCTGTGTTCCAAAAGCAATGGTAAAAGTCGAGTCGGAAGATCCGCCATTTTTCAAAAGATTTGAGAAACGGTAGATTTCTTTCTGGTCAACATTGAAATCCACTGCCAGCTGACCGTCGGTTGAAACTGTATTTAAAACGGTTTGTCCTGCGCTAACGGCAGCACCCACTTTTACAAGCGAAATACCGATCACGCCATCAAACGGAGCGAAAACTTTGGTATAACGTACGCTTGTATTTGCTGCTGCAATGCTTGCTCTGGCTGCATCTTCCTGCTTTTTTGCTACTTCAAGTGCAGCATCTGCATTGTCGACCAGTTGTTTTGCAACTGCATCATTTTTGTCAAGCTCATGGTAACGGTCCGCATCTTTTTGGGCCTTTACCGTATTTGCTTTTTGCACGTTCAAACTGGCAACTGCCTGATCGTAGTTGGCAGAATAAAGCTGCGCATCTACTGTGTAAAGCAATTGTCCTTTTCTTACTCTCGCACCGTCCTTAAAATGAATTCCGTTAATAAAGCCAGTCACCTGCGGACGAAGCTCCACTACATTCAGAGCGGTTACGCTAGCAGGATATTGATCGTGATAAACTGCATCCGTAGCTTTAACTTCTTCCAGTGTTACATTAACCGCAGGCGGACCTTGCATAGCTGGCTGGTCGTTCTTTTTTGCGCAGGAAGCCATTACCAAAACTGATAACGCCGCTGTATAATATTTTGATGAATTTAAAAACATGGTATCAAAGGGATTTCAATAATTAATAGTTTAACTGGCCAAGGGCTTTTTGTACGTCGATCTTATTGGCTAACACCTGATAGAGTGCATTGTAATAATTTATTCTGGCCAGGCGAAGATCTGTTTCCGAAGTAATCACTTCCAGGTATGTTTTAATACCTGACTTATATTGAAGCTGAATCACATCATAAACTTCTTTGGCCAGATCAACATTGTCTTTCTGGGCCAGCAGCGTTGCAAGGCTTCCCTTGTAATAACCAAGCGCACTGGCATATTCAGAATTTACATTGTTTTTCAGGTTTGTTATATCAAGATTGGTTCTCTTTAACTGCCACTCTGCGGAATTGATATTGTACTTTCTTTTTCCACCTTGAAAAAGAGGTAACGCCAAAGTCACCGCAGCAAAAGATTGAGGATAGTTATTGATATAAAGATCGCCAAACTTATTGTTCTGATAGTTTAAGTTATAAGCACCGTTCGCCGCAATGGTTGGAAGGAAACTCATTTTGTTGTAACTAAGATTAGACTCCTGAAGTCTTTTCTGCGTAGTTAAGAGCTGGAATTCAATTCTGGAATTCACATCCGGCCCCTGAATGGTATCAATCAGCATTTCTCTTTCCATTTGTAAAGAGTCATAACTGATTTTCAATTCTTTCTCAACCGGATAACCCATCAATGCTTTAAGATATTCCAATTTTCCCTTCAAAACATCCTCGTTGCTTTTCTTGGAAGCTTTGGTATTGTTAAGAGAAATCATCGCTCTTTTGTAGTCAATCTTATCTGTCACACCCGACTTGTACTGATTTTGGGCATCTTGCAAGCTCCTTTCCAGGCGGACAATATCTTCCTGGGAAACATAGATCTGCTGCGAAGTTGCCAGCACATCATAAAACGCTTTGGAAACATTTACGGCAAGATCAACTTTATTTGCCGTCGTAGTCTGGCTCGCCTGTAGCTGCACATCCCCGCGTGTTCTTTTGGCAAGCAGCACATCACGGTTGAAAATCGCCTGCGAGAGCGTGAATTGTGCAGCGGACGTATTATTCACACCAAGTTTTACAGGGTTTCCACCAATAATACTCGTCTGAATTAAAAAATTGTGCTGCAAACTGTAATTGAAATTGATCTGCGGATACCAGTCTGCAAGTTTTGTTTTAACTGTGTTTTCGGTAATGCGCTCATCAATAACAGATTGGCGGATCAATGGCTGGTTTTTCATAGCATACTGGATTATTTCTTCCAGTGTTCCGCTAGTAACCGTACCTTGCTCAGTACCCTCGGTTGCAGTGGTGACCTTAAACTGGGCAGCTGCAAAAAGGGGCGAAAGTAGCAAAAGTGTAATACTAAGTGCTAAAAGCCTTATTGTTTTAGCGTTATAATAACAATTCATGAAAAGGAGAACGTTAATTGGATAATGATAAAAATGGTGTTAAATAAATGCAGGGGTTAGTCTAATTTAGCTCTAACCGTCAATTGTGTGCTTTAATTCCTGAACAAGTGTGAAGCGAAATATTTTTTTGAGGTGAACACTTAAATTTTGCCTAAGATGATTTTCCAATTCCTCCTGCGTAGCGTTCTGAAGGCCATGGATTTTCCGGTAAAAACGCTGTGTACTGACTGCCTGGTTAATGGTGCCAAACAGTGTAGTTGATAACACCCATACATCCACATCGCTTCTAAATTCACCGGTTAGCTGTCCTTCCTGAATGATTTTTTTCATTGCAGCAAGGTTGTTGCCCTTCATTTCATCCAACAGGTCAGAGATTATCGGAGTCAGGGAATCACCCGCCAGCTGCTCTCTTAAAACAATGTTGTGAAAGCAATGTTTTTCTATCAAACGGTTAAGGACCCAATCAATCATCAGGTTTACTTTCTGTACCGGCGACAGATCCAGGTCTTTTAAAAGGTTGTCGAGTTTTGATCTAAACTCCTGAGACCGGAGGGAAAAGAGCGCCTCAATGAGTTTTTCCTTAGAGCCGAAATAATAGGAGATCATCGACACATTTACTTCGGCTTCCTGAGAAATGTCCCGGATAGAAGTACCTGAGAACCCCTTTTCAGAAAATAGCTTTTCAGCTACCTCAATAATTTTTAACTGTTTTGGATTGTATTTCATCTTGGGTCTACCTGCACTTTAAAGTAGATAAATGCCAGGTAACAGCTCAAAGGTATAGGAATAAAAAACTAAATCAAACGTTTGTTTGAAAAAATCAAACACTTATTTGATAAATAGAAATTTATATTTGGATAAGACAAATTCAGGAAGAAATAATCATGAATTACTTTTATAAAGCAGTTTCCTGACCTGGATTAATGTCTGATTGAGGCCATATTTTCTCTATAATGAAGGCGAAACTAATAACAAGCACACAACCGATTAGATTAAGCCATAAAAATGCGGTAAGATCTTTCCAATAACTGAGTACAACAAAAACTTCCCCCAGGATGGAGGCGTAAAAAACAGCGCGGCCACCGATACTTTTAAAGTAAAAGGCAACAAGGAAAATTCCTAAAATCACACCGTAAAACAAAGATCCTAAAACATTGACTGCTTCGATCATGCTTCCCAGACGACTTGCATATTGAGCCACAAAAATACAGAAGATCCCCCAAAAGAAAGTTGCCCAGCGGGAAGCTTTCACATAATCAATATTTTCATCGTCCTTATGATAAATTCGTTTGTAAATGTCCATAACTGTACATGAGGCCAATGAATTGTAGGCCGCGGCAACGGAACCCATCGATGCCAGAAGGATCACCGCAATTAAAAGTCCGAGCATTCCGACAGGCAGATAATCAATCACAAAACGAAGAAAGATGTAATTGACATCATTCACTTCTCCACCGTTGGCTTTGGATAAAAGCGTCTGTGCTTTTCCACGAACTTCTTTTACTTTGTTTTCATCAGCGGCCAGAATCGTGCGGGCTTTATCAACAGCTGCTTCGTCTTCCTTATTCAGTGCACTTGTCAGAGCCAGCACGTGCGGTCTTTTTTCTTTTTGAATAAGCGCATGCTGATCTTCGAGAACTTTATAATCCTGTGCAAATTCCGTCTTTTTGATCTTATCAACTTCCACCTGATTGAAAAATAACGGCGGATTAGTAAATTGATAAAATGCAAAAACCAGTACGCCTACCAAAAGGATTAAAAACTGCATTGGTATTTTTAAAAGTCCGTTCATGGCAAGGCCGAGTTTACTTTGGCCTTCTGAGCTTCCTGTAAGATAACGCCCCACTTGTGATTGATCTGTTCCAAAATAGGAGAGCTGTAAAAAGAAACCACCGATAAGCCCCGACCAGACATTGTAACGGTTGTTCAAATCAAAACTGAAATCGATCAGATTGGTTTTTCCCATTTTCCCGGCAACATGCAGTGCATCGGAAAAAGAAACAGTATCAGGCAAAAGTTTTACAACCATAAAACCAGCGATGACCATGCCGACCGTGACGATGCCCATTTGTTGCAAATGCGTATGTGAAACTGCCTGTGCACCACCCGAAACGGTATAAAGCATCACAATGCCACCTGAAATAATATTGGTCAGCGTAATATCCCAGCCAAGAATGGAAGACAAAATTAAAGACGGAGCATATATGGAAAGTCCAGTTGAAAGTCCTCTTTGTAAAAGGAAAAGAAAAGAAGTAAGGGTACGGGTTCTGAGATCAAAACGACCTTCCAGAAATTCGTAGGCAGTAAATATTTTGAGTTTGCCAAACTTGGGAACAAACGTAATACAGAGCACAACCATCGCCAGCGGCAACCCGAAATAGAATTGCACAAACCGCATACCATCTGTATACGCCTGCCCGGGAGCCGAAAGAAATGTGATGGCACTCGCCTGAGTAGCCATCAGTGACAAAGTTACGTGATACCAGGGAAGTGATTTATTGGCAAGAAGGTAAGAGTCGATACTATTATTTTCACGGCTTTTGTAAATACCGTAGGCAACAATAAACGTAAGTGTTAAAGAAAGTACAATCCAGTCAAGGTAGCTCATTCGAAGTGGGTCATAAAAAGATAAAAAAGAGCAATAAGCACTACCAGTGTGGCAATCAGTAGTTTATATAGCTGCGGCCACGAATTCACAAATGGAGGCAAACCATCGCGGTCCGTATCGGTGCTTTCTTTTTTATCCATTATAAAGGTTCAGGGTTTGTTTAACAGCAGTTTTTACCGTTTTGCAAAAATAGAACGGTTTTTGGTTTGTTTTAGCATATAACTCCTAATCAGCAGGTCTATTATGATTTGTTAACAATTTGAAGTAATAAGGCTGAAATCACAAGTTTCGTCCATTATCCCTTTAAATTGTAGATAATCTTTTGTTGTAGAAAAGGTTGGTCATTAAAAAGAGAACCGTTGTTTTTCCTCGTCATCTGTACTTATTATGCCTCAATTCTTGCAAAAACAGGGTTTAACGAGTTCATCAAGTCTTTTTATGCCCGTTTTTTAAAAAAAAGGTGTGATAGTTCTTGATATATTCACAGTTTAACCAATCTTGTTTCAATTAGTTACTTAGGTATGGTTGTTTGGTCTCAATAGTAAATCAAATAACTTAAAATGAAAAATCTATTTATTATACCTATAGCGATATTTTGCCTGTCCATCGGCGCTCAGGCACAGGAAGTGAATAAAGATTCTCTTCAATCTTTGAAGGATGAGAAGAAAAACATTGAAATTAATAAAAGCATAAACGAGAATAAGACGGAGTTGGCTAAAAGCCAAAATGATCTGGCTGAGAAAAATAAGGAAGTGGAAAAAACGGCTGGGGATGCGCAAAAAGCAGCAGACAGTAATAAAGCTTTGGCAGCAAGATTAGGGAAAGATCCTCAAAATAAAAAATTGGCAAGTGACGCAAGTAAATCTGCGCGCCAGGCAGAGAGAAGCGCAAAAAAAGCAAGAAATGCAGCTGACGATCAGCAAAAATTGACGAAGGATATTGCTTCCCTGCAAAGCAAAATCGCAGAAGACGAGGCAAAACTGGGTATGCAATCTTCTGTTGCAAATACAACTTCCCAACCGTTAACTGCGATGCAAAGTGCCCCTATGCAACCTGCTGTAAATAGTACTGTGCAAAATACTGCACCTGCGGCTAAAATGGAAAACACACGAATGGCGCAGCCGCAGGTAATCACACAAAATATCAATGTGGATTCGCTTCGCTCAGTACAAAATGCGCAGGGAATTGCTCAGAAAGTTGTAGAGGCGACTTATAAAAATTATCCGCAGCAGTCGGGGCAGCCTTCTATTATTATCAACAATATAATTATCCCGTCAGATTATGAACGACCAAAAGCGGCAACGCCTGGTCAAAATCCTGAAATGACGCAAATGAGTGCAAGAGAGAGAGAAGATTACGAAGACTACAAAGCATGGAAAAGACAACGACATGCAGATAATAGTAGCCGGGGAGATCAGCGTCGCTTTTCTGAAAATCGTGAGCAGAATTTCACTAACGAGTCACAGCCTGTCCAATCTAAGGATAGCAAATTAACTTTTAAGGAACGTTTCGGAGAAAGAACACCTAGAAATTCCGGATTATGGGTTATACCTGTTGTTGGTGTCCATGCGTCAAGTTTTAAAGCTGATTTCAACGATGGCAAAGCGGATGGCCGTATTGGCTGGAATGCAGGTCTGGATTTCAGAATTCATGAAAAAAGATTTTTCATCCAGCCGGGAGTACATTATTTCAGCTCTTCGATGCGCATTAGTACTGAGGATAGTTTATCCAATGCCCCTTTACTTTCAGGGCCAAGATTGCACTCACTTAAAGTTCCTTTGCTGGTTGGACTTTATCTTACCAAAGCAAATAAAGGATTTTTCAAAATGAATGTTAAAGCAGGAGCGACCGGAACTTATGTACTTGCTGTGGATAAAAGTGACATAAAACAATTTGACAGAGATAATATTGAAGATTTCTCCTACGGTTTAAACGCAGGGTTGGGATTGGAATTTGGTCTCATCACGTTAGATCTTTCGCATGAATGGGGAATGAGCACTGTGTTTAAAGACACTAATAATAAAAATAATGTCTTCCGCGCTACCATTGGATTGAAGCTTTAACATTAAGTTAAATTGCTAAAAAACACCCTGAAAATATTTGTATAAATTATTTTCAGGGTGTTTTATTATTTAAAAAATCAATTTTAAATAATAAAAGCCTTTCCCTTATTCTTGAAACTATGTGCTCCACAGCTAATAAAAATAATAACTGAAGCGATGATAGCGCTGTAAGCAACCGTTTTATTTAATTCCCAATTGGCAACAGCCACAGCAATCAGAGCCCAGATTCCAACCGAAGCAGATTCTCTCAGATTCCTGTTCCAGGTTACAAATAAATTGATAAACATCGCTGCCAGGATCATAATGATTGTCCAGTTAACAGCAGAAATGCCAAAACCGTCCCATTGGATTTTAGTAAGATAAGCAGCAACATTGGCAATAATGGCAACGGTGATCCAGCCGAAATACATGGCAAACGGCCACCATTCCAATGCTACACGTTTAAAAGTGATCAGATCAAATTCCATGCGGGTACGCACTACAATGCTGCAAAGTGAAAGCAGAAGTGCCGTCATGATGATAACCGAAGCGCCGGTGTAATCATAAAGCCAGGCAAGAATCCACAAGCAATTCGCTACACAGGAAAGCACAAACATCCAACCGATTTTCCCAACAACGTCCGGCGTTTCTTTGGAGTTAAAAAGTCCCTGGCTCTGGTAAATAGCAAAGGCGATCAAACCAATATAAATAAGGCCCCAGATTGAAAATGCGTATCCCGCCGGTGTAAATAAATTCTGGTATTTGGCAGAAACGCTGGCCATTGTACTTTGATTAAAAATACCTGTATTTGAAAGGTAATTCATTATGATGGTAATGATCAGCGCAATAATATTCGATAGTTGTAAGGTCTTTTTCATAAGTTAATTCATAGGATTAAAGGTGGAGCAAGATGTATGGAAATATCGATTTAGTAATTGTACGTATAAATCGGCATCAAGCCAAAATAAGCTTCTTTTTCAGCACTAAAACTGCACCGAACACAAAGATCATCTGTAATGATCAGTAATTCAAAGGCAAAATCTGGCTCTTTATCCGGTTTTTCTTTCTATTGGTCAGAGAGGCTTTCTTTTGCAATGGCTTATGATTCCCTTTGTATGATAGCAATTCAATACTTAATGCTCAGGAAAAACTATAAACCTCTTTATGATTAGATTTTTTACGCAAAGACAATGCAGTCGTGGTCATAAATTTGTGAACAATGAATATTATCAATTTAAAAAATAATTATAAAAGCAGCACAACAAGCGACGATCAAAATTTTGAATCCATACTTGCTGGCTGCATTGCGCAAAACAATCAGGCGCAACGGCTTTTGTACAAGCAGTATTTTGGTTATGCCAAAAGTATTTGTTTGCGTTACACTTCGTGTTCCGAGGAAGTGGATGAAGTTTTAAACGAAGGCTTTTTAAAGGTTTTTACGCATTTGAAGGAGTACGATTCAACCTATCCTTTTAAGGTCTGGATCAGGACGATCATGATCAATACTGCGATCAGTTATTACCGAAAGCACAAAAAGCATAATGAAAAACGCGCTTCCTATGAAGATGCGCCTTATCTGGGATTTGAGGAAGATATTGTCAGCCAGATAACAGCGGAAGAAATCCTACTGTTGATTCAAAAGATCAAACCGAAATATAAAAACGTATTTCTTTTGTATGTGGTTGACGGCTACAATCATAGGGAAATTGCAGATCTTATGGAAATGAACGAAGCGACGGTAAGATCACATTATGTGCGGGCCCGTGTACAATTACAGCAACTGATCAAACAAAATTATCCGCATCTTTTCCCGGTTGACTGGTCTTCCAGGATTTCTCAGGACAGGTATTCAGAAGTGATTCAGGCGGCTGGCTGATGTCGTAAAGTGGTTTTTGCTCAAAAGCATTCTGGCTTATTGTAATACATGTATTGTTTTTATTTCGCTTTTCCAGTATGGATTTGTTCAGACAACTGTATGGCTTAATTTTTTTAGTAAGAGTAAAAACTACTCAAACTAAAAAATTATCTCTTGAAGCTCAGATACATTTGCCTGTTTTTATTTACATGTATTCCGGTTGAAGAAATCTGTGCGCAGAAGAAACCTGGATTTATAAAACGCTTTATACAAAAATCCGTTTCAGATACAACCTCGCCCGGAAAGTCAAGTTTTCGGATTTATCCCACACTTGCTTATGCGCCTGAAACGAGTTTTGAATTCGGGTTTTCATCGCTTTTTTTATTTCAGGCCAAGCAGGATTCTCTGAATAGATTGAGTGAAGTGCAAGCTTTCACTTTTGTAACACTTGAAGCGCAGTATGGAATCTGGCTTGATAACGCCATTTATGGAGATAAGGACAAATGGTTTATTTTAGGAAGAACACGTTTTCAACGGTTTCCTCTTTTGTATTATGGCATAGGGCCAGAGACAAACGGTAAAGAACCGGCATTGATTGATGCAAATTATATTCTGCTAAAACAGCGTGTTTTAAGAAAATTAATCCCTAATCTTTTTCTTGGACCTGAGGTAGATTACCAGCAATTGTACAATACTAAATTTAACCAGCCTGATGGTCACGACGTCTACGAACCGCCTTTGGGAAGTCATGGAACTACAAATCTTGGTTTGGGTGCGGCACTTGTTTTTGACAACCGACATAATGTGCTTAATGTAAGAAAAGGATTTTTTGGTGAAATTTCCTTTTTGAAATATAACCAGCGACTCGCCAGTGATTATAATTTCTACGGATTTAATCTGGACGTGCGTTCATCGCACAAAACAAATGACAGGAATGTGCTGGCCTGGCAGTTGTATGGCAATTTTATGACGGGCAATATTCCATTCAATCAACTGGCTTTGATGGGCGGTGAGATGATCATGCGCGGTTTTTATACAGGACGTTACCGTGACAAAAATATGTTGGCATTCCAAACCGAACATCGCTGGCTTCCTTTCAAATTCAGCAAGCGGATAGGAGGAACGGTTTTCGCTGCCGCGGCGGTGGTTGCGCCGCAGGTAAGCGAATTCAGCTGGAAACATATCCGGCCTTCGGGAGGAGTGGGGCTGAGATATTTATTATTTCCAAAGAAGGATATTTTCCTGAGATTGGATGTGGGTTTTACAAAAGAAGGACCCGGATTTTATCTTTTTACAGGAGAAGCGTTTTAATGTAGAACAAGAAATCGGTTAGTACGTCAATTTTCTTATCAGTTCATTTCTTTTCTTATCATCAATTTGTAATTCATTTTTGATGAACCTTTCCATGCCGCCATACTTCTTATCGATCACCTCAAAAGTTGCGTTTAGATAACGTTCGTCTACTTTCATAAAGTTTTCGATCACTTTTGTATTGATATGACGCTTAACCACTTTTGCCAGTTTAACCTTTCCCAGCATGTTTTGGATCTTATCTTTCCGGTAATAATTTGAAAGAAGATATTCATCCATAATGGTTTGTCTGTCCACTTTTAGAATGGAAAGAATTAATGCGGTTGTCATGCCCGTGCGATCTTTTCCGGCGGAGCAGTGGTATAAAACCGGCTCATCCGAAGCCAGGACTTTTTGAAGAAGATTACGTACCGTAAGCAGATTTTCCGATACGCATCCTCTATACAATTCAAGCGTCAATTCGATTGATTTTTCCTCGGAAATTTCACCATTGATTACTTTGCTTTTTAGTTGAGCCAATAAATCACCATTATCTTTCACAGTAGAAAAGTGAACATAGTTGACATTTTCAGGAAGGTGGTCTTCTTTTCCTTTAATTTCATTTGTCGTTCTCAGATCATAAACGGTCTGAATATGCAAATCGTTGAATTTAGGAAACTCGCTTTTTTTCAACCCTGCCAGATTATCAGAACGGAATATTTTACCCCATCGAATCGTCTTTCCTTCCAGCGTTTTTATTCCACCGATATCTCTGAAATTGATCACATTTTTAAAATAAATGTGTCGGTTGGAAATTGTTACTGTATCCTTTTTAGAAATTAAATTGAAGTAAGGTCTTGTGTTGAAATTATTTAGCGAAACTGGATCATCGAACTTGTTCCATTTGAATATTTCATTTGTATTTTGAAGACTGATATCCGAAACTTTATTTTTATCAAAATGCAGGGTATAGTTGTTTTTGTAATTTTCCAGATAATTCTCCTCTTTAAGCGTTTTTTCACAATAGGACTTTGGGAGTTTGACACTGCAAGATGAAAACAGCAGTACAAAATAAAATAAGAGAAACAGATTCTTCATTCGGAAACAGCAGTTGATTATAAAATGAAGTCTTTTTCGTCTGAAATAATTCCATTATGCTAATTAGGTAGTCAGTGGGATACATAAGATGGCTTAACTAGGATTTTATCCGCAACCAACTGATCGATTGTCATATACAGATTTATAGTTTTATTAATTGGATTATATGAATAAATTATATATTTAATTTGGAATTTTAGTCTTTATTTAAAATTAAATTCGGTTCTTTATATAAAAGAGGATATTCTATATTGGAATAGCTGGAATTGTTTCCATGGGTCGCTAAATAATAGAATTGAAATTGAAAAACGGCATTGAAGATATTGAGTTATGGAAATCGTTTAAAGATGGTCAGCAGACTGCTTTTTCACTTCTGTACCGCCGATATGTCACCGTTTTGTATAAATATGGTTTAAAAATCACACCCGACAATGAACTTGTTGAAGATGTGATCCAGGATCTTTTTGTCGATTTATGGAAATCAAAGGAAAATCTGACCGATCCGGATTCTGTTAAATATTACCTTTTTACGATTTTAAGGCGAAAGATTGTCCGCTGCATTAATGCTTCCGGGAATATCGAGCAGCTTGACGACGAGAATCAAAAGCATATTGTTCATGTCGAGTCTGTTGAACATCTCATTGTAAATGAAGAAGAATCCGGAACTTTGGTTCGCAGCATTCAACATGCCGTTTCAAATTTGCCAACGCGTCAGCAGGAAGTTATTAATCTCCGATATTTCCATAATTTTTCCCATCCCGAAATTTCGGAGATGATGGGAATTTCTCTTCAGTCCGTTCACAACACGCTGCAAAAAGCCATGAAATCTTTACAACAACAGATCAATCCAAATATCGATCTGGTTGTGATTCTCAGTATGATCTTCTGTTCAGATTATAATGTGTAAATCAAAGCCGAAAATCGTGTTTTTGGTACTAATCTGGGTTTTAATAATAATTTAAGAACTATATTGATAAATTTATAAAATTATCTCCTGTCTTTGGGGTAATGTGCAATATTTTATTGCTCTGTTTAATTATAAGATAAAATAAACATTGGTTATGCATGAATTATTCCCAATTTAAAGCAAGTGACCTGGCTGCGGATGATTTTTTCTGTAAATGGGTTCTTTCTCCTGATATTGATACCGATGCTTTTTGGATGAGATGGCTGGGAAGCCATATGGAACTGATGGCAAATGTTGAAATCGCCAGGCGGATGGTGCTTGAAATTGCTTTGGAGTCGGACGAAAATATTTCGGAGATTGTCATAGATAGAATGTGGGATAATATCGTGGCACGTACACATGAGGTTCCGCTTAAACGTCCATTTTATTTTAATAGCTGGCTGATGCCGGTGGCTGCCTGTATTGCATTTACAGTTATTGCGTTTACAGTATATCGTTACCATTTTGATATTTCTCATACTTACACAACTGCCAATGGAGAAACCCGCAGAATACAACTTCCGGACGGATCGATGGTAACCTTAAATGCAAATTCAAAGCTGGATGTTCCCGGCGGCTGGCAAAGGCCTGATCACCGTGAAGTGTGGCTCGAAGGAGAAGCATTTTTTAAAGTACGGAAACAAAAGGAAGACGGCAGCCTGACAAAATTTACGGTGCATACTAACGATGTTAATGTTGAAGTAAAAGGAACGGAGTTTAATGTAAACACAAGAAAACAGCAAACGGGAGTTTTACTTTCAGAAGGAAAAGTTGAGCTGTTTCTTAATAAATACAGCCAGGGTGATGAAGTAGTGCACATGAAGCCGGGAGATCAGGTTGATTTTTCAACTAAAAAACAAACATTGGTAATACGCAGAATAGACGATCCGGTTTCGGTTTATTCCTGGAAAGACAATCGATGGACATTTGATAAAACGCCGCTTTCGGATGTCGCATCGCTGATTACGGATACCTATGGCATAAAAGTTCGTATTAAAGGAGAGTGGGTTTCGCAGCAAAAAGTGACTGGAATTATTCCTTCAGATAATCTGGAAGATATTCTAGCTTCGCTGGAAAGTATCCTGCACGTCAAAATTGATCAGCAAAACAAAGAAATCACGATTAAAAGAGAGCAATAAAGTTTATAGTAAATCTTAGTATTAAAATATTAACAAATGGAAAAAAAATACTTATTCCTGATGGGATTGCTATGTCTTTTTCGGCCTTGTGCTCCGGCTTCTGCCCAGATGATGGCTTTTTCAAAAAGTAAGGAGGCTCCTTCAACAGTACGGCAAATGCAAACGCTTCAGCAAGTACTAAGGAACCTGGAATCGAAGCATTCTATTTATTTTATGTACGAAAGTGATAAAATAAAAGAAATGCCGGTAGACTCAAAAATGATGTCGGGCGAAAGCATTGAAGCGATGCTCGACAGAGTACTCAAATCGAACGGTCTGGACTACAAAAAGCACGGAAAGATATATGCGATTTTTCCAAAAGACAGCAATTTTAAATCAGGTAAGTCGGGCGCCAAATCAACAGGTGTTATTCCTGCTGGTGAAACAAATTCAGAAACGTTAAAGCAATCGGTTGAATCCGTTCGTCAGGCTGCCGATGATATTAAAATCACCGGTAAGGTAACGGATGATAAAGGCGAGGCAATTCCGGGGGTCAATATTTTGATCAAAGGTTCGCTGGCTGGAACTACAACCGATACCGACGGAGCTTATACTATTAACGTACCTTCCAAAGAAAGTGTGCTTATCTTCTCTTTTCTGGGTTTTGTCTCTCAGCATATTACGGTAGGCAATCAGGCAATGCTTGAAGTGAAACTGGCTACCGACACAAAAATGCTGAGCGAAGTGGTGGTGACTGCGCTTGGATTCAAGGAAGCTGCTGACCGTCTGGGTTCTACAAGTAGTAAGGTAAGTGGTGAAGCAATTGCCAAATCAGGTGAAACCAGTTTGATCAACGGTCTTGCCGGAAAAGCTGCCGGTGTGCAGATTTCCCGTGCATCGAGTGATCCGGGTGCTGCTTCGTTTATCCAGATTCGTGGACAAAATACACTGACCGGAAATACGCAGCCATTAGTTGTTGTTGATGGTATTCCAATCAGTTCTACAACAGAGGGTGGAACTTCAGGCGGGGTTTCGCCACAGTCACGTTTGAATGATATCAACCCGAATGATATTGCTTCCATGCAAATCCTGAAAGGTGCTTCGGCTGCTGCCTTGTGGGGATCAAGGGCTGCAAACGGTGTTATTTTGATTACAACCAAAAGAGGAGCAGAGGGAAAGATGAACATTTCATTTACTTCCACCTATTCTGCCGATCAGATTAATGCCTACCATCCGTTTCAAGGAAAATTTGGCCAGGGTTCTGCCGGTATCTACAATCCTAATGGAGCCAACGCCTGGGGAGATAAAATCGAATCCAGAGCCGGTGGTGCTGATGATGTGAATACGACAGGCCAGTATTTTCAGGCTGAGGATGGAACAAAATATTACCCGATCATCAAGAAAAACTCAAAAGACGTTTACAATCAGTCCAACTATGACAAAGTTTTCCGTACCGGAAGTTATTATGATAATGCGCTAAGTCTGAGCGGTGGCGATCAAAAAACTACCTTCTTTTTCAGCATCGGCGATATCCGTCAAAAAGGGGTACAGCGTGGAAATAGTACTTATAATCGTACAACGCTACGTTTCAATGCCGAAAGAAAATTCAATGAAGTAGTTCGCCTTGCAGTAAGTGCGGCTTACACAAAAAGTTATTCCGACAGAATCCAGCGTGGTAACAACCTTGCAGGTGCGATGGTTGGTCTGGCACGTAATCCTGCGGATTTTGATATTTCGGATTATAAAGGAAGTTACTATTCTTCGCCAACGGCTTCACCGATTTTGAACAGACAACGCGGATACAGAAGTTATCTGGGCGCGGTTATTAACCCTGCCAATAATAATGCACTCTGGTCTTTGTATGAGCAGCAAAATTCCACGGAGGTTAGCCGGTTTATGAACAGTGCGGAACTGGGTATCAAACCTGCAAAATGGTTGGACATCATCGCAAGAGCCGGTCTTGATACCTATACCGACGAACAGATTAATTACTTTCCTATCAATGATATCACCGGTGCGGGAACGGGCTCCTATCAGGATCAGATCACGGGAGAATCACAGGTTAACGGAGATTTGCTGGCACGTGCTACAAAAGATTTCGGCAGTAATTTTACCTCGACTTTTGTTGTTGGATTCAATATTAACAACCGCAAGTATAGTAATCTGGGAGCAACCATTACTAACTTTCTGGTCGCCGATGCACCTGCAAACTTTGCTAATGCCACGGCTTTGAACAGAACACCTGTAAATCGTAAAACAGAAGTAAGAACGATCCGTAGCTACGCAACAGCGAGTTTTGCGGCATATGACGCCTTGTTTTTAAATCTTTCAGGTGCAGCGGAATCTGCATCTTCTTTCGGAGCTTTATCGGAAAAAACATTTTATTATCCGTCTGCGGATGTGGCCTGGCTTTTCACTAAACTTAAATTTATTGAAGATAACCGGATTATCAATTTTGGTAAACTTCGTGCATCTTATGGAGTTGTGGGCGTGCAGCCGCTGCCTTACCGTTCCAATACCGTATTTTCTTCGACAGTTTACACAGCCAATCCATGGGGAGACAATCTGGTTGGCTCACAGTTTGGCAATGGTGCTTACAGCCAGGGCAGTTCCATGGGTGATCAGTATCTGAAACCGGAACGTAAAACAGAATATGAAATCGGAGCAGATCTTCGCTTCTTCGAGAGCAGATTACGTTTGGGACTTACTTATTACAATAATAAAATCAGAGATGTACTCGTGCCGGTAACGCTTGCGCCAACCACTGGATTTGCAACGAAATATACCAACGCAGCAGAATTGCAGAACAAAGGTTTGGAAGCGGATCTTACTTATGATGTAATCAAAAAAGGATCTTTTACCTGGTCGCTTCGTGGGAATTTTACCCGCAACAGAAGTAAAGTGCTCGATCTTGCAGGAACGCAATCGCTTTATCTTGTAGGTGGAATCGAAAACTTCCTGGATGCACGTGCCGTAGTTGGACAGCCAACAGGAGTTTTCTGGAGTAGCAAATATGCTTTGAATGATAATGGAACAAAAAAATTGGATGCAAACGGTTTCCCGACTGCTGATCCTGTAACGGGTGTTGTGGGCAATCCTAATCCGGATTGGATTGGTGGTTTTGGAACAAGTCTTTCCTACAAGAAATTCTCATTGGATGTATTGTTTGAAACTTCTCAGGGCGGCGATTATTTCAGCGGAACAAAGGGTGTTATGTACAACTTTGGAACACATGGAGATACGGGTAATGAAGTGACTTTGACTCAGGATACTAAAAATTATGCAGGCAAAACTTTGGCAGCGGGAAGTACGGTTCGCGGTAATTTGAAAGATTTTGGTGCAGGCCCGGTGTTGATGGACGAAAGCTGGTATACAACGCTGGGAAGTGGATTTGGTTCTTTAAAAGAACAATTTGTTGAGGATGGCAGCTGGACACGTCTTCGTCAGTTATCGCTTTCTTACCGTCTGGATTCGGAGAAATTCAGAAAGCTGACCAAACTTCAGTCGATCGAATTCTCGGCAACAGGACGTAATCTTTTCTTGTGGACAAAAGTGGTAGGGATCGATCCTGACACCAATTTGTCTGGCACACCGGCTGGTCGTAATATGGATTATTTCAATTCTCCGGGAACAAGATCCTACATCTTTTCTCTGAAAGTGAATTATTGATCAGCGTTACTAACTGATTCATTTGACCCAAAATATTAAACAAAGCATACAATGAAAAGAGCTAAAATAATCAGGATGGCAGGGCTTTTCCTGATGGCAGGAATGATATCCTGCGAATCCATGGTCGATAATCTTAACACGGATCTTAACAACCCTACTGATGCATCGGCAACTTTATTGCTGACGGGTGCCCAGCTCGGAAATGTATCAGTGCAGGAAGGTCACCTTGCCCGCGTTGCTTCGATGTGGTCAGGTTATTTCACCGGAACCGACCGTCAGTACAAAGATATTTACAGCTATAATGTCACCGGAGCATCTTTCAATGATGTCTGGCAATTTGTTTATCAGGGTGTAGTTGGACAGATGAAACTGGTTATTGATAAATCGGCGGCAACCAATAACAGACTCGTTCAGGGAATTGCTAAAATCACAGAGGCGAATGCACTTGGAACTGCTGTCGCCTGCTGGGGCGATATTCCTTTGAAAGAAGCTGCTGATATTAACAAGTTTCCAAACCCGGCTTTTGAGCCGCAAATTCAGGTTTATGGAGAATTGCAGGCCTTGCTCGATGAGGCAATTGCCGATCTGGAATCAGGCATAGGAACCTCTCCGGGAGTTGCAGACATTCACTTTGCGGGTGATGCATCCAAATGGAAAGAAGCTGCATATACTTTGAAAGCCCGTTACTATATGGAGACCAAAGAATATGCTTCGGCCGCTACTGCTGCCGAGAAAGGCATTACTACGGCTGCAAGATCCTGGATGATGGTGCACGGAACAACGCTGAATGTAAATGAAAACCTGATGTATGCGTTCATCGCGAGAAACCGCGTGGGTGATATTAATTCTTCACTTGCTTTGGCTCCAAAGTTTTTGAACCCTGCCAGTACTACTTACAAAGGAAATGCAAAAACGGATGAAACTGCCCGTTATAACCATCATTTTATTACAGTGAGCACTACCGGGGTAGCGATTCCTGTTTCGCCAAATACGAACAGCTCGACAACTTCCCGCGGATTATTTGGTCAGTCGGCTCCATATCCAATGGTTACTTATTCTGAAAATCTTTTAACCGCCGCTGAATCACAAGCACGTACAGCTGGTTTTGCTGCCGGTTTGGCAAAACTGAATGTTTACCGCGCTTACCTGAATGCAGGCGGAGATCTGGATGCGACTTATAAAACGGGAACTTTCAAATACAAGTATGAAGCCTACGCAACAGAAGATTTTGCATCAGGCGGTATGTTGAACAAAGACGGAATCACGGCGGATCAGGCTTTGCTGAGAGAAATTTTGCTGGAACGTTACGTTACTTTCAACGGACAGATTATCGGTTTCAACGATCTTCGACGTACCAGAACAGAGTCAGTCGGTGTGAAACTTACGCCAAGTGCAGGATCGGTACTTCCAGAAAGAATGATTTATAGTGAAGCGGAAGTAAACTCCAATACCAGTGCGCCAAATCCGGTACCAGGTGTTTTTGTCAAAACAGCCGTAAATGCGAAGTGAAATTTGAATGGAAACAATGAATATGACGAACCTGAGAAATATTAAAAAGATAAATTAATGGAGCGTTTAGATATGATTATTATGGTGCTCTGCACCTGATTTAAAGGTGCAGAGCACCATAATATTTATAGAATGAGCTATAGAAGTTAATCGGTTAAAGGTGCAGTGCACCGCAATAACAAAACCACTACTCGCCAAAAATGAAATCGATTTTCAAATATCCATTTCAACCTGTTCAACATTAAAAATTACTAATTAAATCAGTACAAAATGGTAAAAGCCGCACGGTTACCCAGGTCTTTTTCAAACAAAAAATACATCAGTCGTTTCCTTGCATTTACTGTGCTTTCGGGAGCTTTGATATTCAATTCAAATCAGGTTAGCGCAGCTGTTGCTGCTGATTCCATCAAGGTAACTTTAACGGAAGGTACCAATATGTCCACCGATTTGTCTCCTGATAAAAAGCTCATTGCCGTTGATATTCAGGGAACTATATGGAGCATTCCAATTGCTGGCGGTGATGCAAAAGCGTTGACCGATGGTATGGGAGACGATCGCCAGCCACGCTGGTCGCCGGATGGAAGCCGTGTCGCTTTTCAGTCTTTTCGTGATGGATATTACCATATCTGGGCTGTTAACAAAGATGGTTCGGGATTGACACAATTAACGTTTGGGGTTTTTGATGAACGTGAGCCTGAATGGTCGCCGGATGGAAAGTTTCTGGTTTACTCATCAGACCGCGGAGGAAATTACGATATCTGGAAAATGGATCTTTCAACCAGAGACATGACGCAACTGACTAACGATCCTGCTAATGATTATTTTCCTGCTTATGCGAACGATGGAAGTAAAATTACTTTTGTATCCGAGCGCAAAACAGCACCCGGAATTTATCTTTTAAATGCAGACGGATCCCAAAAACTGGTTGTAAAAAATGCGGCGAAACTTGCCGGGCCTTCGTTCAATCCTGATGGAACGCATATCTATTTTAATGTATTTACCGGCGGTTTCAGTAGTCTGGAAGATGTTGAAGTTTCAACAGGTATTGCCAATACGTTGACACCAAAATTGGAAGACGTATTTCCATTCCGCACCAGCTGGATATCAGCACAAGAATATTTGTATAGTGCAGACGGTAAAATCAAGCGCGTGAAAGTAGGTGAAAAAACCAGTCAGGCTGTTCCTTTTAAAGCTATTGTTACCGTAACAAAAGCTTCTTATACCAGAAAAACATATGATTTCAACAGTGGAAAACCCAAAACGGTTAAAGGAATAAAAGGATTGAATGTTTCGCCAGATGGGAAAAGTTTCGTCTTTTCTGCACTGGGTGATCTTTGGATTTTACAAAAAGGAACTACCACGCCAAAACAGTTAACCAAAGATGCTTTTTTGGAAGCAGATCCAACATGGTCACCTGATGGAAATACGATAGCATTCCTTACAGATCGTTCTGGCGCAATGAATCTTTGGTTGCATGATGTAAAAACAGGAAAACAAACGCAGCTGGCGAAAACAGAATATGATATTAATTATCCGGTTTTCTCACCCGACGGTACTAAAATAGCTTTTTACCAGGCAGATTCTAAAAATTCCTGGGGCAGAGGGACACTTCAAACCATCGAAGTGAAATCAGGCAAGATTGAAAAAATTCACGAATCCCTTTTTGTACCAAGTCAGCCAAGCTGGTCGGCTGATTCAAAAACAATTGCTCTTTCAGGTTTGGAAGTTTATTCTACACGGTATCGTGAAGGAATTAATAAAATTTTATTGGTATCGCTTGACAAAAAACCGGATCGTTTTGTGTCTCCGGTTGCTGAACGTTCTTTGGGAATGCGCGCTAAAAACGGACCAGCCTGGTCGCCGGATGGAAAATCGATGGCTTATGTGCAGGATGGTTTGCTTTGGATCATTGCAGTCGATCCTTCCGGAACGATTGTAGGTCCACCAAGAGGCTTAACGCATGAATTATCGGAAGTCCCAAGCTGGACAGCCGATTCAAAAACGCTGGTTTATATGGCTACCGATACGATCAAACAAATCCGGGTTTCTGATGGCGCGGTTGAATCAATTCCAATGAATTTCAAGTGGGATTACAAGCAGCCAAAAGAAACGATCGTGATCCATGCCGGGAAAGTTTTTGATGGCAGAAATAAGGAGTATGTCAAAAATGTAGATATCATCATTGAAGGAAACCGTATCAAGGAAATCCTTCCGCATAAAGCCGGTCGTGTAGGAAAACTGGTTGATGCTTCTGACAAAACGATTATCCCAGGACTTTTTGAAATGCACACGCACCAACACGCGATGGCGGGTGCGAAATTGGGCCGTTTATGGCTTTCTTACGGCATCACTTCATTGAGAGAAACCGGTGCAGATCCGTATGATGCTTTGGAAAGAAAAGAATCCTGGGATGCCGGAACGTTAACTGGTCCTCGTGAGTTTTTTACAGGTGGTTTGACAGACGGAAGTCGGATTTATTACGGTTTGGCCAATAGCATACATTCAACAGCCCAGCTTGATCTGGAACTTGAACGTGCTTCCAGACTTGGGTATGATATGATGAAAACCTACGTTCGGATGCCCGATATTTTACAACAGCGTGTTACCAATTATGCACATAAAATTGGCATTCCCGTTTCCTCTCACGAGATTTTTCCTGCCATGCGGTATGGCGTTGATGCGGTTGAACATATCGGTGGAACCAGTCGCCGTGGATATTCTCCAAAGATTTCCCAAATGAATTTCACTTATCAGGATGTAACAGAACTTTTGGTAAAATCTCAAATGAATATCACACCGACGGCATCGTTGCAAGGCGGATTTTATGCCATGGCCGCAAAGGATCCTAACTATTATGAAAACAAGCAGTTTAAGGTTTTTTATTCCGAGGAATTCAGAAAAGGGTTGAAAGATGGTGCTTCTCAAATTGAGAAAATGCTTCCTGGTTACCTTGCCAATTTTGGTACGATTCAAAAAACAGTTAAAAACCTGATTGCAAGCGGCGCAAGAGTTACAGCCGGGACTGACAGTCCTTTTATTCCTTATGCGATGAGTTTGCATTCCGAGCTTCAATGCTGGGTTGACGGCGGAATTTCGCCTTTCGAAACGCTTCGCTCGGCTACGTTATGGTCGGCGGAAGCAGTTGGTGTTAGTAAAGATCTTGGAACAATTGAAAAGGGAAAATTGGCTGATTTGGTGATTGTTGATGGCGACCCGCTCGTAAAGATTGAAGATGCCTGGAATGTGAAACATGTGATGAAAAACGGTATTCTTTTCTCACTGGAAGATCTTTTAAAACAGCCTTAATCCTTACCCGAAATACGATGTTTTTCAAATCAATAAAAAAATCAACAACGGCTACGGCAGCTCTGCTTTTTGCTTTATCGGTAATCAGCGGACGATTAAGTGCTCAGAAAATCCCGGCAGAAAAAAGTGATGCGATTATTGCAAAACTGATGTATCCGGCTTTGGAAGAACTTAAAGATTATGTTTCAATTCCAAATGATGCGCTTGTCGCCGAGGATATTGATAAAAATCTTGCCTGGTCAGAGAAGGCATTTGCTAAACGCGGCTTTAAAACGGCGATTTTGAAAACGGGAAAACTACCTCTTTTTTCAGCCGAAAAAACATATCCAAAAAACACCAAAACGGTTTTGTTTTATTTCCATTTGGATGGACAGGCTGTCCGCCCGACTGAGTGGTTTCAGAAAGATCCGTACGTGACGGTTTTGAAAGAAAAAAGCGCGGATAGGAGTTTTAAAGAAATTGACTGGAATTTGCTGAAAGACGGTAAAATCAATGATGAATGGCGGATTTTCGCCCGTTC
The DNA here is from genome assembly GCF_009801115.1 of Dyadobacter sp. 3J3. Lineage (GTDB taxonomy): Bacteria > Bacteroidota > Bacteroidia > Cytophagales > Spirosomataceae > Dyadobacter. The sequence goes on from NZ_VTOL01000006.1 coordinate 151,394, forward strand.
CACCTCGGATGACAAAGGCCCGATCGTGATGCTTTTGCAGGCACTGGATATTCTGGCGTCACAAAATCAGCAACCTCCATTTAATGTAAAAGTAGTTTTGGATTGTGAAGAAGAAAAAGGTTCTCCGGGATTGAAAGCTGCTTTGGCTGAATATAAAACCCAGCTAATGGCAGATTTCCTGATTGTGATGGATGGTCCGATGCACGCAACGAACCGGCCAACACTGACTTTCGGCTGTCGTGGCGGTACTGGTTTTTCACTTACGACGTACGGCGCAATTACCCAGCAGCATAGCGGACATTTTGGGAATTATTCTCCCGATCCAACATTCAGTCTTGCTAAAATCATTTCAACCATGAAAGATGATGACGGAAGAGTTTTGGTTGATGGGTTTTATGATGGGATTAAATTCGATGCCGAAGCTGTAAAATTAATGGCCGCGGTTCCTGATAATCTTCCTGAAATTAACGACCGTTTACAAATTGCAGAAGCGGAAAAAGTGGGTAAGAATTATCAGGAATCCATGCAGTATCCTTCGCTTAACATACGTGGATTAAAAGCGGCTGTTACCGGAAAAGGTGGCGGGTCAATTATCCCGGAGGAAGCTCTGGCTGAATTTGGAATCCGTCTCGTACCGGAAACCGAAGGCGCGCGCATGACTTTACTTGTTAAAAAACACATTGAAAAACAAGGTTATACTGTCGTCGATCATCTACCTACAAAACACGAACGGATGGCGCACAAAAAACTGGTTTTCATGAGTGGAGGCGGAGCGGGAAGTCCGGCTTTTCGTACAGAAGTTAATTCACCGATTGGCAATTGGCTGAGAAAATCGGTGACTGAAAATTTTACGGAACAGCCTGTTATTATACGGATTATGGGTGGTTCAGTACCTGTCGTTCCTTTTATTCAGACGCTCGGCGTTCCCGCTGTCATTGTACCGATGGTGAATATGGATAACAATCAGCATAGTCCAAATGAAAATCTTCGGATTGGCAATTTGAGAATGGGTATCAAAACCTGCCTTTCAATTCTGACTACCCCGATCTGATTTTTAGTTGATTTCAAAATCTTTACAAAAGTTTCTAACGTTTAAAACAAACAAAATGAATCAGAAAATCGACCGTCGCAATTTGTTGAAATCAGGCTTAATGGCCATCGGTGGAATGACACTCGCTCCTCACATGAGCTTTGGTGGTGCATTCGCAGACATGCCTTTAACCCTTGATCCTGAAAACCGTATTTACCGCAGCCCAATGGTTCGCGAGCATTTTCTTGACAAGAAACCGGATCTTTCGAAAATGATCCGTCTGGGCTCCAACGAAAATCCATATGGTCCGCCAAAGTCTGCCCAGAAAGCAGCTTGTGATTCTGTGGTTGGCGGAAACCGTTATGCCTGGCAGGAAATGTTTGATCTTGTTGACAAAATCGCTAAAAAAGAAGGCGTTTCCAAAGAATCGATCATGATGGGACCTGGTTCTTCTGATCTTTTGGAAAAAGTGGCGTTGGTACTTTTCATGCATGGTGGAAATATCGTTTCTGCTGATCCTTGTTACATGTCGCTGATTCAGGTTGCGAAATCTGTTGGTGCAACATGGAAAGCAGTTCCTGTAACCGCAGATCATTCGCACGACTTGAAAGCGATGGAAGCTGCTGTTGATAAGGATACAAAACTTGTCTATATCTGCAATCCCAACAACCCGACCGGAGCCATTACATCAGGTAAAGATCTATTGGATTTCTGTTCGCGGGTTTCTGAAAAAGTGCCGATTTTCGTTGATGAGGCTTACATCGAATTAGCCGTTGGTGCGAATACACAAAGTATGGTTTCGCTTCTTCAAAAAAACAAAAACGTGATCGTGGCGCGTACTTTCTCCAAAATCATGGGAATGGCTGGAATCCGCGTTGGATACATGGCAGCTCAGCCAGCATTTATTGCTGAAATTGAAAAAATCACACGGGGTGGAATGGGGATTTCTTACACGTCAATTGCAGCGGCTTCTGCTGCTATGGATGATAGTGAATTCCAGGTTATGACCCGCAAACTGAACCACGAAGCGAAGACTTATTTGTATGCTAATCTTGATAAAATGGGCTACAAATATATTCCGTCTTATACCAATTTCGTGATCTTTCCGATCAAAATCGCAGGCAAGGAGATGCTTTCTAAAATGACTGCTAAGGGAATTGTTGTGCGCTCATTTGATATTCAAAATAAACCCTGGTGCCGCGTTAGTATCGGTACAATGGACGAAATGAAGAGCTTCGTAAGTGCGCTTGGAACAATTAGCTAAGCTTAAAATGGCAAATCAATGGCTGGTTTTTTAATTGTTTTTCAAACTGCAATTTCAAAGCCAGCCATTTTATTTTTAACTTTTTATTCACCGGTTAATGTTCCGGTTTAGTCCCGTTTTATTATGAGTGACGCCTTACAAAAAACCATTACACTTCTATTACTTATCGCGTTGGGACTTCTTCTTCGGGGGAAATTCAAAAGTAAGGATCAGACGAACGGCATCAAGGAAATCATTCTTTCCGTTGCTTTGCCTTCCACGATTTTTATTTCACTGATGAAAATTGATGTGGATTCGTCCATGATCATTATTCCGTTGGTAACATTGGTTTTTAATTTCCTGATGTTTTTTTCTGCGCCATTAGCTTTTGCACTTTTTGGGATTGAAAAGAACAGTCCAACAGGTCGTACGCTGTTAATGCTTATTCCTTCATTAGCACCCGGACTTTCCTGTTTTCCGTTTATCGCTGAATTTCTAGGTGAAAAAAGTCTGGCGATTGCGGCACTTGCTGATGTTGGAAACAAGTTTTTCGTACTTATTTCGCTATACATTCTGGCGATGAATATGTTTTTGAAAAACAGCCACGATACAGAAACCAAAATGGGAGGGAAGCTAAAAAGTCTTTTTGGTAATATGTTGCAGGAGCCAATCAATGTGCTGATTATTCTGGCGTTGGTTCTTCTTGGTTTTGGTATTAATTACAAAACATTGCCTTTTTTTATTACTGAGATTTTTGATAAAACAAGTGCGATGATGACTCCGCTTGTGCTGCTATTTATCGGCCTCGCCGTACAGCTAAAAGAAGGAAAAAAAGCGATTGTAACCAGTATTTTGCTTTTCCGTGCAGGCAGTACCATGCTGATCAGTGCAGCCATGATTTTTGTTATGAATATTACGGACCAGTCCATGATTTTACTGGCTATTGTTATTCCGTTAAGTGCAGCGAGTTTCTGGCCTTTGGCGCACATTTCAGCTTTTAATCTTCGAGAAGATGCCATGGGTTTAGCAAGAGAAAAAAGGACTTTTGATATGGAACTGGCTGTCTTGCTTCTCGCTTTTTCATTACCTTTTTCTACCATTTTGATTCTTGGTATTTTGTCAACCGGTGCTATGTTTACGCATCTTAGTACGTTAATTATCACTGGTATAATACTTATTGGTTTGGGTTCATTACCAAATCTTTTTGTGCGGTTTGCGTTAAAAAAGTCTAACGCATGAATTGAATAAACTTTTTAACAAAGAAATGGGGATGGTAAATTTTGTTTATGATCCCAATTTCTTTTTGGTCTATTCTATTTTTATACTTTGATATTCAAATTCAAGTTTCAAATTTTCCTTTAAAAAATTAATGTATTTTTCTTCGCTCTCATTTGCGGGATATTGACCAACAACAATATGTTTTTTTTGCCTTTTGTCATTGTCGTTCAAGGAATAAAGTAATATTTGTCCTAATGCCTCCTTTATACATTCTGCCGGATAGGAGGAAGATTTTACTTCGTAAAAAGCTATGTAATTTGGTTGAATTACCTTAACATCAACATGATTTTCTTCAAGTATTACGTTTTCCCTTCCAAATTGGCTTATTAACAATCTTTCCAGCTCTTTCTGTATTTTATTGTGTTTTTGTTCTGCTACGTAGGAACCGGCAACTAGCCTTGTCTGCGTGTCAGTATTTCTATCTTTTGCCGCTATTCTTGATATTCTCTTTTTTCTATTTTGATTTAACGTGTCAACAATTTCCTTTTTGTCTCCATCATCTCCAAACTGATCAAAAAGCTGCCTCATGAAGTTATATACGTTTAAGTGTGCAGGCTTATTAGAGATCATCAAATTTTGAATTTCTGAAATTGTTGTGGTTTTATCGGTTTTTAAACCGAAATAGTTGGCAATTCTAAATAACACATCTCGTTTAAAAATTGGTATAAGTCTTTCGTTAGAATATAAAAATGATATTTTCCATTTAAATATATCAGGCAAAAGGATATGATCTATTTCACTGAATTTTCCATCATTGGCAAAATTTATGATTGTTAGAATGTCCTGTTTTATATTTTCAAAAGCTGATTCTCTGCTATCTCCATAGCCTTTTAACCAAGAATATTTGTCATCATTTGTGTAATTTTTCGGTTTATCTTTTTGATCTTTTCTTTCATAAATTCCAAATTTTATTGATGTCATTCCCTTGATGCTTCCTAATATCCTAGTTTTTGTTTCAATCCATTGACAAAACGTATCCTGGTTTTCGAGTCCAACATATTCTTTTAAGGTAATGTTGTAAACTTTATCAGGTGTCCATCTTTGTGAAAATTCATTAAGAAGTTCATTAAATTCGTTTGATGGCATTTGTTTAGGATTTAGGTTTTTGTAACTCTCAATTAATCAAATGTACATTTTTTTTTCTGTGGACAGATTATGATCAAACTATTGTAATAAGCTTTTTTTACTTCAAATGAAGCTATTTTCACTCTTAGTCTAGTGTTTTAATTACACCTGACATTACAAGAAAAGTAAGAACTTCACATTTATTCTAACTATTTTTATACAAGGTGAGTCTTTTAAAAATGCTATACTAAGTTGAAATATTTGTCTGTGATAAAACAAATGAAAATATATCTTAAAGGTGAAGCACGCATCACTTTGGGGAGATATTGCTTTTTGCAGATTGTAATCTGTTTATTTTGTCTGAATAATCTCGCCAGTGCACAAACCCTTCGTGTCTGTTACATTCCTGATTCCCGCTCAGCGTATCAGGATCACGGATACACATTTGACGGGCAGTATATGGCGGGTAGCGGCGCGTCAAAACTTTTAAATACCGATAATTTTGGCACCAAAGGAATTGTAAAACAGCAGGTGGAACTGGTTGCCTTGAAAGATATCCCGATTTCGTCGGCTACGATTTCAATGGCTAATTGCGGTGCCGTTTTTGTAGGTATGTTTTACAATCCGCAAAGTCCGGATGTCATAAAAGTCTCCGAGTTAAACGCGATCCGGGATTGGTCTTTGCAGAAAAAGGAAAATCTGGCGGTGATTTGTGAGTCACATGCGGCTGTTTGGGGATACGAAAGAATGGACAGTGAATCCAAAGTAAGTACGGCAACTGCTGAAGGGGAAAAAACTAAAATTTTTGATGGTCCTTTCGGAAAAGTTTCAAGATTTGTACAAGGCGGACATGCCATTGGCTGGCTGAAAGGCGGTGCGCCGGTTATACTTTCAAAAAACGAACAAGGCAATACGTCGGTGGCTTATGATAAAGTAACGGGCGATATCATCTTGGGTGATGTGGATATTCTCACGTCGCTCGGCGGAATTTCTCCGGGTATTTCTATCAATAATGAAAATGATATTCTTTTCGCCAATATCTGGGCTTATGCCATGGATTTAACAAAAAAACCGTTGCCGGCGGGCAAGGTTAAAGTATCGTTTCGCGTGTTTGACAAGATCACTTTTAACAAGATAGTTGCGCCGGTTGTGATCACAGATAAAGCCATATCGAGTACCGAAATAGTTTCGGATAGTTCCGGAATGACTTCTGTTTTGTTGACAAAAAATCAGGTTTACCGGTTTCAAATCCGGGTGGCTGGCTATCAGGATTATTTCACGGAGAAATATGTTAGCGATACCACTGGTACCTTTGATTTTTCCCTTACGCCAAAAGTAAAAAAAGTGGAGGAAGTGGTAAAGGTTGAAAAAACAGAAGCAATAGAAAAGACAGACAGAATAGCAAAGATTGAAAAACCGGCTGTTTTAAATCATCTGTTTTTCGAGCAGTCAAAGTCCGGCATTTTACCCGCATCTTTTGGTGAACTGGATTCGCTGGCGGATTACTTAAAGTCGGCACCGAATCTGAAAATCGAGCTGCGAGGCCATACAGACAAGATTGGTCCGGCGGATAAAAATGTAATACTATCAGTAGACAGGGTAAAGGCAGTCAAACAATATCTGGTCAGTAAAGGGATTGATCCTGCCCGAATACTAACCAGAGGAATGGGCGATACGCAGCGTCTTTATACAGGTCAGGACCCAAAACTTAGAGTGAAAAACCGGAGGGTGGAAATTGTTTTTGTGCGGTGAAGTCTGAATGATAGTAAGTTAATCCGGCTTAATTTTCAATTTGTACAATTGTATTACTTTATTTTTTTCATGATTACTATTGTCAATTCCGATAATATTATTATTTTTCGGGAATCTAATCCGATAATATTATGTAAATTTGGAATTGAAATCCGATATTATGATAATAAGATTGCTCCAAAATAAAATTGAACAACGACTTTTTAAAGGAAAAGCCATTTTGATCTTCGGTCCCCGCCAATCTGGAAAATCAACTTTGGTTGAGTTGCTACTAGCCGGGAAGGATCACATGTATCTTAATGGTGACGATGCGGACGTTCGTGAAATTTTGACTAATACAACCGCAGCAAAATTACGGCTGGTGGTGGGTAATAAAAAAATCCTGTTTATTGATGAAGCGCAACGCGTACCTAATATTGGTCTTACGTTGAAACTGTTTACCGATCAGATAAAAGATGTTCAGATAATTGCTACCGGATCATCGGCATTCGAATTATCAAGTCAGGTAAATGAGCCGTTGACCGGACGCAAATATGAATTTATGCTTTACCCGCTAAGCTTTGCCGAAATGGTGGGCCAAAACGGTTTGATTGGGGAAAAGAGACTTTTAGAGCATCGAATGATTTACGGTTGCTATCCGGAAATCGTGACCAAGCCGGGTGAAGAAGCCGAGCTTTTAAAGCTTTTGGCAAATAGTTATTTATACAAAGACTTGCTTATGCTGGAGCAAATTAAGAAGCCGGTAATTCTTGAAAAGCTATTAAAAGCATTGGCTTTGCAGGTTGGAAGTGAAATCAGGTATCAGGAAATTGGTCAAATAATTGGCAGTGATGGTAAAACTGTTGATAAATACATTGATCTGTTAGAAAAAACGTATGTTGTTTTCAGGCTTCCTGCACTTAATCGTAACGTGCGCAATGAAATCAAAAAAGGGAAAAAGGTTTATTTTTATGATAATGGCATAAGAAATGCCATTATCAACAATTTCAAACCTATTCAATCCAGAACTGACGTGGGCGCTTTGTGGGAAAATTTCATCATTTCAGAACGAATGAAATTCCTGCATTATAATAATATTGATGTAACCTCTTATTTCTGGCGTACCACGCAGCAGCAGGAAATTGACCTTATTGAGGATCACGGGGATGCGATGGAAGCTTATGAGTTCAAGTGGAACAAGAGAGAAAAAGTTCGCTTTTCACAAACCTTTACTGACAATTATATTGATTCAAAAACATCCGTTATTTCACCCGATAATATTGAAGAGCTTTTATTATAACGAAAGAGATCATAATTTATCCCATTACTTTTCAAACAATAGTAGTCCAAACTTGAAAATCGCTTTTGTTTTTGATACCAGAAAAACGCTGCCATATATTTAAATTCACCGATTTTACTGTTTACTATTATTAGCTATTTGCTCATTTTTGATCAGTTATTCCCGAAAAATACATGTACAGAAAAGATCTTTCGCGGTTTCCCAATCTCTCTGCTTGCCATTGTCAGGATCTTGCCAAACAAACTTTTTCCGGCTCAATAATCACAGCAGCGGAATGTATTTCGGAAGGAAGTTTTATACCCAAAGGATCAGTCCGGCCAATTTAGGTGGCCTGTATCTTTCCGGATTTCTGCTATATTAAAACCTTCATCGGCTTCATTGGTTAAAAAGTTGACGATGCAAAAACGGAATTGATTTACAGTTTCCGTTTTTCGAAGTTTCCCAAATATACCAGTGGAGATGTTGATACACGGTCCAATTTAAACGCAATTGGAAAGGAAAAATCCTGTATTTTAGCTCCTTAGGATATCTATGTGCGATAAGTATCAAGTTAATTTGAAAAGGGAAAAATAAATTTTCAATAAACGAATGGTGGTCAATGATAAAATTATACACACATCTTAAAAACAAATTACTGGTATTGATATTGACTCTTTTTTCCTTTCAGGCTTTTTGCCAAACGGCGCCAACGGCTCCGCTGACAGATTCGCTGAAAATGGGATTGAAATTTAAAACGGCACCAATATATGCCAGGTTTATGCCATTTGCCATTTATACTGGTCCGGGCATTACAACCGACAGGATCGCGCAAATGATCGAAGTTGGAAAAACTTTCAATGTTATTGACGTCGGAATTGCTTTTGGCCGCAACTCGCTCCGGCCGGATACCTCATTGTTTTTGGAAGGAAAGGTTACCATGGATGTTTGTAACATCGGTATTTTTGCCAATGAAATGACGATTGGCGGTGGACGGGTTTTTGATAACAAAGGAAGCCTGATGCTTGAACTTTCGTATAATTTATTTGCACAGCTTTCGAAGAATTTTGGAATAGGACTGACCACCGGCTATTATGATTTCAGTAATCAGGTGTATGGAAGTTCGAAAACCTTTTTCGGGGTTTTCGTCCGGTATGGATTGCAGCGGAGTGATTCAGGAGGAATTTTAGGTTTGGGAAGAGCACGTCCCGGTCGTCCGGGTCATAGAGGACATGGGCGATAAAAAAACAACCGGGAAGACTGATTTCTTACCGGTTGTTTTTTGGGAGTTAAAGACTGACTTAAATCTTGCCAAGATATGCCGATACTGTAAAACGCATCGTTTCGGAATAAGGACTGTTTTTAACAACGGGTATCAGGTAAGAGAAATCAGCACCGTAATTCTTCAATATCAAAAGTCCGGCACCGACCGTTGCATATTTAAGATTCGTTTTATTTTTACTTTCGTTATGGTATCCGGCTCGTAAAGCAAAAGCGGATTTATACCAATATTCACCTCCAAAAGAAAGTGCTACTTCTTCCAGTTCTTCCTTCAAGCCGCCTGGCGCATCCGAAAATGATTTGATCAAGCCTTGAAAAGCGGACTGATTATTAACATTCAAGGAATTCGTGGGAATCAATAACTTGCTGGCATCGACGACAAAGTTGAAACGATGTAGGGTACTGGGAGAAATGGAAACTCCGCCACCAAGTTTGAAGGTTGTAGGAATATATCCGCTTCCATAGGCAGGCCCGTAACTTACCTTACCTCCCAGGTTGGAAAGTACAGCACCGAATGTGTAGGTAAGATTTTTTCCATTCGGATCATTTACAATTTGTTTTCGGTAAAAAGCGCTGATATCAGCCGCAACGACATTACTGGTTTTCACCGCTGATACCAAACCAAGGCCAGCCAAATTGGACGAAATATATTTCATTGTCAGACCCATCGAAAAATTTCTACCAAGTTGCCTTGAATAAGTGGCGTTTATAGAAATATCGTATCGGTGTTTGGGATCATTTAAATAGCGTCCGCCATCTTTAAAATAATTTACAGATCCGGCGACTGCCTGGCCCTTACCGATCTTTTTATAAACACTTGCATAACCCAGCCAAAGATCGTCAGTAAGTTTTGGAATCCAGGGTGTGTAAGATATGGAAGCGCCAAAATCTCTTTCGGCAAAAGCCAATTTGGAAGCGTTCCAAAACGTAGCATTTGCATCCGGACTTGAAGCCACTCCTGTTTCTCCCATAGCCGAACTGCGTGCATCAGGGGAAAAAGTGAGAAATGGGATCGGTGTAAAAGGAACCGCCGGACCGGAAGTTTGGGCCAGTAAATTTGCACCTGATAAAGAAAATACCAGGCAGGTACTTAATAAGGAATTTTTCATGCTAATGTGTTTTTTAAGAGGTGATTTACGGAATTGTTTTGTCAATAAAAGAAATAGATTTTCATAATAGAATTGCTTGATTTTATTATGATATTCTTTTATTTTGGAACGTAACCGAAAGTGATTTATTATAGGCATGACATCAAAAAACAGAAGCTTAAAGTAAGCTCATTTTGAAATCTCGCTTATGGAAATAAAAATCCGGTGTGTTATCCATACCGGATGCAGGGCAATATTAGGATTATAATCACTTTTGCGTGATTGATCCTGCCGATGTTAAAACGGAAATGTACGAGCCAATTAAGCTAATGAATGGCGAAATGAAGCAATTGGGCAAAACGATGATAAAGCTGGTTACGAAGGAAGTTTACAATATCGGCGCTAGCTTGCGGATTGGAACGATCAGGCCGCTCTGTCACAAAAATGAAAGAAATTTCCAAAATAAATGGAAAACCGGTGAAGTCATCTTTCAGTAAAGCAACACATCAAATTACTGAATCTTTCCTTCCCAGAGAAGGAGAGTTATTCAGATGAACTAGATTTTGAAGTACTTAATTTTTTGAAAATTAATGTATTACAAAAAAGGATTCCGGTCTTTCTCCGAAATCCTTTTTTGCTTATCTTCTTAGAATTTAAAAGAAATTCCGGCATTCACCGAGTAATCAGCAAATGCAGCATCCCCGCGGATGTAGGTATTGTAAGTAGCAGAATTTTCCTTATCTGTTACACTTTGCGTTCTGTTTCTTGCCAATGCAATCGGCACGCTTACGTAGATGCTGTACTTTTTGGTAGTATAATTGATACTTGGTTCCGCGCTCCACACATAACCCGGACGACGGAAATCTCCGCTTCCTCCAACGATGTCGTGAACAGGAATTCCTTCCAGACGAGCACCCGCCGCAACCGTTAGCCCACGAACTACATTACTTAAAGAATAGCTAAAACCACCTCTGGCCATGTACTGATCCGGTACACTCATGATAGCTTCATTGGCCAAACGAGGTGATAAAGTTTCACGATAGGTCCGCACGCCATTTTGTTCTCTTGGATTTACCAGATAGTAAAAATTCGCGTACACGCCGAAATTGTGCGATACATTGTAATACGTATTTGCCTCAATTGTAAAACCGGTGCCACCATCTCCAAGTTGTATGGATTGATCCACAGTACGAAGTTCTTTGGTGCCGTTCGGGCCAACATTCTGCCAATAATCCAGATAATCATAATCGCCGGTTGGTAATTTAATTCCTAATCCAAGCTGAATATTTCCACGAGTACTTTTCTTTGGATCAAAAAGCCAGTGGTAAGCAGCAATACGCATATCCCCAATTCCAAATGAATGTGTACTATGGCGCTGATTGAATTTATTGACCCCATTGATAAGACCGTGTTCGTAAAGTGAGGAACGAGCATTTGAAATAACCGGCAAATCAATCATAATCGACCAGCGATCATTCAAAATTCGTGTAAGGTTGATATCAAGTGAAGCCGTGTGGTTGATCACTTCGGTATGTTGTTTTAGCCGGTCTTTGTTTTCCTCCGTACCAGAATAATGACGGAAGGATTTGAAATAACGTACACTGGTTGTTAGCACCCATTGCTGATGATCCGTGCTATCAGCATGAGCGAGCATACACACATTTCCTGTACTTCGGATAGCAACACACCCCTGCGCATTTGCCTGGTAAGTTGAAATTGAAAATATAAAAAATAGTACGCCTGATATTAATATAAGTTTTTTCACGGGATTATATGATAATGAATTAATAATGAATAGCCTACATGTGATCCGCGAAATGAGTAATCATTTCGTCAAACCAAAGTTTTCGTTTTTAGAAAGAAATGAATCAGGCCAATTCAGGCGGGGGAGACAGGATACGATGGTACGTTTTCGAAGCGTGATAAGTATACTGATCTTTCACAGATACAGCAGTTTCAGACCATTCAAGTATATAAAATATATGTTTTCTTTCAGAAGCCATATATTCCTTAACAAAGTTTTTTAAGACGGTTGCATGAGAAGTTTTATGGGAATCTGATGGAACTCCTCCGACCTCATTCATAATATTGGAAACCAGTGAACTGAACCGCTCACGTGCATTCTGATCAAATTCGCAATGCACATAAAGTGTGTCATGGATCAGTTGCCTGGTTTTCATCTGGTAGTAATTACCATTATGCTGTAACATGCCTTCTGTTGTTTCAGGTACCTTCCAATCGGTTTGGTACGGTAATGAAACGGCAATTTTGATGACAATGTCCTGGGAGTAAGCATTTGTTTCTATGTAATTATGCTTTTCGGAGCTTACCGTATATCTACTTTCACACAGATAGACTACGGAGTAACCCACTGTGTTGTATAGTAGAAGCCCAAAAAGCAAAATTGATAGAATTCGGATCAAAGAATTGTAATTAAAACATTCGTGCACAAATTTATAAGAATGTTTATAAGGTGCAAGTTCTTTGTTGCCGGGATTATTTAATTTTTTTGTAAACTATACGCTAACAGGATAATAGGGTCAAAATAACTTGCCGCTATTTTTTAGTTCCATGTGTAGGTTCAATGGACTCTTTTTTTCTTGAATCTGCATTAATCATTGGGCTTTGCACCGGCCGTTCATCACCAAGCAGAATACCCCATTGATTGAACATTTCCGTCCGGTCAAAAATAACTTTGAGCACAGCAATAATCGGCATCGAAAGAAACATACCCGGAACGCCCGCAATATTTCCTCCAATAATAACGCCCAGGATTGCAAAAAGCGCATTAATCTTCACTTTTGAACCTACAATTCTCGGCATCAGAATATTGTTGTCAAGAAACTGAACACCGGCAATTACGCCCAGTACGGTAAAAATCGGCCAAAGTTCTGTTGAAGAAGTCATGGTCAGCACCACGCCGATCACATTTCCAATCAGGGCTCCCACGTAAGGAATCAGATTTAAAAATGCGAAAATAACCCCTATTAAAAGCGCATGTTTGATACCAATCAGCATCAGGATTCCGCCCACCAGAACAGTCATGTAAGTAACCTGAATCATCAGACCGATCAGGTAACTTTTGATGATCAGCTCACTTTCATAAATTGCATCTTTAACTTTTGGATGATGATCCTCGCTAAACCATCTGAAAATGAAGCGCAATAACAGATTTTTGTAAAAAAGAATCAGGTAAATATAAATTGGCAAAAGACCGACAAAAACAAAAACGGAGCTGAGTGTTAATGCAAAAGTACTCGCCCTTTTACCGGCAAAACTCAGGAGTTCGTTTGTGTTTTTGTTGAGGAAATCGAGCTGCTCTTTGGTAGAATAATGTGTGATACCGGAAACCCAGTTGCTGAGAGTATTTAAGTGAATGCTTACATTACTTTTGATCTTTGGAAAATCAGCCACCAGTGAGCCTACCTGCGCCGAGAAAAACCAGATTATACCGGCCAGCAAAATAAAAACCAGCAGAATTGGTATTACAATGGAAAGGGCTTCGGGTACTTTGTGTTTTCTTAAGAATCTGAAAATCGGAAGAAGTACCAGGCTTATAAAAAATGCCATAATGATGGGCATCAGAATACTTCTTCCTATATATAAAATTGCAGTCAGAAGCACGAGTCCGAGCAACTCTATTGATCTTCTGACAGTTAATGGCATATTATTCATGTAATAGTAAATCAGTTCGGATAATTATTGTGGATTAGCTGGCAGGTATCGGTTCCAGTAATTCTACTTCAACGTGTAAAGAATCCAGCGTAGCATTGCCATATTGTGTAACCATGGCGACATCAGCAGCGTCACGTCCGTGAGCAATTTCGATTCTGTAACCCTCCGTATGTTCCTGCACTGCGTCAAAAGCATACCATTCTCCACCGATATAAACCTCAAACCAGGCATGAAGATCCATTTCCTGAAGTTTGTCCAGATAGCCAACCGTCATTCGCGCAGGAATGCAAAGATTTCTGCAAAGTGCGATCGCCAAATGTGTAAAATCACGGCAAACACCTATACGATTTCTTACAATATCCAAGGCCGTTGTGGTGGCATCTGTTACGCCATACTGGTATTTAATATTTTGATGAATCCATTTTCTGATCTCTTCAACCTGATCATAACCGGGTACAAAATTGCCTGCAATTTCCATAGCAAGTTTGTTTATTTCAGGCAGATCTGATTGACAATAACGGCTTGGAAGTATAAAATGCATCACCGCATCTGGTAAGTTCCCTACAAGCACATACGCAGGTACCGGATTCGGAATTGGCTTGGTCACATTCACCTGAGCCTGAACTTCGGTTGTGATGGTTACCTGTCCGACTGGCAATATAGCACGCTGACAAGGATTCCCGTATAAATCCGTATACTCAGAAAATTCAACAGAAGGATCAATACTAAAACCTTCTTGTAAAATAGATTGGCCGTCCTGTCTTCTCGGGCGCAGCATTGTGGTGACATTTGTGGGCGAATATACACTGTATGTGATCACGCTCCTTCCTTTCATTTTCATAAAATCTGAATTAAATCTTTGTGGTTAAAATTTGCTTTAAAATTTCATGCCATGAGGATTCTAAAAAATGAAAATCCATGTCAGCAAATATATTTTAATGCTTTATTATTACTTTTAGTCTATGAAAAAAGTATTTCTATTATACTGGATTTTCTGCTTTTCGGCCGCAAATGCTCAGACGGCTGTTGATAATTTTGATCTAAAAATCCTTCAAAAGCTGGAAACCGGACGCTCTGATAGTCAGACGAAATTTATGAGAGGAATTTCTAATGCAAACAATTATGTCAATGCCGGGATACCTGCCGGATTGTTTGTCGCCGGTATTATTGATCATAATAAAAGCATGCGCCAAAATGCTTTTTATGTATTCAGCAGCACTGCCTGCACGGCTATTCTTAATCATTCACTGAAAAAAATCTTCAAACGGCCACGGCCCTTTATTCTTCATATTTCACTCACACCGGTTTACAAGCCTGGCGAATATTCTTTGCCTTCCGGCCACACTTCGGCCTCTTTCAGTACAGCCACATCTTTATCGATGGCTTATCCCAAATGGTATGTGATCGCTCCGTCCATGTTATGGGCCGGGACGGTGGGTTATTCCAGAATGTACCTTGGTGTTCATAATCCGTCGGACGTGGCGGCGGGTGCGGCACTTGGTGTCGGTACTGCACTAGGATTAAGTTTTATGAGGCACTGAAAAGTGTTTTTAGGTTAATTATGGATTAATAAAAAAACCAAAAATGGCCGGAAGCCAATAATATTTGGCAAAAAAATAGGTTCCAGTTAGAAGAAATCCAGTTACAAAAAGCATAACAAAAGCAGCCAGCCAGTTAAATCCTTCGGTCGCTCTGTTTCCACCTGAGCGGATGAAAAGTTCAGCAACCAACAGATTGGGAATGTAAAAGAAAAAGGACATGATGTTATCAAACGGTCCGTTGAATTTTTTCAAATGTCCCAACCCATCTGTTAACAAAATCCAGAAACCATAATCCATCCTGTATAGCCAGGAACCAATTGCCAGCGCATATAACCGCAATGCCCAGGCACTGTGTTTTTCAAACCTTCCGGCGGCGGCATGTCGGTAAGTTTCAATACCGCATAGTAACATTAAAATTCCATAAAGGGCAAATCCTATATCCATAACCGTTCCGCCGATCGTTCCTTTGATCAGGATGAAAATCAATCCTCCAATGGCTGCGAAAAGACAGGAAATGACATAAATTCTGCCAATCCACCTGTGCAAAACGGAATACTTTATTCTTACAGCTTCAATAAGTTGGATACTTCCTAAAAGTAAAATGATACCTCCGCTGGCAAAATGAAGACCAATACCGCTTGTTTGAACTATTTGTCCTTGCTGATATAATCCGGGAAGCACATTATTCCATTGTCCCATATTGCCCTTATACAAAGCCGCCGCATAAAAAGCGAGTATGTATAATCCAAATAATCCGGCACTAACCCAAACGGTTGAGACAAGCAGAAAACCTGTAATACGTACCGCCACGGCATCGCTTTTGTTTATTCTCGTTTTTGGTAGAGGTACTTTAATCATATTATTGACAAACAGATATAAGAAAGGAAGGATTTTGCTGATGACAAATGTAATATTTAAGAATGTTTGAGAAAAATCTGTTTTTGAGGAAAACTTATCTCGATCAGACATATAAAAAAGATAAATACAAAGTCTTTCACCGTTCAGTAAAATTAACAAGTCGGTAATGTTTAAGCTGTTAATTTGCAGCGTATTACAAAGGTGTTAAATCCAAATGTAAAAATAGCCATGAAAACTTTCACCTCGGATTATTCTGAAGATTTTGCCAGTGAATTGATGTCAAATAAAGCTGCCGCCCGTGTTCCCAGAGAAGATGCAGTGACAGATCTTGCCAACAGAGTTGCGCAAATGTCGGATAGCGGTGCGGGTGTTACCAGAATTGACCTGGAAAGATATATGGGCAGAAATGATCTTTTACGGATTAATTATCTGCAAAGAGGAGTGAATGCCGCCAAAGCAGTTTGCCGGATTTATGTTCCGGATCTTTTTGGAGCACAAGGCGAATGGGGAACCGGCTTTTTAATTACCCCAAATTTGATCATAACCAATAATCATGTGATAAAAGATAAAGCTGCGGCCACGCGTGGTTTTGCGGAATTTGAGTTTGAGGTGGATGTTAACGGGAGAATGAAAACGAGTAAAACATTCTCATTTCTTCCCGATGCATGTTTTATGACAAGTGGGGAGGAATTGCTGGATTTTACAATTATTGCCGTGGCAGATCAATCGGAAGATGGAAGTGTAGCTTTGGCCGATTTTGGGTTTTTAAGAATGATTCCGACATTAAATAAAATTGATGAAAAGGAGTTTGTAACCATCATTCAGCATCCCGGCGGCGGTGAGAAATATATTGCGATCCGTGAAAATGAAGTTATCAAAATTGGTGATTCTACTGATCCTCTGAAAGATAAAAGACTGTGGTATTCAAGCGATACGGCCACGGGATCTTCGGGTGCTCCGGTGTTTAACGATCAATGGCAGGTTGTGGCGCTGCATCACAGCAGTGTAACGGAGTCCAGAATTGTAGACGGACAAAAGCAAATTCAGTTGAATGACGGATCATGGGTCGATGAAAATGATCTGGCCAGGTTTTCTGATGGCGCCATTAAATACATTGCCAACGAAGGAATCCGGACAAGCAAAATCATTGAGGAAATCAGTTTGCAGCATATGGCTGCCAGGGAGCACCGTTTTCCTTTGATTCAACAGCTTCTGGATGATGTCAACGGAATTATTACCATCAGCGGTACAAAACCCAAGGAAAGTATTGTCCTGGGAAAAGATCTGGAAAGACATGAAGGTTTACTTGAAAATGCATTTAATACCAAAGCAAAAGGTAATATCCGTGACAAAAAATACTATGACGGCAGAAGTGGTTTTGACGATAATTTTCTTGGATTGCACATTGGGCTGCCAATAATTAAAAATTTGAAAGATATTGCCCCGGTTGATGGCGCTGCGGATCATGTGCTGAGGTATACCCACTATTCCATTGTTTATAATAAGGTACGCAAAATGGCTTTTTATGCGGCCGTGAACATTGACGGAAGCAAGACAAACAGTCTGAACCGGGGAACCGATAAATGGTTTAAAGATCCCAGAATAGATTTGAATATTCAGGTAGGGGACGAATTTTATGGTTCGGAGCCCGGCAGTTTGGGCTCCAAAGGATATTTTGACCGCGGACATCTGGTGCGAAGACTGGATCCGGTCTGGGGTGATGAAGCAACATCCATTCTTGCCAATGATGATACTTTTCACTGGACCAATTGCAGTCCGCAATACTGGCAGTTTAACCAGGGGCAGGACCTTTGGCAGGGACTCGAAAATTACATTTTGTATAATACAGATGAGGAAGATGTACTGGCCAATGTATACAACGGGCCGATTTTTGCTGATGATGACCAAAAACATCGGGGTATCATGATCCCGAAATATTTTTGGAAAGTGGTTGTTGTCAAGGATAAAAATGATCGTATTTTTTCTAGTGCTTACGTGGTTGACCAAAGTAAATGGGCGACAAATATCCCTTTTGAAATTATACCAACAGGCGATTTTAATCATTTTCAAACTACGATTAAAAAACTGGAAAAACAGACCAGACTTGTATTTTCGGACATCATCAGAAACTCGGATGTGAGAAAGGATAAGGCTGATAAGAATCTGCGCAGTTTGTCAGATATTGATCATCCAAGACGGTAATTTGTGGTATATAATTGTTCTGGTATTATCTGAGCGTCAGGAGTTATGCCAGAATAATTTATTCCAAAGAGCTTTTTAATCCATTTATAAATCCAACAGACCTTTCAGCCATTTTTTATGCTAAAAGCTTAGGGCATTTTTGTTATTTTATTCTGTACAAATTAACACCCAATAGCCATGAAAATAGAAAAAAGTTATTTCACCGCAACGGCTTTTTCAGCCTTTATGCTCCTGACCGGATTAACTACCCAGGCCCAGACGTTAGCCAAAAATACCGCCTGGCTCGAAAAGCAGCTTAATAAACTGGTTACCGACGATGACAATCACAAGATGCAAAGTAAAGACAAAAAGGCTGTCCCGAAATTTGATTTCAAAGGTTGTCAGATGAATATGGTGCTGGACAGCAAAGATGAAAATGTGTCGTTTGGCATGAACATGGCCTGGCAGCTGAAAGACGTCAGGAAGGTAAGTTACAAGCAAAATAAAGACGGACAGTATACATTGATCCTTGACGTTCCTGCTGATAAAATTAAAATGAATATGGGCATCGGCGGGTTTTCGGGTTCCTTTAATATGGATGATGAAGACATTAAGGAATCGGGGACGAACAGCTCATTTAGTCTGGATACAAAAGACGAAGCGTTGGTAAAAGAGATAAAACAAAAGTTGGAAGAATCGGTGCAGCTTTGCCGTAAAACCAATAGCTGACACGTCACAAATAGCAAAAGGTGATTGACACAAAGTGGTCAATTATAGATTTTTAAAGGTAGAGATAATTCGAACAAGAGCTCCGGGATCGGGGCTCTTGTTTTTGTATTTAATGCCTTGTATTTTAAATAATTAGATTACCCGATTTCAATATACGGTTACCGCTTTTGACTTTTATTCCGCCGCCTTTAAAGTCAAAGCAACCTTACACGTATTTCTAATTCTCAGGCTAATCCGTTGTCTTAAATTTGATATCAAAAGGAAACCAGCGCTCACAAAAGCACACCGTATAATCTTCATTTTCTCACTCTAAAATTTAAGCTCACGTATGAAAAATTTTACTAAATCAAAAAATAGAAAAGTAGCAAAAATAGCCCGTGAAGCATCCGGAGCTGATATTCTGGTACACCATATGGGTAGTTCCATCGCTGTTACGACCAATACCATTACATTTTTAGAAGGATCTGGTAATTATACTTTTATTTATACCGATTCAGGCAAGAGATATCTTGTTTGTAAAACGATGAAGCTGCTTTCTGAAAATCTAAAACAAAATTTTATCCGCATCCATAAATCGTTTCTTATCAATTCTGATCTTGTGATTGAACGTATAGAGGACGACCGTTTACTGAAAATGGCCTGCGGCAGGGAAGTAACCGTAAGCCGCAGGAAAAATAAACAGATAACAAAAATCCTGAACCATTTCGGTTTGCAGATCAGTGCCTGAATTTTTTAATTACAGTTTTTCAATGCAGTCTTCCGAATCCGGAGGGCTGCATTTTTTTATGCCTCCTGTTTATTTTATATTTGAAACTAGCTGTTTCAGCTGATCCGGACAGGGCAACTTCCGGTTTCTGTCGTCAGTCATAATACGATAAAATTTCGGACGTTCTAGAAGCTAAAAAAGTACAAAATTAACTTGTTTTGATATGAAAATTAAACACCTGACTTTTCTTGCACTGGCACTTGCTGCGGGTCATAATTCCGCTTTTGCCCAAAAAGGGAAGCCACTTTTTCCCGAACAGCCGGGTATGGTATCTTATACTTTTCGTAAAAGTTTATCAAAAGATGCCGCCGCAACGCTGGATACTTTGAAAAGTCTTGGCATTAAAGACATGGAGTTTTCCAGTCTGTTTGGTAAAACGGCAGCTGAACTTCGCACGTTATTAGATGAAAGAGGTATCAAAGCTTCCTCATTCGGGGTCGGTTATGCTGATGCGCTTGACAAAACACAGGAAGTAGGCCAAAATGCAAAAACGTTGGGGGCGAAGTTTGTTCGTGTAGCCTGGGTTCCTCACAAGGGTGCGTTTACATTGGAAATGGCAGAAAAAACAGTAGCAGATTTCAACCAGATCGGCAAGCGTTTGAAAGATGAATTCGGTCTTACTTTCTGTTATCATAACCATGGTTATGAATTTGAAAAATATGAAGACGGGACTTTGATGGATTACATTATTCAGAAAACCGATCCGAAATATGTAAGTTTTGAACTTGATATGCTCTGGGCATTTTTTCCGGGACAGGATCCTGCGGCGCTGATCAAAAAATATCCTGGCCGTTTCAAGCTGGTACACATGAAAGATCTTCGGAAAGGTGTGCAGGGGAATATGTCAGGTGGAACGCCGGTGGAAAACGATGTTGCTTTGGGAACTGGTCAGCTGGATATTCCAACAATTTTAAGAGCTGCCAAAAAATCTTCAATCGAGCATTTTTATATTGAAGATGAAAGTCCGAGTTATGCTACACAGGTTCCACAAACGATAGCCTATTTGAAAAGCCTTACATATTAATATCAGGTTTTAACTACGTTTTAGGACAGATCAAAACCATAAAGTTACCGGTAGAGCAAAAAATCAGCTTTAACGGTAACTTTTATGGTTTACTTTTATATGTCACTATCGAAACAAGTTTTAAAGAAATCTAAACTACCATGGATATCAGCTTTTATGCGCCGCATTGGGGGAATACACTTCCTTTTGATACTTTTTGTGAAAATGTAAAAGCCGCTGGCTACGATGGCGTAGAAATGGATTTACCTTTTGATGAAAAGGAAAAGCAGCAAATCCTGGCTGATCTAGCCGATCATGATCTCAAATTAATTGGCCAGTACTGGCAATCTTTTGAGCGGAATCTGAACGAACATGTAGTGAATTATGAAAAATACCTGCGTAACCTGATCGCAGCTAAACCTGTTTTTATCAACTGCCAGACAGGAAAGGATTATTTTAGTTTCAGTCAGAATAAAACGCTTTTTGACCTGGCTGACCACCTTTCTCAGGAATCAGGAATTGCGATTATTCATGAAACGCACCGTGGGAAATCTTTGTACGCAGCAAATATTACAGAGGATTATCTGACCAGGATTCCGGATCTTCGCATAACACTTGATATCTCGCACTGGTGTAATGTCCACGAGTCTTTACTGGAAGATCAGCAGGAAGCGGTTGATCTGGCTATTACTCATACGGCTCATATTCACAGTCGGGTAGGGCATCCGGAAGGGCCGCAAGTGAACGATCCGCGCGCTCCGGAATGGACAGAAGTATTGGAAACGCATTTGAAATGGTGGGACAAAATTGCTGCCATTCATAATAAAAATAACACAGAGCTTACCATAACCACAGAATTTGGCCCCGCCACGTATATGCCCGTGCTGCCTTATACCCAATTGCCTGTTGGCGATCAGTGGGAAATTAACGTACACATGATGAACCTTTTAAAGAAGCGGTATCACGTATCTTAAATCATGCGTATTGATTGAAATAGTAATGTTTGAATGAAATTAAACGTTGCAATCCGTTAGCTCAATGGGTTTTCCGATTTCGGCAAGGATGAGTTTTTCTTTCAGATTTTCATTTTCTGCTATCGAAAGCAGTTGTTTCAAAGGTTCACCAAGCGGTTCATCGGATAAGTCAAAAGTGCCATAATGCATCGGTATGAAATATTGCGCGTTCAATTCGGTAAAAGCTTTAAGCGCATCTTTGGGCGACTGATGATTTGGGCTCATAAACCATTCCGGAGCGTAGGCACCTATTCCCAAAATAGCATAGTCAAAACCGCCAAAAACGGCTGCCATTTGCTTGTAATGCGTATCATAACCACTATCTCCTCCAAATAAAATACGTTTCCCTTTTGCTTCAATAACAAAACCACCCCAAAGACGAAAATTGGTATCAAAAACTCCACGTTTAGACCAATGCCTGGACGGAACAAAAGTTATTTTAATGGCTTGATTATCTGTGTTATATTGCTGATACCAGCCGGCTTCTTCAATGTTCCCGGATTTTGTAAATTCTTGAACGATTTCCTTCATGTGAAGCCCTGTCAGATATCGGACGTCAGGATTTTGTTTTGATAAAATAGACAGACTTTTTTTATCAAGATGATCCCTGTGGTCATGCGAAAGAAGAATGTAATCCAGATTAACCGGCAGGTTGGGATCAACCGGGAATTCAGACCGTCGTTTCAAAGAAAGTATATCACCAAATACAGGATCGGTTAAAATCGAAATACCGCCGATACGGATGTAAAACGTGCTGTGGCCAAGCCAAACAATGATATCATTGGTTTTTTCGAGCCAGGAATTGTCCCTGAAAATATCCGGATTCCAGATTTCTGCATCTTTCTGCTCCTTAAATGGATTTCGCTGTAATTTCCAGCGTAAAACAGCGGTCAAGTCTGCGGTAAACAGGTGATTCAGATTCCTGAATCTGCCATTTTCATCCACCGGCGTTCCCTGCCAGCCTTCCGGCGCGTTTGGTGTTTTTAAATCGGGATTGTTCAGGTATTTGCTGGCGGGATTGGTCATTTATTTTAAATTAGTGAAAACAAGGGAAAAATCGTTTAAACTGCTCTGGCAATTTATGATTTTCAGCCAATTGATTACGAATTACTAACCGATTTTATAACGCTTTGAATTTCGAATGTTTCTTTAATCAGCGATTCACTGCCTTTCCAAAGATCGTTCCAGAATGTTTTATTGTAGCTGTCATCCGATGATTTTTTCTCTTTTGGGCCTTCATAATATTTCCCGGAAATTTTTTCAAATGAATTACCTGTCAGCATGTTGCTGAAATTTTTCGCCGAAGTTTTGACTGAAAACACGCCGTCAAAAATCCGCATAACGGGCATAATGTTTTTCCAGGCCCATATTTCCAATGCACTTCCGTCTCTGGCCAATTCGGTTCCGGGCATCAGGCCGGGGTCGAAAATGTTGACGGTTATGCCCATATTATTTTGTTTTAATCTCGCCTCCAATTCATAACCAAAGAAAAGGACACATAGCTTGGAAGTTGAATAACGCACATAACCTCTGTTTTTTTCGGGGTAATTCTTAAAACTATTGGCTGCTGAAACATTTTCCCATCCGGTATAGTCAGCGGGCGGGATACCAAACATTGAACTTTGCCATATTGCAGGATTAAAATGAGTGCCGCTGCTTACCAGAACAATCCTGCCCGAAACTTTATTGATTGAGGGCAATAGTAATTTGGTCAGCAGAAAATGGCCCAAATGATTTACGCCAAATGTTTTTTCAAAACCTTCGGCTGTAATCTGGGTGCCTTTTGTAATTTGAATTCCTGCATTACACGCCAATACATCAATATTTTTTGTAACCGCTAAAACCTTTTCTGCAAAGTTTCTAATGGATGTAAATGAAGACAGATCAAGTTCCAATGTTTGAATATGATCATTGCCGGAAATTTTTTTGAGTTCTTCCACCGCAGCTAGTGCTTTTGACTGGTTACGGCAGCCAAGTATAAGTTGGTTATTTTTATCTGTTGCCAGTATTTTAGCAGTTTCCAGGCCTAGTCCTGAATTTCCGCCGGTAATTACGATTGTTTTCATGCTGTCCTTTTTAATTGTAATGGACCAAAGGTCAGGAATTAGTTTGTGGCTTAATTTGCCATTTGGCAAAAAATGAAACTCAGATATTTTTTCTTATCCGGCTTAGTGAAGATTGGGTAATGCCAAGGTACGAAGCCAGCAATGAAAGGGGAATGCGGTTGGCCAGGTGAGGGAGTTTTTCCAGAAAATGCAGGTACCTTGTCGTGGCGTCTTCGGCAAGCATTGGGCTTATCCGGTTTACTTTTTCGAGTAATGCCTTCGAAGTTATTTTGTTTATAATCGCATCCCAGTTAATAATCGTTGCCGATAAATCTGCCATGGCCTCTCTGCTGAAAATGATCAGTTCGCAATCGGATACGGCCTGGATATATTCCGTGGAAGGAATGTTGTAGTTGTAACTATTAAGGTCAACCACGAAATTGTTTTCCTCAATAAAATAACGCGTAATTTCATCACCTTTATTATTGTAATAACAAACCCTTAAAATTCCGTCGCTGATAAAGGCGACCTGTCTGGCGATGTTTCCGGCTTCAGAGAAATATTCTTCCTTTTTTAGCGTAATTGTCCTCGCTTTTTGTCTGACAATATCGATCTGTTGCTGATTAAGTTGTCCGAACGTGAGCAGATAATCAATTAAATTTTCCATAGCGCAAATTGCAAAAACAGTTTGATTTTAAATTTATCAAATGACAAATTCGTACGTCGCAAATAAATATTGAACCGTGTCTCCACCATCAATAACGATAGCCTGGTCCGTTGTTCCCCGGACTTTTTCCACAGCATTTACGGTTTTTCATATGCGGCAACTTCATGAACTTCTGCTTTTGAAAAGCCAATCATCCCATGTCTGATACGTTTTGTAAACCGCCTTTCCCACTAAAACCTATCGGATCGTTGATGGGAGTGATATATGAAAGGCAAAAACCTAAATAGTATAATCCATTTCGCCCGCTGTAGCGTAAGTAATAACGACTTAGACATTATCACAAATGACTACTTTAAGTTATCAGCGATCATCTTTCATTAATTTGATCAATCATACAGGTTTTGCAACCGAAAGCTAATTGCTGACTATCAACTGCAAAAGTGCTCATACAATTTAATTTCTGATAAGGTTTAATCATCTCTTTTGGTAGTAGCCAAATCAAAGCTAATGATCTAACAAATCAGGATTTAAAACATTTTTAATTTGGACAGTGACCTAAACAGTATACAATTAATAAAATCTTGTATATTACTGCAAATATGCCCGCCGTAGAAAATATGTCGCTTTGTAAAGGAAATAAAAAGGGAGCTTTTTATTCAATATGTTTTGCGGCACTGCTGCAACTGATAACCCTCATTGTTTTTGCTCAAAACAAACCCATTCATTTCAAGAAACTTTCCAGAGACAACGGCCTTTCCAGTAACAATATAAATTGTATTTTTCAAGACAAAAAAGGTTTTATTTGGCTTGGAACGAGAAACGGGCTCAATAGATATGACGGCACAAATGTGATCTCTTATAAAAACAGCGAAAGTGATTCGTCAAGTCTGAGTAATAATTATGTGACTGGAGTTGTAGAAGATAAATCTGGCACTATCTGGCTTTCAACAGCAGGAGGCGGATTGGATAGGTTCGACAGAAATAAAGGCAAATTTTATGCTTACAAGCATAGTGAAAAAAATCCTAAAAGTATTGGCACAAATTATATCAGCCGATTAGAAATCGATAAAAACGGGAAGCTGTGGCTGGGAACCTCGGCCGGACTGGATTTATTTGATCCCGTCACAAAGTCTGTTATCAGGCATTTTGTAAATGATCCTGCCGATGAAAAAAGCCTTAACGATAATAATATTTATGCTGTTTTTTGCGACCGTGATAATAATATTTGGGCAGGTACCGCTCGCGGGCTGAATTTTCTGGATCGAAAAACCAATGTTTTTAAAAGATTTGTTTCAGACAAAAGCCCGGTATCTATTTCAGGAAACGATGTACGGTGCATTTTTCAGGATAGTTTGGGCAGAATTTGGGTCGGTACTTTTGGCGAAGGATTGAATCTTTACAAGCCTGGCGAAAATACTTTTATACGTTTCAAAAATGATCCTGCCAATCCTGCTTCGATTTCGAACAATAACATTACCAACATCAGACAGGCGGGTGGAAATTTATATGTAGGTACTGAAAATGGTGGGCTCAATATTCTTAATTTGAATAAATGGACTTTCACTTCCTATATTCATGATGATATTGATCAAAGTAGCGTCTCCTCAAATTCGGTTGACTATATTTTCAAAGACCGCCAAAATAACATCTGGCTCGGGATATATAGCGGAGGAGCCAATGTTTTTGTCAATAATACTAATTTTGAGCATTACCAGCATAGTACTTCACCTTTCAGCCTTTCTCACAATTTTGTTCTTTGTTTTTTTGAAGATTCAGACAAGAAATTCTGGGTTGGAACAGATGGCGGCGGATTGAATTTGTACGATCGGAAAGCTGAAAAATTTACATCCTATCAACATACACTGGCACCGCAAAGTATTACTGGAAATTATGTTTTGGCGATTGTAGAGGACAGTCAGAAAAAGCTATGGATTGGTACCTGGGGAGATGGTGTTAGTGTTTTTGATAAGAAAACAGGAAAGTTTACTACCCTGAAACATGATAAAACCCAGACGAATAGTTTGCGTAATAATGATATATATGCTATTGCGATTACTTCCGATAAAAAAATATGGTTTAGCACTTACGGAGATGGGTTAGATTCCTTCGATCCTGAAACAAAGCAGTTTGAGCACCATTTTTATGACCCAAAGGTTCCGGGAAGTCTTTGTAATAATGTTGTAAATGCTTTATTTACAGATCGTTCTGGGAGGCTTTGGATAGGTACGGAGGATGGAAACATTAGTCGGTACGATCCGAAAACTGGTAAATTTATTACCAAAAATGTTTCAGATAACGAAATTACCGACAATCCGATTATTTCCATTTCGCAGGATCATCAAGGCATTTTATGGCTTTCGAGCGTCAAAGGTCTGATCCGCTATGATCCGGAAACGGAACAGCACAAAAGATATACAACGGAAGACGGTCTTATAAATAATTCGACACAGGCTTTGGTTGAGGATAATCAGGGAATGCTTTGGATCAGTACTGCCGCCGGACTTTCTATGTTTGATCCTATGCGGGAAAAATTCCAGAATTACTCGGCTGGATATGGTCTACAAGCCAACGAATTCAAACAGAAATCGGGTTATAAGGATTCCAATGGCATTTTGTATTTCGGTGGTATAAATGGTTTTAACAAATTTGATTCACGTTTGCTGGTTCCGGGGAAAGACACATTTCCGATTGTATTAACCAATTTGAAGATCTTTAACAAAGACGTAAAAGTTAGTGCGGATGGCAGCACTCCGCTTAAACAGGATATATCCGAGACTTCGTCCATTACACTTTCCCATGATCAGTCGTTTATTTCCCTGGAATTTGTCGCGCTGGATTATACATTTGCGGGTGAAAAATATGCCTATATTCTTGAAGGATTTGACAAAGAATGGAATTACGTAGGGTCGAATAATACGGCTGTTTATACCAACCTGCCACCGGGAAATTATACGTTTAAAGTTAAAGCTCAAAACTTTTCAGGAAGCTGGACAGAAGGCAATAGTAGTTTGTCCATAACTATTACACCTCCGTTTTGGACAACCTGGTGGTTTCGGTTTTTGGGTCTTTTATTGATTGTGTGGCTTATTTATGCCATTTACAAATATCGCGTTAATGCCATTATTACCCAAAAAGCAGATTTGGAAAAGATCGTAGAGCAACGCACTTTGGTTGTGAAAAAGCAAGCTGAGGAATTGTATGAGCAGTCGGAATATCTTCAATCTTTAAATGAAGAATTGCAGGCCCAGTCGGAGGAGTTGAGGTCTCAAACTGATGAGCTGTTTGTTCAACGAGAGCACGAACAATCGGCCCGGAAAGAGGCAGAGCGGGCTAATCAGGCAAAAAGTATATTTCTGGCGACGATGAGTCATGAAATAAGAACGCCAATGAACGGTGTCATTGGAATGACTGCGTTATTAGCGGAAACAGAACTAACCCACGAACAACGGGATTTTACACGCACAATCGCTACCAGTGGGGAAGCTTTATTAAATGTGATCGATGATATTTTGGATTATTCCAAGATTGAATCCGGTAATATGGACCTTGAAAAAAAAGAGTTTGACTTGCGCGTGGTAATGGAGGAGATTATGGATCTTTTTGCGTTGCAGGCTTCCAGAAAGAATATTGATATTTTGTATTTTATTGAAGAAGATCTTCCCGATTATATCATCGGCGATAGTTCAAGACTGAAACAAATTCTGACCAATCTGATCAATAATGCTATAAAATTTACAGCGGAGGGAGAGGTTTTTGTCCATGTCAGCAAGCTTGGAGAAGATCCTGAATATGGAGTAAATGTTGGATTTTCGGTTAAAGATAACGGCATTGGAATACGTTCGGAACAGCTCCCAAATCTTTTCAGAGCATTTAGTCAGGTCGATTCTTCCATCAATCGAAAATATGGAGGAACCGGGCTCGGGCTTGTGATTTGTGAACGTCTGGTCAAAATTATGGGCGGCGAGATTGTGGTTGATACCACTTTTGGGAAAGGCTCAGTTTTTTCTTTTAACATTCAGACAAAGGCTGGACGAAAGTCTGATGAGAAAGTTAATGAGGCTATGAAAATAGCAGAAATTTCTGGAAAGAATGTACTGCTTGTTTGTAGCGGGCACACAAATCAGATGATTCTAAAAAATTATCTTGATGGATTTAAGCTGATCACCCATGTGGCATTTTCTGAAAGAGAAGCCTTAGCAATGGTTAATGACAACAAATTTATCAAGCTTGTGATTACGCAACTGAAATTGACAGGATCGGATGGTTTAAGTTTGGCTCAGTCGTTGAAAAACAATATTAATTCTAAACCGGTTATTTTACTTCATGCTGCCGGAAATGATACCGCTTTCAAATCCCCGGACTTGTTTTTTGGTAACTTGACTATGCCTGTGAAACGGTCTGCTTTGTTAAATGCCGTTCACAGGGCTTTGACAGATCAAAAAAACCTCAGCTTAAATCCTGCGTCAGAAGTCAAAATCCTTGACAGCCATTTTTCAGAACTATTCCCACTTAAAATATTAGTCGCGGAGGATAATCTTGTCAATCAGAAGTTTATACAATATGTGCTGCAAAAACTGGGTTATCAAATTGTTATAGCGAACAATGGTATAGAAGTTTTAAAAAGGCTTTCTGAAAGCGCTTATGATGTTATTTTGATGGATATTCAAATGCCGGAAATGGATGGCTTTGAAGCAACACGGATTATCAGAAAGGATTTTGGTTCAAAACCTTATATCATTGCATTAACGGCTAATGCGATGCAGGAGGACAGAAATAATTGTTTGCTGGCAGGTATGAATGACTATGTAGCAAAACCTATAAAACTGGAAGTCATAAATGAAGTACTGCACAAGGCATATAAAGCTGTCAGTAATAAATACTGAAATTAAATTTTACAGTACTTTGATACCTTCTTTTTTAAAGACATCAAATCTTTCATTTTGAGCATCCATTTCGGTGATTACGTAATCCAGCGACTGTATAGGACACACGCGGTAGGGCTCAAATGTTTCAAGCTTGTCAAATGTACTGAGCGCGACAGCCATGGAAGAATGCTGAAGCATAGTTTGTTTGAGCTCCGATTCCTCCATATAAACGGCGGTGACCCCTTTTTGCATATCCAGTGCACAAACACCCATAAAATAAAGGTCTGCCTGGAAATTTTCAACCATTTTAATAGCCTGGTATCCGACAATTGTTTCGGATTCTTTTAAAAAATGCCCGCCTAAAATAATCAGTTCTATACCACTATAAGCAGAAAGAGCCGGTATGATTGCCGTATTATTGGTAATTACTGTCAGTTTGATATCAGTAGAAAGAAGTGTAGCAAGCGTGTAAATGGATGTCCCTCCATCCATGAATATGGTTTGTCCGGATTTGATCAAGGTCTGTGCTTTGAGGGCAATTATTTCCTTGTCATCCTGTAAATGACCAGCGCGTTCTTTGAAAGAAAGCGGATTGTGAGAGCGGGGAATAGCGCCGCCACGGATTTTAAGTAACAATCCGTTATCAGCGAGCATGTCAATGTCCCTTCGGATCGTATCCGCAGAAACATTTAAAGCACTGCTTAGCTCACTGAATCCAACTTCACTGTTATTTTGCAGTTTTTCCAGAATGTAATTAAAACGTTTTTCTCTGACCATGATCAAAATTGTTTTTGCAATATTATGCAAATTTGCATAATATTGCAAAATGTATCACCGTCAATAAAAATGAAAAACTTAGAAATTACCGACGATAAAAAAACAAAAACGGCCAGAAGAGCCAGTTTGCTCATTTTTCTTGTTTGCGGCATTGGTCTTTCAAGTTGGGCACCGATGGTACCTTTTGCCAAAATTAATCTTGGGCTTGATGATGCTGCGCTGGGACTTGTGTTGCTTTCACTGGGTGCTGGAGCTATTTTGACGATGCCTTTTACCGGTTTTTTTATAAATAAATTCGGAAGCAGAAAAGTGATGCTTGTGGCTGCTATCATGATTGCAATAGCGCTTCCACTGCTTCTTTTAACAAAATCTGCCTGGGAGCTGGCGGCAGTTCTTTTTGTTTTCGGGGCGTCAATTGGCTCTATTGACGTAGCTATGAATTCTCATGCGGTTTTGGTACAGGAAAAATATGGCAGACATATCATGTCCTCTTTTCATGGCATGTTTAGTCTGGGTGGTCTTGCCGGTTCTATCGGACTTGGGTTTTTGATAAAATTAGGACTTTCTCCTTCCGTGGCAGCGGTGAGTATATCGGTCATGCTTGTA
Source organism: Dyadobacter sp. 3J3 (assembly GCF_009801115.1). Classification (GTDB taxonomy): domain Bacteria; phylum Bacteroidota; class Bacteroidia; order Cytophagales; family Spirosomataceae; genus Dyadobacter. The sequence goes on from NZ_VTOL01000006.1 coordinate 182,112, forward strand.
GTTATTGCAGGCAGTCAGTACCAATATCTTTTTGCCAAAGCTGAGGAAAAAAGTGTGGATTCTTTTTCATTCAGTTTGCCAACCGGGCCTGTCGTAGCGCTGGGATTAATGTGTTTTGTTTTCTTCCTGGCCGAAGGCGCACTGCTGGACTGGAGTGCTGTTTTTCTGCAATTCAACAGAAATTTTGAGCCGTCCATGGCAGGGTTGGGATATGCTGTTTTTTCTGTTGCAATGGCGGTTATGCGTCTTACAGGTGATAAAATTATTCATAAAATTGGTTCGTCAAAAGTTGTTTTGTACGGCGCATTGGTCGCATCAGCAGGTTATTTTATAGCCGTTTCAATTCCCTGGCCCGGTGCTGCGCTAATTGGTTTTGCATTGGTAGGCCTGGGGGCGGCTAACGTTGTTCCTGTTTTTTTTACGGCTGCCGGCAATATTCCCGGTATAGCTCCATCTGTGTCTTTGCCTGCGGTTACTACGCTGGGTTATATGGGCCAACTGGCAGGGCCAGCCATGATCGGATTTATTGCGGATGCTTTTTCGCTTCCGATTGCCCTCGGATTTGTCGGTGTTTTGCTTCTGATCGTCGCTTTCACCTATAAAGAGAAATAATAAATTCAGCAGGAGCTGTTTGGGAACTTCTGTTTTCTGAAAAATTTTAACCTAATTGCTTCATGATCATAGCTACCTATAATGTTAATGGCGTAAACGGCCGTTTGCCGGTGCTGCTGCGATGGCTTAAGGAAAAACAACCGGATGTTGTTTGTTTGCAGGAATTGAAAGCGCCGCAGGAAAAGTTTCCTGAGAAGGAAATAAATGATGCAGGATATCATGCAGTTTGGCATGGGCAAAAAAGCTGGAATGGTGTTGCTATTTTGTCCCGTGATTCCGAGCCACAAGAAGTTAGAAGGTCTTTGCCAGGTGACGACGAGGATGATCAAAGCCGTTATATTGAAGCGATTGTCAGCGGAGTATTGATCTGTTGTCTTTACCTTCCAAACGGAAATCCCTCTCCCGGGCCTAAGTATGATTACAAATTACGTTGGTTTGATCGCTTGCAAGCGCACGCGGATTACCTTTTAAAAGAAAATGTTCCGGTTGTCTTAGCCGGGGATTATAATGCAATTCCCACCGGATTGGATGCTTACAAACCGGAACGCTGGGTTGATGACGCCCTTTTCAGGCCTGAAACAAGAGCCGCCTACAAGTCGCTTGTGGACCAGGGCTGGACCGATGCACTCAGGCACCTTTATCCTGATGATGTCATTTATACTTTCTGGGATTATTTCAGAAAGGCTTATGATCGAAACGCAGGACTTCGGATTGATCATTTTCTTTTAAATCAGCAGGTTTTGAATCGTCTGGTTGCGGCTGGTGTTGATAAGGAAGTTCGAGGCTGGGAAAAAAGCAGTGATCATGCGCCGGTATGGATCGAGCTGAGCTAATGACTAATTTCGGGATACCGGTTTTTTTTGGTAGTAAGTTCTTTTAAAATATGAGAATCTCGTGGTCTGCTAAAACCTTGATTTCACACTTAAATCTTATTTGCAATACGTTGAAGATTAAATCTGATATACCGCAATTATTTCTTCGTCTCGCACCCGGCATCGGCTTTTTACTACCGGTTATGGATCGTTTTGGATGGCTTGGAGAGGCGGGTTTTAGTGGAAATGCTTGGGGGAACTGGGAGAATTTTGTTGGTTATACCAATACTCTCATGCCATTTTTTGATAAATCAATTGCCCATGTTCTGACCACTGTCTGAGAGATCGTTTTTGGCATAACCTTAATGATCGGTTTCCAGACAAAACTGGCGGAGATCGGCAGTTTTTTACTGACCTTATTTTTTGCTCTAAGCATGTTTGCTTTTGCAGGTTACAGGGCACCTTTCAGTTACTCTGTTTTCACGGATAGTGCGGCGTCTTCGCTGCTTGCCTCAGTATCTGGGTACAAATGGAGTGTTGACAATTACTTTTTATCACAAACATAAACTGAAGTGGAAAGATTTTTTGATCTTCTACAAATTCCTTAAGACGTCAGGAACAAGCTGTTGTAATTTTCGAAAAATATATAGTACTAAAAAATCCTGTTCCTGAAATATTTTCAGGGAGCAATTTTTTTATATATAACTGAAAATAAGTAATTTATAATTTTAAAAAGTCATCCAAACAATAAATCTCCAATCCTGAAGCATCAAGATCAGGAAATATTTTCAAAACTTTAAAGTAAAACAAATCTCATGATCGTCTACCATTTTAGAAAGGCGAAAACAGAATAGAAAATTAATAACAAGACCAGTAACCGCCCTTCAGCAATAGTAATAAATTTTGAAAAATACATTTTAAAACAATTATCATCTTTAAAGTTCAGAACATGAAAAATAACTTTCGTTTCGTACTCCCGCGTCTGATCGGCGCTACTTTAGTCGTTGGTTTGGCTGCTTTTGTCATTACAACACTTTTCAAATTAATGTTGGGCCTTGTACTTATCGGAGGCGTTGTAGCCCTGATACGGCGCGCAGCTGGCAGAAATCAAATGATGCCGTCACACATTCGTAATGGCCAGTTTAGACACAACGAAGTGATTAATATTGAAGGCGGAAATCCATGGGCAGCAAGGGCAAATGCAGTACATAATACTTCGACAATCGTACCAATTAATTAAAATAACAAACCAAACCTTAATACTTCTTTTTGCCGGTTCCTGCTTTTGGAATTGAATGGGAAAGTATTGCCCTTGGGAAAACAAATAATTTAATCAGAACAAAAAACTTAAAAATAAAAGCCATGTTTAATCAACAAACAACAACAGATTCACAAAATCAACAAGGATTTGGCCCGGGACATCACAGATGCGGCGGTCCTTTCAGAAAATTTGCAAACAAATTTGGGGGTAAATCACCCTGGGATAGTGTTTTAAACAGTTCCTTCGGAAACCGAAAAGCGGTAAATATTGAAGAAAAAGAATCTTCCTTTATCATCTCACTTTACGCCGCCGGACTTGTTAAAAGCAATTTTAAAATATCATTTACAGGTGATGTGCTCAATATTGCCTACGCCGCGCATAAGGAAGATGCTACGAGTCAGAGCACATATACCTACCAGGAATATGAACCCGTCTCTTTTGAGCGTTCGTTTCAATTAAATGGAAAAGTGCTGACGGAAAATATAAGTGCTTCATACACGGATGGTGTGCTGATTATCACGCTGCCTAAAAATCCTGAAACAAACAAACCGGGTCAGGAAATTAATGTGAACTAAGGCTCATTTGTAAATTGAGGGTGTGACTGATTTGGTTACGGCTTCGATTGGTTAATAAAATCAATAATGATAAACGTATAGCTGTTATCGTTATTATTTACAAAATTGTGCAAAATAGGTCAGTTTCATTTGATCAGGTAAAATCCTCTAAACTGCTTTTTATTACAACTATCCCACTGCATAGGCGTAGTATTGGAAGCTGAATTTAAACAACTATAAAAGGGCCGGAAACTAGCCTGATAATAAATTTGTAAATTTATTATCAGGCTAGTTTTCTTGTAATCAAGTATATATTTTTATTTTTATGTTTTTGACAAAAACAAATTAAAATCAATGCAAACGTTTGCAATAATTTTTACGTTGCTTTGGAAGCGATTTCTAAATGTGCTTAATATTGGAGTGGGTCATCTTGGAAATCTAATTTCAGTACCATTTAATTTTTGTAAAACCTTTAAATAGAACATAAGATAAACTGATGCAAAATCAAGCTGAAAAAATAAAAGTTGCAATTTTGGGCGTGGGGAACTGCGCAAGCTCATTGGTGCAGGGCGTTGAATATTATACCACATTTTCGGATAAAACCTCGGGTCTGATGGCAGATAACATTGGTGGCTACAAGGCAGAACATATCGAATTTGTTTGTGGATTTGACATAGATGAACGAAAGATCGGGCTTCCGCTGGGTAAAGCTATTTTTGCCAAACCAAATTGTACGATCGTTTTGAATCCCGATGTTAAGTCACCGGCTCCGGTTTATCGTTCACCTGTTATTGACGGTGTTTCTCCTCAAATGGCTGCCTACCCGGCCGAAAACCGTTTTGTAATAAAAGATGAATTAAAAACAACGGATGTTTTAATTAATCCGGCAGGTTATGATACGAATCTTGTTGCTTCACTTCGTAAAGAGGTTATTGAGCACTTAAAAGATCATCAGGCCGAGATTCTGATCAATTATCTTCCGGTAGGCTCACAGCTTGCTACGGAGTTCTATGCCGAAATTTGCCTTGAACTGGGCATTTCACTGGTAAACTGCATTCCGGTTTTTATCGCATCCGACCCTGTTTGGGAGCAAAAATTTATAGACGCGGGAATTCCTATTATCGGGGATGATATGAGGAGTCAGTTTGGTGCCAGCATTGTTTCTCAGATGTTGCAGGAACTTGCCTTTGAGCGCGGGCATCACGTAAAAGCGCACATTCAACGTAATGTTGGCGGTAATACAGATTTTCTTAATATGGAGGATAAAAACCGTCTTAAATCAAAAAAAATATCAAAGGAAAATGTAATTCGTGCCCAAAATGATATCAGGGGTATTGCTACAAATGATAGTTTTTTACATGCAGGGCCGTCTGAATATATTGCTTATTATGGTGATAACAAGGTTGCTAATTTCAGGTTGGAGCTGGAAGGATTTATGGGAGCTCCTGTCATTTTAGATGCGCAGCTGTCGGTGCAGGATTCTCCCAATTCAGCAGGCGTGGTCATTGATGCGATCCGCTACGTATACGTTGCCAGGGAACTTGGCCTGGTCGGCGCACTCAGAGGTCCATCCGCGTCAACACAAAAAACACCGCCGCAGCAAATGATGTTCAGCGACGCAATTTATGAATGTCATGCACTTGCCAAAAGGGAGTTGACCGAATCGACAAAAAAACAGTTGAAGCCCGCGTCTTTTTTAGTGAGTTAAATTATATTTTTAGTATATGAAATTTTCAATTTTATCTATTGCTTTGTAAAATTGCCGGCTTCACTGTCTTTCGGGCATATGGAGCCGGTTATTTTAACGATAGTTAACGTCCCATTTCCGGCACGAAATATCCGGAATCAATAGGCAGAATTTTGAGATTGGCTGGGAATCTGATTTGCATGTGGTATCAGATGCATTTGATCGATGACTGGCCGGAGAAGGAACTTACATTGGGGATCAGCAGATAATCCCGGATCGTTATGGGTATATTGAATAAGCGTTCACGACTTTTTTCTTTGCACAGAGCCGAGATGTAACCGGACAGGTAGGAGCTCCCAAACTTCCCGGCGCAAGGGAGTAAATTTTCAGATCTTGGAATTGAGGCCCGAAAAAAACTGATCTACAAAACATATTTTAATTCCACGCGCTATGCTCTCGTAGCCATCCATCGTGATAGGTTTTGTAATAAATGTATTGATTCCTAACTGATAGGCCTGTTTTCTTAATGCAGCATCCTGGGAAGTGGAAACCATAAGCGCAGGAATATTTTTGAATTCAGGTTGGGACTTAATAATACTGATCGCTTCCAGGCCGTTAAGTCGCGGCATGTTCATATCAACAAGAATTAAGGTCAAATTTCTGGTTTTATTTTTACAACTGATCAGATCAACCAGATCCTGGCCGTCAGTAGCTTCAATAATAATTGTTTCAGGAAGTATTGAAATAATTGCTTCTCTTAAGAACAAGCGGTCATCTTCGTCGTCATCTGCCAAATAAATTTCAACCTGTCCCATTAAAAATTTGTTCACTATTGATTTGACAAACTCGACAGCTGCTACTTTTTGCAGCTTTGATAGGTAAAGATAATTTTTAATCAATAGGTTTCAAATTAATTTGATCGTATCAAATTATTTCGACCGTACAGATTGTCAGGATTAAAAGATAAAATTTTTCACTTCGGCTTTTGGTAGTCTTGATCAGTGATAACTATCTCATCACCCTCAAGTAAAATACCATTTTGCAGGCTGACGAGATTTTGCCCGAAAAAAATATTTTTATCAACTTTCCTGTAGGTAGCCAATGTTTTTAAAGGTTCAGAACTTTTCTGGCCAGTTTCAGGATCAATACTTACCATAACACACCGTTCACAAGGTTTGGCTACGATAAATTCTACCTGACCGATCCTGATCTTTTTCCATGAATCTTCTGCGAAAGGCTCCGTGCCGGAAATGATAAAATTTGGTCTGAAGCGATTCATCGTTACAGGCTGTTCAAGTCTGCTGTTAAGGTCTTGCAAAGAACCTTCTGAAATTAAAAGATAAGGGAAATCATCGGCGAAACTAACCTTTGCTTCTTTGCCTGTGTAAGCGGGATCCATCTTTCTCAGCGAGTGTTCCGACATTTCAACAATACGTACATTTTTTCCCAATTGGCTGCTTAGCCACTTATCAGCCTGGTCGCACACTGTACGGGCCAGCACAATGTCGTCCCAAACCTTGACCTGAATTGTTTGCCTGGAAATGGATTCGAATGGAACAAGGATCTGGTTGCCAACCTGAAGCCTATGTGAAATCATAAGACCCTTGTCAAAAATTTCGACATCGAGCAATGCCATATTTGCATTCACACGCTGGGTTAAAAACTTACCTTTTTCATCCACGATCATCCAACGGCGGTCGTATTGCAAACCTTCTTCTTTAACATGTGCCTTTTTCTGACGTATTCCGCCAAGTGATTTCACCGGATAAATCCATATTTCGGACAAAAGCATGAGCGGTTTCGGGTTGATTTCTACACCCTGCTTAAAAAACCATTCCCCCGTGACGCTGGTACAATTATTTATAAGTTGAAAAATCTTACCCTTAACTTGTTGTACACTATTAATTTATGATGCCAAACAAACCCGTAAAAAGTCGAATAGCCATATTGGGTGGCGGTCCCAGTGCATTATTTGTTTTTAAAAGATTTGTTGAAGCGGCCGACACAGATCTTGAAATGCACATTTTTGAAGCGAAAAAATTATTGGGAGCCGGTATGCCTTATAGTTATGAAGGTGCTAACAAAGAGCACGTTACAAATGTGTCAGATAATGAAATTCCCGAAATTGTGACATCCATTGAAACCTGGATAGAAACACTTTCCACAGAAAGTCTGGCGAAGTTTAATATCGAGAAAGAAAATTTCAATGAATATAAGGTTTTACCGCGTTTATTGTTTGGACAATATTTGTCCGCTCAGTTTACCTTGCTGCTTGAAAAAGCAAAATCAAATGGGCTTACGACGATTGTCCATCTGGGAAGCAGGGTGATTGACATCGTGGATAATCCTGATACCGGAAAGGTTTTGATTGAAACTGCGGAAAAAGAAAGTTTGGAATTTGATAAGGTAATTATTTGCACCGGACACAAATGGCCTGTAAAATATGAAGGTGTTGTGGCCGGTTACTTTGATTCTCCTTACCCACCTGCCAAATTGGAATTAAAGCTGAATCATGCTATTGCAATTAAAGGTTCATCGCTTACAGCTGTTGACGCACTGCGGACGCTGGCACGTAATAATGGTACTTTCGATAAGGATAAAAATGGGAAAGTTCGCTTTCTGGCATCGAAAGATAGTCCTGATTTTAAACTCGTAATGCATTCAAGAAATGGCCTGCTTCCGGCTGTCCGTTTCCATCTTGAAGATCCGCTTGTATCAAATGATTCTTTACTGAGCCAGGAGGAAATTCAGAAAAACAAAACAGAAAATAACGGGTTCCTTTCGCTGGACTTTGTGTTTGAAAAGGAATTTAAGGATTTATTTAAAGACAAGGATCCAAAGTTCTACGAAAGTATAAAGGAGCTTAGTATGGAAGACTTTGTAGATTCCATGATGAGTCAACGGGAGAGTGCAGAACCATTTTCACTTTTCAAAAAAGAATATGAAGAGGCTGAGAAATCAATCAAAAGAAAGGAATCCATCTACTGGAAGGAAGTGCTGGCTATCCTCAGTTTTGCTATGAACTATCCTGCAAAATATTTGTCAGCTGAGGATATGCAACGACTTCAAAAAGTATTAATGCCTTTAATATCAGTCGTTATCGCTTTTGTTCCTCAAAGTTCCTGTGAAGAGTTACTTGCCCTGCATGCCGCAGGAAAGCTGGAAATTGTTGCAGTAGGAGAGACGGGTGAAACAGAGGCGGAAAAAATTAAGGGCGGTATTACCTATCATTATAAGGGCGAAAACGGAGCAGATCAATCCGATTATTATCAGACTTTCGTTGATTGTGTTGGCCAGCCGCATCTGGATTATGAAGACTTTCCGTTCAAAGGTTTGTTTGAGAATGAAGCCATAAGTCCAGCACGGATTAAGTTTGAATCTTCGGAAAAAGCCAGGTTAGCAATGAATGGAGGAAATAAAAATATCGAAAAATCAGGAGATGATTATTATTTGAAAGTGCCCGGAATAACGATCAATGACAACTTTCAGATTGTCGACAACAACGGCAAGGCTAATAAAAGGATTTATATCATGGCCGTTCCTTATATCGGCGGGTACAATCCTGATTATTCAGGACTGGATTTCTGCGAGCAGGCTTCGTCCAATATTGTTGAAACAATTCTTGATATTTAGCAAATGATTTGTTTTTAATACCAACCCAGAAGTTTTATGTGGAGCGGAAACCAGTGTTTTCCCGTGCTGATGATGATCAGTATCAGTATGATGAGATAATTCATTTTCCACCACTTTTTTGCAGGCTGGGTTGGAGGAGCATAAATCTTTTTAAATAAGATAATGACCACAGAAGTCTGTATCAAAAATGGCATGATCGAAAAGGAATCTGATATCATTGAGGTTGGTGATTTTGATGCTGGAACATTGGTAAATACAAGAGGATTTCACATTTTGGGAAATGACAGCGAGCTTTTGGCGTCCTTATTATTTTCCATGAATAGTGAAATCCTTGTTTCTACGTTGAGCATAATAAATAACACGGTTTAAATATATAGTCCTCTTAGTTGTACTGCTTTGAAATGTATGTGAATGCTACTATAATAGCAGTGAAAATCATTTTTTTGTATGTAGAAAAATGTCTGCGCCTTTTCAATAGCATTAATTATCAAAGTCGACTTACTAAAAAGGCCGCCTCGAAAGTTTGAAAGAATGCCTCGAATCCGTAATTTTCTGTAAATAAAACTCAAATTGGAAAACCGGATACAAGTTTTGATTGTGGAAGATGAGGCAGTACTTGCCATGTATGTCAGTGATTTGCTTGAAGCTCAGGGTTACGCTATTGTAGAAGTGGCTGATAATGGCAGGGAAGCATTATCGGTTTATAAGGATAACCGGGTTGATATACTGCTTTGTGATATTCATTTGAAGGGTGATTGGGATGGAATTGAAACAGCCAGGCAAATCATTGCATTCAAGCCCGTTCCTGTAATTTATCTTACTGCTTTTGCCGACAAACAAACCATTGAAAGGGCGAAGGAAACATTTCCTGCCGCATATCTTACCAAACCAGTAAGGCCTGAAAATCTTGGAATAGCAATTGATCTCGCCCTTCACAACTTTGCACAGGGAAAGCTTGCCGCAAAAAAAACAGAATTAAAAAATGCTGAACCGGCAGATAAGGAAACGGCTGGCAAGGAGTCAATATTACTTATTGATGATCAGGTGTTTATAAAGCATAATTATCAGTTTGTTCGTATCAGTCTTGATGAAATTCTCCTTCTGGAAGCTGATAATACGTATACCAATATTATGGTCAAAGGTCAAAAATATGCATTACGTCTGACGCTCGGAAATACCCAACAGAGGCTAGGCTATGAGTCTCTGGTTCGTGTACACCGGTCTTTTGTAGTCAATGTGAGGAAAATAACCGGTTTTAATGACCGGGAGATTTTTATTGATTCGTTCACCGTCCCGCTTGGAGCGCAGTATAAAGAAGATTTTATGAAGCAATTCCATATCCGCTGAAAATAAGAACAGACAGTTTTCCCGGATAAAAATAAATCTCATACTAACCCGGAAGATTTGACTTTCTTTGCTAAAACCCTCACGTTATGAAATTTCGTTTACTACTAATAAGCTTGCTTGCATTTGGTGGATTCAAATCATTCAGCCAATCTGGTGCTGGAAATAACCTGGCTTCGGTAGAAAATCAGTTTGAAGGTATGTCTGATTCGGCGCGTTTTGAAAAGGTAACAGCCTACTGCGACTCGCTTGTGGATCAGCATAAATATACAGAAGCGCTCACAGGAACAGTATATTTGATGCAAATTGCCCGGCGGTTTTCCGACAGATCTTTCATAGGCCGTGCTTACCTGGCCACAGCCTACTTGGAGAAAAGTCAGAATAAATCCAGTGAGGCGATTACGCAGTATCAAAAGGCATATGAAGAATTTATAGCGGCTGGTAATTTCCGGAAACAGGTTCGTGTTTTACAGATGATCGCTGGTATTTATCTGGATTTAAACGACTTAAAATTGTCAGAGTATTATTGTCAAAGAGCTTTGGTGATTATCGACAAAAATAATTTGCAGTCTTTAAAAACAAGTATTTATACGGATCTTGCCACGATTGAAGACATTAGAAAGAATTATAACAAAGCGCTTCAATATAATTCAGATGCAATCCGGATAGCAAAGGAAAACAATTTGATCTATCTGGAAACATTACTAAACCGATGTATCATACTTAAAAACGCTGGGGAATATCAGAAATCAGCAGATTCTTATCTGGAATGTCTTAAGCAAGCCAGAGCGCAAAAGGAAAGTTTTGTGGAAGGAATTGTTTACGTGAATCTTCCTAATACGCTTCTGGCGCTCAACCGTGTTGCTGAGGCCGAAACTTACATAAATAAGGCACTTGACTGGGCCAAAAGTATACAAGCGGGATTGAACGTCATGGTCAGTATATATGAAACCATTACCATGATAAATGAAAAGAAGGGAGATTATAAACAGGCGCTGTTTTCTCAAAAACGATGGTATGCATACCGCGACAGTATTTTGAATGAGGAAAAAAGCAGACAGCTGATTGAGACCGAAACTCAGTTTCAGACCAGGGAAAAACAGCAGCAGATTCAGCAGCTTGATGAAGATAATCGCAGCAAGAAAAAACAACTTTGGTGGCTCGCTGCCGGGGTTTCTATATTGCTGATTTTATTGGTTGTAGAGCTGCTGCAATATCGAAAAATTCAAAGTGTGAACAGACAACTGAACCACACAAATCTAACACTCGGCAAGGCCAACCAGCAGATTAGTATGCAGTCCGGGCAGCTTAAACAGCTCATGCAGGAGCTCCACCATAGGGTGAAAAATAATCTGGCCATTATTTCAAGTCTGCTCTACTTGCAGGCAAACCGGCTTGATGACAAAAAAGCTGTTCAGGCCGTTTTGGACGGACAACAGCGTGTGGAGGCAATGTCACTCATTCATCAGCAACTTTATCAAACCGATAATGTAACACGCGTGGGGATGCAGGAATATATCAGTGATTTGGTTAAAGGTTTGATGCAATCTTTTCACTATCAGGAAAAACTGGATCTGACATTGCAAGTTGAGGATATTTCTCTGGATGTAGAACTGGCCGTTCCTTTGGGATTAATTATTAATGAGCTGGTAACCAATGTTTTTAAACATGCTTTTAATCAAGTTCAGCAGCCGGGATTAATAATTCGTTTATGGCATACAGATCATCTTTTCCTGGAAGTGAAAGATAATGGTCCTGGTGTGGATCCTGAAACCTGGAAAAAAGCAGGACAGACTTTTGGGAAAAGACTGGTGATTTCGCTTGTCAAACAGGCAGGCGGAGCATTGCAGGTCAGCTCGGATCAAGGGGCACGTTTTTTACTAACACTTCCCGCAGTTTCAGAAAATTTACCAGATTTTCTGGCCGAGGTAAAGGAATAACGCTAATAAGAAGGAACATTGCTTTTGTCACATTAACTTTTTCACTCCGGTATGAATTCTCCCAGTAAATTCCAGTCCATGCCGTTTCCCCAGCCTTGTCCGTGATCGCTCGTACTTTTAATCTTATGGGTTTCGCTGATTTGGTATTCGCCGTATGTTAATAATGAAAGAATTGATCCCGGTCGCAAATGCTCACTTGCCCAGGTTAAGGGAGAATCTCCATTCACATCTTTTGCTGTTTTGTCAGCCCCATTTTTTAACAAATATTGAATAGTTTGTTCATCCGCATAAGCTGCTGCTCTGTGCAGAGGCGTTTCTCCTTTGGTTCTTACATCACGCATAAAAGCACCGGTTTCAATACCCGGAACTGTTTTGGCATTCACTTGTGCGCCTTTTTCGATAAGAAGTTTTACCACAAAATAGTAATAAGGACGTCCAGCTTTGGAAAGTGCACCATGCAAAGGAGTTTCACCGGTTTTATCTATCCTTGCATTTGGATCTGCCCCGTTATTAATCAGGAAATCACAGACTTTCCAATGTCCGAAATAGGCGGCGTGCCCTAGTTCCTGATTAAGATTTAGCGTGTCAAGTTTTCCTCCGGCCGATAAGACGGCTCTAAGTCCGGTAGTGTCATTGTAATAGACCAGCCATTGCAAAGGTTTAATTTGACCAATCTGAAGAATTTCCTGCCAATCTGGTTTTTTTATCAGTTCAACAATCAGATCTGTTCTTCCCTTGCTGATTAATTCCAGCATTTTTTCAACTTCCATGACCCGCAACTGTTAAAAGTAAGGTCAAACAAGTTATTAAATTTTAGGGTTGCGATCAATGATATAATTGAAATATTCTTTCGGTATTATTTCAAATTTACCCGGTTTTTAGTTGGTCAGATCGTTTTATTGAGCCGGTTTTGTGAACTGATCAAGCTCCTCCTGTCCGGGAGTTTGTGTGCTGATACCGTTTTTGGGCACATCTGTACGGGAGGTCCATACAATAGCATTCAGTACCAGCATGCGGAAATCGTCATTTTTCCAATTTGCATGCATGTGTCCGCCTGTGAATCCGAAACCTCTTCCCCCGGCTGGCCGCTCATATGCCCAGGCGATGATCTGCGGTTCCCTGTTTTTCAAAACAGCCTCCTTTACAAAGGGATTGTTGGTATGGGTTCCTTCCGTCCGGTTTAGCGTGGAGTCGGGCGGGAGCGCTTTCAGGATAGGTGTAATGTTTTTCATATCCTTCACAAAACGCAGATGATAATACCATTCATCCATAACACCAAAAGGTTTCACCCCATTTGTGACAGGATGGTGAGGTAGCTTTTTTATGGCTGGTGTCCAGAAAGGGTTTACAGACCAGCCCGTTTCAAAATATCCTCCAACAAGATCACGGACTCTATCCGCGTCCTTTCCATTGGGTATTTCAAGTGTAAAATGAAGCATAACCAACCCGGTTCCATTATTCATCAGGTTTTCTATTTCCGAAAGATGTGGAAGGAGGATGTGACCTTGTGCTCCCTCGCTGAAAATAACGATGGTAGCTGCATTCTTTAAAGCGCCTGGATCTTGCGGCCAGCCGTTGTGAAAAACAGCCGTGTCCATATCGGGCATGGCCTGTTTTAATTTTTGTGCAAGAAAACTGATGCCGCCATTGTACTCATGTTGTCCCTTGGGATGACTATCAGCACTGGCAATGAAAATTACTTTTTTTCGATTTTCAGATTGAGAATTTTGCTGTGCATGGGCAAAAATATCAATAAAAGAAAAAAGACATATCAGAATGAAAAACAGGTATTTTGTTAATATCATGATGCTTTGTTTAGAGCCAAATTGATAGCAAGTAATTCTTGGAACAAAGGATAAAAAACCAGACCAGGCACGGCGTCTGCTAAAATTTTATTAAATCAGAAATTTGGCCTTAAATAAATCGGCTAATGCAATGGAGGAAAGAAGCGTGTGCCATATCTTTGGATAAAACAAATCAACCAGAATATGAAAATCAGACTTACTTTATTCTTACTGACCCTTTGTGCGGCTTCATGGGCGCAACTTCCCGCAGCGGATGATATTAAAACTTCTAAAGGTCTTTTAAAAATCCAGCCGCTTAATCATGCCACGCTGGCAATGACCTGGAACGGAAAAACGATTTATGCTGATCCATACGAAGGAGCAAAAACATTTGAAGGAATTGCAGCGCCGGATCTGATTTTGATTACAGACATCCACGGAGATCATTTTGATCCGGCTACCCTTGAAGCACTTGATTTGAGTCATGCGATATTGGTTGTACCACAAGCGGTTGCCGACAAAATGTCGGATAAAATCAAGGCAAAAGCTGTGGTGATCGGTAATGGACAGACGATCAGCAAGCTGGATATTTCTATCACAGCGATCCCGATGTACAATCTTCCGGAAGCCGCAGATTCCAAACATACCAAGGGAAGAGGCAATGGTTACGTACTAAAAATGGGTGGTAAAACTATTTATATCAGCGGTGATACGGCCGGGATTCCTGAAATGAGAAGTTTGAAAAATATCGATGTGGCTTTTGTTTGCATGAATTTGCCTTATACCATGGATGTTCCCGAAGCTGCTTCGGCGGTTCTTGATTTCAAACCAAAAATCATTTACCCGTACCACTACCGTGGAGCAAACGGATTTAGCGATACGGAAGCTTTCAAAAAACTGGTTAATGATTCCAACAAAGCAATTGATGTACGGTTACGTAACTGGTACGCAAAGAAATAATTTTTGAAGAATATTAATTACTCAATCCCCGGTGTTCAAAGTGAACGCCGGGGATTTGGCTTTATCATGCATTTGCTTGCACATATTTTTTGAGGGAATAAAAGACAATATATTTAAAATTTTACTTTGCACTTCAAAGTACTTTTCATATTTTTGATTGGTTAAATTCATATTTTTTGAATATTTAAGATTGTTGACGATTGAGTTCGGTTTATGTATGAAGTACTTTGTGAAAAAGTCATCCGTTGTACGAGAAATTTGGGGCAAGGCGGATTATATACTTTTTATTTTTGCAGGAGCTTCCGCTGAATTTGCCTTAAACAAATCAGTTGACTGGCTTTATTTTACAGGCCGCCTTCCGGCTGATCCGCTGGGCCGACTTTTTTCAACGGTTGCCTATGCACGTCAAATTGTTTTCTCCGAATATGATGCTGCTCTTATTGCGATTGATAAAATCTCAGCCATTCATCAGGGCGTTGAGCAGCAGCGTGGTGCGCAGATACCGGACTGGGCCTACCGGGATGTTTTATTTATGCTGATCGATTATTCGATTCGTTCGTTTGAACTTTTGGAGCGAAAGCTGACAGACCCGGAAAAGGAGGAAGTTTTTCAGACGTTCTTACAGGTAGGATTAAGAATGAAAATTTCCGGACTCCCCCAAAGTTTTGATGAATGGAAAAGTATGCGGGAGCAACATCTTCTGGATGATCTTTTGAAGGGCGATTTTACTATGGATTTATACAAACAATATAAAAAACATCTTGGCATTTTTAGGTATTACATGCTGATGCAGGTACAGGTACTGGTGGTTCCTGATCATGTAAATCACTTGCTATCCCTTGGTAAAATTCCATGGCTCCTTCCGGTTTTAAAGGGTTATAAATTGACAAGGCTTTTAGGTTTTGAAAAATTGATCCGCAACGCCTTACTTCCTGCTGATTACAAAGCTCAGGTTATAGCTTTGGACAAAATCTGAAAAAACTATCTTGCGGTTACAACCAATAATAAGTATGAGGGTCTATGGTATTAACTAAACCGTATTGACATCATGAAAAAAACTGTATTTGGAATCCTTTTTGCCTTCATTTTAATTGTTTCCGGATGTCAGATGGATGTATCGCCGGATAATGTTGAGCCCATCGTTGATCCAAGGCCTATCGTGGTTATTTCCCGGGATAGTATTTCTTCGGGCGATTACCTTGGCATGGCGATTAACGGAAAAGCGGAAAATATTTATTCGGCAGTTCAATCCCTCCAAAAATCAAAGGGCGTCTCCTATTTGAATATCGTCAGTAATTTTTCAATGGAACTTATCGATTTACAAAACCGTCTCGCATTGTACCAATATATTTTGTTTGACGAAAGTAAGGGAACAGATTCTGGGATACAGCTTAATCTTGAATCTGGTAAAGTCAAAAGTATTTATTTAAACAGCGGAAAGCAGCTTACACAATGGCCTGAAAAACTAAATTCTGAATCGGCGATCAGGGTTGGAGATCCGGCAGAAAAACTTTACGGAAAATTTATAGTCATCCGAAATAAAAGTCAGTATGCTTCCAAGTTTGAGCGTATTTTGTTAGCAACAAAGGATTTATCTTTGTCTTATGATCCTTTGATGGCAAAATCGCCACAATGGTATTTTGCTTATTCCATTGGATCGGATGTACATGAAATGGTGAAAATAAATTTCCACGCCGGAAATGTTAGCAGCATTATAGTGGAACGGTACAAATGATATAAGTTTTTGTGAGCGGAAAAGTTTCCGGGATATTTACTTTTTTATGATCTTTTTTTGCGAGAGCTAATGTCTTTACAGCGAATGCTTCATCAGGCTACCGGCTACCAGATGAATGCAAAAACCAAATTTTAGCCCGAATTCCCCATCCATAGCAACATCCGCAAGCCGAGGTAAAATACTAATATATTTTATGTTGTGATATGACTTAATATAAATTGGGGAACAAAGAAATTATTTAATCATGAAAAAGCCAGGTCAAGCAAAATTTGACCTGGCTTTTTCAATTCCGTTTCCTCAAACTGCGCAATGCGCGAATATAACGTTACTATTATTCCACATTGGGTATCTTCTAGCCGCGGTATTTCTCGGCTTGGTTTTCACAAATGTTTCGGTAACTATTGATTCATTATCTGTCTTTTCAATATATTCTTCAAGTAAGGCAATAGAGCTGTTCAAAGACGAAAGGCTGATGCCTGCATCATTAAGCGTATGGAACAGACCTCTTAGTACAGCAAGATCTGTCTTTGCCATCAATAAGTTTTCAGGATTTGTTCCGAAAGATTCAAGATTCATTTTTTTATTATTAAGCTGGTTATTTAGTTGTGATTCTTAATAATAAAAAAGTGTACCAAGGGAGGAGAAGTGGGGGAGGTGTGATTTATCAAAGATCGAATTTTGCAAGCAAATAACGTGAATCTTTGGTGTCAGAATAAATACTGCAACCTAATGATATTCAAATATATACCAGTCAAGCTATTTCAAAAACCATCCAGAAGGCAGGGCAAGTAACCGCAGAGTTGAATTGGTAATAAAATAAAAAAGCCGTTAACCGGATATGTCCGGGTAGCGGCTTTTTGTTATTCCTGAGAATGTCTTTTCTGAATTGCATCTTTATCAACCAGAATTCCCAAGCCATTTAGAAGCGGATAATTGTATAAACTTTGTCCGGTTTCAATAGCAATATCAATGGCGGCCTGCCTTACTTCAGGGAAACTCTCGGTGTCATGAAAAACCGTACAGTCGGAATGCCGGGCTGCCCATAATCCACATTCGTATGTTTCTTCATATTGGTGAACTATATCAATATGGGCAAGATTGTAGCGGGACTTATCCTTTTTTATCCAGTCCCTGTAATCGGATTTGAATAATCTTATGTTCCTATGTTCCGCGAGAATTGCTTTTGTTTCCTCAAAGTGATCTACTTTTTCACCGGAAAGCGATTTGGAATCAAATGTATCAATGCCGGTCACTCTTTCAAAATAATTGGAAAAAGAAGCAATTGAAAAGCCAAATCCCACTCCAAATTCTATACAAGATATGCGTTCCAGGTCAAATCCGTCGAGAATATCTTCTATAATTAATTCCAGACCTTTCCATGCTGAAATTACATCGGGAAGGTTTTTAGGTTTTATGAGCTTGGCAGGTTTGTATATCGGGATATAATTTTTTTTGAACGTCTTTTTTATAGTTTGTTCGGCATCCATGAATTTAAAATAAAGTGAGAATCAATTTTAGCTGACAAAAGACTAATACTTTTTTGGTTACTTAACGCAAATAGCCCAAAATTTATTTAACGGTACGCTTTTGTCAAAATTGATTAAAAATCTGATCACTAATTTTTCACAATGCGCAGGTTTTTAACTTTGGCTTCTTCTAGGACATCCGGATTATGCGAACAAATAAATACACCGGCAATAATTTTGTCAGGAAGATTATCCATTTGATGCGAGCCTACAACTTTCAATGTCTCCCCTTTTTTTGCAGCCCACATGGTATATTCCTTACCTTTTCTTTGAAGTTGTACTGTTTGTACATCCTTTTCTTTGCTGAAAATTTCGTCTTCCGGATCACGCATTTTATCACCTTTTGCAACACGCCACTGCAATACCGTCAGGCCATCACCGTGTAATACCGCACTTACATGCGATGCATTGTCGTAAAGTGACTCTCTGATCATCCAGCCAACTTTTCTATGCGGATCTTTACCAGTCCCGACAAATTCAAAATCGGCTGTCATCGTAAAATCTCCTTCAAGTTCTTTGTAAAGAAACTGGAATTCGTCTCTTTCAAACCAGATATTATATCCAGAACCTTTCAGCGTATAAGTTTTAGAGTTCTTGTCGTATGTGGAAGAGCCCGTAAGTTTGGGATTTCCAATATCGGTAGTCATTTTAAATTCACCAATTTTTTTAATCAAGACAAAACCAGACAGCAAAGCTATTGCAATGACTGAAACGAAGATTTTTTTGGAATTCATGTTTTCGAAGAAAGTATCAGAAGTTGATTTATTATCGGTTAAATGTACATTTTTTTAGATAATTAGTGATACCATCTGAATGTTAAATCTGCGATACTTCAAAAAAATCGATTAGGCTATCGAAGTATTTTACAAAGTCATCCTGCTTTATTGATAGAATGTAATTTATTAAACCGGCGTAAGCTGCCTGAAAACCTATCTTAGATGAATCATTTTAATATCAATCGCCGGCAATTTCTCTACGGAGCTACGGCCTCGCTTGCACTTAGTACTTTTGGTGCGCGTGGAATGGATTTAATTAATCCGGCAAAACCTTTTCGCGTGGGACTGATCGGGACAGGATGGTATGGCAAAAGTGATTTATTCCGGCTTATGCAGGTAGCTCCTGTGGAAGTGATTGCACTTTGTGATGTTGATAAAAATCAGCTTTCAGAGGCAGCCAAGCTGGTTACACAACGACAGAAATCTGGTAAAACTCCGAGGCTGTACGGTAATTATCAAAAAATGTTAGCTGAGAATCAGCTTGATATTGTGCTTATAGGCACACCGGATCACTGGCATTCCCTTCAAATGATTGATGCCGTGAAAGCCGGTGCAAATGTTTATGTGCAAAAACCGATTAGTGTTGATGTGATGGAAGGAGAGGCCATGGTGGCGGCTGCGCGAAAGTATAATAAGGTTGTGCAGGTAGGCACGCAGCGGAAAAGCACCCCACATTTAATTGAAGCGAAGAAGAAAATTGTTGACGCAGGTTTGCTCGGGAAAATTTCCCATGTGGAAATGTGCTGTTATTATCATATGAAAGCCAATGGAAATCCTCCGGTCCAGGCCGTTCCGGATTTTCTGGATTATGAAATGTGGACCGGCCCGGCTCCGCTGCGTCCTTATGATGGTTCCCCGCACGTGCGTTGGTGGCGGACTTTTATGGAATATGGAAATGGAATTATGGGAGATATGTGTATCCACATGTTTGATACCGTCCGTTGGATGTTGAAACTCGGCTGGCCAAATAAAATCAGTTCAACCGGCGGAATTTATGTTCAGAAGGAGGGGAAATCCAATATTGCGGATACGCAATCTGCTATTTTTGAGTATGATGAACTGAATTGCGTCTGGCAGCACAGGTCCTGGGGAACGCCGGCAGATCCTGAGTATCCGTGGTCTTTCACACTTTTTGGAGAAAAGGGGACATTGAGAGCCAGTACAATGTCTTATGATTTTACCCCTGAAGGAAAGGGTGAAAAAATCCATGGAGATTGTGTGTTTGAAAAGGAAAAGTATCCGGAGGATCTTAAAGAAGATAAAATCGAATTAAATGCAGCTCCGGCAACCCGTTTGCATATGCTCGATTTTATAAGCTCAATAGATAATAGCAGCCGGCCGGTTGCCGATATCCAGGAAGGTCATATTTCTACGGCGAGCTGTATCATGGCTAATCTGTCGATGAAAACCGGGCGGCCAATTGTTTACGATCCAAAGAAACGGGAAATTGTCGGAGATAGGGAAGCGAATGCATTATTGACGCGTCCTTACCGCGATCCTTATAAACATCCGCATCACGACAGGGTTTAGGAGAAAAATTAAATCGATTGCAGTTGCGCTACGCAGAAGATCTTTGCGAAGCGCAACTTTTTTAATGGATTTATCTATTTCATCTATCCTAAAAAAATCGCTTCAATAACCAATATTTAAAATTCTTTTTTTTAAAATTTAAACCATACTGCATTTTTATGTGATTCCCAAAATTTGTTGCCGGGAATAACTCCCATCCGGGAGTAATGAAGTATTTTTATCTTTGGAAGATTTTAAAACTCGTTGATGCAGACAAAAAACTACGACATCATTATTTGTGGAGGAGGCATGGCCGGGCTCAGCCTTGTTTATCGCGCTTTGAAAGAGAAAGTCTGGGTTTCGGAAAGAATCCTGATTATTGATAAAGACGGTAAAGACAAAAATGACCGGACCTGGTGTTTCTGGCAACAAGAGGGAATCCAAAACGAGTTTGAAGATGTCGTTTATAAACGGTGGAAAGACCTTTTATTTTTCTCCAATAAAGAAGAAAAATTAAAACTTGATACGGGTTCTTATGTTTATAAAATGATCAGAAGTATTGATTTCTATAAGCACGTTCTCAATTATATCCGTCAATCTGATCAGGTTGATTTTATTTGCCAGGATATTATTTCAATCGGAAATCTTGGAAATAATGCGGTTGTTAAAACCACTGAATCAGTATTTGAATCAAGATATATTTTCAACTCCATTTATAAAAAACCGCAGTTAAATCCGGAGAACCAGTATTTTATTCAGCATTTCAAAGGGATAACGATCCGTACAACTCAGTTCAAAACAGATCCTTCCGAAATGTTCTTTATGGATTTCAGGACTACACAGGAAAATGGTACTACGTTTTTTTATACGCTTCCTTTAAGCCAAAATGAAATATTTGTTGAATACACCTTGTTTTCAAAATCATTACTGAAACCTGAGGAGTATAATGCCAAAATCAAAATTTATCTTTCTGAAATATTGCAAATAGATGATTTTGAAATTATCGAAGAAGAATTCGGCGCGATTCCGATGACAGATTTTTCGTTTGAAAGAAGATCCGGAAATGTAATGAATATTGGAAGTGCCGGCGGAGATACACGGGCATCCACGGGTTATACTTTTTTAAATACACAAAAAACAATCTCGAAAATTCTGAATTCATATAAAAAAAACAATCATCCGTTTTTTGAAAAAGAAAATATAAACAACAAACATAAAGTCCTGGATGCTACTATCCTGAATGTTTTAAACAATGGGATTTATAAAGGGGACGAAATTTTTACAGACCTGTTCAACCACGTCAAAGCGAAAACTATTTTCGCCTTTCTGGATGGAGAAAGTACACTTCCGGATGATTTGAAAATAATGTCGAGCCTTAAAGCAAAGTATTTTATTGGTCCTTTTTTGAAAGTGATTACCAAATGAGTTGTTTTGACAACAATCATTTTTAAAACTGTTTTATATCATTTCGTGGTAATGTTGTAAAATAAGATTATTCTAAGATTTTCGGAACTTACACCACTTTCAGATGGTTTATTGGATGTAAGTTCTGTTAAAAGTGCATGAGTCGTAAACAATATTCTTTCATGATCCTTATTCTGGGGTCATTAGCAACCATCAGTCCTTTTTCAATTGATATGTATCTGCCTGGCTTTCCTAGAATTGCCAGTGATTTGAACACAACGATTGATAAAGTGCAACTATCTCTTACCGGTTACCTGATCGGAATTTGTATCGGGCAAGTACTTTATGGGCCTTTGCTTGACAGGTTTGGCAGAAAAACTCCGTTGTACGTAGGTTTGATAATTTACATAATGGCTTCTATTGGCTGTGCGCTTACATCTTCCGTCGAGGCGTTGGTTGTTATGCGTTTTTTTCAGGCTATCGGCGGTTGCGTTGGGCTGGTTTCTTCACAGGCACTGGTTAGCGATCTGTTTACAAAAGATAAAAGAGCCGAAGTTTTTTCGATGATTACGCTGGTAATAGCCATATCTCCAATGATTGCTCCAACGATTGGCGGTTATGTTACAGCTGTTTTTGGGTGGAACTGGGTTTTTATTATATTAGCCTTTATTGCACTGTTGATTATCGGTGCAATTTATTTCTTTCTGCCAACCGGGAAAATGCCTGACAGCACCGTTTCGTTAAAACCACAGGCGGTTATGAACAGCTTTTTTACCGTCATCAGACAGCCTCAGTTTTTGATTTATACCATGGCGGGCGGACTTGCTACTGCTGCGCCTTTTGCCTATATCGCTGGTTCCTCGGATGTTTTTATGAATATCTACAAAGTTTCGGAACAGCAATACGGATGGATTTTCGCTTTCCTTGCCGTTGCAATGATCGGTTCCACGCAGCTGAATCATTTCCTTTTGAAAAAATACAATAGCGAGCAAATCATCAAAACTACTTTGTTATATCAAAGTGTTGTAGGCACGCTGCTTGTTTTGGGTGTTTATAATAATTGGTATAATTTGTATACGCTGATTGGTATGATGTTTATTTTCCTCACCGGACAAGGACTGACAGGCCCCAATACTGCTGCGCTTTCTTTGGCTCCGTTTAGAAAACACACAGGCAGCGCTTCGGCTTTGATGGGTAGCTGGCGGATGGGTGCAGGTGCTATAATTTCTATTATTGTCAGTGTTATGCATAATAATACTGCAATTCCAATGGTGGGAATGATGGCCGCCTGTTCTTTGGTCAGCCTTGTTATTTTATTTGTGGGGAACGCAACTGTAAATAATTCTGTACGTAGTAAAGATGTGGAAAATGATGTTTCCATTCTTCTTTAATTCTTTATCAACCTAACGACTAAACATAACCTATGAAAGTTTTAAAATTTTACTTTGCAGCGTCTTTTTTACTGATTGCAACCATGTCTTTAGCACAACTTCAACCTGTCAATTATTCAGACGGAGCGCAGAAACTAAGCGGATTTATTGTAAAACCTAAAACAACGTCAAAAAAGAAGGCGGGTATATTGGTTTTACCGGCCTGGATGGGAATTGATGCGCATGCAAAAACGAGTGCTGAGGAACTATCTGCCATGGGTTATTATGCTTTTGTAGCTGATATTTACGGTGTTGACAAAAGGCCGACGGATATGAAAAGTGCGGGTCAACTTGCCGGGTACTATAAAAACAACATTGCTGAATATCAAAAGCGTATTAAACTTGCCTTGGATCAATTGATCAAAGCCGGAGCAGATCCTGCCAATATTGCTGTGATCGGTTATTGTTTTGGGGGAACGGGTGCAGTTGAAGCTGCCAGAGAAAATTTCCCTGTAAAAGGAATCGTTTCTTTTCATGGCGGTTTGTCAAAAGATTCAACCCGTGCCATTTCAGCTATTAAACCTAAATTACTGATTCTGCATGGTGCGGATGATAATTTTGTTCCAGCCAAAGAAGTTGCAGCTTTTCAGAATGAAATGAGAAAAGCGAATGCGGACTGGGAAATGAATTATTATGCAAATTCGGTACACAGCTTCACAGATCCTGATGCAGGAACAGATAATTCAAAAGGAGCTGCCTACAACGAAAAAGCAGCAAAACGCTCATGGAAAGCGATGCAGGTATTTTTTGACGAGATATTTTGATCAATGATTGAATGATAGATTGAGAGAATGATTGCGTGTTGGTTTCTCACTTTATTAAAAGAAGGGCTTCTTTGGAGCCCTTCTTTTATTTCGATCTGAAATTAGAATGTTATTAATTCTTGTTTAAACGGTCTTTTAGGAGAAATAAAATTAGATTTTTCCGACTCTTTTCCTAATCTTGGGCAGGAAATTTTCGGCTGGTACCGGAATTTCTTTTTAACCCATAATCTTAAATTTTTGCACATGAATAAAAGCCTGTTTCTGACATTTGTGTTAAGCCTGATTTTGTCTGCCTGCCAGCAAAAAGCTTCCGAAGATTTATTGCCACCGATTGGCGAATTGTTTGACAATTATTACGAAGAAAGATTACCACTTTATCCATTTGAGGCAACACAAATAGGAGATAAGCGATACAATGATCTTTTTCCTAACGACTTAACAAAAGAAGTCAGGCAGCAACAGGTTGATTTTTACCAAAAATATAAAAAGGAACTTGCTAAATACAATCGTCCTGAACTTACCGAAGAAGAAAAAACAAGCTGGGATTTGCTGAACTGGGAATGTAATATCAATCTGGAATTATTGGCTTTTCCCACCAACCTTATGCCAATTAATCAGTTTTCATCAACACATTTGGCCATTGCTACAATGGCAGGTGGAAGTAGTATTCAACCTTTTAAAACCACAGACGATTATGATGACTGGTTGAAAAGAGTTGACGGTTTTGTTGCATGGAGCGATACCGCGATTGTCAATATGAAAGAAGGGATCAAAAAGGGTTATGTTTTGCCTGTTCCATTGATCCAAAAAGTAATTCCGCAGCTGGCTGGGCTTGATCATGGTCCTACCGTGCAGCATTTGTTTTATACCCCGGTTACCAAATTCCCTGAATCTTTTTCTGCCGACGACAAAGCCAGACTGACCAAAAGGTACAAGAAAATGGTAGAGGAAAAAGTGATTCCGGCTTTTAGCCGTTTACATGTTTTTTTTGTTAACGAATATTTGCCGGCCGGTCGCAAAACAAGCGGATATGCGGATCTTCCAAATGGAAAAGCATTGTATGATACGTATATCAAATATTATACAACAACATCGATGACATCGGACGAAATTCATAAACTTGGTTTGAGTGAAGTGGAACGGATTTCCAAAGAAATGTTGAAAGTCAAAGATCAGGTCGGATTTAAAGGGAATCTAAAGGCATTTTTCAATGATGTCAGATCAAATAAAAAACTGATGCCCTATACGACACCGGAAGAGGTTATCGCTCATTTTAATGCTATTCATGAGACGATGAAACCGAATCTTAAAAAGCTATTTGACCTGACCCCAAAAGCAGCTTTTGAAGTTCGTCGTACCGAAGCGTTCAGAGAAGCATCGGCATCAGCGGAATATAATCCAGGCTCACCGGATGGTTCGAGGCCGGGGATATTCTATGTCCCAATTCCAGATGCAAAAACATACAATACTCTTTCAGACGAAAGTTTATTTTTGCATGAAGCTATTCCGGGTCATCACTACCAGGGCTCTCTGCAGCAGGAAAATAAAGCGCTTCCATCGTTTCGGAAAAACCTTTGGTATAGTGCTTATGGGGAAGGCTGGGCATTGTACAGTGAATCGCTTGGCAAGGAACTTGGGCTATATACGGATCCGTATCAGTATTTTGGTATGCTAAGTGCTGAAATGCACCGTGCCATTCGTTTGGTTGTAGACACGGGTATTCATTCCAAAGGGTGGACGCGTGAACAAGCCATTCAATATTCCATGGATCATGAGGCTGAAACGGAAGAAAGTATTGTGGCAGAAGTGGAAAGATACATGACCGCGGCAGGGCAGGCGTTGTCTTATAAAATAGGGCAATTGAAAATCCGGGAACTGCGTACAAAAGCAGAAAAGTCAGGAACTGATTTTGATATTAAGAAATTCCACAACAAAGTGCTGGAATCTGGTTGTGTCCCTCTAAATATCCTGGAAGATAAAATCAATGTCTGGATAACAGAAGGAATGAAGGAAAGTAAATAAATCGATTGGCGGTATACAATTAAAAGCGCCAAAGTATTACAGTTTGCTGTAGGCTTTGGCGCTTTATTTGTTTTAAGGATATTACAGAGGGAGTAAATTTAATGGCGCAATACAAAAAATCGGTCATAGATATACACGGAAGCAAATCGGTACTTCCTGAAAAAATGACACTAAATTTATAACATGGCCTGGCAAATCAGAAAGAAATTTCTGAAAAAAGAATAAGTGACGAGTTAACTGGCAATAGCGGTATAACCTTTTGAATCAGACAGTACATGCCCGTTACTCATTTTTTTCTTCATTGCTTCCAAACCGATTATAACCAGTTCTTTGTAAAGCTCCTGAAGGGTAATTCTTTGGTCATTTTCTTCGAGTTCAAGTTGAAGCTGTTTTGCTTTCAGATGAACTTTGTCGGGTACGTCAAGATTAACTTTTGCCATCGTAGCGGAGATATTTATATTATTTAGTTAGGTTTTATTACTGGAATACGCAAGAAATGTGCAATCTGACTAGAAAATATTAAATATATTTTTGGGACTAAAATCGAGAGCTGGCCTCGTTTTCCGGCTTCGGTAACCAGAATTTAGTATCCAAAATTCTACTCTAATCTAAATTTACTTTATTAACAGAAATTATTAAACATGTTAATGAAATGATTGAGAAATTCTTTTAAATATTACATAAGTGTTTAGATAAGTTACAGTTATTTATGAGTTTTCTGTAAGCGTTTCCACATTTCTGCACAAGCCCTGGCATTGTGATATGGACATTTCCAAAAATTCACCTTATCACCACGTACCGGAGTTCCGTCTTCCTTCACTGCACCGAACCATTCGCCTCTTTCTTTATCAATAAATTTACTGTCAATATAGGTCCAGCTTCTTTCGGCCTTAATTTTAAAATCGTTGTCTTTTGTCAGTTGGTAAGCATTGTAAAATCCTACCAGTTGTTCAGCTGCAACCCACCAGCTTCTTTCTGTTTTAGTTTCTTTGGTTTCAGGGTTGTATTCATAATTGAGTGCGCCATCCGGACTTAGACCAGTACTAGCTGCCTGAGCCATTTTGATGCAGCGTTCCCTGGTTTTTTTTAATAATTTTTCATCTTTTAACACTTCTGCTGTTTCATAAAGCAACCAGGATGCCTCAATATCGTGGCCATAGGAAATCACTTTGTCTTTTGATTCCCATTTTTCAGTAAAAAACAACTCCATCCGGCTCGTTTCATTGTTGACAATATGATCCAGAATTGCTTCCAGCATTGCTGCTGTTTGTTTTTTCAAATTCTTGTCCGGCCAAACCCGGTAAAGATTTGTATAAGCTTCAACCAGGTGCAAATGCGTATTCATGCTTTTGTTATACGGACTTTTACTCAAAATATAGTCATCCGTTTCCGACCAGTCTCTTGCAAATGCTTCCCGGTAGCCACCATTGACCGGATCAAAAGCATGTTTTTCCAAAACATAAAAAATCTCCTTTGCACGTTCCAGTGCCGGTGGGAAATTGGTGGCACGGTAGTATTCGCTCAGTCCGTACATAGCAAACGCATTGCCGTAAACCTGCTTTTTCATTTCTAACGGCTTTCCGTTAGCCTCCGTCGACCAAAATACGCCTCCTTCTTTGGCATCTATAAAATGAATCGAAAGATCCTGAAAAGCACGATCAGCGAGGGTCAGATATTTCGGATTATTCAAAAGTCGCTTAGCCATTGAATAAGTCCACAAGATCCTGCTTGTGATCACAACCGCTTTCGGTGCATCGGCAATTCCTTCGTTGTCATAATTTACTCTGCCATAAAAACCTCCATTTTTGCGGTCCACTGCATATTTTTCCCAGTAATCCAGGATATTGATTAATTCCTTTTTGAAAGTTTCAGGTGCGAAGTCAGCCATAATAAATCCTGTTTCCGGATAAAAGAATTAAGATTTATAAACTTACTTATTTTTCCTACTTCCTAGCGCCTCCACCAGGGAAGCGCTATTCTGTTAAATTATATATTCTTATTTTATTGGGATAAACTGCTCTTTCACATTCCAGCCATCAATTGATACCAAAGGTAATTCCCCCGATGTCTGCGAATAGTCCATAACCACTATTTTCTTTTCACCGGGTAAAACAGATACGTAATTGTCATCGTAAAATACGGGAAGAACACGTTTTTTTGTTTTCGGATCCACAAGAGCCAACCGATTGAAAAAGGCAACCGGATTTTTGGCGGGATTGGATAAAGTTACTTCAACCTTTCCCTTTTCATACTGTTTTACCTGAATATCAATATCCGCTTTTGGCATTTTATTCAGCCCGCTATACATTCCTTCTGCATCCGGCAGCCAGTACAGGTTGTCGCTCAATATTTCTTTTTTAGTATTTGAAAGACGTAAGGAGAGGAACATGCCTTCTTTTTTTGCCAGCTCACGTATTTCGTTTTTGATCGACATAATCATGCGTGTAGTCGACGGCCCGATTTCTACAAAAACCTGTCCAAGGCTTTTTTCTTTTCCGTTCATATCAACCGCAGTGATATTGAGCATCATGTCATATTGATGTTTGAACGTATTATTGGTGATCATAACCGTGCTATCAGCCTGATTGTACATAACATGTAAAGGTGCACTTCCGTTGTGTAATCCGTACAGACATGCATTGGGGTCCAGGTAGTAATCATACATCTGTCCGCGAAGTGCTGTCCATGGATTTTGTGTTTTCCAGATAATCACACCCGTATACCAATCCCACATATGCGCGCTGAAACCTTCCATTAACGAGCGGTACTGATCATAATTGATTAACTGCGCTTTTTTTCCGAAATCGCGCAGATCTTTTACTTTTCCGTATGGAGTAACATAGCTTTCATAGCCAATATATTTGTGATAATTCCAAACGGAATCTACCGTTTCTTTGCCCGTTTTTTCAGAGTAAACAGGGGCGATCATATTTTCTTTTGGCAAAAATCTTTCCAAAGATTCATAATCGCCAACACCAACCGAACCGATTTCTGAATTGAAAGGCCATGTTTTATATTCAAAGAAGCGTTTCAAAGGCTGAATGCCATAAGGCCCGTCTCCATTTCCACCCAGGGAATTAAACGACATATCATCTGAGTTGGAATAGTCGATAAACCAACGCGTGCCATCCAGTTTTGGAAGAATGGTGTCACGAAGCGGCAGCATAATATCTTCTGGCAAGGTAATTTCGTTGCCACCGCACCAGATTGCCAGTGACGGGTAATTACGGATCATTTTGATCTGATCGGCCGCTGATTCGAGGAACAAACCGTGGTCGTCCGGATAATTCCGGCGTACCCATTGATCATCCTTTTTTATCGGGTCAAGCCAACGGCCATTACAATCCCCGGATCCCCAGAAATCCTGCATGACCAGAATACCGTATTTGTCGCAAGCCTGATAAAATTCCGGACGTTCGGTCAATGCTCCTCCCCATATCCGTAACAAATTCAAATTCATATCTCTGTGAAAACGGACTTCTGCGTCATAACGCGCGTCTGTAAAACGCAGCATAGCATCAGAAATAATCCAGTTGCCACCTTTAATAAATACGCGCTGTCCGTTAACTGAGATTTGTTTGCTCCGTGTGTTCGAATTCCAGTCAGCCTGGATTTCCCTCACACCAACGTTTATATTTTCCTCGTCTGAAACTGCTCCATTAACCAGAAACTGCATTTTTAGATTATACAAATGCTGCGCTCCATAACCAAACGGCCACCAAAGCTTTGGATTTTCAAGTTGAAGGTCTGGTAAAGCTACTTCTGTGATACTATGAGGCTTTATTGTAACTTCTTTGGAAATTTTCTTTCCATCCATTACATATTGCAAAGTGCCTTTCAATGGAGCTGCTGTCGGATTTTCAAGTTCGGCGGTAGCTTTTATTGTTGCCGGTTTTTGAGCTCCTTCCGGTTTTCTCAGTCCGGGAACGAGTGTAATGATACGCGGGTTTTTTATGTTAATCTTTCCTGTTTTTTCAATCAAAACCTTATCCCATATTCCTGTATTACGGTCACGAACAGGCTGAATCCAGTCCCAGCCCGCAACGTACTGATGCGCTACATTCTTCGCAATGGTACCATCGCCGCCCTGTCCTCCATTTGCATTTCCAATGGCATCAGGTGGAAAAACAACAACAGCCAGTCTGTTCGATCCGTTTTTTAAAAGTGAAGAGGTGATGTTGTAAGACTGGCGCAAAAACATTCCGCTGTGTCTTTTGATGTTTAATTTTTTGCCATTCAGATATAGATCAAAACTATAATTAACACCGCGGAAGTGAAGCCAAACCTGTTCACCTGCTTTCGCAGTTTCATTAAAATCTTTTACAAACCAATAGGTATAATATTCCGGGCCGGTTTTAAAAATATCAGGTATTTTTTCATTATTCATCCCAAAAAATGGATCCGGTATCTGTTTGTTTTCAAGCATTGTGGTAAGCACAGTGCCTGGAACAACGGCGGGAAGCCAGTTGTTTAAAGAATAGTCAGGATTGGATATTGCAACGCCGGTTTCTTTAACCTTGGCAATTGGACTACATTTCCAACCAGAATTTAATTCATATTTATTTTGCGCATAGCCATTTATGCATAGAAATTGAATCGATAGAAAGAAAGAGGTAAAAATGAATTTCATTAGAATATTATATTATAAAAATTACTATTACAACAAATATATTCTAACAAAAATACATAAAAAAGAAATATTATTAGTTTAATTAAAATATTGAATAAGAATCATTGTTTTATTAAATTAATTTACAAAATAATGGAAAAGCTAGCAGCCTATTTTTTCAGAAATTCCGGTTTTGTCAATGAATATTCAAAAAAATATCCCGGCTTTTGGCCGGGATAATAATTTCTGTACGAGCGAGAGTAACGATTTTTTAGTCTCCCTGATTTTCTTCAAGGTCGTTGTGGTTATCGCCACCCAGACTATAATAGTTATTCTCTTCGTCTTCGTTACCATCTATTTCTTCATCATCGTCCAGTTCTGAGCCTGGTACATCCAAATCGTCGCCAACCAGATCTTCTTCAAAGCTTTTCTCATTCCACTCGTCCGTTTCCAGTCCCAGTTCTTCCTTAATCTTGGTTATATCTTCAGGATCAATGTCATCTTCAATCAGTCCACGACTATATACATCATCAGACGCAGGATAAAGAGGATATCCTGGCAAATCATCATCCTCATCATCAAGTGGGAAATCGTCGTCAATTATCATATCAATTGTTTTTAAGGTTAGCTGAAGTTTTAATAAATGTTTCGGTCAAAACTAATACTGACATAGTGTAAACTGATTTTAAAAAAAATCATTCCAAAAAAAACTAAAATTACTAAAAATTTTAAATTTGGTACTGAATGTCTGAGTATTAAAACACCATTTTACTGCTTTATTATTTTGATACAGCCTGATTGGCTCAAACATTTTTATAAAGTTAAACTATTATCTACCTTTTGGTTAATCGCATGCAAAGAAGATTTTTAAAAACTGCCGTACTGTTTGCTGGTTTTGCAGGAATTGGAGCACTACAGGCTTACAAAGGCATTCCTGAACCTTTTAATATAAATCAAGAAAAAAAGAGTAATGAAGTAGCCAAAGATATTAAACTTCCTGCTGGTTTTTCGGCAACAATTCTGGCCTCGGACCTAGGGGCGACACGGCATATAGCAGTTGGTAAAAATGGGGATATCTATGTAAAACTGTCAAAGCTGAAAGACGGAAAGGGTATTTATATTTTACGTGATACCAATAAGGATGGCGTTATCGATGAAAAGAAAATGTTTGGAAATTACCCCGGAACAGGAATTCGGATACAAGGAGGATATTTGTATTCTTCGTCCAATTCAGGTGTTTATCGATATAAACTCAATGAAAAAGAGGAAATCATAGATACAGATAATCCTGAGAAATTGCTGGATGGCCTGGTTGATAAAGGTCGTGATAATGCAAAACCTATTGCACTGGATAAAAATGGCAATATCTATGTTACCGTTGGTTCATACAGCGACGACTGCCGTGTGAAAGGAACTGGAAAGGGGATGTCACCTTGTACCGTGCTTGATTCGGCGGGTGGAATCTGGAAATTTAAAGCTGATCAGTTGAACCAGACTTTTTCAGATGGTAAAAGGTATACAACCGGTTTGAAAAATGCAGTGGGTATTGATTGGGACTTCAAAACGAATAGTCTTTTTGCTACACAGCATGGAAGAGGAAAGTTTGATGATTTTTATCCTCAATATTATACTCCGCAGCAAAGTGCGGAATTGCCGGCTGAGACTTTGTTTCAATTAAGTGAAGGTGCAGATGCAGGCTGGCCTTACGTATACTTTGATCATATCCAGAATAAGAAAATCCTTTCACCTGAATATGGTGGTGATGGAAAGAAAACAGGAGGAGAAAAAGCATTGACACCCGTAGCGGCTTTTCCTGCTCATTTGGGTCCTAATGCACTGATGTTCTACACAGGAAATATGTTTCCGGCAAGATATAAAAACGGTGCATTCATTGCTTTTCACAATCAATCGGTGCCTTTACATAAAGGATATATGGTAGCTTTCGTGCCTTTTGTTAACGGAAAAGCGGGTAAATGGGAAATTTTTGCTGACAATTTTGCGGGTGTAGATCTTGCAGCGCCAACAGGACCAATTCAGCACAGACCTTGCGGACTTGCGCAAGGGCCGGACGGAGCCCTATATGTCACGGATGATTTAAATGGCACAATCTTTAAGATTGACTATAAGAAAAAATGACTTTTCATTAATAAAGGTATATCATGAGCAGTTTTTCTGCTTGTGATATACCTCTATTTTTTCAATTATTAAAAAAATCAATTTGATTTTACCAGCGTGATAAGATTGATTCCCTTCAATTTTTTATTGTTTTACGATTTTAGTCGATGCTACATTTCCCATATTATTTGTAACTCTCACAATATACATTCCCGCTGGCAGGTTTTTAACATTCAGATTGGAAGATAGGTCCGAAGCCACCTTGCTTATGTCATACACATTTACACCAAGAATGTTACTGATCTGAATGCGCTGGACCAAACTGATGTCATCAACGCTCAGTGTTAGATAATCAACTGCCGGATTTGGATATAAAACAGTTTTCAACGGTATTTTAAATTCTGTGCTCTGGATGCGGCTATATGCAAAAGTCTCGTCTTTGTCAATCATTTTCAATCGATACAAATTTGTGCCATTTTCCGGCTTTGTATCTGTATATTGATAAGATACAAGTGCTGCACTTTCTCCTTTTGCGACTACCGTAGCAAGTTGGTTCCAAAGTTTTCCATTGTTGCTGCGCTGAATTTCGAATCGGTCGCTGTTGGTTTCTGCGGTTGTGGTCCAGTTAAGCACGCTAGTTTGAGTTTCTGCTTTTTTAGCTGTGAAACTTGTTAACGTTACGGGTAGCGGAGTTTCTGCTGCATAAATAGTATTTCCTTGCAGATTAATTGCTCCGGCACCTGACAAAAGCCGACCCTGAACGATTGATCCTAATGACAAACTAATTACTCCACTGGTAATTGCAGTACCTCTGAAAAATGAAGTGGTCGGAGATGTGTTTTGGTTAAGATTAAAAGCACCATTAATAATAAAATAAACATTATTCCAGGATGCCGAGCCAGTAAGTATAATATTGGCATCAGTCGCTGTAAGTTCACCGCCAATATTAAAAACAAAGATTGAACTAGCATCACCCCCGCCATTAAGTGTAAGATCGCCGGTTAATACCCCAGAAGTTCCCAAGCAATAATTACCAGGACTTAAAGTTGCTCCGTTTCCGAAGGTAGTACTCAGTGTTTGACAAGTACCTCCACTTGCACTAAATGACGCAAGTACATTAGTAATCTCTGTTTCTGCATTTATAGAAGTTTGATCGCCAAAGTGGGACTGCCCTGAATAAGATATAGAAGACCCTGTAGTAGTTCCTGTATGTGTACCCACAGCTCCCTTTACTGTGGTTGTTCCACCATTGGTTATAGTACCACTTCCGGTAAATACCCCAAATTCAGATGCAACAGGAATTGCAGGTGCCTGTGCGGAAGTTTCTCCGTATAGAAAAAGCGATGTAGCTACCGCCAATACTAATTTGTAATGCTTTGTCATATTAGTTCTAATTTGTTGAGTGAATTAATTTTACTTAACAAATTTCGAACCTTTATAAAGGCAATCGATTATATAATATTAACTAATCGTTATATAATTCACACATTTTCAAGAGTGGTCCTTTTCTTGTTTTTTAGGTGTTTGTAGAAGGTTGGCGTTAAGCCAGTCACTTTTTTAAATTGAAATGAAAGATGCGCAACGCTACTATAATTAAGTTTATAGGAAATTTCAGTCAGGTTCAATTCATCGTAAAGAAGATACTCCTTTACGCGTTCGATTTTATGTGCGATGATAAATTGTTCGATTGTGGTTCCGGTGGATTCTGAGAATAGATTGGCCAGGTAGGTGTAATCATGATTGAGCTTTTCACTGATATAATCAGAGTTTTTAACTTTGGCAAGTTCACCAGAGTAGTGCACCATTTCCACGATCACATTTTTTATTCTTTCAATAAGTACTGCTTTTTTATCTTCCATCAGCTCAAGACCTGCTTTTAGCAGCTCAATCCTTAGCCGGTTAAGTTGAGGAAAAGTTAAATTTTCTTTAATTTCTACCTCTCCCAAATCAACGGTTCCGTAATGAAGTCCCAGTTTATTTAATTTTTGCTGGACAATCATTTTACAGCGAAAGCTGACCATATATTTAATGTAAAGTTTCAATTCATCCGTTGCTAATGGTGGAAAGATTTTTTTAGCCTATTGCACAATTTTAGGAAATCTAGGGCAGGTATCATGCCAAGGAAAACCGGAATTTTTTAAATATAAAAATTTAATAGTATTTAACTAGAAAATAATCATTTCCTGGCGTAAATTTTCCTTTTTTATATAATAAATATTTTTAAAGTACAATTTATTTCTAATTACCGTTTAAATAGAAAAATCCCCGCTAGTCATTTGAAGACTAACAGGGATATGGTATTAAAAAGAGATTGTGTTTAATTTTAGTTATATTTTATTTTATTGAAGTGTAGCAAATGCCCGCACTGGGAATGTTCCTGCACCTTTAAACTTGGGTGGAACGGCGCTAAACTGGTAATTTTCTTTTGGAAGTTTGTCCAGATTACACAAATGTTCAACGATCAGAATTTCTGATCCCAGTAATGTCGTATGTACCGGACGGCTTTTTCCTCTTGTATCATCAATATTATGGCTGTCGATGCCTACAAGTTTTACTTTACAATCACGTAAATATTCCGCGGCATCCAGACTCAGGAATGGATGGTTTTCGAAATATTGATCCGTATTCCAGTTTTTTGACCAGTCGGTTCTAACCATAACCGCCTTATTTCTCAAATCCAGGTTTTTGAAATATTCCGCACCAATAGATAGGACATCAGGCACGAAAACCGTTACAGCATCCAGATTTGCGAACGCATCAAGCTCAACTTCCGAAAGATCTTTTCCGTGTTCAAAACGGTGGAAAGGACAATCTATATAGGTACCGGTGTTGGTTACCATTTCAATTTTCCCGATCTGGAATTCAGTTCCTTCTTCATAATTGGCTTTTGATTTTTCACGGCTCAGATAATCACAAATAATAGGAGCGGGCAGGCCTTTGTAAGTAATCAGTCCGTCAAAAATGACGTGGCTAAGATCAATAAACCTTGGATCTGAAAATGGGGGTGACGCTATACGTTTATGGTTTTCTTCAATATATTTTTTGTTTAGAATACTAACTTTCCCAACCATAAGCAAGTTTAAATCATTGACAATAAAATCAGCCAGTTCTTCATCGGAAATGCTATCTGACTGAATATCAAGCCTGAAATCCTGCCCCTGGATGCCACCGCCATTTGTAAATTCTATTTCAAAATCAAATACCACTCTTTTGTCCATAAGTTGAAAATTCCGGTTCTGTGACCTGTGTGGTTAAATTATTTCAATGTGGTAATATATTTTCAATCTTTGAAAATAACGCCGTTTTTCATCACCAGTTTCACGCTGCGGATTACGCTGATATTGACTTCCGGTTTTCCTTCAACAACGACTAAATCAGCTAAGAATCCCGGTTTAATTTGTCCAAGATTATCCTGATGAAAAACCTTTGCATTCACAGATGTTGCGGAACGCAGCACATCAATCGGCTTCATTCCATATTCTGCCATCATTTCCAACTCACGTGCATTGTCGCCATGTGAGAAAACGCCAACATCACCGCCAGTACAAATTGTGACTCTGGCGTCCATTGCACTTTTAAAGGTTATCCTTTTATTTTTGATTTTTTCGGGTTCCGGATCAGTACCTTTTTTCCAGCCCCGGTATTGGCTGGTGGCATCTCCGGCAGCAATTGTAGGACATAAGGCAACACCATGCTCACGCATCATTTTGAAGATTTCGGTTGTCCCGCCGTCGCCATGTTCAATCGTTTCAACACCACCCAAAATTGCCCTTTTCATTCCTTCTTCGCTGCTTGCGTGGGCTACAACAGGTCTGCCGCTGCTTTTTGCAGTTTCAACAATCAGTTTGATTTCGTCGACGGAAAATGTAGGTCTTGTCTCTCCATTTACTCCCCAGCGGTAATCCGCATAGATTTTGATGACGTCCGCACCTTTTCCTATCTGGCTTCTGACCGCTTTGATAAGATCCTGTCCATCTGCTTCCTCTGCTCCCTGGGGAATGTTAATATCTGCGCTAAAACCTTTTGGCCCGTAACTTCCCGAGGCGATCAACGCTTTGGTGGCAATGATCATGCGCGGGCCTGGAATTATTCCCTGATTAATGGCCTGTTTTAGTCCAAAATCATCATATTCTGCGCCTTCTGTTCCCAGATCACGAACGGTTGTGAATCCGGCCATTAAGGTTTTTTTTGCATGTGATGTTGCGCGTGCGGTTCTGTAAGATCGGGATTCTTTTAGAACCTGATCATCCCAAGGTGTTTCATTATAGGGATGTAAAAAAAGATGAGAATGTCCTTCGATAAATCCGGGAAGCAATGTGCATCCTTTTAAGTCTATAACCTCAGTATTTTGAGAATCAAAGGTTAGCTCAGCTGCCGGTCCAACGGAAGAGATTTTTTCGTTTTTAATCAGAACTGCCCAGTTTTCATGTATTTCTTGTCCGTCAAAAATCCTATCGGGACGAAGTAAATAAGTTTTTTGAGCGAAAAGATTGTTCGCCAGAAATGATAAGAAAAATATAGAAAGAAGGAAGTTGGATCTCATAAAACAAAAATAGCGAAACCAACTTTAAATAGACTGTTTCTCTGTGAAGTTTTGGTTACACGGAGAACCACGGAGAAAGTAAGAGGTACACGGAGTTTTATTTTTCATAATTCAATTTCAGAAAATCTCTCTGATTATCTTTTTTACTTATTTCTCTGTGTAACAAAACTAAGAAGTTGCAATTATCTCAGGTAAAGGTTACACAGAGAACCACTGAGAAAGAAAGAGAGCCACAGCATTTTTTGTTTAAAAAAAAACGCTGTGGCTCTCTTTCTTAACCGCGCGACGGCCGCTCATAATGCCTCTGTACAATAACACAAGAATATAGAGATGAGTAATATTTGTTTTATCAGAAATCAGTATTTGCTTCTTTTATCACTTCCGGCTTAATCCAGATATTTCTGAAATAAACATTATGTCCTTCCGATTGTAATTTCAATCCGCCAGGTACATCCGTAATTCCCTTGCCACCATCGTTGCCACCATCAATTCCAGAATTTGGTCCACCCCAAACCTGCGTAATTGAATGGTTGGTATGTACTTTTTTCCCATTGAAATATAAAGTTACCAAAGGTTTTTCCACCAGTTTTCCATCTTTGAAACGTGCCGCCCGAAACTGGATGTCATATGCATTCCACTTTCCAACACCGTTGTAGGCATAGTACGGAGACTTTGTTTCATTAATAATTGCCGCCATTCCGTGAGAAGTAGTGTCTCCGTCAAGCACCTGGATTTCATAACGGTTTTGTAGGTAAACACCACTATTTCCACCTTCTTTTGTAATGAAAAACTCAACATGCGCCCGGAAATCGCGGAATTCTTTTTTCGTTACAATATCCGCTGAACCGTATAATCCTCCGGCTGCTGCGGGGTCAAAACAATTGACTACTGTTCCTTTGTCTGTTGGATCGTCCACAACAGTCCATTTTATAGGCAATTCAGCTTTTAAACGCGGACCTTTCCAATAAGTCCATTTATCGTCCAGCATTTTACGGGAGCCATCCATGAAAACTTCCGCGCCTTTTTCTGGTTTGGTTCCAACGCCAACTTGCGCGTTTGCTGAACTAAAAAAGACTACACTGACTACTGCGATGGAAAGTATGCGGTTTATGTTTGTATTGAGCATATGTTTTGACATTTTTAATATGGATGAGATGAAAACAATCAACATTTAATATAAAGCAAATATCTCTTCATAATACTCCCCGCGTTCAAACCCTGCGCTACAATGTAATTCGAACCTTCGGCCATTTATAGTGTAGATCGTAATTCTGTTGCAATTGTAATTGTTTATGGTCAATCACTATATTTTAGGTTAAAAAGGGCCGTAGGCCTGACCGACATTGTAGCAATGGGTTTTAACCCGTTGTCGATTTTAGCATGTTAAGTTTTGAAACGTTGTTGGTTCCAATCCATTTATACGATCATTTCACCTTCACATAAAAATGTGAAATATTATTCTTGCCTGTATGGCGTTCGTCAACCTGGATTGTTTTTATTGATCTTATCAAATCAAGTAATTTTTTATGTCCATAATTTCTGGGGTCAAATTCCGGTCTCTTTTTAAGAATCATATTTCCTAAAACGCCAAGAAAAATCCAGCCATCTTCGTCTGCAATATCATTGATGCTTTCGGAAATTAATTTTATAAGTCCTTTATCAATTTTTGAAACAGGTGCTACTTCTTCTTTGATAGAGACTCCCGATTTGGAAGTTTCCGGCGTAGGCGTTTCTACTTTAACCTCCTTTTTTAGTATTTCGATATAAATGAATTTGTTACAGGCAGCGATAAAGGCAGACGGCGTTTTCTTCTCACCAATTCCAAAAACTTTCATACCCGCTTCCCGAAGCCTGGTAGCCAATCTTGTAAAATCGCTATCGCTGGAAACGATACAAAATCCATCTACATTTCCCGTGTAAAGAATATCCATCGCATCAATGATCAAAGCAGAATCGGAAGAGTTTTTACCGGATGTATAGCTATATTGCTGAATAGGCGTAATAGCATTTTCAAGTAACACCGTTTTCCAGCCAGAGAGTGTAGGTTTTGTCCAGTCCCCATAAATTCGCTTGAAAGTTGGTGTGCCATAAATTGCAATTTCTTCCAACATACCTTTTACATTTGAGTAAGGTACGTTGTCCGCATCAATCAATACGGCGAGTCTTAATTCTCTGGTAGTTTCCATGAGCGTAAAAGTAACGGAAAATGAGGAAGTGGCAAAGAGCTTTGTGAGTCAGGAACATGGAGTGAATATCAGCCATTCTCTCCCAAAATCATTGCATATTCATAGCTGACCAGTCCAGGCTTGATCACCCAGGTCTGTTGATTGTCCAGTTTAGACGATTTTTTAACTCTTGCTGTAAATTCCATATTATCTGCCGTATCTATACTATTTTTGTCTGCTCCTCAATAAAAACGTTTTCCAAATGAAGAAGTTAGTTTTATTCCTTTTTTCTTGTTTTTTTATTCATTTTGTAGAAGCGCAGTCGATTAAATTCGAGCTATCCGATTATACTATTCTGGCTAAAAAACCGGTTGGCCCTTTGCATGGGATTTCCGGAATTGAATATATTGCTTCTAAAAATCAGTGGCATCTGGCTAGTGATCGGGGCAATTATTTTATTTTCGACAGTATTGCTAATATCCGTGATTTTGAAAAAAGGCAGGATATGGCAACTATAAAGAAAACAGGTTACTGGTTTGAAGCGATCCGGTTTGATCCTCGGTTTTCTACCTTTTTATACGCTGTTGAAAACGAGTACAAACCGAATAAAGATACTAACGATACCACAACCTATGTCGGATATTATGACTCTTTTCCTCCTGCCTTTCTAATTCCTCCTATGCATCTTCCTGCCGATAACAAGGGAATTGAAGGGATTGCGGTTACGGATAGCGGATCAGTCTGGGTGGCACCGGAAGCAGGCTGGCAAGGTGAGACAGAAGTTGGAAATGATACTATTCATTTTTGGAAATTTGATAGAAAAAATTCTGCTTATGGTGAGGCCACTCCTTATAGTTATATTATCGACAGAAGTGGTTGTCCTTTAAGCTCGACCGAAAAAAGGGGAGGGGTTTCTGAAATTCTTGCTGTTAATGAAAATCAATTATTGGTTTTGGAAAGATGTTTTGATGAAAAAGCCTCTAAAAAAATCAAAGCAAAACTTTGGCAGGTAACGGTTGAAGGATCATCTTTAAAAAAAGATTTGACACCCGCTTTTGACTTCAATGATAATTTTCCTTTTGTGGCAGATAATCTTGAAGGTATGTCTTGGTGGCCTGGTGACAAAGAAAAACGGCAGATACTTTTGATAACTGATGATAATCCGGGATTAAATAATAACCAAAGAACCCAATTGATTTTGTTAAAAGAAAAATAATAACGCTTTTATAACATTCTCGTTTTAAAGATATTGATCTAATGCAAACACGCTATCTAATTTTGTTTTTTATCAGTGTCATACTGACTAACCTGAGTTGTAAAAATGCAAAAAATGAAGTACCTGAAAAAGGTGTTTCTTTTGCTTTGAATGAATATCGAAAAAAGACAATTGACAATATTCACTATACGATTGAACTGGAAATTCCATCTCAAAAAACGCAGGCTATTGAA
The DNA here is from genome assembly GCF_009801115.1 of Dyadobacter sp. 3J3. GTDB lineage: Bacteria > Bacteroidota > Bacteroidia > Cytophagales > Spirosomataceae > Dyadobacter. The sequence continues at coordinate 222,746 of NZ_VTOL01000006.1, forward strand.
GGAAAAGAAATTGTAACTTTTAATCTCAAATCGCTGGATTCTGCACTTGTAATGGATTTTAATACGGATAGTGCTCATCTGCATTCTATAAAATCAGCGGGAAAAGAAATTGCTTATAATTTTGTTAACGAACATATAGTAATAAAAACGGATCAGCTTGTAAAAGGAGAAAATGAGCTCGAAATCACATTCATAGCCGGAGATCTTTCCCTGAACAGAAACGAAGAATACTTGTATACACTTTTTGTGCCTGACCGCGCCTCGACCTGTTTTCCACTTTTTGATCAGCCCAATTTAAAAGCTTCTTACAGCCTGACTTTAAAAACGCCAAAAGATTGGGAGGCTGTTTCAAATGGTATTTTAAAAGAAAAAATGTCTGCCGGAGATCAGACTGTTTATCAGTTTGAAAAAACAAAACCAATAAGTTCTTACCTCTTTGCTTTTGCTGCCGGTAAATTTTTCAAGACTGAGAAAATGGTGAGAAACCGACCGATGACGATGTATTATCGCGAAACGGACAGTGTGAAAGTGAAACGTAATCGTGATGAAGTTTTTGATCTGCATGAGAAATCTTTGACCTGGCTGGAAGATTATACCGATATAAAATACCCTTTTGGGAAGTTTGATTTTGTACTCATTCCTTCGTTTCAATATGGCGGAATGGAGCATCCGGGGTCCATTTTTTACAATGAATCTTCCCTTTTTCTGGATGAAAACGCCCCTGTAAATCGGAAACTAGCCCGTGCGAGCGTTATTGCCCATGAATCTGCCCATATGTGGTTTGGCGATCTGGTGACGATGGACTGGTTTAATGATGTTTGGCTTAAAGAGGTTTTTGCCAATTTCATGGCTGCCAAAATTGTGCATCCGAGCTTTCCTGAAATTAATTTTGATCTTCGTTTTCTGCTAGCACATTACCCCGGCGCGTATGAAGTAGATCGTAGCAGCGGAACAAATCCAATCCTTCAAAAACTGGGAAATCTCAAAAATGCCGGGACACTTTACGGCGGTATTATTTATCAGAAAGCACCCATTGTGATGCGTCAGTTGGAAAAGAAAATCGGGGAAAACCTGATGCGGGAAAGCCTGCGTGAATATTTAAAAGCCTTTTCATTTAGTAATGCGAAATGGGATGATCTGATTGGCAGCATTGATAAAAAGAGTCCGGAAGATATTACGACTTGGAGTAATGTATGGGTAAAAACGCCTGGTATGCCGGAGTACGAACTTGTGGGAGATAAGGATGAAATACTGATTCAGCAGAAGAAAGATTCGCTGTCTGACCGGATCTGGCAACAGCCTTTGTCTATCAACTGGAAAGAATTATTTGCAGAGGGAAATGTCAGGCTGAACATCACAAACGCTCCTCAAAGTGTAAGGAAACCGGATTTGCCGGCAATGATTTTTCCAAATGCAGACGGTGCAGGCTACGGCTACTTCAAAATGGATTCGGTTTCAGAAGATTATTTTCTAAAAAATTATAACGCCGGTAAAGACACCATGTTTGTTAACCCGGTTTTTCGCGGAGCTATTTTGGTTTCCATCTGGGAAGGATTTTTGCGTGGTGATGGAGAATTACCTGAGCGGTATGTGAATGCGCTGCTCAATGTTATTCCAAAAGAACAAAATGCTTTGATATTAGATTATCTTTTAGGAAATGTGCAAACAATTTGGTGGACATTTCTCACAGATCAGCAGCGAAATCAGAACCAGGGACGGATTGAAAAAGAGCTATGGAAACTTTTGGAAACAACGCCTGACAAAGGCATGAAAAATTCTTATTTCCGGGTTTTCAGAAATATTACGATGACGGAAGATGGATTGAAAAAACTGGAATCTTTATGGAATGATAAGTTAAAAGTGAAAGATTTAATTTTGTCGGAGGAAGATAAAATTACGTTGGCTTACGAACTGGTTTTGAAAGGTAAAGGAGACGGAAAAATGATTTTCGATAAACAACTGGACAACACCAAAAACCCGGACCGCAAGTCCCGAATGCAATTCGTGATACCTGCTTTAAGTTTACAACAAAATATTCGGGATGCGTTTTTTGAGTCGCTGAAAAAGCCGGAAAACAGAGAACATGAAGCCTGGGTTTTGGAAGCATTAGGTTATTTGAATCATCCTTTAAGAGCTAAAAGTGCAAATAAGTATCTAAAGGAATCGCTTGATCTTTTGCAGGAAGTTCAATTAACGGGTGATATTTTCTTTCCGCAAAGATGGTTGGGCGCCACTTTCTCCGGTCATTCGGATCAGGAATCTGCGGATATTGCAAATGCCTTTCTGAAAGGAAATCCTGATTATCCTTATTATTTAAAAAATAAGATTTTGCAGTCAACGGATCTGATGAACAGAGCTGTGAAATTGAAAAAATAATTGTTTTATATCGTTTTATAAATTAAAAAATGCTTCAAAATCCGGCCATTCCACTTCATTCTTTAAGTGACAGGACAAGTCTTGGTCTGGAAATTCATAGGATTGAGGCAATGAAAACCATTGAGGTAGCGTCATATGGCGTGCACAGGGATGATCATTATATTTTCATTTTTCAGCAAAGGGGAAGCGGTAAAATGATGATCGACTTTCAGGAGGTTATCTTTGAAGGCTATGTTATTTATTGTATTCTTCCAGGCCAGGTTCATCATTCCAATGACGCTTTTGATTCAGAAGGATGGTTTATTGCAACCGATCTGGCTACTCTTGACGATACATACAGAGCCATTTTTGAAGATTATATGGCGCACCCGGAACCTGTTCCTTTGAGCTTGAAAATGGCCGAAATTCTTGACAAATCCATTGGGTTATTATTCGATATGCTCCAAAATCAGGAGGATTTGCCCTTTCAACAATCAGCCCTTCGTTCTATGATTCAGGTTTGCGCTGGTGGATTTGCTACTGTTTTTCAGCAGCATAAACAACAGCATTCACAGGGAAACTCACGGCCGGTAATTATCAGTAATGCTTTCAGGAAAATGGTTTTAGAAAGTTTCAAAACCCTGAAAAGCCCTTCTGAATACGCAGAGATTTTAAATATCACACCTTCCTATTTGAATGAAGTTGTCAAAAATATTACCGGTTTTTCCGTGAGCTACTGGATTCAACGGGAAGTGATGATGGAAGCAAAAAGGCTGTTGTATTACACAGACCTGAACATTAAGGAAATATCTTTTGAAATTGGATATACTGATCCTACCTATTTTTCACGTCTGTTTCAAAAAGTAACGGGAAGCTATCCCGTAGCTTTCCGAAAAGAATACCGCAAATAGTCCAATCTTTCCCGCTCTTTCTCTCTTTCCGTTTCTCCAATTCATGTGTTGTTTTGTACTGTCGATTGACTACGGCGGTTGATCCTTTCTGAATATTTTTTTATTCGGATTAAAGTAAAATAAAAGTTGATTCGTCTACCCATTTATACTTGACCGCCTGGAATTTGCTTTATTAACACCAAATAGCCATAATCATGAATATTCTGAAACAAACTGCTCTTAATTTATTTGAAAATGCCTTGGCAAAAGAAGGAACAATACTAGCGATGAGAGCCTGGAATCCTGCCACCTTTTTTGAATTGGATGTACATTTTCCTGCACTGGATATGTCCGGTTGGGACCGCGTTCAGCACATGAAAGTAAAAGTTGCACCCGGACTATACCGCGATTATACACCAGCCGGCTGGGATGTGGAAACCCGGACCTGTACCCTTTATATCAACGCCATGCAGGAAGGCCCGGGAAGTGACTGGGTTAGATCTCTCAAAACGGGCGACAAAATTACGTACGTAGGTGTTGGATCGACCATGCACAAGCCTGTTGGAGAAGGCGATATGATTGCGCTGGGTGATATGACGACAATAGGGCATTATCTAGCTTTGCAGCAATTGGCAGGAACAAAAAATATAACAGGAGCAATTGCCATTGAAGAAGAAAATCACCGTGCTGAATTTTTGGAATACTTCAACTGGAATATTCAACCTGTCGCGCAGACGGATCAGGGAGGTTTTCATGCTTTAACAAACTGGGCCAGTAAAAAGGATTTTAATCACGCGACGGTTTACGTTGCTGGCCATATACCCAGTTGTGGACATTTAAGAAAGGAATTGAAGAAAAGCGATTGTGATACAGTTCGGGTGCAGGGTTTTTGGTCGTGAGTGTTTTTCTCTAACTTAAAATAAGACTTCTTGCTGCTAAATTTATTATAATAGAATGCCCTTTGAGTTTAGCTTGAAGGGCGTTTTTATTGTATACATGAACCCGGGTTTTTAGTACCTTTGTAGTCTAAACCTGTCATCATCAAATGAAACAAACCATATTTATCACGGGCGCATCAACCGGCCTCGGGAAAGCCACAGCTTTATTATTTGCTAAAAAAGGCTGGCAGGTCATTGCCACCATGCGTAATGTCCAGGATTCGGCTGAATGGAGCAGTGTAGACAATATTGCTATATTGCCGCTTGACGTTTCAAATCCGGAGCAAATCACCAAAGTAAGTAAGGAGGCCATTGAAAAATTTGGCCCGATTGACGTTGTTTTCAATAACGCAGGATATGGCCTGGCTGGTCCGTTGGAAGGTATTGAAGATGAGCAGCTTGTTCGTCAGCTGGATACGAATTTACTTGGTGTGATTCGTGTGACAAAAGCATTTATCGAACATTTCAGAGCAAATAAAAAAGGATTATTTATTACAACAACTTCGATCGGCGGGCACATCGCCTTGCCTTTTAATTCGGTTTATCACGCTACGAAATTCGCTCTGGAGGGTTGGAGTGAAAGTATGTGGTACGAATTAAAACCATTAGGCATTGGTATTAAAACAGTAGCGCCTGGCGGGATTTTAACGGATTTCGCCGGCCGGTCTCTTGATACTGGAAACCATCCTGCCTATCAGGAAGAGCTGTCCTCATTTATCAGCCTTTTATCTTCTCCCGAAAGAAGGAAAAACTATTCTACTGCTGAGCAAATTGCGGATGTGGTGTATGAAGCGGCAACGGATGGGACTTATCAACTTCGGTACATTGCCGGGAATGATGCAAAAAGTTTCTATGCATTGAGGAAACAATTAAGTGATGAGGAATATATGGCATCCGCTGAAAAGAGATTTTTTGGGGAGCGTAAATAACTTCATAACAATAAGCTGACGATACCCAGGTAGTTAATATCTGATATTTATGAATCCCCGAAAGAAGCGTTTGGAGGAAAGAAAGTTGATCAAACAATCAATTTGGCTTGGTTCCGTTTTTACGGTTTGGGCCATTATTATCGGGATTGTTGTTGATTCAAAAGCAATCATTTTTGATGCGCTTTTTTCCATGATTGGCATCAGTCTTTCAGGCGTTTCTTTGTTTGTTAATAATTTTATCAGAAAACCGGACGATGATAATCTGCCATTTGGCCGTTCACAGTTTGAGCCCTTTGCGATAACCGTTCAAACTGCGGTTATTATTTTTCTCTGTCTTTATTCACTGACAACGTCGGTTATCGATTTGATCAATGGAGGCAAAATTGTTGAAATGGATCTTGCATTACCGTATTTAGTTTTTTCAATTATTGGTTGTTTTCTCCTTTGGTTTTATTTTAAAACCAATGCAACAAAACTAGGTTCAGAATACGTCAGGATCGAGTCTACGGAATGGCAGTTGGATGCATTTTTGAGTTTTGGGGTGCTGGCAGGTTTATCGCTTGCTTTTTTTATTACCAAAACCGAATTTGAATATCTTGTTCCTTACATTGATCCGGCGATGGTCGTTATTATTTCACTGGTATTTCTAAGAATTCCGGCCAAAACGTTTAAAAAAAATATCAGGGAATTACTTCAATTTGCTCCGGATGACGAGGTTGAAGATCTCATGCACACTAATGTTGATGAAATAACTTTGCAATATGGTTTCCTGGAATCGGTGGTCCGGGTTGCAAAAACGGGCAGCAGTTACACCGTTGAAATCGATTTTCTATTGCCAAAATCGATGTCGGATATGAAAGTGGTTGAGCTTGATATGATCCGTCAGGTTGTTTATGACCGGATTAAGGGCAATTATACGATGTGGCTAACGATTTCATTTACAACCGAAAGAAGATGGATTCTTTAATCTGTTTACTTTCGAAATCTGCTTAGTAAAAAACGGCACTTTCATACTTTGTTTTAAACCCGGTTTAGTCAAATTGAAATATCCGGATTTGGACAAATATGGAAAAGTCAAAAAAAATGTTTTCAGCTCTTACAGCTCAAAAAGTTGGTAAATTTTCTTTTTTAATTACTTCTCTGTGTGTCACTTTTTTGGAAGTTAATGCTCAGAAAGTTCAGTCTCCCTCTTCTTTTTTAGAATCACAGCCTTACCATCAGCTTCCTTTAAATACCATAAAACCAAAAGGTTGGCTCCTTGATCAACTGGAAATCATGCGTGATGGTACAACCGGGCATCTGGATGAGGTGTATGGCAAAGTGAAAAATGACAATGGCTGGCTTGGGGGGAAAGGAGATGGCTGGGAAGAAACGCCTTACTGGCTCGACGGTGCCGTACCGTTGTCCTATCTTTTGGATGATAAGATTTTAAAGGAAAAGGTTTTACAATACATCAACTGGACGATTGACCATCAGCGTCCATCCGGTTATTTTGGCCCGATCACAAAAGATGAACGAGAAAATAAAATTGTGATAACACCTGCAAATTGCTCGGCAGGAGAAGATTGGTGGCCAAAAATGGTGATGCTGAAAGTGATTCGTCAATATTACATGGCATCAAACGATCCGCGTGTGATTCCTTTTATGACACGGTTTTTTAGATATCAGCTTCAATCGCTAAAAACCTGTCCAATTAATAAATGGTCGGAGTGGGCGGAATCCAGAGGTGCGGAGAATATTATGATAGCCCAATGGCTGTACAGTCTCAATCACGACAAATCTTTACTCGAACTTGCCAGTCTGATCGAATCCCAATCTTATCAATGGAGCGAATGGTTTGGTGGAAGAACCTGGGCGATCAATGCTGCAACCCAGCAAAATGATGAATACTGGATGCGACGTCATGCAGTGAACGTAGCGATGGGTTTGAAATCACCTTCTATAAATTATCAGCGAACAAAAAATCCAAAATATCTAACGCAGCTCAAAACCGGTTTTACCGATTTAATGACACTTCATGGTTTGCCAATGGGTGTTTTTTCCGGTGATGAAGATATTCATGGAAATGCGCCAACGCAAGGTGTTGAGCTTTGTGCGATAACGGAAGCAATGTTTTCGTTGGAAGAAATAATCGGAATAACTGGTGATATCCACTATATGGATGCCTTGGAAAGGATGACTTTTAACGCATTACCGGCGCAAACGACGGACGATTTTAACGCCAAACAATATTTTCAGGTAGCGAATCAGGTTCAGATCAGCCGCGGTGTTTTTGACTTTTCTCTGCCTTTTGAGCGAGAAATGAATAATGTACTTGGAATGAAAAGTGGCTATACTTGCTGCCTCGCCAATATGCATCAGGGGTGGACTAAGTTTGCAAGCCATCTTTGGTATGGCACTCCTGAAAACGGATTGGCCGCTTTGGAATATAGTCCAAATGAAATTACAGCGAAAGTTGGTAAAACAAATACGGAGATCAGTATTAAAGAAATTACAAATTTCCCTTTTGACGACAATATAAATTTTGAATTTACGACGAAAAAGGATGTCGCTTTTCCGTTACAATTGAGAATTCCAACCTGGTGTAAAGAAGCTGTTTTGACATTAAACGGTAAAGAATTAAAGAAAGAAAAAGGAGGGCAGGTAATCACTTTAAATCGTATCTGGAAAAATAATGATAAGCTGACATTGGAATTTCCAATGGAAATGACAACTTCAAACTGGGGTAAAAATTCAAGGACAATTGAACGCGGCCCTTTGGTTTATGCGCTTAAACTGGAAGAAAAATGGGAAAAAGGAAATGAGAAAAATGAAGGCGATTATTTCAGTGTTTATCCAAAATCGGATTGGAATTATGGACTTTTGGAAAGCATTGTAAAAGATCCAAAGAGTAATCTGACGGTGGTGGTAAAACCAATATCTGAAAAATTTGTCTGGAACCTGGCACACGCGCCGATTGAAATCACCGCTTCCGGAAAGAAAATTCCAAATTGGAAAGTCGTAGATGGTTTGGCCAGACAGCCGGTAACGGACAGAACCGGGATTTACCGTGGGGAGGTTGATGAAAAAACCGCGAAGATTACACTGGTTCCTTATGGATTTACCAAAGTTAGAATTGTAGCATTTCCTGTTGTTAAATAACTTAATATGATAATTTTGCACCCTGCAACGGTTCTGACTTACTTAGCGTAAAGCTAAATGAAGTCAGAACCCGTTTTTTTATGAAGTCAATCTATACCCTTCTTATTTTTATATTTTGTGCAAACCCTGTTTTAGCACAAAATGAAGATTATTATAATCCGGTAACAACGCCAGTAAAACCATTTTACGATCCGGTAACTCCTAATGTCAATACCTTTAAGACAAACAGAGAGAAAGCTATTTTTGCCAAATATGCAACAGTAAAAATCCGAAACCGCTGGTATATCGGCTTTGATGGATTTATTGGAACTGATAAAAGTACATTAAGCAACACATTTCAGGGATTGGTTGATACAAAATCTGCCAGCCGCTCCGGGTATAGTGCGTCCATAGGCTGGGTGAACCAGGAGAAATGGGGTCTGGAACTGGAATATGCCCGGTCACCGATTCATAATACGCTTATTATAAACGGGTATAATCCATTAGAATACAAAATGAATAATGACAAAAACAATATTGCTTTCCGGGCAAAACGAAGGATTTTGTTTGGTAAGTCAAATTCATCTGTACGTCGGTCGGCATTCTGGATTGGTGCAGGCTTCGGTATTGTTCCTAATTCCGGAAAACAAAAAGATTTTTTGGAGTTTGAAGGTTACATTAGACGAACCAGATTAACTAACGATACTTTATATTTGAGCAGTGATACCCGGACAAACACAAAAATAACCGGTTTTGCAGACGCCACGGCGGAATACGTGATCAAAGTTGCCAAGGCTTTTGATCTCAGTTTTTATGCTAGAAAGCGCTGGGGATTGGGAAATTCGTTATCGACAGATCTTGACTATTACGTAAATAAGGTCCAAACTCAAACTGCCACCATAAAAGCCGATGGAAGCGGATTGGCATTTGGAATTTCACTTCGTTATATGCTTTTTGTAGGCCACGATGAAGGCAGCAAACACGAACTCGAATAATGGTTTTATTAGTTCAAAAAAAAACGATCACTATCTCTAAGTAGTGATCGTTGGAAATATTATTTAAAATGTTAATTTTTGAAAATCAATGTATTAGCCTTTTCAATTTCATCGTGACTGATGGTATGGCCCATATTTGGATATATTTTTTCAAAAACCTCAGCATGCATCGATTCAAGAACTGCTGTGCTTTCCTGAACTCTTGAAACCGGAACATGAGGATCCGGATTGCTGGTTCCTATGAAAATGGGCGTTCCGGCAAAATCTCCCGAATAGTTTTCAGCATAAATTCTGTCACCGATTAACCCGCCTGTAAAAGCTGCAACGCCGCCATATTTTGTGGCATTTCGGGTCACGTATTCAAGCGTCAGGCAAGCTCCCTGTGAAAATCCTAAAAAGAAAATATTCTCTTTCAAAATTCCCTTGGCAACAATATCTGCTACAATTTCACCGATCACGTCAACAGCAGAGGAAAGCCAGGGCTCGTTAAGTGATGGTGCCGCCAGAAACGAAGTTGGATACCAGGTATTATTGGTGGCCTGGGGAGCAAGAAGCGCATAATCATTAGTATTCAGATGTGCAGCCAGCGATAGAATATCCTGTGCGCTTCCGCCCCGGCCATGAATCATGATCAAAACTTTGTCCGTTTCATCAATGGCTTTTCCGGCTGTTATTACTTTTTTGGTATGCATGATAATTTTGGATCTAAATTGATTTTAGAAAATATCGCTTATTCAGGATGGGAAAAGGATAAGATTTAAACGAATCCATCTCTTATCCATTTCCCTGACTATTTAAACCAGTTTTGGCAATATTTTTTCAATTTCAGCACGTGAACTTTCGTACTGTTTTGGTAATTTTAAACCGCTTCCTAAATTCTCAACGGTTTCATCAATGGCAAAGCCAGGGTTTTCAGATGCAAGTTCAAATAGAACCCCGCCTGGTTCTCTGAAATAAAGAGAGAAGAAATAGTCACGGTCTATTTTAGGCGTAATATTCAAGCCCTTGCTAGCGATTTTATCGCGGAATTCCATCAAAACCTGATCATTTTTTACACGGAAGGCAACGTGGTGATTGGTTCCACCGGCATTATATCCGCGCTCTTCATTTGGTGATTCTATCAGGTCCACAATCGCTGCATTCTCAACAGCATCGGTTATAAACCGGTAACGGTTTCCTTCCTGTTCAAGTAATTTATATCCGAAAATATCGGTCAAAATTTCAGCGGTCGGTTTTATATTTTTTAGTGTCAAAACGATACTATGAAATCCTTTGGTAGCAACGTCAGCTTTTACATCAGCAGTTTCCCATGGTTTCCTTGTATCTTCAGTTTTTGATTCAATCAGGTTAATTTTTAATCCGTCAGGATCCTGGAACGGAAGGTACAATTCGCCGAATTTCTCGTCTTTACTTCCTTGTTTTACTTTAAATTCTGTAAAACGATCAGCCCAAAAGTCCAGACTTCCTTTTGGTACAGAATATCCGATATCGGTCGCCATGCCAGTTCCGGTACGGCCCTGCGCTGTTCCTTCCCAAGGGAAAAATGTCAGAATTGTTCCAGCTGATCCAACTTCGTCACCATAATAAAAGTGGTAAGTACCGGGATCATCAAAGTTGACGGTTTTTTTCACTAACCTCAGGCCAAGAACTTTGGTATAAAAGTCGTGATTACGTTTTGCGTTTCCTGCTATGGCAGTGATATGATGCAGACCTAAGATTTGATTTTCCATGATTGTTTTTGTTTTTGGTTATACAAATTTCGGAAGATTGGAAGCCCTGGACATTGAACCAGGACAAGAAAAATCAGGAATTTAAATTTGGTGAAATAGTACGTTTTGAAAGTGCATAAATAATTTCATTACTCAATAATCCACTTCCACCACCGTAATGCTGAATGATAATAATTTCAGGATCCTTTTGCGTGAAAGTAGCACGTAGCTCAGCTTCGCATTCCTCTTTGATACCACCGGATAAAAGGACAATATCAAATTTTTGTTCTTCAAATAATGCAATTGCTTTTTCATCCGTTAATGCGCCCTGGGCTATCCAGTTTTCACTTTTATTAATGATTCGCAAAACAGTTTCAAGAATTTCCTCATGTCTGCCAATAGCCAGAATGTTTACTTTCACAGTTTCCATGATCTTATCAGTTTTTTGAGAAAACAAATTCGTTTAAAGGTTTACGAACACGCGCCGCAAGCTCTCTGCTTTTAAATGGTTCTTCCAGTTTTTCGGCATCGTCCAGGTATCCAAGGGCGATGATAGCAACAGGCAACTGATTTTCAGTTAAACCCAGCGTTTCTGAAATTTTTGTCCGATCAAAACCGCCCATCATGTGACCGTAAATGTTCAACGCCGAAGCCTGTAAAAGCAAATGTGCATTGGCCATTCCTAAATCATGCATCGCAGCTCCGTTTTCAGTTTGGTTTGCTTCAAATGTTTTCCTTGCGACTGCCACAATCAGAACATCAGAGTTTTGAGCCCAAGGTTTGTTTCCCCCAAATAAACTTTCTGCGATTTGTACAAATCCATCATTACCTTTAGATGCGTAATAGTACTGCCACGGCTGTTCGTTATTCGCACTTGCAGCCCATCCCGCAGCTTCCAGAATTGTATGTAAATCGTTCTCTGGAATTACTTTGTCCGAAAAAGAGCGCGGGCTCCATCTGTTTTTTATCAAATCAAGCACATTGTGCTCCGTGTTTGCAATTTTAATATGACTCATTGTTTTTGGCTATTAGCTGTTAGGCGTTAGCGGTTAGTTTGGTACTTCCGGCTTTTGGGCTGGATTTAATTATTTTTATAGTGTTGGTTGTCAGAAGTTAGCGTTTGGCAAACTTGGATCTTTAAGAAATATCCAGATCCTTGATCAGGCCATCAAGCTAATAGCCAAACGCTAATAGCCAATCACTAAACCGACATTGGTACTTCCATCAAGAGCACTTCGGCATCCTGGGAATTTGCTTTGATTGAAATGCTGCTGGCATCCCAAATTCCAAGTCCGTCGCGTTGGTTCAGGTCGTTGTCTTCGATGGTGATATCACCTTTTAATACAAATGCATAAACGCCATTTGCAGGATTTTTTAATTTATATTCCGTGGTAAAATCTTTATCAAATTTCCCCATGTGAAACCAAGCATCCTGATTGATCGAGACACCTGCATCATCTGCGTTTGGTGATAAAACCTGCTGCAAATTGTTATGTCTGTCCTCAACATTCAGCGTTAACTGATCATATCTTGGCGTGATGTTTTTTGATTTCGGGAACAACCAAATTTGTAAAAATCGGGCGTCCTGATCTTCATTTTTGTTGTATTCGCTATGAAAAATTCCGGTTCCTGCACTCATAGCCTGGATGTCGCCATGTTTGATGACGGCCACATTATCCATACTGTCTTTATGTTCCAAATCGCCTTCCAGCGGAATTGAAATAATTTCCATGTTATCATGCGGATGTCTTCCAAAACCTTTTCCGCCATCGACACGGTCGTCATTCAAAACGCGTAACACGCCAAAATGCATACGGTCAGGATTGTAATAATTCGCAAAACTGAAACTGTGGTGACTGTCAAGCCAGCCATGGTTTGCATGTCCACGGGTGTCTGCTTTGTGTAATACTGTATTGGCTTTCACTTTCGATTCTGTATTTGGCAAATGATTAAAACCAATCACTTCCAGTTCTTTCAATTCGTCAATATCGTTTTTGATAATATTTCCAACAGAGGCCGAAGCGACAAACATTCCTGTTCCCATCAGGCCTTTGCGGATAAAATCTTTTCTTTCCATGATTGATAGTCGTTTACCGATTTAATGATACAAATTTCGCTATTCTCTGAGCAACCTGCATTGAACTAGGACAAGAAAATCAAAATCTGAAATATTTCTGATTTGATTAAATTGTTGTTTTATGCCAGTCCGTTCATCGTGCTTGTTTTAATAAATTAACAATACAAAGGAACGGCTCCCGGAATCAGGAAACATTGAACTGGGACAAGAAAATTGGGGAAAATGAAATTTATTTTTTGGCAATTTTGGTTCTGACTTTGCTCAGAAATTCGGCAGAAATGCCCAGATAGGAGGCGATATAATGTTGTGGAACGCGCTGTGGGATTGTTGGATAACGTTTGATGAAATCCAGGTATTTGTCTTTCGCGCTGGTAGCAATGGTTTTAAATAGTCGCCCTTGTAAACTGGAAAGATTTCTCTGGACCAGAATCCGGAACATTCTTTCCAGCTGAGGAACATGAGAAAGCAATGATTCTTTTGTTTGTGGTGAAAGTATCAGAAGTTCACATGTTTCCAGGGTTTCTATGAACATATTGCTGGGTTTCTGATCGTGAAAACTTGCGATATCACTTACCCACCAATCTTCAATGGCAAATTGTAAAGTCACCTCAAATCCGTTTTCATCAATATAATACATCCGGATGCAACCTTTGTTGATGAATGCTTCGAAATTGCAAATTTCTCCCTCATGCAACAAAATCGTCTTTTTTGGGAAGGTTTTAAATTGGAGGATTGAATTGAAATATGATAATTCTTCCGCCGTCAGGTTTGCATGATTAATGATGTACGTATTAATACGGTCGAACATTGGAGATTAGATGGCTTTATGTGGTTTTCTAATTGGCTAAACCATGTTATAAAACTGGCTTAGCCAATTAGATTTTCATCAAAAAATAAATTATATCAAAGCCTTGATCAATTCTTCCCTGGTGAACAAATTCTTACCTCAAAAGTATAGGTCCAGACAATTTCCTTCGCAAATTTTTCTCCAAACAATTCCGAAGTTCTTTGATGTACATCTGCTTTTAAATCAAAATTGACACCTAAATTTTTAAACGGTTCTACGAAGTAAGGTTCGTTGGTGACGATATAGGAGACAGGAATTTTGTCTTTGGGTCCTTCAAAATCCTCTATTAACGCTTCTCCATCCTGCTTTTCAACCAACCACGCGTAAAATGAATCATACAATTTTTCAGCAAGATCTTCCGCCGGATTACCAACTGCTGCTTTACAGGTTAAAATTTCAAATGTTTTGGTAACAACGCCATCCGGCATTTCATATAATTCGTAACCAACAGGACCATCCGAAATTTTACCGTTCGATTCAGCTCCCGCACTTTTATTATATAAAATTCCAACTGCCTGGTCCAACACTTCAATAAGTTCGACATTTGTGGCATTACTTTCAAAACCTTTTAAATAGCGACTCATAATCAATATATTTTTTCCTAAATAATTTCTTCCTACTTGTTTTTTTTCGGTTTACGATTCAAAAGTAACTGGCTATTTAGTACTGTGCAACTCTGATATTTTTTTGGAATTATTAATACAAATAAACAAGTTGAATGGCTAACCTCGAATCGTGGGCTTTGGGTTCCGGTTTTCTTCGTAATGTGTGACTAAATGTGAAAAGCTAATCATAATTTAATTTTTGGATCGATTAATATTTTGGGGATCGATTGGGTGGGTTTCGTGTGTTTGGTGATCTGTGGGATCGGTTTTCCGTGGGTTAAAACCCACGGCTACCATGTCGGTCATGCCTGCGGCATTTTTATGTGAAAATTTGTTGGCTAAACGTCCATGGGTTGAAACCCATGGCTACAATGTCGGTCATGCCTACGGCATTTACAGCGGTGCAGAGCACCGAAATATTTGTAGAAATTAATGTAAAATAACCAGGAACGAAGGTGCAGAGCACCGTAATAATGGACGTCAATAACGTGGCAACAAATTACCTATCATCATAACCTTTTTACGTGATAAAATCATTACTTTTGTCTCATTCTAATGTCTTTGTAAAATATCGAAACCAATAGAAGTTAGTCAATAGACTTCTTCAAATCCAGTGTTTTTCAATCCGAAAATCACGGAAAAAGTTTTGTGTTAAATATTTTACTAAAAGAGAAATGAATCAAAACATAAAAATAGCCGTTCTTGGCGGCGGTGGGAAAACAGGGAAATATCTTGTAGATCACCTAATTGAAAAAGGATATAGCTTAAAAATCCTTTTAAGGAATCTTCCCAATTCCGAAGATACTTCTGAGCAGTTTCTATTATATTTTGCCAATCCTCTTGTTGAAATAGTCATAGGTGATGCCGTGAATTTTGAAGATATTCGTGTACTACTTGCTGATTGTCAGGTTATAATAAGTACTATTGGGCAGAGGCCCGGTGAGCCAATGGTGGCCAGCATGGCCACTGAGAATATTCTGAAAGCAATGAAAGATTACAAAATCAAACGTTACATTCTGGTTGCTGGTATCAATATTGATACCCCTTTTGACAAAAAAAGTGAGCAAACAAAAGCGGCAACCAATTGGATGAAAAACACTTTTCCGGCCATTCATGAAGATAGGGTAAAGGCGTATGATTGTTTGACAAAAAGTGATGTCGACTGGACTTTGGTACGACTACCAATAATTGAATATACCGATCAAAGTTTTCCTGTGGAAACAAGTACTGAGGATTGTTTGGGTACTAAAATTAGTACAAAAGATATCGCTCTTTTTCTGGAAGCTCAGATTTCTGATAAAACTTATTTAAGGACAGCTCCATTTTTGTATAACATATAACCATTAATAGTTAAAACGGGATTGTTTTGAGGCACTAAAACAATCCCGTTTTTTTAATATAAGAAGTACTTGTTGTATTTATTGGAGCTGGAACTTGACTTGGTTCAAAAAAATATATCTTTGAAGATTCGTAAGACAAGTATAATCTTATCATTACCTTGATACGTATTTTCGCCTGTTTATTAAGTTTTCACATTTTGCTCGGCAGCTTTCTACCTTCGATGGAGTGCTGGGAGGAATTGAGCCGCCTTCCGCAGCTTATGAAACATTTTGAAAAACACAAACAGGAAAGCCAGGGTCAGATTTCGTTTTGGGGTTTTATGCAAATGCATTATGCAACGGCCTCTCAACATGCACAAAATGCCCCTGATTCGGAAAAAAACCAGCATGAGACGCTTCCTTCGTTAAGCGGACATTCGCTTCATTCTTATGTGATTACCCACTTCCATTTTATTGCCTTTTCGGAACCTTTGGTTACTGAATTCCAGGAGAAAGATGCGTTTTGGTGGAATAATCTTTATTCATTTCAGCACCATTCTTCTCTATTAAATCCGCCAAACTTCGGCTGATCAAACTTCCTTTCCTGTATTTCTGATTTTTTATTTTACTGAGTAATGACGGTCAACGACTGCCACTGAAACCAGCTTTATTAAGTTGTTAAAATAATTGATATCTCAGAATATGATTCAGTTATATGACTAATATTCAAGATCTTAAATTGTCAAAATCACTTCGTTTAAAGCCAGTTTTCGTTGCTATTTCCGTATTGTCACAATCAGTGATTAATGCCAATTTTTTATGTTTGACTCAATAATCCGTTTTAGTATACGGAACAAATTGATCGTGGGCCTCCTGGTTTTGGGCCTGATCAGTTGGGGGATTTACGCACTTTCAAAACTTCCGATCGATGCCGTCCCCGATATTACCACCAATCAGGTTGTCGTTTTGACACAAACGCCTGCACTTGCTGCACAGGAAGTGGAACAATATATCACAGCACCCATCGAACTCAGCCTTACCAACGTCCAGGGTGTGGAGGAAATTCGTTCTGTTTCAAGACTGGGCTTGTCTGTGATAACCGTTGTTTTTGATGATAAAATGGATATTCTGAAAGCCAGGCAACTTGTGGGAGAGCAAATTTCTCTCGCCGCTCAGGATATTCCCAAGGAATTTGGTTCGCCTTATCTGGCTCCGATCACGACCGGACTTGGTGAAATTTATCAATATACACTTGTCCCGCAACCTGGTTACGAAAACCGCTACGATCTTTCCGAGCTCCGTACCATGCAGGACTGGATTGTAAAACGACAACTGACCGGAATTCCGGGTGTCGTTGAGGTCAGCAGTTTTGGAGGTTATGTTAAAGAGTATGAGGTTAGTATCAATCCGGAAAAGCTTCGTGCAGCGGGCGTTACCATTGGCGATGTATTTACAGCGGTTGAAAAAAATAATAGTAATACAGGCGGAAGTTATCTTGAAAAAGATAGCCAGTCTTACTTTATTCGGGGGGAAGGTACGGTAAAAAGTTTGGATGATATTGGCAATATTGTCATTAAAAGCATCAATGGTGTTCCCCTAAAAGTCAGTAATGTAGCGACTGTCCAATTTGGCCACGCGGTGCGTTATGGTGCTATGACGCGTGACGGAAAAAGTGAGGCGGTTGGTGCTGTGGTACTTATGCTAAAAGGTGCCGATGCTGACCGGACCGTAAAAGCAATCAAGGAACGGATGGCGCGGATACAGAAATCTTTGCCGGAAGGGGTCAGAATCGAATCTTTTATTGACAGGGCAAAACTAATTGACAAAGCGATCAAAACCGTTCGGAACAACCTTTTGGAAGGTGGATTGATTGTTGTTTTCGTCCTGGTTTTATTGCTGGGCAGTCTCAGGGCTGGTTTGATTGTCGCTTCGGTGATTCCGCTTTCTATGCTTTTTACGTTTGGGATGATGCATACTTTTGGTGTTTCGGCTAATTTAATGAGTCTGGGAGCAATTGATTTTGGGCTTTTGGTGGATGGTTCTGTAATTGTTGTGGAAGGTGTAATGCATTATTTACAAACGCATTTCAAAACGGGCGACAAACTTTCGCAGCGGCAAATGGATGATACTGTTCAGGTTAATGCTTCCAAAATTCTTACGTCCGCCGTTTTTGGACAAGTCATTATCCTCATTGTTTATCTTCCAATTCTCTCACTTTCGGGTATTGAAGGGAAAATGTTCCAGCCGATGGCGCTGGCGGTAAGTTTCGCGATTTTGGGTGCTCTGATTCTTTCATTCACCTATGTTCCTATGGCTTCGTCCTTATTTCTTTCTTCAAAAATCAACAATGAAAAGAATTTCTCGGATCGTCTGGTCAACAAATTATATCGTTTTTACCAGCCGTTAATTCAGGGCGCATTGTCTTACCGCAAAGCAATCGTGGGGGCTTCGCTGGCTTTATTGGTAGGAAGTGTCGTGCTTTTTGGAGCTTTGGGAGGTGAATTTATTCCGCAGCTCGATGAAGGTGATATTGCCATTGATTTGCGCATGCCAACGGGAACTTCGCTAACGGAAACCATTCAGGCATCTCTAAAAGCAGAACGGGCACTATTAAAAAACTTCCCTGAAATCCGTCAGATTGTAGGCCGTATCGGTGCATCCGAAGTGCCAACGGATCCAATGCCGGTTGAAATGACGGATCAGATGATCAATCTGAAAGATCGTTCGGAATGGACTTCGGCACATAGCCGCGAGGAACTTTCTGAGAAAATGAATAAGGTTTTGCAGCGGGAAGTACCGGGTGTGATGGCAGAATTTACCCAGCCGATTCAGATGCGTTCCAACGAAATGATTACCGGAGCCCGTTCGGATGTGGTAGTAAAAATTTATGGTGATGATCTGAACAAACTGTTCGAACATGCCAATGATTGTGCTGCATTAATTCAGCCAATCGCGGGTGTTGCCAGTTGTCGGGTTGAACCCATTGTTGGTTTGCCTCAAATTAAAGCATCCTATCACCGGGATCGTCTGGCTCAATATGGTCTCGATGTTTCGTCCATAAATCAACTTATCAAAACTTCTTTTGCTGGTGAAACTGCCGGTGTTGTTTTTGAAGGTGAGCGTCGGTTTGATCTCGTTATTCGTCTGGATACATTGCATCGCACAGATCTGAAAGATATCAGGAATTTGTACGTTACGGTTCCAAACGGCGGCTCGGTTCCATTAGGCGAACTTGCTGATATCACGTATGAAGAAGCGCCGGCGCAGATTTCCCGTGATAATACAAAACGTAGAATAACGATCGGAATAAATGTTTTAAACCGTGATGTTGAAAGTGTTGTAAATGATATCAGGGCAAAAATTGAAAAAGGAGTAGTACTGACTCCTGGATACTATTATTCTTACGGTGGACAATTTGAAAATTTGCAACAGGCGCGTCAGAGACTTTCAATTGCGGTCCCTATTTCACTTCTTCTGATTTTTGTACTGCTCTATTTTACCTTCAAAAGATTGACCGAGGCGCTGATTATTTTCACAGCTGTTCCGCTTTCTGCCATCGGCGGAATCTGGGCTTTGTGGGTTCGGGATATGCCTTTTAGTATTTCGGCAGGTGTGGGGTTTATAGCACTTTTCGGGGTAGCGGTTTTAAATGGAATTGTACTGATCAGTTATTTTGATCAGCTTGAAAAAGAAGGAACTGGCTCTCTGCGTGAACGGATTATTGCCGGAGTTAAAGCTCGTTTTCGTCCGGTTATTATGACAGCCGGTGTGGCTTCGTTAGGATTTTTACCGATGGCATTATCAACTTCGGCAGGAGCGGAGGTGCAGCGTCCATTGGCAACGGTGGTTATTGGCGGTTTGATTACGGCAACTTTGCTGACATTAATAGTACTGCCTGTTTTGTACAGTTTGGTAAAAGAAAGGGTTGAAAAAAAGAAAAAACTCAGTCCCGCTATTATAACAGGAATGCTGGCAGTTTGTCTGTTTTTTATTCCAAAAACAACAGAGGCTCAGCGAATTATTTCTATGGATCAGGCGGTTCGGGAAGCGACGAGTCAAAACTTGTTAGTGAAATCCGGAGAGTTGGTAATAAATCGGCAGCAGGCTTTGGTGGGTGCTTCTTTTAATCCTGCAAAAACGGATGTGGACGTTCAATATGGACAAACGCAGGCCAGAAATAATGATTATACGGCCACGGCCATTCAATCATTTGCACCAATCAGTGTTTACAAAACGCAGAAAAAACTTGCAGAAGCGAATGTGCAAAGTGCACGGTATCAATTAGACTCGGACAAATGGCGTTTGGGTAATGAAGTCAGGCGAGCCTATTATCAGCTTGTTTACGATCAGAAATTATTAAACTTCCTCACAGAACAAAGCGAGCTTTACCGACAGTCGGCACGGGCAGCCGATGTTCGTTTCAAAACAGGTGAAACAAACCGTCTTGAACAGGTTACCGCCGAAAGTAGATATCAGAATCTTTTACAACGGATGAGAAGTTCTCAGCGGGAGCAGCAAATTCATTATGCCTCACTTCGTCTTTTACTTCACACAAAAGATAGTATCCGAATTGATTCCGGGACTGTGTTTAAGAAAATTTCAAGTCGTTTGACTGCGCCAGACCTCAATCCGGATCTGAATCCTTTCCTTAACATATTGCAGCAAAATATCACAAACAGCCAGTTGCAAACGCGTTTGGAACAACGAAATACTTTGCCCGACTGGCGTGTTGGTGTTATCAATCAGTCTATTACAAAGGTTAACAATTACAATGTTGTGCATGCCGGATTGTCTTTTCACATTTTCACAAAAGCACAAAAAGCAAAAATTCAATCGGCAAAAATTCAGGAACAGGTAAACGAAACACAGCTCGCCGCTGCGAAAGAACAGCTCAATACAGAACTGGATGTAATGGAAACGCGTCAGCGAAATCTTGCAGCAACCTTGAAATATTATGAAGAGCATGCACTTCCGCAGGCTGATCTTATCAGGCAGACAGCCTTGTCTACTTTTAGAGGTGGGGAAATCGGATATCTCGAATTTTTTGCGGCTATTCAGCAAGCATATCAATTACAGGAAGAATATCTGATCAATGTGCTGGATTACGATTTTAACCTGATAAGAATTGAGGAGATAACCGGAGAAGAAAAGTAATTAGAAATCATATAAAATATTGCTGGTCCATAAATAAACCACAGTTATTCACTTGTTGAAATGAGTACATTAAAAAATATTACCCGTAAAGGACTTCTTTATACTGGATTAATTTCTTCTATCTGTTTTGCAGGAATTTCCTGTGAAACAAAAACAGAAGAAGCAGAAGTTGATAAAAAGAAAACAGTGGTTGATACTTCTCAAATTGACCAGATTACCTTAACCCAACAGCAATATTCGTCGATCGGAATCCAGCTTGGGCAGGTGAAAAATGAAACGGTTAGTGATGAAGTGAAGGCAAACGGAATTGTTGAACTTCCTCCTGAAAACCAGGCTACGCTAAGTTTACCGGTAAGCGGAAAAATTAGTTATATGAAAGGAATTCCCGGTCAGGCCGTTCATAAAGGTGAGCTTTTGGCAACACTTGAAAGTTTTGAATTCATTCAGTTACAACAGGATTATCTTCAAAATGCAAGTCAGCTTATTTATCAGGAAAAAGAACTGGAACGTCAGCGCACGTTAAGTACGGAAAATGTTGGTGCAAGAAAGAATTTTGAACTGGCACAAGCCAATCAGCGCTCCACCAAAGCCTTGTTGCAATCGCTGGAAGCAAAATTGAAAATTCTGGGTCTGTCGATTACAACGCTGAATACAAAAGGAATAACACCGTCTGTAAGGGTGGTTTCTTCTGTGAATGGGTATATCACTGCCGCAGATGTAAATCTGGGAAAAGAAGTGGCAGCAGGACAACCGATTTTTGAAGTTGTGGACAAAACGGATATGCATATTTCACTGACCGTTTTTGAGCAGGATGCGTCGAAAATGAAGAAGGATCAGGTCGTTATGGTGCAATTTAATGACGGCTCTAAGCCTGTGCAGGCCCACGTGATCATGGTTGGGAAAGTTTTGGAAGGAGAGACTAGAACATTGAATGTTCATGCGCATATCAATGACAGGGTACAGGAAGCAAAGCTTGTTCCCGGCGCTTATATAAATGCCAAAATACAGACAGGCAATCGTCCTGCCATCATGGTTCCGGCCGCTTCGATTGTGAGAAAAGGTGCGACCGGTTTTATTTATATTAAAGAAAAATCAAAAGATTTCCGTCGTATTCCGGTTCAAATTGGCACCGGGGCGAAAGAGGATCTGGTAGAAATTATTATTGATAAAAATCTTGACGGACAACAACTGGTCGTAAAAGGAGCATATCTGATCGATGCGGAATTTGCTAAAAGGAGTGAGCCTGTGGCGGAATAGTAAACATAAATGAAGAATTTATTTTTATAAATTTTCCGGTAATAGGTTTGCTGCTGGCTCCAGAAGATCCCATAAATTACCGTAAAGATCTTCAAATACGGCTACTTTGCCATAGGGTTCCTGGATTGGTTCGCGCACAAAATTTATTCCATTATCGAGCATTAACTTATAGTCACGTTCTAAATTATCGGTGTATAAAAATAGAAACACGCGGCCTCCTGTCTGATTACCAACTCTTGAAGACTGGCACTCATCATTTGCTTTGGCAAGCAAAAGACGACATTCTTTGGAGCCTCTGGGGCCAACCAGAACCCAGCGTTTTGTATCACTTAGGATAGTATCTTCAATAAGATCAAAATTTAATTTTTGTGTATAAAATTGAATGGCTTCGTCATAATCCTGCACCACAAGTGCGATATGTGCTATGTACTGATTCATAAAATTTGGGTTTTGAATTCGCCTTTTTAGTTGTCAGAGCAAGCGAATGTTTGTTTAGGTATGGTGATCAAATAAATTGGGGTGACCAAATAAATAAATTAAAAGCCATGATAAGGGCAAGGCTTCCAGTGAGCCTCCTTTTTCTGGCAAGTAACTAAATTTTCATCAAAAGGTAATCTCCGCCGTAAGCGGGATATTTTTAGTTTATGATAATCAGTATCCAGGCCGAAAAAAGCTCCCGGGAGAGTTTTTAGTTATTCATAATTAAAAGTTTTTTCGAAAATTTGCACACCTCTGATATAATCAAGATACTTGGTTCGTTGTAGAGCTTTTTTATAATTTTTGTTAAAACAAAAAAACCTCCCCACAAAATGGAAAGGTTAAAGCCAGAAAATGATGATATCAGCCTACACCATTTTTAAACTTTTATAAACATTCGGTACTCTTCTACCAAGTGTGCTTCGCATAGTTTGCGGCTTGGCAACAATTTTAGCGCCCGTCCAGGTCGATGCAATGACCATACCCGCAGCGATCAAAATGATATCCTTAATGATGTATTGGGCGGCCAACGTCGGTGCGTGCATAGGTCCCGGAAATAATTCGGCAGGATAAATAAGTAGTGGTGACATCGCTCCAAGCATTTGTACTGCCAGCAACCAAACGCCGACGCGCAGGAACATTCCTGTAAGAAAACATAATCCGATCACGCATTCCAAAGAGGCTACGAAGATCATCGCATGATGCCCGGCGAAAATCCCCAGAGTTAATACTGATGTTGTGCGTGTGGCGAGCGATTCAATCGGACTTACGCCAGTAAAAAATTTAAGAACACCGAAACCTATGAAGACCAGGCCCATAGAAATTCGGAGTAATAAAATGCTATTATTTACCAGCCATCGGTTGATACTGGTGTCAAGTTTGTCGAAGCGGTCAAATAAGTTTAGCAGGTTTTTCATAGGTATCCAATCGTTCGTTGATGATATCCCATCTACGTTCGAAGCGGTGTAATAGATTTCTGCAATAAAAGGATTTAGATTTCCCGGTTTGGGAATATCAGTTTTCCGATATCAAAATACTTAAAATAAATAATGCTGCATCGGGCCGTGATTCGGATAGATGCAGCATTATTTATTTGAGTTTAACAAAAAATCTTTCAGGTTTTTAGTCCTAAAACCTGAACCCTAATCTTGTAAATAGAAAAGCTCCGTTGCTTCCCATTTGAACCGGATCCCATGCTCCGCCTGATTCTGTCAGGTAAGGTTTGGACATATTCGGGTAAACATTCAGGATATTACTTCCACCAATCGATAAAGAAATCTGTTTGCTGAACTTGTAATTAACCGTAACGTCAGTCTGGATTTTTGGCTTGTAAACATCCGTATATTCCGCCTCTGTATATTCCTGATTTGTTTCAGAATTGATCGACCCATAATTCCAGTTCGTCAGTTTTATTTCTCCAAAACGGACAAATCGTACCATCAAACTTAACTTGCTGATCGTGTAATCCAGGGTCAGGTTGATTTTGGAAGGAGGGGCCGATGCGAGCACGAAACTGCGTTCTCTCTGATTGAAATAAGTATCTTCCTTTCCTGCCAATTTTGGGCTTGTGTTGATTGGTCCAAGTTTCATCCAGTTAAAGTTAGACGCAAGTGTTGTACTAAAACGACCTCTGCCCAATTGTGTTGAATGCGCAATAATAACATCAATTCCTTTGGTCGTTGTGTAAGAAAGCGCATTAGTGAAAAACTGCGCCTGACCAACATTTAAGGATTTTAAAAGTGGCCCGATCGCCTCATCTTCATCACTAAACTGTCCCGTTAAAACCACACGATTTTTAACTTTCACATAATATCCATCCACCGTAACCGACAAAGCAGAAGCTTTTGGTGTCAAGGTAATACCCAAGCTAGCATTTTCAGATGTTTCCTGTTTAAGTTGTGGAATTCCCAGCGCCTTGGTAACAGCGCTGTTATTATTCGCCAGAAGAACCTGAACGGCCTGTCCGTTTACAAAATTGGTAAAAGTGGAATTGAAATATTTTTGGGCAAGAGAAGGTGCCCGGAAACCGGTACTTACCGATCCGCGAATGGCGATGTCGTCCGTTAACTTATACCGCGCGCCCAGTTTCCCGTTTAAAGTACTTCCAAAATCACTGTAATTTTCGAAACGTGTAGCTACATCTACCAAAAGTTTTTTGGTGATATCAGCCTCAACATCCAGATAGGCGGCGGCATTAGAGCGTCCATGATTTGTAACATCAACCGGGCTAAATCCTGGAAAACCCTGTGAACCGCCTGCAAAATTCTGGTCGTAAGTTTTATATGAAGCCTCTTCTCCTTCAAAAATCTTATAACGCTCCATCCGGTATTCTCCTCCGAAAGCGACATTCA
This sequence comes from Dyadobacter sp. 3J3, assembly GCF_009801115.1. Taxonomy (GTDB): domain Bacteria; phylum Bacteroidota; class Bacteroidia; order Cytophagales; family Spirosomataceae; genus Dyadobacter. Next base: position 247,769 of record NZ_VTOL01000006.1, read on the forward strand.
AGCCGCTTAAAATGCTTTTATAGTTTCGGGTGAAGTTCAGGTTAGTCACATTTTGGCCCAACTGAAAACCACCAGCGTCAAAAGAAGTAGGGGATTGAAGTCCTAATGATGTGTTTAATGAATTTTTTACAGAAAAATGAAATCTGTTAAATCCATACGTATTACTCAAATCAATGTCCCACTGTTTCCAAACGCCACGGATCCCAACCGTTGCCGCGTTATCAGTAATTTTACTGGCGATGATCGGGTCAAATCCATTTGGATAAATAGCAGGAATATTTTTCACATCATCCGCAAAACGGGTCCAGGCATAGGCATCACCGTTTCTGGAATTATGTCCACCAAAACTGTAAACCTGGATATTTTTGCCTAATGGAATTTTAGCGTTGTAATAGATCGCAGCATTTTTCATCTGCGGATCTCCATATTGTCTGCGGCTGATTTCGTCAATCGGGCTTGTATTGGCACGGTTGGTGTGGTCTCGGAAATTATAGTCCGCCGTTACGTTTAAGAAACCGGTTTTTGCGATTTTGACACCATAATTTAGATTGACATTGTAATTCTGTCCGTCGAAGTTTTTGTTGTCATAGCGATATTTGGCTTTGTACATTCCGGCGTTTACATTGGCAGTCAGCTGATTAACAGTTTCTTTCAAAACAATATTGATCACACCTGCAATCGCGTCCGAGCCATATTGTGCGGCCGCGCCATCTCTTAAAATCTCGATTCTTTCAATAGCGGCAGCAGGAATAGCGTTCAAGTCTGTACCCGTATTACCACGTCCGCGTGAGCCAAACAAATTCACCAACGACGACTGATGACGGCGTTTTCCGTTAATCAGAACCAAAGTCTGATCCGGACCTAAGCCGCGTAATGAAGCCGGATCCACGTGATCCGCACCATCCGAACCAGTCTGTCTGTTTGAATTGAAAGAAGGTGCCGCAAATTGCAAAAGCTGGTTTACATCCAGCTGTCCCTGTTTTGTCGTGACTTCCTGAATGTTAATCACATCAATAGGAGCAGGCGTATCAGTGGAAGAACGATTCAGATTTCTGGAACCTACTACGGTAACCTGACTTAAAAGCGTTGCATCTTCTAATGTGAAATTCTGCGTTTCCTGGCCGTTAATTTCTTTTTCAATTTTATTATAACCCACATAAGTCACGATCAATGTGGCTTTGGAATACCCGACCGCCAATGTATAAATCCCGTTTCCATCCGTACTGGTACCATTGCTTGTCCCTTTTTCAACAACCGATGCGCCAATAAGCGGTTCCCCCTTTTCGTCCGTTACTTTTCCTGTTACTTTCAGTTTTTGTGCAAAGGCTGAAAGTGACAATAAAAGGAAAAACAGAGCGTAATAAATTTTAGTCATATGATGAAATTTTAGTAATAAAAGGCGCAAAATAAAGCAATAAAATTTTATACATTTCAAAAATTCCTGAAATTATATTTCTTCTATTTTTATTCTGACAGAATTTATTAGAAAAATTTCGATTCCGAAATTGGATGTTAAGTGTATTTAAGTTCTTGTATTTTCTGTGGTTTGTATTTTGTTAAAAAGTTTAATCTGGTGATTTCAATTTTAGGAAGACGGAGATTAAGGAATAAACCAATGATTATTAAACAAAAATGCTTTACAAATCAGTTTTACCTGGCCTGTAAAGCATTTTAAAAGTAAAATTAAATCTTATTGATAACCAGGATTCTGGACGATTTCTTTATTCTGATCTCGAACAGCCTGCGGGACGGGATTGATGTACATTTTTTTATGAAAAACATGGGGATGATTAAGTCCTACAACTTCATAAATCCATTTTCCTTTGTTATCCGCGGGGGATGAATTTGTAATTTTCATTCCATGCAAATCTTTATTCATAACATCTTCTGCGATAGCCCAGCGGATGATATCATAGAATCTTTTTGCTTCAAAACATAACTCAACACGGCGTTCTCTGCGAATGGCGGCACGCATCGTTTCCTGGGTTAATCCTGCCGGAAGTTCAGGTAAATTCGAACGTTTTCTGATGGCATTAATGGCTGAATAAACCGATGCGTCCGGGCCGATTGCTTCGTTTTGTGCTTCTGCATAATTTAATAAAACCTCAGCATAACGGTAATAAACATAGTTTTGCCCACTTGATGCGCCACCTCGTGGTTTCAATGGATTTATTTTCTTTTTGAAATAATACCCCGTATTTCCAACATCATCGGTACCAAAATCAATCTGGTTTTTGGATGGTTTTACTTTGTCAATTCTGGTGTAAATCGTATCCGTTTTGGCCATCCAGTCCTGTTTGTAGGGAGCGCCGTCGTAGACGATAAAATCATAAAAACGTTTTTCACGATTCACGTAAGGATTTTGCGGATCATAACCGGAAGTTGGATCTGAAATCGCTTTTCCATTTGCCATACAAAACTGATCCACAAGTTCCTGCGTCGGATCATAATTTCCCCAGGTATAATACACGCCATCAATCCAGACCGGACCGCCATATTGTTCATAATTTGAACCCATAATGACCGCAACGATTTGTCTGTCCCAGATAACTTCCGCATTATATTCGTTTTTCTCCCACCACAAAGCGGAAACATCCGGAAACAAACCATAGGTGCCGCCGTAAGTATCCATAAATTGTTTGTTGGTAGCAGCAGCCTTTCTCCAGCGTTCAGGATCGTAATTCCCAAAGCTTGCCATTTTATTTGGATCAGATCCCACAGCAGGCGTTGCCGCATTAAAAGCCGGACTTGCTGCATACAATTCCAGCCAACCTTTCAGCGCCAGAGCAGCACCCAAAGTGGCTCTTCCGGCATTTGCATCACCATTATTGAATTTAACGGGCAAAGCTTTATTGTTGACGACGGTTTCAAGTTCGGACGTAATAAATTTGAAAGTCTCCTCAAATGTGCTGCGTTTGGTATACAATTCTGCGGGAGTCATGGTCGCTCTGTCCAGCGTTTTGGTAATAATAGGCAAGCCGCCGATATGCATCCATAACTCGCTGTAAAGATAAGCTCTTAAAAATTTGACCTCATCCGTGCGTTGTTTTAGGTAAGTTTCTGAAAAATTAGCCGAATTCTCTGCTACTTTTTCCAGAAACAAATTACATTTTCTGATTTTGTAAAATCCAGCTCCCCAGGTTGCATAATCTGTGGAATGGTTTGTCGAATTGGTAATCACCGCCGTATTATATTCATTGTCCATCGGCGATCCCTGGTTCACGGACGGATCCACAATTCCCTGTTTCCAGCTATATGATCGCCAATAAAATCCGGCGTCATTATCATCCGTAAAATTGTCAAGATTTTCCGGTGAATTCCATTTATTGGAAAGATCATGGTATATATCATTCAGGAAAATATCCGCATTTCCTTCTGATTCCCATTGCGTTGCATCTGTCAACTGGCTCTTGATATCGTTTTCAAGAAAATCTTCATTACAGGATGTTGTGCAAAGGCCAAGCCCGAGCAGAATCGTAAAAATGATCTTTTTAGTATTTTTCATATTTTGTTTATTTACAGGAAAATAAGATCAGAAAGTGACATTTAAACCAAGTACATATACCTTCTGGTTAGGATAAGCCGTCTCGCGATCGGTGTAACCTACTTCCGGATCCATGAATTTCAACTTGCTTAAAGTGAACAGGTTTTGTCCCGAAGCATAAATTCTTACCGACTGGATTTTCAAAGAATGAATCACACTTTTTGGCAGGGTATAACCGATAATCGCAGTTTTTAAACGGATATGGGCCGTGCTTGCCCACCAAAAATCTGAATCCTGCGTATTGTTTGCGTAAGGTGCCTGCGTCGCTCTCGGATATCGCGCGTCTTGCGTAGTCGGTGTCCAGTGATTATCGAAATATTCGTAGCTGGAATTACTGTTGTTATTGTTGAAAGGAATAGTCTGGAATTGACGGATATCAAGACTGGCCATGGAAGATCCCTGAAAAAACAGGCTTAGATCCACACCTTTCCAATTTGCGGTTGGTGTTATCCCGTAGCTTAAAAAAGGATAAACAGGTTTTCCGATCACGGTCTGGTCGTTGGCATCAATTTTACCGTCCGGTTTTCCGTCCGGACCGCTCAAATCTGCATAACGAATGTCGCCAGGATGCAGCGTACCAAATTGCGCGACGTTGTAGCCATCTTTGCTGTCGATTACGCCGTCGTCATTTTTGTCATCCGCCGTTCCGAATATTCCGAGGGCATGATAGCCAAATGGTGTACCGAAAGGTCTGCCTGTTCTGCTGCGGTTTGGATTGTTGCGCGTAGCAGCGGTTTCAAAAACCTGGACCATTTTGTTTTTGGAATAACTCATGTTTCCGTTGAAACCAAGTTTTAACCCGTTGGCGAATTTGTGCGTCGTACCCAGACTGAACTCGAATCCTCCATTAGTCATAATACCGGCATTGTCATCCGCAAGTCCCAGACCGTATTCCACAGGCACACTCACTGCCGGCGGCAAAAGCATTCCTGTTCTTTTTTCATGGAAATAATCAACTTCAACATTCAATAAACCTCTCCATAATGAAGCTTCAAAACCGACGTCTGTTTTAGTGGAAATTTCCCAGGTAATGTTTTTATTGGCTTCGTTAGGAATGTAAGAACCCTGAACCATCGAACCGGTACCGAGCGCATACGCGTTTCCGTACAAATTGTATCCGGTCAGATATTGAAATGCTGTTCCTGCCAGATTTCCCGATTTTCCCCATGATCCTCTCAATTTCAGATTATCGACCATTGGTAGATTTTTCTTGATAAAGTCTTCTTCTGACAATACCCAGCCGACAGAAAATGCGGGGAAATAACCGTAGCGTTTTCCCGGAGCGAAATAATAGTGTCCGTCATAACGCCCGGATGCTTCAAATAAATATTTTCCGGCATAGGCGTAACCAAGTCTGTAAACGTAACCGATCTGGCTTCCGGTGGATGAAGTTCCTGAATTATCAAAATCGTTTTTGTTGGAACTTCCCATGTCGAGTTCATCTACATTGATGGCGAAATTATTCCGTCTGGCGGCGAAAATTTCATAGGTATTATTCCGGGCTTCTGCCACCAGCAAACCGGTAAAATCATGTTTGCCAAAAGAATTATGGTAGTTCAGATAAGCCTGATAGCTGAAAGTTTGTGTTTTTCTATATTCCTGTCTCAGGTAAGTAAAAGACGGGGCACCACCTTCTGAAGTAGAAATTTCTTTGTTGTAGGTGTAAGGCGTTACGTTTGTATTTTGGGTGTAATAATAAAAAGGTGTGTGCCATCCTTTTGTTGTACGCTGATTTGGGTCATAGCTGAAAGTACCTTTCATGCTCAAACCTTTAATAAAAGGAAGTTTTTGCTCAATCGCGATAGTGGTCAGTAATGTGTTGTTGGTATTTTTTAAATAACCAGCATTCAATACTCCAACCGGAGAATTACCTGCAAATTCTCCCCACAATCCATTGCTGTAATAAAGGCTGCGGATCGGAATATATTTGAATCCGTTACGGAAAAGGTTTGTCGCAGAAACAGCGTCATCAACTGATTTTGTATTTTCAATCGACCCGATCAACGCCAGGGAAATCGTTGTTGTTTTTGTCGCCTGCGCTTCCAGGTTCAGGTTATAGTTGTAGCGAGTATATTTAACCGGATCAAACATTCCTTTCTGCTGCAAAAATCCAAGACCGGCATAGTACTTTATTTTATCGGTGCCACCGCTTAGTTGCAGATTATAATTCTGCATCGGCGCATGCATGTTGACAAGCTTTTTGGTATTACTGATTGGATAAAGATCCGGATCTTTTGCATTCAGACTGGCGTAATTTTCAATCAGGTCGTTTGCAAAAGGCTGCTGCGTTCCCGTTGGATTTTCATTCAGATACGCCTCGTTTTTCAACCGCATGTAATCCTGTGCAGTCAATAATTTGGGATAATAAGTCGGCGTTTGCGTGCCATAATAGCTGCTGAACGATAGACTTGGTGCGCCTGTTTTTCCTTTTTTCGTTGTGATCAAAACTACACCATTGGCACCTCCCAAACCGTAAGGTGCAACCGCTGCCGCGTCCTTCAAAATCGATATTGTTTCAATGGCCGTCGGGTCAATCTGATTGATGTTGTCACGGATAATTCCGTCAACCACAATCAGCGGTTTGTTGTTGCCGGTAGTGCCTATACCCCGGATGTGAATGTCTGGTGAATCCGATCCTGGCTGCCCGCCATTGGGCCGCATACTTACACCGGCTACTTTCCCTGCCATGGAATTTGAAATATTCGGAACCGGAGTTTCTGCAATTTCGCCTCCTTTTATCGAAGCTACGGCACCTGTCAGCGTAGATTTTTTCTGCGTTCCGTATCCCACAACCACTACTTCGTCGAGTGCTTTGGTGTCTGCTTTCAGGGATAAATCAAGCGTTGTCCGGTTTCCTACAACAATTTCCTGCGAAATATATCCTACAAAGGATAGTATCAAAACAGCATTTCCGTCCGGGACATCAAGCTGAAATTTTCCATTGACATCCGTTGTGGTTCCGCGTTGCGTTCCTTTCAGGATAATGCTTACACCCGGAAGTGGCTCGCTGTTTTCAGCAGCTTTCACAGTTCCTGAAACATTAATTTCAACCGGAATAGCCGCTAAAAGCGTTTCTGTCGAAATTATTTCAGAAGTTTTTTTCTGTGCTTTTGACAATAAAATCTGGTCATTATGGACCCGGTACGCTATGCCCATTGGAATCAATAACCGGTCCAGAATAACTGCCAGTTTCTGATTTTCAGCAGTGAGATTTACCGGCTTTTCCATATTAACAAGGTCACTGCTGTACGCAAAGCGTATTTTTGCTCCCTGTTCAAGTTTAGTCAATGCCTCCTGAAGCGTGACATTTTTTAGTTGAATAGTGACACCTCTGTTCAGCAAATCCTGAGCAGGTGAATTGTGCGCATAAGCCATAGCCGACAGCAGACCGATGCAAACGAGTTGATAAAAAGTTAAACGCATGATTTTGAATAGCAATCCATGCCGTGGATGAAGATGTTTTTTCATAATTTTACTGAGAATTGATTAGTGTTGGAAACAACGATCCTGTAACTCGCCGAAAGGCGATAAATCTGAACTGCACGTTCTTGGGATTCCTGGTCATTTTACCATCAGGAGTGTTGCAAGCGCTCCTGATTTTTTTTGACCTGGAATTTTCATCTGATTCTGATAATTTTTCTATGTCATCATACGCATTTAAAAAAATGATTTATTAAATTGATAATTAACCATTAACCCTTACTCTTACATCCTTCACCTTTAATCGTGATTTTGCTTCCGTCAATTTCATAGGTCGTTCCTAACAAAATGTCGATCATATCCAATATCTCTGATAACCGCTGATTGTTGAAATCAACTTTTAACCGGCATTTTTTGATATGGAGATTGGCGAATTCAATTTTTATCTTAAAAGTTTGCTGTAAACGACTTGCGACTTCGCTCATTGGAGTTTCATCAAAAGTAAGCGAAACGGATTGCCAGTTTTCATGGATCAAAGCAGCATGTTCCAGCACATTAACGGTAATATTTTGCGATTCTTTTTCATAAATGGCTTGGTCTTTTGGTTTGAGAATAACCGTTTCTATTTTATTTTTTCTGTTTGGTGTACTCACGGCAACGCTTCCTGTTACAACTGAAACCTTGAAAGTCGATTCATTATCATTTGCCTGGACATTGAAGGTTGTGCCCAATACCTGCGTTTTGACTCTGCCGCAATTCACAATAAAGGGATGCTCTTTGTCATGGCTTATATCAAAAAAACCTTCGCCGCTAAACCGGATTTCCCTGTTTTTGTTTGGATTAAAACTTGAAGGATGTGACAGACTTGCGCCGGGTTGAAGCCAAACAATACTATGATCGGGGAGTGGATAACGGATTATTTTTTTCTGGTTATTTTTAAATGTGACGATGGATGAATCAGTGTTGATTTTAGCCAGATCTTTATCTTTTAAATTGTTGTAGGAAAAATAAAGAAAACCGAGACCAAGAATAATGACAGCTGCCACCGCACGAACGAAAGTCCAGATACGCAATGGGATTATTTTTGGAGCGCTGGAAAGACTTTCTTCTTGATAAATCTGATTTTGAATGCGTTGATATAGCTCAGATTGTTCGGATTTTAAAAATGTTTCGCCGGAATCAAGATTCAGCTTTTGATACCAGGCATCTACGAGAGTCCGCTCCTCGACGCTGCAAACGTTAGTCAGATATTTTTTTAAGATCTCGGAAGAAGGAATATTGGAATTCATTTTATGTGTAAGTTTTACACTTATTAAAACTGGTTTACTTATACAGTCTGCTAAATGAATACTTATCCCTTAGTAAAATATGAATTTATTTTTAAAAAATTGAATTGATTAAATAAAAACTGTGCTAATTAGTATGAAAGCAATATAATCTTTCATTTCGACACGCAGAATTCTAAGTGCTTTGGTGATGTGCGCTTCAACAGTTTTTTCCGAAATTTCGAGCGTGGAGGCAATTTCTTTCAGGCTGTAACCCTTACGGCTAAGTACAAAAACCTGACGGCATTTTTCTGGAAGTTTTAATAGTGATTGCTCGTAAAATTCACTTAGAAGGTTGTAATCCAGATTTTCCTGTGTAAAGTCATCTGCCGGAGATTCCACGTCATCAATTGAAAAAACACGCTGACGCTGCTGTTTGTAATAGTGGCTGATAATATTATTTTTCAACATGCCTTGTAAATAGGCCTGGGCATTTTTTTGTATATCGAATTTATGCCTTCCCAGCCAAAATTTAAAAAATACTTCCTGAACCAGATCTTCTGCCACCGTTTTTGTGCCGGTTTTCCGGATAGCAGTATGTACCAAAAGGCGCGCATGTCTTTCATATAACTTGCTGAATGCGAGCTCGTCATTATGTTGGCAGATGAGTTTTACCAACTCGTTGTCGGAAATATAATTATTCTGCGGTGTCAAATTTGTTAAGAGTAGGTGTAAAATTTCTTTTATAACAATTCTAATATATACACTTAATACGCAAAGTCGCCCGGGCACAATATTTACCTGATGATAGAGTAGAAAATGTTTACAGTTTAAAATTAATCTCTGAAAACGGGGATGAAATCAATTATAATGTTTGACAAAACTTATTCGAAATGTCTTATGATTTGATATTTATTTACTAATATTTATAAATATTTCCAGTGAAAGGAAAATCAATTTTTGTGATGAATAACCAAATGGAAAATATCAGTTCAAACCTGAATCAGAATCTTGTGATCATTGAGAATATCAGTCCGGAAAATGGTCATGGGGAATATGCTATCAAAGCTGTTTCGGGTGATTTTATATTTGTTCAGGCTGATATTTTGACCAACGGAAATTCAGCATTGGCCGCCAGGATCTTTTACAAAAACAAAGAAAAAAACTGGCAAATAGCGTTCATGAAACCTGTTGGAAATGATCGGTGGGAAGGGAAATTTCAGGTTCAGGAAACAGGAAGTTATGTTTATAAAATTTTTTCCTGGGTTGATCCTATCGCAACCTGGCAAACGGAAATCAATCGTCGTCTGCAAAAATATCTTCCCATTGCTGATCTGATTCCCCAAGGTTTAAAGCTTTTGGAACAAATGTCAAGACTTGCTTCCAAAGAAGATACGGCGTTAATTAAGGAAGCCATGAGATTATTTAAAGATAAAAATCGTGTGGATGAGGCCGGGCAATTGGCTGGAAGTTTTCGTTTTACCGAATGGCTGAACCGGTATCCGGATAACCGTTTATCCAGTGAAACATCAGAATTTTCAATATTGGTTTATCGGAAAAAACTTGAATTCAGTTCCTGGTATACGATGTTTCCAAGATCAGCTTCTGATGATTTTGGAAAACACGGGACCTTTGAAGATGTGGTAAAACGTTTGCCAAGAATTGCTGATTTGGGGTTTGATGTGCTTCATTTTCCACCGATCCATCCGATTGGTTTTCAAAATAAAAAGAGTAGAAATGGCGGTCAAAAAGCAGATGAATCAGATCCTGGTTCACCCTTTGCGATTGGGAATTTTAACGGTGGACATGAAGCAATTCATCCTGTACTTGGTACTATCGGGGATTTCAAAAACCTGGTTTTGGAAGCTAAGAAGCTGGATATTGAAATAGCGCTGGATCTTGCTTTACAGTTTTCTCCGGATCATCCCTGGGTTTCTGAATATCCGGACTGGTTTGAAAAAACAGGATCAGAACAAATTTTCGCGTCCGGCCAGTTAACTTCTGTTCAGCCGGATTTTTATCAAATAAAAATTAATGAGGATAATGAAGAAGCATTTCATGGTGCTTTGGAAGAAATCATACGGCTCTGGATTTCCTGGGGAATTCAGATTATCCGTGTTGTACAGCCTGAAAAACATCCATTTTATTTTTGGCAAAAACTGATCGAAAACATCACCGTTGAGTTTCCTGATCTTATTTTCTACGCTGGAACTTTCACACGGCCAAAGGTTATGAATGCACTTTCCAAATCAGGTTTCGCACTTTCTGATTCGTATTTTATGTGGCGAAATGGCAAATATGAGCTCGAACAATATATTAATGAACTGGCGTATTCATCTCAAAAAGATTTTTATAAACCCATTTTCTGGACCAATACGCCGGACATCAATCCATTCAATTTACAATCCGGACATGAGCCACAACAATTGATACGGTTTTTTCTTGCCGCTACTTTATCCGGGAGTTATGGTATTTACGGGCCTGTTTTTGAACAATTGGTTTATGAATCATTTCCTGGAAAAGAAGAATATTGGAATTCAGAAAAGTTTGAAATAAAACATTGGGATTGGGAAAAGGACACAAAAGTGAATTACCTTATCAGGCTTATCAATGCAATAAGAAAGGAAAATCCGGCTTTGCAGAAAACCAATAATGTACATACCTGTTTTCTTGAAAATGACCAGATACTTGCGTTTCTGAAAAATGATTTTGCGGGTAACAAACTGCTTTGTGTGGTCAATCTTGATTCGTATCATCGTCAGTCGGGGATGGTGCAGGTTCCGGTTCATATGATCAATAAAAATCATGACGAAACATTTATTGCCCATGATCTGATCACGGATGCGTGCTACACGTGGAGAGGGGAGTGGAATTATGTGGAGCTGGATCCGCACATTTTGCCTTTCCATTTATTAAGAATTGAGGATTATCATGGAGAAATCTACTAATGCTTTGGTATAATTGTGAAAAAGGCAAATAAGAATTGGGTTTTTATCGAAAAAAGGATGAATTTGAAAACCGCAGAAAGGAACTGCAAAATTTTCACTCTTACCAGTTTATTTAATTTATGAAAAAGTTACTACTCTTACTTGCTCTCCCTTTGCTTTCACAGGCGCAGACAACTCCCGATGCGATTAAAGAAAAGGCTGCCAAAATCCATGAAAAAGCTTTAACAATTGATACACATGCTGATGTGCCAATCAATATGATGAAGGAAGGTTTTGATGTTTCCGTGGAGCATGATTATGCCAAGGACGGCTCTCAGATCGATTTTCCAAGGATGAAAAAAGGTGGAATGGACGGAATGTTTTTCGCCGTTTATCTCGGGCAAGGAAAACGCAGTCCGGAAGCAAATGCAGAAGCGAAGAAAAAAGCATTGGCAATATTTGACAAAATACATGAAGCAGTAAAATTGCACCCGGAAATGGCTGGTATTGCCACGACCCCAAAAGATGCGTACAGATTGCAAAAAGAAGGAAAAAGAGCCGTATTTATTGGAATGGAAAATGGCTGGCCTGTCAATAATGATCTTGCCAATCTGAAACTTTATTACGATTTGGGGCTTCGTTATATCACCCTTTCTCACTCTGCAAACAACGATATCGCTGATTCTTCAACAGATCCGGACGGACCGGAATGGAATGGTTTAAGTCCTTTTGGTGAACAAGTTGTGAAGGAAATGAATCGCCTGGGTATGATGGTGGATATTTCCCACGTTTCGGATTCTACATTTTATGATGTCATTAAATTGACCAAAGTTCCGGTGATTGCTTCACATTCTTCATGCCGCGCTTTGTGTGATGTGCCAAGAAATATGACGGATGATATGATCAAAACACTGGCGAAAAACGGAGGAGTGATCCAGATTAATTTTGTACCTGGTTTTGTAAAAAAACCTTCGATGCAGCAGGAATTATCGATGAAAGCGATCCGCCTGAAACTTCGCCAGACAGATTTATCACCAGAAGATAAAAAAGCGCTTTTTGAAGAAATGAAGGCGAATGCTAAAAAATACGAATCCGATATGCCAACAATCCAGGACGCAGTTAATCATATTGAACACGTGATCAAACTGACCAGTGTGGACCATGTTGGTATTGGTATGGATTTGGACGGCGGAGGAAAAGTGATTGGCCTGGATGATGTAAGTGATATCGGTGTGATTACCGAAGAACTGGTGCGTCGCGGATATTCTGCCAAAGACATTGAAAAAATCTGGGGCGGGAATATTATGCGCGTTCTGGCTGCTGTTGAGAAAGGTAAATCTATATAATGAAAGTACTTTGGCATTGGTTTTTTAGATGAGATATGAAATAATAGATACATTTTAAGAAATAGTTTAATAAAATTGTAAATTGAAGCGATTACAGGTTCCTAAATGGTAACCCGTGAAACCGACACTCTCATCCGATTATTGTAAATTGTATATTAACCAATGACTAAGTCAACCATTAAAAACAAAAAGAATTCGTCCCAAGCGTCTTCGCAGGAACAGGACTTGGTTGCGGTGCCAAAGCGTGACTTAAAACCGGTGGAAACGATAACGCGTTTTACTGACTTTGATATCCATCTATTTAAGCAGGGAAAACATTTCAAATTATATGAAAAGCTGGGCTCTCATGTAATGGAAGTGGAAGGTGTAACGGGCACTTACTTTGCGGTTTGGGCACCAAATGCATCTCAGATTTCTGTAATCGGTAATTTTAACGGCTGGAATAGAGAGGAACACAAACTTGCGGCCCGTTGGGATAGTTCTGGGATCTGGGAAGGCTGGATTCCAAATATAGGAGTAGGTGAGGTTTATAAATACCTGATCGTAACCAGCGACGGGCAGCATCTTGAAAAATCAGATCCGTTTGCTTTGTGGTGTGAAGTGGCGCCAAGAACCGCTTCTATTGTCTGGGATACCTGGTATGAATGGAATGATGCCGACTGGATGAAAATCCGGAAGGAAAAAAATAAACTGAATGCCCCGATTTCGGTATATGAAGTGCATCTGGGTTCATGGCAACGAGATCCGTCAGATCCGGAACGCTACCTTACATATAAGGAAATTGCGGAAACGCTGGTGCCATATGTGAAGGAAATGGGCTTTACCCATGTGGAATTAATGCCTATAATGGAGCATCCTTATCCACCATCCTGGGGATATCAGATCACCGGATATTTTTCATGTGCTTCCCGAATGGGAACACCGCAGGAATTGATGTACCTGATCGATAGTCTGCATCAGGAAGGAATTGGTGTTTATATTGATTGGGTTCCTTCGCACTTTCCTGGTGATGCTCACGGACTGTTCCGTTTTGATGGTACGTCACTTTACGAACATGAAGATCCTAGAAAAGGGTATCATCCTGACTGGAAAAGTTACATCTTCAATTATGGACGGAATGAAGTAAAATCGTTCTTGATCAGTAACTCCATTTTCTGGATGGATCGTTATCATACGGATGGACTTCGTGTTGACGCGGTGGCTTCCATGTTGTATCTTGATTATTCAAGAAAACATAATGAATGGATTCCAAACGAATTTGGAGGAAGAGAGAATCTTGAAGCGATTGCGCTGTTAAGAGAAATGAACATTGCTGCTTATACCGAGTTTCCGGATATCCAGAGTATTGCCGAGGAGTCGACAGCTTTTCCAGGCGTTTCCCGTCCGGTTTTTGTAGGCGGACTGGGTTTTGGAATGAAATGGATGATGGGTTGGATGAACGATACCCTGAAATATTTCGAGAAAGATTCTGCGTTCCGAAAATGGCATCAGGATCAGCTTTCTTTCAGCCTCGTTTATGCATTTTCAGAAAACTTTATGCTTCCGCTGTCTCATGATGAGGTTGTATATGGTAAGAAATCGCTGATCAATAAAATGCCTGGGGATGAATGGCAGAAATTTGCCAATCTGAGACTGATGTTTGCCTATATGTTTACGCATCCGGGAACGAAACTTATTTTCATGGGAGGTGAATTTGGGCAGACTTCTGAATGGAATTTTGAGCAAAGCCTGGACTGGCATCTCTTGGAATTCGCTCCGCATAAAGGTATGAAAGAGTGCATGAAAGCGCTTAACAGAATTTATAAAACAGAAATCGCGCTGTCAGAATATTCGTTTTCGAGCGAAGGTTTTGAATGGATTGATACACAGGATCGTGAAAACTCGGTTCTGGTTTATGCCCGTAAAGCTTCTGATCCTAACGAAAATGTAGTGATCGTTTTGAACCTTACTGCCGTGCCAAGACCGAACTATAAGGTTGGTGTACTTTCAGCGGGTACCTGGGAAGAGATTTTCAATTCGGATGATACGTTGTATTACGGAAGTGGTCAATTGAATGCTACGCCTGTGAAATCGGAAAGTAGTCTGTGGCACGGGAAAGAAAATTCAATTCATCTTAACCTGCCTCCCATGGCTGCGGTTATTCTTAAGAAAACGTCAAAATCGAAATGATTTCAATCCCCGGATTTTTAAAGTGTCAGCAAAAGTCGGGTATTTCGAAAGAGTTTTATGAAAAAATCCAATAAGTATAAGGCAGAGACATCTCTGCCTTATTTTTTTTGAGCTATATTTGGAAAAAGCGATTTGGGCATAAAAATTGCCATTTTGGGCAGAGTGGTCCGACACAGAGCTGATCACTGAAAATTACTTATTAACGAATTACAGATGACTAAGGAAATTGAAGATGCGCTTTTGCTATTTCTTACAGCAACCGATAGGAATTTTATAGAATTCCCGACTGAAACCCAGGATTTGTTTCAGGAAGCCACAGAATTGCTTAGAAAGCAAGGACTTGTAACGGTTACAAAACTTGAAGACCAGGGATATAACATTACAGCCAGCCTTACAGACGAGGGTTTGGAACAAGTTCATATTTTACGTGAAAAAAGAGGAGTTTAATGACAGGAAAATAAGGTGATGCAAATGTAAACTTGTTTTTTTATACATTTTTTTACCTTTACGCCGGAATAATAATATTTACAAATGAAAATCATTCGATTAGCGGTAGCATTATTTTTACTCAGTACAGTTGCAAGTCACGCACAATATCCTTCCCGCGTTACATCCGGGGTAGATTTGGGAACAGGATACAATGATAAAGCCTGGGCTCCATCAATCGGATATCATCAGGAATTAAGTATAAGTAGTTTTCCATGGTTCAATCTTACCTGGGGAGCGCGTACAGCAGGTTATTATGTAGGAGATAAGGCTCTTACACCAAAAACAAGCTTTACAAGCGGAGATTCTCTGAAATTTGGAAGGCTGACAGTAAACAGTTTAAGTATTTTGGCGGGTGTAACGCTTAAATTTGGCCAATTTGATATTGGTGCTAATACAGATATTATCGGTATCGCTATCGGTGTGAAACGGAAAGGTTATTATACCAAAAAATCGTTTCCACAAGGCGCGGGATCGGAATATTACAATTCTCTTATTCCAAGTTCACCTAATTTCTTTAATGTTTTACCATTGGGTATGGACAAAAACAGCGGACAGTCTGAGATATTTGTGCGTTACTGGATCACTAACAGAATAGGTGTAAAAGCGGGTTACGTTCACGGTCGGACAACTTATAAAACAGATGTCAAGCTGGATAACAACCAAAACCGTTTTTCAACTTCGTACGACATGCCTTATGTCGCGATCTGCTTCCCTTTGTATAATTAGTAACCCGTAATTGGCAGCGGAAAAGTAATATGGACGAGAAACTTGTAGATTCCCACAAATACAATCTGTGGAAAGGAAGGCTTGAAACAAACGGCCTTGACGTGCACAGAGTGGATGAATTATATTCCCGCAGAAATGGGAAAGGAGAAGTGCTTTTTTCCCTTTTATACACGGACGCGACTACCCCTGAAGGAGATAAAATCCCACCGATTTGTTTTTTGAAAGGTGAAGTTGTGTGTGTCCTGATCTGTTTTGTAGAAATTGAAACCAAGGATAAATACCTTTTACTGGTTCGTCAGCGTAGGATTTGCGACGGATCGTTAACCTATGAGCACCCTGCGGGAATGCTTGATAGTGAAAGTGATGCCGCTTCTGTTGCCGCCAGAGAAGTTTTTGAAGAGACCGGAATTTCAATTAGAAAAGAAGACTTGGTTGAACTGAATAAAGAGCCTTTCTTCCCATCAACCGGCACGAGCGACGAGGCAATGTATTTATTTTATAGTGAAATAGAACTGTCGGCCGAAGAGATTGCCAAACATCACAACAAAACACAAGGACTAATTTCCGATCATGAGCATATTACCACCCATGTTGTTCCATTCGCGGAAGGACATAAATTAATTACAAATGTGAACGGTATCTTGCTGGATTTCATGTACTTGAAAGATGTAGGAGACTGGGATTTGTTGAAAAGATTATAACATCATAAGAAGCCTCAGTTTTTATTTGCAATAAATTCTGTCAGGTATTGACAAGAAATCAAATTAGAGGCTATATTTGCACCCCGTTACAGGCTTTAAGCCGAACAGCACCCATAGTTCAATGGATAGAATTTCGGTTTCCGGTACCGACGATATGAGTTCGAATCTCGTTGGGTGCACGCAAGGAGAAAACATCATTGTTTTCTCCTTTTTTTTCTAAAATAATTCCGCTTAAACTGCTGATATTGAGATTGTTATCGACTAGTAAATTGATTAAAAAAGGTGTTCGATAGGTGCCGTCTTTATAGTGCAATCTGTTGTCGAACAGTAATTTTATTAGTTGATGTTTCTGAATAGTTGTAGCTTGGAGATAGATGGTTTTCAATTCGGATAATTTGCTCAATTGGTCTTTAAATAATTCTGATATCTCATCACTTTTGCTACCAAAAACATCAAGTTGAGCTTTTAAAGCTCTTCGTTGACTAGTTAAGCTTTTTTGCCAATGTGAATATGTTTCAAACTCAATTTGATTGTTAATCCATTTTTCTTCAAGACTTCTTAGCCTTTTATCAACTTCAGCAAGCTCTAATTTTTGTTGAATACATATCTGTTTTTGATCTTTAACTTTTGCATCGAACATTTGAAGAGATGCTTTTTTTACCTTTTGCATAATTTTCACGGGGATTGATAATTGTTGCATTATCGATTTGAACTGCTGATGTGCTTTATCCGCTGAAATATTATTATGCCCACTTTTTTTACATTTGTAATAGAAATAATACGAACCTCCCGCACCTCTTGAGGCAGCACCCGTTAAAAATTCCCCGCAGTGACATTTAAGTGCTCCGCGCAACGGCAAACTATCGGTAATTTGTACATTTTGCCTTTGCGGCCTGAATCGGTCCTGTACACGATACCATGTAGTCTCATCAATTATTGGTGTATGAATGCCTTTAACAAGCTCCTCAGGATGTTCCCGGTAAGCTCTAACTAAGATTAGTCCACAGTAACCCGGATTCTTGAGAATCCTTTGGATTGCTCCATTTCCTTTCAATCTGAAGCCGAGTTTTTTTGCCTCGCCGTCAATAGCTGAAATAGGTGTGTCACCAAGAAAAGGTTTATAAATAACCCGTACAATATTTGTTTCCTCATTATCAACAACCAATATAGGCTTCCGGCTTTGATCCGGTGCATTTTTGTAGCCATAAGGAGCTTTACCTAAAAACCTGCCATTACGTTTTTTGGCGGTGTATATTCCCATATTCATACGCACCTTGTTCCGGATAATTTCGTCTTCTCCCTTAAGGAGCATAAGACCTGCATAAAAGAAACTACCTGGGTCATCAGCGTCAAAGGTGACTCCTTCTGAGACACTAACTACCTTTATGGCGTATTGTCGCTGGAGTTTTTTGATTGCAACAATAGCTTCCCCAGCGTCTCGGCTAAAACGGTCAAAAGCAAATACGACTAAATGATCTACAGTTCTGTGATGTTTCTCAATAAAATTATTGAGCCTTTTAAAGTCAGGTCTGTCGAAATTTCTTGCACTGAAACCTTCATCAATAAATGTGTCAGCAATCTCGACATTATTGCGCTCACACCAACTTTGAATCATCATCTGTTGACCATCAATGCTGTGATTACTTTGTTTGTCATTCGATATTCTCAGATAAACTATTCCCTTCTTCATGTTCATAGGTTTTAAAGAAATTTCCTACAATAATGGATGCTAGTAAAGTTACAAATTTTTCCTCCTCCACTAGCATCTAGTGAGAGCTGTGCTTCAGCAGGAAGTTGATTCGATGTGCCCATTTTGTGGAAATACGGAAGTAGGCCACTTTGAAATACACCACATTGATGAAGACCCGGGCAACAACGACCAGGCTAATTTGATTTTACTTTGCCCGATCTGCCATTCAAAAATTACCAAGGGGGAAATAAGTCGATTGGAGACTATGGCAAAAAAAATTTCCCTGCTTTTAAATTCTGCAAAATCCAGGTTGCCGGCTCGTGGTGACATTCATTTCAATGCAGCAATTGCCAACGCTATTGTTGGAGACAATAATACAATTTCGATTAAACAAAATAAATCCGTTAAGCAGAAATATCCACCAGGTTGCATCGGATCTGAAATTGTAATGACAAATTATGTAAGTCATTTGATTCAAAGGTTCAATGAATACAAGGAGTATGAACTGGGCAAAGGAAAGGTTCATTACGCGGTATTTTCGTCGCTTTTGAAAAAGCAATTTAAAATCGGTCCTACCAGGTCGCTATACCATTTGCCCGAAGGGAAATTCGCCGATTTAGTAAGTTATATACAGTTCAGGATCGATGGGACCAAGCTTGCCCGAATCAAGGGAAAGGCACACAAGAATTATTCAACATTTGAGGAGTATGAAAAAGGGCACGGTTAGAGCCGGATGCAGCTGAATTCTAAGGTCTTCTTAATTTTAAGTGTGAGCTAAGGTTGTATCAAACGAAATTGGCCGGTATACTATGGATAGTTCGAATAATGATTGATAGTTTAAAAATCGCGGAAATATTAAATAGCTCACCAAGTGTCGAGCTTTTAAGGTTAAAGAACAACGGTGTTGTCATTGTGTTTTTAGTAAATACGTTCTCAGATCTGCAGACAGCCATTTCGTCTGAACAGATCCACGCCAAACTTTGCGACTATCTTGAAGCTGCCCACATGGAAATCGACGATGAGGATGAGATAAGCTTTGTAGACAGCTATGAGATAAAAGCGAAGAAATACATTCAAAACTGGACTAATAAAGGGTTTCTTACCAATTACCAGGATCAAACCGGAAACATTTTTTATGAACTGTCTTCCCATTCCAGTAAAACGCTTGATTGGCTGTCGAGTCTTAAAAAGGAAGAGTATGTGGGAACAGAATCAAAGTTTAAAAATATCTTCAGTCAACTCAAAGAGCTTGTTGAATTTACAAACGAAGACAAGGAGAGGCGAATAGAGCTGCTAGAAGAAAAAAAGCAGGAAATCGAAAGGCAAATCCTGCAAATCAAAACCGGGCAGGATATTAAAATCTTTGAAAATTTCGAAATTATTCCGCGGTTTAATCAATTGAATCAATCAGCAAAAGAACTGCTTACTGATTTTAAGGAAGTGGAAGATAACTTCAAAATCATTACAAAAGAAATCTATCAAAGGCACTCCGAAGGCACATTAACGAAGAATCATATCCTTCAATTTACGTTTGACGCACTCGATGAATTGAAGGAAAGCTCTCAGGGTAAAAGTTTCTATGCTTTTTGGTCTTTCTTGCTAACTCCGTCCCTGCAGCAGGAATGGGATACACTCACCAAGGAACTGTACCAGACTTTACAGGAAAAAGAAATCGCAGTGACCGACTTTTTTTTGAAAGGTATGAAAAGAAATCTGCACTTTTCAGGACAGAGAGTGTATAAGGCCAATGATAAGATGGCAGAGAAGCTTGGCAGGATTATAAGGGCTAATGAAACTTCCCAGGCAGAGGCCACAAAATCAATTCTGCTGGAGATTAAAAGGCTGCTTATTGCGAGCAGTAAATTGAAAATAAGGCCAGGTGTATCTCTTGAGCTTGACACAGGTGTCGAAATTAATATTCCATTTGAGCGAAAGTTAACTTTTGAGCAGGAGCAGGAGCAGAATTACACGCAAAAACCGCTGCCTGCCGATAGTGATCTTACACAGGCTTCGAACCTTGGTAAGCTCTTCCATCTGGCCGCAATTGATAAAGAGCTGCTTCGTGCAAGAATACGAGAAGTGCTTACCGATCAATCCCAAGTGACAATTCTGGATGTGGTTGACCATTTCGGTGGTATAAAAAAAGGACTTCCTGAACTGTTCGCCTACATTGGAATTGCAAAGGAGTTCAAGCATATGATAAATGCAGAGAAAACTCAGCGTGTAACATTTGATCATCACAATCAAAAATCAATCCTGATACCCGAAATCATAGTAACCAGATGAGCCATTTAGAAGATCGCATTAAACCTTACTCCAAAGCCATGGTAAAAGTGTTGAAAGGTCCGGTAAACAGAAATTCCACCGCCTGGGGAAATATTATTCATTACCAAGACCAGATTCAGGACCAAATAAATCCGTTTGGATTAGAGCTTATTATAAAAAAAGAAGAAGGTTTTGCCTATGTCAGGCAGTTTGAAGACGGAGAGGGAAATACACTGGGTCTTGTTGTAAGACGACAAATCGGTTTTGAAACGACAATCGTTTTAATCGTCTTGCGCCAGGTACTTGAGGAATTTGATAACAATCCCACACAATTTCAGGTTTCCGAAAAATTTATAACGGATATTGAAATCAGGGAGGAGGTAGAGCTGTTCTTTCCTCAAAAATTTAACCGTGTCAAATTGATAAAGGAAATGGACAACTGCATCAAAAAAGTGATGGAGCTGGGATATTTGATCGAGGTAAGTAAGAAAGAAAGTGAAACACTGTATCAGATCCATAGAATCATAAAGGAAAAGATAACCCTGGATACTTTAATGGAATTCAAAGTCAAATTAGATACGTATGTTAAGTATATTTAGTACAAGTTCTGATAAAGCCGGATTCAGACTTCAATATATGGAACTATATAATTGGGGCACCTTTCACGAAAGGATCTTTAAAATAGAGCCAAAGGGTAATAATTCTCTTTTGACCGGTGCAAATGCTTCGGGGAAAAGTACCTTCATTGATGCACTGTTAACGCTATTGGTGCCCTCTAAAAAAGACCGGTTTTATAACCAATCGTCGGGGGTTGAAAAGAAAGGTGATCGGACTGAAGATACGTATGTTCTTGGGCATTACGGCAATATTCAGGAGGAAGGGAAAGCAGGAACCAGTACCCAAATGCTCAGAGGTAAGGAAACTTATTCGGTGCTCTTAGCTTCATTTTCCAATACCGATCAGCGCGTAATTACACTTTTTCAGGTCAGGTGGTTTTCTAATGGTGAATTGAAGCGGGTTTTTGGCATTGCACATATTCCACTTGAAATTGAAAAGGATTTTAGCCAGTTTGACGGAAAGGGAAACTGGAAAAAAAGGTTGGATAAGACCTATAATTCTAACATTTCAAAAAGAAGAATAGAGTTTTTAGACGGTCCCTCGTCCTATGGTGAAAGAATTGCTGACCTTCTGGGCATGCGCTCGATGAAGGGACTAAGCCTATTTAATCAGGTAGTCGGGGTAAAGGTTCTGGAAGATCTGGATGAGTTTATCAGGATCAACATGCTTGAAGAACAGGATGTGGAATCTGAGTTTCTTAGCCTTAAGGACAGCTTTATAACCTTAATGGAAGCAAAGGTCAATATAGAAAAAGCGGGCGCCCAAATTGAGCAGTTGATTCCAATCGACAGGCTCGCTACAGAGCTGTATAAAATAAATCAGGAACTTGAAATTTTAAATGAAAGTAAGCGGGCTGCGGTTTTCTGGTTTGAAAAAAGGTGGGTAGAGCTCTCTGAAAAAGAGCTGGAAAAAGCCGGGAGTCTTTTAAAGGAAGCAGAAGATGAACTCGCAAATTTAAATAATCAGGAGGAAGGCCTCAGGGACGAGGAAAGATCGCTTTCAATGGCTATTGAACGTGATCAGATCGGCAGTAAACTTAAAGAGCTGGAAAAAGAAATCCGGCAGCTGGAAAAAAACAGGGATTACAGACAAGAAAAGCTGGAAGAATATAATAGGATTGCTCAGCTGGTAGCACTGGATATCAACCCCGACGAAGAATCGTTTAAGCAAAGGCGGATCCTTGCAAATGAAAAGACATTAGAATTGGATACCCTCCGCAGGAAGGAGGAAGAGAATCTGCGGCAGATAAAAAACAGAGAAGACCTTATAAAAGGAAAAATTGACGAGATAGTCGAAACGATTCAGTCACTTCAGAAAAATAAAAATAACATTTCAGGAAAGGAGGCGCAGATTCGTGAGCTGATCGCTGATCATGCCGGAATTTTGAAAGAACGTATGCCCTTTATCGGAGAGCTAATAAAGGTAAAGGAAGATCAAATGGAGTGGGAACCAACGATTGAGAAGATATTGCACAATTTCGCCCTCCGACTGATTGTTCCCGAAACGCATTTCTACCAGGTTAACGAGTTTGTGCATAGCAACGATTTACGAAATAGAGTCCGCTATGATAGGTACCGGAAAACGGTTTCTTTGCGGCATTTTCACAATCACATTGAAAATAATTCACTGGTTAACAAAATACAAATAAAAACGAACTGTGAATTTAAGGACTGGCTGGAAAATCTTATTGTTGAACAATTTAATTTTAGCTGTGTCGAGAATCTGATTGAATTTAATCAATGCAGCGAAATGGCTGTTACCAAAACGGGCTTAATAAAATTTAAGAAAGAAAGGCATGAGAAGGATGACCGGCCCCATATTTCGCGAAGAGAAAACTATGTTTTAGGGTGGGATAATAAAGATAAAATTAAACTTTTACAGTTAGAAATTAAGGATTTACAGGAAGAGGGAAGAGTGGAAAACGCTGCCTATAAAAATTCGGAAAAGCGCATTAAATCCTTTGAAAAGCAAAAGGAATACTTTTCTGACCTCATTAAATTATTTACCAAATTCGATGACATTGATTGGAAATCTTACGCGAAGGAGCTTCAGCAGAAAATAGACCAGAAGGGCAACTTGGAAAAGACCAGTGATACCGTGAGGGAACTCCAAAAGCAGGTTCAAATTGTAAAACAGAAGTTGCATAGCCTTACCCAAACGACGCTTGCGAATGCCAGGAAAAATATATTTGTGCTGCAACAGGCAATGCTAACTATAAGGAACGGGATTGCAGAAAGTAAAGCTGTCCTTGAAAACATGGAGATGATTGATTTTTCAGATTTTGAACAATTCAATCCGGAACTTATCAACTGGACTTATGCTGACTTTAAGGCGAAAGAAAAAGAATTTAAGGAGAATAATTCCCGGGCTTCTAACAAGCTGAATCAGGACAAAGGAAATAGGGAAAATGAGGTTAGACTCAAGATAAACGCCTTTAAACAGCCTGATGAAGCTTTGCTTTTACGGTTCCGAGACTGGCGGTCTGATGTGAGCAGATTACCGGATTCGACCCATCTGGAATTTATCTCGGACTACCAGTCCCATTTAAAACAGTTAAAGGAGGATAATCTTCCAAAATTCGAGAAAAAATTCAATGATTTTTTACATGAAACAATTATTCATAAAGTAGGGGATTTTAAACTGTTCTTTGACAATTGGGCGTTGTCGATTAGCGATAATATTGCTCAATTAAATGAGTCGCTGAAAGAGATAGATTTTGGCAGTGCTCCGCTGACATTTATACAGCTTGTTAATCCAAAGAGGATCAATCCTGAGATTGATGATTTTAGGCGCCTGTTACACAATGCTATCCCTAACTTCAGAGAAATTGATTTGGTGGTCGATGGCCGGAAACATCACTTTTACAACCATATTGAGCCGCTGATTAACAAGCTTGCTAAAGAGGACTGGCGAAAAAAAGTGATGGATGTAAGGTCCTGGTACAGTTACAAGGCGGAAGAATTCTACAGACTTAATGCCCGGAAATTTAAGACCTATGAGAATATGGGACAACTTTCAGGGGGAGAGAAAGCGCAGTTAACCTACACCATTTTGGGATCAGCGATTGCCTACCAATTTGGACTTACCAAAGAGGGGCTGCAAAGCAATTCTTTTAGATTTATAGCCATCGATGAGGCCTTTAAAGCCCAGGATGAAGAGAAAGCACGGTATCTGATTACACTCTGCAAGCAGCTTCATTTACAGTTATTGGTCGTGACACCAAGCGACAATATTCATATTGTAGAGCGTGATATTTCATTCGTACATTACGTGGAAAGAAAAAATGAAAAATACTCATGGCTTTATGATATGCCTATTGAGCAGTTTTTACAGGAAAAATCAAATTTTGAGAATCAATGATCAGTCCGTCTGAAATAAGAAATAAAGCTGAAAAAAAGTACTTGTTTTTTTTACAACAGATAGTACAAGGACTGCCGTTTTTAAGAGTACAAATTCCTGGAGATAAAACGCCAAGCAGGACGCTTCTTGACTTGCAACGTGAAATATCTGCCCTCGTCTCGCAATCAAAGGAGCGCAAGGGATTTGGTTATACGATTGATTTTCAAACGGTCAAGACTAAGTCTATCGGGACTCAGGCTCTTCCGATTAATATATATTTCGATTCACAAAGAGATTTTTTGAAGTATTTAGGTAAGGAGAAAGAAGTTGAATCTCTTCTTGCAGACATTGAAAAAATATTAACTGAATTTCCAGAATTGAAGAATTGGATTTGCCAATTCCCGACAAGAGTCATTAACCACCAAGGCAAATGGGAGAATATCTTAAAAGTATGCCGCTATTTCAAGATCGTTCCAAAGCCTGACTGCTATGTCAGGGAGTTACCAATCGATGTGCATACCAAATTTGTTGAGTCAAATCAGGGGATTATTCGGGAAATACTTGATATTATAATACAACAGCATGTCAACGGAACAGAACGAGACTTTGAAAAACGGTTTAATCTAAAATATTCTGAGCCGTTTATCAGGTTCAAGATATTGGACAATGAGATAAGTAAAAGATATTTTTCAAATATTGAAGATATGGCAGTTTCTGTCAGTCATTTTAAATCTCTGAATCTCCCTGTGAAAAAAGTGATTGTTGTGGAAAACAAGACAACACTGTATACTTTTTTGACATTACCTAAAATGGATGGAGCAATTGCGATATTTGGTAGTGGATACGGCTTGAAAACCTTGGAACGCATTGATTGGTTAACTAAAGTGGATTTATTTTATTGGGGAGACATTGACGCGCAGGGTTTTGAAATTTTATCTCAATTTCGAGGATATTTCCCCCATGTAAGCAGTGTTTTAATGGACTCAGCAACCTATGACAGATATTCTGAGCATCATACGGGCACACCTAGCTACCTCACAATAAAGTTGAATTTGACTGACAGTGAGCAAGAGCTTTACAACTTTTTGAAAATTAATAATTTACGTCTTGAACAGGAAAAGATTCCGTTCAGCTATGTTAATGAATATTTCCAACAGTTGTGATTTATGTATGGTGGAAAAGTAGGCCGTACCAGAATTATCAAAAAAGCCGGGAGAGTGGAAAAAGGATTTTTTATTGTTGGAATGACTTACTTCTCATTGAAAAATCAAGAGCAATTAGTAGAATACCTAAGTAACATGTTAGTCTGGTGATGAGGTTTAAATGTAAGGTTCACAATTGCTTAGGGAAGTTATAATAAGAGAGTATTTTGTATTGAAACCAGTGTCAATTTGGATTTTTCCGCAATGTGCTGAATAGGAATCGAACAAAAAGATGCCTTCCTGTGCTGGAAACGTAGGTTACAAGTTATCTCCAAACCAAAAGTGCCCTCAGCTGATCGCTAAGGGCACCTGTACCGAGAACCGGAGTTGAACACCTAATTAATCCTTAGATTTATTGCCTAAATTAGCTTCAAAAGCTTGGTCAGGTGTTCGATTTCACTCCCGCCATCTCCACGCAAGCTGATTATTGTTTTATCCAAATTAGTATTAACCGGAAGTTATTTTATCTCTCGAAAAAGCTTTAGAAGTGGCGTCAATTGTTCGATTTGGCTCTCACTAGGTGCACTGAATAAGGTATCAAAAACAATCAAAACCCTGCAAATCAATGATTTACAGGGTTTTATTTTTTTTAAAATGTATCAAAATATGCAATAATTCGCAATAAGTTGGTGAGCAAATCGAGACTCAAGAGGCTGGAAAAAAAGTGCTCACCAGAATCGCTGTAAGTATTTGCATATCAGCTTGTTCATGGCATTGACATCTTGTTTTTTTTGTATTGCAAACCTACTTTTATTCACTTAAAAAAGTAAGTTATGCTTAGTAAAACGTTCACATTATTATTCTATCTGAAGAAAAGGAGCAACTACATAGGCGGAAAATTGCCTATTTATTTGCGGTTTACTATTGATGGGCAAAGGATTGAGATAGCTACTAAACGCGAATGCGAGCCAGATAAATGGAATGTATCTGCGGGAAGGAAGGTAGGTCAAAAAGAAGATGTTCGTGCTCTTAATGCTTTCTTAGATTCTCTTCAGACAAAGGTTTATGAGGCTCAGCGGAACCTTGTTGACAACGGAAAGCCTGTGACCGCCGGTAGTATTAAGGACATCCTCACGGGGGTAGCCGACAAACCGAGAATGATCATGGAAATTTTTAAGGAGCATAACGATGAAATGCTTGCATTGGTCGGAAAGGATTTTTCTAGAGGGACTTACAATCGGTACGAAGCCGCAATGCGAAATGTACAAGAATTCTTGCTATATAAATACAAGGTAAGGACATTAGTTTGGAAAATTCGGTGTAACTGACCACCTCAATTCGGTTTAAGCTGACCACCTGTTCCGGGCGAAATTGACCACCCGAATTCGGAGTAAATTGGGTTCTTCGTCACTTTTGGTGATAATTAGTTTGCTAGGATCATAGTTCTCAGGAGTTCAAATCCAGCTCTGCCATACATTGGTCTTTTAATAGTTTTAAGTTTATTTACCTGTCCTTCAACTTGTCCGTTACTGATGGTTGAAACAAAAGCCTGGTCCACAGCTTGAAAGTCTGAAAGAATCCCCTTGGCAAATGTCTTGAGGCCTGACTCTGATTTTATTGCTCGATCAATCCATTTTTGAAGACTGCCGACTTCCTTTATTTGAAATAATTTTTTGAACTGGTTGGCTAATTCTGCCGCTTCCTTTATGATACCGCAATAACTAAATAAGAAATCTAGAAATTTTTTATCCAAAGGGTTTAACTTCACCGGATCGCTAAGTGCCATAAAGGATAGTTTTGTGACCAACCATGTTTTAACATTTGGTGGTGGCTTCAAACCTCGAATTGTATGCTCCGTCTCAAAAAGCATTTCGTCACCTTTTAGGAGTTGATTCATCCTATCACAAAAGCTTGTATATTTCCCGTTAAATCCGTCTGCTATGATAGCTTGATGCAGCTGTCTGTATGTAGTGATGCCAGGTTTGTAGTTTTTAATTACATACTCCCGAAACTTATCGAAGTTGCTCATAAACGGAGAGAAAACAGGTGCCGTCCTTGCTGTCAATACATCAATACGAACGTATTTTCTTATCGATTTTCTATTTGCACTTAGATGCTTAGCAATAGCTCCGATGCTGTAACCTTTGGCATAAAGGTCCTTGGCTTTTTCAAATTTAAACTGTCTTTGTGAACTTACATTTCCTGTAAATAAAGAATTATTTTCTGAGGCTGGAATGATTGGTGATTCTTTAACTTTCTCCTCATCTTGCTGATTTTCATCATTTTTTTTGCTCGTTGAAGAGCCTGAAAGTTTCTTTTAAAATGTCGCTATGCCTTTGAAACACTCTTTGAAGTGCATCCCGAAGATTAACAAGCAAATGGATCCGGTCAGCCACGGCCCCGGCCGCCCGGTTGGATCGCTTGTGGTGCTCCTTTTCGAATTCCGAGTGCATAGGCACTGGCACGGTCACGGGAAACAGTATGTACTTCTGGATGTTTTTCAAGCCAGATAGCCAAAGTCTCTGCTTCTCTGTCATTTTGTGGGTTCAAAAAGTAGATTGAAGTAATATTATTCTAATGTATTTTTAAGACTAACTTGTTGATACCAATGAAGTGGTATGGTTGACCATCATAGCCTAATGGTATCTATTCCAATATACTTGGACGATTGGTTAGAGTACTTTAATTGTTCTTATGCATTTCTGACGTTCCATAACCTGGGATCTATATTAAAAGCTTTAGTGCTTAAAATTTCGATTTCTTCATAGTTCTTGTGTAGGGGATGGAGCAGGAAATTATATGACTCGGCAACTACGGCGGAGGGTACCTTGAGTGCCATTACATCCGGATCATTTAGCCAGTTTTCCAGTAGCTGATGATTTTCATGGTAATTGGCAGGCTCCCGCCATTTGGGTGATAATTTCTCAACAGTCTTCGGTATGGACGGAAAAGCCAAAGTGATTAAAAATAGCCTAGGAAGATCCTGGTAGGGCAGGGCAGGTAAGTGTACCAATTGTTCCAACAATGCCAGTTCAGGACTTGCAGAAGTATAAAGAATACCAATGCCGGCAGGGTTCCACCGGCCACCATATCGGCGTGCTCCTTCGGGTGATAAGGGTGTATCCAAAAACCGTTCTTTTACCAACCGATAAGCTACTGTTCGGTTATCAGCAACCGGATTGTAAACACTACGCTCAGGCATAAATGCCGTGTTCTATACGCCCCAAGACATTATGCACAATTCCAAAGCCGGTTGTGGTATCCAGTAGGGCAAGCGGTGCTTGTTGATGAAGTTCTGATAAAGGAATCCTCAGCCAGCGTCCAAGTACATCCGCGCGTCCGTCGAATACATCCAGTCCATGAATAAAAAGTTGTTCCAGCAGCAGCAGCCGTTCAGAAGAATTGTTGTCCAGCAACGCATCAGGACGAAGCCGGTGCAGAGTCCTTTCTGATAAATTAAGGATAGGGGCCATTTCTTTGTCGGTCAATCCTATTTTACCGGCAACTTCATCGGCTTTTCCGCGTTGAACCCCGGATCTCACTTGCTGTATGACTTCAAAGCTGTCACGCGAAAAGCCTGTTTCTAAGATTAAATCCATGTCTGTTACATTTTGTCATAAATATAGCTGTCATTTGGCACTCGTGCAAATAATGTTAGTATATAATATTTTTAGACACATGTATTTAAAAACATGATTGGCCTAACCACTTAACTTCAAACCAAATAATATTTTGTTGTATAACATGCATTATGATGAGTGCCAAGTATATAAGCTAGTTTTTTTGATTGAAGTTTTTTTAGCCTCATAAAGTTGAACCGCCAGCTGCTGCTTATCTGCATTAAGTTACTTAGGTCGCACACCCAGTCTGCCTCTGGCGCGGGTAGCAGACAAACCTGTCATCGTTCATTCTCAAATAAATTTCTTCGGTTCACCGATGCGATCGAATTCAGCCAACGCCCAAAAAGATGAAAAACCACCAATCGGCTACCTTAACTTATTAAAAGGCTAACGCGGCTGAAAAGTCTTTTACGATCAATACAGTATGATCATTACACCAACCTTTGTTTGATTGCCAAACTCACTGCCTCGGTGGCGCTATTTACGTAGAGTTTGTCATAAATATTGCGAATATGATTGTTTACTGTATTATAAGTGATTCCACATTCTGCTGCAATCAGTTTATAGCTGTAACCCTTCACCAGAAAGCTAAGAATATGCTTTTCGCGTTCTGTGAGATTGTAATTGTTTTTGGTCTGTGTCTGAGTAGAGAAGTGCTGCAAAACCTTGA
Source organism: Dyadobacter sp. 3J3 (assembly GCF_009801115.1). Taxonomy (GTDB): domain Bacteria; phylum Bacteroidota; class Bacteroidia; order Cytophagales; family Spirosomataceae; genus Dyadobacter. The sequence continues at coordinate 277,700 of NZ_VTOL01000006.1, forward strand.
CGGCAATACTTCCCGTCATGGGGGCGCCACCATCAAGTGCCTCTCTTAAACTTTCCAAAAATCTTTCAGGACTTGTTTTTTTTAGCAGGTAACCGTTGGCACCAGCTCTCAGACTACCAAAGATGCGCTCATCTTCTTCAAAGTTGGTTTGGATAATAACGGGCAAAGCGTCAAAATGTTTTCGCACAAGTTTGGTAGCTTCAATGCCGTCTACACCGGGCATGTCAATGTCCATAAGGACAAGTTCCGGCTTTGAATTGGTAATATCGGCGACCAGATTATTGGCGTTGTGAAAAGTGCCACTGCAGGTAAAGTCATCGGAAAGATTCAACAACATTGCGACGCTGTTGAGCCTTTCCTGGTTATCGTCGAATATAATGATCCTTGAACTCATGCAGCAAATTTAAACACTCTCAAACCGGAATGATATAGCAAATATTTGTCATACAAATACAGTTTAAAAAACCAGCGAAATCATGGTACCGCTTTCTTTTGAGGACTGGATCACAAGTTTGCCTTTCATCTGGGCTGCGCGCTGCTGCATGTTTGTAAGGCCGTTTCCCTGCTTGGCATTTACGATGTCAAATCCTATACCATTGTCTTTAATAATCATATTGGCACCGCTGTTTTCGTAATTGATGTTGACAAGCAAAGTACTACATTCTGCATACTTGGCGGCATTATTGATGGCCTCTTTAAATATCAGGTAAAGATTCTTGCGGGTCTGCATGTCAAGCTTCCTGTTTTCGAGCCTTGGGTCGGTGTCAAAGTTGAAGGTAATACCTCTGGATTCCGCAAGTACGCTTCCGAAACGGAACATGCGGGCAAACACATCCACAATCTCGTCGTTGCCTGCTTTTACACTCCAGACAATATCGCTGAGTCCTTCCTGCACCTGCTGGGCATTTTCCTTTATTTTTTGTACAACCTGCTGATGCTCTGCTTTATCCATTTGCATAAGAAGCGCCTGACTGTAAAAAGTAATACTGCTCAGCGTGCTCCCTATTTCGTCGTGCATGTCGGCGCTGATGCCATTTCGTATATTCTGAATATGCAAAATTTGTCCCAGCCGGTACCTGTAAAAAAGGTAGATCAAAAAACCTATGGTAAGCGTGCTGAGGATAAAAAACCAGGGAGATTTATACCAGGGTGCAACTACTCTGACATTAGCCTGCCATTCTTGTAAACCCCAGTCAGCGCCTGCCACAGAAACCTGCACCCGCAGCTTGTAATTGCCGGGTGGCAGACTGCTCAAAAGCAGCTTGTTCCCATTTTCAAACAGGTGCCAGCCATCATCGTCCCATCCTTCCAGTTGATACCGAAACCGGTTGAGGGCCGTATCATGGTAATCAGGGCTCATGAAAGAAAATGCAAAAAGGCGGTCGCCGGGGTAAAAAATGATCTGACTGCCAGACTGATAATTTGTGACGGTATCTATTCTATTTTGCGCCACATCGTATTTGGAATAAGATATCAGCTGTAATCCGCGTTCTTTTTGTGCGTTGGTATCCAGCCGCGCCGGATCAAAAGCAACAATTCCATTCAGTCCGCCAAAATAAAGAGTCCCGTCCCTTGATTTGAGATAGGATCCGTGATTGAACTCCATGTGCGGCAGCCCGTCTGAAATACTATAGTTATAAAATTTTTCAGTATAGGTGTTAAAGCGGGATATACCCCTGTTGGTACTTAGCCAAAGGTTTCCACGTGCATCAGGCAGGGATGCATAAATATTGTTATCCGGCAGGCCATCCCCGGTGGTAAAAAGCCGTGCTTTTTTCAGGGTTGTATCAATCCGGATCAAGCCTTGGGTTGACCCGGCCCACAAAGCATTGTTATACCAGACACTATGAAATATCTGCAATGCAGGCAGCTTGATCTTGTCTTTGGCATCTTGTCCATAATGTTCCCTAATAGTTGCATCCTTATTCAGGATGTACAACCCGTTGGTGGTGCTTACCAAAGTAAGGCCATACGGCAAGGACATGAAGTGGTTAACGCGTTCATTTTTAATGAAACTGCCTGCTTTGTCGTTCAGCAAAACCGGTTTCATGTTTCGGGTATTAATGATGGCCATTCCGCCCCAGGTTCCCATCCAGAAGGTGAAATCATTCAATTTGTAAAAAGAAGTAAATCCCCGGCCACTGACAAACGGAAACTCCACTGCGCGGTATTCCTCTTTATCAGTATCAATTTGGAGGAACTGGGTACCATCCGTGACAGCATATACCTTATCTTTCACAAACAGTACCTTGTAAGGAATCACCTCGTCGCCCGGCACGTTCCCTGGTCGATGCAGCACCATGTGCCGGGTTCTGTGTTTTATCGGGTCAATCTGGTGGAACATATAGGCCGTACTATCGGCTTGAAAGCCATACGAGCATGCCCAGATTCTTCCTGAGCTGTCTTCTGTGATTCCCCTGATGCTGCTGCCAATGTCGCCCGTTTTTTCCAATGGCACACTCAGGTATTTCCGGAATACTTCCCCCGTCAGGGTAATTTTAAAAAGGCCATCGACGCATGATAACCAAAAGCTGTCATCAGTGCTCAGATAGGCTGTGAAGAAAAAAATATTGGCTCCTGATTTTTGCTGCAGCTGGGTCGTTAATGCAGTGAATTCACCTGTTTTTTGATTTGTAAAGCCAACTTTTCCTTTCTCCTTGTACCACGTATATCCTTTTGAATCCTGGTGAATAAAATCAGGAACGATCGGTGTGTCAACGTCCAGCAATGGACCGAAAGTCTGCTTTGCAAAGAAATATTTACGCATCCGGCTTTTTTCACTTCCCTTCTTTTTGTAATAAACCGATATTCCGTTCGTCCCGGATTGCACAACACTGGCAACCTCCCAATGTATGGCTGCCTGCTCAGTCCCTATCAAATTGATCCTTCGGACGAAAGTTGCCTTTTCATTGATCACATCAAGAAAATTACTTCCGTTATATAGATACACCTTGTTTTGAACATCATAAAAAAGCTTGGTAATTACTCTTTTCATCGTATTCCCTGAATCTGCCGGTGGCGTATATAAGGCAACGGGAACCGCATTCTGATCCATTTTCACCAGCCTGCCCGATGATATCACCACCCAGGCATTTTGTTTTTTGTCAAAGAAGATATCCAGGTTTTGTTTGGTAGCCACCTTTTTGATGTGCCGCGATAGGTCGACTGTTTTGCAGGAAAAATTGACAGGATCGATAATGCTGACGCCATTGTTATGCGCTACCCAGATATTGCCTTTGGCATCAGTTCGCAGTTGGTTAATTAATGTGCGGTTGCCGATCGAACCTGTGATTATTCTGGTAAAATTCTGAAATGTATATCCATCATGCCGCCAAAGGTCCTGGCCGGTGCCGACCCACATGAAGCCGCGGCCATCCTGCGAAAGGCTCCGTATGTTTCTGCTGGGTAATCCTTGTTCGGGTCCTAACAGCTGAATGTTGACACGTGTTTGCAGTGCCTGCGCAAAGCAGGGATTGATACAGTTTTGGAACAAAAAAAGGACAAATCCCAGGCAGCTAATTTTTTCTGATAGTCCGAAAAGTCTAAACATTGGAAGTTTGCGTTGCATGCACTGGCAGACAGCATTTGTGAGGGAGCTCTAAGATACGCAGGTAAAATGAAATTAGACTAAAATGTAACCACTTGTTATTAAACGGTCAGCAAAAAGGATTTTTGATCCAATAAAACCATGCGTATAGCAAGAATTTGCTATTGTGGTTGGAAGTGTGGTTGGTTTCCTTTGTCTATCAAAAATTCTGTAACTGAGATAAGTCTGGTCGTTTATCCGGTTACTCGGCGCCAGGTTACTTTTCAAAGATTTGGATTAACTCAATTTTATGATAGGTATGTATTTAAATTTTCAAACCAAAACTCAATTTTCTTAAAAATGAAAAAATCTTACTTTTTATTCCCGGTTCTAGTGTTTCTTTTTTCTGTACAAAGTTGCACCGACCATGACATTGATCCAACTCCGGAACCCCAATCACTATCTTCGGAAACAATTTTTAGCGAATTAAAATCGCCCATTGGAATTGCCGTCGATGACAAAGGGAATATCTGGGTGACCGAGGCGGGTACAGGAAATAACAATACCGATGGAAGTGTTTCCATGATTACTCCTTCGGGCAACAAAACAACATTCGTGACGGGGCTATTATCAGTTACTAATGCCGGTGAGGGCTCGATCGAAGGAATTAGCCATTTGTTCTACCATGACGGGAAATTGTATTTTCTACATGGCGTAAACGGGACGCTTTACAAGGCCGATGTTTCTTCGTTTAAATCAGGAGATCCTGCCGTGAATCTTGCTGATATTCCGTCGGAAGATGTTGGAACCTACATCAGGAGCCTTGCATTAACAAGTCCGTTAAATTCCAATGCGTTCGATCTGACACTAGGCCCGGAAGGTCATCTGTATATTGTCGATGCTGGTAGCAATGCAATCATCAAAAAGGATAAGGATACAGGCAAATTAAGCCTCTTTGCTCATTTTCCTGATGCTGCGACGAAAGTCGATGCGGTACCCACAGGAATTGTTTACGACGGCAGTAAATTACTTGTAAGTTCTCTCACGGGTTTTCCTTTTACACCAAGCAGTGCAAAGATTTTCGAGGTTGACAAAGATGGTACCGTAAATGTTTATAAAGACAAGTTTACGACTTTGACAGGTATTACGCTTTCTGCCAACGGCAAGCCGATTGTCATTCAACACGGTGTATTCGGTGCAATGGGGTTTGGCGCTAAATCGGGCAAGGTGCTGGATGAAAATGGCAATATACTTCTTGACAACGTATCACGTCCGACTGGTATTGTTCGTGCAGGTGACAGACTTTTCTATTTGCTAAGCTATACGGACGGAACAATTAGCAAGCTCACCTATTGACATAAGGCTTATCATCCAATTTATTCCTTCCTGACATTAAAATGAAAGTGCTCAAAATCACTGGCAAAATACTTGCCGGCCTAGTTTTTATCATTGCAGCCGGGATCATTTATGTTAAAGCCGCTCTGCCCAATACTGGCCCTGCGCCGGTTATTAAAATAGAGCGGACTGCTGCACGTATCGAACGTGGAAAGTATCTGGCCAATCATGTAACCGTTTGTATGGATTGCCACAGTACCCGCGATTGGTCGCAATATGCAGGGCCACTCACCGGGGCATTGGGTGGAGGCGGTGAGGAATTTAATCAGACAATGGGCTTTCCAGGAAAGTTTTATGCACCTAATATTACACCCTATACACTAGCCAGTTGGACGGACGGAGAAATTTTCCGTGCCGTTACAACCGGTGTCAACAAAAGCGGGAAAGCGCTGTTTCCAGTGATGGCTTATCACCGTTTTGGTCAGCTCGATAAGGAAGATATTTATTCGGTGATCGCCTATATCCGTGAACTTCCGCCATTAAAAAAAGAAATTCCAAAATCCGAGCCGGATTTTCCTGTCAACATTCTGATCAATACAATGCCTCAGAAAGCTTCCTTTGAAAACCGGCCTTCGGAAACGGATCAGTTGGCTTATGGTAAATATCTGATCACTGCAACAGGATGCGTGGATTGCCACAGCAAAACGGAGAAAGGCAGCGTAATTCCGGGAACAGAATTTGGCGGAGGAATGGAATTCGCCGGGCCAAACGGAATTATCCGTTCGCCCAACATAACGATGCACAAAACCGGCATTGGAAACTGGACGAAAGAAGCTTTTGTATCTCGGTTCAAAGCGTATACCGATAGTAGTTATGTGCCACACCAGGTAACCGCTGACGAAATAAATACACCTATGCCCTGGGTTATGTATTCAGGTATGAAAGAGCAGGATATTGCCGCAATATATACTTATCTGAGCACGGTTAAACCTATCGATCATCAGGTAGTAAGAATGGAAAAGAAGAAATAATAAAAGGATTAAAGTTACATCAGTGCTATCGAAGCTTTTTTTGCCTGCTTACTATTCTGATTCATTAACCGTTAACCTAAACATTTATGAAAGCATTATACCTAACCCCTGCACGATTAGTTTCAATCAAAATACTGGTGTACATCCTGACATTTGCCGCTACTATTTCCGTCTCTTATGCACAAGGAACGGGAACGATCGTTATTTCGAAAAAAGTAGAACAGGACTTTTCTCCCGGCGCTAACATCCCGTTTTCCTCCGTCGGTTTGTCCCGCTTCACGTTGAATGACGATCCGGAATTTGTTTCCGTGCAGGATTTGGGTATGGGAAACAATAATACCATGTGGGTGGTAGCAGCTCCTGCATCTGGTACCGGAAATGGAACTGTTTATTACCGGCCAACAGATACATCCGACTGGATAGAAACGAATGGCTCGGGAACCAGGATCGATGTTACCCCTACCGGTAGAGCATTCCTTATAGACCAACAAGGATCTCAATTTTTCTGGACCTTTGGACAAGGTTTCGATCAGGAAATTAACAATACCCCGGTCAATGCTGTGGATGTCGGTACTTTCGCAGGTACTAATCAGGGCGTTTGTTATCTGTCAAATAATAATGCAGCAGGTTGCAACATACTTGTGCGCCGTCTCGGAGGCGGAAACTTTGTATACTACCCAGCCATCTGCGGCACCCGCCTTGATGTGGCTCAGGATGGCTCTGCCTATGTCCTTGATGAAACAGCCGGGAAGGTATACCATGTGTCATTTCCTGGTTCTGGAACAAGTTCTGATTTTATAATTGAACAAACATATAACACTTCTTCTTTATTATTCAGGGATATTACTGTCGCTTCAGATGGCAGTGTTTGGGCTGTCAATGCAACAAATTGTTATCGTCTGGTAGGTGGGAATTGGGTGCTTGATCCAAAAAGCATAGGCGTTGGGACTGGAAACAATGCAGCTGGTATATCGGCCGGAAGTGACGGCGACACACCAATTGTTACTTACAATGCTAAAAATAACGTAAGTAATGCGTTGCGCGGCAAGATTTTTCAGCGCAGGGAAGATGGAACCTGGATGAACGATCATGCTGTCCGTTCCGTGGGTGTAGGTAACAGTATTATCTTCAGTCCTCCCGCCGGAACCTACAAGTTTACAGAGAACCTTACTGCCTGGGAACTCATTGCAATCAATACAGCCGGTGGTTCCGTAGCGCCGATCGTCGAGGATAACCAGGTGACCGTGACAATTAAGGCAGGAGAAACAGTGCATGTCGAATTTGTTAATGAAGGACGTGATTACGGAGATGCCCCTGATTCTTATGGCACTCAGAAAGCCAGCGGCGGAGCATCCCACAAGGTGACCAACTTGCTGACGCTTGGAAGCAGTGTTGATCCTGAGTTAGACGGCGCCCCGGGAGAAGCAGCAACAGGTGATAATGGGGCTACTAGCGATGATGAAAACGGTATATCCACATTCCCAGCGATTTCCGGTGGCGCTAACAAGGCAATAACCAATTACACCGTCAATGTTTCTGTGAAAAATGCAACAACTGCAACGGCTAAACTGTGCGGTTGGATTGACTGGAATAGTAACGGAACCTTTGAGGCAGGAGAAGGAGTTTGTACAACTTCGGGCCCAGGAAGCATAGCCGCAACTTTGGTATGGCCGGCGGCAACGCTCGGCGGCTCTGCGGGTGTGACCGGGGTTTATGCCAGATTCAGATTAACAACTGGTACTTTAACGACTGCAAGTGCCAAAGGTGCTGTCGCTGACGGAGAAGTGGAAGATTACTTTATTGCATTTGTAAATCCGCTTCCGGTGAAGCTGATGACATTTGAGGGTGTTATCCAAGAGCAGAATGTGACACTCTCCTGGGTCACCACCGCGGAAACTAATGCGGATCACTTTGAGATCGAGCATAGCTTGAATGGTAAAATCTGGAATTTAGCAGGAACCGTTGCAGCTAGAGGTGAAAGCAATGTCCAGGTGAACTACTCATTTGAGCACAAGACTCCGGTCAATGTTGAAAATCTGTACCGGCTGAAAATGGTCGATACTGACCAGACTTATGCTTACAGTCGCATCATCAGTATTCGAAGCAAAGATTTTTCAGATCTGTATGCCTATCCTAATCCTTTTACTAATGAACTTCATTTCAGTGGCTCAGATGTAACTCAAATAGCTGTTTTTGACGCAGGTGGCACACTCAGGCTCAAAAAGGATTTGAATGATAAAAATGAAGTGGATCTGAAAAACCTGGTACCTGGCAAGTACCTGCTGAAAATCCAGACCGCTGACGGGCAGTTGCATACACAAAGTGTTATGAAGGACTGATGGGGCAAATTGTTGGGTAAAATCGCGTTGCAAAATTTTGCACAGGCGCCCCATATGCATAACCTGGGAATAACCTGAAAAGAGCGTTTCATAAATATAAATAACTCAACAATGAAAAAACTATATACTTCTATTTTTCTCATGCTTGTGTGGTTCCAGGTGAGCGCGGTATGCCCGCCGGTCGGTGATATTACACTTTCGTCTCAGGCTGATATCAACAATTTCCAAGCCTTGTATAGGTCATGCACCAACCTGGTTGTAAATGGAAATCTGAGTATTACTGGAAGTGACGTTACCAGTCTGCTGCCCCTTGCCAGTCTGAAAGGTGTTACCGGTAATTTTGTTATTTCAGCCAACGACAATCTGGTCAACCTCAATGGCCTCTCAGAACTGGAACATATTGGAGGATATCTCGTTATTAGCAGTAATAATTCACTGGTCGACCTCAGTGGTTTGAGCGCGTTTACCTCCGTTGGTAAGTATATGTATATACTGAATAATCCTGAACTGGTGACTCCGGGTACGTTAGCCGAATTAACCGACGTAGAGACGAGGCTGTATATTGAAGGTAACGACAAAATGACGAGCCTGCCCAATTTCCCGAAACTCAAACTGATTGGAGAAATGCTCTATATTGCCAATAATGCTTCACTGGTCGACATTAGCGGTTTGAGCGCACTTACCTCCGTTAGTCAGTTTATGTATTTACGGAACAATCCTAAACTGGTGACTCCGGGTACGTTCGCCGAATTAACCGACGTAGGCAATACGATGTATATTGAAGGTAATGCCAAAATGACGAGCCTGCCTAATTTTCCCAAAATGGTAAATTTTAGTGGTACTATACAAATTGCCGATAATCCTGTACTGACTAGTTTGACTGGACTTTCGAAGCTGGAAAGCTTGGATGGTAGCCTCTACATCACCAATAATGCTTCACTTGCCGACATCAGCGGGTTTAACGCACTCACCTCCGTTGTCAAGTCTTTGTATATACAGAACAATCCTGCACTGGTGACTCCGGGTACGTTCGCCGAATTAACCGACGTAGGGGAAACGATATACATACAAAACAACCCCAATATGAAAAGCCTGCCTGATTTTCCCAAAATGGTAAATTTTAGTGGTGTTATGCAAATTGTCAATAACCCTGTACTGACTAGTTTGGCTGGACTCTCGGCGCTTGAAACTATTGGACTTGGTATCAGAATTAGTAACAACCCTTTACTTACCAGTCTGAACGGACTTGGAAAACTCAAACGGGTCAATCAATACTTTCAGATCAGCGGAAACAACTCGCTTACCAATATTAGCGCTATCCAGGGCGCTACCATATCGGAAAACCTGGAAATTTCAAGCAACCCGCTTCTGGGCACATGCGCAATCGCTTCTGTTTGTTCCTTACTCAGCATATCTCCGGACCAATTATCCATAGCAGCCAACGCAACCGGGTGCAATAACATTGAGGAAATCCAGGAAACCTGTGAGGCTGTTCTTCCTGTCACACTGGTCAGTTTTTCCGGGAAGCTAACTGCCGAGGGCTCCGCGGCTTTAGTATGGATCACATCTTCCGAGACCAACAGCGATCATTTCGTCATTGAACACAGGAATACTGGAAACGAACAATGGTCGTCAGTAGGAAAAGTGCCTGCCAAAAGAGAAAGCAATGTACCCGTCACCTACGATTTCATTCACACCCGGCCAGCAAGCGGTGAAAATCTGTACCGGCTGAAAATGGTCGATGCCGACCAGACTTTTGCTTACAGTCGTATCATCAGTATCCACAACAAAGAACTTACAGACCTGTTTGCGTACCCTAATCCGGTGACCAACAAACTTCATTTCAGTGGCTCAGGTGTAACTCAAATATCTGTGTTTGACGCAAGTGGCACACTCAGGCTTAAAGGGAATTTAACCAATAAAAATGAAGTGGATATGAAAATTCTTATGCCCGGAAAGTATCTCCTAAAAGTCCAAACAACTGATGGGCGCTTGCATTCACAGAGCGTTTTTAAGGACTGATGGAGACAAATTGCTGTATAAAATCGCGTTGCAACTTTTGCGCAGGCGTCCCATATATGTAACCCGGGAATAACCCGAAAGAAGCATTTCCTAAACCTGAATAACTTTACAATGAAAAAATTTTCCATCATTATTTTACTGATCTCTGTGTGCTTTCGCGTAAGTGCGCAATGCCCGCCGGCCGGTAATATTACACTTTCCTCTCAGGCAGAAGTTAATAATTTCCAAACCTTGTACGGTTCATGTACAAACCTGGTTGTGAATGGAGATCTGACAATTACAGGATCTGACATTTCCAGTTTGCTGCCCCTCGCCGGACTGAAAGAAGTAACCGGTTACATGAGCATTGAAGATGCCGAGGAACTCACCGCGCTTACCGGGCTTGAAAGTTTGGAGGTAGTGGGTGATGGACTGTTCATTGCGGGAAATGATAAACTAGTCAGCCTTGCGGCTCTGGCCAAGCTGACTAGTGTAACAGGATATTTGTCGATAAGAAGCAATCTGTTATTAACCAGCCTTCAGGGATTACATAATATCACTTCTGTGGGAGGGGAATTAGAATTTGTGGAAAATAGTAAGCTTATTAATCTCGACGGCCTTGCTAAACTTAAAACGGTTGGTGGCTATCTGGCAATTCTAAGAAACGGTAAGTTGACTGATATAAGTGGCTTGGTTGCCCTGACTACGGTAAATGGAGAAATAGCGATCAATGGCAATAATGAGCTGGTAAATCCTGGTACCTTGTCTGAATTAACCGGTACTGTTCTCGGTCTTCGTATTACAGATAATGCCAAAATGAAAAGCCTGCCGGTTTTCCCCAAACTGGGGGAGGTCTATGGATATATCGTAATTGAGCAGTGCCCCGAACTGAAGAGCCTTGCGGGGCTACCGGCTGGGAAAAGTTTATATATCCTTGTAATTAATGAAAATGCCTCACTTACTAATCTCTCCGAGCTTGGAAAGCTCGGAGAGATTATTGAGGATATTGAAATTACTAATAATCAGTCACTTATTGACATTAGCGGATTGAGTGCTTTAATTTCTGTTGGCGGAGAGATGAAGATCAGTGGGAATCATGCGTTGGAAACTCCCGGTACGCTTGCCGAATTTACAGGCGGAGGAGAGCTACGTATTATTAACAATAGCAAACTGAAATACCTGCCTGTTTTTCCAAAACGGGTGAACTTCAGCGGAGATGTGACAATTGAAGCATGTCCTCAACTGATCAGTTTAGAAGGGCTTTCCAATCTGGAAACTGTGGGAGGAGACCTGGTCGTAGAGGCGAATTCTTTACTTCCCAACCTCAGTGGCCTTGGAAAACTTGTGCTTGTTGGCGGGGATCTAGGTATTGATGATAATGCCTCACTTACGGATATCAGCGGGCTTACTGCACTAATCTCTGTTGTCGATTATTTCGACATCTCAGATAACCCTAAACTGGTAACAATGGGTACGCTTCCTGAATTTACAGGCGATGGTGATCATATTTATTTTTACAATAATGCCAAAATGAAAAGCCTGCCTAGCTTTCCCAAGCTGGTTAGCTTCAGTGGATATATTACAATACAGCAATGTCCTGAATTAGTCAGTTTAGCAGGACTCTCCGCGCTGAAAACTTTGACAGGGAACCTACGGATCTTGGACAATGCCTCTCTTGGCACGTGTGCAATAGACGCTGTTTGTTCCTTACTGAATGTGGACCCAGGTCTGGCATGGATTGCTAACAACGCAACCGGGTGTAATAACATTGGGGAAGTCCAGGAGGCATGTGAGGCCGCTCTTCCTGTAACACTTGTCAGTTTCTCCGGGAAAATGAACACCGAGGGCTTTGCAACTTTGGCATGGAGCACCTCTTCCGAGACAAATAGCGACTATTTTGTGATTGAACACAGGAGCATTGCAGGCGCACAATGGACCGAAGTAGGAAAAGTGACTGCCAAAAGGGAAAGTAGTTCACTCGCCACTTACGATTTCCTCGACACCCGGCCAGCAAGCGGTGAAAATCTGTACCGGCTGAAAATGGTCGACGCCGACCAGACTTATGCTTACAGCCGCATTATCAGTCTCCGAAACAAAGAACTTACAGATCTGTTTGCCTATCCTAATCCCTTTACGAATAAACTTCATTTTAGTGGCTCAGGTGTAGCTCAAATATCCGTGTTTGACGCAAGTGGCACACTCAGGTTCAAAAGAAATCTGACTGATAAAAATGAAGTGGATCTAAAAAATCTTATACCTGGAAAGTACCTGCTGAAAGTGCAAACCACTGATGGGCGCTTGCATACGCGGAGTGTTGTGAAGGACTGATGAAGATCTGATATCAATTTGCGGGGTGATGGAATCGCGTTGCAAACGCATGGTCATTTGCTCCCTGATTACAAATCGGGGCGAGCCTCAAAATTTACATGCTAAACTCAACTGAAAATTTCCGGAAAACATATATAAAAACATTATTTTTTCCGGTTAGCCACCGCTTTCAAGGAAAAACATTAACCAGAGGTCTGGCTAATAATGGTGTAGCTGGCCTTATTTCATTGCCTCAAATTACGCTTTTCCCCATCTTTCTACAAAGATTCTGGCGATCTTTATTATGTTTGACTTTGCTCCTGTCCGCTACTGGTGGCAGCATTTATGCGCAAAGTTATTGTGAGTCTGCCGCTGGTGATGGTAGTGATACTGGAGACATAACAAATGTGCAAATAGGCACATTAAATAATTCCTCAAACTGTAATCAAACAGGCGGTGTAGGATCTAAATTAAATAAGTATTCAAATTATACCAGTGTTGCCTCCCCAGCTCTTGTGCAACTAAACACTGTTCCTTTTTCTATTGAAATCCGTTATTGCAGCGGTTTAAGTAGTAGAAACTCAACTTCAATTTGGATCGATTATAACCATAATGGTGTATTTGAATTCCCTGACGAAAGGGCGTTTAGCTCGGCACGTTCAGATTTCCCAATTTATACAGTAACGGGATCAATAATAATTCCTGAAAGTGCCTTAAAAGGCAGTACTCGCATGAGAGTAATTACTTCCGGGAATGCAAACGAAAATGCTTGCGGAAATTATAGTGACGGTGAAACAGAAGATTATACGGTGAATATCGTAGTACCAGTGCTTTGTAGTGGCATGCCTGAAGCAGGGAATACAATAGCCAGTGAAAACACTGCTTGCCTTAACAAAAACGTAATTTTGTCGCTTTCATCAACAGCTATTCTTACCGTTAATTCTAGCGGTTACACATATCAATGGTTTAATAATGCAGGTGCAATTGTTGGTGCCACTAACCCTACCTATACAGCAACGATTACAAATGCTGACAGTTTTTATTGTAAAGTTACCTGTACGCATAGTCGTCAGACCGGCCAATCAACTCCGGTTGCTATTAGTTTGACACCTTTTCAAAATTGCTATTGTACTCCTGCTGATACCCAAAACGAAAGTATTGAGATATTTAACGTTACAGCCGGAACACTGAACAATACAACGAATGTATCTCAAACCGGAGGGCCTGGATCCATATTAAATAGTTACTCCGACTTTACAACCCTGGTGGCTGCGCCGGTATTTAATCAGTTGGCTACGATTCCATTTTCAGTGCAAGTTGCAGGTACCTATTACTCCCAAACTTCTGTTTGGATTGATTATAACCATAATAGTACTTTTGAAAGTCCGGGTGAACGGGTTTACCAATCAGGAGGACAAAATTTTGGAAATTACACAAAAAATGGTTCTTTCACGATACCTGCAAGCGCTCTAACAGGTATTACGCGTATGAGAGTGGTTACCAGCTATGGTGAAGTTCAGCTAAATTCCGCCTGTCAAAGTTACTATGAGGGAGAAACAGAAGATTATTTAGTGAACATTACGGCACCTCCTGCTTGTAGTGGCAGCCCAATACCAACTAAGACAATAGCTACGCAAAACCCGGTTTGCCCTCAGGTAAGTTTTACTTTCTCTTTAAGTCCTTCAATACTTACTGCCGGTAATACTTATCAATGGTATAACAATGCCGGCCCGATTACAGGTGCTACAAATGAAACTTATACTACTATCATTACAAATGCAGATAATTTTTATTGTAAAGTTACCTGTCCCAACGGTAATAAAACAACAACATCAACACCCGTTGCTATATTAGAGCCTTATATATACTGTCCTTGTGTTTCTACTGCGACTGCTTCTACTTCCGAAGACATATTTAATGTAACGATTGGCGAATTAAATAATTCCTCTGATTGTAACCAAACGGGTGGCCCGGGGTCTTCATTAAACAGGTATTCTGATTATACAACCTTAGTTGAGGCCCCGGATCTACCGGTATTAAGTGCTATTCCATATTCTATTACAACAACAACTTGCGGTAATTACGGACCAAACGCAACTTCAATTTGGATCGATTTTAACCATAATGGTCTTTTTGATGCACCAGGTGAAAGGGTGTTTAGTTCTGGCTATTACCGTGTTCTTCCATCTTATACAGAATCAGGTTCATTCGTAGTTCCAGCGGGTTCTTTGCAAGGCCTTACACGCATGAGAGTCATTTCTGCCAGACAGGGAGGTCTGCCAATGAATTCCGCTTGCGGTGAGTATTCCGAAGGTGAAACGGAGGATTATATAGTGAATATTGTTGCAGCGCTTCCACCGCCTGTATGCAGCGGATTCCCGATTCAACTTAACACAATCGCTACGCAAAACGAGGTTTGTCCACAGGTAAGTTTTACCTTTTCTCTCAGTATTTCTTTCATTACCTCAGGCAATACTTATCAATGGTATAATGATGCGGGCCTGATTGCTGGCGCCACTAATGAAACTTATACCGCAACAATTACCAAGGCAGATAATTTTTATTGTCAGGTTACCTGTTCCAGTGGTAATCAAACAGCAACTTCCACACCAGTTGCTATATATGAGCCCTACCTTTACTGCCCTTGTAGGTCTGCTTCAGATACACGTATTGACCAGGATATAGTAAATGTAACGATTGGGGAATTAAATAATACCTCCAGTTGCAGTGCAACCGGTGGTGAGGGCTCATTACCGAGCAGGTATTCGAATTACACCACCCAGGTAGCAGCTCCTAACTTTACGGTATCAAGTAAGATTCCGATCTCTGTTTCGATGGACTTCTGCGGAGGTTTTGGTTTTACTGCAACATCCGTTTGGATTGATTATAACCACAATGGAAGCTTTGATGCGCCTGGGGAAAGAGTGTATTACGACGGAGATAACTTCCGCGAAACCTTTACGCTAACAGGTTCATTCACAATTCCGGAAACAGCCTTTTTAGGTTTGACACGCATGAGAGTCATAACAGGAGACGGGGACGTAGCTAATTCTGCCTGCGGAGATTATGGCATTGGTGAAACCGAAGATTATTATGTGAATATTGTTGCAGCGGCTTGCAGCGGTACGCCTACTGCTGGCAATACAGTCGTCAGCCAAAACAATGTGTGCGCCAATGCAAGCATTACTTTGTCACTGTCATCTCCACCAACAAACACTAACGGAATCACCTATCATTGGTTTAAAGATGGGGATGCTACAGGTTTCATAGGTGCCACATATACTACGAGTATTACAACTACAAGTAGTTTTTACTGCGAAGTGACCTGTACCAGCAGTGCACAACAAGCTTCATCAACACCTGTAACGGTAAATGTTACCCCGGTTTCCCTTCCAAAAGCAGCTACAACTAACACACAAAATGTAGCTACTACGCCTTTGGTGGCCAATGATTGTCAATATATTGCCAAAGTAGTACCAACAAGTGGTTTTACTGAGGCTACTGTCAAAAGCTGGATTGAAACCATTCCGCCATTTAATTATGTGCCAAGACATTTTGAAATTACCCCTAGCACCAGTCCAAATACTGCAACTGGTACTGTAACCTTGTACTTCTCACAAGCGGATTTCAATGTTTATAATGCAACTATAACAAGCGGCTTACTTCCAACCGGCCCAGCTGATGCCGCAAAGATTACCAATTTCCAGATCCTGAAATATGCAGGAACCAGTCCGACAGGCCTGGGCTATTCTGGCTCGCCAACTTATATTCCAGGCACTGGAAATTCCTGGAATACAGGCGATTATACTTTTATTTGGAATGAAGTAAATTCCATTTGGGAGGTTACATTCCCCGTTTCGGGTTTTAGTGGCTTTTTGGCTAAATCAATTGCACAAGCTTTACCGGTTACTTTAATTTCTTTCACCGGTAAAGCCATAGAGAAAGTCAATGAACTTAATTGGAAAACCAGCTCAGAAGTCAATTTTAGCCATTTCGAAATTCAAAGAAGTTTGAATGCTAAAATATTTGAAAAAATAGGCGATCGGGCACCGGATGCGTCAGGCAATTATACGTTCCTTGACACGAATTCACCAGGTAGCACCGCCTATTATCGCCTCAAAATGATAGATCGGGCCGCGGTCGGTCGGGATGGTACTTACAGCTTCTCAAGAATCATTGCAATAGAAAACAATGCAGAAAAAGCTATGGTCGGCAATTTCTATCCCAACCCGAGTACCGGCAAAGTATACATTGAAATTACGGCAACAGAAAAAGGGATCTGGAACATCACTACTTATGATTTAAGTGGAAGAGTAATCTCATTTAAAAGTAAACTTTTACAAATTGGATTGAATAAAATTTTGATAGACAAGCTGAATCACGGTTTAAATCTTATAAAGTTTGAGAATGGAATTATTTCTGAAACCAGGAAAGTAATAAAAGAATAGCGTTTTGAATATTATTTCGTGTTCGTTAAAAATAGAAACTATACAAAACGTAGTTTCTATTTTTTTTAATTCTAAGTACCTCTAAAACTCCGACAATCTAAAGCACATAAAATCTTAATTCTCTCGAAACTGCAAACGCTCCGGCAAGTCTCACTAAAACGACTTTTATATCTATTCTGCTTGTAGCAAGTCCAGTACTATCTGAAAAATAACGCAATTAAAGTGGCTTCGTAAGGAGCGACTATTTAATCTAACAACAATTAAACCAGCTGGCCTCAGGTCCTCTTGATATTACTGCTGATTGAGAAGGCTGTTTCAAGGAAGGAAAACATTGACAGCCACTTGTTGCACTTAGGCGACCTTCGGATATCGATCATGTTTTTGAAATGATGCTGCACATATAATAGTATACTGAAAAATTGCCTTTTTTGATTTCATTTTATGTTTAGGCACCCGCGAAGTGCTGGACGTGAAATTATCTTTGATCGGTCGACGTAAATCATAAGAATTTCGCTTTGACAAATCTTCCGTTTTTATTAATTTTATCAGAAGTACTTGCAGTACAAAAAACTTGGTGAGCAGATCGAGAGTTGGATTAAATTTCCATTTAAACTTAATGATAGTCAATTAGTTACATGAGAGGTTCAGTTCTCGTTGAGTGCACCATACGAGACAAGTCGTTTTTTTTGCGATTTATCTCGTTTTTTTTAGTTCTAACTCCTTCTTTGTCTGATAGATAAGAAGTGGTCCGGCGTTGACCCGAGGTGTTCGATATCCCTTGCCGTCAAAAACGAATTTTTCGGGAAAGGTCGAACTTATTATTTGCCTTTTTTCTTCCATTGTTCCTTTTTCATACATCAAATCCAGGTTAGAAACCCTTTTAATGGCATTTTTGAGCAAATTATTGATGTCAGAATGTTTTTCAGACAGATTGCTTAATTTTTTCTCTATTTCCTCAATTTTGGTATTAGAAACTGATTTGATGCTTTGAAAATCCTCATCTGCCAGACTACCTTCTACCTTCATCATTCTTGCATTTTGCATCCGCCTGTTTATAGTTTCGAGTTTAGTACTGATGCGTTAAGTTTTACTCATCAAATAGGTTCCATTGTTCATTGACATTTTGATTGATTTGACATTCTGTAAGTAACTCTTTTAAAGGGGTTTTGTCAAAAGCAGATATGCCCAGTATTTGAATGATCTCATATATGGAGAGATTGCTTTTTAAAGTGTGTTTGAGATAGGCTACTATTAAATAAGTGCTTATGGCAATCCATACTTGTACATTGACTGCATTTTCCGAATGACCCCAAAGCGTTTTGATGGTCAGGTTCTGCCGCGTCGGCGGTCCGATTTACCCATTTGGAAAAATTATCTATTTGCCACTAGGCGTGCCCCACCTTTTTTGGTATAGTTTTGCTATTTCAAGCGCAGAAATCATGTCGTTGTTTGACAAGAAAGAAGAATATCTTTGTCTTCATCATAGTATTCCACAAGCCTCAATTGTTCGGGATAAAGCTTGCTAGACTTATATCCGTTGAGTATGATGGTTTTATCACTTCTGAGTCCTGATGTGGGATCAATGTTAAAATTGCTTTCGATGACCTTATAATTCATTGTGGTTTTTGCTCTTGAGATAAAAAAGGCTCCGGACTCATTCATATTATGCAAGGCGGCGAAATCGATGTAAGCTTTATCCATGATATAGATCGCTCCTGGTGATACTAACAACTCGTCAAGTATATTACTATCATGGTATTTGCCGTCTGTAACATGGATAAAGGATGGGATATTCCCTCTCAGATCCAAAAGGGTATGTATTTTTATTGCCCCACGTGAATACTTTCCTGGCGCCCAGGTGAATAGTTTCAGGCTCAGGGAAATCGTTGTTGAATCCAGTGCAAAGACCTCATTGCGAACATTTGACATTAGGAACTGGATTTGTTGCATACAACGGTCTGACCAAGTCTATAAGGTACTGTCCGAAGTCGGCATAGATCCTCAGTCCCTGCTATCATTTGCACGTGACAGCGTGGACTGATTTACGTGACTTCTGATTCCAAGGTGATAAAGTTTGTTTTTATGCGCTTTCAGGCAAGTGCAGATGTCACGCAAGGAATTACGAGAGGTTAGTTGACCGAAGAACAGTTGAAGAAACTGGTTCCAACAATTGAATTCTCGTGTCCGGAAATCACCATCGTACTTTGATATACATTTTTCAAACTCATAACGGTCAATAAAATGCAAAAGCTGAGCAAAAACGTACTTTCCTGAATTCATAGCCTTGTGTAAAAGTCACAAAGCTAAAGGTCAAATCAAATCAAAAAATCAAATAACGTCCGTAATTAATTTATTTACAACGTGTTATAGGTATTTTTAAAAAGTTAACGCATCACCAGTAATAGCAGAACATAAAAATCGAGGGGTGAAAGGGCTATTTGGGCTAAAGAAAAGCTATCTTCCAAAATGCTCACGGCCACAATTTTGTTTTTAATAATGAAGAATTTTACAGAAAAGGCTGGTGCCTACAGTGCGGCAGAAAGCCTTTTCTGTTAATTAATTTGGCTACAATGCATCCAAATATTGCTTTATTCTTTTAATGATTCAATGGCCTGATTGTGGATTTTGAGCGAAATGTATTTATCAATACTGGTAAAATCGTACCCCTTTTTCTTAGCAGCTTGAATAGATGTTCCGTCAATCGCGTGAATTTTAGCTTCTATTGCTTTTTCGATGGTCAGAGCAGGCAAGCCCGCTTCTTTAAGACCTTTAAGGAAAGATGCATCCACGCCATGAATCCGCGCATTTCTGATTTCCTCAAAGCTTACATTTGTAAATCCCAAAGCCCGGATTTCTTTGATTGAACCTGCATCCACCCTATGTATTTTTGCTTCCAGGGCCTGATCTAGTGTTAGGTTTTTAAGCCCGGCCGATTGAAGTTCCTGAATGTAAGCTGCAGTAACTCCATGAATGTTCAGCTCTATCATTTTAGTAAGGGTCAGATCTCGAAAGCCCAACTCCTTCAATTCTTTCACTGAGTTTGGGTTGACATCTTGTATTTTTGCCTCGATTACTTTATCCAGGGAAAGGTTAGCCAGGCCCGCGTCTTTTAAAGTTTGTACGTAACCAGGTTCAATGCCATGAATTTTAGCCTCAATTATTTTTTTCATGCTAAGTCCGGGAAAGCCCATCTTTTCCATTTGTTGTACATACTGCTGATCGACGCCATGTATTTTTGCTTCAATTATTTCGGACATCGAAGGCTTTTTGTGGTTGTATTGTTCAAATAACGCAATATACCCCTGGTATTCGGTAAGGCTGATGTTGTGAATGGCAATTTCCAGCAACCGCTGCCCATTCAGCGTCTGATATTGGCTTTTTAGGAATTCTACATACTGACGGTTAACATCTGCAAAGAACAAAAAGAGAACAAGGTTTTTTTCCTGGGATGCCGTACTATTGGCAGCTAAGTAGTTTGCAAAGTCTTTGTTTTCCGTGAAAGTATATTTTCCCTGGCTTACTTCGGCCTGCAGGTTTCCGTTTAATTGCAGCGTACCGGCATCTTTTGTCAATACAAAACTGTTATCTCCGGTTTTTTTAAAACTATCTTTCCGAAAACAACGACTCATATTCCATTGAGAGTTGCCCTGGCTGCCTTTAAATTCCAGACAATAATTCTCTTTGTCTTGATGGCTGTACCAGTAACCGGATGACATATCGGTTTTGGAATCCGCGTAATTCCCAATGCTGGATTCATCGCCTCCGTTAGGATGTTTTTCACTTTGCGGCTTTGCTTTTTGTATCTGGTCGGCGGATTCTAACGGCAAAGGGTTCTTTTGAGTATTATTGCCGGACATTTCCCGGCTGGAAGCGGGTTTATTAAGCAGCAACAGCGTTCCAAAAAATACAGGTACCAGAAAGCTGTATTTCCAATACGCATGCGGAGTAGATTTTTTTGCGTTCATCATCATAATTCTTTGTTTAAGTACAGATTGATTATAATTAGTTGTAATAGAAAGTGGTCTGTTCGGCACGGCGATTTGAAGCAGATTCAGTTGGTATCGTTGTTTGTCTACCTGCACTTTCTCCACCATAAAGGCATCTGTTTGATACTCGTTATTCTTCTCTATTTCTTTTCTCAGTAACCAGATAAATGGATTGATCCATAGCACTATAGTGGCAACTTTAGCCAATAGCAGATCAAGACTGTGGTAAAGCCGGGCATGTATTTTCTCGTGGGCAATGATGTGCTGATAGGTCTCAAAATCGTAATCGTCGGGGTAGATAAAAACATAATGGAAGAAAGAACAAGGCGCTTGCCGTTGCGTCGTATTTACAATCACGATGTTCCCATCCTGAATTTTATCAGCAGATTGTCTAATCCTGTACAGAATAATGCCAAGCTGCAACAGCAGGCTACCGCTGAAAACAACCACCCCAAAGAGATAACAGGTAAAAAGCCAAAAAGCAAAGCTGTATCCTGTTGTTGTAACGGGCTTCTGGCTGGTTTTTTGCAGCACGGCCGGATCTTGATAAATTAACTTTGACGCAACCGGAGGTTTGCTAGCAATACTCTGAGCCGAACTCTCGGCAGCCAACTGCTTTGCATATACGCTTGAACTGTTTTCTTCTGTTGAGCTAATATGCGGCAACACTGTGGCCAAATAGCCTTGATAGTTGATAAGCGGGGGCAAGCTCACAAAGGGCAAGGTAAAAACCAGGACAAGGCAGCCAATCAGGTAAATTCTGTTGGCTATAAAGAAGCTTTCCCGCTGGAGAAAGACCCTATAAAATAAAAAGGCGACAGCCGTAATGATAGAAGCTTTGAATACAAACTCGTTCATGATAAATGAGTTTAAGATGATTTTTGTGATTTTATGACTTGTATCAGCTCGTCTAATTCCTGATCGGACAAGTTTTCTTCCTTTGCAAAATGTGTTATCATTTTAGTCAGGGAATTGCCAAAGTATTTTTGTTTTATGGTGGCCACGTCCTGCTGCCGGTATTCGGCCAAGGTTACAACCGGCGAATACCGATACGTATTTCCTAGTTTCTCTGCAATTAAAAAACCTTTGTCGGCTAGGATTTTGACCATGGTTGCAACCGAATTGTAGTGTGGCTGGGGGGCAGGAAGCAGCTCAATGATATCCTTGATAAAGGCATGCTGGAGCTGCCAGACTACCTGCATGATTTGCTCCTCTCTTTTTCCTAATTTTAGCATAGCAGCTTTTTTTGTTCAATACTACTAATGGATTAGGAGTATTCCTAATGAATTAGTAGTTATTTTATTTTTCGGATGGAAAAAGGATGGTTGGCTAAGTTTTAGAGCCAGTTGGATACCTTACCATATATTAAAATATATTTTGAAAAAATGGTGGTTAAAGTGAAATTTCTAAAGCGGGGCGAGAGGCATGCTTGCAATAGATGGATATGTCTTTTGGTTCAATAAATATGGGATAGAGCACGTTAAAATGTAGTTTTTTTTTCTGGCCCGTCCTGAAAAGTGTTGACACAGCTAGCTAAAACTTAAAGAGGGAAAGACAGGGAAAGCACTGCTGACCAGAAGCATTTTGTAGCAGTTCAACACGAGATGTTTCTTGAAAACCGGACTGACTGACCGCCCCACGGTCAGTCAGTCCGGTACTATTAATTGAGCCTACTTAACCAACCGATAGATCTTCGCCAATATGATGTAACTTGCGCGGTATAGGTAATCTGCGCTCTCATCTGGAAAGGCCAAAGCGTGTCTACTTAGTCGATGATGACCCGGACGATCGATTGCTGATTACGAAGCCCTGATGCAGGCAGTCCAATAATTCAATGTTGTTGAAGCGATGAATGGGCAGCATTTCTTTGAGATACTCGAAGTAGCGAATTAAACCTTCCTTCGTTGATTATACTGGATGTTAACACACCACGAATGAATGGATTTGAAACCCTCAAGCATATTATGTTTACCGCCTTCGCTTTCAATGGTTCCTGTTGTTATGTATTCTACTTCTGAGGACCCGGTACTAATCAAGCAAGCTTATGAGGTCGGAACTTCTTCGTTCGTTACCAAGCCTAGTCTTTTGATGGTTTATAGAAATGGTAAATCAAATAACGACTCATTTCTATAATGAAATGGAGCAGGGGCCTTCATTAAATAAATATGCAAATTAACGCAAGCACAGGAGCAATCAAGCCTGGGGCAGGTGCTGGATCTCATCGGCCAGTGCAGGTATTGAACTCTTCTTGGAGATGAATTTATCCACGCCGATTTGCGCATGCCTTGGCTTCCATGGGGATCGGGTGTCGAGGTGGAGCAAAAAATGTTGGGATGGTCGAACTCTTACAGCTTTTTCAATTGTACCAAACACTCATCGCCCTTGATCCTAGGCAGGCTAGTGTCAATAAAGACACAGGTAAGTTGGCAAGTAGAATAGTCAATATATAGTTAATTGTTTTCAGTTTCATCAAGTTCTGATTTGTTCAAAATCTTAGTCAATTAAGTGCCCTACTGCCAGAGTAAGCACCTTATGCCTCGCTAAAAAATCGGTTTCCCGGCCATAGTCCGGTTTGGTTTTATACGCTACAACTACATCCGAGTTTGGAAATACTGAAATGCTTTGTCCCCATGCTCCCATTGCAGAATCCCCTCCCTTTAACCGTACCTCGTTAGTGTTTTGCCACAGTCACCACATATACCCATATCCAAAGGAATATCCAGTTTCACGATAAACTGGAATATTTTTATTTATCTCTGGGTAGTCGGTTCTGGCTTTCAACATCTCATTTACCCAGCTCGAATCGATAATTTGTTGGTTGTTCCATCTCCCGCTGTTTAACATGAGCAGCCCGATTCTGGCCATATCTCTTGTGGAAAAATACATAGGATAAGCCTGATACTTTGACCTCCGGGTATCTCCGTCCTTTTTTTTGAAGAGACCAGTTCCAATCCTGCATTTCCAGAGGAGTTGCAAGTACTCTGTCTACCTCATTATAAATGCTTTTTCCTGTTTCCTTTTCAAAAATATACCCGGCTATATTGAAATCTCAGTTACTATACAGCCAATATGACCCAAGTTTATGCAAGCCTCTTTTTGGAGCGTATTCCAGATAATCTCCTAAATTACTGGCAGGGTGAAACACCGCAGATCTTGCAGAGATAACATCCCTTACTGTTGCTTCCTTCTCGCCTTCTGACAAGCCTTGTAAATCGTCAATCTGTAACTCTCGCAGAGTTTTATTCAAGTTGATGTATCCAGAGGTAATATACTTTCCATAAA
Organism: Dyadobacter sp. 3J3; assembly: GCF_009801115.1. Lineage (GTDB taxonomy): Bacteria > Bacteroidota > Bacteroidia > Cytophagales > Spirosomataceae > Dyadobacter. The sequence goes on from NZ_VTOL01000006.1 coordinate 301,955, forward strand.
GCATCGCAAGGATATTTTTTCTACATGAAGCGATATAGCTATTTTCAGTTATATCAACATATTCGAAAACAATCTTTCCTTTATGGATAAGAAGAAACCCGGTCAGTCTGGTACTATCAATGATATAACTACGTAAAAGACCTGGCTTCGATTACACGGGATCTTATGGACGACAAAAGATTTAAAAGGGTTGTTTTGCTTGGCCACAGTGAGGGCGCATTGCTAGATATGGACGTTCGCCATCGCCTGATTAAATGGATAACGATTGATTCGATTTCAGTTAGATCATATTCTGGAAAATTCGGTGTAACTGACACCGCAATTCGGTGGCTGGGGGATGCGGATATCATGGGAAGGAACTGCTCAAACAATATCTGGCAATTTTGGAATTGATATTAGAAAAAATGGTAAAAGACGATTCTTAATGATAGGAACTCAAAAGCCAGAAGAAGTCCGGAAGATTCTCGAAAATTTTCAGGGCTTAATCCTCTAAATGTTTGCTGCTGAATTTACATGGTTTAGGTACCAACCAAATATCATACATAGGTCGCCAAGTGGGTGGCGGCTCGATCCCGGATCTTAATATACAGTTAAGTTTTGTAACCGCTTTGAGCTGTCTAAAAATTCGGTTGTTATTTTCTACCAAACTTACAAAGGAAGTCGTCGTAAAGATGGTGGCTGGCAGGACGATTTAAGGGGCCAAACACGACAACTAAACTTGGTAAATAATCATTACAAAAATTCCAGCATTGTCGTATATCCTAATCGTGGCAAAATGGAAGCGTCAGTTTCCAGGGGCAACCACCATGCACTTAGTGGTGTTGAAAGGTTTACTTTAAAATCGTATTCTACGGGTAAAAACCAGCCTAAAAGCCAGTTTATCAGTTTGCCGAAATCCGGATCAGAAAAATACTTTTCAAGCTCATCTGTATTTTTAAATGAAAGATCGATCTGCAATTCAGGTAAACCTGAATCCAGAGCTCCGCCTAAAAATAAATTCATCCCGAGCGCAGTAATGCCAATTTCGGAACCATGCGTAGGAAAAAAATTTTTGCCGTATTCCTCTCTGATTTGAACTGAAACATTAAGAATTCCGGTTAGGATTGTTTCACATTTATTGAAATCGGCCCGGTATTCTGATACCTGCGGTAGGAGGGGAAGAAGTTGCCGAAAAGTGATATCAGATACAAAAGAAGGAATTTGCCAGAAGTAACGCAGCTCTTCAAATAAGGAAGAATCCGGGTCCAATGCACTGGCATGCTGCTCAATTTGTTCTGTCCGAACTTTATAGAAGAAAAATTCCTGTTCCAGCGGAAGAAAAAACAGGCGTGTTTTTTGTTCCTTTTCCCGTTCAACCCGTATGTCCTCAATTTTCTTCTTTAATTCTTTCCCTGATTTTGAAGATGATAAATGAAAAAGCTGCTCGGGCAAATAATCATATATACCACTCCGGTTTGATTCGATAACAAGCCCTTTAAAATTGCCAATATCCTTTTCTTCTGCAAATTCGATGTCCTTATGACTGCGTCTTTTGAACGGTCCTAATGCGCGAAAAGTTATCTGTTCTGGTCTTAAACCGGCTTCAAGAAGTGATGCTGCAAAAAACTCTGCCTTTACATCATTCTCCGCTTCAAAAAGTATATTATGTTCGGCTTCCATTTTTATGCTGTTATTATATCAATTGGATACATCCCGGTTGACAATTTTTCAACTTTTGATTTTAATAAATCACAGTTTTGAATCCATTCAACATGATTGGAAATATTCCCGGCAGGCGTTAGCTGGATCTGAATACATCTTACAAAACCTTGCCCTGGAAGATTCCCTTTAATAAAATGCGGGCGCATATTTACTTTCCTGACTTTGTCACCAAGCTCTGCGGCACAGTATGCCCTTATGTCTTCTGCCGTGATCAAACGGTCGCAAGTGATAATATTTTTTCGAAGTTCCCGGACATACTGGGTTTCTTCCGGTGCCGGTTTCCCGCTAAACGACGAGGTCAAAAGCATGATTTCTGCATTATTCAAAGCCGAAGCAGAATAGGACTGGAGCCGGGATCCAACAGATAATCCGTTGGCAAGTTCTGCGGAAGTTGTCCAGTAAGAAATATATAAATTGTCCGGATCCTTGTTGCCTTTAACGACGAGATAGGGTTGAGAATAGGTTTCGTTTGCTCTTTTTACACCAAGTTTTTGCTCGATTCTAGCCATATTTTGGGCAATTTCCGTAAGTATAGAAGCCAGGAAGTCCTCACCAAGCGCGTTAAACGCAGTAACCTCATCTCTCAACAGTTCCATAAGCTGATAAAGAAACTCCTTTGCATTTCTTTGATCAAACCGGCCGATACCCTGCTCTCTGAGCGTATAAGTATTGTTGGCGATACCATCATTGAAGCCGACGTCTTTATCAGATGCGGTGTAAAACTGGTTTTTTTGATTTACAATGGTATTAACTCCCAAAAATGCTTCATTGGATGGCAGCGCAATACCGTTAATTCCGGATTGCAAGCGATAAGTTAATTTATGAAGTTGCCTGTTACTTACCGGAAAAGCGTTCAGGGCTATTTTTATATTTTCAAACCCTGCGATGGGAAATGCAGCCGGCCATTTAATTTTTAACCAGACCAAAGGCTTTTTTAGTGTCTGCAAAGATCTGTCATAAATTTCTTCAAATTCCGGCGGATAGGATAGCAAAGCCATCTCACCTTTCTCCCAGCTTTCCTGACTCGTTATATTGACGAAATGATTTTTAATACCAAGCAAAGTCATTTCTTCAGAAGTAGTTTCGGTTTTTAATCCTACTTCATAATTTAATTTTTTTCGCCCTGATTCCCAGCTTGTAAACGGCAAAAATTCACGGTAAAGGCCCTGCGATATATCTGTTGGCCAGTCAATATAAAATCTAAAACCTTCAAAGGAATCGATCGATTGATCCATATCAATACCGACCCAAACATTCTGATCGCCACCTTTTTGTATCAAAGATGACGAAAGCAAATTGCGTGATCCCCTTTCCATGGCATAAAGTCCAACCGGTGTGGCGTAATAAACGATTGCCGCATTGACAATGGAGTGTCTGCCGACCGGAGAGAAAAATACCTCAGATGCTTCCCCCTTTCTAACATTGCTTCGCCTGCAAACCAGCTGATTTTCCTTGTCTACCCAAGCTTTGGCTTCAATTGACCTGGCTTGCGCAATGGCAATGGCAGGTTTGGGACCGCGTTGTATCTGCGGGCAAAGAATTGCTGCGAGCCGGCGCATTAGTCTAAGCTCGGTTCCTTTTATTTCCTGACCGATTTTTTCAAATTCAACGGCACAGCCTTCGATAAGGAGTTTGACCAGCGGATCAAATTGGTCGAGACTGGTTTCGTCGTATCCCCAAAATTCGGCGGATCGTTTTAAAATTCTCCGGGATATATTTTCCTTGGTATAATAAGAATCTGAATACATGGCTAATCAATGGACATGGGTGAAATGAAGATGCGTTCAAAAAAAATGAAAGGTTCATTGGTTCGCCTGATAACCGCCTTTACTTCAACGCCGATTCTTTTCCGGATGTAGCTATTATACTTTGACATCATTTCCAGCTCTTCAATTTCCACGCGCACTTTTATCTGTGTCAGACGCCGCTCAAACCTGGCAATGGCTGCTTCAAGCGACTCTCTTATCAAATCCTTCCATTTAATTTGGGAAAGGATTGAAAAATCATGTTCCCACAAAGCACAGCCATAATTTTCATCAAAACGTGTTTCGTCAAAATGTGTAACCATCAAAAGATAAAGATGCTGGTGAATAGCTTCCCGATCCGGGCATTTTGCCAGCATTTGCTTCATTACAATCCGGTCAAGTGCCAGTGGTAATGCATAATTTTGTTCTTCCATGGGCCTCGTTTAATAACAATGTGGTTGCTTTAATGAAAGTCTCTCTTATTTTTGTTAAACAGATCAACCAGCGTTACTTATGAAATTGCCTTTGCCTAAAACTTCCTCACAACGTCTTCAGCTTTTATATGCTTTTATTGTAATTCTGCTGTTGGTAAGTGTCGGTTCATTTGCTTTTTTTATTACTGATTACCGGGTTGCTTATCCATCTGCTATGCTGGCGTTTCTGATATTGGGTGTGCTTCATATTTATTTATTATCCCAATGGTTCAGCACACTTTTCCTGAACTGCTCTATTAAAGCACTGGGTTTTACGCTGCTGTTGAGTATTTTGGCTGCTTTGGCGATTACTTTTCTTTATCATAAGATCAGTGACGCACTTATCAGGGGAATTGGCATGGCCACCGCTCTGATTGGTTTTTTGTTTCCGGTTTTTGTCGCAAAGGTTTATCAAACCTATCTGACAATACCTTTGAGAGAATATAAAAAATGGTATTATCCCATCGGGCAGCCGTTGCCAGATATGGATCTTCTGGATCTTTCCAGAGTTTTGGTGATTCAGTTTGAATTCACCAAAAAGGCAGACGAAACGGCCTTCACAAATTTCCGGGCCAAAGCTCCTAATGCTATGCTTTTCGGAGAATTGTTTTTTATTTTTCTTAATGATTACAACGACCGGAATTCGGCTAGTCCCGTCGAATTCCTGACACCCGAAGGAACTTCTTATGGATGGCTTTTTTACAAAAAATCACCCTGGTATAAAAAACGTGTTTATATGGATTCGGATCTTACTTTTCAGGCAAACGGCGTTGTTGATAATGAAACCATCGTGGCTATCCGGGAATAATGCTGCTATGCAAGTGCATCATCGAATATGCCGGACAAAGAAGCAATTTCCCAAAAGAAAATTCCTCTTACTGCTGTGCTGTGGGCGTGCAAGCCGCTCCATAAGTCAAAAAAATCTGATTCATGCACGTAGTTCTTACCATTCCAAATAGAAATGTGCCGATAACCTAAAGCGAGAATTCCTTTTCTTGATCCAAGTTGTTTCACAAATCCTGCCCGGCTTCCTGCGCGGTAATTTTCACTTACGGGATAGGTTTTATCCAGATACGCTTTCATATCCACTACACTATAAATATAATTATCTCCTTTGTCATCCTTCATACTGCGCACTCTTCCGCCGGCAACGATGGGAGAGTAAGGCAGATCATCCGGAATATTCAAACCAGAACGGTTCATGGCATAGCTAAGCTCAATGGTGCAGGTCTCCACCTTCGTGTCAATATACTTTTCAATTTGTCCCCCCATTCCTTCATACTGAATCGTGTGATAAGGATGGTTGTTAAGAAGTGTCTGGAAATCACAAAAAATCATAATTTTTCAGATTTGAGTTATTCAATAAAAACCTTGGATCTGGCAAGATAGAGGGCGCCTCTTTTAGACCGTAGGTAAAACTTCCAATCTAAACAATTGCTTAAAGAGGCGCCCTTTTTTCCTGGATATCTTAACTTTTTACCACCGGTTGGTGTGTGGTGTGCCAAATAATTTGATCTCTTTTGAAGACAAAGTCAAACTGGTTGTCATAGGCATAGAACCCGTTTCTGCAAAACTTTCACTATACTGGACACAGTAAACATCCTTAAGTTCGAGCTCCTTTTGGGTTTGTTCTTCATCTACATTTTTGAAAGTGATTTTGGCAGAAGCCTTTTTTCCGTCCGGATCCACCATCCATTCCCAAAGTCCCTTACTATCATCAGCACTGGATGAATCGACCTGGATAAATACAGTTCCGCCATATACTTTTGAAGATACGCGGCCTTTGTCGTCTATGGATTGTGAAAGTGAATAATTACATGAAATAACTGCGATTCCGTCACCGGATGGACCGCCATCCCAGGTAAAATACGCGTCAAAACTTGAAGCTGGCATAATTGAAAAGTGTTTAAAAGTGGAAAATTTATTTGGATATAAGTATGTTTAATTTAGCATAACCGGCATTCCTTTGAAAACGGCCGGACCGTTACTTTTGACTTCGGCCATGGCATCAGCCTCAATGCTAACCTGAGCACCTTTGAGTTTTGCCGAGGCAGTTCCTTCCAGTTTGAGTTCTGAGCCCGCCTTGATTTCGGCACCTGCCGTACTTTCTGCTTTTAGTTCCTGGGTTGCTTTGATAGAAATTTCATTTCCCTGCAATTCAAGTTTTTGATCGGCTTTAATTGAGATATTATTAGTGGCCTCTATTGTCAGGTCTTTTGATTTGATTTCAATGAGCCCGTTTTCTACTTCAAGATGAATTTTTCCATCGTTCTTAAAGCTGAAAATCATATTTGTTCCCTTATTGTTTATGTTGGAAATCTGCAATTGGGCGTCACCGTCCTTATCAGAGAAAATTATCGCGTTACCTGACCGTGTACCAATTACTTTCATATCATTATTGTCGTTTGTATAATGCGTATCGTCCTCTGACTTAGGGTAAAGTGTGGTGACTACAAAAGGTTTTTCAGCCAGATTTCCCTCATAGCCAATCATCACCATCGCTCCGACTTCCGGTACAAAATTGATCCCTTTTGCCTGTGCGTTATGCATACTCCCAACGCGAATCCAGATCGATTCCTGATCCTGCTGTTTGGCCTGTCCCCACATGAATTTTACCCGGACGCGGCCAAGCTTTTCTTTGTCATCATTGGCAATAACTTCCGCCTGCTCGTTTTCTCCCAATGGATTATGCACATTAGGATTATTTGGAGGATGCTGGGCAGATTCGGGAACGGCTTTGAAAGAATTCTGATAACTTCCCGCTGTATTTACCTCATGGCGGATATGTACCACGCGGTACTTACCAAAATTCTCCTCATATTTTTCTCCGCGTTCATTCAATCGCTGGCCTTTCACGGCTAAAACAGTACCAACGCTCATGGTTGGAAGTTCTCCTGTACCTCGAAAATCGACCATTGAAGTAACCCTGGCCGACCGTTCCATTTTCGTCAATTCGTCAATCTCACTTTGTCCGGATACAATTTCAGGTACTTCCAACAATGCATTTTGGGCAAAAAGATTATCGGATTGTTCCAGTGCAAACTTACTGAGCGATGTCAGTCCGCTTACATTTTGCCGGGAAGATTGTCCCGTAAAAGTTTCGGCTTTGGTATAATTATAACTTTGGTAATTAAATTTTGACGGATGCAAAAGCAGCGCGACATCAAAATTTTGCAGGCCATCAACAAGAAAATCAACCTCGATGGAATCATTTCCATGACCCAAAACCAGTTCCTTTCCATTATAATAAAACCACTCACAACACCGGTCGGCGACCCGGCTTAGAAACCTGAAATTGCTTTCATTGTATTGAATAAAAGGTACCTGACGTCCGCCATTTTCCGGATTTAATTGTTTTTTGAGCAAATTCTGCGGGTACGGCTGCAAAACATTGTTAAAAATGTCCTGAACTGTTCCTCTCAAAAAAGATCTGCGTTGCACGGTATCTTCCAAAACAATAGTCGGACTGAATCCTTTGAGCACAAATGCGCTGCTCATATCACTAAGACTTCGCAAACGAATTTCTGTGACTATCCCCTGGAAGGTGAAATCAAAAGATTCCTGATCGAGCCTCGGACTAAAAGAAAAAGTAATTTTTTTACCCATCACGTTTCGGTGCGACTGGTTGAAAAAATGCTCTCCCTGTTTTTCGAGCTGATCAAATGGTACCAAAAGCTCAAAGTGATGATGTTCGAACAGATCCTGTTCAATTGAGAGTCCCAAATGACGTTTGATCTGGATTCCTCCTTCAATTTCTATGGAAGTATTAACCTGTCGTGCCATTTAGCTTTTGATTTCTATGTTTCCAATTTTTACTGTTGCCGGCAACAGAACCAATTCATAAGCCAGCGATGTACTGCTGTCATTCAGAAAATAATCCTTTCCCCTATGTTGGGGCAGATAACCTTTCGTGTCTGGCACATGGGCAATTCTATAATCCCGGATCGTCGATCTTTTAGACAGAAATGATTCCCGGAATCCGACACAATAGGCATCTTCAAATTCTATTTTTCGTAACAGCTGTGAATCATCCTGGTATTTAAATTCAATACGACCGCTAAGTTTCCGGTCATTTTTGAATGCCCAATCATAAAGCAATGCGAGATCGTCGTTCTGTTTGGGGCCGACTGTCATACGGATCAGACGTGCCTTGGGCGCATCAGTCGGGCTTCCGCGTTCGTCAGCGTTCCGGTTACAGCCGTATGAAATCTTTTGAGCCGAAAATTCCTTTCCGTCAATTGTCACATGCGCTTCTACGCCTATGGTTGCATCTTGTTTTGCCATCCTTTAAAAATTTTCCAGTTTGGCTTCGTCAACTTCCACATTGGATGCGGTGATTGTCAGGCAGGTAATGAAATTTTCCAGACGTTTTGTGAGTGCAATGTCCAGATCGTCGGACCCGTCATCAAACATTTCAACAAATTCGATGCAAACAGCATCTTTGAAACTCAGCGTTTTAAAAGAGCCGTGTTCGCCAAACTGTTCGATACTCAAATCGTATTTTTGAGACGGCTTGCTTGCCCATTCCACCAGAAAGTCATCCAGAACCATTTCCACTTCAACATACAAATGAGCCCATTGAATAGGCGAGGTGACCGACATCGCGTCATCCACGGTTTGATGAAGTTCAAATCGCATGTACATCACAGTATATTCGTGGTCGCCGTCGACGGTCAAAGTGGAACTGAAAGCCATCTTAAATCGAATTCTTTTAAATGAGTATCATCTTACTGCTGTGCATATTCAGCAGCCCATGCGGTTGCGTCCAGATCATCTCCTTTTTGTCCGGTCAGTGCGATCATAAAGTTTTTGGCCGGGAAATAAGGAATCATATGAATGTCCAGATATACCTTGTCTTTTTGATTTTTGTCCTGCTCAAAACGCATCACGCTAAACTTTTCGATCAGTTTTCCAGGTCCGGTTACGCTGTCCAGAAATTTAATAATCTGTTTTTTGAGATCGTTTTTAGTATTATAATCGAAATTCTCAAACGCCCGGCGATTCAAAAAGTCGATCAGTACTTTTGTGATATAATCAAAAACGCGAACGACAGAATAGGTTTGAAGCCCGACATTATCTCCGTTGAAAAGTGTCTTGGCAGAAAACGCCATTACTTTGTTGTATTCATTTACCATCGGTATCAAACCCATTTTTTCAAGATCAGCGATCTCCGATTTTTTAAGCGGAAAACGTACACCATCCACCTCATTTAGCGTTCCATGTTTTTTTCCGGCAGCCACCTGCGACATTAAAGTCTTGTATACATTACCGGCCAAGGCAGTGGAAGGCGGAATATAAAGATCATCCTGCTCATCCAGATCGGCATGTTTTGCTCTGCCAACCAGCCAGTTGCAGGTCATCATTACATTGGATAAATGCGTTGAACCGCCTGTCAGGTTTGCTGCTTCAAAAAGCTCCATAACATCTTCCGGTGCGTCGAGATGTTCAAAATCTGTCACGAGCATTACCTTGTTTTTATGCGCCATTTTTGCCCATTTATCAACTACCTTACCTGAACCCAGATAACCTGGAACATTCAGGATCGAATAGTTTTCACGCAGATCAAGCCGGTCAAATTTTGCAGCAAGTTCTTCTCCGACGGCATCGGCAAATGTGGTCACATCCAGATCTTTAATTTGTTCAGGATCAGCATTTAAAAAAGTTACATTTTTAACTTTTTCCTGTTCGGTATTTTTGAAAAAAGTCGAGACTGAACGATAGGATTGTTCCAGTGGCCGGATCAATTCGACAGCTTTTCCAAGATTTTCCTTTAAAAGCTCGGAAGCTGCATCTGCTTGATTTTGTCCTTTTTCAATCATTTCGGAAATACTTTCCGAGCTTCCAAGAAGTTCGCTCCAGAGTTCAAGGCGCTTTTTAAGTTGCTGACGTTCTTTTTTCTTGTCCGCCTCGGTAAGAAAAATCTTTTTTCTGGCCTTTTTCTCTGGATTAATATTTCCGGCGCCTTCGATGATGGTTTCCACCAGATCGTAGCTTCCATATTTTGCTAAAAGAGGCAGTCCTTTTTCCAAAGGTATCGCAGCATGTTCGCGGAAACCCGCTGAACCTTGCTCTTCATTTAATGTTTTTTCAGTTGGCATATGACTAGATCATTTGAACCTTTGAATACTTTTTTACCAGTTAAATAATAAGATGAATGTCCTTTTAATCAGCAGCTTCCAACTCATTGATCAGTGTTTGGAAAACGCCTAACAGTGCAGCCTTGGCTTCCGGTTTTTCCAATGCAGCTTTCAGGATTTTGTTTACTTTCAAGTGGCGGACAACCTGTTGGTATGCTTCGGCGCGTGCATCAAGATCTTGTAAAAACGCACTTTGTGCCACGATGCCTTTCTTTCCGAAATCACCCAGATTGCGAAAGCGAAGTGGCTCGATGATGAAACTTCCCTCTGCTGTGATAAACTCTGCTTCGGCCTCTGGCTGGTAGTGCGCAAAAACTTCGTCTGTTGTTTTTAAATCATAAACCATTTCCGGTCTTACCGCCGGATCTCCGGTTAACTTTGTAGCGAAAAGTGTCCGGTTTTGGGGAATATCCGCGATCCCCTCGCTTGCCTGGTCAATTTTGCGTTCGTTGCCGCCAATTCCGTAGTTGAACATGGTTTTATTTGTTTAAATGAAAAATCTCTTCTGTTTTCAGCCGCCAATTAAAACTGTGGGGCAGCCAGCCAAAATACTTCCGCCGTGAGCAGTCATATCGCCCATTCTTGCCGCCGGTTTACCCGAAATAAGTACACTCGTAGAACCTATCACGATCGTGTCCGGAGGTCCTACGCAAACGCACATATCACCCATAGCTGCTGCCGGCATTCCTCCGATCAGCACCATGGGGGCACCCGGCGGGAGGATAGGGCCGCCTACATGCGGGATAGGAGGAAGGCCTGGTGTGACCATCGGACATACATGCATGTCTCCGACTCTTGCTGCTGGTTGTCCCATTTTTTATTCAGTTAAGTTGTTGGAAAAAGTGATGTTATTTAATGTTAAACTTTGCTTCTATTTCTTCTTCAATTTCTTGAAATCAAGTAGAGAAGTTGCCGTCACGCCAAGACCAACCGCCGCCGAACCGATTGAAATATAGATTCCCGGTTTTGCATAACTTGTCAGTCCTTCCGGATTGGCTATCTTGCTTTTGTAGTCCTTGAAATCCTTGTTGAGCATCGCAAAGGTGACCGCTCCAAAAGCAAAAGCTGCGATACCAACACCGAGTTTTATAGAGGCAATTTTTCGGTCGTGACTCAGCTGCGCCTGATTGGTTTTACTGAGCTGGTCTGCAAATTTTTCCAATGGTTTTTTCTCCTGCTGAGCTGCCGAAACCGGTGGTTTCATATCGGTTGGTTTGCTTTCAGTTACTTCGGGTTGCGTTCCGTTTTTCTTTGCAGATTCATAAGTGGCAGATGCAACTGGCGTTGTAGGTGTAGCGATTGCGTTCGCTGCTGAATTAAAGGAAATGCTGGTCAGGTATATAATCCAGCTGCCGGAAGTCCCTTTGTCCGCCCGAAGTTCGGCAACCCGTGAAACCGGTTGGTAAGGATCTTTGGTGTTGCTGTTTTTTCCTTTAAACTGCTGGGTATAAAATACTTTTACATAAGCGTATTTATTTATTTTAGCATCGGACACCACAATGTTGGAAAACTCAATCGAGTTGGTTTCTGATTTGGTATAAAACAGATCGAAGTTGCTCAGATATTTTTCTATCGGTGTATCCAGCTCAGGAGAACTGCTGGTATGTTTCGGATCCACATCATCTTCCACGACAACACCGTCGTTGAAAAATATCTGGTCATTACTTGGCATATAGCTGTTCATGATCATGTATTTGCGCTCGTAGTTGCTCAGATCATCGTTGGAAATTGCGTTAAGAAGATCGTTGAAAGCTTTTATCTTTTCCCTTGCCAACACTCGGATTTCATCCGCATCTTTGCGGCTCAACGTTTGCGCCACGGATGTTTTTGTATAAAAAAATCCTAACACAAGCATCAAAAGGGCGAGTAATTTTCGGTTTGCCGAAACGGATATAAATCGTGTCATAATTTCAATAGGTTCTTTCTTGTAAATCAATGATTTGAACTTCAACCCGTCTGTTTTTTCGTCTGTTTTTCTCTGTATCGTTTGGCGCTACCGGGAATTTGCTTCCCAGTCCCTGCGCTTTTATCCGGTTTTCATCTACGCCCTTATTCACCAGATATCGGGTAATAACCCGTACCCTGTATTCTGAAAGTGTAAGATTGAGCGATGCATTACCTACATTGTCAGTGTATCCATTGATAGATAATGATTTATCTTTGTTTGCGGAAATCCATTCGGCCAGTGAATCGAGATAATTTTTGGAATCTGAGGGCAGTTTATAGTCGCTTTGAGGAAAATAAAGCGTCCTGTTTTCAACTGTATAAAAAGCTTCCGCTGTTCGACTTTCTGATTTTAGGCTGTCTTTGGCTGGCAAACGTAAAGATTTTAACGTAATTCCTTCTTTCAGAGAAGCCATAGCCGTTGCAAGTTCTATGTTGCGGTTTTGACCAGTCAGTTCCAGTTTATAAATCCTGCCAGCCGTGGCCTCTGTATAAAAATGTCCGTTGTTTACCCTTTCCATTTCGATATTTTCGCCGTTTCCTTCTCTTAACCTGGCATGTAATCCGCCATGTGGATTGGCAATATTTACAGACAAAATCGTGTGCTGCCGGTTGAGTTTTAACGTGTATGTCCGCGTACTATCCTGTGCTTGATCCAGGATTAAGTTTCCATTGTAGGATTGATACCCCGGAGATTTGACTTCCATCGCCACAATATCATTTTCCGGAAATGCTATTTCAATTCCAGGATCGGATTTTGTCAGATCGAAGCATTCCCTGGCTTGTTTGTGCGTGTAGTAAAGACAAATGTTTGCAGGTAATATTTCTTTGGAAATTGCATCTTCCACTAAGATGCGCCTAATGATTTTTGGTACGCTCGTCGTGCTGCCTTTTAATACCAAATGTGTTTGTTCTGACTGCGCATATGGCTCGTCCTTCGTTTGCTTACCAATGGGTAAAAGTTTAAGTGGTACAAAAAAGGTAACATCATTTTTTGAGTCAATATAAACTGGCACTGTAACCGACTGATAACCTTTCGATTCAATGACCAGAGCTGAGAGCTCACAAGGAATTTCGAACCGGAACATACCTTTTTCGCTGGTTTTGCCCATTCTTGTTTTACCCTGTTCGCTTTTGGAAAATACGGTAGCCACAAGCGGCTTTGAACCGCTTACATCCGTCACCGTGCCTTCCAGAAACCCGCATTGGGCATAAAGCGAAGTAATGCTGAGAAAATAGATGAATAGTTTCACTGCTGGCAAGTTCTTAGCTTATTGATTTGATGATGTTTCCACGCCGATATTTCCCAGTAAAACTTCCCATCGCAGCGTATCTCTGCCATCAACTGTTTTCTGGTATGATTCCAGTTTTACCCGGACATTCTTCTTTGTAATATCTCCGTAAGCTACTTTTCCATTGGCTGAATAACCCTCGAAAACCTGCTGTCCGGAAATGATTCCGTAATAATTGCCATCTGCTTCCTGTTTGAGCTCACTGACGTATTTTACTTCGTTCCAGGTGATATTGATTTTGCTGTAAGGAAGAAGTTTCAACCTGTTCAAATAATCCTTTACGGGATATTTCCTGACTCCGCTGGAAGAACTTACTGCCACCGTTGCCTGCGGTTCAAAAAGGCTTAAAGCCTGCAAAACGGCCTTATTTTTCTCGTCAGACTTACGACTTTTATCTCCGATAATCCGCAGATATGAATTGAATTCGTCCACTCTCCGGATTCCCTTCTGACTATATTCTTTATATTCCAAATCTGTCAAAACGGGTTTTTCTTTTTCCTTGATCGCAGCCGACGCTTTTTCTTTTACTGCGGCAACAGGTTTATCGGGTTTTACTTTTTTAAGCTCTGATTCTTTCTTTTCAATTTCTTTATGCACAAGTCCTAATAATGGGGCGACGTCAACAACGTCTCTAACTATCTCATGGCGGCCATCTTTATAAATTACCGCCGCCACTTCTTCCTTGTTAATACTGGCTGCTTTTCCCTCCGCAGAAATGTAATTGATCACTTCGCCGCTTTCATAGGAAATCGTTCCGCTCAGGACAGTCAGCGGTATACTTTTGATGATAATATCCTGGCTCACATTTCTCGGCGGGGTTTTGTAAAAAGCCTCGATCTGCGCCTGTGCTTTCGAAGTATTTTCATTTAATTCAGTAACGACGATGAATTGCCCATTCTCTGCAAATACAACCAGAAAGCGTTTACGGTTATATATTCGTAATACTCCGTCTGATGCCACCCATTCCAATTTGCCATCCAGCGCACGGCTCAATTTTGCCTGAACTGGATTTCCATTGTCAAGCCAGATCCGGTCCTGAGCATAAACCGAACCCGCAAGCAGCACCAAAAGGATAGTATGTAAACCGAGCTTTTTCATTTAGTGTAAAGTTGAAAAGACAACCAGATTGTCATCGTTTTTCCCTGGATAAATCTTCTGAGGAAATGTCAATGGTCGAAATCATTTAGTGTAAGTAAGGATTGTCACCTGCATATCGCCGCCCGTCGAGGTTGCATTTACCCGATCCTGACCATGCGCGTCAATGTACATTTTTCCATATCTGCCCTGATTGGTAATGTAGGCGATTACGGTTCTGTTGGGCAACTTATTGGCATTAGCGTCTGTGTAACTTCCGTTAATGAAGTCAGTGGTTAAAACAGCTTTTGTAATGTCACTGTATTTTACGTTATCAAAATTGAGCTGTCCCAAAACCGCGAACTTGGCCCCATTTTTTGGATAAATTCCAGCCTTATCGTTATATGGATACCAGGTAAGATCTTCCGCACCAACTTGTGAAACCAGCTCACCCAAATCCAGATCGTAGGGATTCGAGTAATTCATAGTAAATGATTTTTTTGGTAAAAAAGCGGTTGGTTCGCCCAAAGTGAAAGTAAGAACCCCACTATAAGTAATTCCACCGGTGTAAATTGCATAAGCCCGTGCGTAATACGTCAGGCCAACGGACAAACCCGTCATTGTAGCAGTATAACTTCCTCCGGAAGTTTTGCTGCCAATTTCTATTTTACTGTCTAATGTTGTAGGTAAGTTATTTGAAGAAGAATAACATACGCCAAATGAACTGATAGTTTCCGTGCCCAGTCTATCAAAAAATGATACACCAACATTGGCTGATGATTTTGTGATATCAGTAATTTCTCCAATCTGAATTATGGGAGTGGTGTAGGTTCCCGTTTTGAAACTTACTACTTCTCCATACGAGACTCCGCCTCCTTCATTTTTGGCATAAGTTCTTACAAAATAAGTAGTCGCAACGTTCAAGCCGGTGATCTGTCCCTGAAACTGGAAAGGCGTCGAAGTAACAGCATTTCCCACTTTCAACGAAGTTCCGCCTTCGAGAACAGGTTTGTCCTGTGTTGCGTACACAAATCCATACTCGGTAATTTGTCCGCTCTTTTTATCCTGGCGACTGTTTTTTCCGTCCGGATCCTGAACAGTCCCGCTTACGGTAGCGCCGGAAGTCACAACCTGGATGACACTAACCGCGGATACGACTGGTGGCAGCGGATCCACCGGCGAGAATAGGTTGCAGGCACTTACCAGAAACAGTGTTAAAATTGCAAGAAAACTGTATAGCCTTTGCATTTGATTTTATTTTTAAAGTGCAATATTCATTTCCCTGATTTGAATGTCAAATCCTGACCAACTCATTATTTATTCTGCAATACTCTCCGTGTAACTGGCAAAAGTCCTATTTAATATCGCCGGATAAGGCCTCAATACCCGGCTTCCCCTGCTTGTGGAGTGTGGGCGAAACCTGAACATTTCTCCCTCCCAATCTCCGTCAAGGTACTGGGTGGCATCAGATGAATATACAGTTGCACCTACTGCGTTGGCAATGTTTTGCAGCATCAATTTTCCATCACCCCATCCTCCTACTTTTTTAGGATCGCTGTTTGCTGCCGAACAGGATAGAAAGACAATATTTTTGACTCCCAGATTAGCCCATTTTCTAAACAGGAAATCATTGGTGACTGTAATAATATCGGCACCAAGATGTAAGCCAAAACCACCAACTTTGTCAGGAAGTGAATATCCGCCTTCCCTTGAACGTCCTTCGTAGCTTTCGATACTGACCACAGATACTCCGTGTACGATCAAAAACACATTGGCTATTTTTTTTCGCGAAATAATACTTGAAGCCGTTTGCAGAATTCCTTCTGTACTATCCGAACTGGCAGCAAAATAGATGCTTTCCGCTGCGTCGAACTGATTGTTTCCGGCAAAACCCATGTCACAAATAAGTAATCTGTCAGCTTTCATTGGCCAAACATCCTTTTAAATATCCAGTTGTCATTCCCGACATGTTTCACTTCCCCGTTATCCCAAAAGCCAAGCAACTGTGGAGTTTTGACTTTTCCTGAAAATTTTACTTTTGCGTCGTCCGAATTTTGTCTGACTAAATGGCGATCAAGACGCTTAATCCAGGGATCGGAAAACTTTTCTCTCATGGCTATTCCCATTCCCATCATTGAGTCTGCATCGTATATATTTTCTTCGCCGTAAGACGTTGTCTTGTTTGTATTTCCGCTCACATGTTCCAATCCCAAGACGTGGCCAAATTCGTGGGCAAGTGTGTTATGCAAGTAATCTACTGCATGTGACTGACCATTGATCTTTGTAAGAATGTGCTCTTTCCTGTAAATGTGAGGAAGCCAGTTTAGCCATTCCAGCTTCGTGTCATCTTTATTGATAAATCCAACCTGCGGTTTTACGCCAATTTGGGTATGGCTCCTGATCAGTTTCGGTATCTTTTTTGTATTAAAAACCATAAACTTTGCATGCGCATTTTGGGGCGCCGGATTTACTATGTCGACTGCTAATCCACAATTAATCTTGGCCGCCGTAAGTCCCTTGGGCGACTTGTACCAAGGTTTATTTGGGATCAAATCAAACTGGTTGTCCCAATACCGCGTTACTATCGTTTTAAATTCATTCGGGAATTTCTGCCACTCGGTCTGACTCCAGGGATCTAGAAGATATTTATTTCCGGTTTCTAGATCCTTAACATTTCCATTTCCATCACAACTAAGCTTTCCAAACTCACGTCTTTCAGAAGGTTCTATTTTTTGTAAAAAGACACGCACCTGAATTGATAGTGCCAGCGTATTATCATCCAGTGGTAACAAAACTGAATCCCAATTATCTGCCTTTATGACGATGTGATAGTGCATGGCTTAATATGTTATGCTTGTTCTGTTATTTAAAATCGGTGCTTCTTACGTGGTCTTGTTTGCTGTTGTAGGTGGCTGCCAGTCGTTGTCCCAATATTCAATAAGCTGCATTGTCGCAACCCGGCCTTTGAAATGAACCGTTGTGTCATAGTGATTTTGATTGACCAGATGTGATTTCAAGCGGCTTATCCAGGGTTTTGCGTGACTGGCTGTTAAAAATCCACCCATGCCCATTTGATTTTCGCGCTGTTCTAACGTAAGTCCGTAATTCGAATCATTGTTTCCTGCACCATTGACATGACCAAGACCTAATGTGTGTCCAAATTCGTGGTTAACAGTGGTTTGTAGAAAACTCAAACTGTGTTTTAAGCGTCCTATTTTTGTATCTCTGTCATTCCAGTGTGATTCGAGATCCAGATGTGTGAATATGCCTGAACGGTTATTTTCGTCCACATAAGATCTGAAATCTGTTTTACGCGGGTGTATTATACGGTACGTCTGATGTGCCTGTGCGGCTGTTTCAACCAGCTGGATTGACAGGCTGCAAACGATATTTGCCGGAGTAATCGCAATTGCAGCTCTGGGTCTGTACCATGGCTTATTTGGGTCCAGGATAAATCTGTCGCTCCAATGCCTTCTCACGACATTTACAAAGTCTCTTTTATAAGTTTCCCATTCCAGATCCGTCCAGGAATTGAGGCGATAGTTGCCATATAAATCATGAACAATACCATCTCCGTAAGCTTGTGTTTCGGATGTGTAAAAACGACTTCCGGGTTCGATACGCACTAAATGGATCCTGAACTGAAGAATTAATTCGTGTGCATTCTCGTCAATAGGCAATAGGCATGAATCCCATTTTCTGCCTTTTATAAAAAGATGAATGTTCATACGTTTTCTTTAAAAGTGAACATACTATTTTCCATTTTGAACTAAGCCCAATCCGGTGCAGACGGATCTCTTGGACATTCGATTTTTCTCAAACGGCCACTGCTGGCGCTTATAGCAGTGGAGATACCATATCCTGAGTCAGATGAAATTGTTACCGAAGATGGATTTATTATCACCTCCCGAATAACCAGCCGTTTGTTGTCATTTCTATTAAAATCCAGGATAAATTTACCCATTACAGAATCCTGTCCCATGGTTACGCCGGGTTGTTGTGCCAGTGAAACGGTCAGATCGTTAAAATCATCCAGGGACATTTTAAACCTGGTCGATATTGTAAAGCCTGCCCATGGACCAGAGCCGCTCCACGATACGGGTGAGCCGGGGCCACCCACTGAAATAGAAGTGCCGGTGTACAAAAAACATGCTGTTTCGTTTGTTTCGACATTCTTTATTTTAAAAGTATAATTATCCCTTCCCAGCATTTTAAATAATGATATCGACTGTCCACCCATCAATTGTATTTGAAATTTTTGATCAACAAATGCCGGTTGAACAGGTTTTGGTTGTGGATTTGGAGGCGGCGGAGCGCCTTTGTGGGCATAGATCTTCACCGAACGCCAGTATCCGTAATCATCGTTTGCCGCATCTGTGCTTGCATCTGATCCCCGTGCAACTTTCCTGCGGAATTCAGCTACATAGAGCTTGTTCTTACCCGTCAAAATTTCGTTTTGCACCTGAGCACATCTTCTCAGAGACAAATCTGAATTGTATCCTCGATCACCAATTTTACTCGCATAACCGACAAGATTAATCCAGTAATCCGTCTGTGATCTCAAAGGCGTGAAAATGTATTTATAAATTCCAACCTTGTGATTTTCAATTAACTTATCACTGTCAGTCACAAAATTGTAGAGCCGCAATGCACAAATGGGTCTTCCGTTTGTGGCAAAATATATTTCATCCTCTGTGTCCGGATTTTCAAAAATATTTTCGTAGTCAAACTTGTAATCCCATTTTGCCATGATCTTAAATTTAAGCTTCCTGCGTAACTGCGTTTTCTTCTGTTTTCCATATTACCTCACCGCTGCTGTCCAGATCCAGGATAATCACGGATCCTTTGCCAACATCACCGGAAATTATCATTCGGCTGATAGGTCTTCTTAAAATATTCCGGATCACACCTTTCAATGGACGAACTCCATAACGCGGCGTAAATCCTTGCATGGCAATATGTTTTCTTGCTTCGTCGGTCATTCGCAGGGTAATTCCCTGTTTTTCCATCAGATCGGTCAGACTTTTTAGATGGATGTCAAATATTTTCACAACGTTTTCTTGCGAAATTGGCACGAACGGAACAATTTCAGTAAGTCGAGCCAGAAATTCAGGTCGGAAATGTTTTGCCATGATATCCATCAGATCGGATGATTTAGGCAAACTTCCCTGATTAAACTGCTCTACTATTTTCTCCTGCCCAATGTTGGATGTGAACAGAATTACTGCATTCGAAAAATCACCTTCTTTTCCAAGCCGGTCGTGCAATTTCCCTTCATCCAGAATCTGTAAAAACAAATCGAAAACCGACGGATGAGCCTTTTCAATTTCATCAAACAGTACCACAGAGTAAGGTTTTTGTCGAATTTTATTCACGAGAAGTCCGCCTTCTTCGTATCCAACATAACCCGGAGGTGCGCCATAAAGCAAAGCTGCTGAATGCTCTTCCTTAAATTCAGACATATCAAAACGTATCAGAAATGATTCGTCGTTGAAAAGAAAATCAGCAAGTGCTTTTGCAATTTCTGTTTTTCCTGTTCCCGTCGGACCTAAAAGAAAGAAAGATCCAATCGGCTGTCCGGCCTTAATTAATCCTGATCGTGATTCCAATATAGCTTCGCTCAAAGCCTTGACGGCCTTATCCTGACCCACGACTCTTTTCTTCAATACCTCATTTATTCCCAGCAACTTATCTCTTTCAGAGCTTTGAAGTTTGCCAAGCGGGATTCCGGTTTTATGTGCTATCACCGCAGCAATTTCCTGTTTGCCAACACTTTGGGAATGTCTGGATGCCAGTTGCTGTAAAGCTGAAAGTTTGGTTGTGAGATGCGTGTAAATACTTTCAGCAGTATCAAGTTCTTCATCCTGCTGGTCAAGCTGACCAACCAAAAGTGGACTGAGGCGATTGGGTAGCTGCCTTAAAAACCAACGCAATTCATGAACTCTTTCGGCTTCATCAATGGCCATTAAAGCATCAAGTTCTGTCTGAAGAACGGTCAGTTCGTTTTCAGAAACTTCATCCATCAGCCTCATCGCCGCCATCGTTCTGTCAAGCAGATCCAGCGCAACGTCAGGCAACCGTCTTTCTTTGATATACCTTTTGGAAAGTTTTACAGCTTCATTAATTGTTCCTTTTTCCAGCTTCAAACCATGATGCGCCTCGTAAACAGGAATGATATGTTCTATCATACGAATGGCCGTAGCTTCATCCGGTTCCTCGACTTGCAATACTTCAAACCGTCTGCTGAATGCTTCGTCTTTTTCAATATATTTTCGATATTCCTCAGGTGTTGTAGCGCCTATTAATGTCAATTCGCCACGAGCAAGTTCAGGTTTTAGAAGCTGTGCAACGCCGGCGCCTACCGAACCTTTTGCATCAAGAAGAATGTGTATTTCATCAATAAATAAAATCGCTTTATCCAGACTTTTTAACTCGTTCAAAATTCCTTTCAGCCGCTCTTCGATTTCACCTTTATAAGATGCTCCCGCAACAAGTGCACCTGTATCAAGTTCAATTAAACGGGCATTTTGCAGTAACAGCGGTACTTTTTTCTGGCTAATGAGTTGTGCGAAACCTTCTACCAAGGCAGATTTTCCCACACCTGGCTCGCCAATCAAAATCACGTTTGGTTTACTTCTTCTTCCCAAGATCTCAGCCATTTGTCTGATTTCCCGGTCGCGGCCAATTACAGAATCTATTTTGCCTTCGGCTGCTCTTTTGGTTTTGTCGGAAGTATATTTTTCAAGAAAACCGGATGCGGGTTTTGGTGTATTAGTTTGATTGTTTGCTGATGGTTTTTGTTCTTCTGTATCATTATTGGTTTGATTGCCAGTGGTTTGCTGGCTCATGGCCAAAACTTCTTTTTGTGTAAGCGGAAGCGATTTGAGCTGATCAGCGGAAAAACCTACGCCTGGTTTTAAAAGTGCCGCAAGCGCACAAAGCGGATCCGTATCCCGGTTCAATTGCAAAGAAATTAACTCTGCAAGTTCCAGACAAGAAATTGCCAGGGAATCCGGTTGTGGCGATTCAGGTACTTTTACAGATTTCGGACTTTCTTCTAATCTTACTTCTGCCCAATCCCGTAGGTATGCCACATCTTTTTGTGCCATGACGAGCTCAGAGGCAAAGCCAGCGTCATTATGCAGGACTCCCATTAAAAGATGAGCAGGTCCAAAACGCTCTTGCCGGTATTCGCGGGCAAGCGATTGCGCAACGGTAATGGCGTATTTAAGTGCTTCGGTTTGCATGAATTGATCATTAAAATCGTAAACGTTTTTGTTCATTCCGTGGCAAGGCCACAATGCATTACCTTTTTCAGATGAGGAGTTTGTGAATTTGTTACTAGGGCTGGTTTTTCTGTAATCCGATCAGTCTTTCGAGTGCTTTGGATTTCATTTCTTTATTATTGGTTGAAAGCTGAAGACCATCAAAAATCTGTTTGGCCTGATCGTAATATACTTTTCTGTCGTTTTTACGAAGATTTCCCTGCGTTAGCAATTGATAATAACCTTCGGCTTCTGAATACCGCAGCCATTCACGATAGGTCACACCGGTTCCTGCTTTGGCAGAAAGACATTCGTCCAGTTGTTTTTGTATTGCTGTTGCATCCGATCCGCCGACTCCTGATTTCGACGAGCGGCAGTTGTCAAGATCTTTTTGTGCAGCCGCCAGTTTCGCCTGCAATTCTTTTGCGGGATCAGCTCCGCCACCTCCTCCGCCGCCTGCTCCGGCCATGAGTTGACGTTCCATTCCTTTTATTTCCAGATCTTTCATATTAATCTGGCTTCTTAGGTCATTAACTACCTGCATGTCAATTCCTTTGCTATCGAGTGTGCGTCTGAGTTCGCTTATGGTTTGCCGGTAAGTAACAAGTGCTTCCGTTAGTTTTGCGACTCCGCTCGAAAGTCTCCTGTTTTGTTCACTTTTGGCAGAAGCGGCAAGTATATTAAAGTGGCTCAGGATCGAATTAATCCGGCTTTCAATAGCTACGAGCTGGGTGCGCGCCGTTGCTTTCGCCATCTCATCAGTTGCGCTGCTGTAAATTCCGTCCTGCTGAATAAGTTTGCGTGAAATCTGGCTTAATGTATCCGTATCAACCAGCAATGGAGATTGTTCCTGCACGATTTTCTTGTAAAGATTAGCCTCGGATTCCGTTACAGACCCAGGCACACGCAGGAGCAGGTACACAGCAAGCACAGGGAAACTGAGTGAAAGTGCGTAATGGCCAATGAACTTTCCGATCGCGGATTTTCTCTGGTTTTTATTAACCGGCTCCATTTTAATAATATTTAGTACATAGTTATCCTGTCGACGGATTTACTGTCCGCCGGATCTTCAAAAACAATTCTTTTTCAAAATCACTGTATCAAAGAGGGCTCCATCTGGATTTGTGCTTTTCGGGTTGAACGGGTGTTTCGTGGACCGGGCTTTCAATAATAAAAACCTGTTGTCCTTTCCGTTTCCCTATAAATTCCAGTTGGCTTAATTTTAAAAACAAGGCTGTCCAGATACTAAAAAAGTTGTCCGTTATTTTAAAGCTGGAAGTTATTTCATTATGATCATAAGGTACCTGAATCATGTTCAAAATCCGCTTTTCAAGTCCGCCAGGCGACTCTTCCGCCCATTCTCCCAAATAACCCAGAACTTCTTCCTTTTCACGATCGGTAAGGGATTCCAGCGATGCACGGATACTTTGTACCAGTTGTATCATCAGGACAATCATTTCCAGCGGTGTCTGATAAGGTGTAAGTCTGTGAAATACTGCGTTGTTTGTAACGAGTACATTGATCAGCCTTTCAACCATTATCTGTATGCTGTCAGACAAAGGGCTTTTTTGGCTTTTTGTCTTGATTTTCTGAACAATACGAAATGAATATGTTTCAATATCATTTAAATATGTACCAAAACGATTATACCAATCCTTTAATCCCTGATGACTTTTGATCGTTCCTGATGCCGGAATATATTCGTTTATAACCTTCAATTCGGCATTGTTATATTCTATTTTTCCAACGATCAGATTAGGACCGGACCATTGATGATTGTTGATCGTTTCAGCAGGAACCACATTTACACTGTATCCAGGCAAAGTGTAGGGATGGCGCATTGGAATTTCATTTTCCACCGGACTGCCAAAAAATGTTCTTTCAAATAAATCAACACTGACGACGATGTAAAACGTATGATTCTGATTTGATTGTAAATGATTTTTTGCGAATATCACACCAAGTGAAGTATCAGCTATCAGTTCATTTTTTTGGTTAATTTCAATCAGGCTGCCATCGGGCGTTATCGCAAAACAATGACTTATTTTAATTCTTATCTGCTGACTGGCATCTCCCAGGATTTGTATTTGTAAAGATTCGCTACCGTCTTTGTCTGCTAAAAGCCCGTAATTATATGTCGTTAACGTCGCTGCCTGCATCTGGCGGACTTGTTCGGTATGGTAATGATCCGTTTCGACAAAGTGTTGTCGGGATATTTTCATTCCATCGACCCAATTTACTGCCAAGTGCTGAAATTTCGCCATACTCTTAATTCGCCGGTTAGTTATTTATTTCATGGCCGCTTTCACCAGCCCGATAACAGTACGTACTCCAAATTTTCTGAACAGGCTGCGCCTGTATGTTTCAACGGTAGAAATACTTACTTCCAGCTTTTCAGCAATCTGCTTCGAGCTGAGCTCCTCCATAATGAGGTCTAAAATTTCCTGTTCGCGCTTTGTCAGTTCCATAAGTAAAACACTTAGACAAAGTTGCAACCTTACAAACGCCATTTCAATCGGCAGATACCCTGAAATTCATCTGCAAATACCCTGATATTTACTTTTGATTTTTGCGCGGTTTTAAGGGTTTTCCACGACGTTTTTTTTCTGAAAATTAGACAACGCCCATTCTGACAGCTATTTTGGTCAGACCTACCGAATTTTTTACACCAAGTTTTTGAAACAGGTTTCTGCGGTGGCTTTCTACTGTTTTGTCGCTGATACACAGCTCACTGGCAATGCGTGTTGTTGTATACTCATTAGCAACAAGTCTTAAAATCTCAACCTCTCTTTTACTTAAAAAATCTTTCGTTGTAGGTTCAGGTTCCACTATAAATGGTTCAACCGAACTTTCCGCGAGCCTTAACATCACCTCTTGTCCGTAATAAACTCTTCCCTGCGAAACAGCTCGGAAAGCAAGCTCCCATTCGTGTAATTCCGATTCAAAAACAATGTAGCCACTCACACCGGAACGGACGATTTCTCTTACTGATTCAGTTGACGGACTTGGTGCCAAAAGCAGAAATTTTAGCCTAGGATGCAGTTTTCGGATTTTCAGGATCTTTTCAGCCAGGTTTACAGTCTGATGTGCAAATACAACTATAACGTCAATGTCTTTGATATATGGAAGCTGGATAAGATGTTCGAGTGAGCTTCCTTTGCCTACCAATTCAACATAGGTTATTTTACGCAGCCAATCTGCTACGGCCTCACATTCCAATGGATGTGGATGTACAAGAAACGTATGTGCGATGAAGTGTTCCATACTTGTCGAGTAATTATTTACTGTTCAAAGGTAGCATTATGAGTCTTACTGTCAATGCTGAGAATAGTACCTGTTATTATCCGGTATGCCAATTTCGCATGTTGAGCCGACATTTTCACATTAAAAAGTCATTAAGAAGTAAAGAACCAGATACAATAGAAGCTGTAAAAGCTATATATCTCACTATCAGATTTATGAAAAATTATTTTGCGAATTTTTCAGTCAAGTAATACCCTTAATGGTATAAACTTACTTAATAGTATATACGTTGAGTGGAAGTTTGGTAATTGAAGTAAGATAAAAAAGGAATCAGGAAGTTGCTGGGAAATTTCAGTATATAAGAATTCAAAGATTCTGTTTTTCAAGAAGTAAACCTAGATTTAATCCGGCATATTTTGAAGAAGAAGAAGTCAGAAAATGTATATATAAATTTTTACTTGAAATAATGCATATTTCTTTGATAAAGGTAACGATCTCAAATCCTTTATTTGATAGAAAGGATACATTCGTATTTCCTTAAAAGATTTGTAGAGGGAGTTTGAAAAATCACTTATTGGATAAAATTTATTTTATAAGCGATTAAAGTATTTTCAACGCGAAATTTTTTCGATACATTTTTATTCGGACACGATTTATGTCTGACAGATTAAAATTTCTTTACCTTTTTGAAATAATACCCGTAGGGGAAAAGACCATTTTGTTTGGTAATATTATTAAACGGTAAGCTGTTTTGGTTTTTCAAAAGTTAAATAAGGGTGAATTTCTTACCAAGACCGAGTTGCTTTGTTTTTCCGGAAAACGGCTGGCGAAGAGCCCGTGCTTTTTCCAAACAAGCGGATGAAATATTTATCATCTTCATAACCCAGGGTATAAGCAATTTCTTTAATACTCATTTCTGAATAGTACAATAATCGTTGCGCTTTATTAATTACTTCTTGTTGTATAAAATAAGTTAGTGGAAATCCTGTCACCGCTTTTGCCGTATCGTTCAGGTAACTTACCTAAAAATTCATTTTCTCAGCGCACTCGGAAGGCTTCTTTATGGTTTTAAAGTTTTTCTGCAAGAGCTGGCGCAACTTTTTGGTAATGTCAATATTTCTGGATGAGTGTTCCTGAATGCGTGTATTCTCCTGTAATTGATATAAAATGGAAGCCTGGTAAATAAAAGAATCCAGCAAGGACCTTATTAGCTGCGGTTGAAACATGGCTTGTTTTTCTGTATTGATGACAGAATTTATTAGCTCAAAAAGCTTTTTGAACCAGTCATTTTCTTCATCATTTAAATCTATAAGCGCCACTTTTGTAAGCGATTCTTCTATGATCAGCCTTGCGTTTTCATTCACCAGTTTGGCGTAAAATGCCAAAACCCAGCCGTTGCCTGTCTGATGTTTCACAACTTCATGCACTTGCCCCGGATAGGAAATCAGTATCGATTGTTTTTTGATGAGCACAAGTTGGAAGTCGATCATGAAATCAAGATTCCCTTTTTCAACAAAAAAGCAGCAATAATGGCCGTGCCGATGAGGCACAGAAGCTTCGATGGCATATTGAAAAATTTCTTCTGCCAGAAAATTACAGATGAAAATGTCAGATCCCTTCTCCATTAATTCATCGAACTGATAAATGGGTATTTTTTCAGACATTCCTTT
This sequence comes from Dyadobacter sp. 3J3, assembly GCF_009801115.1. Classification (GTDB taxonomy): domain Bacteria; phylum Bacteroidota; class Bacteroidia; order Cytophagales; family Spirosomataceae; genus Dyadobacter. Next base: position 328,499 of record NZ_VTOL01000006.1, read on the forward strand.
AATGTTAAGTCCAGAAGCCATGAGCAAAAATTTTCGCGTTAAGATATGGATTCTTTTTAAAGATTTTTCGCAGTCCGGTTACCATTGGTATGTAACCCGCGATATAAACTGCACTGTAATCTGCCATTGTTTTATTTTCTGAGTATTGATTTAAACTATCAAGAATGTCTGCACCCGGCTTCATTACAAATGTAAATTCCGAATTTTCGTGTTCGAAATAATCAGGAAGCGTGTAATCTTCATTTAAAAATACGACTGGAATTGCAATAGTTAAGCGGACAAATGGTTAAGCTGCGATTTTCTGTTTATTTAAATTTTCTTCAAATTCTGTTGGAGACATATATCCCAGTGCTGAATGCAGTCTTTTTCTATTATACCGCAGCGGCGGCCGCCAAGTCTCAATATATTCGAATACAATTACTGCCGCCTGCTGCTTATTTATAAACTTATTTTGATAAAAACATTCCGTTTTTAAAGTTTTGAAAAAGCTCTCTGCAACCGCATTATCCCAACAATTCCCTTTTCTGCCGCCGGGCCGCCCCGTCATACTTCTTATCACCAATGGATTTTTATCCAACAAGCTTTTAAATTCATTGCAAGCATATTGAATTCCTCTATCGGACCGGGTCGCCGGTGCGATGGAAAATTAACTCAGACGTTATATTTCGGTTTTTCTGAGCCATTTTCCATGCAGGGATCACAGTATCAATGGCTTTCATAGTTGAACTAAGCGCCCATCCAATTACTCTCCTATCAGCTAAATCCAGTATGATAGTGAGATATAACCAGCCTTGTATCGTCTTAATATAAGTGATGTCAGACACCCATGCAGTTGCTATTGTGTCCACTTTGAATTGCCTGTTAAGCTTGTTTTCCACAACCGGATATTTATGCTCAGAATCTGTTGTGACACGGAATTTTCTTTTAACTATACTCCTTATTTTTGCTTTTTTCATCAGTCTGGCAACCCTTGGGCGAGACACTTTTACATTCTGCTTAATCAACTCACGAGTGACCCTAGGGCTTCCATATGTTTGTTTACTTTTACCATAAATAGCCCTTATTTTCTCTGTAAGAATCTGGTTTTCAACGGACGTATTCGACAATCCTTCGCTTAGCCAGGTATAAAACCTACTCCTGCTTACCTTAAAAACTGAACACATTTTCTCAATGGGAAATAATTTCCGGTGATCCTTTATGAACCCGAATATTTGCCATCGCTCCTGGAGAAAATGCTTATAGCCTTTTTAAAAATGTCGCGCTCCATTTGAGTTTCACGCAGCTCCTTTTTCAACCGCGCCAACTCCTGCTCGCTCAAAATTACCTTTCCATTTCCAGGAAAACTACCATTTTGTTTCGTAGAAAACTCTCTGCGCCAGCGGTACAGCATTGCCGGTGGAACATCCAATTCTTTTGCCAGTGCATTAAGGTCCGTACGGTTATTGCCGCGCGGCGGACCGCTCAGTTCAACGCTCATCAGTTTGAACTCCTTATCAAATACTCTTCTTTTTCCAGACATAAGTGTTAAGTTATAAAAGTTTCCCTTAACTCGATGTCCGCTTAAAGGTAGCAAGTCCAATTGAGCGAAATGCTTCCATTGATGACGATGAAGTAAAGATTAAAGTTTCCGGCAACATGGTCACTTTAAGTGGCACGGTTCATTCGTTGTATCAAAAAGACGAATGCGGACGCATCGCCTGGAATGCGCCCGGTGTTGAAGCTGTGAAAAGCGAGCTTGAAATCGATTATGCTTATTAACTATATGGAAAGAAGCCAGCTGTATTTAAAGCTCGCTTCTTTTTTTTGATACATTAACCAACCAATGTGATGAAAACACGCATGATTATTATTTTAATCTTCAGCGGTTTCTTTACGGTGTTTCAATTGTACCTGGGCGTTTTTCGCTGTAACACGATATCTTCAAACTATAAAGTTGTTCGGATAGATAATGAATTGGAAATCAGGTCTTACAGCCAACCGACAGGTTCAGAAAATAAACTGGTTGCCTTACTGGAATTTGGTGGATACGCTTCTCCGCGTGTCGTCGAATTTTACAAGGATAAATTGGAAAACATTCTGTTTCAAAACGCAATTTTACAATCCGGTTATTTTCGTTGTCTGCAACATAATTCTCGATATCAGATCGTTGGACGAAGAAATGAAATCCTCGTTGATGTTGACGCAATTCACACACAAGCAACTGGATTCGATGCGCCAATTCTGTGATTGATGTAACTTTTTCACACGCTTGTGTAACATTTCACATTGAGGATAAACCAATCTTTACATGGTTGTGAAAAGCTAGTCATGAAAAATAAAATTTCAACGAAATCTGTGAAGAAAAAGCGTTGTATGGTTTTGCGTATATGGAAGATAGTCATGTATTATCTGTGATGTTTCCATGTCAAAACGTTCGCCCATCAACATATCTATAACCAATAGTTCCGACTACCGGAAATTTAAATTAACCAACAAATATGGAATCGAATATTAAAATTGCAGAAGCAAACAGCCAGGCTATTGCAACTGAATTGCTAAAACTGTTCGCAGATGAACAGGTTTTATATACCAAAACCAGGAATGCTTACTGGAACATGGAGGATACTCATTTTTATGAGCGGGAAAAACTATTTGATGAACAGGCTAATCAGCTGACCGCGATCATTGACAGCATTGCCAAAAGGATACGCACAATGGAACATTATGCACCGGCTTCGCTAAAATATTTTCTGGAAATCACGCATTTAACGGAAGTTGCGCCAGATCAGAACGACAGCTCAGCTTACATCAAAGAATTGCTCTCAGACCATGACAGTATCGTTATCCATTGCAAGGAAAACGCGCATCGTTTTACAAGCGAATTTAAGGACGCAGCAGCAGGTGATTTTATCAAAGATATTCTGGAAAAACATGAAAATATGGCCTGGGTGTTAAGGTCACATTTAAAATAAATCTTTCACGAGGCGTTCTCAGATTTTTGAAATGAAAAAGTTACAAAGTAAAGTGGTGTTTATCACCGGAGGAAATTCCGGTATCGGTAAAGCGGCCGCAATTGAAGCCGCAAAGGAAGGAGCAACCATCGTCGTAGCCGACCTTGCGGACAGCGATCATAAACAGACCATGCAGGAGATCTCAGACCTGGACGCGCCTTGCCTTTTTGTACCCATTGATGTCTCTGATGTCGAGAGTGTTAAAGCGGCAATCAATGCTACTGTGGAAAGATTTGGAAGATTGGACGTTGCTTTTAATAATGCGGGTATTGGCGCTCCTTATTCAGGCATTCATGATATGCCGGAAGCGGTATGGGACAGGGTGATTGCTATTAATTTGACAGGACAATTTTACTGTGTAAAATATGAATTACAGCAATTTTTAAAACAGGGCGGCGGCGTTATTGTAAACATGTCATCGCTGGGTGGATTGAAAGCAGAGCATGGTTTGGTACCATACACAGCGGCCAAACATGGCGTGCTTGGCCTTACAAAAAATATTGCCGTTCAGTATGCAACACAAAATATACGCGCAAATGCGATCTGTCCATATTACATCGAAACACCTTTGCTTAGCGCCGCTCCTGATCAGGTCCATCAGGCCTGGATCGAGGGAACACCGTCTAAAAGACTAGGGAAGGCCTCGGAGGTGGCAAAGGCTTTTATTTATCTGGCCTGTGACGATTCCAGCTATTGTAATGGAACGCAGATCATCCTGGATGGCGGGGTGATGGCCTAAGGTCTTTAAAAACTTTCGAAACACATTTAAATCATAAAAAATGTCACAAATAATTGTCGTTTCCTTTATGCAGGAAACAAAAGCTATTGAGGCTCTGAACCGTCTTAGTGAACTGGAATCCTACGGGGATATCACCATCTACGAAAAAACCATGGTCCGTAAAAAAGAAAATGGCCAGTACGAAATACTAAACCAGGATGGTTTTCAGGGATGGCAAACGCTGACGGGGATGGCGGTAGGAAGCATCTTTGGAATACTTGCCGGCCCCTTGGGTTTTGTGATCGGACTGTATACAGGAGGCGCAATTGGCCTGGTTTCTGAAATCCGTGAGGATAATTTTGAAGCGGATTTTATATCAAAACTTGAAGGCGGGGTAAGTGCCGGAACTGTTTCCATTATTGCAGAAGTCGACGACAATAGCAATTTGATCGTTGATAACGCTATGAAAAAATTAGGTGCTGCAGTGAGCAGAAGCGATGTTGATTTCGCGTACGGCCATTTTGTAAGCGAAAAAATAGATGAGCTTGATGATGAAATCGCAGAAGGCCGGGCAGAGCTAAAAAAATCAGCAGGTGATTTAAAGCAGAAGACCGAGGAGAAAATTGCTGCGCTGAAAGAAAAGAGAAAACTCAAAATTGCGGATTGTGAGAAGAAAGGGAAAAAAGTGCTGACTGGCATTAAAGATAAAGCAAGTGAAACAGTCAATGAAGTGAAATCTAATATACAACGGTTTGAAACGCATATCAGTGAAGCTGCCAGAGATGCTGAGGTAAATCTGATTAAACGTAGGATTTCAAGGCAGGAAGACAAGCTTACCAAGTTAAACAGAGAGCTGGTTGAAGCCCTGATTTAATATAATCATGCTGGAAAAGCCAGTATAGTTTACACCCTTTAAAATCACTACAAAAAATGAAAAATATAAAAAATATTACGTTCGCAGCTTATCTTTTTTCCGTTTTATTCATCATGAGCTGTGGAGATGCAGCCAAAAAGGACGTGAAAGATACCAATGAAAACTTGAAAGAGGCAAATACTGATCTTAAAGAAGCTGCTGTGGATGCAAATGAAGCAGCAAAATTGAAAGCCAAATCAGATTGGCAGAGTTTCACGATGAAGTCTGACAGTGAAATTGTGGCAATGAAAAACCAGACGACTAGATTTAAAAAGAAGATTGAAAAGGCAAACAAGAAAGAAAAGATAAAGCTCGAGGCTGATCTACAAAACGTGGAGAAAAAGTTGGACGGACAAAAAATGAAACTGGAAGCGAAAAATACCGAATTTGAAGCAAGTATCGATAAGTTTGATGCTTCGGTGGAAACAAAAAAAGAGTCTTTTAAACGTGAGTTCAAGCATGATATGGATGAGCTTGGAGGTGCTGTAAAAGATCTTTTCAAGGATAATGTGAAGTAATAAGCAACCATTAAAATCAAAAAATAATTATGGAAACAACCCAAGTTTTACCGCAGGCACCGTATGCCATCAAGCCGAGCTGGATATCCTTTTTACTGGGATCATTATTTATCCTGATCGGAATCTGGGTACTGATCACACCGGCAGAGAGTTACCTGGCCTTGTCAGTCATTTTTAGTATAACCTTCCTGGCTAACGGCATTTTCGAGATTTTCTCGGCTGCTTCGAGCCCAAAATCCGGCAACCGTGGCTGGGTACTGGCCGGAGGTATTTTCGATCTGCTTTTGGGTATCATGCTGATCGCCAATCCCTTGATCACGGCTCAGGTATTGCCATTTTATGTTGGGTTCGGGTTGATGTTCCGTTCGATGATGGCCATTGGCGTTTCCTTCCAATTCAGTGGAATCAAAGGTTGGGGCTGGCTGTTATTTTTAGGGATCGGTGGTTTGATTTTTTCCTTTATGCTGCTTCGAAACCCCGTTTTTGCAGGTATGACCATTGTAACTTTTACGGGTTTGGCATTCCTTGTCATTGGTTTATTCAGGCTGGTACTGGCATTCAAATTCAAATGATAACCGTCTTATGATCAATCTGCCAAATCCATTCGTCCGCGCCGATCCTGAAAGAATTGATCCCGTCGACTACAAAGAATTGTTATTACCAAAAACCATGCGCGCCATGGTGATGGAAAAACAAGGAGAGCCGCTTGTATGCAAAGGACTTCCGCTTCCGGTTCCGTCCGAACATCAGGTGCTGGTGAAAATCATCGCCTGCGGAGTTTGCCGGACAGACTTGCACATCATGGACAGTGAATTGCAGCATCCGAAGCTTCCCTTGATACCCGGTCATGAAATCATAGGCACCGTCGTGAAGGTAGGAGCAGAGGCATCGATGCATCAGCCAGGCGACATCGTGGGTATTCCCTGGCTGGGTTACACCTGTGGATATTGCCGCTATTGTTTGAAAGACCAGGAAAACCTTTGCGAAAATGCACTTTTTACGGGTTACACCATGGACGGCGGATTTGCGGAATATACCGTAGCATTTGAGAATTTTTGTTTTAAAATCGATCCCGTATATGCTAATCCGTCAGGAGCGCCGCTGATGTGTGCCGGACTGATCGGGTACCGTTCTTACAAAATGACGGGACAACACGCACAGCGAATAGGAATTTACGGTTTTGGTGCAGCTGCTCACATTCTGGCCCAGGTTGCCGGTTATGATGAAAAGGAGATTTACGCTTTCACCAGGGATGGTGATGTGAAGGCTCAGGCTTTCGCTAAGGAGCTGGGTGCTGTGTGGGCAGGTGGCTCCGGTGATTCCGCTCCCGAAATCCTTGACGCCGCCATTATTTTTGCCTCTGCTGGTGAACTTGTTCCCAAAGCACTAAAGGATATTGATAAGGGTGGGAGCGTGGTTTGCGGCCGCATTCATATGAGTGATATTCCGTCATTTCCTTACGATATCCTTTGGGAAGAAAGGACCCTGCGTTCAGTAGCTAACCTGACTCGCAAAGATGCTACTGAATTTCTGGCAGTTGCCTCTAAGGTGAAGGTCAAAACGAAAACAACGCAGTATGCGCTTGAAGAAGCCAACGAGGCTCTGGATGATCTCCGTGCCGGCAGATTACAGGGAGCCGCCGTTCTGGTGATGTAAATCGTTTGCATATACTTTTCGTAACCACTTTTAATGTAGCACCCACGACTTATCCCATGAATAATTTGACAATCCATTTACAAATTCTCTGGCTGTTTTTTCTGGCGATACCCATTGCCTGTGTCGCATGGACGGTGACCCACGAAGAGGTTTTTCGTGAGCCCAGAGAATATTGTTTGAAAAGGAGCATTTCAGGGAAATCACTCCTTGAACGCAAATTCTTTTATCTGTTTACCTGCGAATACTGTTTCAGCCATTACGTAACCATATTCTTTATTTTTTTAACGGATTATCATTTATTGATGACCGACTGGCGGGGATATCTGATCGCTGGATTTTCCCTTGTATGGATAGCCAATATTTACATGAGTTTGTTTGGCCTTGTCCGTCAGGATATTAAATGGGAGAAAACAGAAATTAAATCCTTGGAGCAGCAAAGGGAACATCCACAAAAGACGCACTGAAAACAGTGATTGATACAACTCTTGGCCTTAAGAATGTAAGTTATCAGCCCTGAGATTACTGACCTTTACCCTGGTAATAACACAATTACCTGTAAATACAATGATTATGAAAACCAATGAAGAATTGCAGAAAGACGTTCAGGATGCTATCAAATGGGAACCATTATTGAAAGCGGCGGAAATAGGCGTTACCGCCAAAGATGGTGTTATCACACTTTCGGGAACAGTGGACAGTTATGCCAAAAAATCAGAAGCAGAAGCTGCCGCGAAAAGAGTGACAGGTGTAAAAGTGGTTGTTGAAGAAATTGAGATCAAAACATACAGCAACCTGTACAACCGCGACGACAACGATCTGGCCAATGAGGTACTGAACGCTTACAAATGGAACTGGGAAATTCCCAACGACAAAGTGAAGGTAAAAGTCGAAAATGGCTGGATTACGCTCGAAGGGGCAGTGGAGTGGAATTATCAGCGTGAGGCTGCTGAAAGGCTGATCAAAAAGCTTGCTGGCATAAAAGGAATATCCAACCTGATCACCATCAATACGGAAGTACACGACGAGATTGAGAAAATGGGTATCGAGAGCGCATTGGGACGTAACTGGTCCATCAGCAAACAGGATATTCATGTAAAAGTTGTTGGTACGAAGGTAACTTTAACCGGCACTGTGGATTCCTGGTATCAGAAAGACGAAGCGGGCCGTATCGCCTGGAATGCGCCCGGAGTAGTGAGCGTTGACAATGAACTGCTTGTGGAATATGATTATTCGCTTGTTGATTGAAAGCCAAAGAACGGGAGGGGAAACCTTCTCGTTTTTTTTAAGATTTATACCAACTAAAATCAAACATTATGTTTTACAACGAATATAGTTTCTGGGGCATGCACATGTTTTGGTGGATTGCCTGGATGATCCTGCTTTTCTGGATATTTGCTACGCCCTATGATATTCCGGGCCAAAGAAGAACGATTTCGTCTCCGCTGGATATTCTGCAAAAGAGGTTTGCAGCGGGTAAAATAACGAACGTGGAATATCAGGAAGCAAAAGCTACCCTGACGAATGACCTGGCCAAATAAAGTCTGATTTTACTCAACGGGAAACTTTATCAAAATGAAAATCAGTTCGTTTGCAGGAAAACCAGCTGAGCCCTGGATGCTGGCCAGCATTCCAGGGCTCGTTGCTGCCTATTATACAGGAATTCCGGACGCTGAAAATCCGGAAGAAAAAGTGGTTTTCGGCACTTCCGGACACCGGGGCACTTCATTGAAAAACACATTCAACGAATGGCATATTCTGGCTATTTGTCAGGCCATTTGCCTGTTTCGGGCGGAGCAAAAAACGGATGGTCCTTTGTTTATGGGTATGGATACACATGCCTTGTCTGTCCCGGCGTTTTCTACGGCGATGGAAGTTTTGGCGGCAAACGGCGTGCAGGTCATGATTTCTCAGGACGACGAATTTACGCCAACGCCTGCCGTTTCCCACGCCATTCTGACTTATAATAAAGGACGAAGTTCAGGTTTTGCTGACGGAATTATCATAACGCCGTCACACAATCCACCTGGTGATGGCGGATTCAAATACAATCCACCGTCCGGTGGGCCTGCATCCGGCACAGTCACGACCTGGATAGAAAACAAGGCAAACGAAATACTGCGTGCCAAACTGAAAGGGGTAAAAAGAATTCCGCTTGCCGAAGCACTGCATACATCTTCCACACACCGGTACGACTATCTGAACACCTACGTTGGCGATCTGGGCAACATCATCGACATGGAGGCTATTGCCCATTCAGGATTAAAAATAGGCGTCGATGCGCTGGGTGGGGCAGGTATGCATTACTGGGAACCGATTGCCGAACGATATGGATTAAACGTGACTGTTTTTAACAAAACGCCTGATCCGACATTTGCTTTTATGCCTGTGGACTGGGACGGACAGATACGCATGGATCCGTCCTCTGAATACGCCATGCAAAACCTGATCGGGTTAAAAGATAAATTCGATATTTCCGTTGCCTGTGACACGGATTACGACCGGCATGGTATCGTGACCAGGAAAGCAGGTTTAATTCCCCCAAACCATTATCTGTCGGTGATGGTCGACTATCTTTTTAAGCACAGACCGCAATGGCCAGCGAAATTTATGGTGGGTAAAACGGTGGTAAGCAGCCAGATGATAGACCGCGTTTCGGCAAGGCTCGGCAGAAACGTTTACGAAGTGCCGGTTGGTTTTAAATGGTATGCGGATGGGCTGCTGGATGGCTCACTCGGCTTTTGCGGTGAAGAAAGTGCAGGGGCGTCCTTTGCCCGGAAGAATGGGGAAGTATGGACCACAGACAAAGATGGGATAATTGCCGCGTTGTTATCCGCAGAGATTATGTCCGTTACAAAACAGGATCCGGGTGAGCTATACGATGGACTAAGTAGTGCCCTCGGGACTTCCTATTATGACCGGATCGAAGCCGTGGCAACGACTGCGCAAAAACAGTTACTGGCTAAGATCACGGCAGACCAGTTTGATCAAAAACAGTTGGCAGGAGAGAATATTACTTCCATGATCACCAACGCGCCAGGCAACGGCGCCTCCATTGGCGGACTGAAAGTGAGTACCCCAAACGGCTGGTTCGCCGCACGCCCTTCCGGTACCGAAGAAATCTATAAAATCTACGCAGAAAGCTTTGAAAGTGAAACGCATTTGAGACAGATTTTGGTGGAGGCGCAGGGGATGGTTGATGGGATGATTGGGGATGGGTGATTACACTTCAATCCGGCTGACGCAACCCGTGTTAGTGGATGGGCTCCTATATTTGCTTCGCTTTGTCGATGGTCTCTTTAACTTTGTCTAAGTCAGAAATTAGCTTTATGATTTCTGGGTCAATCCAAGTCAGCAGGTTGGTTATTGATTTGTGGACTTCTAATGTCTCTGTAAAGTCTACATTGTTACCGTTAAAGCAAACTGGTTCATTGTGGTAAACCCTGTTTCGGAAACGTCTGACTTTATCCAATTCTTCATTTACTTCTTTTCGTCCGTATCCAGCTGGTAAGGAGTGAAATATTTGTATGGGTTTACCTCTTAATAAACGATAATTGTGAACTTCAAATAGATCAGTCCAAAAGCCTAGAGTTTGCTCTGCAATGATTTTACCGCTTGTAACTGGTGTTCTTGTCTTTTGAAGGCGCTTCTCTGCCTTATTGATTTCTCTCCTAAGAAAATCATTCGTTTTTTGTTTCCCTGTACGTTTGTATGTAAATGTTAAGGAAGGATCAGACATAAAACCTGCTTTCTGATTAATTATCCAGTCGGGGTCTGTAAAGTGAGAAGTCAAGATGTCATTGAGTCTATTTCGCAAAATAACTTCAAAGACTCCAAGTATGGGGTGAAATGCTTGTGAAATTTTAAGATTAGCTTTGTATAGCTTAACGGCCTTGCTTGTCGAGTTGGCCGTTGCAAGTAAATAGCGATTTACTCTTGCTGCCGAAAAATATTGTTCAAAGTCGCTGAATTTCATTTTTTTAGTTTGTCGATTCAGTAAATATAGTTATTTTTGCGGTGTGATGCTTGGTCAAGCCTCTTGTCCCCGGATAACGTAACCAAGTTAAAGACTAAGACCTGTCAGAAATGATGGGTCTTTTTTTATTGTTGATCTCTGTCGTCGTGGTCTTGCGGCTAACGTGCATGGATAATCCAGGGTCAGAATAGCGTTTCCCGCGTTATACGTAGTTTAAAACCGGGCCGCGTAGGCTGCGAATCTGGATGCTTTACTGTTTTTAATAGTTTGAAATCCGCATAATCACAATAAGGTCTCCCGTTTTTTTTGTCATAATGGCGTCAGTATTTAAGGAGTTCATTACTTGCAATCTATACCATGATTCTTTATTTAGCTTAAGACCGTTACAAACGGTCCAATATCATGAGTGTGCAGTTTTGAAGGAATATTACGCACAACGGGGTGTCCAGCCTTATGTAAAGAAAAATCGAACTAGTGAATTTGATTCCAAAGACGTCCGCACCCTATAACGCAGAACCAATTTGAGTCGTGTTTTTTTTGATCGATTATATTTTAATTAGCTTATTGGTATATTTTCAATAATCGGTTGAAGTTTTTCCAAAGCTTGCGACTTTGCTTCTTTATTGATTCCAATTTATTTAAGTCTTTCATAGTATTATCTGCTTTGTAGATATAGCTTAAATAATTTCCCCAATTATACTCTTTGCTTTTAACGTACTTTGTTTTATCTATTTTTGACGGTCTATAAATTAATTTTCTTTTTGCACCAATGTGTGTAAATCGTTTAAAAAGTCTCGATTTGAATATTTTTTTATCTGGGTTCTTACTATTTTTTGCAAGTGAAGCCGATTTTTTAAAAGATTTTATCATTGAACGATAGAATTTAGAAAAACCAGCTGATTTTACCAAAACTTTTTGTCCATCAAAGGAAAAACCCAAGTATTCAAGTGTGCGATTGAAATTGGGTAATTTTGTTTTTTCGTCAATCTCGAACCCTATAAATTTTTCGCTAATAATTTCAAACCTATAAACTTTTGTTTTTTTTGATTGGATTTCTAGACCTGCTATTTTTTTATCTGCAATAGTCTCTCGAATTGTATTAATTATTTCGTCTTCATATTGCTGTTCACAAACAACAACTAAATCATCACTATATCTCTGATAAAATCCTCCTATTGCATTTATTTTATTAAATACGATTTGGTCAAAGTCCAACATATAAACATTGGCTAAGGTCGCACTAATTGGACTTCCCTGTGGTATGCCCACAGTATTGTTTTTTGAAACAATTAAATTCAAATTTTTTTTTATGAAATCATTCTTTTCACAGTATGCAACAGCGTTTTTTTCTTTAAAGTATTGTGCCTTTTCGATTTCAATTCTTTTAAATTCCGTTTTTTTTGAATTATTAGGAATTCCACGTTCCACAATCATAGTTCTGCTATAACTATTAAACAACTGTTCACCTTCAATGTATTTTATCCGTGTTAGCGTTTTGAATATATTGTAATGGTCTAATGGTAACGTATATTCATTTAGAATTTCGGACCATTTTCTTTTAATTATTTTGTGGTCTAAATTGTCAAAGAAAGAAGTAACGTCAGCAACGACAACTGATAATTTATTTGAATCATTTTGTTTAATAAACTCAAATACTGTCTTTGCGAAGTCAATATTGCATTTGTTATTTTTCGAATCCTTAAAAAGCGCAATTTTTCTATACGCGACCACAGATTCATTAAAATTTTTATTTTCTATATACTGTTCATATGCTTCAACTAAAATACTGTTGTAGTATGAAAATATTAAAGAATCAATATGTGATGCAAAATATATATTCCTATCTTTTTTGTCTTTTATTCTGTACCTTCTATTAGTTTTAGTTTTGTCATTTATTAATTTGTCAGGGCGGAATTTACGTTGTGAAATACATTTGTGAATAAGAGGTAGGAAACTATGAGTTCTGATTTTATCTTTATTATATACGTATTCTTTAACCCAGTCATAATCAGATGCTGTGATGGGTAAGCCAATGTGTGGATATTTTTTAAGTTTAAACCAGTTTTCCGTATCCATAGGTAATAAAATGGGGGCAGATTAATAGTAGCAGGTTTAAAATGTACAGGCTCATTCGAAGCTTTTACCTAATACAAGGCTATTGCAACACTACTCTTTTCAGGTATAGAAATTGTTATCTTTATAGTTAAATTCATAAACACGTTAAATATGTTCAATAAATTATTACGCAGAAGCAACCTCATGGTATCAACAGGTATGAAACTGTTGTTAACTCTTTCCTCAATAATTCTCTTTCAAGATTATTTGGAAATTGGTATTTACCTTCCCAGCTAACGTAAATCTTAGACGTGGTTTATTAAAGTTAAACGTATCATTCCGACCTTCTGCCCCCAAAATCTTTATTTGTAAATATTCGTTATCAATTTCAGTGTATTCTTATTGTGTTGTTTGACCAACTGCTCTGTCAGATTTTGCTCTGTGGGCGATGGCTGACTTGTAAATCGATCCAAATTTTAGCTATTTCGACAAGTATAATCAATCGACCCCAGGATTGCAATATTTTTGACGATATTATTGGATATTATTGCGATTTTTTATGTTGTTCTGTCTGTAGTCGGCTATCAGCTGTTAGACTTGTCAAAGAAAAGAAGTTATAAAGAGGCTACCTTGTCGATTGCCGAAAGCCACCCGCCAATAACAAATGCAGCCCTATAATATAATTCATGATAAGGTTTATTGTTAAGTATTGTAATTGAAATTCTCGTAACCTTATTTTTATATTGGAAGGATTATTTAAGAATACAAAATCCGCATCCCATTCCAGCAACACCAGAATCAACGAGCCGCCATACACACTAATCAACACGCCTAATCACATAATTCATAAACTTAAACTTCTTTTCAACCTGATTTACACGGCCATTTTTGTAGGTATATTGATCATGCTGCTTTTGCATTTCAAATACGTAAACGCCCTGGGATTGAGGGATAATGTGAAGATAGTCGCCCAGATATTCACCAAAAACCTGATCTTGCCGGGTGGGCTCATTGAAAAATGCTTTGGCTACTGAATAGTCTATCGGAGCAGGTAATGTGGTTTCCAGGTCATGCCGGTATTGATGCGCTTTGATCACGTACAAATCCTTTTCTTTGCTGATCCGGGTTTGAAAAACGCCTTTGTTTGTCTTCGTATCTACCGTTGCGGATTGCAGCACATCATTTTCGTACATGCTTTTTACCACATAATATACCTTTACTTTGAAAACCAGGAGATTAACATTCACGTCGCTGATGAGGGTATATTGAGTTTTACCGTCCTGCGCTTCCTCGCGTATGGCCAGCATTTTTCCTACGTTCGCGCCCGATAGCACCACATCATAATGAAGGGTGTCCGGCCTGACCTGGCTCTTTGCAGCGGAAAGGGTCATGCAGAGGAGTAAAAAAATAAAGCTAACTTTCATTATTTGTAAGTTAATTTGAAAATCCAACGGCGAAAATTGCGCACAGGATCGTTCGGGGCTTATTGTCGTTTAGGTATCAGCGCCCCGTTGAAATAGGAAAGTTTTAATCAGCGTTTTCGTATTTTGAAGTGATTGAAAATGCAAAGTCTGAAAACCCAAACTGTCTGCAATTTCAGTCAAAAGCTTGCCGTCGTCAATATAGAGCGCATTTTCTGGTAAAGTCTGGGAGACATCACAGGCCAGTTTGAGCATGGACTTATCCGGCTTGTGCAGATGTACATAACAGGAAGAGATATATCCGTCAAAAAGCTCGTCCAGTTTGAAATGTTTGATCCTGTATGCATTCAGCTCTCTTCCTTCGTTGCTCACGGCAAATACTTTAAGCCGATATTCTTGTTTGATCTCTTTAAAAAAATCAATACTTCCCGCAATGGCAACCGACTGCGTGAACATAAATTCCGTGAATTCCTGCTTTGAAAATGTACGGGGTTCATAAAAAATAACCCAGTCCAGATACTCGTCATGCGTGATGTTGCCCGATTCGTATGTTTCAAAAACCAGTTTATGGCGTGCTTCAACCTTCTGTTTATTCAGCCCGAATTTTTCAATCGCTTTGTATCTCGACTGGTGTTGCCAGCCATTGGAAATCAGCACGCCTCCAATGTCCAGAAACAATGCCTTAATTTTAGATTTTGGTGTTTGATGATGCATTTTCTGATTTGTGAGGTGAAAGGAAAGAAGTTCTAAGTGGCTTATAGTGTGTGACTTAAAATTGGTAAATTGAGTAACTTTATGGCTCCAACTAGGATTTTACTTTTTTGTCTTGACACAAAAAAGTAACCGCGCGGCGGACCGTAAAAAAAGTCAAGGCTGTATGCAAATCTTAACGGGAATCGACTCGCTCATCACCTAAACAAAAAAAACCGCACGGCGGAC
Organism: Dyadobacter sp. 3J3; assembly: GCF_009801115.1. Classification (GTDB taxonomy): domain Bacteria; phylum Bacteroidota; class Bacteroidia; order Cytophagales; family Spirosomataceae; genus Dyadobacter. The sequence goes on from NZ_VTOL01000006.1 coordinate 343,682, forward strand.
CGCTCCTCCTACCGTCGTCAAACAGTTTTTTGTTTTAACGGTGCTGAGCAAGCCGATTCCCTAATTTGCATAAGGCCGATCCCAGTCGCAAGGCAGGTATTTTCGTTTAGCCAAAGTAGTCCACCCACTATGATCCAAGCACAGCCCAAAAAGAGTTATACAACAGTTTTTGTGTCTGCGGCATACTGTCCTTTTCTGGCAAGACTGTTACATTTGGCCTTGTAGAGCAATAGGTTCTGGGCGGCTACGGTATTTTCGGCTTCGCCTTTCCAGCATTCCAGGGCAGGAAGTTGTATGGCTCTGGAAAAGGAGAATGTTACAGGCCACGGAAGTCTGGAGCCATATTTGAAATTCATCTGATTCAATCTTTCAGAGGCTAACGCACCATTTTGGCCACCCGACAAAAAGGCGACGCCGGGTACTGCGGCAGGGACGCAGCGTTTCAGACATTCTATCGTTGCATCCGCCGTTTTCTCAACACTTTTCTGGTCCTTGCAGTCAAGACCAGGCAAAACCATATTCGGTTTGAGTATCAACGCTTCCAGTAAAACCCGCTGTTTGTACAATTGATAAAAAAGGCTTTTCAATACCCTTTCGGTCACCTTGGAGCATTCATCAAGACTGTGGTTTCCTTCCATCAGCACTTCCGGTTCAACAATCGGAACCAGCCCGGCTTGCTGGCACAAGGCGGCATACCTGGCCAGTGATTGCGTATTTGCTTCAATACATTCATCTGTCGGGATCCCCTCTCCAATAGAAAAGACGCCGCGCCATTTTGCAAAACGTAGTCCTGAGCTCGCAAAATCAACCAGTCTGGCAGGTAAACCATCGAGGCCTTCGGTGATTTTTTCACCAGGAAAATTGACCAGATCAACGGCTCCGGTATCTACTTTTATACCGGGAATGATGCCGGCACGATTGAGGACATCAACAAATTTTTCGCCTTTTGACGTTAATTGCTGAACTGTTTCCTCATATAAAATTGCTCCGCTGATGTATTTACCAAGTCCCGGCGCAGTTACGAGCAGTTCCCTGTAATCACGTCGCTTCTCCGGCGTTTGCTGGATATCGTATATAGCAAATCGTTTATTACAGGTTGGTGAACTTTCATCCATTGCGAGCAATCCCTTTCCGTCTGCCATGAGCGCATGAGCCGTATTGGTCAGGATACTTTCCATTGTGTTATTCATATCGGCTTATATTTTTTGATGAGCGTATTTGAATTCTTCAATTAGATATTAAAGTGTTATTACACCTGGCATAAAGGTCACGCGATTTTTGCTGCTGGTTGTTACGAAAGTTTTTCTGAAAGTTGTATTTATCACAGGTTTAATTCAATCCTGGTGTTTTGTATGTCCGTCATAGTAGAGGTTTTTTTGACTTCACATTGATCATGGCAGGAAAAGATTACGTCCTTGAAAATCAGTGATTTTTGCAACTTTTCTTGCTGTGTGTGTAACAAATCGGGACGGGAAGCTGACGACTTTTACATTAATATAATTGATTAAGAAAGGTAGCGCAGTAACGATATCATTACAGAAATGACTTCATAGCATGAAAGACCACAAAAAACGTCAGCACCTATCGATACCCGTTTTCCGGCTCATGAATACAGAATCACGATTTGATTCTAGCCCAGCTTAATAAACAACAAAAACAGAAATTCCAGATACTACTTTCATGGAAGAACAGGAAAATAACAACAGAGGATTATATGGCTTTTTGCCATCCGATATAGAAGGGATACGAACGCTTGCCAGGCTGGCCCTGGATCTGCGATGGAACTGGGACCATGCGGCTGATGACTTATGGCGGCAGCTGGATGCTGAACTTTGGGAACTCACGCAGAATCCCTGGATCATGCTGAAAACCGTTTCCCGGGAGCATCTCGAACAAAAATTGAGAGACAAAGCTTTTCAGACGAAAATGGATGAGCTTGTCAGTCAGAAGCAGCTTTCGGAGAAAACGCCATCCTGGTTTCAGCAGGCCCATACGGATGCTCCGCTCAGCTGCATTGCATATTTCAGTATGGAGTTTATGCTCAGCGAAGCCTTACCTATTTATGTAGGAGGGCTGGGCAATGTAGCTGGTGATCAGTTAAAATCTGCAAGTGATCTGGGTCTGCCGGTGACAGCCATAGGCCTTCTTTATCAGCAGGGCTATTTTCGCCAGCAGATTGATGAAAACGGTATGCAGCAGGCGTTGTTCCCTTTTAATGATCCAGGGCAACTGCCCGTGATTCCGCTGCGCCTTCCCAACGGCGAATGGCTGAGGTTGGAAGTGACACTGGCGGGATTTACCGTATGGCTCAGGACCTGGCAGGTGCAGGTAGGAGGGGTAAAGCTTTACCTGCTCGATACCAATGATATGGTCAACCTGCCGGTTCACCGTAATATAACAAGTCAGGTGTATGGAGGAGGTAATGAGTTGCGGATTCAACAGGAAATCATTCTGGGGATTGGCGGCTGGAAGTTGTTAATGGCACTGAACCTGAATCCTCAGGTTTGTCACATGAATGAAGGCCACGCCGCTTTTATGATACTGCAACGCGCAAGGGATTTTATGAAAACAGCAGAAGTGTCCTTTGATGTGGCGCTGGCTGTAACGCGAGCCGGAAATTTGTTTACGACCCACACGGCCGTAGCGGCAGGTTTTGATCATTTCAGCCCGGCTTTAATGGAGAAGTTTTTGGGACCTTATGCTTCGGAAGAATTACAGATCGAATTTAACCATTTAATGGCATTGGGCCGGCAGGATCCTAACAATAGCTCAGAAAGTTTTAATATGGCCTATCTGGCTATTCATGGAAGCGGGGCTGTCAACGGAGTAAGTCGTTTGCATGGCCAGGTAAGCAGGAATCTTTTTCAAAATCTTTTTCCGCGCTGGCCGCAGCATGAGGTACCGGTGGGGCATGTTACCAACGGCGTACACATGCCTACCTGGGATTCCGAATCTTCTGATATGATCTGGACCAAGGCATGTGGAAAAGACAGATGGAGAGGGGATTTACAGGAAATGCACGACGGCCTGGATGCTATTTCCGATGAAATGCTTTGGCAGATGCGTACCACCTGTCGCACTGATCTTGTGAACAATACCCGAAAAAGGCTTGAAAAACAAATGAGTGTAGCCGGTGAACCTGCTGAAAATCTGGAAATTGCCAAAGATGCTTTTGATCCCGACACACTTACGCTTGGTTTTGCACGTCGCTTTGTGGCTTACAAACGTCCCAACCTCTTACTGCACGACGAGGAACGGTTTATTCGCATACTTACCAATCCTGACCATCCCGTGCAGCTGGTCATTGCCGGTAAGGCACCTCCGTACGATGAAACCGGTAAGGCATTGATACAGCAGTGGGTGCAGTTTGTCAGTAAGCATAAATTATATAAGCACGTCGTTTTCCTGATCGACTACGACGTCCTGCTGGCAGAGCAGCTTGTGCAAGGGGCGGATGTGTGGGTAAACACACCCAGGAGGCCCTGGGAAGCATCCGGCACCAGCGGTATGAAAGTGCTGGTGAATGGAGGGCTGAACTTGTCGGAGCTTGACGGATGGTGGGACGAGGCATATACCGATGAAGTTGGCTGGGCCATAGGCGACCGGGCTGAACACGGCGAGGATGCCGGTTGGGACGCTACCGAAGCGAATACTTTGTATGGGCTGCTGGAGAACCAGATCGTTCCTGAATTTTATGCACGTAATGAGTCCGGCCTGCCTGTGCGCTGGATCGAAAGGGTACGGAAAAGTATGTCGCAACTTACGCCGAGGTTTTCTGCAAACCGTACCGTAAGGGAATATACGGAGCAGTATTATTTGCCGGCAGCAGTCAATTTTTTAAACCGTGCCGCCGAAAATGGTGCGGCGGGAGTCAGGATGGTGACCGTAAAACAAGATCTTGATAGAAAATGGCTGGGGATCAGTGCAGGAATATTGCAGATTGAAAATGTTGCCAACGGTTATCAGTGCCGGGTGGTGGTTCAGCTGAATGGAATAAATGCCAGTGAAGTGTCTGTTGAAATGTATGCAGAAGAAAACAATGGGCTGGAATCAGAAATTGTAAAAATGCTTCCCGAACCAAAGGAACAGGCGAATGATGGCACTGCATTCACGGTAAATTTTGCCGGCAGCAGGCCAAAATCAGATTATACGATAAGGATCATTCCGTCTTATGAAAATATTCAGGTGCCGCTCGAGGACGAACTGATTTTCTGGCAGCATTGATTAGGCCGACTAATCACTTTTCGATTTGATAAAAATACCAGAATACCAATGCTAAAATGATAGAACCATTAACCAAAATGAATGATTATGGAAGCAGAAATGATTGATAATGATCTCGAAATCTTGTCGCCCGAAATGGTGCACAAGATGAATGCATACTGGCGGGCAGCCAACTATCTGTCCGTAGGGCAGATATACCTTTACGACAATCCGCTCTTGAAAGAGCCTTTGAAACTAACGACGCAATGGAAATTGCTGTCTAACAATTAATTCTGACAATAATATGGAACACAATCACTCAGAACATATGAAATCCGGCAAATCGGATATGCAGATGCATGGACATAACCACCACGCTATGATGATTGCCGACTTTAAAAAACGTTTTTACGTTGTGCTGGTTTTGACCCTGCCGATCATGTTATTGTCTCCCATGATACAACAATTCCTGGGTGTGCGCTGGTCGTTTGGCGGATCCTCGTATATTTTGTTTGCGCTGGCTACGGTGGTTTTTATTTACGGCGGATGGCCATTCTTTAAAGGACTTGTTGAAGAAATAAAGACCAAAAATCCGGGTATGATGTTCCTGGTCGGATTCGCTATTACGGTTGCTTATGCTTACAGCGTCGCGATTGTTTTTGGGTTAAAAGGCATGGATTTTTTCTGGGAGTTGGACACTTTGATTCTTATTATGCTTTTAGGGCATTGGATTGAAATGCGCTCAATTGCTGGCGCTTCAAAAGATTTGGAACTGTTAATCCAGCTCATGCCTGATGATGCCCACCTGGAAAAAGATGGTAAGGTACAGGATGTGAAGACCGATACGCTGAAAGAAGGCGATATTATCGTTGTCAAACCGGGAGAGAAAGTTGCAGCCGACGGCGTTATATCCGAAGGTGAAAGTTATATCAACGAATCAATGCTGACAGGGGAATCCAAGCCGGTAAAAAAAGTCCGGGACGATAAGGTTATTGCCGGTTCGATAGCGGGCAATAGTTCTTTCAAGGTGAAAGTAACGCACGCGGCAAAGGATTCCTATTTGTCACAGGTCGTTAAACTGGTCGGTGATGCTCAAAAATCTAAATCCAAAACACAACTTTTAGCAGATACTGCTGCCAAATGGCTGACTTTTATCGCTTTGGGAACGGGAATTACCACCTTCCTATTCTGGTATTTGACCGGACACTCCTTGGCATTTGCCATGGAAAGAATGGTAACGGTCATCGTCATTTGCTGTCCTCACGCGTTAGGACTTGCCGTGCCGTTGCTGGTGGCAAGATCAACCGCCTTATCAGCCAAAAATGGTTTGCTGATCAAAGATAGGACTGCTTTTGAAAATTCCAGAAAAATTACGACCGTCGTATTTGACAAAACAGGCACGCTCACCATCGGGAAATTTGAAGTGTCAAAAGTAGTTTCCTTAAATAATGACCTGACGGAAAATGATATCGTCCGGCTTTCCGCGGCATTGGAGCAAAAATCCGAACACCCGATCGCGACAGGTATTTTGCAAAAAGCCATTGATCTTAAAATCACGGCTCCTTCGGCTGAAAATTTCAAAGCCATTACCGGAAAGGGTGTTGAAGCGGCGGTTGAAGGGAAAAAAATAATGGTTGTAAGCCCCGGATATTTAAAAGAGAAAAATATCAATCTTCCAGACGGATTTCAATCCAATGATACCGAGACGGTTGTCTTTTTAATTGTTGATGATAAACTGGCCGGCTACCTTGCGCTGTCAGATGAAATTCGTCCTGAGTCCGCTGGTGCTATCAAAAAATTGAAGGAGAATAACATCAAGTCTATTTTACTGACTGGCGATAATCCAAAAGTTGCGGAGAGTGTTAGCAAAACTTTGGGCATGGACAGTTTTCTGGCGGGTGTTTTACCCGACCAGAAATTGGAAAAAATTAAAGAATTACAGTCAAAGGGCGAATTCGTAGCCATGACGGGAGACGGAATCAACGACGCCCCTGCGCTGGCGCAGGCAGACATTGGGATTGCAGTTGGTTCCGGTAGTGATATTGCAGCAAATACAGCAGGAATCGTGTTGGTAAACAGTAATCCAAATGATATTGTAAACCTGATTTTGTTCGGCAAGGCTACGCATCGTAAAATGATCCAAAACCTGGTTTGGGCAACCGGATACAACGTGGTCGCGCTGCCCCTTGCAGCAGGTGTTTTGTATAATCAGGGTGTTGTATTAAGCCCGGCGGTAGGTGCTATTTTAATGACTGTCAGTACGGTTGTTGTCGCAATAAATGCCAGCTTGTTAAAAGTGTAAAAAAATAAGTATAGCCATGATGTCTTTTAAGCCACTTTTTTGTGCAAATGTGACTTAAATCAGTTTTGCTTGTGTCCGCCCTCAATTTATTAGCGCGGCTACAATTGCACCTTTACTAATCGGTAATTAACCAAATAATCAATCATGAAAGCATTAGTATATCACGGACCGGGGAAGAAATCCTGGGAGGAAAAACCCATGCCTGCCATTATTAAACCAACAGATGTTATTGTTAAAATATCGAAGACAACCATCTGTGGAACGGATCTGCACATCATGAAAGGGGATGTTCCAACGGTTACCGATGGAAGAATTATTGGCCATGAGGGTGTTGGCGTGGTACAGGAAACCGGCAATGCAGTAACAAATTTCAAAACCGGCGACCATGTGATCATTTCTTGTATTACTTCATGTGGCAAATGCGAATATTGCAAGAAAGGTATGTATTCGCACTGCGTTGATGGCGGTTGGATACTTGGCAATTTTATTGACGGCACACAAGCGGAGTACGTAAGAATACCTCATGCTGACAATAGTCTTGTTCCTATTCCGGAAGGTGCAGACGAAGAAGCACTGGTGATGTTGAGCGATATCTTACCCACCGGTTTTGAATGCGGCGTATTGAACGGACAAGTAAAACCCGGTGACGTAATAGCCATTATTGGTGCAGGCCCGATAGGCTTGGCGACGTTATTAACAGCCCAGTTTTATTCTCCTGCCGAAATTATTATGATTGATCAGGACGACAACCGATTGGCCGTTTCTCAAACATTCGGTGCAACACAAATCATCAACAGCACTACTGAAAATGCAATAGAAAAGGTAATGTCTCTTACCAATGGCAAAGGTGTTGACGTGGCAATTGAAGCGGTAGGTATACCTGCCACGTTCGAATTATGTCAGGAAATTATAGCACCCGGTGGCCATATTGCCAACATAGGTGTGCATGGCAAAAGCGTAAGTCTTCACCTGGAAACACTTTGGTCTAAAAACATCACTATTACCACAAGGCTTGTGGATACGGTAACAACCCCCATGCTTTTCAAGACTGTTCAGGCAAAAAAAATTGACCCTAAAAAATTGATTACCCATCATTTTAAGCTTAGCGATATCATGGAGGCTTATGATACCTTCGGAAATGCCGCCGAAGAGAAAGCACTTAAAGTGATATTGGAGAACTAAAAAATAAGAGCTCAATAAGAGCATAATCCGGAATAATGGCGATTTCAAAACAACACGACGAGGTAATAAATTACGGTAAGATCGTATCCGTACGGGGCAGCGTAATAGACGCCCGGTTCGAAAATTCTTTGCCCGCTGTTTACACTTTGCTGCAAGCCGGTGAGAATCTGGAAATAGCCATCGAAGTCCTATCCCAACTGGATGACCATACCATAAGAGGAATTGCGTTAACACCAACCCAGGGACTTGCGCGCGGTATGCAGATAGAAACTAACGGAAAACAGTTAATGGTCCCCGTTGGAAAACGGACACTTGGCAGGATGTTCGATGTATTTGGAAATACGATTGACCATTTGAAACCACTTGCCCAAGGCGAAAAAAGGAATATTCATCAGGCACCTCCACCCCTGGATAAGCGATCAACGCATTCAGAGATATTTGAAACGGGCATCAAGGCCATTGATGTATTGATACCCCTTGAACGGGGCGGGAAAGCAGGGTTATTCGGTGGAGCGGGTGTTGGGAAAACGGTTTTATTAACCGAGATGATTCACAACATGGTAGGTCAGAATAAAGGCGTAAGTATGTTTTGTGGTATCGGTGAACGTTGCCGCGAAGGCAACGAACTTTACGAGGCTATGAAAGATGCCGGTTTGCTGGAAAATATGATCATGATGTTCGGCCAGATGAATGAACCGCCGGGTGCCCGTTTCAGGGTTGGTCATGCAGCATTAACGATGGCCGAATATTTTCGGGATGACGAACATAAGGACGTTTTATTACTGATCGACAATATTTTCAGGTTTATTCAGGCAGGGATGGAAGTTTCAGGGTTGATGGGACAAATGCCCTCCCGGCTCGGGTATCAGCCCACACTCGAAACGGAGTTATCTGCATTGGAAGAAAGGATAGCCAACACGGATACAGGGGCAATTACTTCAATCCAGGCGGTATATGTTCCGGCAGATGATTTAACTGATCCGGCGGCGGTACATGCATTTTCGCACCTTTCTGCCACCATCGTACTTTCCCGCGAAAAGGCAGGTGAAGGACTTTATCCGTCTATTGATTTTCTGCAATCCAACTCAAAAATGACTACGCCGGGTATTCTGGGTGACAGGCATTACAAACTTGCGCAGCAAATCAGGCAGACTCTGGCACAATATGAAGACCTGAAAGATATCATTTCCATGCTCGGTATGGAACAATTATCTGTCGGAGACCGGCTTGTAGTGAACCGGGCGAGGCGTCTTGAACGATTCTTTACTCAGCCGTTTTTCGCTACCGAAAAGTTCAGCGGTGTCAAGGGTGAGGTAGTGAGCCTGAAAGATGCCCTGGATGGATGTGAACGCATTTTGTCTGATGAATTTAAAGACTTACCTGAGAATGCTTTTTACATGATCGGAAAGATTGAAGAAGCGCTAAAGAAGAAAGAAGTAAAACAAGAAGGCGCAGATGCCGCAAAGCCAGCGGTTTAAAAAGCAATAGATATGGACCTTAAGATTTTGCTTCCTTATAAAATTTTTGCTGAAATAAAAGATGTCAAAAGCATCGTCGCGGAGACTAGCGAAGGATCCTTCGGTTTTCTTCCTCAAAGGCTGGATTGTGTAGCCATATTGGTACCGGGTATTTTTACTTACAAAACGGATAAGTTGCATTATATAGCTGTTGACCAGGGGCTTCTTGTTAAAACAGGAACACAGGTATTGGTTTCAGTCAGAAATGCTGTGGGCGGAGATGAGCTTGGACAATTGGCGGACAAGGTAAAAAACGAGTTTAAGAATACGGATGAGAACGAAGAAAAGGTCCGGCATCTGGCATCAAAGCTGGAAAGTGGTTTCCTTTCCAGACTAAGAAAATTTGAACAAACATAAAAATGGCAGCGCCGGAAAACGAAAAAGATATTTTTGGACGGATAATTTCGGAAAAGGAAAAGCGCAAACTACGAGTGCTCAACGAGGAGAAGAAATCGGAATTTTTCGGTTTCGGCATGTTTGGCATGGTTGGCTGGTCCGTTACTGCACCCACGATTTTAGGCATTTTGGGAGGAATCTGGCTGGATAAACATTACCCGCAGTCCTTTTCATGGACGATAACCTGCCTCACGTTCGGTTTGATCGTCGGCTGTATAATCGCATGGAACTGGATAATAAAGGAAGATCAATAAAACAATAATTCTTATGATAATAATAGCAGCATTAATAGGCGGATTGATATTGGGCATCATCTTTTTTGGCGGTCTGTGGATCACTGTTCGAAAGACTCTGGGAACAAATTATGCAGCGATATGGATGCTGGGCAGTGCGCTCATCCGTACTGCGGTTGTCCTGACCGGGTTTTATTTCATTTCGCAAGGGAGCTTGCCACGATTACTGGTTAGCGTTACAGGATTTATTGCAGCACGCTTTTTGGTTTTGCGGGTTACAAAAAAGTTTGAAGAAAAGCAGTTCCTATCAACTGAATCCCGCCATTTATGAATTTATCACCCGACCAGACTATCTTTTGGAGCTATGGTTTTATTACCATCAACCTTACTTTGGTTACGACCTGGGGTATTATGTTATTTATGGTAATTGGTGCCAGACTGATTACGCGAAATCTGAAAGTCACCCATCAGATTTCGCACTGGCAGTGTATCCTCGAAATGACAGTAACGGGCATCAATGAACAGATCAGAGAAATAGGGCTTGATGATCCGGAAGAATATATTGGGTTTATCGGGACACTATTTTTGTTCATCGCCATGTGTAATTTTTGGATCGTTTTACCCTGGTATGAACCGCCGACTGGTTCGCTTTCTACCACCGCTGCGCTTGCCATCGCCGTGTTTCTGGCTGTACCTTTTTTCGGAATTCAAAAAAGCGGCTTTCTTGCCTATCTGAAAACTTATGTCAAGCCGACTTTTATCATGCTGCCCTTTAATATTATCAGCGAAATATCAAGAACACTCGCCCTGGCCATCAGGTTATTTGGCAATATTATGAGCGGAGGAATGATCGTCGCCATCCTGTTAAGCATTTCGCCCTTATTTCTTCCAATCGTCATGAAGGCACTTGGCTTGCTTACCGGTATGGTTCAGGCCTATATTTTCAGCATTCTGGCTACGGTCTACATTGCTTCGGCGGTACAGGAAAGCAACAAAAAGAAAAATCTATCAACTCAAAAAAGTACCAACTAAAAATGGATAGTGTATCAGCAATAGCAATCGCTTCAATAATTACTGCCGGGCTAACTACGGCTGTCGGATGCATGTTTCCCGCTTTAAGCGAAGGGAAAGCCGTAGCAACTGCCCTAGGCTCAATAGCACAACAGCCGGATGCAGCACCGACCATCACCCGGACTTTATTCGTTGGACTGGCCATGATCGAATCGACAGCCATTTATTGTTTTGTGGTTTCGATGATATTGATTTTCGCAAATCCGTTCTGGACTCACATCATCGCTAAATAAGAAATCATGGAAATAAACTGGTTCACGGTAATAGCGCAGATCATCAACTTTCTGGTTTTGGTTTGGCTGATGAAAAAATATTTGTACAAACCAGTCCTGGACGCCGTTGACGAGCGCGAAAAGAAAATAGCTGCTGAACTTGCGGAGGCAATAAGTAACATGGTGGAGGCGAAAAAAAAGCAGGACGAATTTCAGCAGAAAAATGAGGAATTTGATAAACAAAAACAGCAATTGATGGCTCAGGCTGCATCGGATGCCGGAGTTGAAAAACAAAAAATGCTGGATTCAGCGAAGGTAGAAGCCGAAGTTGTAAAACAGAAGCTGGAAGATGCATCAAAACAGCAGCAGGCAGATTTGAATGATCTGGTATTACAAAAAACGCAGCAGCAGGTTTTCTCTATTACCCGCAAAGCCCTGGCCGAGCTAGCCTCTGCCAATCTTGAAGAACAATCTGTTCAGGTTTTCATCGGTAAAATCATGGCAATCAATGAAAATGACAAAAAGCAATTTATTGCCGCTTTTCATTCAGATTTAAATCCTGTATCTGTTAAAAGCGCTTTTGATTTATCGGAAAAGGAACAAAAAAGCATAACCAAAGCCATTGCCGATGTACTGGGAGAAGACGGTAAATATGAATTTAAGACTGATCCCAAAATAATCGGCGGCGTTGAATTATCCACAAAAGGATACAAACTCGCCTGGAGTTTTTCAGCATATATTAATTCACTCGAACAAAGTATCGATTCCAGAATGCGCAATACGGATATAGCGGTTAAGAAATAAAGATATGCCATCAGCCAATTTAAAAGATAGTATAACAAATACATTGGATCAGCTCGATAAGGGAATAGCGGAGCATGAATTTGTATTCGCACCCCAGGAAGTTGGTTATGTAACAAGCGTGGCCACAGGTATTGTAAAAGTCTCCGGACTTGAAGGTGCCGGATTTGAGGAATTACTGAAATTTTCGGAAGATTTATATGGTATTGCCTACAATCTCGATGAAGAAGAAATAGGTGTGATCTTGCTTGGTGAAGATACTTTACTGAATGCGGGTGACGAAGTAGAACGTACCGGCCGTGTTATGGATATTCCTGTGGGTGATCAGTTAATTGGCCGGGTTATCGATCCGATGGGTTTGCCTATTGATGGTAAAGGTGCGATTGCCACAAGCAAAAGACTGCCAATTGAACGCCCTTCACCCTCTATTATGGACCGACAAGCAGTCGATTCGCCTCTGCAAACTGGCATAAAAGTAATTGACGCCTTAATCCCGATTGGCCGCGGGCAGCGTGAATTGATTGTGGGCGACCGGCAAACGGGGAAAACCCAGATAGCGATTGACACCATACTGAATCAGCAGGGAAAAGATGTGCTATGCATCTACTGCGCAATCGGCCAACGCGCCGCAGCTGTGGCGAAAGTTATTGCAAACCTGGAAGCAAAAGGAGCGATGGCTTATACGGTTGTGATGGTAGCCGAAGGTAACAATACCGCGGGACTGAAATATATCGCACCCTACGCAGCAACCAGTGTTGCCGAATATTTTATGGAACAAGGCCGTAACGTACTGATTGTATATGACGATCTTACCCATCATGCGCGTGCCTACCGTGAGCTCTCGCTGTTGCTACGCAGGCCGCCGGGACGGGAAGCTTTCCCGGGTGATATTTTTTATATTCATTCCAGGCTTCTTGAAAGGTCAACGCACCTCAGCGATAGATTGAAAGGCGGGTCGCTGACTGCCTTGCCGATCATTGAGACGGAAGCCCAGAATATTTCTGCCTACATCCCTACCAACCTGATCTCGATCACTGATGGACAGATATACCTTTCCCCCAAATTATTTGAAGCGGGTAATCTGCCGGCCGTTGATGTGGGTAAATCTGTTTCGCGTGTGGGTTCCAATGCGCAATTGCCTGTTTATGGATCTATTGTGAATTTAAAATTACAATACGCGCAGTTTGAAGAACTTGAAAGCTTTTCCCGTTTTGGTACCCGTCTGGATGAAAGTACTAAAAAAGTGATCGACCATGGACAACGTATCCGAAGTTGTCTGAAACAAAATGAACTTCATCCATTGACGGTCTCAGAACAAATTGTAGTGCTGCTTGCATTAACGAACGGACTTTTTGATACAATTTCAATTGACAAGATAGAACAGGGCGAAGGCGCCATTCTTAGCAGTATGGGTAACTTTTCCGATGCACTTTTAAAACGCCTATATTCAGACAAGCCCTTAAGTGATGCTGATCGGGGTTCGATTTTAAAAATCGCAGGTGAAATTCTTGACCCGTTCCAGGACAAACCGAAACCTGATCAAACTTCAAAATAATGGATACTTTAGAAGATCTGAACAGAAAGCTGGCTGGTGCAAAAGACATTAAATCGGTCGTGAAGGCCATGAAGGCTATGGCGGCAGCCAATATTTCACAATATGAAACGGCAGTAGCCTCACTCGGCGATTACTATCAAACCGTTACACTGGGTATCAAAGCTTATCTGACGGCACAAAAAGTTCGGACGGTTATTGAAAAACCAGGGCACCGAAAAGTTGAAGATCAAACAATTTGCGTGATCGTTTTTGGATCAGACCTGGGTTTGGTTGGCCAGTTTAACGATCTGATCGCCGGTTTTGTAGAGAAATCTTTGAGCCATATTACAGGTAAAAAGGAAATTTGGGTAATTGGTGAACGTGTTCAGGCGCTTTTGTCGGACGCCGGGCTGAAGATCACAAAATCTTACCCCGTTCCCGGATCAATAGATTCGGTCACGCCACTTATTCACGATCTACTGATCGAAATAGGAATAGCACGTGAGGCAAGGCACATCAAACAGTTTTATGTATTTCACAACCAGCCCAAAGCTGGTTCAGGATACGAACCTGTCATGCAGCGTTTATTGCCACTGGACGAAAAATGGATGCTTGATCTAATGGCGATTCAGTGGCCTACCAACAAGACCCCCGTAATTTTGGGGGATTCGGTGACTGTACTAAGCGGTCTTATTAATGCCTACCTGTTCGTTTCCGGCTTTAAAGCATGTGCGGAATCACTGGCCGCAGAAAATGCCAGCCGCCTGATGTCCATGCAGCGCGCAGAAAAAAGTATAAGTGATATGCTGGAAAGTCTGGGCAGGAAATTTCAGAGCTTGCGTCAAAGCATGATCGACGAAGAGCTTTTTGACGTCGTTTCTGGGTTTGAAGCCCTGAAAAAAGAACATCACTAAACCCGAAACCGGGCAAAAAATCTAAAAAGGTTGGATATTTGAAGATGATTGTCATCGATGATTTAAAATCGGAGACAATAACAAATCATGTCAAAGAATACGTAGGTAGTTCTGCGGATTTAACCACCGGCGATTCGACATCCTACACAAAATTAAAAGAGCATATCCGTTCCCATACCGCATCCGTCATCCCTACCCAACAGCTTTCAAAAATATTACCTTGCATACACTGGAGAATTCGGACAGTGTGACCATCCGATTCCGTGGCAGATTGAACATCAACAGATTGTTGCTCATTATGAGTCAAATAACTAACAACCATTTATTTAAACTTGTCAATTTCGACCGAAACGATATGTCTTGAGTTTCCGAATTACGGTGGTCAATGGCTCCGAATTCTCCACCTCTTTTACATCTTGTTTTTTTGTGCTGCAAACCTACTTTTATTCACTTAAAAAAAGTATGTTATGCTAAGTAAAACATTCACATTACTGTTCTATTTAAAAAAGCCGAAAAATTATGTTGAAGGTAATATGCCGATTTATATGCGTTTTACCATTGACAGACAACGTATTGAGATTACAACTAAACGCGAATGCGAGCCAGATAAATGGAATACATCGTCAGGAAGGAAAGTGGGTCAGAAAGAAGATGTTCGTGCGCTTAATGCTTTTTTAGACTCGTTGCAAACAAAGGTTTATGAAGCGCAACGTAATCTTGTCGACGCAGGTAAGCCAGTTACGGCCAATAGCATCAAAGACATCCTCACTGGGGTTGCCGATAAACCGAGAATGATCATGGAAATTTTTAAGGAGCATAACGATGAAATGCTTGCCTTGGTTGGAAAGGATTTTGCACGAGGGACTTACAATAGGTACGAAGCCGCAATGCGAAATGTACAAGAATTCTTGCTATATAAATACAAGGTAAAGGACATTAGTTTAGATAAACTTGATTACGGCCTGATTTCGTCTTATGCCTTTTACCTCAAGCATAAACGGAATATCTCTCACAACACGACCATGAAATATCTGGTATATTTCAAAAAGATAGTCTTGATATGTGTAAAGAATGGATGGATTGTTCGTGATCCGTTCTTTGCGTTTAGTATGGCCAAGCAGGAAGTGGATCGTCGTCCACTGGATGAAAATGAATTAACGGCAATCGAGACAAAAGAATTTCCCAATGAAAGGATTAGGAAGGTAAGGGACATATTTTTGTTCTGTTGTTACACAGGGCTATCTTATGTAGATGTTCAAAAGCTAAGAAGGTCAGAGATGATAGACTGGTTAGATGGCAAAAAGTGGTTATCCATAAATCGTCAGAAGACTGATACCTCCTTCACGAATTCCACTATTGCAATTGCCTTTTAAAATTTTGGACCATTATGCAGATCACATAAATTGCCAGGTGCAGGATTATTTACTTTTGGTTATGACAAACCAGCGAATGAATTCATACCTTAAAGAGATTGCGGATGTCTGTGGAATTGACAGAAACATCACATTTTATTTGGCACGTCACACGTTCGCAACAACGATAACCCTGTCCAACAATGTCCCAATCGAAAGCGTATCTAAAATGTTAGGTCATAAGGATCTGAGAACAACCTAACATTATGCTAAGATTGTTGATAAGAAGGTTGGAAATGATATGGATGATTTACGGAGAAAACTTGAATCAAAACAGAAAAAGTTTGTGGATTGAGAATTAGGATTCCTCCACCTCCACTGATTGATAGATAAAAATTACTAAAAATACAGTAAATAAACGATTTGCTGTATTTTTTTTCCAACATCCAAAATATTCAATTTTTATCAATCCTTTTGGGGAAATTCGGGTACTTGTAATGCAAAATTAAGGTATTCGAATTTTATTTAAAGTTTTGATTATCAGAAATAGGTATTATGCGTTAATAACAAATGGCTGATGAATGACCTTTTCAGGAATTTAAACTGACGTAGAAAGAAGTTGTAAAAAATCAGTTATCTCGTGCAGAGCTAAAACGTCTTACAGAAAAGATATTTGACATGACCTTTTAAGTAAAGTCAGTGAAATTTTTCTGTTCTGCTTTAATACCTGACTTGCCTACGTCGATGTTAAGCAGTTGAAACGGACAGATATTGTTGCCGGAATGGATGGAAATCTTTGGAGCGATATTAACCAGACAGAAAACTGATGCGGACTTTCAAAGCGCTTACTTTTCATATTGCCCGTCATACCTTTGAGACAACGGTGGCACTCAGTAATAAGGTTGCTATTGAAACGGTGTCGAAAATGCTTGCACACCGATGCTGATTTATGCCAAAATTCTCGATGTGAAGATTACTGGGGATATGATGGCGATGAGGGAAAAGTTAAGAGGAATTTAACTATTTTATTTAGATGCGAATAGTCAGTTTCTACTGATTGATTTATCAGAGCCTTGTTTCATAGTTATATTGTCCATTCACATTACCAGAAGTGACAATTTATTGGAGTATAAAAAGTATTTCACTGACTCCTTTTGCAATAAGTCAGATAAGATTACAACAAAGCCGGATTTGGCTACTCATGCAGTCCGTTTTTTGCTGAGCTTTGTTTTATACTAAAACTAAAACAAAATGCGAATATTAGTAACGGGCGCAACTGGTGCGTTGGGAAGTGCTGTGATCGAAACGATGTTGAAAAAAATCCCGGCCAGTCGCATTGCTATTCTTACCCGGAAAGAGGAAAAGCAATTGTCGTTTCAGGAGAAGGGATTCCGGGCATACCTGGGCGGTTTCGAGGATATCCCTTCGCTTGACAGGGCCATGAAAGGGATAGACAGGGTGTTACTGATTTCAGCTGGGGACGACGGCGACAGAATGGAGCAACACCGTAATGTTGTGAATGCAGCCAAAAGGGCGGGGGTTTCCGGCATTGGCTACACCAGCCGCTCGTTACGGGATAGGGCTAGCCTATCTAACTCATTGATGGTTGACCACTTTGCCACCGAAGACTATATCCGGGAGAGTGGCTTGCGCCACACCATCTTTCGCAACGCCTTGTACATGGATGTCATTCCATTGTTTGTCGGCAAACAGGTATTTGAGACCGGCATTGTTCAATCCGCCGGAATCGGCAAGGTAGCATTTGCGCTTCGAAAGGAAATGGGTGAGGCGATTGCCCATGTAATGTTAGATGAAGCCTGCGAAAACAAGGTTTACCGGTTCACGGGTGGAGAGGCGTATTCGTTTCACGAAGTTGCACGGGCATTGACCGAGCTGTCCGGAAAAGAGGTGAACTACACCGCGGTTGAAAGTCCGGCTTTCGAGGCGATTCTGATTCAGAAGGGCATTCCCGCAGCAATGGTAAGAAAAATTATCGATTTTAATGCCGATATTCGAAACGGGCAGGAATCCGAAGTGACCGCCGAGCTGGCCCAGAAGCTTGGGCGCCCGCCAGTTTCACTGATGGAAGGGCTGAAATTAATGTTTGGATTATAAACAACCCCTTTGTTATGAAGTCAAATGAACCACCCAGGCATATTCGCACCATCACCGAATATCACCGGTTGATGGAGTTGCCCAAACCTGAGCACCCGCTCATCAGCGTGGTACGATTCGAGGATATCAAAGCCCGGCCTGGCCTCGCCAGGCCGGGTATGGCCCCCAAAAGCATAAGCCATCATTTTTATACGATCGCCCTGAAAAAAAACGTCAACTCCAAGCTCAAATATGGCCAACAGGAATTTGATTTTGACGAGGGCGTCATGGTGTTTATGGCACCCAGACAAGTCCTTTCGGTTGAGGCGGCCACCGAAGAGGAATTTAAACACACCGGGTGGCTTTTGCTCATCCATCCGGATTTTCTCTGGAACACCCCATTGTCGGACAAAATAAAGAAATATGAGTACTTCGGCTATCATCTCTGCGAAGCGCTACACCTTTCTAATAATGAGGAAATGCTGGTTGTGGGGCTCATGCGGCAGGTCGAGCAGGAATACCACGCCAACATGGATACATCAAGCCACCACGTAATGGTTGCGCAATTGGAATTACTGCTCACGTATGCCGGGAGATTTTACCAGCGCCAATTCCTGACCCGCCGGATTCCCCACCATACCATCCTAGAACGGATGGAGTCCTTGCTGGCCCATCATTTCAAAGACCAAGTCTTGGCGGCTCAGGGCGTCCCGACCGTCGAGTCGGTGGCCGAGGCCCTGAATCTTTCCTCAGACTACCTAAGTCGTCTACTGACAACACTGACCGGACAAAGCACTAGGCATTTTATACAAGACAAGCTCATTGAACTGGCAAAAGAAAAACTTTCCACCACGGATCTGTCAGTCAGCGAAATTGCCTTCCAGCTGGGGTTTGAACATCCCCAGTCGTTTAGTAAATTGTTCAAAATTAAGACTCGTTATTCACCGGCCACATTCAGACAGTCATTCAATTAGGGAGTGTCTGGATACAAAAGCCTGTATTCTTGATCAACGGGGCCGCGCGGTTCAAATAAAAAACTACCCTTGAATATTCCACATTAGCTGGCCTGTCAAAAAGCCTTATTGGCTGTTGCCCTTTCGTTATTTGGATAATGCAAAGTCAACCGCTGCTTTGGAATGAATTGCGATGGTGTCAAAAATTGGAATACTGCAGTCAGTTGGACCAAGCAATATTGAAAATTCAGCGCTGCCAAATACAACGCCCTCTGCTCCGCAGCTTTTTAATTTGTCAATAATTTCGATGTATTTATTTTTTGTCTCGTCTTTAAAAATTCCTTTTGTCAACTCATTAAAAATAGAAGCATGAATATAATCTTTATCAGTTTCATCGGGAATAATCGTGTCAATGCCCAACTGTGAAAGACGATCTTTAAAGAAAGGATGTTCCATTGTAAATTTTGTTCCAAGAAGTGCAACCTTGTTAATTTTTTGTTTAACGATTTCCTTGGCTGTTTCCTCTGCACTATGCAGCAACGGGATTTTTATTCTTTGCCGGATAGAGTCCGCAAAAAGGTGAACGGTGTTGGCACACATCACAATACAGTCTGCCCCCGCATTCTCAAGTTGTATCGCAATGCCTGACAACATCTTTCCGGCTGCATCCAAGTCGCCGGCATTTTGTAGTGAGCTGAATTCTTCAAAATCCACCGAATAGAGTAGTAATTTGGAAGAGTGAGCGCTGCCCAATTGTTGATTTGTGAGCTGATTAAGCGTTTTGTAATAGATGGATGTAGGCATACCAGCTAAGCCCACCGATTAGTCCTAATGTCTTCATAAATTATTCAGATTATTTTAGTTAACTTTTTAAATTCAATAAATCTTATGACCGATCCCTAGCTTAGATGTCCTGGTTTTCACAAATTAATACCCGCTTTCTATCAATCCAATAAGCAAGTGCAACTATTCCTATCGGTACTGACAATAAAGCAAGTGTTGTAACTGAAGTAGGCTGTGGAAATGTTTGATGTCCACCTTTTCAATGTCAGATACCAACAAAAATGGCCGGAGTATTTGAAGGCATTGCATTGCAATAAAAAGATATCCCAAAGAAACTTTCGGTGCCGCCATATTAGCAAAGGATAGTCCGAAGTGTCCGATATACATAGAGTGAAAATTAATTGTCGCATTGAAATACAATAATCCATAAAAATGCTGACACTTCACTTGATAAAAATCAAGACACAGCAATAAGTTGCATTTTCACATGCAGAGTATAGGGTTGTTTTGAAACTTTAAAGTTATTTTGAAGAATAGTCCATAATAAATCAATTTATGCTGTCACCGAAAACCAAAGGAGATTTTGCCCGTGTCATTCCCTTTTGAGTATTTTGGTTTATTTTTAGCCTGATTTATTGCCTTCTGGAAAAAGGAATTCCTGGAGATCTGGACCACTATCCTTCAACAGGCAATCAGTACAAATTTGCAGCAAACATTTTTGCAATTCCGGCTATGGGCCTGATGATGGGTTTAATTGCCGGCATTCCAGCGATTGGTTATTTCAGTAAGTGGTTTGGAATTGCAACCTTTTGTTGGAGGAATTTAATAGGCAATATTTTCTTGCATCTTATGGGGAATCTTCCATTCACCGGACCCCTTGAAACCTCTATTTAATTGATTTACTTTTTCGATTTATCATATCATACTGCTTTTTTCTCGTTTTGCAGCTTTAAATTATTGCAAAGTCTTAGGCGCAATTCCTAATAAAATACAAAAGTCAAGAATTTTGGTTGCACTTGATGTTCCCGCGGATGTAGACTATGAACCACTCAGATTATATTTAGAAGATGGTCAGAATAATGGAATTTGGGAATACGAGGAAGCGTGTTTGGGATGGAAATAAGCATGAGGAAAGTAGAGAAAATATCGTTTTACCTTTCTCAAAAAACGAACGCAGGTTTGGTTGTCCGGAATGCTACATTTCAGAATGAAATCTCAAAAAACGAAACGATTATGTGTCTTACAAGCGGAACAAATTTTGCAACGTATGTATCACTTCGACAAGTCCTGGTCGGATAATTTTAAATGGTTTTTAGAATAATTAGTTCTACTTATTTGACGAATTAAATTTAGTAAACTGGCTTCCAGTGTAGTGTGATTTATTATTTTAAGTATATTTGGTTTAGCGGTTACAAAATAATTTTACATTGATTTGACACCTACAAAAATTACTCCCTAAATTTTATACTATCAATAATTAAATTAGTCACATGAAAAAATTAGCCATATTGATGTTAGCCGTTGTACTTGGATCTTGTAACAAAGAAAAAGATGATGATCAAAATCCAAGCCCATCGATTTTGTCGCAAATGCAAGCGCCTTTTGGTTCCGATACAGTGCAAGTGAAACTACGGCAAGTGGTTTCCGATGGCCAGCTTATCGGTGAATTCAATTATAAAGATGGTTTTGTAAGTGAACATAAACAATTTCTGAAGTTCTATGTTAAAAAAGCGAATTGGGCTATCGAATATTTTAAAAGGGCAAGTAGCCTACCTTTGAGCAATGAGAGACTTGTGGCGGAATTTGTACCTGAATACCAGTATCTGTCCGAGGAAATGCTGCCGGTAAGGACGATTAGTTTTGACACACCCAAAACGGACTCGACACGTGAAGTAAGTGAAAATTACGTCAGCATTAATGATATTTATTTAAAGAAGTATTTTTTTGATAAAAAAGGGCAAGTCGTTAAATTGAAAGTTACCAAAAAGAATGTGCCTTCCAACGAAATTTTGACTACATATCTCAGAAATGACTCTGATAATATCATCCAGTCGTCGGAATCTGCGGTATCAGACGCTAAGGCAACAGTACAAACAACTTATGAATATGATAATCATCCGAATCCATTTTATAAAATGGGAACTGACTGGACAGGTTACCTTTCTATTCATGTCTTTAGTCCAAATAATATTACCAAAATGAACATTACCAAAAGTGATGGAACAAAAGGAGTTACCATATTTACTTACGATTATAACACGAATGGGTATCCGTCCAAACTATTAATAGACGGAGATGGCTTGAGGTTCCCTGACGAACCGTATGCTTTGGATTTTGTTTATTAATCATAATCATTCACACAGTTAAACTTAAGAACGGAGAAAAACCATACACCGAAGTCGTGACGGTTTTTCTCCGTTCTTTTAAGTTATTCCACCTTTCGGAGAACTGAATACCTATTTATGTAAGCAACCCGGTAATTAGCAATGAGAACACAACAGAAATCAGTTATGGAGAAAATTTTATACCATCTTATAAACTTTTGCTTTTTGATTTTAAGTACTGCTCAAATTAGTTTTGGTCAAAACCAAACCTTGGAGTTTGGCGTTTCTGCATCTGCGTCAAAAGAATCTTATCACAACACTTATTATGGCCCTCCTGTCGGCGCAGGGGGAATTTTTGATTTTAAATCACTTAAATCCTGGGGTATGGGTGGATTTGGCGAAAAGCATTTATCTGATAGATTTTCCCTTATTGCTAAAATAGGATATTCAACTCAGCAGGTGCCTGTCAATACACTTTGTAATTGCAGCTACACGGCAAGTGTATGGTTGCAGCAGGAACGCCATCACCAGGCTTCTGCAGGTTTTGATCTCCGAGCTTAT
This sequence comes from Dyadobacter sp. 3J3, assembly GCF_009801115.1. Classification (GTDB taxonomy): domain Bacteria; phylum Bacteroidota; class Bacteroidia; order Cytophagales; family Spirosomataceae; genus Dyadobacter. The sequence continues at coordinate 366,114 of NZ_VTOL01000006.1, forward strand.
ATCATATCAAAAAGTGCTGTAAAGTTATTTGTACAAGCAGGAATAGAAGGGAATTATTTTTTAGGGTATATGGAAAAGCGGGATGATAAAAAGTATTTCTACTGGAATGCAAACAAATTCAAACGCCTGATTCCTGGTTATTCAGCCGGCCTGGGTTTGCAATGGAAGAGAATAGGTATTATGGGTGAGTATCATGGCAATATTGGGAAAGCTTTTTACCGAAAACAGCAGATCAATGGGGATAACATAAAGCGACAAAGTATTTTTAGACAGGGATATTCTATGAAAGCGACATTCCTTATTTTTAATAGTAAAGGTTAAACATTCCTTCGCTCAAAGTGGGCTGTTGTCATTTTTTTTAAAAAACGATATTGATCAAAAAGTATCTTATTCTACAACCCTCGAATTAGATTGAGGGGGATCAAGTTGATTTCGTAAGTCAGAATTGTCGAAGGAAATTATCTCAAAATTCGATCGCTGGTTTTACGTAAACATTTCTTAGTTTCCAATAGTCGTCAATGAGTTTGTCTCCAAAAACCAACGTTTTCGTAGGACAGTATATAGGCAATATTATTGTACAGCATATCCAACTACTTGGAGGCCCAAATCCATAGCAGTCTGTAAAAATTGATTTTACGTTTCGTTAACATTCTTTTACAGGTCGTTAACAGATGGCGGGAAAGAAAATTTTAGCTTTGTTTAATTCTTGAAAATAGAAAGATTGCCTTAAACGGCTCTGATTTATCAGGATATAGATTTATTTTAATTAAACCTGCAAAGTTATGAAGAAAATCATTTATGCGCTAATCTTACCGCTTGTTGTGGTAAGCGGACTAGTATTTGCTAATCGTGAAATTAAAAATGAAGCTTCTAAAAAGTCGACCTCAAAGCCAATCTCGGCTGCTGAAAGGAAAGCGGCATTGAAAAAATGGGAGGCAACCCCTGATGGTATAAAGTACAAAAAATGGGAAGTGTCTCCCGAAGGAAAAAAGGTGTATGCCGGTGAAGCTAAAATAAGAAAGTACATAAGTGCTCTTACCAACATGGAGGCTATTGTAACCTCTCTTTCTCTTCCGCCAGGCTCACGATTAGGTTTCGGAATGATGGTCAGGATTAATGGTGACGATTATATTCTAAGTTTTGGGCCGGAAAAGTCTGGCAAGAATTTTTTGAACTTTAACAATGAATTTCGGCAATTGCACAGCCTGAAAGTTAACGACAAAATAATTGTAAGAAGCCATAGTGTATCGCACGCCCCCAAGTATTCATACCCAGTAGTATCGGGTGACTATGTAGAACGAGATAGTAAAATAATTTATAAACGTGCCCCTCGCAAAGGAGGTTGCTTAATAAATTATGAAATACATACATGCTTCATTATTGAAACCGGCCCTGATTTCTTTTAAATTGGGATTGTAAACCGCAGGCACATATTTAAGCTTTATGAATTCAATGAAACAAAAGTTCTCGGCAGTATTATGTTTTGTTATAATTATTTTTATTTCTTCATGCAACAAAATTAGCGAACATCCGGACCCGATAAACGGCATTTGGGAGTGTGTCGGTTATGGCCAACAGATTGACATCAACGACAGTCTCGCTTCGTTTTATGATATCTACAAAACTGGGCGAAATTTGAACTTTAAAATTAACCGGATAGAATTCGACAATCTTTTCGACCAACGTAAGCTTGCCAGCGACAGCCTGACAATAAAGTTTGGAATCAATGAATATGATTTTTTTAGGGTTGCCCCAGGATCAAACCTTTCGCAGATTGACTTAACCAATTCCAAAGACCCATTAGTCAATTTTGATGCCTTGTGGTACACGTTTGATGCTAATTATTGCTCTTTTGACATTCGAGGCGTCGACTGGAAAAAATTGAGAGAGCAGTACCGGAATAAACTTACTGCCAAATCAACTGAGCAGGAGCTGTATGTCGTTTTGAGTCAAATGCTCCTCCAGCTTAATGACGGACATGTTTCAATTGATATGCCTGAATCGCTTGAACACGAAAAAGAGGAAACGCTTGATCAAGTTGACATGATGAAAGATTCTGTCATTAATAGTCTGAATAAAAAGTATTTAAGAAAGAAAGTCCAATACAATAGAGGTATAATCAACTGGGGTTTTATAAATAAGGATATTGCATATATTCAGATAAATGATTTTGAAAAACTGGCGAATTTCGATTTAGATCCAAAACTGAGCACAGAACAATTCTTTTTGGAATATGAGAAAAGAGCAGCGCTGAGCCCTAATTATGTCAGCGATATCAAGCAGGGAATAAAAAAACAAATGGACTTTATTTTTAAAGAAGTAAAACCCGCTAAGTCATGTATCATTGATATGAGATTCAACGGTGGCGGCTCCGACGAAGCTGCGTTGGAAGTTGTTAGTCATTTTGTAAAAAGGAAAACAAACGTGTTGCTAAAAAAAGTAAAATTAGATAAAGGATTCAGCAGAGAGCAGCGCATTGTTGTGAATCCTTCTGAAAACTATTTTGCGGGAAAAGTGTTTATTTTGACGAGTCCACAAACTGCCAGCGCGGCAGAGACCTTCGTGTTGGCTTCTATGAACTTACCCAATGCAGTAAGGATTGGTTCAACTACCGAAGGCATATTTTCAGACATACTTTCGAAAAAATTGCCAAACGGCTGGGATTACGGCTTGTCAAATGAAATATACACAAGTAATAAGGGAGTTAATTACGAAAAACAAGGTATTCCTGCGGATTTCAGGATTGTTTATGCCAAAGATGGCCTGAAGTTTTATAAAAGTTTGTTGCAAAGTGCCGAAACCGGAGATTTGGCGATCGAAACTGCGTTCAAACTACACAACAGTTCAAAATAGTTTTATATTAAAGGAATAATGGTTTGCAACGACGAGCTCAATGGATTTCTATATCACGATAAAGTCTTAAACAATACCTCTCTATGAAGGTGCCGAAGGTAGGATAATTATCTAAAAAAGCGATATTATGTTGTCCGGAATCCTTTATAAAATTTGTATAAAAACGGAGAATTCTAACTAATGTTGAATTGCTACTTAACGCTTTGTGTGAATCTAACGGCTTCGGAAATCAGACATCATTATGTTGAGCAGTGAAAAATGAGTTTGCATGAGACGGTACAACCAATTTGGAAAATCTGATGGTAACGTCCGCCATTGAAAACCTGTTTTAAGATGATATAGAATAGCGTTCCAGATTTCTCGAAGGCTGTAGTTTAGTTCCTAATTAATGCCAATTCACCATCAATCTTTCACCGTTACCTTTACTTTATTTTCTAAAACCAAAAAAGGTAAATGTACGTCCCAGTCCGGCTTGAAATTCTCCTGATTTAAAAACCCCTTGGAGTAATTTCCAAGGACAATGTCTGTATCGCCGTCACCATCTATATCTTCTGCATCCATACAGATCCACCTGCCCAGCTTATGGATGGGAATGGCGTGGGTAGTGAAATTCAGGGAAGCTTTAGGCTTATTTTGTTCAAAATATAGAAAGCTTCCTGATGGATTAGCTTTAAAATCTGCGAAAAAAGATATGGTTGCCAGATCTATATCCCCGTCCAGATCAAAATCTTTGGCGATGACTTTGGTCGCACCGTCAATAGGATAGAAGTAAGTTTTCTCAAAATGGCTGTTTCCTTCTTTAAAATTTCCTTTGTTAATATAGATATATACACCGTGGTAAGGTTTCAATATTCGGGAATAATCACTATTGTCGCCGGCCGTGTAAATGATGTCCACATTCCCATCCTTATTTATATCGGCCAGCTCAAAGCTGCTTGACCCGTAAACAGAAGGGAAGCGTATGATATTTTCCGTTTTAAATCCGCCTTTCTGGTCATTTAAAAATAACCATATTCCTTCATCGGCATGCGCGAATAGTGCCATTACATCCGGCCAGCCATCCTGATTGAAATCACCGGTTTTTGCCTGCGTGGCACCGGCTATTTCCCGGATCGGAATTTTGTCAAATTTATTTCCGGGTATTTGTTTTAAAACATACAATCCGCCTTTGTTGTGCCCAAAGCTGCACACAACGTAATCGGTCAGTCCGTCTTTATTGAAATCTGAACTTACCGTTTGTATGGGTCTGATCAGATTTGTTGCAAGGGGTGTTGATTTCTGATGGGCATCCAGCTGCGTAATTTGTCCATTAGCAATATCAGCCGCTTTCATTTCTCCTATCATTGTTACAACATTCCGGTTTTCGGAAAACATGAGATTAACCGCCGGAGATGGTAATTTTGCCGAAAGCGTTTTTTTGAAACTTAAATCCCACTTTATTATATCGGGATTTTCAGCGCTGCTGGTGTAAATATGATGATCCTTTTTATTGATCGAAACCAACGTAGTTGTAGCGGTAACAGAGGAATCAGATTTGGGTGTTTTCGGAGAAAAGACAGCCCAGTCTGTTTTAGGAATTATAGAGGCTTTTACTAGCGGAAGTTTTACTGGTGCCAGAGAATCATAGTAGGCTAGAATTTTCGACCAGTCACTTTGTGAAATAGCAGATCTTTCGTTTTGAAAATAATGATTGTTTTGCCACACCTCCAGGCCCAGTTGTTTTGCCATAGCAGGTAAAACCTGGTTTTTCCAGGTTTCTTTATCAAGTAATAGCGGCTCTGCGGGTAGGTGGCAAGTGCTGCAATATTTTAAAGTAAGTTTTTGTCCATCCGCCATTTCACCGGTTAATGTATTGGTTTCAGATTTTTGTTTAGGATCACAACCAGTAGATAGAAAACATCCTGTCGAAATCACCGACAACCAAATAACATAAGAGACAAGTTTTGCGTACCGCATGAAAAGTTTTTTCAATGATAAACAAAAAGAGGCAGTCGTGAAACTGCCTCCGTTTTGTGGTTAACGTTTTTTATTGATATCCTGGATTTTGTTTCAAAGAAGAAACACCATTTCTTGTACTTAAATCGATTTGTGTCTGAGGGATCGGGAAATATTCATTTCTGCTTTTTATGAATTTTCCACCGCTCACGTCCGGCGTAATTTTACTTTCGAAAGAAACATAAGCATTTAGCGTCGACTCGGCAATTCCCCAACGCGAAAGATCGAAGAAACGGTGACCTTCCATTGCAAGTTCAATTTTCCGCTCGAAATAAATGGCTTTAAGTGCTCCATCCTTTCCTTTTGCAGCAAAAGCACCCGCTGGGTAAACGGCAACTTTATAGTTGGCAGCCGGTGTTTTAGTGTATCCACCCATTGGTTTGGTTGGATCTGCATAGGTGTAGACCCAGCTTTCAGGTTTTGCAGCGCGGGCACGTACTCGGTTGACATATTCCTGTGCTTTTTCCAGACTTCCTGCCTGTGCTTCGGCTTCCGCAGCCATTAGCAGCACGTCAGCAAAACGAATCACCAGCACGTTGATCGCTGTTCCCGGTGCCCACGAATGCTGATCCGAATATTTATCCTGGGTGGCCTGATAGTACATATTTTTCTTAGGTGAATAAGGCCCGGCATAACTCTGGTCACGGATCCAGGATTGTCCCGGATGATTTCCCCAGTCAAGAAAAGGAATACCACGACGGCCGATGGTCCAGTCGATGCGCGGATCCAGCGGGGCAGTTCCGTCTGGCGTATAAGCAGCTTCCGATTTTACACCCATATCATTTTTCACAGTTGTTGCATTGTAATTATCAACAAGAGGAAGTCCGTTCGCGTCAGTCTGAAAAGAGTTGGCAAGGTCAAGACTTGGCTGATAAAATCCGCAGCAGCGGAAGGGTGAATTGTATGGGAAATTTAACATACCACCAGTATTTGCATTGTCAATGGTGTTAGTTCCATCGTTGGCAGCCATTTGTACGGCAAAAACAGACTCTGCCATGTTTTTCTTTGCGGCATCAAAATTATCCTGGTACTGTGGCATCAGGTCATATTTGATACCGTTGCTTGTGGTACCGGAAGAAATTACCTGATCAAAAGTTGTTTTGGCTTCGGCAAATTTTTTCTCGTACAAATAGGTTTTGCCCAAATAAGCAGCAGCTGCCCATTTATTGACTCTTCCCACATCGCTTTGGCTGGCAGGAAGATTATCCATCGCATATTTGAAATCTGATTCAATATTAGGCCAGATATCCACGTCATTTTTTACTGCGGCAGGGTTTTCAGTGGTTTCGTCAACCCATGGAACCATGTTGAACATCTTTTTAAGTTCTGAATAATAATGTCCGCGTAAGAATCTGGCCTGTGCGGTGTAGCTTGTTTTTTCCGCGTCGGTCATACCGGTAGTAACCAGGGGAATAAATTTCAAAACGCTATTGGCCCGGTTTATTCCTTCGTACGCTGCTTTCCACTTACTATTGAAAAAACCGTTACTAGGACCGGCGCTGTAAATCATAATGGAATTGATACCGGGCTGATCGGCTCCGTCACTTCCTTTTTTTGCATCGCCACCGGCAATACTGCCGTAAATCCAGTTATCTGCAGCAGCATCCCAGGCACTGGCAGCACCAACGCCGTTTCCGTCAAGGGCCGCATAGGCACCGATCAGTAAATTGTCAACACCTGCTTTTGTACTTAACTGGGCATCACTTAAAGCACCCAATGCAGGTTTGTCTAAAAAAGAATCCTGGCATGCGTAGGATAGTAACCCGAAAGCAGCAATTAACGCTATTTTGGAAAATCGTAATGTTTTCATCTTTTTTCTGTTAAAGTATACAGGTATTAGAATGTCAGATTTAAACCAATCAGGAATTGACGTGTATTAGGATAAACGCCTTCATCCAGACCAAAAGCAGTAGAACCATCCACCTGGCTTTGGCCAACTTCCGGATCCGGACCTGTATATTTGGTAATTGTAAACAAATTCGCTGTCTGCACATATACACGCAACTTTTCGATTTTCCAGTTCCTCGTCAGGCTTTTCGGCAGGGTATAACCTAGCTGAGCATTTTTTGCACGCAGGTAAGATCCTTTTTCCACGTAGTAAGAGTTTGGAACATTGGTTGTACTGAAAGAACCCGTATTTTCCTGGATCGGCGCCGTTGCATTGGTATGATCAGGTCTCCAGGAATCATACAAAGCCGTGCTGCTTTTTGCCCCCTGGAAGTTTGTATAGAAGTCATTCCACCATTTAAGGTTATTCCAGATCTGGTTGCCTTGTACACCGTAGAAGAAAATTCCAAAATCAAAACCTTTGTAATTGGCTCCGATATTTAGACCGTAACTGAATTTCGGGCTTGGATTGCCGAGGAATGTACGGTCGTCAGAAGTGATCATCCCGTCACCGTTGGTATCCTTATAACGGAAGCGTCCTACCTTCACTTCATTTTGGTACACCGCGTCAGTATTTCCTGATTTTTCTTTTGCACTTGCATCTGCCTGATCAATTTCTGCCTGAGTATTCCAGAACCCGTCTATTTGATAACCGAAGAACTGACCGATCGAATGATCTACTGCGTTACGAACGATGTTACTACCGTTAAATCTTCTTCCTTCCTGATCAAAATAGGTAGCACCATCGGTGATTCTCTTAATCTTGTTATTATACGTTGTCAGCGTCGCAGTAGCATTGATTTTGAAATCCTTGGATATAATTTTTTCTCCAAAAATCGATAGATCGATCCCTTTGTTCGCCATTTTTCCAATGTTGACCGCTGGTGCTGTTCCTTGTCCAACCGTACCGGCAAGCTCAGGAGAAAACAACAGATCGTTGATATTTTTTTGGTAATAATCAATCGTAAGATCAATTGCGCCATTAAACAAAGTCGCGTCAATACCAATATTCGAGTTGATGTTACTTTCCCATTTGGCGTTCGGGTTTCCTACCCGTGTTCTCTGAAAGCCTTGTACAGTGCTGTTTCCTGTTCCTTTTATGTCATAAAAGGAGTTACTTCTGTTTAAGCCAAAAGTAGTGAAAGCATTGGATGGGTTCACATTGAACTGATTTCCCATGATGCCGTAACCTCCGCGTATTTTCAAGTCTGTTATCCAGGTTACTTCCTTCATAAAGTTTTCCTCCTTGATACGCCATCCTGCACTAACAGCGGGGAACCATCCAAATTGATTTGTGAAACGCGATGAACCATCACGGCGGATTGTACCGCTTAATAAGTAGCGATCTTTGAAATTGTAATCAATTCTTCCAAAGTATGAGAATAAGGCATCTGCAAATTTCGCACTGTAATTTGTTGGTGTGCCTGATCCGGTGGAAAGAATAGTATAGTTAGGATCAAAGGAAAAGTAGCTCTGTGAGGTACCACCCACTTCTCTGCCTGAATTATTATATGCCTCAGTTCCTGCAAGGACTTTGACAGAGTGTTTATCGTTAAATGAATGCTCGTAAGAAACCGTGTTCGTCCAGGTCCAGTTAAAGCCGGTATTGGCATATTCTGTATAGGAATTGGTTGTTGTATTTTCAGAGTTTTCCCACTCCGGATAGCTGAACGAATTTCCTCTTTGTGAGTAATAGCTGCCACCGAAATTGGAGCGAACGGTAAAGTCTTTCAGAAAATCGATTTCAGCGAACATATTACCAAAAACACCATTGGTGAGGCCTTTGTTATTTCGTGCACGATCGCGGATTGCGACAGGATTTTTTGCATTACCAAGACCGCTGCCGAAAGAACCCGCATAGTTTCCCTGAACATCATAGACAGGAATAATTGGCTGCATACGGTAGGCCATACCAATACCGCCGCCTTCTTGTAATATGTCTGTTCTTGGATTGTCGACCAGCTGCAAGATAATATTTTCACCTACACGGATATGTTTGCTTACATTGTATTGACTGTTTGAGCGAAGAGTGTATCGTTTCAGATACGTGTTCATCAAATTACCCTTTTGGTTAAAATGGCTGAAGGAAAAGAAGTACCCTCCATCAGTACCGCCGCCGCTAACCGATAAGTTGTGGCTTTGGATAGGCGCATTGTGAAATACTTCATGAAACCAATCAGTGCCTTGTTTATTTGCTTTTACGATACGGTTAAAAGAATCCATATCGGCTTTGTCCGTATAATTCGGATTGACATAATACTTGGAAAAATCTACGTCGCCTTCTTTTACTCCTGTTGGAACAATATAATCCGGCAAAACAGGCGTTGCACCACTTCCGTATTGAGGATCGTTAATGGTAGCACCTGAATTTTTCAGCGCAAGAAATTTCAGGTCCGCCATTCCTTGTGACGAAAGGATATCATAAACATTTCCTTTTTTAACAGTCTGCGTACCATAATAGGCATCGTAGGTGATTTTTACTTTTCCTGTACCGCGTTTTGTCGTTATTACTACAACACCATTGGATGCACGTGAGCCGTAAATTGACGCAGATCCTGCATCTTTTAATACCTGCATGGTTGCGACGTCATTCGGGTTCAGGTTGTTTATATCCTGTGTTGGTACACCGTCAACCACATAAAGGGGGGTATTGTTTCCAAAGGAGTTAATCCCGCGGATTCGGACCTGAGGAGCTTGTCCAGGTTGTCCGGAAGTAAGGACAGTTACACCTGAGGCGCGTCCCTGAAGCTGGTTGGCAAGGTTGGAATTAGGCTGCTCGGTAAGTTCCGCTACTTTGACAACGGAAACTGCGCCGGTCAAATCCTTTTTTCTGGCTGTTCCATACCCCACAACCACCACTTCACTCAGCAGTTTTTCATCCTGGGTCAGCGTTACATTTACGGTGCTTTGGCTGGCGGGTACATCAACGTCTTTGGAGGTGAAGCCTACAAAGCTGAACGTCAGCGTCAGATTTCCATCCGGAGCGCCTATTTTGTATGATCCGTCCGCATCGGTATTGGCTCCGCGTGAAGAACCTTTAACAACAACCGAAACACCGGGCAGGCCCGAGCCGCTGCCATCCGAAACCACGCCGGAAATAGTGCGTTCTACTGTAATGCTTTTGGCTTGCTGCGGCGTAAGCATCTCAGTTTTTAACTTGACGCGTTTGAGGATAATCTGTTTCCCTGAAACCTCAAAGTCCAGTTGAAGGGGACTTAAAATTGTTTTTAAGGCTTCACCAAGCTGCTGCTGCTGAAGGTTTACAGATATTTTTCTTTCTGATTTGATTAAACTTGAACTGTACAGAAATTTAACTTTTGCTTGTTCTTCAAGCGTTGTCAGCACTTTACGTATGTCCTGATTCTGCATTTGAATCGTGACACGATTGTTCAGAATTTCCTGTGCTTCGCTTACCCGTGCCATGGAAATAGTCGACAGTAGTGCTGCAATGATGAGTTGCGTACAACTGAATCTCATAATGATCTGCCAATGAGCATAGTTAGGATACAATTTTTTCATAACTTTACTTAAGTTTTGTTGAACTTGAAAAATGGACAAAACAAATCCTCCATCCGCTGAGAACGGATGCAATTCGTACTGAGGAGAAACGATTGGGTTGGTGATGGTGCAAACATCATCAACCTTTTTTTATTCTGTTAATTAGGTCATAATGAATGGTTAGGAAAGATTAATTGATGAGTAATATGTTATGTGGTTGATTTTTTTAATATTTTCAATGGCATCCTCTGCCAGTAATGACAACCTGAGCACCTTCCACTTCATATTTTGCTTCAATGCCTTTGCATATCATATCAATTTTTTCGTAAAGGTTTTCATTAGTGAAGGAGGCTGTCAGCAGACATTTGCCTAATAATTCTTCGTCGTAAACAATATCAATTCCATAAGTCTGTTCAAGGTTACTGAAAATTTGAGAAACTTTTTCATCCTGAAATTTGAGCATTGGGGCGGGCAGTATCGTTGAGGCAATGATTTCTGGCGTGTCAACTAATAGCTTTTTTATTTTCAGCTCCTGTCTTGAAAACATTACCTTTTGATTTGGTGTAATAATCACACCGGTAAGACTTGCACTGGACAGGTTTTTCTCAGCATCCTGATCCGCTCTTGTAAAAACAGAGACCTTTCCGGTTTTCACGGCCACTTCAACATCTTTATCGTGGTCAAAAGCTTTAATTAGAAAACTCGTACCGAGAACTTTGGTTATTAGCTCATTTGCGTATACAAAAAATGGCTTGTCCGGATTTTTTTTCACATTAAAAAATGCTTCTCCTGACAGGTACACCTCACGTTTATTATCTTTTTCAAAATCCATAGCATAACTGATACTGCTTTTGGGGTGCAGTACAATCAAGCTGCTATCGGGAAGAACTATAAACTCAGGTTTATCAGTGGTATTAGTCTTTTCAATAAGCTTTGTTTGCGAGTGGGCAATAAGTTTTTTATAGGTGCTTGTATTTCTTTGTATTTCCGGTTTTAAAAACCAGCTGATTGAAAAAATCAGCACAGCCGCCGCAGCAGAGATGCTCAGCCAGCGGTAAAGTATTCTGGTTGGACTTTTATGCATTTGCCCCTGGATACTGGCCAGCATATTTTCAACGGTTATTTCGCCTGGAAATTCATTTTCCAACTCCCATTTGATTTGGAGTAAAATGGATTTTGCATTGGTTATCATGTCTGATTTTTCAGGATACTGAATTAGAAATTCATTCCAGAAAATATTCATTTCAGGCGTTGCGCCGTAAACCCAGGCCTTGAAGTAGTCGTCTTCCAAAAAGTCCGTTACTTCAAACTGGTAGTAATTCATGATGATAGCATTATTTAAATATATTATTAAACTTACCCTTTGTTTAGAAAGAGGAAAAAGGAATTAAGTTTAACTCACTTCAATGAAAATATTTCTAAAAAAATAAAAATATCCCTGCAAATAATGTGGAAATGGTAAGATGGCGCAGCTTCAAAACTGCCCTCTGGATTAAGTTACGAACGGATTGTTCATTAATGGAAAGTATTTCTGAGATTTCGGTATAAGTGAAGTCCTGATAATAACGAAGCATTAAAACTTCGTATTGACGCTCTGGGAGGCTTTTAAGCCAGCTGTCCAATTCTTCTTTTTGTCTTTGGAAATCTTCCTGTTCAATGATCTGATATTCTTTTGGCAAGTCAACGGGATGAATACCCTCATCTATATTATCCCAATTCTGATTGATGTGCTTGCCATTGAGTGACTTATGGATCCGTCTGCGGAGCGCTCTAAACAGATAAAATTTGGGAGATTCCACGTCGGACAGTCGGCTGCGGCTTTGCCATATGTCTATAAAAAGCTCTTGAACAATATCCTGAACGGCTTCCTGATCGGATATAAGTTTTTTTCCATATCCATACAGAACATGTACATATTTGTGATACAGCGTTGTAAAGGCTCTTTCATCGCCTTCTTTAAAGGCTAGCCACAACATTTTATCCTCAGTATGTTTGGAAGTTGACGTCAAGAATAAAGTTTTATTTTCCTCAAAAATATTAAATTTTATAAGAATATAACAATTTAAATCTCTAAACTTTGCGGATATTATCATTTTTATATCATATATTGATATATTTTTATTTCAGCGCTTTGATAACAATGCGTTCAGGTTATGCCGCCAATGCTCCGCGTCGGGTTCTTTATGCCATGCATCATGGGTAACGTGTAGACTGGTTTGTGTACCACATTTATGTTAGGCATTGGTTATTAATATGTTGCGTTTCCGTAGTTATTTATAACCTTTAGCGAGGAAACTCAAATTGCAGGAACCAATAAATTTGATTCTTCGGTTTATAGAATGTTTTGGAAAAGAGTTTATTGATTCATTGATAGTAAAAAAGGAATTTGTCGGAATGGATTAGACAGCTTAATGAAAACAAGATTTCGTAGAAACAACTTTAAATTTATTGCATAAAAATTAAGAGATTTTAGTATAAATAAAAGGCGAGCGATGCTATTTGTCAGGGTGCAGAATTAGTAGGATTTTTTAATTATTGTATCATTCCAAAAAAAACGACTATAAGCATCGATGGCAAAGAAAATGTTCTTAAAAGCAATTAAATCTAGTGGCTTTGACATAGAAAACACTCATTTGCAGGATATTGAAATAATACAAAACTCATTTGCTGATCAATTATAGCATTTGTATGTTGTTACAAATTTGGAGTATACCTAAATCAAATATTCCCATCATAACCAAAAGGCATGGTATAAAGCCACAAGTATGTTTATTTATCGCCTTTTATTCATATGTAACTTATTATTAAGCTCTCTAAATCAATCAGATTTGATGGTTATAAATTTTTGTCATCTACTTATCGGTTTTTTTCAAAAGGAACCGTAAATGGCATCAGTTTAATAAAATCATAACATTAGTTTATCTATAAAGAACAAATTAACGATCTAATTTTGCCTTTATGGCTGATCGTTCAACTGAAAATGATATTAACTTGTTTGATGCAATCCGTACAGATGACAAGGAAGCGTTTCGTATACTGTATGAACGTTACTGGAAAGCCCTTTACGTCAGAGCTTGCAAAGATGTTGATGAGGATGAAGCCAAAGACATGATACAGGAGGTAATGGTATCGTTTTGGAACCGAAGAAATTCTATACAAATCGCAGAGGCAGCAGACATAGGAAGGTATTTGTTTACGGCCATAAAATACCGGATCATCAGCTTCTATACCAATAGCTCATCCCCGATAAAAAGAGCAGACCTGTTGGATTCTCCGGACTTTGAAAATCCTGAAAGTTTATTGGAGAACGAAGAACTTAGGCAAGGCATCAACGATGCCATTGACACGCTGCCCGAAAAAATGAAGATTATTTTCAGAATGAGCCGGGAGCAGGATCAATCGATTCCGGAAATTTCCCTCAAACTCAATTTATCAGAGCAAACCGTAAAAAATCAGATCACACATGCGCTAAAACGCCTAAGAGATATTTTACTTGATCCCTCTGTTACACATAAGCTTTCCTTTCTGCCACTTTTGTTGATGTTTTTATAACTTAACAGTATGTTAACATAGCTTCATGGTACCAAAAGCGATTTGACCGGATAATAGGTCAAAAGCAATAATCCATGAAAAGCGCCAAGCTAAAAGATCTGTTAACCCGTTACCTCAAAGCAGAAAATTCTGTTTGTGAAAATGAACGCGTAGAAAACTGGTATCAAAAACTGGATGACCAGGAACCTGTTCAGATGGACGAGGCGAAGGAGGAAAAAGTGAAAATGGAGATATGGCTGGCCATTGCACCGCGGCTCACCGCAACCGAACCCGGAATCAGAAAGCTCAATTACCTTTGGCTGCAAATCGCGGCGTCTGTTCTGGTACTTGGAACGATTGGGCTTTTTGTATGGCAAAAAAATAACGCAGCTGTATTCAAAAGCCGCAACAGTTCTCAGGCAGATAATAGCGCTTATACCCTGGTTCGCACAAACGCTGGTGAACGGAGGGCACTACAGCTTCCTGACGGATCCTCTTTGCTTCTTAATGGAGGATCTACGATCCGTTTTCAAAACGACTTCTCTCATAAAAGAAATATAGAAATTATCGATGGTGAAGTTTTCTTCGATGTGAAACATGACGCGGCCCGGCCTTTTATAATCAAAAGTGGTGTTTTGACAACCCAGGTTTTGGGGACTGCTTTCAATATTAAAGCTTACGCTAAATTAAATAAAATAACGGTAGCTGTGATAAGAGGAAAAGTCGGTGTTATGGCCGTTGGGAAGCCGGTTGAGTTCCTTTTAAAGGGTAGGGAGCTATCGTTAGATAAGCGGCAAAACAAAGTTAGCCTTTATCCATTTAATGAGCAGGAGCGCTCCTGGCAACAGGGAGATCTGGTGTTAAATGACGCATCCTTCGACGACATGGCTGTATTAATGAACAAAAATTACGGGGTACATCTTGAGACACCCTTGCAGTCTATAAAATCCAAACATTTTACTGTCACTATAAATACTTCAATGCCTTACCTGAAGGCGTTGGAGGTAATTGCCGCCATTCATCACTTAAAAATTAAAGAAAGGAGGGGAACCATACAGATTTACAAATAAAAAAGAGACAGTTGCTGTAACAACCGTCTCCCGTAATTGCCGCTGTAACGGCAAAGCTTCAAATCATTTCACAATTCAAAAGCTTTACAATGTATGAAATTAAATTTTAACAAGGCCATCATTAAAACAAGGAAATTTACTTTTGTTTTAATTGGGATACTCTTAGCACTGGTATTTGCCAATCCGGGATATGCTTCTGATAACGGAAAAATGCTGGAAAAACGCATTTCATTTGGTATTAAAAATAAGACTATCGAGGAAGCAATCCTGAAAATTAAAGAGGAAAACAAAATCAGTTTTGCTTATGATAAAGCATTTTTAAGCAAGTATAACACGCCCGGTTTCAGTATTCAGAACGAAACCCTAGAAGTTGTATTGAATAGATTGTTCCAGTCTGTGCCTATAGGTTTTCAGGAAATTAACGGTATCATCGTTATTAATCCACTCGCAAAAACAGAAATTAAACAGCAGCCAGGAAAACTTACCGGAAAAGTGGTAGATGAAAAAGGGCTTCCGCTACCGGGCGCAACCATCAAAGTGGCTGAGCTTAACCTGGGAATCCAAAGTGATGAAAATGGAAATTATCAGCTTACGTTACCGGCCGGTACGTATACAGTTGCCATCAGTTATATTTCTTACCTGAGTCAGACGCTGACCGGGATTTCAATAAAAGAAGGTGAATCGGCCGGATTGAACTTTAAACTATTGCCAGGGCTTACCGGACTGAATGAAGTGGTTGTGATTGGTTATGGAACGCAAAAGAAAGTGAATCTTACCGGTGCTGTCAGCCAGGTTGATTCCAAAGTTTTTGAGGACAGGCCTGTTGCCGGTATTGCGCAGGCGTTGCAGGGAGCGGTTCCTAACCTGAATATCACTTTTGGGGACGGGCATCCGGGCAGTAAAGGTAAATACAATGTCCGTGGCTATGCTTCTGTAAATAATGTGAGCGGCTCACCGCTGGTGCTTATTGACGGGGTTCCAGGAGATATTAACATGTTGAATCCACATGACGTTGAAACGGTTTCTGTTTTAAAAGATGCTGCTTCGGCCGCAGTGTACGGAGCCAGAGCCGCTTTTGGTGTTATTCTGGTTACCACAAAAAAAGCAAAGGAAGGAAAAGTTTCGATCAGCTACGGAAGTAATTTCAGTACACAGCAGGTTTCTACCAAAACGGATTTTATTACAGATGGTTATACCCATCTCCGGCTGGTTGATGAAGCTTTTTCACGCAATGTCGGAAACAGTTACAGTGGTTATACGGCCGACGATTATGCCCAGCTGAAATTACGCCAGACCGACAAGTCATTGCCGCAGGTGGTTGTTCAGAACAGAAATGGCCAGAATCAATATGTTTATTATGGAAGTACCGACTGGTGGCATTTTCTTTACAAAAAAAATACGCCCTCGATGGAACATCATATCAACATTACTGGCGGGAACGACAAAATCGACTTTTTGATATCAGGCAGATATTACAAACAAAAGGGGATTTATCAGTCGAGTTTGCGTGAGGATATTTATAATGCCTATAATTTCAGAGCCAAAATAAATGCCCACCTTACCAAATGGCTGACGGTATTTTCCAACACCCAGTTTGCCACAAATAACTATACATGGCCTGCCAACGGATATAACTCCAACAATCCCGGCCTTTACAATCACGCCATGGCTGCTTATGTGCCACAAAATCCCGACGGGACTTTTACGTACAGGACCAATCTGAACAATTACGGTGCGAATGAATATGCAGACCTTCAAAACGGGAAAAGTTTTGGCGGGACTAAAAACTATGACATGACCAATACCATTGGTTTCAGTGCCAATATTATTCCCGGACTTGTGTTAAATGGTAATTATGCATTTCAGTTAAGTCCGTATTCCGATTTTCAAAGAAAAACCCGGATACCCTGGTCGATTAATCCCGGCATTGTAAATTATGAAGGTTACGACCAGTTGAATGAAACCACTAAGCTGGACCAGCATCATTCAGTAAATCTTTACGGGTCTTATGAGAAGAAGGTTCAGTCGCATAATTTCAAGTTTACAGGAGGTTATAATTACGAGGTGCAGCGCTACAAGACCAACACAACGATGCGCCAGAATCTTCTTTCCGAAGATCTGAACCAGATTGACCTGGGCACAGGAACCCAGCAGGCAGGTGGTAATGCAAGTGAATGGGCTCTGATGGGTTATTTCGGGAGACTGAACTATGATTACGCAGACAAATATCTTCTGGAGGTCAACGGCCGGTATGATGGTACCTCCAGGTTTCCGAGCAGCAGCCGCTTTGGGTTTTTCCCATCGGTTTCTGCCGGGTGGAGAATCAGTGAAGAGGGTTTTTTCAAAGCTTTAAAACCAGCTGTTTCTGAATTCAAGTTCAGAGCTTCTTATGGAACGCTGGGTAATCAGGATGTTGGTACGGGAAGCAGCAATCTATATCCTTATATTCCGGTTATTAATTCTACTTTATCCAAATGGATTGTTGACGGTACGCAGACGCAGACCCTGAACTCGCCGGTTCCTGTCGTACCGGATTTTACCTGGGAAAAGTCCACATCGCTGAACATCGGCGCAGATATGGCGTTCCTTCGCAACCGACTTCAGGCATCTTTTGACTGGTATAGCCGTAAAACAACGGATATGCTTATAAGTGGCAAAACGCTTCCATCCGTTTATGGAGCTGCGTCACCCAAGCAAAATGCCGGAGATATGGTAACCAAAGGCTGGGATCTTTCCATAAACTGGCGGGATAATAGTACGCTGGCGGGAAAACCTTTTGGATATAACCTTGGACTTGTGTTGTCAGACTACAAAGCAAAAATTACCAAATTTGATAACCCCAACAATTTACTGAACAACTTTTACAAAGGTCAGCAGCTCGGCGAAATTTGGGGATACAGTATGGATGGATTCTTTAAATCTGCTGACGAAGCTCAGGGCTGGAAAATAAACCAGGATTTTGTAGATGATCAGCGCACAGGCTCACCGGGCGAATGGAGCACACTGCATGCAGGTGACTTGAAATACAAGGATACAAATGGCGATGGTATTATTAATAACGGAAAAAATACATTAGGCGATCATGGCGATTTGCGTAAGATCGGCAACTCGCTTCCACGTTATTCTTTTGGTGTAAACGCGGGTTTTAACTGGTTTAATTTTGATGTTTCTGTTTTCTTTCAGGGAATTGGCAAGCAAAACTGGTATCCAAATACCGAAGCAGGGATGTTCTGGGGAACATTTGGACGGCCATATTCCTCCTTTATCCCAAAAGATTTTGAAAGCAAGTTATGGACACCTGAAAATCCGAATTCTTACTTTCCGATCAACCGCGGATATGCAGCCTATTCAGGCGGAGAACTTTATAACAACAATGATAAATATCTGCAAAACCTGGCTTACGTAAAGCTCAAAAACGCGACGGTAGGTTATAATCTTCCGGCTTCTGTCATTAAAAAATGGAAAATTGAGCGTATGCGGTTTTTCTTCACCGGACAAAATCTTTTCACTTTGACAAAACTCAAATCCAGGTATATCGATCCTGAACAGATTACGCCTGATGGTTCAGACGTTGGTGGAAGGGCTTATCCGTTTATGAAAACGTATACTCTTGGCCTTGACATAACATTTTAATAAAAACTCCAATGAAAAAGATCCTATATATCGCTCTTGTGAGCCTTGTCTTTTTATCAGCTTGCTCGAATTCACTGGATTTGCAGCCGCTCTCGCAGATATCTCCAGACAACAGTTTTGCAACAGAAAATGAACTGAGATTATTTGTTCTGTCATTTTACGACAGCATGCTTCCCTATGCAGATGGTGAGGAAAAGGCTTTTACCAGTTTATATACTGAAAACAGCGACAACATTATCCTGAACTCACTTGATCCGAAACTTACCGGGAACCGTACCGTGCCCGTTTCAGGTGGAGGATGGAGCTGGGAAACTTTACGTAACGTAAATTACTTTTTACAGAATTATCAGCGCGGAGGTATTTCTCCTGCTATTTCAGACAAATATGTGGCAACGGCCAAATTTTTCCGGGCCTATTTTTATGCCAACATGGTTGCCCGCTATGGTGATGTGCCCTGGTATTCAAAACCCATCGAGGCCACAGATACGGAATTGCTTTCCAAAGGCAGAGACTCAAGGACGGTCGTAATGGATTCTGTGCTGGTCGATATTGATTTTGCCATCGCGCATTTAACGACTAACCAATCTTCCACGGAGGTGAACAAATGGACAGCACTTGCGCTGAAATCTCGTTTGTGTTTATTTGAAGGTACATTCAGAAAATACCATACTGAATTTAAACTGCCAGATTCGGATCGTTTTTTAAAGCAGGCAGCCGAGGCTGCCGAACAGGTGATTGACAAGGGGCCATACAGTATTTACAGTACTTCGCCCGACATAGCTTATACAGATCTTTTTCATGCATTAACCGTCAATACAACAGAAATTATTCTGGCCAGACCTTACAGTGCCAGTATGCAGATTTTTCATAACGTAAATTACTACACGGTTTCTCCATCTTTTGGAAAGCCTGGGCTGGAGAAGAAACTGGTCAACAGCTATCTGATGAAAGATGGCTCGCGGTTTACCGATAAGGCGGGATACGAAAAGTTAGGATTTTCTGATGAAACAAAGGACCGGGATCCACGTCTTTCGCAAACGATACGCACCGCCGGGTATAAAAGGGTGGATGGTGCTACGGTGTTACCTCCATCGTACAGTGGAACAGTGACAGGTTACCAGCTTACAAAATTTGTGACTGCGGCTGCTAACGATGCCAACGGAAAATCTCCAAACCCGCTGCCGATTTTCAGATATGCGGAAGTTTTGTTGAATTTTGCAGAAGCCAAAGCCGAACTTTCCACACTTACCCAGGCTGACCTTGAAAAGTCTATAAAGCGGATTCGGGATAGGGTAGGCATGCCTGCTTTGAATTTAACGACTGCTAATGCAAATCCGGATCCATACCTGACCTCCCAGTACACGCAGGTGAAAGGAAGTAATGCAGGGATTATTTTAGAGATCAGAAGAGAGCGCAGGATAGAGCTTGTCATGGAAGGTTTCCGCTGGAATGATCTGATGCGCTGGAAAGAGGGACATTTACTCGCTCAGCAATTTAAAGGAGCCTATTTTCCGGGTGCAGGAAATTATGATTTGGATGGCGATGGTAAAACGGATCTGGTATTGTATACCGGAACGCAGCCCGGCATCCAGGATACGCAATTTTTAAAACTGGGTACAGATGTTACACTGGAAAATGGAACGGCAGGCGGCAATATCGTTGTCAATCCAGGAACACCCAAAAAGTTCAATGAAGACAGGGATTACCTTTATCCTTTGCCAACACAAGACCTGCTTTTAAATCAAAATTTGAAACAAAATCCAAACTGGTAAAATTTATGGCAGCTACACAGATTTCCGTGTAGCTGCTGAATATTTCAACTAATGAATACAATGGAAAGAAGATCAGTCCTTAAAAATCTTGGTGGTTTACTTTTAACCCAACCTTTAATTTCCAGTTTGCCGGAAAAGGGGAAGAAACCGGCTATTAGAATTGCCCACATAACCGATGTGCATTTGAAAAATGAATTTGAAGCCCCGGCAAAATTTGTGAAATGTCTGCATCATGTTCAAAATCAAACTCCCAAAGTAGATATGATACTCAATGGAGGTGATATAGTTTTTGATATGAATAAGGAAAATATTCACACAATCGACGATCAATGGAACCTCTTCAATGGCATTATGAAATCGGAAAATAGCATTCCTGTTCAGTATTGTCTGGGCAACCATGATATCTGGTGGAATGAAAACAATAGAGGACAGGCCGTTTATGGAAAGCAGTATTCTCTCAATCAGCTGCACCTTGAGAATCCTTATTACAGTTTTGAAAAAGGCGGTTGGAAATTTATTATTCTGGACAGTGTCCATCTGGACATCGACGATACGTGGTATATCGGTAAGCTTGGGGAGAAGCAATTTTCGTGGCTTGAAAACGAATTGAAAATAACTAACGGCAACATGCCGGTACTTATTTTATCGCACATCCCGATCCTGACTGCCACACTGATGATTGAGGATAATGTGGTCAACAAGTGGCAGATGCTGGGAGGCGACATGCACACGGATACTTCAAAAATTATTAATTTGTTTTACCAACATCCCAATGTAAAACTTTGCCTGAGCGGACATATACACTTACGCGACAAAGTTGTTTACAACAGCGTCACCTACATCTGTAACGGCGCAGTAAGCGGAGCCTGGTGGGATGGAAGCCGAAGACAAACGGCCCCTGGTTATGGTATACTGGATTTATTTGCTGACGGCAGCTTCGATGAAAGGTATGTCACTTATTAATGGCTTAAGTATCCCTGACTTCTTATTGTCACAAAAAAAGAAAGATGACTTCAAATTAATTTTAGTCAATGGTATGTACTTCAAACTACTTTTGATTTTTTTATTCGTTGACTGGTTGTTGTTTTAGGAGCAATTGTTTTTATTATTGCTTGCATTTTTATTTTCTTTTCAATCGGTACCTTCGTCGGATAATGTTTAAATAGCTGTACTGTTTGATAGGATCTGCGGAGCCACGGCGGATTATCCCACCCATATTGCAGATTGTGAGCATGGACGCGCAAAAACGCAACATCAATATGATTGGTTAATGGATTTAAATATGCGATGGGGCGACAACCAAACTGTGCAAATTGACTACCATAAAAATGCCATGATATTTAATAATAAAGATAAGAGATATTCTTGCATTATATTGAATGAGGTAGCTAATCGTTGTAATCGGGAGTCATATTTCACTACAAGGTTGTTTGAAAACCACAAACCTGTCTAAAAAAATGAAAGAACTATTTACAAAATACAATCACACGCATTGGAGGTAATAATACTTATTTCGTAAAATTTGATCCCAAAGAAGATATTACAGCTTTTGAGCTTTCTGGGTTAATAGATTTTATCCACCGTAAAAGAGTACTCTTGCCGTGTTCCAAGGGAAAGATTCAATAATGAGTTTGATTATAATTTACACATAAGCATTGGCTGTTGAAATCTCAAAAAACGAACCTATTTTTTCTCTTGGCGGTGAGATGACAGGTTACATCGGTGCCTGCACAAAACTCAGTTTTCAAAAAGTTTAGTTAGGAATGATAAATTCCAGTTCAAGCAATTTAAGTAAGTATGAATTCTAGTGACAAAGCCTTATTCTTTTTTAGCTGCCTGGGAGCATTCAACGGATTGATTCTTAGCTTATACCTTTTCTTTCTCAGACCTAAAAAACATTTTTCGGGTTATTTGCTGGCTGCAATTTTGCTGATGATTAGCATCAGAGTTGGTAAATCGGCTGCTTACTTTTTTGATTATAATTTGCCAAAAATCTATTTACAGATAGGGCTTACTGCTTGCTTTTTTATTGGGCCGCTGGTGTATATGTTTACGAAGGCCGAAATTAAGCAGATCCGGAAAATACCCCGTGCATGGCTGATTCAGCTATTTTTCTGGTTGTTGGTCATATTATCGATCGGTTTGACTTATCCCTATCAATACCATCCTCAGTTTTGGGGCAAATACATTATTCCGTTGATATATCTTCAATGGGGCGTGTTTATGGGAATTTCTTTAATTTTAATCTCTTCTATTACAAGGAAAATTATCAAAGGTGAAACAATAAAATCTTCCGAGAAATTGGTGCTGGCTATCTGCGGAGCGATTACGATCTTGTTTTTATTTTACGTTTGGGCGATTTTGAACATTACGAAAGGAAGTTATATTATCGGTGCCCTGTGGTTTTCTCTGATTATTTATCTGGTAGTTTTTATTCTGATTAATCGCAAAAAAACAAATGATCTTTTTTCCGGCTCTAATAATAAATCTGCTGACAGGAAGACAGACCTGAAAGAAGTTGAGCAAATCATTGAGCGGCTGCAAAAAGCCATGACTGAAAAAAGTCTTTTCAAAAACCCAAACCTGAAGGTTAATGATGTTGCCCGGGAAATCAATATTTCCGGCCATTATCTTTCACGTATATTGAATGAAAATATTGAAAAGAATTTCACACTATTCGTAAATGAATACCGAATCAACGAAGCCTGTACGCTGCTATCACAAACAACAAACATTACCATTGAAGCAATTGGTGATGAAGTAGGATTTAATTCCAAGTCAACTTTTTTTGCCACATTCAAAAAAATCAGGGGCACCACACCAAGTGTCTATCAACAGTCAATTACTCCGGATTTATAAATCCGTACTACCATATACTATTTACACTACTTTCGATTTCAAAGCCTTAGCTAGTTTTGGACAACCGATGGCAAAATCTGCCACGGGAGACCAAAAACTATTATTTAATGAAACAAGTAATCTTATTAATGGCATTATTGTCGTTTTATTTAACTGTTCAAGCTCAGAATATTCCCACAGAGCGGCAACTCATTGAAAACACAATCCAATTGTATTTTGACGGATGGGCAACCGGTGATTCCACGAAAATAGGTAAAGCGATGCATGCCTCCTGTCATCTGAAAAATTACCGGGATGGAAAATTTATCGAATATTCAAAAAAACAATATCTCAGTTTGCTCAAACACCGTGTCAGTCCCAAAAACTTGCAGACCCGGCTGGTATCGGTTGATATTACTAATAACATGGGCAGTGCGAAAGTGGAGATCAGTACGGGAAAGGATTTGTTTACTGATTATTTTAATTTGATGAAGACGAGCGAAGGCTGGGTGATTGCTGACAAGATTTCAACGAACAAACCTCACAAAACTTTCGACATCAACGCTATACGGCCTGAAAAAGAAATCGTTTTTGAGGGATTGAAGCGTCCCTGGAGCATAGCCTTTATGACAGAAGAGGATGCGCTGGTATCTGAAAAGGATGGCGACCTGGTAAAAATCAACTTACTTAATAAAGAAAGAACGAAGATAAACGGATTTCCCGCTGATATGTCTGACAGTCTGATCGGTTTTGGCGATAATACCGGCAGATTTGAGGTTGTATTGGATCCGGATTTCATTAAAAATCAATTTATATACCTTTCATACGCAGCGCAAAGGGGTAATCTTCGAACTACAAAAATTATCAGGGCAACACTTTCAGGAAGTTCATTGAAAGGTATCAAAACTTTATTTGTAGCAGAACCATACACCACAGAGCGTTATCATTATGGAGGCGGGATGGTTTTTGGAGAAGACGGTAAATTATATTTTACGATCGGAGAAAGATTATTCACAGAGAAGGATCAGCCGCTTATCCCAATCGCACAGAATATTCAAGACAAAAGAGGGAAAATTTACCGCATCAATTCGGATGGGACGATCCCTGTCGACAATCCTGATTTCGGGTCGCAGGCTGTCCCGGGTTTATATGCTGTTGGCATCAGAGCTGCACAAGGCATAACTGTCAATAAATCTTCCGGTACTTTATGGTTTACAGAACACGGGACGCACCAGGGTGACGAAATCAATATTTTGAAAGCAGGGGCGAACTATGGCTGGCCTGTCAAGACAACCGGTAAATATCGCTATGCAGATTTTAAACCTCAATCTGATTCGACAGTTAATTATACCGATCCATTATGGTACTGGCCGCAGACCGTGGCACCTACCGGCCTGCAATTTTATTCTGGTAATGAATTTGCGATCTGGAATGGTAATCTGATCGTTGGAGGATTGTCCCGTGGAAGTTTGTGGCGTATGGTCATCGAAGGTGAAAAAATTATAAGCGCGGAAGAACTGTTTACAGACAGCAGATTGAGGATACGTAAAGTGGTGCAAAGTCCAGCTGGGAAATTGTATCTGCTTTCTGATGAAATGAATGGGAAGGTGATTAGAATTAAGAATAGTTTGAATTAATACCGGGATATTTACCGGAGTCTTTGATTGAGCATCCGAAAATGCAGGTGCTCAATCAAAGACCTAGCTTTAAAGTATCTTAGCGAAATATCTTGATATTGGAGATTTGGTTGGTACTGACGATGAATTGGGTGTTCATTATTGACATATTGCAAAAGTCTGGACCTGGCATTATTAGAATAATATTTTTTAAATAAAGTATAATAGACAGTACTTTAAATGTTTGCAAAACACCAGGCTCTATTCCGAATACATTACAAAAGTCAAGGAATTTGGTTGCGCTTTATGTTCCCGCCGAGGTTGATTATGAACCACTGAGATCATACTTGGAAGATGGGCAAAATAACGGATTTTGGGAATATGAGGAAGCGTGCTTAGGATTTCGCTCCATGGTATAATAGGTATAATTAGCTAACCCTGTTCTTTATATTGGGTAACTTACTAGCTATGCGTTGCTTCTCTTTTATTGTCTGGATAACTGTCATTCTATTAATAAGCACGTCCCAGGCAGCATATAGCCAAAAGACGGCAACACTTTCCGGCCAAGTGACGGATGCCGCAACCGGACAGCCGATGCCATTTGCAAATGTGTATGTGAATGGCAGCACACAAGGCGCTGTTACCAACGAAAAGGGAGCATATTCGCTTGTCGACATTCCATTGGGTACGGTTGAAATAGCCGTTTCATTTGTCGGTTACCTGTCTGTGTCTCAAAAAATCCGGTTTGAGAATGCATCTGGACAGAAAGCGAATTTTCAGATGCAACCGAATGTACAAATGCTGGATGCTGTTACCGTGCGGGGAAACGCGAAGGGCTGGGAGCGGCATTTACGTCAGTTTAAAAAGCAACTTTTCGGGCAGCCTTTCGGAGGGCAATGTGTGCTTGTAAACAGCGAGGTTCTAAATTTTAAGGAAGATAAAGGGCATTTGTATGCAACGGCGGATGCGCCGCTAATCATCGATAACCAAGCGCTGGGCTACAGGTTGATTTATGCTTTGCAACATTTCGATGCTGGTACTGGAAAGGTTTTTTCAGGCGGTACTGCCCGCTTTGAAGAACTAAAACCGGAAAATGAGCGTGAACTCCAACGGTTTCGACGTAACCGGTTTACTGCCTATAAAGGTTCTACCAGGCATTTATTGGCTAGCCTGGTCAGTAACACAGTAGAGCAAGCTGGTTTCCTCGTTTATCAGGAAGATGCTACTAAGTCATTGCTTGCGGAGCACCGCACGATTACCCTTGCCGCTGCAATCAGTGAATATAAACGTTTAATACCCATTAAAGTATCTGCATTAATTCAACCAGGCCGGTTACCGGCCGAGCGCAGGCTAGTTTCGCCTATGAAACTGGTTGTGTTTTACACGAATGCGACCTCGGGTTTCTCCCCCTACCCGGATGCACGTTATGCTTATACGGAAATAAGATTGCCCAGTGGCCAGATGCAAATGACTGCCGACGGGGTTGTTACGATACCCGAAGGGATGGTATCTGAAGGTTCCATGGCTGACGACCGCCTATCTACGATGCTGCCCGCCGACTGGAAACCAGACGGCGACGAAAAAAAAATCCTTTTAACGGGTCCATTTGCCACGCAGGGTAAACTTGTACCAGCTGATAGCTGCGGAGAACGTATTGTTACAGCTTTCAACGAGCGGTTCAAATTTCAGTCGCCCACCGTGTTTGTTCATATTGATAAAACTATATATGCCACTGGTGACCAACTTTGGATGAGCACATATATGCTCGACGCGGCCAGTCACGAGCGAATTAGCGGTGAAACGGCCATGCATGTAGACCTGCTAACGCCCGTAGGGATCCTGGTACAGCATCAATGGATTAAGGTTGTCGACGGACGTGGCCAGGGCAATTTCCGTTTGTCCGATAGTCTACGAACCGGAATGTACCGCCTACGCGCCTATACCGATGAAGATGACGGAAACAGACGGCCTGCATTCGAGCGGTTTGTGGCTATCTACAACTTACAGCGCGGAGATTTATCAGAAGATGGAGATTCTGCTACTAAGGCGCCTGACATTCAGATTTTACCTGAGGGTGGGCGCTGGATTTACGGACTGCCGGCGCGCCTGGGTGTCAAAATTGTACAGCCTAATGGTCACGGGCTGGCGATTGATGGTCGTATTGTCGATGACCAGGGAACAGAAGTAGTCCGTTTTAAGACTAATCAGCAGGGAATGACAAGCCTGAGCATGAAGCCAAATGCTCAGCGGACTTACTATGCCGATGTGATGTACAACAATCAGTTGCAACATATTCCATTGACCAAACCGGAATCAGCAGGGATTACCCTTTCAGCCGATGCCGTCAGTGATACAACCCGGCTGGCGTTAACAATCATGAGTACCAACCGTACTGTGACTGACTCAGTATATATCCTGATCCAGCAGCGAGGCCGTGTTGTCGACCAGCGGAAGGTTTTATTACAGAATGGTTTGGCAAAAATAAGTTTGCCCATGACGGTTTGGCTGCCAGGTATTGCGCAAGTCACCTTATACGATGCCGACTCCAGGCCACAAGCAGAGCGGTTGGTGTTTATTCCGGGTCTCATCGCACCGGTGCGCGTTACAGTAGGATTAAACAAAACCCGGTATCAACCTCATGAACAGGTGATCATGAGCGTGTATCTGGATGATAACGGGTCGCCAGCGTCAGCGGCCTTGTCGGCTTCAATCACCGATGCCGCAAAAGTGCCGGGCGATACCAGCGAAGCTACCATGCCTGTGCATCTGCTGCTGACCGGAGAGCTTCGGGGGCGCATCGACAACCCAAACGATTACCTCGCCAACCCGACTGCTGAAAACCGTCGGGGCCTGGACGACGTGCTAATGACACAAGGTTGGCGGCGGGTCAGTGGTATTTCGGGCGCCGGATTACCCGGTGGCATATCTTTCAGCGGCCGCATTCTGAATGCGAAGAAGGAGCCAATACCCGGAGCGCAGATTACCGTGGTATCGACAAGTCCGGGACAGTCGTTTGTAAAATCAGCGGACGCTGACCAGCAGGGGCTTTTCCGGATGCCAGGGCTTGCCGTCATCGACACGGTTCAGTTGATGGCGCAAATAACAGATGCCAAATCAAAACATATTTCTGCTGCTAATTCCTTTTTGATCCGTGAAGACCTTGGCAAACTATGGGAGACTGGTAAAATACCGGCAACACCAAGCTGGTCGGCGTTGCGGCCTCAACTGGAAGCTGCCAAATACAGACAAGAAGCAAACGCAGACTTTTACCGTGATAAAACAGCGAAAGTGCTCAGCGAAGTCACAGTGAAAGCGAAAAAACCAGAGGAAAGGCCGGAGGATATCCAGGCACGTAGTTTGCACAATGAGGCCGATGCGGTTGTGGTATTTAATGAAAAGTCTCCGGTATATGCAAACCTGTATGAAATGGTTCAGGGACGATTTGCTGGCGTAACCGTTTCGCGAACTGTTGGAAGGCCCGGAGGTCCGCCGGTGCCGCCTGGATACAAAGTATCTATCCGTGGGATAAACAGTTTCAATAGTGGTACCCAACCCTTGTTTCTCATGGATGGTGTTCCCGTTCAGGATCCGGAAGGTACCGCATTGATGAACTTCAATGCAAGAGACATTGAACGCATAGAAGTTCTTAAGAATGCCAGTACAGTGGGTATTTATGGTGTCCGTGGTGGAAACGGCGTGATCGCTTTTTATACTAAAAGAGCGAGATCTATGGAGATAAATTCTAGTCCGGTAAGTAGGGTGAAGCCGATTCAAGTGATTGGTTATCCATCGGTGCAGCACGATTTTTATGTGCCTCGTTATGATTTGGAGACTTCCGGCAGCAGCATTTCCGTACCTGTGGACGACCGGGATGTACTCTATTGGAAGCCACTCATGCTTACCAACAGCAAAGGGCAACACCAACTGCGGTTTCCGCTATCAGACAAGGTGCATGCGCTGCGTGTGTTGATTCAAGGCGTGACGGCAGGTGGCCGACCGGTGCATAGTGTTCAGGTAATCCAGGTTCAATAATGCCCTTGTAGATTTGAGCAATTTACTTTTATGAATCCAAAGTGAATTAATCAGGATCAGTGATTTCAAGCCGGTTACTTATTACTCAAATCCAGTCCTTGTTCAGGTATATACTTATCATATTCCATTTGTTTGGCCACCGCAATAGCGACTTCTTTCCCTCTCAGTTTTGCAACCAAATGTAAAGCGCCATCTATACCAGCCGAAATTCCTGCCGTAGTAATTATCCTGCCGTTGTCAACATAGCGCACGTTGTTAAGTACATTGGCTGTTGGCACCTGCTTTTGAAGATTAGCTATACTTTTATGAAAAGTAGTTACGGTAAGCCGGTCAAGTAGTCCTGCTTTTCCAAGTATAAATGCACCCGTACATACGGAAAAGTAAGTTTTAGTGGATTTATCTCTTGATTTTATCCATGATATGACCTCAGGGTCATCTGCTGCAACCTCGTCTGAGCCACCAAATACTGCAAAAATATCGGTTTGCGGGGCATCTTCAATACTGTAATCCGGAGTGATCTTTAAAATACCTTGTGACAAAAGAGGGGTTTTAGTCTTTGCAACAGTGATTACTTTAAAGCCAGCATAAGAAAAAACTTCCATTGGGCCTGCAAAGTCAAGAACTTCAACACCTTCATATAAATAAAAGCATATTGAAATCTTTTCATCCTTTGGCGTCTGTGTTTTTTTTTCAATGAGCGTCATTCCGCACTGTGTACAAATGCCTGGCTGTTCAAAAACTATGGCATCGCAAAGATGGTCACAAGGAGGGCAGACGTATTGGGCGCCATTCGCTTTTGCAAAAGCAAAGCAGGGGAATACTAAAAGTAAAAGTAGTATCTGTTTCATATATATAATTTATCGGCAAAACTAGGGGAACAGGACAGAATAATCAGGACAATCGTAGTTCTAATCCGGCCATTCTGGGATTTACTATCAATCTTGAATCATTTTGACTAATTTCCGCAGAGAGGCTGCACTTTTATAACCACATTCTTTGGCTACCCATGCTGCTTTATAATTTTCTTTAAGCAAATGCTTCGCTTTTTCTTGTCGTAGGAGCTGAATATATTGGCCAATGGTGATTCCAGTGGCAGATTTGAATAATCTGGTTAGGTTCCGTGGACTTATAAACACTATTTCACCCAACTCGTCTATTGTCAATTTATGATGTAAGTTTTTGGTAATATAATCCTGTATTTGATGTACATGTTGGTTGATGTGCTGCCTGTTTTGGAGGTAGACGCTATTTTGTGCTTCCATTCCATCTATGCGAATATAAACCACCATGTCTTTGGCGACCAAACATGCAAAAGCGATCCCATGCTGCTCTTCAACCAGATAAAGAGCAAGATCTATACCTGTTGCAATGCCAGCGCTGGTAAAGATCCGGCCACTTTGTACAAACAATTTATTTTCTGATACTTTTAAACGAGGATAATTTCGTTGTAAAGCCATTGTCCATGCCCAATGTGTAGTACAGTTTTGACCGTCCAGAAGTCCGGCAGCAGCAAGTGCAAATGCGGCAGTACAGATTGAACAAACCGTAGCACCACTAGCAGCGGCAGAGCGCAGCCATGGTATCCAGAGATGGTCATCTGCTCTGTTCCATTTTTCAATTTCCATTCCGGCCACAATAACGATGTCATCCTTGTTAACCGTTATCGAACCTATTGGATCAACATCCTTAAATCCCAAACCCGCTGAGCTTCGCGGATTGGGATATGGCGATACATAATGAATATCATACCTTTTTCCACAGCACCCTGATTCATAAAAAACGGTCACTGCACCTGCCAAATCTAAGAGATGAACACTGTCGAATACAAAAAATATAACGCGATTGGATATCATTCTTCAAATTTAAAAGATTGCCATTTAAGATACCATAAAGGTAACTGTTACAAAAACGGCAAAGACAACAACAACTATTTTCGATCTCATGATCATGGCTTGAAAGTAATTTACCAGAAAAAGCAAAACGCTGGTTATAATTTACCTATCGAAAGCCACATGCGATTTCTCCGGAAAACCTGTTGTCGATGACATCACATTTTTCAGCGATACGCATCGTAGGCCTGTCTTTGAGATTGTAAGCAGGCCATGCAGGCACGTGTTTCGCAGCCTTCATTTGGGTTAACGGTTTAGTGATATACCACAAGTAAACTTTTGAATCTCAATGGCCCTTGAGATAGTTCAGGTCGTAATCTGATATGTTCTACTGTTACCTGCTTTGATAAACGGAAACAAAATTGCACTTTACGAATAAGCGAAGGGAATTTTTGGAAGACGAGATCATTGACCGCAGGGGCATATTTGTTTGGAAATTTTGGATGATTTCCAAACAGGCCGTTAAAGTCGTACATGGAGGGAATGAAGCGTAAATCTATTTGCGCAGCCTGTCCTTATTGGATTCCTCATTTTTACTAAAACTTCTGCCTGTTTCTTTGTTACTTCTGTTTATTGTTCGCAATTTTAACCGTATCGATCATTTTGCACGTATCGAAGGTTCATTATTCGTCTTTGTTTGATAAAGCGGAATTAGTAAGTAAACAATTTAATTCAATAGGTTATAACAATAATAAACTCTGGCATTCGACCTGAGAATACAGGTGAAACGGAGAGAAACAAACAATGGAAGCTAACAAAGACACA
The DNA here is from genome assembly GCF_009801115.1 of Dyadobacter sp. 3J3. Lineage (GTDB taxonomy): Bacteria > Bacteroidota > Bacteroidia > Cytophagales > Spirosomataceae > Dyadobacter. The sequence goes on from NZ_VTOL01000006.1 coordinate 397,493, forward strand.
AAGTCAATTGAGAATATTGAGCTGGTTTTTCTGAAACCGGGAGATTACGAAGAGATTAAAGAAATGATGATTGAGACCTATTCCAGTATGCCGGATGCTTATTGGAAAGAACATCACATCAAAACGCTGACCACTATTTTTCATGAGGGGCAGGTGGGCATAAGGGTTGATAATGAGCTGGCCGGTTGTGCATTATCAATAATTGTCGACTACGAAAAAGTTGATACGAAACATACGTACAGACAAATAACCGGAAATTACAGTTTTAATACCCACACCAAAAAAGGAGATGTTTTATACGGGATTGATGTTTTTATCCGGCCCAAATACCGTGGCCTGAGGCTGGGAAGGCGTTTATATGATTACAGAAAAGAACTTTGTGAGAAATTAAATCTAAAGGGCATCATTTTTGGTGGCAGGATCCCTAATTACCATCAATATTCCGACACCATCTCTCCAAAGGAATACATTGAAAAAGTGAGAAATAAGGACATACATGATCCTGTTCTTAATTTTCAATTGTCGAACGATTTTCACCCAGCCAGAATATTGCAAGGGTATCTGGAAGGCGATAAAGACTCAAATGAATATGCAGTACTGCTGGAATGGGATAATGTTTATTATGAGAAAAGCTCAGACCAGGCAGCCTTCACAAAGTCAATCGTCAGATTGGGTTTGATACAATGGCAAATGAGGCTGTACAGTGATTTTGATGAACTGATGCAGCAGGTAGAATACTTTGTGGATGCGGTATCAGGTTACAGATGTGATTTTGCGCTGTTCCCCGAGTTCTTCAATGCTCCATTAATGTCTGATTATAACCATCTTGCAGAAGCGGATGCAATTAGGAAGCTGGCAGAATATACGGAGAAAATTGTAGCCCGCTTTTCTGAGCTGGCCATTTCCTATAACATAAACATCATTACCGGAAGTATGCCCGAGGTTGTCGATAACAGTCTGTACAATGTCGGTTATTTGTGCAAAAGGGACGGTGGGATTGAACGATTTGAGAAGTTACATGTCACGCCCGATGAAGCAAAGGTATGGGGTATGCAGGGCGGCAACACCTTAAAAACGTTCAATACCGACTGCGGAAAAATTGGTATCCTCATTTGTTATGATGTTGAATTCCCTGAATTAGGCCGGATTCTGGCCGATGAAGGAATGAATATTTTATTTGTGCCTTTTCTGACCGACACGCAAAATGGCTATTCGAGGGTAAGAAACTGTGCGCAGGCAAGAGCTATTGAAAATGAATGTTACGTTGCCATCGCGGGCAGTGTCGGTAACTTGCCGAAAGTTCATAATATGGATATTCAATATGCGCAGTCCATGGTTTTTACCCCCTGCGATTTTTCGTTTCCCACCAACGGAATAAAAGCCGAAGCAACCCCAAACACAGAAATGATTTTAATTGCAGACGTCGACATTGATATGCTGCGGGAATTAAATCAATTTGGGAGTGTTCGAAATTTGAAGGACCGTAGAACTGATATTTATTCAATCATGCGTAATTTAGAGAAATGATATAAAAGCGAATATTTGCTGTGTAATTAATTTGTGATGATGTTATCATCCCCTGTTACTTATACAGCAAATATTTTTTTCGCATATTTTTATACTGGCTCAGGCTAGGTTCCCAGCTCGCACGAATGTCTTTTTCTGACACACCATTGATAATCTGCTGGCGGAACTCACCGGTACCAATCTGAACTTCGATGGAGTTCATCTGGTCGCTCAGCTTTTCGAAAAATTTTTCTTTGTGTGGATGTGCCTTGTACAATTCCATGATCCATTGCAGGTTGATCTGTTTGCTTTTTCGGAGCAGCGTTACATCATAATTTCGTAAATCCAGACCGTAACAAACCGTGTCCATAAAGATGGGTTTCTCAGCCATGCCCTTGATGCTGGTTGGCGTAAATGAAAAGGAATAAATGCCTTTATAATCAGGACTGCCTAAAATTGTGAAAGGTGAATTGGTGCCACGACCATGGTTAATATAGACTCCTTCAAACATACAGGTAGAAGGATACAGCATGATCGCTTGTTGTGAATTCAAATTAGGGGAGGGTTTTACGGGCAGGGTATACGGCATTTCATGATTGTAGTTGGCAACTTTCACAATCCTTAATTTGCATTTTACCTTGTTGGTCAGCCATCCTTCACCATTGGCCATTTGCGCAAATTCAGCCACTGTCAAACCGTGGGACATCGGAATTGGAAACATCCCGATACCAGATTTATACTTCATGTCCAGTACCGGCCCATCGATCAGATACGCATTTGGATTCGGGCGATCGAGGATCAATAATTCCTTGCCGCTTTCAAAGCACGCTTCCATTAACCGGGAAAGCGCATTGATATTTGTATAAAAACGAACACCGACATCCTGTAAGTCATAGATCAGCACATCCACATCAGCCAGGTCTTCTTTGGTGGGTTTGTTTTTCTTTCCGTACAAGGATATTAACGGAATTCCGGTTGCATGATCAATTTCATCATCCAAATGGTCTCCAGCACTTTTGTTACCCCGGAATCCATGTTCCGGGCCAAAAGCCTTGACGATTTTAACGCCCATTTTTTGTAAAGAATCTACAAGATGCGTTTTTCCAATGACCGAGGTAGGGTTGGCCATAATGGCGACACGTTTACCTTTCAGATACGGCACATATAATTCCGTTTGGTCTGCACCGGTTTTGATGGGTGCTGCTACTAAAATACGGTCAGTGACGACATGTTGTTTCAATGTCAAGCAAAATGCTGTGGCGATGCCTAGAAAAAGCAGGGTAAATTTCATGACAAACATTTAATTCAATGGAATGCAAATATATACAGGTCAAATCCGGTATTGTAAACTTTATGTTTTTAAATGTAACGGAATCTATAAATCTTACGTTACCACGAAAGCCATAACGGTCAAACCAGTCTGCGGATTTTTTGGCAGTTGCCTGGAAAGACGCCATAAAACCAAAGAGGAGCAGACTGCGCAAATTACCGGTTTGGACAGCAAGGGATGACCCGTACAACAAAATAAAATTGAACCTCACAACAAAATCATTTGAAGCGATAATGCAGAACTTTGTAACATCAATGAAATGAAACCACTTATGTGGATAAAATACATCATTTCATGATGCAATCTCTTAAACAGTTCCGTGATTTTGCGGAAAAGAGATAAATCAAATTTCCAATTTAACAATTTATAAAAATGAAGAATATCGTATTGGTAACAGGTGGAACCGGATTTGTAGGCGTACATACCATTTTTCAATTAATGCAGCAGGGATACCAGGTGCGCACCACCCTTCGCTCTTTGTCTAAAAAAGAAAATATCATCCATGCCCTTAGTAGCGCAGGAATTACTGATTTCAGCAGCTTATCTTTTTTCGAAGCTGAGTTGACATCAGATGAAGGCTGGACTGAGGCAGTGGAGAATTGTGAATATGTGCTGCATATTGCATCGCCATTTCCTGCTGAGCAACCAAAAGATGAAGACGAGCTCATCATACCGGCGAGAGACGGGGCGTTACGTGTCTTGCGTGCTTCACGGAATGCAGGTGTAAAAAGAGTGGTGCTAACTTCATCGTTTGCAGCAATCGGATACAGCAAAGATCCGAAAGACCACACATTCACTGAACTGGACTGGACGGATGAAAACGCACCAATTGTGCCCTATATCAAATCCAAGACAATAGCAGAAAAAGCGGCCTGGAATTTTATAGATACAGAAGGCGGGGATATGGAGCTGACGGTTATCAATCCGGTCGGGATTTTCGGGCCGGTTATGGGAGATATTTCGTCGGCATCTCTGGATAGTGTCGTGACAGGAATCCTGACCGGTACAATCAAAGAAAGTCCGGCTTTTACATTTGGGGTTGTGGATGTGCGGGATGTTGCCGATATTCATATCAAAGCCATGCTGCATCCGGAGGCAAAAGGGCAACGTTTTCTTGCAACATCCGACGGCGCGGTGAGCTTTTATGATGTTGCACAGCTGATAAAAAATGCACGGCCCGAGCTGGCAGCAAACATAGCGGATATGGAGCCGACGGATGAAATGTTTTATGTAACCATGTCTAATAAAAAAGCGGTGGAAACACTGGACTGGAATCCGATAAGCACGGAGGACGCAATTTTGGCAAGTGTTGATAGTCTGGCGAAAAGTGTAAATTTGCAGAACAAAATTCAACCGTAAGAAATTGAAATTTAATAACATACAGTCCTGTCATCTTGGTCCGGAAATTTCCCCTGAGCAATTTATTCCGGAACATTTTTTTCTGTATTTACTGAAAGGTTCGATGAAGGCTTTTGATGGACAAAAGCATTACGACATGGTTCCTGGCGATTATTGTATCGCCAGGAAAAACCATTTGATACGCTACACAAAGTACAAGGAAGAGGGTGAGTTCGAGAAGATTATCATCACGCTGGACGAGCCTTTTTTAAAGCGTTTTTTGGAACGGCATCCGGTTGAGACCCGACCTGCCACCCAAAGGGACACGTTTCTTTTTATAGAAGAAAGCAGGTTGATAAAAAACTATATTCAGTCGCTGGAACCGTATTATACCGGAGATTTACAATTGGAAGAATCTTTTGCCGATATAAAAAGAGAGGAACTGCTGATCATATTATTGAAGTCGGAACCTGAACTGGCGAACGTTTTTTTCTACTTTGGTATGCCTTCTAAAATAGAATTGGAAGCCTACATGAATCTCAATTTCCGTTTTAATATCAGTCTGGAAAGATTCGCTTTTCTCACTGGCCGAAGCTTATCCTCATTCAAACGCGATTTTCAGAAGACCTTTGGAACAAATCCCGGAAACTGGCTTAAAAAGAAAAGATTGGAAGACGCCTATTTTCGGATCACACAACAAAAACAGAAACCCGGCGACGTATATCTGGAAGTTGGTTTTGAGGATTTCTCACATTTTTCCTTTGCATTCAAAAAGGAATTTGGGGAAGCTCCGTCGAAGATTATTCTGAGGAGTGCATAAATGCTATCTATGAAAAAGCGCTGTTAACGCAAACTTTCTTAGCGGTTTTTTTGCTTATATTTTTTGATTTGCGTGAGATATGATTTAATGTTTTGTTCGACGGCTACCATTTTAAAACATCATATTTTTCTTGATAACAATAATAAGAAACAATTTGGTGCCATTCAAGAAATTTGCTGCCGATTTTTGTCTCCACTGCCGATGTTTGTGTCCTCAAAAACATCTTGCTCGGGTTGTGACTATACAAATGAAGCCGGTAAGCCATGGGTTAAATTTTGAGCATCCAGGCAAATTAACCGCAACCATACAGGGTAAATCTCCCGCACTTCCGTCTATATTAATGCAGCATTTTTTAGCTTATTCAATACAATCCGTCAGGGTTGTACTAAATGACTAACTGCTTGCCAATCTACTATTTTTCAGCAACTTACTTATTCAGTTTTATGCATCTACAATACAAAAAAATAGTTGGGGCAGGTTTGAGGCTGAGCGTGTTTTTACTTTTCGTTCATGCTACGCAGGCACAGCGTATTAGTCAGCCTGAGCTCGGTTATAAATCTGTAAAAGTGCTGGATCAAAACGGGCTTACTTTTAAAGATTTGAACAAAAATGGAAAACTTGATAAGTATGAGGATTGGCGGCTTTCCGTAGAAACACGTGTGAAAGACCTGGTTTCTCAAATGAGTCTGGAGGAGAAAATAGGGTTCATGCTGATTAGTACAACCCGGATGGGCGGCGATAATGCCTTTCAGCCCAATGCACCGAAAAGTGAGATCACCAGTAATTTTAATGAAGAAGATTTAATCCAGCCCAACAATATATTTACCAGAAAGCCTCTGGAAATCCCCATTATGTCATCGGCCGGGACAACGAAAGGGGTGAATCAATACCAGCTGCGCCATTTTATTCTGAGAGCCAATCCGTCTGCGGGTATCATCGCTGCATGGGCCAATAATCTTCAGCAGCTTTGCGAAACATCACGGCTGGGAATTCCTGCCATTGTTGCTTCGAATCCCCGTAACCATATTACCATCGATGCCGCCATTGGGTTGAGTGTAGGCGCGACGACGTTCTCAAAATGGCCGGGGGAACTCGGACTGGCAGCGATGCGTGATTTGAAACTGACCCGCGAGTTTGCCGACATTGCCCGCGAGGAATGGACCGCTACGGGTTTGCGTAAGGGATATATGTACATGGCCGATCTGGCGACTGAACCACGCTGGCAACGAATTGAAGGCACTTTTGGTGAAGATGCAGACCTGGCTTCCAGCATGATCCGGGAGATTATCCTGGGTTTTCAAGGGACACAGCTGGGCAAAAACTCTGTAGCCATGACCACCAAACATTTTCCCGGAGGTGGCCCTCAGGTGAATGGCATGGATTCTCATTTTGACTGGGGGAAGTTTTCGCATTATCCCGGCAATAATTTCGAATATCACCTGAAACCATTCAAAGCGGCAATCGCAGCCGGTACCTCAGCCATTATGCCTTACTATTCCAGTCCGAAAGGGAAGGAATTTGAAGAAGTCGGGTTTTCATACAACAAGGCGATTATCCAGGATCTGCTTCGGAAAAAGTTAGGTTTCAAAGGAATTATCAATTCCGATACCGGCCCGATTGAAATGATGCCTTGGGGTGTAGAAAATCTGTCGCTTCAACAGCGTTATCAAAAAGCACTGAATGCGGGCGTCGACCTGTTTTCAGGAACGGCCGATCCAACTATTTTGCTGGAAACGGTCAAAAAAGGACTGGTTACCGAAGCCCGAATCGACGAGTCGGTTGCGCGTTTACTGCAGGAGAAATTTGTGCTCGGTCTTTTTGAAAATCCTTATGTGGATGCCCAAAAAGCCCAACAACTGGTTGGCAATGCCGAATTTCAGAAAAAGGCTGATCTGGCGCAGCGGAAATCGATTGTGTTGCTGAGAAATGCCGCCAAAACGCTCCCGCTTAAACCAAAAACAAAAGTATATTTTGAAACGTATTATGACAATGGTCGTGCAGGCAGTCCGATCACCGTACAGAAACCGACAAATTCGACAAGCGGCCTGGAATTTGTTTCGGCCAAAGAGGAGGCGGATGTGATCGTGCTATGGCTCATTCCAAGTGCAGGCGGTTTGTTCGCTTCCGGCAACAAGCCGATCGAGCTGAATTTATCCAAAAATAAAATTGATGTGGCACACGTCAATGAGCTGATAAAAAGCAAACCAACCGTCGTGGCCATTAACTTTTCCAGTCCCTGGGTGCTTGATGAAATCGAAGGAAATGCCAAAACCATACTCGCCACCTTTGGAACGACCTCCGAAGCATTACTGGATATCGTAAGCGGAAAATTCAGTCCATCCGGTAAAATGCCGTTTACTATTCCCATTTCGAACCAGGTCGTCGCTGATAATAAATCGGATATTCCAGGTTTTATGGAGCCGAAGGGGTATGGGCTGTTTGATTTTGGTTATGGTTTGGGTTACTAATTAAACTATTTCCCCAAACTTCAAGCCAAAGTACAAATATGTCTGGCAGGGTTCTTTTCTGTTGATCAAATACAACATAAGCCACGGGATTCCGGATAATTTCCGTCCGGGTTTTTTGTTGCATTTAGATCTTTAAAATAACTAATCCTTTTTCAGAAATGAACCTTATTGACATACAGACAAAAGCCGCGCAATACAAATTTAAGCTATCGACGACGGCCAGAAAAAAACAGGAATGGACTGCCAACGTTGCACCGTCGGTGATCGCCACACTGAACCAAATTATAGAAACTGCTGACTTTCAAAACTTTGCACATGTCATCCAGACGGAAGGCACAGACGGGAACATTATATATCTCAACCTGCTGCACATTGAAAGACCAGCTGCAAAAATCCTGGATTCGAGCGACAAGGAAAACCTGAAAATCGGGAGACAACTTGCCTTTAAACCCTTACAAAGCGGAGATATCGGCATCTACTTTTGCCAGCATGAAAATGGGGAATACGTTGCAGATTTCAAAGCAAGCCACGAACCGCAGGCTTTCAACGATGATACTTTGATTTTTGGGTATTTTAATGATTTTCTGGATTGGGTTATGAACTGATTTTGAAAGTTTTTGAATTTTTTTTGGAGGGACTGGTTGGTTGGCTGGTCCTTTTTTTGTTTTGGTGGTTAAGCCGTAAGCGTGTAGCTTTTTAAATCTTATACTTTGGTATGTGTTGTTGGTGGTGTATACTGACAATGTTTACATGTGTGTATAAAAATGTACGCGACTTGGATTTTGCCGTATGCGTCAGCATTTCTGGGCCGCGACAAGACTTCGCAGGCTAAAACAAAGGCTCCTTCGCCTTTTATTGAAAAACGCTTGTTTCCTAAGTAAGAAACTTTAATCTTTGAGGAAATTAGCGTTTGGATGGATCACTACAAATTTCGGGTACTGCTTTTAGAAGACGCAAAATGTTTTTTGGACGGCCTAGACAAAAAAGCCAGAGACAAAATTGTTTACAATATTTGGAAAGCACGAAGTACTAACGACAAAGAACTTTTCAAGAAATTGCAAGACGAAATTTGAGAATTTAGAACGAAATATAACAAAACCTATTACAGGCTTTTTGCATTTTGGGACAAAAGCGATAAAGCTGACACAGTTGTAATTTCAACACACGGTTTAATTAAGAAAACTGACAAAATTCCGAAAAGCGAAATTGAAAGAGCAGAAAAATTGAGAGAACAACACTTAACGGCAAAAATAAAAAGAAATGAAAACATATGATTTGGAAGACCTCACCGACAAGTACATAGGGGAAAAAGGTACAAAAAAGCGAGACGCATTTGAAAGCGAATTACGCCTTGACTTGTTGGGACTTGCTATTAAACAAGCCAGAAAAGAACGAAATTTAACACAGGAAGAATTGGGTGAACTTGTTGGTGTGAAGAAAGCTCAAATTTCTAAAATTGAAAACAGTACGACAGACGCAAGGTTCACGACAATCTTAAAAGTATTTGAAGCATTAGGAGCAAAAGTAAACTTCAATGTTGAACTGAATAAACAAAAACTGGTTTACTGACAATAAGCCGTAAGCACGACAAGGTATTGGTAAAAGCTGGGCTGTACGTCTTCGATTGGACGTTTATGCAAAGTTTAACTTTATTGGCGGACGAATCTGGAAATACTGTATTGCTGGCGTATACTGACCATGTTTACATGTATGGACGAATAAAAAAGATGAGACTTGGATTCTACCGTACGGGATTTTTAAATATTTATAAAGACAGTATATAAGCCAACCGGCGGTCTTTGGCAGTAAAACCCGTCCTCAACTTTAAATGAATCTTCATTTGGTCTTTCTCGAAGTTCAGAAATCCGTTAAGGTTTCCCCGTCTGAGTGTTTTTCGTGTTCTAAGGCTTGGTTTATACTAAAAACCGTAGGGAGCTGAGTAGTCTTGTTTAACTGCTTTCGTTGGCTTATTGGCTAATTTATTATAATTTACATGATGCTAATAAATACAATATGTATTACAAAACTTCCGCATATTAGAGAGTTAGCTGATATAATAAAACCCGACACCAATGACAATTAAAGAGAAGATTGAAAACATTCTGATAAATGAAAATGCTTATTTTTATGAGAATAGCGAAAATGTTCCGGTTTTCAATAATAAGATTACAGAAATTTTCAGAACTGTATCATCTGTAAAAACAGGAAATTATCTGTTAAATTCTATTCGGTTAAAATTAAATCAAAATGAAGACATATATTATTCAATTTGTGTTTTTAAATACACGACAAAACCGACATTCATAGAAGAAGGATTGACAAATTGGGATGAGGAAAAGATTGCTTATTTACTTATTGTTGAAATTGAAGATTACATCATAGTAAATAAAAAAAACATAAGTAAAATCCAAGATTTTTTAAAACAATTTAAACCGTTAGACTATTCTGTTTTATCTACTTTGTTTGTAACTGATGATACAAGTTTTGAGAAATTTTCGCTTAAAAATTTGAATGTTTCCGACAAGGCAGTTAGAGAAAAAACAATTGAAGCTATTGATTTAAAAGAAAATTTCTCTGCTCTTGGAGCCAGTAATTATTTATTAAATTCTTTAAGATTGAAAAATAATGATGAGAAAACATCCCTGATGTTAAACTCATCCCGTATTAATAAATTTGGCAAGAAAAATTCGATAGAAAATTTTTGCTTCTGGTCTAAAAATCTCGTTCAACAAATCAAAAATCATACAAACTCAAGTACATTTTTATCAATTTTTGCAGAACCACAAGATTATGAAGCTCTCAAAGATGGATTAGTTCCAATTTCTATACTTTTCAACTTTAGTAATATTTATACAGATTTTGAGCAAGGATTAATCAATCGAGTTATAGTTAGATATACAATTCAAGATGAAGAAATTCTTGATAAAGAAATCAATCTAATTGATTTTCTTGCAAAATTTGAAAGACTATGTAAAGTTGATACTATTGCGGGTGTTCATTCAATTAACAATACAACTAGTAAAGACTTAGAAATAAAACTTAATGACAAATCAATAACAATACGTTCTCAGAAATTAAAGAACGTGAAACTTATACAAGATAATGGAAATGAAATTTCAGTAACTGATTATATAAATGGAAAAAATTCATTTATCATCAACTTTGACAATATAGATTTAGCATATTCAAATAGGAAACTCTTTAAAGATAGCCGACTTATTGGAAGTATTCCCAATTTTCTAAAAATCTTTAAAATACACAATGACCTTAACAATATTACATCTGAAAAAGGAGCATTCTTAACGACTTCAACTTTATTTGAAAATAATTCACTATTTGGATTTGTAGAAAATAATTTTCAAAATGACTTTGATTTTTTTATCTGTGATGATTTATCAAAAGAATGGGCAGATCATATTGGAATTTCTGAAAACAAAATTTCGTTTTTTCATTCAAAACATAAAATAGCCAATGCCTCTGCTTCTGCATTTCAGGATATAGTTGGACAAGCTCAAAAAAATCTTGGAAATTTGACACCACAAGATTTTCAATTGGAAAGCAAAAGAAATATTTGGAATTCGACTTATAATAGTTCAGACGGAGTAAATACATTAATAGCCAGAAGCCGAAGAGGTCAAAATTCCAACCAAATCATTGACCAATTTAAAGAGACAATAAAAAATCCCTATTTAAGAAAAGAAGTAATTCTTGTTATAGATTTTATTTCAAAATCAAATCTTGAAATCTACTTAGAGAATTTGGTTAATGGAGTTCATTTTAATGAAAGGAATGAGACAATACAAATCTTATGGTTTATTTCTTCATTAATTTCTAGTTGTCTAGAGTTGAATACAGAAGTAACAATTTATTGCAAACCATAAATTACATCAGCTAACAAGGGTTTTGTAATAGTGGGTCGAAACTGCTAAATTCAACAGTTGTTCTTCAGATCAGCTATTGTGTAAAATTGAAGTTTTTCGCTTCTATTGCCCCACCATTGCAAAGCCCTAAACCGTTAGTTGTAAAGCTGCGTGACACCCCACGAACTCATACCAATAGACAAAAATCCAGACTTAATTATCTTTACTAAATGTTCAAAACCATATCAATTGCTGACCTCATAAACCAACCTAACAAACAGGTTGACTTTTTGGTGGACAGATTTGAAGAAATGGTAGAGCCTGAAAATATTGAGTTTCCACATAAGCACAATTTTTATAGTGTGATGTGGATTACAAAAGGTAACAGCAAACAGCATATTGACTTTAAAAATTATTCAATATCCGAAAACACCTTGTTTTTTATTTCGCCAGGACAGCTTCATTTATTTGAAGAATGGGAGGATATTGAAGGTTTTATAATCTTGTTTACAGAAAACTTTTTACTGCAAATATTTCAAGATAAAAATATTCTTTTTGAACTTTCATTTTTAGACAACCTTTACGAAAATCCATTTTTACAACTTACCAAAGAAGATACAAATATTCTTCAACCAATTGTTGATTTAATTTACGATGAAAGTAACCGCAATGAAAAATCAATCGACATAATTCAAGCATTATTATTGGTTTTATTAAGACGAATTCAAAAAATATTTTCACCCAAAACCAATCAAAATAAAAGCAAACAACAAATTGTAATTTTTAAGCAATTCAAAAAATTGGTTGACTTGAATTTTGCTAAAAAACTATCTGTTTCAGACTATGCTTCTCAATTAAATATTTCTACAAACCAGTTAAACACATTTGTAAAAGCAACAATCGGAAAGACAACTACTGAAATTATTCAAGAAAGAATTATTTTAGAAGCACAACAATTACTTCAATTTTCGGAATTAACAGTAAGCCAAATTGCAGACCAATTAGGTTTTGAAGACAGCAGTTATTTTGCAAGATATTTCAAAAAACAAATCGGACTTTCACCCATAGATTTTAGAAATATATCGTAAAAGTACCGACAAACTAACGATTAGTCCTAACATCTTCCTTAACAAAGCCTTCATCTTTGCAGTATCAAATTTTATAAATATGACACTCGAAGAAAAAGGAATATTTGCACCAGCACCAACAATGTCAATGTATCCACAAATGGTAAGTACTGCCATTCAACAATGGAAAAATGTTATTTCAGCAACGCATTGGGATTTATACGACAGTACAAAAGTAGATGGAGCAGATTTTTATGTAGGTAAAAATGAATTGGGACACATTCATTTAGATGGTTCTGTGCATTTGGCTACCACTAACGAATTACGAATACCACTTCTCAAAAATAATCTTGCCAAAAAATTCCCTTATGCTGGCGAATATGAAGGTTGGGTACTTTTCAAAATCACTTCTGAAAGTGATGTAAAACAAGCCATTTGGCTCTTTCAATTAAATTATGAAAGATTAATGGGAGTTTCTATTGAAACTTTAATTTCAAAAATAGAAAATCACAAAATCAAATAATTATGTCAAAAAAAGTAATCGTTTTCGGAGCAACAGGCTTAATGGGAAAACAAATTGTAAAGGAAAACATTAAAGCAGGAAACGAAGTAAGCGTTTACATTCGCCAAAAAGAATATCCTGAAAATGTAAACGTCATCACAGGAGAATTGAATGATGAAACAAAAATTGCAGAAGCTATAAAAGGTTTTGATATTGTAGTTTCAGCCGTAGGAAATCGAAATTATGAAGATCCAACTATGGTAGTTGCGCCAGTTGGAAAACTATTATCAAAATTGGTTTCAGACAATCAACGCATAATTTTAGTTGCTGGATCAGGACTTACTTTACACGACAACAAAACTTTACGCAGGGATTTGGCAGGACAACCAGAATTTTTAAAAAACCAACGAGCCGACCATTGGGAAGCATACAGCAACATTGCACCACTAGATATTAATTACCTATTTATTTGCCCAACAATGGTGGTAGAAGGCGATGCAGATGGTAAGTATCTTTCACAAGAAAATTACTTTCCGAAAAGTGAAGCCAAACAAATATTTGCAGGAAATGTGGGGCATTTTATTGCACAGGAAATTGCTGAAAACAAGGTTAATAAAACCAGAATAGGATTAGTAAACGCATAGAGATGCCAAACGCAGACATTTTAGAATTTCTTTTTGCAACGGTTGCTGCTATTGTGGCAACCGTTACAGGTTTAATCGGGGCTTTCGCAACTTTTCGTTTGCAAAATATTAGTTCAGAAATTGGATTTTTGAAAGGATTTGTTTTGGATAAAAAGGTAGCAGAAAATAAAACGCTTAACGACTGCATAAAAGGCGATGATTATCATTTGCTTGAAAAAATTTATGACAGAAATTTACAAGGTGTAAAAATTTTAAAAGAAGTAATCGACAAACATCAATCACACTATCAACTTAATGAGTTTACTTTTGATTTGCAAAACATTGAACACAATCAAATTCAGTATAACACAATTAAAAAAATGACCATCAGAAGTTTTGGGCTATCTCTTTGTTTTGTGTTTGCTAACCTGATATTACTTTTACTGACAACAGAAATACTTGAATTAAATAAATTTTATTTTTGGTTCATTTTATATTACTCAATTGTAGCACTACTTTTTGTACAGTTCGTTAGACAGGTAAAAGAGCTAATTCAATGACAAAAACGGTGTAACGAAAAAGCACTACAGCTAACAACTAAGCATTCGTGGCGGCTGAAAGCCAAGCCATGAAGGCGCTGTTGAACTTAACCTGCGGTGGCGGTGAGTGCCAACCAAACCCTCCTTTTTTTATGGAGTTTTCGTGGCCTCGGTTGAGGTGGAACAAGGCAGTAATTTTCGATTCACTGCCTTTTTTACATTTTAAATGGTTCTTTTTTAGCTATTTAACTATTATTTGGACATACCTTCCACTACCCACAAAAATCTAACTTTTATGAGGAACAGGGATTTGGCTAACGCTCGATTTCCACCAAGTCGGTGGGCCACGATTATCGAAAGTTTCAATCGTCACTAAATTACCAACTTTGCAACATGGGCATTTGCGGTGCCTGCTTTTGCTGGCTCTTTCTGCTGGTTTTACTTTGTGGTTTTGCTGTAATTTTTTTAGTTTTTGGCGCTTCTGCTCCTAGGTCTGTGTCCGCACAGACCTTACATCTAATGAAGCCGAAATACCAAAACTACTACTTGCGTCAAGCTGCAAAACCCCATCATAAAAACAAATTCGTGACCACGCCAACCACCCGATCACGAACCATTTCTGCTCCATGGTCTGTGTCCCCACTGACCTAAGCTATGACAAAGGCAAAGTATCAGAACTATTGTTTGCGACTAGCTAACTGCAAAACGCCATCATAAAAACAATTCGTGATCGCGACAACCACCCGATCACGAATCATTCCCCCTCTCAAATCAATTTATCCGGCGTAATCGGCAATTCTCTCACCCGTTTCCCAGTTGCATTAAAAACAGCATTGGCAATCGCAGGGGCTACACCGATTATCGCGATTTCGCCAAGACCTTTACTGCCCACCGGATCGGCGAGTAAATCGGGTTTGTTGACAAAATAAATTTCAATCTGCGGCACATCGGCATGAGACGGAACGTGGTAATCGCCGAAGTCTTTGGTGATGTAGCGTCCAAAGCGGTGATCCATGACGGCATCTTCCATAAGCGCCATACCGATCCCGCCCGTTGCGCCACCGATCATCTGGCTTTCAGCGGTTTTCGGACTCACGATGGTTCCTGCATCTGCGCAGCAAACAATTTTTTTGACGCGTACCTGTCCTGTAAACGGATGTACGTGCACCATGGCAAAATGCATGGAAAATGCATTCATCGAATATTTACTCCGGTTTTCACTGGGTTTGGATTCCTGTGTCGTCTCTATTTTTCGGTTATTATTTTGCTTGAACAAATCGCTCAGGGCAACTTTTGCTGAGGATTTTTCTGACAAAACAATATGGTCTTTTTCAAAAACAAGATCATCCGGTTTGGCAGAACCAAAAGCCGAAGCGTCTTTTTTTGCTGCCATCGCGATAAGCTGTTCTTTCAACGCATTACAAGCAGCCAGCACGGCCGGTCCAACACTGTTCACGGTGGAGGATCCGCCCTGAAGTCCGGCATTCGGAAACTCGGAACTTCCCAGATGGAAGGTGATTTTTTCAGTCGGGATACCCGTAGTATTGGAGGCAATCTGTACCATAGCGGTTCCTGTCCCCGGCCCGATATCGGTGATCGCGCAGTGCATGACCAGATTTCCTTCCATGTCCAGTTCAGCTTTCACCGTTGCCGGGCCTCTGTTCGCACCGAAAGTCCCGGTTCCCATGCCATATCCCACAAGCCATTCTCCATCGCGCAGGGAACCAGGTTTCAATTTTCGGTTATTCCATCCAATTCTTTTTTTACCCTCTTCATAACATTCCCTCAGATACTTGGTTGACCAGGGTAAATTCCGGTCAGGATCGGATTCGGTATAGTTCAAAAGTCGGAATTCGATCGGGTCCATTTCAATCGCATGTGCCATTTCATCCATCGCAGATTCCAGTCCAAAAGCGCCGGTGGCTTCTCCCGGTCCGCGCATCCAGATCGGCGTCGCTACGTTCAGTGGCAATATCCGGTAACGTGTGCTGACATTGGGTGCCGCATACATCATCCGGGTTTGTGATAAAGTAGCCTCGGTGAATTCCTCATAACTGGAAGTCTGCCCGACAGAATTGTGATTGATCGCAACCAGTTTCCCGTCTTTGGTTGCGCCCATCTGCACTTTTTGCCAGGTACGCGGACGGTAACCCACCATCGTAAACATTTGCTCACGGGTCAGCATCAGTTTTACCGGACGTTTCACCTGTTTCGCGGCAAGGATGGCAGCCGTTTCATGAGGCCAGCTGCGCAGACCATTTCCAAAAGCACCGCCCACAAAGGTTGAGATTACTTTAATATTCTGCTCAGGGATTTTCCATTCACTGGCAAAGAAACGCTGGGTCGTTTTGGTACCCTGCACTTTGTCGTATATAGTCAACCGGTCGTCTGCTTCCCAATGTGCGGTAACCGCCTGCAATTCCATCGGGTTATGCATTTCATTGGGGATAATATATTCAGCCTCTATTTTAACCGGGGCTGTTTCAAACGCAGTTGTCTGTCCACGGTCATAGTCAGCGGAACCGGATTTCGGATTCTTTTTTGCTGCTTCGGGTAAAACTCCATTTTGCATATTCGCGTCAAAATCCGTGGTATGGACTTCCTTGTCATACTGCACCTTTACCAGCGAAGCCGCGTGTTTAGCCTTTTCCAGACTGGTCGCTACCACGATCACAATCGGCTGATCATTGGAATAAATTTTATTGTCAAAAAACACACGAAGTGGCTGAGGTCCGCCCGCCGGTTTGGCCGGCTTCGAAGGATCAGCCTGATAACCCGGAACCTTGATCGCATTCAAATGCGAAATAACCGCAAGCACGCCCGGCGCACGCTCGGCCGCTTTGGAATCTATACTTTTTATCGTACCCTTGGCAATCTGGCTGCCTACCAATACGCCATAGGTCATATTGGGCAAAACATATTCGGCGGAGTATTTGGCTGCACCCGTTACTTTCAGGTGGCCATCAACGCGGTCCAGGGGTTTATAATCTTTTTTATCAAAAAATGCTTCGTTCATGATCGTTTCTTTCAAGGATTTATGATATGCTTACACCAGGCCTGCGGCGTTTTTCAGGGCTTCCACAATAACATTCGGCCCAAGCTTTAATTTAAACGCATTGTTTTTATATGCCTTGGCACCCTGCATCGCTATTTCGGCAGCCTGCTTAAATGTCGCCTCATTGGCCTCTTTGCCGACCAGTGATTTTTCAGCTTCCAAAAGTCGCCATGGCTTATGCGCCACGCCACCCATTGCCAGTCTGGCCTCCTTGATAACTTTGCCGTCCATCTGCAAAGCAGCCGCAACAGAAATCAGCGCGAAGGCATAAGAAGCGCGGTCTCTTACCTTGAAATAATGCGTGTTTTTACTAAAAGCATTGTCGGGAATTTCAACGGCCGTGATCAGCTCGTTGCTTTGGAGTGTGTTGTCTTTTTCAGGGTGATCTCCCGGCAGGCGATGAAATTCTCCAAACGGAATACGCCTTTCGCCCTTTGGCCCGGCCACCACGACGGTTGCGTCCAGGGCTACGAGCGCCACACACATATCACTTGGATGCACAGCAATACACTGCGCACTTGAACCGAAAATCGCATGCATCCGGTTAGCACCTTCCAAAGCGCCGCATCCGCTGCCGGGCTGACGTTTGTTGCAAGGCAGAGCCGTATCATAAAAATAAGCGCAACGCGTTCGCTGCATGATATTGCCGCCAACGGTTGCCATGTTCCGGATCTGCGCTGAGGCTCCTGCATTTAATGCTTTTGAAAGCAGCGGATGTTTTTCCAGGATCATTTTATCATCAGCTACCTGACTGTTCAGGGCCAGCGCACCAATGATCGTTTTTCCGTTTTTCTGCTGAATATCTTTGAGCGGGACGGCGTTGATGTCGACCAGCTTTGTAGGTGCCATCACGTTGCGTTTCATCAGATCGACCAGATTGGTGCCGCCTGCGATGAACTTTGCACTTGTATTATTTGCCAATGCGCTTACGGCTGCCTTGGTCGTTGTCGCACGTTCGTATGAGAATTGTATCATGATTTCAAGCCCCCGGTTTTAACTTCCTTAATGGCATTTACAATATTGGGATAGGCGCCGCACCGGCAGATGTTTCCGCTCATAAATTCGCGGATATCCTCGTCATTGTCGGCATGTCCCTCGTTGATACAAGCAATGGCCGACATAATCTGACCGGGTGTGCAGTAGCCGCATTGAAAACCATCGTGTTTGATAAAAGCCTTCTGCATCGGATGTAATTCATCTCCTTTTGCGAGGCCTTCGATGGTGGTAACCTGCTTTCCCTCATGCATAATTGCCAGGCTCAGACAAGATAAAACCCGCTGTCCGTTCACATGCACAGTACACGCCCCACACTGACCATAATCACACCCTTTTTTGGTGCCGGTCAAATCGAGCTGTTCACGCAGTACATCCAAAAGTGTAGACCGGGGCTCTATGGCCATCTGTTTTTTAACACCGTTGATGGTCAGGTTCACAGGTGTGGTTTCAAAGGCAGCGCTGATTTTCTCCCCGAGATTATACTCGGCTGCTTTTGCAACGCCCAGTGGCGCGACGGCTATGGCCGTGATGATGGAAGACGTTTTCAGGAAATCCCGGCGGGATTCATGATTGTCTTCCTTTTTAGACTGATCTTTTGATACCTTATTCGCCATGGTGAAAGCTTTAATAATTTCCGGAATAAATAATGCAGCTGAGGAAAAGCCCGGTGTTTATACTGTCCTGATACACCAACCTATTATTTTAAAATAATAAAAATACCGCGCCAATAATAAACGGGTTTGATTCGGCTGCCTGTTTGAAAATTGATATAAAAATAATAAAAATCAAGTTATATTACTCATGTTATTATTTATAATCAATTCCAAAATGGCAGTAGCTGTGTACATTCCCCAGAAACCTGTCAGGTAAAAATAGGTGTGCCGCCAATTTTTAACGGAGATTCCTGCAGACTTTCCGAACGGTCACTGGCTTTTAAAAAGTCCTCTGAAAACAAACAGGTGTATCCGGTATATTCCTCCGAGACGATCTCCCATGAATAAGCTAGGAAATGGGTGCGATAGTGCGATCTTTCATTGTAGATGAGCTCAAAACATCCTGTAAATTTGTATTTAAAAGGTTGAAAAGCATAGAAAGATCAAAAGCTAAATTTTTTGTTTCTTTCAATCATATAATCGTAGCTTTGCGGCTTCAAAAAATCCGAAGATGATCACAATTGAAAATTTGGCCGTTGAATTTAGCGGTTCTGTCCTTTTTAGCGAAGTTTCCTTCGTTATTAATCCTACTGATAAAATTGCCCTGATGGGTAAAAATGGAGCGGGGAAATCCACAATGATGAAAATTATTGCTGGTGAACAAAAGGCCAATCGTGGCCATGTACGTGCACCGAAGGACGCCGTTATCGCTTATTTGCCACAACATTTACTTACCGAAGATAACTGTACCGTTTTCGAAGAAGCAGCTAAAGCATTCAGGCAGGTTTTGGAAATGCGTACCGAAATGGAAAAACTTAATCTTGCGCTCGAAACGCGTACAGATTACGACAGCGATGAATATATGGCCATCATCGAACAGGTTACCGAACTGGGCGAAAAATATTACCAACTGGAAGAAGTTAATTATGACGCGGAGGTTGAGAAAGCCCTGAAAGGATTAGGATTCAGGCCGGAAGATTTTCACAGACAAACCAAGGAATTCAGTGGAGGGTGGCGTATGCGTATTGAGCTAGCCAAAATATTATTGCAAAAGCCAGACCTTATTTTGCTCGATGAGCCTACAAACCATATTGACATTGAGTCCGTGATGTGGTTGGAAGATTTTTTAGTCAATAAGGCCAATGCAGTAATGGTTATTTCCCACGACCGTGCCTTCATTGACAACATTACCAACCGTACCGTTGAAGTAACCATGGGGCGGATTTTTGATTATAAAGCCAACTATTCGCATTATTTGCAATTGCGTGAGGAGCGCAGGTCACATCAGGTGAAGGCATACCAGGAACAGCAGAAAATGATTGCTGATAATATGCAGTTTATTGAGCGCTTCCGGGGTACTTATTCCAAAACCAATCAGGTTTCCTCCCGCGAACGCATGCTGGAAAAACTTGAAATTATTGAAATTGATGAAATTGATAATTCTTCCCTTAAACTTCGTTTTCCACCCTCGCCACGGTCGGGGGATTATCCCGTTACTGTAAAGGATGTTTCGAAATCCTATGGAGATCAGGTTGTGTTTAAAAATGCAAGCATGACTATTTCAAGAGGGGAGAAGGTATCTTTTGTGGGCCGGAATGGTGAAGGTAAATCAACGATGATTAAGGCTATCATGGGCCAGATAGCGGTGGAAGGAACTTGCCAGCTAGGGCATAATATTAAGGTTGGCTATTTTGCACAAAACCAGGCATCTTTACTAGATCCGAATCTGACAATTTTTCAGACGGTGGACGAGGTAGCAGAAGGAGAGGTAAGAACCCAGATCAAAAATATTTTGGGAGCCTTTATGTTTCAAGGAGAAGATATCGACAAAAAAGTAAGTGTTTTGTCGGGTGGAGAAAAAACGCGGCTTGCTATGGTGAAGTTGCTCCTGGAACCTGTAAACTTGTTGATCCTTGATGAGCCGACAAACCATCTGGATTTAAAGTCAAAGGATGTTTTGAAAGAAGCCCTTAGAAACTTTGATGGTACGTTGGTGTTAGTCTCTCATGATCGTGATTTTTTACAAGGTCTGTCCCAAAAAGTATTTGAATTCAAAGACAAACGTGTAATCGAACATTTCGAAACGATTGATGCTTTTCTGGAACGTAACCGGATAAAAAGTATAGCAGATCTTCAGCTTGCCAAGTAGATCCTGATATTGCCTGACAATCTGAATTTTACAGATAGTCAGGCAATATCAGTTTGTTGTTCGCAGGATAGGTATACGAACCTGGGCCAACTGTGCTGTAATTCACATTTTACCGGAAACTACCTGGCAGGTTTTGCTTAGATAGTCAGTTGTGAGTGGTTTGGAAAAAAAACCGCTCACCATATCATGTTCTTCGGCTCTTTTGATATCTGCTGGATCAATGGAGGAAGAGATAATGAAAATTTTGAAATGTGCAGGATAAGTAAAATTTGTTGCTTTGAGCGCTTCTAAAAACTCCCATCCATTCATTCTGGGCATGTTGATGTCCAGTAATACCAATGTGTTCAGCCGGTCTTCTGAATCTTGATTCAACCGGGCAATGAAGTCCAATGCCACTTCGGGATCCGTATAAACATTCAGCTGTGCATCTTTGGTAAACCTGTTAATGACAAACTTTGAAACAAGGTTATTTATTTTGTCATCATCGATAACGATGAATCTTTGATATGCGCACACAGCGGTGCTGGCTTCTAACATCATAACGTCGAGAATATAAAACAAGAATTATTTTAAGCGTTTAATTTTTAATAACTTTCTGATCAAAATAAAGTTTGAAAGTCGTTCCGGTACCTACCGTACTTTCTAATTCTATTATACCGTTCATGGCCTCGATCTGTGTTTTGGTTATATACAAACCAAGTCCGCGGGAATCATTATTTTTATGGAATGTTTTAGACATACCAAAGAGCTGGTCTTTGTATTTTTCAGTATCAATACCCAATCCGTTGTCCTGAAAAGTCAAAATAATATATTGCTCGTGTTTTTCAAGACTGATTATATTTGCAGGGCCCGATCAGCTGATTTGTATTTAACTGCGTTTGTGATCAGGTTCAGCATAATACTTTCAAAATACGCAGGGTTGGTTTGCATCACCTCGTCCTTTTCGAATCTGTATTCAATCTCGGTACCTGCTTTGTTAAGTAGTATTTGTATACTTTGTACGATCCGGTTAATCTGTTCAAAAACATTAATCTCAACAATCGGAAGGCTTGTATGCGCCTGTATGGATATGATTTCGTTAAGGTTACTTAAAATTTCATTCAGACTTGTTGTACTTTCCTGAATCAAACCCAAGGCCATCTCATGATTTGCCAGCTCCTGACTGATGTTTAAAATCCCAAGGATATTCGCTACATGGGAGCGGATATTATGCGAGATAATATAAGTAAAGTTCACCAGGCGTTTGTTCTGTTCAGCGGCCACATCAACCATGTTACGCAATTCCTCCTGTTTCAGGATCAGCGGCGTGATGTCATGACCTAAACAAAGAAATTCTACCGGGTTGCCAGACTCGTCTTTCAGAATCTTAAACTCCCACTGCGTAAAAAGAACCCCATTGGGAACTGGTTTTCTAAGTATTACCCAGTGTGATTGATCAGGTTCAGCAAAACAAAGTGCCACTGTTTCAATACAAATGGTGTGATCTTCCGGCATTATCAGGGACAGAGAATTTTTCCCAAGATATTCCTCGGGAGTAACACTAAGCATTTTGCAGAAAAAAGGATTTAAATAGGAATAATTACCTTCCAAATCTGTTTTGATAATGTAAAACGAGTTATTTTCAATTATCGACCTGAAATAAGCATCGTCATTTTGAGAGTGTTTGTTATTGCCAGAATTCTCTAAATCCAAAATGTCCTTTTCAATCATCTTTCTTTTATAAATAATTTAACGCTGAACTTTACTGAAATACGAGCAAAATCTGAAATATCAAATAAAAAACTGTGTAGTATAGTGCGGTAATAAGGGCTTATTCCAAAATCAGACCACTTGTTTCCAAGATTTTGAGGTTACAGATTCTCAGTCAAAAATTATCAGACTTATCTTACTCTTCCACAAACAATAACCAGGAAAAAAATATTTGCTGCTTAAACATGCGGTGTTTTTTAGGATTAATTGTTTTCTATAAAATATATTCAATAACAAGTTAAGATTAGATAGACAGAATTTCGCGATTTGTTGCAAATATTTATCACTCGCCTCTACCTATAAAACGAAACACGCTATTGACCTGATCTTTATTTTCAGTGTTATGCTCATTTCAGCCTGTTTTTATCCGACCTGATAAATTGAAAGTTGCATAAGGCCGGAATTGAAGCATACATGTCCAATATAAATTCTTGCACCTTGCGCAATAGCCTTTTACAAGTTTCTTAATTGCCTGTTAAAATTTTCATACTGGTTTGCATCAAGGACCCGAAGTCATTAGGAAACGTTTCCATGAAATATCAATCAGAAACCTTTATTTGGCAATTGATGAAAAGCAGTGGTAAAAGTAATTTTGATTTATAAATTTTCAGCATATCAGGGCATTTGGGTTCCAGGGCACTATATTCAAGTAAGGCGAATAACAGGAACTTTCCCATAGAAAAAATGGAAGGAAATAACAGTTTGTAAGTCTGACAAAAGGTAAAGTCATGCGGCGGATTACCGAAGTGCGTAAACCAATACACCACTTTCGTTAGTAAAATTTTCAGGGATGGAGCAGGTGTTACCTTTCAAATTTGAACTGGCAGCAATG
The DNA here is from genome assembly GCF_009801115.1 of Dyadobacter sp. 3J3. GTDB lineage: Bacteria > Bacteroidota > Bacteroidia > Cytophagales > Spirosomataceae > Dyadobacter. The sequence goes on from NZ_VTOL01000006.1 coordinate 420,980, forward strand.
GTCAATTAACATTTCCTTTCATTAATTACCCCAAAATTAAAAGATTATGGAAATTGGAATCATAGGGGCCGGCAGGGTGGCGAAAGCTTTCGCAAGGCAGCTGCTCAACACAGGCTACAAAGTTATGATCAGTAATAGCAGAGGGCCGCAGTCAATGCACTCACTGGTTAAGGATCTTGGCTCAGGGGTAAAAGCAGTAACAACACAGGAGGCTGCGCAGGCTAAAATGGTATTGCTTGCTGTCCAGTGGAATCATCTGCCGCTGGCTTTGTCCAATTTGCCTCCATGGGAGGGTCGGATTGTAATCGATGCCACTAACCCTTCCCTGACCTGTGAACCGTATGTTAACGCGGTAGATCTGGATGGAAGGACTTCAAGCGAATTTGTGGCTGAACTCGTTCCTGGTGCGCGGCTGGTAAAAGCTTTTAATACAGTTTACTATAAATTCCTGGAAAGCTACCAGCAGGAAAATCACGGCAGACGTGTCATATTCATCTCGGGTGATGATCGTTATGCAAAAAGGGAATGTTCGGAAGTGGTTAAAAGAATTGGTTTCATGCCAGTTGATCTGGGGAACCTGGTCAATGGCGGAAGGATGCAGCAACTGGGAGGGCCGCTTGCCAACTTAAATCTGTTGCATTTACACAAATAAACATGTCTTTAAGTTTTTATGGCTTAGCCAGTTGCATATTAAATAATCCCCCTGGAATAACACACGCCGAAGTGTGTTGTCAGACCAGCTTATACGTTGGCTTTCTCTTCTATTACCATTTATCTGAATGGCAATTATCGAAAACTTTGACTTTACGGTTATGGAAAAAGTTTTATTCTTTCTATTCTTTATTCTTCAACTGCTTCTTACAGCTCGTGCGCAGCAAGCAGAGCCTGCTAAACTTTTCAGGTTTTATGAAGACAATGACTTCTTAAACATTCGTGGACACGGTACAGACAAGGCTTATACTAATGGGGTAAGGCTTGATCTGTTTTACCAAAGAAAACGACCTTCCCGGCTCTTTATTGATCATATGATGCCCAAAGCCGGAAACAACAGCATTGATACGTATGGCTGGTCTGTTATGCAAATGATGGTGACACCGAGCAATCTGACGATTCCGGATTATCAATCAAATGATTATCCTTATTCAGGCGCACTTTTTGTTACCCATTCTTTGTCATCCTATAACAAAACGAAAAAATATAATTTCCAGACAGAACTTGTAGCGGGCATTCGTGGTCCTGCATCTTTTGCCCGACAAACCCAGGTTTGGATCCACCATCTCATACACGATGAACGACCGATGGGCTGGCAAAACCAGTGTACCACAAAATTCTTGTTAAATGCCAACTTTGTAACTGAAAAGAGCCTGGTAGCTTTTAAACAGGTTATAGAAGTAATTGGCGGTGCACAAATTACTGCTGGTACCATGACCAATTCAATGACTATATATCCCTTAATCCGGATCGGAAAGATGAGTCCTTATTTTAATGGTTTCCTGAGCCAGTTCAGCACTTCTTCAAGGGATCAAAAACATAAAAAATTACAGTTTTATTTTATTGCTAAACCCAAGTTTACTTTCCTGGCCACGAATGCCATCATGCATGGAGGCATTCAGAGATCCAGGCAAACGGGAGGGGTACCTGAGCCCGCCTCCAGTGCTGGCATTAACCATTTTTTGGCTGAGGTGGATTTTGGAACTGTGATTGCAACCAATAATTTCGGCATTTCATACACACAAAAGCCAACAACGGCATACAATAAAGGACTATACAGCCACAACGTTGGAAATATTTCTCTTTACTTTAAGTGGTAGAGGAAAATTACGGTTCAGTTTATAAACATGCAGTTCAGTTTCTATAAAGTGGCTTTGAAAGGCATAGGAAGTATTAAGTGAAATAGCCCTATTGTTAATCAGAGGTTAAGTCAAGTAACAGATACCCAGGGAAATTTAATCACTTCAAAAGACCGAAAGTCAAGGATGAAATCGAGATTGAAAAACTTTAAAGTTGCAGTCTAAAATATGGAGTGATGACAATGTTAAGAAATGGAATGCTGAAATAGTAAAACTTACCCTGCCAGGTTGAATATTGTGGAAATGTTTTTTCTTTTTCAGGAGAGAAAAATTAAAATCCCTCGTTGAGGAGTTGTAACAAAATTTCCGGAATACACTTTTGATATTTTACTCCCAATCGAAAGTCATAATAATGCAGCCAATCTTTTTGGGAATTTGCCCCATCAATAGAACCGGAGGCAATCAAAGTTCAGGATGAATTTATGCTCGAAGATGGACGAATTTTTCCTAAATCCATCTTAAAAGATGGACAAAAATATAGTATTAAAAATAACAGTATTCCAAAACTCTTAGCAGGAATAATAGTTGTTTTAACACCTTGATGTATCCAAATAAATAAGGATATATTATTTGGCAATAATTCCTGCAAAAATTTAAAAAAACATACGCCTGAACAACCCTGTATAATCAAACTTATCCAGTTAAATTACAACAGCTAATATTTACAAATTAACTTGCGTAGCAAGTATAAAAGTCCCTTTGGATGACTGCTGGCTGTTATTTTCAACGATTGGCCGGGTTTGATATTTAAAAGTTAATCTTGAGTGATGACCGTCTAAATATATATTGCCCCCTATACTCCAGTAATGAAATCTGGAATTTTCGTAACGTTCAAACTTTTGCAAGGCAAGTTCTCCAAAAGGTTGAAATCGGATTTGAGTAAAATGCTGCTTTGGTAAAAGCATTCCGATTTGGGTAAATAAAGTATTTCCACTTCCTGTTACCGGCGCCAGGTTCCCAAATCCTGCTTGTGATATTGGTCCCGTATAACCAGGTGCCGGCCCTACGTTGGCATTTATATTTGATTCATATCGAAGATACTTCGGACCAAAATCGTATTTGTAAAAGACACTATATCCTGTAAATGCCCAGTTTTTAACACCACCAAAAGGAATGTCAACAAAACAATCAGTGGACCATAGCAAAATATTGTGTCGGATTAATGATGCATTAGGGGCAGTAGAAGATGATGTGGCCGTTCCATTTTTAGTAAAATAGTATCCCATTCCAATGTTGAATACTTTTTTTGTACCCACATAAGTTCCTGTCGTATATGGTAACAAATGTGATTCTTTTTCAAAAAGCTGCCATGCCACGTATCCGGTGGTAGAAAGATTTCCTTTAGTATTGTTATCTACTGCATAAGAACTATCAGCCGTGCTTTTGTTAAAAACAGTATTAGGTGACAGCACTGTAAAGGGTTTATTAATGGCCCACCGGTAGGCAACAGGCCCTGCATTTCCTTTAAAATATATGCCAAGCTGCCTGGCGAACTGATCCGAATAGTCCGTGAGCGGCCAGTTGAAAAGCGGAACATCCAGGGCAAGATAAGTAGATGAGCTGGAGGTAGTCATACGGCTGATACCTATCCAGTAATGTAAACCAGTACCTACGTATAAAGAAAGTTTCCGGGGTTTGCCCGTTGTTTCATCAACATCTGGTAACACCATGTATTCGTTCCAAAGATCGTGAATATAAAGGGCCGGTTTTTTTCCAAGCGTGCCTGCAAAAGTACTACTTCCATTGCCTGTGTTGCCACCACCCGCTGATCCGCCTGTTGAAAAGGACTGATTATCAATTCCAATGTCGGCCAAAATTAAATAGTGTTTATTTAACTGACTATATGTAATAAGCCGGAATTGCCGGATGCTGAAATCGGTCCATCTCGTCTTTTTTACACCATTTATTGCTGTTCCGGGATTAGCATTCGATATTCTCGCCCAAAATGTAGCGTAAGTAATGAAGTTGATATACTTTTTACCTGAACTGTCTAATTTTATCTTCATTCCATCCTTGAATTCGTTTGAACCATTCTGGCTATACGTCGCGCTGGATGATAAGCAGATCATAATTGTAACTGTAAAAAAGGCCTTTTCCATAAAATTTTAGTTTTTGGATGTGATCTTGTGCGGTAACTTCAAAATCCATCATGCTTTTTTTTCATGCCCGGTTTCTTTTATTAAAAAGCTGGTACCGGCCGCAATCAAAAGGATAGTAAGAAAAAAGAAACCTGCACTTTTGAAATGTGCGCTATGATTGGTAGTAGTAGTCAATGTTTTTCCAATCCACGAAGAAAATAATGGGCCTAATAATGAAGTTACCCCAAACGTTATAAAATTAATACCCCCTGTGGCACTTCCCTTAACATTCTCAGGGTTAGCTTCTTTTATAATTGTGTAGGGTATCATAGCTGCTCCGGAAGCAGTGCCAAAAATAAACATTGAAACTACTGAGGGGAGGATTTGAGGCAACAAAAATAACTGTCCAAAACTAACAATCATAATGATGATACCACCTATCAAAACCGGTTTGCGTTTACCAATTTTATCTGTCAACCAACCCAGTAATGGACTGCCGAAGCACCATCCCAACGGAACCATAGAACAGATTAGTACGGCGTCATGGTAACTTACATTCCGGTCCTGCTGAAAGAAAGCTACCCCCCAGGTCATCGCAAAGATAGTAGTAGGGGCGAATAATAGTCCGGATATAATGCCGCTTAAATAGGATTGAGCATTGCTGAAAACGATTTTGTATGGAGCTAATAAACCGCCTTTGGAATGCTCACTATCTCGTTTGTTCTCAGAAGGTGTGATTGAGAATAGCAGTAACCCAATAAAAAAACAAATAACAGCAATTGTTGTCCAAAAAGATTTTAATGACAGACCATTCTGGATTAAAGGCCCGGATACAAATTGGCCGGCAAACCCTCCTAACATGCCCATGCTTTGTGTAAAACCTATTGCCGTGGCGATTTTTTTTGCCTGAAATCCATGTGAGGCCAGATAAACACACCCTGTGAACGCGAAGGCCGAACCAGCACCTTGCAAAAGTCTTCCCAAATCCCCAATAAAAACGTATGGAAAAGAAAATAAAAAACATCCGGTTGCCAGCATGGCTATGCCAAACGATATAGCATATTTCCCCCCAATTCTATCTAGTGCTATTCCTGAAATAAGGCTGGTAATGGCATAGGTATAATAGTATGTACCTAAAATTGAGCTTACTTTTAATTCGGTAATATGGTAGAAGTTGGAAAGCTCATGTATCATAACAGCCGGGGATGAGCGTATTGCATATTCCATAAAATAGAATATGCAACCAATTACCCATGCAATGATGAATGTATTTTTATCATTGTCTTTTCTAGATATGTTATCTGAAATCATCGCTTCATTTTTTTAACTAATCCTAATCCAAAATTTCAGGTAAGTGCTTGTAATTATCCTTAACAGTATCCAAAACTTCCTCGAAATTTCCTCCCAGTATCATTTTAGCCATTGAAGTTGCCATTCCTCCGGCCATCTTCATCGTGACTTTCGGAGGCATGGCCAGTGCCGTTGGATCGGTCATAACATTGACCAAAACCGGTCCGGAATGAGAGAATGCCTGCTTTAAGCCGGAATCAAGATCTTTGGGATCACTAATCGTAATTCCCATAATACCCATCGCTTCTGCCACTTTGGAAAATTCAGGATTAACCATATCAACCTGAAAGTCAGGTAGTCCGTCCAATTCCATTTCCAGTTTTACCATCCCTAATGAACGATTATTGTATACTATAATCTTGATCGGCAGCATGTATTGCTTAATCGTTGCCAGATCGCCCAGTAACATGGAAATTCCACCATCACCGCATAGGGCTACAACCTGCCTGTTTGGATATGCAAAAGAGGCTCCTATTGCGTGGGGCATTGCATTTGCCATGGAGCCATGCACAAATGAAGCAATCATACTCCGTTTCCCATTTGCAGTGATGTAACGGGCGCTCCAAACATTACACATACCCGTGTCACATGTGAAAATAGCATCGTCGGAAGCAATCGTGTCAATTAAAAATGTTAATGCTTCCGGATGTATTGCATTGAATTTGCCCCGGTCATTCACATATATAGAATGGTGCTCTTTAACTTTATTATATATATGCAGCTGAGCATCCAAAAAGCTTGTGTCCGTTTTATTGTTTAAAAGAGGTATAAGTGCCTTTAGAGAAGTTTTAATATCGCCAAATAAACCCATTTTCAGCTTAGCCCGTCTGCCAAGATTCTCAGGCTTTATATCTATTTGCACGATCGTTTTGCCTTTTGGATAAAAAGATGTGTATGGAAAATCGGTACCTAAAAGGATCAGTAAATCGCTTTCATGCATGCTATGATAGGCCGAAGGCAGTCCCAATAATCCCGTCATACCCACCTCGTAAGGATTGTCGTACTGAATTCCCATTTTTCCCCGAAAGGAATAGCCAACGGGAGACTTTAATAATTTTGCCAGTGCTAAAACTTCATCATGGGCATCAGCCGCACCAATACCACAAAATACACAAATTTTATTGTGGCGATTGATGAGACCTGCCAACTCATTAATTTCGTTTTCAGCGGGGCAAATATTTGCTTTGGCAAAATAGCACTGTTCCGCCGAGTCGATTGACACCGAAGGTTGTCCTGTTACGTCTCCGGGAAGTCCTAATACGGCCACACCTTTCTTCATTATTGCCGTCTGGATCGCCGCTTGTGCCATTCTTGGCACTTGAGCCGCAGTGTTTGCGACCTGGGTATAGAAACTACAATCATCAAAAAGTTTAGTAACATTCGTTTCCTGAAAATAGCCGCTGCCAAATTCCTTTGTAGCACAGGTAGAGGCAATCGCAAAAACAGGTGCAGCTGACCTGTGTGCATCATACAGTCCGTTTACCAGATGGACATGACCTGGGCCACTGCTTCCTGCACAGCAGGCAATACCGCTTAATTGAGCATCTGCGGAGGCTGCAAACGCTCCTGCTTCCTCATTTCTAACGTGTACCCACTGTAATTCAGGACGTTGACGCACTGCATCATTAAGTTCATTCAGGCTATCGCCGGTTACAGCATAGATCCTCTTGATATTTGCTTTTATGATCAAATCAACCAGTTGATCAGCAACTCTATTTCCCATTTTCTTACTGTTTTAGTTATGGTTTAATGATATTCATTTCGACTGCAAAATGACTTTCTGAAATGTGACTGATCTGAATTCTGATCAATTTCAATGATGCATGTTTCTTAAAACTCTCAATATATTAAAGCGCTCTACCCGAATTTTCATTGCCTGATGAGTTTCTTTATAAGCCTTAATTTTAGAATTTAAGCCTGTATAATGGTGTAAATAAGAATAATGCCATACATTTAATGTCCTGATTATCAGTATTTTATTTTTATATTTTGAAATAATTAATGGCGATATTTCAATTTTAAGCGAGGCTATCTTTATATTTCAATAGACCCGTCAGTAGCGTGGACAATTGTAAGCAAAAGGTATTTTTGATTACTGATATTATTCAAATTAAAAAATTAACAGGAGAAATCAACTGCTTACGTATATTGCTATACGCAGGTATGCAAGTAGTTATAAATGTGTATTAAGACCATATCCATATAAAGACAGATCGACATGAAAAAACGGGATTTCGTTATTCAAAAGGATTAATAAAAATATTAAGTTCCTATAAATCAGTACTTTATTTACTGGTATTGGATTTGTAATCTTGTTGACATATAAAACTAAACAAGTATTTACTATGGAGAATTTTCAAAATTTTATTTCAGTTGGAACACAGGGCTTATTTTTTTGCGCCCTAATGCTTTTTGGCGTTGGTATCACATCTTACAGTCAGGTTCAGGATTATGCTACCGACCCACATTTAAGCCCCAAAGTAAAAATATTTTTGAAAGGCCTGAATACCGGAGGTCCGGGCGTTGAGACCTTGTCACCCACGGATGCACAGATGGTTTTAGTTGATGCGCAGAAATCTGTAAAAGTTGATGTGTCAGGTATTGATGTTTCTGAAAAGACAATTTCTGCTGATGGATTTTCTATCAAGCTCAATATCGTAAGGCCAGCAGGAGTTAAAACTGTTCTTCCGGTGTTTATATTTATTCACGGCGGGGGATGGGTTCTTGGAGATTTTCCAACTCATGAGCGCATGGTAAGGGATCTTGTTGTGCTTTCGGGTTGTGCAGCCGTGTTTGTCAATTATACCAGGACACCAGAGGCTATTTTCCCTACTCAGATTAACCAAATTTACGCTGCTACAAAATGGGTGGCTGAAAATGGAAAGGAAATCAACGTAGATGGCAAAAGGCTCGCAGTAGTAGGAAATAGCGTTGGAGGTAATATGACCACCGTAACCGCATTAATGGCAAAGGCTCATAACGGCCCGGAAATTAAATTGCAAATTATGATGTGGCCCATTGTAGATTCAAGTTTTGACACAGAATCGTACAAGTTATTCGGAGACCAACGGTTTTTAACCACACCATTAATGAAATGGATGTATGATATGTACATTGCTGATCCCGAAAAAAGAAAAGACATATATGCATCACCGTTACAGGCAACAATTGAGCAATTACAGGGATTACCACCTGCATTAATTCAGGTAGCAGAAAATGATGTTCTACGCGACGGAGGAGAGGCGTATGGCAGAAAACTGGAACAGGCCGGTGTTACCACAACGACTGTCAGGTACAATGGTGTTATTCATGATTTTGGACTGTTAAATGGTCTGGCTGAAATTCCACAAACCAGGTCGTTATTTGTTCAGGCCGCCGCAGAGCTTCGTAAGTATTTAAAATGACTTCTTATTGCTCACGTATGTCTTAAAGGGAATATTTCGCTGACATCTTGAATAAAATTTAAACGTGCCAAAGTAATATCATGAAACATGCATTAGTAAATTTCATCAAGGACCTTGACCAATTGGGCAGGAGTTTGTTAAGGTTTAGTATCGTATTGGTTTTTCTATGGATTGGTTTCCTGAAATTTTTTAGTTACGAGGCGGATGGAATAGTTCCATTTGTAGCCAACAGTCCCTTCATGTCATTTTTCTATAGCCATCCGGACGAATACAAAAACTATCAAAATAAAGAAGGAGAATTATCAATTAAGAATCATCAATGGCATATTAAAAACAACACCTATGGTTTTTCACGGGGGCTGGGTGTATTTCTCATCATGGTAGCAGTTTTGGTATCTTTGCATAAAATATTCCCTTTTGCAAGTATGATTGGCAGTATTCTTGTTTTTATAATGACTATTGGAACACTATCTTTTTTGATTACAACACCTGAATCATGGGTTCCTGATCTGGGCGACCATCAATGGGGTTTTCCTTACTTATCAGGTAGGGGAAGGCTGGTTTTGAAGGACATTGTAATCCTTGCAGGCTCTGTTGTGACAATGTCGGAATCAGCCAGGCATTACATACATCTCAACAGGACATGAGGTCCTGCCTGATTTAAATGCTTTGAAAGTGCGGTTTACAGTATTTTCAGAGGCGCATAGATCAAAAGAGCTTTAAAGAAATCTGACGTCCTCTGATTTGACTTCCCGGCAATTGTGAGATAAACAATTGCCGGGAATTTTTTGGTGACAATCTAAATTGCCATAGCGTTTTCCAGCAAAGTATCTCTTTGGAAAACAACGGTAATTAAAGTTCCATTGCTGTTGTTAAAGGATATCTGCGCATTGATGTCCTCACTAAGTCCTTTGATTAATTTTAAACCAAGTGAATTTGCGGAGGGATGAGCACTTTCCAGGTTAATTCCAACGCCATTGTCGGCAAGTTCGAGAATAATATCATTATCGAATTGACTAAGCGCAATACTTATATTGCCTTTGGATTTACCTTGAAATGCATATTTAATTGAATTTGTTACAGCTTCGTTTATGATCAGGGCAACAGGTAAAGCCTGCGTTGGGCTTAGCTGTATTGGTTCAATATCTAAATCAAAATGGATCTTTCCCTTGGTTTGGAAACAATCAATAAGATATGGAATGAATTCGGCCAGATAGGAGGACATATCGACAGATTTTATATCCTCCGATTGATATAGCTTTTGGTGAATCAGTGATATAGTATAAATACGATGCTGACTTAATTCCAATGCCTTTAAAGCATCGTTTTCCAAATAAGCTGCCTGCGACTCTAATAAACAAATCACCATGTGCAGATTATTTTTCACCCGATGATGTACCTCTTTCAGAAGCCATTCTTTTTCAGTAAGTAAATGTTGCAGCTGCGCATTTTTATTCAAAATTAGCTCGTTGCTTTTTAATATGATCTGGTTGCTGTTTTGCTTGTCACGATACCCTTTATACGCAAGTGCTGATGTTATGGCAAACATTAACAATCCGAGTAGGATTAAATCTCTTTCCTTATTGACTTTTTGGAGTTTTAATTGTTGGACCTGACTTTGGCTGTAAAGTGATTTAATTTCATGTGCCTTGCGGCTGGATTCATATTTTACCTGCAATTCATCAAGCTGACGAACCTTGGTAGCCGTAAAAAGAGAGTCATTTATTTTTTTATGTAACTGGAAATGTTTTATTGCTGAAACGTAATTTCCTAATGCAGAATCTACCTGGAAAAGTTCAAAATTAATTTTTGCCTGCTGGATCGGCGGAAGAATTTGCGACGGATAAAACTCGATCTGTTTTAAGTAGTAACCAGCGTTTTTAAATCGTTTTGCCAAAATATAAAAGTGACCAATTGTATACGCTTCCTGTGCATAAAGGTGTCTATTTACGTGAGCTTTGTCGTCAAGTTCATAATAATAAAGCGACTTTAAAAAATAATCCTCCGCTGTTCCATACTTTTTAACTGCAGTATAATAATTGCCCATGGCCTGATTTAAATATATTCCGGCCTCCAGACTGTTTTTTGCTTTCAGCTGATGATCTTTCAAAAAGGTATAGGCGTATTTAAACTTTCTTTGTGCCAATAAGGCATCTACCGCATACAGTAAACTACAATAGTAAACCATATCTCCCGTTTTTACCTTTCCTTCGGTCAGGGTCTTGTTTGCAAAATATAAAGCGCGCTCACTTTGATTTAATTGAAGATATAGATGAGCCAATGAAACATATCGCCAATATTTGTCTGTTGCCTGTGAATTGGTAACTGCTGTATATTTAAGAGACAGAAGTCTGTACATGAGCTCCTTAGGTTGGTCGCCTCTTCTGTAATTGACTTCTGCCAGCATATCATATGGATACTGTAACTTATCAATTTTGAATTTTTTAAATTCTGCGACTACTTTAAATAATTCTTGTTCTGCTTGATCCAGCTTACCTTGCTGCATATGAATGTCAGCAATTCCCCGAAGGATATCGATTGCACTTTCGAGTTGGTTCGTTTCAAAAAATAATTTTCTGGCGCGCTCATGGTACCCAATAATTTCAATTAAAATGTCGGGGCGAGTTCTGTCAAAACCCATCTGTCTTGCATAAGTTTCTAACGTAACAGCTTCACGATACTTTTCACCGTTTTTTCGAAAATATTCAGTTACAGCTTTAAAGATTTCCGTGCTTTTCTGGTATTCCTTTTTCTCTAAATAATAACCCATCATCGAAGCCTTTGATCTGTTTTCCCAATCAGGCAAACCGAGCCTTTGACCGAGCAGATTTGCCATTTCAAAGTATTTAAACGCGCTATCCAGATCGTTCTGATATTCGTTCGGTTTTAACAAAAAATAGTTTCCCAGATCCAGTAGCGATATGATCCTTGCCGTGTCTGGTTTGGTTGTTTTAACTTTTCGCAACAATTCTTCGTAAGTAGCCGCAGTCTGATCCTGTGCATTACTTTTAAGAAATGCTAAAAAAAGAAAACAGATAGTTATGTATTTGTACATTGGATGGTACATTAAATCGTTCTATTCTGTATTTTTCACCTTTTCTAATATAGTTAATCTTTTAATTACCACCTAGTTGGTGAATAATTTTCTAGTAATCGGTAAGCCAGAATGCCTTTGTGATTTCTGATATCACACTTTATTTCTTTAAAGGATGGAAATTATTTTGTGAGAACGAAATTTTTAATATCGAAATGTCGAAAATCGTATCCGAAATAGCGAAATAAAGATACTGGAATTATTTTTATTTTGGTTAATAATCTTTCAGTCAATTAATTATGCTTTGGCATAAATGTTGATTGAATCATAATAGTTAAGAGATTTACATGAATAGGTTTTGTGTAATGAACACAGTGAATTAGAAAGGTATTTTGATAAGTAACCTAATCTATTAAAAAAAAATTGACTTGGGAACATGGAAATCGCTATTAAAAAACTTGTCAACGAACATTTTATACTGTGGAATGAACAGGATCGTAGTAAACGTACTTTGCTTATCGAGGCGCTGTATGCAGATGATGTAGAGTTTATTGACCCCTTTGTCGCGATAACGGGTAAGGACAAGATTAATGATTTTATAGACCATCTTCACAAAGAAAACCCGGGTTTTCAGTTTACAACCTCCAATAATCCGGATCAGCATCACGAGGTCGCCAGGCTTGTCTGGAACTTTGGTCCCGATGATAATAAAGATTTGATAAAAGGAGAAGATGTTTTTGTGATATCTAAAGGCCTTATCTCAAAGGTTTATACTTTCATTGATAAAATGAATTCGCAAGGTTAATGGCAGTTTCAACGCGATCTGGAAGCTGTATTAGCATTCATGGGACTTATTAAGTCGTGATTTTCATAATCAGTGATAAGATGAAAATCCATCATTTCCGAAGTAAAAAAGGCTGATGATTTGTTGGTTTTTCAAATTAATGATACTTGAATTTGAATTGGTTAAATGTCGACATGTCAAAATTTGAAAAGATGATATTTTTTTGTAATTATTTGTAAGTAAGTATTTTGAATGCTGGAATAAAAACTATACCCAGTAACCCGGATTGAAGTCATCCATTATTGATAAAAAAATAGTAAATGATTTTGGCCAGAACACCTGGTGTAAACAAACACGTTTTATCAGCCGTATTACTCAATAATGACAATCCCTCCAATTTTTTTTCACAGAGCTAACAAGATGTTACAGCGTTTTAGATGGCTCAATAGTCAATCAAGCGCAAGAGAATGCCTTGAATAATTTAATCTTTAATACTTCTCAAATGTCCAAAGTTATTTTAATCACAGGAACAAGTTCCGGTTTCGGTAAACTTACTGCCGCTACTCTGGCAAAAGATGGTCATACGATTATTGCGACCATGCGCGAAACAAAAGGAAAGAATCAGGCGTCCGCCGAAGAACTCGGTGCTATCAACGGAGTTGAGATTGTTGAAATGGATATTAATACAGATGCTTCCGTTGAAGCAGCATTTGAATCGGTCTTTTCAAAACACCCGAAACTGGATGTGCTGATTAACAACGCAGCGGTAACTGGTTTTGGACCAGCAGAAGGATATAGCATACATTTAATAAAGAAAATGTTTGAAACTAATTTTTTCGGTGTGTTGAGAACTTATGATGCAGTACTACCAAAAATGAGAGCGGCGAAAGACGGCCTGATCATCAATTTATCAACAGGAGCAGGAGGATTTGCTTTACCCTATATGGTTCCTTATTTCGCTTCAAAGTTTGCGATGGAGACCCTGGTAGAAGGTATAAACTCAGAGCTACGGACATTTGGCATCGAAAATGTGTCGATACCTTGTGGTGTGTATCCGACAGGAATGGCAGAAAAAGGTGGTTTTAATGCCGATAATGACGCAATTGTTGGAGCATACACCGATTATGGCCCGCGTATGGAAGGATTGGGCGCGTCTTTATATGGAAAAATGAAGGACTTTAATATGGATCCGCAAACAATTGCAGACGGGATAAAACATCTGGTAGATATGGAAAAGGGGACGAGGCCTTTACGTTACCCCCTTGACGCCATAGCCCAGGGAACTGATCAGGAATTTATAGATGCCAAGGCTTCAATAAAAGTAAAGTGGGCAGCTAAATATGGCTTTGATATATGACTTTGCCTTCAGCAAAAAATGGATCAAGAGGCAATAGAAAATATCAGCAAATTATAAATAATTAAATCATGAATATGAAAGCAACCTTAGTCGTCCATACGTCTTATCGAATACATCCGGACGACAAACAAGTATTTATAGATGCTGTTAAATCGCATATTATAGAAACCAGAAAGCTTCCGGGCTGCGTGTATTATCACTTTTCATTCGATTTGATTGACCCCACTATTTGTATCCTTGCAGAAGGATGGGCAGATCGGGAAACGCTTGATACGCATTTGCAAAGTGAAAACTTTCAAACTGCGTTGAAAAACGTGATAGATCATGTTCGAATTCTCGAAAGGCATGGAACACTTTATACCGTTTCTGCTGAAACTTCTATTATACCGGAAGTGCAGGAATAGATTAAAAAAGTTTGGATTAAAAAAAGAAAATATTCCTGACTATATAATTTTTAACTATTGATATTCAGGGTTAAACACCGGATCTAATCGCGAAAGTCAAATGGAGCAACTTACCTTATCAATAAAATTTACAGCGGGACCCGAGAGCAAAGACAGATTTAGAGAAGGGCTTATAACACTTTTTAATATCTTAAAATCGGAACCCAATTTTATAAACGCTACAATACACGAAGGCATAGGAAAACCTGAAGAGTTTTTAGTTTATGAGACTTGGAATGACACGATGGATAGTTTTTTAAAGCGGCAGATGGGAAAAACTTATATGGTCGAATTTGAGTCATTGCTTCAGGAACTTGATGTTAAACGTGAGCCATCGGCATATAAACCACTTGCTAGTTTTGGCACACATAACCTGTAACAAAGGTCCTGCTTTTACGATTGATATATCACTTCGGGCACAAATCAAATCAGTATCCCGATCCAGGCAAGTTATTTAATTTGACTGGATGGGGATACTGATTTAGCCTGTCTATAACTTTTTAAGCGCCTCAATTTCTTTTTTCAATTTCTTATTTTCTTCTTCCAGCTCATGCACATATTGTCGGTTAGGCTCATATGCCAAATCTATTTCTTCGGTTGTATAACGTGGAATAATGTGCTGGGGGCAATTCCAGTCATACGCCTGTATATTCAGAACCAACATGCGCTCAGGACGGTGTTTGTAATCTGCCGGATCTATTTTTTCAAACAATTCCGGATTTTCTGATATTGACACAATTTGTGCTTTTGCAAAAATTTTCAACCGGGCTTTGTGAGGGTACGATATCATGATAAGCGCAACATTGGGATTTGTCTCTATATTGCCAACCGATATGTATTGCTTGTTGCCAATAAAATCAACAAACGCCAGGGTTTTATTATCAAGAATTTTAATAAAGTTTTTTGGACCGCCGCGATGCTGAATGTATGGGTATCCGTTTTCACCGATACTCGCCATATAGAAATGATCCTGATCTTCAATAAAGCTGGTTTCATTTCCTGTGAGGCCATAAACAACATTAAATTTTTCAACTTTTTCATACGTTTTCCGACTTCCAAATTCCTCTTGCAGCGCTTTTGTAGCGTCTGAAAAAGCTAGTTGTGCATAATTCATTTTGTTAGCAAGTTAATTTGACAGGATTGTTAAATTTAAATACCGGATTCAGATAGTTATATAATTATAAGAATAATGTATTAATAAAAGTATTCCATTTCTTAAATAGTTAATTGTAAGTGTATTAGTATAAATTTTGTTGATATAAATTAGCTTTATTTCAATAATTTATGATGATGTCATGAAATAACATTAATACGCTAATTAAATCTGATACCATCAAGTTACTAATTTAAAATGAAGCTTTTGCTCAATTAAGCTGTTATGTACTTATTAGTATCCAAATAATGCTATTTCACTGATAGATCGGTAAAAATTGAGATATCGCTAGGTACTTATCAATACTTTTAAATTAATTATTTGATTTTCAGTCACTTAAATCATGGTATGATATTGGTTTTACAAGAAGTCTTATACGTAAATCGTATAAGCAATTTAAAACTAAATTCAATTTTAACATGAAAACAATCCATGTTCCAAGCTATTCTGAGGTAACACCGGAGGCACAGATTTTATTTGACGAAGTGAAAAAAAGTCTTGGTAAGGTCCCAAATTTATATGCGACAATGGGATATTCGCCCGTAACACTCAGGGCATTTCTTGATTTTGAGGGCGCACTAAATAAAACTGTATTTTCAGGAAAGGAAAGAGAAGCGATTTTTCTTGTTGTTTCTGAGGTAAACGAGTGTAATTATTGCCTGGCCGCACACACCATGGTAGCCACCATGAAGGGTTACTCTAAGGCAGATACATTATCTTTTCGTGTGGGGCATAGTCCGGAGAATAAATTAAACGCAGTGCTGCAATTAGCAAAATCCATTACAGAGAATAAAGGTGGAGCTGACCCAATGCTGGTTGATAATTTTTTTGAAGCAGGATATAATGAAGGTGCGTTAGTTGATTTAGTTGGTTTGATTACCGCCAAAATTTTTACGAACTATTTATTCGCAGTTACCTCAGTACCTGTTGATTTTCCAGTTGCCGAGGTAATGCAATAGGTTTATAATTTCAGGACCGGATATCATAAAACTTATTGATTTTGAGGGTACGGCGTAGGAAATGCCAAGTCCGGTTTTCATTGCGTTATTTAATTATCTGATACTTGAAAGTGAAAACAGGCTTACCGGATAAAAATAATAGTTAATCTGTATTTTGCTTATTATCAGTCTCTTTATTGTTTTTATTTTATACAAATTGTCAATTCCGTTCACAATAAAAATGTTAATATTATGGAAGCAAAAAATTCCGATAATCTTGGCCGCAGAGAATTTATCGGCATGTCAGGTTTGGTATTGGCCGGAACGTTTTTTGGACCCAATATGAATTTAGTCCAGAAGGAAAGTCCGGTTATTACTATCAAAAAGGCAGCCGCGACCGCGAAGATTACAGCAACCAAACTAAGAGGAAATATCACGGTTCTGGAAGGGTCGGGCGGCAACATATCCGTTCTTCATGGTAAGGATGGGAAATTAATGGTTGATGCGGGTATTGGGGTTTCTAAGCCCAATGTTTCTGCGGCTCTAAATGCAATCAGCTCTGACCCATTGAAATTTTTAATTAATAGCCACTGGCATTTTGATCACGCCGATGGGAATGAATGGGTACATGCAGCAGGCGCTAAGATTATTGCTCAGGAAAAAACAAAACAACACCTTGCAACAACTGTTCGGGTGGTGGACTGGGATTATACCTTTCCACCGGCGCCCAAAAGTGCTTTGCCGACTGTTTTATTTAAGGATGAATATGCCATGAAATTTAATGGAGAGTCAATACAGGTAAAGAAATATAGCCCGGCGCATACCGATTGCGATGTTTCAATTTATTTCCCGAACGCAGATATTTTGCATGTCGCAGATACTTTTTGGAACAGCTATTATCCATTTATTGATTACTCAACAGGTGGCAGTATTGACGGAATGATTAAGGCCGCCAAGTTTAACGTTGAGAGAACGACAAACAAAACCATTGTTGTTCCTGGCCATGGGGCCATTGGAAACAAAGCGCAACTGATCGCATTCCATGAAATGCTGGTGACTGTCCGTGAAAAAGTTAGCAAACTCAAAAAACAAGGCAAATCATTAACTGAAATCATTGCAGCTAAACCAACTGCTGCATTTGATGCAAAATGGGGTGGTTTTGTCATCGATGGAAAGACCTTTACAAGTTTAGTTTTCAAAGGGCTTTGACAAGGTGTGGTTTTATTACGAAGGATATTTAGAGTCATATGTGCTGATATTAAATGTTTTATGTGATTTCTTTTAAAGGGAATCACATAAAACTGTACCCTTTTTTATCATTAAAAAATTTAATTATGATGAATTTTAAAGGCGTGATTGTTCGTTCCAGTGAATATTCTGTTGTAGATACTATGAATCGGCTGGTGATATTTTTACAAAACCATGGGGCAACAATTTATGCCAGGATTAATCAGCAAACAGAAGCTCACAGTGTCGGTTTTGAAATATTACCACTTGAATTTGTCCTGTTTGGAAATCCAAAATCCGGAGCGAAAATAATGAATGAAAATCCAATTGCTGCACTGGATTTACCATTGAAGATTATCGTTTGGCAAGACCAAGATGGTGTCTGGATAGCTCATAATGATGCATTTTATATCGAAGATCGATATGGCCTTTCACATGAAATTGACTCACCACTCAGCCTAAGTTTACTTATCACGAACGCGCTAAAAAAATAAACGATCAACTACTTGCAAAACAATTGGGGTCATTAAAGAAAACAATGTAATCCTAACCAGTTGAATTAGTTAGGTTTCTATGTTAAAAACTAAGCTTTGCCTGGGAGAAATCGCCCTGGCAAAGCTTAGTTTTTATAATGCAAAAGATCTTGTTTTTAAAAAACTGATTCCGAATGTTTTTTAAAATTCGAAAAACATATACCGCTTTGATTTTTAAAAAACTTACTGAAATGGGAAGTATCGTCAAATCCTAATAGGAACGAAACCTCTTTCATGGTCAGGGAAGAGTGGACGGCGTACCTTTTAGCTTCCAGCATAATTCTCTGGTGAATGTGATAGCTTGCGGTGAACCCGGTATTACGCTTAATTTTTGCATTCAGATGGTTTGGCGTTATTGACAGTTCAGATGCGTAGGAGGAAACCATTTTTTTTACTGCGAAATTATTTTCAACGAGTGACATGAATTTTTTCAGTAAATAATTATTTTGATTTTTTTCTTCGAAGTCAGCTATATGGTCAATCTTTCGGGACAAATAAATCATTAGTATTTTTAGGAAACCTTTTAACGCTTCTGATCTTAAATGATAATAGTTGGCATATTCTTTGATCATATTAAACATAATGGCTTCTAATTCGGATTCCATTTCACTATCGGCTTGAATTTGCGGAAAAATAGTATGGAACTTTTTAGTTTCTAAATGAAAAATATTTAAAATTTCAATACCGGAAAGCGATAAGAAATCTTCGGAAAAGGAAATCAAATAGCCCTCAAACCGAGTATTCGGTTCCAACGTATAACATTGTCCGGGAGAAATCAGGTAAACAAAGTTTTCATTGATCTCCTGGGTTAATTTTCTGCAATTGAAATGACCTCTTCCTTTTTTTACCCATATTATTTGATAAATATCCTTCCGGATATGCTTTTCGTGCATTCGAATTTTGTTAGAAAAGCTGGGATCCAAATGCTGAATGTCAAAACAGAAATTTGAGTTTTTATTGATCGTGAAAGATTTGCCATGCAAGTTTACGTATGGCATGAGTTCTGGGTATATGTTGGCACGATTCATATTCTATTTTTTATAGGATTGGAAGATTAATTTGAGTTACTGAGCTTATTTTAAGTTGGTTCGAAAATAATCCGATAATTCAATTTTAATATGGCATTAATCGTGCCATTTGTTAATGTATTGATAATCAAACTTATATGTTGGGTTGTGTTATATAATCCATTACGACATATCAATTTTTAGCGACAATGATTTGATATGTAATAAAGGAATTCGTAACGTCTGGAACAGCATTCGTTAAGCAAATCACTTTCAGAATAATTTGTAAAATCAAATCCGGACAGGCTTTATTAAATTTCAAAATCTGCTGAGATCGGGGATCACTTCAAAGGCCTCAGAAAAGACTATTGTTATTTCAATTTTAAATGGACTTAAAACGAAATATCAATAATGTTAAAAATTTAAAATAAATATAACTATTTGATATTAAGCAATATATATGTTGGTATGATATTGATTTATGCAGAGTCAATTAAATAATTCGCAAACTGATAAGCTCATGTCAAACTGCGCCAGGTTAAATTTTTAACAATTAAAAAATGGATTCGAAATGAAAAACAAAACACAGCACCGCTTCATTAAAATTAATGGAGTTGACATTTTTTACCGGGAAGCGGGTCCTAAAGATGCGCCGACATTAGTACTTCTGCATGGTTATCCCAGTTCTTCACACATGTTTAGAAATTTGATTACCGCTTTGTCTGATAAATACCATCTGATTGCAGCGGATTATCCTGGGTATGGACGTAGTGAGCAGCCTCCGATTGCTGATTTTTCTTACACCTTTGAAAATTATTCGCTTATCATCGAGGAGTTGCTAAATCAACTGAATATCAGCAAGTATAGTCTTTATCTGATGGACTATGGCGCACCGGTTGGCTGGCGGATCGCTTCTAAACATCCGGAGCGAATAGATACCTTGATCGTGCAAAATGGTTGTGCTTACGATGAAGGCCTGGAAGCATTTTGGGATCCAATTAAAGCTTATTGGAAAAATATAAATGATAAAAAAGCGGAAGAGACTCTAAAAGGATTTCATAGTCCGGATGGATTGAAATGGCAATATACCCATGGAGTGCCCGATGCTAGTGTTATAAGTCCGGATAATTGGGAAATCGATCTAAGACATTTAGAGCGCCCGGAAAATGGAAGAATTCAACTTGATATGTTTTATGATTATCAAAGCAACGTCAAACTATATCCCGAATGGCAGCAATATTTTCGGGATTACAATCCTGAAATGCTCATTGTTTACGGTAAAAATGATTTTATATTTCCTGTTGCCGGTGCAGAAGCATACAAAAAAGATATTAAAAACCTGGAATACCATTTGTTTGATGCTGGCCATTTTGCCCTGGAAAGTTCAGGTGATGAGATTGCTGACACGATCAGAACCTTTCTGGATCAAAAGGTTCTCAAAAATTAAATGAAGGTAACTGAATGATTAATAGTGAGCGATTGATTTACTGTAAAAATTAATGATAATTGGAATCATGAGGTCTGGTGCTAACATGATTCCAATTGTTAGATTTAAAATGCAGCAAAATTGCCTTTCTAATTTCAACTGCTCAAATGCTTTAAAATAATGGTTTAAGATGTCCGGAGTCATACCTTAAAAGATTATAAATCATGATGAATGAGATTATTGAGTCTCCAAGTGCGAGCAGGGGGCAGAAAGTAAAGCAAGCAAACTACGATTTTATCATTGTTGGAGCTGGTTCGGCAGGTTGCGTAGTAGCGAGGAGATTAATTGAAAACAAAAACTTTAAAGTGCTCATTTTAGAAGCAGGAGAAAGCGGGGAAGGGCTTGAAACCATCACAAATCCACTGCGATGGTTAGAAAATATTGGAAGCCCACAGGATTATTTATACCGTTATGAACCATCGCCGATCCTCAATAATCGTAAAATTTTTGCGCCAAGAGGTAAGGTTCTTGGCGGATCCGGAAGTATCAATGCAATGGTTTGGGCAAGAGGCAATAAGAGTGATTATGATGGTTGGGCAAATGCAGGAAATGAGGGTTGGGATTTTGAGTCTGTGTTACCTTTATTTAAAAAAATTGAAGATTGGGAAGACGGGGCCTCTGATTTTCACGGATCGGGTGGGCCGATTCATGTGCTCAAAGGAACCCATTTGCATTTTATTGACAAAGCAGCGATAGAGGCGGCGGTATCATATGGAATGCCATATCTTGAAGATACCAACGGCATCAATCCGGAAGGCGTTGGGCCTATGAGCATGAATATAGAAAACGGAGTAAGATCGAGTCCTTTCGAAGGGTATTTAAAACCAATTTTGGGAAATGAAAACCTTACTGTAATAACTGCGGCAAAAGTATTGAAATTAATTTTTGAAGGTAATCGATGTACTGGACTGATGTTTCTGCATGATACTGAAATTAAAACTGTCTTCGCCGATATTGAAGTCATTCTTTGTGCTGGTGCAATTGAGACACCAAGAATTTTAATGCTTTCAGGAATTGGTGACGAAAAAGAATTAGTTTCTATGGGTATTGAAGTCAAAGTTGACCTTCCGGGTGTTGGGAAAAATCTTCAAGACCACCCGCTTATATCCATGACATTTCAGGTTAAGGAACCCATAGGGCAAATGACCTACAATTTAGGTGGAATTAATATGTACTGGAAAAGTGCTGCGGAATTGACAAAATCAGATTTAATGCTGATTCCGATTCAATATCCTATTCAGACCGAAGAAATAGCAAAGTTATATCCGGTTAAGGAGAATTGTTTTAGCATTTTTGTTACCCTGATTGATGTGAAAAGTAAAGGATATATTAAAATGAAATCCAGCTCTGAGGATGATTTGCTTGAAATTCAACCTAACTTTCTTTTAGAAGAAATTGATTTTGAAGCAATGGTAAACGCAGTTGAGCTTTGCATGAATTTAGTTGCGGAACCAGAACTTGCAAAAATAATCAATACCTGGATATCGCCTCCTGAAAAGCTGGACAGACAAAAAATCCGTGAGTTTGTCAAGGATTCCTGTTCAACATATTTTCATCCCGTTGGAACCTGCGCCATGGGGAAAGGAAGGTATGCCGTTGTTGATAGCCGGTTAATGGTACATGGCATTCAAGGCTTGCGGATCGCTGACGCATCAATAATGCCTCAAATTACAACAGCCAATACCAATGCACCAACCTTAATGATTGCAGAATTTGCTTCCGAGATAATTTTAGGACAGAGATAGATTGTTACTTTAAATAACAGTCATTTCTAATGGGGTTCTCTTTTTAAACCTATGCAGCATATTTTTTGAAATATTTAGGTTAAATTTAGTAGCTTGTGGTAAATAGACACACTCGATCGTGAAAGCAAAAATACTCATAGTTGAAGACCATTTTCTTGAAGCAAATAATTTGCAAATGATCCTTGAACGTGCTGGTTATCAGGTATGTTCAATCGCAAGATCTGTCCCGATCGCCTTGAAAATTATTGAAGATGAAAGCCCGGATCTGGTACTTCTGGATATATTTTTGCAAGGGAAGCTTACCGGCATTGATCTTGCCAAATCTCTAAATGAAAAAGAAATTGCATTTGTTTATTTGTCTGCTAATTCTGAAAAAAAAGTTCTTGATGTAGCCAAACTGACAAAACCATATGGATTTTTGGTAAAACCATTTCGTGAGCGGGATGTTTTGGTTACTTTGGATATTGCGTGGTATTTACATCAAAATAAAAAAGAAGTTAGAGAAAATAAAGCAGGTTTTGAAGGACATTTAAACGAGTCCTCATATGGTAATGCGTTGAAAGATATAATTGGTCAAAGCCTTGAAATGCAGAATATGTTGAACAATATCAAAATTGTTGCTCCTTCTGATACTTCTGTTTTGATTCTTGGAGAGAGTGGAACTGGTAAAGAGTTAGTAGCCAAAGCAATACATCGCGTTTCCAGGCGAAGTAATAAGCCACTTGTTGTTGTAAACTGTGCTGCGCTTCCTCCAAATTTGATAGAATCGGAGCTTTTTGGTCATGAAAAAGGTTCATTTACGGGAGCGTTAAATCGTAGGATTGGTAAATTCGAGATGGCGGATGGAGGAACTTTGTTTTTGGATGAAATAGGCGAGTTACCACTCGATTTACAGGTTAAATTTCTCAGAGTATTGCAGGAAATGGAAATCGAGCGAGTCGGTGGGACTATTGTTAAAATTAACGTACGGGTTATTGCTGCGACTAACAGGAACTTGGATGAGGAACTTGCTGCGGGTCGGTTCAGGCTTGA
This sequence comes from Dyadobacter sp. 3J3, assembly GCF_009801115.1. Classification (GTDB taxonomy): domain Bacteria; phylum Bacteroidota; class Bacteroidia; order Cytophagales; family Spirosomataceae; genus Dyadobacter. Next base: position 444,401 of record NZ_VTOL01000006.1, read on the forward strand.
TTTATTTTATCGCTTAAATGTATTTCCTCTTCTGCTTCCCCCGCTTCGAGAGCGGCAGGATGATATCTTAATTCTTGCAGATTTCTTTTTAAAGAAATATTCCGCCAAGGAGAATAAAACAATTACACGATTTGCTGATCACGTTCAAAAATCCATTTTGGAATATCATTGGCCGGGTAATGTGCGTGAGTTAGAAAATTTGGTAGCCAGAAGCGTCTTATTAGCCCTGGGGCCGGTTATTAATTCGTTCGCTTTACCAGCAGTGAAAGCAAAACAGGTGGACTCACCGGGGCAGGTGAAGATAAAAACGGTCAATGAAAACGAAAGAGATTATATTATTTCTGTATTGGAAAAATGTAACTGGAAAGTTTATGGCGATGATGGGGCAGCCAAACTGCTGGATATTAATATATCCACGCTAAATTCGAAAATAAAAAAGCTTGGAATTAAAAAATAGACCTTAAAATAAACCATCGCTTGGTTTTAGGATGAGCGGTCTCAAAAGATAGGAATGCAATTTTCAACATTGGTGAAATATCAATACAGGCGTTTTTAAATTGGTTAAATATAACTAAAATTTTGCCGTTTCTATTTTTAAGATCCTGATAGTGAGTAATTTAATTGTTGGTATGATAATTGAATAATAATGTACTGGATATCATCAAATTGATATATCCATGCATGTTTTTAATTTTTTCGGACATAACCAGCAAATAGTATGGAAACTGCAACGCTACCACACAATATTCAAATCGAAAAGAAAACAAAACTTGTAAAACTGATTGATGGAGACAATATACGGTCCATTATTGGAATATCAGGTAAAGAACAGTCAGGATCCTCGTTGCAAAATGCGATCGGTAATCATTTAAAATCCCTGATTCATTTGCATGATCAGCTTCAGCAGATAACTGAAAATCATTTTCCCGCAGAAGCAGAACAAACAAAACTAATTTCGTTAAGTAATGAAATTGCTGCAACCACTAATAAAACTGAGCTTCTCGATATTGTGACCACTAAATTGAAAGAATTATTTTCAATCAGCGGATTTGTGATCATGTTATACGGTCAGGACGGGAAAACCCATACACCACACATTTTATATTTGAATGATGCTGTAATAAGTCACGAGGACTTTAAACAGGTGTTATACCGAAAAAATAGTGTAGAGGATATTGTTTTTGACAGGACAATTCATTCTAACGGAACGGTAATTTTCAACATAGCTGAACTGGGGGAATTGTGTGATGTAAGTTTTTGGATTCAGAATGGATTAACTCATTTCGCCGGGGTGCCGCTTCGGGTTGGTGAAAAGAATCTGGGATGTCTCTTTTTTTACATGGACATTGATTCGTTGAATAAAGTCAGTGATATGCTTCTTCGGGGGGTATGTGCGCAGATTTCTGTTGCGATTTCCAATGTATTGGCCAATGAAGAAATTGTCCGGAGGGAGAGCGAGCGAGAATTATTGTTTTCGCTGAATTCAGATATAGCTACGATAAGAAATAGTGAGGATCTTCTAAGTACAATTAAACGAAAAATTAAGGGATTGCTTGGATGTACTCATACGACCATTATTATGATTAATGATGACAAAGTAACGGCCAGTACATTTTTATTAGACCCTGACTCCAGAGCAAAAAACCATCCCTTATATCAAAAAGCAGTTGGTGAAAAAACTTTTATAAACGATGATGTCTTTGGCAGGGTTATATCTGAACCTCTTCCTGTAATTTTTGATATGCAGGAACTAGTTGAAAAACAGGAACTCCTACCTTATTTTGCTGTCAATTACGAAAGTGGGATTAGTCAGATTGTTATTGCCAAATTTTCAAAACTTGGTGAAACTTTCGGATTTTGGATGATTCATTTCGATGAAAAACAAAATGCTAATAAATTAAGCCTTATCAATAGCCTCGCAAATCAGATTTCTATTGCTGTTTCGAATATCACTGCCAATGAAGAAATTTGGAGGCGGGAGGAAGAAAAATCCAGTTTATTGGCATTTAGTAATGCGATAGCTTCTGTAAGAGATAAATGCACTTTGGCACAGATTCTTAAGCAGCAACTAAAAAAGCTTTTTAAAATCGATTACTATGTAATTCATACGTGGTGTGAAGATAGGGAAACGTACTGGCCGATGTTATTTGATCCTGAAAATGAATTTTTGGCTCATTCTGATTTTGAAAAGATAAAAAATCACAACCTTTCATCTTACGATGACACAATATTAGCAGCCAAAGACGAAAGGCTACTGAGCACCTGGCTAAGAATTGGAGAAGAAAGTATTGCCGTTATGGATTTTAGACATAGTGGTAAAAATGAGAGGTTTCAGGAGAATCTTTTTACTGGCATCTGTTCACAGATCGCTATTGCTGTCGCTAACATTATATCCAGTGAAAAAATAAGCAAACAAATATGTGAGATCAACAACTATAAGCAACAGCTTGAAGAGGAAAAAATTTACCTTAAGGAGGAAATTGAGATTACGCAGAATTATGGAGAAATTATTGGTGAAAGTCCGGCCATTCAAAGAACATTTCGACTTGTAGCTCAGGTTGCATCTTCCGACAGCACCGTCTTGTTACTTGGGGAAACCGGGACGGGAAAGGAACTGATTGCACGCGCGATCCATAACAATTCGCCTCGGAAAAATAAATTGATGGTAAAAGTCAATTGCGCTGCTTTACCGCCAAATTTAATTGAGAGCGAGCTTTTTGGTCATGAACGCGGAAGTTTTACAGGTGCTACGGAACGCCGGTTAGGCAAATTTGAACTCGCCAATAACGGCACTTTATTTTTGGATGAAATTGGTGAGATGCCTCTTGATCTTCAGGTCAAACTATTACGGGCCTTGCAAGAGAAGGAAATTGAAAGGGTGGGTGGGAAAAATACGATTAAGGTGGATGTTAGAATTATTGCTGCAACGAACAGAGACCTGGAAAAGGAAATGGAGGAAGGGAGGTTTAGAAGTGATCTTTATTACCGTTTAAATATTTTTCCAATAAATCTTCCTGCTTTGAGAGATCGTAGAGAGGATATTCCACTTCTTGCTACGCATTTTATTTCACGTTATTCTAAAAAAACGGGCCGACGAATTTCTACGATTAGTAATAAGGTACTTCAGGATTTAGTACAATATTGTTGGCCAGGGAATATCCGTGAGCTGGAACACCTCATAGAAAGAAGTGTGTTGCTATCAACCGGAAATGCCTTAAACAACATTGTATTACCTACGCTCAAAAAGCAAAACAAGATGCAGGCACAGTATGAAGATGTGCAGATAAAAACGATCGATGAGAATGAGCGTGAGCATATTCTTAAAATTCTTAAAACGTGTAGCGGCAGAGTGTCAGGTGACGGCGGGGCGGCCATTTTACTTGGCGTACCGGTTAGTACCTTAAATTCTAAAATTAAGCGTTTGGGAATTAGAAAGGAGCATTTTGCCTAATCCGGGCAGGTCAGATTTTTATGTTCGATAAGATTTACCTTAATAAATGAATTTGACCTTTTTAGAAGTTTTATGTTATGATCATTCAGGTTTAGGAGGTAAAGTTTTTTCTTCTTTAATCTGTATTGGTCAGTAAGATTGTGAAGGGAGATCAATCCGGTTATATCAAAAATTTTGCAATCTGATAAATCAATTGTAACAAATTCCTGATCGTCAGTTATTTGAAAATGTTTTGTAAAATGGGAAACAGATCCGAAAAATAATGGTCCGGATACTTTGTATTGTATTGATAGCAGATCCTTTTTAGTATTTGTTATTCGAAGCATTGTTGCGCCTTGCCAGGCGAATATCAGGGAAGATATGATTACCCCAATCAATACAGCAAGTGCGAGATTATTAAAAAATACTGTAATTGCCGTTACCGAAACCATGGTGAACAAATCGGTGAATGGTATGGATGCCGCCGTTTTTAGGCTGGACCAGGAGAAAGTTTTAACAGCAACAACAATCATGATGCCGGTCAGTGCAGCCATTGGAATCTTTATGATGATACCTGACCCAAACATAACCAATAATAATAAGGATAGCGAAGCGAAAATTCCTGACAATCGCGTCCTGGCTCCCGACGAAACGTTGACCATGCTTTGCCCGAGCATAGCACAGCCGCTCATGCCTGAGAATAAGCCGGATACAATATTGGCAATACCCTGAGCTCTAATTTCTTTATTACTATTGGACGGCCCTTTTATAGTTTCGTTTAAAATATTAAATGTTAGTAAAGTTTCTATTAAACCTACGCTGGCGATGATCATAGCGTATGGGAAAACTACATAGATAACTTCCTTTGAAATAGGTAATTGTGGGATATGAAAAGGTGGAAATTTACCGTTTATCAGAGAAATGTCACCTATGGTTTTTGTTGGAATTTTTAATACTGTCACGACGCTAAATATAAATAATATTGCAATTAGTGATGACGGAATAATATTTGTTAGCTTCGGAAGCATCCAAATAATGAATATAGTAAGTAAAACCAAAGAGATCATGATCAACAGTGGCGGGCCGGAAAGCCACTCTGAAAGCCCATTGGCCTTTTCAATTTTAAATTGATCGAGCTGAGAAAAGAAAATAATGATTGCCAAACCATTCACAAAGCCAGATACCACTGGTAATGGAATAAGTCTCAGAAGTTTTTCAAAATGAAAAATTGCCGCTACCAACTGAATTATTCCTGCTAAAATACCCGCAGCAAATACGTATTCTATACCATAAGATTTAGAAAGTGAGATAATAACTACCGCGACTGCCCCCGTGGATCCGGAGATCATGCCAGGCCTGCCACCAAGTAATGATGTTACAAAACCGATCGAAATTGAAGCGTATAAACCGTTGAGTGGGGAAAGGCCTGCAATCATTGCAAACGCCATCGCTTCAGGTACCAGCGCAAATGCAACGGTCAAACCGGAGAGAATCTCTGTTTTTAATTTCAATGGCTCATCAGAGTTGATTAGATGGGAGAAAGGTTTCATACATTCTTTTTAGTCGCTATTACTCAGGATTCTGATTTGGATAATTGATCCCGGGAGTAAAAAAAGTAAATATTTGTGCCTGTATCTAAGTTGTTTTTAGTCAAGCAGTTGTGTGTTTATTGTATCGGGAACGACAGCGAAATGTCGCTGATTATCTAAATTCGAACGAAATAACACCATAGTTTCATTAAACTTGATGTGGCACATTTTACGCCTTAGCAGGATTTTGAAGATTTAACTGAAAAGTAAATTCCGTGTGGTAGCTCGCAGCTATTGATATCTAAATGCTGTATCGCTAAAAATCGATATATCGCTAAAATTTGTGCAAAGTTGTATTTGTAATAAATTGATAGTCAAATAGATAATGGTTGGCACTGCATTTGTATCATGATTCCATTAAAAATTAGACAGATATGGAAATTTTAAAGCCATTACCTCCATTTGATCTCGATTCTGCAATTGAAAAAGTTCAGCTGGCAGAAGATGCATGGAATAGCCGGGATCCGGAAAGAGTCGCTTCTGCTTATACCCTTGATACAGAATGGAGAAATCGTTCTGTATTTATTAATGGGCGGGAAAATGTGATTAAGTTCTTAGCTGATAAATGGCAGAGAGAACTTCGTTACAAATTAAAAAAGGAACTTTGGGCCTTTACCGGGAATAGAATTGCCGTTCGGTTCGAATATGAATACCACGATTCGGATATGCGATGGTTTCGGGCATATGGCAATGAAAATTGGGAGTTTAATGAAAATGGATTAATGCAAAGAAGATTTGCCAGTATTAACGATTTGGAAATCAAGGAAGAAGATAGGAGGTTGCACTAGGCCTCAAAGGTTATACTTTATTTGAATCGTTAGAGTAAATTTAATAATCCTAAAACGCATGTTTCATGAATCTGAATGTTGACAAACCACAAACTTTTATTGAGTTTTTGCCAATCAGTATTTTTGGCGCTGTAATGGGATTATGTGGCTTGTGCTTTTCATGGAGACTTGCGCAAAAAATGTGGGGTCTTGGTTATTTGACTGCTGAATTAATTGGCTTTCTGGCCATAGGATGTTTCATTGCGCTCACATGCGCCTATGTTGCTAAAATTGTAACTTATCCGTCGGCAGTAAAAAAGGAGTTTTCAAATAGCGTATCCGTATGTTTTTTTGCAACTTTTATTGTGTCACTGCTTCTGATGCCGGGAATTTTACTCCCTTATTTCCGTCAGTTAGCTACGGGAGTATGGACTTTGGGAACAATTCTGATGTTTTTATTTGCGTGGTATGTCCTTCGGAAATGGATTGACAACCAGCAGAAACCCGAAGATGCTTTACCTATATGGGTACTTCCTGTTGTCGGGACACTTGATGTTCCTATTGTCGGTTTGAACTTACAGAACGATGGAATACGTGAAATATGTTTGTTGTTTTTTGGAATTGGATTGGTTTTCACATTTATCTTACTTCCAGTTGTTTTTTCCAGAATCTTGTTTCAAAAACCTATACCGATATCCATTCAACCAACATTGCTTATTTTGACCGGGCCGCTGTCTCTGGCATTTTCATGTTACGAAAGACTTACTGGTACACAGGATATTGCTGCAAGTGTATTCTTTTATTTTAATATTTTTTTACTTTTATTATTGGGAAGTAAAATATTTTTGATCCCTAAAACATGTCCCTTTCAGGTTTCCTGGTGGTCTGTCAGCTTTCCACTTGTTGCAATCACTATTGCAGCATTTCATTACGCTGAGCATCAGCCGGATTTAATTCATCAGGGAATTGCAGGTATATTATTGGTATTATCTACGTTAATCATTACTTACCTTTTTGCTCAAACCTTATACCTTATTGTCATTGGTAAGTTTGTACCAGTAGAATAGATTGTTACCGCTGCAAATCCTGAATCCAAAGTCTGATTTTCGAAAAGTAAAACAATTTTTAGTGTAACAGAGCGCAAGGGTATCTTCGGTTTTATTATGGAAGAGATCAGTTTATAATTTGCCGGCAGCTAGCGGAATATAAACTTTGATATAATAAAAAATGAAATCCCGCTATTTTTAATTCTTTGAAATTTGTGTAGTGATCTAATAATGAGTTAGTTGCTAGTTGGCATTCTATTTTAATGATCTTACATTCGTTTAGTAATTACACTTTGATAAGAGTTTTTTTCCAAGTCATTGTATTCACGAAAATACTGAGTGATATGAAATTTTTTAGCCAAAATCAGATAAAAAAAATTGCAGTGATTTTAATTAGCAGCTGGTTTGTTGTTTACAGTCTGATGCAGTTTAGTGCTCCCACGATATCTGACCCGATTGCTACCGGTGAGTTCAAAGGTCCAATGGAAGTAAAGCGTATTTTTGAACGAGCCTGTTACGATTGTCATTCGAATGAAACCAAGCTTCAATGGTTCGATAAGATTGCGCCGTTTTCTTATATGGTTTCAGCAGACATTCATGAAGCAAGAAAACGGTATAATTTTTCCACCTGGGATACTATTGCTCCTGCGGATCAGGAAGTGAAGTTGTGGTATATGGTCAATATGATTGAGGCAGGAAAGATGCCGCTGCCAAAATATGCATTGCTTCATCCAAAAGCCAAAGTTACCGAGAAGGAACTGCTGATACTGAAAAGTTATGTGACCGGGCTTTCCACCCGTAACCATTCGCCGGGAGACACCATGAAAATCAAAGTTGCGAAGGTGTCGTTTCAGGAAAGAAAAAAAATAAATCACAACATGGTTCCGACATCAATAAATGGTATCAGCTATTTTGAAGATTACAAAAACTGGAAGGTTATTGCCAGTACTAATCGCATTGACAATGGCACCATGAGGCTGGTTTACGGGAATGATATAACAGTGGATGCAATACGGGCAAATAGAATTAATCCCTGGCCGGACGGAGCTATTATTGTTAAAGTTGTATGGAATGTGCAACCTGAGGACAAAGATGGAAATGTCAGTCCTGGAAATTTTAATAATATTCAGGTCATGGTAAAAGACCATAAAAAGTTTAGCCAGACAGAAGGCTGGGGTTTTGCAAGGTTTAGTGGCTTGGATCTCAAACCCTATGGTGATCATGTTTCGTTTGCGACTGCTTGTATAGATTGCCACAGGCTGGTCACCAACAATGGTTTTGTTTTTGATGTACCCACGCAAAAAACCGATTTAGTAATCAAATGATCGCTATTATGAGAACGAGAATTTATATGTCTTTTTTGTCGTGTTTTACAATTTGGGGATGTACAGAATCTTCCAAGTTAAAACTAGCGCCTCAAACTATTTTTGAAAAAGAGAATTTGCAGGTGATTATGTCTGGTTTTAACAAAAGAAAAAATACGAGTACGATACTTTATGGTAATTCAATCGGGGGAAATTTCGGAGCAAATAAGATAAAATCGCTCGTGCCTGGCCAGATTTTCAAACTTGTGACCTGGGGTCAAAAGCCTAATCCGTATTGGTTCGGAGGAAATATAAATGATGGCATTCTGACCATTGAGACAGTAAAAATATCAGGTGAAGAAAATGGCTATGTTTTCACTGAATACCTTGCAAAAAACAATAAAGGTGACATTATCCATAAAAATAACGCCGAGCGTTTGGCAACGATTAAACTGATCTCCGATCGCAAGCCGTCTGCGTTTCCCTGATTCTTGATTTAAGTTGGGGGTGTGTAAGGGTTTATGCTAAACTATTTTTGAAATACATGAGAAATTCAACGGCCATTTTGAACCTGGATAAGTTTGGAAGCAGCAAAAAATAAAGATCCAACTTCAAGTAAGGACCACCGGTTTTTTATGCCATTTTTTAAATGTAATGACATGTTTATCTGAATTACAGATGTGTATTGTATTGAATTGTTTTCTTAATATTTTGAATATATACTTTTAAATTGAACATCATATGAAAACTGAATTTTTAAAATGTAAAGTAAATTATAGGTTAATTGCTAATGCAATTCTTTTTTGCACATTATTTTTTGGCAAAATTCAGGCTCAGAATCAGCCTGTAAAAAATGTTGTGATCGTACATGGGGCATTCGCAGATGGGTCGGGGTGGAGGAAAGTTTTTGATATTCTTTATAAAAAAGGGTATAACGTCACGGTTGTTCAAAATCCATGCAGTACACTCCAAGCCGATGTGGACGCAACCAATCTTGCTTTGGACAAACAAGATGGATCGACAATTTTGGTTGGTCATTCATGGGCGGGTACAGTTATTACCCAGGCAGGGGTCCATCCGAAGGTTGTTGGGTTAGTTTACGTTTCTGGTTTTATGCCTGATAAGGGAGAAAATACGATAACCCTGGCAACAAGTTTGCCGGCCTCGCCAGAGAGTGGGCTAATGGCACCTGATGCAAAAGGTTATAGCTACTATGACAAAGATAAATTTCATGCTGGCTTTGCCGCTGATTTGAGCAAAGCAGAAGCTGATTTTATGTACGCATCGCAGGGATCATTTATTGGCGCATCATTTGGCACTCCTGTCACGGAAGCAGCATGGCGGGACAAGCCGAGTTATGCCGTTATCCCAACGGAGGATAAAAGTATAAATCCGGACATTCTGAGAAACATGGCCAAACGTGCAGGTAGCGTCGTTACAGAAGTGAAAGGCAGCAGTCACGTTTCATTTATGTCACATCCTGACGTTGTAGCCGGAGTGATTATGACGGCATCCATGAAGCCTGTAGTAAAATAATGACAGATTAAATTATTACGTATGTTTAGATACGTTAATTTAATATACACATAGCTCGGGATTATAAAAGCCTTTGTTATTATTTAAACACATCCGGAGTGAATATATTCCGGATGTGTTTTGCTGTCAGCTTGTTGATGATTAAAGGTGGTGAACCCAATAGATAGTTATTGGAATATTTATACCGTCAATACTTACCGCAAACAGCTCTACTATTTTGTGCTGCATAATATACCAAAAGATCCTGCGCAGTTTTAAGGTTTTCATCCATCCCATTCCAAGCTTCAAGCGCAGGTTGTTGTATTGCTCTGGAAAATGAGAACGTGAGCTTCCAGGGTATTTTATTCCCGGATTTGATATGCATAAGATTTAATCTTTGTGAAGCGAGGTCAGGCGATTGTCCGCCCGATAAAAAAGATATTCCCGGTACAGTTGCCGGGACGGTTTGCAATAAACAGTTTATTGTTGCTTCTGCCACTGCTTCCAAAGAATCCTGTATGGGGGCATTCAGGCCTGGAAGAACCATATTAGGTTTAAGGATCAAATTTGAAAAATCAACATTATGCTCATACAATTTATCGAAAAGGGTGTGCAAAGTTTCGATAGTAATCTGCTCACATTTTTGCATGGAATGATTTCCGTCCATAAGAACCTCTGGTTCAACAATGGGAACTATGCCGGCCTTTTGACATGCTGCTGCATATCTTGATAATATAAAAGCGTTTGAGGCTATGCAGGTTTTTGTCGGAAGGTTTTGTCCAATTGTAATAACAGCACGCCATTTGGCAAAGCGGGCACCCTTTTCGTAATAGTCTTCCAGTCTTTCATTTATCCCATCGAGGCCTTCGGTTATTTTTTCATCTGGAAACCCGATCATATCAATAGCACCCTGATCAACTTTAATTCCAGGAATAATACCTTTTTGGTATAAAATTTCAGTAAAAAATTCACCATCCGGTGTGCTTTGGGTAATGGTTTCATCCGCAAGTATGGCGCCGCTGATACTGTTTTCCAGGCAGGGTGTTGTGACGATCAGCTCCCTGTATTTTCGGCGGTACTCTACCGTCTGCGGTATGTTTAGCACCGCAAACCGTCTATTGCAGGTTGCTATACTTTCGTCCATGGCTAGCAGGCCTTTGCCAGGTGTTAGCAAAAGACTAACCGTTTCTTTTAATGTCATATCTTTCATATTTATACTTTGATATGTTTGAATGTTTCTTTCTCTTGTAATTCAAAAATCTAACCATATGGTAAGTTGCTGAATATTAGTTTAATATAAAATAAATTGAAGGCCTTTATTATCGATATTTGACTATTTAATATTCCGGGTACGAAATGGCACCACAACTTAGGTCACCCGTATGCCCATGACAAGTGACAGTGGCTATCGTACTGCAGATTTATGAGGCGTACTCTGTTATTATTGTTATTTCGACTTCCAAGAGTAAAATCGTGAAATAACACTATGGAGAAAAGAACGCTCAATATATAATAATCTCACTTTCAGTATGTTAAATAGTGGCTCAATACTTTAAGTATTAATACTGATTAGGGTTGTCATTCTGGCAAAGGAATCATTAATCTTTTATACCTTATAATAATACTGTGTTATGAGCAATTATAGAAATGTTAGTATTAACCGACGAGAATTTTTATACTTAGGGGCTTTGGCAGCATCTGGTTTTTTGATGAAACCGGAATTAGCAATTTCACAAAATGAAAGTTTGGTTGTAACACTAACCCGCGCCGCCTCGACAGCAAAAATTAATGTAACAAATCTTCGTGGTAACATAAGCGTACTCGAGGGATCTGGGGGCAATGTCGCAGTATTGAACAAGGAAGGAGGGAAGTTGATGGTTGATGCGGGCATTGGTGTATCAAGAAAAAATATGCTCGTTGCACTGGATTCTATCAGCACAGCGCCAATCGAATACCTCATCAATAGCCACTGGCATTTCGATCACTCAGGGGGAAATGAGTGGGTTCAGAAAGAAGGCGCAATAATTATCGCGCATGAAAATACGAAAAAGCATTTAATGGAAACAATCAGGGTTGACGATCTGGATTACACGTTTTCTCCTGCCCCGGCAGAAGCATTGCCTTCCATTGTTTTTAAAGAAAAACATAAACATGATTTTTATGGCGAGCAGATAGAAATTGAAAAATATGTGCCAGCACATACGGATAGCGACGTTTCAATATATTTTCCGGAATCTGATATTCTTCATGTTGCGGATACCTTCTGTAATAATTATTATCCCTTTGTTGATTATACAACCGGTGGTAGTATTTATGGAATGATTGACGCCGCAAAACGTAATATTGATAGAACGACCAGCGAAACAATAGTAATCCCCGGCCATGGTTCAATCGGATCGAAAGTGGAACTCGTTCAATTTCATGAGATGCTTGTTGTATTATGCGAAAGAATTGGAAAGTTAAAAAAGCAAGGTAAAACATTAAAAGAAGTCATGGATGCCAAACCTACCGCTTCTCACGATCAAAAATGGGGTGCGAGTCTCGTTGATGGCAATACCTTTACGTACCTTGTTTATAAAGGACTTTAATAAGGAAGATTTTGGGTTTACTATGCCTGTTATTTACTTTCTGTTTTTGTAGCAAGGTTTTTAGCTTGTAGTGCAGCGGCCTTTTGTTTTTCCCTTTCCTCGGCTTCTTCCAAAACACGGTCCCATAGCCAATCACCACACTCATCGCCTCTAAAAGGAAAGTTTTCGTTTAAAATTAAGTCCGGTTTATCGCTTGGCTTTTCCATGACAGTAATGTTTTCAGTTGTTTAATTAACATTGATTTTTTGTTCAGATGACTGTCTAATAAACAAAGTAGGAATGTATTCAGTTCTATTTGTCCAAAACTAAAACCGCTATACAAAAATGTTCCTTTATGAAATTATTCTTTTTTAATATCAAATGATTGTAATGATTTAAGTGCACTAATATTGCCTGTGAGGGATAGGAAGGGATTGATTTTGAATAAAAAGATAACAACCATTTAAATTTTGGAAATGAATATGAATACAACAGGACAAAATCCAACCGCTACTTACCTGGGTGGCCCAACGGTAATCCTGGAACTGGGAGGGCTTAGGATAATTACTGACCCCACACTGGATCCGAAAGGGGCAGCATTTAAAATTAGTGATGACACTACCGAAACGAAACTGGATGGGCCTGCGATAGATGACATAGGCAAAATTGATCTGGTTCTATTAAGTCATGATCAACATCCGGATAACCTGGATAAGTTAGGAAGGGAATTACTTTTGAAGGTTGGTAATACAATAACTACTAAAAGTGGAGCACAAAGGTTAATGAACAACACCCTTGGTTTAGCTCCCTGGGAACATATTGATATTCCCGCTCCTGACGGAAGTCTAATTACCATTATTGCTACGCCGGCGCGGCACGGGCCAGCCGGTAGCGAACATATAACGGGTGAGGTTATCGGTTTTTTAATCCAGGTTATCGGAGAAATTTCTTATGAAATTTATATCACAGGAGATACCGTGTTTTATGAGGGTATAAAACTGGTTGCTGAGCGATTCAAGCCTGGATATGTATTCATTTTTGCCGGTGCAGCCAGGCCAAGAGGGCCATTTAATGTTACAATGAGCAGTAATGATGCAATCGACACCGCCTTTGCATTTCCTTTGGCGCGAATAATTCCATTGCATCATGAAGGCTGGTCCCATTACACAGAAAACGGTGATGTCCTTTCTGAGGCTTTTTCTGTTTTGGGAATTAGTGAACGGTTGATCCTTCTGAAAAAAGGCGAGAAAACCATAATGCCAATATAAAGTTGTGTCGGTAAAATTCGAATTGAATTAAACAGATAAAAAAGATGAAGAAGAAATTTTGGTTGTTCGGAACAAATTTAACCATCGTTGTCGACGAAATTGAAACAGATGGTAAATATGACCTGATCGATGGAATAGTACCAGCCTGCGTAGAAACGCCGCTGCACTTACATACTAAGTATTCCGAAGCCATTTATGTTTTGGAAGGAGAATTAACGGTTTACCTTGAAAATCGGACATTAGTTCTAAAACCTGGTGACAGCGTTTTCATACCAAGAGGTGCTCAACATGTGGTGGCTGCTTCGGGCGCGACAAACGCCAGAGCTTTAACAGTCGCATCTCCAAGTGGATTTGCAGAGCTGATACGCCAGGTGGGAACACTTAACGAACCTGACATTGACGATCCAAAAATAAACGATATGCTACTTTTTTTAAAAGTGTCGGAAAAAATAGGTGATGTAATTATTGGGTCGCCTGGTAGCAGGCCAATGGTTTTATAAGGGCAGATCCTGGAAAATTTTGAAGGCCGAAAGGCATAACGAAAGGTTGGATTGAAAAAAGGCTAAGCTTGTAAACGCGCTAAATGTTGAATTTTCAGATTGATCTGAAATAAATTTTTTACAAAAACCTGTGATTTATGTAAGTTTTAATATCTCATATGTAAGAATGGCCACTATGGCAAAACCTACCTTTATAAGTCAGGTCTTCAATTAGAAAAAGACGGTTTAAATACTATTTACTTATTATGAAAATTGAAAAAGCTTTGTTCGGTATAATTGCGGCTGCCTCTCTTGGCCTTGCCGTTGGTATATTATTTGCCCCAGAAAAAGGGTCCCGCACACGCAGAAAGATTCGTGAGGATGGAACAGATTATATGGATGACAAGAAGGATGAGCTCTATCATTACACCAAAGATTTAAAAAGAAAAATAGAACATATTCTTGAAAGTATGTCATCACATAGCTCAGACAGCACCCAAAATGATCATAAAGCGGAGGTTATTAACCTGAGTTCGATTAATAATTGGCAGGAAAAATAGAGTTTAAAATTGGTAAGATTCTACATTCTTTGTATATTTAAGTATCTCACATTCAAATATATAACAGAAATAATCATGAATCTTACCAAGG
>NZ_VTOL01000007.1:0-410845 GCF_009801115.1 Dyadobacter sp. 3J3
ACGGATTATAAAACTGGTTGTAATCTTTGAAATAATATCAGATCCGGCAAGGTGATTTTTAGCGATACATCTCCGTTGGAGATTCCTGTTTATAGATAAAAATTGCATCAGCGGATCCTCGCTCCATAGGAGCCCCTGGAAATGTCAGGAAACTCCGATGGAGTTCGGATATATATATTTTCTTGAACAGCGCTATAAACAGGAAGCTCCGAAGGAGCGTCAAATACTGAAATTCCTAAAATAGCCGGTCTTTTCCTTACCCGGTCAAAATTAACCCGTTCAGAAGTTTCCGGGACCTTCCGTCCTACGGTTTTTTTTACCGTAGGACGGATTATAAAACTGGTTGTAATCTTTGAAATAATATCAGATCCGGCAAGGTGATTTTTAGCGATAAATCTCCGTTGGAGATTCCTGTTTATAGATAAAAATTGCATCAGCGGATTCTCGCTCCATCGGAGCATCCTGGAAATGTCAGGAAACTCCGATGGAGTTTGGATTCCTATATTTTCGTGAACAGCGCTATAAACAGGAAGCTCCGAAGGAGCGTGGAATACTTAAATTTCTAAACCAGCCGGTCTTTTCCTTATCCGGTCAAAATTAACCCGTTCAGAAGTTTCCGGGATCTTCCGTCCTACGGTTTTTTTTACCGTAGGACGGATCATAAAACTGGCTATAATCTTTGAAATAATATCAGATCCGGTAAGGTGCTTTTTTAGCGATACATCTCCTTTGGAGATTCCTGTTTATAGATCAAAATTGCATCAGCGCATCCCCGCTCCATCGGAGCATCCTGGAAATTTCAGGAAACTCCGATGGAGTTTGGATTTATATATTTTCATGAACAGGGCTATAAACAGGAAGCTCCGAAGGAGCGTGGAATACTGAAATTTCTAAACCAGCCGGTCTTTTCCTTATCCGGTCAAAATTAACCCGTTCAGAAGTTTCCGGGATCTTCCGTCCTACGGTTTTTTTTACCGTAGGACGGATCATAAAACCGGTTATCATCTTTGAAATAATATCAGATCCGTCAAGGTGCTTTTTTAGCGATACATCTCCTTTGGAGATTCCTGTTTATAGATAAAAATTGCATCAGCGGATTCTCGCTCCATCGGAGCCTCCTGGAAATATCAGGAAACTCCGATGGAGTTTGGATATATATTTTCTTGAACAGCGCTATAAACAGGAAGCTCCGAAGGAGCGTCAAATACGGAAATTTCTAAACCAGCCGGTCTTTTCCTTACCCGGTCAAAATTAACCCGTTCAGAAGTGTTCGGGACTTTCCGTCCTACGTTTTTTTTACCGTCGGACGGATCATAAAACCGGTTGTAATCTTTAAAATAATATCAGATCCGGCAAGGTGATTTTTAGCGATACATCTCCTTTGGAGATTCCTGTTTATAGACAAAAATTGCATCAGCGGATCCTCGCTCCATCGGAGCGTCCTGGAAATGTCAGGAAACTCCGATGGAGTTTGGATTCATATGTTTTCATGAACAGGGCTATAAACAGGAAGCTCCGAAGGAGCGTGGAATACTAAAATCCCTAAATCAGCCGGTCTTTTCCTGTTGATTCTTCCTGACCATAGGCCAGATAATTTAGCTTTTTGGGCTTCCCTACACCCACCTGACTTATTTCCCCAACTATTAAGAAAGAAAAAGCTATTTCACAGCTCTGGATGGAAAATGGCATGACGGAAAAACTGGCAGGATCAGACAGGCAACACATTTCCTAAATCCGGTACACCCGATTGGTACGATCGTGAAACCGGAGAATCGTTACCGACAAACGGCAAAAGGGGGGAAATGCCTGAAAAGCCAGAAACGCCAAGAAAATAAATGTTAAAAGGCCCTGATTTGCAGAATTTATTAAATACAAATTCTACTATATATCATAAAAAATGCCTGATTAAAAGGATTTTAACGATTTATTAATATGTCTTTTCTTAAATATTTTTTTCTAAAATAAACTTTCCATCGCCGTAAAAATCACATGTTTACAGGCAATTTCCCGACCATTGCTTGTTGTGACAAGATATGTATTGTGATCCGTTTTGATTAAATCCTGCAAAAATCCATCGGTAAAAAAAGGATTGAATTCAGAGACTGCAACTTTTAGGTAGTCAGACAATGCCTTTTCTTTGATATCCTCATCAGCACACGATTCGGCTTCTAAGATACAGCAATGCATTTTAGAAGCCCCTGCTTCCAAAACCGCAAATAAGCCAGCAGTTCCTGCACCCACAATACATATATCGGTTGTAATCACCATTATTGCTTTTTTTCGTTGACTTTATTCCATGACAATTGACAAAGATTTTACACCTATTGAAAAGGTATATAATATGAACCTGCACCCTGCTTACTCCCGTCCAAAAAAAGTATTTGTCTGCTTCCGGCAGCATCGCTGTCAAATTTTTTGATTTCACTGATGGATTCAAAAGGGATTACGATTGAAAAGGAATCATCAGAATTTCCCCAGTCCAGCATCATTCTGCAACGCAGGTTGTCACCATACAAACTCAGATCTTTTATGGAATTTCTGTTCAGATAAACAGGCTCATATCCAAACATCTGCTGCCCGTAAAACAAATAACGTGCATATATAATGTAATGATTGGAAACATTTTCAAGATCGGCAATGATCTGATAGATAATGGTATGCAGGTATAAATTCATTGTAATTTTGTTTGAGATGATCAACAGTTTACCTTTCCAACTTCATCTGAAAACTGAATCAGGCAGCACGTTTTAATGAAGATCTTATAATCCTCTGACCTGCTGCCTGAATGTACTACTCAACTTACTTCTGCAACTAACTAATCAATAAACTATCCATACAGTATCTATGTTGAAACAGGCCCTACCAGTAAACCAAACCTTCCAGACGGGCAAGTTCAAGACTGGCTACACAAAGCTGGTATTGATATTGAAGGCGGGTCAATTCTGCTCTTTGCACATTGGTGCTTGCGTTGGTCAGTTCCAGATTTGTCCCTGTTCCATTCCGAAAACGGCTCTGGGCAAATTTCTGTGCCTCTTTTGCTTCCATAATCTGGTCATTCGCATTCACCAGACTGGCTTTATTGCTTTCAATATCGGTTAATGCCTGCGCAATATCCCTGCTGAATGTGTTGTCAAGGCTTTGCTGCGCCAGTTTGGATTGAAGCAATTGGCCTTGTGAAAGACTTACCTGCTTTTTGATACGACCTCCCTGATAAATGGGAATATTCAGTGTTATGCCAGCCTGATAGGCATAACGGAACTTGTTGATATCGGGCACATATCCATTGGCAAAACCAGTTCCGGCATTGAGTACCAGCGAAGGTTTTCCCTGGATCTGGCTCATTTTCAGTTCCGTTTCGGCCATGGTTATTTTATCTTTCAAAAGCTGATATTCCGCGTTTCCGGATTTTGCGTTTTCCAAAACACTTGTTGCATCCGTACTTTCAGAAATAGCCGGGAAATTAAAATCCGCACCCTCTTTACTAACCTGAATACCAGTAGCATACTGCATCAGATTATACTGCTTGTTCAGATTATTTTGCAGATCAATTTTCCGGTTATTTTCCTGATCAATACTGGATTGTATCGAAAGCACATCGTATTTGAGCGCATCACCGTTTTTAAATTTAACCTCAGTATCCCGCTTGTTGTATTGTAAGAAGTTGATCACACTATCCTGAATGGCAATCGAACTTTTGAGATAAGCAATCTGGTAATATATATTGGCGACCTGAAAAGCCATCTGGTTTTTGTTGTACATCACATTGTCCTTTGCATATTGAAGGCTGGCTTTGGCGCGCTCAACACCCGTTTTTACAGTACCAAAATCCCAAAGTGTGTAACTTCCGTTGACCATGGTTTTGTAATTACTGTTAGGCATAATACTCAGTTTGGTCACCTGATCACCGCCTGTTGGAATGGTCACAACCGAAACGGGATGCTGGTAACTATAAGAACCTGTGGCGGCTACGGAAGGCCGACCGGCCGCTTTGGCAAGATCAATCCGCTGATTTTCCACAGCCACAGCCTGATCAAGTTCCTTGAAAGCCGGGAAATAACTGAAAGACTGGTTTATCAGCGTTTTAAGATCCGAAGGAACATGCTGCGCATGAAGCTGCCCGGCGCTTAAACCTATAAAAAGAATGAAAATGAAACGTTTCATGATAGATAAATGATTTTGAATTAATGAGCAGCAGCAGCTACTTTGGCTCTGGTTTCGGCATCCATTTCCTGATTGCTCAGCAAAAGCATGAATGGAATGGTACAGATAAAAAACACGGAAATCAGGAGAAAACCATCCAGATAGGCCTGCATCTGGGCCTGATTTGAAACAATAAAATCAAGGTTACTCACAGCTGCTTGTTTTGCTGCAATGGGGTTAATTCCCTTTGCCATCATGCCATGGGTAATACTTTCCAGGCGACTATTCATCAGCGGATTATTGCCCTGAAGATTTGAGATCAGATCATTTCTGTGTGTCGCGAAGCGGTTGGTAGAATACGTGTTCATAATCGCAATCCCGAAAGCGCCGCCTAGTGAACGAAACATATTATTCAGCGATATTCCATAAGGCATATCTTTGGGCTCCAAACCTACAACTGCCTGACTAAGAAGTGGAACCGTCAGAAAACCAGTACCTAATCCTCTGCAAACCTGAGTAAGTGTAAACCACCACTTTCCGGCTTCGGCCGTTGCAAGAGAGGAGGTGTAACCATGGAGAATAAAAAGAATAAATCCGGCAGCCACAAAATAAATCGGCTTGATACCTTTTCCTAAACCTGCGCCTATAAAAGGCATGGCAAAAATCGTGATCAGTGCGCCTGGAATCATGGAAAGTCCTGCTTCGGTCGGGGTGTAACCCATCACACGCTGCACCATAACCGGGAACAAATAAACCGATCCAAAAAGCCCGAACCCGCACACAAACGTGAGCACATTACTTCCGACCAGGTTGATGCTTTTCATTACCCTCAGGTTGATCGCAGGATTCTTCGTGTGCAGTTCCCAGTAAATAAATAATCCGATACCGATAATAGCCGCTGCGGTCAGATAGCGAATCATTTCATCCTGGAACCAGTCCTCGGATTGTCCTTTTTCAAGCACATACTGCAAGGCACCAACGCCGATGGTTAGCGAAAGAATTCCCATGTAATCAACCGGAATCGCCTTTCTGTCAATATTATATTCATCGGGTTGTCTCTCTACAAACTTCCACGTTAAAAGCGCAGCCGCAATCCCGATTGGAATATTGATATCAAAAATCAATGCCCAGTGATAGTTATCGACAATATAACCGCCCAAAACCGGACCGATGGTCGGCCCCAGCACAATCCCCATTCCGAAAATCCCTCCGGCAATACCTTTTTCTTCTGGTTTAAATTGTTCGAAAAGGATTCCCTGAGACACAGAAAGCAGAGCTCCCCCGCCCAGTCCCTGCACAAAACGCCATAATACCAGCATCCAAAGAGAAGACGATGTTCCGCACAAATAGGAAGCGATCGTGAAAATAATAATGGATGCCAGATAGTAGTTTTTCCGCCCGAAATACCGGCTCAAAAAACCGGTTAACGGAATAATGATCACGTTGGCAATTGCGTAAGCAGTCACAACCCAGGAGGCGTCCTCCAGCGTTGCACCGAGCGTTCCGCTGATATTATTTAAGGCAACATTGATAATGGAGGTGTCAATCAGCTCCATGATGGCCGCTGAAATCGTGGTGACCACGATGATGATCTTGACAAATTTATTTTCCTGACTGGCCATAATTCGAGACTTTGCTCAACAGCTATTTAACTTTTACGTCCACTTCCACGCTCAACCCAGCCTTTAAGAGACCCGTTAATGCTTCCGCATGATCAATTTCAATGGTAACCGGCACACGCTGAGTCACTTTCACAAAATTACCTGTCGAATTATCTGGTGGCAGAAGAGAAAATTTTGCGCCTGTTGCATCACTGAAACCGGAAATCTTTCCTGTAATTTCCTGATTTGGATAGCCGTCCATTTCAATTTTTACCTGCTGCCCTACTTTCATATGTTCCAGCTGTGTTTCTTTAAAGTTGGCTACGATCCAGTATTTATCGCTACTAACCAAACTGAAAAGCTGCTGTCCACCCTGCACAAATTGTCCGGGTTTCAAGTTCGTTTTTCCAAGCTTTCCTGTGGACGGCGCGATAATCCTGGTATAGCTCAAATCCAGTTTTGCTCTTTCCAGTGCTGTTTCTTTGGCAGCAATTGTGGCTTTGGCACGTTGTATCTGCGCATTTGCCGTCCCGGTTTGGACACCGGCCTGCTGTACTCTGGTTTTACTGGAAGCCAACATAGAAACCGAAGTTTTGTAAGCAGACTGGCTGTTTTCAAGTTGTCTTAGTGTTATAGATCCATCCTTATAAAGTGATTCGTCGCGCGCCAAATCTCTTTTTGCTTTATCCAGCGCAACTTCTTCCACGCTTACGCCTGCGGCCGCAACCGTTCTGTTCGAGCCAATTGTCGGAAGCTGTGATTCCGCAGCCGCCAAATCCGCCTGGGCTGAAAGAAGATCCGCATTTGCCTGTTGAACTGCCAGCACAAAATCGCGGTCATCGATGACTGCCAGCGTATCTCCCTGTTTTACATTTTGATAATCAAGTAGAGAAAAACTACTAACGTATCCCGATATACGACTGATCACAGGAACTGAATTTGTTTCAATTTGCGCATTATCCGTACTCTCAAAATGTAAGGCATGGTCAACCTTATTATAAGTAAAATAGACTACACCAATCGCAATGGCAGCGATGATCAGGGTTTTGGAAGCCTTACCAGCCAGACTCTGTGTTTTTTCTTCTGTTTCCATGAATTCTAATAAGTAAACTTAGTTTACAAATGTAGTATACCAAGTTTACCTTTCCAAAGAAATAGTAAAATAAGTTTACTAAATTTTTAATTTAGTTTTTACAATAAGAATTTCTTTAAAAATTGAAGAGTTGATAACCTAATGCTTTATTTTAATTTCCTCATGATAGCGGGTAATTGCCAAAAGAACATCAATGGCTCCATCATAATTTTCGTCTCCGGTAACTTTACGGTATTCTGCAACCAATCCATCGGCCGACTCCTTAACCTTGGTGCTGATCTCTTTTCCTTTGGGTGTAAGAAATATTCTTTCCGAACGTGCATCCAGAGGATCTTTTTCACTGGCTATTAGTTTCAAAGCATACAGCTCTTTAAGAATTTTACTTGCTGCCATTTTTGTAATTTTCAACTCACGGGCTACCTCATTATTTGAAATTCCATCCGTTCCAATGCACATAAAAACGGGAATATATCCCATTTTAAAACCTGGTATAAATTGCGTGATAACGTGTTCTCCCCACTCGTCCGTCAGCCTTTTGAGAATGTATATGACTTTAAAAAAGAATTTGGTATTGATATGATTTTCCATCTGGTATAGTTCGTTTTCAAAACAAAACGCATACATAGTAAATATAGTTTACTATATGCCTGTTTGTAAAACTAAGTATATGTTTGCAATTTTCAAGTTAGGACTTGCTTGAAAAGCCTTAATCAACGAATGAACAATTGCAAATAAAATGACTATTACTTAAAAATAAGCACGTTAGAAAAGCAAAAAAAGCATTTCAACCCCGAGTAACACCAATTTCAAAAGTAACAGCGGTAGCGAATCTATCCGTGGCAATTCGTGCATTCGTTGCTAAAAGTTTAATTAAAAGACTGCCGGAATTCCAAGGGCGAGAGATCCGTTTTGTTCTTAAACAGTTTGCTGAAAGACTGCGAATGTTCAAAACCCAGCGCATAAGCAATTTCACTGACGGAAAGATCCGTGGTAGATAATTTTTCCTTGGCCAGTTCGATCAGTTTACTATGCAGATGTTGCTGCGCATTTTGTCCCGTCAGCACTTTTAACATACTACCCAGATAATTGGGTGAAACATTCAAAGAATCCGCGATATACCCAACCGTTGGCAATCCGTTTTTAATCAACTGATCACTTTTAAAATAACCATCAAGAATATCTTCCAAACGGGCCAATATCTGATGGTTCGCGATTTTTCTGGTGATAAACTGACGTTGATAAAAACGCTCTGAATAAGTCAGCAGCAATTCAAGTTGGGCAAGGATGACCGTCTGGCTGAATTGGTCAATATTGGCATGATACTCCTGTTCCATATACTGCACAATTCCAGTAACCATCGTTTCTTCTTTTTCAGACAGAAACAGTGCCTCATTCACCGCATAGCTAAAAAACTCGTAGTGTCTTATGGTTTTTGCCAGTGGCGTATTCCATAGAAAATCGGGATGGACCAGCAACATCCATCCCGATTGACGAACCGGCGTATCTTTCTCAAACGTAAGTTTCAGAAGTTGTCCCGGTGACGTAAAAAACATAACGCCCTCATCGAAATCACCTGAATTCTGGCCATATTTCACTTTATAATTGAGATTCCGCTTCATAGCAATCGAATAGAAATCCTTGATCACAAGAAACTCATCCATCAGAAGCTCGTTCATCAATGCAACATCGATAACGCTGATCAACGGATGCTCCGGTGTTGGCAATCCTCTGAATTTGTGAAATTCCGAAATCGTTTTAAATCGATGAGATTGTATGTTTGGCATAGTACTATTTAAAGTTTCAAGTAACCACTTATTTCCAAATCTTCGATCAAACCTGGCTGTTCAGGTTTCCAGCCCAAAACTTCGCGTGTATGCTGACTGCTTGCAGCGCAATTCATTCCTGCGAAATGTGCAAACCAGGTAAAATGCTGAGCCGCCTCTTCCACTGATTTGCTCACCACCGGCACGTTCAGGCCTTCACCAATTGCCCCGGCTATCTCACGGAAAGCGATACCTTCCTCCGCGGCAGCATGATAACGGACAATTCCCGCAGGAGCTTTTTCAAGTGCAAGTCTGTATAATTTTGCGGCATCCAAACGGTGCACTGCCGGCCAGTAATTTTGCCCATCTTCCTTAAATACCGAAATTCCTTTTTCACGCGCAATTCCGATCAAAATAGGAATAAATCCATGATCACCAGCACCGTGAACCGATGGCGGCAAACGTACTACCGATACACGCACACCCTTTTCTGCCAATGCATTTGCAGCAAGTTCGGATGGTATTCGCGGATTGGGATTGGACGCAGATGGCATATCCTCTTCTGTTGCCAAACGGCCTGGTATTGTCAAAAGCCCTATCCCAGAGGTGATAATCAGCGGACGTTCAGAACCGGCCAATTCGGAGCCTAATACATTAATAGCCAATCTGTCGACCTCACAAACTTCTTTAAATCTGGCAAAATCGTGTACAAAACCGGTATGGATTACACCATCGGAAGCAGCAGCGCCACTTCGCAAACTTTCAAGATCTTCAAGGTCTCCGCGATGAACCTCAGCACCGGCGGCGATAAGTGCTTTCGCATTTTCTTCCGAACGGGCAAGGCCCAGTACCTGATGTCCTGCATTAATTAACTCCTGAACGACTGCGGAGCCAACAAAACCTGTTGCTCCTGTTACAAAAACTCGCATAAATTTCAAATTGGTTTCTATTTTTTGTTGATGCAAAGTTCCATAACCACGAAGAGACGCATGTAGTCAAATCCATTATTGTTGTAGTCAAAATCAGGATTGATCAACTAAATTTAGCACTAAATCCGGTTACAAAAGTCTTTTGTCTGTTTAATTGTGCTACGATCAATCGTTAGCCATGCATTAGCGTTAATTTTAGACCCGAAACAAAAAATTCAATACGACAATGAAATATGTAGAAAAAAATATCTCAAGAAGAAAAAATGATATCGCCAAACAGTTTTTGTTTGTTCTTGATAAACATCTTGCTGAATTAAAAGCAGGACAAGTTGAAAAATCGTTTGAACTCAAAGAAATTGCAGCATTATTATTTATTGTCCCAAATCATATGAGTGACATAGTTAGCGAAGTTTTGGGCAAGTCGCCTTGTGAAATTTATGAAACAAAATTGGTTGAAATTTCCAAAGAAATACTTGAAAATTCTAAGATGACAATTAATGAGATTGCAAGAACATTAGATTATGACCCTTCTAATTTTACTAAATTCTTTAAACATTTTACAAGTCTGACACCTTCTCAATACAGAAAATCAAAAACAGAAAACATCACCATTTAAACAGAAGACATCACCATTCTATTTTCTAACCTTCAATTTACCTTTGTTGAAAATAAAATAGCTATGAACATAGCAAAAAAAACTGCCCTTATTACCGGTGCAAATCAAGGACTTGGATTTGAAACAGCAAAACAATTAGCTGAACTCGGATATTACGTTTACATAGGGTGTCGTAATAAGTCAAAAGGGAATTCTGCAATAGAAAAATTGAAAGAATCTGGATTTGGTAACGTGGAACTTATTGAGATAGACGTTACCAATATCAATTCCATAAAATTGGCAAGACAAACATTGGAAACCAAAATTCAAAAGTTAGACTTACTAATTAACAATGCAGGCATTGCAGGAGAACAACCTCAAAACATGTCCACAGGCAACATTGATAATTTGAGAAAAATATTCGAAACTAACTTTTTCGGAGCAGTGCAAACAACCCAACAGTTTATTGACTTGCTAAAATTATCAGAAGAACCACGAATTATAAATGTTTCAAGTGGATTGGCTTCCTTGACATACCACAGTAGTTCACCTGATTTTGCAATGTATGCAGCGTATAGTTGTTCTAAAACTGCATTAAATGCTTACACCGTAATGTTGGCGAAGGAATTTTTGGACACCAATTTCAAGATAAACTGTGTTGAACCAGGATATACTTCAACCAATTTAAATAATTATCAGGGAATACAAACCGTAGAACAAGGAATTGAAGTGATTGTAAAATATGCAACGATTGCCAATGATGGTCCGACAGGAAAATTTCTGAGTAGAGAAGGTGAAATTAGCTGGTAGAAAAATTTTTGGCACCGAGATATCTCCGGTCAAATTGCAGCACCTTTCAAACTGTTTCAGGATGTACAGCACTTTTTTTGTCGTTATGCACGTTGGCCCGGAATCCAGAGAAGGTTATACCGGTATTCATTTTAAAAAAACGGCTAAAATGTGCTGTACTGACAAATCCAAGCTCATCGGCCACCTCTTTCGCAGACTTTTCGGTGTAGAAAATATACCTTTTTACTTCAGAAATGATCCGGTTCTGGATCAGTTTCGAAGGGGATGGATAATGGCATAAGCTAAACAGATTGGAAAGGGTTTTGGGAGATTTACACATGGCCTGCGCATAAAACCGGACCTCGTGCTGTGATCTGTAATTGCATTCCAGCAGCAGATTGAATTTACGGATTATATCCATTTTATCTTCCGTGAATTGCTGATAATGATCCGTTTGCTTTTTAGCAACCCGGGTAACTTTAATAATCAGACGCTTCAAAAGCGTTCGCAGCATTTCACCCTGCATTTTGTCTTTTACCTGCATATCTTCAATGCAGAGAATTTGTATGGCTGATATACTTTCCGCTTCCTGCTCTGACAACAAAATAAAAAGCGGATGCGTGAT
This sequence comes from Dyadobacter sp. 3J3, assembly GCF_009801115.1. Taxonomy (GTDB): domain Bacteria; phylum Bacteroidota; class Bacteroidia; order Cytophagales; family Spirosomataceae; genus Dyadobacter. Next base: position 11,536 of record NZ_VTOL01000007.1, read on the forward strand.
GCCATAAAAAAGGAAACCAACACAACCAACTTCGGAATCATGGTCGGCGATACAATAAAAATCCCTGTTGAACTGCCAGGCGACAAGTTCTTGTGGCCTTTCAAATGTAAAAGTCTGATTTGCAACAAGTGGCAATACAGATCTTGCCGGCATAGTATATTCTATCTCATCAATCACTACTTCCTGCTGGCTGCCGGGATTGCATACTATGGTATTCAGAAACTGCTTTTTCCCATTTAAAAGCCCTTCCCCTTTAATGCACATATCATCCGTAATAACAGAAAAATGCCCTTGCGTGGTTTTGTCTTCAAATTGCAGTTTCATATCCTACGCCTTTTAGTGAAAAGCCAAAAAACGGGGCAACTCCCAAGTTGCCCCGATCCAAATATATCATTACTAATTAATTGTTACCTTAATAATTTTTGAAATAACAGGCAAAGTTGTAAACATATTAGGATTTGGGACTTCGACAATTGGTTTGCTTTCTGCAAGCGGTGTACCTGCCAGATTAAATTGTGTGATTCCGGCCCCAGGAAACTGGTTTATGGCGGTACCATTATCCAGTAATTTTATGCTGCTCGAAATATCTCCTTTTTGAGTAGCATCTACACCATTATCAGCGGATGAGAAAAACCAGTCGTTAGAAAAGCCGTACATGGTAGCAATTGCCAGACGGTCACCGGATGATACTGAAATTTGCTGCGAAACACTGCTGCCAGCCTGGCCATTAATGATCGGAAGTAGAACAGTACTCACAGGAGCAGCAAGTACATAAACTGCTTTCACGCCTGGTTTGCTTTTCAGCGAGGCTGCCAGGTCATCAGCATTTCCACGCTGTGCAAGTAATTTCAAACCTTCGCCGCGGTCGTTTTCTCCCGTTTTATAAATTGGATTGTCAATTCCGTTATAGACCACAACCAAGATTGGAGACAACGGTGTAAAAATGCCTGTCATGCCCGTGATATAAGTACTAAGCGCAGCATTATCGCCAGCTTCTGCAATGGCAGTAAGTCCATTGGCAGTAGGCTGACCACTTGTATACAAAGGTGCAGGACTTAATAAATTACCTCCAACAATGTAAGAAACAGCCCAAACGCCCGGACTGAACGGAGTTTCATTAGCAGTGCCGCCGGTGGTATTCTTTAAAGTCAACGTGAAATAAGAATTACCATCATATTTTAAAGTGGCCTGCATCATTTTTGAAGCTGCCAAATACGTATTCCCTTGTGCATCCGTGCCAATTACTTCGGTAATATTTTTTGAATCTGCCGTTCCCGGGTGAGTAACCGACATTCCCGGTGCCTGATTAATACGAGTCCCATTGTCCCACAATTTTATCTGCGACGAAACATCTCCTTCGATAGGCGTTCCATTTGCATCATAAACCAGAATACCCGGATTTGCTGGTGCAAAAAACAAATCATTTGCCCAACCATACATCGTTGCAAAAGTAAGTGCCTCACCTTTTGCAGCCGAGAAATGAATCGTGACCGATTGATCTGGCAAAATAACCGGAGGTGTTCCCGTTCCCATAAAAGTACCCGATTGAACAAGAGGCCTTGAATCCAGCACATTTTCAATCTTAATCGTATTCATGGTAGTTCCGGAATTGTCAATATCATGGTCCGTGCAGCTCGAAACAATCAGTGGCAATAGCGCAACGGCTGGCCAGAACTTAATTTGTTTAAGATAATTCATCGTAGTTTGTGTTTGAAGCAGCTGTTGCTTGTTGATTTATAAATTACTACGACAAAAGTACCTGACCGGGAAATATGGATAAATGACTGCATTTCCCGAATACTTGTCCAGACTTCCCAACTTTTTTGCATAAAGTGGTTACATAGAGGCTTTGAAAATATCTTTGAGGAAATTCAGACAAATGAAATTTAACGGGAGTTTTTCATTTTCGGGAAAGATTATCATTTCCCATACAGATCATTACTCAATTTAAATCAAGTATTTTCATAAAAAAAGGTACCCGCCGAAGCAGATACCTTTTCAATAAATTAATTGTTATATCAACTTACGATTCGCAGGATGAACAACTTACCAGACTGGTAACCAATTCTTTTGAAACACTCTGGCTGCGTTGGTAATACAAAGTTTTTATACCCAGTTTCCAGGCTTCGATCAGCAATTTATTTACTTCTTTAACCGGCAAATTTGATGGAATATTAAGATTCAGACTTTGCGCCTGATCTACATATTTCTGACGAATTGAAGCTTGTTGAATGATTTCCAGCTGACTTATTTCCTTGAAAGTCTTAAACACATCTTTTTCATGATCGTTCAATTCGCTCATATGCTGTACACTTCCGTGATTAAGCATGATCGTACGCCAGGTTTCTTCATTATCGATTCCTTTTTCCTCCAAAAGCACTTTCAGGTATTTATTCTTCCGCATAAAGTTTCCTTTTGCAAGACCCGCTTTGTAATAATTGCTGCTGAATGGCTCAATACCGGGGGAAGTTTGTCCAAGAATTGCCGATGAAGACGTAGTAGGCGCAATCGCCAGAAGCGTCGTGTTTCTGCGGCCATAACCTTTCAAAAGTTCCGGCTCACCGTAAATCATGGCAAGTTCCTGCGTCGCTTTTTCTGATTTATCCTGGATCGTTTTAAAAATCTGCGTCGTCAGCTGTTTTGCCTGCATACCTTCAAAAGGGATCATATTTTTTTGAAGATAAGAATGCCAGCCCAAAACACCGAGCCCTAACGCGCGGTGACGTTTTGCAAACCTGTTTGCAGGTGCCAAAAAGTGATTTCCTTCCGTTTTTTCAATAAACTCCTGAAGCACTGCATCCAGAAAGAAAATAGCCAGGCGAACCGCATCCGTATCTTTCCACTCGTCATACAATTCCAGGTTCATGGAAGAAAGGCAGCAGATGAAAGATTCATCTTCCGTCGAAGGCAACATAATTTCCGAACATAAATTACTGGCGTTAATACGCAGATTTTTATCCTTGTAAACCTGTGGTTTGTTCAGGTTGACATTGTCAGAAAAGAAAATATACGGAAGTCCTTTTTGCTGGCGACTTTGCAAAATTTTCGCCCAGATTTCTCTTTTTGACATATCACCATCGATCATATCCTGCATCCAGTAATCCGGCACACAAACGCCGGAGAACAGATTTTGGATCGGATGACCGATGTCCTTGATCTGCAAAAATTCTTCTATATCCTCATGGTCAATATCCATGTAAGCTGCAAAAGCTCCACGGCGCACGCCACCTTGTGAAATCGTATCCATGGCCGTATCAAAAAGGCGCATAAAACTAACGGCTCCACTGCTTTTTCCGTTGTCGGTAACTGCACTTCCACGAGCACGTAAATCTCCGAAATAAGCAGAAGTACCGCCTCCGATTTTTGTTTGCATGATTACCTCGCCCAGTTTGTGCGTGATGCCTTCGATATTATCCGGCACATGCACATTGAAGCAGGAAATCGGCAAACCGCGTTCTGTACCCATATTCGCCCAGATAGGTGAACTAAGGCTCATCCAGCCTCTATCAATCATTTCCTGAAAGGCCTCCTTTAATTCCGGACGGAAAAGACGTTTGGCCGCAGCCGCGCAAACACGCTCGATTGCTCCTTCAACCGTTTCTCCTTTAAGCAAATAACCCCTGTTAAGAACCTGTTCACTTTCGGTATTTTTCCACCAAAGCTTCGGCATTTCATACTGGCTTGTTACGCCTTCCAGCAAATCCAATTCGGCAACTTTCATTTTTTTAAGGTTTTATATTTGTTGATTTCTCAATTTCTTTTTTGTTTTTCAAACCGATCATTAAAACAGATCGTATGCCGAAATACTTTTGTCATGTTTGGTATAATCCACCGGACGTTTTGCGAAAAAATCATCCAGACTGTTTGCAAAAACCTCTTCTTCAAACCATTGCAGTAATTTCACATCTGCAATGGCAAGATTATACTGGCGTGGCAAACCAATTTTCATCAGACTGTCGTCCGCACGGTATTTCATGAAATTGATCAGATCCTCTTTGTTGATACTGTCAATTTCTCCTTCGCTGAAAATCCAGTCGATGATACGTGATTCCACATCGATCGAAGAACGAACAAGACGTGTTATTTCTGCAACCGTCTCCTGATCAAACATATCAGGAAATTCTTCCTTAATTTTATTGACAAGAAAAATACCGGCATTGGCGTGAATCTGTTCATCGATCGATGTCCAGGCGATGATATTACTCACGTTTTTCATCAGCCCTTTAAACCGGGCAAAAGATAAAATAATAGCGAATTGGCTGAATAAGCTCACATTTTCTATCAAGATGGAGAACAGGATCAACGAGAAGGCATATTCCTTTTTATCAGTCGATTTTGAATTTCCCAAAGCCTCAGACAAATAGTCGATACGCTCGCGGATTACAGGAATTTCAATCAGTGTTTCAAATTGATTGTTGTAACCCAATACTTCCAAAAGACGTGAATAAGCTTCTGAATGGCGAAATTCACATTCAGCGAACGTGCTTCCCAAACCGTTAAATTCAGGTTTTGGCAAATGGTGAAAAAGGTTTCCCCAGAAAGATTTTACGGATACTTCAATCTGGGCAATGGCAAGCAGACTATTTTTAACAGCCGTTCTTTCTGCCGGGCTCAAATGAGAATGAAAATCCTGGGTATCCGCCGTAAAGTCGACTTCAGAATGTACCCAGTATGCTTTGTTAATAGCTTCTGTAAATTGTAAAATTTCAGGATATTCAAACGGTTTATATTGCAGGCGTTTATCAAAAATACTCATAAAAAAATACTGATTTAAAACTTGTTGAATGAGAGCGGATCAGAATTTTTCAACAAGAATTTCTCCTGATAACGCAGCTTAATTCCCGACAGAACCGTCCAAACGTGCTGTTAACACAACCTTTACCATTTCTCTTATCGGGGCAACAAATGTACCAGAATATTTCACAAGGTAAAATTTTTTGTAAACTTTTATGAAAATATAAATTTCCAAAAACCTTATAATCAAATATTTAACTTAAAAAATTTGTTCACTTTTTTTTCAACACTTATTTTTTGTCAAAATAAATTTCAGAATACCGGAACTTAATTTAATCAACTATACATCAAAGTATTAGGTTTGACTTGAACTGTACAAGCCATAGGTAAAGGTCTGATTTCTAATCAGGTACTTATAGATTCCGCCATTTGTATATCACCTACTATGCACTTGGTCTAATTCAGTTATTCTGGACACTCTCAGCCTTTGAAATCGCAAACAAAATATTAATATAAGTGCTTTGCCAATGCACTTATCCGGGATATAAACCCTTGTTCTTTTCGTTTACAATCGCACTCAGTATCTCCACCAGTTCATTCATATTTTGCTCCTTAGCCACTGATATGTACACAGGACCGAAACTTTTTCCGGTATTGGTAATAGCCGTGATCGCCTCTGCATTCTCTTTGATTATGCTGTCAAGGTCATCGGCACCAAGCAAATCAATTTTATTAAAGATCAGCAATACCGGAATATGGTCCGCCCCTATTTCCGAAAGTATGGCATTGACCACCTGAACCTGTTGAAGCCAGGCAGGATGCGAAATATCTGCCACATGCAGCAAAACATCGGCTTCCCGTACTTCATCCAGGGTTGATTTGAAGGAATCAATAAGCAGCGCGGGCAACTTACGTATAAAGCCTACCGTGTCGGTCAGCAAAAATGGTATTCCACTTAGACGTACATTTCTGACAGTACTGTCTACCGTCGCAAAAAGCTCGTCCTTTGCATATACGTCAGCTTTTGAAAAATAATTCATCAAGGTTGATTTACCGACATTGGTATAACCTACCAAAGTGGCTCTTACAATCCGGTCACGTTGTTTCCGCTGCGTCATACCCTGCTGGTCTATCTTTTCTAGTTTTTCTTTTAAAAGTACGATCCTGTCTTTGATCGTCCTGCGGCTGTTTTCCAGGTCTGTCTCGCCTCCTGCCCGTTTGCCATCGTCGCTTGATTTGCTTTCGGCATCTGTTGTCATACGGCTCATGCGGGGCAAAAGGTACTGGAGTTTTGCCACTTCCACCTGCAATTTTGACTGAGCTGTCCTGGCACGCATTTCGAATATTTGCAGGATTAAAGCCCCTCTATCCATCACCCTTATTCCCTCAAAGGCTTTTTCAAGGTTGCGAAGCTGCTTTGGGCTCAACTGATCATCGAATAACACGATTTGAACAGGGTTTGCGGTAAGGAAGGTTTTGATCTCTTCCAGTTTTCCCGTTCCGATATAAGTTTTTGCATCCGGATGCGGCAGATTTTGAACAAATTCACCCACGGATTGAATCATCAGCGTTTTGGCCAGGAAGGCCAATTCTTTCAAATATTCTTTTGTTTGTACAGCATTCTGCTTTTGTGTACTCACTGCTACCAATATTGCATTTTCGGCATTTGCAGTAGTTTCATGCATTATTTTATTTGTTTTCATGGTGCCTGATATTTTAAGATTTATCGGATTCAAAATTCAATTTCTGACAGGATACAAATTAATTCATAATAAATTCGATCCAATCCCTTCATAGCAACGCTCATGCCCTCAACTAAACGATTATCAGGTTACTAATAAATCTCAAAGACAGACTGCATACCAATAAAATGATATACTTTATCATTTTGATATGAACCTGGAATTTACGGCTTTTAATCGCCCGATCTTTCCTCTGCACGCAGTTCAGTCAAATTTTATATCTTTCGATTTTAAAGTTAAAATATACCAGTTTTGGAAGGGCATACACATATCACAGAATTTCATAAAAGAGTAAAACTGGCTGGCGTTTTGCTGGCTACCGGTATCGTATTTGGAGACATTGGTACTTCGCCACTTTATACCCTGAATGCATTGTTCCATCCCGGTGAGGTAGTCGATCCAGCCAAGGCACTGGGCATTTTGAGCTGTGTGATCTGGACGCTGACATTACAAACCACGCTCAAATACATTCTGATCACACTGACAGCCGATAATAACGGTGAAGGAGGCATATTTTCACTCTATACGCTGATCCGGAGATATTTTGGCAAATGGTCAGTAGTGCTGGCAGTAATGGGCGGGGCTTTTCTGATTTCAGACGGGATTATCACTCCTCCTATCTCCGTTTCTTCGGCGATTGAGGGCCTCCAAAAAATATATCCCGGCCTGAATACCGTACCGATCGTGATCGCTATTATCATTTTCCTTTTCGTAATTCAGCAGCTTGGCACCCAGCAAATCGGAAAATTTTTCGGGCCTGTCATGCTTATCTGGTTTTCCTTTATTGGTATTATCGGCCTTATGTCATTATTTTCAAACCTGTCTGTACTAAAAGCTTTCAACCCTTATTATGCCTATGAACTGTTGGTCCACTACCCCGCCGGATTCTGGCTTCTAGGAGGCATTTTTTTATGTACCACCGGTGCTGAGGCTCTTTACAGTGACATGGGTCATGTTGGAAGAAACAATATCCGCGTCAGCTGGATTTACGTTAAAATCACATTGCTGCTTTCTTACGCCGGTCAAACCGCCTGGCTTATCAATAACGGTGTGGCCAACGAGCTAAGTCCGTTTTACAACATTATTCCGGAAGTTATTTATGTTCCGTCCGTTATTCTGGCTTCTATGGCGACTGTCATCGCCAGCCAGGCGTTGATCAGCGGCTGTTTTACGCTTGTCAACGAAGCCATCCGGCTAGGCTTATGGCCAAGAAACCGTGTTGTTTTCCCGGGTACGATGAAAGGGCAAATGTATATTCCCTTCTTTAACTGGTTTCTGATGGTGGCTTGCATTCTGACCGTCCTGCATTTTCGTGAATCCAAGAACATGGAAGCTGCCTTTGGATTATCGGTTACACTGACGATGCTGATCACCACATTTCTTATATCACTTTACCTGCGGATACGGCGTGTCCCTACGCTGGTCATCGTACTGATCAGTGTTCTTTTTCTTGCTGTTGAAATTTCCTTTTTGATTGCAAACCTCCAAAAACTACACGAAGGCGGCTGGATCATGCTGGTAGTAGGTGGCTTGCTGACGTGCACGATGCTTATATGGTATTATGGAAAAACTGCTCAGGACAAACTGATCGCAAAGGAAGGGCTTTCTCCTCTTATATTACAAAAACTTAAAGACCTCAGTGGCAATGAGAAACTCAGGAGCTACGCCACCAATCTGATTTATCTGACGTCGTCCAGCAACCCGGAAAGTATTGAAAAGCGCATTCTGGATTCAATTTTCCATACACCTGCGAAACGTGCCGATATTTACTGGTTTCTGCACGTGCATGTGACCGACGAGCCTTATACGCTCAAATACGAAGCAAAAGCACTTGAAACAAATGACGTGTACCACATAGTGCTTCATATCGGGTTTCGCGTCGAGCCAAAAGTAGATCTCTTCTTTCGAAAAATAGCTGCCGAACTGATGTTGAAAGGGGAACTGCGATACGAGTGGACAGAAGAAAAAAAATACGACAGCCAGGATTTCGGTGATTACCGTTTTGTGATAACCAACTCATTTTTATCCTATGACAACAGCTTGCCTTACTGGCGAAATTTCCTGATCAAATCGTACTATAATCTAAAACTGATCGGGGTTAGGGAAGATGTAAATTTTGAACTGGACGCCAGCAACGTCATATTCGAAAGATATCCACTGGTCTTCGAGCGGGCCAATCAGGTAAATCTGGAAAGAATTTAATTCCGTCATTTTGATTTATTTTGAATACACATGACGATTCTATTAATCCGCTTTGAGATACTCAAAAGATTGAGCTGCACGTGTCATAATGATAGCGTACTATCATTATGATAGGCCAACCTGTATTTTGTCAAGGGTTTAAACTTGGTTAAAAATTTGACAATCAACAACATAAATTGCATTTTCGATTTATGGCACGAATGTAGTAAAAGCCTTATCGTACTAAAAAGATTAACAGATGCAAGTCTCGCAATATTTAAAATCAACAATCCATGCGGCTAAACAAGGTTTTCAGCCCTTTCATATTTTAATTCTTTTTTATACAGGCCTGGGGGTTTTAGGGATCTTGTACCGCGTCCTGTCTTAATAGTTTTCTTGTGAACACATACCTGACGCTACACTTAATCGATGCCAAGTAATCGGTTCCTAACCAATAGACAGGCACCAATAATACCCGCATGTTCTCCTAATTTCGATATTTTCAGTTGTGAATCATTATTTACAAGACTTAATGAATACTTGTTCAAAGCAGTTTTGATAGGCAGATACAGGTAATCACCGGTTGAAATCAAACTACCTCCCAACACGATCAGTTCAGGATTTAAGACGTTTATCAGGGCGGCAATTCCTCTACCTAGATTCTCTCCGACACTGGCAATCAACTCAATAGCTAAGACATCATCATTTAAAGCGGCCTCAATGATATCGTCCATGGTGATATTTTCGGGAGCTATTTTTTTCACAGAAGTCAAAACAGAGGACGACCCTTCTGACAGTTTCTCGCGAAACATCCTTGTCAGCGCCCACCCAGAAGCTTCCGTTTCCAGACATCCTTTTTTACCACAATGGCAAATACGCTCGTTGTCAAAAAATGGCATATGACCGACTTCCCCGGCATAACCGGATTTGCCATAATAAAGCTGACTATCGAATAAGATCCCGACACCAATACCATAGTCCAGATTCAGAAAAAGAACATCTTGTTCGTCTTCGACAACACCGGCACAAAATTCGCCATAAGCCATGGCTCTTGAATCATTTTCCAGAAAAACCGGAGTGCCTACGCGGCTCTGAATAATTTCAGCCAGTGGTTTTTCGTCAAAGTGGAAAAAACTGTAACTATGCCCGGTGGTATAATTGATCCGGCCTGAAAGATTAATTCCGATACCTAAAACACGGTCTGCCGGGACGTCCAGTGCTCCAATAAAATCTTGTATATAATTACAAAGTGATTCCAGCGATTCAGGCGTGTTATCAAGTTTAAAGTCAAGTTTTTCTGAAATTCTAACCAGATTTTTTTTAAGGTCACACAAGCCAATATTGATGTGACTTTGTTTCACATCCACGCCAATAAAAAATGCAGAATCCGGCACAATCCCATATAAATTCGGTTTCCTGCCACCAGTCGATTCTATTTTTCCATAATCTTTGATTAGCCCTTCGCGTATCAGCTCGTTCAACAAGGAAGTGACTTTTGGGACGCTCACGTCCAGTTCTTTACTCAGATCAGGAATCGTTGTATTTCCATGATTTGCAAAATAACCTAAAATTATTTTTTTAGGATCGCCTTTTTTTCCTCCAACACCCACTATTCGAATCGTTCGACTCATATATTAAAAACTGATACTTTCTTCAAACTTACTTACTTTCAAGAATAAAATCTGCATATCTCCACTTGAATTAACGCATGGATCAAGCAATTTCAGTAATCGTTTTAGTAAGTATGAAGAAAGTATCATTACTTCATTAATTCTAATGCTGACTAATTGATTTTTCAGGCTTTTGGCCAGTGCGTTTCAACGCCTTGTTTTTTGATGAATTCCTGAAATTCTTTCAGCAGCTCTTCCTTTTCACGCACAGCCTTCGGGATCACTTTTCTGTCCAAAGCATAGGTAATTAAAAGTCCGACAGATTCTCCGATACTCCACTCCACGGGATGCAAACGGTAACAGCCATTGGTGATATGTGTTGTCCCAATATTTTTATTGGCTGGTAAAAGATTTTCCATTCGTTTTGGTAACAAAGCGCCTAATGGAATTTGAAACGGAAGTGACCCAAAATCAATATAATTATTCCCCGAAGTGCTCGGATGGAGATCGATGTGATAATACCCTACCCCAACACTATCATAGAATTCAGCAGCCGTATTATCCTTTTTTCCGGTAATAAGCACGCGGTTATCGGCACCGACGTGCTCTTCCTTAATTGTAAAAACAGCCCTGATTCTGCGCGACTCACGGATGTAGGGATATTTGGCAAGGCCGTCTTCGGTTCCCATGATGTCTTTTCTCAACCGGATCCCGGGCCAGCCTTTTCCCCCATCCGGACGAGGCGCTTCGGTTTGCAGCCAGTATAAAAGTGAAAGACTCAGCTGTTTTCCACCTTCAAAGTATTTTTTGGAATCCTTTTCACTCGCTCCAATCAGATTACCAAGGAAATAATCATTTTGGGGCCAGTTGACAATTGTAATGTCACCTGCGTATGTTCCTTTATTAAAATTTTCCTTATTGATAATTCTCCGGTAGTTCCATAAGTTCAGCATATCGCCCATCATCAAACCTTCGGGATGAAAACCCAGTGCTTTTGGTTCGAGCGTTTTGGGATTTGAGTACGACAAATCCAGTAATTTCCCCGACCAGGGTTTGGTCATTTTTGGTACAAAATTTTTCCAGAACTCATATTGCTTCGGTTTTTCAATGAGGTGATTTTCTCCCGGAACATAATCGATGGCAAAACAAACGGTGAATGCCTGGTTATTTTCAGGATCTGCTTTTTCAGGTGCATGGAGCTCATTTGTTTCACTTTTTGCTTCTGTCCCCGTTACAAATTCAGTTCCCGTCAAAGGGAGCAAATCGCCCATTTCAGTAGCATCCACAAAGTAGGGAGCCGATAGAATAAACTTTGCATTACTTTTAAGATTAATCGCTTCAAGTGCCTTAACCTGATTTTGATCGGTTGAAGCTGAAATGACTTTATGTTCAAGAAGCAGAGTAAGTTTACCGGTACTGATATAAGGTGCAAACAGCTCATTTAAAACGGCCACAGCAACACGCGGTTCGTGACAAAGTTTGGACACAGAACCGTCGCCCGGATTGAGGTTTTTTCTGTTTTTTGCAGATTCAGTGAGTGGATAATTCCGGATATAATACTGGCGGATAGCAGTACGGAAATCGCGGTATAGCTGGGTAGCCCCATGCGTTTCGATCCAGATGTGCTCGTCTGGCGGAACGCCCTGCTGGCTTAGTTGCCCTCCTACCCAGTCTGTCTCCTCGGTTAAAATTACCGACAACCCATTTCTTAAAGCAGCCAATGCAGCGGCACAGCCACCCAAGCCTCCGCCCGCAATTACGACATCTGCGTTAAGTTTTGTTTTCCCGGAAACAGATTCTGCCTGCTGCGCTTTTACTGTTGCTGGTACAAAAGCAGAAGCCGTGGCGAGAACGCCGCTGCTTACTGCCATATTTTCAATGAAATTTCTACGATTCATAATTCAAATGTAATGAAGGATAAGTAGCTGTTAGCAATTAGTTGTAAGCGATTAGCTTATTGACCGGACGATTTACAGATCCTTATAAAAATCGATAATATTAACTAATTTTTCGCTACTACTTACCCGTTGTTGACAGAGGATACACAAAGAGCCAGAAAAGTAAAACGAGAGTCGTATCGGATGGCAAATTTTACAAATAAAACTTCATGGATCTCATTTAGCCTCCAAAAATCTTTGTGCAACCTTATACCGTTACCACTCAGGATTTTGCGTTAGTTTCGGATTGATATCGCGTTCGGATTGAGGAACTGGTAAAAGATTCAATTTTGGATACCAGAAACGGACCTCGCGAAGCATACGTGTACTTTCGCTGGCGGCGTAGGTTGGAATATTATTTAAATCGTTCACAGTACTGGTTTTAAAATCAGGTATTGCAGGTGTTATTGCCGGATCTTTTGCGATGCCAATAATTTTTTGAGGCATAACAATCGAGGCTATATCCCAGCGGCGGATATCAAACCAGCGGAAACCTTCCATGGCCAGTTCCACCGTACGTTCTCTGCGCACAAGCTGGCGCAACTTGTTTTGATTATCCGTTATTGCCGCTTCTACTTCGGGCTGCCCGGCTCTTTTACGGACCAGATTTATCGCGTTAATTACGGAAGCATCGATTTCGTTCAGTTCAATTTTTGACTCTGCATAGGTAAGCAAAATCTCTGCATAACGCATCATTATAAAATTTACCCGTGCTGTAAAAGCATTTTCGCCGGTAAACGTATACTTTGCATGAAGCAAACCCACACCACTTTTTGAAGGTCCGTAAGCATTATCAAAATCAGCATTTGCTTTGGTAGTCCAGGTGCCGTCCGCGTTTTTGACGGAGGTTGTATTCTTGTAAATATCGTAAACAAAAGTGGCCTGGTTCATCGTAATGGTATCACCCGGGATCGCTACGGTATATTTCAAACGCGAGTCACGGTTCAGCCTTGGATTTTTTGGGTCATACACCTTTGATTCATCGATACGTTTTCCATCTTTTGCTTCAAACATATCCACCAGGCGCTGCTGCGGGAATCGGCCGGATTGTCCGCCCGCTGTTCTTGAAATACTTCCCAAAGGAAGATAGGTAACCGAATTGGCATCTGCATCCGTATAAAGAATTTCAAACATAATCTCTTTTCCGGCATTTGGAGCCTGACCTGCCTTCGTAAAAAGATCCTGGAATTTTGGATTCAGTCCAAGTCCTGCCCCGTCCATAATCTGTTTACCTACATCCGCTGCAACTTTATATTCTTTGTTGTAAAAGGCAGTGCGCGCCTTTATTCCTAACACGACAGCTTTTGACATCCGGCCACGATCAACCGGAGCCCAATCCAGTATCCGGGCCGCAGCATCCAGGTCTTCATAGATAAATTTAATCACCTCAGCTTTTGGGGAACGAACCTGCAAATAAAAATCAGCGGGTAACAAAGGCTTTGTAATCAAAGGAACATCGCCATACAGATTGACCAGAAAAAAATAGGCGAACGCGCGGACGCCTCTGGCTTCTGCCTGCATCCGGTTGTAGACTGCTTCCGGAACATTCGCTTTTCCTGCTTCCATACCGTCGATCATGGTGTTGGCCCGTTGGATAGTCGTGTAAGCCAGCGTCCAGATTGATTTTGCGTTGGCATTAAAAACATCAAAATTTCCTTCACCCATATCCGGGGCACGCAGTAAAGCGATATCGGTCCAGCCATCCGTCAGTGACTGATAAGGTGTATTTCCTGTGTTCCAATACGCAGATTTATACACAGCCGTAAGTGCTGCATTCATTTCTGTTTGATTGTTGAAGAACTGGCCGGTTGCAGGCGAAGCCAGTGGTGCCTGTTCGAGATAATCTTTACAGCCCGAAAACACTTGCAATGACAGGCAAAGCCCTACGATATATACAATTTTCTTTTTCATTTTCTTAGAACTTAATGTTAATACCCACAGTGTACGTCTTCATGATCGGATAAAACTGTCCGCCGGTATCCCTTTGTTCAGGATCAAATCCGGGAAAGAACTTGGTCCAGGTAACCAGATTTTGTCCGCTCAAATAAATGCGGGCTGATTTTATCTTTACTTTTTCTGTCAGCAATTTGGGCAGTGTGTAGCCCAGCACAACGTTTTTAATGCGCAGGTAAGAAGCAGATTTTACCCAGTACGAAGAGGTCACATAATTATTGGGGATACTGTTCGCCGTCAGACGGGGATACGCAGCACCTTTATTTTCAGGTGTCCAGAAATCTTCCTGGTATTTAAACATTGATCCCTGAAAATCAGAGGAGTAAAATGGCTGCGAGCCTGTACCTGACAAATAATTATCTTTTTTGCCTACACCCTGAAAAAAACCGGTAAGATCGAAACCTTTATACTGCGCCGCCAGATTGAAACTGTATTCATAACGGGGAAAGTAGTTACCCAGGATCGTCCGATCGTAGCTGTCGATTTTATTATCCGGAACGCCGTCGGGGCCGCTGATATCTTTGTAACGAATATCACCGGCAGCAGTATTCCCATATTGAAAAGGAGCATTTTTGACTTCCTCGTCGGACTGAAATAACCCCATCGCCTGGTAGCCATAATACGAATCCAGCGCATATCCCTCCTGCTGAATGGTTGAGCCATTGATGATTGGCTTGCCTCCGTTTTGAAGAACTTTGTTTTTAACATCCGAAATATTGAACTGCACCTGGTAATTAAAATCCCTTACCTTGTCTTTCCAGCCGATGGCAAGCTCCCACCCTTTATTGCGCATTGAACCAACATTGACAAACGGAGATGCCAGACCAACGTAACCCGGAATGGGTACAAGCTGAAGCATGTCGGTAATATCGCGTTGGAAATAATCGGCAGTCACCGTCAGGCGATTTCTCAGCAAGCCAAAGTCAGCTCCGATATCCAGAATTTTAGATGATTCCCACTTGATGTTCGGGTTAGCAGCGGAAGTCAGGGCATACCCGGCATTGACGACATTGTTGAAATAGTAGTTGTAGGCCGAACCCGAATAAAATGTGGAATAACTTGGATAATAATCCTGCACATCGTTTCGAATCAGATTTTGGTTTCCCAGCGTTCCGTAAGAGGCACGCAGTTTCGCGTCATTGACGATATGACTGAAAGAAGACCAGAAATTCTCTTGAGACATACGCCATCCCCCGGAAACAGAAGGAAATAATTTCCACCAGTTTTCTTGTCTGAAACGGGACGAAGCATCCATTCTCCCATTTACTTCCAGCAAGTACTTTTCATTGTAGTTATAATTCAAACGGCCGTATGCCGAAACCATTGAATATTTGCTTGCACCGCCGCTGATGGTTTGGCCCAGCGGATCGCCGCTGTCCAAATAGGGTCGGTCGGGAGATAACAAGTTCTGACGAAAAGTATTCACATTTGAAGTACTGAAATCTTCCGTACTGAATCCTCCGAGGATTGTAAAATTATGTTTTCCAAGTGCTTTGTTATACGTAGCCTGTGTACGGAAAAGGTTTTGCGTATTCTCTGAATTGTTGTCGGATAAAGAGTTCAATGCGGGCCAGGAACGAGCGAGTACCAAGGTTTTGGTACTCGGATCTGCATTGTAAATTTTATACTGATCCGTAAAAGTACGGCCATGAGTAGTATAGTAATTCGAGCTGAATGTGGCCAGGATTTCAAGACCATCGACTGGTTTGTAGGTAAGTGTACCTTTGATGATCCGCGAATTGGTAATGCTTCTGGCAAAACCGCCATCCTCCGCCTGCGCTGCCGGATTTGCATTGGACCAGCCTTCCCCCCATTCTCCGCTATCATACTGCCCCGGTGTGGTCGCTGGAAAACCCAGCATCTGACGAATAATAGCCTGCGGCGAAGATTGTCCCGGCCAAAGTCGGTTGGTCCTGTTTAAAACCAGATCCATTGACGCTGAAAGTTTTTTGGAAATGGCAATATCCGTATTGAAACGAAAATCTGCCCGCTTGAAATTTGTATTCGCCGTCAAACCGTTCTGATCCAAAAAACTTCCCGAACCGAAAACTTTGATCCGGTCTGTGCCACCGGAAATGTTCAGGTTATGGTTTTGCATCATGCCGTTTCCTGTGAGCACCAGTTTTTTCCAATCCGTATTGAAGAGCGAAAAATTGTCCGGCCCGTTTTTTTCATACGCTGCAATCTGACTTGTGAAAGCAGCCGGCAAACCACTGTTGGTCTGGGCAATATCCCAATATTTCATGTGCTCCAAAGCGTTCACTTTTTGAGGTAAATCGGTCGGGCTCTGATTGGAAACATAGGCATTATAACTGACATTAATGCCGGTCGCTCCCCGCTTACTTGTGATGAGGATCACCCCATTTGCAGCGCGCGAGCCATAAATAGCAGCCGCAGCCGCATCTTTCAGTACCGAAATACTTTCAATATTATTCGGGTCGATCGCATCCAGATTCATTTCGACATTATCTATCAAAACAAGCGGATTTTGACCTGCGTTAATGGAACCGATCCCCCGTATACGTATCGTCCCCGCATCCCCACCCGGAACACCCGATTGCTGGGTAATAGTAACGCCTGGCGCGGCGCCCTGCAAAGCCAGGGAGGTAGAAGCGACCTGCCTGTTCGTTAGTTTTTCTCCGTCAATAACCGAAACTGCGCCTGTTAAATTTACTTTTTTCTGAATTCCATAACCTACAACCACCAGTTCATTCAGCGTTTTGCTATCGGAAACAAGCGATATATTAACTTCACCCGGACCGTCGAAAGCAACTTCCCGGCTTACCATACCCATAAAGGAGAAAACAACAGTGCCAGAATTCTGGACTAATGGCAGTTTATAATTTCCGTCGGCATCCGTTGTGGTTCCATTGGAAGTTCCTTTGATCAAAACGGTTACGCCGGGTAATGTCCCTCCGGTACTTTCTGTTACTTTCCCTCGTAGTTCCGGACTTTGGGCTGCGGCATAATACTGCTGACAAATTGTAAAGAGCACTGCAAGCCACCAGCGCATGTGCCGTTTTTTCATTGTAAAATTCTGCATTAGTCAGTCATTGGGTTTAGATAAGACATAGTTTTTCAAGCCGGTAAAAAACCGGTAAAGCACGCGTCATTAGGTATTAAAATTTTAAAGGGTTTAGGAATAACAGCGATTACCGGGTCAATTGACAGCGGATATCAAAATCAATATCTGCCTCAAAAGTACGGTTCCATGGCAGGTCAAAGGTTAAATTTACAGGTCCGGTACATCTTACATTTTTCTGCGGGTTTTGATTTTTATTGAAATAATTTCCAATAAATAAATTCATATGATTTTGCAGGAGACCTAAACAATATTTTTCGACTTTCTGATTGTCCTGATGGTTCATCAGTGTCGCGCTTGGCATTTTTTTTCCGGCAGACAAGTAGGTATTCGCCTTGGCCCTAACCAGATTGTGGTAATAATAATCGTCCATCACCCGGTTGATCATGAACCAGTTTTGAGCAGTCCACACACGCACGGCAACTGTTTTGTTTTTCATAAATCTGGAATCTGCAAGTGCAAAAACGACTCCGTGCGGCAAAGCCGTCCCAATGGTATTTCCGGCGGTATTCCAGGAAGCGTAACCATTGAGCTGCGAAAAAACGCGTCTTTTTTCCAATGCTTCTGTAAATACTGAATCTCCTCCCTGCACATTTCCAACCGGATCAATATCAGCGACGATTACCCGTTTGCCTGCCTTTACCTTTTGTTCAATTTCCCTGGCAAATGTTTCGGCAATACCCGCTTCGTGTCTGGACGGGTATACATAAAACAAAATGTCGGCCTGATTTTCGCTTTCCGTTTCCCGAGATCCTGTTGCTTTAATATGTTGACTTACCGTTTCAGAAAGAATCCGGTCTTCAAAGGGCATCACTGTGTTTTTTAACTTTTCAGAAGAATAAACAGCCTTGATTTTCGGAGATATATTGTACTGTTTATTCAAAGCTCTTGCCAGCAGCAACATCGAAACTTCGTCCGCACCGGGTTGAATGGCAATTTTTTGGGTTAGCTTTAAGTCGTCCCGTAGTTTTATCAGATTTTCCCTGTCCACAACATGCACACCTTTTGGAGAAGCATCGTCCTGCGACAGAATCAGGTAATCGATCAGTCCTGTTTTTACGAAATCTATCGCTTTCAAATTGATTTTGTAGTTACGTTCTCGTGCCCTTTTATAGTCGGCAAGCATAGCCGCGGGAATATCCTGTTCCAGTTTTAAAACCTGGGATTTCGTTTTTTCATCTTTATCCGGTGAGACTTTCGCCCAGTTTGCAAGCTTTTCCCGGTAAGCCTCGTTTTTCCCGTCCGCACTCGGAGCCAAACGCATGATCACACTCTGCCCATAAATTTTGAGATCCGGAGCTTTTTGTCTTATCTGATTCATTACTTCAATTCTGGACATGGCCTCCGGCGATTCGATCATGAACTTTCGCGAAGCCACCAGTCCTCCGTAAGCAATCATATCCAGAACGATTATCGCAGCGTCGTAAGATTGCAGGTCCTGTTTCAAAATCCATTCATTGATCTTTTCAGACTGTCCCGGAAGCTGAAAATTCCCAAGCAATTCCAAAGGCGGTGAAATAACTTCCGCATCGCCAATCAGTCCCATTTTTTCCGTCATTTTTAAACAAGGCGGGCGCGCATCCAACGGAATAAATAAAATTTTTGAGCTTAACCTGGCTGTTTTCTGGGCAAAGGTTTGCACACCGATCAATAAAATAATGAGCAGAGAAATGTAGTTTTTCATAAACTGCTAAATTTAGATTTATAACCATTCAGCCCGTAAAACAGAATGTAGATGTAACAGACCATGGGCAATATGAAGGCAATTTTCCAGGTCGAATTGTCAATCAATAACCCCTGACAAAAAGAAATAATGGCTCCACCTGCAATAGCCGTTGATAAAAGTCCGGACGCCTGTGTGGTATATTTCCCTAAACCGCTGACAGAAAGCGAAAAAATGATGGCAAACATGATCGAATTACAGAAACCCACTGCAATCATAGTCCATACTGCAAGATATCCTTCCGAATTTATAGATACGAATATGAGAATTATCGCCATCACAGCGCACACGCTCAGCACAACCGAGGCTCTTATTGACTTCAATAAAACAGATCCTATCAGTCGCCCGACGAGCATGCCTCCCCAGTAAAAAGCCACATAATTGTTGGCAGCACTTTCGGATATTTTTAGAATGTCGGCGATGTAGTTGGTAAGAAAAGTCCCGACAGAAACCTCTGCACCGACGTAAACGAACAAACCTATTAGTCCGTAATTCAGATTACGAAATGAAAAAACACTTTTTTGGGAAGCTTCATTTTCCGGATTGATATCTTGTCCGGCTACTATTTCGGGCAATGACAATCGGCTTACGATCAGCGCAATAATGATCAAAACGGCAGCAATGCCCAGATACGGATACCTGACGGCGTCGCTGGAAGCAGCCGAATCCCGGAGCGATCCGAGGATATAATAGGCACCAAAAAGTGGGGCCGTTGTGGTACCGATCGAACCAACGCCCTGAATAAGCGTGAGCCGGGAAGACGCGGTTTTTGCCGGGCCCAAAATAGTTATATAGGGATTGGCCGCAACCTGCAAAAGCACAATACCGACAGCAACAATAAATAAAGCAGCCAGAAATAATGAATACTGGTGCATGACAGAAGCCGGAAAAAACAACAATGCGCCAACGGCTGCCACTGAAAAACCCAGTACCATACCTTTTTTGTAGCCTACTTTTTCAACAACTTTCCCGGCAGGTATGGAAGCAATTCCGTAGGTCAGAAAAAAGTAAAACTGAACAAGAGAAGACTCGGAATAACTCAGCGTAAAACCCTTTTTGAAAAAAGGGACAAGCGTATCGTTCAGGCAGGTAATAAAACCCATCATGAAATACAACACCGCCAGTATGATCAACGCAGGTGTGTAATTTTGCTTCTGCCCGCCGATTGGCTCGGCCATTGAAACAGTATTGATAGGAATTCCGGCCATATTATGAATATTGAATTTCTGACGATTTCTTTTCTGCAATTGCTTCCAGCGTTTGCCAGCATTGATATAATCCGCGCGGAACATGGAAACAGCCTTTCCACTTTCCACCTTTCAAAGGTAACAATACTTCTCCCTGCCGGTTCAGATAACCATACCATTCCGGATTCTGCTGATCAGCGAAATGCGACCAGGTATATTCATGCACTTTTTCAAACCAGCTCCAGCAACGTTCATCGCCCGTATGCAAATACCCTTTCAACAAACTGATCAGCGTTTCCACATGTACCCACCATAGTTTTTGGTCCCATTCCAGTTGCTGGGGCGGAGCACCTTTTACGTCCATGAAATAAAAGATCCCGCCATGTTTTTTGTCCCAGCCATAATCGAGAATGTTCAGGGTTATTTCCATTGCCTTCTGAGAAAGTTCCTTATCGCCAGACCGCTCGGCCAGATCCATCAAAAACCACATCGCCTCAATCCCATGACCGGGATTAACCAGCCGACCTTCGAAAGAATCAGAGAAATCTCCATCAGGTGTAACATTTTCTAAAATGATACCTAAATCAGCGCGGTAGAACTGGTTCAAAATGGTATCAATTCCGTTTTGGATTGTCTTTTCAACTAAGTCCGGATCAAGTAAATGTTCAATTTCAAGAACCAGATTGCACAGGATCATGGGAAGCGCAAAACCTTTCAAAGGCCGGGTTCCGGGAAAACTCTTATCATATTTACCTTTCGCATCGTCTTTTTTATTTAGAATTTGATGAAAAGTATCCACGGCAATTTTTGCATGTTCCGCATGCTGTGTTGCCTTGTAAAGCTGACCAAAGGCCATAGAAGCAAAACAGTCTGAAAATATGTTATGTGGCTGGGTCAATGGAATCCCTTCCCGGTTTAAAGAAAAATACCAGTTCCCATTTTCATCCCGCCCATTTTTTTCAAGAAATGCCGCACCCTGCAATGCAAAATCCAGCCATTCCTGCTTTTTCTCAACTTTATTATATAACATAGCAAAACACCAAACCTGGCGACATTGCAGCCAGACAAATTTATCAGTGTCAAAAACCTTCCCCGCATTATCCAGACAGGTAAAATACCCGCCAAATTCCTGGTCGCCCGAATTGATCAACCAAAAGGGTATCACATTGTTTAATAAGGTATCCTTATATAAATTGGTATACTTTTCAAATTGCATGTATCCAGGTATTGTAGGTTAAAAAGAACAAGAATGAGCAAAGGATAATGTTTAACAACTTAAACATCTGACAAAAATCATTACTTAATTATTTATTTTATTTTGTTAGGCTCAAATTAACAATATAAATATTAAGATACCAAAACGAAGACATGGAAAATATTTTACTTTTACCATAATTCTCGCCGTTATTTAAGTTTTCATTTAAAATAGAGCGTTTTTAGTAAATTTCCAATCCTGTTTGCATAAAAAAGTATTTTCACTATCCTTTCAAATATCGTAATACCGAGCAATTTTGAATAAATTTAGATTAGTTACGGCTTAAAGGATCCCTTTATTCAGGATCTTACTAAATTATTTATTAAATTTGATTTAAATAAAGAAGATATAATATTAAGTTTACACTTTCCCGAACTTATCTTAAACCTTTAAAAAATAGAAGACATTGATCGCAGTAAAATTAATCAGCGGGTTGATTGTGGCCGCATTAGCGAGTTATGGAGGTACTATGCTTGTTCTCGAAAGTACCGAAAGGTCAGAAGGATACGAACGATTCGAACCGCCAATAACATTCTCCGGAAGTTCCACTACTGATCATTCCAGGACGCTACTGCCTGATATCATCGCCGCGGACAGCAGCCGGTTTACCCACATGATGCTCGCTCAGGGATTGGACGAACCTATGGAAATGGCCATTCTGCCGGATCTCAGCGTGGTGATCGTAGAGCGAAAAGGGGCCGTGAAGCTTTATGATGCGCAGGAGAAAAAAATAAAGACCATTGCAAACCTGAATGTTTTCAGCGGTATTGAAGACGGCTTACTGGGTGTTGCAGTGGATCCGGCTTTTGATAAAAACAACTGGATCTATTTTTATTACGGCGTTGGAGGAGACAAAAATGTAAGTCATCTGGAACGCTACGAGCTAACCGGCTCGCAGCTCAATATGGCCTCAAAGAAAGTATTACTTCAAATACCTACCCAACGAACATATTGCTGCCATTCTGCTGGTTATCTGACATTTGCGGCCGATGGGCTACTTTATTTATCTACGGGAGACAATACTAACGCAGAGGAAATTGAGGGACATAACCCAACGGATGAACGGCCAGGCAGACAACTATCGGACGATCAGGGAACAACAGCCAACAGCAGGGATTTGAGAGGTAAAATTCTGCGTATCAAACCAGAAGCAGATGGCACTTACTCGATTCCGGATGGCAACCTGTTTCCCAAAGACGGATCGCAGGGATATCCTGAAATTTATGTGATGGGCTGCCGGAATCCATTCCGGATGTCTGTTGACCCTAAAAATAATTTTGTTTACTGGGGCGATGTCGGTCCTGACACCAACGTCCCGGCTGAAGAAAATTTTCTTAGTTATGATGAAATAAATCAGGCCCGTAAACCGGGATTCTTTGGTTATCCCTACTTTCTTGGAAACAACGAAGGTTTTCCGAAATATGATTTTGTGACAAAACAGGAAGGCCCGAAACAAGATCCTCTGCATCCGGTTAATAATTCACCGAACAATACGGGAATCAAGCAGCTTCCACCTGCTCAGCCTGCGATGATCTGGTATGGCAAGGGCGAGTCCAAACGCTGGCCTCTGGTTGGAAAAGGTGGCGCAAGTGCTATGGCCGGACCGGTTTACTACGCCGACTTGTACCCTGGCTCTCCGTATAAGCTGCCCGAATATTACAATGGAAAATTATTTATATACGAGTGGATCCGAAAATGGATTATGGCTGTAACACTCGACAAAGATGGCAATTATGTAAGCATGGAGCCCTTTTTACCTCATTTAAAAGTGATTGCTCCCATGGATATGAAAATAGCAAAGGACGGGGCGATTTATATGCTGGCTTACGGGACCAACTGGTTTGCAAAAAATACCGATGCAGGACTGATCCGGGTTGAATATTCAGAAGGAAACAGAAATCCTATTGCTGATATCCAGGTTACCAAAAAGTATGGAGCGGCGCCGTTAACGGTGACTTTGTCAGCCGAAAAGTCCAGAGACTATGATCCGGGCGATAAATTGCGTTTTGAATGGAAGATAGGCTCCAAAGCACTCGCAGGCCAATCGGTTAACCATATTTTCACGAAACCTGGTGTATATGACATTTCATTGACGGTTAAGGATCAACATGGAGGAGTGGGAATCGCCACTACGCAGGTCAAAGTTGGCAATACGCCACCCGAAGTGAACATCAGCAGCAGCGCCAATCGAAGCTTTTATTGGGATGGTTCTGATTTTAATTACAAAATCAATGTAAAGGACAAAGAAGAAAAGGTGATTGATCCATCAAAAATTACTGTATCCCTCGACTATCTCAAATTTGGCAAAGATCTGGCTTCTGTACTTTCAGGGGCTAGCCACGGCAATGTTAAATATTTAGCTGCTGAAAAACTCTATGCTTCTCTGGACTGCAAAGCTTGTCACACGATGGATACAAAATCAATCGGTCCAGCCTTGAAAGAAGTTGCGAAACGATATGCCGGGAAGGAAAATTATGATGAAAAGCTGGCTGAAAAAATAATTAAAGGCGGAAGCGGGAATTGGGGAAGCTACCCTATGCCACCTCACCCCGACTTATCCCAAACACAGGCCAAGGAAATTTCCCGCTATATCCTCTCCCTCGATCAGCAAAAAACGCAGCTTGCATTACAAGGAAACAGGAAGCTGACAGAACACGAGGGTCAGGGAAATGTGGGGGCCTATATATTACAAGCCGGCTACACTGATAAGGGCGCAGGAGGTATTGAACCTTTAACGAGCAGCAGTCATATAATTTTAAAGAATCCGCTGGTACAGTTTGAAGATTATGAAGAAGGAAGTGCCAATGTCGTTATAGCAACCTTGAATACTGGCTATATTTCATCTATCTGGGCTAAAAATGACAAATTTGTCAGTTTCAAACATATTGATCTAAACCATATTTCAAAACTAAAAATCAGGGTGCAGCAGGAAGGTGCGGGCGGATTGATCCAGGTCCGAAAAGGTAGTGCGACCGGAGAAGTAATAGGAAGCCTGAAAGTGGCCGCCGGAAAAGTGAAAGATGTAAAAACAGAATGGCAGGAATATGAAATTACGCTAAAACCTACGCCCGGCATTTACGATCTGTTTTTTACTTTTTCCAACCCTGACAAGTCAAAAGTGCTTCTTTGCTCCCTGGACTGGGTTTATTTCGAAAAATAGAATCAGTAATAAACAAAAAGCGCAGGAAGTTTTACACAAAGATGTAAAGCTTCCTGCGTTTTATGGTAAAAAACAAAGTGCCATATGTTAATCAACAACCAGACTTTTTATATCGCCTCTTTTGTTTACGCATCCGCACCAATTATTTCCTTAATACTAGTTGGGAATCTGTTCTTTAATACTTTGTACAAACGTAGGTTTGGTCAAAATAGTAAGATCAAAATCATTCATGCTACTTTGTAAACGACTATTCTCTTCACTCGTAAGATCTTCCAAAAAGTAAGCAAATTCTATTTTGTTGCCTTTTTTGTCCGTTGCGTAAACTGCCTTTGTTAAAACAAACGGCGTTGAACCACCCTTCATTCCGGCATGTTCCAACCACTCGGAATTGGCAGGATTCTCTAACAGATACTCCATCACGTCATCCAGGTAATTCTGCTCGCCGGCACTAAAAAATTTCCGGTCATTGATTTTTTTCAAAATACCCGCATATTCGGTTACAGTAGAACGAGTCAGCCTGTCTGACCAAACTTTTTGAGTATCCATACCAAAGTCGCCCAAGTCAGACTTGTATGATGGATCTGTGAGTAATTTCTTATGGATCAGATTGATAAAAGTTAAATAATCTTTGTCACTCATGGCACGAAGCTTTTCTACAAGCAAGTTTCCCTTCAATCCCGGAAAAGCTTCTTTACTCACAAAAAGGGAAGAAACCAGGTAAAACAGTTTATCATGATTTTTGACTCCTAACTTTTTCAATTCGGCCGCGACCTTTTCAGAACCCAGTTTATCAAGCAGCCACTCTGCATTGGCATTGGAGCTAAACCGTATCATACCTTTGGAGATTTCCCTGATACTTATTTTTTGATCTGTAATTTTTGCAGAAACTGATGCAAGCCAGCTTTCGTGGGCGCCGCCATCTGTATTGGCCACATGAAACTTCTCTAACTCTGCAACGGGGACCATTTCATCCGCATCAATTTCCCCGGCAGCGGCCTGTCTTGCATATTCAATCGCCAGAATTATTTTGACAGTACTCGCCAGAGGCATCATTTTATCACCATTGTGCATCGCAAATACGGTATCATTTTTCACCAGTTTAATACTGGACCGTTCAGGATTGTCTTTTATGAATTCCAAAACAAAATCTTTACCGGGTTCAAAATCATTGGTTTTGCAACCAGTAAACAATAAAAAACATCCAAAAATTACTTTTTTTAACATCATGGCTATAGTAAGGTGGAAAATTTATTATGACAAAAACCTGATCAGTGCTAATTTTTAAGAATTATAGGAAAGTTTATAACTGAAAATATCCTCATTGCTGATTAAAGTGTTCTGTCATTTCAAAAATAGTATTTTGATTGAGATTTTTGACTGATCTATTTTTCAAATATTGGATTGTTTATTGTTATTGCAGCCGGTTTTATCGTTTACTACATTTATGAACAGGCGATAATTTTGTGTTCAATGGGTTCGATACTTTGGAATATCCACCAGATATCAAAGTATGAATCATTTCTAATCTGCTTAAAATAAGACTAATAGACTATTATCAGATTATCTTTTTAGATGAGATTAATAAATCCAAATACTAAAAACTTAAATTAGCACACCCTGATCACTTCCATATTCAAGAGCGCGCCGAGTTTTTGAATTTTCGAACTGATATGACCTACCCCAACCGCGCAGTGGTGCGCGGGCCCATGCTGGTTCCATTCGTGCACAAATTTTCTTGCACCAATCGGAAACTTATACCTGCTATTAGTATTCCCAATTTCAAGAATAGGTCCAGCCACTGATTCAGATTCTGCAACCAGCAGTATTAAACCACCACCTTTTTTTTCAACCACTGAAAGAAGTGTAACCGGACCGTTTTTTACACGCATCTCCACAGAAACACCTTTACCTACCTTTCCATGGTAAACTTTCAATGGTCGAACCTTAGTTTTCCCCTCCGCAATAGCAATATGGCCCGGACCGTCATGTCCCATCAGTACTACGTCATCATCATAATCCATCGCATAATACTCTGTGAACGAGCCACCTGCTCCGAAGCTATCCATGATTTTCATAGCCTGCGCATTTTTTATTTCATACTCGCCCGCAACGGGAATTCCCCTGGCCGTCAGCAGTGAATTCCCAAGAATAATAGAGGCAATCGCCTCTTCGTTTTCCTGGTTTCCGGTGCCTTTGTAGTAATAAGCCATCGATCCAAGTTTATGCTGCGCCACCAACTTGTCGAGCGCAACAGATGTAACGGCCGCCATTTCCAGTTCTCGGATAGGACAGTCCGACTGCACATCAAAAACCTGATAAAACATCTGAAGCCTGTCCTCCGTTTCCTGCTTTGTTACATTTCCCCTTAGAGTGACGAGCTCCTCTACTTCAAGGAGTTCGATATGTCCCCCAAAAGATGCATATTGTTGGGTAAGATCGGTGTATATATCCAGCATGCCACTATAATAATGACCCATGCAACCCATCCTGTTATATGCCATAATGTGTTTTACCCGTGCTGCCGCCAGCCATTCAGAAACTTCATTCCAGGCTTCCGGATCTTCGCCAAGCATACCGGTAATTTGATGAAACCTGATACCAATTCTATTAAAAACATTGGCAATTTCAGGAACCGGACAAGCGGAGCAATGGGCCAGCCATTCACCGGTCATAGCTGCCCGGTCAGTCAATTGATTGAAATTTTTATAATCAATTGAAGCTTGCGGCGATAAATTAAGGATGATAACAGGCACATTTGTCCTTTGTACCACCGGTAATACCGTCGAAGACAGCGCGTATGTACTCACGTATAGAAAAATCAAATCGACATCCTGCATTCGAAACAGTTTTCCCGCTTCAAAGGATTTGTCTATGTTGTCCACGAGTCCAGCGTTAACTATGGTTACATCGTACTGGCTGATCTTTTGTTCGACGATTTGGAGGTACCCTTCCAGACGATGCTTCAAGCCTTCAAACTGGGACCAGTAGGCCTCCAACCCTATACCAAAAAGTCCTACTTTCAAAGTGGTAGACATTGCATCGGGAATATCAATTGAATTAAATACTGACTGCTTATCCATTTTCTATAAAAAATTTATTTTTAAGACTTATATCTAGGCCGAAAGCTGAAACTGTGATATGATTGATTTCATATCGATGATCTCTTCAAATCTTTCGACGTGCTTTCCTTCAACTTGTTAAACTACTCTACCGAAAATGAATATGATCCTGAACCAACTTTAACCATTATCTTACCGCCTCTGAATCCCAGCTTTTTTAACTCAGCAGTATCGGATAGTATGCTGCCATTCTCCTTCACTACGGAATGCTCGTCAGCTGGTAAATATATGACAGCGGTAGTATTAACGGGAATTTGTACTTTCAACCGGAACGACGTGTCACTTTTTTCCCAATCCGTTTTTATCATACCGTAATTAGATAAATGGCTCACTTTGGCATGACTCACATCGCCAACAGGCTCCGGACGGATCACAATTTCACTAAAAGCTGTTGAGTTCTCAGCAGTCTTGATCCCTCCCAGCCCACTGTAAAACCATTCCATCAGATGGCCCAACATGAAGTGGTTGTTTGAGGATATGGTATTACCCTGCCACGATTCTGTCAGAGAAGTGGCACCTTTGGCTAACTGAAGGCCGTAACCAGGAACATCTGACCGGCTATTCATATCGTAAATCAGATCAGATCTGTGATTATCATCGAGTACTCTCAACAAATAACGATAACCAATATCACCCGCCGTAACGCCGTTGCCATGTTCCTTTATATCTCTGATAATATTCTCTAATATACGCTCCTTGTATTGCTCTT
Organism: Dyadobacter sp. 3J3; assembly: GCF_009801115.1. Classification (GTDB taxonomy): domain Bacteria; phylum Bacteroidota; class Bacteroidia; order Cytophagales; family Spirosomataceae; genus Dyadobacter. The sequence continues at coordinate 39,928 of NZ_VTOL01000007.1, forward strand.
CTGCAAGTCCCATGTATACTGAAATGGCATTTGCCGTCTGGCTCCCTGTACCATACCGGGCAAGATGTTTGTTAAAAAATGTTGTATTATAAGCATTCTTCACCTCCAGACTTAAATCTGTATATTTTCGAGCATCTTCATTTTTGCCTAAAATTGAAGCCACCTCGGCCAATATTTTAAGATCATAATAATAAGTCGCCGTACTTGTTATCCCGCCGGGTGTAAGCTGCGACGCACCAGGATCTTTCGGTCCCAGATCGTACCAGTCTCCAAGCCCGAAATTGAGTAAATGGTTTCTTGATTTACTGCCCAGATAAGTTGCGTATCGGGTCATCATGTCATAGCTCTCAGCAAGTACTTCTGTGTCCTTATACCATTTGTAGAGGTAATAAGGCATGATGACCGCATTACTTCCCCACTCCGGTGAATCCCTGAAGCCACCATCAAATTTTACAAATTCCGGAGCGATATCAGGAATAAGGCCTTCAGGAGTTTGAGATTGGATCATATCTCTTACTATTTTCCTGCATAAAGCAGCAATGTCATAAGTGTATCGAATTGAGCTGCCCACCAGGTAAGCTTCTTCGAGCCATCCCAGCTTTTCGCGGTGGGGACAATCCGTCAATATACTTGCCATGTTACTTTTTATAGCCCAATCAATCAGTTTAAAGGTTTTATTGAAAAGGACGTTTGAACAGGAGAACGTTCCAACCGTTGGCGCTGAATTACGTGTATGCAAACTTTTTAATTCTAAAACCAACGGAAGCTGCCTGGGGTTTGATTCATTTTCCGGAGTCCCTCCTTCGATTTGAATGTAACGGAACCCATAGTACATAAACTGCGGCTGCCAGTTTTCCACACCGTTTCCGCTAAGAACATAATTGAAGTAAACCGGCGCTCCAACAGCTGACTGGTTTACAAAGCCATTCTCATAGATTAATTCCGCAGGCGTTATTTTTATGACTTCCCCCCTTTTGCCTTTCACCGAAATACGAGGAATACCGGAAGCATTCTGACCCATGTCATATACCCAGACACCCGGTTTGGGCTGGGTAATTTTGACTGCTGTAAATTCATCAAAAATTTTCAGCGGCGCCGCCGTTTGGGACTCTAAACTACCAGGTCCATCTACAATAATTGCTGATTGCCACATCCGATCGTCGAAATCAGCTTTGTTCCAGCCGGGATTTTCCAGCGTGGCATTGTAATCTTGTCCTCCATAAATACTTGAATAAGTAATGGGGCCGACCGTTGTTTTCCATGACTCGTCACTAACGATATTTTCATACGATCCATCCTGATACTGGACAACGATTCGGCAGATCATTTTTGGATAGCCATAGGCACCTTTCAATTTATGATATCGGTCGCCGGGAATAAAGTAGAATCCATTTCCAAGCATCACACCCAGCGCGTTCATACCTTGTTTTAATTTTTCGGTAAGATCAAAAGTTACGTACAAGGCATGTTTATCATACTGCGTCCAGCCTGGATCGAGGAAATGATCTCCAATTTTGTCACCATTAATACTCATCTCAAACTGCCCCAGTCCGCTCACGAAAGCAGTAGCTTTTTTAATCTTCTTATTTACCTTAAAACTTTTACGGAGCAGCGGTAAAGTATCATTTCCTTTATTCCATCTTTGGTCACCAGGATTATCAATTGCAGGCACTATTTTAAGTGAATCCGGCAATTTATTGTAGCCTATCCACTGGGCTCCTTGCCAGTCCGAAGCAGAAAGCAAACCCATTTGCCAGGTGGCAGGTGCGCTCCATGTTGATACCTCTCCATGATTATCCCAAACCATAACTTTCCAAAAATACTGCTTAACGGGTACAAGCTTTTTACCACTAAATTTAATTTGATGAGATTCTGAAGACAACACTTTTTTTGAGTCCCAGATATTTCCTGTATTTTTTTGAATTAAGCCATATTGGTCAGCCACTATCACCCGATAGGCCGTTTGTTGTGTGTTTCTTTTAGGGGCTTGCAGTATCCAGCCTAAGTATGGCTGAGCTGTTTGAATTCCGATTGGAGCAAGTTCATAATCACATTTTAAGCCTGAAACTGATACTTGCGCAGAGAGCTCGGTACAAACCAGTACCAACAGCAAACAAAAGACGTTTGTATTGAAGAATTTATGCATAAACTGATTAAAAATAGCGGGAATATTTTCTTTGACTCAATTCAATAAAGTATCCCTGATTATTTTTTACTCTGTGCCTGATGGAAAAGCTTACATATTGATTGATAGAAATACGCATGGTCAGACAACGAGCCGGCATACCGTTTTAACACCAGTATCTTCGTAAAGCCAATTGAGAGATTCAATCCGTCATGAATGGCGTGTTGGTTATGAAGACTAGCTTTCATCTTACTTTTCATAACCCAAAATTTCCCTTATTGTATCAATCCGGATATCTGTCGAACGGAGGAAATATATTCCTGTCGCTTAACATGGAGAATTAATTTCAGTCATCCCGAATTTCATAAAAAGAAAATTATCCTATTGAGCAACCATAAGGGCTGATTTTCAGCATGTAACAAGCCCCCTAAAAAAATGAGTATAAATCCAGTGAATTATGCTACACATCGTATTACTTTTGAAAGCCGGCTCAATCCGGCAACTGTGTCATCAAGTCCATGGTTTCCCTTGATTGAACCATAGTTGTTAAATATAAAAACGGTCATAATCCTAACTAAGCCCTTTGTATGGATATTTTTCTAAAGAAATCGATTGCTTCGGCATTCATTACGGTACTATGTTTTAACTCGTTCGCACAGAAACCAACCGACTTAAAACTATGGTATAAAAAGCCCGCTACTCAATGGGTAGAAGCCCTGCCTATTGGTAACGGGCACATCGGCGCTATGGTTTTCGGAGGTGTCGAGCAGGAGCTTTTACAACTCAATGAAAGTTCGCTATGGTCGGGCGGACCGGTGAAAACGAATGTAAACCCGGCATCGGTATCCTACCTACCTAAAGTCAGAGAAGCACTTTTAAAAGATGGCGACTATCAGAAAGCAAATGAGCTGCTAAAAAAAATGCAGGGACTTTACACTGAATCTTACATGCCAATGGGTGATTTGAAAATAACCCAGGATTTTAAAGGACAAAAATCAACCGCGTATTACCGCGACCTTGACATCGCAAACGCCATTTCAACAACAAGTTTTACTGTTGATGGTGTAGCTTATAAGAGGGAGATTTTCATTTCTGCGCCTGATAATATTCTGGTCATGAGAATTTCAGCATCAAAACCAAAACAGCTAAATTTCACTGTTTCCGGAAGTAGTCAGCTTCATTATAATCTAGAGGCTACGTCATCTAAGGAATTGCTTGTCAATGGAAAAGCACCGGCACATGTTAACCCAAATTATTACAATCCTAAAGGTCAGCAGCCCATTGTTTATGAAGATCCGAACGGCTGCAACGGTACGCGATTCCAGTTCAGGGTAAAAGCTGTGAGTAAGGATGGGATTATTTCTACGGATACTTCAGGGATTCACGTAAAAGATGCGTCCGAAGTATTTGTCTATTTAACATCTGCCACGAGCTTCAATGGTTTTGATAAATGCCCTGACAAAGATGGGAAAGATGAAAAATCACTGGCGAAAAATTATTTGGATAAGGCTTTGGCGAAAAGTTATGCTGCTTTAATGAAACGTCACCAGGATGATTTCCGAACCTACTTCAACCGTTTGTCTTTCGAGGTTACGGATAGTATTAAGAACAATCCTACTGTACAACTTCCAGCTGATGAGCGCCTTATGGCTTATTCCAAAGGTGCTTACGATCCGAAACTTGAAACACTATACTACCAATATGGCCGTTATCTGCTTATTTCGTCTTCCCGAGCCGCATTGCCTGGTGTTCCCGCCGGACCGCCTGCCAATTTACAAGGAATTTGGAATAAAGAAATGAGACCGCCATGGAGTTCAAATTATACGATTAACATCAACACACAAATGAATTACTGGCCGGTGGAGGTTACAAACCTGTCAGAGATGCATACGCCGTTACTTACCTGGATCAAAGATCTTTCCGAAACGGGAAAAGTCACAGCAAAGGAATTTTATGGCGCAAAAGGCTGGGTTGCACATCACAATGCCGATATATGGGGATTGTCAAATCCTGTCGGAAACGTTGGAGACGGCGATCCGGTATGGGCGAACTGGTACATGGGGGCCAATTGGCTATGCCAGCATTTGTGGGAACATTACCGGTTTTCAGGAGATAAAACTTTTTTAAAGGAAAAAGGATATCCGGTCATGAAAGAAGCTGCTTTATTTACTCTGGATTGGTTGGTGGAAGACGAAAACGGTTATCTTGTAACAGCTCCGTCCACATCGCCGGAGAATAAATTTAAAGACCCAAAAGGTGGTGAAGCTGCTGTTTCCATTGCAACTACCATGGATATTTCCATTGTTTATGATCTTTTTTCAAACCTGATTGAAGCGGCGGATGTTGTGGGAAATGATGCGGAATTTAAAAAGCTGCTTATTGAAAAACGAGCTAAACTTTACCCGTTAAAAATCGATAAAAGAGGCAGATTACAGGAATGGTACAAGGATTTTGAAGAGACCGATACGTTGCACCGACATGTTTCACATTTGTTCGGACTGCACCCGGGACACCGGATTTCGCAGGATACGCCTGAATTTTTCCAGGCCGCAAAAAAGACGCTTGAAGTACGTGGTGACGCCGGAACGGGGTGGAGTAAAGGCTGGAAAATTAATTTCTGGGCCAGACTACTGGATGGTGACCACGCATACCTGCTCATTCGTCAGTTAATGAAATATACCAACGAAGGGAACGAAGAGTATAAAGGCGGTGGTACTTACCCCAACTTTTTTGATGCCCACCCGCCTTTTCAGATCGATGGAAATTTTGCAGGAACAGCAGGAATGTCTGAAATGCTTATTCAAAGTCATTTGAAGGAAATCTATCTTTTACCAGCTTTACCTTCGGCATGGAAAGATGGCCGGATAAAAGGGTTGCGGGCGCGTTCAGGATTTGAAGTGGATATTGACTGGAAAAACGGAAAACTGCTTAACTCCGTAATAAAATCACTGAATGGTGAAGTTTGTATTATCAAAACAAATGCCCCAATCAAGATTACCGGTGCTGTTTCCACAACAGAAAAAACAAACTCGGGTTACATCAATAAATTCCAGACAGAAAAAGGAAAAACGTACAAGATTTTGGCTGGTTATTAAAAGATGCATGCAACAACAACCATTTTGTAGACGACGGCTTTGGACCGTAAGGTATCCAGAAGCCGTTACAGACAAAATGGTTGTTGATTCTTAAATAGATCTCAGAAAGTTACAAAACGAGAACGAAACCTAACGGATACTACCTTTTTTTCAACTTTCAGTTCTTTAAAGACTTTTTAAGTCCTCCAAAAATGAGGCATTCTTTTATATAGTACTCGATTTCCTACTTCAATTTATACACCACGCCATCCTTCATCACAAAAGTCACGTTCATCATCACCGTCGGGTCTTTTAAAGGATCTGCGTCCACGGCAATGATGTCTGCCATTTTTCCGGCTTCAATGGAACCGATCTGATCTTTCATACTCAATATTTCAGAATTTGTACGCGTTGCTGCAAGAAGCGCTTCTGCCATCGGCATTCCGGCTTCGGTCATGTATACAAATTCCTTTGCATTTTTACCGTGGACATAAACGCCGGCATCCGTGCCAAATCCGATTTTCACACCAGCCTTATACGCTTTTGCAAATGATTCCTGGATCATTTTACCTGTTTCCAAGGCTTTGGGAACTACCAGCGGATGATAATAGCCTGGAATCTTGGCGGAATCAGAAGCCGTTTTTCCGGCAATAATCGTTGGAACCAAATACGCTCCTTTTTCCTTAAAAAGTTTTATACACTCGTCATCCAGAAATGATCCATGTTCGATTGTCGTCACACCTGCACGCAATGCACGTTTCATACCTTCGGCTCCGTGTGCGTGTGCAGCTACTTTCAGACCATAATCGTTGGCAGTTTCAATTAGCGCTTTCAATTCATCCGGCTGAAATTGCGGCCCTTTTCCATTTTTGGCAATACTCAATACACCGCCGGTCGCTGTAATTTTGATCCAGTCCACACCATCTTTGTAGCGTTGACGAATTGCCTGACGTGCCTCATCCGGACTATTAATTACGCCATCCAATGCAGCAGGCGGAAGTTGAAGTTCCGGCTTGATACCATTTGAAGGATCACCATGACCACCGGTTGTTGCAATGGTTTTCCCCGATGTAAGAATTCTCGGACCAACAACCACACCTCTGTTGATTGCGTTACGCAAAGCAATATTGGCACCGCTTCCACCCAAGTCCCGTACCGTTGTAAAACCAGCCATCAAGGTTGTAACGCCATTTTTTTGAGCATCAAAAGCTACATCAGCCATGTTTTGCTGAATTCTTTTTTGAAACTGATCCTTACTCGTTTCACCTTCCAGATGGACGTGCATATCAATCAGTCCCGGTAAAACGGTTTTGCTTTTCAGGTCGATCACTTTATCTGCAGAAAGTGCCGCGGCATATCCGTTTTCAACCGATATTATCTTATTTTTTTCAACTATGACCGTTACCGATGGTCTGAGCGAACCGTTGGTACCATCAAATAAATTGCCGCAATAAATCACAGTGCGCTGGGCAAAGACGCTACTGACAGAGAAAACCGCAAGAAAAGTCAGGTAGATAAATTTCATAAATGAGATGTTTTGGAGAAGAAATTGAGCTTTACCGTTAACAGTAAATTACTGAACGTAAGGTCTATAAACATACCGATTGGACGGATCTAATCAAAATAGAAAACGTAATGAAAACTTTTTAAAAATATTTTAAAAACGACTAAGGGTCAGCCCGTTTTCATACGACTTGGTTTTAAATTGATAATTAAACCCCTGTATGAATCACCCTGTCCCGTCTGCTTTTCTGTTGGAGAAATACTTAAATGATCAATGCACTGTTCAGGAAAAAGAACAGGTAGAAAAATGGTATGAATCAATAAACGGAAAAACGGATTATCTGGACTCGTTATCCGAAAGCGAACAAATAGGTTTGCAGCAGGAAACATTTGCCTATATAAAAATGCATATTCAGGAGGAAAAACAGCATAACGTTCGTGCATTTTCTCCTTCAATTTTATGGTTATCCGGTATAGCGGCCACGTTACTACTCGGTTTCGGTATTTATTATCTCAACCTGACCTCTCAAAAAACAGATACCATTGCCAGTAAAGAGTTATCCAAAACTGAAATTTCCAATACAATCTTATTTGAAAATAACGAGCCGCGGATGGTAAAATATAAACTTCCTGACGGCAGCTCTGTTTGGATGCACGCCGACGCATCTATATCATATCCAAAAGTATTTGATAAAAGTAACAGAATGGTAACGTTTACTGGTGAAGGATTTTTTGATATTACACCAGATAAAACAAGGCCCTTTATCATCCAAAGTGGCGAGGTAAAAATTAAAGTGCTCGGAACACGCTTCAACGTAAAGGCAAAGGATAAGGAAAAAATATTTGAGGTTTCAGTCGTTTCCGGCAGTGTTTCGGTAAGTGCGCCGGGCAAAGAAAAAGAGCAGGAAGTTCTTCTGAAACCACAGCAAAAAGCGTTTTTTGAAACAACTTCAAAACGCCTCACTTTTATACAGATTCCTGTTCAGGCAAAAAAAGAAATCTTTGAACCCGTTACGATCATATTTGAAGAAACCCCGCTGAAATCGGTCATTAAACAGCTTGAACAACGTTTTGAAACGCATATTCATCTTACAAATCCTGACATGTACCGCTGCAAATTAACAGCGGATTTCGAACAGCAATCTTTGCCGGTCATTCTTGACATGCTTTGTACCTCCCTGGAAGGCAGCTACACCATGTCCGAAAATACCATTTTGATTGCAGGAATTCCTTGTAAATAACCAGATAATAAATAGCCCATTACTTAACCCGACCATTAAAAATGCTAAAAGACTTTACTATTCCACCTTGATTTTTGAAAGCAAAAGGTCCGGATGTGTACCACCACATCCGAACCCGAGCTTGCCCAATTCCCCCAATGATTTCTCATTTCATGTACCACCATGAAAGAGGAAATGAAGTGTCCAACAGTTTCACAATCAGACAATCAAAATTATGCAAAAATCAGTACGTAACAAGCCGATCAACTGGCAAAAACTTATGCGCATCGGATTGCTTCAATGGATCATAGCCGCTTTACTCGCCAGCGTAAGCTACGCGAAAGAAAGTACGGCGCAGTCTATCCTGAGTAGGGATATGACGCTGCGATTAGAAAACGTTACGCTCAAAGAAGCGTTAGGACAAATTCAGAAAAAAACGGATGTAAAATTTGTTTACAGCAGCCGTGTTTCACTACTGAGTAAAATCAGGATTAATGTGGAGCACCAGAAACTTTCCAACGTATTGGACCAGTTGCTGACGCCCCGTGGGATCAGTTATAAAGTTATTAATGAACAAATTGTACTGGCCAGTACACAGCAAAAGTCTGTGATGCTACTTCCTGATATCGAATCAAAAATACGGGAGCTGGCCGCTCCGGCAGAGATCAATATCAAAGGAACGGTACTTTCAGCCGACAATAAGGAACCGCTTCCGGGAGTGAGTGTTGTGGTAAAAGGTACGCAACGTGGAACTTCAACGGATGCAAAAGGAGATTTTCAAATAGATGTCCCGAACGCAGAAGCGTCATTAATTTTCAGCTTTGTAGGTTATCAAAGTCAGGAAGTTGTGGTAGGATCAAAATCTTCAATCAATATTTCTTTGGCAGTTGATACAAAATCGCTGAATGAACTTGTTGTGATTGGTTATGGTACGGCCAAGAAAAGTGATCTTTCGGCAGCTGTTTCCTCTGTTCCGGATATGGCACAAATTAAAAATCGTCCGGTTTTAGATGTTGCCAATATGATTCAGGGAAAAGTACCTGGTGTAACGGCGATCAGCAATGGAGGTCACCCGGACCAGACACCGAATGTTACCATTCGTGGGATGGGTTCAAGAAGTGGTGAGAGCGTCCTGTATGTTGTCGACGGAGTTCCAAATGCACCTTATAATCCCTCGGATATTGAATCCATCACTGTTTTGAAAGATGCTGCATCGGCTGCCATTTACGGAGCCTTTTCAGGCTCTGCCGGTGTAATTTTGATTACGACGAGACAGGCTTCGGCAGGTAAACCAAGCATTGAATATTCAGGTTTCAGAGGTATTAAGCAAGCATGGAAATTACCAAATTCTCTTACCGCGGATAAAGAAGCATATGTCTCCAACCTAGCATTTACCAATGCAGGTCAAACGCCACTTGATGGTTGGAACGCAGCAAAAAACCCATACGCTCAGGTAACCAGAACGAACTGGATTGACGAAATTTTCAGAACGGGAATTGTTCAGCGTCATAATATCAGCATCAACGCAGGTACTGACAAATTCTCAACTTTATTTCAGGGACGTTATGAAAAAAACGAAGGAACGCTACTAAATACTTACGCACAGAATATTTCGCTACGTTTCAATACCTCTTATAAATTCACAGACCACCTGAAATTCCGTCAGGAAGTATTCTGGAATAACAGTGACGCACGTGGTACGGAAACAGCCAGCGGATATAGCGGAACAATTCTTTCTGCGATGTATATGCCTCGTTCCGCTACGGTTTATTACGACGATGGTTCTTTTGGTGGTGTTGGTCCAAGAGATTCGCAATATCTGGGTATTCATGGAGACGCGATCAACCCCGTAGCTACGCTTCTTCGTTACAAACCTTCTAATAAAGGAAACGATATCCAATCTGTATCTGAACTTTCGTATTCAGACATCATTCCTGGCTTGTCATTTCTGACACGTTTTTCATATCGCCAGCATTCATCGTTATTTAAAAACTTTACCCCAAAAAGAACAGAACCGGGTAAACCAAACAATCAGAATACGCTAACCTACAATACCGACAGATCGTATAACTGGATTTGGGAAAATACGGCCAATTATGCACGTGTATTTGGCAAACATAATATTGGCGCGATGCTTTCAACAACGTCTCAGGAAAGTGGGGCAAAAGGTTTTGCAGCAACCGCAAGAGATATTTCTGATGAAGAAAACTGGGCTCAGTTTTTTATCAACGCCAGTACTTTCACTTCCGACAGACCAACGGATTATGACTGGAAAGATCGTAATGTTTCTTATGTAGGTCGCGCTTCATATAGTTTTGCTGACCGCTATTTTGTAACAGGTAGCTACCGCTATGACATCGCAGGCAGATTGGCTGCCGGTTACCGCGGAAAAGGATTTCCGGCAGCAACAGCAGCATGGAAAATCAGTTCTGAGCCATTCTTTAATCTTCCAGCGGTTGATCTGTTGAAAATCAGAGCGAGCTGGGGACGTATTGGAAACATTGGATCGGTTGGTCGTTACTATGGTTATTCTACACTTAGCTCTGATAATACCTATCAGGTGGGAGACGGTGGTGTTTATTCAAGAGCACTTTACGTAGCTTCGCTTAAAAACCCGAAACTTTCCTGGGAAACTTCGCAGCAGACGGATATTGGCCTTGACGTTTCTCTGCTTAAAGAAAAACTTACACTTTCTGCGGATTACTTTGACAAACTGACCTACAACCTGATCAAACAGCAGGATACCGAATGGACCAATACCTACGGATATGGTGCGCCTTATATCAATCAGGGTAAAATCAGTAATACAGGTTTTGAATTGTCCGCTACCTGGAAAGACAGAACCGGCGACCTTGGTTATGAAATCAGCGGTAATATTGCTACACTTAAAAACCGGGTAAAATATATTGACAGCAATCCGAATTCGGTATGGGTACATCCTGACGCGTGGAGAGGAACAATTACTCCGTATCGTTCAACAGTTGGACAGCCATTTTACTCTTATTGGCTGGTAAAAACGGCAGGTATTTTCCAAAGCAACGAAGAAGCAAACAACTATACTCTAAATGGTACGAAAATTCAGCCGAACGCACAAGCTGGTGATTTGAAATTTGTTGACCAGAATGGTGATGGTAAAATTGACGACAGCGACAGAGTGTACATGGGTAATGCTTTTCCAAAAATCACGTATGGTTTTACAACGAATCTTAACTGGAAATCTTTTGACCTGAGTATGTTCTGGCAGGGTGTGGGTGGCGTTAAACTTTTCCATGTGTTCAAAGAATCAACTTTGAATGCCTCTGAACAAGGTTATAACCGCTGGGATAAAATCCTGGATGCATGGTCGCCAACAAATACAGGTTCAAGCATTCCAAGAATTTCTGCAAGTGACGCTAATAAAAACTTTCAGACAGCTTCTGACTGGTACCTTGAAAGTGGAAATTATGTGCGTTTAAAAAGCTTAATTATCGGATATACGGTTCCTAAATTTATTAAAGGGGCTAGCCTTAGAGTTTATCTGAGTGGCGACAATTTATTGACCTTCACAAAATATTCAGGCATGGATCCAGAGGTTGGGAGTTCATTAATTAACGGGAACTACACAGCTCCGGGTATGGACGGCGGCCAGTTCCCAGTGTCACGTGTTTATTCAGCAGGTTTAAAGCTTAAATTCTAACATTCCGGAAATCATGAAATTATATAAAAAATATTCAATTTTAACAGCCTTGACGTTAGTGCTCAGCCTGAGTGCCTGCGACGAAAGCTGGGTTGATACCAAACCAAACGGAGAATCAACAACCGCCTATTTTTGGGATAGTGAAGATGACGTAATCAAAGGTATCGCTGCGATTTATGTACCGATGAAAAATGAATCGACCTGGGGCCGGGATCTTTTCTGGGTACAAAATGCAAGCGACGATTTAATCGTGGGACGATCAAAAGCGGATGGGGAAAACATCAAAAACTTTATCCCATCCGGTAATGAAGGTTATTTGACCGGCGGCTGGAATGATCTGTATTCCATGATGAACAAAGCAAACCAGGCCATTGCAGGTGTGAAAGCTGCTACAAACGTAAGTGATGCGGTAAGAAACCGTTCCTTGGGAGAAGCCTATTTCATACGCGCATTTTCTCACTTCTGGCTGGCTTATCTTTGGGGTCATAAAACACAGGGTGTTCCTTATGACGGCGTTGAAAACGCTGAATTCGGTAACAGAATCCCTCCACAATTGCCATCGGTCACCGACAATTATGCACAAATTATAAGCGACCTACAAAAAGCTGCGGACTTGCTTCCATTATTTCAAACATACGCCGCTGCGGATCAGGGCAGAGCGCATAAAGCTGCTGCCTGGGGTTATATGGTAAAAGTGTATGCTTACTGGGCCCAATACGACAACACGAAGTGGGCTGCAATTCCAGAAATTGCAGATAAAATCAAGAACGAAGGCGGAAGAGCTTTGGTAACCGGACAGGGAAGCAGCAAAGCAAATTATAAAGCTGTGTTTACTACGGCTAATAACTGGAGCAGCGAATATCTTTGGTCTGTAACTTCTGGCGTGCAAGGTGGTTCTGAATTTCCGGGTGTAAGTCTTGAAAACAAGGGCTGGGGAGTTTATAATGGCTGGGGATATTTTCAGCCAACTGCTGAGCTTTATGATGAATATGAAGCAACTGATCCGCGTCGTGAAGTGACTATCCTGAAATTTGGCGATAAGTTTACTTACTTCGGAGTGGAACGCTCTTACTTTTCAACCAACAGCTTATCAGGTTTCCAGATCAATAAATACATGGAACCATACAGCTACGGTACCGATCAGGATCCGGGAACAAATACACATATCAACCAGAACGGCGACTACCCAACTACAACGTTAAATTTGCCGTTGATGCGTTATGCTGAGATTCTTCTTTTCAAGGCAGAAGCACTTATCCAGCAAGGTAAAAACAGTGAGGCAGCTGCACCTTTGAATGAGGTAAGGGCACGTGTCGGCCTTGCGCCGATAGCGGCACCAACCTTGGCTGATCTGAAACATGAACGACGTGTGGAATTGGGTTGCGAGTGGACAGACCGCCTGGCGGATTTGAAACGTTGGGGTGATTATGACAAAATAAATGCTCCGCTTCACGGACGTAATTATGCCAACAAAACAGATCCAGCTTCAACTTTCACCATTACACAAGTTTGGCCGGCAAGAACTTTTACGGCAGCCAAATTAGCCTGGCCGATCAGTCCAAATGAAATTGCAAGAAGTAACGGTGCTTACAAACAAACACCGGGCTGGTAAAATATTAGTTTGAAAAATTAAAAAGGAAAGGCGTTGGATATACATCCAGCGCCTTTCCTTTTTTTGAGCTAAACTGGAACAATACAATTTAGTTTACAGATTAAAACGCCCAAATTAATATCCCCGTAGAAGATTCCTGTTTATAGAAATAAGATCGAATCCTGGAAATTCCCGGCTCCATCGGAGCCTCCTGGAATTTCCAGGAAACTCCGATGGAGTTCTGATTCGCGGGTTTTAACCAATATTGCTATAAACAGGACGCTCCAAAGGAGCGATTATACACGGATTTGATAAATTCCCATTTGGAAATAAATCTCCGTAGGAGATTCCTGTTTATAGAAATACGATCCAATCCTGTAAATTCCCGGCTCCGTCGGAGCCTCCTGAAATTTCCAGGAAACTCCGACGGAGTTATGATTAGCGGGTTTTAACCAATATTGCTATAAACAGGACGCTCCAAAGGAGCGATTATACACGGATTTGATAAATTCCCATTTGGAAATAAATCTCCGTAGGAGATTCCTGTTTATAGAAATACGATCGAATCCCAAAATTTCCGGCTCCATCGGAGCCTCATGAAATTTACAGGAAACTCCGATGGAGTTGTGATTTTCGGGTTTTAACCAATATGGCTATAAACAGAACGCTCCAAAGGAGCGATTGTATACGGATAAGAATAAATCCCCATTCAGAAATAAATCTCCGGAGGAGATTCCTGTTTATAGAAATAAGATCCAATCCTGTAAATTCCCAGCTCCGTCGGAGCCTCCTGAAATTTCCAGGAAACTCCGACGGAGTTATGATTAGCGGGTTTTAACCAATATTGCTATAAACAGGACGCTCCAAAGGAGCGATTATACACGGATTTGATAAATTCCCATTTGGAAATAAATCTCCGTAGGAGATTCCTGTTTATAGAAATACGATCGAATCCCAAAATTTCCGGCTCCATCGGAGCCTCATGAAATTTACAGGAAACTCCGATGGAGTTGTGATTTTCGGGTTTTAACCAATATGGCTATAAACAGGACGCTCCAAAGGAGCGATTGTACACGGATTAGAATAAATCCTTATTAGGAATAATTCTCCTTAGGAGATTCCTGTTTATAGAAATAAGATTGACTCCAAATCCCCGGCTCCATCGGAGCCTCCTGAAATTTCCAGGAAACTCCGATGGAGTTAAGATTCTCGGGTTTTAACCAATATGGCTATAAACAGGACGCTCCCAAGGAGCGATCATATACGGATTTGATAAATTCCCATTTGGAAATAAATCTCCATAGGATATACCTGTTTACAGAAATAAGATCGAATCCTGGAAATTTCCGGTTTCATCGGAGCCTCCTGAAATTTCCAGGAAACTCCGACGGAGTTCTGATTCGCGGGTTTTAACCAATATGGCTATAAACAGGACGCTCCCAAGGAGCGATTGTACAAGCATTAGAATAAATCCTTATTCAGGAATAATTCTCCGTAGGAGATTCCTGTTTATAAAAACAAGATCGAATCCCAACATTCCCGGCTCCATCGGAGCCTCCTGAAATTTCCAGAAAACTCCGATGGAGTTGTGATTTGCGGACCTTAAATAATGTAGCTATAAACAGGACATTCTTAAGGACGGATCATACAAGGATTGGATAAATTCCCATTTGGAAATAAATCTCAGCGTCAGATTACTGTTTGTAGAAATAAGATCGAATCCAAAATTCCCGGCTGCATCGGAGCTTCCTGAAAATTAAATTTAAAACTAATTATAGTAATAATTGAAATATAAAACGATTTAGCAAAAGCTGTTGTGATTTCATTCTATCAATCCGGTTTCTTAATAAAATCATAATATTATAAATGCGATAATAACTTTGGTGTAAAATACCTTTGAGTAGTAAATGTAAGAGACAGCAGGTCGAAATGAGTTTCGCTTTTAATTTATAAAACATTTCGGCTAGCTCCTGAGATTATAAAAAAGACAAAATACAACGTAGAAATTCCCTCCACACTAATTTTCAACAAGAAACAATTTTAGTTTTATTTAAAGAAAAATTAATACTTTTATCGACTCCTTTCTTTTGAAAAATTTCAGAAAAGGATAGAGCCAGCTTACTTTTGTCTAACAGAATATGGAATCTTTATATACCCAACCTGACTCAGCACAAGACAAAAGTGAAGAAAGAATTGCTTTTGAAATGCTGTTTAATCGAAATTATTCCAACCTGGTTTATTTTTCATTCAACATTGTTAAAGATAAGCGCGAGGCGGAAGACATTGCGCAGGATGCATTCATCACCTTTTGGAATCGTAAAGAGGAAGTTGCAGCGAATGTGGATGCTATCAAAAGTTTCCTGTACACAACCGTTAAAAATGCCAGTTTAAATCTGTTGAGGCATAAAAAAGTAGTTGAAAAATTTTCGCTGCATTTACCGGAGCTTGTTGAAGATAAAACTATAATCAACTCAATCATAGAGTCTGAGGTGTATTCAAAAATTCATCAGGCTTTAAAAGACCTCCCACCTGCTTGCCAGCAAATTGCACGAATGAGTTATCTGGATGATAAGAAGAACCATGAAATAGCGGAGGAATTAGGAATATCTGTTAATACCGTGAAAACACAAAAACAACGTGCGATGCAGCTTCTGCGTCCGAAATTCATCGCTGAAATTTTCAGTATTTTACTGCTAATATTTCTGAATTAAGCAGCCTCACATCTTCCTTCTTTAATTAATTACACTTAGTAAATAACAGACAATCCTGTTATAGTCTGATAGTTATACATTATTTAATCTAAGTTTTTCTTTAAATAAAAATATTTTTAAGAAATCTTTCACCCCAGTTTTAATTCTGCGTGTCTTACTATTAAAGAACAAAAGCC
Source organism: Dyadobacter sp. 3J3 (assembly GCF_009801115.1). Lineage (GTDB taxonomy): Bacteria > Bacteroidota > Bacteroidia > Cytophagales > Spirosomataceae > Dyadobacter. Next base: position 56,004 of record NZ_VTOL01000007.1, read on the forward strand.
AGGAATGAAAGCACCTTTTGAAATTGCAGATTTGATTTTCAAATATCTTAACGCAAGCCTTTCCGAAGAGGAAAATCGGGTATTGCAGGATTGGCTCAACGAAGATATCGCAAATCAAATCTTACTGAATGAATTGCAGAGTAAAGACAAAATGGAAGAAAGTTTGCAATTTTTTGAATCCATCGACCAAAATGCTGCCTGGGAAAATATTAATCAACAAATAGACAATCCCGTTGTTCATCATTCTTTTTGGTTATTCAAAAACTTCTTCAAATATGCCGCAGCTATTCTGATTACCGGTTTTGTTGGCTACGCTTTTCTGCATAAGAAAGATAGCACAGCTACAATGATTGCCAAAAACCCAAAGCCGGAAATTTTAAAAAATGATGTGCTTCCTGGAGGAAATAATGCCACCCTGACTTTGGGAGACGGCAGCGTGATAACCTTGGAAGATGTGGAAAATGGAACTTTCAAAAAGGAAAACGGCGTAAAAATTAGTAAAAAAGAAGGCCAGCTTGTCTATGAAATACTACCATCAGAAAACAGTACGATCATTACTTACAATACAATTAACACCCCCACAGGCGGCCAGTATGAAATATTACTTCCCGATGGCAGTAAGGTGTGGCTGAATTCAAAATCGTCTTTGCATTTTCCCACTTCATTTTCCGGCAAGGTGCGCCAAGTTGAATTAACGGGAGAAGGATATTTTGAGATCAGCAAAAACAAAGAAATGCCATTCATCGTAGAGGCCGGAAAAACGCATATCGAAGTACTCGGAACTCATTTCAATATCATGGCTTATGACAATGAAAGCGTGTCCAAAACCACCTTGCTGGAAGGCTCGGTAAAAGTAGGAAACGGTGAAACTAAAAAAATACTGAATCCCGGACAGCAAGCACTTATCGGCTCTCAAATTCGGGTACGAACGGCTGATTTGGATGAAGCCATTGCATGGAAAGAAGGTTACTTTCAGTTTGACAATGAAGATTTGACCACAATCATGCGCCAGTTGCAAAGGTGGTATGACGTGGAGGTTGTGAACGAAAAACAGATTCCGGATAAACATTTTACCGCGATGATCTCACGAAACAATACTTTATCAAAAGTGTTGAAAATGCTTGAAATGTCGGGAGAATTAAAATTTGAGATCGAAGACAAAAGAATTACTATCCGGGAAAAATAATAAGAAGAAATAGTAATGCTGGAAAACCGATAGCCGGCCAGGGCTACCGGTCCGAAGGGATTATTACATAAGTGTACAGTGCGAACCATAAACTTTCAAAATCCAAACATCGTAAAACTATGAAATTAAAGCTACTCTTCAAAAGTAGTAGACGTATCAGCCTTATTCCATCCAAAATACTGCTCATGATGAAATTAAGCGCTTTTCTACTAGCCGTCGCCTGTATGCAGGTAAGTGCGGCCGCCGTTTCTCAAAAACTTTCAGTTTCCGTGGAGAATGCTCCGCTGGAACAGGTGATCAAAATGATCCAAAAACGCAGCGGTTATCAGTTTATTTTCAATAATGAATTGTTGAAAAAAGCCAAACCCGTAACGATGAATATTTCCGATGGTTCTCTTGAACAGGTTCTGGAACAATGTTTCAATAACCAGCCGCTTACTTACAGTTTGATGGAACGGACTATCGTGGTTAAACCGAAAATGCCGGAAGCAAAAGCCCAGATCATTCCGATTCAGGCCCATTTGATTGATATCAGTGGAAAAGTTTCGGATGAAAAAGGCGGAGGCCTGCCTGGTGTAAGTATCATCGTGAAAGGAACGCAACGCGGAACAACAACGGATGGCGAAGGACAATTTAAACTGGATCTTAACGAAAGCGATAAAGACGCTGTTCTGATTTTCAGTTTTGTAGGTTACATCACAAAAGAACTGCCGATAGGAACGCGTACTAAGTTCAACATTTCCCTTGATGCCGATACAAAAGCTTTGGAAGAACTGGTTGTCGTAGGTTACGGTACGCAGAAGAAAATGAACCTTACCGGTGCCGTTGATCAGGTAACGAGCAAGGTATTAGAAAACCGCTCCCTTCCAAATTTGGCCCAGGGTTTACAAGGTGTGATTCCTAATCTTAACCTGACCATGGGTGACGGAAAACCTACACAATCGCCTTCTTACAACATTCGTGGCGCAACTTCCATTGGCCAGGGCGGAAGTGCGTTGGTATTGATTGATGGCGTTGAAGGGGATCCGAGCCGGATTAACCCGAATGACGTCGCCAGCGTGTCTGTTTTGAAAGATGCTGCTTCGGCTGCGATTTATGGTGCGAGAGGTGCTTTTGGTGTGGTGTTAATAACAACGAAAACGCCACAAAAAGATAAAACAACGGTAAGTTATTCAATGAACCATTCGATCAAAAGTCCGATTGCAGTCCCTGATCTGGTGACAGACGGATATACTTTTGCTAAAATGTTTAACGAAGGATGGAGCGCATGGAACGACTATTCGCAAACGCCTCAAAACGTAAATAAAACGGTTAAATTCTCCCCTGCTTATCTGGCAGAATTTGAAAAACGTTCGAAAGATCCAAGTCTGCCAAAAACAGTTGTTGATCCGGTTACGGGTGAATACGTTTATTATGAAAATACAGATTGGTACAAACAATTATACAAAAAAACCACAAGTGCTACGGAACACAACTTATCCGTTTCCGGTGGAAGCGGCAAAGCAGATTTCATGGTTACAGGTCGTTATTTTGGTCAGGATGGGCTTTTCAAGTATAATTCGGATGATTACAAAATCATGAGTTTGCGTGTAAAAGGTTCAGTTCAGCTATACAAATGGCTTAACATATCCAACAACGCCGACTTCTCTTCCATGAAATATCATAATCCGCTAAATGTTGGAGAAGGTGGTTCGATCTGGAGAAATATTTCGGATGAAGGCCATACCATGGCTCCGATGTTCAACCCGGACGGAACACTGACTTACTCGGCAGCTTATACGGTTGGTGATTTTTATTATGGCAAAAATGGTATCAACACAAACAAACGTGTTTTCAGAAATACGACCAGTTTCTCTTCACAGTTTTTCAATGATGTATTGAGAATCAAAGGAAACTTCACGTACCAGAACACAGATAATAACGATTACCGTACGCGCGTACCTGTTCCTTACAGCCGCAAACCAGGCGTAATCGAGTACGTAGGGACGAATTATAACGATCTTCAAAATCAGCTTCGTAATACCCAGTATACCGCCACCAATATTTATGGTGAATTTGAACCGAAAGTTGGCGCAAATCACTATTTCAAAGTATTGGCAGGTTTCAACCAGGAACAATCGCTTTATAAAGAACTTCAGGTTGTTCGTAACGGATTGATCTACGAAGGTGCAAGTGATATCAATCTTGCGCTTGGACAGACCATTACAACCGGCGGCGGATATGATAAATGGGCAATTGCCGGTGGTTTTTACCGCGTAAATTATTCATTCAAGGAAAGATATCTGATCGAATTAAATGGTCGCTATGATGGATCGTCCAAATTTCCGTCGAGCCAGCGTTATGCATTTTTCCCATCCGTTTCGGCAGGATGGAGAATTTCGAACGAGTCTTTCTGGAAAGTTTCTCCAAAAGTTATTTCTGAATTGAAACTGAGAGGATCTTACGGATCTCTTGGGAACGGAAATATCGATTCTTACAGTTTTCAGGAAAAATTTAAGATTCTGCAATCAGGGAGAATACTGAACGGCGTACGTCCGCAACAAACCGGGCAGCCAACGGTATTGCCAAACGGACTTACCTGGGAAACGTCAAGCACGGCAGATTTCGGTGTGGATGTTTCGATGCTTGCCAATCGTTTGACTTTAAATGCGGATGCTTATCAAAGAAAAACAACCGGCATGTTTACAACCGGTATGACTTTGCCAGCCGTTTTCGGTACAGATGTTCCAAAAGGAAACTATGCTGATTTAACAACAAATGGCTGGGAAGCAGCCATTACCTGGCGCGACCAGTTTACGGTTGGTTCAAAACCACTGAACTATTCGGTTCGTTTGACGGTAGCGGACTACACAGCCAAGATTGACAAATACAACAATCCAGACCAAAGACTATCGGACTATTACGCCGGTCAGAAACTGGGTGAGATCTGGGGATTTGTGAACAATGGTTATTTCAAATCTGCTGATGACATTACTAATTCTCCAAAACAGATTCTTTACAAAGCATCTACAACCGGAAAATTGCTGCCTGGAGATATCAAATTCAAGGATTTGAATGGTGACGGCGTCATTGATGATGGTAACAAAACGGTAGGTCAGCCGGGCGACAAAAAAATCATCGGTAATTCCCTTCCGCGTTATACTTACGGTGTAACCTTGGGTGGTGACTGGAACAATTTCTTCATTTCTGCATTCTTCCAGGGTGTAGCCAAGCAAGACTGGTATCCGGGTTCAGAAGCGGCACTTTTCTGGGGACAATACAACCGTCCGTATAACAAGATCCCGTCATGGCAGCTTGGAAACATCTGGTCTGAGGACAATCCTGACGCTTATCTTCCACGTTACCGTGGCTATACCGCACAGAATAGCTCCGGAGAATTGGCAACTGCACAGACAAAGTATTTGCAAAACGTGGCTTACATCCGTCTGAAAAATCTTCAGATAGGATACAATCTGCCTCACACTTTGACAAATAAATTAAAAATGGCCAGTGCGCGTGTGTATCTGTCGGGCGATAATATTTTCACTTATTCACCATTATACAAAATCACAAAGGATATTGATGTGGAAAATATTGGAAGATCTGACACTGTTTTGAATCCAACCGATGATCCTTCAAAACCGAATAATGGTAACAGTGGTAATGGAAATAATTACCCAATACTAAAAGGTTTCACGATGGGATTGTCCGTTACTTTCTAATCCGGAAATCTAAATTATTAGAAGAAATAAAATCAAATACTCATGAAATTTAAATTTATAGGACTGTTATTTCTGATCGGCCTTTTGGCTGGCGGATGTCAGGAACTGGATCAGGTCCCACAGTCTACTGCCGATAATAATGCCGTTTTTAACAGTGAAAAAGGATTGGAACTTTACACAAATTCCTTTTATGACACCTCAGATCCATACCGAATTCTGCCAAGTGGAAATGATATCATCCGTTCCGACGAAATGAGTGATTTTGGAGCGCGTTCTTCTGTCCCCGATTTTTTGCGTGATGGTGCCTATGGCCCACGCCAGAGCACGGGTTGGGACTGGAGAGCTTTACGAAATATCAACTATTTTATCGAAAACAATAACCGCCTAACCGTTTCGGCAGATGCCCGAAAACATTACACTGCGCTTGCCCGTTTTTTCAGAGCCATATTTTATTTTGAAAAAGTAAAACGCTTTGGCGATGTGCCCTGGATTAATAAAGCTGCAACGGTTGATGATCCGTCTCTTTTCAATGGTCGTGATCCACGAACGATGGTTATGGATTCTGTTTTGGCTGATTTAAATTATGCAGTAGAAAATATCCGTACGACTACGGACAACAGCAGAAGTTTGATCACCAAATCAGTAGCTTACGGATACAAATCCAGAATCTGTCTTTTTGAAGGAACATTCAGAAAATATCAGACGACTTACAATTTGCAGTCGACCGTTGAAAAATGGTTAAATGAATCAATTTCTGCTTCTGAAAAAGTAATTAAGGAAGGTGGATTTTCATTGAATGAAACAGGAGGAAACGAGAAATCATATCGTCAGGTTTTTATTAACAATACGCCGGTAACGAATGAAGTGATGTTATCATACGTTTGTGATCCTGCACTAAGTGTATATAATGATGCAAACTGGTGGTGGACAAGTTCGACATACGGAGCGAGATTGAGTTTTACCCGCACTTTTGTAAATACATACCTGAATATTGACGGAACGCCATTTACGGATAAAGCTGGTCACGAAACAATGACTTTTGTCCAGGAAGTTAAAGGCCGCGACAAAAGATTACAACAAAGTATCCGTATGGGAAGCTACAAACGCATCAATGGTGGAAAAGAAGAAGCGGCACCTCCGGTTTTCTCTTATACTTACACAGGTTATCAGCCAATAAAATGGACATTGGATGACACGTATTATGACGGTGGAACCAGAAATATCAATTCCATCTCCACGATGCGTTATGCAGAAATTTTGCTGAACTATGCAGAAGCAAAAGCAGAATTGAACAAATTAACAGATACAGACTGGGCATTAACAGTTGGTGCGATTCGTAAAAGAGCGGGCATCACAGGCGGACTATCTGCTGTGCCAGCCGTGGCTGATCCTTACCTGCAAACGAATTATTTCCCGGGCATTTCCAATCCTGCTATTCTTGAAATCCGTCGTGAAAGAGGAACTGAATTGTGCCTGGAAGGTTTCCGTTTTTACGATATTGTTCGCTGGAAACGCGGTTCTTTGATGGAACAAAAATGGAACGGATTTTATGTTCCGGCTCTCAATACGCCGATGGATCTTAACGAAGACGGCGTGATGGATGTTGCTTTTGTAAAAGGAACTCCTGCATCTCCGGTTGCTGGTGTAACCTATATCAATGTGGCTGAAACGATCAGCGCAGGTCCAAATCCACAGCGTTTATCAAACGATACTTCGGGAGAAATTACCTGGTTAAATACCGTTCCGCGCAAATGGGAAGAGAAACATTACCTCTATCCTATTCCTGAAACAGACCGGTTGTTCAATACCAAATTGGGACAAAATCCGGGATGGTAATTTGGCCGTCGGCTTTCGGCGGTCGGCTGTCAGATCCGGGACTGATATAGATTCTATCTTTTCATAGCGTTTCTGATTTCTGATAACTGAAAGCTGATTGCCGAAAGCCGATGTTAATCATAGCACATAGAGTAAGGAGTTAAGTATTTTTTCTCCTTACTTTATGGTCTTTTTAAAACTAAATTCTATTTCTAATCCTTAATTCTTTTTAAATGAAAAAATCGCTTCTGATCCTTGCAGCTGTTTTTATGCTGTCGACAGCAAGTTTTGCACAAAAAACTTCCACGATCAATATTGCATCCTACAACCTTCGTTATGATAACAAAGGCGATGGGATTAACGCCTGGCCGAACCGTAAGGAAATGGTGAAAGGACTGGTTCGTTTTCATGAATTTGATATTTTTGGCACACAAGAGGTTTTGATCAATCAGCTACATGATGTGGCTGAATTAACCGAATTTGCTTTTCTTGGAAAAGGCCGTGATGATGGCAAAGAAGGTGGAGAACATTCTGCTATTTTTTACAAAAAAGATCGTTTCAAAGTTTTAAAAAATGGTGATTTCTGGTTGAGCGAAACACCGGACAAACCGGGAAAAGGCTGGGATGCTACCTGCTGCAACCGGATCTGTTCATGGGCGAAATTCCAGGATTTGAACACTAAAAAAGAATTCTATTTTTTCAACGTTCATTTTGATCATCAAGGTGTAGAAGCGCGTCGCCAGTCAGGAATTCTGATGTTGAAAAAGATGAAGGAAATTGCAGGAAATTCGCCAACCATTTTAACCGGCGATTTTAACTCTACGCCTGAAACAGAACAGATCAAAGCCATTCAAACACTTTTAAGCGATTCTCATGAAGTAACAGAACAACCGAAATACGGTCCGGAAGGAACTTTCAACAGCTTCAAATTTGATGCACCGATGGTAAATCGTATCGATTATATTTTTGTAAGCAAACCAATCAAGGTTCTAAAATATGGAGTTTTGACGGATGCAAAAGAGCAGCGATATCCATCTGATCACCAGCCTGTGGTTATTAAAGCAGTGATTAATTAATCTGCATTTATTTTTTCAAAATATAAAACTGCCGCTGTTTTCCTTAGCCGGAAAACAGCGGCAGTTTTTTGTGATAAATACTCATATCCTTAAAAAAACCATAATACAACTCCCTACTGTTTTCCAAAAAAATCATTTTATTTTTTTGTTATTAATAAGACCAAACGCCTTCAATTCCTTAATCTAAAATCAACAGGCATTTATTGATAATAGCCGAATTTTGCAGAATTCTTACTGATGGGCTATTATAACCCAAAGAATACTGAATCAATATGAACGCCAGGTATACTCACTTTTCAGACGCAAACCTTCTAGAAATTATCCGCACGGACGCTGACAGAAAAGCGTTTGAGGAATTGTATCTCCGTTATTTTGCGCCGTTGTTCAATTATGTTTATTCCCGGATCAACGACCGCTTTACATCTCAGGAAATTGTTCAGGAATTGTTTGTAAGCATTTGGCAGAAACGCATAGATTCAAACATTCAGGATTGTAAGTCTTATTTATTTTCTTCGGCAAAAAAACGGATCATAACGCATTACCGTGCGGAAATGTCCAGGCAAAACCGAAATACTTATTGGGAATCTGCCCGGGAAAGTTCTGCGGAAACTACTTACCAGGATACATTGGCGCTTGATCTTCAAAACCGCTATCATGAAGCATTACATTTATTACCCGAAAAATGTCGGCAAGTTTTCACTTTGAGCCGTCAGGGAATATCTAACCGGGATGTCGCGCTGGAACTTAACATTTCCGAAAAAACGGTTGAACAGCACATTACCAAAGCTTTGCGGATTTTAAAAGTCTATTTGAAAGAACATTTAGCCTACACACTGATCCTGATCAATTTATTTTAATATTTTTCTTCCCCAACTAAGGGGTACCGCTTATTGACTCCGACTTAAAGATATCAACCTCTTTACGCAATGGATAACAAGCCGGAAATATCACCTCAATTACTTGAAAAATATCTTCAGGGATTATGCTCTGATCATGAGAAAAACATTATTGAAAAATGGTATGCAACTCTGGAAACTCCCGGCCAGTACCTCGAATCCGTAGCAGAGTCTGAAAGAAATGAGCTGTTGGAAAATACACTTAAAAATATTAATCAACAGATTGACCTTGAAGAAAATAATACTGAAATCAGAAAATTTCCATGGTCGAGGATAACAGGTATTGCTGCTTCAATTTTGTTTGTCCTGGGTATTTTTTATTATCAGTTTGCACCAAAACAATCTTTCGATTCGATTGCGGCCAATGAAAAGGTTAGCAAAAAAGTTGATTTGGTTGAATTCATAAACAATGAATCCCGGATTGTTCAGCACCAGCTCCCCGACGGAAGTACCGTCTGGATGCACAAAAACGCGATAATTATCTATCCAAAAGTATTTGCAGAAAATAACCGGACCGTAAAATTTAAAGGGGAAGGATTTTTTAATGTACAAAAAAATAAAGAAAAACCATTCTCGATCATCAGTGGAGAAATGGTTGTGAAAGTACTCGGTACAAGCTTTAATGTCAAAGCAGTTTCAGCAGGAAAACATTTCGAAATCTCCGTGGTTACAGGTCGTGTGGAAGTTTCTGCACCTGATAGTGAATCGAAAACTCAACAGGTCATTTTAAAACCAAATCAGCAGGCACTTTTTGAACTGGAATCAAAAAAACTTTCGTTTCAGGAAATGGCCACTTTGCAGAAAAAGGAAATTTATCAATCCATCAGCATAACGTTTACACATACACCGTTACGTGATGCAATCCGTCAGCTTGAAAGAAAATTCAATATTTCCATCAAACTTTCCGATCCTGGAATAGCAAAATGCAGGATCAGCGGAGACTTTGAGCAACAGCCGCTTCCGGCTATCATGGATATGCTGTGTAAAACGCTGGAAGCGACTTATATCATTAAAGAAAATACGATTACCATTCAGGGTGAACCATGTGAATAACGAATCAATTTAACTCAACCAAACCTGCAAAAATCATGAACTAGCGAATTTCCTGCACAAAAAAGCCGGAAGTGTTCCACCACTCCCGGCCAATGATTCCCTGCCTGCACCGTTCCACCGGCGCAGAACAGATTATTTCTAACAGAGCTTAAACCATTAGACAATCAAAATTATGCAAAAATCGGTACCAAACAAGCCATATAACTGGCGACTTCTCATGCGAATAAGTTTACTTCAATGGATTCTTATGGCTTTTCTTGCCAGCGTTAGTTACGCAAAAGAAAGCTCAGCGCAGTCTATCCTCAACAAGGATATCACCATTCGCTTATCAAATGTACCGATCCAATCGGTTTTGGAACAAATTCAGAAAGACATCAAGATCAAATTCGTGTACAGTAGCAAGGTTTCTCTTAGCGAACATGTGACGATCAATGCCAGCAAGGCGAAACTCGATCAGGTACTCAACCAGATTTTTCTTCCGCATGGAATAGAATATTCGGTAATGAACCAGCAGATCATTCTTTCCAAAAACCGGTTAAATAAGAAAGAATCTGCATTTCCATCTTTGGAAGAAAAGGTTTTAAATGCACCACTTACCAGGGAAATCAGAGTTAAAGGGAAAGTAATTTCTGCTGACGGAAAAGAGGTTTTACCTGGCGTAAGTGTAGTGTTGAAAGGCAGCTCAGCCGGAACGACAACGGATGGTGATGGCTTTTTTGAACTTACCGTTCCCAACCTTGAATCTGTTCTGGTTTTCAGCTTTGTGGGGTACCTTCCCAAGGAAACAAGAGTTGGAAACCAAACATTTATCGATGTGACTTTAACCGCCGATACCAAAGCTTTAAATGAACTGATCGTCGTAGGTTATGGTGTCCAGAAGAAAGTAAATCTTACAGGTGCGGTAAGTCAGATCCAGTCAAAAGATCTCGAAAACCGGCCTTTAAATAACATGTCCCAGATTCTTCAGGGCATGATTCCCAACCTGAACGTTACATTTTCAACCGGTCGTCCTGGCCAGGGAGGAAACCTGAATGTCCGAGGGGAGACGTCTATCAACGGCGGTGGCCCGCTGGTTTTGATCGACGGTATTCCCGGTGATATTAACCGGATAAATCCCGGCGACGTAGAAACTGTATCTGTTTTGAAGGATGCAGCAGCTTCGGCAATTTATGGTGCACGCGGTGCTTTTGGTGTAATTCTGGTTACAACAAAAATAGCCAAAAGTGGGAAAACCAGTGTTTCATACAGCAACAATTTCGGCTGGTCAACACCGACGGTGCGTACTGATTTCCTTACCAACGGTTATGATTATGTCAAAATGAATGACGAAGCTTTTAAAAGAGCTAACGGCAATACGTATACCCGTTATTCGGATGAGGATTATAAAGAACTGGAAGCCCGTCGTTTTGACAAAACCGAAAATCCGGACCGACCATGGACGGTAGTGAAAAATGTAAATGGAAAAGATATTTACAATTACTATGGAAATTATGACTGGTGGAAGGCAGTAATTAACACGACCCAACCATCTAAACAGCATAATCTAAACTTCTCAGGAGGGACTGAAAAGGTTAATTACTTCATTTCAGGATCTACTTATTCAAAAGAAGGGATGATGAAACTAAATACGGACAAGTTTACCTCTTATACATTCAGAGCCAAAATAAATGCTCAGTTAACTCCCTGGTTAAAAATCAGCAATAACACCCAGTATTTTGACTCAAAATATAAATATCCAGGTTTGGAAGGCGGTGGAAACGAAAACTTCGTTGGAATTACTGTTCATGCCATACCTGCTTATGCTCCGCAAAATCCAGACGGGACAGCGACATACAATACGTTAAAAAATAATTATTCAATCGGTGATGGATTGTTTGCCAATCTTATGAAAGGCGTAGCTGGCGGTGAAAAAAAAGCACATGAGTTTACAACCATTAATTCGATGACAGTGGATCTGACAAAGAATTGGAATATTGTTGCCAATCACTCCTATTCTTTTTATATCGCTGACGACTGGTACCGTTCAGCAGTTGCTCAATACTCTATTCAACCCGGTATCCTGGCCGCTGTTCCAAACTTCAATACCGATCAGCTGAAAAAGACCTTCTGGTTTGATCCTACGAATGTTGTCAATGTTTTTTCTTCTTTCAACCACACTTTTGGCAAACATTATTTTGGAGCTACTGCGGGTATTAATTATGAAACAAAAAAACACCAACGGTTATTCGGAGCGCGTAAAAACCTGCTTTCTGAAAGTCTGAATGACCTGAACTTAGGAACCGGCGAGCAGCTTGCAACAGGAGATTCTTATCAATATGAATTGTTTGGAGCTTTTTTTCGGGTCAACTACGATTACCTTGGAAAATATCTTTTGGAAGTGAACGGCCGCTATGACGGAACTTCAAGATTCGGAGCCGGGAAACGTTATGGATTTTTCCCTTCGGTTTCTGCGGGATGGAGAATCAGTGAAGAAAGATTTTTCGAATCAGCCAAAGAAGTTGTTAACAATTTGAAAATCAGAGCATCTTACGGAACCTTAGGAAATCAACTGCCGCCAAACAACAACTCGGCAAGTTACTATCCCTACATTTCCATCATGCCAACGGCGCAGTCCAGCTGGATCAATAATGGGCAAAAACTAACTTATGTAAACAGCCCAAATCCAATTTCTCCAAACCTTACCTGGGAAAAAGCCACAACTTCCAACATCGGTCTGGATATGGATTTGTTGAAAAACCGTTTGAATCTTGCGTTTGACGGCTATATCCGTAAAACCACGGATATGCTTATTCCCGGTAAAGTACTGCCGCTTGTTTATGGAGCGCCGGTTCCAACCCAAAACGCGGGTGATTTAAAAACAAAAGGTTTTGAACTGGCCATTTCCTGGCGCGACCAGTTTAAACTTGCCGGAAAAGCCTTCTCTTACAACGCAACTTTTAATGTTTCAGATTCAAAATCAACGATTACCAAATTTGATAATCCCAATAAATTGCTTTCAAGCCATTACGTAGGGGAAGTTATCGGTGATATGTGGGGTTACTCGCTTGATGGTTTTTTCAAAAGCAACGAAGAGGCCCAGGCTTATCAGGTTGACCAGGCGCTTGTAAACAAACAACGTTTGAGCGCCGCGGGAGAATGGAGCAAATTACAGGCAGGAGATATCAAATTCATTGATAAAGATGGCAATAACAAAATCGATCAGGGTGCCAATACCTTGGAAAATCATGGTGATTTGAAAAAAATTGGTAACAACAAGGCGCGTTATCGTTATGGTTTGAATCTTGGTGCTTCCTGGAATGGCTTTGATTTCTCGACACTTACCCAAGGAATTCTTAGAAAAAACTGGTATCCGGGCAATAATGCGGATAAATTCTGGGGCCCCTATTCACGTCCCTATTATTCTTTTATTCCAAAAGATTTTGAAAAGGATGTATGGACTCCTGAAAAACCAGATTCTTATTTTCCTGTTTTGAGAGGTTACACGGCGTTAAATGGCGGTGGTGATTTAAATGCTCCTAACGACAAATATGTTCAGAACGCTGGGTATCTGCGACTTAAAAATGTTGTGATCGGTTATACATTTCCATCAAAACTTACCCAAAAACTTCACATTCCAAAAGCGCGGGTTTATGTGAGCGGCGAAAACCTGCTTACCTATACACCGCTCAGATCCAAATACATAGATCCGGAACAACTTGACGGCGATACGACAAATGGCAGAACTTACCCCTTGTCCAAAACATTTTCAGTCGGCCTGAGCCTCAATTTTTAAACCTGGTATTAACGAGTCATAACAATGAAAAAAATACTTTTAACACTAGCCATAGCAATCGGGATGGTTTCCTGTAATCTGGACCAGCTTCCCGAAGATGCTATCTCGCCGGAAACGTTTTTCAAAACGGAAAACGACCTGATTCTTTATACCAATTCATTTTACAGCGTGCTGCCATCTGCCGAAGATGTGTACAATGAGGATGTTGACAATGTAGTAAAAAACAGTCTTCGCGATGAGCTTCAGGGAACGCGCGTGGTACCTACCAGCGATGGTGGCTGGAAATGGGATCCGCTACGAAATATCAATTATTTCCTTGCTAATTCTGACAAATGTGCCGATAAAAAAGCGGTGGCCAAATACAACGGAGTTGCCCGTTTTTTTCGTGCTTATTTTTATTTTAACATGGTAAAGAAATTTGGTGATGTTCCATGGTATTCCAAAGCGATCGAATCAAATGATCAGGAAATGTTGAACAAAGCCCGAGATCCGCGTGCGATGGTGATGGATTCTGTTTTGGCCGATCTTGATTACGCGATTGCAAATCTGGACGGATCACGTCAGGTAACTATGATCACGAAATGGACTGCGCTGGCTTTAAAATCAAGGATGGGTTTGTATGAAGGAACGTTCCGGAAATATCATCCGGAATTCAAACTTTCAGGCTCGGATAAATTTCTGGATGCCAGTATTTCTGCTTCGGAGGATTTGATGAAAAACAGTGGATATACGATTTATAAAGCGACTCCGTCGACAGCCTATCAGAAATTCTTTTCTTCCGACAATGCAATTGCCGACGAAGTGATACTGGCACGGGATTTCAGTGATGAATTACAGGTTTATCATAACCTTAATTATTACACGATGACTGCATCTTATGGAAAACCTGGCCTGGAAAAGAAACTGGTTAACAGTTATCTGATGGCAGATGGATCGAGATTTACGGATATCAAAGGGTATGAAACCATGCAGTTTTATGACGAAGTACAAAAAAGAGACCCACGTTTAACCCAAACAATACGGACTCCCGGCTATACCCGAATTGGAGAAACGGCACCACTTGTGCAGGAGTTTGGCGCTACGGTAACCGGTTACCAATTGATCAAATTTGTGTCGGCGCCAAAATGGGATACTTTTAGTAAGGATATTACGGATATGCCAATTTTCCGTTACGGAGAAGTTTTGATGAATTATGCCGAAGCAAAAGCTGAAAGAGGCACATTGACTCAAGGCGATCTTGACAAATCTACCAAACTGACCCGTGATCGCGTGGGTATGCCCAACATCAACATGGCAATGGCAAACAGCAATCCGGATCCTTACCAGGCGCAGCAATATTCCCAAATTACAGGAAGTAATGTGGGTGTAATTCTGGAAATCAGACGCGAAAGACGTGTGGAACTTGTGATGGAAAATTTCTTCCGCTGGGATGATATTATTCGCTGGAAAGAAGGTCAGATTTTGACAAAACAATACAAAGGAATGTATTTCCCCGGCCCCGGAAGTTATGATCTTGACAAAAACGGTAAGGTTGACCTGGTTATTTATGAAGGCGATAAACCAACGGTTCCCGGTGCTCAGATCCTGAAATTGGGAAGCGAGATTTTACTCGAAAACGGCAACAAAGGCGGAAACATTGTGATCAACGAGCATATTACCAAAAAGTTTAATGAAGCACGGGATTACCTCTATCCAATCCCGACACAGGAACTTTTGCTGAATCCAAAACTGGTTCAAAACCCAAACTGGTGATCCGGTAAGTATTAATATCAATAGCAGTTCTCGTTAAAATTTTGATGAGGACTGCTTATAACAAATAAGTTTCTAAATACTATTCCTAAATTCTTACCAAAATGCATTCAGACAGACGGTCATTTCTTGAAAAAATGTCTCAAATCGGGGCGCTGAGTTTAATTCCTGTCACCTCAGCCTTAGCCGATAATACCGACGAAAACAATCATTTCGTAGCCGGTCCTTATCTTCAGAATATCGGCCACGATGAAGTTACGGTGATGTGGATTACCAGCAAAAACTGTTTTAGCTGGGTGGAATATGGAGAAGGAAATTATGCGATCCACAAAGCATTTGCTTATAACAACGGGCTGATTGAAGCTAACAAACGCATTCATAAAATTACACTGACAAATCTTAAACCAGGATTAAGTCATAAATACAAAATTGTTTCTACCGAAATAACAGGTTTTAAAAATTCCAAAGTTGAATTTGGAGAAACTATAACAGGCGCCATGCTTGGTTTTAAAACACCGGCCTTGAATGAGGACGAAGTCAAACTGGTTATTTTCAATGATATTCATGACCGTCCGCAAATCATTCCGCAATTACTTTACCGTCATGGTTATACCGGAAATGCACGTGATTATGACTTTGTCGTTTTCAATGGTGATTGTTTCGATTGGCTCAGTGATGAGCAGCAGTTAATTGATCATTTGATAAAACCAACAACCGATATTTTTTCCAATGAATTTCCTTTTATTCTTACCCAGGGAAATCATGAATGCCGGGGCAGTTTTTCGAGGCAAATTCCAGACTATTTCGCCTATCCGGACAATAAATTTTATTATGCTTTTACCCGCGGTCCAATCCGTCTTGTGATTCTTGATTCTGGCGAAGATAAAGCGGACGACAGTGTGGAATATGGAGGACTTGCGGCATTTGACCGCTACCGCGAGACGCAGGCGAAATGGCTGGAAAAAGAAATCGCAAGTAAAGAATTCAAAAAAGCAGATTTCAGAGTTGTACTGATTCATATTTCTCCTTACCATTCCGGCGACTGGCATGGTACGCTTCATTGTCAGAAAGTTTTTGGCCCGTTACTAAACAAGGCCAAAATTGATATCCAGATTTCCGGCCATACCCATCGTTATATGACACACGATGCAGATGCCACACACAATTACCCGATCGTCATTGGAGGCGGGCCCCTGGAAGGAAACCGGACGCTGATTAAGTTGCGTGCCAACAAAAAAGAACTTAACCTGAAAATGGTGAGGGATGATGGAGAAGTTGTTGGAAAGTATGCTATTCAAAAAAAGAACCGATAATTTCTAAATTTTAAGAATCATGATAAGTAGGCGGATCGCTTTAAATTCTTGTGCTAGCAAATATTAAAATACAGAGAATTGCTGACATGGCACTTAGACGAGATTTTTTAAAGAAAACCATACTTGGCAGTGCAGCCGGAATTCTGTTACCAGAAATAGCATCTGCCTCTTCTTTTGATAAAAATGAAAGTATTGAAAAAGGATACACATTCTTATTCCAGGGAGATTCTATAACAGACGGAAACAGGACCAGGAATACGGACTGGAATCATGTCATGGGACATGGATTTGCGTATCTTATTGCAAGCAGATTATGGTTTGATCATCCGGAAAAAGAATTTCACTTTTTCAATCGGGGAGTTAGCGGAAATAAAATCACAGATTTGGCAGAACGCTGGCAAACGGATGCATTGGATTTAAAACCCAACCTGGTCAATATTCTTGTTGGTGTGAATGATACCGAGTCTGCGGTCAAAGGAAATAAAGAAAATACGTCGCAGTCATTCGAAACAGACTATCGTTCTGTTTTAGAAAAAACAAAAAAAGATTTGCCGGATGTGCAGTTGGTACTTGGTATTCCCTTTCTACTGCCGGTAGGAAGAGTTAAAGAAAAATGGGAAATTTATCAGAACGAATTAAAGCCACGACAGGAAATTGTTGGAAAACTGGCAAAAGAATTCAACGCAATTGAAATCGATTTTCAGTCTGAATTTGATAAAGCATTAAAAAATGCCCCGGCAGATTACTGGATTTGGGACGGGATTCATCCCATGCCAGCCGGACACGAGCTCATGGCAAGATTCTGGATTAAGGAAGTGCACAAGAAACTGAAATTTGTCAAATAAAACTTTGGCAGAATTAAAAAGAACAAATAAAACTTTGGCAGAATTAAAAACAAAATAGCCGGACATTGCCGACTATTTTCTTTATTTATTATATCAGATAATGTTTCTATCTGCTGATCCAGCTGAATTCGTATTGCAATTCAGGAATACGCGTACGATCAGCAATTCTGCGTAAACGTGCCGGTAAAGCCATCAAATAATCGCGCGCTTTTTCTGCACCGGAGTTAAGCTCTCTTATTGTTCCGATTTCCCATTCCAAAAGCAAAGATTCAAGGATTTCGATATAATCCATTGTTGTATATACTCCTAAACGCTGCGCTGCATCAGAGAAATGAGAGAATGTGTCACCCATTTTCACCCCGGATTCACGAAGGAAGTGAGCAGGCATTACAATTTTTTTCCTCATCATATCTTCCAAAGCCAGCATCAACTCGGATGGATCAACAGCCAGAATGCGGCTGACAAATGCTTTGTAAGCTTTCGCATGACGCATTTCATCAGAAGCGATCACCCCACAAATTTTGGAAAGATGTGGATTACCAAATTGTTTTGAAAGGGTTGCGGTTCTTCTGTGCGAAACGTTCGTTGCCAGTTCCTGAAACGATGTATAGATAAAGTTGCGGTAAGGATCACGATCCGTTCCGATGTCAAAACCATCCGCTATAAGATATTGTGTAGATACCTCCATCGCACGCATATTAACGCGTCCGGACAAATACAAGTATTTGTTCAGAAGATCACCATGACGGTTTTCCTCAGCCGTCCAGGCTCTCACCCATCTCGACCAGCCCGAAGGATTATTCACCTGATCCACACCGATTACATCCATTAACCATGATTCGTAGGTTGGCAGGGCTTCTTCTGTTATGGTGTCACCAATTAATACTGCAATATAGTCGTACGGCAAATCACGGCAGCTCTCCTGCAATAATTTCACTTCACTGAAAAAGTTCTCCTTGCTGGAATCCGGCAAAAAATCTGTAGGCTGCCAATTTTGATCGATTGGTTTCAGGTATTCTGCCATCAGGGCATCGAGGTCCTTTCCCACATGTTGCATGACTTCAAGTCGTGCTGCTGAAAGTTCGGTTTCCATTGTTGATTCAATTTAACTTACAATATAATTTTACAAAGTACGGGAATTTAATCAAAGTTATACATGACAATTCTCATTTACTGCTTTACAAATTTTCACAATCGGTGTACATTTGGAATATTTTAGTAAAAAAAGGAATGAAAAAAATTATAGACTACCTCCTAAGTACCATTTATCTTCTTCATTTCGGGCTTTCCTTGCTTGTTTTTCATGTGGCCCAGGTCGTGGCACTCAACGTTTTCGGAAAAAAAGCACATGAAAAAGTAGTCGATTATCTCAATTTTTCTTTAACCTACGGTCTTTATCTAACAGGTTCCAGTGTGACTTTTAAAAATTTGGCTGTGATCCCTGATGATCGTCCAATTATTTTTGTTGCAAACCACCAAAGTACATTTGATATCCCCTCTATCATCTGGTTTTTAAGAAAACGCCATCCTCTTTTTGTTTCAAAAATTGAATTAGCAAAAGGCGTTCCCAGTATTTCCTATAATCTCAGAAAAAGCGGCGCAGCATTAATTAATCGCAAGGACGGAAAGCAGGCCATTGGCGAAATTTCCCGACTTGGGAAACTGATTCATGATACAACCGGATCTGCCATTATCTTTCCCGAAGGAACCCGTACTGCCAGCGGAATTATGAAACCTTTTGTTCCCGGTGGAGTTGCCATGTTATTAAAACGTTCTCCCAATGCATTAATCATTCCTGTGGCAGTGGATGGAACCGGCCGTTTTAACCCAAAAGGTATTTTTCCATTAATATCTTTTTCAAAACTTTCGTGGACTGCGCTGCCTGCTATTGAACCGGCAGGAAGAAAAGCTGAGGAGATTTTATTGGAGGCACAGGAGGCGATTCAGAAGGAATTGAGTTAATCAGCATATTTAGATTATCTCTTATGTATCAACTTTTCAGGGTTTGATAAATCCTCCAAAATTCCGATGCTACAATAATATCAGCCCCTCGGGCTTTTAATTAGTTACCATCCAAATTTATTTTATTTCCCTAGTGGTTTCAATCCGAAGGGATGACATTATTATAGAAAATGTTCTGAACTAGATGGGGCCAAAACCCGGAACGGGTGACATAATTTCGGTTCACCAACTTATTACAGTATCAAAACGCCATCCTTTCAGGATTTGATAAATCCCTGAAAATTCCAGTATTGTAATAATATCAGCCCGCAGGCTTTTACTTTTTGACTGCGAAATTTATTTTTTCAAAAGGCTTAATCCTTTTTTGAAAGAGAATTCCCATTCATTATCCTCATATATAATCACTTACAAAACACTAAATATTCCTATAAAATCTTTTATTAATCGATTAACAATCGTTAACAATGTCCATTTAAACCTATCCGGATTCTTTACCTCTAACCCATGAACTTTAAAAATTAGAACCATGAAAAAAATACTTTTTGTTGCCGCATTTATAGCATTTGGTTTGACTAACGCATCTGCTCAGTATAATGGCCATGACCGCAACCGTGACGACAACCGCGGTTACAATCACGATAATGCTTACCAGAATAATCCTCGCGACAGCCGCGGATATATCGTGAACGATATGCAAAGAGATGCCCGTCGACAAATTTCTATTGGTATCGAAAGAGGAACATTGAATCCCCGCGAAGCATCTGCACTTATGCACGAATACGAACGCATTGAAGCACGTGAAAGAAAATTCAGTCACCGCGGAGGACTTAATCCAAGAGAGGAAAGAAATCTGATCCAGGATCTGGAAAGATTAATGGCGCAAACCCGCAGCATGAGCAGCCGACGAAACAATGACAACTGGGCTAGAAACCCAAGAGGAAGATATTAAAAATCAGTTGAAGGTTTAGGTAATTTCGAAAAGCATTTCTCAGTTTTGGGAAATGCTTTTTTAATGGAAAATCACCTTTTAAAAATACATGACTAATTTTACATGCGACTTTCTAAATCCTTCTTTCTCATAAAAACGATGTGCATTCTCCCTCACATTATTGGACGTCACTTCAATTTGCAGGGCATTTTTACTTTTTGCAAAATCAATTAATTTTTCAACCAGTGCTTTCCCAATTTCTTTGGAACGATATCGCGGAACCACATACATTTCCTGAATTTCGGCAACAACACATACGTGATGTAACAAAAGCTGGGTATGGCAGCTTCCCATACCCACTGGTTCTCCATCCAGTTCTGCAATTACATAGCGAATACGTTCCTGTGAAAGATTTGAATGAAAAGCGTTGTTAAAAGATTCCCTGTCAAGCTCCTTATCTTCCAGGTCACAGATCATGTTGTAGACTGTTTCTTCGTCTTTTTCCGTTGCTGACCTAATATGTAGATTGAAAACTACCATATCAAAAATGCTGCAATTCAGCAGAATTGTGGATAAACACTCCTTTTTCAGGAAGCTGGGCCAATTCTACCATACCCCTGGCAACTTTGTCCGAATCAATAGCAGCGTATTTTTTCAACGGTCCTACCATGACCGGATCCAGAATTTTGGCCAATACTTCACCTATTTTTTCACCAAAACGAGATTCTCCTCCCCGGTCTCCCAAAAGTAATGACGGACGTAAAATATGTAAGGCATCGTAATGTAAATCCGTAAGCTCCTTTTCAATTTCACCTTTTACACGATTATAAAAAATGAAAGATTTTGAATCGGCGCCCATTGAGCTTACAATCAAATATTTTGAAGCTCCATTTAATTTCCCTAAACGGCCGATTTGTAAAGGATACTGAAAATCAACTTTTTTGAAGGCCTCTTCTGAACCGGCCTTTTTAATTGTAGTTCCCAGACAGCAAAAAATATCATCGGCTTTGACAAGAGATGCATCCGGTTTATCAAAATCAAAGAAAATCTCGTCGAGTTTTTCATGCTGAATACCGCTGGATCTTCTTGTAAGGACTTTTATTTGATTATATATAGGCGAAGCAAGTAAATAATTCAAAACCTGCTTCCCAACAAGGCCGGTAGCTCCGATTACTAATGCTGTTTTGTAAGATGCGTCAGACATGCTATAAGTTTTGTAAGTTGCAATTTAAAAAGTATACCATTACGGTGACAATAATCTTTGGTAATTTCTTTATTCTTAACTATATCTAAGAACATTACTTCTAATTTAAATCTTTATGGTAACCAGACAATACGTTGTGTGGAAGGGCTTCTATATTCATTGACCTGAATTGTCTTTTCACTATTATTTCCAATAATTACTTTTTGATCAATGGTTGTAGAATTATATAATCAGTAAAACCACTTTTCCGCAATTAATTGTATCAGTTCATTCCAATAAAGGAAGGTATAATTATTGATATAGGACTTTAAAAAACCACTTGTAACCATGGGCAAAGAACATAGAAATACGAACGTAGAAGGTGGATCACCCGCTCGTTCTGGTCCGAAAAATCCTGATAATGATTCGGTTATACAGGAAGATGATAGTAAAAGACCATCCGGTGAATTAAAAAAGGAAGCAATTAAAGAATCGGAAAAGGAAAATATGACCAATAAAAAAGGTTATAACGAAACGGATCCGAACGTACCGGTAAAGAACAGTTAATGGTTTTGTGGTTATAATTTTAATAAAAAAATGACACCCAAAACAGGATGTCATTTTTTGTTATTATAATAAATCTATTTTCCTGATAAAGCCTCAATCGCTGCGGCCAGGTATACAAAAGGTGCATTCCAGTTAATAGCAATTTCATTGGAAGCATAAGAGCAATCGGCATCAAGGAATGATTCGTCAGCAAAATTATTGGGATAACCTGCACATTTATCCTGCTGCGCGGGATTAGGCCCGCCGGATAAAAGTCCTGGAACCGGCTCAACAATCCCGTCGGCAACGGATGGGCGATGGTGCGGATGCATGACTTGCTTTGAACCAAAACCTGTCAAAAAAGAATATCCGGTTGCATTTCTGCCAAGTATATAATCCAGATTCCCCAAGGCAGCATCCAGATATTTCTTATTTTTTGTCATCCGGTAAGCCTGTATCAATGCGATTCCCTGATTGGAGGCAACGGCGTTACTTCCCCAGGCAAAATCGCGAGCATTTTTCCCCATAACTGTATTGTAAGGCTGCGTTTCAATATCCTGGATTAAATCATCAGAAAAATCTGTGACACTTTTTTTGATCGACCGCAGATATTGCTGATCGACTGGACCAAGCGACTTTTCGTTTCGAATTATGGTGTAATAAGCCAGTGCTTTCACCTGGCTCCATGATGGAAGCGGCATAGGTTTATCAGTTTCAAACGAAATATTTTTAAGAAAAACCTCATCTTTTGTCAAAATATACATTTCACTGGCCGCCCAGATACGCTCGTCTTTTCCATCCTTATCTTCATATCCGCCTGTCACAATAGCCGGATCAAAAGTTTTATTCATTTCATTCTGATGATATTCCAGGGACGGATTTTTTTCAGCCCAGGCCCATCCTTTCAAAGCAGCCGCCTTGCAGGAATCGGAAAGTCCGGGCAACTCCTTTTCAAAATTTTTAAAAACCCTGGCCGATTGTGCCATAACCGCTACAAAATCCAGCGTAGCAATGGTGTTTTTCTGAACTACATAACGTGGATTTTTACAAGCTTCGGGCATCACCATTCCATCAAATCTGGGATTTGTCAGTTTGTGATAAACTCCTCCATCACCCGGATCCTGCATGGTCATCATCCAACGCAGATTCCATAAAACCTCATCCAGCAAATCCGGAACAGCATTAGTGCTTTCAGGAATATTAGTTTTCAGGTTTTTAAAATAAACAGGAAAATCTTCATAAACAGAGAGCAAAGTGGCCATCGTTATTCCTGAATTGACGATATATTTATTATAATCGCCTGCATCATACCAACCTTTTGGTGAACTTATAATTGTTCCTTCTGGTCTTCCGGGTGAAACGGCCGAAGGATGAATTAATATTTTATCATCAGGATGGCCTTCGGCACGAGCCCATTTCCCGGCAAATTTTTCAGGTAATGCGACGGAAGCTCTTTGATAATAATAACCGCGAATTGCTGCAATCGCTACGTTTTTATGAATTTCGTTTTTGATCTCGAATGGAGCGGAAGTTCCTGCTTTGGGCGTTTCCAAAATGTAATTCCCCGGTTTGTGAAAAGCAGAGAAATCAGCAATCCGTCCGGATTTTCCTGAATATTGACTTTTGCGGATTTCACCCAATTTTCCGGCAAAAACTACCTTTTTTGATTTGTTATCTTTTAGAACAAAATCAGTATTTAAATCTCCAGCAACAACCGCAATTTTAGGAGCATCAGGGTAAAAACCGACCTGATTCAGGCGAATATTTTCGGAAGATGATTGTCCCAATGCGCCCTTTGTCAGTAAAGAAAGGAACAGGGAATAGTAATATATATTTTTCAAAACGAATATTCTTATTTAGGTTACTGCCAAAATTTCATACTTCCTAAAACAAAGATAAAAGAACAAAATCCATACTCATTCCTCTGTGAAGTCATACATTTTATAATAAAAAAAACAGATAACCGAACGGGTCACCTGTTTCCAACTATCTTTAAAAGACTAATTTCAGCTTACTTTCTTTGGTCCTACGGAATCGTAAATAACTACTTTTTCCCATAAGTGAGCGTAGTCTTTCCGGAATTCGTCGTGTATCGGATGTGTTTGGTATAATTCTTCTTCAATAATATTTTTAAAAAAACACATCCATGAAAAAGTATAATCCCTAACAATCACAGAGCGACTTGTAGATGCCGGTTTTCCAATATTAACAAACTGGATCTGTGGCACTTTCGCAAGTTTTTTCAAACCCTCCAAAAGTTTGGCTTCATCCTGAGCATTGTTAGGATCTTTCAGATAAAAAAGAACGTGATGTATAAAAAGTTCGCTAACTCTTTCCGGCTCAGCTGCCAACGGCGAAATCGATACCAATGAGGCCAATCCGGCGTTTTGTAAAAATTTGCGTCTTGATGAATCTTTCATGATTTGGGTGTAAGTGAATTTGATTAGTAAAGAAAGTATTATCAAAAATAATCGATCAGACTTTCATATATTTTCCTGTTAGTGCTTTTATCAATTCTTCTTTGTAATCATGTATTTGTGATCCGTCAAAAGAACCTTTTAAAGTTGATATTACTACTTTTTTTGTATAATCAATCTGGCCATTTTTCTTGGCAATTTTTCGCTTTGCTCCTGATTTCATTGATTATTACATATCAGATTAAAACAAAATTTATGCTCGCGTTGAAATTTACGGATTAACTGTGAAATTGACAATAATAACTCATCAATCCGCTATCGAAACCAACTCATTAACCGTTTTCCAGTTCCTGGTTGTAGCAGTAACCTTCAATTTATTTTCAAAAAAATTATTGTTCAGTTTTGTTTTACCGTAGCCATTTGGACAAAAAAGATAAATTGCTTTTCCTTCCAATATCCATTCATCCGGTAAAAATTGCGCTGTTTCTTTTAGCTTTTCGACAAGGATATTTTCAGGAATTGCTTCCAGAAAAGTTACATGTAATTTGGTCACATCTTCATTTCTTCCTGTTAAAAACGGATTATGCTGCCGGACTTTTCTTAATTCTTTTTCTTCCAAAACAATAACTGGCACAGAGAAAGAGAAGGTTTTCTGAATCGTATCATGAATTTGTTTTTCAAGATCCTGATCATTTCCCGGTTTTGCATTGAACACGATATTTCCACTTTGAATGTATGTCCGGATATTTTCAAAAGGTAATGTCTCAAACATCGTTTTCAGGTCTGCCATTTTGATCATGTTATGCCCTGATACATTTATTCCTCGTAAAATCGCGATGTACGTTTGCATTTGCTTTTAAGAAACTGGTCAAAATCTTTTTTACATTCAATGATACAACAGAAAAGTATAATTTATCCAATCTCTCCTTATTGACATGCATTCAATTTAATCAAACTGACGATATGATTACGAAGAGAGATATTACCGTTGCAGCACTGACGATGGGACTGACGATTTCTTTTGTCATTGCCAATTCCAAAATGGCAAACCTCGATTCTTCCATATTCGACTGGAACGATATTCCGGTAAAAGAAACCAAAACAGGTTCGGTCCGTACCTTTTTCCGTTCGTCAACCGCAACGCTTGACGAACTTGAATGCCACGTAACAACCCTAAATGCCGGTGAATCTTCGCATCCGCCGCATAAACATCCTGAAGAGGAAGTTATCATCATTAAAGAAGGCACGCTGGAAGCTTTGGTGAACGGAAATATGAAACGTGTCGGCCCCGGTTCAGTGGTTTTCCAGGCTTCCAACCAAATGCATTCGATCAAAAATGTAGGTAATACACCTGCCACATATCACGTTTTCAGCTGGCATTCGCCGGGAACGATGAAAAAATAATATCGAAAAATACAGTTAGAACCGGAATCCGAAGTTAAATGCAAATTCAGCCGTAATCTGCATTCCATCGCTGTAATTTATATTACTTGTTTGCTGCTTATCAAAATAGCGAACGCCAAGGCCGCCGTTTATTCCAAGATTTATTCTTGAAGTAATTTGGAAATTGAGATAATTATTAACGATTAAGCCTAATCGAAAACTTTTAACAGGAGTTAATATTATGGTAGACTGGCCGCCATTATTATCATAAATATACTGAGAGTTTAATTTTTTAGTAAAACCAATCATCACATTGGGTCCGACAGCATAAGTAACTTTTCTTTGTCCAAACGGATAGAATTTAACACCTGGAGAAACGTAAAAATTAGTATAGTGCTTTTGGTTTGAACCGCTGTATGTGTTATAATAATACTCGCTATTGAACATGAATGATACCGGAACAACCACCCCAACATATTGATTTTCGCCTAATAATCTTTCATAACTGATACCCAAACCTGGCCCGGAATCCAGGGCTTTAAATGGAGAAAGCAAAATGATATTTTCTCCTGACTGGGAATTAGAAGGCCTTTTAATTTCGGAAGCACCTCTGGCTACGCGCTCATTAATGACGAAAATCTCACCATTCCCAAATACAATACGTTCCAGCTCAGCTTTACGAATTACAAATTTTGCACTGTTTGGTTCTGGATTGGTTTGGTATCGTATTTCCCTCACACCCACTTCCATTACTTTACCTTCGATAACGGTTCCATTCCTCTTAATCAGTTTATCCTGAGCTTGTAGAGATACTGAAAATCCGAGCAAGAGTACCAGACATAATATTGTATGTTTCATGGTCATGATTATAAAATGGCTAATATATATGCAAAGTAATCATTAATCAGTTACATCGAAAAAAAACTTAATGAACGATAAAAACCTGATCTCTGTTATCATTTGAACCTAAAAAGGTTTCTTAATACAATTCCGGCTCTGTTTATACTTAAACCTATACACATGGGCAGCTTAAAACAACCAAATGACATTTCAAGGATTAAACCTCATTGAGCCTATTACAAAGGCTCTGACAGAAGAAGGATACACAACTCCCACGCCAATTCAGGCAAAAGCGATTCCTCTAATTTTACAACATAGAGATTTGCTGGGTTGCGCACAAACAGGCACAGGAAAAACCGCAGCTTTTGCGATTCCAATGCTTCAGATATTAGAAGAAAAACCAAAAAATAAAAACGAAAAGGGCCCGATCCGCGCACTAATTCTAACCCCAACACGCGAATTAGCGATCCAGATTGGTGAAAGTTTTGCTGCTTATGGTCGCTTTACAAATATTACGCATACGGTTATTTTTGGCGGAGTAGGTCAAAAACCACAGACGGATGCTTTGAGAAGAGGTGTTGATATCTTAATCGCGACACCGGGACGTCTTTTAGACCTCATCAATCAAGGATTTGTTCATTTGAAACAACTGGAAATTTTTGTTCTGGATGAAGCAGATCGTATGCTTGACATGGGTTTTGTGCATGATGTTAAAAAGATTTTGAAACTTCTGCCTGCTAAACGCCAGTCGCTGTTTTTCTCTGCCACAATGCCTCCGGTCATTATGACTTTGGCAGACACGATCCTTTCAAACCCTGCAAAAGTGGAGGTAACACCGGTTTCTTCTACGGCTGATACGATTAAGCAATCGGTTTATTTTGTAGATAAATCAGATAAAAACAATCTGCTTTTACACATTTTGAAGGACGACAATATCGCAACTGCGCTTGTGTTCACAAGAACAAAACATGGTGCTGATAAAGTTGTGAAAGTTTTGCGTAAAGCCGGTGTAACATCAGAAGCAATTCACGGTAACAAATCTCAGAATGCGCGTCAGAATGCATTAAAGAATTTTAAAAGCCAGACTACCCGTGTTTTAGTTGCTACCGATATTGCCGCACGTGGAATTGACGTGGATGATCTTACTCACGTAATCAACTACGAAATCCCGAATATCCCCGAAACTTATGTTCACCGTATTGGCCGTACAGGACGCGCTGGTGCAAAAGGAACAGCTTTTTCTTTCTGTGATGTTGATGAAAAAGGCTTCTTGAAAGATATCCATAAACTGATTGATAAAAATATCCCGGTTACAAAAGATCATCCTTACTCGTTCGGGAGATAATTTAAGTTGAATTGTGTAATGTTCAAAAATACATATACCGATATCAGCCTTTCAGAAATGAATGAGCTTCGGAAACAACCTGATTGCGTTGTTGTTGATGTTCGTGAAACCTGGGAATTTGAAGAATTTAATGAAGGGGGAATTAATATTCCCTTAGCAGAAATCCGACAGCAGAGAAATCTGCTGTCGGATTTTCAATATATCATTGTGTTGTGCACCAATGGTGTAAGAAGTAAAGTAGCCGCTATGGATTTTTGCCGCATTCCTGAGTGGAATGACAAGAAAATTTTCCATTTGCATGGAGGGATTCTGGAAGCGGAATGATTCTTTACTTAATACAAGTACAATAGGCTCCTTGAGAGCCTTCTGTTTATAGAAAACAAATTTTAGTTTTGAAGTAGCTCCATAGGAGCCTCCTGTTTAACTTAGGAAACTCCTAACGGAGTTATAAGCCTAATTCCAACTACCATTACTATAAACAGGATGTCCCTAAGGGACAAACGAAAAAAGACCCGCAAAACTAGATCTTGACACTGCCTTCAAAAACCCGTACGGCAGGTCCTATCAAATAGATATCGTCAAATTTGGCTTCCTCTTTTGCAAAATAATCAACCTGTAAAGTTCCGCCCAAAGTTTCTACAGTAACCGGACCATTCCATCCTTCACGTAAATGTGCAGATAAAACACAGGCTGTCACACCTGTTCCGCAGGAATAAGTTTCATCTTCAACGCCACGTTCATACGTTCTTACACTGAGATGATTTTCACCAAGTAACTGAACGAAATTAACGTTTGTACCTCCCAAAGAACCAAATTTTGGACCGTAACGCACATCTTTTCCAATTTCAACTACTGCTGTTTCCTGGATATCATCCACGTAAGTTACGTAGTGAGGTGATCCAGTATTTAAAAAATCATATGCGTCGTGTCTTTCAACACCATGAACCGGTCCCATTTTAAGGTGGATAATTTCTTCGGTGGCAACACCTTCATGCGGACCATCCACTGCTATAAAAGAAGTTTCCTTTTCAAACATTCCAAGATCATGCGCAAAGCGTACCGCACACCGGCCACCATTTCCACACATACTACCCTCGCGACCATCCGCATTGAAATAAACCATACGGAAATCATATCCTTCTGCATTTTCCAGAAGAATGAGTCCGTCAGATCCTATACCGAAACGACGGTGACATAATTTTTCAATTAATTCCTGCGAAGAAGGAAAAAAGCCTGTGCGATTATCAATCATCACAAAATCATTTCCGGTACCCTGATATTTAAAAAAAGGAATTTCCATATGGCTGTTAGCGATTAGCTTATAGCTGTTAGCTAAATCGCATTTTGAAAGTTATTCTATAATTTCATTTAAATTAGGCAGAAAGCCAATCGCTAAAAGCTAATAGCCAACCGCTCCCAAAACAACAAAACCCTGCAAAGAAAAGATTCTTTTGCAGGGTTTTTAATTTCGTCCGAAGAATATATTCTTATGCCTTCGCTACTTTAAGCTCTTTAATACGAGCAGCTTTACCCTGACGACCGCGTAAGAAGAACAAACGCGCACGACGCACCTTACCACGACGAATCAATTCGATTTTCGCGATACTTGGTGAAAGGATTGGGAAAATACGTTCAACTGCAATTCCGTTAGAAATTTTACGTACAGTGAAAGTTTCTCCACTTCCGCTCAAATTACGGCGTTGCATAACCGTACCTTGAAACTGCTGAATACGTTCTTTGTTACCTTCTCTGATCTTAACGTGTACGTTGATCGTGTCACCTGCTTTGAAAACAGGATACTCGGAGGTACGATTCTCGATCGTAGCTTCTACGAGTTTAATTAATTCGCTCATGACGATGCTTTATAATGAAATTGAAATTGCAACTTGCTTCCAGCGGATGGGGTGACGCCCCTTCATTCAAAACAGCTATTGCGAAAACGAGTGCAAAGCTAAGATTAATTCTTAATATCTGAAAGCGTTAACATAATTTTATGCAGCGAAATCCATGTAATTTTGTTGGAATAATATTAGTAAACAGAGATTTATCCCAAGCAGGATTATTTCGGGCAGCTTTTTAATCCAAATATCTTTGACCTATGAAAATATTAAATGTTAAACAGATCCGGGAACTGGACGCTGCCACGATACAAAAAGAGCCGATTTCTTCATTAAATTTAATGGAACGAGCTTCGCAGGCTTTTGTTAAATGGTACGAAGAACGTTTTGACACGAAAAAATCGATTTCTGTTTTTTGCGGAAAAGGGAATAATGGTGGAGATGGATTAGCAATCTCACGCATTTTATCAGGAAAAGGATATCATGTCCGCGTTTTTGTGATCGAGTATAGCAAGGAGGCTTCGGAAGATTTCCAGCAAAATCTTGCAAACATTGAAAATCTCGTTCAGGTAAAATCTATTTACGAAATCAACGCGATGCCGGAGTTTGTGGATGATCATATTATTATTGACGCACTTTTAGGTTCAGGATTATCCCGCCCGGTTGAGGGTTTATTGAAGGAAGTAATTGAGAAAATAAACGATGCTCCCGGCCCAATTATTTCGGTTGATATTGCGAGTGGTTTGTATGTTGATAAATCGAATGAAAAACCAGATACCATTATCAAACCGGATCATACGGTAACTTTTCAATTACCAAAACTGGCTTTTATGATGCCACAAAACGCAGCATTCACTGGCGACTGGCATGTTGTAGGTATTGGCTTGAATACTGACTATATCGAAAATGCTCCAACTCCACATTATTTTACGGATCAGCATACCGGTGAAGCATTAGTAAAATCCAGAGAAAAATTTTCTCATAAAGGAACCTTCGGTCATGCACTGGTCATGGCTGGAAGTTATGGAAAAATAGGCGCCGCGGTCTTATCTTCCAGAGCTTGCGCACATGCAGGAGCTGGATTATTAACGGTGCATGTGCCAGAATGTGGGTATGAGATATTACAGATATCACTTCCGGAAGCTATGATTTCTGTTGATCAAAATCACAAATATATTACTGCTGTACCTGAACTTGATTCATTTTCGGCTATCGGAATTGGTCCGGGAATTGGACAGGAACCGCTTACGGTAAGGATGATAGACGAGCTTTTGGACAAAATAAAAGTACCACTGATTATTGACGCAGATGCACTAAACATTCTTTCCAAACATCCTGACCTATTCGATAAACTTCCGGCCAAAACAATTTTATCACCCCACCCGAAAGAATTCCAAAGATTGGCCGGAGAATCTGCCAATGACTATGATAGACTTGAATTGGCCAGAAATTTCGCCAAAAAGTATAAGGTGATTATTTGTCTGAAGGGTGCTTATACTGCTGTTGTATTAACTAACGGTGATATACATTTCAATTCAACAGGAAATGCTGGAATGGCAACCGGTGGAAGCGGGGATGTTTTAACCGGAATATTAACTTCGTTATTAGCCCAAAAATATACGCCGGAAAATGCCGCAATATTTGGAGTTTTCCAACATGGATTGGCGGGAGATAAGGCAGCAGTGAAAAAGACTAAAACGGCGATGATTGCTTCAGATATTATTGAAAATTTGGGTTGGTAGGTTTTGTTTGTAGTTTGAAAAACGTTTCTGTTTTAAACCAAAACCAGATACTTCGAACTACCCGGTTTATTACCCGTCCGACGGCAGAAAAAGCCGTCGGACGGGGTCGAGCCTCCCTACGGATGGCTTTTTCCGCCATCCGTAGGGTATTAAAACTTTCTATTATCCAAAAAGAAAAAAGCAGATATCAAAACAATTAACTCATAATTTGATAAACAGCAAAAGCTGAAACATAGGCCAGCACCATCAGATAACCTAGTTGAATCAGCGGCCATTTCCATCCATGTGTTTCGCGGTATACGACCGCGATGGTACTCATACACATCATCGCGAAAACATAAAAAATCAGCAAGGAATAACAGACGGCGGGTGTATACATGGGTCCGCCCTGGTCATTTTTTTCCTGAACAAGTCTTTCTTTGACAGTCAATACGTCTTCGGAATCTCCACTGATGCTGTAAATTGTGGCCATAGTTCCTACAAAAACTTCTCTTGCCGCGAAAGATGCCAAAAGAGCAATACCTATTTTCCAGTCGTAGCCTAAGGGACGGATAGCTGGTTCAATAAATCTACCAAAATTACCTGCATATGAGCTTTCCAAACGGGCAGATGCTATCGCCGCAGCTACTTCCTGTTCTGGTGCCTGAGGCATTGCCTTCACTACTTTTTGTTCAGCAACTTCCATGTGGTCTCCCGGGCCATAGGATGATAAAACCCAGAGAATAATTGAAATGGCAAGAATAACTTTCCCCGCTTCCAATACAAACGATTTCACACTATCATACATCATAAAACCAACATGACCCCAACGCGGCATTTTAAATGTCGGCATTTCGAGCATGAAATATCCTGGTTCTGTTCTTTTAATAAATAATGATATCAACCAGGCTGATGCTAACGCACCGATCAGACCTAGAAAATACAATCCAAATAAAACAAGTCCCTGCATATTGAAAATACCCAGGACTTTTGTGGAAGGAATAATAAGCGCGATAAGAATACTATAAATTGGAAGCCTCGCTGAACAACTCATAATCGGCGTCACCAGAATTGTCAAAAGCCGCTCGTGACGACTGCTGATACTTCTTGTCGTCATAATGGCCGGCACGGCGCAGGCCACACCGGAAATGAGGGGAACAACACTTCTTCCATTTAAACCAAAACGGCGCATTATTTTATCCATGATCACCATTACCCTGGCCATATAACCCGATTCTTCCAGCACCGAAACCAGCCCGAAAAGAATAGCAATTTGTGGAATAAATATTATTACTCCTCCAATTCCAGCCATAACTCCATCCGTCAGCAAATCATTAAGCACACCTTTGGGAAGTATTTCTTTTGTCCATGCAATGAGTAAGGCAGTATTTTCATCAAGCCAGTCCATCGGATATGAAGCCCAGGCAAAAATGGCCTGAAAGATAACCATCAGAATGACTGCAAATGTGACATACCCTAAAATCGGATGAAGAAGTATTTTATCCAGTTTCCTCGTCCAAAGCGGCTGTTCCGTCACACCTTCTGACTTTACAGCTTTATCAATAATAGGTTTGATCGTTTCATAACGGGCAATGGTTTCATCGGCCAAAAATCCCATTTCATCAAATCCATATTTTTCAATAAGCGCATCCAGTTTCGCACGGACTGGCTGGGCCAAAAATGAAAAGTTATCATGCTGACAAACATATTGCAAAGCAACGTAGTCGTTATCCAGCTGATGTAATTCTTTGACTTCCTCAATCAATGCAGGTTCGTTTCCTTTTGGGGCATAAAAATATTTCAGCTCTGGCTTTTCCGTCCTTTCAATAATCTGCCGAACGGCTTGTTGCAAATTTGGAATGCCGTCTCCTGTTCTGGCATTTATTTTAACAACAGGCACTTTAAGCTGCATTGCAAGTTGAACTGCATTTACGGTAAGCTTCATACTGGCTGCTATATCAAGCATGTTCAGTGCAAGAACCGTCGGTATGCCGAGATCACTTATTTCAGTAAAAAGAAGAAGGTTTCTTTGAAGATTAGATGCATCTGCAACTACAATGATGGCTGCGGGATAATCGGGATGTTTGGGATTTGCAAGAATGTCCATCACAACGCCTTCGTCTGCCGATTTTGGATAAACACTGTAAGTTCCTGGTAAATCCACAACAGTTACATCCAATTCCTGCTTTCCATCAGAACCAGGCAAACGAAATGTACCTGATTTTTTCTCAACTGTTACACCAGGAAAGTTTCCTGTTTTTTGCCTTAAACCTGTAAGTGCATTAAATAATGTTGATTTTCCCGCATTCGGGTTTCCTACGAGGGCAATTTTTATATTTTCTTGTTTCAATTGAAAAGCGAAATAGAACGAAAAACGAATTACTCAATTTCGATGGTTGAAGCTTCATTCAATCGTAATGATAAAGAATAACAGCCACCAACATTTATACAAATCGGATCACCCAAAGGAGCAACCGCATCCAGACGCACCACACAACCTGGCACACATCCCATTTCCAGCAATTTGAGAGACATTACACGATCCGTAAACGACCTTATAACTGCCTTCTCCCCTTTTTCAAGCTGTGAAACTGTACGAACCGACATAATACCTTATTTAGATTAAATATACGTAAGTGCAAATTAAGCATTCTCCGCCCGTAATTCAAATAGTTAGGCTTATCATTTATGTAAACAATGCTATAAATCATACAAAAACATCCCATTATTATTATTACCCCTGAGTTTTGTGTCGTACTTTTGTTGCGCGAAAGGACAAATGTCCAAAAGCAAGAGTTACGGAAAATAATCACCGCGCCGAAAGCTGACAGCCGACTGCCGATAGCATAAAGTATTGAACGAGATAAAAACCCTCATTTGGAAAGAAGTGACGCTGGAATGGCGACAAAAATACGCTTTGAGTGGTATGTTACTTTACGTGGTATCCACTGTTTTTGTTTGCTATTTAAGTTTTAACCTGCGTCGTAATCAACTCACTCCTATTGTTTGGAACACACTTTTCTGGATCATTATACTTTTTACAGCGGTGAATGCGATAGCAAAAAGTTTTTCTCAGGAACGTTATGGAAGGCTGCTTTACTATTACAGTTTGTGTAGTCCGCAGGCGATAATCATTTCTAAGATTATCTATAATTCCTTGATTATGCTATTGCTTTCCTGCATCGGATTTGGATTTTATGCATTTGTGATGGGAAATCCAGTAGGTGATATCGGTCTTTATTTTATCTGTATCCTACTTGCCTCCATCGGATTTGGTTCCGTGCTAACACTGGTAGCCGGCATTGCGTCCAAAGCTGAAAATAACGCAACATTGATGGCCGTGTTAAGTTTCCCGATCATTTTGCCCATGCTGCTGATGACAATCAAGCTGGCGAAAAATGCCATTGATGGACTTGACAGAAGCGTAAGTACAGATGAAATAATGACGCTATTATCCATTGATGCCATTGTAATCACCCTTAGTTATTTACTTTTCCCTTTTTTGTGGAGAAGCTGATAACAGATTAATTAAACATTTCACAGTACCCTATTTAAAATAGTAATGAGAAAAATTTGGTGGAAAATTCTATGCATCATAATCATATTTTATGTGATTGTTATGGGTTTCATGGGACCAGTCCCTCACCTTCCTATCCTAAATGAAACGATACGGAATACATACTTCCATGTGGCCTTATGGCTTGCTATGACTACATTATTACTTGCTGCAATGATATTTTCGGTCAAGTATTTGATGTCAGGGAAAATACAGGATGATGATGTCGCCAGTGAACTTACGAAATCAGCAATTTTCTTCGGAATTCTGGGATGTATGACTGGTTCCGCATGGGCGAATTTCAGCTGGGGCGATCCATGGCCAAATGATCCTAAACTGAATAGTGCCGCGGTTTCCCTATTAATTTACCTGGCTTATCTTTTATTGCGAAGTTCATTCGAAGACGAGCAGCGTAAAGCTCGTATTTCGGCGGTATACAATATTTTCGCTTTTGCTGTTTTCATTCCAATCATTTATATCCTTCCTCGTCTGACAGATTCTCTTCACCCGGGCAGTGGCGGTAATGCAACTTTTGGTTCTTTTGACTTTGATAACAATATCAGAAAGGTTTTTTATCCCGCAATTATTGGTTACATTTTAATGGGAATGTGGCTTGCCGAATTGAGAATACGGATAAAAGTGATCAATAGGATACGCGAGGAAGAATTAATTGTGAAGAACAATTAATAGTAGTTTTTCCGAAATTTCGAAAATAATAAACATTTCAAATCAAAAATTCGTTAAGAATTTAGTCTTACATAACACCATGAAAAGAATCTCTTTTTTCTTACTTTATCTGATGATGCTTTCAGGAAATTTGTTCGCGCAGACTTCGGACCCGAATTATGTTCCAATGGCGGACAAAATGCGTGAAGATGGAAAAATCTGGGTTGTTGTTCTTGTGGTAGCGATCGTCTTTGCTGGCATTGCAATCAACATGCTTAGAATAGATTTTAAGCTTAAAAAAATTGAAAAAGAGTTAAATATCAAGTAATAAGTATGAAAAAGATCCAGATATTCGGTCTCATCATTATAGCGGTAGCTATTGGGATTATCGTTTCAACAGCCGGTGATGCAAGTACCTATGTTGATTTTGGCAAAGCAATTGAAATGGCTGACAACGGTGATAACGAAAGTATTCACGTTGTAGGTAAGTTACAAAAAAATGCAGCCGGACAGATTCTTGATATGCAATATCATCCCGAGATCGATCCAAATTATTTCGAATTTACGTTAGTTGATAATAAAAACAAGGTCCAGAAAGTAGTGTACAGAAGTACAAAACCACAGGACTTTGACAAATCCGAACAGGTTGTAGTTGTTGGAAAAATGGAGAATGGAACGTTTGCAGCAGAAAAAATTCTGATGAAATGTCCTTCTAAATATGAGAACGGCAAAATGGAAACTACGGAAGCAACCGCATCAAAATCATGATTCATACTACCATAGGAGATGCAGGTCACCTGCTGACGATTATTGCATTTGCCTCTGCCTTACTGGCAACATTTGCTTATTTTAAAGCTGCCTTGGCTGGCACGCCGATTAACGAAGTAACCAACTGGAAGCATTATGCCAGAACCGTTTTCGTTGTTCACGTCGTGTCCGTTTTGGGAATTGTTTTTTCATTGTACTGGATTATCGGAAATCATTATTTCGAATACCATTACGCCTGGAAAAACTCCTCGCTTTCTTTGCCAACAGGTTATACCATATCCAGTTTCTGGCAGGATCAGGAAGGAAGTTTTCTTCTGTGGATTTTCTGGAATGTGATTCTGGGTTCTGTTCTGATTTTCTCAAACAGATCATGGGAAGCGCCTGTAATGACCATTTTTGCATTAGTTCAGGCATTTTTGACATCCATGATTTTGGGCGTTGTTATTCCGGGTATTGATCTGAAAATCGGTTCTACGCCTTTCCTTTTGATGAAAGAGGTAATGCCGAATCTGCCGGTTTATCAAATGGATCCTAATTTCATTGCCAAAGATGGTAATGGATTAAATCCGCTTTTACAGAATTACTGGATGGTAATTCACCCGCCAACTTTGTTCCTTGGATTTGCTACGACATTAATTCCTTTCTCGTTTGCTATCGCTGGTTTATGGACTAAAAAAATTCACGAATGGGTTCGACCGGCTTTGCCATGGGCATTATTTTCAGCGATGATTCTGGGAATAGGAATTTTGATGGGCGCTTACTGGGCTTATGAAACGCTGAACTTTGGTAGCTACTGGAACTGGGATCCGGTTGAAAACTCTTCTATCGTTCCCTGGTTGATTCTGATTGCAGCAATTCATACAATGATCATCGCAAGAAGAAATGCAACTGCGTTAAAAACTTCATTTATATTAACCATTGCAACATTTATCCTGATCCTTTATTCTACGTTTATGACGCGTAGCGGAGTTTTAGGAAATGCATCTGTTCACTCTTTTACGGATTTAGGATTATCAGGTCAGTTGCTGATTTACCTTTTGACTTTCATCGTAGTTGCTGTTGGACTATTGATTTATCGCTGGAAAATCCTTCCTTCGGATGAAGAAGAAGTATCGACTTATTCGCAGGAATTCTGGATTTTCATTGGTGCTACATTACTTTGTCTTTCAGGTTTCCAGATTTTGGCGACAACTTCGATTCCTGTGTATAATAAGATAGCAGAAGCATTTGGCGGTGTTTTAAATATGGCACTTCCCGCAGATCAGGTTGGTCATTATAATAAATTCCAGCTTTGGTTTTTCTCTCTGATTATCCTTCTAACGGGTATTGGCCAGTTTTTCTGGTGGAAACGTGTGGGTAAGGATAAATTGCAGGCTTTATACAATCCACTGCTTATCGCCCTTCTGATAAGTGCAGCAGTAATCGTTTTCCAGGGTGTTAAGGAAATCCAGTATATCGTTCTTTTAACAACTGCAATTTTTGCGATTGTTGCCAACGGAACTATACTATTCCAGATAATCAGAGGGAAATACAGTTTGTCTGGTGGAGCGGTAACGCACATTGGTGTCGCGCTGATGCTTTTGGGAATCCTGTTTTCATCTGCTTATACCAAAGTGGTTTCAATTAACAATTCGGGTTTGATGATTTCACGCAGTGCTGAATTTACCAATAACGATAACAAAGAAAATAAGGAAAATATAACTCTTTGGTTGAACAAACCGGAAAAAATGGGTGATTATATGTTAACCTGGCGCGATGTACGTGTTGAACCACGTCACATACCGGGTTATATTCCTAAAAGCTGGGTGGACATGATCGAAAATGATTACCACGCTGTTGCTTTGCGGGATATTGTCGTTAATGATAAAAAATATAATTCAAAAGGCGACACGATAGAAATCTATCCTGAGAATTTCTATTACGAAATTGAATACCGTGAACCTTCCGGACGCGTGTTTAATTTGTTCCCACGCGCTCAGATAAACCCGAGAATGGGGTTGGTTTCCTCGCCTGATATTCAGCGTGAACTGGATAAGGATTTGTATACCTACGTTTCCATGGTAACAAATCCGACAGCTGAACCTGTTTGGAGCCCTACTGAAAATTTCACGATCAGTATGCGTGACACATTTTTCGTAAATGATTACGTTGCCGTTCTGGATAATGTAGTGCGTACCGAAGAAGTGGAAGGCATGAAACTGGGCGAAGGAGATGCGGCGGTGAAAGCGGTTATCCGTGTTCTGGATAAAGATAATGAGTATGTGGTTACACCCTCTTTCGTTATCCGTGACCGCTTGGTGGCGCGTAAACCGGAAGTAAATAAAGACCTTGGATTCCGTGTCCAGTTTCAGGAAATTGATCCGGCGACAGGCAAGTTTACTTTTGCTGTGAATACAACCCAACGTGATTTCATCGTCATGAAGGCTACCGAAAAACCATTGATCAATATCTTGTGGCTTGGTACTTTCGTACTTGTTATTGGATTCATTATGGCCACTGTTCGCCGTTTCCAGGATTTCATCAAAATGAGAGATAAAGAAAATATTACAGCCAATAAAAAAACAAGCAAGGTAAAAGCAGCGACTGTTTAATTTACCTTTAACATATAACATAAAAAAAAATCCGGTTGGACGTTCCAGCCGGATTTTTTGTGCTCAGTCAAATAATTTTCAATTCTTTTTCAAGCCTTTATCAATCTTTTCATCATAAGCGCGATACTTGGATTTATAAAAAAGAACTTCGTCCTCATACACTTTAAAGCTCGTTTCAGGACATTCCTTTTTTACTTCCTCAACCTGATGCGCAGCCAGTTTTTCATCCAGTTGCCAAAAAAGACCTTGCATATAGGACTGGTAATCCTGATCCAGCGTTTTTTGAAGACTCTTTAATCCTATGACAGGTTTTTCCAA
Organism: Dyadobacter sp. 3J3; assembly: GCF_009801115.1. Lineage (GTDB taxonomy): Bacteria > Bacteroidota > Bacteroidia > Cytophagales > Spirosomataceae > Dyadobacter. The sequence goes on from NZ_VTOL01000007.1 coordinate 95,472, forward strand.
ACCAGGAATCAGCTTCACCTGATCCAATTGATTTTCACTAAAACGGAAACGCTGGAATTCGTCCTTTCCATTTCTCAGTTTATCCGCTTCCCGAAAAGTATCCGTAAGCAGCTTACAAGGCTGGCCGTAAGAAAAACTGGTCGTAAGCAATCCCAAAATAATATATCGTACCTTTTTCATTTAAAAGTTATAAAATACTTTGGCGAAGAAAAACGCACCATTATTTCCCATCTGAACACTATCCCACGCGCCTCCTGATTCAGTTTTATTGGGTTTTGACATGGTAGGATAAACATTCAGAATATTACTACCGCCAATCGTAAAAGACAAATATTGATCAAATTTATAATGAACCGAAACGTCCGTCTGGATTACAGATTTGTAAACATCTACGTAATCTTTCTCAGTATAAACCTTTCCGGCTTTATCCGTTTTCCCAAAATAGTTATTGATCAGCTCCATTTTTCCAAAATAAATTGCTCTGGCCATAAAAGTCAGGTTATCCACTGTATAATCAAGTGTAAGGTTAACTTTGACAGGAGGAGCCGCCGATAATATAAAATAACGTTCTCTCCTGTTTAGGTACGATGCCTGTTTTCCTTCCAGTTTTTCACTGGTTTTTATCGTGTCAATTGCCATCGTATTATAATTCGCCCCAACCGAAACATTTAATTTCCCAACTCCAAGTTCCGCCCCATATTTAATCGTCAAATCCACACCAGCCGTTGAAGTTGTCAGAGAATTGGTAAAAAATCTCGCCTGGTCAATATTTAGTTTTTTAAGTCCCGCTCCCACTGTTCTGTCATTTTGACTAAGCGGTCCGGCTAAAATAATCCGGTTCCGTATCTGAACATAATATCCGTCGACTGAAACCGAAAAGTTTTTATCAGGAGAAAAAGTAACTCCTGCGGTAGCATTCTGGGTATTTTCAAGTTTCAGATCAGGAATTCCCAAGGCTGTCGCAGCTTCACTGCCTGACCTTGCGATAACATTTTGAGTTGGAATTTCAAGCGGCCTTGTTGTAGGATTAACCGTTGCATTACTGAAAAATTGCTGCGCCAGTGATGGTGCGTGGAATCCAATTCCATAGCTTCCATGCAGAACAAGTTCCTTTGTTATATTAAATTTCACTCCGCCTTTACCACCTACGGCACTTCCCAAATCACTATAATAATCGAATCGTCCGGCAGCACTTAACGAAAGACGAGTAGTAACCTTGGCTTCAATGTCAACATACCCAGCCGCATTATTACGTTTTTTGCTGATTTCTTCCGCCGGACTATATCCACGAAACCCTTGGGCTCCGGTTGGTTTTAAAGGATCAAAAGTAAGGTAAGAAAAAACATCGCCTGAAAAAATGTTATACCAGTCCATTCGATATTCAGCACCAAACGCAAGATTTACGCCCTTCATAATGCTTTCATAAAACTGGGATAAGTTCAGACTTGTTAAATTCTGATTGGTTTTAAAACCTCCGGCGTCCATGGAGGTTGGCGTACCCTTACCAAAGGAATCATTCAACGAATTATTCACCTTGTAATGAAATTTGTTAAATCCGTAAGTATTACTGAGATCAACATCAAACCCATTCCATTTGGTACGAACACCGACCGTAGCAGCCCTATCCTCAATATTTCGGGACACAACAGGATCAAATCCATTTGGATAAATTTTATATAAACTGTCGTTTTTTAATAACGTTCGGGAAAAGGCAAAATTCTCTGTTTGTCTGTAATTGTAACCTCCAAAACTGTAAATTTCTGTATTATGATTAATAGGTAACGCAGTGTTAAATGTAACTGAACCATTATAAACTCTTGGATCTCCAAATTGTTTTCTCAATACAGAATCCGGCTGCGTGTTCGACCGGTTTGTATGATTGATAAAATTGTAATCTGCCGTCGCATTGATAAATCCTTTTCGCCCAATTACTGCACCATAATTCAAATTTGCATTGTAATTCAAACCATCAACAAAACTTGAATCACGATTGTATTTCGCTTTTCTTATTCCAACGTTCGCATTTGCTGAAAATCCGTTTGTCGTTTCTTTTAAAACAATATTGACAACACCGGCAACCGCATCAGAACCATATTGCGCCGCGGCGCCGTCCTTTAAAATTTCAATATGATCAATAGAAGCAACTGGAATTGTATTTAAATCGGCACTGGAATTACCTCTCCCGTATGATCCGGACAAATTAATTAATGCAGACTGATGCCTTCTTTTTCCATTAACAAGCAACAACATCTGATCCGGTCCCATGCCGTGGATGGATATCTGGTCAATATTATCTGTCCCATCAGTACCAATTTGTCTGTTGGAATTTAAGGAGGATGATACAAATTGTAAAAGTTGAGTTAAGTCAAATTGACCGTTTATAGAAGCTATTTTTTTAATATCAATAATTTCTACCGTGGAGGTTAGGTCGTTTGCAGTAGTCCTGAGGTTTCTGGACCCGACAATTAAAGCAGGTTTGGTTTTACTAACACTTTTAAGAATAAAATTCTGTGTTCCAATTCCTTTAATTTCTTTTTCAATTTTATCAAAACCATCAAAATCTACAATAAGGGTTGCATTTCCATAATGAACATACATCTGATAAATACCCTGATCATCCGTTATTCCTTTTGCATTCGTACCCATTTCCTGGATTGTCACTCCGGGAATTCCTTTTCCAGCCTCATCCGTAACCAATCCGGCCACTTTGTATTTTTGTGCAAATGCCTGACTGGCAATAAGAAAGAATAAAAAAGCAAAGTAAAATTTACTCACAATCAATAATAATTAATCTGGTTGATGAAAGAACAGTTCTGTTTTGACAGCTTTCCGGATGAGAAAGAGAATCCGGGATCAAACCTAAAACTTTCACAAGTTTAACGTTTGATTCAAAATTTTAAGAATAAAATTTTAAATAAATGCTGATTGGCGGGCCTTTTCTAGACAAAACGTCAAGTTACTAAAATTAGCATAACCTTTTATACTTCGAAGGCAGGCAAAGAAGCCTCTAACTACTATCTTTACAATTAAAAATTATCATTACTCACTCCACGTTTAATCACATGTTAGCCAATTTACTAAAAACTGCCTTGGGCAGATTACGTTTTGTAGCATTCCTGGAAGGCACTTCTCTGTTGATTTTGATGGGTGTTGCCATGCCTTTAAAATATCTTGCCGGTTATCCGCAACCTGTTCGAATGGTTGGAATGGCACATGGTGTGCTTTTTATCCTGTATGTAATTTTGCTTATCCAGATTGTCTTCGAATATAACTGGGGATGGAAAAAATTTCTTCTGGCCTTCGTAGCTTCTGTTATTCCTTTTGGAACTTTCTATGCCGACCGTAAAATGTTCAGACATCCGAATTAATTATTGTTCCACGTAAATTCTTTTATTATTCCATATTCCTACCCGTAACGAAAAAAGTGCATCCTAAAACCTTAATTAAACTATGGCTATGCTTTGCCCTCGCCGGTAATTGTCTGGCCCAAAAACCCAATGAAAAGTATCAATATCACATCCATCCGGCCTCTGCTCCAATTAGAGTAGACGGCGTTGCAGACGATCAGGGCTGGGAATCAGCTGAAACTGCAACCGATTTTTTTATGATTACGCCCATGGATACCAGTTTTTCCAGGGCGAGAACCGAGGTAAAAATGACCTATGATAATGATCATATGTACATTCTGGTTATCAATCACAAAACTGTTAAAGGTTCCATCATTGTTGAATCCCTAAAAAGGGATTTCGCTTTTGGTAAAAATGACAATTTCCTGCTTTTCATGGACACTTTCGATGACCGTACTAACGGTTTTTCGTTTGGTGCCAATGCCGCAGGTGCTCCGTGGGACGGACAAATGGGAGACGGCGGAACTGTTGACCTGAGCTGGGATAATCGTTGGGTAAGTCATGTCAAAAATGATGATGACAAGTGGGTCTGGGAAGCTGCTATTCCTTTTAAAAGCATCCGTTACAAATCCGGAATTTCCCGTTGGGGTATAAATTTCAGCCGTCAGGATCTGACCATTTCGGAAAAATCGGCCTGGGCTCCCGTGCCTAAGCAATTTCCCTCGGCGTCCCTTGCTTACACTGGCGTCCTTGTCTGGGATCAGCCGCCACCAAATCCCGGACCTAACATTTCAATTATTCCTTTTTCGGCGACGCGTTTGACAAGGGATTTTCAAAACGATAAACCTAATAAATACAAAACCAGTATAGGTGGTGATGTCAAAATTGGCCTTACACCTTCCCTGAATCTGGATTTAACTGTCAATCCGGATTTTTCGCAGGTCGATGTGGACGTGCAGCAAACCAACTTAAATCGTTTCGAATTATTTTTCCCTGAACGAAGGCAGTTTTTCCTGGAAAATGCTGATTTGTTTGCAAACTTCGGGTACGCTACCATTCGCCCTTTTTTCTCTCGGCGGATCGGTTTAGGCGTTCCAATCCAGTTTGGAGCCAGGATGAGCGGGAAAATAAATAAGAAATGGCGGGTTGGTGTTTTGGATGTTCAAACCGGTGCACAGGACACAATTCCGAGGAATAATTATGCGGTAGTTGCGCTGCAAAGACAGGTTTTTGCCCGATCCAATGTCCGTTTTATTTATATTAACCGCGATGCAGTCAACTATTCTCATGAGCGAAATGCAAGTACAAACCGATATAACAGAAATATTGGCGCTGAGTATAATCTCGCCAGCGTAAATAATTTGTGGACAGGGAAAGTGATGTTTTTAAAGTCCTTTACTCCCGGAAAATCAGGTGACGATTTTGTTCATGCAGCAGATTTAAAATTCAGCAAAGCAAATTTCTTCTGGCAGTGGCAGCATGAATATGTTGGAAAAAATTACAATGCAGAAGTTGGTTACGTACCCAATGCAATCCGTAACGGTTATTACAAAATCAGCCCGACGATGGGATATTTGTTTTTTATCAAAAATCCAAAAATCATCAGTCATGGGCCAAAAGTTGTAACAAATATTTACTGGGATAAACAAATGTCGCTTAGTGATAAGGAACTTACGTTTTCCTATAATGTCAATTTTATTACAAGAGCTACCATGTCGGCTTACGTAACAAATAATTATACACGATTGCTAAGGCCTTATGATCCAACGAATTTGGGGAAAGTACAACTTGCAACAGGCACGGAACACAAATGGACATCAGCAGGTTTTGAAATCGTATCAGGCCCTCAGAGTCATTTCACTTACACTTTTGCAGGTATTTTCGGAGGCTATTATAACAACGGGCATCGTACCAATTTACGTACCGAGCTTGGATACAGAATTCAGCCTTATGTAGCGATCACGATGGCAGGAAATTACAATGACATCCATTTGCCAGCTCCTTGGAACAGAACACAACTTTGGCTGGTTGGGCCGCGTGTAGATGTTACTTTCCGAAACAATTTATTTTTTACAACTTTCATGCAGTACAACAATCAGGCGGATAATATCAACCTGAATGCGCGTTTACAATGGCGATACAAACCTGCTTCGGATTTATACATTGTTTATACAGACAATTATTTACCGGAAAACTTCATGGTAAAAAACCGGGCAATTGTTTTGAAGTTTACTTACTGGTGGAATTTGTAGTTAATCAGTTATAAAAAAGTCTGAAACGTAGCTAAAACTACTTTTCAGACTTTTTATCTTTTTAAAATACTTATATATTATTTTACACCCTCCTGCACTTTTCTTACAAAATCTTCTGAGACATCAGCAAAGCTTGCAATTTCAGAAACTGAAAATTTACCTGATTCCAACATTTTGGTTACTACCTTATAGCCCTTCCTTTCCTCACCTAGTTCAAAGCCCTGCTCAATCCCTTTTTCAATCCCCTGTTCAAAGCCTTCTTCAATCCCTTTTTCAAAGCCTTCTTCCCTTGTCAGCATTTTTATAGTTTCTATAATTCCCATGGATGTTTTATTTCCGGTTAACTGACTTATTTCTATATCATAGTTAATGTTAAATGAATATCCGTGCAAAACAAAAGTCTGATAAAGCAGTCAAAACTATCTTTTCAGACTTTTAATTCTAAGATTTGTTGATTTTCTATTTTATATCATCCTTTACTTTTCTTACAAAATCTTCCGAAACATCCGCAAAATTGACAATTTCCGAAATAGAAAATTTACCCGATTGTAACATTTTTGTAACTACCTCAAAGCTCTTTTTCTCTTCGCCTTTTTCAAGACCTTTTTCAATTCCTTGTTCATAGCCTTTTTCAATCCCTATCTCAATCCCCTCTTCCATCGTCAGCATTTTTATAGTTTCTATAATTCCCATGGTGCTTACATTTCCGGTTAACTGACTTATTTCTATATCAAAGTTACTGTTAAATTCAGGATTTTCAATGTGGATAAATGTCTTCAAAAAATAGAGAAACCGCTTTATCTTTTCGTTACTATATTTCTTGCTTTGGATTAAGGCACGTGCTATGGTGAGCCGGTGCTGAGCTAATTCCCATTCGGGTATCTTGTCTGAAAGCAACACTTTCTGAGCGGCTAAAACAATCAATGCAAACGGATTATCCATAGCGAGTAGTTGCTCTTCCGAATGATCCATGATGTGATACTTGTTGTATTTATACTGAATTTCAGTTCCCAGAAATTTATAATTAAATACATTGACTGGCAAACTTTTCCCGGCACCTGTAAATACGGCTAGTGCTGTAACCGGTACATCATAGCGATCATAAATACGATAGAAATACTGGAACATACGTTTTGAAAATTGCTGATCATTCCGAGCCTGTATTTCAATATGGATCAGCATCCATTCTTCTGAACCATCTGTTCCAAATATTTTCACCAGCATATCAACAAAACGACTTCCGCCTTGCTTTTCCAAATCAGGAAAAAGTTCGAGAAGCTCTTTGTCCATAAATTCGAATCCCCTTTCAATATCGAAAAGAGAGCTTGCATCCTTAAAAAAGAAAAGGAGCAAATCAGAAAACGCTTCCTCGAAAGCACTTTTTAAAAGAATATCATTTTTTCGTCTCAAAATGTATAAATCTGGATTTTACATTTTGAGACGAAAAATAACAGTAAACGTTACGAGAAATTATAGAATAAATAAATGGCCTATGGTCAGTAATAGACCATAGTTTTATTTAATTTCATTTTGTTCATCCACATAATGTATGAACTTTCAGGATTTTGTTTTAAGAATGCATTGCCGTTAAAAAACACACTTTTAAGCTTTTTATTATCCACTATTCTGTCAGGAAAAGCTGCAAGTTGATTAAAAGAAATATCTAATTCCTCCAAATCGGGTAATTCGTAAATGAAGGCAGGTAATATTTCTAAATTATTATAACCGAGATCCAGTTTCCTCAAATTTTTCATTTCTTCCATATCCATTGGTAAAGAAGTCAATTCGTTATGATGTGCGTAAAATGTTGTTAATTTATTTAATTTGACAAATTTTGGATCTATGAACTTCAACCGATTGTGCGCAATTGCCAGTGTTTCCAGTCTTTTTAGTTTTGTTAAAACCAAAGGCATTTCTTTGAATTCATTGTAGTAAAGATCTATAACTTTCAGATGCCGAAGTTTTTTCAGCCCTTCCGGAAGTACTGCTAATGAATTGTTGTACAAATTCAAATCTTCAAGATGCCTGAGCCCACGAAAACTTTTAGTTTTAAGTGCCAGGATATTTCCTCCTAACCATAGACTTTCAAGCCTTTTACAATGTCGAACAGACAATGGTATATCACTAATGGCATTTTTTTGCAGATTTAAAATTCTCAGCGATTTGTTTTTATCAATACTGATATTTTTCTGATCCAGTTGATTCGAGGAAAGATCAATTTTGAAAAGTTTTGGTAATCTGTGCATTTGCAGCTCAAAAACGGATATCTCGTTCCCCTGTAAATCCAGTTCTTCAAGATTTCGAAAACGATAGATCTGATTAGGAATAAATTTCAAGTCAAGTCCACTCAGGTTTATACGTTTAATTTTAAGAGAATCTTTTACATTCATTAAATCTTCAAGCGAAGTGACGGAACTGTCTCTTAATGAAATATTTCGACCGGGATTTTTCGTTTCAACCCTGATATAAAAGGAAACCGGAATTATACAACTGCTGACATGTTCCAGCTTTAACTTTTTACGGTCTAATTCTGCCGGTAATTTCTCCTGTAACACCTGATCTGTGTTTTTGAAGAAGAATGGTTTAATATCAAAAAAGACATACGAAATTTCCCCTTTTTCATTAAAACAAACTTTGGAATTTACCATAAAGTCTGGGGAGAATTTAAGATCAAGTACATTCTTAACCGATTGGATAAGCATTTTCCTTAAATAATCCGTTTGTGGACCAGACAACTCTATTTTCTTCCCATAGCGTAAACGAACCTGTTCAAAAATTTTTACATTTTCAGAAATAGGAACATATTGCCGTTCATCTCCTGTTTTTGAAATCGTTAAATCCAGAGATTTTTCTAATGGAAGAACAATGGGTTGCGAGAAGGAATCATGAAAAAATGATACGAATAGTAAAATCACCATGCTCTTCATAAATACAGATTTCAAAGTCATATCCTTGCATAGTATTCATGTGATCAATAAAAAACCTCCACATTATTCCCCTTCAAAGTCTTCAACTGACTTGCATATTTTTTTTCCACATCCTTATCCGAAAATGGATTTCCACGAAGATATACCTTATCAAGCTTCTTTAACTTTACCAATACAGATGGAAATTCCGGGAGATTATTTCCGGAAAGATCAAGTTCGTGCAAACTGTCCAGCGCCATAATTTCAACCGGGCAATTGTAAAACCAGTTGTAACCCAAATCCAGAATATTCATTTTTTTCATTTTGGCAACACTTCCCGGAAGTTTGCTTAATTTGTTATGATGCGCATAAAGGGTATGGACATTTACCAGCTTGTTCATGTCCTTCGGCAGCTCTTTTAGCTGATTATTACTCACAGCCAATTGTGTCAGATGTTTTAATTTGGTTAAAGATGCAGGCAAAATTTCCAATTGATTGTAATACAGATCCAACACTTCCAGATTCTTCATTTTCTTTATTCCTTTTGGCAAAATCACTAATTCGGATTTATAAAAATTCAAATCCTTAACTGTTTTTAATTTTCGGAAACTTCGGTTTGATAAATTTGTAAGCTTATTACCACCTAGTCCAAGTGATGCTAAATTTTTACTAGCTCTGGCAGCCGCAGGAATATTTGTAAATTTATTTTGCCTCAGATTCAGTAATTCCAGCGACTTATTTTTTGTCAAAACCAGATTATCATTGGTCAGATAATTGCCATCCAGATGCAGTTGTTTTAAACGTGGCAATCTATTTAAATCAATTTTTATTTCCTTCAACTCATTTCCGCTCAGATATAATTCTTCTGTATTTGGAAAACGGTAAATCACATCTGGCAGTTTTTTTAATTCCAGCTGGTTAAAAAATATCTTCTTGATCTTTAACGAATCTTTATATGCTATTGCTTCTTCTATATTCACCACAGAACTGTCCGTTTGCCTTACTTCCCGCTCGACAATTTGCTTTCCAAACTTCATTAACATAATTGTCCGAAATGGTTTTTGCAGTTTTTCTGCCGACTTCCATTTAGAAACATTTTGCAAAAAAGATTTTTTTAAAACCTGATTTAGTGAATCAATATTATAACCTTTGGCGTCTGTATTAAAGATTATATAATCCACATTCCCCTGCTGATTGACCAAGATTTGCGTAATAATAGAAATTCCCGGATTGACATCTTTTGCAATTACAGATAATGATTTTTCTACAATATCTATCGCATCATCAGAACTTCGTTCTTCATAGGTTAGCGGTAGCAAATCAACATGGAATTTAGCCGTTTGGGATTCTTCCTGTGTCCAGATATGTACCTGCGCCACGGCCAAATGAGCCATGAACATGATAGTAAATGATAATATGATTTTCATAGCAGCTATAATTAAATTGAATATACAATTATAACTAAAAACAATTTAATATAACTAATTAATTAGTCGAAAATATTTTGACATAAAAAAATCCTGCAACCAAGCTTATTGCCATTTGATTACAGGGTTTTAATTATTTATTTGACGGATAAATCAGTACATACAGATTATTTACTTCTTTCAATGGTATACTGTACCAGATTTTCCAAGGCGGTACGATGCGCAGAATCAGGAAATTCATTTAATAAAGTCTGAGCCTCTGCCACGTAACGCTGCATTACTTCTTCCGCATATTTCAATCCACCGGACTCTTTTACAAAAGAAATAACTTCGAGCACTTTATCAGGTTTATGACTTTCATTGCGAATGATATTGATCATCTTACGTTTTTCCAGCCACGGTGATTTGTTGAGCGCATAAATCAGCGGAAGCGTCATTTTTTTCTCTTTGATATCAATACCTAGCGGCTTCCCGATTTCATCTTCACCGTAATCAAAAAGATCATCTTTGATCTGAAAGGCAATTCCAACTTTTTCGCCAAAAGCGTGCATCCGTTTTATCACTTCCGAACCTGCTCCGACAGAGCAAGCTCCAACCGCGCAACAGGATGCAATTAACGAAGCTGTTTTCTGTCTTATAATTTCGTAATACACCGTTTCGTTAATATCAAGTCGGCGTGCTTTTTCGATCTGAAGTAATTCTCCTTCACTGATTTCACGCATCGCTGTCGAAACGATTTTCAATAATTCGAATTCATTATGCTCAACAGAAAGGAGTAATCCGCGGGAAAGTAAATAGTCACCAACCAAAACGGCAATTTTATTTTTCCATAAGGCATTGACGGAGAAAAAACCGCGACGATAATTTGAATCGTCCACAACGTCGTCGTGAACCAGTGTTGCAGTATGTAAAAGTTCGATGAATGAAGCGCCCCGGTATGTTGATTCGGAAATCGGGCCGCAAACGCCTGCCGACAGAAATACAAACATAGGCCTGAGCTGTTTCCCTTTACGGCGTACGATGTAATTCATGATCTGGTCGAGCAGCATTACATCACTTTTCATAAACTGGCGAAACTTATGCTCGAAAGCCTTCATTTCATCCGCAATAGGAGCTTGAATATCCTTTATTGAAAGGGTCATATTAATTACAGAAGGTCTTAAACGTACCTCCAAATGTTGAAAGGCTATACAGAGCAGTTTAGTTCAAAAATCGGCACTTTATCTGTTGCTGTACTTTAATCTTCAAATTTGGAATAAAATCTTCTCTTTATACCTATTTTAGAATGAAAATGTTTAAAATTGGAAATATGAAAATCGAAAATCAATGAATAGAGTAGAACGACGCAGAAAAACCGTTATGTCAACACGGCAATATAAGTCCGAAATAAAAGTAAAAAACTAAACAAATCACCAAAATAGCTGAAAGCCGAAGGCCGACAGCCGAAAGCAAATATTTATGAAAGCACTCGTGCTTGGAGGTGGATCAATGAAAGGAGCTTTTCAGGTTGGCGCGATTCAATCTGTACTTGAAAATGGTTTTGAACCGGACATGGTTTATGGAATTTCTGTCGGTGCACTCAACACGACTTTTCTTGCCAATGAAACAGGCCGTCAGCATGAGGAAGAAGATGGAAAACTCAACTGGCCGCTGGCAGGCAGAAAACTACTTGAATTCTGGGTCAAGAATATTACCCAGCCTCAGGATATTTCAACGCTCCGTTCGCGCGTTATGTTAGGTATGAATACGCTCATGAGCCGGTTTGATGGTTTGGTTGATCCAGCACCCCTGCATTTGTTGATCCGGAAAAATGTTAAGGATAAATTCTTAAAAAACAGTCCGGTCAGAATAAAAGTTGGGGCGGTGAATGTGCAGAGCGGTGAGATTAAATATGTGACACCGCAAGAACCACATTACCTGGATTATGTACGCGCCAGCTCTTCCATTCCTATGCTAATGCCAGCAATCGCGATAGGAAAAGAAATGTACCTGGATGGCGGTTTGAGGGAAGTGGCACCAATCCGGCAGGCCATTGCCGACGGAGCAACGGAAATCGTAGTCATTGCCTGCCATTCCCCGCATTTGTATCAGCCGGAAGGAATGAATGCGCGTAATCTGATCATGCTGGTAGAAAGAGTGCGGGACATCACTGTGAACGAATATGCCAATAGTAATATTATTTGGGCTGAATCCTATGTTGACCGGTCTATTTTGCGCGGAGTTCCTATGAAACTAACTGTGATACGCCCGGTTTCTCCATTGGTACTGGATATGCAGCATTTTACGTCCGACGATATTTCACGACTGATCATTGAGGGTTATCGAATTGGTATTGAAACCCTTAACAAAGTTGAAGAAGTAAAACAATAAAAGAAATCTGTTAAAGACTCAGCTAATGTTAGCAAAACGTTTGAAAGATCCCTACCCCATCCTCTTGCTGTTACTTTTAACATCTTGTGTTCCCTCACGTCAATTCGCATCGGTTACAGACAACTGCAATTTCAGCAAAACAGGAAGTTTAAATGCACACCTGAAACCTTCCAACCGGTTTGTACCGCTGATTATGGCGCACCAGGGAGGCACGGAAGATGGTTATCCCGGAAACTGTATGGCTACTTTTGAAAATACGTATCAGAATGTTCCCTGTGTAATGTTGGAATTTGATATCCGGATGACAGCCGATAGTCAGCTTGTTTTGTCTCACGATAATGAATTGGAAAAGCGTACTAATGGAACAGGATTCCTTAATCAGCAGCAATGGAAAGATGTAAAACAGCTTCGTTTGAAGGATGACAAAGGATTATTGACCAAAAACAAAATTCCGTCTTTTAAAGAAGTCCTGGATTGGAGCAAAGACAAAAATCTGATCTTAATTGTTGACAAAAAACCTGAAACGGATCTGGCAAAAACCATCCGCATGTTGAAAGAAAACAATGCTTTGCAAAAATCAGTGGTGATTTGTTATTCGCTTGAAGAAGCCAAAGCGGTTTATGCCATGGAGCCAACGCTGATGATTGCCGTTGGGTTTAATAGTTTGGAGCATATCACAAATGTCGAAAAATCAGGGTTGCCTTTGGAAAACCTTGTAGCGCTTACGCCAAAAGAACTTCAGGCTGAATCATTTTATTTAAAAATTCATTCAATGAAAATTATCACTTCATTGGGTACCAATGGAAATATTGATACGCTGAATACCGAAATTTCCGCACCGATGTATAACAAAATCTGGGAAAGTGGTGCGGATATTATCTGTACCGATCAGCCGATATTCGTGCATTCTTTGTTTCAGAAATAACAGTTTAGGTCGAAATAAAAAGAAAACGGCTCAGTCAAAAATTTGACTGAGCCGTTTTCTTTTTATGATTTGTCAGAGCCAATCAGACCATCTTAGTTAAAGATATAACGAAGACCGATCTGAGCCTGCCAAACGCTGTTGACAGTTAAGTTCGGAGTAAACGAATCTTTAAGCAATACATTTTGTCCACCGATAACTTGTTGAGCAATTTGGTAAACTGGCTTTCCATCTGCACCAACACTTGAAAGTACAAGAGGGTTAAACGTTGTAGCTTGGTTTCCAAGTCCCCATTTATCATGAATAAGGTTTCCTACATTCAGAATATCACCACGAAGCTGGATAACATTTCTTTTTTGTTTTTTACCAACTGCAATATAGAACTCCTGAACCACTGTGAAGTCAAAACGTGATAACCATGGGAAAGCACCACCGTTACGTTCTGCATATTTGCCACGACGGCTTTTCAGATAATCGTTACCATTTACATATGCATCAAAAGCTGCTTGTTGCTGCTCAGGAGAGTAAACCGTAGTAACAACATTTGGAGCAACACCATTTCTAACGCTAAGTGAAGCAAAATTCAATTCTGATGCAGATTTTGGTACAAAGATCAAATCATTTGAATTCTGACCATCACCATTCAAATCCTGGTTAAGCGTATAGGAAATTTTAGCACCGCTTGTAGAAACCGCAGCCAATGTAAACATTGTCGATCCTCCGAAAGTACCACCATAATTGATTTTGTAGTTGATCACACCCACAATACGGTGACGCAAATCGTTATCCGAATAAGTTAAAGGCAAGTAGTTTTGACCCGTTGTAGTGGGAACGTTTCCTTGAACAGTACTTCCTACAAATGCGATGTCCTTTGCTTGTCCATAAGTGTAAGAAACAAATCCACCAAAACCTTTCGCAGTTGGTTTTTCCAACTTAAACGTGGCGATGTAAGAATTTCCTTTTTTAGTATTTTTCAAAACAAATACGTTAGAAACAGCAGGATTAATGAAACGAGCAACCGCTACTGTATTAGCAGCACCTGTTCCAGAACTTGCTACGCCTGATGCAGGGAAGCGAGGACGTCCATCGTCACCAACAAAAGTACGATCCGGAGCTTTTAAGTTGGCGTCAATATAACGAAGGCCGTTGATTGTTTTGTTGTAAATAAATTCAACCGTTCCAATCAATCCCAAAGGTAATCTTTGGTCAATCGCGATATTTGATTTCCAGATTTGTGGATATTTTAGATTTTGATCCGATGCATTAACAGCATAAGGAGGAAGTTTCGTAATATCTGGATCAACTGCTGGCAGGTAACGGGTTGGATCCGTTGTAAAAGCGTAAGCTGTTGTATTCGTTACGTTGATTACACCTGTATTAACACCATTATTACCCAACTGGTTTGAGATCAAAACTTCCGGAATACGAGATACAAAAATACCTGTTCCTCCACGAAGCTGAGTCGTTTTATCCCCTTTCACATCCCAGTTAAAACCGATACGTGGAGAAATCAGCAAACGTGTTTTAGGGAAAGTTCCTGTTGTTACTTTGTAATCCGAACCATTTTCGTCTTTAAATGTCATACCGGCAACAACCGTGTTATTGAAATCTTTTGCTGTTGAATTATCATAAGCAAAAACATCACCACGGATACCGGCAGTAATTTTCAGATTAGGAGTAGCCTGGAATTCATCCTGAACATAAGCACTGTAAAGATTTCTATTCAGCGTTTGAAGAGGCTCACCTCCACCTGGTATGCGGGAATAACGCAAGTTGTAACGTGCAACGCTAACCGGTGAAACATTAGAAGTAGGATTGGCAAGAGAAGCCAAAGCCGCCGTTTTGAAATCAGCAATTGAGTTGTATACATAAACTCCGTTAGATGACGGGAAGAAAACGTTGTTCGACGTAAAATGTTCAAATACTACACCTGCTGTGAAAGTATGCTTTCCGGCATAATAACTAAAATTGTTGGTGATATTGAATGTCGAATAATTCAGTTTGTTATTAGGCGTAAAAGGATCAAATCCAATCGTAGTGTAAGTACTTCCATCTTTCAGGATATCAATAGTTGGGAATAAAGCACTTTTATATGTCCTGTCTTCAATTTGCTTGTTGTACGTTACAATCAGGTCATTGGCAAATTTACCCCCAAAGTTAGAAGTTAATTCAGCGGCAACAGAACGTGTATTATCAGCAATCAGATAACCCGTATTTTGCGAAGAAAGCGCAGTACCACCACTTACATTTTGGCGGTTACCATTTCCCGCAGTATTGCTACTGTTACTATTACTGATTACCTGATCTGATTCTGAATCATGCTGAGAGTAACGTACCGATAACTTGTGCTTGTCATTAATGTTGTAATCAAGACGGATAAGTCCTTTTGTACTTTTAATTTTGTTGTTAAATCCGTCAAGTGCGCCCATATCGTAGTTGAAGTTTTGTTTCATAAATGAACTCAAATCTTCCATGTCCGAAGCAAGCACACGAGAAATGTTAGTACCTGCAACACCACGGTTCAATGACCATGTTAATGCCGGCGTGCTACTTGTAAATCTTTCAGCATTGATAAAGAAGAACAATTTGTTTTTGATCAACGGACCACCTAAACGGAAACCCCAGGTTTTTTCGCTAAGATTTGGTTTTGGAGTGATATCCAAACCACCGTTACCTTTTTTAGCAACCATATCGCTTCCACGGAAAAGGTGGTAAGCAGAACCAGATAATTCATTTGTACCTGAACGCGTAACTGCATTGATACCAGCACCCGTAAAACCAGACTGACGAACGTCAAAAGGAGCAACATTTACCTGAACCTGATCAAGCGCGTCCAAAGAAACAGCACTTGTACCTGTACGACCACCCGCCTGTGCAGATGAACCTAAACCGAAACCATTGTTGAAAACTGATCCGTCAATCGTAATGTTGTTAAAACGAGCATCCTGACCGGCAAATGATTGTCCGTTACCGTAAGGATTGTATTTCGTAATATCATTGATCGAACGGCCGATTGTTGGCGTTGAGTTGATTGCGTTACGGTCAAAAGAAGTAGAAGCACCGTTACGGTCAGAGCTGAAAATATCGCTGCGGCCTGTTGTAATTACAACTTCCTGTAATGAAGTACCTTCGTCAGCCAGTTTGAAACTAACATCAGCACTTGATCCCAGGTCAGCAGAAACGTTTTCCGTTACCTGATCTTTAAAACCAACAAAAGTAACTGTCACCGTGTAAGGACCTCCTACACGAACACCCGGAAGTGTGTAAAAACCTTTTTCATTTGTAATAGTACCGTAACGGCTTCCCGAAGGCATGTGTACCGCCACCACAGTAGCACCAGGAAGTTCGGATCCTTTACTGTCTGTTACCCTACCGGTAATGGTAGAGGACGTAACCTGGGCATGCACTTGTCCGCTCAGGAATGATAATGCAAAAACGAACAGCGCGCTACACGCTGATCTGAAAAGTAGACTTTTCCAGTTCATAAATTTTTGGGGATTTGAGTAATTGAGTTAGTAGGTTCATTCAATTTATGAATGATAATTTTCTGTAAAATAAAAGTTTTTTTTGCTCTTAAACAATCACGCGTTTCCTACTAAAATACTATACTACACTTTGCAACTACTTGACTTGTTGGAATAATGCAGATTTTAAAATCAATAATTCAATATTTGTATTACAATGTTTTATTAATGTTAAATGTTCCGCAGAGCGCTAATTTTATTATAAAATATTACTATCATTCGAGATTGTTTTCTCAGGTCCCGGATTGCGTTTGCTCAGTTTTTTAGGGATAGTTTGAAATTATTTCAACAAAGCACAGGTTAACACCATAAGAAAGTTATTAAAACATGTTTTTTATTTAATTAAAAAATTTAAAATAGTATAGAATCACTGTGCTTTATTTCAGATAATTCAATAGACAGGAGTACAACTGTGGGTAGTAAGAATTAAAATTCAAAAAACTCCAAAATAACTACATCACAATACCTATCAAACTAATTATCAGATAGATATGTAAATTAAAAACTAAAATTAACACATTTCAATGTTAAGAATTTGTTAATTTTAAATCAAATTTATTTTTTGACAATAGAAATTGTTATCGCAATGGTCCAAATAATTTTAATAAATCAAATATTTACAAAATAAATAGCGGAAGAAAATAGACAAAACAGGTTTTAAAACTTTTCTTTTTCAATTTTCCCAAAGCTTTATATTATTATTCAATGCAACTTAATTTCAAAAAAATAGGCGAAACTGGTCCTGCCCTTATTATACTTCACGGCGTTTTCGGTTTTCTGGACAACTGGCTTACGATCGGTAAGACTATTTCCGAACAGGGTTTTGTGGTTTATCTTGTAGATCAGAGACATCATGGTCGATCGTCACATGAAGGATCTCTTGATTTTCCGACACTTGCGGAAGATCTTAAGGAATTCCTGGAACAGCAGAATCTGACTTCGCCGACTTTGCTTGGACATTCCATGGGAGGTAAAACGGTGATGGAATATGCGGTGCATTATCCCGGTACTTTTGAAAAACTTGTCGTTGTTGATATTGGAACAAAACAATATCCAATGCACCATACCAAAATTTTGCAGGGACTAAACGCTTTGCCAGTTGAAGATATAGAAAACCGTCAGCAGGCCGATGACTTTTTCAGCGAGTACGAGCCAATTTTAGCTGTGCGACAATTCCTTTTGAAAAACCTGTACAGAAAAGAAGATGGTGGTTTTGACTGGCGTTTCAATTTGCCGGTACTGACAACCGATATGGCAAAAGTGGGCGCACCAATAACCGCTGAAAAACCGGTTGAAACCGCTACCCTGTTTATCCGTGGCGAAAAATCAAATTATATCCTGGATGAAGATTGGGACGATATCCTGAAAATATTCCCAAATGCAAAACTGGAAACTATTGCCAATGCCGGTCACTGGGTACAGGCGGAACAACCAAAAGTATTTGTAGAACAATTACTGGCTTTTTTGAAATCCTGATTATTCAACCCTGATATATTTAGATCTTGCTGAATTACAACGGGAAATGATCATTTCATTCCCGTTGAATTCAATATCATAAGAAGGACAGGCAGCACAGTATACCGTAGAACAGTCATAATAAGGGACAGCAGCCCTTGGTATAACCTCAAATTTTGTATTGTTAATATTATAGATTTTCGTTGCGCAGCAACCTACCATTTCCTTTTCGTCAAGTAAAATACCATCAAACCGAAAAGTCACGTAAACTGTTGTTAAAGTAACAGGAACCCACATTTTCTTACCGTTTACAGTTTCCTCTGTTTCAGTAAGATGCCATTTTCCAACCAACGGTTTCATAATTTCGTCTGGTTGAGTATCAATTTTATCCTTCTTACAATTAAGTAGCAAAATCAATAACAGCGGGATGTAGAAAAGTCTTTTCATTATTCCGCTTTTCTATATTTAGACCTTGCTAAGGAACAACGAGAGATCATCATCTGATTTCCGTTAACTTCAATATCATAAGAAGGACAGGGCATACAATCTACCAAAGTGCAGTCGTAATCATAAGCAACTGCCACTCTTGGCGTTACTTCAAATATTGTATTGTTGATATTATATATTTTCGGTGCGCAACAACTTGCCTTTCCGTTTTCGTCAAGTTCAATACCATCGAACCGGAAATTGGTGTAGACCGCTTCACTTCCTGCAAATGGTACCCAAACTTTTTCTCCATTAACAATTTGTTCTGTTTCCTTAAGATTCCATCTTCCCACCAGCGGTTTCATAATTTCGTCTGGTTGAGTATCGATTTTATCCTTCTTACAATTAAAAAGAAAAAGGATTAAAAGCGGGATGTAAAAAAGTCTTTTCATAACATCAGTTTTTAATATATTTAACTCTACCACCTATACAATAAGTAATGATCATTTGATTACCGGAATATTCAATATCCAGAACAGGGCAGGAAACGCAATTGACAGCGGCACAATTCAGACTGTACGTAACTTCCGACTGAGGAACAATTTTTAATGAATTCCCATTGATAACTAATTCATTTGGCCCACAGCAACTGGCTTTTCCGTCCCCATCCAGCATCACGCCATCCGAGCGAAAAATCAGGTAAACAGGCGTCAGCGTATTGACAGTTTGCCAGACTTTTTTACCATTAACGGTAACTTCCGTTTCGGTCATCAACCACTTGCCTTCAATAGATGATGCAAGACTTTGAGGCGTTGCACTATCATTTTCATTACTTTTGCACCCAAGTAAGAAAATCAGTAAAAGTGGAATGTATAATAAACGTTTCATATAGTATCTTTTCATAATAGATTCATTTCCACAGACAAAGGTTGGAAATGGGTAAAAATTAAATACATGAACCAGTCCCCAATACATCTGTACCTGATACCAACCGTTCTCGCAGAAGGAACAAACGATCAGGTACTTAGCCCCCAGATTAAAGACGTCATTGCTAATGTGGATGTCTTTTTTGTTGAAAATATCAGAACCGCCAGGCGCTTTATCAGCAGCTTAAAACTTGGCAAAGTCATAGATAATATCACTTTTTTTGAATTGCATAAAGACACACCCCGTTCCGTTACTATGGCTCAGGTTAAGGGCCTGACACAAAATGCCGGCATATTATCCGAAGCGGGTTGTCCTGGTGTTGCCGACCCCGGTGCGGTTGCAGTAGATTTTGCACATCAGATTGGTATCCGCGTGGTACCACTTGTAGGTCCTTCTTCTATTTTATTGGCTTTGATGGCATCAGGTTTTAGCGGACAATCTTTTACTTTTCATGGTTACCTGCCGATTGACAAAATGGAAAGAAGAAAAGCAATTCAGCAACTGGAAAGGGATGTAAAACAAAAAGATCAGACACAGATTTTCATGGAAACTCCTTTCCGAAACAGCTCATTTCTGGAAGCGATTCTCGAAGCTGCCCAGCCAGAAACTTTGCTTTGTGTTGCTGCCAACATTACCTCATCTGAGGAGTTTATTGAGACACATCCTGTAAAATACTGGAAGAAAAATTTTCCGGACGTACAAAAACAACCAACCATATTCCTGATAGGATAATTTTCTTTCTCAAAATGGTGGCGGTCAGCTATTAATCATTTTTCATAACTAATCTGGTTTTACTTTTCCAACCAAGCGCAGCAATCCTGACTCCTGGAGAGTAGTATTGATTAGTTATTATTTACAAAATGATTGTAGCGATGAAAAAATGGATGTTTTTGGGAAGTTTTGCCTTGATGTTGGGGTTGGCCGGATGTGATGACAATGATTCGGTTTCCGGAAGAGTGATTACCTCGGATTTTGAAATAAATACGGATGACTGGACTGGTGTTCTTTCCGAATATAGTACGGAAACAGATACATCCTCCATAGAATTCCGGTTTGGCCGAACCACTTTACCAACGCCGCTGGATACAAAAACATACGGTTACATGCTGCAAAGTCACAACCGCAGTGATGATATGTTTATGTTTCTGAAAAAGAAAATTACCGGATTGAGGGCAAATTCTCAATACAACGTGACTTTTGAAATTGACCTGGCCACAAATTCTTCCTCGGGTGGATTAGGTGCTGGCGGCTCTGCGGGAAGTTCGGTGTTTGTTAAAGCAGGTGCGTCTGCCATTGAACCAGTGACAAAACTGGTTAGCGGTTTTTATACTTTCAATCTTGACAAAGGAATCCAGTCTGAAGGTGGAAAAGATTTGATCAATATTGGAAATGCTGCCAATGGTTTGGAAACAGATACTTACGCAATCGTTAAGCGTGACAATCTGACAAAACCGGTAACTGTTACTGCCGATGCAAGTGGAGCGATCTGGGTTTGTATAGGAACAGATTCAGGTTTTGAAGGATTGACAAAACTTTATTATGATAAAATTAAAGTGTCAATTACTGAAAAGGTAAATTGATTCGTTACTGATCTGCATATTTTCGACTAGTTTTGTCTACCCAAAGCGATTTAAAATTGATGAAGAAATATTTGACGTGGGCAAAACTGGTCCTTTTATTAAGTCTGTACGGATGCAGTGCTGAAAAACGCAATGACGTAAATCCTGTCAGAACAATGATTTCTGAATTTGATACAGATACAGAAGACTGGATCGGAGATTACGCTTTATACAATATAAAGGATACTACAAAAATTGCGTTCCTGATGGAACGTGATTCATTACCGGCAGCCATAGATTCCCTGAAATCCAGTTTGAGAATGGAGGCTACAAATACTGGCGACAGTATTTTTCTGTTTATCAAAAAGAAAATCGTCGGCCTGAATCCTGAAAAAACCTACAATGTTTCCTTTGATATAAATATAGGAACAAATTATCCGGACCTGGATAATGCTACGGGAAGAAAAGTAAACCTGAAAGCAGGAGCTTCTCAGAATGAACCCGTCAAACTTCTGAAATCCGGTTATTACAATTTGTCAGTAAAAAAAGGGTTCTGGAATGTTGATGGATCAGAAATGGCAATTTTAGGAAATATAACAAACGGTATCGGAAGGGCAGTTTACCAGCTGGTGAACCGAAACAGTTCATCTAAAAATATTTTGGTAAAACCTGATGCACAAGGAGTGATATGGGTTTGTGTGGGAGAAGATACCCAAGAAAAAGTAAAAACGGTTCTTTATTATGACAATATAAAAGTTGTATTGACCGAGCAGTAATTTTTTTTTATTGGCCTGATAGCATTGAAGCGTATGAAGAAGTTGATGATTTTTGGAAGTTTGATCTTGTCAGTATTTTTAGTAACCTGCAAAGGCACAACAGACACCTTACCTATCAAATTTTTTATAAGTTCTTTTCAACGTGACACCGAAGACTGGACTGGTGATGTCGCGTTATATAAAAATGGCCAGCAGGATACGATTGCATTTTCAATCAAACAAGGAAAAATCCCTGGATCCTCGGACAGTTCGTCGCGAGGATTAAGCGTTTCCGGTAAAAACATTGGTGACAGCCTTTTTTTATTTATCAAAAAGAAAATTACTGGCTTGAATCCGGCATTAACATATAAGGTAGCTTACGAAATTAATATTGGAACAAATTACCCGGACACGGTTGGATCCGCAGGAAGGCGCATTTTTATTAAAGCTGGTGCTTCTCCAAATGAACCTGTCAAAAAGCTGGGCAGCAATTATTACAATACCAACCTGGAACTTGGTGCTCTTTCCAAAAGTGGAGCAGAAATGATGTACCTGGGAACGGCTGGAAACGGGTTGGATTCTGTGGCTTACAGAAGTATTGTCAGGACAAATGCAAATTTGGCAGTGGAAGTAAAACCGAATGCGGCAGGAGAAATATGGCTTTGCGTTGGCGCGGAAACCAGTTATAAGGGTTTGATACAACTTTATTATGACCGGATTTACACGGCAGTAGGCGAAAAGCCAATTGAATAAAATTCAGTTTGCGATCTGTTTTGTAACTTCGCGATTATCCCGGGCCGCATCCTAAACCTTACGATTGAAAAAATGATACAAATAAAATCTTTTGTTTTCAACCCATTTTCGGAAAATACATACGTGCTGCATGACGAAACCGGCGAGGCAGTGATCGTTGATCCGGGTTGTTATGATAAAGCAGAATTTCAGGAACTCTACGATTATATTGAAACCAATAAGCTGAAACCGGTCCGCATAATCAATACCCATGCGCACATAGATCACGTTTTGGGAGTAGCTGCCGTGAAAGCAAAATACCATATTCCGTTTTCCCTGCATCACATCGACGAACCTTTGTTGAAAGCCGTGAAAACTTACGCATCCAATTATGGTTTCAACCAATTTGACGAACCGGAAATCGATTCTTATTTTGATGAAGGCGATACGATAACTTTCGGGGATTCTTCTTTGCGGATTCTTTTTGTTCCAGGCCATGCGCCGGGCCATGTCGCTTTTGTCAACGATGAACAGCAATTTGTGATTGGCGGAGATGTACTGTTTCGTCAAAGTATTGGCCGGACTGATCTTCCAGGGGGCAGTTTGGAAATTTTACTGGATAGCATCCGTACCAAACTTTTTACGCTTGCGGATGGTTACACAGTTTATGCGGGACACATGCAGCCGACAACAATCGGTTTCGAAAAGAAAAACAACCCCTTTTTGAATTAGAATGATATTATAAATTCAAACCGGTACAGAATACTTCTGATTTTATAATTTCCTTTGTCATCCCGCACCTCTAACTTTTGTATTGAAATTTAAAAATGTTTAACAGACATATTCCAAACGTTCTGACCTGCCTGAATCTGCTTTGCGGATGTATTGGCGTGGTAGAGGCGTTTCATAATAATATTGTAATTTCTTGCTGGCTTATCGGTATCGCGCTGATTTTTGATTTTTTCGATGGTTTTGCCGCGAGATTATTAAAAGTGAGCTCTCCAATTGGAAGAGATCTTGATTCTCTGGCCGATATGGTTACATTTGGATTGCTGCCATCCATCATTATTTACCAGTTGTTGATGCAGAGTATTCCAGATCTATTGGGCATCTGGAAAGCATATCCGGCTTTTCTTATCGCCATATTCTCGGCAATCCGGCTTGCAAAATTTAATAATGACCCGAGACAAAGTGATTCTTTTATTGGTGTTCCAACACCGGCCGCGGCCCTACTGATTGCATCCTTACCGCTAATTATTTTTAATGACGAATCCTGGAAACCGTTGATCGTCAATACCAATAATTTGCTGATGTTGACCGTTGTCATATGTTATCTGCTTGTGTCTGAAATTAAGCTGCTAGCATTGAAGTTCAGATCGTTTGGCTGGAAGGGAAATGAGGCACGCTATTCCTTGATGATTCTAACCGTAGTTTTACTGTTATTGTTTAAAGTCCTGGCTGTTCCCATCATTTTTGTTGCTTATCTGGGACTTTCGGTCGCCGCTAATATGGTAGAAAAGAAGGCATAAATTGGTAACAATTACTTTTTGTTGCAAATTTGCAAATTCGGAGAGAATGAAATTTTCAGTTTTTGGTTCAAACAAGATAAAACCTGCGGATCAATTCTTTCAAGTCGCTTAAAATACCAAATCAAATTCTGCATGACATTTTCGCGTATCACCGGCCTTGGCTATTACGTTCCTGACAATATTATTACCAATAATGACCTTACCCAATGGATGGATACATCCGATGAATGGATACAGGAAAGAACCGGCATCAAGGAACGTCGTTATTTTGAACACGGAAAAGATACCAATTACAGCATGGCGGCGGCGGCATCGCGTCAGGCACTTGAACGGGCCGGATTAACGGCTGATAATGTTGATGTTATTGTGTATGCCACGATCACACCTGATTACTTTTTTCCCGGTTCTGCGTTTTTAATGCAGCGCGAATTGGGGATGGATGGGAAACCGGTTATCGACATCCGTCAGCAGTGTTCAGGATTTGTTTATGCACTTTCCATTGCGGACCAGTTTATA
Source organism: Dyadobacter sp. 3J3 (assembly GCF_009801115.1). Classification (GTDB taxonomy): domain Bacteria; phylum Bacteroidota; class Bacteroidia; order Cytophagales; family Spirosomataceae; genus Dyadobacter. The sequence goes on from NZ_VTOL01000007.1 coordinate 120,119, forward strand.
AAATCTGGTATGTATAAAACCGCGCTTGTGGTAGGTTCGGAAATTCAGTCATCCTGGATCGACAAAAGTACCGCAGGGAGAAATACTGCTGTGATTTTCGGAGACGGCGCAGGAGCAGCAGTTTTACAGGCCACCGAAGATCCGCATCATCGCATTTTATCAACGCATTTACACGCAGACGGCAGATTTGCCGAAGATCTTTACGTAAAGGAACCCGGAAGCAGCAGGCCTGGCAGAACAGCCACCGCAAAAATGATTGAAGAAGGCGGTTTTAACGTACATATGAATGGAAACACCGTTTTCAAACATGCCATTGTCCGTTTTGGAGAAGTTATTAATGAAGCATTGGAAGCCAACGGATTTACTTCCGACGATGTGAATGTACTTGTGCCACATCAGGCAAATATCAGGATAAGTGATTATGTACGTCAGCAAATGGGTTTATCTGAAGAGCAGGTGATCAACAATATTCAGCGTTTTGGAAATACAACGGCTGCGTCAATTCCAATTGCAATGGCAGAGGCATGGGAACAAGATAGAATTAAAGAAGGAGATCTGGTTTGTCTGGCTGCTTTTGGAAGCGGGTTTACCTGGGCTTCGGCGTTAATCAGATGGTAAAAAAAAGGAAAACTTTATTAAAATAAGAAAATAGAAAAGTAAATTTGTAAAAAGTAAAAAAGACAGAAACCCTGTCTTTTATCCATACTCCCCTCTTTAATTACTAATACTGACCTGTTGACAGCATCACCAAAGTGCATGCTTCCACTGGTACGATATTTTTAGCAACCAACATGTTCTCAAATTCCTGGTTTTCTGTACCAGGGTTAAATATTACACGTTTTGGGTTCAATGAAATTATATAGTCGTAGTAAGAAGGTTGAATACTTGGATTGATGTACAAGGTAACCGTGTCGATATCCTCCCAGATAATCGGTTCAACATGGATTTCCTGATCATCAACAAGTCCTTTCCTTCTTCCAAGAAGCACAACAGGATGATCCAGGGAATTAAGTTTCCTTGCCGCCAAAAATGAATATCTGGAAGGATTAGCGGAAGCACCAATTATAAGCGTACGTTTCATTTCTTTCAATTGAAAAAATTGTTTAAACACTTTAACTCAAAACATTCATTCCTGGCATTAAGTTTTCTTTATGCAGATATTACTTGTTAACAAAAAAATTAAAAAATTATAATTTAAAATCGAAGGTCAAACAATGAATGAGCCAACGCCAACTATAAGCCGGAGTTTTTGGAATGAGAAATGGGCTGTGATTAAGTTCGGAGAAATAGAAAATGCTCCGCACTATGAGGTTTCTAACTATGGAAGATTGAAAAGTTTTCAAAACAATCCAAAGGATGGAGCTATCATCAAAGGATCTGTGATTCAGGGTTATCGCTCTCTAAATATACGTGTTACGGGAGGAAAAACGATCAATCGCTATGTGCATAAACTAGTTGCTGAGAACTTTGTTGACAAAGCAAGTGACGATCACGGTTTTGTAATTCATACCGATTACGAAAAACAAAACAATTATTACGAAAACCTGAGATGGGTTACAAAAACGGAAATGATTGATCACAACCGTGAAAATCCTGCTTTCATCAATCGTGTGATTCCGCGTCGTACTAAAAATTATAAACTGACAGAAAGTAAAGTACGAATCATTAAAAAGCTGCTTAAAAACGACAATAACCGTTTAAAAATGATTGCAAAGCAATTTGGAATTACACACACGCAGCTTAACAGGATACGTTCCGGGGAAAACTGGAAACATGTTACGATCGAAGATTAGAAGAAAATGGAAAAAGTGGGGATTTTATTTCTTATCCAGGGAAGAAACCGTATAACCGCTTCCGTTCATCCCTTCCTCGTAGTCAACCAAAACACCAAGAACGTACATTAAATGCCTCTTGTCAATAATTACTTTAACACCGTCAATTCTGTAAATCTGGTCAAATTCTGATGGGGTATCAAACCCCAATAAAAATGTTCCGCTGCATCCACCACCGCGCAACCCTACCCTCAAACCGTAGGTGTCAGGAATCTTATTCGCTTCCAGCGTGGTGACAATTTCAAGCTTGGCCTTGTCTGTAATTTGAATCGGGTTCTCCATGAATCACATAATAATTACCATTCAAAATGTAACTGCTAAATAGACAATTACAGATCTTGAAAGGATCAAATAAACTTAGGCAAACCTTGGTATCATCCCGGAAAATAACCGGCAAATACTGAGGTTTGCTACAAGTTAACAGCATTTATGTTTTTTGAATTCGTATTTAATTCAATTTCTTCCTTCTAATTTTCAGTTATCTTGTAATTTCGCACTTTGATGCGTTACAAAATACTATTAAATAAAGCTATGGAGTACTACTCACTCATTACCGTTCTGATACTTGGGGCCATTGTAACTTATGGTATGTATCTGACCATTACGACAGTCGCAGAAAAAGTTTTTGACAAACAAAAAAATGATATCCGCAGCAAAAATATTGAGATCACATTACCGCTTCGTTTGCAGGCTTACGAACGCATGTGTCTGTTTTTAGAACGAATTACACCTAATAATCTGTTGTTGAGAGTAGTGGCATCTGCCGGCAACGCTCTTGAATTACAGCAAATTCTGTTGTATGAAATCCGTGAGGAGTACAATCATAATCTTGCTCAGCAAATTTATATCAGCATTGACGCCTGGGGACAAGTTTCAAACGCGATGAATGAAATTGTTTCGATTATTAACCAGGCAGCTGTTGACGTGGATGCAGAAGCTCCCGCTTCGGAACTTGCTAAAAAAATATTTGCGCAGGTGATTCAGCAGGAAATACAGCCTACAACACATGCCTTAAAGTTTGTGAAGGAAGAAATCCAGAGATTATTTTAAAAGAAAGAATAACTGTCTGTCGGAAAATATAACAGACTTTTTCAAAATCAGAATTATAAGAATGTTATACCCAAATACAATAGAACAAAAATTAGGTTTTGACAAACTGCGCGAATTATTGAAAGAAGCGTGTATTAGTCCATTGGGGCGTAGTTTTGTCGAAAAAATTCGTTTCTCAGACAATTTTGGTATGGTTGAAAAACTGGTTAGCCAAACAGCTGAAATGAAACGGGTACTGGAAATCGGAGAAGATTTCCCTTCTCAAAATTATATCGATGCAACACCATATCTGAAACGTGCAAGTATTGAAGGCATGCTGCTAACACTGGAAGAATTTTCAGATTTAAAAGCATCCTTGCAAACGATCCGTCTTTGTCTGCGCTTTTTTGCTAATCAGGAACCTGAGTCATTTCCTCTTTTAAGTGAATATGCCAAAACGGTCCGTGTTGATAAAGCGATTACAGATTCGATTGATAAAATTATTGACGACCGTGGACAAATTCGTGATACTGCTTCTCCTGAACTTTCCCGGATCAGAAAAAAATTAATTTCCGAGCAGGCCGGTATCCGAAAAAAACTGGATACCATGCTTCGCAGTGCCAAAAGCAGCGGCTGGATTAGTGAAGATGTTTCTTTAACAGTCAGAAATGGCCGGATGGTAATTCCATTAGCGGCCGAACACAAGCGAAAACTGAAAGGATTTATTCATGACGAATCCTCTACCGGACAAACGGTTTTTATAGAACCAACGGACGTTTTCGAATCCAACAATGAAATCCGTGAACTGGAATATGAAGAACGCCGGGAAATAAACCGAATTTTGATGCATTTGACGGATCAACTAAGGCCTTTTGTGCCTGATCTTCAAAAAGCATATTCGTTTTTAGGATTAATGGATTTCTTACGCGCAAAAGCGAAGATTGCTATTCAGATGAATGCAACCAATCCAACTTTTGTCAATAAACAATTTATAGACTGGAAAGACGCAAGACATCCATTATTGCATTTATCTTTTGAAAAACAAGGAAAAAAAGTTGTTCCGCTGAATATTGAATTGCAGGACAAACAAAGGATCCTCATCGTTTCCGGACCAAATGCGGGTGGAAAATCTGTTTCATTAAAAACAGTTGGATTGATCCAGTACATGCACCAATGCGGACTTCTGGTGCCAATGGCGGACGGCTCTTCAATGGGATTTTTCCAAAATATTTTTATTGATATTGGTGATGAGCAATCACTGGAAAATGATTTGAGTACGTATAGCTCACATCTTACCAACATGCGACATTTTCTTACATTAGCCAATAAAAGGACACTTTTCCTCATCGATGAATTTGGAACAGGAACAGAGCCAGGACTCGGCGGAGCGATTGCAGAAGCAATTTTAGAAGATCTGACGAAGTCAGGTGCATATGGTGTAATCAATACGCATTATACCAATTTGAAAGTCCTGGCTGATAAAACAGAAGGGTTGGTTAATGGGGCGATGCGGTTCGACGGAGAACATTTAGAACCAATTTATCAGTTAGAAATAGGAAGACCGGGAAGTTCTTTTGCTTTTGAAATTGCTTCAAAAATTGGTTTACCGAATACCGTGATCAACCGCGCCAAAGAAAAACTGGGCACGCAGCAAGTCAATTTTGAAAAATTACTAAAAGAACTGGATATTGAACGTAAGGTTTTTGCAGAGAAAAATATTGAACTGGGGATTAAGGAAAGAAAAGCTGCACAGCAACTTTCGGAATATACCAAGCTGAAATCCAATCTGGAAAACAACGAGAAAAAGCTTGTAAATGATGCAAAGCAAAAAGCCAAAAACTTACTTTCTGACGCGAATCAGCTGATTGAAAATACAATCCGCGAAATAAAAGAAAACAAGGCCGAAAAAGAAAAAACAAAAACAGTACGTACCACGCTGGAAAATTTTGGCAAAAAGAATTTGAAACTGGAAGAAGTTGAAGAACTTCCATCAGAAGATAGTGTTTTTGAGCCGGAAGATGGAGCGATAATCATCGGAAGTTATGTACGTGTTATCGGGCAGACTGCCATTGGTGAAGTATTGGCTTTAAAAGGCAAAGACGTAGAAATACGGATTGGTGATTTGAAATCAAATATTAAATTGAACCGTCTTGAAAAAGTTTCAAACAGAACATACAAGGAAGCAACCGGCGAAAAGAAACTAAAAACAGTTTCCAAAGGTGTCGATCTGAATGAAAGAATGATGAATTTCAGTTTCAATCTGGATATTCGCGGAAAACGTGGAGAAGAAGCCTTAGGTGTACTGGATTCTTTCATGGACAATGCCATAATGCTCGGCTACGATGAGCTGCGTGTTGTTCACGGCAAAGGTGACGGAATTTTAAGAACACTTGTCAGAAATCATTTAAGGGGTTATTCTCACGTTGCTGGAATGCAGGATGAACATGCAGATCGCGGCGGTGCAGGTGTAACAATCGTGAAATTGAAATAATTTATTCCCAGGATTTTCGATGTTGCCACGTAGGGGTCACGCCTTGTGCTGACCCGGAACTGACAACAAAGCTCTATTCGAGAAAATAACAAAATCAAAAAAGTCAGCCGATGAGCTGACTTTTTTGATTTTTAGGAAATCTGGTTGATTCGGAAATCTGGATAATGGATAGTCCTTGCCTCCGGGAATAGGGCGACCACGAGGGTCGCCCCAACGTAAGTCCAACCCGTCGCCCAAAATTACAATTGCGGCGATTTCAATATTTCCGTCTGATCAACATAAACCGGTCTCTTATTTCCAATCCAGAAATAAAGCACGATAAACATTACCAAAGCAACAAGTGGGAACATAATCATATTTTGTAAAGTCGCCTGACCAGCTGCCAATTCAGCCGCATCACCAGTAACGCCAGCTGCAGCCTGAACCCCTTTTTCATTATCAAGCCATCTCCCGATAATAGGCTGGAACATCGAAGTAGAGAACATTCCCATTCCGCCAACGATTGATAATCCAAACGCTCCTGTACGTGGCATATATTCCGCTACAAAACCAAGCATCGTTGGCCAGAAATAACACACACCTACCGCAAACAACATCGCTGCAAAATAAACAAGACCTCCTGTTGCGATACTCATCAGATAAATTCCAATGGCAGCCATAACAGTCGAACTTAAAAGGATAGTAATAGGATTCAAACGGTGAACAATTGGTCCTGCAAAGAAACGACCAACAGCCATTAAACCTGTTACACAAACCAAAATAATCATTGGACTTGCACCAACTTTCCCAAGGATTGGACCAACCCATTGTTCCGGACCGAATTCAGAAATTGCAGTAAATGCCATTGCAACCATGATAAAGATATAAAGCGGAGAAAGCATTGCCTTGAAGTTTCCGGCAGTATTTGCTTCCACTTTGCTAACAGGGAAAGTCTGTCCCCAGAAAAGGAATGCATAAATAACAGCAGGAATAGCAATAACCCACATTTGAGCCTGCCAGTTGAAGCCATAATCCGTCATGAATTTCGAGATAAGACTACCTACCACAATTCCGCCAGGGAACCACATGTGAAAGCGGTTCATCATCTTATTCAGCTTACTTCCTGAATATGTATCGGCGATCATCGGGTTACAGGCAGCTTCTGTACATCCATTTCCAAAACCGATGAAAAAAGTAGAGATTAGTAAACCCCAGAAACCTTGTGCATAAATAGTCAATACAATACCTAACGCATGACTTATAAAAGTTACGTAAATAATTCTTTTAGGCCCAACAACATTGTACAAAGCTCCAAACACGATCATGGCGATTGGAAAACCAAAAAATGCCATGGAATTAATAAATCCCAGCTGCTCGCCGGACAGACTGAATTTTTCGCCAAGTTCTGTAAGGATACCCGCGCGGATACCAAATGAAAAAGCGGTTGTAATAAGTGCAAAACAGCTTGCATTGAAAAGCCGTGAGCTATTTACTGGTTGAGCCATGCGTAGAAAAATTAAATAAGTTAAAGGTTAAAATTATGAGAGTGACTAATTACGAACATTATGACAATGAAATTGTATAAGATTTTCACAAAAAAAACAAATACTCGTCAATTATACTACTCTATCTTTACAGAGAGACATATTTTTTCTGTGTTAAATATATCTTTGTAAGAAGTAAGAGTAACAGATACTACTCTTTATAAGTATAAAATCTTTTTGAAACTTTAAACCCAGAGGAATGTCACGAAAGATAAGGATGGGTATGGTGGGAGGAACACTTGATGCTTTTATCGGAGGAGTTCACCGCCGTGCGGCTATCATGGATGGAGAAATTGAACTGGTTTGCGGTGCTTTCAGCTCGTCTCCCGAAAAATCGAAAGAGACCGGAAAAGCCCTTTATTTGCCGGAAGACCGCGTTTATGCAAACTTTGAGGAAATGATCCTTAAAGAAAAGCAGCTTCCGGAAGGGGAACGGATGGACTTCATTTCTGTTGTTACTCCCAATCACGTACATGCATCACCTACGAAACTGGCTCTTGAGAACGGTTTCCACGTGGTATGCGATAAGCCAATAACACTTAATGTAAAAGAAGCAGAAGAAATTGTTGCGCTGGTTGAAAAAACCGGCCTCGTTTTCTGTCTGACACATAATTACACAGGTTATCCGATGGTAAAAGAGGCAAAAGAAATGATTGCTTCCGGCGCGATAGGAAAAGTACGGAAAGTAATCGTGGAATATCCGCAGGGATGGCTTTCAACAATGGTTGAAGTTACTGGCAACAAACAAGCTGCATGGCGTACCGATCCGAGTAAATCCGGAGCGGGCGGAAGCCTTGGCGATATTGGAACGCATGCTGAAAACCTGGCCGAATATATCACCGGATTAAAAATCACTCAACTTTGTGCCGATCTCACCATTTTTGTTGAAGGTCGCCAGCTTGACGATGATGCCAATGTTTTATTGCGTTTCAACAACGGAGCAAAAGGTATTTTACAAGATAGCCAGATTGCAAACGGAGAAGAAAACGATTTGAATATTCGTGTTTATGGAGAGACCGGCGGGTTGCAATGGAGACAAATGGAGCCTAATACCTTAATCCATAAAACACAGCAAGGTGTAAGACATATCCGTACCGGTGTCGGAAATTTATCAAAAGCTGCACAGGTTCATACACGTATTCCAGCAGGTCATCCGGAAGGATATTTTGAGGCTTTCGCTAATCTTTACCGGAATTTTGCCATTCACGTTCGTGCGTATCAGGAAGGCAGAAAGGCAGATCCTGTTTATGATTTCCCTAGTGCACAAGATGGTTTGCGCGGAATGAAATTCGTTGAAACCGTTCTGGCGTCAGATAAGTCTGACACAAAGTGGACAACTTTTGAGTAGATAGTAAACGAATTCGTATTTGAAGATCGGAAACCATTCCGGTCTTCTTTATAATTAGGTTATCCACATTTAGAAATAATTTTCACCTTTCACTTTTTACCAGGTTTATGAATAAAATAAAAGTTGGTGTAGTTGGAACCGGTTTTATTGGTCCTGCCCATATCGAAGCTTTAAGACGCTTACCGAATGTAGAAGTTGCCGCTCTTTGCGAAGTGACCGCAGAAATTGCAAAACAGAAAGCAGATGGATTAGGTATTGCCCGTTCTTATACCTTCGATGAATTATTAAAGCAGGATGATATTACCGTTATCCATATCTGTACACCTAACTTCCTTCACTATTCACAGTCGAAAGCCGCTTTATTGGCTGGAAAACATGTTATTTGTGAAAAACCGCTTGCCAAAGATTTAGTTGAAGCCGAAGAACTGGTTGAACTTGCTGCAAAAACCGGTCTGGTAAATGCTGTGCATTTCAACTTGCGCTACTACCCATTGGCTCGTCAAATGAAGTCGATGCGTGAGCGTGGAGAATTGGGAGAAATTTATTCTTTCATCGGTTCTTATCTTCAAGACTGGCTGTTTTACGAAACAGATTACAACTGGCGTCTTGAACCAGACAAATCCGGTGATTCCCGGGCGATTGCTGATATCGGTTCCCACTTGATGGATATTCTTGAATACATTACTGGCTTGAAAACGGTTGAAGTTCTTGCAGATTTTAACACCATTCACAAAACCCGTAAAAAACCTTTGAAGCCGGTAGAAACCTATTCCGGAAAAATGCTTCAGCCGGAAGATTATGCTGATGTACCTATCACAACAGAGGATCACGCAAACGTACTTCTTCGTTTCGACAACGGGAGTAAAGGTGTTATCACTGTTTCTCAGGTTTCAGCAGGTCGTAAAAACCGTATGACTCTGGAAATTTCAGGTTCTAAGAAAACTTTCAACTGGACTTCCGAAGCGCCAAATGAAATGTGGATTGGTAACCGCGATAAAAGCAATGAAATTTTAATGCGCGATCCCTCACTTGTTAATGACGACGTTCGCTCATTAATTACATTTCCAGGCGGACACAACGAAGGTTTTCCGGATACTTCCAAACAAATGTTCAAGGAAGTTTACGCGGCCATCGCCGAAGGCAAACAACCGGAAAACCCAACTTTCCCAACATTCGCTGACGGATACCGTGAGCTTTTGATCTGTGAAAGAATTTTGGAAAGTAACAAGAAGCAAGCTTGGGTGGCTATTTAATTTTGAATTAGTGAATGATAGAAGGGAAAAATGATAGAGTGAGTGAATGATAGAATGAGTGAATAATTAGCTCATTCGATTTCCTCTGATATAAATAATCTTCTGAGGAAAAAGTAACGATCTATCTCTTACCAAAAGCAATTCAAGCCATTAAGTTTATTCCTCGCCATTCTATCATTCACTCATTCTATCATTCAACATTATAATGACACACACTAAAGAAGAATTTATCAATACTTTTAAAGACAGAACCAAGCAATTTGTTTTACGAAGTATAAAGTTGTTTAAAGCTTTGCCTTCCTCGGAAGAGGCCAGAATAATTGGAAAACAATTTCTAAGATCAGCATCTTCGGTAGGAGCAAATTATCGGGCGGTGTGTAGAGCCAGAAGTAACAGAGAATTTTTCGCCAAGCTAAGTATAACAGTTGAAGAAGCGGATGAATCTTTATTTTGGCTGGAAATAATTTCAGAATCAGAAATTTTACCTCTGGAAAAAATTACAAGTTTAATGAATGAAGCAGAAGAAATTTTAAAAATTCTATCCAAAGCCAGAAGCAATTCTAGCCATCATTAAAATGATAGAGTGAGTGAATGATAGAATGAGTGAATATTTGGCTCGTTCGATTTTCTTTGATTTGAATGACTTAGTTTGGGAAATTTTAAAAAATTACCTCAAATTAAGTTCCGGTTCAAGAAATTAAGTTTGTTCCCGCCATTCTATCATTCACTCAATCTATCATTAAAAATTAAAGCGGATGCCAGAAGCAGTTCAAGCCGTTAAGTTTGTTACCGCCATTCTATCATTCACTAATTCTATCATTCAAAATTAAAGTGAAACGCCAGAAGCAGTTCAAGCCATTAAGTTTGTTCCCGCCATTCTATCATTCACTCAATCTATCATTCAAAATTAAAAATCATGAAAACTATAAAAGGACCTGGAATTTTTCTTGCTCAGTTTTTGGGTGATGAGGCTCCATTTAATACCCTCGATGGTATAACAACCTATATGGCTGATCTGGGCTATAAAGGTGTTCAGCTACCTATTTGGGATCCACGCGTTATTGACATTAAACTTGCTGCTGAATCTCAGACTTATGCTGATGAATTGAAAGGAAAGCTGAAAGACAAAGGCTTGGAAATTACTGAACTTGCCTCACATATTATCGGTCAGCTGGTTGCTTCGCATCCGGTTTATGATGAAATGTATGACGGTTTTGCAGCTCCGGAAGTGCGCAACAATCCAAAAGCAAGAGCAGAATGGGCTACGCAGCAATTGAAGTATACAGCCGTTGCCAGTAAAAATCTTGGACTAAAAGCAAGTGCAACTTTTTCAGGTGCTTTGGCGTGGCCATTTTTATACCCATGGCCGCAACGCCCGGCTGGTTTAGTCGAAACTGCATTCAAAGAATTGGCTGCACGTTGGAAACCAATTTTAGATGTTTATGACGAAAACGGAGTGGATCTTTGTTACGAACTTCACCCGGGAGAAGATCTTTTTGACGGTTCTACTTTTGAAATGTTTGTTGATTACCTCGACGGACATACAAGAGCGAATATCAATTATGATCCAAGTCATTTTGTATTACAACAACTGGATTATTTACAATTCATTGATCTATACCACGACCGTATCAAAGCATTCCACGTAAAAGATGCCGAGTTCAATCCAACCGGAAAACAAGGTGTTTACAGTGGTTTCGCAGGATGGGCGGACCGCGCAGGACGTTTCCGTTCGTTAGGTGATGGCCAGGTGGATTTCAAAGGTATTTTCTCAAAACTTTCTCAGTATGATTATGATAGCTGGGCAGTTTTGGAATGGGAATGCTGTATAAAATCACCGGTACAAGGTGCTGCGGAAGGCGCTCCTTTCATCGCTAATCAAATAATAGAGGTGACGACAAAAGCATTTGATGATTTTGCAGGAACAGGTGCAGACGAAGCATTCAACCGCAGAGCGTTAGGTCTGTAATTAAATAATTGTCTTTATAACAAGTATAATAAAAACCTATCGTTCTTATGAGTGATAGGTTTTTTCATACATCTTATTGGAATTTATTTAATAAAAGTAGTAGAAAATACCCGTTTATAAGTAAATAAACCACGACCTTTTAATAAACCCAATTAAGCCTGATAATGAAGGATCAATTCCGTAAAAAAAAGATGAATTACCTGAATGTATTTTGTTTTGCACTATGCATTTGTTTTTCTATTACCGTCACTGCACAATCTGTTACACCCGAGAAACGTGTTCTGATATTTTCAAAAACTGCCGGTTTCCGTCATGGCTCTATTGGCGCAGGAAAAGTTGCCATTGCCAAACTGGGAACAGAAAATGGTTTCAGCGTTGATACAACCGAAAATGCTGCCCTTTTCACAGAAAAAAATCTTAGAAAATACAGCGCCGTTATTTTCCTTAACACAACTGGAAATGTACTGAATGACAATCAACAGGAAGCTTTTGAACATTACATTCAAGCCGGCGGCGGATATCTTGGTATTCATGCAGCAACCGATACCGAATATGACTGGCAGTGGTACAACAAACTTGCAGGTGCCTATTTTGCAAGTCATCCTGGAAATCCGAATGTACAGAATGGAGAAGCGTACGTGGTAAACCGCGAGCATCCATCTATGGAAGGCTTTCCGGATCGCTGGAAAATCAAAGATGAATTCTACGATTTCAAGACTTTCAATTCACAAGTAACCGTTCTGGTTAAGATTGATGAAAAGTCTTATAAAGATGGTAAAATGGGTAAAGATCATCCCATGTCATGGTATCATGAATTTGATGGCGGAAAAGCTTTTTACACCAATTTTGGTCACGAAGATGCCACTTTTGAAAATCCGGTATTTCTGAAACATTTGATGGGCGGGTTAAAGTATGTAATGGCTACCAAGCTGGATTACTCGAAATCTCGTCCGGAAGAAAACCGTTTTACCAAAAAAGTACTGGCCACTAAACTTGACGAACCAACAGAACTGGTCGTTCTTGAAGATCAGCGTGTTTTATTTGCAGAGAGAAAAGGAAAACTGAAATTGTACAATCCTAAAACGGGTAAAGTAAAAATCGTAGCGGAAGTTCCTGTTTATACAAAACAGGAATATGGATTAATGGGATTGAATATTGACCCGAATTTCAAAACCAACAAACTGGTTTACTTATATTACTCTCCACCTTCCACCGAAGCGGATACCGCACAGCATTTATCACGTTTTAAATATGATGACATCAAGGATACACTGTTGTTATCGACAGAAGAAAACTTGTTAAAAGTACCGGTAAAAAGAACCGATTGCTGTCATACAGGTGGTTCTATCGCCTGGGATGCCAAAGGAAATCTATACCTGTCAACGGGTGATGATGTAAATCCATTTCAGTCGGATGGATACGGCCCGATTGATGGTCGCCCGGGTCGTGAAGGCTGGGATGGACGCCATTCTTCTTCCAATACAAATTCATTCCGCGGAAAAATTCTTCGTATAAAACCACGTTACGGTGATCGTCGCGCGAATATGCCGGGCGGGACTAATCTTTATGATATTCCTGAGGGCAATTTATTCCCTGTGGGTACAGAAAACGGTGACGACCGCCGAACCCGACCTGAAATTTATGTCATGGGAACACGTAACCCCTACCGTATTTCTGTTGATCAGCATACAGGTTATGTGTATTGGGGAGATGTGGGACCGGATGCGTCTGATGATAATCCCAAACGAGGACCTCGCGGATATGACGAAGTAAACCAGGCCAGAAAAGCCGGATATTTTGGTTATCCCCTATTTATTGGAGATAATAAACCGTATGTCAGTTTTAATTTTGCTGATAGTACTTCCGGAAAACCATTTGATCCGGCGGCGCCAATCAATGATTCTCCTCATAATACCGGTATTACAAAATTACCACCGGCGCAACCGGCTTTTATCTGGTATCCTTATGCAGATTCTCCTGAATTTGGTCCTATTGTGGGCAAAGGTGGTAGAAATGCAATGGCCGGACCGGTTTACTACACCAATGATTTTAAAGCGGGAAAAGATAAATTCCCGGATTATTATAATGGAAAATTTTTCGCTTATGACTGGATCCGTGACTATATCAACATTGTAACGATGAATGAAAAAGGCGATCTGATCAATATCGAACGCTTTATGCCGAATGGTAAATTCAGTCACCCGATGGACATGCAGTTTGCCAGTGATGGATCCTTGTACACTTTGGAATACGGCCCCAACTGGTTTGCCCAAAATGATGAAGCAAGTCTGTCTCATATTACTTTCAATGCCGGAAACCGTGTTCCTGTTGCAACTGCAAAAGCTTCAAATACCACAGGAGCTAGTCCTTTAAAAGTAGCATTTTCATCAAAAGGATCACTCGATTACGATGGCGATGCAATTAAATATGAATGGTCATTTGGAAAAGGCCAAGGAAAAAGCACTTTGCCAAACCCCACTTTCACTTATACAAAACCAGGTGAATATACTGCAATCCTGAAAGTGACAGACAGTGCTGGAAACAGTAACACTTCCGAAGTAACGATCATGGCCGGAAATGCAATTCCTCAGGTTGATGTGGCCATTAAGGGAAACAAAACATTTTACTGGAATGATAAGCCGGTTCAGTATCAAGTTGCAGTTTCTGACAAAGAAGATGGAAGTCTTGTAAAGAAAACCATCCCGGAAGACGAAGTTACGTTGACAATCAATTACCTTGAAGGTTTCGATAAAACGTTACTAGCCCAAGGTCATCAGGCTAATACAGGATTTGATACCGGAAAACGACTGATTGAACTAAGTGACTGCAAGGCTTGTCATTCGGTTGATAAGAAATCAATTGGACCTGCTTATATCGAAGTTGCCAAAAGATATGAGAAAGAACGTAATTCTTTGAAAACCCTGACAGATAAAGTCATCAAAGGCGGCGGCGGTGTTTGGGGTGAACAAGCGATGGCAGCGCATCCTCAGCACAAACCCGAAGAAGTTGAAGAAATGGTTAAATACATTCTTTCACTTGCTAAAAAACAGGTTGTTGATAAAAAGCCATTGAATAGCTCTTACGTAACAGAAGCCAGGAAAAAAGATGGCTCTTACATTTTCACAGCAAGCTATACGGATAAAGGAAATGGAACAATGGGACCTTTAACAGGTTCAAAAACCATTGCACTGCGTCCTGCCAAATTGCAAGCAAATACATTCGATGATGGAAAAAATTTCATGAAGTACAAAATGCCATCCGGCCCGGAAGTTGTTTTGGGTTCTGCGAACGGAAGTTATATTGCTTTTGATGATATTGACCTGACAGATATTTCTACACTAACAGTTGCAGTAATAAGTAGCGATAAAACTGCGGGGGGAATTTTAGAAGCGCACCTTGATACTCCAGACGGACTCAAAATAGGGGAAGCTAATGTATCTTCTTCTGAAACCCTCAATATTCCGGTTAAAGCACCGGCAGATAATAAAAAGCATAAAGTTGTATTTGTTTTCAAAAATCCATCTGCTAATGGTAAACCGCTTTTTGCAATTGACACGATAGATTTTAAAGAAAACGCGAAATAGTTATCAAGTTACAATTTTAAAAGAAAATCCCTGCTGATGATCGTCGGCAGGGATTTTTCATTTAAAACGGTATTGATTAGTAAAGCAGTATATCTATATTTTATCGCATTTCATATGTCACCCTTTCAGGGTTAAACAACATAGTCGCATCTTCCCTGCTATAATAATATCATCCCGTCAGGATTGTTGTTACAGAAATTTTTTGAAATAAATAGGTTTGATTGAATGTGAAATTTCGATTTTTAAATAAAAATCTGAATGAGCTGAGATCTGTGGGTCAACAAATTCAAAATCCCGAAGGGATGACATTAGTATTGAAAAGGTAATTTGAGCCGAGAAACCCAAACCCTAAAAGGGTGGTATAAGAAATGCGGGAAAAGACGCACACAATCAATAAAGTCAAATTAAAAATTCCTCTTTCGCAAATCCTTCAATCCCTAAACCAAACAAGGCAAAATCATATAAAACAGGATCATTTGGATTTAACAAACGCAAGGAAGCTGTCAATTCCACCGCTGTGCGCCAATCGGTAACCGGCCTTTGGATCAACCCTAGTTTTCTTGCAATCCGGTCCACATGCACGTCACATGGACAAACAAGCTGCGAAGGTTTAATAGTATCCCAAATCCCGAAATCCACACCTTTGTCATCTTTTCTGACCATCCACCTCAAAAACATATTCAATCGCTTACACGACGATTTACGAACTGGCGTAGCAATATGTTTTCTGGTTCGTAAAGGAAAATTTTCAGAGTTGCTAAACAAATCATGAAAACCGATTAATCCGTTTTCAATTGTGATATCAGATTCTGCCATATGATCACTGAAAGCATTTTCCAGCGAATCATATTTGTTGTAATAATTTTGAAAAAAGTGGAGAAAATAAAGCGTATCCGTAGCGTTAAAAGTACGGTGCTTGAAGTTTAGGAATCTTTTAAGATCAGTTTCCTGGTGGTTTTTTATAAAATCGTAGGGAGCATCATCCATCAATGAGGACAATTCCAGACATTTGTTGATGATCGTTTTCCTTTGCCCCCAGGCAAGTACTGCTGCCCAGAAACCCATGATCTCAATATCCTGTTTTTTGGAAAAACGATGTGGAATACTGATTGGATCAAAAGGAATAAAATCCGGCTGGTTGTATTGTTCAGCTTTTGCTTCCAGTAAATCAGTAATCGATTGGGAAATAGGAATTATTTCAATTTCAATTTCCAGCATGACCTCTTCCCAACACATAAGCCAAAACTCTCGATATTCCGGAGAAGAACATCACAATGCAAGAAAACGCGAAAGTAAAAACAGCTATAAAAGGATACATAATCGTAAACATAACACTCCATATTTTATAGCCTGTCGTGTTTTTTGCAGCTGCTCTTTCTTCTTCTCTTTTAGATCGGAACTGAGGTGAATGCTTCATTATTTATTATTCAGAATTTGTGTATGCCAGATTAATTTTTCGTCATTACTATTGATAAAACCAATCCCGGTTCATTTAAATTTCAAAATATACTTTAATTATTATCCAGATAACTGATAACAGCCCTAAATCTCTTGCTGTTAGGAGAAACTTTTTCAAAAGCGCGGGACGATAATTTTATAACAATATCATCATTCACACTCGTATCAGGAATTCTGCCGATCACTCTTACAATGATCTTTTCCTGATTATATTCGTTCAAAACTTCTACCAATGCTCCAATAGGCGCAGTGCGGTGTAAAGCCAAAAATTTGCTTGTGCTTTCATCCGTTTCAATAACCTCAGCCAAACCTGACTCAGATTTACGCTTGCCGGTAACCACTTTGGGCGGCGCAACTTCTTCTACCGGTTTCATGATTTTTTCCGCAACAGCCGCTTTTGCTCTCACTGAATCTTTAACCACATTCGTTACCACTTTCTTTGGTTCAGGTTCAGGGGCAGGCTGCTTACTTTTTTCAGCAGCTTTTTCGCTGACAATTAATTCCTGTCCGTCCGTAAGGTTATCATCTTTCAAATTATTCCATTTACGAATATCTGCCATCAAAACACCATATTTAACTGCAACGCGGTAAAGCGTTTGACCAGCTTCCACTTTATGAACTCCGTTGGGCGCCACAGAAACTTTCGCATCCGCAGTTGGAGCTGATGTTGTTGCAGGAGGCGGAGGCAATGGAGCTGAATCTTTTACAGGCGCTTTAGCGACCTCCTTTTTAGGCTCTTCCTTTTTTGCTTCCTCTTTTTTCTTTGTTCTTGGAGTATAAGGAACACGAAGCGTTTGTCCAAACTGAACATTATCGCTGATTCCCGGATTTGCATCTCGTAGTGACTGAATCGTAGTGCCATACTGTCTTACGACAGCGAACATTGTTTGTCCTTGATTAACCTTATGTAAAACATAAATTTTACCGCCTACTTTTTCATACCCGATAGAATCAACAACACTCACTCCATTCGCACGGGCATTTGCCGCTCCTTTTAAAAAACCTGCCAAAATGGCTAGGTAAACTATGTATTTCATTCAGTATGAAAATGTTAAACTCGAAAACTCGTTATTATTTTTTAGATATACCAATACTTTATTTTTCAGCATCATGGTCGACTGGCCAACGCCATCCCTGCCCTCAGAAATTTTTTCCTTAAAAACGATTTCTTTTTGATCTGTAACGATAAGAAGATATTGCGCTACCTTTTCCTGCTCGTAAATATAATAAGAAAACATCATATAGGGCCTTTCATCCAAATAATCAATACAAATGGGTTTAGAAATCCCGGTTATATCGGTTAAAAAAGAGGCAAGCCGGTCAAAATATACATTTCTTTCCTTGTAACGAACAGGTTGTTTTAAAATTATTTCCGGTGCCGGCAGATTAATTTCTTCTGCCACAGGAGTTAGTATTTCCGTTTTTACATCAAAAATTGATTTTTGGAACTGATCACTTTTAAAAGTTGCAACTTCCAGCTGATCATTATGTAACGTTCGGACTAATACGTAGTTAGGCAACGCCCAAAGCAAATTTCCTGTCTTTGAATCTATTGCCAGCAGATCCGTTGGCTGGGGCATATCCGGGTACCTATAGTTGTGCAAAAAAATATGATCTCCGGAAAATGCAGTCAAAGAAGTCCACCAATCTGCTCCTTCCGGCGTAACTTGCCAGCTCAATTCGGGAACGTTTAAATCAATCATGGCAAACGATATATTCTTTTCCGAACTTTCCCGTAATTCGACTGCCCATTCACTTCTGTCAGGATCGGTGTGCGGAAGTATTCGCCAGATATTTTGTGAAAACGTATGTGAAAACAGTTTTTGCAAAATTTTAGCTTTATTTTGAAACAAAATTGAAAATGACATCATTCAAACTTTAAATACGTGCAGATACTAGGAATAATACCAGCGCGCTATGCATCAACCCGTTTTCCGGCCAAAGCTCTCGTAGATATTGGCGGAAAATCCATGATCCAGCGTGTATATGAACAATCCTCCAAAGCTACGCATCTCAGTCAGATTATTGTAGCAACAGATGATGAAAGAATATTAAATCACGTACATCAGTTTGGAGGAAAGGCCGTAATGACCTCAGAAAATCATCAAAGCGGTACCGACCGTTGTTTTGAAGCCTTGCAGAAAACGGAGGGAAGTTACGACTACGTAATTAATATCCAGGGCGACGAACCGTTCATAAGTCCTGAACCAATTAACAGTCTGGCAAAAGTACTCGACGGAACTATCGAACTGGCAACGCTGGTTAAAGTTATCGACAGCCAGGATATTCTCTGCAACGTTAACGTGCCGAAAGCCGTATTGAACAAACGGCAGGAAGTTCTTTATTTCAGCAGACAGACAATTCCTTATCTGCGTGGCGTAGAACCTGAAAAATGGCTTGATTCCCATACCTTTTACAAACATATCGGGATTTATGCATACCGCGTTGACGTCCTTGAAGCGATAACAAAACTGGAAGTTTCTTCACTGGAAAAAGCGGAATCGCTGGAACAATTGCGCTGGCTGGAAAATGGATATTCGATAAAAGCGGTGGTTACATCGGATGATTCTCACGGAGTGGATACGCCGGACGATCTGGACCGCGTAACAAGGAAATTTTTATCCTGAAAATTAAGATTATTAAGTAGTAAATTACAAAATCAAATGTGACTCCGGAGCAGGTAAAAACCTTTAAATTTTGTTAAAAACACAACTTTTTAATACCACAGATCTCACTGGCACGTTGTTTTTCTTTGTTTTAAACAGTACTAATTGAAATAACACATATGCAAAATAAAATTCTTTGGGCAGATGATGAAATAGATCTTCTTAAACCTCATATCATGTTTTTGACCAATAAGGGGTATGATGTTACACCGGTTAACAGTGGAGCAGATGCCTTGGACCGAATTGAAAATGAGCGATTTGATATTGTCTTTTTAGATGAAATGATGCCGGGGATGACCGGCTTGGAAACCCTTGCGCAAATAAAACAATTGCAGCCTACATTACCGGTTGTAATGATCACCAAAAGTGAAGAAGAGCATATAATGGAAGATGCCATCGGTTCAAAAATCGATGATTATCTTATTAAGCCGCTTAACCCGAACCAGATTTTACTTTCTGTTAAAAAAATACTTGATAACAAGAGACTTGTTACTGAAAAAACCACGCTGAGTTATCAGCAGGAATTCAGAAATCTGGCTATGCAATATCAGGACAGAATCGGTCATGAAGAGTGGGCCGATATCTATAAAAAGCTTATTTATTGGGAATTAGAGCTTGAAAATTCTGATGACCAGGGTATGTCAGAGGTTTTCAGCATGCAGAAAAGTGATGCGAATGCGAACTTTTGTAAATTTATCGAGCAGGAATATGAAGGCTGGCTGAACGATCCAAAAGCAGACCGCCCGGTACTTTCGCATCAGTTAATGAAGCAAAAAGTATTCCCTTACCTAAAAAAATCCACTGAACCGGTTTTCTTTTTATTGATTGATAATTTCCGTTATGATCAGTGGAAAGTGATCCAGCCGATCATTCAGGAATATTTTAATATCGAAGAAGAAAGTTCTTACTACTCCATTCTTCCTACCACGACCGGTTACGCACGCAATGCCATTTTCTCCGGTATGATGCCAAGCGAAATGGAAAGAAAACATCCGCAGTGGTGGGTAAGTGATGAAAATACGCCTGACGGTGAAGAAGGTCTGAACAACCATGAATATGATTTCCTGCAAAAACAATTGGAAACAAATCATTTCAATATCAAATCTTCGTATCATAAAATCCTGAATACCAATCAGGGGAAATCACTGATTGACAACTTTAACAATTTATTAAACAACCAGTTAAATGTAGTTGTTTATAATTTTGTTGATATGCTTTCGCACGCCCGGACGGACGTTCAGATGATTAAAGAGCTTGCTCCTGATGAAGCTGCTTACCGTTCTATCACAAAATCATGGTTACTGCATTCTCCACTTTTGGAATTTATAAAAAAGGTGGCAGAGAAAAAATGTCGTCTGATTTTAACAACGGATCATGGTATGATTCGTGTTCAGAAGCCGGTGAAGATTATAGGTTACCGCGAAACGAATACAAATTTGCGTTACAAACATGGAAAAAATCTTGGTTTTGATGATAATCATTTGATGGTTTGCCGTAAACCTGAACGTATATTTTTACCAAAACCGCACGTTTCTACTTCCTACGTATTTACGAAAGAAGATTATTTCTTCGCTTATCCAAACAATTATAATCAGTACGTAAATCTTTATCGGGACACCTTCCAGCATGGAGGTGTTTCTCTGGAAGAAGTTATTATTCCGTTTATTGATTTGACTGCGAAGTAATTTCAGATTAGCATTATATAAAAAAGTGAGGGCTGGGAAATTTAATTTCCCAGCCCTCACTTTTTTTATAATTTCTATATTTTATCCTTCGGTAACCAGTCCGTTTTCACACTTAATAGTACGTGCCGGGAATTTTTTTAGGAATTCGTAATTATGGGTTGCCATTAAAATCGCAGTTCCTGCGTTGTTGATGGTTTTAAAAACCTGCATAATCTGATCTCCTACTTCCGGATCCAGATTTCCCGTTGGTTCATCTGCAATAAGAATTCGCGGTTCATTCAGCATTGCACGGGCTATTACCACACGCTGCTGCTCTCCACCGGAAAGTTGATGAGGCATTTTCTTTTGAGAAGTCCCCAATCCTACCTGCATCAAAACTTCTGCGATACGTTTTGAGATTTTTGCCTGCTGCTCCCACCCTGTTGCCCGGAGTACAAATGACAAATTGTCCTCCACAGAACGATCTGAAAGCAATTGAAAATCCTGGAATACAATCCCGATTTTACGTCTCAGAAAAGGGATATCGGCTCTTTTGATATTATGAAGCTCGTAACCAACCACTTTGGCAGAACCTGTATGAAGCCACAAATCGCCGTAAAGCGTTTTCATGAGCGAACTTTTTCCGCTTCCGGTACGGCCGATCAGATATACAAATTCTCCATTTTTTATCTCAAAATGGACATCATTCAATACAGGTCGGTCGCCCTGATAAATATCAGCCCGTTCCAGTATTACAATAGGCTCTGTAGTTTCAATCATAGTAGCAAAAGCATACAATCATATGTGGGAAAAGGTCAGATATTTGAAAAATCAAATATCTGACCTTTTTTTAACTAAGTTCTTATCAAGCGTTTCCTTTGTTGTAATCAGCAAGGAATTTTTCAAGTCCGATATCCGTAAGCGGATGTTTCATCAATGCTTCCATTGCGCTCAAAGGTCCCGTCATTACATCAGCGCCAACTTCTGCGCATTGGATAATGTGCATAGGGTGACGAACTGACGCCGCCAAAACCTGAGTTTCATAACCGTAGTTACGATAAATTGTCAGGATTTGTTCGATCAAGCCAATTCCATCCGTAGAAATATCGTCCAGACGGCCAATAAATGGAGAAACATAGGTTGCACCAGCCTTGGCAGCGATTAACGCCTGTCCGGCCGAGAAAATAAGTGTACAGTTGGTACGGATACCTTTGCTTGAAAAATATTTCAAAGCCTTTACACCTTCTTTGATCATTGGAATTTTTACAACAATTTTATCATCAATCTCGATCAATTCTTCACCTTCACGAACCATACCCTCAAAATCAACAGAAATAACTTCCGCACTTACATCTCCGTCAACAATATCACAGATCGCTTTGTAGTGTCTCATGATATTATCCTTTCCTGTAATTCCTTCTTTTGCCATAAGTGACGGATTTGTTGTAACACCATCAAGTATGCCCAAAGCATGTGCTTCTTTAATTTCTTTCAGATTGGCAGTATCAATAAAAAATTTCATATCAAAAATTGAATAGTTTAATTATCCCACAAAAGTAGGAAACCATTACTAAAAGCAAAAAAAAGTTGTGGAATCGAGGCGAAAGGGCATAAAAAAAGGCAAACCGAGAATCTCACCGCATCAACCACCTACCCTTGCTTCCGTCAGGACCTGGGGGATTCGGAAGGAGCTGGTAGTTCCGATTTGCCGTTGCAAAGATAAAGACATTTTATTGACAAAAAGAAAACATTCATTTCATCTTTCGTCTTACTTTTGTGCGAACCAACTATAAATGAGTGATTATGTACCGAATATTTTTTTTATTTTTTTTAGTTTTCCTTAATTCCTGCTCCAATTCTTCCGATGCTTTCCTGCAAAAAGGCAAAGATTTGATGAAAGAAGGCAAAAACAAAGAAGCCATTGAATACCTCAATAAAGCCATTGAAAAAAATACTTCCAACGCCGAAGCTTTGAATACCCGCGGTGTGGCTTATTACGAAATGAAAGATTTCCAGAGTGCACTCATGGATTTCAATCAGGCGATAAAATTGCAGCCTGCGTCATACCGTCCCTATTTCAACCGAGCGCTTTTATATACAAACGATAATCATCTGGATTCTGCTTTGACAGATTATAACAAAGCGGCAGCACTTGCTCCGGATACTTCGGATGTATTTTTAAACAGGGGCCAGCTTTATGTTATTCTTGACAAACTGGAACCTGCCATTCATGATTTTGAAAAAGCAACGGAACTTGACCAGGAAAATAAAATGGCCTGGTACAATTTGGGCAATACGTATTATCGTCAGAATGATTTCAAGAAAGCGACCCTCGCCTTTCGCCAGACAGTAAAACTGGATTCGCAATATGGAAAAGCATTTTACGGACTAGGTTTAGCTGAATGGTACGACGGAGAAAAAGATTTGGGATGCAGCAGTTTGAAACAGGCACAGAATTTGGGTTATGAAGATGCAACACCTGCAATCAGTCAGTTTTGTAAATGATAAAAATCTTATTGCCCGAAAAGTAATAAAATTGTTATTTTATCTTTATCATAAACCGACAAACCCACTAATCTTATACAACATGAAATTTGTCAAAATCATATTCGGATTGCTTTTTATGCTTTTCGCATATTTCCAATTTAATGATCCCGATGCTACAATCTGGATTTTTACATACAGCGCCGCCGCGCTTGCCTGTTACATGAGTTATAGTAATCTTTGGCCTTCCTGGGTATTTTACGGCCTGGCAGCCGGATATCTGGTAGCATCCATTTTTCAGTGGCCTCCACATTTTGAAGGTATTTTTTGGGGAGAAGCCAAAATGCGAAGCATCAACATAGAAGAAGCCCGCGAATCTCTCGGTTTACTGATTTGCTGCTTTGCTATGGTAGTTTTAGGGAAATGGGGTAAACCAAAAATTGAAGATTAATCCCAGATCCATTCAACTTCTTTGAGATCCAGTTCCTTTATTTCGGGCTGGTTTTCAAACCTGACACATAGTTTCCCATAATCAGTTATGCCTGTTACGGTGCCGGACACAATCTCATTCTGGTAACGAAACCGGCATAACTGGTTATAGCCAAATAAATTTTCGAGATATTCCTGACGGATTTCCTTATTATGTTTGGTCGATTTTAATTTCAAATACCACGCATCCAGGTGAAGAATTAATTGATAAAATTCATCAGACAGTATAAAATTCTCTCCTCTTTCCTTAGCCAGCGAAGTCGCCCTGGGATTTGAGAAATTAATCTGGTTTATATTGATACCCATACCGACCACCGAAGTTGCCAGTCTCGTCCCCTGAATCCCGTTTTCAATCAGCGTCCCACAGATCTTTTTGTCGCCCAGATATATATCATTCGGCCACTTTATCTTAACTTTATCAGAATAGTTGCTCAGGTATGACCAAATACCAAGCGCCATTGCCTGACTGATCAGAAATTGTTCCTGTATTGGCAAGAATATGGGAGTAAGAATGACGGACATAGTCAGGTTCATCCGAGGCTGGCTTACCCAGGTTGTACCTCTTTGACCCCGTCCTTTTGTCTGGTCGTCAGTAATGACAATAGCTCCCTCTATACTTGCATCATTACGCACTAATTCAGCCGCTATGTCGTTTGTTGAATGACAACTTGGCAGATAAACAACTTTTTTACCTATTATTAAGGTATCGTATATAGAGTTGTACAATTTTTTTACTTTACTTTAGGGTTTATAGAAATGGGAATCAAATAAGCATGAAACAACGCAAAAATACAGAACTATCATCAAAAGATTTATCCGACCTTATTGCTAAGGGGATGTCAGAAAAGAAAGGTGAGGATATCACAATCCTTGATCTAAGAAAAGTAAAGAATTCAATAACAGATTTTTTTGTAATTTGCTCGGGTAATTCCGACACTCAAATAGATGCTTTGGCCGGTTCGGTGGAAGACGAAGTTTACAAAATATCAAAAACCGACCCCTGGCAGAAAGAAGGAAAAGCCAATGGAGAGTGGATATTAATTGATTATGTGGATGTAGTGGCTCACATTTTTAATAAAGAACGTCGTAAACACTATGATTTGGAAGAGCTTTGGGGCGATGCGGTTGTAACGCACTTTGAAGATTCCGTCCTGTAAATATCGTAGCGGGTGAACATTCATCAGATGCGAAATGTTATTTATTAAATTTCCTCTTAATTATTATAAAGAATGTCTGATAACGATAACAAAAGAGGTCCACTAAATCCTAAAAGTCCGCAGAAAGGGTATCAGGGATGGATCATAGCTGCTTTGATTGCTACTATTTTGGGGATTACTTACCTTAACAGAACATCTACTATTCGTGAAACGACTCAGAAACGTTTTGAGAAAATGGTTGCCGATAAGGAAGTTCAACGCGTCACTATTGTAAATGATAAGTCAGTTGAAGTAACATTGAAACCCGAAGCGCTTAAACTTGATAAATATAAAGTGCTTACTGCGGAAAATGGCGGTAATTATTTCGGAGGAGAGCCTGTCTCTCATTATCAGTTCCAGGTGACTTCGGCTGAAACATTTAAAAAGGATCTGGACAAGATTCAGGAAAAAGTTCCTGATGATGATAAAATTGAGCTCGTTGTAGACACACGGAATGACTGGACCAGTTTTCTTGGAACCTGGGGCTTTTTCATTATAATGATTCTGGTGATGTATTTCATTCTTGGCAGAATGTCAGGTGGTGTTGGTCCTGGTGGACAGATATTTAATATTGGCCGTTCCCGTGCAACTTTATTCGATGCTGAAAACAAAGTTAAGATCACTTTTAACGATGTTGCCGGTCTGGATGAAGCGAAAGAAGAAATAAAGGAAATTGTTGAATATCTTCAGTTCCCTGACAAATTCAAAAAACTAGGTGCAAAAATTCCAAAAGGTGCGCTCCTTGTAGGCCCTCCGGGTACTGGTAAAACTTTGCTTGCGAAAGCGGTTGCCGGTGAAGCAGGTGTGCCATTCTTCTCTTTGTCAGGTTCTGACTTTGTTGAAATGTTTGTTGGCGTAGGTGCGGCTCGTGTTCGTGACCTTTTCAAACAAGCAAAAGAAAAAGCGCCATGTATTATCTTTATTGATGAAATTGATGCCGTTGGTCGTTCTCGTGGACGTGGTGCTATGCCAGGGTCAAATGACGAACGTGAAAATACACTGAACTCATTGCTTGTTGAAATGGATGGTTTTGCTACCGATTCCGGAATTATTATCGTAGCTGCAACGAACCGTCCGGATGTTTTAGATCCTGCATTGCTTCGTCCTGGACGTTTTGACAGACAAATTTCAATTGACAAACCAGATGTTATCGGTCGTGAAGCGATCTTCAAAGTGCATTTAAAACCTTTGAAACTTTCGGTTGATGTTGATATTCAAAAACTGGCAGCTCAAACTCCTGGTTTTGCAGGTGCTGAAATTGCTAACGTTTGTAACGAAGCTGCGCTTATCGCTGCCCGTCGTGACAGAGAAGAAGTAACGATGCAGGATTTCCAGGATGCCATGGACCGTGTTATCGGTGGTTTGGAAAAGAAAAACAAATTGATTTCTCCTGAAGAAAAACAAATTGTTGCGTACCATGAAGCTGGTCACGCAGTAGCGGGCTGGTTCCTTGAACACGCTGATCCATTGGTTAAGGTATCGATTGTACCTCGTGGTGTTGCTGCATTAGGTTACGCACAGTATTTGCCAAGAGAACAGTATTTGTATCGTACAGAGCAGTTGTTTGACGAAATGTGTATGACATTGGGCGGACGTGCTGCTGAAGATGTTATTTTCGGGAAGATTTCAACCGGTGCATTAAGTGATCTTGAACGTGTAACGAAAGTTGCATACAGTATGGTGACGATGTACGGAATGAATGATCGTATCGGAAATGTGTCTTATTACGATTCAAAACAAAGTGACTACGCGTTTACGAAACCTTATTCTGAGTCGACTTCACAGGCGATTGACGAAGAAGTTCGTAAACTGATTGAACAGGCTTATCAGTTTGTTAAAAACATGTTGAGCGAAAAACGTGAAGCTCTAGAAGTGATTGCGCAGGAATTGTTGGAAAAAGAAATCTTGTTCCAAAGTGATCTTGAAAAACTGATTGGCAAACGTCCTTACGAAAAGGAAACAAGTTATCAGGCTTACATCAACCGTCGCTCGAATGAAGAAGCTGCGATTCATGAAGAAGCAGTGAAACAAACACTTGAACAAGACAAAGCCGAATTGGCTGCAGCACATAAAGATTCTTCAGCTGTATAAATTTCAAAGAGATAAATAGTAAAAACCGGGCAGCAAAACTGTCCGGTTTTTATTTTTAAAGTACATTTGTTTAATACAATACCAAATCCTAAAACTAATACCTGCTATGTCATTCGAAATACTTAAAGAGAAATATGGTGAGCTAACCGAATATGTGATTCAGGAAACTGCTACAAACAACCGTTGTGTAATTGTTCCGGAGCTTGGTGGAATCGCCCGTCAGTTGTCATTAAGAAAAGATAATACGCTATTCTCCTTGTTAAAAACGCCGGGAACTCCTAGTGAACTTTTGGAAGATACAAAAAGTGCTGGAGAACTTCTTTTTCCATTCGCCAGTCGGATTCCTGAAGGAAAATATCACTTTCTTGGAAAAGAGTATCAGTTGGCTCAAAATGATAACGAAAATGCCATTCATGGATTAGTACGCAAACATGCTTTCAATTTGGAAGAGCAGGTTGTTGAGGCCGATCAGGCTTATATAAAATTATCATATGCTTTGAGAGAAAAGGAAGGTTATCCTTTTTCTGTTGATTTTTCGGTAAAGTATACACTGAATATCTCAGGAGTATTTTCTCTCACTTATGAAGCAAAAAACGTTGGTTCTGAACCTTGCCCGGTTATGTTCGGCTGGCATCCATATTTCGTATTAGGTAATGAAGATGTGGACGCTTGGAAAATAAATATTCCGTCCGATACTATTGTGGTTTTTGATAATCGAATGAGTCCAATTGATACCGCGGCATTTGTGGTCGAAGAAGGCGCTATGCCCTTATTCAAAAAAGCTTTGGATAATGCTTTTGTAGTAAAAAGCAAAACAGACAAAGTTGTTACTGAGTTAATATCTGAAAGACAACATGTGACTTTGCAGATTGAGCAGGAAACCGGTAATGGAAAATTTAATTATCTGGTTGTTTATACACCGCCTGCAAGAGATTGTATAGCGATCGAGCCGCTAACTGCTAATGTAAATGCCTTCAATAATGGTGAAGGATTAAATATTCTGTCTCCGGGAAATACAATTTCCGGAACAATTAATCTGAAACTGGTTTAGGCTGACGCCGATACCAACGCGCTTTCGGAATGATTAATCTCCATTCCAAAAGATAGGCTAAGTGGCTGAACAAAATAGCAAGTTTGTCGCTTAGCCTGTCTCTGTAAATCATATTGAAGTAAAAGATCTGCCAGGATTTCGTTACAGGTTTTTCACGTTTATTTTCCCAGTGAATTAAAACAGCATTTAAAAACCTTTGTGTGGGATATTTCCTTTCCAAATTATCACCACAAAAATGCAGGTAATTTTCTCCTGTAAAAACATATACCAGCCCGAGCGATTCAAGGAGAAGCTTGTAAAATCCTTTGTATTTTGTAACCCTGATTACATACGACCAGTCCAGATGTGAAGAAAACTTTCTAAGTAGTCGTACAAAATCTGCCATGAATTTCAACTTATCCCATTGCTCAACACCAGCGTGGTGAACAAGCATCATCAAGAGCTGATTTTCAATATTCGGTACCATAAGCGTGTCATTTAAAATGTTGAACGACATCATACGATCTGTCAATTCTTCCCATTTAAATGAATAGTGATACCGTGGATACGTTGTGTTCCATTGTACTTCCAGTGACTTCAACATACTGCTTCCAACCGGAGTGAGCGGCAACTGATAGTCAGTATTAAAATATAACCTAGCTACGCTGTCCTTTTCTAATAAATATTTCCTATAATGATCAGGTTCAAAACCATTTTTGGCCATTACTTTCAACCCGTCTTTGATTTGATTTTCCGGCATAAAAAAATCAATATCACCAAACTCGCGAAAACCTGGATTTTCATATAACATCCAGGCCCACAAAGCACCTTTCATTAAAAAAGCATTTACCCCATCCGCAGCCAAAGCTGAATTGAGTTCTACTGATTTTTTCAGGAAAAGCATGTTGTATACTGCATGCTCGGTGCTTTGCTGTTTCTGATTTTCTAATAAATCAGCAGGAATTTCTTTATTTTTATTTAAATCAAAGTAGTTATAAAGTAATGCACTAACCTGATGATATTGAGATAGTTCTATCAATTCCTCCCAATCCGGATCGGTATCAGATTCTTTCGCTAATGATTTAGCAACCTGACTATTGAGAGAAGATTTTATCAAAAATGAAAGTTTGGCAGAAAGTAAAAGATCAGACATGTAGCATTTCTGTATTTAGAGAGATACTTTCCTGAACCCATTTTTCCAGTAGTTCAAAACCAGCTGGTCTTCTCTTCTTCCAAATTTTTGCTAATTTAGCACACTGAAAGCTCTGTTGAAAATGCTGTTTTATCAACTCCCCAGATAATAAAGTAAACGGTAACGGGAAATTTTTCAACATTTCAACCGGAATAGAAAATGTACTCAGCTCAGCCAATTTAGCCTGGTTCTTTGCTTTATGCAAGAAGTATATGGCACCTAATGAAACAGGATTTAAATCAAAAGTACCATCCGGCCTAAATGAAAACTTATTAACACCTTCGCTTACGGGTGTTAATTGTGATTTTTCATAAGATAAACCATTAACCGTATTGTCCCATATTTTCAATTGAGGGTAAGCCGGAACTATAACTGCTTTCCCTTCTTCGTTAAACTTTATAGCCGTTAAATCATCACTTAACAAAGGGCAGCCTGCTTTTACAAATGCTGCAGCTGTTGTTGATTTACCTGCGCCAGGACTACCCATAAAACACCAGGCTTCATTTCCAACTTTGACAGAACTTGCATGCAGTAAGAAATATCCTCTTTGAAATAAAATCAACCCAAGTGCTTCACTTACGGTGAAAAGACTTATCAGGTTATTGTCGTCTGTTAGAGCAGAAACAATTAGCTCGTTGCCATTAATGGCTTCAAAAGTTGCGAGACCTTCCCAATGAAGAATAAGATTTTCATTATTCTTTCCAAAAAGAGCACGGATTCCCCTTCTATATATTGAGGTTTTCTTAAACTTTGGAGAAATAATAATGCCACGTTTTATATGAAGGTCCCAGGAATTCAAAGGGTCCGCAACGCTTAGTTCAGGCAATTCAATTTCGGAGATAATATTTAATCCGTACGCTTTATAAAAATACATGTGTGTGATTGTAAATTATTCCCAAACCCATAAACGTTGATAGGAAACTGAATCAGACCAGTCCCCGATAATTATTTCTCCTCCCCTTTCAACCCAGGCATGTGCTTCGAAGGCTTTGGCTGGATTAATTTCGATACCAATTTCGAGACTTAAAGACGGGACTTTCCTTAACAAATACTTGGTGGCTAATGCTCTTGGCAAACAAACCAATTCCAGAGGAATCACATTGGCAGCTGTATTTACAGCCCAAACAACTTCTGAAATCTGTTGTGAATTCAGATTTTTTTTGATTTCTGATTTAGAAATTCTGTAAAATAACTTGCGAAAAGTAGAAAAAGGTAAAATAGCCAAACCCATTTTTATTACAACAAGTACAAATCCCGCCTGCAAAAATTTAATTTTTGCACCGCCAGTAATAGTAGCCCATTTTTTTAAATAGTCTGACATATTATTCAGTTTCTTCAACCAGTTTCTCGGAAATAAGATCTTTCAAAAGTAATTCAATATCCTCCTGACAAGTTTCTTTGTCAATATCATATTCAACCGTAACTGCCTCACAAAGAGCGTCCAGAGTGCTAGGTTCTTTTTCCAGGTTATTCCAAACCAACGCTCCTACTTCATCCAGACCGTAGTAAGCTCCTTTGTTATGATTAAGAATCACGATTTCTCCCCCAACCTGTGATGCAATTTGTTGGGTTGTCAGTTTATATTTCATAGTAATAGTGTATTGCAGCAAAACAAGTTTGCCATTAGCTTACAAAGTTAGAAATAATAATTACTCGATCTCAAATTTTATTCCCTGCGCCAAAGGAAGTGTCGAACTGTAATTAATTGTTGTTGTTTGCCTTCTCATATAGGCTTTCCAGGCATCAGATCCTGATTCGCGGCCACCGCCTGTTTCTTTTTCTCCTCCAAAAGCTCCGCCAATTTCTGCACCGGAAGTTCCTATATTAACATTGGCAATTCCGCAATCTGAACCGGACTGTGATAAAAATTGCTCAGACTCCCGAATGTTCAATGTAAAAATAGAGGATGAAAGTCCTTGTGGAACAGCATTCTGCAACTCAATGGCTTCATCCAGACTCTCATATTTTATTAGATATAAAATGGGTGCAAAAGTCTCGGTCTGTACGATAGAAAAATCGTTTTCAACTTCCGCCACGCATGGAGCCACATAACAACCCGAATCGTATTGATCTCCTTTTAATACCTTCGGGTCAATAATAAAATGGCCTCCCTCCTTTCTTATTTTTTCAATCGCATCTTCGTAATGATCAACGGCAAGTTTATCAATAAGCGGCCCAACATGATTATTTTCATCCAAAGGATTTCCAATTCTCAACTGAGCATAAACCTTAATCAGGCGGTTTTTAACTTCTTCATAAATATCAGAATGAACAATTAGTCTTCTCGTAGAAGTACAACGCTGTCCGGCTGTACCAACTGCACCAAAAACAATTCCTGGAATGGCAACATTTAAATCTGCCGAAGCTGTTACAATGATCGCATTATTCCCACCAAGTTCAAGTAAACTTTTACCAAGCCTTCTGGCAACCGCTTCACCAACTGCTTTTCCCATGCCGGTACTACCCGTCGCAGATACTAACGCAATTCTACTATCATCCGCAAGATATTCTCCAACAGCCCTTCCGCCTGTAATAATACAAGAAATACCCTCCGGGAGCTGATTGTCTTTTAAAACAATTTGAATAATATTCTGACAGGCGATTGCTGTAAGCGGAGTTTTTTCCGAAGGTTTCCAGATACACACATCGCCGCAAACCCAGGAAAGCATCGCATTCCATGACCAGACTGCAACCGGAAAATTAAAAGCAGAAATAATACCCACAATTCCCAATGGCTGCCATTGTTCATACATCCGGTGTTGTGACCGTTCGCTATGCATGCTCAAACCGTATAACTGGCGGGAAAGCCCGACCGCAAAATCACAGATATCAATCATTTCCTGAACTTCACCAAGGCCTTCCTGCAAGCTTTTACCCATTTCATAACTTACAAGCGTGCCTAATTCCTTCTTATTCATCCGCAATTGCTCACCAATCTGGCGCACAATTTCACCGCGTTTTGGTGCAGGAACCAGTCTCCATATTTTAAAAGCCTGGCTTGCCGATTCCACTACCTCTTCGAAATCTTCGGGATTAGCAGAATGCACTTTTGCAATCAGTTTTCCATCCACCGGAGAATAAGATTCCAGAATTTCTCCGCTTCCATTCCAGGATTTCAAACCTGTAATGATACCCGGGTTAACTGGATTTATATTCAGTTTGGTAAGAATTGCTTGTATATCAATCATGGTATCAATCAATGTAAAATAAACCTTGGTACTAAATCTGCCTATTTTTACGTCTTAATAGAATAAGTTGCCGTTGGTAGTTTTCATAAAATCATCCAGCAAAATATCCTCCTGTTTGATAAAACCACTGCCTGGCAAACTTCCGTCCGCCACCATTTCTACTACCGAAGCAATGGACGCCGCAGTTGTCCACGAAATCGCGCGCCAATGCTGGTCGTCGATTTTGATAGGATGATAAGCTCTGTAAAATTCTTCTCTTTCCAAAAACTCCCCTTTCCAGCCTTCCACAACCGCATAAACATACACTACATCCTGCTGAACAGGCGGTTTGGCTTCGGTTAATATTTGCTCAACCAGTTCACGTTTTTCTTTTAGAATCAATTCATAAAGCAAAAATCGCATCAGACTGCAATGACCTGGGTAACGTATGGTTTTGTAATTTAAAGTATCCAGTTTCCCTTCAAAGGTTTCACACATCGTGCCCAAACCGCCGGATGTACTGAATGCCTCAAATTCCTGCCCCTCAATATTGATCATTTCAATACCTTCCAAAGACGGTACCATTTTTCTGACACCATTATGAATTACCTCGGCATCATTGATATACTCATTCACTACACCGGCCGGGGACCAGGTAAATGAATAACCCATTAAGCCGTTTGGATAGCGCGGCAAAGCACCAACCCGCAATTCAATATCACGGATTTTGGTAAAACGTTTCGCCAGATCCATACCTACAATTCCTATAAAACCAGGTGCCAATCCGCATTGCGGCACCATGACGCCTTTACTGTCCTTCGCTAATTCCCGAATGGCGGAAGTTGTGTAAACATCCTCCGTCAAATCAAAATAATGAATGCCTTTTTGATAAGCCATTACGGCTATCGGCAAATTTAAATTGTAGGGCATGCAGGAAACCACAGCATCAGCACCTGTCAGAATTTCATCCAAAAAAACATTTTCAGAAATATCGCCAGCTTTAAATAAAAACGGAATTTCAACAGGCGGTTTTGTTTTGTCGATACCAGTTACTTCAAATCGCTTACTAAGCAGGGTGGCGACCAGCGAACCAACCTTTCCTAATCCTATGACAACAATGTTTTTCATAATGATTTAAGATGAAGTGTGAATTTCAATCAGGGAATACGTTTGTCAACAATTATTTACAGCGTTGCAATAATTAAATGTTCCGGCCACGCTTCTCTCTAAAAGAATTTAATGAAAGATAGGCAAAGAAATTGCAGTTTTATAAAACTTAGTGGTCATTTTTGTAAGTTTTACATCAATTCGTATTATGCAGATTGTGATTATTGGAGGCGGTGCTTCGGGATTTATGGCGGCAATAACAGCCGCAGAAACGTATCCTGATGCACGCGTTATCATTTTAGAAAAAAATAAAACGGTTTTAAATAAAGTCCGCATTTCCGGCGGTGGAAGATGCAACGTCACACACCAACCGTCTGATCTCCGTTTTTTTATCAAAAATTATCCAAGAGGAGAAAAATTTCTAAGAAAACTTTTGTCACGTTTCGATGCGCAGGATACGGTCAACTGGTTTGAAAACCGGGGAGTAAAACTAAAAACAGAAGCCGATGGCAGAATGTTTCCTGTCACGGATTCATCACAAACCATAATCGAATGCCTGTTAAGAGCTGCAAAAGTTCTAAATATTGATATAAAAACCAGTACGGGCGTTAAGTCATTTGCCTGGACGGATATGGAAAATGTTCCAAAATTCTCACTTCATCTGGATACAGAGGAAGCCATATTAGCAGACAAACTTTTGATAGCAACGGGTGGCCATCCAAAAACCAGTGGTTTTGACTGGATCAGTACACATGATCATTCCATTGTCGAGCCTTTTCCGTCCTTATTCACCTTTAATGTTCCTGATGGATATTTATTGCCGCTCTCCGGCGTTGCGGTTCAGGATGCTCATGTAAAAATAATTGGCACCAAACATGAATGGCGCGGCCCTGTCATGCTGACACACTGGGGTTTTAGCGGACCCGCTATTTTAAAGCTGTCCGCCTGGGGTGCCCGGGATTTGGCCGCAATGAATTATCATTTTACTTTTAAAATCAACTGGCTTCCGGACATGAACGAACAACAGGTCCGGGAATTTCTGATCGCTGAAAAATCGAATACTCCGAAACAGCAAATTACCTCACATGCTCGTTTCGGATTACCGATTCGGTTGTGGAAAGCATTTGCTGAAAAGGCAGAAATTACCGAAAATTTGCGTTGGTCAGATGCTACGAATAAAGTACTAAACCGGATGGCAGAACTTTTGACAAACAGTCAATTTGATGTAAAAGGAAAAAGTACTTATAAAGAAGAATTTGTAACCTGTGGAGGTCTGGCACTCGATGATATCAACCAGGAAACATTGGAAAGTAAAAAAGTGCCGGGACTATTTTTCGCTGGTGAAGTTCTGGATGTTGATGGTATCACGGGAGGTTTCAATTTTCAAAACGCATGGACAACCGGTTTTGTTGCCGGAAAAGAAATCGGGCGAATTTCTTAATTTTAATGATCACATATCTGTTAAAACCAAAATCCTCAACCCGCCATTATTTTCAATGAAATTTTTCGTCTTCTCCATCTTTATTATCTGTTCCGGAAATTTCATTCTGGCTCAGACCGCTGATTTGAAAAATGATTATTTCTTACGTCAGCTTTATAAGGATCAGACTTACAATACACAAAAAGATCTTGTTCTTAAAGAATTTGCACACGTTGTTCCCGGAAGCTGGGGAGAATTTGTAAAGGGTGTCGATGAAGATATCGTGACAAATAAAAAACTTTTGGCGCTGACTTTTGATGCTTGTGGTGGTCCGCGTGGAAGTGGTTATGATGCGGAACTGATTAATTATTTGAGAAAAGAAAAAATCCCGGCAACTTTATTTGTTACCGGAAAATGGATTGATGCCAACTATAATACTTTCCTGGAATTAAGTAAGGATACGCTTTTTGAAATAGAAAATCATGGGCTTAATCATCAGCCCTGCTCTGTGGACGGAGAAAGTGAATATGGTATAAAAGGAACGCCGGATGTTCCGGATGCTTTTGATGAAATTGAAGCGAACGAACGAAAAATTCAGTTTATCACCGGAAGGCGTCCAAAGTTTTACCGTTCCGCCACGGCTTTTACCGATGAAGCCTGTGCTAAAATAGCCAGACAACTTAACGTAACAGTAATTAGTTTTGATGTGCTTTCGGGTGATGCAGTGCCTTTTACCAAAATTCCGATAATAGAAAAAAGTGTATTGTCAAATGTAAAACCAGGCGCTCTGATCATCATGCATTTCAATCATCCGGAATGGAATACTTTTGAATCCCTGGAAAAAATAATTCCAGTTTTGAAAAAGCAAGGTTATTCTTTTTCAAAACTGGAAAAGTATCCTTTGAAAGGAAAATGATTCATTGATGTGCCATGGTGTCGAAATAGGCTCTTACCTTCATTGCTCTGTCCAGTCCAATCAGTGTTGTTAACGTTTCTACCGAACTTTCACGGATTGCACGGATCGAACCAAAATGTTTTAACAACTTGGTAGCGGTAACTTTTCCAACACCAACTACGCCATCAAGCTCACTAACCAGACTTCCTTTGCTTCGCTTATCCCGGTGAAAAGTGATCGCAAATCTGTGCGCTTCATCGCGGATCTGTTGTATGAGTTTTAAGGATTCTGATCTTTTATCGATATACAAAGGCAGCGAATCTTCCGGAAAATAGATTTCTTCTAAACGTTTGGCAATACCTATAATCGGCACCTGACCATATATTCCTAAACTTTTGA
The DNA here is from genome assembly GCF_009801115.1 of Dyadobacter sp. 3J3. Lineage (GTDB taxonomy): Bacteria > Bacteroidota > Bacteroidia > Cytophagales > Spirosomataceae > Dyadobacter. The sequence continues at coordinate 156,406 of NZ_VTOL01000007.1, forward strand.
GTGCATCACAAGCCGCACTCAACTGGCCTTTTCCACCATCGACAATGATTAGATCGGGAAGCGGTTCATTTTCTGCGATAACCCTCAAATATCTCCGGCCCACAATTTCGTTCATGGACGCAAAGTCATTGGGGCCAATTACTGTTTTAATATTGAAATGACGGTAATCCTTTTTAGACGCTTTCCCTTCCTTAAAACACACCATCGAAGCCACCGGATTTGTGCCCTGAATATTCGAGTTATCAAAACATTCAATGTGGCGGGGTAAAGTTTTAATTTGAAGATCAGCTTTCAATTTTATCAAAACCCGATCCTTTTTTGAAGAACTGGCTGAGTTTTCAACTTCTCTGCGCTCTGCTTTTTCACGGCGGAAATACATCACATTTTTCATGGACATATCCAGCAGTTTTTTCTTGTCACCAATTTGCGGAATCACCAGTTCCAGTTTTAATTCAAGATCCGGTTTTATATTGGAGATCAATTCTTTTGCTGCCGTGCCATATTTTTCACGCATTTCAACGATCATCATTGCCAATAGATCTTCATCCGTTTCATCAAGCTTTTTCTTGACTTCAAAAGTCTGCGTGGCAATCATGTATCCTTCGGTAATTTTCATAAAGTTCAGATAGGCAGATTCCTCATCTGAAACAATCGTAAGTACATCGACATTACCAATTTTAGGATTGATAACCGTGGCTTTGCTTTGAAAATTAGATAAATGCTCAATCTTGGTTTTCCACGAATGCGCCTGCTCAAAAGCCATTTGTTCAGCCGCTGCCAGCATTTTCTCCTTGAAATATTGCTGTGGCAATGTCAGGTTTCCTTTAAGCATGTGATGAATCTGCTCAACCTCAACATTATAATCAGATTCCGATTGCAAACCTTCGCAAGGACCCTTACAGTTACCAATATGATATTCCAGACAAACCTTAAACTTCCCAGCCTCAACATTTTCTTTGGACAAATGCAAATGGCAGGAACGGATCGTATACAGTGCCTTGAACATATCCAGCAGCGTATGCATGGACCGCAAATTGGCAAACGGACCGTAAAACGTCCCGCGTTTTTTATCCAGTTCGCGTGTTACATATACACGCGGAAAACGCTCGTCTGTAATACAGATGAATGGATATGTTTTATCGTCTTTTAAAAGAATATTAAATTTGGGCTGAAATTGTTTTATCAATTGGTTTTCCAACAATAAAGCATCCCATTCGGTATGTACAATCGTATATTCAATCCTGCGGATCTGACTGACCAGCCTTTTTGTTTTCCGGTCGTGCTGATTTGATTTTAAGAAATAACTTGAAACCCTGTTTCTCAGACTTTTTGCTTTTCCAACATAAATTACCTCCCCGGTATCGTCAAAATAACGGTAAACACCAGGATCAAAAGGAATTTTAGAAAGCTCCTCTTTGTAATTAAATTCGGACATGTATTATGGACTTTTTAAGCGAATGCGAAGTTTATTGATATCCAGAGCAGAATCATCAATTCCGGCTCTTGTTAAAAAACAACCTTACCAAATGAAAAGTTGCGTCACGTACCAGTGAATAAGCTTCCGTCTCCGCCTGCTGCAAATTCATAGGGCGATTTAAAACCGAAACGGCATAAGTTATTCCTGCGTTCTGGGTTTCTTCCGGCGATATCATGAGCGTGCCGCAAACAACAGCCAGCGGTACATTATTTTCCTGACAAAGATCTGCCAATCCTTTCACAACTTTTCCCTGCAAGGTTTGTTCATCAACTTTTCCTTCGCCAGTAATAACCAGATCAGCTTTTTGAACATGCTCAGCAATATTCGTTTGCTCCATGACAATACTGACACCTTCGCGAAGTTCTGCACTAAGAAACCAAAGCGCGCCCGCACCCAATCCACCGGCTGCGCCAGCACCCGGATTGAAGCTGATATCAGTACCAAAAGTTTCAGATGCTACTTTTGCAATATTTTTTAATCCATTATCTAATTGAGAAACCATCGCTACGTCTGCTCCCTTTTGCGGCCCGTAGACATAGGCTGCACCCGATTCTCCATATAGCGGATTGGTAACATCGCAGGCTACAATAAATTCCACCGACTTTAAAAGCGGATTGACATTTTCCATTTTGATGAATTTTATCGAAGAAAGATTTTCGCCGTTAGTCATCACTTCTTTGCTATTTTCATCCAAAAATTTATAGCCCAAAGCCGAAGCCATTCCAATTCCCGCTTCTGTTGTGGCACTTCCACCGATTCCCAGAATTATTTTTTTTACCCCTGAATTGATCGCATGCAAAATCAATTCCCCTGTTCCGTAGGTATTGGTTAGTAATGGATTTCTCTCTTCCGGTTTCAAAAGATTTAAACCCGAAGCTGCTGCCATTTCAATAAATGCTGTATTTCCATCACCAGACAGCCCATATTCCGCTTCAATATATCTTCCCAAAGGATCATGAACAACAGCCGTTACAAATTTACCTTTTGATTGTTCTGTCAAAATTCTTGTGGTCCCTTCGCCACCATCAGCCAGTGGAACCGAAATAATTTCAGCATCCGGATAAGCAAGGCGTATTCCTTCTGCCACAGATTGGCAAACCTCAGATGCTTCCAGAGAGCCACGAAATTTGTCAGGGGCAACAAGTATGTACACGGGAATTCAGTTTTGAATGGGTGAATGATAACATGTATGAATGGGGGTTTCCAAACACTACTGAATTAAAGAATCTCTTGGCTTTTGCTTACTCTAATTTTTAAAATGAGGTTCCTTCGTCATCTGATTTCGATGGCGGAATATACGTGTCGGTACTATCGGAAGCAACATTGCCACAATCCAGAACGAAGTTTTCCGGTTTCACAAAAGCACCTCTTCTGTACTGAATCAGCGTTTGGTCGTTGTATACCTTTTTCATGTATAAACCCCAGGCAGGCATCGCTGCACGTCCACCCTGCCCCAACTCAATGGTCCTGAAATGTATATTCATATCTTCTCCGCCAACCCAAATTCCGGATACCAGATTATGCGTCATTCCCATAAACCAGCTATCCGATTGATTGTTGGTTGTTCCTGTTTTTGCGGCAATTTCATTTCCGCTCGTTACACCATAAGAATGCAAACGTCCGGCAGTTCCACCTCTGTCTTCCACAGCTCCACGCATTAAATACAGCATTTCATAAGCAATGGAAGCCTGCAATTCCTGATTTTGTTTTTGATGAAATTCCTGTAAAACATTACCGTTCCGGTCCTCGATTCTTAAAATTGTCATAGCTTCCGACCGATATCCACCGTTAGCAAAAGCACAATAGGCATTGACCATTTCAAAAACAGAAACAGAACTTACACCCAACGCAAGAGATGGATACGGATCCAGTTTGCTCGTGATACCCAGCTTATGTGCATATTCCACTACCGTTTCCGGTTTTTCCATTTGAATAATAGCGGCACTGACAGAATTGACAGATTGACCCAATGCTTGTCTCAATGTGAGTGCCTGATTGGTATATTTCCCATTCGAATTCTGTGGATTATATTCATTTTCAGGAACTGGTGCGTCTACGATTTTATCGCAAGGCGTCAGGAAATTTTTGTCCAGAGCGGCAACATATACAAAAGGCTTGAAGGTAGAACCTGGCTGACGTGCTCCCTGCTTCACGTGATCGTATTTGAAATATTTGAAGTTTACGCCACCAACCCAAGCCTTGATTTCTCCGCTTCTCGGATCCATCGACATCATCCCGGCGTGTAAAAATCTTTTATAATACCGAATTGAATCCATCGGACTCATTGTTACTTCCTTTTCTCCATCATAAGAAAAAACCTTCATTTTGTAGGGTCGTTGCATTACTTTCCACGCTTCATCTTCACCAATTTCCGCTTTTAAAACTTTAAAGTAGGGCAAAGAGCGAACCGCCTTTTCAATAAATCCGGGAATTTCTTTTCCATTCTCATCTGCCCAGGGATTTCTGCCTTTCCAGTGCGCATCAAAAAGTTTTTGCTGCGTTTTCATATGCTCGTTCATTGCCTCTTCCTGATATTGCTGCAAACGGGAATCTATGGTTGTATAAATCCGCAAACCACTGGTATACAAATCATAATCAGTTCCGTTATCATCATTATATTGTTTGACCCAGGCTCTCATATAACCACGCATTGACTCCCTGAAATAAGGAGCAGGGCCTGTATTATGTCCATCGACGGTGAATCTCAAATCAAGTGGCTTATCTTTTAAACGCTCGAATTCATCCTCCGGCAGGTAATCATATTTTGACATTTGAGCCAAAACGGTATTTCTGCGGTTCGTAGCATTTACCGGAAATCTCAAAGGATTGTACAACGTAGGATTTTGAAGCATACCTACCAGCAACGCCGCCTGACTTACTTCAAGATCTGCTGGTTCCTTATCAAAATAGGTTTTTGAAGCAACTTTAATACCATAGGTGTTATTTCCAAACGAAACGGTATTCAGATACATCATCATGATTTCCCGTTTGGTATATTTCCTTTCCAGAGTAATGGACAATATCCACTCCTTGGTTTTGGCAATAACTGTTCTGATAAAAGGAATTTTACCAAGCAAGCCTTCAAATTTTTCTGAACGTGTTTGAAAAAGATTTTTGGCAACTTGTTGTGTCAAGGTACTTCCTCCACCTGAACTTGAATTTCCAAGTAAAACCCCTTTGGCAACCCGGAGCATACTTCTTGGATCAATACCAGAATGGCTCAAAAAACGGGCATCCTCAGTTGCTAGCAAAGCATCAGTTACATTTTTAGATACCTGGTCAAACTCTACCGGTGTACGGTTTTCGAAGAAATACTTTCCCAATGATTTTCCATCTTCCGAAATTAATTCAGAAGCAAGTTCACTTTTAGGATTTTCAAGGGTGATAAGATCAGGCATTCCGCCAAACAGCCATAAAAAATTAAAACTGACGGCAACTATATAAAGTATAAAAAGCCCCAGGCCCAATGCTGTAAACAACCACACGCGTATTATGCCGCGACGGTATTTCCCTGGCTGCAACTCAATCATAAAATAAAATTTCCTAAGTGATTATATTTAAAACAATGTTCCTTCGTCATCGGAACGGGAAGGTGGAATATAGGTATCTGTGCTGTCAGAAGCTACATTTCCACAATTTAGAACAAAATTTTCAGGTTTATTGAAAGCTCCTTTTTTATATTGGATCAATGTCGGATCGTCGTATATTTTTTTCATATACAAACCCCATGCCGGCATCGCAACGTGACCGCCCTGTCCGAGCTGCATGGTTCGGAAATGTATGGACATATCTTCACCGCCAACCCAGATTCCGGAAACAAGATGTTGTGTCATGCCCATAAACCATCCGTCAGAATAATTTTGAGAAGTTCCGGTTTTTGCTGCAATTTCATTTCCTTCCGTCACACCATAAGTTCTTAAACGACTGGCTGTTCCACCCGGATCTTCTACGGCACCGCGCATCAGATACAGCATACTATATGCCATATTCTCACTCAATTCCTGATTTTGTTTTTGATAAAATTGTTGCAAAACATTACCATTACGATCTTCAATTCTCAAAATCGACATCGCTTCGGTCCTGTGTCCGCCGTTTGCAAAAGAGCAATAAGCGTTTACCATTTCAAAAACAGTAACCGAACTAATACCAAGACAAAGGGAAGGTTTTGGATTTAATTTGCTCGTTATACCCAGTTTGTGAGCATATTCTACAACAGTATTCGGCTTCACCATTTTAATAATATTGGCACTTACCGAATTTACGGATTTCCCAAGTGCCTGTCTCAATGACAAAGGACGATAAGAAAATTTATTTCCCGAATTATGCGGTGTCCATCCTCCCGGAACACCATCCGAAAGTCCAAAATGAACCGGAGCATCCATGATACGGTCACAAGGTGTCAAAAAGTTTTTGTCCAAAGCGGAAACATAAACGAATGGTTTGAACGTAGAACCAGGTTGACGAGCCCCTTGTTTTACGTGGTCGTATTTGAAATATTTGAAGTTAATACCACCAACCCACGCCTTTATTTGTCCGTTTCGCGGATCCATCGACATCATTCCGGCATGTAAGAATCTTTTGTAATATCGCAGGGAATCAATCGGACTCATGGTCATTTCTTTTTCGCCATCGTAAGAAAAAACTTTCATTTTGTACGGACGACGCATTACTTTCCACGCTTCCTTTTCCCCTACTTCTTTTTTCAAAACATTGAAATAAGGCAAAGCCCTAACCGCTTTTTCAATAAATCCCGGGATCTCTTTTCCGTCTGGAGTAGCCCAGGGATTTCTGTCTTGCCAATGTGCATCAAAAAGCCTTTGCTGTGTACGCATATGCTCATTCAGCGCATCTTCCTGGTACTTTTGCATCCGGGAATCGATGGTGGTATAAATCCGAAGTCCGCTGGTATATAAATCCAGATCGGTTCCGTTTTCTTCGTTGAATTGTTTCACCCAGGCTTTCATATACCCACGCATGGATTCCCGGAAATAAGGCGCTAAACCTGTATTATGTCCATCAACAGTGAATTTCATTCCCAAGGACTTTTCTTTCAAAGTCTCAAATTTTTCTACTGGCAGATAATTGTATTTTACCATTTGTGCCAAAACGGTATTTCTACGATTCAGGGCATTGGTCGGAAATCTAAGCGGGTTATATAAAGTAGGATTTTGAAGCATCCCAACCAGAAGTGCGGCTTCACTTACGTTAACATCCCATGCATCCTTGTCAAAGTATGTTTTGGAAGCTACTTTAATTCCGTAGGTATTATTTCCAAAAGATACCGTATTCAGGTACATCATCATGATTTCCCTTTTGGTATATTTCCTTTCCAAAACAACGGACAAAATCCATTCTTTGGTTTTTGCAATAACTGTTCGCACCAGAGGAATTTTACCCAAAATACCTTCATATTTTTCAGAACGGGTTTGGAAAAGGTTTTTTGCAACCTGTTGTGTTAGCGTACTTCCTCCACCGGAACTGGAACTTCCGGAAACAACTCCTTTGAATACACGGGCCAGACTTCTCGGATCTATACCGGAATGATTGACAAATCGTGCATCCTCAGTAGCAACCAGCGCTTCGATAAGATTGGGTGAAATCTGGTCAAACTCAATCGGTGTGCGGTTTTCAAAAAAGTATTTTCCCAAAGATTTTCCATCTTCAGAAATCAGTTCAGACGCAAGTTCACTTTTAGGATTTTCGAGTGTTTTAAGATCAGGCATTCCACCGAAAAGCCATAATAAATTTATGCTGACGGAGAAAATGTAAAATATAAAAAGACCCAGGCCAATTGCAGCAAATTTCCAAAGGCGGACAATGCTGCGACGATATTTTCCTGGCTGCAATTCAATCATATGTGGGGATAATTTATTTGTAAATCGTATTTAAACGGATCAATCAGGTCAACAAAGATACAATTTCCATGAATTATCTCTTCCCAACTGAAATTTCCCGAGATTCCTGCATTTCTTTAAGTCTTGGCAAATACATGCTGCCGGGATACAAACGAACAAACTCGTTAATAGCTTGCAGATAGGCCTCCCGTCCTCTGACTTTGCCCACTAAAAATACTCTGAGCAGTGCAAATTTATCTTCCAGCATACTTCCTTTATAAGCCGGCAAATCTGCTTCAATTTCTTCCAGGGCTTTGGTGAAATTCCCATCTGCATATAACTGATAAGCGCTTTCATACGCCTTCACAGGATTGTTTCTGTTTTTATCATCGCCGGTTCCATTACTAACAGACTTATTAATTAACCGGGCATAGGTTGAATTTGGAAACTCTGAGGTCAGTTTGTCTTTCCAGACAATACGGTTATTGTCTTCCTCAGCCAAGGTCAGGTACATCAGATAATAGATTTCTTCCCTGTATTGCGTTTTTGGATATTCTGTTAAAACCCTGTTAAAAGTTGCCACAGCCCGATCTGGTTCTTTTAGATCAAACCGGTATATTTTACCAAGATTATATAATGCGTCCTCTTTCTTTTTTTGAGAAACCGTAAAACTAGAATCTGTTAAAGGAATATTCTTTTTAAGATTGTCGTGTCTCGCCTGCCATAATGCAGTACCTTTTGTCATGACGGGTTCAGCGGCAACAGCCGGCAGTCCGTTGCCATTGGAAGTACTATCGGCGGGGTTACCACTTCTGGATGCTATGGAAGATACTTGCTTAGTACTTCTGCGCCAGTCATCTTCAAGCGTCCGGTTTCCCCAAACTCTTCGGAATTCAATTTTCCCCTGGTTAATCATAGCGGGATCGTACAATTCCCAACGTCTGTCAGTGCTATTCGGAATGGATCCGCCCGGACTTAAATTGATCTGGTTATTTGCGGCCATCTGTGCTGCTTTAAGACGTTTCTCATCTTCAATCCTGGCCTTTTCCTGCTCTTCAATAATATTGTCGATTTTATCATCCAGCGCCTTTGGATTCATTTGCGACAGAATCTGCAAGCTGTCCTCCATTTTTACTATGGTTAGCTGCGTGACAAAATTATCAAGTGCCAGTTTACGATCCGAAACTACTCGATATTCCTGGGCATCTTTTGGAAGAATAATTAGAGCACTGTCATAATAAGCTTTCGCCAGTTCATATCTTTCCAGGGCATCATAATGGATACGTGCAAGCTGTAAATAAGTGTATGCTTTTTGAACATTATTTTTGCCAGACGCCAAAGAGGCCGATTTTTGCAAATATTTTACGGCTTCGGGTAATTGCTTTCTATGTTCGGCCAAAAGTCCCATTGTAAAATAGATCCTGTCACGAAGATCATTGTTTTTTCTGTCACGCAGCATTTTGTCAAAACCAACCGATGAAACATCAGTTTTTGGATCAATAATAACCTGGTTTTGTAATGAATTCATGGAAGAATAAAACCCCAGATCATAATCCGGACGATTTTTGCTGACGCTTTTGTAATGTTTATTTGCCAAAACAAATTGTCCGAGCCGATCATACATTTGGCCCGCGGCAAAGTGTACTCTTGCCGTTTCTATGTTTTTACTTAACAGCGGAAACGTTTCTTCCAAAATCGCAACCGAGGTGAGATATTCACCATTTTGCTGATGCAAATAGGCTTTCGTCAAATAAAAATCCTTGGTCGCATCTTTGGTTAAAGTCTGCTGGCTAAGATATTCTGCAACACCAAGAGCGTTGGAATAATCTTTCCGGCTTATATAGGCACGCATCAAAACGATCAATGCATTATTTTTGTCGTTTTCATCTTTTCCGTTTGCATACACATAACGTAACGCTTCCAGACCATCCGCCCACTGGCCTAGATACAAACGGGATTTTCCAAGGATAATGTAGCTGTTGTCAACCCATTTACTATTCTGGTGTTTTTCAGCAACGATAGAAGTTTTCTTCACGGCATCCAGCAATTGAGGTTTTACCGGAATTGCCAGAATCGAATCCAGAGGCAATAAAATTGGTATCAGCTGATTATAATCTTCCTTAAAAGCTGCCCGCATAGCGAATTCTGCTTCCTGCAAATCCTGTTCAGCAATGAAATAGGCGTTGTAATGAGACGAAACATTATGAAAGTTTACAGCGGCCGGGCGGGAGCTGTACTGAGAACACCCTATCAGCAAGCACACAAACAATAAACTGAAGACTATTGTTTGAATAAAACGGGGTAGTGTATGAGTCACAAATAAAGACTTTAGGGATGATATTTTATCTTTTCCGGGCAAAACTAAAACGGTATTTTACCTAATAACGTATCGAAGATAATGCCATTTACAAAATTAGAAGCAACTTTACCTATAAATTCTACAAAAACGAATATGGAAGAGGATAAAAACGAATGGAAAAAACAGGAAAACAAACCTTTTTCAAACAAGGGAAATTCCGAAAAAACGCCTTCAAATTTCCTCCGCTACTCAGGAATGGCCATGCAGATGCTGGGTACAATACTCGTTTTTACGTATGCCGGTTACAAACTTGATCAGTGGCAAATGAACAAAACGCCTGTCTGGACGCTTGTATTATCACTTACTTCCATTGCCGCATCTTTGTACTTATTAATACGCAGCATGCCCAAGGTGAAATAATTTTTGTCACCAGTTACCTACCATTTACTTACAGTCAAAATTACCACAATCAGTTCACATGTTACGAAGCATTATAGCCTCCATTATTTTAGCAATTGCATTATTTCTAGTACAGCGTTTTGTCAATGCTGCCTGGATACATCCTTATATATGGTACATCCTGACCTTCTTTGTACTGCTGTCATTTCTCATCCACAGGCTGATGGAATACGGCCTGAAAAACAACCGTGAAAAATTTGTGCCGTTTTACCTTTCTACAATAGTCGGACGCTTAATCCTGAGTATAATCTTTATTGCCGTATTTTTATATTCGGGGTTAACTAATTCATTTACATTCATTATCAACTTTTTTGCACTGTATTTATTTTACACATGCTTTGAAATATATGGTTTGTATTGTAACTTGCGCCGCGATTGACAAAGCATAGTATTTCAAGCATTTATGTATACGCCTTTAAGACTCTTTATAACGACTGCCCTAGTAGCGGCAACCTGCTTTTTTAACCTTCCGGCGCAAGCTCAGGAATCGGCTCAACATGAACCGAATCCGATTGCAGATACTGTGAATCAGGAAGAGCACGAAATAGAACATAATCTGGAAGAGTCCGAACAGAAATTTAATATCGGACAGATGATCATGCACCACATTGCAGATTCCCACGAGTGGGAATTTTCGCATGGCATTGCTATTCCTCTTCCTGTAATTCTTTATTCTGCTGATCGCGGAATTGAATTATTCTCATCTTCAAATTTCCACAATGAGCACCATGAATATAATGGCTATCACTTAGTTCACGGAGATTCTGAAACGATTGAGCCTGTTGACCACGAGCGTAAGATCTATGATTTTTCAATTACGAAAAATGTAGCTTCTATGATGCTTAGCGCAATCATTCTGGTTCTTATTTTCACAAGCATTGGTAAAGCTTACCAACGTAATGTAGGAAAAGCACCGAAAGGATTTCAGTCTGCAATGGAAATCGTAATCCTTTTCATTCGTGACGATGTTGTTAAACCAAATGTTGGCCCTAACTACGAAAAATACCTTCCATATCTTTTGACATTGTTTTTCTTTATTCTTGTCAATAATATTTTAGGTCTTCTTCCTGGTGCAGCAAACGTTACGGGTAACATTGCTATTACAATGACTCTTGCAGTGATCACGTTCATCATTGTTCATATCAATGCCAACAAAAACTATTACAAACACCTTGTAAGTCCTCCGGGTGTTCCTGCTCCGTTGTTGCTTATTATGATCCCTGTTGAGGTTGTTGGTGTATTCATGAAGCCGTTCTCATTAATGGTTCGTCTTTTTGCTAACATGACAGCCGGTCACATTATTCTTTTAAGTCTTTTTGGATTGATCTTTATTTTCCAGAGCATGTTTATTGCTCCGGTGATATCCTTATTTGCCTTGTTCCTCAACTTCATCGAAATCATGGTGGCGTTTATCCAGGCATTTATTTTTACCCTGTTATCGTCTATGTACATCGGCAGTGCTATTGAAGAGCATGGCCATGCAGATCACGGACATTGATTTTTAATCTCTTTTTTTATTAATTATATTTTAAAACAAACACAATTATGTTGCTTCAAATTTTGCTTCAGGCTACAGAACAAGGTGGTGCAGGTTTAGCTGTTTTCGGTGCTGCTATCGGTGCTGGCCTTGCTGCTATCGGTGCTGGTCTTGGTATCGGTAAAATTGGTGGTTCTGCAATGGAAGGTATCGCTCGTCAGCCAGAAGCTGCTGGTGCTATCCAAACTGCAATGCTTATCATTGCTGCTCTTATCGAAGCGGTAGCGTTGTTCGCAGCGGTTATCTGTCTGCTTATCTCGTTCAAGCTTTAGTAACGAATTTGGGATTTACCTCCCGGCTGTATCTTCTCGCGCATTAGGCCTGGAAGTTGGCAAAAAAAATTCCCGTGGAAGCAATAGGCTTCCACGGATTTTATCAAAAAAGAGAGTGCTTTGAAGGAATTGTTATTATAACCTGAACTTCGCATTTAAAGATTTTACAACTCACAAAACTCAGATATTATGTCATTGCTTACTCCAAACCCAGGTCTTATTTTCTGGATGCTGGTGGTATTTTTACTGGTAGTTTTCATTCTTGCGAAATTCGCATGGAAACCAATCATTAAAGGCTTAAAAGATCGTGAAAACGAAATTCAGGGTGCTTTGGATCTTGCAGAAAGAACCAAATCTGAAATGGTTAAACTGAAAGCTGATAACGAAAAACTGATCATTGAAGCCAATGCCGTTCGTGACCGTATTCTTCGTGACGCAAAAGAAGCTTCTGACCGTATGATCGCTGAGTCGAAAGACAGAGCAGTTGTTGAAGGCCAGAAAATGATTGAAAGTGCACGTGATACAATTCGTAACGAACAACATGCTGCGATCTCAAAAATGCGTAAGGAAGTTGCCGTTTTATCTCTTCAAATCGCTGAACAAGTATTGCACCGCGAATTGAAAGATAAAGAATCTCAGGAAAAACTGATTTCAGATCTTGCATCATCTGCTCGCATGAACTAATTCGTTAAGAAGAGGTAAGGTTCATTTCATTCAAAATTAATTAATTCCCTATGTCAGTAGGTATAGTTGCCGCCAGATACGCCAAGTCACTTATCGAGCTGGCAAAAGAAAAAAATGTTGTTGAAGCTGTTTACTCGGATATGAAATTATTCCTGGATACTGCTCAACAAAACCGTGGGTTGATGCTGGCACTTAAAAGTCCGGTAGTTCGTCACGAAAAGAAACTGGCTATTTTGAAAGCAATATTTTTCGAAAGAGTGAACCCTGTTTCTTATTCCATTTTTACGATCATTACAAAAAAGAACCGGGAGTCAATTCTTGATGCGATTGCCGAGGAATTTATAACGGCATATGATGAATACCGAGGTATTCAAAAAGCAACTGTGATCACAACAACTCCTTTAACTGAGGAATTGCGTAAACAGTTTAATAAAATTGTGGCAGACGCCACTGGCAAAACGGTTGAGCTGGAAGAAAAAGTGGATCCTGCACTAATCGGTGGCTATTTACTTCGCGTAAACGACCGTCAGATTGATGCTTCTCTTAGAAGCCGCCTGAACGAATTGAAATTGGAATTTGCCAATTAAAAATTTTTATCTGTATAATTAGAAAGACCCGGTTGCTATGCGGCCGGGTCTTCTTTTTTGATAACTTGTTCAGTTAAAAACTATACTTTCATTTTGACAAGATTACCATAACTGATCGCAATGGCTTCAAGCGGTGGTCTTTTACAAACATCCTGCTCTACAAAGAAATGAGTCATTCCGGCTGTTTTTCTTGCTGCAAAGATTTTAGCAAAATCAATTGATCCTGTACCAACTTCTGCAAAAGCCTTATCCGGCCCTTTTTCCATGTCTTTTACATGCCATAAAGGGAAACGTCCAGGATGTTGTTTAAACAGCTCAACAGGATCTAATCCGGCTCTTACTGCCCAGTATAAATCAAGTTCAAGCTTAACCAGAGAAACATCCGTATCTTTTGTGATGATATCGTAAGGCAATTGTCCGTCTAGTTTTTGAAATTCAAAATCATGATTATGGTAACCAAACTGAATTCCAGCCGCTTTACATGTTTCGCCACATTTATTAAAAAGTACAGCGTATTTTTTATAATCCTCGATCGATTTACGTTCTTCCGGTGTCAAATAGGCACACATCATGTATTTCTGACCTAGTTCTGCCGAATCATCCACAGCACGTTTCCAATCGTTAGATAAAGTACCTTTTTTGTCAGGAGCTGCAATACCTGCACCATAATGACCACTTACAGCACTTAGCCCAAGACCGCTCAATAAAGATTTGAATTCCTTAGGCGTTTTACCAAAGAATTTTCCATCCGAATAGCCAAATGTCTCAACTTCCTTATAGCCAATTTCCGAAACTTTTTTTAATGTTCCTTCAAGATCTTTGCCAAGCGCATCTCTCAATGTATAAAGCTGTAAACCAATTTTAGACGATGCCTTTGCCATCGAAGGCAATTGCGAAATCAAAGGAAGTGAAAGTGCCAGTGCACCAGTCCGTAGAAATGATTTCCGGGAAATTTTTTGGTTAAAATCCATGGTAGTGGAATACAAAAGATAAATTAAAACTAAGTACTATTTTGAAATTGTAATAACGCCGGATTTGGTTAAAGTTGTAAGAACAGAATCCGGCAATCTCCATTCTTGTGTGAAATATCCTTCGGTTATAATATTTTTTGATGAATCTTTAAAAAACAATAGATCTTTGAATTCAGGCAAACTCCTATGCGTTGCCGGCACAAAAGGAAATCCCTGATCCACTACTCCGACCCACCATGGCAAGCCAGAACTAATTGCTACATAATGTTTGTCAACCGGAAATACATATAACAAACCGTATTCTTTGGTTGCAGGATTCAGGTGAACCGGCAATTTATCAGCATATTTATTTACTACGGAATTGGTCTCTTTTGTACCAAACAAAATGAGATTACAATTTTCTAAATCACTCGCTCTAACTTCTGTATCGGCTAGAACTCTTGGAAAAAACATTACTCTTCCCAAAAAAGGGCCACGATAAACCGACCAGTTCGCAGCTTCGTTCGCCATATCCAGACGTCTTTTCAATTCTTCCGCCGAAGGATTATCAGCAGTTCCGTAAACATACACATGACGGCTTGAAAAAGCATCGAAAATAGGTCCTTCACTGCCATTTTTCTTTTCCACAACATTGGTTACAGGTCCCTTACTTATCGTCCAGGAATTCCCTTTTCTGATAAAAGAAATAGTACTGTCAACTTTGCTGCTCAGTGCGACACCGTCAATCGTAAATGCAACAGGCTGATTACTGATAAATTTGGCGTGACCTTTCAGATTCAATGTAAAGCCGTCAAGATCTTTTGTTTTAACTTCTAACGTATTCGATCTTTTAAAACTGGCAGTAATGTCCGATAATATTCCACTTCTCATTTTATCAAACTGAACCCAGTATGCTTTATTGTATTTATAAAATTTACTGGAAAATTTAACCTCGTTAGGAAATGGATTTCTGACCTGATTGAACCAGCCAAAAATAAATTCATCGTCGTAAGCATTTACCCAGCTGTCGTGTTTTACATCAACAAATTCCTTATAAGTAACTTCTACACCGAGATCCTGCATTTGAGAAACCCAGTTTCTGGTACTTTCTACGGGAACCACCGGATCTTTGTCTCCATGAAAAAAATGAACCGGATAATTACTCGCATTTCCCGCCAAATCAATGGTACCGGCCGGAGGTGCTGCACAAACCGGTGCAATAGCTGCCCAAATGTCAGGCCTGGTCAAACCTATCCACAATGTACCACCACCACCCATTGACAGACCCGTTAGATACGTCCGGTTCTCATCTACGTTAAAACGTTTTTTAACATCTGCCAAAACATCATAAACATCCAGTTCTGGTATACCCTGGTAACCTGATGTTCCTCTTGCCAAAGGCGTTGCTACAATATATTCTACATCTTCCCACTCCTGGAAATACCGACTGGCTTCAACATCCGTCTCATCAGTAGCATTAGTTTTTCCAAAAACCCGTTTTAATGCCAACCTGTGATTAGAACCTGCACCATGTAACATCATGACAAGAGGATACTTTTTGGCAGGATCATAATTTTTGGGAATATAAATTCCGTAAGGCTGCTCAGTATCATCCGCCGATGAAAAAAAACTAAGTACCTGAGGTCCCGAAGCAAGTTTTTGAGCGATAGAATTATTTTGGCTCAGCAGTATGATAAAGACGAAACTAAAAGCAGACAGACAATTATTTATTTTCATTTCGTATAATTAAATCTAACAAAGCTTAAATATAAACTAAATCATAATTTTCTCTCCTTATTTTAAGAATTGATTTTAACAATACCGCAAAGTCTCGAAAAAGGACATAAAAAAAGGCCAAATTGAATAACAATCTGACCTTTTCTAAAATATAATTTTCTTATTTTCTTGTCAAATTAATGGCAATTCTTCGATTTTGGGCTCTCCCCTCCTCGGTATTATTAGTGGAAACCGGATGCTCAATTCCATAACCTTCCGATGAAATTCTGGTGGATTTAATCCCTTTACTAATAATTCCACGCTTAACTGCGTCTGCTCTGCTTTGTGACAAGGTCAGATTCGTTGCTGCGTCACCGGTATTGTCTGTATATCCTCCAATTTTTACATTGACATTCGGGAAAGCTCTCATGATTTTTGAAATATTATCAATCTGCTCCAACGATTCTTTACGCAAATTGGCAAGACCAGGTTCGAATGTAATTCTGTCAAAATCAAACCAGATATTTCTGTCAACTACCTGTGTACTGTCTTCTATAAATTTAATTAATTTCGATTCGATTCCATTTTCAGGAACATTCAGTATTATGTCCTTTGGAAGCTGTTTTGGTACAAATTGGCCGAGAACTCTTTTGGGAGTTCCTTTTGAGTGATTAACGCTATCGATACTACCCGGAACATCTTCTACTACAACCGTTTCTTCTTCCTTTGTCAATTTTTTATATCCCCAAAAAGCACCACCAAGAACTAGTAGAGCCAAAATCCAGAAAAAAATCTTTGCCGCAGTAGAGGTAGGTTTACCTTCCAGCTCACTTTCACTTAAAGGATTACGAATCAAACTTTTATTAAGTTCTTCGAGATCCTTGAAATTCCAAAGCGTGTTAAGGTCTTTTGGCAGATATTTGAGCATAAACTCTTTCTGTTCAAACAAAATACTGGTTAATCTAACAGGTTCCACGGATTTTACACCATTGACCTTAGCATTTTTAGCCACAACGCTAAGCACAATAGGCGCACAGATACTCAATATTGTAGAAACAGAATAACTTTTTATTCCACTTGAAGAAGAAACAGAATCTGTAACCGTTTTAAGATCCAGATCAAGAAGAATTGGAAGTAGAGAAAGTCCATTGGAAATAAATTCCTTAGACCTCGATTCGTCTGCAAGAATTTCTCCCAGACCATTTAAAACGTAATCTTCATTATTCAGGTTAATAAGTCCAATCAAATCATGAACTCCACCCAAAGTGGAAGCTTTATTCATAATACCTCCGATAAGTCCGGGAAGAGCACCCAACATCGCGATTTGTACATCTCCGGTACTTTCTTGGGTCAAAGCAGATATTTTAAGACCAACATCTTTTGTGATATATCCCTTGGTTAACTCCAGTAAATTGACAGCCATAATGGATTATTATTCTTTGTCTAGTTAATTTTTACATTAATATTCATAATTTATCTGGAGGATATGCAAAGTAATGATTTTCTAATCATTTATTTCTAATTATAATTAAGAATAAATGATTTAAACAATGACTAGAATTATCGAATATCAAACAGGAATTTGAGATTCTAAATTCAATAATTTAATTACAAAATTACAATAAATTAGTATACAACAATATACATAAAAAGAGAGGCAAATCTGAAAGACCTGCCTCTCTTCTATATATTAAACTAATTGACAAAAAAACTGTTCAATTAATTTGCAACTTCCTCTTCTTTTTTTCTAACAGATATTGTCAGCTCTTCACTATTTTCAACGTGATTTGCTACCAAGACATCTCCTTCTCTCAAATCACCTTTAAGAATTTCTTCTGCAACCGGATCTTCAAGATATTTCTGGATCGCTCTGTTCAATGGACGGGCTCCATATTGAGGATCATATCCTTTTTCGGAAAGAAAATCTTTCGCCGGAACCGTAAGCTCAATTTCATAACCCAGACCTTTCACACGGCTAAACAATTTGCCCAATGAAATATCAATAATGCGGTGTAAATCTTCACGTGTAAGTGAATTAAACACAATTACATCATCCAAACGGTTAAGGAACTCAGGAGAGAATGCTTTACGAAGCGCACTTTGAATCGTGCCTTTCATAATTTCATCCTGGTTGTCATTTTTAGCTTTTGTTGAAAAACCAATTCCTGAACCAAAATCTTTAAGGTCACGCGCTCCAATGTTCGAAGTCATGATGATAATCGTATTACGGAAATCGACGCGACGGCCAAGACCATCTGTCAAAATACCATCATCCAGTACTTGCAACAAAATGTTGAAAACATCTGGGTGTGCTTTTTCGATTTCATCCAACAACACGACACTATAAGGCTTACGACGAATTTTCTCAGTCAACTGACCTCCTTCTTCGTAACCAACATAACCTGGAGGTGCTCCAACCAAACGAGATACACTGAATTTCTCCATGTACTCACTCATGTCGATACGCACAAGGGCATCGTCTTTATCAAACAAATAAGTTGCAAGAACTTTCGCCAATTCCGTTTTACCTACACCCGTTGGTCCAAGGAAGATGAAAGAACCTATTGGTTTCTTTGGATCTTTCAAACCTACACGTGTACGCTGAATTGCTTTTACCAATTTTTCAATCGGTGGGTTCTGCCCAATTACTTTCGCTTTAAGTTCATCGGCCATATTAAGCAATTTCTTACCTTCATCCATTGAGACGTTCGTCACAGGAATTCCGGTCATCATTGCAACCACTTCGGCAACATTATGCTCTGTAACGGTGTATCTCTTTTGCTTGGTTTCTTCTTCCCAGGCAAGTTTAGCGCGGTCAAGCTGATCGATCAATTTCTTTTCACGATCACGTAGCTGAGCTGCTTCTTCGTATTTCTGACTTTTGACAACTCTGTTTTTTTCCTGTTTGATATTTTCAATCTGTTCTTCCAGATGAAGGATATCTTCAGGTACAGTGATGTTGCTTATATGAACTCTTGCACCAACCTCATCCAAAACGTCAATCGCTTTGTCCGGAAGGAAACGGTCTGTAATATAACGCTCCGACAATTTCACAGCTGTGCTGATCGATTCAGGCGTGTAACTTACGTGGTGGTGATCTTCATATTTATCCTTGATATTTTCAAGAATTTGAATTGTTTCTTCAATTGAAGTTGCATCAACCATAACCATTTGGAACCGACGGGCAAGCGCACCATCTTTTTCAATATATTGACGATACTCATCAAGAGTTGTCGCACCGATACATTGAATTTCTCCACGTGATAATGCAGGTTTGAACATATTAGAGGCATCCAAAGATCCCGAAGCACCACCGGCACCAACGATTGTATGAAGCTCATCAATAAAAAGGATCACATCCGGAGATTTTTCCAATTCATTCATCACCGCCTTCATTCTTTCTTCAAACTGACCACGGTATTTTGTCCCAGCTACCAGAGAAGCAAGATCCAGTGTTACAACTCTTTTACCGAAAAGAACACGTGAAACTTTTTTCTGAACAATTCTTAAAGCAAGACCTTCAGCGATAGCTGTTTTACCAACACCAGGCTCACCGATAAGAATCGGGTTATTCTTTTTACGACGGCTAAGGATCTGCGCAACACGCTCAATTTCCTTTTCACGTCCAACAATTGGATCTAATTTTCCAACTTCCGCCATTTTTGTCAAATCGCGTCCGAAGTTGTCAAGTACAGGTGTCCGTGATTTCTCGGCTCCTTTTGATTCTTTTCCGGAAGCAGCTCCTCCGCCTCCACCGCCGAACATGCCGCCTCTCGCTTCATCGTCGCCGTCTTCGGTCTCCGGACCCATATGGGGTTTCGTTCCTGATGATTGATATTCTAACATTTCTTTAATGACTTCGTAGTTAACATTAAATTTATGCAGGATCTGAGTGCCAACATTATCTTCGTCACGTAAAATGGACAGAAGCAAATGTTCAGTTCCAATCAAGGGGCTTTTGAAAATCTTAGCCTCTAGATATGTTATTTTCAACACCTTCTCAGACTGCCTTGTAAGAGGGATATTTTGCAGATTTTTAACATTATTAGTTGCTGCTCCTTTGGTTGCATGTTCGATCGTCTGTCGAACATCATCCAGTGAAACACCCAGCTTTTTCAGTAAACCAATAGCAACACCATCGCCTTCACGAATCATTCCAAGTAACAGATGTTCGGCACCGATATAATCGTGGCCAAGTCGCAAAGCTTCTTCCCGACTCAGAGAGATTACTTCTTTTACTCTATTTGAAAATTTTGCTTCCATGTGTAGCAATAAAAATGTGTCTTAATATTCTAAACGCTACTTTTTAAATCTTTGTTCAAAGTAGCAGATTTATTGTTGCTTACAAGATCTCAGCAAAATACTTCTCGCCTCGGGCCCCATATTAAATAATAAATCGACGATACTTAAATTACTTACAAAATCATTCCCAAACGTCTGATAGTATGAAATTGGCTGATAATATTTACCAATATTTTTATTTTTTTTATCATTAATTAACGATAAGTCGTCAATTACGCTGGAATCGCCATTTGATGGTACTGACAAATTGTACCGAACCTCTTTCTTAATCCCCAACAATCTAAGACAAATTGTCAATAATTCATAATTTAAGTCTACAAGAAATTCAGGTTTCTTATTAAAAACGTTATGAAGTTCGTCTGAATAAAATTCAAAATAGGGAGACTTTCCGTATGCTGATCTCAAACAGCCCCAATGCCGTCGTATCCAGTCCTGGCTGTAATCTATTCTTATATCCTTTGTAGGGGCATATTGAGCATATCCCTTTACAGGAACGGTCAAAGTATCTGTTTTATTCGTTGTTAAAACACTGCAACGATTCCTGAAAGTCTGTTTAATATACCTTTCATTAATATCAATCCAGATAACTTCATTACATAAAATACAAGTAAAATATTCGAGACAAGGAAGGTATTGCAATTCAATCCTTACTATTCTTCCAGGTTGACTGTTTGTAATAATTTCAGGCACTATAAATATGGTAAAGCGGATTGATATTATCAAAAAAATGATAACAATTATTTAACGGGATTTATTTAGTTCTATTTAAACTTAATAAATTATTATTTAATTATAGAAATAGGCTCGCATCTCCTAATCCTTCCCTGATTACTTCAAAATTATCATTGGTAGCAAGCACAATCGTGGAAGCAATATTACCACCGTATCCACCATCGATCACAATATCAACCTGGTGCTGAAATTTTTCATAAATCAATTCAGGATCAGTAGCATACTCAATTATTTCGTCATCGTCTTTGATTGAAGTTGTTACTATCGGATTACCAAGTTCTTTTACGATCAGACGGGGAATTAAATTGTCCGGCACACGGATACCAACCGTTTTTTTGTTAGTGTTCAACAATTTTGGAACCTGGTTGTTGGCGTCAAGAATAAAAGTGTAAGGTCCGGGCAGAACTCTTTTCATCATTTTGAAGGCAGAATTGCCAACCCTGGCATAATCTGCGATATGGCTCAGATCATAACAGATAAATGAAAAGTCATTTTTCTGTGCTTTGATTCCTTTGATGCGTGCGATTTTCTCTACGGCACGGGTATTAAAAATATCGCAACCCAGACCATAAATTGTATCAGTAGGATAAATAACCAGACCACCGTCACGGAGGCAATCTACTACCTGACGTATTTTTCTTTCGTCAGGATTTTCCGGGTATATTCGAATTAATTCTGCTGGCATAGTATGTACTATTTTAGCATATTAACACTTCAAAATGCCAAAACCTCCCTGCTATGGACTTTTTTTCGTAAATAATTCAGATAAAACCTATACAAACTATTCACCGGCAAGTGCATACGGCATAACATTACAATCATTTCAGTAGCGATTCCCGGGTTTTCTATGTAGTTCAGAAGCGTTCGGAACCGGAGTGCAAGTTCAAATTCCTGGGCATAAAAACACTTTCGGATAAAAGTTCTTATTCTTGCTGCCAGCAAATCAAATTCTTCCTGATCTCTGTTTAGTTCATAAGCTTTATTACAAACGATAAAACAGGTCTGAAGCAGACTGTTTCCTTTTTTATAAATTTGGGTACTCAAAGAACCGGGAACATTTCTTTTTCTGGTCAGCACTTCATCCAGATAAAAATATTTATACTTCACCGCCGATCTTACCCAAAGGTCGAAATCTTCAAAATCAAGAGACTCATCATATCCACCAATTTCTGTCAGCATTTTGGTACGCATCATCATGGTTGGTGTACAAATAAAATATTTTTCCAAAATGCTTTTATAAACATCTCCCGAAGGTACAGGCTTCTCAGCTTTTAGCTTTGTATCAACCGAATAATGGAAGTTCAGGACTTCTCCATTGGCGTCAATGTATTGAGCATTTGAAAAAACAACACCATAGTCCTCTCCTAAATTTTCAAGAGCAAGCACCTGATGTGCAATCCGGCCCGGCATCATAATATCATCGGCCGCGAGGTCAATAATATATTTACCTTTTGCCAGAGCAAGACCCTGGTTAAAAGCACGGCATAATCCGATATTTTCCGGATTTTTAATAACAGTAAATTCCGGAAAATCGGATACAATATTTTCTATTAAAGCTACTGTTCCGTCTGTACTGGCGTTGTCTATTACGACAATCTGAAGATTTGGATAAGTCTGGGCAAAAATTGAGCCCAAAGTTTCCGCAATATACTTCCCCTGGTTAAAAGCGGTTAAAACCACCGTTACCAAAGGCTCATCAATGTCGCTCATCTATCCCTTTTTTGTATAACCTGTCCAGACTGCTTTTGATCTTATACGAACAGGCACTCTAAAAGTCACAAACTTATGAGAGATAAAAAAAGAGAAAGTTGAGTACTTATTTAACGGTACTTCAGGACTTTGTCTTTAAAGCGTTATTTCTGGCCGAAGCAATGCCGGCATTAATTTCAAAACCAAAAATTAGAAGCAGCGCGAGCAGGTAAAACCAGATCATCAAGGCAATCATTGTTCCGATTGAACCATACAATTTATTGTATGAACTAAACCTGGACAGATAATATGAAAAACCATAAGTTGCTACCAAAATCAGAACCGAAGCAATCACAGAACCTATGTTGACAAAAGCATATCTTCTTCCCTGCGACGGGGCAAAACGATAAATAATTGCTATTGCTAACATCAAAGCGGCAAAACTGACAATATACCTCGTAAGGTTAAGTGACGAAACGATCCAGGTGTACCGTACAATATGCCAGTCACTAACAATTCCTTTGACCGCATCGCCGACAATAAGCAGCACAATCAATAGGAACATTACGGCAACAAGAATAATTGTCAAAAGCAATGCAACGCCTCTTTGGGCGAGAAATCCTCTGGTATCCAGATCTTCATAAACCATGTCAAATGAGCGCATCAAAGACATCATGCCATTTGTGGACGTTGCAAGAGCAAGAATAAAACCAAATGACAAAACACTGTTTCTAGGTCTGCTGATAATATCTGTAATGGTCTGACGAGCGTCCTGATAAATTCCACTTGGCAAAACTTCCTTTAAAATTCCCAGGATCTGATCATCAAGATTTTCGATGGGAATGTAGGGAACAAGGGTAAAAAGAAAAATAATTCCCGGAAAACAGGCAAGCGTTAAACTATAAGCAACCGCAGAAGCGCGCTGATCAATGTCATAACGGTGATTGTTTTTTCTAATATTGGCAAGAATATCGTACAATGAAACGGTACCGCGAAAAAGCATCGTCGTTCGCAGCCAAATAATTAGCCGCTTGACTTGCCGGTTTTTCAACAGTCTTTCAAGCATAACAGGCAGGTTTATTTACAAAATCGGAAAATAAGGATTGAGTTTTTCCAGGAGTTCTGCCGGAGCAATGCAAAGTTTTGCGTTGTCCATTTTTTGAAAAACAAGTGTGGTTTCGCCCACGTTCAACAAAACATCGTCCTGGTTTCTAATCTCATACTCAAATACAACTCTCGTGCCCGGCAATTTTTGCATCAGTACCTTGATCGTAAGCTCGTCGTCATAGCGAGCCGGTTTTATGTATCTGGACTTATTTTCGTAAACGGGCATCATCACGCCCGTTTCTTCCATTTCCTTATAACTAAATCCGACGCTGCGCAAAGCTTCGACGCGTCCGATTTCATAATACCTCGCATAATTTCCGTAATATACATAACCCATTTGATCGGTATCAGCATAACGGACTCTTATCCCTTTGACTTCGTAAGCGAACATTCTGTATTGATTATTAGACGTTTGTCTTCAAAATAAAAAACGTACGTCTGGAAACTTATTTCATTATTTTAAGCCTGTTCAGTTCCGCCTGGTACATACGGGCGTTGTTCAGGTGATCTTCGTAGGTTTTTGCAAAAGCATGGTACCCCGACAAATCCGCTTTCGCGCACATGTAAAGAAAATCATGTTTGCTATAATTCAAAACCGCATCAAGAGAATTGAAATCTGCTACACGGATTGGTCCAGGAGGCAAGCCCGTATTTACATAGGTATTATAAGGCGATTTTACACGAAGCTGCTCGTTCAAAATACGTTTGATAGCAAAATCCTGCAAAGCATATTTAATCGTCGGATCGGCTTGTAAAGGCATTGCGGCATTCAAACGATTGATATACAAACCTGCAACCATTGGCCTTTCATCCACTTTTCTGGCTTGCTCTTCTTCCACAATAGAAGCCAGAATGGAAACCTGAACGGGCGTTAAACCAATCGTTTTTGCTTTTGATACACGTTCGGCATTCCAGTATTTTTTATACTCGCTATGCATTCTGTCAAGGAATTTTTCAGGTCCTGTTGTCCAGAAAATATCATAGGTATTTGGTAAAAACATAGAAACAATCGTCGCTGTATCCAGTCCGTATTTTTTACAAACTTCCTCACTATTCATCGCCTGACGGAATTTATCCTCGCCAAACTCAAAACGGTTACCTATCCTTTTGATCAGATCCTCTTTCAGCCTGATATTATTAAAAGTGAGTTTTACAGGATCCTGAATACCTGAAAGAAGTTTTTTAACACCTCTGTAATTACTCGTTTCGGGTTTGATCACATACCTTCCCGGTTTTACATTTTCGGTGTATTTTAAAAGTTTTGCAACAAAACGGAACGAGATATTATCATTGATTACTTTATGCTTGTCCAATGAATCCAGAACGGTCTGATACGTTGCTCCCTCAGGAATTAACAGAGCAAAACTTTCCTTTGATTCAACCTGCAAATTTGGTGTTCTGAAAATTTGCCAAAAGTAAAAAGTGAAAGTTGTTGTAAGAATTGCAATGACTAAAAACAATCCTACTTTGAAATTACGAGACATATATTGAATACGAAGTTTTTAAAAACAACCAACCAAATCGGCAGCTGCAACTATTGACATTACTATTTATTGTTAATCAATCCTGTTTTCAAATGCGATACTGAAACGTTTTGCCAATTCTGCAAGCGATTCCACAACAGGCTGCAAAAGCGAAATTCCTTCCACACTTCGGATGGCTTCCATTTCACGTTCAGGGTCTCCGGGAATAATAACCGATTTCCCTTCAACAGCTCTCGCTCCTCTGAAAGCGCGTATCCACTTATCCATATCATGTTTGAATTCATCAGCCGGTCGAAATCCGTCAACACGCATAGCGCCTAAAAAGTGTCCGGTACCCAGTCCAACTCCTTCCTTAGCACTCATAAAACCTGCGGTCGCAAAAGGTGGAACCCAGGGCCCAAAATTAGCACCCGAAAGTACGCCTGAAAATATATCCACAATAGCTCCCAAACCATATCCTTTATGACTTCCATGTTCGCGATCAGAACCGAGTGGCAGCAAGCCTCCACCACTTTTTACTGCGTTGGAATCTGTTGTTGGTTTTCCTTCCGAATCTTGCGCCCAGCCTAATGGAGCAGGCAAACCTTTTCTTTGCAGAATTTCAAACTTACCATAAGCAACGGCTGTTGAGGCAAAATCAGCAACAAAAGCAGGTTCCTCAAAAGCCGGAACGGCAACAGCTAACGGATTTGTACCTAATAATTTATCCAATGAAAAAGTAGGTGTTACCAAAGGGGCAGCATTTGTCATAGTCCATCCAATCATATCTTTTTGAAGCGCCAACATCGCGTGATAACCAGCAATACCAAAATGATTTGAATTCCGGACAGAAACCCAACCCGATCCCACTTTCTCCGCTTTTTCCATCGCAATTTCCATCGCTTTTGGAGCTACTACCAATCCTAAACCTCTGTCTCCATCCACCACGGCCGTACTTGGCGTTTCGTAGACAACCTTTACATCAGGCGTTGGATTCAGCCTTCCATTATCATATAAACGGACATATCCGGCCAGACGCGCGATTCCATGCGAATCAACTCCTCTTAAATCTGCACTAATTAGTACAGTGGAAGCCAAAGCAGCTTCCTCGGCCGAACATCCGATAGCCAGAAAAACTTCCTCCGTGAAATGTTTTAAGTATTCAGCCTGGTACATATACGTTTACTAAATGAATTGTCAAAATCTTCTAATAGTGATGCAAAAATCTAAATTTTGCGACTTAGCGGATGCAAATATCTGCATTCATCGTCCAGCTTACAATACTTATGTATATTGATAAGGGTTTTACTTTCCGGATCACAATAAAAAAGCTTTTGGTGATCGTACAAATTTGAACTTAAAACCATCAAAAACCGTAGTTTAAACAGGTGTTAGCGGAGATTTCTACTTCCGCAAAAAATAATACAGCATGTTAGAATAAATTTTAATGGAAATTAAAAATACTTTCCTCAAACGCATACTAAGCTACTTTATCCGTGGCCTGGTTCTGGTCGCTCCGCTATATGTTACCGTTATCATTATTGGTAGTGCGGTCGAGTTCCTCGATAATATTATCCCGATTAACATCCCAATTTCCGGAAATCAGACAGTCTATCTACCAGGTCTTGGTGTGCTGATAATTCTGACCAGCATTATTCTGCTCGGTTTTATTTTTTCAACGATCATTCCCCAGTCATTTTTCAAATTTACCGAAGGCATCATGCGGCGTATACCGCTCGTGAGCCTGATCTACTATTCAATCAAAGATCTGGTAATAGCTTTTGTCGGGGATAAGAAAAAATTCAATCAGCCTGTTTTGGTTACGATGTACAAAGAAACCGGGATTAAGAAAATCGGTTTTATTACGCAAACTGATTTAAGTCATTTGCATATTCATGATCATGTCGCGGTTTACATGCCGCTTTCTTATGCACTTTCAGGAGAATTATTTATCGTTCCATCCGAAAACGTTTCCATACTGGATGCCAAGTCTACGGATGTCATGAAAATGCTGGTGTCCGGCGGCGTTTCATTGAAGGTTCCTCCGCATGAAGAAGTGACTGATGAGGAGTAATCCTGTACTGTAACCCCTAACAACAATGTAATCCGATTACCCGTTTAAAGAATGATTCCCTATCTTTGAGCCTTTCTATTTTTCTTTATGAGATCAGTTCTGACATTACTAATTTTATTTATCCTGGGTAGTACCCCGGTTTGGGCACAGGATAATTACGACCCTAAAAAAGCCCTTTCCAGTGAAGAACTGTTTCTTAGACAAAGTGGTGATAGTCGCGTAATTGGCGCTCCTGGGCAGAAATATCTGATTTTAGATGCTTCTCCACTGATTGGAGGATTTCACCGCTACCGTTTTTTTCCAGGTGATAACATCAAATTCAGGATGAAAAACGAGACGATCAGATTTAACGAAACCATTGCAAATGTAACCGATTCGGCTTTTAGTATTGCTGTAATCAATGAGGCATTGGGACAAATGACGTATCAGTCTATTCCGTTAAAGGAAATTAAACTTGTAAAAACACACCGTCGCATTCCTTTCATTTCTCAGGCGGCAACATTGCTTCCGTTGGCAGGATTGATCTACATTGGTGCTGATTTTTTCAACAAAGGAATTGATAATAAACGATATACGACGGACGCTTCCACTATAATTGTTGGTGGAGCTATCATGGCTACCGGATTTATTTGTTATAAAATGACTTTTTCCACCTTGAAAATCAATGGTAGAAATAAGTTAAAAATATTAGAAACATATTAAAATTCAAGGCTAAAACCTTCAATTACACGCTGCTCACGGCAATAATTTTGAATCTGAAATAATACTATTGTGAAATCCATTCTTGTACATCCCCCGCAAAAATCAATTCGTGCCGAAATCAAACTGGCAGCATCTAAAAGTGAATGCAACCGCGCTTTAATTATTAATGCATTAACTGATTTTCAATGCGAGCTTTCCAATATTTCGGAAGCACGCGATTCTCAGACAATGTTACGATTGTTGAAATCGGATGATGCTGTGGCCGATGTAATTGATGCCGGTACAACCATGCGTTTCCTGACTGCTTATTTTACTGTTACAAATCAGAAAAAACGCATGACCGGAACACCGCGTATGTGCGAGCGCCCAATTGGAATTCTAGTTGATGCATTAAGAACTTTGGGAGCTGATATTCAGTATGAAAATGTTCCGGGCTATCCACCAACACAAATAAATGGTTTTACGTACTCCGGTCAGAATGAGTTAAAAATCCGTGGTGATGTAAGCAGTCAGTACATTTCCGCTTTGCTTTTAATTGCTCCCTCTTTGCCGGATGGAATAACGATTATTCTGGAAGGAGAAGTTGGTTCCCGTCCTTATATCGAAATGACATTGAAACAAATGGAATATTTCGGCATTATTTATGAGGCGGATTGGGAAGCAAATCGTATTGAAATAAAACCATCACAATATCAGCCAAAAAATTATGCAATCGAATCTGATTGGTCAGGTGCGAGCTATTGGTATAGTATTGTTGCTTTGGCAGAAGATGCGGAAGTTGAGCTGCTTGGTTTGAAAGAAAATTCATTACAAGGTGATAGTGATATCGTAAATATCATGGCACAACTTGGCGTACAAAGCACCTTCACGGAACGTGGTGTACTTTTGAAAAAAATTCCTGCTGCTGATTCCATTGCCTGGGATTTCACTAATTGTCCTGATCTTGCTCAAACCGTAGCCGTTTGCTGTGCAATGAAAAATATCCATTTGACCCTTACTGGAATTGAAAGTTTAAAAATTAAAGAAACAGATCGCGTTTTCGCTCTTCAGGAAGAACTCAAAAAACTGGGTGCTGAATTAAATGAGGTTGAAACGAATTTGAAATACGAAGTAGTAAAAAAACCGGATTGGACTGCCACTTCTGTTCCTTCCATATTCACTTATGATGATCACCGTATGGCGCTGGCTTTTGCACCTGTCGGTATGATTCATGATATTATCATCGAAGAACCGGGCGTTGTAGTAAAATCTTATCCGGGATATTGGAATGACCTGGCAACTGTGACAACCTGGGAAGAATTGCAGTTGTCTTAATACACGTGAGGCCGTTATGTTATTTTCAAAATTGTTACTAGCTTAACGGCCTCGCACACCACATTTATAAGTTTATGACTGCTTTTTTTGAGTTTTTCACCTACGTGCCGATCTGGGCATATATTTTCCTTATCCTGGTTATTTTCGCTCTTCGGGATGTTTTTCAAAAGAAACATACAATTCAGCATAATTTCCCGCTTCTGGGTCATTTCCGGTATATGATCGAGCAAATCGGACCGGAACTGCGTCAGTATATTGTTGCCAACAATAGGGAAGAATTGCCTTTTAACCGTCGCCAGCGTTCGTGGATTTATGCGTCTTCCAAAATGGAAAACAATTATCAGGGATTCGGCTCGGATCAGGATATGAATGAGGCTGGTTTCGTTTTTATCAAACCGGCCATGTTGCCTTATAAATTGCCGTTAACCCATCCACACCACGCGGCAAATGGTAAAGATCCAAATCATTATACCATTCCCTCGGCAAAAGTGATTGGTGCGTATCATAAACGCCGACGTCCTTACCGGCCACATTCTGTTGTGAATGTCAGTGCAATGAGCTACGGCTCGTTATCTGCAAGAGCAATTGAATCACTTAATAAGGGTTCGCTTAAATTCGGGAATTATCACAATACAGGTGAAGGCGGACTTTCTCCTTACCACCGTTTTGGCGCTGATGTTGTTTTCAACATGGGAACTTCTTATTTCGGCGTACGCGATCATGAGGGGAATTTCATGATGGAAAAACTGGTGAAAATGACCGAGACAAATCCATTTGTCAGACTGATTGAACTAAAACTTTCCCAGGGTGCAAAACCTGGAAAAGGTGGTGTTTTACCCGGAAGCAAAATAACGGCAGAAATTGCAGAAATCCGTCAGGTTCCTATTGGGAAAGATGTTGTTTCTCCGCCATACCACAGCACCTTTTCTGATGTGCGCGGGATGGTTGATTTTATCGAACAAATGGCCGCAGAAACGGGTTTACCTGTGGGAATAAAAGCAGCTATCGGAAAAATAGATATGTGGGAACAACTGGCTGACTTGATGGTGGAAACCGGAAAAGGCCCTGATTTTATCACGATTGATGGCGGTGAAGGCGGAACCGGCGCTGCACCTCCCTCTTTTGCTGATCATGTGGCTTTGCCATTTGTTTACGGATTCAGCACGATTTACAAAATTTTCCAGGCCCGAAATCTTACGGATAAAATTACTTTTATAGCTTCCGGAAAACTGGGACTTCCTGCACAGGCGATAATGGCTTTTTGCATGGGTGCCGATATCGTAAATGTTGCACGAGAAGCTATGATGTCGATTGGCTGTATTCAGGCGCAGGCTTGTCATACCAACCATTGTCCAACCGGCATAACAACCAATAATAAATGGCTGGAAGCCGGTCTTGATCCGACGCTTAAAAGCGAACGTTTTCATAATTATATGAAAACGCTGGCAAAGGAAATTATTGAAATTACGAATGCCGCAGGTTACGAACATCCTTGTCAGCTGGGAATGGATGATATTGATATTTCTATGGGAGACAATAACATTACCCGGTCACTGGCGCAAAATTATGGTTATTTAAAAACTCCTGTTCCCTACAAAAACATCCAGGAACTTCTCGATTGTTCAAATTTGGGAGGAAAAAATGCACCGGTAGAAAGTATTGCTTAAATTGGGCAACACTTCCGGATATTCAGGCGTATGATTTGATAAAAAGGAGTGATTATCCACAAATGCTATGAAAAAAAGACTTTTACTTGTTGCTTCGTTAGTATTACTTTTTTTATCGGATTTCTGCCTGGCCCAAACCAATCCCAGATATTTAATTCTGTTTAAGGATAAAGCTGGTTCCCCTTTTTCTGTTAGCCGGCCAACCGAGTTTTTGTCAGCCAAAGCTATTTCCCGCAGAACAAATCAAAATATTACCATTACCGAGCACGATTTCCCTGTCAATCCTGCTTACGTTTCAGCCATAAAACAAACCGGCGCCTCGGTAATTTATTCTTCCCGCTGGTTTAACGCGTCTCTTGTTGAAGCTTCGGCAACGCAGCTTGCAGCCATAAAAAGTCTGGCTTTTTACAAAGGAATTGAACAAAACCACGCGCTGGCTAATCTGACAACGCCGTCTCCGGGTTTGTCCAGAACTGCTAAAATTTCCAGTACTTCTGCGATTGCAGAAGATCTCAACTACGGCCTTATGCAGCAACAGCTTGCACTAATTGGCGTCGACAAATTACACCAAGAGGGTTTTCATGGAGAAAACATGCTGATCGGGGTTTTGGATGCAGGTTTCAGCCGAGCCAATGAACTGACTTATATGAAACCTGTTTTTGATGAAAAACGAATCATTGATACACATGACTTTATAACCAGAGAAAGCAACGTTTACGATGATGATTCCCATGGTATAAATGCATTGTCAACCATTGCGGCTTACCAGCCTGGCAGCATGATTGGTGCGGCATTTAAAGCTTCTTTTGCTTTATACCGTACCGAAAATGTGTTCATGGAATCTCCTTACGAAGAAGTTGCCTGGCTTTTGGGTGCGGAACGTGCAGACAGTGTGGGCGTGGATATAATCAGTTCGTCTTTGGGATATAATACTTTTGACGATGAATTTGATTCGCCGGAATACAATTACACGTATCAAAGTATGGATGGAAAAACAACCATTATATCCCGTGCAGCCAGGTATGCAACGAGAAAAGGGATTATGGTTGTAAATTCAGCAGGGAATGAAGGAAATAAGGCCTGGCATTACATCTCAGCTCCGGCAGACGTTGATTCAGTAGTGAGTGTAGGCGCAACTACTTTGGACAGAAGTTATGCTGCTTTCAGTTCTGTGGGGCCTAATGCTATTGGACAATTAAAACCAGATATTTCAGCAGTTGGATCCGGAGCCGTAGTGGGAAATAGTACCGGAACTGGTTCTGCAACAACAAGCAGCGGAACTTCTTTTTCAGCTCCTCAAATAGCAGGATTGGCTACGATACTTTGGCAGGCTTTTCCAAAACTGACAGCACAGCAAATTATTACTGCACTTAAAAAATCCGGACATCAGGCTGCTAATCCTGACAATTTATTAGGTTTTGGTGTACCAAATGGCGCTTTGGCAGAAACCATTATTAAAAACGATTTCATTCTTCTGGGCACCGAGCCAGATGTTTTAAATGATATCATTCTTTCTCCAAACCCTGTTCAACAGGATTTAACGTTAACTTTCCCCGTCTCCCTCATTGGAAAAAAATCAACATTAAGTTTGATTTCACAAGGTGGAAAAACGATTTGGCAAAGCCAGCAAGTTTTGAATTCAACAGTCCCACTTTCGACGAATGCACTAAGCTCCGGTTTGTATCTGATCAAAGTAGACGTGTTGAACCGAACCCGTACTTTGAAATTTGTAAAACATTAGTAACGGGTAACGATCTTCTTTACTGAAAAACGCCAGATCATGAAAATATTCTTACTTTCGGTCCTACTCTTTGTCGCGGTAAAAGCTCAGGCACAAATACAAAAATCTGAACTTTTCCTGCCGGAAATTTATTTAGATTCTGTTCAATATGGAGCTTTCCCAAATTTTGACATTAGCCAAATTGCCGATATGTCTATTTCAAAAGCGGATAGCAAGGCACCGAACGGTAGAATCTTTATTAAATCCAAGAATCCAAAAAACCTTCATCTTTTATCTGTTTCCGATATTAGCACCAGATATAAAAAGAACCCTCTTGCGCCAACGATTTACATGCTGGATAACGAAATTTTGAAAGAAGTTTCAACTTTCAGAATTGATTCTGCATTTATCCTGAAAGTTGAAATATTAAAAGGATCAGAAACCGATTACCTAAACGCGCAATTTCCTGATTTAACAATTTTGAAAATAGTCACCCGGACGCCAAAAAATGTAGCAAAAGAAAATCAAATCAGAATTCGCGGAATCGAAACGAGACATGTGGAACAACCTGGTGTTATAAGACTTCGGGGTGTTTCTACGGCTTCAATGTGAAGATTTACATTTAAATCATCGCTGTTTTTCTTGCCATCCGCATCAGCGATTCCGAATCATTTAATAGATGTATATCTTCAACTGGTACCCAACGAACCTCTTTTGATTCTATATTAATCACCAGTTCATCCTCCGCATTTGCTTCGAAAACAAAGCGGATATCATAATGGTAATGCGCCGGATCCTTACTATTGGCTGGAATCAAATGTACGTCTACGTCAAATATCCCTTCTTTTGCCAGTTTTAAATTGGAAGCTCCGGTTTCTTCCTCCACTTCTTTTTCTGCAACGTGAAGTACGTCCGGATCTCCATCAGCATGCCCGCCAGGCTGAAACCAACGATCCAGTTTCCGGTGATGCATTAGTAAAACTTTATCCCTGTCAGGCGAAACAACCCAGCCAGAAGCTGTTATGTGACCGATTTGTAATGTCCGTTCAAAACACTCAGAATTATCCTTTACAAATTGTATTGTCTCGAGGTACATTTCAGTTTCAAGGCCCTCTGTTGGAATGTACGAATCAAGTAAAGAAAGTAAGCTGCTTCGTTTCATTTAATAGGCTATGTAATAATTTCATTCTAATTTCACCACAAGTTTAACAGATCAAATAACAAACATCATTACCAAATGAAAAAGTATTTATTATCCCTCACTTTTGCTATCGCCGTTGCGTCAGCCTCACTTGCACAGCGCACGCCACAGGCAAGTCCGGGCGCAACAATAATTCAGTCCGTAGGAATTACTGATTTCACCGTAAAATATTCCCGCCCGGGTATCAAAGGCCGCGCCGTTTTCGCGGACAAATCTCCAATTGCTCCAATCGGACAATTATGGAGAACGGGAGCCAATCAGCCAACGATTTTTGAATCGTCCACGGATTTTACTTTTGGTGATAAAAAGGTACCAGCCGGAAAATATTCACTTTTCTCTATTCCTGAAAAAGCTAAATGGACGGTTATTCTGAACAAAAACCTGACTGCAAGTACCGATGTTTATAAAGAAACAGAAGATATTGCCCGAATCGAGGTAACACCCGTTTCCGGTGAATCAAGTGAATCTTTTCAAATCAGTTTTTCCGATATTACGGATTCTACTAGTTTAATGAATATAGCTTGGGGAACTGTCAAAGTACCTGTAAAACTTTCTATGGCCACTCAGGAGTTGACCATTACCTCTCTTGATAAAGCCGTTCAGGACAAACCGGAAGATGTTGCAACTTTACAAAGCGCAGCAGGCTATTTTCTTTCCAAAAATATTGATCTGAGAAAAGCATTGTCATTGGCTGATAAAGCCATTGGTTTGAAAGAAGGTTGGTCAAATCTTTGGATTAAAGCGCAAATTCTTGACAAAATGGGCAAAACCGCAGAAGCGCTTCCAATCGCTCAAAAAGCATTAACCGTTGGTGCAGCAGCTCCTGATGGCGCTTATGATTTTTATAAAACACAAATTGCAAAAGGTATTGCAGATATGCAGGCAAAAGTTCCTGTGAAGGAAGTTGTTGGAAAAGGAAAGAAGAAAAAGAAGTAAATATTGAAGAGATACAAAACGACCGGCTCAATATCTGAACCGGTCGTTTTTTATTTTCAAACCAATATTAATCCTATCTAAAAAACCTCGGAACACTCCATTCATAACGAACAGCAAGTATACGAATTGAAATAATAACGAGTGAGGCTGCGATAAAAGCAACATTTCTTTCCGCTCCTATTTTATCCAAAATTAAATACGAAACGGCACCTGCCAGACAAGCTGTTGCGTACACTTCTTTCCTGTAAATAATTGGAATTTCGTTATTCATCATATCACGAACAACACCGCCCATGATCGCGGTAAAAACGCCCATAATCGCCGCAATTTCTGGCCTTACACCTAAGTGAAGCGCTTTTTCTGTCCCAACAATCGTAAAAAGTGCAATTCCAAAAGTATCGAACAAAAACAATGTTCTTCTCAAGCCAATCAGGTATTTGTAGAAAATGAAGGTTGTTAGAATTCCGGCTATGATAGCATAGAGAATCGTAATATCGCTTATCCACACCAATGGATAACTGTCTAAAAGTACATCGCGCATTGTTCCACCTCCAATTGAACAAAGAAAAGCAGTAAAACTTGCCCCGAACCAGTCCTGATGTTTCTGGTCCTTTACGGAGAGAGCACCGGAAATTGCAAAAGCAAAAGTCCCGATAATCTCTAAAATATATTGAATACTCATTTTCGAATTACTAATGTGGAACGCAACGTCCGACATAGCTTATTAAGCAAAAAAAATTGGATAAAAGACTAAATAATAGTTGGTTAACAACATTAGTCTTTTATCCGTTATATATTATTGAGAAGAAAAATTAAACCGCAACCGGCGCTTTAATTCCCGGCCATGGATTGTAATTTTCCAAAGAGAAATCTTCAAATTCAAAGTCAAAAACACTTTTAACTTCCGGATTTAATACCATTTGCGGTAAAGGACGAAACGCTCTGCTAAGCTGCAACTCAACCTGATCCAGATGATTGCTGTAAATATGCGTATCACCGCCCGTCCAGACAAAATCGCCAAGATCAAGATCACATTCCTGAGCGATCATCATTGTCAACAAAGCGTAACTGGCAATATTAAACGGAACGCCTAAAAAAACATCCGCGCTTCTTTGATACAACTGGCAGGACAATTTTCCTCTCGTTTCACCTTTGTCAGTATCTGGCGGCGCAACATAAAACTGAAATAAAGCATGACAAGGTTGCAACTTCATTTGGGAAAGTTCCGAAGGATTCCACGCAGAAACCAGAATCCTTCTTGAATCCGGACTGTTTTTCAACAAATTAAGAATTTCCTGCAACTGATCGAATGATTTGCCATTTGCTCCTTCCCAGCTCCTCCATTGTTTCCCATACACAGGACCCAAATCGCCGCGCTCATCTGCCCATTCGTCCCAGATCGACACACCATTATCTTTTAGATATTTGATATTGGTATCACCCTTCAAAAACCAGAGGAGCTCATAAATTATTGATTTGGTATGCACCTTTTTGGTTGTCACAAGTGGAAAACCTTCTTTTAAATTAAAGCGCATCTGATATCCAAAAACACTGATTGTTCCGGTTCCGGTACGATCCGTTTTTTGAACTCCATTGTCCAGAATATGACGAAGTAAATCGTGGTATTGCTGCATTATTATATATTTTGCGGGAGATTGAATTCCCTTATTATTAGCTTTTTAATTCTGCTGCTTCAATTTCAACACTATGCGTAATGGTTGCAAGCGCTTCAAGCTGAGCAGTAGCAGAGCAGTATTTTTCCATCGACAGCGCAATGGCGCGATCAATTTTTTTCTCGTCCAGATCATTTCCGACAAATTTATAAGTCAAA
Organism: Dyadobacter sp. 3J3; assembly: GCF_009801115.1. Classification (GTDB taxonomy): domain Bacteria; phylum Bacteroidota; class Bacteroidia; order Cytophagales; family Spirosomataceae; genus Dyadobacter. The sequence continues at coordinate 192,959 of NZ_VTOL01000007.1, forward strand.
TGGATATTTCGGAACGGACTACGTTTCGTACCTTCTTCCTCAACTCGATCACCGTCAGCAGTTACCCGGAAATCAGTAATGTCCTGTTTTTGTTTTTTCAAAATCAGTACTACATCAATGGCACTGCAACTCGCTAATCCCATTAATAACAATTCCATTGGTCTGACACCGGCGCCAACACCACCGATTTCAGGAGATCCGTCGGTATGTACTTTTACCTCTGATGATCCTGTTCCTTCAAAATGAAATGCGTCATTTACACGCACTAGTTCTACTTTCATAATATTTCCTGATTTTTCCGGCCTGCCTGATTATAACAATCTGACGGATCTTACCTCATTAAAATGCAAATATACTTCATCCCGGTGGAATCGGCTATTTACGTGAAAAATTTAAAATGAGCTTTTATCCTAGTATATTCGGTCAAATAATGTTTCTTACTTGTCCTTAGTAATAGAACATATTTCAATATACTTTTCGTTTACTAATATTGATTTCGCTGGAAATTTATAATCAAGGATATTTCTATTGACATATAAGTTTCTGATTTACAAATATTTAATAAGGATTCATTTTTAAGTATAGGGAGAAAAATTCATCAGAAAACTAAATTACTTCAACGATGTGGAAGGAAGAAGATGACAAACTAAAACGGACATTTGTTTTCAAAGACTTCAAAAGTGCATTTGCCTTTATGATAAAAGTAGCCGCTGTTGCTGATGAAATGGATCATCATCCATGGTGGTCCAACGCCTACAACAAAGTAAATATAGAATTGACCACGCATGACGTCGCAAATAAAGTGACCGAAAAAGACAAAAACCTGGCCAATAAAATTGACATGATTTTTCAATCGTAGGGGCAATCCCTTGTGGTTGCCCGGAAATCACGACCAAATCCTTATGGTTGCCCGGAAATTACGACCAAAACCGAACCAGAATAAAACCCAAACAAAAATAAATAGCCCGGAGAAAGTTGGTTAAGGAAAAGGGTAACCACTGGGGTTAACCCAACAGTTCCCGGATAAATAGCCCGGAGAAAGTTGGTTAAGGAAAAGGGTAACCACGAGGGTTACCCCAACAGTTCCCGGATTAATAGCCCGGAGAAAGTTGGTTAAGGAAAAGGGTAACCACGAGGGTTACCCCAACAGTTCCCGGATAAATAGTCCGGAGAAAGTTGGTTAAGGAAAAGGGTAACCACGAGGGTTACCCCAACAGTTCCCGGATAAATAGCCCGGAGAAAGTTGGTTAAGGAAAAGGGTAACCACGAGGGTTACCCCAACGGTTCCCGAATAATAACAGAATTAAATTTACAAAATGAAGCTTTACGTAGTACCAACGCCCATCGGCAACCTAGAAGACATTACCCTGCGTGCCATCAACGTATTAAAAAGTGTGGACGTAGTTTTAGCAGAAGATACCCGAACATCCGGTCAGTTACTAAAACATCTGGGCATAAGTAAACCTATGCACAGCTACCACATTCACAACGAGCATCAAAGCATAACCCGAATCATAGAGCGGATTTTAAAAGGTGAAACCATGGCCTTGGTCTCAGACGCCGGAACCCCCGCCGTATCAGATCCTGGATTTCTTCTGGTAAGAGAATGTATCAAATACGGTATCACAATCGAATGTCTACCAGGCCCGACGGCCTTCGTACCGGCCCTGGTAAATTCCGGATTACCTAGCGACAGATTTACTTTCGAAGGATTTTTACCACATAAAAAAGGCAGACAAACCAGAATGCAAAATCTGGTTAACGAGGACAGAACCATGATTTTCTACGAATCACCTCACAGACTCATCAAAGCATTACAGCAATTTGCAGAATATTTCGGGGCAGACAGACAAGCCTGTGTTTCCCGGGAACTGACTAAAATTTACGAAGAAAACGTTAGAGGTACCATACAAGAAATCATCACCTATTTTTCAGAAAAAACGATCAAAGGCGAAATCGTAATTATTGTTGCGGGAAAAGCTGACGAAAAGAAAAAATCCTCCGATTACAGCGACCAGAATTAATATGATAAACTATTTGAAACTCAACAACAAAAACCTGATCCGAAGAAAAGTAACCAATACCTTCTTTGCATTATTTTTCCTGATCACCTTTTTTAGTAAATCTGCCATCGCCCAGTTTGGAACATTAAGTCCTGAGGCTAAAGTAAGTCTGGTAACCGTCGGGCCCGGACAAGAGTTATATTCTGGTTTTGGGCATAGTGTTTTATGGATTTACGACCCGATCACAGGATTAGACAATGCTTATAGTTACGGCTCATTCAGCTTTCAAACCGGCAATTTTTATGTTAAATTTTTACGGGGAACGCTACCATACACAATTTCCGTAGCACCACTAAGACTCGAAGCTCCGTATTGGCAGGCTGAAAACCGGTTCATTAAGGAGCAGGTTTTGAATCTTTCTCCAACGCAAAAGCAAAAACTTTATAATTATCTCGAAACAAATCATTTACCACAAAACCGGGAATATCAGTACAAATTCTTCTATGACAATTGTTCAACCCGTCTTTCAGATGCATTGAAAGCGGCGGCTGGTGATAGTTTGACATTTCCTGGTTACACAAAAGATACTTTAAGTTTTCGCCAGTGGATTGATAAATACGCATACAAACAAAAACCATGGTCGGATTTCGGGATGGATTTAGCTATTGGAGCGCCGTCTGATGAAATTGCGACACCGGCCCAGGCAACGTTTTTACCAGATAATCTTAGCAGTGCTTTTGCTGATGCCAAAATTAAACTTAATGGCCAAACCCTGCCATTAGTTGCCACTACAAGAGATCTTTTTGTGGCAACTCCGGTTGAAAAAGGATTCGAAATTACTCCCATGATATTCTTTTGGGGACTTGCCGCACTTGTGTTGGCATACACTTTTTATCAATCAAAAAAAGAAACAGTCAATTTCACATTCGATAAAATTCTTTTTACTATTGTCGGGTTAGTTGGCTGGTTAATTCTGCTTTTATGGTTTGGAACCAATCATGGTGTAACCACCTGGAATTATGATATTCTTTGGGCGTTTCCTTTTTGGCTACCTTTAATTTGGTATATTTCAAAAGATAAAAAGCCAGCTTGGTTTCAGTTTGTGCTGATTTTCTACGCCATACTTTTAATGGCTTCGACTGCAAATCTGGTAAAACATAATTTTGTAGTAATTCCTATTCTGGTAATTTTGATCACAAGGGTTTATTACATTAATAATTCACTTTCTAAAATCCCGCAAAAAGGATAGTTACGCATGGATCTGGAATTGCTGACAAGACAAACCATAGAAATTGTTAAACAGGCTTCTGCCTTTATTCAGCAGGAAGCAAAATCTTTTTCAAGAGACAAAATAGAGTATAAAGAGCTTAATAATGTTGTTTCTTATGTTGATAAAGAGGCAGAAAAAATGTTGGTTGCCGGTTTAAGTAAAATTCTTCCGGAAGCAAGTTACATCACAGAAGAAGGTACAACAGGACAAGAACCTGATCCCGAAGCACTAAACTGGATTATAGATCCATTGGATGGTACGACAAATTTTATTCACGGTATTCCTGTATACTGTGTAAGTGTTGGGTTGGCGAGAGGAAAAGAACTGCTTGTCGGCGTCATTCATGAACCTAGCCTGGACGAAGTTTTCTTTGGCTGGAAAGGTGGCGGAGCCTGGTGTAATGAAAAGAGAATGTCCGTTTCTAATGTACAGACTTTGCAGGAAAGTTTGATTGCAACGGGTTTTCCTTATTATAAATTTGAAAAACAAAAGCGTTACATGTACATTCTGGAACTGCTTATGCAAAAAACGCATGGCATAAGAAGAATGGGCGCGGCGGCAGTCGATCTCGCGTACGTTGCTGCCGGACGTTTTGATGGATTTTATGAGTACAATCTCAATTCCTGGGATATGGCGGCCGGTGTACTTCTGATCAAAGAAGCTGGCGGAACGGTGACTGATTTTAACGGAGGTGACAATTATCTTTTTGGGGGTGATATTATTGCTGGTTCTGGCGGGCACGCGGAACTGGTAGCTGCTATTAAGGATAATTTCAATTAAATGACTTTAACAAATAAACCTGTATTAATAAACTTGAATTTCACGATGGAACTGGAACAGCTTCGTTATCCTATTGGAAAATTTGTTGCACAGGACAATTACACACCTGCCGAAATAAAAACAAATATTCAGATTATCAGCGCTTTGCCTAGTAAATTCATCAATTTATTGGGTGGTTGGGATAACGAAAAATTAAATACACCATATCGACCTGACGGCTGGACGGTCAGACAACTGGTGCATCATGTAGCGGATAGTCATATGAACGCTTACATTCGTTTTCGCCTTGCTTTGACAGAGGATAATCCCACCATAAAACCTTACGAAGAGCAACTTTGGGCGGAATTACCGGATGCAAAAGAAGCCCAGGTGGAATTGTCATTACAACTAATCAGATACATTCACTTGCGTTGGGTTTTGCTGTTGAATTCTCTTGGGGAAACTGAGTTGGCAAGAACCTACGTACATCCTGCAAATAACAGCACAAACCGTTTGGATATGGTTATAGCAACTTATGCTTGGCATAGTGAACATCATTATCAGCAAGCATTTCAGTTGGCAGCGCGGAACAATTGGGCCTAAATATCTGTTTTTAAAACATGATACAGCAAATAATAATATTCGCTCTATTTATAGGCGCTGCGGGTTATATTGGCTGGAAGATTTACAAATCTTTTGACAGCAGCGGCGGATGCGGAAAAGGCTGCGGTTGCAGTTCTGATAAAAAATTAGCTTAAAAAGCAATGGCAGATTCATTGAAAGTTTTCAATAAATCTGCCATTTACACTTATTATAAGGCTCCTGCCTTAATGTCTTCAACAACAGCCGGATCAAGCAAAGTGGAAATATCTCCCAGACTATCCATTTCTCCCTCAGCAACCTTACGCAGGATACGACGCATAATTTTCCCCGAACGGGTTTTTGGCAAACCTGAAACAAACTGAATTTTGTCCGGTTTTGCAATCGGGCCGATTAACCTGGAAACTGTTGCAGCGATATCCTTGCGCATCATTTCAGGATCATCCGGTTTATTTTCAGTGATGATATAGGCGTAAATACCTTGTCCTTTGATTTCATGCGGATAACCGACAACAGCAGATTCGACCACACCGAGGTGCATATTGATCGCATTTTCAACCTCAGCAGTACCAATCCTGTGCCCGGAAACATTCATTACATCATCCACGCGACCAGTAATTCTGTAATTTCCCTGTTCATCACGAAGACATCCGTCACCCGTGAAATACATGCCCGGATAGGTTGAGAAATAGGTTTGTTTGCAGCGCTCATGATCTCCATACGTTGTACGAATAATGCCCGGCCATGGAAATTTGATACAAAGATTTCCACCTACACCATTACCTTCAATAATTTCACCTTTTTCATCTACCAAAACAGGCTGAATTCCGGGCAAAGGCAACGTTGCATACGTCGGTTTCTCGGGTGTAATTCCGGCAAGCGAAGAAATCATGATACCACCCGTCTCCGTCTGCCACCAGGTATCTACGAGCGGACAATTTCCTTTACCAATATTTTGTTTAAACCATTGCCAAGCTTCTTCATTAATAGGCTCTCCTACCGAACCCAGTTTTGTAAGTGATGACAAGTCATTATCTTTTACAAAAGACAATCCAAAACTCATCAGAGAACGAATTGCCGTTGGTGCGGTATACAGAATATTTACCTTATGTTTTGCCACAATCTGCCAGAAGCGCCCAGCATCCGGATATGTTGGCACTCCTTCAAAAATCAGGGAAGTGGCGCCATAACAAAGCGGTCCATAAACAATATAACTATGACCAGTAATCCAACCAATATCAGCCGTACAGAAATGAATTTCGCCTGGTTCGTATTGGAAGACATTGGCAAAAGTATAGGTCGCGAAAACCATATAACCAGCCACGGTATGCACAACACCTTTTGGTTTCCCCGTTGAGCCGGATGTGTATAAGATAAAGAGTGTATCCTCGGCATCCATCGGTTCGGCCGGACAAACAGAATCCACGGATTTTTCTTCTTCCTCCCACCACAGATCTCTTCCTTTCAACATGGAAACCGGTGTTCGGGTGCGTGTCATTACGATTACATTTCTAACCGTTTTACACAAATCCAGCGCATTATCAACCGTTTCTTTCATCGGAATTACTTTTTGCCCACGGAACGAGCCGTCGGAAGTAATCACCATGGTACATTCCGCATCATTTATTCTATCAGCAATAGATTTGGCTGAAAAACCACCAAAAACCACTGAATGGACAGCGCCTATTCTGGCACATGCGAGTACAGCAATCGTAAGTTCAGGAACCATAGGAAGGTAGATACAAACTCTATCACCCTTTTTAACACCATGTTTTTTCAAAACATTGGCAAATCGACAAACGCGATCATATAAAACACGATAGGTTATCGTCACTGACTGGTCATCCGGATCATTTGGTTCCCAGATAATCGCAGGCTGATCACCTTTATCGGCAAGATGCCTGTCAAGTGCATTTTCGGTGATGTTTAGAACTCCGCCTTCGTACCACTTTATAGTCGCTTCTGCGAAATCTCCGCTTAAAACTTTTTTCCATGGCTTGCGCCATTGAAACTGTTGGCCAACTTCGGCCCAATAACCTTCGGGATCGTCCACACTTTGCTGGTAGGCAACCTGATACTCTTCAAAGGTCTTAATTCTCATGATTTAAAAAGGTTAACTTAGGAAATTACTATAATAACCGACAATTTATAATTTTCATTTGGTTCGTCCAACTTAAACTAAAACAGATTACCGAACCTTAATGGAAGTAATTTTGATAGTACTTGGTTATATCACTCTGATTCAAAGGAATCTAGCCCCGGATGTTGCTAACAGGAATTTTTATAAATAAAAAAACAGTAATTTCGGGCTTAAAAACAGGAATAAAAACCTGTTCAAACAGGAGATAATGAGCGAAGATTTGATAAATAAAAATTCACCGGAAACTGGTTTTACAGAAGCAGAACTTACTTTTATACAAAAACACAGCGGTGATGATGTAACCAAACTGATATTAAAATCCGCTCAGTTCAAAGATCTTGATGTTAAAAAACTAGCTGCCCAGATTCTTTCAAGACAAAAAGCTTCAAAAAAATTACCCGAGTGGGCATCGATGTCAAAATTGATTTTTCCACCCTCACTTTCCATTGAACAAAGTTCATCCGAAGCAACTGCCAAATACAAATCTTCGTTAATTAATGGAAACACGCTGATTGATATCACGGGAGGTATGGGTGTGGATTCGTTTTATCTCAGCAAAAATTTTAAAAAAACGCATTACTTTGAACAACAGGAAGAAGTAGCCAAAACGGCTGAATACAATTTTGGTTTGCTTTCTGCGAATAATATTGAAGTACACAATGCAGATTCGATTGAAGGCATAGTTCAAAAAAATATACAGGCTGACTGGATTTATGCGGATCCGGCACGCAGAGATGCCAACAAACAGAAAGTTGTGTTGCTATCAGATTGTGCGCCCGATGTAAAATTTCACCTTCCTGAGCTTTTCAAACACGCTCAGAATGTCCTCTTAAAAACTTCTCCTTTACTGGATATTGACCTTGCGGCTCATGAGTTAAAATCGGTCAGAGAAGTTCATGTGATCGGTTATGAACAGGAATGCAAGGAACTGCTTTTTGATATTAATGAAACATACAGTGCTGATTTTTTGATTAAGGCCCGGGTAATTAATCCTGCCGGTGAAGTAATTCACAAACTGGATTTCACTCGCAATCAGGAACGGGATGCCGTTATTGAATTCAGTGAGCCACTTTCTTATCTTTATGAACCTCACCCGGCACTACTGAAAGCGGGCGCTTTTAAATATTTAGGTACTGCTTTTGAAGTTAAAAAACTGGCAGCACACAGTCACTTGTATACTTCTCAAAATCTGGTTCAAGATTTCCCCGGACGCACTTTGGAAATTACTGGTATTTGCAAACCGGATGCCAAAGAAATACGACAATTTGTAAAAGATAATAAGGCAAATCTGACGGTTAGAAATTTTCCTGCAAAAATTGATGACCTGAGAAAAAAATGGAGTCTTAAAGAAGGTGGTGATATCTACCTTTTTGCTACGACACTTTTCAACCAGAAAAAGGTGGTGGTTGTAACAAAAAAATTATAACTGTCTAATCAATTTTCAAGAAAATGAAACTTCAGATTCGTTCAATCGTTCTTGCTGCTGCTCTTTTTATTACAGCTAATTTACATGCCCAAACCATTTCTCCTGGAAAAGCCACTATTGACAAACAGGAGTTTTTAGGTTTAAACCTGAACCAGAATATCTCGGAAAAATATCTGAGCAAATACTGGGAAACATACCTTGATAAATTCGGGAAAGTCAAAAGCAAACGCAGTGTTTACACAATAGAAAAAGCTGCTATAACTACCATTTCAACCAGTCCGGTTTTAGTTACCAGCCAAATTACATCGGGAAAAGATCTTTCACAGGTTTTTCTGGCACTAAATGTTAATGGGCAGTATATTACAGCGTCAACAGACGAGGGTTACAAAAGTGCCGAAGCTCTTTTAAAAGACTTTGCTGATTATGCCTTGGTTCGTGAAGATGCTCGTGTAGCGGATGAAGTTTTCACTACGTCGACAAAAAATTATCAAAAATTGCAGAAGGATAATGATAATACTGCCAAAGACATTGAAAAAACAGAAAAGAAACTGACCGAATTAAAAGCAGAACTGGAAAAGAAAAAACTGGAAGCTGATAATTCACTGGTCGATTTGCAGAACAAACAGAAAACACTGGAAGCGGCGAAAAGCAAGGTTAAATAATTTAATATTAATGAAAAATGAGCCCGGATTGACCGGACTCATTTTTCATTCAAATCAGATCAAATGCCCTGGCATACTGAGCAAAATCGTAGTAAGAACTAATCGATAATTTCTTTTTGATATTTTTGCGATGCGCATCTACCGTTGCTGATGCAATTCCCAATTCTTCTCCGATTTCTGGCGAACTTTTGCCAAAAGAAACCCATTTTAAAATTTCCTTTTCCCGTTTTCCCAGCTTTGAAAATTTCTTATAATTCTCACGTAGAAAAGTATTTTCTTCAAGTAAACGTTCCGCTTTTGCCGGCATATGTTTCATCTCATCGAGCGCAATGGCCGTGGTAATACATAGAAAAGCCTTTCCCTCTTCATCCTGCATAAAAAGTTTGGTTGCACTTATATACCATGCCCAGTTCTCGCTTCCTGCCAGTTTCACCTGCTGTAAATAAGATACACTACTCTTCATGTCATTATTTAACAAAAGCACTTTAAACTTTGGCCAATAATCATCTGAATCTTCAATATTGAAAAACCGGTGTTGATATTCAGCTCTCATTTGTTTTAATTCTTCCATGCTAACCCCTAACAAGGAAAGTCCTTTTGGTGACATATACACCACTGAAAAATCTTCAACTCTATGGATGATGACAATCGCCGGAAGTTGATCAGCAATCAGTTCAATTACCTTAACCTTTTCAGAAATGAGACTTTCAGTGTGTTTGTTATTTAACATTTGTCAGGATGAGTAGTTTGTGCAGATTAATGTTTCAAAATTATGCCAAAATGAAAAAGTGATTACTAAGATGATAAAAAAAATGAGAGAGCACTCACAATTGCCCTCTCATTACTATTTGTTATTAAAAACTTTTCTTACAAAAATACTTTTTCATATTCCGATTCAGAAAAACCGATTGTGATCGCTTTTCCTGCGGCATCTTCGATTAATGGTCTTTTTATAACAGAATTTTTTGAAATCATAAGCTCAGTCGCCGAATTTTCATCTTTCACATCTGCTTTTTCTTCATTAGACAATTGTTTCCAGGTTGTTCCAGCTTTATTGACCAGCTTCTCCCAGGGAAAATATTGAAACCAGCCTGATATCTTTTCTGCTGTTATGCCTTTCTTTTTGTAATCGTGAAAAGTATATGCTATGCCTTTCTCATCAAGCCAGGTTCTGGCCTTTTTTACTGTGTTGCAATTTGGAATTCCGTATACTGTAAACATTTGTAAACTTTTGGCAGTTAGCGATTAGCTTCTGCAATAGATATTATTTAAGCGGAAACAACTTCCTGTTCAAGAACCTGATCGGATAAGCGCATTTTTTCATCATCCAGTTCGCCTTCCCATCTTGCGATTACCGCCGTAGCAAGGCAATTCCCTGTCACATTGACAGAAGTACGGGCCATGTCCATAAGCTCATCAATTCCCATCAAAAGTAATACAGGCCATTCAGGCATATTAAAATTCGCAATCGCACCCAGTAAAATAACCAGTGTAGCTCTTGGAATACCTGCCACTCCTTTGCTTGTCAACATCAATAAAAAAACCATGGAAAGCTGTTGTCCGATCGACATTTCCGTTCCGGTAGCCTGCGCCACAAAAACAGTAGCAAGTGCCAGATATAATGTAGAACCATCCAGATTAAAACTATAACCTGTTGGCATAACAAAGGAAACAATCTGGCGCGGAACACCAAATTTTTCCATTTTCTCCATCGCCTTAGGCAAAGCTGATTCTGAACTTGTAGTAGCAAATGCAATCGAAACCGGCTCGAAAATATTTTTTACAAATTTAATGATTGGAATACGTGCGATGAGCATGATCGGAACAAATACCAGCAAAATGAATGCAGCTAATGCACAATACAAGGTTGCCAGCATCAGCGCCAGGTTTTTCAAAACGTCAATCCCCATATGTCCAACTGTTTCGGCAATAGCAGCACCCACACCGATTGGAGCAAAAAGCATAATAATTTTAGTGAATTTAAACATCACCTCAGCCAAAGTCTCAATCCCGGCCACAAATTTTGCTTTTTTAGCAGCTGGTATCAATGCCAGACTAATACCAAAAAGAACGCTGAATACTACGATTTGAAGGACTTCTCCGTGATAAATTGATTTGGCAATATTTTCAGGAAAAGAATGAACTATGATTTCCTGCCATGTTTGCTCAACAACCTTTGGCAAAGTAGCATTAAAGTTTGCAGGAATAGCAATTCCATCGCCCGGGCGAATCCAGTTTGCAAAGAACAAACCTATGACTAACGCAAAAGTGGTTACCACTTCAAAATAAAGCAGCGATTTCCATCCCATTCGCCCAACCTGTTTCAAATCCGAATGTCCGGCAATACCCGTAACCAAAGTTGCAAAAAGCAAGGGAGCGATTACTGTTTTGATCATTTGCAGGAAAATCTGCCTTAAAAAGTGAAGTCCAGTTCCAATCTCCGGGAAATCATATCCGATCTCGGTGCCAACCAGCATGGAAATCAAAATAGACGTTGTAAGGTTTTTCTTTATGATCGCGAAAATGATCAATCCTGTCAGTGCAGCCCAGCGCAAACCGACTAAAACATCCGTCGAGATCGTAATGATATTGTATGCGTTCAGTACTGTGGCAAGCGCAGCGATTGTAATAAGGGCCAGATTAACAATAGTAATTTTTTTCTTCATAAAAGAATTTTGGAGATGAGGTACTGGTTTGGATTGGTAAACTTAGCTAAATTCGGGTAAAGCCGTGCATTATTTTGCTATCCTTATTTATGAAACAGCAAAATAAATTCTATACATTGGACGATTTTATTGAATTTTAGTACTATTTTTCCTAGCTTTCTAAAAATAATCAATTGTTTCTCAACTTTTCCAAACTTCTCCCCCGAATGAAACCCGGACTTATCCTTGAAAACGAATTGGAACCAATCTTTTTGGGCAAATTTCCTCCCTTCCCAGAAAACGTTAAAGAATTTTTAGTAAAATATGGCCCGTATTTTCTTCTTGTAGGGGCAATTTTGACTTTGTTTGGTTTACTTGCAGCATTTGGAATTGGAACTGCGGCCATTGGAGTAGGAATGATTGCGTACGGCGGAGGGTTCTCAATGTATGTAGGTTTGCTGATTGCCACAGTCATTATGGTAATGTATCTGATGGCATTTTCTCCGCTTCGGGCGAGAAAAAGAGCCGGATGGAACTTGCTTTATTATGCTCTAATATTAAGTTTGATCAGTAACCTTCTACAATTAGCTTTGTTTGCATTTATTATCGGCGGAGTAATTGGCTTTTGGGTTTTATTTCAGATCCGTGAAAAATATATTTTTTGACCAACAAGTTAAATTTCAAAATATAACAAGAGCCGGCAAATCCTGTCGGCTCTTTCGTTTTTTACCACTAATCCGACTATTTGAGCATTTATCAGTTTTAGTCTTTGTAAAGCATCTTATACTTTGCATCTTTGGAATATCGATTTTACAATATCCGGATTTCCTGCAAAGGGAGTCATTAAAAGGCACACGTACAATTACCTAACACAAGATGAATATTATAGAAGTTAAAAATATTACGAAAGATTATTCAAATCATCGTGCGTTGGATGATGTTAGCCTCAATATCCCCAAAGGTTCTATTTTCGGACTTCTAGGGCCAAATGGTGCCGGAAAAACTTCATTGATACGTATTATTAATCAAATAACAGGTCCAGATTCCGGGCAGGTTTTTTTTGATGGACAGCCACTTGGCCAGCAGCATATTTCAAAAATTGGTTATCTACCGGAAGAGCGCGGTTTATATAAGAAAATGAAAGTGGGCGAGCAGTTGCTTTATCTTGCCCAGTTGAAAGGCTTATCCCAAAAGGAAGCTATGGAAAAGCTTAAAATCTGGTTTGTCAAATTTGATATAAAAACCTGGTGGGACAAAAGCGTATCCGATCTCTCAAAGGGAATGCAGCAAAAAGTGCAATTTGTATCCACTGTTTTGCATGAGCCGGAATTGATCATTCTCGACGAACCTTTTTCCGGTTTTGATCCGATCAATGCCAATCTGATTCGTGACGAAATTCTGGAATTGAAACAAAAAGGCAGCACGATCATCTTTTCCACGCATAGAATGGAAACGGTTGAAGAGCTTTGCGATAACATCGCCCTGATTCATCGTGCAAAAAAAGTATTGGACGGCCCAAAATCGTTGATAAAAGAACAGTTTAAAACGAATACTTTTTATATTGAATATCGTGGAAGCCTGAACGGGTTGGAACAAAAATATCAACTTGAAAATACAAAGCAGAGTGAAAACGATTTTCTCCGTACCAATATTCATTTGCCAGCCGGAATTACATCCAATGAACTGCTAAGCGATCTACTTCCGCAAGTTGAAATTCGCGCTTTTGGAGAAAATATTCCTACTATGAGTGATATTTTCATGCGGGCAGTTAACGAAATTCCCGAAGCCTGACGCGCCAATCTTCATCATATTAACACTACTCTCTAACTAAATTAAGATAATGCGAAATATATTTCTGGTTATAAAAAGGGAATACATGGTTCGGGTGAAGAAAAAGTCATTTTTGATCATGACCATTCTTGCACCGGTACTGTTTGTAGGAGGATATGCCCTGGTAATCTGGATGGCGATCAGCTCGGTGGATAGTAAAACCGTTCAGGTGGTTGACGAAAGTGGCCTTTTTACTAATGAATTTAAAGATTCTGAGTCGATCAAATTTTCTTATTTGAAATCCTCTATTGATTCGGCAAAAAGTCATTTTACCGGAAGTGAAGCCAATGCGCTGGTTTACATCCCCAAAAATGTAATCACCTCGCCAAAAAGCGTCCGTATTTATGCTCCTAAAAATGTGAGCATGGAGCTGAAATCTGAAATTGAGGATGTTATTGAAAAACAGATTGAAAATATAAAACTTTCTGAAGCTGGCATTACACATAAAATTCTGGAAGATTCCCGTGTCAATGTTCATTCGGAAACGATAAGCCTAAGCGCAGAAGGAGAAAAAACAAGCAGCTCCAGTGCGGCCACAATTATTGGTGGAATTTGTGCATTTCTTATCTATATGTCGGTTTTCATATACGGAACACAGGTAATGCGCGGCGTAACAGAAGAAAAAACCAGCCGGATTGTGGAGGTTATTATTTCTTCGGTAAAACCTTACCAACTGATGATGGGGAAAATTATCGGGGTAGCATTGGTTGGACTTACGCAGTTTTTACTCTGGATTTTCCTCACAATTTCACTTACTACGGTTGCATCCAGTGTTCTGAGCAATAAAATGCCAAAAGATTCCAAGCAAATGCAGCAGGAAATGCAAAAAATTCAAAAAGGAATGCCTGCTTCCCAAATGGCAACTTCGGGTGTAGATAATCCGGTAGCGGAGGTTTTAGGCGCTGTCAATAGTTTAAATATTCCGTTGATCGTTTCCTGCTTTTTGTTTTATTACCTGGGCGGATATTTGTTTTACAGTGCTCTTTTCGGGGCGGTCGGAGCCGCAGTTGACAACGATGCTGACACCCAGCAATTTATGCTCCCAATCACTTTGCCCATTATTTTCTCCTTCGTTTTCGCACAGTTTGTACTGCGTGATCCGGATGGTAATCTGGCTTTCTGGACTTCTATGATTCCTTTCACGTCACCTATTATTATGATGGTGCGGATACCTTTTGGAGTTCCAGCCTGGCAAATTGCCCTTTCTATGGTTTTTCTGGTTTTAGGTTTTATCGGCACAATCTGGGTGGCGTCTCGTATTTACCGGGTTGGGATATTAATGTATGGCAAAAAAGTCACCTACAAAGAACTGGCCAAGTGGATTTTTTACAAAGTTTAATAAAAATCTAATCCCCAATTCAGCGGACTTACAGCAGGTTTAGGATGTTATTTTATTCTCAAAAATTGTTATAAACAAATCCTTTAACACTTTTTAAGATCTCTTAACCCTTGCCGTTGAGGTTATTTTGCTAATTTTGAGGCACCGATTAAATATGCAGCTATTTTTTGGAGAAATGCGGCTGGATAAAACCGCCATAAAAATTCCATAATTACCTGTAAACTCATAACCATAAACTATTATAATGACCCGTTTCAACCGTTCCAACAACCTTACGGGTTGGATTGTTTTCGCCATCGCATTTCTTACATACGCACTTACCGTTGAACGAACGGCCAGTTTTTGGGATTGCGGCGAATTTATTGCCTGTGCATTTAAGTTACAGGTTCCTCACCCTCCGGGAGCTCCCTTTTTCCTTTTGATAGGAAGAATTTTTTCCATGTTTGCTTTCGGTGATCTTTCCAATGTCGCTTACTGGGTCAATATGGTTTCGGTGCTCAGCAGCGCTTTCACTATCCTTTTCCTGTTTTGGACAATCACGCTTTTAGCCCGCAAAATAATTGGAAAAACAGACGACGAATTAACTCAGGGAGATATTTTGCTTTTAATGGGTGCGGGAGTCGTAGGTGCTTTGGCCTATACCTGGTCTGATTCATTCTGGTTCTCAGCCGTTGAAGCGGAAGTTTACGGTATGTCGTCATTCTTTACAGCGATTGTAATCTGGGCTGTTTTCAAATGGGAACGCATCGAAGATCCCGCTGCTGAAAATCGTTGGCTGATATTTACAGCGTATCTGGTTGGACTTTCTATTGGAGTCCATTTGCTTAACCTTGTTACCATTCCAGCACTTGCGTTGGTTTATTATTTCAAAAAATATCCTAAACCAGGAATTTTTGGGGGTGTTATCGCTTTTATTGGCGGTTTGGTAATCCTTGCCATTATTAACTCAGGTATTATTCCCGGGCTTCCTAGTATTGCCGGGAAATTCGAGATATTTTTCGTCAACTCACTTGGCCTTCCGTTTAAATCTGGTGTAATATTTTTTATTGTTATTTTCCTTGGCTCATTGGTCTGGGGGATTATTTATTCTCAGAAAAAAGCGAAGGTATTATTGAATACCGGCCTTTTGTCACTTGCTTTTATTCTGGTTGGTTATGCCTGTTACCTGATGGTTTTGGTACGTGCAGAATACAATCCGCCGATCAATGAAAATAATCCTAATGACGTTCTTAGTTTCGTTTCTTATTTGAAAAGAGAGCAATACGGGAGCCGTCCCTTATTATATGGACCATCTTTTGTATCCCGCCCAACAAGCCAGAAACGCGGAGCGCCTATGTACCGCAAAGAAGCTGGAAAATATTCAATCTACGATTACCGCCCTGAATACGAATACGAACCAGGCAGCAGTATGCTTTTGCCTCGTATGTATAGCACGCAGGCAGGTCACCCGCAGCTATATCAACAAATGACAGGATTGGCCGAAGGACAAAAACCGACCATGGCGCACAATCTTTCGTTTATGTTCTCATACCAGATCGGGCACATGTACTGGCGTTATTTCCTATGGAATTTCGTTGGCCGTGAAAGTGACGAAGAAGGCGCAGGAAATCTTTTGCCATGGGATGCGTTCAAAAAATTTCCATCGATTATTGAAAATAACAAGGCACATGACAATTTCTTCATGCTGCCTTTTATCCTGGGACTTTTTGGTGTGGTGATCATGTATTTCCGTCGTCAGCGCGATTTACTGGTTCTTGGATTGTTATTTTTATTAACCGGTGTTGCGCTTGTAATTTACCTGAATTCCCCTCCTACCGAGCCTCGTGAGCGGGATTATATTTACGTAGGTTCATTCTACATCTTCTGTATGTGGATCGGAATCGGGGTTATTGCATTTGCGGACGGATTGAATAAAATTGTCAAAAATTCAGTAACCCGTGCCGGCGTTGCAACCGGATTTAGTTTGATCGTTCCTATTATTATGGGAGCAAAAGGATGGGATAATCACAACCGTGACCATCGTTACCATTCTGTTGATTTTGCAAAAAACCTTCTGAATTCCTGCGCGCCAAATGCAATTTTATTTACAGGTGGTGATAACGATACTTTCCCGCTCTGGTACGTTCAGGAAGTGGAAGGATTCAGGACCGACGTTCGTGTTTGTAACCTTAGTTTGTTAGGCACCGACTGGTACATTGATCAGATGAAACGTAAAACGTACCTTTCAGAGGCGCTTCCGATTTCCCTGGATAAAAACAACTATGCTTTTGGTAAAAACGATATCGTTCCTTTTTATGAAATACCAAGCGTTAAAAATGGTATTAATCTGAAGGAATATATGGGATTAGTAAAACAGGAAAATAAAGCCATTCAGGTACCGCTTACCAGTGGCGATATGACTTCGATTTTGCCTTCATCAATTCTTTTCCTACCAGTGGATGTTGAAGCGGTTAAGAAAATGAATATCATCAAAAGTGACCTTTTACCATATCTGAGTGATTCTATTAGCTGGACAGTTGGGAAGGGAGATTTGTACAAATCGGATCTAATGATGCTTGACATGATTGCTACCAATGACTGGAAAAGACCGATTTACTTTTCTTCAACATTAGGGGGATCGAGCTATCTTAACCTGAAAGAATATATGCAGTTGGAAGGTTATGCTTATCGTCTGTTACCTGTAAAAGTTCCGGGTGCTTCTGATGGCTATGTAAATTCAGACATCATGTACCAAAATCTGATGAACAAAATGTTCTGGCGGGATCTGGACAACCCGAAAACGTATTATGACAATACCTATCTTGGTTCACCAATTTTTACAGCCCGTATTGCTTTCCTACGACTTGCCGGTCAACTTATTGCAGATGGCAAAACAGGAGAAGCTAAAAAGGCTATGGACAAAGCATTATCAGTAATGCCAGACAAAAGTATACCTTACGATCAGATTTCTTCGAATTTCATCGGTACACTTTTTGACCTGGGAGAGACTAAAAAAGCGCTTGAAATTGCTGACGTAATGGCTAATCGTTCAGATGAAAACCTTACATGGTCAAGAGAAAATCCTACGACTAAACGTCGTGACAGCCAAGTAGATTTATATATTCTGCAAACAATTGTTCACGAATGTAAGGAAGCTAAACAGGAAGTTGCTGCCAAAAAATATGAAGCTATTTTCCAGAAACATCTGGCGGCTTTTAATATGTACGGAAATCCGGCTCAGTAAGATAATCTGATCAAAGAAAACGGGAGCTATCTTTATGGCTCCCGTTTTTTTTTAAAGCCTTAAAAAGAAATACTATTTCTTTTCTGTAAAAATGAGTAATTTTAAGATCAACGGTATGAAAATCAGCAACGGGTATTTCTTGAAAAGTATTATTTTTCATGCCAACGTATGCACAAAATTTTCGCGTTACTTTGTAACTACAATATTATAAGTGAGAGAACTTACAATGCAGTTCTCCAAAAACTTGTTATAGCTGAATTCAAGCAGGGCACTATTTTAATTTCTCCTGATCGCCCTCAGGAAATGGTTTATTTCATTGCAGAAGGTATTACCCGGAACTTTTACCGTCATCATGACCAGGAATGGACGCACGGTTTCGATCTTGCCGGTGACTGCATCATGACTTCGGCAAATTTTATTGATGATGAACTGTCAATGGATTATGTGGAAACATGTACGGATGTGAAGCTATATGGTATCAGCAAAAAAGATTTCCAGGTACTTATGCTTCTAAATCCTGACCTTGAAAAAGTATCCGGCAAAATTCTGGAAAGACGGCTGAGCCGTTTTGAAAAAAGAATGCAGGATCTTTACACCCTGACTGAGGATGATTTGTTTATGAAATTCAGCAAGGAATTTCCAACAATTTTTTCTCAGGTTGAAGACAGACATGTGGCCAGTTATCTGCGAATAAGCCTGGGTATGTTTTTAAAGTTGAAGAAAAAAAAAGTTCTTGAAAAAAACTCAGGAATAGCAATGTAAATATTACTCGGATAGTGCTTAAATGTTAAGCGTTATTCGAATAATTGTTCGATATTGTACCTTAAATCAAAGGCCTCCTCTTTTAGTATTAAACTGTGAATAGTTCCGAATGTATTTTTTTGCTTCCGGATTATCCCTGAATTATTGTTAAAACAGAGTATGCGTACCTTATTGATTTCTACTTTTTGTATCCTCTTTGCATTCGGGCTGTCCGCATGCAGCGATTCAGCTCCTTCAAATACTACGGTCCAATTTTTAGTAACCAATAAATCCACGACAAAGATAAACCGCTTAACAGTATTTCTTCAGGAGGAAGACACAACGAGAACCAGGCTTATTGACTCTGTTTTCATCACCAATATTCCCGATAACCTTCCGATCAGACTTACGTACGATATCGATAAAAATTCCTCAAAAGGAAGTTATAAATTGATAGCACTCGGTACATTAAAGAAATGGAATATAAATTTCGGAAAATTTTCAGGAAAAATCGATGCTGATTCTGACCATCTCTATAATCTGGAAATTCTTGAAGATTCGGTTGCCGTTATACAATAAAAAAAGGAGCCGAAGCTCCTTTTACTAATCCCATTTTTTCTACTAATCCAGTTTTACCTTCACCCAAACCAGTCTGTGGTCTGAGCTTGATTCTCTTTTCTCGACGAGATCAAACATGGGCTCTCCTTTTGCAGGCCAAAAAACACCACTATCTATTATTTTAAATCCATTTCGGGATGGTAAAACGTAATCAGCACGCATGCGCCAGAATGCTGTATGATTCTTCGAAAATGGATTATTTGCTGAATGTTCAGCGCCGCCCTTACTTTGAGGAGCGTTTTCATTTATTAGTTTAGGATGGGCTAACAACGACCTGATACCTTCTCCAATGGCGTTTCCTTCATCCGGAGAAGCGTTTTGATCGCCCAAAATAACAAAGGACGAATTTGCAGCTAAGCCACCGTGAACACCTTTATCATCATAAATATATTGATTACCTGAATCACTGATATAGTCTTTCCAAAACCTGATCTCGTCGTGATTTCTTTTTCCATTTCTATCCTCTGCACCGTCAAATGAAGGCGGCGTTGGGTGGCTGGCCAAAAAATGAATCGTTTTATTCCCCACTTTCACAGGAACATCCCAATGTGATTTAGATGATAAAGGGAAACTTGCCCAGGCTTCCGGAGCATACCAATCGCTGCCATCTGCTTTTACCGTTTTCAAAGCACCCGGCATATCTTTCCACTTAAAATTCTGGAAAGTTCTTACTTTTCCAAGATCAATCGGATATCTTGAAATCAACATCATCGCGTACTGCCCCGGATACAAGCCAAAACCCCAGGCATCCGCTCCAAACTTCCCGGCTATTCCGTTATTATCCAAATCGTAAGGACTCGGCTGACCGGTATTAACTGTTCCGTAATAATAGTAAGGATAATCGATTGCCTTTGAACCATCCTGATCTTTTCCGAGGTAGCCTTTGATAAATTGCAAAACACCCTGATTCGGATCTTTAATGTAATCAAACTCATTCAGTAAAATCACGTCCGGACGCACAGTCTGGATTATTTTTGCAATGTTTTTTATCTGTTGATTATTTCCTGATGCCAGTTCATTAATAAGTACTTTTTCTGAAAGATCGGGAGTTCCCTTTTTAACATAATTCTCCGACTCCATACTTACATTATAGGTCGCAAAAGTTAATTCCTTTGGTGTGGTTTGTGCTTCAAGGTTCATGATGGAACAAAACATGGCGAGTGCCGCCACCGATACTTTTAAAAATTTATGATTCATAATTTTCTTGTTGATTCTTCTGGCAAAGATAATTCCCGAAAGGAAGTATAAATATTTATTGTCATTACATTTATATTAAACAATCAGACAAAAATAAAGCGAGCCAACTCATCACTGAACCGGCTCGCTTTTATATTTTTTCAAAATTGATCAATGAAAGAAATCTTTCATTTTATCAAAAAATCCTTTTTCATTTTTACCTGGTTTCGGCTGAAAATTTGGAGAATTTCTTAAAGATTCCAAAGTTTCACGCTCATCGGAAGATAATTGCTGAGGCGTCCACACGCTGATATGTACCAGCTGATCTCCTTTTCCGTAACCATTCAAATCTTTAATTCCTTTTCCTTTCAGGCGAAGAATTTTACCAGCCTGTGTTCCTGGTTCGATTGTAATACGTGCTTTTCCGTCAATCGTAGGGATTTCTGTGGAAGTTCCCAAAGCTGCATCAACGAAACTCATGTGCATATCAAAAACGATATTATTTCCGTCACGTTTCAGGTTTGCATCTTCTTCTTCTTCGATCACGATCAGCAAATCTCCGGCAACGCCGCCCCTCGAAGGAACATTCCCTTTACCTGACATTGAAAGCTGCATACCTTCTGCAACACCGCCAGGAATATTCAACGTAATCAGATCATCCTGTAATAATCTTCCTTCACCAGCGCAAGTATCGCAACGCTCACTGATGATTTTTCCGTCACCGTTACATTGCGGACAGGTACTTGTTGAAACCATTTGTCCCAACATCGTACTAACTACTTTACGCACCTGGCCCGTACCGTTACAGCCTGTACAAGTTGTCAGTGAAGTACCATTTTTAGCACCGTTTCCTCCGCAAGTATTACAGCTAACGTGACGTTTTACTTTTATTTTTTTCTCTACGCCGTTGGCAACTTCTTCAAGGTTAAGTTTCAACTTAATTCTCAAATCAGAACCACGACGAACCCGACGTCCGCCACCTCCGCCGCTACGTCCGAAAATATCTCCAAAAGGACTTTCGCCACCGCCAAAAATATCACCAAACTGAGAGAATATATCGTCCATGGAAAATCCACCGCCTCCAAATCCGCCTGCACCAGCTCCCGCACCTCCATTACCCACATGTCCGTATTGATCGTATCGAGCACGTTTGTTATCATCACTCAGGATGCTGTAAGCCTCGGCAGCTTCTTTAAATTTATCTTCCGCTGTGGGATCTTCCGGGTTTTTATCCGGGTGAAACTTTATTGCCAGCTTGCGGTAAGCCTTCTTGATCTCATCCGCAGCCGCGCCACGATCCACTCCAAGAACTTCGTAATAATCTCTTTTCTTTGCCATTTTAAGTTTTCAATGAGTAATGTATGGAGTCTTTCACCATCGCAAAAAATTCATAATGGATGATTCAAATCATACATTAACATTATTTATTTATCATTATTTCACGCACCAACGATAACCTTGGCGTAGCGAATTACTTTATCATTCAATAAATATCCTTTTTCAATTTCATCAATTACTTTACCTTTCAAATCCTCCGAAGGAGCAGGGAACTGCGCGATTGATTCATGAAGTTCTGCATCAAAAACTTCCCCTTTTGACTGCATCGGTTTCAAGCCCTTTGCTTCAAGTGCTTTGTAAAGTTTGGTATAGATAAGATCAACACCTTCCTTCAAAGCTTCAATTTCCGTTGAAGAATCAAAAGAAACTTTGGCACGTTCAAAATCATCCACGATTGGAAGTACTGCCTTGATCACATCTGCACTTGCCACGGAAAGCATTTCAAGTTTTTCTTTTGCCGTACGTCTGCGGAAGTTTTCAAAATCAGCATAAAGACGTAAATATTTATCTTTCAGTTCTGCAACTTCTGTTTTATGCGCCTCTGCCGGATCTGTCACTTCAACCTCACCAATAACTTCACCAGCATTGTCCATTGGCAAGCCATTTTCAGCGAAATTTTCATCATTATTTACCACATTGTCAGTATTCATATCTCCGGCTTCGTCGTTTATTTGGTTTTCCATATCCTTATCTATATTGACTCTGTATTTTTCGGCATAATTTACCCACGCTTTCCTGATAAAATCATTAACGGAAGTATACTAAATTACTTTGCCAGCGATAAAAAACTGACAAGATGACATTCCCAAGGCATTTCGTAACTTTGTATCATGACCACAGAAGATCTCGTACGAAAGGAACGCAGCC
The DNA here is from genome assembly GCF_009801115.1 of Dyadobacter sp. 3J3. Classification (GTDB taxonomy): domain Bacteria; phylum Bacteroidota; class Bacteroidia; order Cytophagales; family Spirosomataceae; genus Dyadobacter. The sequence goes on from NZ_VTOL01000007.1 coordinate 215,596, forward strand.
AATTTATCAAATCGAAAGCAGCCGAAATTGGTTTCGATTTCTGCGGTATTTCCAAAGCTGAATTTCTGGAAGCAGAAGCACCACGACTGGAAAACTGGTTAAACCGTCAGCAAAATGGAGCCATGGGTTATATGGCTAATCACTTTGACAAACGCCTTGATCCCAGAAAACTCGTCGACGGAGCGGAATGTGTGATCTCTGTACTATTAAATTATTACCCTGCTGAAAAACTTCCCGAAGGTCCGGAAGATCTAAAAATTTCCAAATATGCCTACGGAGAGGATTATCATTTTATTTTAAAAGATAAACTGAAATTACTACTTGAAGCAATCCAGGAAGAAATCGGAGAAATAAGCGGCCGGATTTTTGTTGATTCAGCCCCTGTTATGGACAAGGCCTGGGCAGCAAAAAGCGGATTGGGTTGGGTTGGCCGCCATTCCAATTTATTAAATCGCGATATGGGAAGTTTCTTTTTTATAGGAGAAATAATCTGTGATTTAAAGCTAGCCTACGACGGTGCTGTTAAAGATTATTGCGGAACCTGCACGCGCTGTGTTGATGCTTGCCCTACCGATGCCATCACAGAACCTTATGTTGTGGATGGCAGTAAATGCATCAGCTACTATACAATCGAACTGAAAGATGCCATTCCGGATGATGTAAAAGGAAAATTTAATAACTGGATTTTCGGTTGCGATATTTGCCAGGATGTTTGCCCGTGGAACCGCTTTTCACAGACTTCCAAAATACCGGAGTTCTCTCTTTCTCAGGAGCTAAGCGGATTTTCAAAAAATGACTGGGAAGAAATTACCGAACAAGTTTTCCGCGAGCTTTTCAGACGCTCGCCCCTGAAGCGCACAAAGTATGATGGTTTAAAAAGAAATATTGACTTTCTAAAACCGTTAACCTAATAAGCACGTAAACGCTCCGACCCAAATTCTTGATTGAAATTTCCTTTTGATGACCGAAAAATACTCTGCTTATGAGAAAACAATCCGTCAATCTTTGGGCCGTGCTTGTATGTGTGGTGATCGGACAAATTATTCCCGCTTTATGGTATTACCTTTTTGCAGAGCAATGGACAACGCTGAACGGTTTTGAGAAACCTGCTATGGACTCCGCCAACAGTTCGGTCCCTTATCTGGCAAGCATCGTCTCCTCCGCCTTTATGGCTTATACCCTTGGCTGGGTTTTCACTAAAATTCCTGTAAAATCCGGTTATATCGGTTTTTTAATCGGTCTGCTTTTTGGAATTGTTTTCGTGCTTTTTGAAATTATCGTAAAAGATATGTTTTCAAAAAGATCTCTGGAACTTTCACTGATCGACGGCGGTGTGCGTGTGATCATTTATTGTATTACAGGCTTTATTCTTGGAATTTGGCGCAAATACGAATAATAATGAGCAAAGTCATAGTCGATTGGCACCATTCTTTACACTCTGTTCATACGTTATAAGAACTATTAAGTTAACTTGGCGTCCAACTAGAAAGCCTGTAAACCGCTACGATTATGAACAAGATTTTGATTCCCATCGATTTTTCTGAAAATGCTGACCGTGCGTTAAGCGCAGCAAAACTTATGGCAGATAAAGAAAGTACTGAGTTGATTATTTTACATGCTTACCAACCTTATATTCCGGATGTAAGTGTAATGCCTGGCAGCGTTTTACCAGGAATCGGTTCACCGGATTATTCCTATGTTGGCGTAGATCTTGAAAATAATTTCCGTCATCAGCTTGATGAATATGTTGCCAAAATTTCGGCAGAAGGTTATAAAACTAAATCAATCTGGGCTGTAAGTGGTATACAATCGGCTATTGAAGATGCTGTTGCTGAAAATAAACCAGACCTGATTGTTACCGGAAGAACCGGAACAGGTGGATTTCTGGACAAATTAATCGGCAGTTCCGCTACGCATATTGCGCTTCATTCTCATTGTCCGGTATTAATAATTCCACCCCAAGCTGAGCCAAAGAAATTCGCAAAAGTGGTTTATGCAACGCAGCTCGAATATTCAGAAAACGATATTCTCAAAGAAGTATATGTGCTGATGAATCATCTGGGAAGTAATTTGACTTTGTTAAAAGTAAATGCTGAACATCAGCCAAATATTCAGTCCGACAATCAATATCTTGATGAAATAAAAGCAGAGTTTCCGCAAAGTATTAATACCGTTGTTTACCGTGACGATAAGAGTGTTTTAGATGGAATCGAGGCCTATTGTGATGAAGTGAGCGCAGATCTGTTGATTATGTCAACGCGTGAACGTTCATTTATTGAAGAGTTTCTTATCAATCCAAGTGTGACAAGAAAACTGGTGGTGGACACACATGTTCCTCTGCTTATTTATCACCTTGCAGAATAAAACCGGAATACTTTATATTTACTATCCACTCAGGTAATATCGTCAGTTCAGATTCGAATGTCTAAGAGAAAGCATCGTCAGAAGCGGGAAAATTTGTTAACATCTCCTGGTACACTTACGTACATTGGCCCCGATATTGAGTTAAAAACCAAAGTCAGAAAACTGCAATATAATGCCGATTTCTACAAAGACGATGCTGTCACGAGCCTTGCCGAATGCGGTGTTAGCCAGAATCTGGAACCTCATATTACCTGGCTGGATGTAGATGGAATTCATGAAACTTCCCTGGTTGGAAAAATCGGAAATCTGTATCATCTCCATCCATTGATTCTCGAAGATATTGTCAATACCGAACATAAGCCAAAACTGGAAGTTTATGATACTGGCTATATATTTCTGACGTTGAAAATGCTTCATGTGGAGTCGGAAGAGCCGCTTGAAATTTCATCGGAACATGTAAGTTTTGTAGCCGGAACAGATTATCTGATTTCTTTTCAGGAAGAAAGAAAAGAAGACATTTTCAAACCGGTTATTGACAGACTTAAAGCATCGGTTGGAAAAACACGCAGAAACGGGACTGATTATCTGGTTTTTGCTTTAATGGATGTGATCGTTGATAATTACTTTTTTGTGCTGGAAAAGTTTGGAGAAAAGCTTGATTCGGTTGAAGAAAGTGTAATCAGCGGATCTAAAAACCAATCTTTAAATGATCTGTATGCATTAAAACGGGAATTGACATTTGTAAGAAGGGCGATCTGGCCTTTGCGTGATATGATTAATCAGCTGATCCGGGAAGACAATCCTTTGATCAGCAAAGATGTGGTTCCGTACTACCGGGACCTTTACGATCACATCATGCAGGCCGTTGATACCATCGATTCCTATCGCGAATTACTGGCAAGTCTTGCCGATGTGCATCTTTCGACGATTAGCAACCGTATGAATGCCGTTATGAAAACGCTGACCATTTTCTCGGCGATCTTCATGCCGCTGACTTTTATCGTTGGGGTTTATGGTATGAATTTTGAAAATATGCCCGAGCTGAAAAGTCCGCATGGCTATTACTATACCTGGGGCGTAATGGTTATTGTGACCATTGGGATGCTGATCTATTTTAGAAAAAGAAGATGGATCTAACCCGTGAATCGCAGATATTCCGTTCATATTTATAAATAACCATACAAAAACATCATTCTTTAATACCTTTGCACTTTGCAAATATGATTGGAATGATTCTGACTGAAAATACAACTGCATCCATACAAACCCAGGCAAGTTATCTGCTTACCGATAGCCGCCAATTATCCTTTCCCGGAAAAAGCATTTTTTTTGCAATCAAAGGTGAGCGCCACGACGGGCATCAATTTCTCTCAGACCTTTACGAAAAAGGAGTCCGGGAATTTGTCGTTGAAGATGCATCACTAACCGATGCGCTCAAAACTGAAATAAATTCCTGGCATGATGCGAAAGTCTGGACAGTATTTTCCAGTGTTCGCGCCTTACAAAAAATAGTTACTGAGCATCGTAATCAGTTTAATATTCCTGTTTTAGGAATTGCCGGAAGTAATGGAAAAACCATTGTTAAAGAATGGCTTTCTCAACTGACAGCACCGGGGCAACGCGTTATTGCCAGTCCGAAAAGTTATAATTCACAAATCGGCGTTCCGCTTTCGGTCTGGAATTTAAAGAAAGAACATACCTTGGCCATTTTTGAAGCCGGAGTTTCCCGCGCACATGAAATGGAATATCTTCAACCTGTTATCAAACCAACCATTGGTATTTTCACCAATATTGGTTCCGCTCATGATGACGGTTTCCGTAGCAGAAAACAAAAAATCACGGAAAAACTTCGTCTTTTTACAAAGGTCAAAAAACTGATTTATTGTAAAGATTATACAGAAGTTGATGAAGAAATAAAGCTGATATTGAAACCGGTAAATCCGTTTTTGAAAACGATCAGCTGGGGAATTCAGCCTGGTGCTGATGTTACAGTTTCTTACGATTTACAAAAAGATAAAACAGTTATAACGCTAAGCGGTCTGTTTGGGAATAATCGTTTTGAAACAGGTTTTCGAGACGATGCTTCACTGGAAAATCTGACGCATTGTATCTTATTTCTCCTTGATTTTAGCTTACCGGCTTCTGTTATTCAGGAGAGGATTTTAATACTTCGCCCGGTATCCATGCGACTTGAATTAAAAGAAGGAATCAATAATTGTTATGTTATTGATGATACGTATAACAATGATCTTCAAGGCCTTACAATGGCTTTAAATTTCATGTCGCAACAAGAACAACGTAGCCACAGGACAGTAATTTTGTCTGACGTTTTACAATCAGGACAAACACCGGCAGAGCTGTATGGAATTATTGCCCAATTATTAAGGGAGAAAAAAATCGACAAACTGATCGGTATTGGCCCGGAAATGTGCCGCCAGATTATTCAGTTTGATACTACCGAAAAGGATTTTTATCCAAATACTGATACATTCCTGACGTCATTTCCTTTCAATTCTCTACATGACAGTTTGATATTGGTAAAAGGTGCCAGAACATTTTCATTTGAAAAAATTGTTCACCGCCTTCAGCAAAAAGTCCATGGTACTGTGCTGGAAATAAATCTGGACGCGCTAACCCATAACCTTAATTTTTACCGGGCAAAAGCAGGTTCTGAAACAAAGATTATGGTGATGGTGAAAGCTTTTGCTTATGGAAGCGGAAGTTCGGAAGTAGCAAGTTTGCTACAATATCATCGCGTGGATTATCTGGGCGTTGCTTATGCAGACGAAGGAGTATCATTACGTCAAAGCGGAATCACGTTGCCCATTATGGTCATGAATCCAACTGCGCCTACTTTTGATACACTTTGGCAATACCATCTGGAACCTGAAATTTACAGTCGCAGGATTCTGGGTGACTGGATTGCCTATGTCAAAAATAAAAATACTCCTTCCGACATGCCCTCTGTTCACTTAAAACTGGATACCGGTATGCACCGTTTAGGTTTTGTAGAAGATGATTACGAATGGCTTTCGCAGCAGCTTATAGAAAATCCGGATATACATGTTTCAACAATTTTTAGTCATCTCGTCGGTGCTGATGAAGGCGTACATAATAATTTCTCTCATCAACAATATGAACGTTTTGTCAAAGGTTCATCATTGATTGAGAACGCATTAGGATATACAATAACCAAGCACATTTTAAATTCAGCAGGAATTGTCCGTTTTCCAGAGTTTAAATTGGATATGGTACGCCTGGGAATTGGATTATATGGTGTAGAAGCAACAGGCCAGCAGCAGCATTTTCTACAATCGGCCGGAACTTTGAAAACGGTTATTTCTCAAATTAAATATTTATCAGCCGGAGAAACGGTTGGATATAGCAGACGCGGCCTCATCGATCACGATTCTGCTATAGCAACATTAGCAATCGGTTATGCCGATGGCTATGACAGGGGATTGGGAAATGGTATCGGGGAATTTTGGGTGAACGGAACACTTTGTCCTACCATAGGAAATGTGTGTATGGATATGACGATGATTGATGTCACCAATGCTCAGGCGGAAGAAGGTGATGAAGTGATTGTTTTTGGAAAAGAAATGCCAATAACGGATCTGGCAAAACGGATCAACACAATTCCCTATGAATTACTGACCGGAATCGGCGAAAGAGTAAAAAGGATATTTTTTAAAGAATAAAACAAAAAAAGCCGATTGGATATCCCAACCGGCTTTTTATTATTTCTTAGTTTTATTCTGCTGCTTTCTCTTCCGCAGGTTCTGCCAATTGCTGTTTTGCCTGATCTTCTTCAATCGTATCTGCCGGTTTTTGATCCGGCACAAAAAGTTTAACCTTTAAAACATCTTCCAAAGTAACATTAAAAAACGCTTTATGAATATTTAAAGGCTCCTCATTCGGTTCCAGACATTTGATGTAAGTCCCGTCTTCCTGCATTTCGTAAGCATTGACGTTATCGAGCAAGCTGAAATACAGAATATGAATCGCTTCCTGCTTCACACGGATATCAACCAGTTTGAATAATGATTCAATACGACGGTCAAAACTGCGGACCATTGCATCAGCACTACCTCCATAAACCAAAGGATCTCCGTTTTGATGGAAATAAAATATTCTTGAATGCTCAAGGAAATCACCAACAAGAGATCGAACAGAAATATTTTCGCTCAGTCCTACTCTTCTTGGACGTAAACAGCACATACCGCGAACAATCAGACGAATCGGAACGCCAGCTTTTGAAGCAGCATATAGCTCCTCAATAGTCTCTTTGTCTTCAAGTGAATTTATTTTGATACAAATCCCGCAAGGTAAACCCGCTTTTGCATTTTCCGCCTCTTTCTGAATCAGTTCGATCAGCTTCTTCCGCATATAACGCGGTGCTGTGATCAGATTCTGATATTCCGTTGGGCTCGAATGCCCGGTGATTACATTAAAGAACTCGGAAATATCCTGGGTGTATTCCTCGTTAGTTGTAAGTAATCCAGTATCAGTATATAATCTTGAAGTATCTTCATTGTAATTTCCACTCGATAAATGCGCATAACGAAGTACCCGGTTTCCTTCATTACGAACGATTAAAAGAAGCTTTGTATGCGTTTTCAACTGACCAATACCATAAATCACGAAACAACCCGCTTTTTGTAAACGCTGTGCTTCCTTGATATTATTTTCTTCGTCAAACCGCGCTTTTACTTCAAACAGAACGGCTACGTGTTTTCCGTTTTCTGCTGCATGAAGTAAGGCTTCTGTAACCCTTGAATTTTTCGCCAGACGATAAATCGTAAGTTTGATCGAAAGCACTTTTGGATCTTCCGCAGCCTGTTCCAGCAATTGGAGGACCGGTTCGAAATTGTTATAAGGATGATGTAAAAGAATATCTTTTTCTCTCATCGCCTCAAAAACATCAACTATTCTTTCTCTTTCCAATCCCAAAGGCGGTACTGGCGGATGTATTGGTGGAATCTGATCCTTGAATTCAGGATGACGGACAATCGCCCAAAGACAAGTATAATCTATAATTCCTTCTTCTTTGAAAACGTTATAGTCATCAATTTCCCAACGTTTTTTGATCAGGTTGAGCAAATCAGGATTGGCATCGGGTTCAATCGCAACACAAACGACCCGGCCAAGACGACGGTTTTTTATTTTTTGTTTGATCTCATCAATAAAATCCGATTCCATATCATCACTTTCTTCCAAAGAAAAATCACCGTTACGGATCAGTCTGAAAAGATTTGTGGATACGATATCGACGTTACGATACAATTTATAAATATGCGCTCTTACAATTTTTTCTATCGGCAAAAACAAAATTTCTTCCTCACGTTCAATAACATAAAATCTTGGAAGATTTAATGGAAGCTGAACAAAAGACAGCTTTTTGTCTTCCTCTGACGTAGAACCTTTGACCTGAGTAATGACACCTAAAATCAAAACTTTTGCCAGCAAAACCGGGAAAGCATGGGTATAATCAAACAACATAGGTGTAAGCATCGGATAAACCGTACGCTCAAAATATTGTTCAATATCAGCAGTTTCCTCTTTTGCCAGATCTTCCATTCCGATAATCCGGAAGCCATGTTTTGCAAACTGCGGCAGAAGATTGGTGTAACATTCACTTTGCAGGCGTACATATTCCTGCAATTCCTTCATCAGCATTTTCCTGAAAGGAATTTCACGCAAACCGGAATAATCCACACGTTCTTTCCCGAAGTCAAGATAATTATATAAACTTCCGAGACGAATTGTAAAAAATTCATCCAGATTGGAAGAAGTAATCGCCAGAAATTTCATTCTGTCAAAAAGATTTCTTTCCTCATTTGTCGCCTGATCCAATACCCGGTCGTTGAATTTAAGCCAGCTCAAATCTCTGCTGATGAAGTCACTTTGTTGAACCAAAGTATTCACCTTTTCTGCGGGACTTACCAATTTTGTGTCGTCCATGGCTGTTTCTTTTGGGTTTTTGAAGTAGGAAAATAAGCTTGAAAGTCTCCCCTTTCTCTCCTGGTTGGTTATGGAATCGGTATGGTCAGGCATAATGTTTAAAAATTAGAACGATCCGTACAATCGTGAAGCACAAAATGCAACGAATCTGATTAAGTATTGTTTCTTGCTTGATGAAGTTTTTGTTAATTTTTTGACCTAAAAAAAACGGACGACTGAACATAGTCAGCCATCCGTTTTAATAATTTTCGACGAGTGCTAACCGTTACACGTCTACACGGGCATATTTTGCATTCTTTTCAATGAAATCACGGCGTGGGCCAACTTCATCTCCCATCAACATGGAGAACAAATGATCTGCCTCTGCTGCTGATTCAATAGAAACCTGTTTAAGACTTCTGCCGTCAGGATTCATCGTTGTGCTCCATAATTGTTCGGCGTTCATTTCACCCAAACCTTTATAGCGCTGAATATTTACCAGATCTTCACGGCCATTACCGATCGCTTTCACTGCTTCTTCGCGCTGCTGCTCTGTCCAGCAATATCTTTCCTCTTTTCCTTTTTTAACCAGATATAACGGCGGCTGAGCAATGTAGATATAACCATTGTCAATCAAAATCTTCATATAACGGAAGAAGAAAGTAAGGATCAGCGTACGAATGTGACTACCGTCAATATCCGCATCCGTCATAATTACGATCTTGTGATAACGAAGTTTGTCAATATTCAAAGCTCTTTCGTCACCGTCTTTTCCGATCTGCACACCCATTGCGGTGAACATATTCTTGATCTCTTCATTTTCATAAATCCGGTATTCCTGTGCTTTTTCAACATTAAGAATCTTACCTCTCAATGGCAAAATTGCCTGAAATGCACGGTTACGGCCTTGCTTTGCAGTTCCACCGGCCGAATCCCCTTCGACAAGGTACAATTCGCAAATCGCAGGATCCGTTTCCGAACAGTCAGAAAGTTTCCCCGGCAATCCCGAACCTGTTAAAATATTCTTACGCTGAACCATCTCACGTGCCTTTTTGGCAGCGATACGTGCTTTTGCCGCAAGAATAACTTTTTCAATGATCGTCCTGGCTTCCTTTGGGTGTTCGGCAAGATAAGTATCAAGCATTTCTGCTACTACCTGACTTACAACACTTACCACTTCTGAATTACCAAGTTTTGTCTTTGTCTGACCCTCAAACTGCGGTTCCTGAACTTTCACCGATATTACGGCTGTCAGGCCTTCACGAAAATCATCTCCGCTAATCTCAATTTTCTCTTTCGCCAGCACACCCAACTTGTCCGCATAGTTTTTAAGCGTTCTAGTCAAAGCAGCCCTGAAACCCTGAACGTGTGTACCACCTTCAACCGTATTGATGTTGTTCACATAAGAGAAAACATTTTCTCCGTATGAAGTATTGTACATCATCGCGATTTCCACAGGCACCGTTCCTTTGGTGTTCTCCATGTAGATCGGTTCAGGAATTAATGCCTGGCGCGTACCTTCAAGGTAAAGTACAAATTCGTTAAGACCAATTTCCGAGTGAAATTCCTCTCCACGGTTCACACCGTTTTCATCCTGCTCACGCTTATCTTGCAACGTGATGCGGATTCCTTTGTTCAAAAAGGAAAGTTCACGAAGCCTGGTTGCAACAGTTTCGTATTTATATTCGGTAACAGTAAAAATCGTTGCATCCGGTTTGAAATGGATAAACGTTCCCGTTTTTTCAGATTCTCCGATTACACGTACAGGGTACAAAGGTTTCCCTTCGCTATACTCCTGCTCAAATATCTTTCCTTCCCTGTGAATTTCTGCACGTAAGTGTATTGAAAGTGCGTTGACGCATGAAACACCCACACCGTGCAAACCTCCGGAAACCTTATAAGTATCTTTATCGAATTTACCACCCGCGTGAAGTACCGTTAAAACTACTTCAAGTGCTGATTTCTTTTCCTTTGCCATAAGGCCGGTTGGAATCCCGCGGCCATTATCCTGAACGGTAACGGAATTATCTTCTTCAATCGTAACGTTGATAGTGTCACAGTAGCCGGCCATTGCTTCATCAATGGAGTTGTCAACTACTTCCCAAATCAAATGGTGAACTCCTTTAAAACCAGTATCACCAATGTACATGGCCGGACGTTTACGTACGGCCTCTAAACCCTCAAGAACCTGGATGTTATCGGCTGAATAATTATTTACTTCACTCCCTATTTCGTTTGCCATATAGTTTGTTTTACTCTACGATAAAAAGAGCCCCGTCAGAGGCTTTTTAAACATACAAAGATACGATTTTTTTGCTCGATAACCTACCCAATTTTAATATTGATGCCCGTAAAATTTCGATATTTCTGCTATAATATCGGTGTCCCTTGTTAATGGAATTATTATAAAACTAAAACGAATAGAATAATTCGTTTCTTCGATCACCAAGTCAGAAAAAAAAACTTTTTAGCCTCGCTATTCAAAAAAAATATCAAAACCGAGCGGGATAAATATCCCTAAAAACGGAGCGTTTGAGTCGTCCAGATAAAATGATTATTATTGAACAATCCAATCTTGTAAATACCAGCAGGGAAATTTTCTATTAAAAAATCAGCTTTAAAGCCTGGTTTGGACAATTTTCCCGTACTCACAAATTCCAGAATACCTGAATGTTGGCGCCGCGCCGGCAACCAGTATCCAATCCTGTCTCCACTTTTAAGGTAAATAAATGTATTGCCCGTTAGCTTGTCATTTTCAATAATTTGTAACTGATGATGATAAGTGCCACTTGCATCCTCATTAACTATTGCCTCCTGAGAAAAATTCAAATCGGAAGATATCCCCTTTAACGAATCCGGTTGTGCGACATTCTTAAAGTTATCATTCATTTTACAAACTCCGGCGGCAACGATTTCCTGATAGGTTTCTTGAATATTTAGATTTAGCTGCTCAACATAATCTAACATTATACCATGATTAATCCAATTCGATTCGTCCGCTACAAGCCAGTTTTTCCGATACTGAATATCCGTATTATATGTGAAGTAGCTTAGAGCATTAAATAAAACTGCAAAGACAATAAAAAGTGCTGCAATCTTATTTCTAGCGCGTGTATTTACAAAAGAAAGTATTACAATATATACCCAGCACAAAACATACGGAGCGTAGTGCTGATAGCGCGCAGCGAGTAATGTTTCAATTCCCGCCCAGCTTCTTGACACACTTACCAATGTTCCGGTGATTCCCAGAAATAAAACATTCCCCAGCAGCATTTTATCAAACCCATTTAGGAACGGCATCGACTTTAAGCGTGATATCCTTAACTTTGGAATCAGATATATAGCTAGAATCAATATCATCACAGCACCAAGCAGAACAGCGGCGTTTACATCCAACGTCCTGATTCTGGTAAGGGATCCAAAAAAAGCAAAGAAGGACATGATCAGTCGGACAGGATCCGAAAAACTTTTTCCAAAATCAGCATTCTGACCTTTTTCAAAATCCCAGAAATAGATTAACCCAACTAGAAGCCAGACTCCTGCCCAGACTAGCGCTGTACGATTTCTTCGATCCAGCAATGCAAGCGTAATTCCGATAAAGAAACTAAAAATGCCATTGCCGTGGGTAAATGTTGCAATAACTGCAATCAAAATTGCCCAGTTATATTTATTCTTAGAACATAAATAAGTCAGGAGGGAAAACCAGAAAACGATCACAGATTGCTGCAAAATACTGATCGACCAGGTTACATTATCAGTATATTGAGGTTGTAAAAAAATAAAAGGAATCGCAATAAACATCCACACCGGCAACTTAAAATGCCTGAACCCTTCCCAAAAAAACCACAAATTTCCAATCCACAGAAGATTCCCTATTATAATTAAAGTTTTCCAATTGATTGCTCCTTCGATTTTATAGTCAAGAAGCGTAAGTAGTCTTGGAAAAAGAATACGGTGCTCATTATGCTGTTTCATTAGTATAGCAAGCTTCTCCCAGAATCCATCCACTTCCTGAATCCATAAAACAGTTTTCAGTAATTGAAAATCATCCGCGAAAAATAAATGAGCAGAATTGGAGATGGCATATATCAGATATAATATAATGGGCAGAAAAATGGCAAAAATTACAGGAATTGATCTTCCGTATTTACTCATACTGTTTGTGATGTTTTGTAATGCAAGTTTAAACTTACCATAAGTACTGAAAGGCCAAATTTAAGCAATGATTTAGTTTTAATATCAGATAACCCCAAACCAGAATAAATCCTATGCGAAAAAGAGGATGAGTTTGACTCATCCTCTTTTTTTTAAATTGTATTCCGCAAGATTTAATTATGAGCTAATCTGGTTCCATTATTTCTCCATTGCATGTTCCTTTAACAACTGGCCTGGTGAATAAAAATCCTTTTTGCTCTCTGTCAATTTCCTTATTTTCTGAACCTTATCCGGCAAAATGGCAGGTCCTTTATTTCCAAAAGAATTTCTCACATAAGTCAAAACGGCTGCTACCTCATCATCATTCAACAAACCGCCAAACGGTGTCATTGGAACCTGCCCGGGATATTTTTTACCATTAACATCAATAGGACCAAGCAGTCCTTTTAATACAATTTTGATTAAACGGTCATCATTTCCCATTACCCATTTATTACCAGTAAGTGGTGGAAAACCGGAAGCTTCCAGTCCTTTTCCATCAGGTTGGTGGCATGTAGTACAATAGCCATCCTTGGCATAAATTATTTTCCCCTGATTAAAAAGAGCAAGCTCATTTCCTTTCAAACCAGAATTCGAAACTACTTCTTTTTCCTTTTTGACATTTTCACCTTTCAAATGGGCAACTGCGGCATCATAAGCATGAATTGACCACTCATCTAAGGGCTTTTTCCTGGCTTCTGCCAAAATAGGCAAACCTTTTTCTTTGCCAATCCATGAAGCAGCAACAATCGCAGCCAAACGAACCCGGCTGTTTTCATCCTGCGCTGCCTGCATCAGCAAATTCGCCTGATCAGAAACCTGGTGCCCGGTATAACGTACCACTGTAACGGCGGCAGCTCTGGCGTGATAATCTTTCGCTTTCAAAACCTGTTTCAAAAGTTTCTGATCAACCTTATCCATACCCCAGCTAACCCAAAGCCCTTCTAAAAGATGGTGTTCATATTTTGGATCTTTTTTATCCAGTCCATTCACCCAAACTGTAAGTTTTGATAAAACCTGAGTCACATCTCTTCCTCTCAATTCGCGGCGCGTTCTATATCGGGAACGGTATTCAGGAAGTTTCAGATTTTCAAAAAGTTCTTCGATACTTGCTCCATCAATTTTCGCAGGTTTAACCAACGGTCTCGACGGGTAAGTAATCCGGTAAACACGTCCGTGCGAATGATCACGCAAAGGATCGCGTGCATTGTGCTGCATGTGACCGATCAGGATATTGTGCCAGTCGATCACATAAAGTGAGCCATCAGGAGCAAATTCCATATCAACCGGACGGAAATTTTTATCTTCACTAACTAACAAATCCTGTCTGTGGTGACTGGCATAACCCGTTCCGTCATCTGTCAAAGTATGTTCTTTTGTTCCCAAAAATCCGATCGTATTATTGATCAGGAAATCTCCCTGAATATTGTCAGGAAAATGACGGCTTGACACAAATTCCAAACCGGATGTCGGACGTACTTTATGTGCTTCTTCAATCAATGTAGGGCCTTTGTGCGTGAACTCTCCATATCTTGGCAATACCGATCCCGGCATCATCCAGCGAACATCCGGGCCAGAAGTTTCCGCAAAAAATGGTTGTCCCCAATCATCAAACGCAATTCCCCAGGGATTAGGAATAGAAAGCTGAGCAGTCCGTTCCAGTTTATGAAGTTGTGGCGCATAACGGTAAAAGCCACCATTTGTCGCACGAACTGGTCCGTAGGAAGTTTCAACATTGGTATGCAAAAACACACCTTCGCCAGAATAAATCGCTCCCGAAGGATCGACTGTAAATGCGTGACTGTTATGGTGCGTGTCATGATCATCAAAACCGCTTAAAAGAATTTCGCTTTTGTCCGCTTTTCCATCACCATCGGTATCCATCAGGATTTTCAGGTTTGTACCCTGCGAAACATAAACGCCTTCTTTGGCAATTTCGAATCCAAGCGGAAGATGCAGGCCATCTGCAAAAACAGTCTGTTTGTCCGCCTTTCCATCATTGTTAGTATCTTCCAGAATAATGATTTTATCATTAGGTTTCGAATCTCCCGGCTTGTAATGCGGGTAACTTGGCATGGTTGCAATCCAAAGTCTTCCTTTGTTATCAAATGACATTTGCATGGGTTTTGCCAAATCCGGAAATTCCTCTTCCGAAGCAAAAAGATCGATTTTATAACCTTCCGGTACTTTGAGTTTTGCAAGCGCATCAGCTCCGTACAAGTATGTCAAACTTCCGTTTTTCTCAGGATTGAAATTGGTTTTAACCGGAGGTAATGCGGAAGTATTTTTATCCGCCACAGCCAGGTCCATCTTTTCACCTTTGGATGCAGCCAGCCAGACAGCCTGATCACGGATATCGGTTAATTCACGAATTTTCTGGATTTCGGCAGGATAATTGTCCTGTCCAAAAGGATTGTAGCGACGACCATAGACGTGAACGCCATTAGGAATTTTGATATCATTATGCCACATCCAGTTTTTTTCCAAAACTGCGGCGTCAACCAGTTTCCGGTTTACTTCTGCCTTTGGTTTTACATTCCCAAAAAGCTGATCTGACAACAATAATCCCAATTTTTCATAACCTGCCGCGGTAAGTTGAGAACCATCAATGGTTAACGGCTCCGTGGTAGTGTCATACCATTTTTGAGATGGAGTGAAAGCATCGACATACAAGACTTTATTTTGATCCGCCACTTCTTTCATCGCTTTTGCATAAAGTGCAATGTTGACGTTTTCTTTCTTCCCGTTTGGCAGATCCATTTTGGCAGACAAATCTTCAAAAGCAATCGGTGAAACCAACGCCAATTGCGGAGCCGTAACTCCATTGTATTTTTGGCTTAATGTATATTTTACAAAAGCATCCAGTTCAGCTTTGTAATTCGCAACACCTTGTGGGCCGTTAAAAGATTCATTATAACCGAAAAAGGCAATAATAATATCCGTTTTCAAACGGGTAAGCCATTGATCCGGCGTTTCGAAGTGACCTTCACTTTGGGAATTATTAGCAAGTTCCGTCTGGAATTTTTCTGCTCCTGGAAACGCCCAGGGAAGGTTACGACTTGCATGTGGACGAAAACCAGGGGTATCACCGCCATCACACATATTGCGGATGTAAAGCGTACTATCAGGATACCGTACCTGCATTTCAGTTTCGAAAGAACCGTAATTCATCATGCGCGATCCCAGATTATTGCCGATCAGCATAATATGAGATCCTTTTTTAATTTTTAGCGTATTCGATTCACTGAACTGAAAAGCGCTGAAAGCAATGATAGCCAACGAGAAAAAGATGACTGAAACATTGAAACTTATTTTTCGGGGTTTAGACATTTTGATTTTTGATAATGATTCAAAAATTTAAGAAAGGTTAGGCTGTGCCAGGGAGTACTCGGCATTGGGCAGAGTGTACTATTTCGCTTCTCGGTAAGGAACGTTGATATCAATTTTGCCTTTCCAGGTTTTTGGTACTTTCTGACCTAATTCCCAGTGAATTGCATTGATTATTAAATGCTGAAAAGGTTCAAGTTTGAAGTCGTCAGGATGGCCCATGGTTGTCATGAAAACCTTTCCACCAAAAGAATTGGTACCTGTCCAGGCAACCGGATTTTCGATTGCTTCTTTATCAGGATTAACAGATTTTCCCATCAAAAGCCAGGTAGAACCTTTGGTCGGATAATCAGGCAAAACGCGGTACAACCATGAACGCACATGGAAATTTGGAGAAACACCGGTAAGGATCGGATTATTTGCTTGTGCAGCAATGACAGAAACATCGGTACTGCTGTTGTGCCCATAATGCGTGTGAGCCGCTTTTCCACCCCAGCCCGGAGGCGCGTTCAGGGCAAATTCGCCGAAGGCGTTCCATTTTTCATTCTCATCTCCTTTTGGATAATTGAATGCGTGCGTTGTGGTACGGAAACCCATAACCGGTTTTCCGGTTTTCAGATAAGCTTCAATATGCGCAAGCTGCTCTTTGGGTAATTGACGCCAGCGAAGATAAAAAACAACCAGATCCGCATCTTTCAATACTTCCAGACCAGGAATATCTTTTTCTGCATTGTGATCAGGATAAGCTTTCAGAACGATCGTCCGCATACCGTAGTTTTTTTCAAGCTCGGCAGCAACCAAAGGCAAAGTTGCTTCACCGCTATACTCATGATCGCCTGTTACAAACACAACGAGCGGCTTTTTGTCCTTACCAGGCTTCGTCTCAGAAGCAAATGCAGTAATGGAAATGCAGCAAATAACTGCGCAAAGGATAAGGAATAAACGGGGTTTTAACATCATACTTCGATTTGTATCCAGTGGTTTAGTCCATGGAAATCTTATGAAAGAAAAGATTGAAAATGCTTAACTGGTTAAGGCCAAAAACGCGAAAATCTACCGTTTGAAAACCGTATTTTAAACCACACTGTTAAGGTTTTGCAAGTAAGACTTTTTTGTCCAACTTTTCCCTTACTTAATCATAAAACAAACGAAAGTATTAGTGCAGAAATTTCAGGCCTAAGGTTATTTCAATACGTGACAACTCTTCAAAATCTTCCCTTGAAAGCTTGATTGCCTCCGTTTGTCCGGCCATTTTTTTTCTGAATTTGTAGGAAGTTCCCAGGTAACAGGCACCTGAAAGATTCAGGGCCAGATGGTCACCCAGTTTTTGTTCAAGTCCAAGACTAACAGCCCAACCCGTTGCGCTGCCTTTTAGTGTAAAATCTTCACCGTAGGCTCTTGCACTGTTTTTGTAGGATTGATACCCCATAGCAAATCCTGCCAAAACAGAGGTTTTCCCATTTTCAAACGGCGACTGATACACGATTGACGGACCGATAAACTGAATGGAAACATCATCTTTAAAATCTGTATTGTATTCACCCTTACTCTTATAAAAATTGTATTTCAACCCTAAACCCACATGTGGCCAGAGAAATTTGTGAGCGTCCGCTCCTATTGAAAAGCCGGTTTTTAATTCTTTCAAATATCTCGAATAAGGAGTATCCGAACGGGTTCCGGCATTTGGCAAACGATAACTGTAACCGCCATTCAATCCAAAACTCCACAAAGACTGAGGTTTTATACTATTAGGTTTGGGTAAAGAATCCGTTTGAACCGGCACTGAGTTTTCAACAGAATCAGATTCAACTTTCAAAGAATATCCTTCTGCTGTTTTAATTTCACGTGCGTTTGTACAGGCTGGGATCAGACAAAATAAAAAGAAGAAAGCAGCTATATATTTATTCATTTATAATTTCCGGACAATTGTTTTCGAATTCACCAGCTACATTCCAGAGTACAGGTTTGCGAGCTAGTGAATTCAAAGATACAATTAATACTTTATGGCGGGTAAATCCTCTAATGCAAAAACCATTTTACGAATTGACTTATGGCTTGGCGTTCTGGTTTAATTTGTAGGTCAGCACGGCCGAATTATTCACTGTTGCGATTAAAATATTTTCATCCCCAACCGGTATCGTCAGCAAATCCCTAACTTCACCTTTAACGAATAATCCGGAATTTTTTTGAGGGATATAGTCAAATTTCAAGCCTCCTTTATTGACAAAAAGCTGGACATAATTGGCATCATTTCTGCCCATTCTTACTCGGGTATGATTCAGATTTCCTCCTAATAAAATATCAGGTTTTCCATCTTTGTTTACATCAACGAGAGAAATGGCATATATCGGAGCAAATTGCGCTTCCAATGGTAACGGGTGAAAAACCATGGTACCATTTTTATTTTCCAAAATTCCGCTTCTCCATTCGTTGGCAACTAATTTTTGTGCAGCGTCCAGTTTTTCCTGTGGCAAAATTTCTGACAAACCGGCCTTTGAATAACTTACATAATTCGGAAATTTCTTTTTGAGGGATGGAATCTGATCAAGCAATTCGTCACGGCTTGCGTATGGATATTGCTTTTCTCCTTCCGCAACGCTGATTACAGGAACAATTCGCCCCAATTTATCATAATCACTGGCATATAGAGTCAGGCCTTTTGGCGATGTGATAGTCCATTGCCAATTCCTCCCCATATTTCCGACCACAAAATCCATATCTCCATCGCCATCCAGATCAGCAGCCTGAATCGTATTCCAGCAACCGCTAAGTTTAGCAGTTCCCCAAGCATTACTTGCGTCTGTTAATTTACCTTTTTGATTAGAAAAAATTCTAATCGGCATCCAGTCAGAAACGATAATTAATTCCGGAAATCCGTCCTTATTCAAGTCCTGCCAGGAAGCATCAGTAACCATTCCGGCTTTTGCTAGTTGCGGTGCAAGTTTAGTTGTCTGGTCTGTGAATTTCCCTTTTCCATTATTGATCAACAATGAACCTCCTGCACTTTCAGGAAATCTGCCGGGCGTAACCCGAACACCTAAAAATATATCCAGGTCACCATCTTTGTCTGCATCTGCTATGGATACAGTTGACGCATTCAAAGCCACGGCCGCAAATTCACCGCGCGACCATTTCCCTTTGTCATTGATATATAACCTGGCTTGCAAAAGTTTATCACCCGCGTTCAGTTCATACCCTGCGCTGGTTACCAGCAGATCCGCATCACCATCATTATCGGCATCAAAAAACTCCATATCCGCATCCTCATAAGCAATGTCCTGCGTGAAAACCTCCTGTGGTGAAAGAATCCACTGACCGGATTTATTACTCATAAAAATTCCTTTGGATTGTCCGCGTGCACCGCCAATGTAAAGATCTTCAATACCATCGCCGTTTAAATCTTTATGTGCAATATGCGGGCCCTGATAGGATAACATAGCGGGAAGCAAAGTTTGCACCCGGAAATCGTTTCTCTGATCTTCGCTGTGTTTAAAATCGAGCATCTCTATTTTTTCAAATATTCCTATTTTGGCAGGAATTTGAGTAGAAACCTGAGGCGATGATTTGTTATAATGAAGGGTTAAATCCCTTCCTGAAATATTTTTCAAAGTCTGCACTTTTCCATCCGCCCAGGTAATTTGCAGTGAATCAATTTTAGTATCATGTCCCAGTCCAAAATGGATTCCATCCCATTGAGCCGACTGGAATCCTCGAACGGGCATGAAATTCTGTGTCTGGGTTAACGAATCACTATAAAGTACTACCCGCGCTCCCGCCATAACGGCGTATTTGGGAGCTTCCAATTTCACTTTAAGATATTTATTTTTAAGCTTTTGCTCTGCATTATTTTTGTAAACAAATGCTTTCTGGTTGACATTATTTGTGATCAGATCAAGATCACCGTCATTATCTAAATCCGCATAAATGGCTCCGTTTGCCTGATTTTTTTCATCAAAACCCCAGTCCGTTGTTTTCTTGGCAAAAGTCAGATTTTTCTGGTTTTGAAAAATATAACTTGGACCGTTAATGGGTGGCATCTTTGCGATAATATCCATCTGGCTTGGCACTTTTCCATTTGATCCGGCTTCTGCCTGTAAATCCGTGGAATATTTCAAAAATTCCATGTTGGTATAATCACGGGCATAACCGTTGGAAATAAAGATGTCTTTCCAGCCATCGTTATCAAAATCCGCCATTAATCCCGACCAACTCCAATCCGTATTTGAAACACCCGCCAGCTGCCCTACTTCGCTGAAAACCGGAATACCCTTTTCATTTACGCCGTTATTAATTTGTAACATATTCCGCATGGTCTGGTCGTGAAACCCGGCGCGAAGAAGTTGCTGGTATTTGTCATAATTGTCGTCACCGGCGGTTAATTTGATACGTTCATTTCCTTCCGGCAACATGTCCAGTGTTAAAATATCCATCCAGCCATCGTTGTTCAAATCGGCCGCATCCGTTCCCATCGAGTAAAGAGAAACGTGACCTGTTGCATCACGGATCACTTCTTTAAACTTTCCGTTTTTATCATTGAGATACAAATAATCATTTTCGTTATAATCATTTGAAATGTAAATATCCGGCCAGCCGTCGTTGTTGAAATCATTTACATTGATACCCAACCCAAAACTTAAAACATTGGAAACGATGCCCGAAGAATCTGTAACGTTGGTAAATTTATTGTTATCATTTCTCAGCAACTTGTTACCATAAATCGGATTTTTCTGCGAGCGGTACTCAGCAATAAGATTTGTAAAACCGGCGTATTTTTGAATCGAATGATTCAATAGAAAACAATCCGTATCCCCATCTTTATCATAATCAAAAAAGACAGCCTGCGTGGTGTAAGAATCATCATCCAGTTCGTACTCTTTTGATTTCTCAGTAAATGTGGGGATACCGTCTGCGGTTTTTCCATTGTTTACATACAACTTATTTCGTCTCAGATTTGCATCCTGCGCACCGGCGAGACTTACGTAAATATCAATCCAGCCATCGTCATTAATGTCAACCAGTGAAACGCCTGTTTTCCAACCCAGATTTAGCGCAGTTCCTGATTTTTCGGACACATCTTCAAATTTGAAATCGCCTTTATTAAGATAAAGTTTGTTAGCCACCATATTGCCGGTGAAATAAACATCAACCAATCCATCGTTATTAAAATCGGCGGCTGCTACGCCTCCGCCATTATAAAAATATCCATATTCCAGGACATTGTTTTCGGCATCCTCGTCAATAAAATTGTTAAATTCTATTCCGGTTTTACCCGAATTGAGTAGTGTGAATAATGTGTCTTTTTTTTGACAGGAAGAAAAAAAAATGATTAGTAATAAAATCGGAATGCGGCTATTTTTCATAATAAAGAATAAACTTAACCTCTCGAAAAGACAAACTCAGGCACATAAATTTGCGGCTTATAATCCGGAATTCAACAAAATAAAATTTACAAATAATAACAAAAAGGCAGGCATAACGCCTGCCTTCTGCTAACTGGTACAATACCCGCGAGGTATTAATTTTTATCCCACCACAGCGGAGTGCTTGCTTTATCGGGACCACCCAATAAGGTCACAGCAGCTGTTACGGCTGCTCCATTACTTGCTTTTTCTGCATCTATGAAAGGAATTCTGCGAATGAACGTACTTTTTGGCACATCGGCATTATCAGAGTTCACTACATTGTACAACTTAGGAAAACGTGTTCTTCTGAACTCGGCCCATGCTTCAATACCATCAGGGTAAATGGCAAGCCATTTTTGAGTACCGATTTGTTCGCGTTTAACAAGCTCGGTTGATCCATCATCCCATTTCACCGGGATATTTGAAATTGCAGGAGAATTTTGCTGATCCGCTGGTGCAACAGGAGTTTTTGTGCTGGCAACAAACGCCGTTGCAGTCGCCCCAGTAATGCTCCATTGCGCCAAAGAGGTAGTAATACCCAATTCGTAATAAGATTTAGCAGTACCACCACCCATGTTCCAGCCATTCAAAGCACCTTCTGCACGAAGGAAATAAGCTTCCGAAGCATGCATAATATCCTGGTGAACCGTCAGTTGACTATCCCAGTTGGCACCTGAACCTGTAACCCAGTGTGCACCAACATTCGAATTATTGTCATTACTGTTCGCATCAATTCCAAGCTCAGCAGCAGTTAAACCATTTCTTACACCTTCAAAAGTGTTGGTTTTGGATGCAGGCTGAAAGTATACACCGATACGAGGATCACCCGTTCCTTTCAAAACCGATTCCATGGAAGCACTCATACGGAACTCGTTCCAGATTGCGATTCTTCCCAAACCGTTGTGATCGTCGCCAGCAAGCGCTTTCACCATATAAGCGTCGTCAGTAATATCCGTAAATACGCCGCCGGCAACCGCAGCTTCAGCTTCTGTTTTTGCACGGGCAGGATCTACTTTTGAAATACGAAGTGCAAGACGAAGTCTCAAAGTATTAGCAAATTTGATCCATTTATTAACATCACCGCCATACATGATATCAAATGTATCGTAAGGTTTTTCTGATGTTTTTGCTTTCAAAGCCGTTGTTGCAGCGGCAAGGCGCTTAAAAAAATCGTCATAAATTAAATTCTGCGCATCATATTTAACCGTGTTTTCACCATTACCTGCATCGAAATAGGGTACCGGGCCGTAATAATCAGTGACACGGTGAAACGCGTAAACCCACATTATACTTGCCAAATTGTATTCAGCCGAAGTAGGATCTGTTAGCTCAAATACCTTTTTCAACTGCGGCACAACATCTGTATAAATAGGATTCCAGTGGCCAGTCAGCCAGTCGAAACGCATTACATAACGGTCAGACGGGAAATAGGTAGCCGTTGTGGCAAAATACTGCGCATATAAATCTGCGAAAAGATTTTGTGCAATCTGGTAAGTACCTCCGGAATAAGAAGCTTGTTGCTGAGCTCTTGAAAACAAAAAGGGAAGCTCGTCCTGTCCAACAGCCGCAGCAGTAAGCTTGGTTTTACTGGTATTCATTTCTTCAAAATCTCCGGTACAGCCGCTCCAAACCACCGCTGTGCCTGAAACTAAACCTACTACTAAAGATTTGCGAAGCAATTTATTGATATTTTTCATATTCTTTACAATGTTTTAGATAAGGTTTAAATCAATTTGTTACTGGATTGATCAGAAACTCAATTTTAGATTTAAACCAATACTTCTGGTTGACGGCATAGTACCATATTCAACACCCTGGTAGTTTCCTGAACCAAGTGTTACGTCCGGATCAAACGGCAATTTTCTTTTCGCGATTCCAGGAATATCCATTGTTGCATATCCTCTATAAATGAAGAAAAGGTTTCTTGCAACAAACGACACACGTGCACTTTTGAAGAAGAATTTCTCACCAACAGGAATGTTATATCCCACTGTAACTTCTCTTAAACGAACATTTGTAGTTGAATAAGTAAAGAATTCAGCCCATGAATATCGACCACCGGAAGCAGTTGTCCAGAAAGTTTCAGCGTTAATTGGCGTAGTATTTACTTCACCTGTTGTTGTTACCGCTGGAATTACCCAGCCACCATCACGGAAGTTAGTCGTGTAGTCAGCATTTCCGTCATTGGCAAGAATAGCCTGGCTACCCGAAGTCATCTGGCCACCAATACGAGCATCGACAAGGAAGCTTGCAACGAAGTTGCCGTAAGAAAATGCGTTGTTCAAACCAGCTGTAAGTTTAGGGTTGAAGTTACCAACTTTCTCATCCTGTGTTGCCGTTGAAACTGGTTTTCCACCATTTTTACCATCTGCATCAGGAGCTGTTACAACGAATCTGCCTTGTGCATCTCTTAACCATTTGTATCCAACAAGATCTCCATAAGAACCTCCTTCTTTAACAATTGGAGAAGCGGTACGGCCGTATCCACCTGAAAGAAATGCAGATTTAATGTTTGGATCAAGTTTAATAATCGTGTTCACATTTCGCGCCATGTTCAACGTTACATCCCAGTTCAGTTTTCCGTTTTTAATCGGCTTCCCGGTTAAAGTAAGTTCAAAACCTTTATTTCTGATTTTACCTGCGTTGATATACTGAGACAAGAAACCTGATGCAGGCGCTTTACCCAAACTTAGCAACTGATTGACGGTGTTTGAAACGTAGTAAGTCGCGTCAATACCAAGTCTTCCGTTGAAGAATCTCAAATCAGCTCCAAATTCAGTAGATGAAGAAATTTCCGGTTTCAGGTTTGTTGCAGGCTGCGTATTATCTCTTGAAATATAACCTCCGCCGTTGCCACCCTGATAAAACGTATAATTTTGGTTAAGACGATATGGATCTGTATCCGCTCCAACCTGCGCCCATGACCCACGTACCTTCGCGAAACTAATCCACTGAGGCATTTTGATTGCTTCGGAAAGAATTACATTACCGCTAAAAGATGAATAGAAATAAGAATAAGGTTTTGGCAATGTAGAAGACCAGTCATTACGGGCAGAAGCATCGATTGTGATGAAATCTTTGTAAGAAAGAGATGCTGTTCCAAATACATACTGCAATTCTCTTTCTGAATAATCTGCAATTTTTGTGAGTGTTCTGGCGAAAGAAAGGTCAAATTTATTTGGAACAGTCAAACCACCTGCGTTACCACCAATTTGTGAATATTCTCTGTGTGTTTGACCAGCACCTAAATTGTAAGATAATACAAAGTCTTTTCCAAGTTTGTTGTTACCTGAAAGAAGAACATCCAGATTTCGCTCCAAAACATTGTTTTGATAATCGCTGTAAGAACCACCTGGCAATCCTCCTAAACTGTTGTTGGCAGTTCTATTGGTTACCACATCATCATAACGGTCATAACTTATACGTCCCTGAACACTTAACCAGCTTGCAAGTTGATATTTTGCAGAACCCAATGCAGTAATCCTGTTTCTTTTTTCCTGTCCTGTGTTTTTGTGAATATTCCAGAACGGGTTTGTATAGATTGATGATGTCGTCCAATAAGTTGGATAACCATCAGAACCTTCATAATTACGATATGTGTCCAAATCAACGCTGCGCGGAATTTTATAAAGCTGCATGACATTACTGGCTTCTCCCGTTAACTGCTTGTTGTCGATTTTCTGATTTACATAAGTAATTTTTGCATCCACAGACAATTTACTTGTAACCTGGCTGCTGATACGCAAATTGAATGTATGACGCATCAAATTATTAGTCGGCACAATTCCCTGGTTGTAATTATTGGTATAAGATGTGTAAGTCTGAATTTTATCCGTACCACCTGAAATACCAATCGAGTTATTTGTAGAAACACCATGACGGAAGAAATCGCTGATGTTATTAGGATAAGTAGTGGTTTTTGGTCCCCAGCTGCTTGCTCCGGTTCCTGTTGCGCCTGCACTTCCCTGTCCATATTCATTTTGTACTTTTGGAAGTAAAAATGGAGATTCCATCGTTACACCTGAGTTTACATTTGTAGAGATCTGACCGGCTTTCCCTTTTTTGGTAGTGATCATGATAACACCATTGGCAGCACGGCTACCATATAATGCAGATGCAGCCGCACCTTTCAATACGTTCATAGACTCGATATCGTCCGGGTTAATGTTTGAAGCTCCATCCGAAGAGTTACTACCACCAAAATCACTGGCTACCTGACCAAGCAAACTGTTATCGATCGGTACACCATCTACTACAAAAAGAGCATTGTTATTACCTGTGATGGATCTGTTACCACGCAAAATAACGCGTGCAGCTGACCCCGGTCCGGCAGCACCTTGTGAAACTACTAAACCAGCCACTTTACCAGAAAGCGTGTTTACAAAGTTTGCATCACGGTTATCTGTCAATTGTTTTCCTGCAATTTGCTGCGTTGCGTAAGTAAGCGATTTCGCGCTTCGCTCGATACCTAAGGCAGTCACCACAACTTCATTTAAACTTCTTACATCCGGTTCCAGACCTACATTTACATTAGATGTTGCAGCGCTTACATTCAATTCTTTTGGCAGATAACCAACAGAAGAAATTACAAATGTTCCGCCTGTTGATGGAACAGCAATACTGAATTTTCCTTCGCCATCTGAATTTGTTCCGCGGGTTGTACCTTTTAGAAGAATGTTCGCTCCTGGTAATCCTGCTCCATTTTCATCCAGAATTTTACCTGTTACAGTCACATCCTGTGCAAAGATCGGAACGCTAAATAAAGCTACTGCGAGTAAAGTCAGCAGCCATGGTCGTAGTTCTTTAAACATAGGTTAATTGGGTTAGTTTTAATTTTCCAATAAATCTAAAAAAAACCAGACACCAATTAACTTATTCGGATATATTTAATTTGATTTTAATAAAATTTTTTATATTTAATAAAATCAGTTATAATAATTCACGAATAATACATATTACAAAATTTTATTCGCCATTATGACTTACTTTACATTTATTGGCATCACACCCGCCCTTTTAATTTTTGCAATAGCAAATTCCCCTACTCTCCTACCCTGATCCTGTCCGTTGACGATAGCATCCCGGAAATGAATACCTCCATAAAGTCTGGAAATAGATGCTTCCTCGGCAGCTTGCCGGAATGAGGTAAAATCCCGGGTTGGTAATTCAAAGATCAATTCCGTGTTATCCGTAAAAGAGAAATTATCTCCTAAAAAATATGTCAGCATTTCAGCCGCCGCAGTTGAAATTACGCTGTGCCCGCTGGTATATTCAGGAAATGGCGGCGTTTGTAAAAGTGGCTGCCAACGGGGATCTATATACCGGTTGATAACGGTTTCAGGCCTTACGCGACTTCCCTTATATTTTTCATCCCAACAGCTGATAAAGGCATCCATCAAAGTGCCCGCAACAATGGCGTGAATCATGATTCCATGATCCAGATCTACTTTTGCTTTCGTAGTAACAATACTCGTTATATTCATCCAGTGCCCGCCCGGACTGATTTTCTTAAATCCAATCATCATATGTCCGGAAGTATTAATCGCAAAAGGATTGCAGTCCCAGTAAGATGCAATAACACGTTTTTTTTCATCCAGGTTTTTCCCGGCTTCAAACACTTCATAAGTAAGTTTGTAAAAAGCACTGGAAGTATCTTTACTGAATGGCACTTCGGGTTTTGGTTTAAACTGGCTACTCGAATCAATCATAACCGGACGAATGGTACGCCAATGCGGCTCCACGCCTTCAATATAGCCGGGAGGTGTCGGGTACCAATATTGTTCTCCTTTCAACGGACGATATCTAAGCCTTGTACTCAGTTTGGAATAATTGTCCTGCGTGGAAAAAACGATTATCTTTTTGGCGACTTCCTGTGCTACCAAAACGGACTGCTGAATAATAGCCTCTGAATAACCTTGCTTTCTTAAAGCATCAACCAGTTTTGTCTCATCTTCTTCCAGCATATATCCGGACGGAAGAATTATTTTACCTGTTTCAAGGATGCAGTATAATGCAGCAATTTTATAATCATACCTGCCCTTTGTTTCTATTTCAATTTTATTCAAATCTTTGATATATGCCGTTGGCGAAACAATGGATTTGTTGTTTTGAGCAACAATCTCCTGTGCTCCTAAAAGGCAATAGGTATAAAACCGGCTGGCTGCTGGTGGATTTGCAACATCATGGATCATGACCATGGTGATGGCAAAAATCGCAGGCTGCAAATGTGAATCCAGCTCTTTTCCTGAATTTTGAGCTAGGGCAAATTGGCAAAAAAACAAATTTACTAACAAGAATTTCTTCATTACTTTTTCTCTGATTGATAAAATTGCAAGGGTTTATTGAAGGCTCCAATTACCAGAAAAGGCTGTTTTTTGACTTTAATTTCAAAAGCCGTTTTTACATCTCCTGTTACAGAAAGTCCGGAAATGGCCTGGTTTACATAAGCAAATTTTCCTTTTCCGTCACCTTTCAGGTAACAGCCATAATTGGCATCCATACTGCCCAGTTTCAAACGGTTGTCAGATTTATTTCCCAGTAATAGTAGATCCTTGTTTCCATCACGGTCAAAATCCTGGTATAAAATGGACGTAATGGGTGCAAACTGAGCCTGAATTGGTAAAATCTGTTTTTCAAAACGTCCGCTTTTGTTCATAAAGCAAACCGTGCGTGCTTCGTTAAAATCCAGCTTAGCCGCTTTTGCCAAAATTTCCGGTGAGAAAATATCGGTGATGCTGACGTTTGCATAATCTTTATAAAAGGCAAATTTCTTCCGCATTGGATAAATCTGGTCATTCAGCTCATCGCGACTTACGAATGGATATGATTTCCCCTGAACGTAAAAACTAAAAAATGGATCGATTGAACCGTTTTTATCAAAATCAGCAAAATACAATTCACCTGGTTCTTTATGGGAAACTTTGATCTGCGAATTAATCCCGAAATTCCCGGCTACGATATCCTTTTTCCCATCGCCGTCCAAATCTTCAATAATCATGGAAGACCAGGAACCCGATTCTTCCCCGGCAAAATATTGAAGCGTTTTATCAACAAAACCTTCTTTGGTATTGGCATAAACCTTAATTGGCATAAATTCTCCGCAGATAATCAAATCCTTTCTTCCATCGTCATCAAGATCAGCCCATTGTGCATCCGTTACCATTCCAACTTTTGAAAAAGGAACCACGGTAACTGAGAATTCTCCTTTTCCATTATTCGTCAGAAGGAATGAAGTCGGTGCTTCGGGATATCTACCTGGAATAATGCGGCCGCCTACAAATAAATCCTGATCGCCGTCGCCGTCATAATCACAGGCCCTAACGCAGGATTTGCTACTTGCCTTCATATTCGGCATCGACAATACGGCCAGGTTCAGTTTTCCTTTTCCATCATTCAGGTAAATTTCGTCCTGAAGGGAAAACGTGTTGGGCTCAAAAAGTGAATATCCTCCTTTCGCAATATACAAATCGTCAAAACCATCGCCATTGGCATCGAAGAAAAGTGCTGCCGAATTGCCGGATAAATTTTCATCCCCAATTGCAAAACCAGGCATTTCTTTGAATTCGCCTTTGGAATCCTGCAAATAAATTTTCGCCTGTTTATTTTGATCTCCGCTAACGTAAATATCTTCCAGACCGTCCTTATTCACATCACCTTTGGCAACGATCGGACCGGTTTGGGAATACATGGATAACATCAAAGGCTGTCTTTTGAAATCATTTTCATTGAAACCCTCATGCTGATACGTTATCAGGTTATCGGCTTTTATAAAAACAGTCCGCTCTTTTTTCTGGTCCGTTTTTACTTTTTTCAGTTTTCCTGATTGCTTTTCAACTACCAGCAACTGATTCGCGGTAACGTTGGTTAAATATTGTTCTTTCTGGTCCGGCCATATTATTCTCACAGAATCTACCTGCGTATCATTCCCTAAACCAAAATGAAGCTTAACCGGCAGGCAGGACAAATATCCACGGTTTGGATTTACTTCCTGATACTGCTGTTTTCCCTTTGAAAATAAATAAACTTTTGCACCAACGGCGTTGATATTACCCTCCGGCTGTTTCAGCTTTATTTGCAAATAAGAAGATTTCGATTGCTCCCGTCCCATGTTCTGATATACAAAAGCAGGCTCGTTAATGTTGTTTACGACAAGATCCAGATCGCCGTCATTATCAAGATCTGCGTAAACTGCTCCGCTCGAAATGGAAGGATTGTTTAATCCCCAGGTATCCTGCATTTTAGTAAAAGTCAGGTCTTTATTATTTTTAAAAATGTAATTGGCAAGTTTGGTTGAAGGCATGGCCTTGATCAGATCCATCAGTAAAAACGGCTCTTTACTGACTGCTTTTTTGATCTTATATTCTCCCCAGTATTTCAAAAAATCCTTATTGGTGTAATCCCTTAGATAACCGTTACTTACGAATAAATCCTTATAACCATCATTGTCAAAATCCGCCAAAAGCGGGCACCAGCTCCAATCCGTATTGGAAACACCCGACACCTGAGCGATTTCACTGAAGGTTCCGTCACCATTATTCAATTGAAGCATATTACGCATGTACTGTTTGTACAGATTTTGCTTCATCATCAATTCAAAAGCTTCATAATTTTCCTGAAGCTGCAAAAGTTTCTGACGCTGATTGTCCTCCGGCAGCATGTCCAGCGACATGATATCCGGCAAACCGTCATTGTTAAAATCAGCTATATCCAACCCCATCGAAAACTGGGCAAGGTGCCGAAAACATTGTTGAGAATCTTCGCGAAAAGTGCCGTCTCCGTTGTTGATATACAAATAATCCGGCTCGTTGTAATCGTTGGTAACGTAGATATCCTGCCAGCCATCCTGATTAATATCGGCAATGGCAACTCCCAAACCAAATGTTAACGGATATTGATAAATACCAGCCTTTTTAGTGACTTCTACGAATTTATTATTCTTGTTTTCAAACAATTTGTTACCTGCCAGTTCGTCCGTTTCTTTACGAAAGTTGGCTAATTCCATGTTATCAATTTTTTTTACACTGTGGTTCAGCAGGAACATATCCAGATCACCGTCGTTATCAAAATCAAAAAAATTGGCTTGTGTGCTGTAACTGATGTTATCCAGTCCGTATTCCTTTGCCTGTTCCAAAAAACTCACCGAGCCATTTTTAACTCCCTGATTTATAAAAAGCTGATTTTTCCGGGTTTCATCATCCACTTTTCCCGAATAACAAATGTGGATATCCAGCAATCCGTCACCGTTTACATCGGCCATTGTGACACCCGTTTTCCATCCGCCTTTTCTGCCTTCTAATCCTTTTCCCGCTGAGCTGGTAATGTCTTTAAATTTTATTCCTCCCCCACTTCCTGTGCCCAAGTTCAGGTAGAGTTTATTGGATTTCATATTCGATGTAAAAAACACATCTTCAAACCCGTCATTGTTCACATCACCTACGGCAACACCACCGCCATTATAAAAATATTCGTAGGCCATTACATTCAGACTTTCGTCTTCATTGATGTCGTTACGAAATTCAATATTGGTCTGTTTTGGTGTCAGTAATTGAAAAAGCGGTTGTTGGGCTTTCACATTCGAAATGAGAAAGCTTAGCAAAAATATTTGTATTGCGTAATGTGGCAACTTCTTATTCGTCAACATGAAATAGTATGAAAAATGTAACGAAAGATATTATATAAAAACTAAAAAAACTTCAACAATGCGTTGAAGTTTTTTTAGTCAAATTATTTAAGCGAAATACTATTTATCCCACCAAACTCTTCCTGTCAATTTATCACCTCCCGAAAGACGGCTAACCGCTTCAGTATAGCTTGTACCATTTGTAATAATCTCAGTTGACAAATAAATCATTCGTCTTGGGATTGTTGCGTTGGTTACATTACTTGGATAGTTCACAGGCGTTAAAACAGGATAACCTGATCTTCTCCAGTTACTCCAGTTTTCCATAAAATCAAAGGTAGTTCCTGTAACGATCCAGTATTGCGTGTTGATCATTTTCAAGGATGCATCCAAAGAGCTAACGTCCAAAGGATGTGCATCAGCAAAGGCAGTTGCCGTAGCAGAGGAAATTGTAGCGGAAGCATCAAGTTGCGCCAACGTTGTCATACCACCAACTACACCATTTTTGTAATGATCAGCAGCAGTTCCCGGAATATTCCAGCCTCTTGCCTTGGCTTCTGCCAAAAGAAGTTCAGTACCAGGATATGTCAACACTTCAAGAGTACCACCTCTTTTCAGGTAAACCGAAATACGTGGTCTTGAATATTTTCCAAGCGGCGCAACGTCATTTCCTGTTCCTGTTGGACCCGGATAACCTGCACTTTTTGTAATATCCGTAGCACCACCGATCAGGTCAAAACCATTAGGTAATCCCATTTGTACAGCAGCAGAATTGTCACCCACAAGCGTTTGAAGTGCGTTAGCAGCAGCACCAGCAGCAGGCACTTCTGCGACTGCGCTTAAACGTGGATCACCGGCAGATTTCAGATTATCAATAAGCGTTTTAGAAAAACGAAGCTCACGGAAATCATCTGTTACCTGATATACATTATATATTGCCGAGTTCGCATTGGCTGCATCTGCAATAACCTTTGCGTTGTCATCAATAGAAGTAAATGTTCCGCCAGCTGCCGCTTTTTCAGCCCATGTTTTTGCTGTTGCAGGATCAATTTTTGTCAAACGCATTGCTACACGAAGCATCAATGAATAACCAAATTTCTTCCATTTAGTGATATCGCCTGCATAAAATAAATCACCGGTTGGTTTCAATTTATTAGCATCAAGACCATTAATCGCTGATTCAAGCTCAGGAAGCATAGCCGCATAAATTGACTGCTGCGTGTCATACTTTGGCGTAGCTACTCCATCTTTCACTTTAAAAGCTTCTGAATATGGAATATCCCCGTAAGTATCCGTTCCCTGCTGAAAATTCATTACCTGAAGAATTCTACCAACGTTATACAGGTTCGTGTACTGATCTTTACCTGCACTCAGACGAATCATTTCTGCAAGTAACTTACCAACATTACCGTAGGTAGTATTGAAAATACTACCCTGATAACTTGTAGAGTTCTGCGTATTTACATACTTGTCACCGTTTCCATAGTAAGAAAATGTAGATGCCAAAACCTGCATCATCAAACTTTGATAGATGATATTTCCGTAACCCAGATTGATGTAATTGATCTGAGCGTTTGGAAGAAAGAAATTCGGATCCCAGGTCGATTCGCTGGACTTTGTCGGATCCGTGTTTATTTCATCAAACTTATCTGTACATCCCGCCATTACAAACAGGACCAGAAAAACACTATATATTGAAAATCTTTTCATAGTCATTATTTTTTGAATCTCGCGTTGATTGTGAAACCATAAGATCTGGTTGAAGGATATTGTGACCCTTCAACACCTGCGTAGCCAACGTTGGAAGAGAAACCCGCTTCCGGATCAAAATTCTTTGTATGTTTTAGCAAAGTAGCAAGGTTTCTTCCAACAGCAGATATTGAAATACCTTCAAATGGCAACTTGTTGTTAAACCATTTTGACGGCATGTTATAGCTGAAAACAACTTGTCTAAGCTTGATAAAATCGGAGCTAAATACGTTGATCTTGGATACGTTCGTTACCAGTTTCGAGTAATACGTTTGTGCATCCACATTCTTTGTATTTGTAGCACCATCAGCAGTAACACCGTCAGCCACAACACCTGTTTCTCTTCCAGGAAGTGTAATCTTGTTAAGACCATCTACGATAGAATAATGGTTTGTTGCAGATAAAACCTTACCGCCGAATTTGTAATCAAACAAGAAAGAAAGTGCAAAAGCTTTGTAATTCAATGTATTATTAAAACCACCATAAACTTTTGGCAAAGTAGAACCCATCGGTTTCAGCTCACCACGAACAGGAATACCGTCAGAACCAACAATTACTTTTCCGCTTGCATTGTAAGAATAATCGTAAGCCATTACTTGAGCAGCAGCCATTCCTCTTACATGTGCAATGTTTGCGTTCAAAGGACGATATGTTCCCAAACCGAAGATTTTGGTTTTTGGCTGTCCTGTTGCATCCAAACCGTCAATATCAACAATTGTGTTTTTCACTTTTGTAACATTGAAAGAAACATCCCATTTGAATTTACCTGTTTGTACCGGTGTAGCCGTCAATAGTAATTCAACACCTGAATTTTTGGTAGAACCAAGGTTTAATACCTGTGAAGTGTACCCTGTTGTTGTAGACAAAGGTCCATTTACGATTTCATCTGATGTTTTACGATTGAAATACGCAACATCAAGTCCGATTCTGTTTTGAAGGAATTTAGTCTCAAATCCAATTTCAAATTCTTTCAATCTATATGGTTTAAGATTGATATTTGGAAGCTGAGAATCAAATCCACCTTGTGGCAAACCGTTTATGGTATTACCCAAAGAATAATACTGACTTGTCAAATAAGCATCAAATGCTTCACCGCTTGTTTGAGCATAAGAAGCTCTGATTTTACCAAAGTCCATTGACGGCACTTTTATCAATTCCGAGAAGATGAAACTACCAGAAACCGAAGGTGCAAAAATACCTCTGTTTTTAGATGGAAGTGTTGAGTAAACATCATATCTACCGGTTGTAGACAAAGTCAGGTAACTCTTGAAATCAAAGTCGGCGGTGTAGTAACCCGACTGAACTTGTCTTTCATTGTAAGAATAACCCTGATTTTTCGTAAGCGTGTTTGACAATGTGTATAAATAAGGAATACTTAAAGTTCCACCACCAACAGAAACAGATTCAAGTTTGTTTTTTCTTAGGTTAGCTCCCAATGCCAGATTAACACCAAAATCGTCTCCAATTTTCTTATTAATTCCCAGAAGACCGTCAAAGTTTAATTCGGTAGTCTGTTGCTTGGCATTTCCAACACTACCTTTGCTGGAAAACGCTGTTCCCCATGGAGTAATACTAAAACCAGCGTCATTGATATTATCATACCCAATACGACCTTGAAGGTAAATCCAGTCTGCAAACTGGTATTTAGTAGTAATGGCAGAAATAAGACGTTTTCTGTTTTGCGTATTTTTGTATTGATTTACTACAAACCAAGGATTGGTCTTGTACGTATCATCACTGAAAGTCAACTCGGCACCAGTAACAGGATTGTAACCAGGTTTTAAAGCTTCCTGATTGAAACTGCTTGCAAGAAACGCAATACCGTAATTGGCATTCAACGGAGCATCACTTAACTGAGCTCTGTTTTTATCACTCTGATCAATGTAATTGGCCATTACACTAACATCCAGTTTGTCTGTTACTTTTTGTGTAAGGTTTAAATTGACCGTTCTTCTGTTCACACCGCTGTTACGCAAAACTGCATCTGCGCTCATGTTGGAAAGTGACAAACGGAAACTGTTTTTTTCACCACCACCTGAAACTGAAACCGTGTTTGTATACGTTGCACCTGTTCTGTAAAACTTGTCGATGTTGTTTTTTACAGGAGAATATGCATACTGTTTGCCATCAAACTGTGTATACTGCGCACCATCCATTTTCTCACCCCAGCTATAAATACCGGAATTTCTTGCACTGTTTACATCCGTTGGACGTTTACCTTGCTGACCCTGACCGTATTCATATTGATAATCAGTGTAATTGATCACCTTGTCAAACTGAGTATTGCTGTTGTATTCAACTGAAAGTGAAGAATTTTTGCTACCTGATTTTGTTGTGATCAAAATTACGCCATTCGCAGCACGAGTACCATATAATGCAGCGGCACTGGCACCTTTCAAAACTGTCATGGTTTCAATATCATCCGGGTTAATGTTACCGATACCGTCACCGTTATCTGCTCCACCCCATTCACCGGCAGTTCCTTTTGGTGTATTATCCATGGGTACGCCGTTAATTACGAAAAGTGGGCTACCACCTTTGAAATTGCTCACACCTCTAAGGTTGATACGAGAAGAAGATGCAGGTCCACCGCTTGCAGGGCTGATGTTCAAACCTGCCACACGTCCCTGAAGTGAATTAACAACGTTGGTTTCACGCGCCTGATTGAACGCCGTTCCTTCTACGGATGTCACAGAATATCCAAGTTTTCTGGTGTCCTTTTTAATACCAAGTGCCGTTACTACAACTTCCTGAAGATTGGCAACATCCGGTTCAAGTTTCACATCGACAACCGTACGGCTTCCGATTGTGATTTCCTGTCTCAAATACCCAATAGTACTAATAACCAGGACGTCAGTTGATTTTGCTCCTGCAATAGAATATTTTCCATTTGCGTCTGCATTAGATCCTTTGGATGATCCCTTTAGCGTTATTGTTGCACCAGGAAGCCCCTGGTCTCTCTCATCTGTTACTGTACCTGTAACGGTCCGTTCCTGAGCAGACGCATTTAAGGAAAATAACAAAAACATCCCAAATGGCACGAAACCTTTCAGGAAAATTTTTAGTAGTTTTTCTTTCATAAACAATTTACTTTTTAAAAATAAAACATAGGTTGCACACCAAAATAGCCAAATATTGGATTGGAGTTCTGGCAGTTGAACAAATATCCTAATATATTTCGTAATTAAATAATTTTAATTAATCTCTTAAGGCCTTATTATTATTATTTAATAATTGTAATAAATACATTTTAAATAGGCCTTTTACTACTAAACCCTTTTAGTAAGGTATTTTTCGAATAAAATGTGGCAAATAAAAAAGCCGCTACCCAAAGTTTGAGTAACAGCTTTTTAAAAAATTTTATCTTAAATAGAATTTTTTTAATTATCCTCCGGATATGGCACAAAAATAAAACCCGAAAAATCTCCAATTAATGCAAAAAGGCAGCAATACTCATCTGCATTTTTATAATTCTCTTTAAACAGATCAACGGACTCCTCTCCTATTAATTTCCTGTCTAAAAATTCCTGCATATATGAGGCTCTGTAATTATAACGGTTCGTCATTTCAGTGGATCCGATCAGTAAAACACCAAGATCTACTTCTTCATTTGTAATGACAAAAATCGGGTTCTCAGAAAATCCTCTTTTACGTATCTGATAAGAAGCATCTTTTAACTGATCCGAAACCCTGACAAAATCCTGTGACACATATCCCATCAATTTCCTGTTCAACTCGGGTGAGTTGGCATCGTCCATCATGGAGTTTTCATTGCTGTTGTTAATCATAATTTTCTTGCTGTTGGCTATTAGCTTTTAGCCGTTAGCTTTTCGCCCGTTAGCCGGTTTTGGTGGTTATTAAGTTTTTGGTGTAGAGAAATTGGCTTTCACAGCTACCCAGTTTATTACCTTACTTTTAATAAAACAATTTGAAAGACAATTTTGATGTATTAACTATTATTCCGAACGCTTGGTCAAGCTAAAAGCCATCCGCTAATAGCCAAAACCTACCTTACATTCTCGCCGCAAGTAACAACGTCAAATCCTTATAACGCATGTTGAAACTCCTGGCGATGTGCGAATTGGTTAATGTTCCTTTATGACAATACACTCCTTTCATAAACCAACGATTTGCATAAATCATTTCTTCGATGCCGCCAATTGTTCCGGTTTGTAATAAAAAAGGCAAAAAAACATTGCTTAAAGCTGTACTGGCTGTGTTGGCTACGCGCGATGGAATGTTTGGGACACAATAATGGATCACGTCCTTGTATTTAA
The DNA here is from genome assembly GCF_009801115.1 of Dyadobacter sp. 3J3. Lineage (GTDB taxonomy): Bacteria > Bacteroidota > Bacteroidia > Cytophagales > Spirosomataceae > Dyadobacter. The sequence continues at coordinate 252,471 of NZ_VTOL01000007.1, forward strand.
AAGTTGGGTGTTTGTGCGTTGTCATTTTAGAAGTTTCAAAAGATCCTCCCTGATCGATACTCACATCAATAATGACGGAACCCTGTTTCATGCCCGCAACCATTTCTTTTGTCACAACCATCGGACTCATTCCATTTTCAGCGCGCATGGTTCCAATAACCACATCGGCACGGCTGATAGCCTCTGCCAGGGTATCCGAATCAATAATTGAAGTGTAAAGATTTTGCCCGATAGAATATTTCAGTCTTTGTAAACGATAAATATGTTTGTCAAAAATTTTGATATCGGCACCAAAACCCAACGCCGCACGTGTTGCGTATTCTGCTACCGTACCCGCACCAAGAATTACGATTTTTGTCGGTGGCACGCCGGTAATGCCGCCCAGGATAATACCTCGCCCGCCATTCGGGTTAGACAAATATTCCGCCGCGATCAGCAAAACCGTACTTCCTGCAATTTCCCCCATTGCCCTGATAATAGGTTTTCCTCCTACCTGATCCTCAATTAATTCATAACTGATACCGGTAATTTTTGCTTCATTCAGTTTTTCGAAATATTTCTTTTCCAGCGTTGGCAAATTCAATGCGGAAATGAGCGTTGTACCTGCTTTAATAAAACCAAATTCTTCTTCTACCAACGGTTCCACTTTCAAAATCAGATTGGCCTGATAAACTTCCTTAGGTCCGGCAACAATACTGGCTCCGGCCTCACTATAATCATGATCTGAGAAATTGGCACTTTTTCCTGCATTTTTTTCAACCCAAACTTCATGTCCGTTTCTCACCAGAATACTGACTGCATCCGGTGTTAATGCAATACGATTTTCCTGTAACGAAACTTCTCTGGGCAAACCAATAAGTAAGGAATTCTGATTTTTCCGGGTTGCCAGTAATGACTCCTGCGGATAAAGCGCCGACTGTTTTGCCAATTCTTCAAAACCCTTTATTTGCGGTTGTGCCATGGAATAGGTAAAAAATTAAATTTGTACTTGGTGAGTTGTATGAGGATATTTTACTTGATCAGCTTTTCACTTCATTAATTTCCAAAACGCGTTCGCCGGTTTCATCCGAATTTAGTTTTATCAGCAGATGCGGATATGGCCAAAGTGATTCTATTTTTTCAGGCCACTCGACGAAACAAAATCCGCCGGAATCAAAATATTCTTCAATGCCAATATCCAACGCTTCCACTTCACTCCTGATCCGGTAAAAGTCGAAATGATAAATCACTTTCCTGTCCGTGGTAATGTATTCATTGACAATTGAAAACGTAGGACTTTGCACAATAGACTGAACGCCAAGAAGCTCGCAAAGTTTTTTGATCAATGTAGTTTTACCAACGCCCATGGGACCATCAAACAGCCAAACCGGAACATTTTCTCCCAACTGTAATAAAGAAGCCGCAACAGTATCCAACTCGGATAAATCTTGAAAACGGATTGTAACAGGCAATGTATTCATGGTACAAAAATACCACAATTTAAATACAGTAATCACATTTTGTAGGTGACAATTGTTTTAAAACCTACAATCCTTATTGAACAACCGTCAGCTTAATATTTCTCAATACCATACAGCAGGCATTTTCAAACTGATTTTCAAAAATATCATCGCTTTACAAAATTACCCGAAAAATGGAATTATTACGGGTAGTTAGTTTCATTCTTCGTCTCCTTATAGTATCGGTGAATTCGCAATTTTCTATTATCACAGAAGTAAATCAAAAACAAATTATGCCAACCGCATTGTCCCGAAGAAACTTTCTGATCCATACTGCACTTGCCGGAAGCTTGGTTCCTCTGTTAACGCCTGAATCATTTTCCAAAACTGTTATGCCTGTGGCGAACATACCAAAAATCAATATTTTCTCAAAACATTTGCAGTTTTTGAACTATAAGGACATGGCAGAAGCTGCAAAAGAAATTGGTTTCGACGGAATTGATCTGACAGTTCGGCCTAAGGGACATGTGCTGCCAGAACGTGTTGAAAATGATTTACCCCTGGCCGTTGAAGCAATGAAAAAGGTAGGATTTTCTCCTTTATTAATGACAACAGCTATTGAAGATGCGAATAATCCTATGGACAAAAAAGTATTGGAAGTTGCCGCTGCCCAAGGAATAAAATATTACCGAATGAACTGGTATAAATACAACGACCAGAAAACAATTCCGCAGTCGCTGGATGAATACCGGAATAAGGTGGAGGCTTTAAGTAAGCTTAACACAAAACTTGGCATTACCGGTTGCTATCAAAATCATGCAGGAAGAATGGTCGGTGCCTCGTTGTTTGAAATCTGGGAATTATTGAAAAATGCAGATTTAAGCCACATGGGTGCACAATATGACATTCGCCATGCAACGCTGGAAGGTGGACTTTCCTGGCAAACGGGATTTGAATTAATTAAACCAAATATCAAAACCATTGTACTAAAAGATTTCATGTGGGAGAAAACCAAAGGAAAATGGGGACCAAAAAACGTACCGCTGGGTGAAGGTATGGTAGACTTTAAAACCTATTTCAAATTATTAAAAAGCAGCAATATCCAGGCCCCTGTTTGCCTTCACCTGGAATATGATCTGGGCGGTGCCGATCAGGGAGCTGATAAAATTACCGTTGCGCCAAAAGTAGTTTTTGATGCAATGAAAAGAGATTTACGGAAGGTAAAGGAATTGTGGGAGCAGGCGTAGCATTACGATTATTTGTACTCAATTCAGTCTGACATTTGCCCCTGTACACGTAAAAGTTAACTTTGCAACAAGAATTATCAATAGGAATTTGCCTTAGCCCGTTCCTTCATTTATCATTCATCTATTCCATTTATTATGTCTTCCAAAATTCTTAACGTTGGGCTTATCGGTTTCGGGCTTTCCGGCCGGTATTTTCATGCGCCATTTCTTTCAGTCAATCCTCGTTTTAAATTGAAAACAGCCGTTGAAAGAAGTAAAAATGAAGCACAGGAATTTGACGCCTCCATAGAAAACGCTCGCTCCATTGACGAGCTTTTGAGTGATACAGAAATTGACCTTGTATTTATATGTACACCAAATGATACCCATTTTCAATATGCGATGGATGCTCTTGAAAATGGCAAACATGTCGTGATTGAAAAACCATTTTCCGCAACAGAAGAGGAAGGAAAACAATTGGTAGCACTGGCAAAAGAGAAAGGTTTGATTTTGACTGCCTACCAAAACCGTCGCTGGGATTCTGATTTCCTGACCATTAAAAAATTACTGGCGGAAGGAAAACTTGGTGACGTCATTGAATACGAATGCCGTTATGACCGTTTCCGACCAGTGGTTCCCACAGAATCCTGGAAAGAAAAAAAAGTAGATGTGGGTGGAAATTTATATAATCTGGGTCCACACTTGCTTGATCAGGCGCTTAATTTGTTTGGAACTCCCGAAACCGTAACGGCCGAGGTTCGTAGTGTTCGCCCGAATAGTGAAATTGATGATTATTTTGATGTTCGGTTAGGCTATACAGACAAAGTTGTAATATTAAAATCAAGTCTGATGGTTTACGAAAATTTCCTTCGCTACACGATTCATGGCACCAAAGGTTCTTTTATTAAAGGTGGTCTGGATCCTCAGGAAGAAACTTTACGTAAAAATATTTTACCCAATGAAAAACCATGGGGTGTGGAGCCAGAAAATCGTTGGGGGAAACTCTCATCCGCTGAATTTACAGGTATTGTGGAAAGTGAAGCCGGAGATTATATGCCATTTTATGATAATGTTTACGAAGCAATTGTGGACGGTGCCGAACTTGCCGTTAAACCAGAAGAAATTTTAAGAACCTGCCGGGTAATTGACCTTGCCTTTCAGAGCAGTGCAGATAAACAGGTAATGAAGTATTAGTATATAAGCCTTCTTTCAAACAAAACCGCCGCGGAATTCATTTTCTGCGGCGGTTTTGTTTTATATCGCTTGTAAAATACAAGATTAAAAGCCAATCCTAATGTGTATTAGAAAAAAATTAAAAATGTTACTATTTCCAGTTTTTCACCTGGAAGAGGTCATGATAAGTAATTAAATAAATACAATCTTTCTAAATTTGCTCCACGGTTTATTTCATTGGTTTAACTCTGAACTTTATTTTACCAAAATCAATTAAACTACTAGTTTAAAATACAGATGCATAGGAATAAATCGGTGTGTTTGTTTACTTAATATCTCTTCTATCAATATCCTATGAAAAGAATATTCCTCGTCAGCATACTTGTTATGCAAGCTTTTTTCGCGTATTCACAAACTTATGATTTTGCAAAAGCTCACAATCAAAAAGGCAAAATCTTTATTTCCTGGGGATGGAATCAAAGTGCATATACAAAATCTGATATTCACTTTAAGGGAAACGATTATAACTTTACCTTGAAAGATGTTGTGGCAAAAGACCGCCAAACCGGATTTTCTCTACGTTATTTCAATCCTTCAAAAATTACAATTCCGCAGTACAATTTTAGAATAGGATATTATTTCAATTCCAAGTATAGTATATCTTTTGGCTTCGACCACATGAAATATGTAATGAAGCAGGATCAGATTGTTAAAATAAATGGTTCAATAGCCGGAAGCGGAACCGATTATGACCGGACCTATAACAATACTCCCATCCAGCTTAAACCGGACTTTCTGAAATTTGAACATACTAATGGGCTAAATTACCTGAATCTGGAATTGAGAAGAATGGATAATCTTTTTGATCAGCGGTCTCTGAAAATAAAGAATATTGATATCAATCTGATTGAGGGTGTTGGTGCCGGTGTTCTGTATCCTAAGTCGGATGTTACGCTATTAAATTATGCTGAGAATGACCAGTGGCATGTGGCTGGTTATGGTGTAGATTTGGTAACCGGTCTTAATGTTACTTTTTTCAAACATTTCTTTATACAAGCCGAAGCGAAAGGTGGGTATATCAATATGCCTAACATCTTAACGACTAATTTTACTGACGACAGGGCTGCCCAACATTTCTTCTTCCTCCAGGGAAATGTGAATTTTGGTGTGATGTTTAAATTGTAATGTAATCCGCTTCTTAAATAATTCAAATGCCGTAGTTGTGATCATATCGGTCATGATTACGGCATTTTTATTTTAAATTGTTTCCCCGTGTCCCCGGGTTAAAACCCGGCGCTACAATGTCGGTCATGCCTACGGCATTATGTTGTGAAATTTATTCTGGGTAAAGGATCGGCCGAGGGAAACAAGCCTTTGTGAAAAACAATCGATTTAATACAAATCATTTCATCAACCATAACTATTCTAAAAAAATGCCAGCGGCATGACCGATTTGATAGCCGCGGAATTTATTCCGTGGAAAAGGGTCAATTCAAAAAAATTATTTCATTAACCAAACCTATTCCAAAAAAATGCCAGAGGCATGACCGATTTGATAGACGCGGAATTCATTCCGTGGAAAAGGGTCAATTCAAAAAAATTATTTCATTAAACAAACCTATTCCAAAAAAATGCCAGAGGCATGACCGATTTGATAGACGCGGAATTCATTCCGTGGAAAAGGGTCAATTCAAAAAAATTATTTCATTAACCAAACCTATTCCAAAAAAATGCCAGAGGCATGACCGATTTGATAGACGCGGAATTTATTCCGTGGAAAAGGGTCAATTCAAAAAAATTATTTCATTAACCAAACCTGTTCCCAAAAAATGCCAGCGGCATGACCGATTTGATAGCCGCGGAATTTATTCCGTGGAAAAGGGTCAATTCAAAAAAATTATTTCATTAACCAAACCTGTTCCCAAAAAATGCCAGCGGCATGACCGATTTGATAGCCGCGGAATTCATTCCGTGGAAAAGGGTCAATTCAAAAAAATTATTTCATTAAACAAACCTATTCCAAAAAAATGCCAGAGGCATGACCGATTTGATAGCCGCGGAATTTATTCCGTGGAAAAGGGTCAATTCAAAAAAAATATTTCATTAACCAAACCTATTCCAAAAAATGCCAGAAGCATGACCGATTTGATAGCCGCGGAATTCATTCCGTGGAAAGATTGATTCAATACAAATCATTGCAAAGCCAAACAGGTTCATAAAAAAAATGCCAGAGGCATGACCGATTTGGTAGCCGCGGAATCTATTCCGTGGAAAGATTGATTCAATACAAATCATTTAATTCCGTGCGAAACGATTTAAAAAACAAAAAAGGAGAACAGCCTGAGCCATTCTCCTTTTTTTTGTTTTTAAAAACCGTATTCCTTATTTAACCGCAGTTACCAAACGTTTTGTTTCAGTAGCGATAACGAAAGGTTTTTCAGTAATTTCTGAACCGTTGTTCACGATGAAAGTATAGTTACCATCCAAAAGATTGGAAAGGTCAAATACTTTCGAGTAGTTTTCAGATTTAGGAATAGCAGAGCTATAAAGCACAGTTCCGAAATCGTCTTTAATAATTACAGAAGATTTTTCTTTTACGCTGTCAAGTTTCAAACGGAAAGTAACATTGTCACCAGAAACTAATTCGATTGCTGCTGCTGAACTGTTGTTGTTTTTTTCGTTAGCGTAAGAAAAATTTGCAGTTGATACTCCCACCAAAACTGCGATTGCCAAGATTGTTTTTTTCATGATGTCTTTAATTTTATGTTGTTTAATCTTTCTGTTAAGAATTGCACTTTACAGATATAGTTAAATTAATATTCAATTTCTACTCCAATAATCTAAAAGCGCCTTTACATTTGCTTTTGATATGTCAAAGGTAGATAACATTCTTAATATAAGTCAATAGCAATGTTTTCATATTAGAAAATTCCAATTTTGATTCTATGTTAATATTGAAATAATCATACGTTTATGTAAAAAGTACAACAAGTAGTTTAAAATTTGACAATAGTACTTTCACATGAATTGCAAATTAAATTGCACTATTTAAATAAATAGTAATCTTATAGACTTTAACAGAAAATTTGGCAAAAACAGTACTTTACTATCGAATTTCGATTAGTACAAGTATATCTGGAGAATCGCCTATTTTCAAATAAGTTTTAAGCTGATAACATCAATGTTTATTACAGGATAGTATAAAGAAAAAAGAGCAAACGCCATAAGACGATTGCTCTTTTTTCTTTGAGGTAATTATTGTTATTTAACTTTTCTCCTGATTCCCTTTGAATCTATAACATCTGCACTCAAAACATAGCCTGGTAAAAGGAGCTTGTGTGTAGATTGAGACAAAAAGGACGAGCCGTAGTTCAATTCTTCGCGCCTGGACTTACCATTTTTAAGCTTTAAAATCGCTATATTGTCAGTTGTAGAAATGGGGTATGACTTGGCAACAAGCTGTATCTCGTGAAATCTGAGAGAATCTCTGTTTTGGGATGTTATAGAGAGAACCTTTTCATTAATCCCGGCCAATTTGACCATTGCTTTTGCATTTCCCGTCACTGCATAACCGCCATTGGCAAAGTTTAGTGATTTAAAACCGCCTTTTCCGCTTCCTTTTAATATCAATCCATTAAGGGCATCATATCTTCCATTTGAAACATCGGAACCAAAATCATTTCCGCATAAAATCACATCCAGATTTCCGTCACCATCTATATCCTCTGTTACCATACCAAAAATGGGTGCAAACTGCGCCTCTATCGGCAATTCATGCATTTTGAACCGGCCATTTCCAAGATTTTCAATATAACTGCTTTTTAACCAGTTAGCTTTTAATACAAGTGCATCTTTTAATTCCTCCGGTTTAAAAATATCTTTAACCCCAACATCCGAAAACTTCCCATATTCCTGAAAACGCTGACGAACCTGAATAATCTGTTTCCCCATTTCATCGCGCGTATTGTAAGGAAATTCCTTATAAATGTCGTCCTTACCCCGATAAAAAACCGTAGGGATTGCATCAAAAAATCCGTCTTTGTTGAAATCCTTTGCATAGATACCAATCGGCTGCGTGTCGTTGGCTCGGTTTAAGGAGTTCAGCCCAAGATTTCCGGCCACATAATCCATGTCACCGTCATTGTCAAAATCACCGGTGGTTAAAGTACTCCATAGCCCTCTTTGATTCTCCAGACCGGAGGTATGCTTTTTAAATTTACCCTTTTCATTTTTGAGTAGAGTAAGCGGCATCCACTCTCCTGCTGCCATCAGATCAACCCAGCCGTCGTTGTCAAAATCAGTCCAAAGTACATCGCAAACAAGACCAATATTTACCAGTTCCGGTGCTATTTCAGACGTAACATTCTTAAATTTCACTTGTCCATTGGATGAATCATTTCTCAAAATATAGCTTGAAACCGATTTTGGATAAGCACCAGGCTCAACCCTTCCCCCAATAAAAAGATCCAGATCCCCGTCCCTGTCATAATCAGCCGCCTTAACACAAGAGCCGCTTTTCAGAAACTTGGGAAGTGCAGTGATATTCTGAGAAAATTTACCTTTTCCGTCGTTAATAAACAACCGATCCTGCAACGCCTCAGAATTAGCCTGCATCTCGTAACTTCCGCTTACTATATAAAGGTCCAGATCTCCATCCAAATCAGCGTCAAAAAGCAGGACACCCATATCTTCGGAATTTTTAGACGGCCCATCCAAACCTGGAAGTAAGTCAGTATTTTTGAACTGTCCGTTTGCCTGCTGAATAAGAAACCTGCCTTTATGAAACATCGCACCACCGATAAAAACATCATCCAGCTTATCACCATTGATATCCCCTACTGCCAACGCCGGACCATATTGTGATAACTTGTGAGGAAGTAATTTCTGAACATTGAAATCAATATTATCCTGTTCTTCATGTTTATAATTGAGATGAAGGGATGAGGTAATATCTCTCAAATAGCCGCTTTCCAAGACTTTCTGATCAGCAGGTGTTCTGTTTTCTGTAGCGTCTTTTTCAAAAACCGTAAGTACCTGATTGGCTTTGACATTTTTTAAAGTCTGTGTTTTACCCCCCGGCCAGGTAATGACCAGTTTCTCAACTGAATTTATTTTACCCAACCCAAAATGAGTAAAAGGTTCTATCGTTGATAGATAACCCCTGTATGGAGAATTTTCAGAATATTGTTTTTGATTTACTCCGTATGAAATTTCAGCAACTGCGCCAATCCCTTTGCTATTATATTTTTCTCCTTTGAATTGAATCCGCAGGTAATTACTTTCTTGTGGTTTTAACTGAATCGAGTTATTCCTATATACAAAAGCTGAATCGTTTATATTGTTAACTACGTAGTCAAGATCTCCGTCATTATCCAAATCTGCGTAAGCAGCTCCATTTGAAAAACTACCACGCTCAATGCCCCATGCATCCGTAACGTCTTCGAAACGAAGGTTTCCTTTATTTTTATAAGCAAAGTTCTTGATTTTCACGGAAGGAATATAATCTAGCATCATCATTTTGCTCATTACATTTCCAACTTCATTGCGATAGGCAATAAAATCCATATCGGTAATATCTCTTGGAAAACCGTTTGTAATAATCATATCCCTGAAACCGTCATTATCGAAATCGGTAACCATAGGTGTCCAGCTCCAATCCGTTTCTGCCACACCGCTTAATAAACCAATTTCACTAAAAACAGCATACTTGTCTGTTTTCTTCGTTTTGCCCAAATTCAGCTGCAACGTATTGCGTGCAACCTGATATTGGTATTTATATAATTCGTAATTCTGATAGGTAATATAACTGCTGGACGGCGTCATCATTTTCTTTCTGAAATTGGTAGCCGGCATCATATCCAGCGCTACAATATCAGGCAGACCATCATTATTGATATCGGCAATGTCATTACCCATCGCCGAATGGGAAGTGTGTTTGAATGAAACATCCGCCATATCGGTAAATCCGAGATGTTTGCCATTGGCGTCTTTTCCATTATTGATGTATAAAAGATCGTTTGTCAGATAATCGTTTGTGACGTAAATATCTTTCCAACCATCCTGATTTACGTCAGTAACATTTACACCAAGTCCATATCCTTCTATTAGTATTCCTGATTCTTTTGAAACATTTGTAAAAAAGGGATGGCCTTTTGCCTTATCCCAGTCATTGCGATAAAGCCTGTCGGTTCTTTTGGAAGATCCGTCCTTTATCTTTTCATGAAATTTGTTGGGGAAATTATTGTCATCCATTTCATTCACGACCAGAAAAAGATCAAGATCGCCGTCGTTGTCGTAGTCCAAAAAAGCTGCATTTGTTGTGTGCGTTGTATCCGCAATCCCATATTCTTTACCCATTTCCTTAAATACGGGTACTTTATCTTTTCCAAAACCCTGATTTACATATAGCAGGTTTTCTCTCTCCTTCGCAACTTTTCTTACCGTGGAGCAGACATAAATATCCAGCAGTCCATCGTTATTGATATCGATCAAAGCAACCCCTGATGACCACTTGTTTGCGGCAGCAACACCCGCTTTTTTGGTAACATCTTCAAAACTTAACTTGCCGTCATTCGCTCCCTTGTTCAAATAAAGTTTATTATCAACCGAGTTGCCTGTAAAATAGATATCCGGAAGACTGTCATTGTTGAAATCACCCAGTGCTACTCCACCACCATTGTAGATGTACTCAAAGGATAGAATGTTCATGGTATCATTTTCAGCAATCCGGTTTGAAAACGTGATACCCGTATCATCATTATTCAAAAGAGTGAATGTTTTAAGCTCTTTTTTACAGGACGTTAACAGAAAAAAGGTAAAGGTATACAGGAGTAAATATCTTGCAGACATTATTATTAGATAGTAAAACGACAGATTAGCACTAGCTGAAATTAACAAAAGGAGACGGTATATAAATACCATCTCCTTTGTTTTATTGGAAAAATCTCCCTTTATTAATACCCTGGATTCTGAATCAGGATATCCTTACCAACAAGGTCAACCTGATCCTGAGGCAAAGGTAGATATTCATTTTTGTTAGGGGTAAATTTCGATCCTCCCAAAGCTCCGGTCAATTTTTTGCTTTCGTAAGTCAGGTAGGCATTAATCTCCGTCGCCGCTGTACCCCATCTTACCAAGTCAAAGAAACGGTGGCCTTCTCCTGACAGTTCGAGCTTTCTTTCGAAACGAACGGCTGTACGAGCAGCCTCTTTACTTGCAAAAGCTGTTTTGTATATGTCGATCACATAGTTAGCAGCATTTTCACCAGAAGTGCGTTTTACAAAACTTGCCGGATTAGCGGCACGTTCACGAACAAGGTTTACATATTCACGCGCTTTTTCAAGAGATCCAACTTCCACCTCAGCTTCCGCTGCCATTAAAAGCACATCTGAAAAACGGATTATGTTTACGTTGATTGCGGTGTAACCAGGCGTCCATGAACTGTTATCTTGCAACGAACCAATATCCGTTCTGTAATAAGCATATTTCTTGGTCGTGTAAGGACCCGCATTTGACTGATTACGAATCCAGTCATTGCCCGGATGCTCTATCCAGTCAAGATAAGGTATTCCTCTGCGGCCAATTGAGTGATCAAGACGTGGATCCACAGGCCCCGCATCCGGAGTAAACGGATCCGATGATTTCAACCCCATATCTGTTTTCAACTCTTTTCCGGCTGTATTGTAAGAACCGTCCAAAAGAGGAAGTCCTGTTGCATCGGTACGGAAAGAATTACCTAATTCAAAACTCGGTGCAAAGAAGCTACAACAGTTACCCGGGCCATTCGGACCTGTGTTATAAGGCCAGTTAAGGTCAAATTCAGGGTTGGCGTTATTCACACTTCCTGTATTTGCCGCAGCCTGAATAGCAAAAACGGATTCTGAGTTATTATCATTACTTGCTTTAAAAGCATCCTGAAAACGTGGAACCAATGCATATTTCTTACCATTGGTAGTTTGGCCGCCAGCAATGATCAAATCGTAAAGCGCTTTTGCCTCAGTAAACTTTTTCTGGTACATATATACTTTTGCAAGATATGCCCCTGCTGCCCATTTGTTTACGCGACCCGCAGCGTCCTGTGTAGCAGGAAGGTTGTCATAGGCAAACTTAAGATCAGCTTCGATCAAAGGCCAAAGATCTTTTGTGTTTGAAACTTTTTCAATACCAGTACCATAATCAACAGTTTCGTCAACGTATGGCGTATTATTGAAACCTCTTTTCAACTCAAAATAATAATGACCTCTTAAAAATCTGGCCTCGCCTCCGATTCTTTTTTTATCCGCATCCGTTACATCTGCTTTGGCTACACCGATCAATTTCATAACCAGGTTGGCACGCGCAACGCCTTCGTATAAACCAGTCCATTTATCAGCAATAACGCCCTGATTTGTGATATAGGCGTAACGCTGAATCGGGTTGATATCACTGAAATCCCCCGGATCCGTTCCTTTATTAGCATCACCTCCACGGATGCTCCCCCAAACCCAGTTACTGGCACTGGCCATACGGTTCGCACGTCCGTTAAGTTGTCCATAAACCGATACCAATACACCTTCCAAACCTTTTTTATTTGAAAGCTGGTCTTCATCCAGCTGACCTGTCGCAGGCACTTCTAAAAAGCTCTCTTTACAGGAATAACCAATGAGCATAAGTGCAAAAACAAATGCCAGAATTCCTTTTGATCTAATTTTTTTCATTTTATAAATATTTTTGAGTCTAATCTTTATACTGGTTCCTTGCAGAATTTCAAGAATCAATTAGTCTTAAAATCCAAGATTTACCCCGAATGTCCAGCTTCTTGTAATTGGATAGTTTCCTACGTCTATACCGAAGTTTGTATCTGCATTTCCGCCTACACCCGGATCAAGCCCTTTGTATTTGGTTGCAGTGAACAAGTTATTTGTAGAAGCATAAATTCTCAGTTTAGACATTTTCAGTCTACCCAGGATATGGCTTGGAAGCGTATACCCCAAAGTGATATTCTGCATACGGAAGAAAGAACCATTTTCTATATAAAAGCTGTTGGATTGTGTGTTCGTACTAAAATTTGAAGCCGATTCAAAAATTGGAGTTTGCGTATTCGTATGGTCTGGCAACCATGAATCCTTAACCCTTGAACTTACAGCCGCACCCGTAAATGACGGATAGAAATCTGTAAACCATTTGGATACGTTAAAAATCTTGTTACCAATCGAGGTATACATGTAAGTAGCGACATCAAATCCTTTGTAAGTTAACTTGATGTTGATACCACCCGTAAATTTAGGTACCGGACTACCAAGGAAAGTTCTGTCATCTGCATCAATTTTACCGTCCTTATTAAGATCGACATAACGGAAACGGCCTGGTGCAGCTCCATCCTGTGTAGGTGCAGCATCCACTTCGGCTTTATCCTTATATAGACCTTCAACCTTATACCCATAGAAAGAGGAAATAGAATGTCCAATCTGGTTTCTAATCGGGTTAATTCCACGGAAACCTGGATTTACAGATGAAAGATAACTAATGCCAGGTGCTAGAGATTCGATATTGTTTTTAAGCACACCGGCCGTAAAATTCAACTCATAACCCAAATCATTCGTAACTTTTCCACGATTAATGATCTGTAAATCAATACCCTTATTTGACATTTTACCCACGTTGACCGAAGGTGCAGATGCTTTGTAACCAGCTGTTGCTGTAACCGGCACCTGGAACAACAAATCTTTGGTATCTTTTTGCCAGAAATCGATTATTACATCAAATTTACCTTTGAAGAATGTTCCGTCAATACCGATGTTTTTGGTGATACTGGTTTCCCATTTAGCATTTTTGTTACCAATACGAGTCCGGTAATATCCCTCCATTGCGCTGGTATTCGTTCCGTTAAGGTCGTATGCTGATTCTGCAATATTTGCTCCATATAAACTGTACTGGTTATTAGGATCCACGTTATTTGAGTTACCCATCAAACCATAACCTCCACGAATTTTAAGCTCCGTAATGAAAGGAATATTTTTCATGAATTGCTCAGAAGATAAGCGCCATGCTGCAGAGAACGCAGGAAATACACCATAACGGTTGTTTGAACCAAATCTTGAAGATCCATCGCGCCTTACAACACCTGTCACGATATATTTATCATTGAAGGTGTAGTTCGCACGGGCAAAAAGCGAGTAGAAATTAACCCCTTTATAATAATCACTGTTAGAAATTTTAGAACTAACATTGGTCATACTGATATAATTGATATCGGTAGAGAATGGATTCAAACCCGAAGAAGACTGGTTTTTACCGGCACCTGTATTCAGAGCTTCCTGTCCCAAAAGTACATCAAGCGTATGACGACCGAATTGTTTTTTATAGTTTAATGTATTGGTCAATGTCCAGCTTAAACGATTGCCAGAACCTTCATTGTAACCAAATGCAGAGTTATTTTCAGAGTTTTCGTATTGCAACCGGCTATATCCCTTGTTGCTGTAAGTTGTATATTGAGCTCCAAGACTTGAACGGAAGGTCAAACCATGAATGATATCCAGCTCAGCATAAAAGTTACCAAAACCTTGTCCTGAAAATCCTTTATTATTGGCAAGTCCGTCACGTGCAGCAACCGGATTACGAGGGTTATTAAAGCCTTTTGCCGCCGTTCCCGCATAGCCACCAAATTCGTCATAAATAGGTATAATGGAAGGCATACGGAAAGCAGAAAGAATATCATTTTCATCCGCCGATACACCTTGTCCACCGCTACCGCCGCTTTGACCTAATACCTGTAAATAAGTAAACTGTGCATTTTGGCCAATTCTCAGGTTTTTCAAAACATCAAACTCGGTATTTACACGAAAAGCATAACGTTTAAAACCATTGTTGGAAAGAATACCTTGCTGATCCTGAACGCTAAATCCGGTATAGTATCTGCTGGTTTCCGATCCTCCTGAAAATCCAAGAGAATGTCTCTGGATGGGTGCAACACGTGTAATGGCATCATACCAGTCAGTTCCCTGCTTATTCGCTTTTACAACCTGATAAATTGAACCTCTTGTAGGATCAACATTGTATTTCAATTTTTCCGCCGCAAGATCAAGCGTTCCGATTACACCTGTTTTTCCTCCAACATTTATATAATCAGGTAAAACTGGTGTATTTCCATTCCCGTATTGTCCACTCGCAATGCTTGAGAAATTCGGAGCTCTGTTTTCCTGGAAACCATTGTTACGTTCAGCCTGCCATGTCCAATCCGCCTGCTCCTGAGGATTTAACATACTCTGGCCTTTTCCTGGGGTTGTAAATCCCGCAAGACCGTCATATGTAACAGTCAATTTTTTTGCTTTTTTTGTTCCTTTTTTAGTCGTGTAAACAATTACACCATTCGCTGCACGTGCTCCATATATAGAGGCCGCCGCCGCATCCTTAAGAACCGTTGTTGATTCAATATCATCAGGATTCAGGAAATCAGTAGAACCCGTTGGTACACCATCAACAATATACAAAGGTTCATTACCACCAAAAGCACCAAATCCACGTACACGGATCTGGCTGGTCGTACCCGGCTGACCGTTCGTGATTACTGTTACCCCGGCAACTCTACCCTGAAGCTGTTGTTCTACGTTCCCCGAAGGAGAAGCCGTAAGGTCTTTTGATTTTACTGTAGAAACTGCACCCGTTGTTTCCCTGCGGCTATCAACTGTGTAACCTGTTACGATGACCTCTTCCAAAGCGGATACGTCATCTTCCAATTTAATATTGATTACACTTTGATTTCCCACATTGACTTCCTGGGTTTTATACCCAACAAAGCTTACTACTAGTACGTCTGTATTTGATTTTACATTAATGGTGAATTCGCCATCACCATTGGTGTTTGTTCCCAGTTGAGAACCTTTTAAAACCACAGTAGCTCCTGGAATTCCGCCACCTGCCACGTCGATGATTTTACCGCTTACCTTGCGTTCCTGGGCCATTGCAAGAATGGATGAAAAGCTCAGAAATAAACAGCATACTAAGCTCCGGACGGAGCTCGCGTAGATTTTTTTCATACTTTTTGTTAGGTTAATTAATAATGAACTTCCAAATTTATAATTATTAAGTCATTTTTTTTACTTATTTGAATTTTTATTTTTATTTATTGAAAAAATATAAATATATGTATCAAAATAAGATCATTTAAGTAAATTGATGAAATATTAATCACCAAAAGTTACATTTGATATAAAAATATTAATAGCAAAAAAAAAATCACTATTCTCTATTTCCCTCTTACCGCATAATTTCTACCAGCAAGCAATGTTAATTACCAATACCTCTAAAAATATTTATATATTTTTTTCTCTGATTTTTGTCGTATCAACTGGCTGTGAACGGAACGTTGGGGACAATACGCTGGCTCAAAGTGAGGCTCTTGCAAAACTCAGGTGCACAAGTTGCCATATGTTCCCTGACCCGTCTTTACTGGATAAAAAAACCTGGCGGGATGGAATTATGCCGGCCATGGCAGAACATTTTGGAATCGAGGTATTACAGGGCAATGTTTATCTGCCTCATAAAAATTCGACATTATCAATCAAGGAATGGCATGGAATACTCAGGTATTACGAGACTCTGGCACCCGATTCGCTTAAACCGGAAACATCCCAGGATAAAATAAGTGACTGGGCTGTTTTCAAATTAAAAACCCCTGATCCGGATTCCTCACAGGTTGCCGCCACAATTATGACGGGCATCAACCCCAAAGAGAAAAAAATCTTTACCAGCAGCCTGAATTATTCTGCGTTGTTTGAATGGAACACTTTACTAAAACCTTCACTGGTAACAGAGTTATCTACATCTGCTGTGGATATAAACTTCCCCGAACATGGTCCATTTGAGAGTATCATCACATGCATGGGTGGAATGCGTGCATTGGATAATACAAAAGGTGATGTTATTGGAATAACTGACAAGAAGGGCTCACAGAATGTCAACATAGCAAAGGATTTGATAAGACCAATACAAACACAAGTTCTGGATTATAACAAGGACGGCTTAACGGATTATCTCGTTTGTAGCTTCGGACACAATTTTGGAGGATTGTATATATTGCAACAGCTTCCGGATAAGTCATTCAAAAGAGTCACAGTCCGCGAAGTTCCCGGTTCAACCCAATCCGTCATTGTAGATTTCAATAAGGATGGCTGGCCTGATATTATGACATTATTTGCTCATGCAAATGAAGGAATCTGGCTTTTTATAAATGACAAAAAGGGAGGATTTGTTGAAAAAAATATCCTTCGTTTCCCACCGGTTTTTGGATCCAGCAGTTTCCAGTTGATCGATATAAATAAAGACGGAAGACAGGATATTATTTACACAGCCGGTGATAACAGCGATTATTCAAGAATTTTAAAGCCCTATCACGGACTTTACGTTTTTCTGAATAAAGAGGGTAAAAATAAAGGAAGCTTTCATTTTGAAAAATCCTACTTTTCTCAGTTAAATGGTGCTACAAAAGCCATGGCGGCAGATTTTGACAAAGATGGCGACATCGATATTGCCACAATAGCATTCTTTTCCGATTTTAAATCCAAGCCATATGATACGTTCACGTATTTCGAAAACGAAACGAAAACCGGATTAAAGTTCAAAGCTCATAGTATCCCGATTTCTGATAAAGGAAGATGGATTTGTATGGATGTAAATGATTATGACGGCGACGGCGATATGGATATTGTTCTGGGAAATTACTCCAAAGGATTCATGAACCAGGAAAATTTAAAACCGGATTGGAATGTTCATTTGCCATTTGTTGTCCTACAAAACACTGTTGTAATGGTTAAGGATTAATTGTTAATGGTTAATGTTTAAGGGTTAATGATTCAGGGAGCGAACACTAAGTTGTATTATGATTATTGTTGTAAAAAATCAAAGAAGTAACTCGCCACTCCCATTAACAATTAACCCTTAACAATTAACCATTAAAATTAGTCCTCTCTTTTCCAATCAGCTGGCAGTAAAGTTGAATATCTGTCATTCCCTAAAAATCCGGCGATTTCAAATCCCATGGGCATTACAACCCAGCCCTGGGGCGTGATCACGGCATATCCCTGGGGAAATTTGATTTGGGTATAAGCATAGGGCATATCGTTGTAAGGAGAACTTCCGTGTTTTTTGATATAAAAAACTTCCAACATCGTTCTTGATACAACCAGTCTTTCTGTGGATAATTCTCCGTCCCGGATGAGCCTGTCTCCACGAACCTGTTCAATGCGGTTGTGAACGTTATTTGTGATATAATTGTATCCGTTCATACTTCTTACAGAACGAAACATTCTTAAAGAATCAGGAATTTCCTGAAACACCTTGAATCCGTTTTCCTGTAGACTATCCGAAACCATACTTGCGAGCAAATGTTTTAGTGAGCCCTGGTATGCATTCACCTGATTTCTTCGCCAAAGATTCTTTTGAACCGAGTCTTTTGGTGTTAACAACTGAAAACGTGTACTGCCACCATAGTATACCTTTCCTTCATAATAATCAAAGTCGTCCAGATCCTGGAAAATTTTGTAGCCCAGCGCATTGTTTTCAATAATCAGCGCACCGGTTGTTTGTGCGCTCAAATGGCCGTTATCGTCGAGAGAAATTCGAAGAACTTCCGGATTTAAAATTTTGCAGAGTTTGGCAAAAGGAGATTTGCCCAATAATTCCCTGGTGATAATCGCCAGATGTTTTTCACGTTTTTTATTTTTCCTGGCGTAAATCGTCACGCCGCCCAGCTGCATACCTTCAATCAGCTTAAACTGAACAGTTTTTAAGCCTGGTTGTTCAAATCTTAAAGTTTGTTTTACTGTTTCATAACCCAAAAAAGACACCGCCATTTCAATATTACCAATCGTCAGGCCTGTCAATCTGTAATTACCGTTTTCATCCGCATTTGTACCAATCGTAGAATTATTTACAAAAACGTTAGCAAAAGGCAGTGGTTTGCCCGTTTTTCCATCTGTAACTTTTCCGGTAAGTACAACCGCATTATTTTGCTGAGCATTGGAGATTATGATGATAAAGCTAAAAAGGAAGCTTAATAAAAAGAATCTCTGAAAAAAAGATGGATAACGAAACATTATATGACGGATAACTAACGGGTTAAGTGCTTTTCAACTCAAAGATAAATCAGGAGTTTGGAATCTTCATCCTGATACCGATAATGTTGGCGGTCTGTTGCAAAAGAAAATTCCAACCGGAAAATATTTTCCGGTTGGAATTCCTATATCTCGGTAAAAGAAGATTTATTTCAATCCCAACTCCTCACCAATCGCCTTTACTTTTTCTTTCAATCCGGCATAAACGCTATCGAAATCCTCTTTGCTTTCAAGCTCAGCACGAACGCCTACGTAGAATTTAATCTTCGGTTCTGTTCCGGAAGGTCGGCAAGTGAATTTAGTACCGTCGACCGTGAAGAATTGAAGCACGTTTGATGATTCAATTCCCATTTCACCAGATGGAATTTCCGTTGTTATACCTGATGTAAAATCGGTAGTTGTCAATGCTTTGTAATCATCCATACGGATCACTTCAGAACCTGCCAGCGTTTTTGGCGGATTGGCGCGGAAGTCAGCCATCATTTGCTGAATTTCTTCTGCACCTGTTTTTCCTTTTTTGGTTAATGAAATAAGTCCTTCATAATAGAATCCGAATTTCTTATAAATTTCAATCAGCATATCAAAAAGACTCAAACCTTTGTCTTTTGCATAAGCCGTTAATTCCGCAATCATGGCGCAGGAAGCGATCGCATCCTTATCACGAACAGCATCACCGATCAGATAACCATAACTTTCTTCACCGCCACCGATAAATTGTTCAATACCTTCTTTCTCACGAATTACCTGAGCAATGTATTTGAAACCGGTTAATGTATTATAGCATTTCACGTCATAAGACGCAGCCATTTTATCAATCAGATCTGTTGTTACAATTGTTTTACAAACAAACTGCGTTCCGGTTAATTTTCCGGCATCTTTCCATGCGTTCAAAAGATAGTAAATCAGAACACTTGCAGTTTGGTTACCATTCAAAAGCTGAATTTCGCCATGATGGTTTTTGGCTGCGATACCAACTCTGTCCGCGTCAGGATCTGTTCCTAAAACAAGATCAGCATCAATTTCTTTTGCCTTGTTAACGGCCATTGACATCGCTTCGCTTTCTTCCGGGTTTGGATAAACAACGGTTGGAAACTGGCCATTACCGTTTGGTTCTGCCTGTTCTTCAATCACCGTAACCGATTCAAAACCCATTTTTTTCAATAACTGTGGAACAAGTGTAACACCGGTTCCATGCAAAGGCGTATAGACGATCTTTAAATCTTTCTGACGGGCAATTGCATCTTTTGAAATCGAAAGTGAGAGAATATGATCAAGATATTTTTCATCAATATCAGCTCCGATTTTGATAACTTTTGAAGGATCTCCCACAAACTTGATATCATCAATGGATTTGATCGCGTTTACTTCATCAATAATATTGGAATCATGAGGAGCCACAACCTGTGAGCCATCGTTCCAGTAAGCCTTATATCCGTTGTATTCTTTCGGATTGTGCGATGCCGTAACTACCACACCACTCTGACATCCCAGTTGACGGATTGCAAAAGAAAGCTCAGGCGTTGGGCGAAGCGCTTCAAAAAGATAAACAGTAATTCCGCTTGCAGAAAAAATATCCGCGATAATTTGGGAAAACTCATCTGATTTTATGCGGCTGTCATACGCAATGGCTACTTTGATTTCCTGATTTGGAAACGCTTTGTTCAGATAATTCGCTAAACCCTGCGTTGCAGTACCAACGGTGTAGCGGTTCATGCGGTTTGAACCTACACCGATTAATCCACGTAAACCACCCGTGCCAAATTCAAGATCCTTGTAAAATGCGTCAGTAAGTTCAGTATCATTTCCTTCGTCAATCAATTGTTGAATTGATTGTTTGGTATCAATATCGTAATCGCCTTCAAGCCAGGTATTTACTTTGGCAAGAACAGTAGGATCTAATTGTGCGGTCATAATTAAATTGAAAGATTGTTTTCAGAAACAGTTAGTTTTAAATAAGCCGTTACCGGCAAAACAACAGTACTACGCTGTGCTTTGGATAAAGACTAAAAATATCGTTCTCAGTTGAGTAATTAAAAATATAAAAGTAAAAATAATCCGGAATTACTTACTTACCGGCAGTTCTTCCCGGGCAACTTCTTTCATTTTTTCCTGAGAAGTTTTAAGGATCAGCTCGGCTACCAAACCCGTCCAACCAGTCTGGTGGTTTGCACCGCAGCCTCTTCCGTTGTCTCCATGGAAATATTCATAAAATAAAATATGTTCGCTAAAATTCGGATCCGTCTGCATTTTCTCATCGTCTCCGTTAAATGCTCTTCTGCCTTCCGCGTCTTTTTTAAATATATCAATCAAACGATTTGCAATCGCCATGGCTGCATCTTTAATCGTTACCAGATTTCCCGAGTTTGTCGGATATTCTATCTGGAAATCCTCGCCATAGTAAGCATGAAATTTCATTAAAGAGTCAAAAATCAGGTAATTTAAAGGAAACCAGATCGGTCCACGCCAGTTGGAATTACCACCCATGATATCCGTTAAAGCTTCGGCCGGTGTATAATCTACCTGTAAAACTTCTCCGTTGATATAAAACTTGTATGGATTATCCTTATGATATTTAGACAATGCACGCACACCATAATCAGACAAAAACTCATTTTCGTCCAGCATACGCTTCATGATCATTTTCATCCGGTGACCGCGAAGAATCGATAACAAGCGATTTTCTCCTTTTCCGGATTCAAACCAACGTGATATCAAACGCGCAAGATCAGGCCTGTTTGCCAAAACCCATTCCACACGTCGTTTGAATACAGGCATTTTATCAAGATTCGTAGGATCAAGGATCTCCACCGCAAAAAGTGGTATCAAACCTACAATCGAACGCACTTTCAATAATATGCTTTGACCATTCGGAATATGGATTACATCATAATAAAACTGGTCTTCTTCATCCCATAAACTAATCGAAGAATTTTTACCACCAATGGATTCCATCGCTCCGGCAATATGCAGGAAGTGCTCGAAAAATTTCGATGCCATATCCTGATAAACCGGATGCTGCAATGCAATTTCAACCGAAATTCGCAACATGTTCAGCGTATACATCGCCATCCAGCCTGTTGCATCCGCCTGCTGGAGTTTTCCACCAAAAGGCATTGGTGTTGAACGGTCAAATACACCAATATTATCAAGCCCAAGGAAACCACCACTGAAAATATTATTACCGGTATCATCCTTTTGATTGACCCACCAAGTGAAATTCAGCAATAATTTGTGGAATATCTTTTCCAGAAATTCGACATCACCAACGCCATTATTTTGCTCCCGGTCAATTTCGTATACCTTCCATGTTGCCCAACCGTGAACGGGCGGGTTAACGTCAGAGAAATTCCACTCGTATGCAGGAATCTGTCCGTTGGGATGCATGTAATATTCCCGTAGTAAAATTTCTAGTTGTCGTTTGGCAAAATCAGCATCAACCCTGGCGAGCGGTACACAATGGAAAGCCAGATCCCAGGCAGCAAACCACGGATATTCCCACTTATCGGGCATGGAAATAATGTTGGCAGAATACAAATGTTTCCATCCGGAATTCCTCCCCCACTTTCGTCCCTGATTAGGTTCAGGCTGGGCGGGGTCACCTTTTAGCCATTCGTATACATTGTAGTAATAAAACTGCTTGCTCCACAACATCCCGGCATAAGCCTGGCGCTGAATCGAACGGAGATCAGCATCGGCTACATCTTTTTGAATATCATCATAAAATTCATCAGCCTCGCGAATTCTTTTGTTGAAAAGATCTTCAAATCCACCGAAAGGCTCTGATATAGAATGATTTACATAACGCATGCGAAAAACAACACTTTCTCCGGCTTTGATTGTTTTGGTAAACCGTGCCGAAGCTTTTGTACCAATACTATTTGGATTGACGGTGGCCGTTTTTCTGCCGCTGACGATGTAATCGTTTATACCATCTTTTGGATAAGCCGTATTATTGGCTGTACCGTATAACTTTTTAAGATTTGATTCATTTTCACAAAACAAAAGCTCGTCTGCATTATCCAGGTACAGATTATACTTTCCGTGTTTCCGGTGAGTCACCTCGATCAAACGGTTTGAAATCCCGTTCATCATCGGTTTGTAGTTGAACGCCTCATATCCCCACGACCATGTATTCCTGAACATAATCGTTGGTAAAACCGTAATCGGAGCATCTTTTGGGCCACGGTTATGCACCGTCACTTTCATCATGATATCCTCTTCGTCGGCCTTGGCATGTTCTATAAAAATGTCGAAATATTCATTGTTATCGAACACACCCGTATCCATGATTTCATACTCCGGATCCTCTTTCCCCCTCTTCCCATTTTCCTGACGAAGTTTATCATAAGGAAATTGCTGCTGAGGATATTTATAAAGCATTTTGGTGTAGGAATGCGTTGGCGTACTATCCAGATAATAGTACATTTCCTTAACATCCTCCCCGTGATTTGATTCACGGTTTGTCAATCCAAAAATCCGTTCTTTTAAAAATTTATCACGATGGTTCCAAAAAGCGAAAGAGAGACAGATATGTTGTTTGTTATCAGAAAAACCTCCGATGCCATCTTCTCCCCAGCGATATGTTTTGGACAAAGCCATTTCGTGGGTAATGTAATTCCAGGCATCACCATTTCCGCTGTAATCTTCACGTACAGTTCCCCACTGACGCTCAGACAGATATGGCCCCCATTTTTTCCAACCTTTGTTTTCTTTTTGTAGGCTTAACCGTACTTTCTCTGCGCCGTGTGCCATTGGTTCGTCAAATTATCGGAGTCAAAAAACTCAATTAAAAATCTACACCTAACTAAATTCCAGGTTTGAAAAACCGTAAAAGTTGTGTAGAAAATGAAATTTACTAAAAAAGAGCTTTAAACAAGCTCTTTTTTGTCCTTAAAAATGGTAAATAAATTATTAGTCGATTTAGATGACAACCCAGTCCCTAATTAATTCTATGGCTTCTACGTTGTTAAAAACATGAATCTGATCGTCGATTTCACCCGCAAAAAAATCAGTAATTGACTTCGCTTTTTGAGCGGTTTCAGTCAAAAGCGGATGTCTTCCCTGACTTATCAATCCTTCAACATCTACAATATATTCTTTGAACATAAACGGATTCGGAAGCTGGTAGTATTTACCATCGGTTCCGTGTAAAACAGGAACCGGTTTATAAACTCCGTCTGCAAATAATTTACCATAGGTTTGTCTTGCCAAGGCATAATGCTCGTCCGAGGCATCAAAAAGAATCCCCTTAACTGGTTTGACAACATTTTTTTCAGCCGTTATTTTTTCATCCAAACTTTCAAGCAAATGTCTCAGATTCCAGGTATCTTTCCCCAAACGAATTCTTTCTCTAATTGATTGACGAATGAAATAAGTTAACGCTTGTGTAACGCTCAATCCAATTTCTGCCATTTGTTTAAAAATGAAAGAAGTCGGCGACATACCTGGAATCGTGTTCGGGTCATGAAGTAAAATAGTCCCTTCTGGGGTTAAAAATCCATCGATCCGAACGCAAACCGTAATGCCCAGTTGCTGGAAAACCTCTGCTATAACTTTCTGAATTTCCCGGTTTTTTTCAAGCGTAGTATCAACCGGTATTCTTTTCCGACTTGCTCCTGGTTTGTATTTGGCATTAAAATCAAAAACGTCAACCATTTTAATCACTTCACTTGGAGGCAAAGCCAATGGTTTTCCGTTGTCAAATTGAATACAACCACAGGAGAATTCCTGACCTTCAATAAATTCTTCAAGCAAAATCTGATCTTCTGCGTTGGAGCTGCTCAAAACAATAATATCGTCCTGAACAACAAACATATTTGTCAGTTGTTCTAGCAAATCTGCCGGATGATAAATGATTTTATCTCCGTTCACAACAACCGGAAACCCTATTCCTTCATCCAGATTGGCAATGCGCTGCACATATGCGCGTTTCCCGGCTGCGTCCAGTGCTTTCCAGGTTTTACTTTCCAGTTCAACCTGAAAAAAACATTGATTGACAGCCGCGACAAAAGCGTCCAGAGAATCTTCCTTTACAATAGCAACGCCAATCGAAGAACCCTGATGAGGCGCTTTTATTACCAAAGGTAAACCCAGATGTTTTTTAAGGACTGTAAAAAGAATGGAGTATTCGCGTGGAATCCACTGATCATAGCGTAATGTCCAGCTTTTCTTTTGCTGATTGTTAACCAGCGCGATCATTTCATTTTGAAGAATTTTATCAATTCCAACCGCAGAACCCATCAAACCAGGCCCGCTGTATGGAATTTTAAACCATTCCAGTAATCCCTGAATGGCGCCATCTTCACAATCGGGACCGTGCATGGCCAGAAATGCGAAATCAAAATGATCTTTAAATTGATCCGGAGATAAAAGAACACCAATTTCGCGTGAAACCGGTTGTTTTGCCATTTCCGGAAATGACTCTATATAAGTTTTGAAATCGTCTGTCTGATTACTTTTTGCCGGATAGAAGTCCCTGATTTCCTTTGAATACATCAAAGAATGTTCCAGTTTTATAAAGCGACCGAAGCTGTCGACAAAAACGGGAACCGGTTCAAAAAGTGATTTATCCAAGTACTCGAAAGCGGTTTTCCCGCCCGCAAATGAAATTTCCCTTTCGCGGGAGGGACCTCCAAAAAAAACTCCTATGCGCATATTATTGCCTGATTGATGCATTTAAAACGTACCTGCAATATAAGCAGTATTTAAAATGAATCAATTGCAACTTATGGTGCATAGGAAAAATTTATTTCAATTTGGCTGCTTTACAGTCAAACTGAATCAGGTTCGTTAACGATTAACGAACGGTTATGCTAATGAAGGCACGTTTGATGCTACTACGCGGTTGATATGCGGAACTGCCTTACGAATCGATTCTTCAAGACCGGCACGGAAAGTCATGGCACTCATCGGGCAGCTTTGGCAAGAACCTAAAAGTTCCAGTTTTACTGTAAGATCATCCGTCAATTCTACCAACTTCACGTCACCGCCATCTGCATGTAAATACGGACGAACAGTGTCCAACGCCTGCTCAATTAATTCTAATGTTTTTTCTCTTGAATCCATTATTAAAAAAGTCTATTCGGTAATATGCAAGATTTTATTGATAAAGTCAAACAAGGCTACTGTTTTAAGCCTGAATCTCTACAATTTGCGTTTTCTCTTTTGTTGCATTCCTGATGGCAACCTGTTGCGCCAAACCTTCTGCTGCATGGCGGAAAGCGTCATTCACGATCGGATTAACATCCATCACAGCCGGGCGACCTTCATCTCCCGCTTCACGAATGCCTTGTACCAAAGGGATTTGTCCTAACAAAGGTACATCAAATTTATCAGCCAGCGATTGTCCGCCGCCTTTTCCAAAAATATGATATTTACTATCCGGAAGCTCTTCCGGTGTGAACCAGGCCATATTTTCAATTACGCCCAAAATCGGAACATTAATTTGCGGTTGACGGAACATTGACATCCCTTTAACAGCATCTGCTAATGCAACTTTCTGAGGTGTTGTTACGATAATTGCACCTGTAACGGGCACTGTTTGTACCAAGGTAAGGTGAATATCACTCGTTCCCGGAGGAAGATCAATCAACAAATAATCCAGATCGCCCCAATCAGTATCTCCGAAAAATTGTTTCAAAGCCTGACTAGCCATCGGACCACGCCAAACAACGGCACTATCCGCGGGCGTCAGAAATCCGATAGAAATCATTTTGATCCCATACTGACGAATCGGATTAATATAATTTTTCCCATCTTTCGGTGTGATCGTTGGCTGCATGTTTTCTGCACCAAACATCAACGGAATGGAAGGGCCGGAAATATCTGCATCAATAATCCCAACAGAAGCACCTGAACGGTGCAGAGCCATCGCAAGATTAGCTGTAACGGTTGACTTCCCTACTCCACCCTTTCCCGAAGAAATGGCAATCACATTTTTAACACCCGGAATAAGGGCCGCCCCTAATGGCCTGATACTCGTTACATTTGAAGTTAAATTGACGATAACTTCAACATCCGGATTCAAATGTGTATGAATCGCTTCAACACACAATCTCTTTATTAATTCTTTCAAAGGGCAAGCCGGTGTGGTTAAAATAACCGTAAATTTCACCTGGTTTATACCGATTTCGATATCCGTAATCATATTCAGGGTTACCAGATCCTGTTTAAGATCAGGTTCCTGAACAGTGCCTAAAGCCTGTAATACTTTTTCCTTATTGATTGTAAATTCGCCCATCGTAATTATTTCGCCCGGAAAACCGGTGCGGTACTTGATATGAGTTTTGGATTTTCCCAAAACCGCTATTTTTTATATATTTCTTCTGATCTAACTGAACACGGAATACCGTGAATGAGTTTATCAGTTCACAGGAAATTCTCTAATTCTCCGATTTACTTCTATTAATTCATTGGATAAATCTACCTGTCCCTCCAAATCACTCAATCTGACTTGTAGTGTATGCAACAATGCCAGATGGCTCGGTGTAAATCCATGTTGGGCATTATGGTTCAGCATTTTCTGAATTCCCTCCCAGCCTTTCATAAAGTCCAATGCCGACTTATCTATATAAGCCTCCGCAAAAGTACGAAAGATATGCTCCTCAGCCACACTGTTTGGATGAATAAGATCTGGTTTATAAAAGCGGTAATCGCGTAATTCATCGACCATGATCTCATAGGCCGGAAAATAATTAACCTGCTTAAATTTCTCAGACAAGCGGTGACAAACCAAACGTAAAGTCGATTTACTAACCTGATTCAAAGAAAGTGTATCTTTTGTATGACGAACCGGACTAACGGTGAATATAATTTTCAGGTCTCTTTTAATCGATTGCAGTTTGAATAAAAGATGCTCAAGACCGATCATAATCTGATCAAGGTGAAGCAATTCCTTCACAAAACGATCAGAAGGCACTTTATGGCAATTTCCAACGAGCACATTTGTTGCCCTGTGTCGGTAAGCAAAAGCGGTCCCAAGAGTGATGACAAGCACATCAGCATTTCTCAAAAACTGATTCACTTGCTTTTGTTTTTCAATCAGTTTTTCTTCCAAACCTACCCGGCTTGTCGACCAGAGCGAAGAGTGAAAATCATGATGTAACCAGATCCCGTCGGCATTCTGGTGATAAAGCGCTGCATGTGGTGGTTTTCCTTCCAGTGACAAATCAAGAAGTTTGGCAATAGCCAGCGGGTTGAAAACGGTTCCAAAAGGATTATTCAATACCGAAAATTTATTCCCGGAAAGCTGATTCCCTAACACATCGGC
Source organism: Dyadobacter sp. 3J3 (assembly GCF_009801115.1). Classification (GTDB taxonomy): domain Bacteria; phylum Bacteroidota; class Bacteroidia; order Cytophagales; family Spirosomataceae; genus Dyadobacter. The sequence continues at coordinate 280,666 of NZ_VTOL01000007.1, forward strand.
AAAACAGGAACCGATGGTTGCTATATTGGATTGATGATTTATTTTCCATTCTGAAGGTATGACGTTGAGTTCTGTGGTAAGTTTTAATTGCTTCATTCGGTCTGTATTATGGGGCGAGCAAAATTAATAAGTTTTGGTCAGTCCGGCACAAAGAACCTGAGGAAGAGGATTTCAATAATTGATTTATAAACGTTAAATTTGATCAATAATGCACACACGGGAGGAATAATGATTGAATTAGTGAATGGGAGAATGATTGAATGTGGGCTTTTCGGAATGGAAACACCAATATTGCCCATTAATAGATTATCGACTTTTTCACGAAATAAAATCGTTGAATTTGCTTGAAGCAATTTTCTTTATCTCGTATTTTGACCTCAACGTGCTCCTTTGGAGCGTCCTGTTTATAGGAATATTTGATTTCCAGCCACTACCCTAACTCCGTCGGAGTTTCCTTAAATCTTAGGAGGCTCCTAAGGAGCCAGAAAAATAAATCTTGAATTACCTTTCTATACACAGAAAGCTCCACAAGAGCTGTTTATTTTGATTATCATTTCAATGTTTGATTTTACCATAACTCTTTGAACATGGCAAAAAATAGAAGGAATACTTCTCTCAAATTAAGCGGCGAGCAAATCGTTAATAAAAAACTAAAAGAAATGAATGAATTATTGAGAGGTGTTGATCTTTCAAATTTACCAAAAAAGCCAAATTCCAACCCGGATTGTTATGAAAACAAAGAAAATTGAGCCTATACAAAAACTTACAGGTGAACAGATTGTTCAAAAAAAGTTAGATGAAGCCAATGCGATGTTAAGAAAAATGGACTTCTCAAAATTACCACAACGAATTGCTAAAAATCAAGGTTAATTTGGATAGTAATATGCAAAAATCCCCTTTCCTAAAACTAAGTTTTCTCTCAGTTTGCCTAATCGGCTTTATTGATTGTTCACAATCCCAAACTCCACCTTCGCAATCTTCCACTGCGATATATGAGTTTGGATCGACACCGATCTGGCAGGATGAATTTAATGATTCAGGAAAACCTGATGTTAAAAAGTGGAGTTATGATTTAGGCGGTGATGGCTGGGGAAATCATGAGCTGGAAAACTATACTGACAAATCAGAAAATGCCCGTGTTGAAAATGGTAATCTTATTATTGAAGCCAGAAAAGAAAGTTCTGGTAAGCAGAATTACAGTTCGGCCCGATTGGTGACAAAAGGAAAAGGAGATTTTCTGTATGGCAAATTTGAGATTCGTGCCAAACTTCCGCTAGGCCGCGGAACCTGGCCTGCAATCTGGATGCTTTTTTCGCAAGAAAACTATGGCAATAAAGGCTGGCCGGATAATGGCGAAATTGACATTATGGAACACGTCGGTTTTGACCAGAATCATATCCACGGAAATATACACACCAAAGCATTTAACCACGTTTTGAAAACAAATAAAGGTGGCGACACACTACTAACCGATGCTTCAACGGCATTTCATACCTATATCTGTGAATGGACACCCGGATACGTCTCCATCGGCATTGACGGAAAAGAATATTTCCGGTTCAATAAAGAATCCGGCTATTCCTGGGAACAATGGCCTTATGACAAATCTTTTCATTTAATATTAAATATGGCTGTTGGCGGCGATTGGGGTGGACAGAAAGGCGTGGATGACAGCATTTTCCCTCAAAAAATGGAAGTTGATTACGTCCGTGTTTATCCGTTGGTAGAGAAAAAGTAATTTGAAATTCCGTCGCACGGAGCTAACTTGCACCCATGGATCATTTCGTTGTTTCGGCCAGAAAGTATCGTCCGGTCACTTTCGACTCGGTAGTTGGCCAATCACATATCACGACTACGCTTAAAAATGCAATTCGTACCAATCACCTCGCACAGGCTTTCCTGTTTTGCGGTCCGCGTGGTGTTGGGAAGACTACCTGTGCCCGTATTCTTGCAAAAACAATTAACTGTCAGAATCTTGGTGACGATGTAGAAGCTTGCGGTGAGTGTGAGTCCTGTGTCAGTTTTCAAAATAATGCCTCTTTCAACATCCACGAACTGGATGCTGCATCCAATAACTCTGTTGAAGATATCCGTAACCTGATCGATCAGGTGCGCTACCCGCCTCAAACCGGAAAATACAAAATCTATATCATTGATGAGGTTCACATGCTTTCGCAGGCTGCTTTTAATGCCTTTTTGAAAACATTGGAAGAACCGCCGGGATATGCGATTTTTATTTTGGCAACAACTGAAAAACATAAAATCCTGCCGACGATCTTATCCCGTTGTCAGATTTTCGATTTCAACCGTATCCAGCCAAAAGATATTGCTTATCACCTCGCTGATATTGCAAAAAAGGAAGGAATTGAAACAGAAAAAGAAGCACTCGAACTGATCGGACAGAAAGCGGACGGAGGTTTGCGTGATGCACTTTCGATGTTTGATTTAAATGTTACTTTCTCAACCGATAATCATTTGACTTATGCAGCGGTTTTAGAAAACCTGCATATTCTGGATTATGATTATTATTTCAAAATAACAGACGCTTTAACAGCTGCAAGTGTAGCACGTTCTTTAATAATATTTGATGAGATATTAAGAAAAGGATTTGACGGACATTTGTTTATTGTCGGTTTGCTTGAACATTTCCGAAATCTTCTGGTCTGTAAAGATCCGGCGACTGTTTCTCTTTTACAGGTTTCAGAATCTGCCGAGCGAAAATACGTTGACCAGTCCAGAGATGCGGATATGAGCTTTTTGCTTTCGGCATTAAGCGTCGCCAGTCAGTGTGATATCAATTATAAAGCTGCAAAAAATCAGCGATTGCATGTGGAGCTTTGCCTGATGAAACTGGCAAATCTCCCCAATATCCTTCAACTTCATTCTCTTGCGGCCGTTGATGAAACGGCAAAAAAAAAAGTTGAGCCTCAACAATCCGTAAATACTAACGAAGCAAAAGAGCCGACGCCGGTTTATGAAAATCAGGCGAAGGAAGTTTCGTATTCCAATGGTAATGTTGCACCTGTTGTTCAGCAACCGGTAATTCAGGCCACGGCAAAACCGTCAAAACTTAGAAGTACAACACAACTTACTCCACAAGACCCAACCGCTCAGAGCGGATCAGCGAAAGAAGTTGCAGCTCCTTCTAACGAAGTTTTAACTGCTCAACAACCCCCGAAAATACTTCTCGAACTTACGTTGGAAAACTTGCAGCAGGTTTGGCACGAATTCGCTGATATAAGAAAACGTACAAAAGATTCTACTACGGAAGGAATCGCATTGAACAGAGCGGTAGAACTGGTTGATTTCACCATTCAGGTTGCGCTTGATAATGATCCGCAAATGGATGCTTTGCAGAGTATGCGTTATGATTTGCTTGGGTATTTGAAAAGCAAATTTAATGCACCCAGATTGGAAATAAATGCGCGTGTAGCACCGCACGAAGTAAATCGGCTACCTTACACGCCTGCGGAGAAATTCAATTACATGGCGGAGAAAAATCCCTATTTGTTAGAGCTAAAACAAGCTTTGGGATTAGATGTAGATTTCTAGATTTACTTCCTGCTAGTTTCCAGAAATAATTTGTGAAGTTTCAAAACCTGCGGAATCAAGGCAACATTTTCGCCGTTATCGATCTTAAAATCTGCAATCTCATCTCGTTCTTCATCTGAAATTTGTCTCTCAATAATTGATTTGATTTCTGCTTCCGAGCGGTTCTTATCACGATTTCTTATACGTGACAAACGTAGTTCAACAGAAGCAGTTACCACAATCACAAAATCCAGATTGTTATTATCACCAGCCTTATTCATAATCGCTGCTTCCTTGATCACATATGGAAAATAGCTATTTTTTTCTAACCAGCCATCGGTATCTTTTCCAACAGCCGGATGAATAATCGCATTAAGTTTTTTAAGAAGATCCGGATCTTTGAAGACCTGTGAGGAAACATAAGGACGATTGTATTCACCATCCAAGGTATAAGATTCCGAGCCAAGTAATTGAATTACGGCCTCGCGGATTGCAGGATCATGGTTTGTAAGCCATTTCGCACGGGAATCAGCGTCATACATTGGAATATCCAGACAGGCAAATAACCTGCAAACAATGCTTTTCCCTGAACCAATGCCACCTGTTACACCAACTTTCATTTTTAATGATTAAGTATTAATTGTTAATTGTTAATGGGGATCAGGATCGAAATGAGATTTTGTCCGTAATAATTAACCTTATTAAACAACCATTCTGTATTATTCAAAAGGCTTCAAATGCCATCATTAATCCTTAACAATTAACAATTAATCCTTGTTTAGGACTTGCGCTACCTCGAAGCTCACATACACATCCCTGTGGCTAACTTCTACCAGTGGAGAAACTGCTATCGGAATTGGCAGGCTTTCATCGTAATTATTTTGAATTTTCTTGGTAGGAATTCCGATTCGGATGGTATCAGGATAATTGCGGATTATAGAAATTGGCCCGTCCACTGAAATCAGAGAAGGCGAAACATTGACAATACTCGAAATCACATAACCTTCGCGCATATTTATTCCGGCACTATCAATTCGGATAGGGATAATTTTCCTGATTTTTCTTTCAAAACTAAGTTCGAAAGTATCGGAAACCACGTAGTTCACTTTCACATCCGGAAACAATTCCGTGATCTGATCGGTCAAAGATGTAGAGTTGATAAAACTGGCTTTGGTTGGATTTAAGACTTTGTAAACAACCGGAAGCGCGTTGAAATTCAGCCATGATTTTCTCAGTAAATTCCACCCGTCGCCCGTTACATTCACAGAAATCCTTTTTGGTAAAGGCTGCAAAGGTACAAAAGAAGCGGCATCATACTCTACTTTTAACGGATAGCTGAGCCTGATGGAATAATCTTCCTTGTTCAGCACATTCATCAACCAGAAAAATGTAGCTGCCAAAAGACACCCTAAAAAAGTATTGATCTTATTCCGACCTGATGGAATGTTACTCACAGCTTGTATTTTAATAATTGTATATTTTACCAATATACAGTTAATACGTATTATACAAAAAAGCGGTGTCAGGATCTGATGTAATTACCTCAATATCAAATATAAAGGCCACCCCTGACACCACTCAAAAAATTATATCAAATAAATAACGTTGTTCTGTTATATATTATTCTGCTATCGTACGGGCAATTGCCGATTTGTCAACAGTCAATTTTACACCTTTATCAAGTTCAAGCGTTACCAAAGTTTCTTCAACTGTGTAAACTCTTGCGTGAATTCCACCGATGGTTACAACCTGATCACCTTTTTTAATAGCGTTCAAAAGTGTTTTAAGATCTTTTTGTTTCTTTTGCTGCGGACGGATCATGAAGAAATAAAATACCCCGATAATCCCAACCCACATCACCACCTGATAAATCATGGCCTGTGAGCCACCTGCTGCTTGTAATAAAATAGAAAGTTTCATTATTGTATTAGGGTTATTGAGATAGTTAAAACAATATCTGGGTATAAAAATTTTTATCGGGAAATTATTTCCCGGTTATTTTGCGGCTTCCGGTTTCGGTGCTGCATTCACTATTCCTCTCAAACGCAGTTCTGAATAAGCAGGATCGGTATTGGCATAAACTGTAACCGTTTTTACCTGTGGACCAGATTTCCCTTTGCTGTTGAAACGAACTTTGATGCTCGATGCAGTATTGGGAGCAATCGGATCACGTGGCCATTCCGGCGTTGTACAACCGCATGATGAGGTAATATTATTCAGTATCAGCGGATAAGGTCCATCATTTTTAAAATGAAAAGTATGTTCCACAACCTCTCCTTCCTGAATCGTACCAAAATCAAAAGATGAACTGTCTGTCAAAGTAAAAACGGGAAGTTTGATATCTCCCGTTTTTGAATCTTTTTTACTTTCAGAACCTGAACAATTTACAAGCATAATAGCAATTCCCGAAAGAATTACGAATGCAGCAAGTTTTTTCATACGTTAAGTTTAAATCAGGTTGTCTGACTTTTTATTTGTGCCATCAAACGATCAACGTCTTCAAGCAATTTCTCAGCTTTTTCACGCGCATCCGTTACAACACGCTCACCCTCAGCTCGTGCGTAGCTATCAGGCTGATTTTTTTTATCAATTAAATCTTCGATCACATCCTGTAACTTTTCACGGTATTTAGACAACCGGTATGTAAGCTGGGTGCGAAGTACATTTCCTTTATCAGGAGCATAGAGAATCCCCAAAGCTGCTCCTGTTGCACATCCAGTCAAAAATGCAATTAAACTACGGCTCGATTTACTCATGGCTTTATAATTTTAGCGGTTAGCCGCAACTGTTGATGATTAACTTTAAAACTAATTATCCTAAAATTTCTATGCCTATTTATTATCTATCAATCCACGGCCACTTTTTCTGATAATACCCTGCGCTGCTAATTTAACAGAAAGTACATCAAGTACACCATTCACAAACTTACCACTTTTGGGAGTACTATACCTTTTTGCGATCTCGATAAATTCATTGATCGTCACTTTTACAGGAATTCCCGGAAAGTGGATTAGCTCAGCCAGAGCTGTTTTCAGGATAATCATATCAACCAAAGCGATACGATCAAGCTCCCAGTTTTTCAGTTGTTCGTCAAGATAAAGATCATACTGATCATTTTCTTCAATTACATATCTGTACAATTCCTCAACAAAGAAACGATCTTCTTCCCAATCCTTTGTCAAAGGTGCCAAGGTGAAAGTTTCCGCTGTATCAGCGGATTTCAACGTTTTGATCGCCAGACCGCGGATCAATTCACTGTGGTCAACCCAGTATAAATCACGCTGTTCAAGGAATTCAAGCGGAATTTCATGTTTCAGAATTACCTGACGTAATATATATTGCACCAGCAATTGATCTTCTTCCGGAGTATGTTCAACTTTATTACAATATTCTTCATAAGTCGCATCCTTGCGTAATGCCTCACGATACGTTTTGCGTATCATGTTCATATCATTACTCCAGTTGATACCGTTTCTGATTATTTCCTCTTCAAGCGTTTTATCTTCCTGCAAAACCATGATCACACGGTTTGTATTCAATCCGCCGTTTTTTGAAAAAGGAGCTTCCGGGTCATCATATTTCCGCTCACGATCCATTTTCGCCTGATACGAAAGTTCCAGTAACATGGAAATAACACGGATAAAATCAACGTAAATAGATTCCGTTTCATTTAACACGCGGCGAACCATTTTCTCTCCGTCCGTTCCGGTTTGTCTTTTGTATGCCTGATATGCGCTGCCGGCAACTTTTGCCACATCGGCCGAAACATCATCATTTGGTTTTAATTCACCGGTTTTGATGAGTTCATCCAACGCCGCTCCTGCCAAATGTTTGTTGCTTGTTAGTTTTTGCTTGTCCTGAAATTCCATGGAATTCAAATCAGGCGCAAACGCTTCTTCAATCTGATCCAAAGCAAGTAAACGATTGGCATCAGCAGTTAATTTGCGTGCGTAAAGAGCTTGAACAGCTTTTGTTCGTAATAATCTTCTATTCAGCATAAGCCGGAATACTAATTGGGTAAAAGGTACAGTAAACCAAAGAACGGGTCTGCGTTTTCAGCAAGGTTTTTAATTTTACAATCCCCCGCGTTAATATTTAAAATTGACCGCAAAATTAGACTATTTTGTTTAGAAATGGAAAAATCGTGGCGATGGTTTTACATTTGCAACGATTTAAAACATTTGAATGTTGCTATTGAAACACCTGCAAATAGGTCTAAAAATCTTCTGGTTTGAAAAAACCGGGATTTATCAATTTAAGTATTTACCTCAATGCGGATAATCGATTAAGTGTGAAATGGATAACGGCCAAATAAATCACTGAAAATTAACGCAAATACAAAATCAACTCTTTTAACTCGTGAAAGCACTTAAGTACCTCAATAAGTACTTCTTGAAATATAAATGGTATCTTATTTTAGGAACAATTTTTACCATTATTTCTAATCTTTTCGGAATTATTCCTGCACAATTGGTTCGTTACGCACTCGATTTGGTAAGCGAAACCCTGGATGTGTATTATTTATTTGCAGGTTCCAAATTGCAAAGTGAAATGTACGACACCTTTGCTTTCACAATTTTGCTATACGGTTTGCTGATTTTGGCCATGGCGCTTTTAAAAGGAATTTTTCTTTTTCTGGTTCGCCAAACCATCATCGTCATGTCGCGTCATATTGAATATGAATTAAAAAATGACGTTTACAATCATTACCAGACTTTGCCGACAAGCTTTTTCAGAAGCCACAATACGGGCGATTTGATGGCACGGATTTCCGAAGATGTTAGTAATGTCAGAATGTACGTTGGTCCTTCTTTAATGTATGGCCTCAACCTGATTGTACTTTTTGTACTGGTTATTTCTTACATGCTGACCGTTAGTACAAAACTTACTGTTTACGTTTTGTTACCGCTACCGCTGCTTTCCATCAGTATTTATGTGGTAAACAATATCATGATGAAACGTTCGCAGGAAATCCAGAAACAGCTTTCCGCGCTTTCAACATATGTTCAGGAAGCATTTTCCGGAATTCGGGTGATCAAATCTTTTGTTCAGGAAAAACATTCTTTTACCAATTTCCAGACTGAGGCAGAAGATTTCAAGGATAAATCGTTGGGGCTGGCCAAAGTGGACGCGATCTTCTACCCTATTATTGTGCTGCTTATCGGTATCAGTAACATCCTGATTATTTACGTTGGTGGAAAAGAAATTATGAACGGCAATCTTACGCCGGGAAATATTACAGAATTTATTCTTTACGTGAATATCCTGACCTGGCCCGTTATGGCACTTGGCTGGACAACAAGCCAGATCCAACGCGCCGCTTCTTCTCAAACACGTATCAATGAGTTTTTAAACGAAAAAAATACGCTTGTTTCTGACAAGAATATTGAAAAAGAACTGGACGGAATTATCACTTTCAAAAACGTTGGATTTATCTATCCTGATTCAGGAATCCAGGCTATTGAGAATTTTGATCTTGAAATTAAACATGGCGAAAGCGTAGCAATTCTTGGAACAACAGGTTCAGGAAAAAGTACGTTAGCACATTTGTTATGCCGACTTTATGATCCGACAGAAGGTGAAATCCTGATCGATAATATTCCGCTTAAAGAGTATAATGTGCACGGTTTCCGCCGTCAGTTGGGTTATGTTCCCCAGGACGTTTTTCTTTTTTCAGATTCTATCGAAAACAATGTACGTTTCGGAACAAAAAACATGCCGCATGCCCAAATCGAACAGGCTGTGAAAGATGCAGATTTGTACCAGAATATTCTCAATTTCCCTCAGGGATTTGATACACGTTTGGGAGAAAGAGGAATTACATTATCCGGTGGGCAAAAGCAACGTCTTTCCATTGCCCGCGCCATCGCCCGTGATCCTAAAATATTGATACTGGACGATTGTCTTTCTGCGGTAGATACCAATACTGAAAATATCATTCTTAATAATCTGAAACGTATCATGGACCAGCGTACTTCGGTGATTATCTCTCACCGGGTTTCTTCTGCGAAACTGGCTGATAAGATAGTTGTACTTCATGAAGGCCGGATTGTTGAACAGGGAACACATGCCAATCTTATGGCTCAAAATGGTGCTTATAAAGAATTGTACGAAAAACAGTTGCTTGCCGAAGAAGTATAATCAAACCTATTCATTTATATAAAAAGTCACCATTAGGCGACTTTTTATATTTATTTCCAGTTTCCAAACCTTGCTTTTGGTAATTGAGAATGACCCTATTGTATTATTAAAATAATAAATTGAATCATTTTGCATTTTTTATTATTTGCATTTTTTTATTGTTTCTAAATTAATTCTACAAAAGTGCCTTCAATGCGATAAATGATGTTTTCCTATCGCTTTTTGAAAAAATTAAGTTATTTTATTTTGTATTTTACAAATACAGCAATACATTTACAGTGTCGATATCGAAAAGACAAAACCCAATCTAACGTCATATATCTTCCAGCCGCACCAGAAGAATATGAATTTTAAAAGTTTGGAGAGCTAACCAACATCCTGTTTACAGGATAGCTTGTGTTTGTTCTTTAACAAATAACACAAAATAATATCCTGTTAAATTTAAAATCGTGAAAGTCTGGCTTGTTATCGGGCTTACCTTATGATTTGCTGAACTTTATTAATTCTTTTTCGAATCCTAAACCATTTTTGAAAGAACGGATTAAAGCTATGAACAATCGTAAACGTATGCGTGCGGGCAGATATCGTATTGTTTCATAGTTTGATTTCAAGCAGGAGTACAAACAGATTTTATTAGTAAATCCTCAATTTATTGAGAAAAAAACGGTCGTTACAGTGTTTACGTCCCTTGGAATTACTATGTACTTACACTTTTGTTCAGAAAGTCGTCCGGCCATATTGCAAGTTAAAATTGTCGTTGTTATCGAAACCTACCATTCACTAACTCAAAAGCATCATGACAAAATCGTTACCATTTAGTGTCAGGTTTGTAATTCTTGTAGCCATTTGCTGTTTCCTGACGAATATATTATTCGCCCAGCAAAAAACCATTTCAGGCCGCGTTATCGCAACCGAGGACGGAGCCGGACTTCCAGGTGTTAGTATTGTCGTAAAAGGTACCAATGTTGGGGCAATAACAGGAGCTGACGGTACTTACAAATTGGCCGTACCAGGCGAAAAATCGATATTATCTTTTTCTTTTGTTGGCTTTGCTACACAGGAAAAAACGGTGGGGACTTCGGGCACAATCGATATATCCCTTGAAAGTGATACCAAACAATTTTCGGAACTGGTCGTAATCGGTTCACGGAATTCATCACGTACCAAACTGGATACGCCAGCGCCGGTGGATGTAATTTCAGTAGCAAAAATATCTCAAAACATGCCCCAGACGGAATTAGGCCAACTCTTGAAACAAGTTGCTCCGTCGTTCAACTCACTTAAAATACCAGGAGGCGACCTTGCCTCACACGTAGATGCTGTGCAGCTGCGTAATCAACCCCCTAACCAGACATTAGTTTTACTAAACGGAAAACGCCGTCATTCGTCTTCATTGCTTTTGGTAGCAAACAATTCAGGCCCGTCGACAACGGTTGATATGCGTACAATTCCTTTGGCAGCCGTTGAAAAAGTAGAAATTCTTCGTGATGGTGCCGCAGCTCAGTATGGTTCTGATGCCATCGCCGGTGTGGTGAACATGGAATTGAAAAAAAGTGTAGGTGTTTTTACAGGGATGTATAACACCGGATTTTATGCAAATGCAGGTTTGGCAAAAAATAAGGATATTGACAAATTTGGCACAGACGGAAAGTTGCAGCAATTCATGGGTAACTATGGTTTTGCATTGGGCGACAAAGGTGGATTTATCAACCTTACTTTTGAATTAAGTCAGCAGGGAAAATCAAGTCGCGTTCCGAAAGGCGGATATAGTGGAGCCGTTTTTGATGACAGCTACCTGAACAACACAAGAAAAGATGAGTACGGCCAGACGATCATTACAAATCCTGAACTGATTGCTAGTCCGGACAATGCATCACTTAAAACCGATCAGGGATTGCAGGATGCCCGCGGCTTGAAAAAGAAAGATTTCGAAATGATCACCGGTTTGAGCAAGGTAGAAAACGGAACGATTTTCATGAACATGGCAATTCCGTTAGGACCCATGAAAGGCAATGAATTTTATGCTTTTGGTGGACTTAATTACCGTAATACATTGAGTGGTTGTTATTATCGTTTCCCACGTCAGCAGGATCGTTTCTTAAATGACCTTTATCCAAACGGATTTCTGCCTCAGTTGACTTCCAATATTTCTGACAGATCATTAACAATGGGTGTTAAAGGAAAAGCAGGAATTTTTGATGTTGATTTCAGCAATTCATTCGGAAACAGCAAATTTGGTTTTGGTATGGTGAATACAATGAACGCATCTTACGGACCTTCAACACCTACGACGATGCGTCTTGGAGACAACAATTTCATCCAGAACACAACCAACCTGGGATTGACAAAATTATTCGAAAACCCGGGAAACGGCGCGCTTAAAAGTATCAACGTAGCTTTCGGCGCTGAAATGCGTATCGAAAATTATCAGATCAAGGCTGGTCAGAAAGAATCTTATACCAAAGGCGATTACGGTACTTTCACGGCTCCTTCTGATAACTACAACTATACAAAAAATGTAAACAAGGATGTAAAATCTGAACAAACCATCAAAACTATTACCGGTGCAGATTCTACGGTTTATGTTGATTTAATCCTTCCTTACAAAGGTGATAAGGTTGATATTAAAGGATATTCTCCAAACTGCCAGTGCTTCCGTGGATTTGCTCCTGAGCAGGAAACAAACGCATTCCGTTCAGTAATGGCCGGTTATGTGGATGTTGAAGTAGACGTTACAAAACGTTTCATGATTGAAGGTGCTGCCCGCTACGAACATTACAGCGATTTCGGTGGTGTACTTACTGGTAAATTTGCAACCCGTTATTCCATTATTCCGGATAGGTTTGCTGTTCGCGGTTCTATTAGCACTGGTTTCCGTGCACCAAGTCTTCAGGAATTGTATTATGCACAAACTTCTACTGGTTTTACACCAGGCGGCGTTCCTTTTGATCAGGGATATTTCACGAACAACAGTACGGCTGCAAAAGCACTTGGTATTCCAAAATTGAAACAGGAACGTTCTACAAACATCAGTTTCGGTCTTACTTCTCAATTAATTACCGGACTTGAAGTAACAGCTGATGCCTATTATATCCATATCAAAGATAAGATCATTCAAACGGGTGGTTTTGGTGGTAGCGTGATCGGTGGTAATTTCAGTAACATTATTACTGCTGATGGTATCGCTCAATTCTTCACCAATGCAGCAGATGTTGAAACAAAAGGTATTGACCTTGTAGCCAATTACCGTGCTGTTGTAGGAAGAGGTGGACAAATGACTTTCTCTCTTGCGGCAAACTGGAATACGGTTGCATTCACAAAAGTTTATCCTGCTCCGCTTAACATCGGTGCAAATAACACTTTGCCAACAGATCCTACTTTACGCGCTCAATATCTTTCGGATATCTACCTTAACCGTAGTTCCCGCGGAAGTTTTGAAAGAGGAAATCCTCGTCAGAAATACATCGCTTCAATTGTTTATACAAAAGGACCTTTGTCTGCGATGATCCGCGGCGTTTATTATGGTGGCGTAAATTATTACAGCAATTATCACGAAACCGACGACATCACTTCTCCTTATGCAGATTACACATTGGGAGCCCGTGCAACAATGGATTTAAGTGTTAGTTACCAAATCATTAAAGCGCTTCGTGTTTCAATTGGTGGAGATAATGTTACAAACACTTATCCTACAAAAACACGTGCTGATTTGACAGATTCTGGTCGTTTTGCTTACGATAACTATCAAATGGGATACCAGGGTGCATATTACTACGCACGTTTGAGCTTCCAGTTTTAAAAGTTTTTCACAAAAAAGATTGGCCTGATTAGTGACAGTATGTTACTAATCAGGCCAATCTTTTTTAACAATATTATGCTTTTAAAATACAGCAGTTAATAGCAAATCGAAAGTCTTTAAAATCAATCCTTGGAGCGGTTACAGGCCTTACTTCATGCGGGGCAAAAGAAGGAAAGGCTAATAAAGAATTATTGTGAGGAGAAATATCTATTGATTTTTCCATTCCCCCACCGATGGCGATCGTATGGATTCGCAGATTTCCGCCTTCAAACTTCTTAGGAAGGCTGTGCAAATAATAAATGGCACTGATCACTCTTGGCTTTCCTGTTTTTCTGTGGACAGCAGTATCAATATGCGGTTTGAAAAGTGACCCGTCTCCATAACAAACAAATTCTGTTTCAATTTCTCCTGTACTGAATTTAGATATTTTCAAACCATCGATCAATTCCGGTATCCTCTTTCTGACATTTTCCTGAATGATACTTTTATAAGGCTCGAAATCTTTTAAAGTTAATGAAATCCGTGATTCCGCTATTTTTGGTATGCCTCTGCTATAAATCACCGACTGCTTGAAATCCAGTTGCCTTTTTACAGCATAAGCCAATATTTCAGCATTTAATTCATCACTAAAAAAGTTTTGAATATGCATGTAAGGAAACAATCTGGCCATCAATAATCTTGTATTTAATAATAACGTTGAGCTAACAAAGGTTTTATACCAATCTGCCGACAGATGAAATTACCTGGCCAGCTTCCTCACCTCCTCTTTCAATTCCTTCATTTCCTGATGAATATTCTGCAAACTGATATTCGCAGCATTTGTTTCCATATCAAACGTCAGCTTACTATTTACCTGCCATAATTCCCTGACCTCACTCCTGTCAACCGAGATCGGAGCGTATTCAGGATTTAATGAAATGAGGCTGACAAATGTATTTTTTTCACTTTTCTGTATTTTTTTCACGAGGATACTATCCGCCGTCACAATCACATACATCCGGTTATTTTTTACCTCATCCCAGCCTTCCACCGCTTTTCCCACAATCCATTCATCCGATTGTAAAACCGGCATCATACTATCTCCATCCACCTGAAATCCGCGAAATGTCGCATTACGATATTCGGGAAGCGGGATACTGAATGCCGGTAAACTTTCAAACCAGCGCGTATCTCCAAGATTCAGCGGGTATCCGGCCGCGGCCTTTGCGTTCACCATTACAATATTTTCCTCTCCTGCATTATCCACCGTCACAACTTTTGGATTGATGGCAGCATCCCCTATCCGCAAATATTTTTGTCCGCTTTCACCAAACAACCAGAGCGGGTTAATATTATGCTGCTTCAAAAGCTCTTTAACAACCTGTCCGGGAATCCGCGTCCGGCCTCTTTCGATGTCGGCCGTCGTCATACTTATACCCAATTGCTCAGCAAATGCAGCCTGCGTCAGGTTCAGTTCTTCCCTTATTTGTTTGAAACGTTTACTTTCCTCTTCGATGGGCATATGTCTGGCAAACTTGTACTTAAATGAGTAATCATATCAAAGATACAATTTTTTGGAATTAATCCATTGTTATATCAGGAAATATTCCATAAATTTGGAAATATTCCATTGAGCAGTAAAAATTCCAAGTCACCATGGAGCGAACCATACTACATATGGATCTTGATACATTTTTTGTATCCGTCGAACGTAAAATTGATAGCCGATTAGAGAATAAACCAATTCTCGTTGGAGGTATTGGTGATCGGGGCGTTGTGGCTGCGTGCAGTTATGAAACACGTCCCTACGGAGTTCATTCGGGTATGCCAATGAAGATGGCTAGAAATCTTTGCCCGGAAGCCATTGTCATTCGGGGTGAAGGAGGAGTTTATTCAAAACACTCAAAAGAAGTTACTGAAATTATCCGTGAAGCAGTTCCTGTTTTTGAGAAAGCCAGTATTGATGAATTTTATGCTGATTTATCCGGTATGGATAAATTTTGCTCTTCATCTTATAAAATGGCGCAGGAACTAAGGATGCGTATCAAAAAAGAAGCAGGATTACCTATTTCCTTTGGACTTTCCGCCAATAAACTGGTTTCAAAAGTAGCCACAGGTACGGCAAAACCAGACAATGAAAGAAAGGTTGAATTTGGAACTGAAAAGTCATTTTTAGCACCCATGCTCGTCAAAAAGATTCCGATGGTAGGTGATAAAACGAATCAGATCCTTTATAATCTTGGCATAAAACATGTAAGAACGATCCAGGAAATGCCCGTGGAAATGATGAGCAAAGTCTTGGGTAAAAATGGTGTTGCACTTTGGAACCGCGCCAATGGAAGAGATGATACGCCTATTATTCCCTTTCACGAGCGAAAGTCAATTTCCAACGAACGGACTTTCGGAAAAGACACTGGAGATACAAAAAGAATGCGGGAAATGATCCGGGCAATGGCTGAAAACCTGGCATATCAGCTTAGAAACGGAGAAAAACTAACATCTTGCATTTCTGTCAAAATACGATATGCGGACTTTAATACTTTTTCCAAACAGCTAAAAATCCCATACACATCGGCAGATCATTTATTGATACCACAAGTGGAAAAATTATTTGATCAGTTATACAACAGAAGAATGCTGGTAAGGCTGGTAGGCGTCACGTTCAGCGATTTGGCGGGAGGAAATTATCAGATTAATTTATTTGACGATTCGGAGGAAAAACTAAACCTGTACCAGGCAATGGATTATTTAAGAAACCGGTACGGTACAGATGATCGAGGAAATGCAATTGTGAGCTGGGGCACCACCATAGGTATCGCCAACATATCAAGTATGGGAAATCCGTTTAACGGAGAACCGCCGATTATTCCGGCGCATAGGAATGCATGAAGATGGAAGGGATTATTTATAAATTTCTTTTAAATCAGCTACGGTGTAAATGTCATCTTCGTCGTGCAAAAAATCAAACGATTTTGACTCGCTGGCTATTTTCTGGATTCCTTCAACTAAAATGGAGTCTCCTGATTTGCTCAAAAGAAATCCTGCAAATTTTGAGACCTTTTCTATTTCCCGATCAGAGAGCTTTGACAAATGGCCTAATACAATTTTTATCAGCGCATTACGTGACATAGCAATCAAGTTTTTATTAAGACAGTTTAACTACATAAGTCAATTACACTTCATCAACTTGCAACGCTTTTATATTATTTAATTCATGAGAACTCGACTGCTGCTCTTCTTCCAGATCAAAATCGTCCTGCAAACCGAGCCAAAACTTGGGAGTAGTACCAAAATACTTACTAAATCGCAATGCTGTATCAGCAGTAATTCTCCTACGCCCCTTTACGATTTCACTAAAACGGGTTTGAGGAATAGCGGTATCCTTTGCTAATCTGTAAGCCGAAATACTCAAAGGATTCAAAAATTCCTCTAACAAAATTTCTCCCGGGTGAATATTATTTAACTTTTCCATAACCGTTTTTTATTTATGATAATCTATTATAGCTACTTCAAAAGCATTGCCGTTAAGCCACTTAAAAATAATATACATCTGCGTTAACGACCTAAAAAGGTAAGTATAAAGTTTAATTCCCCCAAACCCATGTTGCTCAACTGCCACTCCTATTTCAGCCTGCGCTATGGAATGATCCCCGAAAAGGATTTGCTGGAACTTTGTGTACAAAACAATTATAACGCCTTGGCACTGACTGATATTAATAATACTTCCGGCTGCCTGAATTTTATACGTTTGGCAGAAAAATATGATATTAAACCGATCGTGGGTATTGATTTTAGAAATGGGATACGGCAGCAGTTTATAGGATTGGCAAAAAACAATACAGGTTTTCAGGAGCTGAATGCTTATTTATCAAAACATTCTCATCAAAAACTGGAATTTCTGGATCAGGCACCCACGCTTCAAAACGCCTTTTTTATATATCCTTTTGAACAATTGTTAAAGACAAAAAAAGAGATATTTCTTCCAAACGAATACATTGGAATTTCGATCAAGGATTTGAACCGTGTCCAGTTTTCGCCATTGCGTGACCGCCTGGATAAATTTGTCATTTTGCATCCTGTAAGTTTCCGGCATAAAAAGGATTTCAGCGCACATCGTCTTTTACGTTCAATTGATGAAAATACTTTACTAAGTAAAATTGCCGAATTTGGTACTGGTGAAGAAGCTGAACAAATGTTGCCCTCCAATATCCTCAAATATCATTTCAAAAATTTTGATTCCATTGTTTACAATACCGAAAAACTGATGGATGAATGCAATATCCATTTCACTTTTGGAGAAAACAGGCAGAATCAGAATTTAAAAATATATACAGAAAGCGAAGCAGAAGATTACCAGCGTCTACGTCAGAAAAGCTATGATGCGCTCGGATATCGGTATGGCGAAAATATTACTGATCAAATTTTTGACCGCATAGCCATGGAACTGGAAATGATCCAGAAACAGAACTTCATTCCATTCTTTCTGGTCAATCATGACATTGTAAGTTATGCAAGACAAAAAGGCTATTTCTACGTTGGCAGAGGTAGCGGGGCTAATAGTATTGTGGCTTATTTGCTCGGGATAACCAATGTTGACCCGATTGAACTTGATTTATATTTCGAACGCTTCATCAACATGTACAGAAAAAATCCTCCCGATTTTGACATTGATTTTTCATGGAAAGACCGGGAGGATATTACGGATTATATCTTTAAAAAATTCGGGGCAAAAGGTCAGGCTGCGCTCTTAGCCACTTATAGTACCTTTCAGCACAGTGCAGCTGCGAGAGAATTGGGGAAAGTTTTTGGTTTGCCGACCTATGAAATCGATGCGCTCAGTGATAGAAAATATGATCCTAAAAAACTGGATCAGCTTTCCGGGCTGGTTATCAAATATGCGCAGTATTTCCAGGAAAATAATCAACCGAATCATCTCAGTATTCATGCAGGGGGCATACTTATTTCCGAGCGCCCTATAGACTATTTCTCCGCTACCAATTTGCCCCCAAAAGGTTTCCCGACCACCCAGTTCGACATGGTTATTGCGGAAGATGTTGGTTTGAATAAATATGATATCCTTAGTCAGCGCGGATTGGCGAAGATCAAGGAAACGTTGGAAATCATAAAATATAATCGGCCTGATGCTCCGGAAATTGATATTGACGATGTAAAACAATTCAAGCTTGACCCTAAAATCAATAACCTGATTAAAGAAGCGCAATGCATTGGCTGTTTTTATGTGGAATCGCCCGCGATGCGTATGCTTCTGAAAAAGCTGGCAGTTGATAATTATCTGGGGCTTGTCGCAGCAAGTTCGATTATACGTCCCGGCGTTGCCAAAAGTGGAATGATGCGGGAATATATTTTACGCCATCAGGATCATAGCAGAACAAAAGATGCTCATCCGATTTTGCTGGACCTGATGCCTGAAACCTATGGCATCATGGTTTATCAGGAAGATGTGATCAAAGTTGCCCATTATTTTGCAGGTTTAACGCTGGGAGAAGCCGACGTAATCAGGCGCGGGATGAGTGGAAAATTCCGCGGCCGCGACGAGTTTGAATTTGTAAAAGCGAAGTTTTTCAAAAATTGTAAAGACAAAAAATATGATGAAAAAGTAACGCACGATATCTGGGCGCAGATTGCAAGTTTTGCGGGATATGCCTTTGCAAAAGGTCATTCTGCATCCTATGCCGTGGAAAGTTATCAAACACTTTTCCTGAAAGCCTATTATCCGATGGAATTTATGGTGGCGGTTTTGAATAACGGAGGCGGTTTTTACGCACCGGAATTGTATGTCCATGAAGCCCGAATGATGGGTGCAAATGTGCTGGCGCCCTGTGTTAACCATAGCAAAGCCCAGGCTGTTATTCAAGGAACTGACATTTATCTGGGCATGTCAGCATTAAATGAAATTGAAGAAAAAACGATTATCAAAATCCTGGAAGCACGGGAAGCAGAAGGCGATTTTACTTCTTTAAATAATTTTCTGGATCGTGTATCCATTTCCATTGAACAGATCACAATCCTGATTCGGATCAACGCGTTTCGTTTTACCAAAATTGATAAAAAAACATTACTCTGGAAGGCACATTTCCGGTTAAACAAAGCGCCTCAGACAGTACCGCAAAAACAATTATTTCAGGTGGAAGTAAAAGAATTTGATCTTCCCACATTTGAAACTTCTCCTACCGACGAAGCTTATGATCAGATAGAATTGCTGGGATTTCCACTTTGCAGCCCTTTCGAACTCGTTAAAAATCCGATGTCAAAAAGCGTGATGTCAAAAGATTTGGGTCAGTATATCAATCAGGATATTATTCAATATGGATATCTGGTTTCCGTCAAAAATACCAGAACATCAAAAGGAGAACGGATGCAGTTTGGCACATTCCTGGATCAGGAAGGGCAATTTATTGATACTGTACATTTTCCACAAGTAGCAGCAAAATACAATTTCTCAAACAAAGGAGTTTATAAAATCTACGGAAAAGTGATCGACGAATTTGGATTTTTGAGTATCGAAGTGACTGAAATTGTGCGGATGGATTTGGCGTTGAGGTGAAGGGGAATTGAGTAACTTTAAAATTAATGTTACCTTTTTTGTGACATTATCATCGCAATTCATACTAATGTTTTAAACAAAGTAGCAGCAATGGATTCGACAAATAAAACTTATTTCGTACAAATCATCCAGGAGCATCAGGGGATTATTAATAGCATTTGTCGTATCTATTATATTGATAATGAAGACCTGAAAGATGCCCGACAGGATATCATTTTACAACTGTGGAAATCTTTATCAACCTTTCGGAATGACTCCAAAATTAGTACCTGGATTTACAAAGTAGCACTTAATACAATTCTTACAAAAGCAAAAAAAGACCACAAACATCCCCCACGAGAATCATTATCAGAGTATCAACCGATTAGCACTGATAGTCACTACAACGCAAATGACGATATCCAACAACTATTATTTTTGGTCAATCAGCTCGAAGCTACCGATAAAGCCATTATGATTTTACATTTTGAAGGATATAGTAATAAAGAAATTGCCGAAACATTGAAACTGACAGCTACAAATATCAGCACCCGAATGAGCCGAATTAAAATAAAACTTAAAGAAGCCTTTAACACCGTTTTCAATGAATTCAGATAATTTTAAATCATCCTGGAATCAGTTTCGGGAATTGAATAATTCTATTAAAATCAATGATACTGAAATATTGAGTATCATAGAAAATGAAAGCAGCAAGTCATTTTATTTTTTATCAGAACGACTTTTTAAAAATGCAGCTCTATTTTCCTTCCTAATTTTATTTTGCCAAAACTGTTATGTGTAAATGATTTCTCCAACACTATCTTTTATACTTTGGGATGTAAACCCTAATGTATTCCCAGCTTTTGAAATTCCGAAGTGGTATGGTTTGTGTTGGGCACTAGGGATATTCCTGGGGTTTAGGGTCATGTCTTATATTTATAAAAAGGAAGGTAAATCATTAGAAAAACTTGATATTCTGGCAACCTATATAATTATTGGTACGTTACTGGGAGCTCGATTTGGTCATATTCTTTTCTACGACCCAACATACTATTGGCTTCACCCCATTGAAATATTACCCATCCGACTTTCTCCGCATTTTAAATTTACCGGATTATCCGGTCTTGCAAGCCATGGAGGAGGCATAGGAATTTTTCTGTCAATTTATCTTTATTGTAGAAAATACAATGAAGGATATCTCTGGATACTTGACAGAATTTCCATAATCGCTGCCTTAGCTGGTGCTTTTATCAGATTTGGTAATCTGATGAACTCAGAAATGATTGGAATTCCCACTAATCTTCCGTGGGCTTTCATTTTTATAAATCTTGATCCCATTCCGAGACACCCGGCCCAATTGTATGAATCCATTTTCTGCGTATTTCTTTTTGTAATGATGTTTTCAGTATGGAAAGTAAAAGGCAATAAGCTTCATGATGGATTTCTCACTGGAATTTTCCTGATACTACTTTTCAGTTTCAGATTTATTGATGAATATTTCAAAATTAATCAGGAATCTTTTGAAAGTCATTTAGTTATCAATATGGGTCAAATTTTGAGTATTCCATTTATTTTGGCTGGAATTATATTGGTTCAATTAAATTATTTTAGAAACCATATTCCCAAAATTCATAATACCTGAATCTAATTTTCGTCTATCAATCTTCCATTTATCCTTAGACTAATTCTTTCCTCACTCACGATTTTCCTTAATAGAATCATATTTCATACCTTGGTACGTTAAAGCAGAAATATTCTTACATTTTCTGTTTTCAATCGATTATCCGAGGTTTTAATGAAAAATCTATTTCTTTTTACAGTAATAACAAGCTGCATTTTTATTGGATGCAGTAAAGAATCAGGCTCTATCTCCGGAAGTTGGGTTACTGATATCGAAGGGCAACCACAACATCAGCAAGGTTTTACCTTAAAAGACGAAGGGGACGCAGCTTCAATTAATCTGGACGGAAAGCTTTATAGCAAATGGGAAAAATTTGGTGATCTTCTTATTCTTCGTGGTACCAAAGATCCGGAAGCTGGCGACAAATTTTCAGATACACTAAAAATCGTCTCTGTTAGCGACAGTATCCTCGTGCTAAAAACGACAGGCGGAAAAGAAATAACTTATACTAAAACCCATATTCCTGGTAAGCTGGTTAGAGCCTTCGAAGACTTTGACTGCTACACTTTTAATGCAAAAAAAGATACAGCATTTCTCCATATCAACGTGGTAGACAACATTGTGTCGGGAGATTTGGAATATCATTTTTTTGAAAAAGACTATAATAAAGGAACAATCACAGGCAAAATGATTGGCGATACGCTAATTGCCGACTACACATTTTTATCAGAAGGCGCAACTTCAGTACGGGAGGTTGTGATGCTCAAAAAAGACAACAACTTGATAGAAGGTTTTGGTGATGTCCGGGAACTTGATAACAAAACAAGTTTTATCAACAGAGCAAAATTAAGTTTTAAAAATGGTCTGACTTTTAAAAAAACCAATTGTCGCTG
This sequence comes from Dyadobacter sp. 3J3, assembly GCF_009801115.1. Lineage (GTDB taxonomy): Bacteria > Bacteroidota > Bacteroidia > Cytophagales > Spirosomataceae > Dyadobacter. Next base: position 303,174 of record NZ_VTOL01000007.1, read on the forward strand.
AAATCAATATTTAAATTCCACAATTCTCTCCCCTAACTTTAATGATTCCATCCGCCGATTACCCGGTTACACCAAAACGTTCATCTCTTTGCGGGTATTATAATCATTCTTTTGGATTAGCCTTTCTACTGGCCAGCATTCTTATTGTTTTATCAACGTTGACAAGGCTTGCTTTACTTATCAAATCTGCTTCGACGGTTGATTTCACTTTTATAAACCTGCTTGGCATTTTTGGTATCGGACTGTTTTATGATCTGGTCAATGCTCTTTATTTTATTTTACCATTAATGCTTTATATCTGGCTTATGCCAGATAAGGCCTTAAAGAAAAACGGACAGCGAATTTTGCTTTATGGCATTTTCTCTTTTTTCATTTTCGGACTTTTATTTAATACTGTATCAGAATGGTTTTTCTGGGACGAATTCAACGCACGTTTTAACTTTATTGCTGTTGATTATCTGGTTTATACCAATGAAGTAATCGGCAATATCCGCCAGTCGTACCCCGTAGAATTGATCATTATATTTCTCATTTTGACGACTACGGCCCTCGTTTATTTTTTAAAACCGCTGATCAAAAAAGCCGCGGACCACGCAATTTCTTTTAAGTACAGATCAATCTGGATGCTGTGTTATCTACTTGTTCTGATGGTATCATTTTTCCTGGTTAGTAATAAAACCAGACAGTTTTCGGAAAATACCTATGTAAATGAGCTTGCCGGAAACGGGCTTTATGAACTTTTTGCTGCTTATAGAAACAATGAGCTCGATTATGCCCAGTTTTACCAGAAAATTCCGGAAGATGAAGCTTTTAAAATGATCCGCGAAAAAATTAAAACTCCAGAGAGCCATTTTGTGGATAATAATCCTTTCAGCATAGAAAGAAAAATCATAAATAAAGGCGTTGAAAAAAAGATGAATGTAGTGCTGATCAGCGTTGAGAGTTTAAGCGCAGATTTTTTAGGTAGTTTTGGAAATACTCAGAATATTACCCCAAACCTTGATTCTCTGGCAACCCACAGCCTTCTTTTTACGCATTTGTACGCAACCGGAACTAGAACGGTTCGCGGCCTCGAAGCCCTGTCCGTCGGCACACCACCAACCCCGGGACAATCCATTGTCAGACGGCCAAAAAATGAAGGACTTTTTTCAATGGGCAGAGTTTTTAAAGAGAAAGGATATGAAAGTAAATTTCTCTACGGAGGCTATGGTTATTTTGACAATATGGGCTATTTCTTCAAAAATAACGATTATGAAGTAGTTGACCGAAATCAAATTGCCAAGAAAGATATTGCTTACGAGAATATCTGGGGTGTGGCTGATGAAAATTTGTTTACTTTGGCAACCCGTGAAATTGAAAAAACAATTAAGTCAGGAAAACCGGTTTTTGCACATATCATGACGACATCCAATCATAGGCCTTTTACCTATCCTGATGGCAGAATCGATATTCCGTCGCATACGAGCCGGGAAGGTGCAGTAAAATACACGGACTATGCAATCGGAAAATTCATTAAGGAGGCAAAAACAAAACCCTGGTTTAAAAATACACTCTTTGTCATCGTTGCAGATCATTGTGCTTCCAGTGCCGGAAAAGCCGATTTGCCTGTTAACAAATACCTCATTCCGCTTTTGATTTATTCGCCGGGCAACATTCAACCAGCAAAAATGGAACGACTGATGAGCCAGATTGATCTTGGACCAACGATTCTTGGACTGCTTAATTTTTCATATACCAGCAAATTCTTCGGGTACGATATTTTCAAACTGGAAGAAGGTCGCGAAAGGGCATTTATAAGTACTTATCAAAGTTTGGGTTATGTAAGAAAAGATACTTTGATAATACTGAAACCGCAGCGTATTGGTGAATGCTTTGTACCAGATTTCAAAAACGGGACAGCAAAGGAAACACCGGTGAACCAGTCGCTGACCAAAGAGGCCATTACATGGTATCAGACGGCCAGTTATCAGTTTAAAAATGAGCTGATGAAGTAAAAAAAATTAATTTTTTAAATTATGCTAAATCCAAAATTCGGCGCCTCAATTTTATCCTGGATCCCTCCTGTATGGACCCCGGAATCAGGACTTTACGCCATAAAAAAAACAGCAGAAACAGGATTTGATCTATTGGAAATATTACTTCCTGTTTCCATGGATTTCGATGCCCACACCGTCAAGAAGCAATTGAGAGAATATGACATTGAAGCAGTTTGTAGCTTAAATTTACCAAAAAACTGTCACATACCTTTTCATCCACTGGAAGCGACGACGCTGATCAAGGCTGCGTTGGATAAAGCAGCAATACTTGAAGTTAACCATCTTGTAGGGGTTTTACATTCAGGAATCGGGGTTTTCACAGGACTCCCACGTACCAAAGAAGAGGAAGTCATTCTTTGCCAGGTTTGGAGTGAAGTTGCAGCTTATGCGCAAAATCTTGGAATTAAAATTGGAATTGAGCCTATCAACAGATATGAAAGTTACATCTGCACGGCGGCCAGTGAAACTATGACGCTGATTAATAAGGCTAATGCAATGAATCTGGGTTTGCATCTGGATACTTTTCATATGAACATTGAAGAAAGCAATTTCCGTGATCCGGTTCTGGCTGGAGGTTCAAAATTATATCACGTGCATATGACCGACAGTGACCGTGGAATGCTCGGTGAAGGAAATGTACACTGGGACGAATTGTTTCAAGCGTTGTCAGAAATCGATTACAGCGGCGCACTGGTTTTGGAAAATTTTTCTTCTGAAATTAAAGAATTAGTAGGCCCGACATCCTTATGGCGTCCTTCAAAATACAATGCCGAAGATCTGGCAACAGGCAGTCTTGCCTTTATGAAAAAAATGGTTGAAAAGTACCAATAAATTCTATACGCCACAGATAATAAGATACATGTATTTGTGACAGACATTTGTTGTTTTAATTAAAATAATTCTTCTCTTTCAAGTTATAACACTTATACGAATAAAATATTTTAATATACTCCCTTTGCAATCGTACTGATTAACGATATATTTCGTTTTCAAACATTTTATCAACTTAATAGCAGTAAAATGAAAAAATCCCTCTTGGTATTATGCGTTTGGGGTATATCTACGGCATTAATACCAACTTTTGCGCAAGATTTACACACACAGAAAATCCCTCTGGATCCAACCGTAAAAACCGGCAAGCTCAAAAATGGTATTACCTATTATATAAAAAAGAATGTTGAACCGAAAAACCGTGCTGAGCTTCGGCTGATTATAAAGGCAGGTTCTGTATTGGAAACGGATGCGCAGCAAGGTCTTGCACATTTTATGGAACACATGAATTTTAATGGCACAACCAATTTTCCTAAAAATGAACTTGTTAATTTCCTTCAAAAAACCGGTGTCCGTTTCGGTGCTGACTTAAACGCTTACACAGGTTTTGACGAAACCGTATACATGCTTCCGATCCCAACGGATTCAACAGGTTTATTGGAAAAAGGTCTGCAAGTATTGGATGACTGGGCACATGGCGCATTGCTGGACCCTACTGAAATTGAGAAAGAAAGAGGCGTTGTTTTGGAAGAATCACGCATGGGCCGTGGCGCACAGCAGCGGATGCGGGATAAATATCTGAAAATGATCCTGAACAATTCACGTTATGCAGAACGTCTGCCAATAGGGAAAGACAGCATCCTGAAAACTTTCAAGCCTGAAAGCATAAAAGCCTTTTATAAAGATTGGTACCGTCCGGATTTGATGGCCGTTGTCGCTGTCGGAGATTTTGATGTCGCCAAAGTAGAAGCGATCATTGCTCAAAAATTTGGAAAAATACCTTCAGTGGTAAAACCTAAAACCCGGACTGAATATACAATTCCGTTAAACGGCGGTACTGATGTTGCAATAGTAACGGATCCGGAATATCCTCAAAATGTAATTCAGCTGATTTATAAACAGCCAAACTCGAAAGAAAAATCGATGTTTGATGTACGAAATAACATTGCACAGGGATTGTATAATGCCATGATGGGCCAGCGAATGCAGGAACTTACCCAGAAGGCAAATCCACCTTTCCTGTACGGAGCAAGCAGTTATAGCGATTTCCTGGGCAACCTGGATTCCTACACATCTATCGCACTTGCAAAAGATCCAGCGTCTGTTGAAACTGCGCTGACCGCTTTGCTGGAAGAAAATGCACGTGTCCAGAAATTTGGTTTTACTGCACCTGAGCTTGAAAGAGCTAAAAAAGATTTGGTGAATCAGATGGAGCAATCTTTAAAAGAAAAAGATAAGACGAAATCAGCGAATTATGTACAGGAATATCTGGATAACTTCCTTCATCAGAAGCCTTACATGGGCATAGAAGCTTATTATGCTTTCCTTCAAAAGGAAATCGGCGGAATAAAACTTGAAGAGATTAATTTACTTGCTAAGAAATATATTACAGACAAAAACCGGGCAGTGGTTATCATGGGGCCTGAAAAAGGAAAAGATGCTTTGCCTACCGAAGCAAAAATCAGGACGATGCTGGCTCAAACAAATACTGATTTGAAAGCTTATGTTGATGATGTACTGGATTCACCTTTGCTTAAAACAGAACCAAAACCAGGTAAAGTTGTAAGCGAAAAAGCAGAGGAAAAGCTTGGAATAACAGAACTGACTTTATCAAACGGAGTCAAAATCCTTTTAAAACCTACGGATTTTAAAAACGACGAAATCCTGATCCAGGCTACCGGAAAAGGTGGATATTCATTATTCCCAGGTGAAAGAGAAACGGGGATCATGACGGGCTATATGCTTCAATCTGGCGGTGTCGGACCTTATAATCAAACGCAGTTACAGAAGTTTCTGGCTGGAAAGACTGTTGGTGTTGAGCCCTATCTGAATGAATTGAAAGAAGGTGTGGAAGGCAGTACCAATCCAAAAGACCTTGAAACCACGCTTCAATTAATCTATGCCTATTTTACCGAGCCTCGTAAGGACGCAGAAGTGGTAGGTGGGATGCTTGCTAACCAGAAATCGTATCTGGAAAATATGCGCAAGACATTGACACCGGATAAAGTTTATTCTGATACGCTGAACGCAGTTTTGACGAGTAACAATCCAGACCGTCGCCCGCTTACACCGGAGAGTATTGACAAAGTAAGTCTGGATCGTGGTATCGAAATTTATAAAAACCGCTTTGCTGATGCATCTGATTTTGTTTTCACGTTCGTAGGTGCATTCAAAGTAGAAGCAATCAAACCGCTGCTTGAAAAATATATTGGCGGTTTACCGTCGACAGATCGCGATGATACTTACAAACATCCAAATATTTTCCCTCCAAAGGGTCGTATTGAAAAGACTATTTATAAAGGTTTGGAACCGAAAAGCCGTGTCACGATCGTAACCAGCGGCGAATATGATTATAAACCAGAAAATAATATTCAGATTGAAGCATTACAGGAAGTTTTGCAAATTAAATTGATCGAAGCACTTCGCGAGGAAGAAAGTGGTGTTTATGGCGTTCGGGTTTCAGATGATGTAGACAAACTTCCTACGGGACATTATCGTTTCAACATCGGTTTTGGCTGCGCTCCTGAAAATGTAGATAAGCTGGTAAGCCGGACTTTGACTGAAATGAAAAAGATAAAGGACAATGGTGCTGATCCAAAGGATATCGAAAAATTCGTTGCTGAAACCAGACGGAAAACAGAAGTTGCGCTGAAAACGAATGGTTTCTGGATCAACTATATTGACGAAAACACTTTCCTTGGAGATGACCTGAATGAGGTGCTTGAAGAAGATAAGCTATTGAAATCAATAACTGTGGCGAGTACAAAGGCTGCTGCGAATCAGTATTTCTCGGATGATAATTTTATCAAGGTGGTATTGATGCCGGAGAAAAAGTAAAAAAATGCTACGGACTAAAGCCCGGATAATGAGAGTGGTATTCCCTAACCCAAGGTTAAAACCTTGGGTTATTTTTTTGTTCTCGCGGATATAAAAATTCCGGCTAACGCCTGATTCATGACTATTCTCGCAATAAAATCTAACTCGGGTCAACCCTGGGTACCTGAACCTCCAAGAACTGTCTGAGCTTTAGCCCATTGATTTTGGTACAAAAGAGTCCTGGTTTCAAGGTCAACTAGAAGTTCTTGCTTTACCTAAAAGTCTTCATCCGAATATCCCAGGCTATTCAAAAAACTTTTGTATTCTTCACTAAAAGTTTGTTTCCGATGATATTCCTCCTGATTCTCAATATACTTGCTGACAAAATCAATCTTATTATTGCTCACCGAAGATGCAAAGTACTTATCGGCCCAATACAGACGATCTTTTGTGAGTTGCATTTTATTAATCCAGTGTGAACTTTCACCTTTTAACAATTGGATTTGTTTTGATATTCCCAGATCAGGATTCAGAATCATCAGTACATGGATGTGATCATTATGATCATTAATTCTATCAATATAAATTCCATGCTTCTTGGCATTAGCAAAAATTTGATTGCATATTTTCTTTAAAATATTGGGCTTTAAACCCTTCTCAACATTCATCGTTGCCCATACAGCATGAACTCAGATTTTGACATAAGACATAGCGGTATTGCTTTGATAAAACCCTCAATATCAACTAGAGTTGATATGTCCATTGAAGTTTCTGTTTTAATCAAAACATTCCTCAAAATCTTATCTCCGATAAATTTTCTTCAACCCATCAATCAAAAACATCAGGTCATTCAGTCGAATTTCATACATCGTGCTCAGCATCATACCAAGTTTGCCGGCAGGAAATCCTTCCCGTTCAAACCATTCAAGGTAGGAAACCGGCAAGTCAGTAATTAACCAGTCTTTATATTTCCCAAAAGGCATCCGGTAAAGAATAAGTTCTTTCAGGATTTCGGTATCGGGTTTGGGGATTTCATCGCTCATTTTACTCTCAATTTTTAATTATTTGGCAGCCCTCAATTTCACAATCAGATCTGTTTTCATATCAAACAAATCTTTTTCAAGTCCCACAGGATAAGTATGAGGGTTCACAAAACGTTTGATTCCCCTATGGAAATGTGCTAACTGCTGTTCAACACGTTCACGGGTTTCATGAATGGAGGGCAGGCTGTATACCAACTTCCCTTCTGCAAAAATGGCAACCAGTAAATCTTCATAACATTCGGTCTCTGAAAAAGACCTGGTTTTAGTAAAATCATAGGGATCCACCATGGTAGGTTTTCCGGAGAGCGGAGTTTCGATATTGAAAATCATATCCGAAATAAAACCTTTTGCATCTTTGAAACGGCGAACCTGCTGAATTCCGGGTGTAGAAACTTTAATTGCCTGCTCGGATAATTTGAGCTTATAATCCCATTCGCCGGATCCATTTCTGATGGCAGCCAGTTTAAAAACGCCTCCTAATGCAGGCTGATCAAATGCTGTTACAAGCTTGGTCCCAATTCCCCAAACGTTGATTTTAGCCCCCTGGATTTTCAAACTGTCCATGATATATTCATCCAGGTCATTACTGGCTACAATATTTGTTTTTTCAAATCCTGCCTCATCCAGCAATTTTCTCGCTTCAATACTCAAATAAGCCAAATCACCCGAATCCAGACGAATTCCGCCAAGCTCATAACCCCTCTTGCGAAGCTGATTTCCAACAATAATTGCATTTTCTACACCCTGGATAGAATCGTATGTATCAACCAGCAACGTCACATTATTTGGCATGTACTTCGCATAGTTTTCAAAAGATTCGAGCTCGCTGTCAAAAGACATAACCCAGCTATGCGCATGTGTGCCCTTCACCGGAATACCATAAAGTTTGCCAGCCAAAACATTTGAAGTCGCATCAAAACCGCCGATATATGCAGCACGACTGGCCGTCATTCCCCCATCCGGGCCTTGGGCTCGTCTCAATCCAAATTCAAGTAGCGCATCATCCTTCGCAATCAGGCGCATTCTGGCTGCTTTTGTTGCAATTAGCGACTGAAAATTCAGAAGATTTAATAATGGAGTTTCTAATAACTGACATTGTAAAACCGGCCCTTGAATCCTTAGCAATGGTTCATTTGGAAAAACAACGGTACCTTCCGGAATCGCGTCGACACTGCATTTAAATTCCATCGTACGCAGGTAATCAAGAAATTCAGTTTCAAAAAGCACTTTCCCATCACTTCCCGTCAGTGAACCAATGTATTCGAGATCTTCTTCATCAATACGATATTCATTGAGATAATCGATCACGCTGCTTAGTCCACAGGCGATCGTAAAACCACCTTGAAAAGGATGTTTACGAAAATAAAGATTGAAAACAGCTTCCTGTTCTGCTTTGCCAGATTTCCAATAGCCGTAAGCCATCGTTAACTGATACAAATCGGTGAGCAGACTTAACGAGGTGTCATATAGGCGATTGATCATTCCCGAATTTTTTAATTAAAATAGAATGACTAATTACTAAAAATTACCCGGTTTGCATTTATAGAACGGGTATTTTTCTAAGAGTAGGACGAATATTTCCCTTAATATCTTTTCCCTATATGATCTGACAGCAAACCGTTGTCGTATATCACAGCAAAAATTTATCAAAATAATATAGAGATCAACCTAATTTTTAAGGCATTATGAAAGTAGTTGTGGAAGCAAAGTTAAAAGCGGTAGCCACGAATATTAGAAAAATCCGGGAATACAGAGGTTATCCACAGGAATATCTGGCAATGAAATTAGGAATCAGCCAGAATGCTTACAGTAAGATCGAATTGGCGTATACAAGATTGACAGTTGAGCGATTATTTGAAATTACATCAATTCTTGAAATTGATATCGTAACACTTCTTAACAACACAAACGGAGATATGGTACAGCTGAATGCAGCAGCCGTTCAAAATAATTAGTTGATGAATATTGGTTATAATTAGATAGGTGGTAAGTATTGAACAAAAGGCAGAAAACTATTCCAAAAATGGGAAGTCTTCTGCCTTTTTTGAGTTATCCTGGTATTAAAATCCACCATTTTAATCATCCAAAAATAAATAGTAACTGCTATTATTCTGCTCTATTTAACAACGAACATTACCAATTTCATCGTCGAATTTTTACCATTCAAACTTTTTTTCTTTCATCATGCAACATTCTTGCTTCACTTTGTATCTATCAAGAGAAAGCCGGATACTTGGTTTCCGTTCATCCAACAAAATAACCTTTTATGTAATCTAAGGTTCTATGTTATACCAAGTACTTATCTTTGCAATGTACCAGATATTCTTGAATGCCTGAGTTAACACAATTCTGAATATTTGAAAATATCGGGTTCGTAATATAACCATCTATTAGCCATGAAATTCTTTATTAATCTGACAGTAGCGCTGCTACTTAGCGGTAGCTTTGTGCTCGCTCAAACCACAACGACAAAAGGAAAAGTCTCCGGGGCAATTCTGGATGAGAAATCCCAGCCTTTTCCTTTTGTCAATGTTTTACTGTTAAAAGCGAAAGATTCAACCCTTGCCAAAGGACTTGCTGCTGACGAAAACGGAAAATTTCTTTTCGATCAGGTTGATACTGGCGAATACATGGCGATGGTATCCATGGTTGGTTATCAAAAAGCTTACAGCAAAAATTTCTCCGTAAAAGAAAATGCTGTAAATCTTCCCTCTTTTACTTTACAACCAGAATCACAAGCACTGAATGAAGTGACTGTTGTGGCTAAAAAACCCTTCATAGAGCAGCAAATTGACCGTACAGTAATTAATGTTGAGAACAGTATTGTCTCCGCCGGTGCCACCGCGTTGGAAGTTTTGGAACGCTCCCCAGGCATTACAGTCGATCAACAAAACGATAAGCTGCAACTTCGCGGAAAAGATGGTGTCATTGTGCAAATCGATGGCAAACAGACTTATCTGAGTCAGGCTGAGCTTGTGAATCTGCTAAGAAATACGCCGAGCGATAATATTGAAAAAATTGAGCTAATCACCAATCCATCAGCAAAATACGATGCTGCCGGAAACTCAGGGATTATCAATATAAAGTTTAAGAAAAATAAAAATTTCGGAACGAATGGTAACTTTTCAATTGGCGGCGGTATTGCTACACCAGATTATGGACGTGGAAATGGATCGCTGGCATTGAATAACAGAAAAGGAAAAGTTAGCCTTTTTGGAACAGCAAGTGCTTTTAAAGGTGAAGGTTTCAACAACCAAACCATTTACCGCGCTATTCCTTACGAAGGAAAAACGACAACTTTCAACATGATTTCAAAAAGTGAATGGCGGTCACAAAACTATAATTACCGTGTAGGAATGGACTATTTCGCCACGGATAAAACGACAATTGGTGTTCTCTTCTCAGGTTTTTATAATGAATGGAAAAATCCGATCAGAGCAACAAATGCAGAAATATTAAATGATGATCTGAGCCTTCAGCAAACCTATCATACGGATATGAAAGCGAACAATCACATGAATAATATCAGCGCGAATGTTAACCTGAAACATCAATTTAACGACAAAGGTAAAGAATTGACCTTCGATGCCGATTACGTTCAATATGATAGCAAAGGATACAACTTTTTGGATACCAGATATTTTAAACCGGACGGATCTTCAAACGGAAATCCCGACATAGTTAGAAATAATATGCCTGCATTGATCAACATAGGTGTGGCCAAAATGGATTATACACAACCATTAGGTAAAGGAAAATTTGAAGCCGGATTGAAGTCAAGTTATGTCAAATCGGACAACAATATGATTTTTGAAGTGAAAACCGACGACTGGGCTCTTGATCCTACACGTACTAATCAATTCAAATACACCGAAAATATAAATGCGGGATACGCCAATTACAATGGCCAATTCAATGCAAAAACAAAATACCAGCTGGGTTTACGTGCGGAATATACACACGCAGTCGGGAATTCGATAACGCTGAACAGCATCAGAAACCGTAAATATCTGAATGTGTTTCCAAGTGTTTTCTTATCAAGAAACCTTGACAGCAGCAATGTTCTGAATTTGTCATACAGTTACCGGATCGATCGCCCGAATTACCAGTCGCTGAATCCATTTGAATACTATCTGGATCCATATACTTTCCAAAAAGGTAATCCAAACCTTCGTCCGCAGTATACGCATTCGTTTCAGTTGGTGCACGTTTATAAGAGTTTCCTGAACACAACGCTGGCATACAGCCGTGTGAAAGATATGATTGCTGACGAAGTACCGATGTTGGTTCCTGAGAAAAACCAAACCTATGTAACATCAGAAAACCTTGATAACCAGAATTATATAAGTTTAACAATATCAGCACCTATTCCAATTACGAAATGGTGGAATGCACAAACCAATTTATCAGGTGCTTATAATCACTATAAAACCTTTTACCGGAACGCACCGTTTGACATGAAGATTTTCACTTATAACGCTTTTGTCAACAATACTTTTACGCTTTCAAAAACCTGGACAGCAGAGCTTTCAGGATGGTTTAACAGCCCGGCGATATATGGATTGCTGTCAGCTAAATCACAAGGTGCCATCAGTCTTGGTTTGCAGAAATCATTGATGGATAAAAAAGCTACGATCCGTTTTAGCGTTCAGGATCCTTTCTGGACAAATAAATTCAGAGGAACGACGAAGTTTGAAGATATTGATTTGAGAGTTAAAAGCACATGGCCAAGCCGCCAGTTCCGACTTGTTTTCACATACCGATTTGGTAACCAAAATGTAAAAACAAGACAACGCAGCACAGGTTCTGACGATATTCAGTCCCGTGTCAAAAGTTAATCAAAAGAGATAATGACGGTCATGGTTGTGACTTATTTATAAATTAGTTAGGTTAATAATACGGACAATCCATTCTTCATTTGAGGAATGGATTTCTTTTTGAATGGATGCTAGCGATTAGCTTTTGGCTATTAGCAATTAGTTGGCGAAAGAACAAAGTACTAAGCGGATAGAAAATTTGAGTTTATTTTTTGACAAAAAAAATTGAGAACCAAACGACAAGCGTCCTATTCTCAATTTCCTATTATTAACATATCAGCCGTCGGCTTTCGGCAATCGGCTATCAGATTCCAGCTCAAATTAAACAGTTACAAACTAAAAATTCCTTTTTGACAAAAAAAATTGAGAACCAAACGACAAGCGTCCTATTCTCAATTTCCTATTATTAACATATCAGCCGTCGGCTTTCGGCAATCGGCTATCAGATTCCAGCTCAAATTAAACAGTTACAAACTAAAAATTCCTTTTTGACAAAAAAAATTGAGAACCAAACGACAAGCGTCCAATTCTCAATTTCCTATTATTAACATATCAGCCGTCGGCTTTCGGCAATCGGCTATCAGATTCCAGCTCAAATTAAACAGTTACAAACTAAAAATTCCTTTTTGGCACAAAAAAATTGAGAACCAAACGACAAGCGTCCAATTCTCAATTTCCCATCATTAACATATCAGCCGTCGGCTTTCGGCAATCGAAGGTCAGATTCTGTCCGAAATAAAAATCAGGTTTGAAGCTGAATTATGATCAATTTTTGACAAAAAAAATTGAGAACCAAACGACAAGCGTCCTATTCTCAATTTCCCATCATTAACAATTAACAACTAACCATTAACAATTAATCCAAGGCCGCAACCCCAGGCAAAACTTTACCTTCCATATATTCAAGTAACGCACCACCACCTGTTGAAACGTAGCTTACGCGATCTCCGTAACCTGCGTTGTTCACAGCAGAAGCTGAATCTCCACCACCAATTAGTGAGAAAGCATCGTTTTCTTCCGTTGCAGCAACTACTGCCTCAGCGATTGCGTTGGTTCCGATTGCGAAATTAGGGAATTCAAAAACGCCCATCGGACCATTCCAAAGAACAGTTTTCGATGCAGCAATGATTCCTTTGAACAATTCAACCGACTCAGGTCCGATATCCAAACCTTCCCAGTCATCAGGAATTTCAGCAGCAGGGACAGTCTGGCGACTTGCGTCATTGCTAAATTTATCGGCAATTACTGTATCAATCGGCAAAACGATATTTACACCCTTTTCTTTTGCTTTTTCAAGCAATTCAAGAGTTAAATCCATTTTATCCGCTTCAAGTAAAGATTTTCCGATATTTCCGCCTAGTGCTTTTGTAAAAGTATATGACATTCCGCCTCCGATGATCAGGTTATCAACCTTATCAAGCAAACGTTCAATGATCAAAATCTTGTCAGAAATTTTAGCTCCACCCATAATCGCAGTGAAAGGACGTTCTGAATGTTCTAAAAGCCTTTCTGCATTATCAAGCTCAGCCTGCATTACATATCCGCAAACTTTGTCTTTGAAAAACTTACCGATTACAGCAGTGGAAGCATGGGCGCGGTGAGCCGTTCCGAATGCATCCATAACCCAGACATCGCCAAGTTTTGACAATTTTTCAGCGAAAGCTTCGTCACCTTTTTCTTCTTCTTTGTAAAAACGAAGGTTTTCAAGCAACAACACTTCACCTGGTTGCAAAGCAGCGGCCATTTCAGTAGCACTGGCTCCGATACAATCGTCAGCAAACTTAACTGTTTTACCTAAAATTAAAGAAAGAGGGTTAACCAGATGTTTTAAAGAATATTTTTCAGACGGTCCATCTTTCGGACGTCCAAGATGGGACATCAAAATCACAGATCCTCCTTCATTAAGAATCTTGCTGATGGTAGGTATCGTGGCACGGATCCGGGTATCATCCGTAATCTCAAACTTGTCATTAAGCGGTACGTTAAAATCAACGCGCACCAAGGCCTTTTTGCCGGAAAAATTGTAAGAATCTAATGTTGTCATGGGCTCTAAATGTTGTTTTCCATAGGAAACAAATGTAAGTCAATTCTTTATAAAATACTACGTTATTGAAAAATGGGAATAATTTGAATGGGTAAAGTGCAATTTTTACTAATTATATTTTCAATTAATTTTATTTTAATGCACAATTATATGGTTTTTTATAAAAGGTGCTACAATGGCAGTTCTTACTATATAACCGGCCGGATAAATATGGACTTTGTTGAATAATTCTTCTTTTGTCTCGTTATATTTGAATAAAGTTTAGTGGCAAACTGGCTGTACCATCTACAATATTCACTGTGCAAATTAACGAGTTCCCCAAGGATCTTCCCCCCAAATATTACCACGATTACTTTAATTATGTACTGAATTTCGTGCGTAAAATGTATGAAGCATTATTGACTGAAAACGAGCTCGAATTCCTGAATTCTTATAACGGGCTTTCGGAAGAAGCACAATGTCTTTTTATCCGATTCAGTAATCGCAGCAAATCTTTTTTTCGCGTTAATTCACTTTCCTATTCAGAGATCACGGATATACCGGCGGCTTTGAATGAGCTTCATGATGCACAATTTATCCAGCAGCTTTGTGAATTGCATGAGGAACGTTTTGAAGAAGTGATGCATCTGTTTACAAAACCGGAACAACTGGAATTCACTAAAATTCTTCAACCCGAAATAATGCCTTCTAAATCGATCAAAAAAAACGATCTGATTCGCTGGCTTTTATATGAATACGATTTCAAAATAATCTGCGAGATCATTCAGGAAACAGAACCTGTTGTCAAAGTTGATTATGAAGCAGAAGTGATGATGATGAAGTTTCTTTTTTTTGGAAACCGACATGCGGATATGACCGAATTTGTAGTTCGGGATCTGGGTCACGTTCGCTTTCAGTCTTTTGATCAGGAACATTTGTCAGTCCAGTTTGATACCAGGAAAGATGTTGATGATACGTTGATGGTTTCGCTAATGAAGGAAACTTTTGACATACTGAAAAATGACCTGCCACCCGAAGAAATTTTCGACTGGTTTATGAACTGGCAGGTTGGCGTTTCAGCAAATCTTAGTCCCAAGTCACTTCCCTCCTACCACCTTTTCGTACTTCGCGTTGGCGCCTGGCTTGAAAGAAAAAAAATGTTATCGCAAGCTTTGACTGCCTATCAGCTAACCAACGATGCGCCTTCCCGGGAAAGACGCGTTCGACTGTTATATAATCTGGGTGAAACAGAAGAAGCATTGGCGCTTTGTGAAGAAATCGCTGAAAATCCTCAAAACGCCGATGAACGTTATTTTTCACATGACTTTCATGAAAGGATTGTCAACAAAAAAAAGCGTGCTGTCAAACGAACTACGCAGGCATTAAAAGACGCAAGCAGTATCGAAATTCCGATTTCTAATCGTTTTCGGGTTGAAAGAGGCGCAATTCAATATTATCAGGATTTAGGTGCGGAAGCCGTTTTTAGTGAAAATGAACCCTGGCGGGCATTATTCGGACTTTTATTTTGGGATATTATTTATGATACCAATGTGAAGGCAATTCACAATCCATTGCAGCGCGTACCATCTGATTTCTTTTTGCCCGATTTTTATTTTAAAAGGTCAGGACAACTTTTGGCAAGAATGAAGGATGCGGATACACGAGATACTATTTCAGAAATTGTAGAGAAAACTTTTCATGAAAAATTTGGGACAACCAATGTGCTTGTAAGCTGGTATCCGGGCATGCTGGAAATTGTTTTGAAACTGATTTCCTTATTGACACCGGAACAAATCCATGCTGTGCTTTTGGAAATATCTCAAAACATGAGAGAAAACACCAGAGGTTTCCCGGATTTGCTGGTTTGGGATGAAACAGAATATTCCTTTATTGAAATAAAATCACCAACCGATCATTTGTCTTCCCGGCAGTTACACTGGCTTCATTTTTTTGCCAATATTGATATTAAAAGCAGAATTGTAAGAGTGAAATGGATTAAAGAGGAAATATAAAAAGCAAAAGAACCTCTCAAAATTGAAAGGTTCTTTTCTCATTAACACCCAAGTGCAGATTTACTTTTTCTGATAAGCTCTTTTGAAAACCCCGGCTTTACCTTTTTTCACAGGAGCAGAATAATTAACCTTATTTCGTCCCTGAGGAATTCCTGCACAGTCTCCGGCCACAATGGTTTCCACCGAAGTATAAATCGTTGTCGCCCATTTAGGAATTATGATACCAGAAGTTTCGGCATTCAAATCAAGTTTCGATGCATCGCAATTGTCTCGTTTAACCGTTCCCAAAAGATGATACTGAGAAATTGTTTTGGATACTGTATCGATCGGACAAATACAGCCTACACAAGATGTTGGTGATTTCCCGTACTTAACTCTTTTGACTTTAACCTTTTTGTAAGCATATACTTCCAGAAAGCATTGTTTGAAACAACGATCAACAGAATCGACAATTCTGTCTGGCTTTTGAACAGAAAAACCTGTTGTAGTGGCTTCGCTTGTACACGATGCACAAGAAGATATTTGCTGGCTCTGCACCGTCATATAATATTGTCCTTCGACCGGACGTCCCGTTGCCGGATTTAAATATCCCGCCGGCCAGGCCATTTTTGTTTCTTTTTGACAAACAACCTGAGCAATTACATTATCCATTCCGCCATTCAACTGATGAAGACGGGCTGTAAAAGTTTCACTTTTTGTGCTATCCAAAATGCTGCGGCTTTTCCAGCTGATCTGAATACTATCCGCTTTCGTAGAATCAAGCGTACTGAAAACAAGTCCTTTGATTGATTTTCCACCCATCATTAATTCCAGATCAGGCGCTTCGCATAATAAAGGCGGTGTAGGATCTTTTCTGAAAGGAATGTCACGAACAAAATTGCGGCGAAAAGCTAAACCGGCCGAAAATCCGCCATGTTTTCTTTGATAACTATAAATGGTAGCACCGGGGAAAATATAATTCACTTTTGTACGAAAACCCGTTGCTTCCACTCCCCAGGACCAAAGTCCTTTTTTGCTTGGAAAGAACAATCCTAATGTTGTTAAAAGTCCGGCGTGATAGCGCTTTTCCGTAGCCGTTACAGAATAAATATTGCTGGAAGTTGCCTGGTCATAAACAAAAATAGCCGCAGGCGTTGTCTGGAAAATCCCGCCGCGTACCGAAGCTTCAACAAATGGCGATCTTGGCTTTTTCCCAAAAGCATAACTAAGAACAGGACCTGCTACAAAATAATGATCCGCGGAAGCACCTTTTCTAATCACAGCGTTACTTGAACCCGATTCTGCTATAATCTTATCAAGAAAATCGTCCAGATCATTTCTTAAAAAGAAAGTCTGTAAACCGGCGATAGCGCCCACACCGAATTTCAACTGCTTATTTTTCTTTGTATTGAAAAAATAATCTGCATTCAGATTTGCGTGATAACCAATACCGTTAAAAAGCGATTTGTCCCGATATTTATTGGAGTTAAAAGTGCTTGACCACTTTCCGCAAAATGCAACAGTAGGCCCGATAAAACCACCCACCCGCCAGGGACTTACCCGATGTTCAATCCCAACAGTATCACAACCACCGGCAGGGTTTGGACAATTTGAATTTTTTGCTTCCTGGGCGTAAGTAATTGAAAACAGGAAACAGGATAAAATCAGTGAAAAGATTTTAAGTAAAAAATGTTTTTTCATAAACAAATGAATAAAAGTGAGTGATAGTTGTGGCAGTAAAATCTGTTTGTAGCCGAATTTGCAGACGGCACATTAACATTACAGACGCACAAAAATCACTTTGGTAACAGAGACTTTTATCATTATTTTATTCCATCAAAAAACACCTGGCACTAAAAATCCCGTAGCTCGAATAAATTCTAGCTACGGGATTTTAATTATTTAGAATACTGACTATCAAGCAATAGAGAAAATTCTATAATTATTAGCGGTTAAAAATTTTAATAAAACTTATTTGACCAGTATCAGTTCAGCAATAACCGGCAAATGATCGGAAGCGTATTTTTCATCGATCACTTTATGACTTAGCACTTTGAAAGTACCTGCTGGTTTTGACATGATATAGTCAATTGTCTTTTCCGGGTTTACCACAGGGATGGTATGCTGACAGCTCTCCGTGCAGGTCCTGGTAAAATACCTATCGAAATAATTTATGACCTTACTTTCTGGTTCTGCGTTAAAATCTCCGGCCAGAATCATTGGTAATTTTTCTTTACCAAAATGTTCAAGAATGGTTTCAGCCTGCAAAAGTCTGTTAGGTTCATTCAAACCTAAATGTGTACTGGCAAAAATGATTTTCTGTTTTGATGGCAATAGCACGGTGATAGCCGCAATCGTTCTCATTTCTTCAACTAAATCCTTTTTAATTGGTAGCGCAAAACGGGCAGAATCTACAATCGGATATTTTGATAAAACTGCAACCCCATAATCGCCGCCCTGGTGATCAATGGCTTTTGAAAAATAGAATTTCATACCTGTTAAATCAGCAATTTGTTTGGCCTGATTCAATCCTTTTCCTGAACGCTCCGTATTGATATCAACTTCTTGTAAAGCTACAAAATCGGGTTTCGCATTATTAATAACTTTGGCAATTGCCGCGACATCAATTCTTCCACCGGCAGATTCTGGTGGATTACAATGATGAATATTGTAAGTCATGACTCTCAAAGATCGCTTCGGATCTTCGTTTTTAGTCTTCGAAAACTTAGTTTCAGGTGTAGTAAATGAGGAAAAGGCAATTAAAATACAACAAAGGGATAAGATAGATTTCATGATTTGTAAGGATTAATATTGCGGTGCGACGCACCTTCGATTATACAAAAATAGACATTGCTACAAATATTCCGGTGCGCTGCACCTTTCTGTTATGTTGAAATACGCATTATGATAAACATAATAGTGAGCTCCGGTATGCCATTTATCAAAATGATAATTTCCGTCCGTCTTTTTTGATTATTATTACAAAAAAAAACTGAATCGTACCTATGAAGTTACGCAAACTATTGCTGGGAGCAGCGATAATGGCTGGAATTGGCTTTGCTAATGGCCAAAGTAAACCCGAAGATGTCAAAACTTTCACGCTGGCAAACGGCATGAAATTCCTGGTACTAGAAGATCATTCCATCCCGAATGCCAATATGTATTTGTTCTGGAAAGTGGGTTCCAGAAACGAGGTTCATGGAATTACTGGCTTGTCGCACTTTTTCGAACATATGATGTTCAACGGTTCCAAAAATTACGGACCGAAACAATTTGACCGGACCATGGAAGCAAACGGTGGTTCCAATAATGCTTACACGTCTGAAAACGTCACCGTATACACGGACTGGTTCCAAAAAGATGCTTTGGAAACTATTTTCAAACTGGAATCCGACCGGATTGCTGCGCTGACGATTGATCCGAAAATGGTTGAAAGCGAGCGTGGCGTCGTTTTGTCTGAAAGAAGTACAGGTTTGGAAAACAGCAATTACCGTTTGTTAAGTGAATTGGTACAATCCGTTGCTTTTAAGGAACATCCGTATATGTTTCCTGTGATCGGCTTTGAATCTGATATTAAAGCCTGGACACAATCAGATCTTGAAAATTATTTCAAAACGTATTATTCGCCAAATAATGCCACGGTTGTTGTGGTTGGAGATATTACCGTTGATCAGGTAAAAAAAATGGCCGATCAATATATGGCGCCCATACCAGCCAGAGGACTTCCGCCAAAAATCCGTACCGTGGAACCTGAACAAAACGGCGAGCGACGGGTGACAACGTATAAGGATATTACCACTCCAAATGTGTTGCTGTCATATCACACACCGCAAACCGGTCATGAAGATTATTACGCCCTGGATTTGCTAAGCAGTTTATTGACATCAGGAAATTCATCCAGACTGGTTAAATCGCTGGTTATGGATACTACGATCGCTTCTCAGGTTTTCACTTTTATGGGTGAAGGTTTTGATCCGAATCTGTTCAATATTTACGCCGTTGCAGGAGATAGCGTGTCGGCACCAACACTTGAAAAATCGATTCTGAGCCAAATTGATCTTATTATAAAAAGCGGCGTCACGGATAGTGAATTGCAAAAAGTAAAAAACCAGAAACTGATGGAATTTTACAGAAGTATGGAAACCATCAACGGAAAAGCAAACAGTATGGGAACCTATGATGTATTTTTCGGCGATTACCGCAAAATGTTTGACGCACCGAAATTGTATGAAAAAGTGACCGTGGATGATATCAAACGTGTTGCTGCTAAGTATTTCACAGAAAGAAACAGGACCGTGGGTTATTTACTACCGGAAAAGAAAGCCTGATAACCGGCTCAGCATTTGTTTCAAATCTTTTGTAATGATCTAAAAAAAATCAAGATGAAAAATATATTCCTTGTGCTGCTAACCCTGACGACTTTGTCGGTAGCGGCGCAAAACAATTTCAAAGTCCCGAAATATGAAAAATTCAAACTAAAAAACGGGCTGACGGTGTATTTGATGGAACAGCATGAAGTTCCGTTGATCAACGTTTCTGCTGTTTTTGACGCGGGTTCAATTAACGACGGCGACCAGTATGGTTTGGCTACTTTAACGGCTGACGCTTTGGTTTTTGGAACCCAGAAATATACCAAAGCCCAGATTGAAGAAATCACGGATTATGTCGGTGCAAATTTATCCACAACTGCCGGCAAAGAAGGTGCAAGTATCCGTTCTTCCTTTGCAGTAAAGGATCAGGACAAACTTTTTGATGTTTTGCAGCAAATCATGATTCATCCGGTATTTGATGCCGTTGAATTTGATAAACACAAACAGCGGACGCTACTGGAATTAACACAAATAAAAGAACGTCCACGCAATGTGATCGGCAATTATTTCAATGCCTTTATGTTTGACAAACATCCTTATGCTACACCAACCGGCGGTTCCAAATCGACCGTTGAAAAAATTACGAATGATGAGGTAAAGAAATTTTACCAAAATAATTACACAACCGGAAAAGGTGCGATTGCTGTTGTGGGTGATTTTAAAACGGTTGATATGAAGAAAAAAATTACCGCACTTTTTGGAGACTGGAAAACAGCAGAAGCCAGAATGGTGAAACGTACAGTGCCGGAACTTGCTTTTACCAAAAGTCGTGTTTTATTGGTCAATAAAGAGGACGCCAGAGAAACCACATTTTTCATTGGCGGAAAAGGAATTCCGTACAGTTCCCCGGATTACATTCCGGTTCTGGTTGTGAATACAATTTTGGGCGGGCGTTTCACTTCCTGGCTTAATGACGCTTTGCGTGTAAATTCCGGATTGACTTATGGTGCCAACAGCCGGTTTAGCCGTTATAAAATGGCGGGAACTTTTTATATCAGCACTTTTACAAAAAATTCAACTACGGTTCCTGCTGTTGATATGGCTTTGAGCGTGCTTGATAGTTTACATAAAACCGGAATAAGCGAAACGGTTTTAGCTTCTGCAAAATCGTATGTTAAAGGAGATTTCCCGCCGGATTATGAATCAGCCGGAGCTTTGGCCGGATTACTTACGGATATGTTTTTGTACAATTTTGACGAAAACTTTATCAATACTTTCCAGGCAAAAGTGGATGGTTTGACAACAGCTCAGGCTAAAACCATCATTGAACAATATTTCCCAAAAGATAACCTGCAATTTATCATGATCGGAAAATCAGCTGATATCAAAGAGCAGATTAAGAAATATGGAGAGGTTACTGAGAAGCAAATTAAGACAGACGGATATTGAGGGGGACTTCGGCTATCGCCAGTCGGCTTTCAATTTGTTGAATGAAAAATAAATTTGGTATTAAATAAATCATCGGCTTTCGGTTGAAAGTTTTAAGCAAAAATGATTCACTGTCATTATTAGCCGAAAGCTGACTACCGAAAGCCGATGTTTTATTTCTTAATTTCTGTAATCTAATGCTGGTTTACGGTCGCCTACCATTGCTTCGTATTTAAAATTCGCGCCTTTTGCTTTTTCCCAATCCGCATGTGCTTTTTGGATCAAGGCAGGGTCTTTAAATAAATCGATGGCTGTTAAGGCAAGTGTTTTTGATGCAACCATCATCCCTTTTTTACCGATTTCGGTACCTCCTGCTGCAACTGCCTGCCAGCTGTGCGCGGGAGTACCAGGCACCCAGGTTGCTGTGGAGAGACCAACGGTTGGCACGGCCCAGCTTACGTCGCCGACATCCGTAGAACCACCCATTCCTTCAACTTTTGTTGAAAAAGCAGGTACAGTTTCAGCTTCTGTATATTTTGGTTTTGCTTCTGTTGATGCAGGTAGTGTCGCGATTATCTTTTCAGAAAAAGCTATTTCTTCCGGAGTATACTTAACGCCACCGACCGTTTCCAGATTTTTGAACATAACACGGGAAAGTGATTCAATAGGCAGCAAATCATAAGCACCGCCGGTAACTTCCATTTCTACTTTTGTTCCGGTTCCCATGGCAGCACCTTTTGAGGCTTCCACAATTCTGGCCCAAACATCCTTTACCACTTCGCGGTTATTATGGCGGGCATAATAATATACCTCTGCAAATGCCGGAACTACGTTTGGTGCTTCACCTCCTCGGGTGATTACATAGTGAATCCGGGTTTCCTGAGGAATATGCTCGCGCATCATATTCACCATATAATCCATAGCTTCCACCCCATCCAATGCAGAACGTCCTCGTTCGGGTGCGCCGGCTGCGTGCGCAGCTACGCCGTAAAAACGGAATTTTGCAGAAATATTTGCAAGAGATGATGCCGGATTTGCGGAATTTCTGTCGCCCGGATGCCAGTGTAAAACAACATCTGAATCCTTGAAAACACCTTCTCTAACCATATAAACTTTACCAGAACCGCCTTCCTCAGCCGGACATCCCATCAATTTAATGGTACCTGATTTCCCATTTTGTTTGAGCCAGTCCTTTACTGCAATTGCAGCCGCGGTAGAAGCCGTTCCAAAAAGATGATGACCACAGGCATGTCCTGCCTTTTGTCCTTCAATCACTTTTCGCTCGGGCACTGCTTGTTGAGCCATTCCGGGTAGTGCATCATATTCGGCAAGAATACTGATTACCGGCTTGCCTTTTCCATAGGTTGCAACAAAAGCTGTGGGAATACCGGCAACACCTTTTTCAACCGTAAAGCCTTCATTTTCTAATTCCGCTTCAAGAATGGCGGAACTTTTAACTTCTTTATAACCAACTTCTGCCAAATCCCATATCTGCTTTGAAACATCGCCATAATGATCTTTTTTCTTATCCAGACCCGCAATTACTTCTTTTTGTTCTTTTGTAGCAGTGACCTGTCCATAAGTAGTGCAAACACTTAAACTTAATAATGCCAGAAAGCTCAGGTTGATTTTCTTCATAAAAAAGGAATTTAGTATTGATTAAATTTATTGATTTCAGTTTAAAAAACTGAAATCCTAAACCTTTTAAAATAAGACAGGAAGGTAGATCGCTACCTTCCTGTTTCTTACTGCTCAGTTTGAACCGAACATTTTTTTATCTTCTTATTGGAAATTAGGGTTAACCGTAGCCACTCCTGTTGAAGGATTCAGCACCGATTCATCTGCCGGTACATCCCAGTAATCAAGGAAGTTGTAGTTGATAGTCGCTTTTGTATTCACAACACCAGCCGTAGTTACGATTGTGTTTCCGTAGCTTCCACCACCATTTGTGATGTCATAAGTCCAGCCCCATCTTCTATTGTCGTAGAATGATAATCCTTTGTAAATCAGAGCAACTCTTCTTTCTTTAACCAATTGCGTAAGTGCACCGGCCAATGATAAACCTGTTCCTGCAACAGGAGCAACACCTGCACCGAAGTAAGTTCTCACAGCATCAATATAACCAAGACCGGTTTCGATATTCCCTAAGCGGATATTAGCTTCTGCAAGCATAAGTGCGTTTTCTTCATAGCTACCTGCAATGATCACTTCGTAAGCACCCACAGTTTTACTACCATAAACATATACTCCTGCCTGACCTGCACCACCATCAATCTGGTTGTAACGGGTGGTATAGGAGAAGTTGTTTTTGTATGTAGTGGCAGTACTGTAATTGTTTGTAAACCTTTTGTCGCCAGGTGTAAAATTCTGGATAAAACGTTCCTGAACTTTAAAAGTCGAACTTGTATTTACACCCGTTGCTAAGGAAGCCGCTGTACCACCCGTAGCACTAAACATATTATTACTTGCAGTACTTCTTCCTGTAAACACGATATCACCTTTTTTGATACCAGCAGTTGCCAAGGTCAAAACGTTTGTCCAGTCAGCAGCAGTCATCGTTGTTGTAGATGATTTCGCGATTTTTGCATCAGGATTTCCATTTACAAACGGAGCAAGTTTGTTTACCACGATATTACGCGCCAACATCGTATTGATATTTCTCTTCCAAACATCTTTGCTCGGGATTCCACCATTTCCTACCTGAGTAAATTCAGGGATCAATTGTCCCAGAACCGCCTCGTAATCAGGTTGACTGGAAATACCGTCAAGCGTAGTTGCTGTCAGTTTGAAATACTCGTCCGATTTGGCAAGGATTGCATCATGTAATACATAATTACTATTCGTTGCACCAACCTCGTCCACGATCAAACCAGCGTAGTATTGCGAGCCGATAGACGCATAAGCATATCCTTTCCACCAATAGCACCACGCTTTAACCGTAGCAATTTTTGAAGCCGCATCACCTGAAAAAGGAATTTTATCAACAAGGCTCAGTATGGTATTAGATGCATTATTAAGCGCATACATATTCAGCCATTGGTAATAAATGGCGTTGTTACCAGCACCGGTAGCAGCACGTGTATTGTACGTTCTGATAAGGCTGATATTGGGTGAGCCGTTTGTTACTTTCGTTCCGTCATCCAGGATGAAATAGTTGGCCACACCAATCGTAGCAACCTGGTTGTTTGATGCATCCGCTGATACATTGTCAGCCAATAGCTCGCTGTATCCCCATGGTAAAGAAAAGTAGCTGTTTCCAAGCCAGTTATCTCCGTTATAGAAGCCGTTGATATAAACGCCTCCTTGCGCAAGAGAGATCAAACCGGTTTCGGTCGTTACGTTGGCATCAATTGTTGGCGCATTAGGATTTCCAACATCCAGTTTGTCTTTGCAGCTAAAACTCCCTAAAAGTAATGTTGCTGCAAAAATCGTTTGAACAAATTTATTTTTATTCCTGATTTTCATTTTTTTAAATTTTAAAGTTTACAAATAGTAGTGAGCAATAAATCCGGCCACTACTGAATCCTGCGTTTTAAATTTTAGTAATGTTTCAGCGATTCTGCTGACAAAACTTTCTTTCGCCACGAGCGGATAACCCGCTACTTCTTAAAACCCAATATTCAACCCAACCTGATACGATTTTGTATTAGGCAAAGTACTGTGATCTACTCCTCTGTCGAAAGATGAGTTAACAGATCCTGAACTTACCTCAGGATCATATCCTGTGTATTTTGTAAACGTTAGAAGGTTTCTTCCTGTAAATACAAGCTGGCATCTGTTCAACTTAGGAATGTTGAAAAGTTTGGCAAGGTCAAGACCAAGTGAAACGTTTCTCAATCTCATGAAAGATGCATCTTCAAGGAAGTAATCTTTTGTTGCGTTGTTACCTGCGCCACTTGCGCTACCCCAGAGAGCGTAGTATGCGCTACCATAGTAAGAAGAGAACGCACCTGTTTTTCCATTGATCGTAACAGGTTTCTCGAAATCACCGTGGATACCATCACGATACATCCATTCTTTTGTCTGATTGTAAAGATGGCTTTTGTAAACCCAGTCAAACTGGAAACCAAATGTTAGGAAATTTTTGTAAGTAAAGGAGTTGATAAATGAAGCATTGAACTTTGGATTCGGGTTAGCCAAAGCGTAGGTTTCATTAGTAAACTGGATTTGGTAATTATCTTTTCTAACTACACGTCCGTCAAATATTTCGTAATTACCTTCATTAGCTGCTTCAATGTATCTTGTTCCGTCTTTTCTTTTGAAATCAAGGCTGGTCAAAGCTTTGTAGCCATAAAGCTGTCCAATTTGCTGACCACCTGTCAATACAAGAGAAGTACTTCCTGCACCTGATGTAAGAATGATATCTGCACCACCTGCAACCGCATCAATTTGTGATCTCTGATGTCCGAAGTTGGTGGTGAAATCCCATTTGAAAGTTTTAGAGCTATAAACCGGTAAGTTCAAAGAAAACTGAACACCGTTTGACGACATGTCGATTGCGTTAGTCAACTGACCTGTTGAACCGTTTGATGGCGCTATACTAACTGTATAAATTACGTTAGCACTTTTACGTTTCCAATATGTAAACGAACCGTTGATGTTGTTCAACCATGGGCTGCCTTCAATTGCGTTGAAGGTAAAATCT
This sequence comes from Dyadobacter sp. 3J3, assembly GCF_009801115.1. Classification (GTDB taxonomy): domain Bacteria; phylum Bacteroidota; class Bacteroidia; order Cytophagales; family Spirosomataceae; genus Dyadobacter. The sequence continues at coordinate 329,274 of NZ_VTOL01000007.1, forward strand.
GTACCAAATTCTGTTTCTTTTGACACCTCAACCTGCAAGTTTGAATTGTTGGCCGTTGTTGGAATCGTATAAATCAGCTGGCTTCCAAGGTTACGTTGGCTTAAAACAGGATATCTGTCAAAAGCACCAGGTTGAATACCCGCTTCACCGTATGCTGCTCTCAATTTGAAATAAGGAAGAATGTCCGTTAATCTGGTATTCTTGATAAATGAAAGTGGCAAAATGTGTCCGTCAAAGTGAGGGAATGTAAATGGTTTTGAACCACCACCAAAAGCAGATGACCAGTCACTTCTGAAACCTGCTGTAATTCCACCATAATCACCGAAATCAACTTTTTGATTAATCAAATAACCGTAAGTAACAAATGGTTCTTTGTAATCTCTGTCAACCGCCTGAGAAGATGTTGCAGACAAGTTGGTCGGAGGAGCAAGTGAAAGGCCCAATCCGTAAGTATCGTATTCTTTGTACATTTTGTTACGATAATCAAACGAAACCTGAGTACTTGTCTGAATAGGCAATTTGATATGGAAATCCTTTTCGAAATCTGTTCTGATGTAAGCCGTTGCCAAAAAATTCTGGAAGGTTGAGCTGTATGACCACTCATCAATTTCACCTAAAAGATCAGGAGCGTAAGTACTTACATAGTTGTCGTAGTATTGCGAGTTTGCATTTTCAGATTGGTTTTTGTATGTCCATCTTGAATTTTCAGTACGGTAGTTGATACCGTATTTTGCGTTCAGTTCCAAAAACTTGTTTACGTTATAATTGGCATCGAAGTTCTGGATAATGTCAATTTTGTTATCAATACTGCTTGCATAAGCCTGACGGTAATAAGGATTACCTGCGTTAATACTCAAAAAGTCAGCAGTTTGATAGCCCGGATATGTTCCATCTGCATTTTTTCTTGTCAAATCGAAGAAAGGAGAAGTGTTAAGGAAAGAATAAACACCGCCATTGCTTCCCAAAGAATTTCCTTTTCCATAATCTTCTCCACCTGCACCACCTAAACCCGGTACCAGGTCATTTTTAGTATAAACTAACTGAGTAGTAGATCTGATTTTAAATCCTTTAAACAATTCAGTTCCTACGTTTACAGTAAGGTTACTTCTGTCAACCGAACCATTTTTCATTACCGGGCTCACCGTGTGATTATTTGCAGCAGAAATTGCAAAGTCACTTTTGTCAGATCCGCCAGAAAGGCTAAGGCTGTTATTGAAAGTAGTACCTGTTTTGAATACTTGTTTGAAATGGTCATAATATTTCAAATTGGCATTGTAAGCCTTGTCAGCTATGTTCAAAGGGTTTAGTAGTGCAAGACGTGCAGCACCGCCATTTGTATACGATATGCCTGTAATCGAACCAATGTCCGTGTAATCAAGGATATTTCCTTTTGCATCAACAATATTGTTGTTAGCATCGGTCAAATAAGGATGGAGCTTTGCTTTGTGAACATCACCTGTGTTCAAAAAAGTATTAGCCGAGTAACTGGTTGAGAAATTGACAGCCAGCGCACCTTTTTTACCTTTTTTAGTGAAAATCTGGATTACCCCGTTTGCACCCTGCGCTCCATATATAGAAGCAGAAGCTGCACCCTGAATTACCTCAATTCTTTCAACATTACTTAAATCAAGGGAATTGATATCCGTAGAAGCTATTTGAACTCCATCCACCATGATCAATGGTTTCGTACCGCCTTGTACTGTATTGATACCGCGAAGTACAATGTTTACCGGGTCACCAGGGTTACCTGATACAGATGAGATCTGAGCACCCGGAATTTTACCGATCAATGCCTGATCAATCGATGCGGTCGGCGTCTGAGGGAGGTTTTTACCTGAAATACTTTCAACCGAAATACCAAGTTTCGCCTTTGTTGTAGCCACCCCACTACCTGTTACAACCACTTCACTAAGCATACGCGAATCAGAAACTAGCTTTACATCCACGATAGCAGAATTAGAAAGCGGAATTTCCTGAGGAAGCATACCTACAAAACTAAAAACAAGTTTTCCCTTGGATGGAGCGGAAATTTTGTAGTTCCCGTCGGTGTCTGTGGTTGTTCCCACATTGGAGCCGCCTACAAGAATGTTAACACCAGGCAGTGGCGATCCGTCGTCAGCAGATGTTACTGTACCCGTAACTTGCCTGTCTTGAGCCCATAGAAGTGATGAGCATGAGCATACCCATAGGATGCTCAGTAGTAAAAATTTCTTCATTCAAATTAGTTAGTTAGGTAGAAATAATACTGCACTGAAAACCAAATTTAAATAAAGAAATAACTAATACAAGCTTCTTTGAAAAGGTTTTTTTAGAGAATATAATTTGCCATAAGTATTAAATACGCAATATTTTATTTGCCAAATGTCAAAATATACATTATATGCCAATAAATATCACTTAGATGCAATAAATTATACTCACATGCCTCTGATAAAGAATATTTTTTATTAATATCAGACAATTAAAACAGAATTAAAAAAATTGCAAATTTTTATTAATTCTGAGAAATAATAAAATTTCCGTAGAGAATCCGGCCATTACATCAAAGCTTTTGCGAAATTTTGAAAATATATGAGTAATACACAAAATCTCTAAAATGTAGCAATTATTAGATTAATGACATAAAACATTTCTTTAAGTAATTAGAAAACTATCGGCACCTATGTAGATCTCGATCGATATAGCGAAAGAGACTATACGTGAGACAGGTTTCGAATGATTAAGTAATTGTCGGATACATAACTACGACCTACACAAATAGAAATCATTTAACAGTATTTTTTTACACGTCTGATCTTTTGATTTAACTTCTAAAAATATTAGGTTTTTGAAGAGTCGGGTATTATTCCAAACTTTATACTTTGTCATCTATGAATAAAATTGCTATCTATTCCGGTTTCATTTTGGCTTCGGGCCTTTTACAGCTTAATGCTGTGGCACAGTCCAGGAAACCATTATATAACAAACCTGTTGCGGCTCAGGCCTATACTTTCAGGTCAAGTTTTCCAAGAGGAATTGAAGCCACGCTGGATACGATCCAGTCTCTTGGAATCGTCGAGCTTGAAGGCGGCCCTCAAAAAGGAATGTCTACCGAAGAATTAAGAAAACAACTAGATAAGCGAAATATAAAAATGCCGTCGATCGGCGCGGGGTATGAATCGTTGGTAAACAACCCACAGGAAACTATTGATAACGCCAAAATCCTTGGAGCAAACTTTGTGATGGTGGCGTGGATACCTCATGAAAAAAATAACTTCACGATTGAAACTGCAAAAAAAGCAGTTACCGACTTTAACAAAGCAGGAAAAATATTGAAGGAAAACGGTATTACGCTTTGTTATCATAACCACGGTTACGAATTTCTGCCTTACGAAAACGGAACACTTTTTGACTATATCGTAAAAAACACAAATCCTGAATATGTTTCTTTTGAAATGGATTTGCTTTGGACCGCTTTCCCGGGCCAGGATCCGGTAGCACTGCTCAACAAATACGGGAACAGATGGAAACTGATGCACCTTAAAGATTTAAGAAAAGGTGTTAAAGGAGATAATACCGGCGGAACGCCTGTTGAAAATGACGTTGCGTTGGGAACAGGGCAGATCAATATTCCCGCTGTTTTAAAAGCTGCAAAAAAAGCAGGTATCAAACACTATTTTATTGAAGATGAAAGTCCATCTTTCATGAAACAAGTTCCTCAGACGATCGCCTATATTAAAGGATTAAAAGAATAAACTTTTTTCCTGAAACTAACCGTTTACAACTTCTTTCATCAAAAAATTTAAAAACGAATGCCGTATCAGGGTAAGATCTGATACGGCATTCGTTTTTATAATATTATTTAATTGACTTTAACAAAGCGAAGCGGTGCATTCTGATCGCCATGTAAGACTTTCACGAAATAATAACCCTGGCCAAGCTTGCCAACGTTGATCCGGTAAGAATTCTGACCTGATGTTACATTGATGGTAGAAGTCGACAATTTAATTCCTGCCATATTATATAATTCTATTCCGCTATTACCCGAAGTTCTTGATGTGAACTGTACATTTACGAAATCAACCGCTGGATTTGGGGAAATAAATGCCTCAGATAATAAATCGAATTTTGCTGAAATAATTCTGCTCTTCTCAAATGTTCCATCATAATCAATTTGCTTCAATTGGTAATAATTAATTCCCGGTTCAGGATTTTCATCCAGGAAATGATAGTCACCGATTTTTTGCTCGGTCAGCGCCAATTTCCCGATTGTTTGTGATGCATTCAATTTACTATCGTTAAAACGAATGATTTCAAAACCTTCACCATTTTTCTCACTCAACACTTTCCAGGAAAGGTCTATACCTTTAGATACAGGAGTGGCTACAAAATTTGAGACTTCTATAGGAAGTGGAACACCCAAAGCAAAAGCCCTTGAACTTGGTACAGAATTACATGAACCACCCTGAATTTGAAGCTGATAATTTCCATCCGGCAGGTTGGTATAATTTACCGTTGGACGGTTACTCTGCGGACTAACACTGCTTTGGGTAACTAATGTATTACCCTGCATAATTTTCCAGTTAATGACATAAACACCGTCACCGTCAAACAGAAAGTTCAGGCTTGATTTTGTTACAGCAGCAACCTCGGTAACCACTGGTCCACGATTACAGTCTATATTAATTACAAAACTTTGAGAACTAACAGAGGAACTGCAATCACCACCTTGAATTTCAAGTGTATAAGTGCCGTTTACAATATTGCTGAAAGTAAGGGCTGCATTGTTAGAAGTCAGAGTGCCTGTTTTTCCGCTGGCCAATGGTGAGCCCAAACTATTTTTTATCACCCAATTAAGAGTAGTAATTCCAGTTCCGGCAAAATTTACGTTAAGCCCGTTTGCGGTGATATTTGTAATGGAAGAAATCGTTGGCCCCCCGTTGCACGCAGGTGCCGTAACTGTAAAGGGAAGACTGGTAACACTTGATGTACAATCACCACCTTCAATTTCCAATGTATAATTTCCCATGTCAAGCGAGGCGAACGTCAGGTCCACAGTAGTGGCGTTGGATAATGCACCCGTAGTCCCGGTTCTTATCTCTGTACTACCAGATTTAATTTTCCAAGCTACATTTGGAATGCTAGTGCCGGCAAAATTGAAACGCAGCGAAGTCTTTGTAATATTTGTGATGTTTTGCAACGTAGGCCCTGATGTACAAGTTGGTTTATTTACGACAGGCGTGGCTAAAAGTGGTTCACTAGGCCAAAAACAATTTTTCACTTCGTTCTCACTTAGTGTAAATCCCATGTTCGGATTCATCGAACTTCCGTTTTCTAATGCAATTGTCTGATAAATTAAATTCATGCTAAGTGATCCATAATTCCCGATATTAAATCCTTCACGTTGAAGATTTACTCTTAATCGGCCGTTAAGCACTCTTGCATACTGAAAAGATTTGACGCGGTCTCCACCAATATAAACCCCGAGATAAAGCGAATCTTTGATCAGTTTATTATTACAAGAAATTGCATTTCCTACTTGGGGTTTAAGGTAACCGTTGGTAAACGTGCTAGGATCTGCTGCATTGACACAGCCATTTACGATAGCGTTTCCGGCAGTATTATTTGGGAATAAACCAGTATCCAGATAAAACAAAACCGCAGTGTTATCATGTGCATAAATTCCGCTATTTTCCTTTCGAATATAAATTCGGTTTTCAACAATTAACGTCCAGACCCTGTCTCCATTATCCTTTCCAAGTAGCTCTCCGTCGGTCCATCTGCGCCCCCCACAATCCACCTGCACAGCTGCAACCCGATTTGTCTGCAAACTATCGTACGGCGTTGCGGCCACCAGTACAAAAAATGCACATACATAAATTAATTTTTGTAAAAGTTTCATAGTCAAATTAGTGGTAGTTGAGAAGTAAAAAAATTGAAACAATAAGTTTTAATCAGCTTTCGCTGACATGTAAAAACGGGAAATTGAAAATTAAGGAAATACAGAACTGAACTACATTTGTTAAAAATGTAAGTGACAGTTCAATGCATTGGAACAGGTTATGCTGTCTTTTGGAGGGATTTATAAAGGCAAATATAAAACTATATGTTAGAATACAATAGAATATATTCTACATTAAACAAGTATATTTTCTACCTAAATTTCCGAGAAGATAGTAACTAAGTCTATAATAAAATAGAAATCTATTCAAATTTGCTGTATTGGCACATTTGAGATCTCGCTTCATATAAAAGAGTGCAGGAAAAAATTATTTCTCACTCCAGGTTCTTACCAATTCGTTGGTTTTTTGGAGCCAGTAACGCTTACCGGAAACATTCCAGTGGCCATCACTTTTATGAAACCATTCAGGATGTTTTCTGATGGTAGCCTGCACAGAAATCATTGGAGTTTCAAGCAAAGGATTGTTTTCTATGCGGGATATCTGATGATTATATTCAAATCTGTCATTTTCACAAACGGTCACTTTATTGGGGATAAGGCAAAAATAGACCTCAGCAAAACCACGGTTTTTGTAATAAGTTCTGATTGTATTAATGTGTTTTACAACAGAATCGACAGAAGCTTCTGTAACTTCATGAAATGGAGAAAGAACACTTTTTTTATCTGCTTCAATGGTATAAAAAAGATACTGATGATTTCGCGAAATAATGGCACCCGTATGTGTACGATCAAACCAGCTCAGCATAATAGCCGATTTTAATTCCTTTAATTTCAAAAAAGGATTAAAATTGAATAAAAGAAATTCTATCCGCTGATTGATCTGATCACCAAACTTGTCCCACCAAAAAGAATTTCCCTCGTCTGGGTTTACGATTTCTTTTTCGTTTGAATCACCCTTAATCTGGAATCCTTTTTTGATATACAATCCTTCGTATTCCTGTAATAAACGCTCCTGAATTGTACGCTCAATGACTTCTACCACCAAAATAGATTTTTTTGCAGTATCCAGTTTTACGGTATCAACATTAACACCCAGCCAGATATGGAAATTTTTATCACCGGCGTAAAAACTGGTATCCATCGGTGTAAAACTATCGCCAATGGTATACAAATCAACATTGCTGTACCTTGTTTTAGGTTTGTCTGTTTCTACCAAAGAAGTATTTTTCGCAAAATCAACTTCTTTAAATTTCAACAAATTTGAAGTATTGTAAAGATCTCCAAACCGGTACTGATCCGGAATAAGGCCTTTTGCAGCAATTTTCCGTTGCATCGCAGGTGACAGACTTACAAAGAATACAGCTCCTGAAACAAGAAGCAGTGATAATCGGATCAACTTATTGATATATCCCATGGCTTAAAATTGGAAATAGATAAATTGATTGCTGGTGAAAACACCAAACAAATAACAGCAAAAGCAGATCAACGGAAACAAAATCCAGAACAACCGGGTCTCAGGAATATATCTGGAGAAATATTTATCCTTGACAATCAGAAGAAGCAGCAATCCCAGAGAAAAAATGAACTCACCTGCATTCATGTCAATAACAGGAATGCCATAATCAGAGATATCAAAGATTTTTCTAATTATTTCAAAAGCTTCGGAAACACTATTTGCTCTGAAAAATATCCATGCAAAAGCGACCAGTAAAAAGGTCCAGACAATATGAAAAAGTCTTACGGGTACAGGGCCGCCTTTCCCAACATGCTCCCTTCTGAAAATGGTATGTGTATTAAAAATTTGTGCAAGAATCAGATAAATTCCATGAATACATCCCCATATAATATATTTCCAGTCGGCACCGTGCCATAGTCCACTCAATAAAAATACCATCATAGTATTAAAATAAACTCTGCTTTTTGCCCGTCTGTTTCCTCCTAAGGGTATATAAACGTAATCGCGAAACCAGGTTGAAAGTGAAATATGCCAGCGTTTCCAGAATTCGGAAATGGATTCGGCGAAATATGGCGCGTTAAAATTGGTCATCAGCTTAAAACCCATTACACGGGCTGTTCCTATGGCAATATCCGAATACCCTGAAAAGTCACAGTAAATTTGAAAACAATAGAAAAAAGTTGCTATTAGAAGCGTGGAAGCACTTTGATGGGAAACATCCGAATAAGCAGCATCCGTTACCAAAGCCAATCTGTCGGCAATTACCACTTTTTTGAACATGCCCCAGGCTATAAGTGTCAATCCGGTTCTTATATTTTCCCAGTCGTAATCAAATTTTTCCCGAAACTGCCAAAGGACATTTTGAGGTCTTTCGATCGGCCCAGCCACGAGCTGGGGATAAAAAAGAACATACAATGAGTATATTCCAAAATTATATTCAGCTTTTTGATTTCCACGATAGACCTCGATGGTGTAACTCATGGACTGAAAAGTATGAAATGATAATCCGATCGGAAGAATTAAAGCTGGAAACATTTCTCTAAGCGGAGGTATTTCATTTTTCTGACCAATTAGTTGAAGTGCGTGCGTTATATTGTTATTAAGAAAATCGAAATATTTGAAAAAGGCCAGAAAACCAACATTGGCGACTAAACTCAAAATAAGAAGTAGCAGGCGTTTCTGACCTTTTGAATTTTCGATCCAGATCCCTGCAAAGTAATCGATGACAATAACGACACCAAGAATTATTAAATAAACCGGGATAAAAGAGGCATAAAAATAAGCACTCGCTGCAAGCAAAAGTACCCATCTCAGTTTCCAGGGGATGGTGTAATATAGTGTAGTGACAAAAATGAAGAATAGTAAAAAGTGTAAAGAATTAAAGAGCATTTGCTTTGTTGTAAGTGTTAATATCCAATCCAAATCAAGACAAAACTGCACCAAATTCGGGTTTTACGCGGGGGCAAATATAGAAGTATCTCTTTAAAAATCGTATTTCTTTAAATTTTGAGCGTATTTTTTCTATTAAATGGTTGACAAAACAATCGTAATATTAACTTCTGAAAGCTAACGGGTTGCTTGTATAAGATTATCAAAAACCGGAAAATACGCAAATAACAAACTGCTTGTTATTTGCGTATAATAAGATGGAATGTTCGTGTCAATTAGTTGCATGAACAAGAGATTGTTTTATACTTTGCATAAAAAAGCATTATGGAACCTGCATTATTAAACGAAGTACCATCGCTGGACCTGGCGGACTACACCTCGGGCGATGCCGTGAAAAAGGAAAAATTTGTAGCAGACTTAGGCTCTGCCTTTACCAATATAGGATTTGTTGCTATCAAAAATCATGGTCTTAGCGACGTTTTAAGAATAAAGCTCTACGAAGCCGTTCAGCGTTTTTTCTTCTTACCAGAAACAGAAAAGAAGAAATACGAGCATCCAGAATTGTTTGGTCAGCGCGGATATATCGGCAAAGGAAAAGAAACGGCAAAAGGTTTCAAGGTAGCTGACCTTAAAGAGTTTTATCACATAGGCCAGCCTGAACCTGTGGGTGATATGGCCCATAACGTTTTTCCTGACGAATTCCCGGAATTTGAAGAATATACCACAGAGGTATACCGGACTTTTGAAAATGCCGGTAAAACTTTGCTAAAAGCCATTGCAGTATATCTGAGACTGGAAGAAGATTTTTTTGAGGATAAAGTTAAAAACGGCGATAGCATTCTTCGTGCGCTTCACTATTTCCCCATTGAAAATCCTGACCTGGTACCCGACGGAGCCGTTCGCGCCGCTGCACATGGAGATATTAATCTGATCACATTATTGATGGGCGCCAGTGCCGAAGGACTTGAAGTTTTGCGCCGTGACGGAAAATGGATTGCCATAACTGCACTGCCGGATCAGATTGTTGTGAATGTAGGTGATATGCTGGACCGCCTGACGAATCACAAATTAAAGTCAACAATACACCGGGTTGTAAATCCGCCGCGTGAAAAAATGGGTACTTCACGTTTCTCAATACCTTTCTTTATGCATCCAAGAGCTGATATGAACCTGGCTTGCCTGGAAAGCTGTGTGAGTGTCGAATTTCCTAAATTATATGTAAACATGACCGCAGGTGAATTTCTGGACGAACGTTTGCGTGAACTGGGACTTAAAAAATAATCATAGTCTGCTCGGAGCGTCATTCGAATTTAAATATGGACAATCGTAAGTTGATAACTTACAAGTCCTGAACCCTTTATCAGAAATACCTTTGAGTAGCCCCATCCGTCGTTTTCGTTATATCATTTATCTTCTGGACATCCTTTTGCTGTCATTTACAGCATTTGGAGGTCCACAGGTACATCTTATGATGATGATTGAAAGGCTGGTAAAGAAAAGGAGATATATCACAGAAGAAGAATTGCTTGAATTACAGGCACTTTGCCAGATACTTCCAGGCCCAAGTTCCACACAAACGGTCACTGCTATCGGTTTAAAAATCGGCGGACAACCTTTGGCTTATCTCAGTTTACTCGTTTGGTCGCTGCCTGCCATGTTGCTGATGACGCTGGCTGCAATCGGTGTTCACCTTTTGGAACAGAAGAAAATCTCACTTTCCTTTACCCGTTTTGTTGGCCCTATGGCCGTTGCATTTTTAATGCACGGAGCCTATGCCATTGCCAGGAAAGTGATACATAATTTGCAGGGATGGAGTTTTCTGATCATCTCTACGATTCTGGCCTATTTATTTCCGTCACCTTATATGACGCCGCTTCTCATCGTTTCCGGTGGAGTTGCCGCATCTTTAAATTTCCGGCAGCATGAAAAAATGGAACGTGGCCCGATCAAAATTACCTGGCGCCCGCTGATTTTCTGGATTTCCGTTTTGCTCGTCGCGGCCGGAATTGGTACGGTTACCAAATCTTTGCCCGTTCGTCTTTTCGAAAATTTTTACCGTAACGGAAGTATGGTTTTTGGCGGAGGACAAGTTTTAATCCCTATTCTATATAATGAGTTTGTCGAATTTAAGCATTATCTGACCGATCAGGAATTTCTTTCCGGAATGGCTTTGACGCAGGTAGTTCCGGGTCCTGTTTTTTCTGTTGCTACCTATGTTGGAAGTTTATCCATGCAGTCTTATGGAATAACCGGACAAATTATTGGTGGTTTTGTTTCAACGGTCGGTATTTTTTTACCTGGAACATTTTTTATCTTTTTTGCATATCCGATTTGGGGACAATTGAAAAAATACCGCGGAATACGTGCTTCTCTTGACGGTCTTCACGCTACAAGCTGCGGACTTACAATTGCCGCGGCGATATCACTTTTCGAGCCTATGACCGTTGACTGGCAGTCTGTACTTACAGTTGTAATTACATTGTTAATTCTTTTTTATACTAAAATTCCCTCATATCTGCTCATCATTTTGGGACTCCTTCTGGGATTATTAATTTCCTAATTACGCTCCGAACCAATACTTCCGGCTTTCAATCTAATACATCACAAGCGTTGCTTTAATCCATTTGTTTTCCAAACTTTGGAAAATTGATCCTATTCTTTTCCATTTCATGAAAAAAGCTATAATTTTCTTCGTTTTTCACCTTTCGATGTTTGCTTTTAGCAATTCAAAAGCTCAGACTACGACGCCACCCCAATTTTTAAATAAAAACCGTCAATGGGTAGATTCCGTTTTTGCTACCTTAACACCCGATGAACGAATTTCCCAATTGATCATGGTTGCCGCAGTTTCGGATGTAAAACGGGCATTGATCGACCCCAAAACAAGTAATCCTGCTTTTATTGAAAAACTGATCCGGGAAAATAAAATCGGTGGAATCGTATTTTTTCAGGGTGGACCTGTGCCGCAGGCTAAACTGACAAATTATTACCAATCTATTTCCAAAGTTCCTCTTTTGGTCGCTATGGATGCCGAATTTGGTTTGGCTATGCGGATCGACAGTACAGTTCGTTACCCTTATCAAATGACCTTGGGCGCAATTCAGGGAAATGATGATTTGATTTACTTGATGGGAAAGCAGGTAGCACAACAGGCTAAACGCCTGGGCATGCACATTAATTTCGCGCCTGTTGCTGATATTAACAACAATCCCAACAATCCTGTTATCAGTTTTCGTTCTTTTGGAGAAAACAAATATAAAGTTGCCGAAAAAGCGCTTGCCTATATGAAAGGAATGCAGGACAATGGCTTGTTAACCAGCGCCAAACATTTCCCTGGCCACGGCGATACCGGCACAGATTCTCATTTTGATCTGCCCGTAATTCCGCATAATCTGACAAGGCTTGATACACTTGAACTTTATCCTTTCAAGGTTTTAATGAACAATGGTTTGAGTGGTATGATGATCGCCCATCTTAGTATTCCGGCTTTGGATAATACCCCGAATCTACCATCTACCTTGTCAAAACCAATCGTTACAGATTTGCTGCGCCTTAAATTAGGATATCAGGGTTTGATCTTTTCCGACGCCATGAACATGAAAGGCGTTACCAAATATTTTGCTGATGGAAAAGCAGATGCCATGGGTATAGAAGCTGGGATGGATATCCTGGAATTTACAGAAGATGTTTCCAAAGCTGTTGCTGAAATCAAGAAAAGTATTGCCGAAGGAAAAATAACCCAGGCCGAAATTGATTTTCGTTGCAAAAAAGTCCTGGAAGCAAAAGCCTGGGTTGGCCTGAATCATTATAAACCGGTAGATCTTGCTAATTTATATGAAGATCTTAATCCCAAATCAGCAGAACTTACGAATCGTTTGCTAACTGAAAAAGCACTGACGATTTTAAAAAACGATGCAAGCATACTTCCTCTTCAAGAAATTGATACGATGAAAATTGCCTCGGTTTCACTTGGTGCCGACACACTTACCGTTTTCCAGAAAACACTGGATCTTTATACCAAAGTTGATCATTTCTTTATTCCGGCAAAGGCTACTCCTGCACAAATGGAGCTGGTTCGTGCACAATTAAAAAATTATAATGTGTTATTGGTTGGGGTGCATTTGGGAAGTATTTCTCCAAAAGTAAATTATGGACTCACCGATCAAATGAGCTCCATGTTACAGGAATTGATGGCTACAAAAAAAGCTGTTGTTTCGATTTTTGGTAATCCTTACGTTTTAAATAAAATCCCGAATGCAGAAAATGCCAAAGCACTGGTGATGGCATATCAGCTCACACCTTATACGCAGGATTTATCGGCTCAACTTATTTTTGGTGCGATTCCGGCAAAAGGAAAACTTCCGGTTACCGTTAATACACAATTCCCTTACCTGGCAGGAATTGAAACGAAGGCTTTGGGACGTTTGAAATATACAATTCCGGAAGAACTTGGTCTGGATTCAAAATTGATCACCTTCAAAATTGATTCAATTGCAAACCTGGCTATTACAGAAAAGGCAACCCCGGGATGTGTGGTGCAACTTGCCAAAGACGGAAAAGTATTTTTTAGAAAAGCCTATGGAAAACATACTTATGAAGGAACTGCCAATGTAAAACTGACCGATTTGTACGATCTGGCTTCGGTAACAAAAATTACGGCGTCAACCCTCGCCCTGATGAGTTTGTACGATCAGAAAAAGTTTGATCTCGACGCAACGATGAAAGATTATCTTCCTGAATTTAAAAAATCAAATAAAGCAGATCTTACCTGGCGCAGGGTTTTGACACATAGTGCACGTTTGAAATCTTATATCATGTTCTGGAAGGAAGCTGAAAACCCTGATGGGACTTTGAAGAAAAAGTTTTTCAGTACCAAACAATCTGGCAAATACCCAACCTCGGTAGTAGGTGATAGTCTTTTTATTCGTAAAAATTACATTAAAAAACTTTACAAAGGCATTAAGGATTCTCCGCTAAATAAGGATGAAGGATACGTTTATAGCGATTTATCTTTCCTGCTATATCCAAAAATCGTCAAAAGTTTAACGGGTGTTGATTTTGAAGATTACCTGAAAAATAACTTCTACAGTAAACTGGGTGCGACTACCTTAACTTTTAATCCTAAACGTTTTTACAAACTGGAAGACATTGTTCCTTCGGAAAGAGATACATTTTTCCGTCAGACTTTAATTCACGGTCAGGTTCATGATGAAGCAGCGGCGATGATGGGTGGTTTGAGCGGTCATGCAGGACTCTTTGGAGATGCAAATGACGTGATGAAAGTTTGGCAAATGTATTTACAGAACGGATATTATGGCGGTCAGCAGTTGTTGAGCAAAGATGCTTTATTTGAATTTACACGGTATCAATATCCTGAAATGGGTAGTCGCCGTGGACTTGGATTTGACAAACCAACATTTAAATATTCAGGAAATGCGCCAAAATATGCACATCCAATGAGTTTTGGCCACACAGGTTTCACAGGAATTATGGTTTGGGCTGATCCATCCAACAACCTGAATTATGTTTTTCTTTCCAACCGCGTTTATCCAACAAGAGAAAATCCAAAAATCTCCCAGCTGAATATCAGAACAGCGATCATGGACGTTGTATATGAAGCTTTGAAAAATAAATAAGAATACTTCTTTGCAATTATTTTGAGGAGGTCTAGTGGCCTCCTCTTCTGTTTTAATCTTTTAAAAGAATATTAATTTACCCAATGAAATATCCCCTGTCACTCCTTCTTACACTATTTACATTAAAAACATTTGCTCAAACCCTCATCCCTTCTCCCGAAAATATTTCAAAACATGTTTACGCATTAGCCTCTGACAAAATGAAAGGCCGCGGTACAGGCAGTAAGGAAAACTTCAAAGCTGCGGAATACGTCATCAAACAATTTAAAAAATATGATCTCAAACCTTTGGGAACAGATGGTTTCAAACAATCATTTATCGCAAAAGTAAAACGCGTTGTAGTTCCGGACAGTTTACGAAAAACCGAGAATATCATTGGTTTTCTGGATAATGGGGCTGAATATACCATTGTTATCGGGGCGCATTTTGATCACCTGGGAATGGGAAAACAAGGGAGTTCTAAGGACGAACATCCCCAAGATAAAATTCATAATGGAGCGGATGATAACGCTTCCGGAGTAGCGGGATTGATCGAACTGGCACGTTATTTTTCAGGTAACAATGTTACAGAGCCTTACAATTTTCTCTTCATCGCGTTTGGTGCTGAGGAACTGGGACTTCTGGGATCAAAACATTTTGTAAACAATCCGACACTGCCGTTGAATAAAATCAATTTCATGTGTAATATGGACATGATCGGGCGTTATAACCCAGATCGGGGTGTTGGAATTGGCGGCGTTGGAACCAGTTCGCAGTGGACAGGGATTTTTGAGAACGTGAAAGGTAACGTTAAGTTTTTCACGGATGCTGCCGGAAGTGGTGGATCAGATCACGGATCGTTTTATGCAAAACAAATTCCGGTTCTGTTTTTTCACACCGGTGGTCATGATGATTATCATAAACCTTCTGATGATGCGGAAAAAGTGGATGTAAAATCAGAAGCCGCTATCATCAACATTGAAATAAAACTCATAGAAAACGCTATGAAATTACCTAAATTGAACTTTACCGAAGTGAAATAATTTGTTTTGCTCAATTGGCCCCGATACTATAAATAAACTGTGAACTTTTAATTATTCAGGATTTGTTCGGATTTGTTGCACCCTCAGTTACGTTTGGTCAATCACTGACATCTCCGGAAGAGTTGTTTGGCTCGCTATTTAACGATGTTCAAAATGGTCATATTTTTAATGACTCCAAAACCTTTGCCGACTGTATTCCAACAGAAGATCCGGTACTAATTATTGAAAGATACTATCAGCAAAAAAATGATCCGGAGTTCAATCTGGTTGCGTTTGTAAATCTTCATTTCCGGATTCCAAAAGAAATGAAAGTTGATTTTATTCCGGATCCTGACCTCACAACTGAGGAACATATCCGTAAATTATGGCCTTATCTTACCCGACAACCGGAAGATCAGGAACGAGGAGGCTCATTAATTCCTTTGCCTCTACCCTACGTTGTGCCGGGAGGACGCTTTCGGGAGATCTATTATTGGGACAGTTATTTTACGATGTTGGGTTTAAAAGAATGCGGAAGGGTTGATCTGATCGAAAACATGATCAACAATTTCGCTTATCTTATTAACACTTTCGGGCACATACCTACAGGAAACAGGACTTATTATCTGAGCAGGTCGCAGCCTCCTTTCTTTTCCTTGATGGTAAGGTTGTACAGCGAAATGGAGGGGAAAAAGATATTGAAAAAGTATTTACCCCAAATGAAGAAGGAGTACGATTACTGGATGGATGAGGGAAATTGCGAAAGTGGTGACTTTAATTGTAATCGTCGTGTAGTCCGTTTTCCCGATGGCGCCTTACTGAACAGATATTGGGATGATAAAGCCACGCCAAGACCTGAAGCTTTCCGTGAAGACGTGGAACTGGCCGAGGAAGCTTTTGAAAAACATAACGTATCCAAAGAATCCATTTATCGTCATTTGCGCGCAGCAGCAGAATCTGGCTGGGATTTTAGCAGCAGATGGTTCGCAGATGAGAGCGATTTTTCTACTATTCAAACGACAGATATACTTCCGGTTGATCTGAATTGCCTTATGCACCATTTGGAAAAAACATTGGCCGAAGCATATTTGTTAAACGAAGAATTTGAATCGTCCCAGGATTTTGAATTGAAGGCAAAAAAAAGATGTGAGGCTATTAATACCTATTTTTGGGACAGTAATCTGAATTATTACATGGATTACAATTTCGCAAAAAAAGAGCAGTCAAAAGCAATTACGCTGGCAGGATCTTTTCCATTGTTTTTTAAATTGGCACGAAAACAGCAGTCACATTATGTAAGGGCGTACATTCGGCTAAATTTTATGCGTTCAGGTGGTTTGCTAACTACAAAATTAAAAAGCGGACAACAATGGGATGCGCCAAATGGCTGGGCGCCTTTGCAATGGATTACGTACAAAGGCCTGCGGAATTATAATTTTCACAAAACTGCCAATGAATTGAGTGACGAATGGCTTTCTTTGAATGAAAAAGAATTTAAGCGTACTGGCAAAATGATGGAAAAGTACAACGTATCTGATACCAACCTTGAAGCTGGCGGAGGTGAATACGATGTACAGGAAGGTTTTGGCTGGACTAATGGCGTTTATTTGCGTATGAAAAACAGAAGAAGATAAAATATGCCTGTCCTTTTCAAATCCAAAATTCACCAACTTGAACACCTTGCCGGAACAAGGTATTTACTCGTTCCCCATGAAATTGTAGAGAAGCTTGGCAACTCCTTTTCTATTCGCCTCTGGTGTACGGTTGACGAAAAAATAAAGTGG
This sequence comes from Dyadobacter sp. 3J3, assembly GCF_009801115.1. Taxonomy (GTDB): domain Bacteria; phylum Bacteroidota; class Bacteroidia; order Cytophagales; family Spirosomataceae; genus Dyadobacter. The sequence goes on from NZ_VTOL01000007.1 coordinate 346,421, forward strand.
CAATGTGGTTTGGTAGCTTTAGGTAACGGCGATGCTTATATAAGCATTAATGCCCAGCGGATCAAACAACTAAAAGCAAAGGAAGGTGCGCCATTTACGGTAGCTTTGGAAATCGATGACAGCGAATATGGCCTGGAAGTTCCCGAAGAGCTGAAGGAATTACTTGATCAGGATGAAGAAGGAAACAGACGTTTCAATATGCTGGTAGCCGGAAAGCGACGTTTTATTATTCGTCATATTACAGGAGTTAAAAATAGCCAGCTTCGAATTGAGCGCGCTGTGACACTAATTAAAAACCTCAAAAGACTACCGGCAGGAAAAGAAGGTTTTAAAGAAATTCTGGGTAAATAAATATCAAACAGAATCAGGGCATCATTTATCTGATTTTAATATTAATCTTGAAAAATTCCATACCCGACTACGTTTAATCGAAAAAAAAATTAATACCTTGGAATAAATTAACACCTCGATCCTAATTTCATGAAACTGAATATATACCAAATAGACGCATTTACGGATCAGCTTTTCTCTGGAAATCCAGCTGCGGTAGTACCTCTGGAAAACTGGCTTCCTGATGAAACGCTTCAAAGTATTGCAGCGGAGAATAATCTGGCTGAAACTGCATTTTACGTTCCCAAAGAAAATGGCTTCCACATTCGCTGGTTTACGCCGTTGCTTGAAGTTGAGCTTTGCGGCCACGCCACGCTGGCGGCAGGTTATGTGATCTTTAATATTCAGGGTCACGAAGGAGACCTTATCAAATTCGAATCGCTTAGCGGCGAATTAACGGTTCATTGTAAAGATAACTGGCTCACATTGAACTTTCCGATTGATCCTTATCATATTGCCGTTCCGCCACCTGCCCTGATGGAAGGGCTAAAAGATACTTCAATTTTGGAGGTATATAAAGGAAAAACGGATTATATGGTCGTACTTGATACCGAAGCGGAAGTACGTGATCTGGATTTTGACATTATCGTCCTTTCTACAATTCCTGCACGTGGTATTATAGTTACAGCACCAGGGGATGATGTTGATTTTGTCTCAAGGTTTTTTGCACCGCAATCCGGTGTTGACGAAGATCCCGTAACAGGTTCTGCACATACAACCCTGATTCCTTATTGGGCTGAAAAACTCTCAAAAACGGATCTTACAGCAAAACAGCTTTCAAAACGTGGTGGCTTTTTAAAATGCGACCTAGATGGCGAGCGTGTCAATATTGGCGGCCAGGCTCGTCTTTATCTGAAAGGTGAAATTGAAACTGAATAATCAGGTTTAATCTGATTTTAAAATAGTCATTTATTGTCTTCCGGGTCAATGAATGACTATTTTACTATACTTTGTAATTTTGATCTTTGCCCGGCATACAATCCCGCAATTACGAGGACCGTTCCAATAACCGTATAAATGGTAACAGGCTCGTCCATCAACCACCAGGCAAAGAAAAATCCGAAAAGGGGGCATAAAAAAAGCCATAAAGAGGCACGAACCGTATCAAGCCTAAGCAGATAAAACCAGCATATCAAACCTACTACGGACACGGCCAGGCTTAGCCATAAAACAGCGCTCCAAAATGTCAGATCCCAATTGGTTGCGCTAAAATCACTAAAAGTAATGGTGAAAGGCAATAAAAACAGGCCTCCCAGCATCACTTGCCAGCCATTAATGAGCAAATTAGGCAATTCCCATTTAACACTTGCATAGTACACACTTGCGGCTGAAACGGCAATCATACTAATAAAAAGTAAAGAAATCCCGGTTACCGTGGTGAAGCTATTTTTCAATAAGGGATAGGTTGCAATTGCTACGCCAGTCATGCCCAACATAATGCCTATCCATTCCGCTTTTTCAGGTTTTCTGGAAAGCCACCAGCCAGATAATAAAACAATGATCAGTGGATTTGTCGAAACCGCAAGACTTCCGATTCCGGCAGCCGTATACTTCATTGCACACACGTATAAGCCGAGATACAACGTTGTATTCATAAATCCGAACAAAGCAAGCTGCTTAAATTCGCTGCGATTTGGAAGACGGTATACCGGTTTTTTTTTAAACACGTAAGAAAAACCGAGCAGCAGTATACCAGCAATAAAAAAACGAACGTTTGCTAATATTAAAGGAGAAGCAGACTGAACACCAAACTTGGTTGCGACCGAAGCAGAAGCCCAGAGAATGGAAAAGACAAGACCGATCAAGAAATTTTTCACTTTAAACCATAATTATGTTTCAAAAATACAAGAAGCATTTCGGCTTCGATCTCTCTTTTTCATATTTTTGAAGATGATTAGTAAAAAAAATGCGAAATGGCTTTTAATAATTCTTCTTTTTAGTCATTACTACGTTCCCGCTTTTTCACAGACCCAGTGGACTTATGACTTCAATAATGGCCTCTCTCCTATGGAAAAAGGAGGTCCTCTTTTGCATAAACTCGGGCAATCAGGTCAATTAATCAAAGAGAAAGTTCCGGGAAGCGGTGAAAAAGGCGTTCCCGAAATTATCAGGACCGTGTATCAATTTGAAAAAAATACAGGATTACAATTTGATAATAAAGAAGCCAACGGATTTCTCAATAAATCTTTCACGATTGAAATTTATTTCAAACTAAACGAACTGGATAGCTGGAAACGCGTTCTGGATTTCAAAAACCGCAAGAGTGATTACGGAAGCTACATCTATGACGGGAAATTAAATTTTTACGATTTTGCCATAGGAGAAAAAGCACCTGTAAAAGCCAATCAATACATCCATTACGTTTATTCGCGCGACTTTGATACAAAAGCGATTAAAATGTACGTCAATGGAATTTCAAAAGTTGAATTTAAAGATCCCGGCACCGAAGGCGTTTTAGACAATGAACAGGTCTTGAATTTCTTTCAGGATGATCTTGTTGCAAATCATGAAGCAAGTGCCGGTTCTGTGGCTTTAATCCGGGTTTATGACCGTGTTATGACGCCGGTCTTTATTCGCAGAAGTTTCCAGACAATCAGCAGGTCACCAAAAGAAGTCATCGCTGAAATTGAAGCTGTAAAAGAAGAGACTAAGCCGGTTGAAAAAGAAACTCCCGTTATAAAATCAAATCTTGTACAGGTTACCGGGAAAGTTTTTGAAGGAAAAAATCTTGCTGCCATCGAAAATGCGGATGTTTCTGTTCGTAAAACAAATAATGATTCACTGGTTGCACAAAGCAAAGTTCATAATGGAGCATATGCCTTCCAACTGAAACCGCATGAATCATACCAAATTTCAGTACAAGCCCAGGGTTACCAAACAAAGAATATTCCGGTAAGAACTACAAGCAGGGCAACAGAAGTTAAATCGTTGATTGGCCTTAGCCCGGAAATTTTTGACTCGCCTCTGGCAACTTTATTATTTACACAAAGTACAGAAACACTTGAAAACCAGGCAAAAATGCAACTCGATTCGATGATCTCCTATTTTCAGAAAAGGAATGATCTTAAAATCATGTTGAAAGGCCACACAGATAACATTGGAGATTTTGATAAAAATCTTTTGCTTTCGAATCAGCGCGTGCAGGTTGTTAAAAATTATTTATTGGAAAAAGGAATTGCCAATGAGCGCATTCAAGGTGTAGGTTATGGATCAACCAGACCCAACCAAAAAAATCAATCGGAAGAATTGAGAAAATTAAACCGGCGTGTCGAAGTTTGGGCAGAGCCTTTAAAAAGATAAAGCCATCTCATAAAGACGGCTTTATACTGACTATTCCTAAACCCTTAACCTTTTCTTATCTTTATATTCACCTGAATTGCAGAGTTTTAAATTAAACTACCATCCAGGTTAAATCATTTTTTCTATTTTAAATAACAAAGCTGTTTTTCAATAAAAAAATTCACTTTAAAACTTGCTTAGCCAATTTATTTTAAACTGCTTCAAAAAATTTCATCTATCAGTCTAAAAAATCTATTTCTTTGACGGTACTTCATTACATAAAGTCACACCCTTGTCAATAATACTCCAATTTATTTTCTAAACAAAATCAGATCTTTACTGATTGAATATACGAAGCAAATTGAATTTCAGTTCCAAGCTAAACAATTATGATTCAAATTTTATTAAGCGGCTTCAAAACTTTTAAAACCAGCTTACATAATTCCAAAACAAAGTCGTTACTTAGGATTATTAGTATGCAACTTCATTGATTTGTTCAACTCTTAACCTCATTAATCGATATACAAATATCACAATAAATTTTGATATTACAAATTCTATTAAAACAACAAAACAAAATAATGTTTGGAATAAACGATTAAAAAAAAAGTCTACTTCATCATTTTTAGCACTTTATGAAACAATAAATAGAATATTATTCCAACTAAAATAAAAAAACCAAATAAATTACATTCTTAAAATATTTATATATCTTAAAAAAGTGCAATCATTGATTATAATTATTCATCGCATATTGTATACCCAAAGTACAAAACGAAATAACCATATCACCGGCAGTATCCAGGAAAATTGGTAATTCATCCATTTCTTCTTTGGAAAATGCTTTTAACACATAATCTACTTGCCTTCCTCTGGGAAAATTATTTCCAATACCAAATCGCAATCTTGGATATTCAGAAGTGCCCAAAATTTCCTCAATGTTTCGCAAACCGTTATGTCCGCCATGGCTTCCTTTTGGTTTAATGCGTAATGTTCCAAAAGGTAATTGAAGCTCATCAACAATAACCAGCAAATTTTCCTTGGGTATTTTGAACTGATCCATATAATAACGGATTGCTTTGCCGCTCAAATTCATAAAAGTGGTCGGTTTAATAAAATAAAACTGCCTCCCTTTATGTTTCCATTCCGCTATAAATGCCAGTTTCTCAAAAGTAAACTTGAAATCATTTTGTGCAGCCAGTCTGTCAAGCACCATGAAACCTATGTTGTGTCGCGTAAATGCATATTCAGGACCAATATTCCCAAGTCCTGCGATCAGGTATTTCATTCGTGTTTTTATTAAATTATTATGATCTGCGAAAAGATAAAAATGAATGTGGCAGATCGTTATTTTTATTACTTATTTCCAGATTTTCCTGAAATGATAAATTAATGCTTCAAAATTAAATGAATAAGCGCTAAGAAAGAAAATAACTTATTCTACGACTTTTTATTTCAGTTAATGAAAGCATAATATTATATGATTCTTTGTAGGCTATTTGTACAAATTGCCACGAAAAGTTTTACATTTCATAAATGTGAGCTTAATTTAGGCTTTAATTCAGTAAAATTACAAGATGTCCATCAAACGACTTATTTTAAGCAGCCCTCTGTTAGAGATCATGACCAGCCGGTTGTGTCAGGAACTTATTGAAAATCATCAGGATTTCGATAATTCCGTTATCATGGGCCTACAGCCAAGAGGAATTTTCTTTGCAGAACGTGTTGTTGCTGAATTACGGGAAAGGACGGGAAAAAATATTCCGCTCGGTCATCTTGATGCTACTTTTTACCGGGATGATTTTCGCCGCCGGGACTCCCCTCTTCTTCCCAACAAAACAAATGTTCCTTTTTTGATAGAAGGTAAACGTGTTATTCTCATTGACGATGTTTTGGCCAGCGGACGGATGGTTCGTGCAGCATTGGATGCTATGACAGCGTTTGGAAGACCAAAAATGGTTGAACTTATGGTACTGATCGATCGCCGCTACAACCGTGAATTACCAATAGAACCGGACTACGTTGGTATGAAAGTCAGCACACTTGAAAGCCAGCGCGTGCAGGTTGAATGGAAAGAACAAGGTTTTGAAGCTGATCACATCTGGATGGTAGATTAATAATGGTTAATTGTTAAGGGTTAATTGTTAATGATTCGCTCATTGCCGATTACTTGGATCCGGATCTTCCAGATTAATATTAATACCTTATTAAAAAAATTATAATTCTTTCCAATAGAACAATATTTCATAATCTCGTCGACGCCTGCGCAACCCCATTAACAATTAACCCTTAACCATTAATAATTATCTAGGTACATCATTGCTTTCACGGTTTTCAGCTTTTTGAATTCCTTCGGTTTTGTATGTCAATTTATTGATGTAGAAAACTTCACGTCCCAGTCCGACAGTTGACGGTCCGACACGCTGCATACCGTAGGCCAAAAAATACTGCCCATACCACGGCGCCAGATATGCATTTTCGTTCGTGAGCACTTTATCAGACTGCGATTTGGCTGCTATATCGAATTTTTCATTTTCCACAACCACCTTACCTCTGTTGATAACTTCGGTATGGATAGTACCTTCTTGTGGATAAGCCAAAACAAAATAGTCGTTGACAGGCGTCAGCTGAACCATTTCCTGTAACTCGAAACTGTTCAGGTCTTTAATAGGTATGCAATTATCCCATTTGAATTTCCCATTCCGGTCGAATCCGCATACGATAGCATGTGTATAACGATAGCCTTCGATACTCCTGCCCGAATAAGGCCTGTTAATTCCATTTGTTATGATCGGCGATCCCGCCCGCTGATTGGGATAATACACTTCGGCTACCAGTACGATTTCATCTTCCGTCTGGATTAACTCATGTACCAGCAAGCGGTAACGGAAACGATTTTCCTTCCCCAGACTTTTGCGTTTGCCAATACGTTCCATCACCCGCTGGCGGCGTTTTGGTTTCATAAAATTGAAAAAGTTCTGAAGCTCCGAAAACTCGATAAACTCCGGTGTATCCGGTTCATTATGCGTAATATGCGTAATGTATAGTCCTTGAGAATAAGGTGTACAGCCCACGGAATAATTCCCGATCAAATAAGAATCATCCGGATTCAAAGGAACGATTTGCCCCGAAATAAAACTGTTTTTCGGATCGCTTAACGAAGTTTTCTTTAAAAGTCTACCCTCATAAGAATATGTTTTTATTTCGAAAACACAGTTTTTTTTACGATATGCATACGTGATCACATTGATGATTCCATCCTGCTCGTTAATATCAACATTGTTAAGCTCTGTATTTTTTTCATACAATCCCGGTAAAACTTTGGAAGTATGGTCAAAGAAAGAATGCACTACAACCACAGGACGGGAACGGTGATATCCGGCTATAACTGCTTTGCTTCCAATTACTTTAAACTGGTGAACATCAATCCCTGAGAGAAGATCGCCCTTGAACGTTTCAATGGCTCCATCCAAAAAATTCATTTGGATAAAAAGGAAATGATCTGTATCAGGCTGTGCAAAAAGCCAGTAACCATGATCTTGTCCCTGATGAGCCATGACAGGAGTGTAACGGTTATCTAGTTTGTAATTTATTTTCCAAACAGGATTCAGTGAAATATCGTATTTGGTAAATTCCCATGTTTCGTTACGGTTTCCGATAAAATCATCTCCGCGAACGAGAGAAATGAGCCCTCCGTTCCCCAAAGTAAAAACTTCAAAAACCTCAGAACGGGAGGAGCTTGCAGGTATCTCAAGACGATCAGATTGTTCTAATTGTGCCCAAACCCTGGAAGGTGCAGTCAGCCAAAATTGAATGATCAGACAACTTTGAATCACAAATAGTAAACGGTTCTTCATAAGTTCTTGGTCAGGGGTGTAAGTCTGTTCAATATTTACCCTAATTTTGCATCAAAACGAATAATATATCATTAATATATAAATATTTTTATTCAAATAAAAACTTAGATGATTGTTATGCCGATTTTATAAACAATCATAAATACTATAAAAACAATATTCATGACGATTGAAGCCATACTTAAAGCAGACATTCAAAAAGCGATCCGGAAAAATTTCGATATCCTGGTCGAGGATATCCTTTTACAACCTACGAAAAAGGAATTTGATGGATTTTATACCTTTGTAACCTTTGCTTTAACAAAAGCCACACGCCGCGCCCCTGCCGAAATCGGGCAGCTGATTGCTGCTGATCTTGAAGCAAATTCTACAATTGTAGATAGCTGTAATGTTGTTCAGGGATTTTTGAATATAAGCTTAAATGATGAAACCTGGCTGAAATTATTTGCTGAAATTTTATCAGATCCCAATTATGGAGATTCTCCGGCGAACGGACAGTCTGTAATGATCGAATTTTCGTCTCCGAATACTAATAAACCTTTGCATTTAGGGCATTTGCGCAATGATTTTCTTGGGGATTCACTTTCAAGAATTTTGAAAGCCTGCGGATATGATGTTGTAAAAACCTGTCTGGTAAATGATCGTGGAATCCATATCTGCAAATCCATGCTTGCGTACCGCGAACTGGCCAATGGAGAAACGCCGGAATCGTCCGGCTTAAAAGGTGATCATTTGGCAGGAAAGTATTACGTTCTTTTTGACAAAGAATATAAAAAACAAATTGGTGAGCTGGTGGAAAGCGGCATGACTGCAGAAGAAGCTGCAAAAAAAGCACCGTGGATTCTGGAAGCGCAGAAATTGCTTTTATTATGGGAACAAGGTGATGAAGAAACGGTTGCGCTTTGGAAAAAAATGAACAATTGGGTTTATGATGGTTTCAACCAGACATACAATCAAATTGGCGTAAGTTTTGATAAAACATATTATGAGTCAAATACTTATGTTTTAGGGAAAGATATTATTGAAGAAGGATTACAAAAAGGTGTTTTCTTCAAAAAATCAGATAATTCGGTCTGGATTGATCTTACCGGGGAAGGACTTGATGAAAAACTGGTTTTGCGCGGTGACGGAACTTCCGTTTATATCACTCAGGATATTGGTACTACGGAATTAAAATTCGCTGATTTCCATAATGACCGTTATCTGTGGGTTGTTGGAAATGAGCAGGATTATCATTTTAATGTTTTGTTTGCCATTCTGAAAAGATTAGGCCGTCCGTACGCAGACGGTTGTTACCATATCAGTTACGGTATGGTGGATTTGCCGTCCGGTAAAATGAAATCACGCGAAGGCACTGTTGTAGATGCTGATGATCTTGTAAACCAGATGATTGAAACGGCTGCAAAACGCACACAGGAATTAGGAAAAATTGATGATTTTGACAGCGAAGAGGCTACTGCTTTGTATCATACGCTGGCACTGGGTGCATTAAAATATTATCTTTTGAAAGTTGACCCTAAAAAAAGAATGCTTTTCAACCCGGAAGAATCCATTGATTTCCAGGGACATACAGGTCCATTCATTCAGTATACATATACCCGAATGCGTTCCATTATGAGAAAGGCGGAACAATCCGGAATTGAAATTCAAACGCCACCGGCAAATTATGAATTACACCAGGTTGAACGTGAACTGATTTACACTTTATCTCAATTTCCGTTACGTGTTCTGGCTGCGGGTAACGAATTCGCGCCTTCGGTTGTGTCTTTTTATATGTATGAACTAGCCAAAGTTTACAACCAGTTTTATGCCGAAGTCTCCATTTTTGCGGACAGCGATCCGGTAGCAGTAAAATTCCGTATTGCTTTATCGAAGGTGGTTTCAGAAACAATTCATAAAGGTTTGGGGTTGTTAGGAATAAATGTACCTGAAAGAATGTAAAAGTATTTTTTTACGTTAATTTTATAGTGAAAACAAGCACTGTCAAAACAACATTTTTTCTAAACTTTTTTTATTCCAACTTAACCAAATTGATTTGTTATGGCCTTATTAAAATCAGTACTTATTATGATCACAACGTTGTTCACCGGCATCTTCGCCGATAAAAGCGAAACTGCTGTAAAACCGGCGGAAACTATGGTTGCAAAACAAACTTTGTACGACTTTAAAGTAAAATCTCTTGTTGGCGAGAAAACCATTGATTTGAGCAAATACAAAGGTAAAAAAGTTGTTATCCTGAACGTTGCTTCAAAATGCGGATACACGAAACAGTATGCTGACTGGGAAAAATTCAACAAAGATCACGGCGATAAAGTTGTTGTATTAGGTTTCCCTGCTAACAATTTTGGTGGCCAGGAACCAGGTACAAGCGAAGAAATTGCTACTTTTTGCTCAAAAACATACGGTGTTTCTTTCCCGATGTTTGAAAAAGTTTCAGTACTTGGCGCTGATCAGGCTCCAATTTACAAATGGCTGAGCACAAAAGAATTGAACGGATGGAACGATAAAGTTCCTACCTGGAATTTCTGCAAATATGTGATCAACGAAAAAGGAGAATTAACAAACTTTTTCGCTTCGAAAATATTACCTACTGACGCAGAGTTTTTGACTGCTGTTGGTATCTAAGCAGCTAATAGCAATTGGCATTTAGCTACTAGCTTAAAATCAACAAAATATAAGTTAAATATATCGTATTAAATGTTTGTTAATACTTAATTTAAGCTTATATAAACACACACTAAATGAAAGAAATACTTGAAGCCCAAAGACACATCGAAAATGCAATAGACATCCTGAGTGAAAAAGCCAGAAAAGAAAATGGATATTATCAGGATCGTAAATATGTAAAAATAGCTGGTCACACAGCTTATTCCGGTGTACTTGTAGCATTGGATGCCATTTTAGGTGATAAAAAGAAAGGCCGGAAAAGTGTGGAATGGTATAAGGAAGAACTAGCCAGATTGGATAAAAAGATCCTTTCTTCATTTCTTGCCGCTTATGACACTTTACATTTGGCAATGAGTTATGACGGAAATTTAAGTTCCAAAGTAGCTAGTGCAGGTCTTGAAGACGCAGAGAAAATAATTGCCTGGGCTGAACAAAAAGCCCAGGCCTGATTTTAAGCTTATAGTAAAATGAAATTTTGGATAGAAGCAGCCCGGCCCCGTACATTGCCCCTGGCGCTTTCATGTATATTAATGGGCTGTTTTTTAGCAGCATCAACGGGTCAGTTTAGCTGGCCCGTTGCTTTGTTAAGTGTTCTTACAACCACACTTTTACAAATACTTTCAAACTTTGCCAATGATTACGGCGATGCCGTCAACGGAAAAGATACCGAACTTCGTGAAGGACCAATCAGAGCGGTTCATTCAGGTAGTATTCCGGCTTCTACCATGCTGAGAGCAATTATTATCTTTGCCGTGCTATCCTTGGTTTCCGGTATCTCACTATTATTTATTGCGTTGAAAAATGCTCCTGCCAATACCTTCTGGGTATTTTTAGGAATTGGCATTGCGTGTATAATTGCTGCTATTACCTATACGGCAGGAAAACGGCCTTATGGATATGTTGGTCTTGGTGATTTGTCTGTTTTAATATTTTTCGGTTGGGTCGGAGTGTTGGGCAGCAGTTATTTGCATACGCATGTCTGGAAGTGGGATTTACTTTTACCAGCCACAAGCTGCGGACTTTTTGCCGTAGGCGTTTTGAATATCAACAATATCAGAGATATTGAATCCGACAGAGCTACTGGCAAAAATTCGATTCCTGTCCGCCTTGGAAGAGAAAAAGCGATTATTTACCACTGGGCAATTTTAAGCATCGGAATGCTTTGTGTTTTGATTTATACAGTTCAGCATTTTTCAAGTTACACCAGCCTCATTTTCTTGTTTAGCTTTCCTCTCTTTATCAAAAATGGTCTCGCTATTTCAAGATTAAAAAAGGCGAGTGAACTGGATCCATATCTTAAACAAATGGCGCTTTCAACATTGCTTTTTGTTATTCTTTTTGGAATAGGCGTCATTATTTAGACTGCCGTATGAATCATTTATTTACGAATGGTTCATATGCTTTTCCCAAAATTGAATATCCTTTTGCATTCGGATGAAGTCCGTCTGAAAAAAGTGTTTCATCAATTTTTCCATCCTTTCCAGTTAATATCAAACCGGGATCGACGTAATCTACATTTGCTAATCTCGTAAGTTCTTTCAATCTGGCATTCAGTTTAGTTACACGATCTTCCTGTTGTCTTCTTGGATAAATTCCAACCATGGATATCTTTGCATTTGGCTGACGGTATTTCATTGCCTCAATCAGCATTTGCCAGCCTGCCAAAATTTCCTCATCCGAGTTCATTTGCAGATTATTCGTACCAATATTTAAAAAAATTTGTTTGGCCATAAATCCGTCCAGCTCGCCGTGGTAAACCCGCCATAAAACATTTTCAATCCGATCCCAGCCGTATCCCATATTCCTGGCATTTGCACCAAACGTCTTATCCCATGATTCTGCCCCAGTCGCACGCGGTCCTTTTGGAAGTCCACCCCAGAAATGTGTAATGGAATTTCCAATCACAACAATTTTGGGCTGATCTGATTTGTTTGAATTAAGTATATCAAAATGTCTTTTTTCCCAATCATAATTCGCAAGTTCACGCATCTGCGTGCAGGGAATCGTTGTAGAAACCGTTCCCTTAGGTTCATGTAAAATTTCACGGATTTGTTTTTCATAAGCTTCTGCATAACGCATCATTCCCAAATCCGTAGGGTGCGTGCCGTCCACCATCGTTTCAATATCCTGATGAAAATCTTCCTTTTGAATTAAATAAATACTGGAAATACCTTCCGTTTTCAGCTGAGCAAAAGCCTCTTTTAAAATCACATTTACATCCTGATAACTTTTACGACTGACCGGATTAAGGGCTTCGTCGGTATAGCCGTCATGTTCTGCCAATACAATGGGCGTTTCTGGCCGTTTTGCCCTCAAAACACGCACACCATCCAAAAGTCTTTTCTTGATCTCATCGGCAGGAATATTGACGCTTGCAACAAGATTCGGGAGACAATCCAGAATGTAAATTTTCGCATCAATTTCAGAAACCAGATCAATAAGCTCTTTCTCCATCCTTCCGTTTCCTGAAAAGCCAAGATTAATTAATGGATCATCCAGTTTTCGACCCAGGATAGCTGTCCATGCCATACCCGGACGAGAGGCACAGGCACCTTGCGCGATGGAAGTCCCGTAAACCACAACTGGTTTGTCGGGCCTGACAGGCAGGGGCTCAAAGCGAGTTCCTTCCGGAACGCCAATTTCAAGCCATTTTACATTGTTGTATAGTGGCAAAAAAAGGCGGTATTCTCTTCCCAATCTATGAGTCAGATCAACCGGATCAATATTTTTAAAATTATAGGTTATTGTATCTCCAAAAGCATATTTCCCCGCACACCAGCGCCAGTCACCGTCGTTTGAAATTGCATACAAATCTACGCCACTCACACCTGTTGCAGGCATATGTGGCAGTGCCTGTTTTCCTCCTACTGTATAGCGAACTTTGATTTCACCCGAATTTGCTCTAAAACGGATCATCACACCCGCTGTCTGGGTTGCCAAATTCCAGACCTGCTCCCGGACAACTTTCTCGGCACGTGCTGGCAAACGATCATATTTATTCTTGACTTCATTAGGCCAGGCCTGGCCTTCCAAAACGGGAAACGAATTATTTGCAGGATTCCACCAGGTGACTGCGGTGGTCTGAGCCGATACAAAATGGCCGATAACAGCGAAGAAAAGGAAATAGAGGAATCTAGGTTTCATAAAAATGGAAACGGACACGGTTGGATGGTTACCAAAGTGTTCATTTCGGTGTTTCTTACTGGGATTATTTTGTTATTTGTTTTTTTGGTGAAGTAATTTGCTTTGATAGAGGCAGGAGCGTATTTTCTGATTTAAATCCTAAGGTTAAAACCCTGGATTAGTGTCGGTCAGAAAATCCTGAAGCAGCAAAAAATTAAGCCAAGGCCTTAGTCTTGGGCAAGTCGCCATGAAATATCCGACTTTAGCCATAGCCGCTATACTGCCGCCAGATTCTGTTTACCAAACTATTACTTCACCAAAACCCCATCTGCAATAAACGTCAACTCCTTTTTCGGTTCTGTAATTTTTGCAATTTCTTCATCGCTTTTACCTGCATCTTTCGCATAATGCTGCAAGTGTTCAACCGGAACCGTTTTCATCTGTGCTTCACCTTCAAAAACTACCGTTTTTCCGGCAATATCTTTTGGCACGAAAAATGCGTAGTCCTTAAACATAACACGCATCGTTTCACCATTATCCATTTTCACTTTCATCCAGCAACCCTTTACCTGGCAGACAGACTCCACCGTACCCGTAACCTTTGAAGCCATCTCTTCCTGGTTCCCCATTTTAGCGGGTAAAGCACTAGCTTGAATTGCTTTTTTGTCATTAATTTCCTTACCAAAATGAGCAGCAGTCTGTGCCTTGGCAACAGAAAAACCCGTCAGTATCAATAAAAATATAAATAGCTTTTTCATCTTTAACAGTTGATTATAAATTATTTAACCAATTATAAAATTAACATTTTTTGTTCAATCCCTAACAATTTCAGCAACCTATTCCAGAACCTCCAACCAGCCCTTACAGTGATTTCCGCCCGGTGTATCAACTACGTAAAAATACCTTCCGTTTACAATTCCCTTCCCCCAGTCATTTTTATAAATTTCGGATATATAAATACTTTTCCCCCAGCGGTTATAAATTTCAAGCGTAGATCCAGTTACCGGCACATAGAAAATATCATTTTTTCCATCACCATTTGGCGTTATCACATTGGATAAGATCAACGGTTCCTCAGCACTTATTTCCTTTGAAGTAGAAAGTGAGCATCCAGAAGCATTGTAGGAAGTAAGTGTTACAGTATATTTTCCGGGTGTTTCGTAACTGTAATCTTCAACATTTGCTGTGCTAAAATTATCGGTTGTGCCCAGATTCCATTCGAAGCGCTGAGCATTAGGCGTTTTATTCATCATCGAATATTTCACGGGTTTGTTACATTCTCCGCCTGATCTTACAATTTCAAAAACAGGAACGTACGTACGATCCACATTCACCGTTATTTGCCGTTTAGGCTTACATCCATTTGCGTAAATCCCCTGAACTGTAAATGTCGTTGTCTGATATGGACTTACCGAAACTGACTTCCCTGTTGTTTCAGTCAAAGTTGAATCACCCGACCAAAGATATTGCGCAGCATCACCAGAAGCGGTTAAGGAAACAGGCATTCCCGCACAGGCCGTAACATCCTGCGTCACCGAAAAATCTTTGTTTTCTTCTACAACCACAGTCACTTTCTTAGTAACCGAACATCCGTTTTGAGAACTTACTTTTACAGAATATTCCGTTGTTTTATCAACAGTCACTTTCGGAGTTGCACTTGAAGGATTGTCTAGCCCCGTCGCTGGTGACCACTCATATTTTGTACCTCCACTGACAATTAAAGAGATCGCTTTATTTTCGCACGTCACCGTATCACCCGTTATTTTTGCATTTACGCTTTCAACCGTAATAATTTTCTGGGCTACATCCATTCTTTTACAGCTCAGTTTGTTATACACAGTTAATGTTACTTTGTACTGCCCAGCCTCAGTAAAGGTATACGAGCCACCATCCTCTTCTCTGGAAATCCCGTTTCCGTTAACATCCCAGAAATATTCAACACCACCTTCACTGGTATTGACAAGATCCAGTTTCAGAGGCGCGCAACCTTTCAGTACATTTTTAGTTTCACCCTGATACACATCAAAATCAGCTTTCAATAAATCGATATCAATCTTAAAAGCTGCATTATTACAGTTAGGACTTTTATTTGTTCTGGACCAGGCCTGCGGTGTTGTAGGAAAAAAACTGCCGCCACAGGCGCAGGTTGCATGATAGATCATTCCGTTTTTATCAAACCTGCTTGTCCCGCCATCCACGTGATCGCCATGCGCTACGCCTGTTCTATCCTGACTTCCGAAAAAAGTGGCATACAATAATGATTTGGCATTTTGTTCCAGAATTGCGATATAAAAATTACTTCCGTTTGTTGTCGTCTGTATGGCATTTTCGGTGATGGCCATCCCCAAAGTACTACTAGCCTCATTATAGTTGGTTGCCCGATTAACATCTCCGCCCCATCCCGCCAGATATATATTCCCACATTCACTGACCAGAAAAGCAGTAGGTGAAATATCGGGTACACCGCGGCCCGAACCAATAACCGTAGAAAAAATGGTTTTGGACAAGGAATAATCGAGTGCGTGAACAAACTGCCCGCTGCCCGCATTGCTGTATATTCCGGTACTAACCGGATATTTTCCAAACGTCAATCCATAAACATACACATTTTCGTTAGGGTCAAAATCCAGAAGGTATCCGCCATCTTCCAAATTTGTTCCCATGTAAGTCATTCCTTTCAACCGGCCATCGCTGTAAACAGCTACAAAAGCATCCTCCTTACCACTTAATTTTGGCTGGTAACCAGTTGACTGCGTTTTCAGATCTGCACTTTGTGTTAAACCTGTTACAAAAACATCTCCGTTTTTAGCAGGTTTAGCAGAAAAGGCTGCGTCAAAACCAGTTCCACCGATATAAGTGCTCCACAGTAAACTATTCAAATTGGCAGAAAGCTTAAATAAAACACCATCCTGACGACCCGAAAGTTTGGTTTGATCTGCATTTATGACTGGAAAATCATCCGAATTTGTGGAAGAAACTACGATTACATTATCATCGGCATCCAGTTCAATTTCTCCGCGAAAACTGTCTCCATAATTTTTGACCTTTATACTACTATCCGTTGCGCTGATTCCATCATTATTCTTGCCTCCTACATAGGTGGAAGCGGTAAGCTGCGTTCCGTCCGCTGTGAGTGCGGAAATAAAGATATCACTGCCATTCATAAAGGCAAGTCCCCCCACAGGTACTGCAAACTGGCCACCACCAAATACTTTTTGATAAGCAGTCGCACCGACTGGAAAATTTGTAGAGCTGGTAGTTCCAAAAATAAATAATTGATTTTTACTATTGACAATCAAACTATTAGGAACTTCGGTATCATTACCACCAAGATAAGTGGCATAAATCAACTGACTTCCATCGGGTGTATATTTCAAAATACCAACATCCACAATGGCAGAAAACTTCACCTGAAATGCACCAACGGTAGCAGGAAATCCTGTACCAAAGACAGTTCCACCAGAATATAAATTACCTTGCGCATCATACGTTGCCGTATGTCCCCAGTTGTCCGCGACCGATCCTGAAAATGTTGAAAAGATCAGTTCCGGGTCTATGGTTAAAATCGCAGCATGATTGTAATCTTTTGGCAGGGAAAATTGAATGCGATTTCCTTCGGATAAAACAATCCGCGACGCTACGTCCTGCGATTTATTATTGATTGTCTGAAAAGAATATGGCTGGGCCTCCTTAAATTCTCCAACGGAAGTTTTTACAAGTGTTTGTCCGGATTCATTAACGGAAATATCAGTTGCACCTTCATATTTTAATTTGATCTGGGAAGCATCCGCCTGCGGATGAACGATAAACTCATATTTTAATTTGGTATCATAAATATAAATACGAAGGTCAATTCCTTTGTAAACATTTTCATAAATCACCTCTTCAAATGCTCCGGCATTACCCGCCCATTTTGATTTATCGTTTCCCAGAAAATAATTAAAAGTAGTCTTGACGGGATTTTTCGTGCTAAATTTGATTTCAGAACCGGCATTTTCAAATTTTACCTCAACACCATGCGCGTTGATTACAGGAGCAGTTGTCGGTAAAAATTTTGCATTGGGTGACGAAGGTTGCGAAATTGCTTTTCCGTGCATATCCGACACTTTGGAGGCATCGTAAAGTACATACACGATTGATTTATTTTTCAAAAAAAGAAACCCGCCCGGAATCTCTGTTCTAAATAAAATATCTGCCTCCCACTGTCCTTTATTCTGAACAAAATACATACCGCCACCGAACGAGGAAGTCATCGTTTCCAGGAAAACCAGAACCAAAATCAGAAGAAATTGTATAGTTTTCGTCATAGCCCGCACTTCTGTTTTATTCTATTTGAACGCAGAAACGTTAATGATATTTTCACAAAATTCATATTCCTGCTTAACATTCGAGCCTAGCAGAACAAGTTGTTTTTCAGTCGATTTTCGGACGTTATCAAGATACCAATTTATTCCGGTCACATCGAGATTTGTTGTAGGTTCGTCCAAAAAAATAATAGGGACATCCGACATAAAAGCCAGACCCAGCTTTACCCTTTGTTTCATCCCAGACGAAAAATGACGAATCACTTTTCCGCTTGCATGGGATAACTGGATAAAATCTTCGAAATCCTGACTGCAAATATTATTTTTCAGCGGCTTGAATTTCTTATGAAAATCAATAAGCTCACGCAATGTAAATTCTTCTATCAATTCGAGGTAAGGCGCTGCTATCACCAAATGTTTATACCATTGCTCCACCTCAATTTCCTGTCCTTGATGATTATAAATGATCGTTCCTTCCGTAGCCGGAGTCATGCCCGTAATCAATTGCAGCAAAGTAGATTTTCCACTTCCGTTAGGCCCTACAAAAGTGTACATCTGTCCTTGTTCCAACACAAAACTCGCCCGGCGAATGATCCATTCCTTCACGAATTTCTTTCCTATATTTTCAACTTTAATCCGCACAGTTTAATGATAGAGTGATTGAATAAGTGAATGACAGAATGGGCAGTCACTACTTTTTAGCAAGAAAATAATCGTAGGCCTGTTTTGAAATTTTAGCCATTACTGCATCACGGCTTTTTTCATCCAGTTTTGTGTGCGCTAGAAAAATAACGACCGCCACGTGTTCTCCGTTTGGCAAAGTAATAATACCCACATCATTGGAAGCGGCAGTTATTCCCTGCTCGTTCGTACCCGACATACCGGTTTTGTGCGCAACTTTGGTGTTTTTAGGCAATAAACCTTTGATTTTATTTGGACCCGTCGTAGTTTCCGTCATGGTTTTCATGAGAAAATTAGTACTGGCTTTTGACAAATTTTTGCCCTTGTAAAAAAGATCCAGCAACCGCAGCATGGCTCTCGGTTTGCACCAGTTCTTGAACTGCACATTCCAGGCTTTTGACATCTCCTCTTCGGTAGTTGCAATCGCGATACTTTTTATTCCCAAACTATGAATGTACTGATCCACTTTTTTAGGCCCGCCAACCAAACGGAATAATAGATCACAAGCATTGTTATCACTGTTTGCAACAGCATAACCAATCAATTCCGAAACTTTAATATCGACCTCCCCATTCGGATATTTTTCTCTTAATGGACTCCATGTTTTTGGAAGCAAATCCTTTTTGGTAACATGGATTTTCTGATTTAGAGATAATTTGCCCTTATCGACCTGATCAAGAACAGCCATTGCCAGCGGGAATTTATACACGCTTTGCATTGGATATTTATGTCCTTCATTGAACAAAAAAGTCTCCTTATCTTCAAGACTCATAATTGCGACGCCAACATCACTTTTTGAAGCTGTAATGATTTTATCAATTTCCTGACGAAATATTTCATGCTTTTTTTGTGCCGAAACATTCAGGCTACAAACCAGGAAAAAGGCAATTAGGCAAAAAGGTAAAGATTTGAAGTTTTTGTTGATGGTCATTGGTGTCTGTATGATATAACGTTTTAAGATTTAATTTCGCTGGATTCTGTCTGGCTTTGTCCGTTGCCACTTCTTAAACGTGTAAGCTTAACAAGTTCAATTCTTGTATCCTGCATAGAAATAATTTGAAAAGAATATGGCGACATACTGATATCATCATTTACTTCGGGCAAGTCGCCATGTACGTGAATGAGCATTCCGGCTAATGTATCATAATCTCCTTCCGGCAGATCCCATCCGTATTTTTCGTTAAGGTAATCTACTTCATGACGCGCACTCAAAATGTAAGTATTATCGTCAACTTTGCGCTCCGTCCAGTCTTCTGTCGAATCGTATTCGTCCTGGATTTCTCCAAAAATCTGCTCCACGACATCTTCCACACTGACGAGGCCGGAAGTTCCGCCAAATTCATCCACAACCAAAGCCAGACTTCTGCGTTCTTCCAGAAAGCGTAACATCAGGTCACTTGCGG
This sequence comes from Dyadobacter sp. 3J3, assembly GCF_009801115.1. GTDB lineage: Bacteria > Bacteroidota > Bacteroidia > Cytophagales > Spirosomataceae > Dyadobacter. The sequence continues at coordinate 366,125 of NZ_VTOL01000007.1, forward strand.
GCATCGCTTCCGGAACAATCAAAATTGGCGTAACGATACTGCTGATTTCCTTAGGTTTTCTGAAAAGAGATAAGGCGTGACAATAGCCCAAAACATCATCAACGGATTCCCGATATACGATTATTTTCGAATGTCCGCTGGCCAGAAAAGTCCTTTTCAGATCTTCAATCGTATCATTTACGTTGACTGCTGAAATTTCAGTACGTGGAATCATACAATCCCGGATCCTCAAATCCTTAAAATCCAGCGCATTGATAAACATTCGCTCATCAATACTATGATCCTCAAAATCCGGATCATCCGCTGACGCTGCCTCATCACGCAAATGATGTGTAAGCGCGCTTTCTGTAACAAAAGGCTCAACCAGCCAATACAAAGGCGTCATAATCCATTCAGCTAAACGAACCGGAAACGCTTTTAAATCTAAAACTTTTGGAAAAATATACCCGATCCTCACCCATAGCGTGTAACACAAAACCCACAAAATGGCCAGTGCGACAAAAAGAACTAAAATCGTTAATTCTTCTGCAATGCCAAACGAGTCTTTAAGAATTGGAAAGACAAAAGCTACTGCATAAAAACAGCCCAGAGCAACTACGGCAAGCCGGACCATCCGTAAAAGCCGGCGCCAATAAAGCGTCTGAAATATTACATTGGCATTTTCATGTCTGAGTGTATACCTGTCAATTGAAATATCCAGCAGCACAGCACGGACCGCACCATAATAACCAGCCAAAACAAAAAATAAAACCGCCAGACCGACCAGAAGAATGTTCATTTTTTTCTATTTTTAGTAGCAGTCGCTTTTTTTAAAGTCTGTTCTTCAAGTCTTTTCTTTTCAGTTAAAGACGTTTTCAGCCTGTTGAATTGAAAAAAAAGTAAAAATGTAATACTTAGCAGTAAAAGCCAGTAACTTTCAAATAAGGTAGTACGGCGGAATTCAAGCACCCACAAAATTAAAAAACCGATACAGCCGGCAATTAAAATGGTTCGGGTTAATTTTGGAGACATGGAAAAAATTTTTAATCTATTCTTTTTCAAATATACACAGAATGGATTAAAATGGGTAAATCATCTTTGTTCGTCATAATATCACTTACTTATTTCTACCGTTTTCTTTAAAATAGTTAACTTGCGACAATTCCTGTACAATTAGGCCGCAATCCCCTAATTGTAAAATTTTTTCTTGATAAAATATCTTACTTTACTATGAGCGAAACTACACAACGCTTTCCTGCCGGTGTTATCACTGGTGACGGAGTTAGCGAAATCTTCCGTCATGCCAACGAAAATAACTACGCCCTTCCAGCTGTTAACGTAGTTGGAACTAACTCAGTAAACGCGGTTATCGAAACTGCGAAGGCCGTAAATAGTCCTGTTATCGTTCAGTTTTCGAATGGTGGCGGTATCTTTTTTGCAGGAAAATCTCTTTCAAATACTGATCAGAAAGCTGCTATTGCAGGGAGTATCTCAGGCGCTCAGCACGTACATTTGATGGCTGAAGCTTATGGCATTCCTGTAATTTTACATACAGACCATTGCGCTAAAAAACTTCTTCCCTGGATCGACGGTCTTTTGGAAGCTGGCGAACGTCATTTTGATAAGTTCGGCAAACCATTATACAGCTCTCACATGCTGGATCTGTCTGAAGAGCCTTTGGAAGAAAACATCGAAATTTGCAGCCAATATTTCGAGCGTATGGCCAAAATTGGTATGACACTTGAAATTGAATTGGGTGTAACGGGTGGTGAAGAAGATGGTGTTGACAACAGTGATGTTGACAGTTCGAAACTTTACACGCAGCCGGAAGAAGTTGCTTATGCTTACGAAGAGCTTCGCAAAATCTCTCCAAACTTCACAATCGCAGCAGCTTTTGGAAACGTTCACGGTGTATACAAACCAGGTAACGTGAAATTGGAGCCGAAAATCCTTAACAATTCTCAGAAATATATTCAGGAGAAATTTGGAACAGGTGAACTTCCTGTAAACTTCGTATTCCATGGTGGATCAGGTTCTTCACGTGAAGAAATCCGTGAAGCAATTGAATATGGTGCGATCAAAATGAACATCGATACTGACGTTCAGTGGTCAACCTGGGAAGGAATTCTTAAATATTACAAAGAAAAAGAAGGATATCTTCAGACGCAGTTGGGTAACCCTGACGGAGCTGATTCTCCTAACAAAAAATATTATGATCCACGCGTTTGGTTGCGTAAAGGTGAAGAAACAATGATCGCTCGTTTGAAAATTGCTTTCGAAGATTTGAACTGCATCAACCGTTTGGCTTAATTTTTTGCAGCTTGCTGTGATATAAAAAAGGAGTTTCGACCGTGTGATAAACACAATTGAAGCTCCTTTTTTATTTTATTTTATATCAACTTTCTACCTCCAAAGCCTCGCCGACTTCTACCCTTCCCATCACATGATTTCTGTGCTTAATTCCCCAAACTCTCAATACATCAATTAATTCCCTTAAAGATTTTCCGTGTTCGGTTAGCGTGTATTCCACAACAACCGGAATTGAATCATAAACAGTACGTTTTACCAGTTCGTGCGCTTCCAGATCTCTTAATTCTTTCGACAGCATTTTGTCCGTAATATTTGGAATCTCCTTAGCGATTTGCGTAAAACGCTTGTTGCCAAACATCAGAGAAATAATAATTTGTAGTTTCCATTTTCCATTCAACGCGTCGAGCGCATCACGTACAGGTAGCAAACTACGCATACAGTCCGTATGATTTAGCCTTTCCGGCATGACCTCTTCTTTTATTTCCATACTTCTTAAAGATTCTTACTATCCTATTGTATAGTACTTACAAATGTATAGCTTATTTCTTTAAGTTTGCATATCTAAATTTAAAATTGAAACCGAAATGAGTAACCTGATAGAAACATTGAACTGGCGTTACGCTACAAAAAGAATGAATGGCGAGAAAGTACCGGTAGAAAAACTTGCTGTGATACTGGAAGCTATCCAACTTTCACCATCGTCCGCTGGAATGCAGCCCTATACTGTTTTCGTGATTGAAGATCAGGAAATTAAAGAGCAAATACAGAAAGTTGCTTTTATGCAGCCGCAAGTTGCAGAAGCTTCTCACCTGATTGTTTTTGCTTCCTGGACTAGAATTACGGCAGAACATCTTGATCAATACATAAACCTTATCGCTGAAACACGCGGAATTCCTGCCGAATCTCTGGATGGCTTCAAGACGTCCATCACAAATGGCATTCTTAGCCGTCCGGAAGAAATTAATGCAGAATGGGCAGCCCGCCAGGCCTATATCGCTCTGGGACATGGACTGGTTGCAGCTGCTTCTGAACAAATTGATGCAACGCCAATGGAAGGTTTTGACGCAAACGGTCTGGATGAAATTCTTGGTTTAAACGAAAAAGGTTTGCATAGTGTTGTAATTATGACGCTAGGGTACAGAGACACAGAAAATGATATTTTGGCTAGCGCAAAAAAGGTAAGAAGATCACAGGAAGAGCTTTTCGTTACAATCTGATAGATTCTAAACATTGCTCAAACTAAAACATAAGCATGTATGAAAGTTGAAATATGGAGTGATGTGATGTGTCCCTGGTGTTATATCGGGAAACGCAAGTTTGAAAAAGCATTAGAGCAATTTCCACAAAAAGATAAAATTGAAGTGGAATGGAAAAGTTTTCAGTTAAATCCTGATATGAAAACGGATCCATCCAGAAGCATTGTGGAATACCTGGCAGACGCAAAAGGTTTTACAGTTGATCACGCCACGCAAATGCTGGACAATGTGACAAACGTAGCAGCAGAGGTTGGTTTGGAATATCATATGGACAAAACGGTTTTAGCGAATTCTTTCGATAGCCATCGTTTTATCCAGTTTGCCAAGAAAAGTAAACTGGGAGATGCAGCAGAGGAACAACTGTTCCACGCTTATTTTACCGAAGGAAAAAATACAGCTGATCACGCTACGCTTATCGATCTTGGAAAGAAAATCGGGCTTGATGCTGATGAATTAAAGGACGTTCTTGACAGCAACCAGTATGCGGATGAAGTTCGTAAAGATGTTTATGAAGCGCAGCAAGTTGGAGTCCGTGGTGTTCCATTTTTTGTTTTAGACAGAAAATATGCGGTTTCCGGCGCACAGCCGACAGAAACTTTTTTGGGCGCATTGCAACAATCTTTTCAGGAATGGGAAAAAGAGAATCCTGCACCACTTGTTAGCCTCGCCGATGGTGACAGCTGCGACATTGACGGAAACTGCTAGGTAAGGTATTATTTTTCAGATTTTGCCCTTTCATTGCGTATGCAGTGAAGGGGCTTCTTTTTATACGGAATAAATATTTCAAATCCGGTGCTCTGATTTCTTAAAACCAACGTATGTATTGTAAGATTTACAGACTTTCTTGAACCGTCGGCATGATTATATAGGCGATAGTATTGGAGAAATTTCTATTTTCTATATTACATACCAGAAGCGACTGATAATGATCTGTTTTAAGATACAATCGCTTCACAAACGGAACACCTGAACTAAACTTATGCATTTATTCTTTTATTCTCTTCTCTTATGCTTCACTGTTTCCCTTTCCCAAGCCGGAGGAATAAAAGGACGTATTTCAAATAAAAATGGAGATGCACTTCCCTACGCGGGAATTGTAGTACACGGAAGTAGTGACGGAACCATAGCCAATGACGAAGGTTTATACGAATTCAGCCTTACACCCGGAACTTACCAATTGGTTTTTCAATATCTGGGTTTCAAAACATTGACTCAAACCGTTGTTGTAGGAAATGATTTCAAGGAGCTCAATATCACGCTGGAAGAACAGGCGCTGAATCTGGGAGAATTTACAGTTGGAAATAAAAGAGAAGATCCGGCGTATACAATCATGCGGAAAGCAATTTCCAAGGCGCGTTTTCACCAGTTACAAATTCGCTCTTATCAGGCAAAAGTTTATTCCCGCAGTACCGCGCTGCCTACAAAAATTCCTTACCTGATTGAAAAAAGATTTAAAAAAGACGGTATACAGGAAGGAAAAGCAATCATCAATGAAAGTATAGCCGAGATTCAATACCGTAGGCCAAACAGTTTCAAACAGCATATTATTTCAACACGGAACAGTCTGGATAATAGTATTCCTTCACCGAACGAGTATATTTTAGCAAGCTTGTATAGTCCTGAAATTGCCGGAACCATTTCACCGCTTTCTCCCAAAGCATTTGCCTATTACAAGTTTGAATACGAAGGTTATTTTGAAGATCGCGGCCAGATTATCAACAAAATAAAAGTAATTCCACGTGCTTACGGTGAAGGCGTTTTCCGTGGCAGTTTGTATATCATCGACGATCGCTGGGCAATTCACAGCTATGATCTGGAAACGACGACGAGCGGACTGGATATTTTTGCCAAACAGCTTTTCAATCCTGTTCAAAATATTTGGTTACCTGTTAATCAGCAATTTAGAATTAAAGGAAGTTATCTCGGTTTCGCAGGAGAATTCAAATATCTGGTTTCTTTAACTTATCAAAAACTGGATATTGATCCTGGGCTGAAAGAAGAAATTGTGGTCAACGACCCTAAGGCTGATCCTGAAACTGCCGAAAAAGTTAAGAAGAAAAACCTGGAAAAAATGATTCAGGAACAGAAAGCATTTTCAACGAAAAACCTTAGAAAATACACCAAAGAATACGATAAGGAATTAAAAAAAGAGCAAAAAAAGAATGGTGAAGATCAACGGATTGTCCGCGAAGATTCGATTGTTGTAGATTCCTCTGCAAATAAACGTGATTCAACGTACTGGGATAATCTTCGTCCGGTTCCCTTGACTAACACCGAAGTTCAGAGTTATGCTTTACAGGACAGTATCAAAATCGCCAAAGATGAACGTAAAGCGAATGATCATCCGGATTCAACAAATTTCAAACCGCATCATATTCTGATTGGAAATACCTATGTTTTAAGTAAGAGAAATTCGGTTCATATTGAAAGTCCTTTTCTAGGATTTTATTACAATACAGTGGAAGGTTATGCGCTCAATCTGGCAGCAGAATGGCAGAAAAAATGGGGAAAATCGAGCTATTTTTCAGTTAGACCTTATGCACGATATACCTTTGGACGGGATAAATTCAACGGAAATGTTCAGATGAATGTCGGCAATGCAAACTCAAATTTGATGCTGACAGGCGGAGAAATGGTGAATCAAATTAATCGTGATAATCCGATCACACCTTTTGGTAATACGATTTCAACACTGATTTTCGAACGCAACCGGGCAAAATTATATCAATCCAAATTTGCAAAAGCTCAATACGATATCCGCAATATTTTTGACATCGTAAATATCAGTACCAGCCTGGAATATGAACAACGGAAGGAATTGTTCAATATGGAAAATATCAATTCATATATCGACTGGCCCAAACGTGTTTTTACGCCAAATCGCCCCCTAAACGACGAAGAAAGTAATACCGGATTTCCTGATCACGATGCGATGATTTTCCAGGTCAGCGCAGACATTCGTCCATGGCGGCGGTATGTGGTGAGAAACGGAGAAAAGCGTTATTTACGTACAAGAAAACCAGCGTTCAGTATTTTATACAAAAGTGGATTACCTTTCGCCGGTGATGTGGATTACAAATTTTTACAAGGAGGAATTCGTCAATCGATAGAACTTGGACCACGGAACAATGTAAGTTATTCGGTAAAAGGCGGTGGTTTTTTAAGTAAAAAGGAAATGTATTTTCCAGATTTCAGGCATTTTCTAGGTAACGAATCCTTTTTCAGAATGGGGGATCCGTTAACGCAATTCAGGAGTTTGCCTTATTACGAACACAGTACAAAACAATGGTTTATTGAAGGTCACGCGCTTTGGTCGATGCAACGGTTTTTGGTAACCCAGATTCCCGTTTTAAGATTGGCAGGAATCAAAGAAACGGTACAGGTCCATTATCTTTTCTCCCCAACTTCGCGGCATTATTCAGAACTTGTTTATGGTTTAGACCATATTTTCAAATTCTTCCGGATAGAAACCGTTGCCCAGTTTGACGAACAAAAATTGCAAAAAATAGAATTCCGGGTTGGGACGATTTTCAGGATTTCGGATCTGAGATAGGTTTTAGCAATTAGCCGTTAGCAATTAGCTCCCCGATTCGTCGAAGCTAATTGCTAACGGCTAATCGCTACCGGCTGTCACCTTACTTCATTCACCTTTTCCCCTTTAAATCTAGGAGCCATTTTTGGCAATGAAGGATACGTATTATTATCCGGATTAACGTCTGCCATACGACTGCTTGGGTCAATTACGATCCGGTCAACGTCCGTCATAGCGCGATCAATCGTGAACGTGTACTCAGGATAAGTCCAGCCCCAATCTGATAATAAAGTTGTTTTGGAATATAGTTTTTCAGTTTTTTCGCCACGCATCATTTCAAGTGGAATGTAGAAGTTCTCCTGCGACCCGTCTTTGTAACTTACTACGATATCTAGAGGCATGGGCATTTGCCCTATTCTTTCGATGACCACATCCGTTTTCCCGGCATTGGAAACTACCTCTTTGATACCATAATCAATCGTTTTGGTCGTACCTACAAAATCCTCCCAATACCAATCCAGTTCCAGTCCGGATTCTTTTTCCATAATTCGTTTCAGATCCGTCGGGTTAGGATGTTTGTATTTCCACTCGTTGAAATAACGTTTCATTCCGCTTTCCAGCTTGTCCTTTCCAATGATATAACCTAGCTGGTTCAAGAAAACGGCACCTTTGGAATAACTGGCAATGCTATAAGCTCTGTTAGTATTGTAATGATCTGCGTGTGTCGTCATAGGTTCTTCCAAACCTGATTTTACCAGATTTCTATAACTCGCAGTTGTTCCACGCATCGGGTCAGATTTTGACTGAAACAATTCTGCCAAAACAAGATTCTGCGCGTAAGTCGTAAAACCCTCGTCCATCCAGGAATATTTGGATTCATTTGTTCCCAATAAGCCTTGGAACCAGCTGTGAATGGACTCATGAACGGCTACACCAACTAAGCCTGACAAATTTGAATGTCCGGTAATTAAAGTCGCCATTGGATATTCCATTCCACCATCACCTCCCTGAATGATCGAATATTGTTTATACGGATAACGGCCAAATTTCTGGTTCATGATCTTGAAAGACTGAACTGCAAGGGGCTCCATTTCCTTCCAGACATTGGCCAAAGTATCCGTCTGGTAAAAGAAATGAAGATCCAGATTGTCATCCACTTTTACGACATCATGTTTGTAATCACGATCTGCCGCCCACATAAAATCATGAACTTCCGGGGCGATGAAATGCCAGGTCAGTTTATCTCCGGCTTTGTGAGGAACGTCGATTTTGCTATAACCGTAACCAATTTTATCAGGATTCTGGAGATATCCCGTCGCTGCCACCATGTATGAAGCATCCAAGGTAATTTTCACATCAAAATCTCCCCAAATTCCATAAAATTCACGGGCGATATATGGATTTGCGTGCCATCCTTCGTAGTCATATTCACAAAGTTTTGGATACCATTGGGCAACAGAATAATCGATACCTTCGCTATTATTTCTTCCGTTACGACGAATTTGAACAGGAACCTGCGCTTCAAATTCCAGATCAAAAGTGTGCTGACTTTTCGGAAGAATTTTTTCGTTCAAAGTAACTTCCAGAATCGTTCCGACAACCTGATATTTTAAGGGCTTGCCATTTTGTTTAAGCGATAGAATTTTTTCGTATCCAATTTCACTTGGAGATAGTTTTGAAATTCTGTCTTTCACCCTTGGATCCGGATCGCTGATCATTCTTGACCGAACATCCATCTGGCTTCCAGGCTGGAAAGCGTTCATATAAACATGATAAAAAACCTTCGTAAGCGTGTCCGGGGAGTTGTTGCTGTAAACAAGTTTCTGAGTGCCTTTGTATTGGTGTTTTGTTACATCAAAATCAACATTCATCTGATATTTCACGCGTTGTTGCCAGCGATCTGACTGGGCAAAAGTGGCTGTGCAGGTTAATCCAGCCAGAAAAGCAAAAAGCAATCTATTCATTCTACTATACTATTTTTTCAAAATTCAAAGATCACGCAAATTACGGGTAATGATGCAGTTGACAATGTACTCATCGTAATTCATCATTATATTGCTAAGACAACTATGAATAAGTCAATATAATTTCATTCCTATGTTCAATTCCTAACTTTATTCGCCATTTTGAATTAGGTCTGGGAAGCAATTTCTACACAAAAGACAGATTTTATTACACAAGCTCTTTTAAATCACTAGTAATCAAATTATTTCGTAAAATCTTCGACTGGCACATATTTAGTATTAGTGCTATTATATACACGTTAATCAACTAAACTATTTGTCAATTATGCTTAAATGGACAGTAATATTTCTGATCGTTGCCATCATTGCCGGAGTACTTGGATTTGGTGGAATTGCAGCAGGAGCTGCCGGAATCGCTAAAATACTTTTCTTTGTGTTTTTGGTATTATTTGTATTGAGCTTGATCAGCCGCGGAGTCGGGCGATCCTGATGAAGTTTAACATTACTTTTAATACAAAAGAAAAAGCGAGCTGAAACAGCGCGCTTTTATTTTTTGTGTATGAATCTTAAAACCTTATTCCCACTCGATTGTTGCAGGTGGTTTTGAAGAAATATCGTAAACAACGCGGTTGACGCCTTTTACTTTATTGATAATATCATTAGAAACTTCGGCAAGGAAATCGTAAGGCAAGTGCGCCCAGTCGGCCGTCATTCCGTCAACCGATGTAACAGCTCTTAACGCAACCACACTTTCGTAAGTACGCTCATCTCCCATTACACCTACACTTTTCACAGGAAGAAGCATTACGCCAGCCTGCCAAACTTCATTATATAAATTCCATTTCCTTAGTCCGCCGATGAAAATCGCATCAACTTCCTGTAAAATGGCAACTTTTTCAGGAGTAATTTCTCCCAAAATACGAATCGCTAATCCTGGTCCCGGGAAAGGGTGACGACCTAAAATAGTTGGGTCAATTTCCAATGTTTTACCAACAAGTCTTACTTCGTCTTTGAACAAAGTATTTAGTGGCTCAACGATTTTCAATTTCATAAAATCAGGCAAACCACCTACGTTATGATGCGATTTGATCGTCGCAGACGGACCTTTTACAGAAACAGATTCTATCACGTCAGGATAAATTGTACCCTGACCTAACCATTTCACATCCTCTATTAAATGTGACTCCTGATCAAAAACATCGATAAATGCTTTTCCAATCGCTTTTCTTTTTGCTTCCGGATCAGATAAGCCGTCCAAAGCACTATAAAACAAGTCTTTTGCATCAACACCTTTGATATTTAAACCCATATCACGGTATGATTCAAGAACTTGCTCATATTCATCTTTTCTTAACAATCCATTATCGACAAAAATACAAAACAGATTTTTACCAATTGCATGATGCACTAATGTCGCGGCAACTGTTGAATCAACTCCACCAGAAAGTGCCATAACAACACGGTCATCTCCAAGTTTCGCTTTCAATGCGCTAATCGATTGCTCAACGAAAGCATCGGCTGTCCAATCTTGTTTACATCCGCAAATACCAACAACGAAATTGTGCATCAACTGCTTTCCATCCGTAGAATGGGTTACTTCCGGATGAAACTGGATTCCATACGTAAGCTCATTTTCAATTTTGAAAGCGGCCACTTTCACCGATTCTGTAGAAGCGATAATATGGAAATCCTCCGGGATACTAACGATCGTATCGCCATGTGACATCCAAACTTGTGAGGTCTGAGAGATTCCGGTTAAAAGTGAAGAATCTTCATCATCAATTTCCAGACGGGCCCGGCCATATTCTCTGTGCTGGGAAGGTTTAACATCCCCGCCAAAAGAGTGAGCCATGAGCTGAGCGCCATAACAAACACCCAGAATCGGTACTATTTTTCTAAATTTATCAAAATCAAGATACGGCGCGTCTACATCCCTTACTGAGCAAGGACTGCCTGAAAGAATAACACCTTTGATGTTGGGAGTAAGCTCCGGGAAATTGTTGTATGGATGGATTTCACAATATACATTGAGTTCCCGAACCCGACGCGCAATTAATTGCGTGTATTGTGAGCCAAAATCTAGAATAAGAATCTGTTCAGTCATAGAAAATGCGATATAAACCGCAAAGGTACAGTTTAACTATGACAGAAAGAAAAATATCAAAAAAACATATGAAATAACTTTTCGCACTATGGCTTAGCAAAGAAAATACTTCACTATTTTGCTATTAAGACTTGTAAATAAGTATTCGATCTTATTATATTTGTCTAACATTTCACTATTATAATTTTATGAACCAAGGAACAATCAAATTCTTTAACGACGAAAAAGGTTACGGGTTTGTTAAAGACACAGCAACAGGACAAGATTATTTCGTACATATCTCTGGTCTTGTAGACGAAGTTCGCGAAAACGACGAAGTTACTTATGATCTTCAGGAAGGTCGCAAAGGACTGAATGCCGTTAATGTTAAGCTTGCATAATCAGGACTTAATAGAAAACAAAAAAGGGTTACCGATATCGGTAACCCTTTTTTGTTTTCTTGTATTATTCTTCTATCAGATCAATTCAAGGATTCTTTCTACCGAAACCTGATATCCGATTTTCTCTCTCAATTCGCTTATTGCAACACGCTCCTGCTCCATAGTATCACGGTGACGGATTGTAACGGTATCATCTTCCATCGTTTGGTAATCTACTACCACGCAGAATGGCGTTCCGATTAAATCCTGGCGCGTGTAACGTTTTCCAATCGCCGCACCGTCGTCATACGTTGTACGGAAAGCTGATTTTAGAGAATTCGTAATGGCCTGTGCTTTTTCCGCCAAACCATCTTTCTTAACCAGTGGCAAAACGGCTACTTTGAAAGGAGCTAATGCCGGGTGCAATTTCAAATACGTACGTTCCTTTAAAGAATCTCCCTCTCCTACTGTCTCCTTCGTGTAAGCATTGCAGAAAGTCGCAAGGAAAAGACGGTCGGCTCCAACGGAAGTTTCTACAACGTAAGGAATGTAATTTCCGTAAGGTTTTCCATTTTCATCAAGATCAGCATCAAAATATTGAAGTTTTTTACGCGACAATTCCTGGTGGTTACGAAGGTCAAAATCTGTACGTGAGTGAATTCCTTCCATTTCACGGAAACCGAATGGGAATTTATATTCGATATCTACGGCTGCATTTGCATAATGCGCAAGCTTTTCGTGATCATGGAATTTCAAACTATCTGCTGGCAAACCAAGCGCAATATGGAATTTCATACGCGCCTCTTTCCAGTTGTTATACCAGGCCATCTCCGTGCCAGGGCGAATGAAAAATTGCATTTCCATTTGTTCAAATTCACGCATACGGAATGTGAACTGGCGCGCAACGATTTCATTTCGGAAAGCTTTTCCAATTTGTGCAATACCAAACGGAACCTTCATACGACCGCTTTTCTGCACATTCAGGAAGTTTACAAAAATCCCCTGAGCCGTTTCAGGACGCAGGTAAATCAAACTTGAATCTTCTGCCACCGAACCAACCTGTGTACTGAACATCAGATTGAACTGACGAACTTCAGTCCAGTTAGCCGTATTGGAAACAGCGCATTTTATATTTTCTGCAATAATTAATTCTCGAACACCTTCCAGATCCTCCGCACTTAACAAACGTCCCATTTCAGCAAGCAACGCCTGCGCTTTTTCCGGCTGGCCGTCTGATTCGTATTGTTCCGCTTTTCCTTCCAGAAGCTGATCAGCACGGTAACGTTTTTTGGAATCCTTATTATCAATCATCGGATCACTGAAACCATCTACGTGGCCCGATGCTTTCCAGGTAAGCGGATGCATGAAAATGGACGCGTCGATACCAACGATATTGTCGTTCAGCTGCGTCATAGCCTTCCACCACACTGCTTTCAGGTTATTTTTCAATTCCACACCATTCTGACCGTAGTCATAAACGGCTTGCAATCCATCATATATTTCCGAAGAAGGGAACACAAATCCGTATTCTTTGGCATGCCCTACAATATCTTGTAAAGAGGTAGCAGGTGATTCGCTCATTATTGATTCAGACAATTGATTAATAAACAAAGGTTTTGAGATCGTAAATTTTAAGGTTTTTACAATCAGTTGGCAAAATTAGGGAATTTGATGGCAAAGAATAACCATGTGTATAAAATTTGTATATTTGTGTGTATTCAAAATTGTGAGATTATGAGAACGAATGTGGAAATTGATGAAAGTAAAATCGAAAAAATACGAGACTTCGATCAAAATCTGAAGACTAAAAAAGAAATTATAGACTTTGCCTTATCTGAATTAATTAATCAAATGCGTCGTCGGCGATTACTGGACTCTAAAGGCAAAGGCTGCTGGGACGATGACCTTGAAAAAATGAGAACCTATGACGTACCGTCTTTTTGATACCTCTGTTTGGATAGATTTTAGAAATGGAATTAAATCCGGGCAAACGGATCTTTTAACAGAATCCATTAAAGCTAATAAAGTTTGTTGCTGCCCCGTGATTATTCAGGAATTTCTTCAAGGCATTAAAATAGATCGAGAGTTTTATGAGTATGAAGAAGATTTCAAAGGATTAAACTCCTTAAAATTAGACCCCTATTTCGCAGCAACTTCTGCTGCTCAAATTTATCGGTCAATTCGTAAAAGCGGTGTAACCATTCGTAAACCTAATGATTGCCTGATTGCTTTTTATGCAATTCATTTTAATCTTGAACTTTGTCACAACGATATCGATTTTGATCGTATCGCTGAAAATACTTCTCTAAAAATCTGGAAACCATTTTAACTTTACAACGTCAAAAGCCGGACTAACATTCTTGCCCTAAACTTTTGACTTATGCTCCGACGAATACTTGATCAGCTCGAAGATTTTTTCGGTATTTCCAGAAAGCAAGCCCGCGCCGCTTTTGTTTTAATGTTCCTTTCTTTTTTTCTAATCTGGACTCCATTTGTCCTCAGGCGCTGGATACTGCCGCTTTTCCCTACTTCTTCCGAGCCGGTTAATACTCAGAAACTGGACAGCGTAGCAGCGCAACTTGAAAAAGATGCAGTTGCACAGAAAGAAGAAAGAGAAACCACATATTCAAAAAAAGAATATACAAAGACACCTGCCAGACCTGTGCGTTTGTTTTCCTTTGATCCCAATACCGCTTCTATTGATCAGTTAGAAGAAGTTGGCATTCCTGCGTTCATTGCAAAACGCATTGATAAATACAGATCAAAAGGTGGGAAATTCAGAAAGAAAGAGGATTTACTTAACATTTACGATTTCCCTTCTGACGTTTTTCAAAGACTGGAATCGTATATCAAACTTCCCGAATCAGGTCCGAACTATCCCAAGACAAAATATCCGGAGAAATTATACGCAAATAATTCCTTCTCAAAAGAAGTTAAGGCTTATAATAAACCGGTTATTGTTCCTTTTGATATAAACACAACAGACACGACCCAACTTATTAAGCTTAAAGGAATTGGCACTAAATTGTCGTTGAGAATTTTGAAATTCAGAGACGGATTAGGCGGATTTCATTCAACAAGTCAGTTTTCAGAAATATTCGGGCTTGATTCATTGGCTTTAACCGAGCTGAATAAATATGCAAAAATCCAGAGTCCGGTTAACAAGATCAATATTAATACTGCAACCGTTGAAGAACTAGGTCAGCATTCGTATCTGAGAAATAAAAAGATTAATGCTGTAATCATCAATTACAGAACACAACATGGCGCTTTTCAATCGGTTGATGATTTGAAAAAAGTAAGAGTTTTGGATGAAAAAACGATTGAAAAAATTGGGCCTTATTTGGTGTTTTGAATTTTGTTTATAAAGAAAAGTTTATAAAACTCGATGGCAAATCTGATATAGCAGAAAAATATTATATAGTTTGGCAATAAAAGATATGAGCTAAAAAAGTAGATTCCCTTCACTTCTATCGCATCATAAAACAATAGCAGCACTTGTACCAATACGATAATCTTGCTGAGGAGAATCAACAAAACGTTAGCATTCTTTTGAAACAAAACTGTCCACAGAAAAGTCCATGCAGCCAGCATAACGCAGCTAGCTACTCGCATTACAGTATCACATTGAAACAAGCAAATTGGTAAAACAAAATAATTCGGAAGAACTAATTTGTGGCCAATACTGGATACAAAAGGGAAAGCAATGTTGCTGACAATAATTAAAAAGCGAAGTGATTTTGTTATGACCATTTTCTGTAAATATCAGGTTTCTATGGCTAAATTCCCAAAGTCATTCAATGAAGTTTTTGAGTTAATTGGATTAAATCATTGATCATCGACATTATATACATTAAGAAGTAAAAACCCGTAAAACAGGTAAATATAATGCGGACCAGATTTCTGAAATTCATAGTTTCACCCCAAATCATTCGTATCATACCGATGATAAAAAAGATAAAGTAAATGAGTATCCAGAATATATCTATTAATGAAACACCTACTGGCGGAAATAAATAATAATCAAAAAGGATTGTCAGATAACAAGCTACACAAGTTCCGACAAGCAGAAATCCAATATGCCATAGATTATATTTTGCAAGTTCGGCCTTTTCTTTCTCCTTCCTGGCTTGGGAAAATGACATGATCAACCAGATCCCAAAATCATAAACAGAATAAGCGGTCAACAAAACATAGCCGAGGTCGTACCAGCCACGGAAAGATACTTGCAAATTGCTGATACGAATTAATGGAATAACATCGAAAGCAACGTAAGTCAAAAGTAAAGCTGTTGCAACGAATCCAACGTAGCAAAATATCTGATTCTTCGTTCCCAGTAGTACTTTCCAGGAATCTATTAAATCATAAGTAACAAAAATGGTGTATACGCAAACTAGGATAATTTCCATTGCATTAGATTTGGAGTGTTTAATGACTTCAAATCTCTGCTAATTAGAAATTGATTCCTTTGATAATTATCAAAATCAAGTTATCCACTATTACAAAATTTTAATCAAATAAGATTAAATAGGTTCAATTCTTAAAGAAATATTCCGAGCCAAAATAAAAGCTAATCGCTAATAACCAAAAAGCTATTTCCTCGCCCGAATCCGACTCAAATGCTCCTGAGAAATCCCCAGATAAGAAGCGATTTGACCTAACTTAACCTTTTTCAGAATATCAGGAATTTGCATCAGCAAACGCTCATATCTTTCCTCGGCTGTGCAAAAGGCGAAGAGTTTCATGCGTTCATCCAGCAAAAGATAATTATTGGTGATCAGTAAACGTCCAAGTCTTTCCACGCCAGGACATTTTTTAAAAACGGGTTCGATTTTATGATATTGAAGACTCCAAACCACTGAATCTTCCAGGATTTCAATATTGTATTGGGAAGGTTTCCCTGTAAATAAACTGTCAATTGCGCTCACGATCTGGTTAGCAGATGCAAACTAGGCTGTCACTTCTTTTCCATCTTTGTAATAAAAAACACGGGCAAGCCCACTTTCAAGAAAATGGAATTCCTTGCATACATCGCCGTTTTGAAGCAGCAATGTATGCTTGGGAATTGTTCTATGAATCGTAATCTGATTAATCGCCACCGCGGATTCCGGCGGCAAAGGAGTAAGCTGACTTAAATAATTAATGAAATAATTCATTAAAAATTCGGTTTCAGCAAGTATTTCGAATAGAATTCATCGATCACATGTACAACCTCATCCGGAGTATCCACAATACTGATCAATTTCAAATCGGCTTCGTTAATATTACCTGCCGCCAGCATCGTATCTTTTATCCAATCCAATAAACCAGACCAATAGCTGCTACCAACCAAAACAATCGGGAAACGGGCAATTTTCTTTGTCTGGATCAGAGTCATCGCCTCAAACAATTCATCCAATGTTCCAAAACCACCAGGCATTACAATAAAACCCTGTGAATATTTAACAAACATCACTTTACGCACAAAAAAGAAATCGAAATTAATGTTTTTGTCGTGATCAATGTATGGATTACTGTGTTGCTCAAAAGGCAATTTGATATTCAAACCTACCGATTTACCACCTTGCTCAAATGCACCTTTATTACCTGCTTCCATGATACCGGGTCCCCCGCCTGTGATCACGCCGTAGCCGTGACGCACCAATTTTGCCGCAATATCTTCGGTAATTTTATAGTAAGGATTATCAGGTTTCGTCCGGGCAGAACCAAAAATGGTCACACAAGGACCGATCTTTGCCATTTTGTCAAAACCTTCGACAAACTCAGCCATTACTTTAAAAATAACCCAGGAATCCGCACTTTTTATTTCACTCCAGTTACGGTCTTCAAATGCTTCTTTGATTCGTTTTTCATCATCCGGAACGGCGGGGTTAAGAAGGGATACGTCAATTAATTTTGAATTTCCATCTTTTAATTCATCACTCATATTTCAAAAAAATTTTAGTTCATTGATTTGCTGTTACCTTTGTTTTCCTTTTTTAAGAGAGGTGAGAAAATTTAACAATTTCCTATACAGAATTGTTATAAACCTGGACACAATTAACAAAAAAGTAATGAAAAAAATTGCTATCGGTTCCGACCATGCTGGTTTTCCGTACAAGGAACCTATTACCACCTGGCTTACCAATAACGGTTATGAAGTAAAAGATTTCGGAACGTACAGTTCCGAGTCCGCAGATTATGCAGATTTCGCACATCCTGTGGCCAGCGGTGTTGAAAGCAATGAATTTGAAAAAGGAATTCTACTATGCGGAAGCGGACAGGGCGTTTGTATTACAGCCAACAAACATCAGGGAATCCGTGCTGCTTTGGTGTGGGATCTTGAACTTGCGGCTTTGGCACGTCAGCATAATGACGCTAACGTCATTTGCATTCCAGTACGCTTCATAACCTTGGAAAACGCAATTGCGAGTATCGAAGCATTTTTAAATACTGAATTTGAAGGAGGAAGACACCAGACGCGCGTTAATAAAATCGCATGTTGAAAAATATAAGTCACTGTTAAAAGTAAGACCGACCATCGAAAATGGCCGGTCTTTACTTTTTAACTAAATTAAATTTTCTGATAAATCCCCTTCCACTGGCTTAGCTTATATTGACTTTGCAGAGCAGGAACACGTGATAAAAGTTTCGGCATCAGGTTTACTTTATCAATAACATAATCCGGCGGATCTTTTCTAAAATTGTCGTAGACGTGGATAACGCTGTCAAAATGATCCAGATTTCTTAAATCGTAGCTTGATAAATCCCAGTTTAAATAGGGTGTGGCACTGAAATTTTCGGTATACTCACCGTCATGCTGTCCCAAAACAAGTATTCTTTTATTCCGTATTTCCAGAGGCAAGGAAGCCGTTTTGGAGCGCAGGTTTTCCAGTTTGCCCATGGAAATTCCTGGTAAAATTCCTCGTGTGCCCTGATATTGTATAAACACGATAATGGCTGTCATCATCACAAACTGGAATTCATCCCCAATACTTTTTCTTTTGAAACTCTGAAAATAATGCGTTGCAAAAAAAGCAGCCGGAGGAATAAAAATCACAAACTGCATCGGGGCCAGA
Source organism: Dyadobacter sp. 3J3 (assembly GCF_009801115.1). Taxonomy (GTDB): domain Bacteria; phylum Bacteroidota; class Bacteroidia; order Cytophagales; family Spirosomataceae; genus Dyadobacter. Next base: position 384,687 of record NZ_VTOL01000007.1, read on the forward strand.
TATTGCATCAATGGAATTGTAAAAACCGCTACAATAAACCACAAAGCCATTACCTGCTGAATTCTGGTTTGATAATTGACAAATCTTAACGTTGTAAAAATTCGTGTAAAACCCATAATCCCGAAACCTAACGGCAAAATCAGCGATGCGATTAAAGAAGAAAAGTCGTTGAGATTGTATTGTTTAACTTGAAAAACAGACGTCAGCAAATTGCGGTTAAGACTTTCAATCCCATCGTTCATATAGAAGAATAACAGTACCATGAGCAACGGAAAAATGGAGCCAAAAAGTCCCAATAAATGATGACGGATTGTTGCGCCCGTATAAAATAGCAAAGCCAGAAATGCCCAGACCATGAATAAGGAAGCAGGCAAATAGAACAGGGTTGCAATTCCAATGTAGAGCCCCATTTCAAAAACCTGGTTGGTAGCCTCTCTTTTTACCAATATTTTTACGATTAAACCAAAAGCAAAAAGTAAAAACGTATTCGCCATCAGCATAGGCGAAAGTGTGCCGAGGTCAAACGATATATTCAGGAAGATTGCGTACAAGGCACCGGGAATGTAGGTACGCTCAGGAAAAACTTCACGGGAATAAATGACATAATTAAAATAAAGTATCTGGATAATTCCCAGTCCGGCAGCGGCCAGCTGATAAGCCCACTGCGCCCTCCCGAACAATGAATCAATGAGCCAGTAAGTCAATCCTGAAAACGGACTGACATTATCCCAGACATCCCGGTAAAGCATAAAACCATGGTTCATTTGCTCTCCGACAAGCATCCAGCTCAATTCAGGTATCAGCAAAGGTATTCCCCCAAAAAAGAACGGCAGCCTTAGTAGCAGGAAAAATACCACTAAACTAATCATCTGATAAGCTGCATTAACCCGAAAAAAACTAAGCAAGAAACTGGATGGTTAGATAGGACGACATGAATACTTTCACGAAATTACAACGGAGGGGTCTACAAAAACAAAATAAGTATGGATATTTGTATTAAATATAGAAGGTAAGACAAGTTAAGGGTGATAGCGGAAAGGTTTATCAAGATGATTAAACTAAAATTCCAAAGTTGCCAATCAGAAAAAAAGATGGAATCGAAGAGACAACAGAAAGTAGGTAGACAAATCCAAAAGGATTTAGGTGAAATTTTCCAACAAGATGCAAAACATTTGGTAAACGGCACTTTCGTGACGATTACAGCCGTACGCGTTTCTCCTGATTTGGGAATTGCACGGGCATATCTAAGTTTTTTACCAGAAAAGAACAAGTTATTTTTACTTGAAACGATAAAGGAAAACACCAAATTTATAAGACAAAAACTGGCTGAACGTGTTCGTCATCAGTTAAGAATTGTGCCTCATTTACAATTTTACATTGATGATACTGCCGAATACGCAGCAAAAATGGACCTATTGTTTGCAGATATAGTAATACCTCCTGCGCAACCAGACGAAGAAGAAGAAACGAATTGATCTTTCGCGTTACTGACAATGAACCTTTCGTACCGAATTGCCATTCGCTATTTTTTTTCCCGTAACAAACGCAGCTTCATCAGTGTGATAGCGCGCATCGCCATGGCCGGTGTTGCAGTGGGCACAATGGCAATGGTTGTGGTCCTTTCTGTTTTTAACGGAATGGAAGATTTGAACCGGAAAATGTTTAAAACTTTTGACGCCGACGTGACCATTACGCCTGCTGAGGGAAAACGTTTTCTTGTTTCTGATTCTCTTCTGAAAATTGTAAAATCAGTAGAAGGTGTAAAAATTGTGACGCAGGTTATAGAAGATAATGCACTGGCCCGTTATGCCAATCAACAAACCATTGTAAAGCTTAAAGGCGTTGACAGCACGTTTTCAAGACGCGGACAACTCGACACGGCTTTGGTTGAAGGTTCATTAAAATTGTACGGGCACAACGGAACACCCTATGCTGTGATTGCAGAAGGTGTCAGGAATGCATTGTCCATATCGTTGCAGGATATCATAACGCCTTTGGAATTGTGGTATCCCAAAACAGGAACAAAAACGCTGAATGTGACTTCTACCGAGGCTTTCAATCAAACTGTAATCCGTCCTGGCGGTGTTTTTTTTATTGAAAACAGGTATGACGATTATGTCATTGCACCTCTGTCTGTCGTGGAATCTCTCTTACAATATAAGGGTCAGCGCTCTTCACTGGAAATCACAATCCTGGCAAAACCTTATCTTGAAAAAGACGTTGCCCGGGACATATCAGCGAAAATCGGCACTCAATTTATAGTCCGTGACAGAGACGCTATGAACGCAGATCTGCTGCGCGCCATTCGTGTAGAAAAATTGTTTGTTGCCGTTACGTTATCCTTTATTATTTTAGTAGCCGCAATCAATATTTTCTTCTCTCTCAGCATGTTAGCGATTGAAAAGAAAAAAGATGTTTCCATGCTTTATGCATTGGGTGCTACGCCTTCCCTGATCAGAAACATATTTCTGGCAGAAGGAGCCATAGTAGCCTTGTCAGGAGCGATTGTCGGGATATTGAGTGGCGTCCTTATTTGCTGGTTACAGATGAGCTACGGACTCGTCTCTATGGGCTTGTCCACAGCACTTGTTGATGCTTATCCTGTAAAATTAATCTGGCAGGATATACTTTTAACCGCAGGTATTATCGTTATCGTAACCCTGGCCGTTTCATACATTCCGGCGCGGCGTGCTGCATTATCCGGCCAGACCCTGATCGTTTAGATCAGACTGATTTCAAAGTAATCCGATTTAATACTTCAACACGTTGACCACAACTAAAAATATGTCCAAACCAAAAGCAGATATGACCGCTAATAAAAATAACGTTTTACTACGTAACGGCCTCTGCAACTTCTTTGGAATAGCCTTGTTCTTTATTGCTTTTGGCGCCAACGCCGGTGATCATACAGCCAAAAGAGATACAGTTTTAAGAAGAAATCCCGGTGTCATTACGCGTCAGGGCCCTTATCGTCCTTCACGTACTCTGAAACATGATCTTATTCACACACGTCTTGATGTTGAATTTGACTGGCTTCGTCAGCATGTACATGGCACTGCGATCATTTCCATGAAATCGCATTTTTATCCTCAGAATACGATTGAACTGGATGCTAAGGGATTTGATATCAAAAGTATCACACAGCTTTCAGATGCAGGGGATTTCGGCTCTGCTTCACTGAAAGAACTATCGGGAAAGTCTGCTAAAAAACTGGATTTTACTTACGATAAACGTAAGCTGATTATCAAACTCACAAAAGAGTACACGGCAAAAGATACTATTGTTGTTAAAATTGACTACGTCGCCAAACCTAACGAGCTGCCCAGCGATGCGCAGAACGAAAATCCGAATGACAAGGGATTGTACTTTATCAATCCGGACGGAATGGAGGAAGGGAAACCAAAACAAATCTGGTCACAAGGTGAAACAGAAGGCAGTTCCTGCTGGTTTCCTACCGTTGACGCTCCGAATGTAAAATTCACACAGGATATTTACCTTACCGTTGACAGCACTTATAAAACGCTTTCCAATGGGTTACTCATCTCTCAGGAGCCTGATAACAGCGGTTTGCGTACGGATCATTGGAAACAGTCACTTCCCGCGGCTCCTTACCTGACCATGATTGCCGTTGGCGATTTTGCCGTTGCAAAGGATATGATGCCTAACGGATTGGAACTTAGCTATTATGTTGAGCCAAAATACGGCGGAGATGCACATGCCATTTTTGGCCGTACACCTGAAATGATGGCATTCTTTTCAAACATTTTCGGAATTGAATATCCCTGGGAAAAATACGCGCAGATTGCTGTAAGAGATTTTGTGGCTGGTGCGATGGAAAATACCACAGCGACGGTCCATGAAGAAGGTGTGCAAACAGATGCCCGCTCTATTTTGGATGGAAATTCGGATGCGGTCATCGCGCATGAATTGGCGCATCACTGGTTTGGTGATTACGTGACAGCCGAAGAATGGGGGCAACTACCTTTAAATGAATCATTTGCTAATTATTCTGAATATTTGTGGAGTGAGTATTATATTGGTAAAAATGAAGCAGACTGGCAGAATTTGCAGGAATTGAAAACCTATCTGGCCGAAGCGGAAACGAAGCAAGTTCCGATGATCCGGTATTTTTACAAGGATCGCGAAAATATGTTTGACAGTCATTCTTATGCAAAAGGAGGTAGAATTCTGCATATGCTTAGAAAATATGTTGGCGACGAGGCTTTTTTCAAATCGCTACAAACCTATCTGAAAGCACATGCTTTGGGAACTGCCGAAATTTCGGATCTCCGAGAAGCTTTTGAAAAAGTAACAGGCGAAGATTTGAACTGGTTTTTTGACCAATGGTTTTTACGTCCGGGACATCCTCTGTTGAAAATAAAACAGGAATATTCGACTGCTACAAATAAGGTTTTGTTGAAAATTACACAAACCCAGGACACGCTGGCTTCAACGGTTTACAGACTTCCTTTGAAAATTGATGTTTGGTCGGGGGGGAAGAAAAACCGTTATAATGTGCTGATCGACAAGGTAAATCAAACACTGGAATTCCCATCCGCCAAAAAGCCCGATCTGGTAATTTTTGATGCTGAATCTCAGTTATTAGGTAGTGTTGAACAGGAAAAAGACCGTGCAGAACTGGTTTATCAATACAACCATTCGGATCAGTTTTTACAAAAATATGAGGCACTGGCACAATTGGAAGGTAAATTAAAGGATTCCACGGCTCGAAATGTTTTGATCAAAGCGATGACAGATCCTTTCTGGAAACTTCGTCAAATGGCTATTTCAAATTTCGCTGAATATGACGGAGAAGGTTTTGCTGAAATTGAAAAGATCATCCAGAGCCGCGCTCGTACCGACAGACATCCGCAAGTGCGTGCAGAAGCGATCATCACGCTTGCTACTTTTGGTGATAATAATAATGACCCTATTTTCCGTGAAGCATTAAGTGACAGCTCTTATCAGGTTGTTTCCGTTGCTCTTGACAAATACCTTGTCAACCAACCAGCTGATGCAAAAGATGTAGCCGCACAATTTGAAGATTCTCCTGATGATGCGGTTGTAGCTTCGGTTGGAAATTATTACGCAGGCCTAGCCGAACCTGATCGTTATGAATGGTTCCTTGAAAAAATGAAGCGCATGAAGCCAACCGAAAAATATAATTTCCTTCAGGTTTTCGGGAAATATCTGATCAAGTCAAAACAGGATGTTCAGCGAAAAAGCATTCCGGTTCTGGAAGGCATGGCGCGCAATAATCCATCCTATTTTGTTCGCTTCGGCGCTTATCAGGCTTTGGGACTGCTAACCGATATTCAAGGTGTTCCATCAATCCGGAAAGATATCCGGGCAAAAGAAACGGAGCCTAAGCTGAAAGAAATGTATACCCAATTTGGTGAATTATAAGATTTCAGATTTAATAAAAAAGAGGATTTCGGCCAGGCTGAAATCCTCTTTTTTGTTTAATACCTTTTCCTATTGTTCCGGATCCAGATAATATTCCAGATTTTCCAGCGTGATAATATCCAACGGGAGAAATTTGATCGGAGCAATATCTTTTTTAAAGACAAGGTAATTGGCAAGCTGAAATATACCCCAATAGCCCTGCCCCAGAGGATTTTGATTGATCACAAAATCAATATAGCCGTTATTGATATAATGTATATTGCGTGGAATTAGATCGTATCCGATCAGTTTAATATCGTTGATTTGATTTCTCTCGAGATAACCGGCAATTTCAAAAGCCTTCGAATTGGTAACATAAATTGCTTTCAGATCAACCGCGGAGTTTATTATTTGATTAAATTTTTCATCAAATGATTCCCCTTGGATAAAATTGATTTCAGTCTCAATCACCTTGTATTTATCTTTCAGGTTATTCTTAACAAAATAATCCTTGAACCCTTTTTCTTTGGTTATAAGGTGGGCAGAGTTGGGTAAATCTTCATTGATGTGCAAAACCATCATGGTACAGGCCGACGGCAGCCCAAAAGTCAGGATCTTAGCCGCTAAAAATCCGCTTTGATAAGAATCCTGCCCGATGTAACACAGCGGGTTGACATCCGCGATCTGGGTGTTGAACAGCACATAAGGAATATTAGATTTTTCCCATTCTTTAAAAAAAGGAAGGACCTCTTTGTAAAATAATGGTGCAACTAACAATCCATCCGGATTTTCGTTTGTAGCCTCTCTCGCTTTTGAAATAAATGAATTCTCATCGTGCGGATCAAAAATAAACCGGCTTATTGAAATCCCGTATTGTCTTAATTCTTTTTCGGCTTTGGCAAGTCCTATTTCAGGAGCCTCCCAATATGGATCCGTTTTGGGATCAGGAACCAGTGCAATGAATTGGTAGGTCCGTTGTGTTTTCAATGACTGAGCCAAAAAATTAGGCTCATAATTCATTTCTTCAATAATTTTCAAGACTTTTTCGCGCACCTCGTCTGACACCCGTCCACGGTTATGCAATACCCGATCCACCGTCCCTTTCGATGTTTCTGCCCTCTCCGCGATATCTTTTATTCTTACAATTTTCTTTTTCACTGGTGCTCTACAATAACGAACGGGAATTTACCCAATAGTATCTATATAAAAATAGTACAATTATTAACTAAGTGGCCAAAATCTTAGCAAATGGTAACGAAAACTCAAAAAACAATAAAATTTCAATACAATATTTAAAATTTCCTTGATTTTTAAATATTGTGTACTAGATTTACAAATCTAACAGCAATTGTACTAAAATAATATGTGTTCGTACACATTGCAAGAAAATTACTGTGTGCTCGTGCACTTTTACTTAAAAATGCTTGCATCATAACAGATTACAATTAATTTTGCATTATAATAAAATATCGTTAGAAAATTTGTCAGTTTAAAACTAGAACCATTGTTTTGTTTAGCATTTTCCAAACACATAATATTATTCCTAAACCCTTATAAAATTACCTACTAATTCTAAACTCTTTAACCGGGCGTGCGGATCTTATTCTGCACGCTTTTTTTGTGTTCTATTATTTTATTTCAATAACAACATCATTGCTTTGCGGGTACCCTGTGCATGTCAAAATCCAGCCTTGTTTGAGATCGTTTTCTGTCAAAACATCGTTAATACTCATATGCACAGTACCACTTTTACATATACCGGCACAGGTTGCACATACACCTCCCTTACAGCTATAAGGCAAATGTATCCCTGAATCTAACGCCGCCTGGAGAATTGTTTTATCTGCCGGAACGTATAACCTGTATTCCTGCTCTTTAAAATCTAACTGGATTTCGTACGCCTTACTTTCCTTAGGAGCAGCCGGGGGACTACCAACCACAAAATTCTCTTTTCTAATCTGCTCCTTTCCAAAACCAAGATAATGCAACGTAATTTCAACAGAACGCATTAATTCAAACGGGCCGCAAATAAAAAAACGTGCTTTATCAGGAGAGTATATCAGCGATGCCTTGATCATTTGTTCGAGCCGGGTATTATTAATTCTTCCACGAACACCATTCCAATGATCTGATGGCTGACTGTGTACGTGAATTACATGCAGCCGATCCGGATAGCGCGTTTTCCAGGCTTCTATTTCTTTGAGAAATAAAGTGCTTTTTTCATTTCTGTTGGCATATAAAAGTGTAACGCGACTTACGGAATCGGTTGAAAGTATTTGTTTTAAAATGGAGAATAATGGAGTAATTCCACTTCCGGCACCAATCAGAATTATATCTTGGGGCAAATTATCGGACGGTTCCAAAGTAAAACGACCCGATGCAGGCAAAACAGTGAAAATATCACCTTCATGCACAAAATCAATCCAGAACCGGGAGATTTCCCCATTGGAAATTCTTTTCACAGTAATCGCTGGAAATTCATCTGTTTCAGGCGCAGAACTCATGGAATACGACCGCCTGATTTCATGGCCATGCATATTGATTAGAAAAGTAAGAAACTGCCCTGCTTCATAATGCAATTTCCAGCCATCGATCCTTTCAAATACAAAAGTTTTTATATCATTACTTTCAATAATAATCTGCCTTACACGCAGAAGGATTGTCGCGTCAACTATGTGTTCCATAAAGTTTCATATTCTGCCAGTAACGTCCAGTTATGCGCCTCGCAAAGCCAGTGCATATGGAAGATTTTACTACTTGAAATCTTGTAAAGTATTTTATTTTCATAGGCCGTCATTAATCCGGCGATGAAAAAATAGAAATTTTGAAAATCTCTGGTTGTAAAATCTTCAACGGCGATCCGTTCTGTTTTTATTCCAAATCGTAATAAAGATGTTGAAAGAATAACCCGGTCCATTGGATTTTTAGTTTCTTTCAAAAGATCAATTGTATCGCTGATCAGTTTTTCTTTAATCGGTTTTAACTGAATTGGATCAAAAGAAGCAATAAGCCTGCTCACGTGATACATGATCAGAGGCGTTCGTGGATATTGATGTGCGCAGCGAAACGGAACATCCAGATAACGATCCGTTGCTATTACCGACCTGATATATTCCAGACTGGCTTCATCATGCTCATTAAGCAGCAAATTGTTCTTAAAAACAAAATAAAGAAGATTACTCAAAACGCAAACATCAAATTCAATATACATATTCTTGCCAAACCATGTTGAATATGCTTTCAGTTTATGATATTCCGGATATGTATTTTGAATCCATTGCTTAGATCCGTTTGTATGTTGTATCAACTTTTCCTTTAACCAGAGAACTTCATCTTGTTTCGGATTGGAAGTCAAATACACAAAGGCTGTATCATCCACATCATCCGGAATACGAAAATGTTCAAAATGGCGAAAAAGGTAACCGTTTGGAAAATGTTTTGAAGGTTTTGTCTTCCAGAAATTATATGTTTTCAATCCATTTTTATTCTCAAAATCAGGGTAATTTTGAATGACCTTTGATATAATAACATCAATTTTAAGCTGTGTTTCCAAATCGCAATTCTCACGAATGGACTGCAAGGTGAAAGAAATTATCGCTGAAAAAAAAATCGTAGTATCCGCGCGGCTGTACCCAATCATTGAATTATCCCGATAGGCAGGAAAAATCCCTTCCGGAAAATATCGGTCTCCATCTGACTGAAGTCCACCAATTTTATCAATAAGAAGCTGTAAAGTATTTTCCATTGACCGGAAAGCTAGCAAATTGTCATTAAAAAAAGAAAACCCCGCCGTCTCGGCAAGGTTTTCATTATATCTATAAATCACCAGATACTCATAATTTCATTCGAGCAAGAAGCCAATTCCTAAAAGCTAACAGCCAAAAGCTAAACTACACTCCTTCCGCAACAACTTCTTTCACATCAGGAACCATACGTGTCAATAAATTTTCAATGCCTGCTTTCAATGTCAAAGTTGATGACGGACATCCGCTGCAAGAACCTTGCAACAAAACTTTTACTGTACCCGTTTCTTCATTGAAAGAGTGGAAATTGATAGCTCCCCCGTCCGATTCTACGGCTGGTCTTACATATTGATCCAATGCTGCTTTAATTTTCTGGATGGTGTCAGAATCTCTTGCATCTACGATCAATGTATTTTTTTCAATCGTTTCCTGAAAAAACACAGGATGATTTTCTTCAAAATATATTTTTATAAACTGTTTTGTATCCCGCAAAACTTCCTCCCAGGCGATATCGTCACTCTTGGAGATCGTTATAAAATTGCTCGCTATAAAAACCCTTTGCACATGAGGAAATTGAAAAAGATCCGCTGCCAAAGGCGAAGCTTTACCTTCTTCCGTCGCCGCTTCAAGAGAAGGGTAATCAAAGGAAAGTCCTTCCGGAACCAATTCAAAATTCAACACGAATTTCATTGAATTCGGGTTCGGGCTTAATTCAGTATATACAAAAACGGGACGTGACAGCATGATAATTAATAAAATTCGGTGATACAGGATGATTTGACTCTTTCAATCCTTGCTTAGAACACAGGAAATTTATTTTTGGTTTAAATCAATCCATTTAAAAACAAAAACCCGGCGGAAAAATCCGTCGGGTTTTTAAAAAATTTTACGGCCTTAACCGAAAATCTTTTGACTATGCTTCTGCAACAACTTCAACAGGAGCAGCTGCAACCGCGATAGGTTCGATATGAACAAAAGATTTGTTCAAACGAGTTTTACGGAAAACAACGTGTCCTTCAACCAAAGCAAATAGAGTATGGTCACGACCGATACCTACGTTGTTACCTGGATTGTGTTTTGTTCCACGCTGACGAACAAGGATATTACCCGCTTTCGCGTGCTCTCCGCCAAATAATTTAACACCCAGACGCTTACTTTCTGATTCACGTCCGTTTCTAGAGCTACCTACACCTTTCTTATGTGCCATGATATCTTAACTTTTAATTTTTTCGATGATTGTGAATAAGCCTGATAAATACCAGGCCGCAGCGGAATACCGCTTTTAATTAAGCTACGATTTCGTCAATGCTGATCTTCGTCAAATACTGACGGTGACCATTCTTAACTTTGTAACCCTTACGTCTCTTCTTTTTGAAGACGATCACTTTTTCACCTTTAAGGTGTTCAAGCACCGTAACTTTTACAGAAGCACCTGCTACTGTAGGAACACCCACTTGTACTGTGCCTTCGTTATCAACGAGTAGGACTTTGTCAAACACAAGAGCAGCGTTCACGTCACCTTCAAGCCTATGCGTGAAGATTTCGCGACCCTTTTCAACTTTAAATTGCTGACCTGCGATTTCTACGATTGCGTACATGATAATAATTTATAGTAAACTGATATTCAAAAACGAGGTGCAAAGATAAGCAGATATCCACAGAATCACAACGCTTTATCATAATTATCATTTGAAATATTTGAAAATTGTCTCAACATGTCACCATTTCAGAGCGTATTGCATTTGAAACGTGAATTAATAACTAAATTTCGTATGTTTAGCCGTGAAGTAATTCGCATAAGATTTCACGCATCGTATAATAGGTAAAAAACGTCAATGCCTGCTTTTACCGGCATTAACAGAACTTAACATTTGTTTCGGTTACTTTTATGTTATCTAACGTCATGAGCATTGAATGATCACTAAATTAAAAAAGATGAAACGCTTTGTGTGGATATCACTTATTACGCTGTTTAGTTTAAATTTCGCATTTGCACAAACAGGTGGTTATCAGGTTGGTGACGCAGTGGCCGTTTTTAAATTAAAAAATATTGACGGAAAAACTGTTTCCCTTGCCGACTATACGAATGCAAAAGGAATTATAGTAATATTCACGAGCAACCACTGTCCTTTCGCGAAGGCTTATGAAGACAGGATTATCGCTTTAAACAACAAGTATTCTTCCCGGAATTTTCCAGTGATTGCTATAAATCCCAGTGATCCGGGCACTCATATGGATGATTCTTTTGAAAAAATGAAAGACAGAGCGTCAGCCAAAGGTTACACCTATCCTTATCTGCAAGATGATGCACAGACAACTGCCCGCGCTTTTGGCGTTGCACGGACACCACAGGCTTTTGTACTGACCAAAACAAATGGCAAATTTACCGTAGCTTATATCGGACTGATCGACGATAATCCACAGGATCCGGCAGGTGCAAGTAAATTTTATGTTGATGAAGCCGTAACAAATCTGCTGGAAGGAAAGCCGGTTGTAACCTTAACGACCAAGCCGGTTGGATGCGCTATTAAGTGGAAAAACTAATCTTTAAAATTTACCATTTCAATTCCCTCAATCAACAAAAGCGTTCCCAGCCATGAAAACTTTTATCTATTTTTTGAGCATATTTTGTTCATTAGGATGCATATCTTATGCCCAGACTTCAAGCAAAAAATTTTCAGCAGAAGGCGAATTTACGGCCAACTGTGAAGGTCCGGCTGTTGATTCGGAAGGGAATGTTTATGCAGTCAATTTTGCAAGGGACGGTACCATTGCCATGATGAATAAAAGAGGAAAATCAGGATTTTTCATAACACTTCCAAAAGGAAGTACCGGAAACGGAATACGTTTTGGAGACAAAAATACTTTTTACGTAGCCGATTTTACAGGACATAATGTTCTGAAAGTTGACATCATTACAAAAACCGTTACTGTTTTGGCCAATGAGCCAAAAATGAACCAGCCAAACGATCTGGCTATTACAAAAAGTGGAAACATTTTTTGTTCGGACCCAAACTGGAAAGATGGAACCGGACAGATCTGGCACGTTTCTCCGGAAGGAAAAACAAGATTGGTAGCCGAAAAAATGGGCACTACGAACGGAATTGACATAAGTCCGGACGAAAAAACACTTTACGTCAATGAAAGTGTCCAGCGAAATGTGTGGGCTTTTGATCTTGCTGCCGACGGAACCTTATCAAACAAACGCCTGATCCATACATTTGCTGATGGCGGTATGGATGGAATGCGTTGTGATGTTGAAGGGAATTTATACATTGCCCGTCATGGAAAAGGTGAAGTTGCAGTATTATCGCCGGATGGAAAAGTAATTCAAACCATCACCACAATCGGTAAAAAAGTATCCAATATCTGCTTTGGTGGCAGCAATGGAAAAACCTGCTACATCACCTTGCAGGATCGTGGCTGCTTGGAAACCTTCAAAGCCAAAACGGCAGGCAGAGAATGGCAGATGATGGAAGCTTATTCTGCAAAAAAATAACCCGTCAGATCAATTTATGTTACTGTTAAAAAATTGCACTAATAATTAGTGAATTAAAGTTCTATATATTTACTTTGTAACTCAAAGTACTTTTATATCAATTTTATGACATTGGATAAAATTCTCCGCTATTTACAAAGCAACTCAAAATTTGCTTTGCTCGCACTGGTTTCAGCTTCTTCGGTTGCACTTCTATTTTTTCGTATTGTCGTAACCCAGAATCTGGGATTTATTTTTATGACCTGGAATCTGTTTTTGGCCTGGGTTCCCTTATTTTATATCAAATGGGCTTGGGAAAGAGAACTGAGCCGCCGTACGCCTACTTTTCTGCTTTGGATTCATCTTGTGATCTGGCTTTTGTTTTTTCCAAATGCGCCTTACATCGTCACCGATCTCTTGCATTTGAGAGCTACCCCTGAAAATATGGTTTGGTATGATGCCGTCATGATATTCACTTTTGCCGTTGCAGGTTTTCTTACCGGGCTTTATTCCATAAGAATTGTTCACCGTTTGCTAACCCATCGCTGGAATCAGTATGCAGCATGGCTGATCGTTGCACTTTCTATGTTTTTGAGTGGATTTGGCGTATTTCTGGGTCGGTATGGCCGCTGGAATAGTTGGGACATTGTGTCAAATCCTGTTGCACTTTCGCGCGGTATTTTGAAAAGCATGATTGATCCGTTTGCCATAAAACATACCTTCACGTTTTCGTTCGTGCTGATGTTGTTGTACTTTGCGTTCCATATTTTCGCAGAACTCAATAGAAATGAATCAACCCATAAATATTCGTAAAGCAATTAAAAGTTTCCGCTACGCAGGTTTTGGTATTTATAGTTTGTTTCGTCATGAAAACAATGCAAAAATACATTTATTGGCCGCAGTGGTTGTTTTTGTTGCCGGAATCTTGTTCAAAATTTCAAACATAGAATGGTGTATCATTATAATCCAGATAGCCCTTGTATGGGCAGCAGAAGCATTTAATACAGCCATTGAAAAAATTGCGGATATGATTTCTTCAACGTATCACCCAACCATTAAAATTATAAAAGATGTTGCTGCGGCCGGCGTTTTGATACTTGCCATTTCAGCCATATTTGTTGCCGGTTTCATTTTCCTGCCCAAAATTTGGGATATATTTCAAACGATAAACTAAACCTTCATTTTAGCATCTGACTTAATCTCTATGTCCTCAAATCAAGACTCGTTACACACACTGAACGAAATCCGAAGCCTGATGGAACGGTCTTCAAAATTCCTGTCTCTAAGCGGATTAAGTGGTGTTTTTGCAGGTTTATTTGCTATTATCGGTGCAGCTGTCGCCTACGTTCGTTTAAAAACAGACTGGTTTTCTGAAAGTTTTTCATACACGCCTGCTGCGGCCACAACTCAAAACGAAGCGATCCGCTTTTTACTTCTTGACGGCTTTCTGGTTTTGTTCTTTTCGCTGGCTGTTGGAATTATTTTCACAGTTAGAAAAGGGAGAAAACGAGGTTTTCATGTATGGAATAGCAGTTCGAGACGGCTTTTGTTAAGTATGATGATACCGCTGGGAACCGGCGGTATCTTCTGCCTGGCTATGCTTTCTTATGGATATATCTGGCTGGTTTTACCGGCAACACTAATTTTTTACGGATTGGCACTCGTCAACGCAAGTCGCTATACATGGCCGGAAGTTTCCTACATGGGAATTTTTGAAATTGCGATTGGTTGCACCGCGCTGTTTTTTACCGGATTTTCTTTACTTTTTTGGGCAATTGGTTTTGGTTTGTTACATATTGTCTATGGACTGGCTATGTACAAAAAATATGACCTGGAAGAAGATAAGGCTAAGAATATCTCAAAAACGGGAGGTTTCGCAGTACTGCTTTTTTTAATTTTATCAACCGGTTATTCTCATGCACAAGTTGCGATACCCATAACGGTTGACAGCACGGCCAGAAAATGGTATGATAAAGAAACAATTTACCTACAGGGAAACAATAGTTACATCAAGAATAACATGGTTTATTCAGGACAAAAAGCAATCCGAAGTGAATTCTCAATTTCACCAGGTGGTATGCAGCTTTATGTTCAGTCGAGACGCAGGAAAAATATTGCTTTGGTAATTTCTCTTGTAGGTTCGGCCGGTTCTATAACTTCGCTGGTCACAGGAAATCGCGATGCCTTGAAAAAATTCTTTTGGGTATCGCTGGGAACTGGCCTGGCATCCACTTTGATTACGGCTCAGGCAAATAATTTACGCGATCAGGCCATATGGCTGAGAAACCGCGATGCACTACTTTTTATGGAAGTCAACAAGTAGTTCGGGAATGACTTCATAACTTGCGGGCAGAATGGAATGGTTAGAAAAATTTAATAAAGTTTTTGAAAGTAAAGTACGGCTGGGAATAATGTCGGTACTGGTGGTGAATGATGCTGTAAGTTTTAATGAGCTGAAAGCGCTATTACAACTCACAGATGGGAATCTTGCGTCACATCTTAAAGCGTTGGAGGAAACTGAATATGTACAGTTTGAGAAACAATTTAATGGAAGAAAACCACTCACAACCTATAAG
This sequence comes from Dyadobacter sp. 3J3, assembly GCF_009801115.1. Classification (GTDB taxonomy): domain Bacteria; phylum Bacteroidota; class Bacteroidia; order Cytophagales; family Spirosomataceae; genus Dyadobacter. Next base: position 399,869 of record NZ_VTOL01000007.1, read on the forward strand.
GCCACAGAAATCGGACAGAAAGCATTTACGGATCATCTTCAGGTTTTGGAAAATATGATCCGGCAGAATATGTAAAAACAACTTGTTGCAACAAAAAGAAACGCCGATCCTGATTTCTCATGACCGGCGTTTCTTTTACAATTATTGAAAATTAGAATTTCAAAGGAACAGTAAAACCAGCTTTATCCCACTGGAATTGTAACTCTGTATCTTTTACCGTGAAAGTAAGTTTTTCCATTGATGTAGAATATGTTTTGGCAGGAACCGTAACTTTCAATACATCTTTGTCTTTAATTTCATCATATTTATAAGCTCCCCATTGTTTCAGAGTGCTGTTAAGAATCAAAGTCCACTCCTTTTCGTTTGGCGTTGCAAACAAAGTATAAGTACCGGCTTTAACTGCTTTGCCACCAAACATTCCGTCTTTTTTGAATGTAATTTCAGTAGCATTATTAGCCCCGATTCTCCATACTTTTCCGAAAGGTTCAAGGCTGCCGCTTCCTTCTTTTCCAAAAACAACACGACCGCGTTTTGATGGCTGTCCGTATGCTACTGAAACATTTTTGCTTTCGGCAGTGATTCTTGGGCTCTCAGGCGCAGTTTGTGCTGATGCAAATGATAAACCGACTAATGTTAGGAATAAACTTAAAAATAAAGATTTCATAAACTTGGTTAAGTGATGGTTGTTGTTTCGAGTAACGAAATACGCAATTGAAAAGTTGTTAACCAAGTGATTTAGTTCAAATTTCGTACTTTTGAAAAATGACTTCCCAAGAGCAAATATCCGTCCGAACAAACTTTTTCGATACCAAAATCGAATTCCTGAAAGGCATGGGGCCACAAAGGGCCGCTTTGCTAAACCAGGAATTGGGAATATTCACGTACGGCGATCTGTTGCAGCACTATCCATTTCGTCACGAAGACCGCACGATATTTCACAGGATCAGCCAGTTATCAGAGTTAATGCCATCAGCCCAGATTAAAGGCAGGCTTAGGGATTGGACACTCGTTGGTGAGGGAAATAAGAAAAGACTGGTTGCTCAATTTTCGGATGGCAGCGGTGTTTTGGAACTGGTATGGTTTCAGGGAATTACTTATTTTGAGAAAAGTCTGAGGCCTAATACTGAATATATCGTTTACGGAAAACCGGTCGCTTTTGGCTCCAAATGGAGTATTACACATCCGGAAATTGAATTACTAACAGCCGAAAACGAGAAAGGCGGCTATTGGCAGCCGGTTTATCCTTTAACTGAAAAACTTCGCAGGAGGTTTGTGGATAGCAAGGTTATCGGAAAGCTTATCCGTACCCTGCTTGAAATTTCCAGGCCACATATTCATGAGACTTTGCCTGAAAATCTGGTTCAGAAATACCGGATGGTTACCAAGGCAGATGCACTTTGGAATCTGCATAATCCGCAAAGCCAGCCATGGTTACATCAATCAGAAAGAAGACTGAAATTTGAAGAGCTTTTTTACAATCAGTTCAGATTGATCAAAAACAAGCTTTTACATAAAACTGAATACCCCGGGCAAGTTTTTACAAAAACTGCCTTGCTAAGGGAATTTTACGAAAATCATCTACCCTTTGAACTTACAGGCGCGCAGGTTCGCGTGTTGCATGAGATTCGTGAAGATCTGAAAACGGGTAAACAAATGAACCGTTTGCTGCAAGGTGATGTGGGTTCAGGAAAAACAATTGTCGCTTTTATTACCATGCTTTTGGCATTGGATAATGATGCACAAGCCTGTTTGATGGCACCAACCGAAATTCTGACCGATCAGCATTATCAGGGACTGAAAAAGTTTGCGGATTCGTTAGGTATCAACATTGGAAAACTGACGGGTTCAACTAAGAAAAAAGATCGTGAAATCATTCATTCCCAGCTTCTGGACGGCTCCATGCAAATCATCGTGGGAACTCATGCATTGATCGAAGATATTGTGCAATTCAAAAATCTGGGACTTTGTGTCATTGACGAACAGCATCGGTTTGGTGTGGCGCAGCGAAGTAAACTTTGGGCTAAAAATAAATATACCAGTCCCCATATGCTGGTGATGACAGCCACGCCAATTCCAAGAACGCTGGCTATGACGCTTTACGGAGATCTTGATATTTCTGCGATTGATGAATTACCGGCGGGGAGAAAACCTATTAAAACCGTTCACCGGTATGATGCGCACCGACTTTCTGTTTTTGGTTTTATTCGTGATGAAATTGCAAAAGGCCGACAGATCTACATGGTTTATCCATTGATTGAAGAATCTGAAAAACTGGATTTGAAGGATTTGATGGACGGTTACGAAAGTGTATCCAGAGCATTTCCTGATGTGCCGCTGAGTATTCTTCATGGTAAAATGAAGCCAAAGGATAAGGATTTCGAAATGGCCCGTTTTGTTAAAGCAGAAACAAAAATCATGGTGGCCACGACTGTTATCGAGGTTGGTGTAAATGTGCCGAATGCATCGGTGATGATTGTTGAAAATGCGGAAAGATTTGGTTTATCTCAATTGCACCAGCTCCGTGGACGCGTTGGCCGGGGTGCGGAGCAATCGTATTGTATTCTGATAACCGATTATAAAATCAGCAAGGAAACAAAACTCCGGCTTGAAACCATGTGCCGGACTAATGATGGTTTTGAAATTGCAGAAGTAGATTTACAGCTTCGTGGACCGGGAGATATTTCGGGAACCCAGCAAAGTGGATTGATGGATTTATTGATTGCAAATCTTGCCCAGGACGGAGAAATTTTGAAAGCGGCAAGAATTTCAGCCGAAGCTATTTTGAATACGGATCCGGATTTAGAATTACCTGAAAATGCTCCGATCAAGAAGCATTTGAGCAATATGCGGAAAGAAGAAACAAACTGGAGCCGGATTAGCTGACATTAGATTATTATTGAGAGCTCCAATTGCCAAAGCAAATGGAGCTCTCAATAATAATTCAACTTTTTAAAAACCTGTAACTTCCTTAATTTCTCCTAAAAACTCAAAAGATTGCGGACGTGTTACATGCAAAGCTGCACCAAGTGAAGTCGCATAAGGCAAATCCGTTGCATATACTTTGTGTTCCGGGAAATTGTGGGCTACGAGTTTTGTAAAAATCTCATTTTTCGAGAATCCACCATCGATATAGATAGCCTGTACTTCATTAATTCCGATAAGATTTAATGAAACTGTCAACATATCGGTAAGCCCTTTCAACAAATGATGATACGCGGCTTCGGCTGTTTTAAAAGCACTAACCTGCCATTCTTTTGTATTTGCTTCAGGGAAAGGACCATTACCGGTCATACATGCGGAATAAAACGGCGGTGTATCTGCGTTTAATATCTCTTCATTAAAGACAACACTTTTATAAAAATCAGCATCCTGATTAAAATACTCTGCGATACGGGCAACCTGAAAATCATGTTCCTTACCCATAAAAAGACGCGAAGTTGTAACCCCGCTTCCCTCAGGCGTAAGATAATTCATACAATCCTGATGCAGCTGATTTCCCGTCAAAGGTTTGGAATAAAATGGATTAAAATTAATACACCAGGTACCTGTTGATAAAAGGACAAACGGTGTTTTTATCGCCAAACGGTAAGGTACCAGAGCAGCCGAACTATCATGCAAGCCAAAACCTGACTGCATACTTTTTTCACCATCTCTGTAAATAAATGATGATGAAGCAAGTACGGGAGGCAGTTTTTTCTGAACCGCCTCTGCTTTTACCCATTCGTGATAGTCCCACATTTCAAAACTCCATAAGGCTGTATGGCATCCCAAAGAGGTATAATCACTTGCTTTTCTGCCTGTTAGTAAATATAAAATGTACTGTGGCAAATGCAGGGAAGAAATTATTTTCTTGTAAACATCCGGTTGGGTATATTTCAACCAATACAACTGCATACCCGAATTGAGCATGCCCATCGCGGGCGAACCTGTTTGAAGCGCTATCCTTGTTGGATCACCATGCGTACTGTAAAATTGGCTCAATAACGCATCCGGCAGCGGTTTAAGATAAGAATACAAAGGTGTAACTGGCCTATTACTTGCATCCAGATGAACAAGACTTGCACCATATGCCGCGGCATTCACAGCCTGAATCTGGTATTTCGGATTATTTTTCAGATCCGTCCAACGTTCCTGAACCCATTCTGTAAGAAGTTCAATATCCTCTGTCGGAAATCCGTCCTCATCAACTGTCTCAGGAAGTGATTCTGTTACCTCCTCTACAATCTGATACTTTTCATCAAAAAGTACATACTTTTTATTGGTCCTGCCAATGTCAAAAACCGCCGTTACTTTCATTATTTTGAATGCGCTATCACTTTTAGTCTCCGGAAATCTATTTTTTCGGTTAATATAGTGACTTTACTTTAAAACCTATACCCTTAATATTACTTTTAAATCTTGAAACCTCACAAAACATCTAAGACAGAAGTCAAATGTATTTTACTCGTCTTTTAGTAAAATTGGTTTCAATACAGAAGTCCACCGTTTGTAACCTTCCTCATTCATATGCAGACTATCACTCAGGAAAATACTTCCATCCGGACGGCCATCTTTGATCATGACCGGCCAGATATCGATATACTCATGATTACGATCACTTTTGATAAAGTCCTTTATTAACTGGTTCGCTATCTGAACATCTTCTTTTTTATTCCAACGCGATGGTGAAGGTTTTAACGAAATCCCGTAAATCTTTGCCTTCGGTTCCTGCTCGTGAATCATTTTAGTAAGTTTCATATACTCGTCCCTCACCTGTTCAGGCGATTTTACCTTCTTGCCAAACATGTCATTTTCGCAATAAATAACAACTGTTTTGGGATGGTATTTAAAGATTGTTTTGTTGGCATAATGGATCACTTCCGGGAAAGTAGAACCTCCAAAACCGCGGTTGATAATCGGTAACGGTGCAAGATCCTGCGCTGCACTTTGCCATTTTGTAAAGGTAGAACTCCCTGCAAAAACGATTCCGCCAGGTGCAGGCATCTTTTCAGAATCTTTCTTTTCAAAGGCTTGAATGGAACTCTCTGACCTGTCTACGGAATAATCCGGCTCCCAAACCTTATCAAGCGCGGTGTAATTCGGCTTATGGCATGAGGAAATGAAGAGAATGCCGAGGATAACAAAATACTTTTTCATTTAAACAAATAAAACGGTAGATACATAAGTAAGGCATATCTACCGTTTTTCTAATAGTGATTGGTTAATTATTTATTATCTGCCATAAAAATAGCGCAAACCAAAACCTACGCTTGGAAATGTAAAACTTGGGCTGAATCCATAATTCAGTGTCTTCTGTTTTACGTAATAATCAGAATCCTCGCTTGTCTGTTTTGTCATTGAATAACTTACATTAATGGGGCTGGATGCAGCAATATTGGCTGTAACCCACCACTTCTCGGAAAATTTATAGTAAAATCCGGCACTTATACCCGCTGAAAGATTAACAGCATTTGCTTTGGTTTTAATCAATTCCGAAGGACCAGAGCTTACAGAATATGTGTCTGAATTATTATAAGATAGATCTATATTCGGCCCGGCATAAACACCTATTTTATCATTAAAGTGTTTATAAAACTGCCAAAATTTACCAATCCCGGCTCCAAATCCTTTTATTCCTGATTTGTCGTGCTCAATTGCAGAACCATCCGGATACGTCCTGTATATTGCTTTCGACCCGGCAAGAGATGTGTTCAGTCTCCATCCGGAAGCGACTGTATTTGTTTTGAATTTCCCCAGACTTATATCAAAATCATAGCCATAACTATTAGTGCTTTTAGCTTCATTAGGATTTCTATTATTGAAACTAACCGATGCAGAGCCAGATATAAATTTCTGGCCTTCAAACTGAGCAAATGCAAGTCGGGAAGAACCCAAAACAAGTATGATGAGTATATAAAATATATTTTTCATGAGTTGAGTTTATTATTGTTTTTGAAGATACCATGCCGCTCTTACAGAAAAAGAACGGGTTAAGTCACTTGTGACGGCAGAATTGAAATACATATTTTTCTCTCCCCATAAGCTTTGATATCCCGCAGCAAGCGACAAAAAATTCAAATCCGACTCCAAAGCAAATCTCGGTGTGATCCAGTAGGATATTCCCGGTGTTAATTGAATCCCTCCCGCATATCCATCAGTTTTAGTGGTTGGCAGTTGATTTCCCGAACTTTTATTGTGTGAATATGTCAGAACAACGGAGGAGTTCAAAAAAACAGCCCACTTAGGGCTCAATGATTTATAATGCCTAATATAAGGAGAAAGCGAGTACGCTACATTCGTTGTCCGGCCATGATATACAACATTTGATGATAAGGTTTTTCCATTGACAAGAATAATATTGGTACCTAATCCTATCCCAATCATTCTATTTTCTTTTATAAATTTCCCGAATTGAAGGGATGGATTTATAGAGATTAGATTCGACTTAATATTATTGTTGTTATAACCAAAATCTGAATTCTGATTATAGCCGTTAAAATTAATCGTGGCACCTACGTACTTTACACCTGGCTGCAATTGTGCCATAACAGAACCGGCATAACAGATAAATGCTGTCAAACCAATAAGAAGAGTTTTTTTCATGACTATGAGTAGTTGATTTCAAGGCCAATATAACAAAGAATATGTAACCAATTTCTTATTTAATAATTTTTAAATTTTTTTAACAAAAAATATAAAAAAAAGAGGCCTGCACTGCATGCGGCCTCTAAGTATTACCAACCTAACTAACTAAGAAACTTCCGGTTTTTGGCACGTAGCCATCAACTTTTGTCCCACGTCAATATCTTTCCTAATATATACCTGTCCAGTTTCCCTGGCGGTAAAATTGAAGTAATCTCTGTTTCATCATATATTCATATTTTGCCTGAATTGCATTGGCCTGTGACTTTCCAAGATTCGCTTTTGCTAATGCATATTCAAAAATATTGGCCGTTCCTGCATTCAATTTACTTTCCACTACTCCGAAACTTTCTGTAAGTGATTCCACCTGGCCTTGCGCCGCACCGAAGCGATCCGCAGTACTGTTTACATCCAGAACAGCCAATTCAACCGACTGACGCAATAATTGTTTGGCAATATCAAACTGGTTTTGCGCCTGGCGTTCCTGCACTTTTGCCAGTTCCACACGTGGACGTGTTACCCAGCGACCCATAATCGGAATGTTTAATCCCAAACTTAAAGAACCATTTCGTGTCGCGTTCAGCTGTTTGAAATAATCAAGACTAGTATTGGTTGAAGCATAAAAGGCTCCGATATTAGCACCCAAAACTAGGGAAGGATAATTGTTTGCCTTGATCGATTTCACCAGATAGTAATAACTTTTACGCGTCAGTTCAGCACTTTTAATTTCAGGAAATTGTTTAAGGGCATCTTCATAAACAGCCTGAATATCTTTCGAATCTACCGGCCATTCGATTGGGTTAAGCGGTTCAAAAATTACCGAATCGTCCGGTTCAAGGTTCATTCTTTGAAACAAAGCCAATCGGGCTGTTTTATAATTATTTAAAGCCGTCACCATATCAAACCGGTCATTGGCAAGGGTGGCTTTGATTTCATAAAGGGTACTCTGCGCTGCCACTCCGGCATTCAATTGTTTTTCAACCCGGTCAACCTGCTGTTTGGACGACTCAACTTGCTGAACATACGATTCATATAAAGATTTTGTTGCCAAAACATTTACATATCCCTGCAAAAGCAAAATCGTTTGTCCGTTCAAAACCGCCTTTCTGTTTTCATCCGCAGATTCCTTCAACACCTGACTTTGGCGAATCTGGTTTTGAATTTTGAATCCCTGGAATATATTCATCTGGAAATTGGCCCCGATAGAATTGTAGTTGTAAAGCTCATCAATATACGCATTGGTATACTGGTCAATACTACGTCCAAGATTTAAGCTATGATTAGCCCCGACGTTAATTTGCGGTAAAATCAACGATTTTGTCTGGCGTAAATTTGCCTGCGCCACTTCCGCCTGAAGATTCCCGGCACGGTATACCAGGTTATTTCTGGACAGAAGTTCGACACAATCTGCAAGAGTCAGCGTTTTTTGCGCGTGTGCAAAACATGGAAACAGACAAAAAAGGAGTAATAAACGTTTCATGGCTAATAGATAAATTGTAGAGGATAGGTAATGAATTAAGCCAGCCAGCCATCTTTCAGCCTGATTACACGGTTTCCATACGTAGCGTTTGCCTCCGAGTGGGTTACCTGCACAATCGTTACCTTATCTTCCTGATTAAGTTTTTGAAATAATTCCATAATTTCCACCGCTTGCTCTGAATGCAGATTTCCGGTTGGTTCATCCGCAAAAATCACTTTTGGATTATGCACAATGGCACGGGCTACACCTACCAACTGCTGCTGTCCGCCTGAAAGCTGATGTGGAAAAAGATCTTTTTTTGCTACCATATTGAAACGATCCAGCAATTCGGCCACACGGCTTTTTCTTTCAGAACCGGAGACACCTTTGTAAAGCAATGGCGTTTCGATGTTTTCATAAACCGTCAGTTCATCAATTAAATGATAAGCCTGAAATACGAAACCAATATGATGACGGTGTAATTCTGTGCGTTTTTTTTCAGTCAGTTTTTGAACCGGATCGTCGAGGAACAAATATTCACCTTCCGATGGCTCTTCAAGCAATCCCAAAATATGCAGCAAAGTTGATTTCCCAGAACCGGACGGGCCCATAATGGAGACAAACTCGCCTTCCTTAATATTCAAATCAATATGACGCAACACGTATGTCTTGCCAAAACCTGCCGGATAGTGCTTGGAAATTTTTTCTAATTTGATCATTATAAAGTATGATTTGAGATTTTGATTCACAAGGATAAAGACATTTACCGGTGATTCTAATTCTCTTTTGTTTATTTCGTTTTGAAAAAGCCTTGCCACAAATTTTTGTTTCTGTATATCAAATAGTTACAGTTTTAAACAAAATAAAACCGTCCGAAATCGTACACTTTTGTACGGTTTCGGACGGTCAGAATTCTTTTTAATATTTGATCAGCTTTGCTTCCTGACATCCGTAGCATCCAGCATAAAATTGTGCAGATCCGTGTTTTTTACAAATGGTTTTAGCATTTCACTTCCTGGGCCAAACATCGCCAGTTCAACATAATCCGCAGAATGATCCATCCCTGCCCAGCCTATCGAAGTATAAGCCGACTGTATTTGGCCAAGTTCTTTGAAAGGCAGTTTTTTAGGATTATATAAACCTTCTTCATTCAAAGTAGTATAATGCGCCAGCAAACTTTCAGCCTCCGCTTTTTTGATTGCGTAACCTTGCGCTTCTTCCAGTCGCTCAATGATTTGTGATGAAGTTGAATTCTTATTGATTCCGTTTAAAACCCAGTCGTTGCTATGTTTGAAATGATGCATATAATCGAAATTTTTCTCGGTCATTGACCCAGAAAATAAACCTGGATTGGCATTTCCGTGATCTGTTGTAATGATGACAAGTGTTTCTTTATCCTGTTCAGCAAAATCAATGGCTATTTTAATAGCATCGTCAAAAGCGATCTGGTCATAAAGTAATCCCGCAGAATCGTTGGAATGTGCAGCCCAATCCACTTTTCCTCCTTCAACCTGCATCACAAAGCCTTTTTTGTTTTTCTTCAATTTATCAATAGCCGCTTTTGTCATTTCAGCCAGGGTCGGAATTTGGTCTATCAAAGCAGTGTCATGCTGATGATCAACTAAAAATGGTAAAGCATTATCGGCAAAAACACCGAGTAAAGGTTTGGTTTCAGAAGCAGAAAGATTGAATAATTCCTTTTTATTTTTAACCGTTACATAACCAGCCTCATCGAATTTTTTGTATACGTTATCCTTGTCTTTTCTTTTTGCAGGATCGAAATAATCCTGTCCTCCACCCATCATCACGTCAAATTTTAAAGGTAAATATTGCAAGGCAATATCGTTCTGATCACCCCTTGATTTGTTATTGATACAAAAACCTGCCGGCGTCGCATGCGTGATCGGAACGGATGTCACACAACCTACGGATTTACCAGCTTCCTTGAATTTCTGTAAAATAGGTTTATTATAACTTCCGTCCGGATTGGCATTCAAAGATCCGTTATTTACCCGTACTCCCCCACCCCAGGCAGAACTCGCCGCAGCCGAATCAGTAACAAATGAGTTTGCTGAGGCCGTATCCATAAACGCACGTTTCGCTTTGTTATCCAGATATAATTGCATCCAGTGGCTTTGTCTTCCTTCTTTTCTTTGTAATAAAAGGCTGGCCATATTGAGTGTGCCGGTACTCATCCCGTCACTTACCATGAAAATAATATTTTTGGCGATAGTGCCGCTTCCTTTTATAATGCTGTTTTTACTTCCTAACAGATCCAATGGAGAAAACAACGATCCTGCTGCTACCGTGAGGGAGGAATTTCTAAAAAAATCTCTTCTTTTCATTTCAATAATTTGATCAGTTTCAACCGGGTTGCGGTTTTGAATAACTGACAAAGTAATGTTTTAAATGTTATCAGATGATGTGCCAAATGTTGTATTTGAGTTAAATAAAAACATTTTAATATATCGACAATCGCAATTATCTGGAAAATTTCTTGTCAAATGAAGAAATATCTCACAATTCCAGGAGACTCCTAACGGAGTCAGGAGATTGAGCGAGCAATTTTCTTCTATAAACAGGACACCACGATGTGGTGGATGGATCAAGCGAGGTTTATTATCTATGGAATACACTTTTTACCATGGAAAAACGAAATCTATAACTTAATAAATATCGGATCACTCAACTAATCACCGCTCGTTAGAGCATCCTATTTATAGAAGAAACCAACAAAGTACAGTCTTGAATAGGATATGGTGAATATTGTATTTGAGTTAAATAAAAACATTTTAATATATCGACAATCGCAATTATCTGGAAAATTTCTTGTCAAATGAAGAAATATCTCACAATTCCAGGAGACTCCTAACGGAGTCAGGAGATTGAGCGAGCAA
>NZ_VTOL01000007.1:410940-425913 GCF_009801115.1 Dyadobacter sp. 3J3
AGCAATTTTCTTCTATAAACAGGACACCACGATGTGGTGGATGGATCAAGCGAGGTTTATTCCTATTGATTACCCTTTTTTATATGGAAAAACGAAATGTATAATTTAATAAATATCGGATCAACCAACCGCCCCCCGCTCGTTAGAGCATCCTGTTTATAGAAGAAACCAACAAAGTACAGTTTTGAATAGGATATGGTGAATATTGTATTTGAGTTATATAAAAACATTTTAATCTATCCACAGTCGCCCTTATCCGGAAAATTTCTTGTCAAATGAAGAAACATCTCACAATTCCAGCAGATTCCTAACGAAGTCAGGAGATTGAGCGCGCAATTTTTTTCTATAAACAGGACACCATGATGTGGTGGATGGATCAAGCGAGGTCTATTCCTATTGATTACCCTTTTTTATATGGAAAAACGAAATGTATAATTTAATAAATATCGGATCAACCAACCGCCCCCCGCTCGTTAGAGCATCCTGTTTATAGAAAAACCTCGTAAGATTCCAGGTTTGGCTCCGTTGGGAGCCTCCTGTTTTTCACGCCTTATTTTGATTAAAAACGCACACCAAATTAATTTCATTAGCACACTAAACCCATACAAGCCAATAATTTATTTGAATTCCACCATTATTCACTCAAAACAATTAACTTCACTTTTTACTGAAAAACTGTTGAACAAATCAAAATTCCCCAAATCACCTGAACCCGTTAATGAAAAAAATATTTTTACCCGCCATTGTTCTCATGGCTGTTTTACTTGTGTCCGCACGGCTTACAATTCATGACAAAAAGAAATCGTCCGACGTTGATTGGCCAGAATATCTTGGTGGATCAGACCGAAATCACTACTCTGCTTTAACTCAAATAAACACTTCCAATGTTGGCCAATTGACCAAAGCCTGGGAATACCACTCGCTGGATTCCGGGCAGGTGCAATGCAATCCGATCATTGTAAGCGGAACATTATATGGCGTGACGGCAACCAATCAGGTTTTTGCGCTTGATGCCGCAACAGGAAAAGAAAAATGGAAATTTGCAGCCGGAAAAGGTGGTGGGCTTAACACCAATCGAGGTGTAACGTACTGGACAAGTGGAAGCGAATCCAGGATTTTGTATGCTTATGATTCCTGGCTTTACGCAGTTGATGCGAATTCGGGGAAACCCGTTAAATCATTTGGAGAAGATGGAAGAGTAAGCCTCAAAAAAGGATTAGGAGAAACAGCGAAGGATAAATTTGTGATTTCAAATACGCCCGGAACACTTTTCGAAGACCTGATCATAATGCCGTTACGGCTTTCGGAAGGTCCGGATGCCGCTCCTGGGAATATTCAGGCGTTTAATGTGAGAACTGGTGAATTGGCCTGGGTATTCCACACGATCCCTCATCCGGGTGAATTTGGCTACAATACCTGGCCTAAGGATGTGTATAAAAACACGGAAGTTGGTGCTGCTAACAATTGGGCTGGTATGGCGGTTGATAAAAAACGTGGCATTTTGTTTGTACCAACAGGCTCGGCAGGTTTTGATTTTTATGGAGGAAATCGTGCCGGTCAAAATCTTTTTGCCAATAGTTTGCTGGCTCTCAATGCAAGAACCGGCAAAAGAATCTGGCATTTCCAGCTGGTTCATCACGACATCTGGGATCGCGATATTCCGGCGCCGCCAAATTTGATCACAATTAAAAAAGACGGAAAACTAATTGATGCCGTTGCGCAGGTTACCAAAGCTGGTTTTGTTTATGTTTTTGACAGAGTTACAGGAAAACCTGTTTATCCGATAAACGAGGTTGCAGTACCAAAAAGCGATATTCCGGAGGAAAAATCGTGGCCAACACAGCCTGTTCCTACCCTGCCCAAACCTTATGCAAGAACAACATTTGCAGAATCGGACATTAATCCGCATTCCGCTGATCACGATTCTCTGCTAGCCGTTTATCGCAAAGCCAACAAAGGCATGTTTCATCCTTTTGGAAAAACGCCAACTATCATTTTGCCTGGTTTCGACGGTGGTGCAGAATGGGGCGGAGCGGCCGTGGATCCTGACGGGATTATGTATGTCAACGCAAATGAAATGCCCTGGATTGCAAGTCTGTCGCCAACACCAAAAGATGATGAATTATCCAATTTAAGTCCTGGGCAACGGGTTTATACATTAAATTGCGTGGTGTGCCATGGTCCTGAGCGCAAAGGAAATCCAAAAAGCGGATATCCCTCCCTGGTTGATATTGGACAAAAGCGTGAGCGTGATTATGTATCTAATCTTATTACGAGCGGAAAAGGAATGATGCCTGGTTTTACGAGCATTACAGGAACAGAAAAACAAGCGCTTATTGCGTTTTTGTTTGGTGATGAAAAAGTAGAGATCATCTCGGATTTCAAAGAGAAAAAAGGGCCTTACGTTCCTTATAAGTTTAATGGTTATAACAAATTCCTGGATAGTAAAGGATATCCTGCGATCAGTCCGCCGTGGGGCACTTTAACAGCCATCGACTTGAATACAGGAAAACATGTCTGGCAAAAAACGCTGGGTGAATTTAAAGAGTTAACCGCGAAAGGAATCGCTCCAACGGGAACAGAAAATTATGGCGGACCGGTCATTACAGCTGGTGGTCTGTTATTTATTGCGGCTACAAAAGATGGAATGTTTAGAGCTTTTGATAAAAAAACAGGGAAATTATTATGGCAAACTGAATTGCCAGCGGCAGGTTTTGCCACGCCAAGTACCTATGAGGTGAATGGAAAACAATACATTGTTGTGGCCTGTGGCGGCACAAAACTTGGAACAAAAAAAGGTGATAGTTACGTAGCTTTTGCATTACCGTAATTTGTGTTTCAAAAGAAAATGGGTCAGGCAAAATATGTCACCCTTTCAGGGTTTAGATTTCGCACGATCCATCTTTTTCTATAATAATATCATCCCTTCGGGATTATAGCAACAGGAAAATTCTAGATTAAATTGAAGCAATGAATTGACACATATCAGCTTGGCCAGAGATACATTATTTCAAAATTTCCGAAAACATAGTTCTTGAAAAATCCCGAAGGGATGACATTATTATAGAAAAGCCTTAACATTCGACAAACCGAACCCTGAAAGGGTGATATATCAATTGCTAAGGCTTTTTTATTATCAATCAAAAATTGCAACTAAAACATCTTTATAAATTATAAAATCACCAAATTATCTCTCCGATACGCTTTAAGATCTGAACTTCCCACTTCCAATTCTGTAACCAGATAATTCACTTCTTCCAGGTCACAAACTCTTAAACGCTGCACAGTATCCAGTTTTTCCGAAATTGTCAGAATTGCCGTTTGCTTCGATGCCTTCATCATAGCACGTTTCACCTGCACAGTTTCCATATCGGTTTCTGTAATTCCTTCATTAAAACTAATCCCATTGGCACCTAAAATGCACAAATCGGCATGAATATCAGCAAGTCGGCTGATCACCTCACCACCAGAACTGATCTGCGAAGTTTTCGCAATAGTTCCTCCTACAAAAATCACCGTCGCATTCGCATGATCACAAAGCTGCAAAGCCGTTAATAAACTCACTGTAAAAAAGGTCGCCGAAATATCCTTGGGGATCTGGCGGATAAGTTCGCTCACGGTTGTCCCTCCTCCTATGACCACAAACATATCATTTTTGATTAATGAAACCGCTTTTTGCGCAATTGCTTCTTTTGCGGTGGCAGCATAAGCGCCCGACGTGGAATAACTGAACTGATATGATTTTGACAATGCACCGCCATGTACTTTAACAAGTTTCCCAGCCTCCGACAACTCATTCAGGTCACGACGAATGGTATCTTCCGACACATTCAGGGTAACACTTAAATCCGAAGACAATGCACGGTTGTGCAGATTTATCTGCTTCATGATGAGCATTTGTCTTTCTTTCTTCATCATGGAGGTTGCAGGCTGAATCATACGTATATCTCAAATAATTCTACAAATATTCTGAAAAGCAATTTTATATTTTTGATAAAAGTATTTATAAAAAATAATCTACGGCATTTTTAAGATATTTTATTTACAAAAAATTCTGTTACCCTATTGATATTTGAAATTCATATGCGGATATTTGTCGATATCAATGCGTTTTTCTGAGCTTTTGTAACATCTCCTTAAAAAATCATTTATGAGAAAAAAGGTCTATTTATTTATACACCACTTGCGGTCTGTGACTGTACTGGCAGTGGTGATGCTTGTTTCAATACAAGCCATGGCACAGTCCTATGCCATCAAAGGCAAGGTAAAGGACGACAATGGACAAGGCGTTCCTGGTGTTTCGGTACTGATTAAAGGAAGCAGCGTTGGTAGTGTGACGGATGCCGAAGGTACGTATACGCTAAACGCTGATTTGAAACCTGGAAATTATTCTCTGGATTTTTCTTCAATAGGATACGCATCAGTAAGCCAGAATGTAACCTTAGGCTCACAGACTTCGTTAACTGTCGACGTGACTGTTAAAGAATCCGTAGCTGTTTTGGATGAAGTTGTTGTCACTGGTTCAACCATTAAATCAACGCGCAGACAGTTAGGAAATTCGATTAACTCCATCAGTTCAAAAGAACTTGTCAATTCTGGTTCAGCTAATTTATTTTCGGCATTACAAGGTAAAGTTCCCGGTGCGCAGATCACACAAAACTCCGGAGATCCTTCCGGCGGGATGACGATCCGTCTGCGTGGTATCAAATCTTTGCAGGGAAATTCGGATCCTTTGTATGTAATTGATGGTGTTATTTTGAATAATGCTTCTGTCAACGTTTCTCAATACGCGTTATCCGATCAGGTTGGTTCTGCCATTGTCGGCACAAACCGAATGGCTGATATCAATCCTGCTGACATTGAATCAATGAACATTATCAATGGTGCAGCTGCGGCGGCCCAATATGGTTCACGGGCATCCAATGGTGTGGTTTTGATTACGACAAAACGTGGAAAAAACGGAGCTCCTCAGATCAATTTTTCTACAAGTGTAAGTGTAAACGAGCTTCGTAAAAAATTAAAGATCAGCACCTATGGAAAACAATTTGGCTATTCAAGCTTACGTCTTGGAACGATTACAGGACTAACGCCGGCACAAATCGCGGCAAATCCAGGAACCACTACAACACCTATTACCCGTGACGGTGTTACAGCAAACCTTGCGACAAACGAAGTTGATGTTCAGCGTTATGATTATCAGGATGAGATTTTCAGAACAGGCGTTGGCACTGATAATGCACTTTCGATCAGTGGTGGAAATGAAAGAACGCAGTATTATGCTTCTCTTTCGTATATGAAAAACCAGGGAATTGTTCAGGGAACTGATTTTCAACGTTACGGACTTCGTGTTCGTTTGGAACAAAGACTGGCTAGCTGGGCGAAACTTTCAACCGGAATTACCTACAACAATAGTTTTTCCAATGAAAAGCCAAACGGAAACGTTTTTTACAGTCCGATCAACTCGATCAACATTACAAACAACATTTACGACATAACCAAACGTGATGCGAACGGTAATTTACAGGCTGTGGAACCAACCCGTGTGAATCCGCTGACAGTTGTTGAAGACATGAAATTCACACAAGCTGTAAACCGTACTGTGAATGATGTTCAATTAAATTTAACTCCATTAAAAGGATTGAATATTGACTGGGTTTTTGGTATTGATGCATTTTCTCAGTTGGGAAAAAATCTAATTCCACCGTATCCGTACGCTACAATTTCGGGACTTCCTGCTGAACGTTATCCAAAAGGTTTTGCTGCCAATGTGAACAGTACAACATTCCAGTATAATAACGATATCAACATTTCTTACGAACGTGATCTGACTCCGGATTTCAAACTGAATGTTGTTGCCGGTACAAGTTATCAGAATAGCAAAACAGATATTTCATCTGCCAGCGGACAAAATCTTGCTCCCTTTATTCAAACGGTAAGCGGTGCAGCAAGTACGACTGTAAAAGCAAATTATACTTTGGACCAGTTTGACCTGTTCGGTGTTTTCGGACAAGCTACTTTTGGTTATAAAAACCTGGCATTTATTACGGGAGCTGTTCGCAGTGATCGTTCCTCTAAATTTTCTTCTTCGCAATCGCACCAGACTTACCCAAAATTCAGTGCAAGTTTTATTCCTTCCGATCTTGATTTCTGGTCAAAAGGCGGTCTTGGTAAAGTTGTTAACACAGCCAAACTTCGTTACTCATGGGGCAAATCAGGTAACATGACCGGTATCGGAAGTTATGATCGTTTCTGGCAATTCAATTCAGCTCCGTTCCTGGGTCAAAACACCATTTTACCAAGTGGAACTTTGGCTAATCAAAATGTAAGACCCGAATTTATGACAGAAAATGAAGGTGGATTTGACCTTACTTTCCTGAATAATAAATTGACTTTGGGTGTAACTGCTTACAAGCAAAAAATCACGGATCTTGTTGTAAACCGCGTTTTGGCAGCAACCAGCGGTGGTACAAGTGCTATTGACAACGTGGGTCAGATGCAGAATAAAGGGTACGAAGTTAGTTTGACTTATTCCCCAATTCAAACCAAAGATTTCACCTGGGATGTTAGTGTGATTTACAGTCAAAACCGTAATAAGATCATCAAACTGGGAAGTCCATTAATTCTTCAAAATACGGTTTCCGGTGCACCTTCCTACCTGATTGAAGGACAGGCTGCCAGCGTATTTTACGGAACATTTTTTGCACGTAAACCTGATGGAGATTTACTGTTAACAGGCCAGGGCTTGCCACAATCTCAAAAAGGAGTTCAATCTGCAACGAATCCTCTGGCTTATACCCCATCGCCAGTAAATGCTGAGGGACAACCTACTACCAATACTACGGTTAGAAAAATCATAGGAAATCCTAACCCGAAATGGACTGGTTCTTTTGTAAGTAATTTCACTTACAAACGCATCGGTTTCCGTTTCCTTCTTGATGCTGTACAAGGTATGCAGGTTTTCAATGCTGACCGTCGTACGCGTCAGGGTGTTGGTATTGGTGATTATTCTGAAAAAGAGTTAAAAGGAACTTTGCCACGTGGTTATGTTTATTCGATTTACAATACCGAAGAATGGCGGGTTGACAATGCATCTTTCGTGAAACTTCGCGAGATAAGCCTTTCATATTCTTTGCCAAACATTATCAAAAACGTAAAAAACATCAACATTGCACTTTCCGGTCGCAATCTAATTTCATGGGATAAATACGATGGTTATGATCCTGAAACAAATGCTGGTGGTAACAGTGATTTATTGCGTGGTGTGGATTTTGGAAACGTGCCGATTCCGCGCACGTATCAGGTGAAGATTTCTGCCAGTTTTTAATTTGCTCATCAACACAATCTTTTTGACATGAAAAAAACACTTATATATACAATTCTGGCATCAGGAATTTTGACCTTCAGTTCCTGTGAGCAAAAAGAATTTCTCAACCCGAGTGCGGCCAGCGAAACGCAGGTTGTAAACGATGTCTACGGACTTGTGGCGCTTTCCAACGGGCTTCAATACCGTTACAGCGTAGGCGGTGGCGGGGTTGTTTATTCCATGATTTCTGCCAACGGACTTACCACAAAAGAGTTATTGGTATTAAATGCAGGAAATACGGATCTGGATTTACTAAGCAAAGGTTCAGGAAACGTGCAAGGCAGTAACGCGGTGATCACATCACTTTGGGCTCAAAGTCATCTGACAAAATCCAACGCGGATATCATTCTTAAAAATATTGACAAAGCCGGTGATCCTGCTCTAAAAAGTGGAATTCTTGCTTACGCTTCTATTTTCAGAGCTTTGGCTTTGGGTGATCTGGCCGAATTCTGGCAACAGGCTCCTATCGGCACCGGAACAAATATCGCTTTCAATACCCGTGAAGAAGTTTTGAAAGATGCTATAACCACGTTGGAAACAGCAGCTACTTCCATCGCTACAACGCCACCATCCGCCGATTTTACAACGCGGGTTGTCAACAGTATTGATATGCCAAATACAATCCAGGCTTTGATAGCGCGGTACAGTCTCATGTTGGGTGATAATGATAAGGCGCTGACAGCTGCAAACAAAGTTGATCTGACAAAAAAATCAGCTTTCAACTATGATGATGTGAGCCAGAACCCGATTTTCTTCAGCTCGTTTGGAAACAGAAATGTAACGGAACCGATCAGTACTGCGCTGGGTTTACCGGATGAATTGAAACCAGCGGCTGCTGACAAACGAGTAAGTTTTTATACGCAAACGGCTACACCGACGAAAAATTTGGGAACCGGTTTTTTTACAGCAAATACTGCCCAGATTCCGGTTTATTTGCCGGGAGAAATTACGCTGATTAAAGCAGAAGCATTAGCCAGAAAAGGCACTGTGGATTCTGCAATCACCGAACTAAACAAAGTGCTTACTAAAACCACAGATGCCTGGGGAATTGGTGCTGCACTGCCGGCTTATTCAGGTGGTATGGATGCAACTTCGGTTTTGACCGAAATTTATAGAAACCGTTGTATCGAATTGTTTATGTCGGGACTGAAATTGGAAGACAGCCGTCGTTTTGCACGTCCTGCAACCGAACGCAATCGCACCTGGTATCCTTATCCTACCAACGAACGTCAGAATAATTCAGCCACACCGGCAGATCCGGCAAACTAATTTTTCAGGATAAAAAGTAAATGCCAGAATCAGGAATTTCTCCCGGTTCTGGCATTTTGCTTTTCCTGTATACAGGAGCAATTTAACGTTATTTTATTTTCATGGCTCCTTGATAAACAAGTTGCTGTTAGAATAATAGTGGTCCCGACAATTGTCAGAACCACTATTGAATTACCAGCAACCTATCCAGTATGATTCTGAATAAAAATCTAATGGACTTCAAACACTAAAAAAGGGATGCCAGAAATTAAGTTACTACCTATCAGTTATTTAAAATATTTTATTATAAATAATTCGTTCGATTACGAACAGTTTTGTTCGGTTTTAATTATAAAATCTCAATCTTGATAATACTGTATTCCGGCCCAGGGAATAAATCCCCTGGTTACAACGTCGGTCATGCCGATGGCATTAGGATTTACCTATCCTACTCTGAACGAAGCGATTTTACGGGATTCATTAAAGCCGCCTTGATGGCCTGATAACTTACCGTGACGACTGCTATGGACAAAGCAATAAAACCAGCTAAAACGAATATCCAGGGAGAAATTTCAATTCTATAAGCAAATTGCAGAAGCCACAGATTCATGGCATACCAGGCAATCGGCGAAGCAATTATAATTGAAACAAATACCAGTTTTATAAAATCAAGGGACAACAATCCAACAACTCCCGCGACGGAAGCACCCATAACTTTTCTAATACCCACTTCGCGGGTTCTCTGTGTGATACTGAATGCGGATAATCCTAACAATCCCAAACAGGAAATAAGAATGGCGAAGGAAGCAAAACCGATGAATAATTTACCAAACCGATGTTCATCCCGGTATTGATTGTTATACGCCTCATCGGCAAAGAAATAAATTAACGGCAAGTCAGGAACAAGTTCTTTCCATTTTTTTTCAAGCTGTTGAATACGTTTAGGCATGTTTTCTGCTGAAACATTTAAAGTCAGGAAAGTGAAAAATCCCGGAGAAATACGAAGCATCAACGGCTGAACCTGTTCCTGAAAAGACCGAAAATGAAAATCCTTAACCACGCCAATGACTAAACCGTTGACATTCAATTGTGAAAAACGCTTGCCAATCACATCTTGCGGATTAGCATAACCCAAACTTTTTACCGCAGCTTCATTAATCAGTATTGTTTCTCTCAAATCTGCCCCATATTGTTTTGAAAAGCCTCGCCCCGCAATGACGGAAATTTGATATTGCTTCAAAAAATCATAATCAACGAAATAAGTATCCAGTTGAAAATCCTGCATGTCGCTGCTTTTATTTTCAAGTTTCGTAGGATAGATATGATTGGATTTGCCGGGAATACTGGAAGAAATTGTGGCCGCTGTGATCCCAGGAATTTTCGTTAACTGATCTTTAATTGATTCTTCATGACTGGTAATCTTATCATCGTACTGAAAGTCAATAACCAGCATATGATCCTTCCGAAAACCCAATTCCTGGTTTTGCATAAAATGGAGTTGACTATACACCACAATCGTTGCGACGATTAGAATAATAGAAACCGAAAACTGTGTGATAACCAACGCCTTTCTAAACGCGATTCCTTTCGTAACAGAAACAAATCCCCCTTTCAGAATACTGACAGGCTGGAAACGTGAAAGAAAAAACGCAGGATAAATCCCGGAAAGTAATCCAATACTGACGGCAATTAAAAACAGGATTCCTAAGTTTGCCGGACTTTGAAAGATACTGATGTTAATTGTTTTTCCTGCCAAATCATTAAAATAAGGCAAAAACAAACTGCAAAGAATTATCGAAAACACAAAGGAAGTTAATGCTAAAACCAAAGCTTCGATCAAAAACTGAAATACCAAAAGTGCTTTTGTGGTACCCAAAACTTTCCTGACTCCAATCTCTTTCGCACGCTGAATGGACAATGCAGTTGTAAGATTGATAAAATTAAAACAGGCAATAAAAAGTACAAAAGCCGCCACAAACGAAAAAATATAGACATGACTTCGGTTTCCGCTTACTGAACTTCCAGTCTTGGAACCGCGCGGTTTTCCATCCAGATAAACCTTTTTTAGTGGTTCCAACGCCAAGGAATATTGGCCTTTACTTTGATCGATATGCGCTTTTACAAAACCTGGAAACTTCGCTGTCAATGTTGATGGATCCTGATTTTCCGGCAACAATACGTAAGTATAAAAGAAAAACCGCTTGGAATTCTGCATCCATTCTTCACCTAATGTTGAAAGCGAAAAAAACATATCCACTTTAAAATGGGAATTGTCCGGAATATCTTTCATGACGCCCGTAACCGTAGCCAGTTCTTTTCCGTTGACTTTTAAAGTTTTACCAAGCGCATTTTCTTCTCCAAAATATTTACGCGCTGCTGTTTCAGACAAAATCACCGAATATGGAACATTCAGACTTTTCGACGGATTTCCACTTACCAAGGGAAAAGTAAAAACAGAAAAGATCGAAGAATCTACATAGGCTATCTTTTCCTCGCTATACTGCTCTTCTCCTTTTTGAATAATCAGATAATCAAGGAAAATCCGGGTAGTGGCCTGGACTTCCGGAAAAGCAGCCTGAATGGCTGGCGCCATAGTAGCTGTCGTACTTAACTGATCGGTTCCATGATCTGTTTTAATATCAGTAACCAGCCTGTAAATCCTGTCTGCTTTTTTGTGATAAGTATCATAGCTGAGCTCAAATTGAACAAATAGCAAAGCAAAATAACAGACGCTCATTCCGATGGTAAGACCGATCAGATTGATAACAGAAAATCCTTTTTGTTTCAACAAATAGCGTATTGCTGTCAGAAAGTAATTTTTGAGCATGGCGAGCAATCTGGTTAACGGTTAATATTTTTACTTTTTCACAATTACCTAACAAACCGAAGCGGTTTTACCCGATTTTTCAATCTGGCAAAACCGCATGGCTAATAGATCAGGTTTAAATTTTATTCCGATTTAAGCGATTTTACAGGATCCATCAACGCTGCGCTTACGGATCTGTATCCGACGGTCAGCGCAGCAATCAATAAGGTAGCGCCGATTGCCAAAAAGAAAATCCCCGCTCCGATTTCTTCACGATATTTAAAATCCTGCAACCAGCCATTCATCACCCACCAGCCTAATGGCGCAGCAATGGCAAATGCGACCAATAATAGACGCACAAATTCTTTTCCAAACATCCAGACAATGTTTGCGATACTTGCTCCCAAAACTTTTCGTACTCCGATTTCCTTGGTTTTCTGGGCAGCCATGAAGGATACCAAACCATATAGTCCCAAACAGCCGATAAAAATGGCAACACCGGCAAAAAACTGGATCAATTGCAGCATAATATCATCCAGCGCGTAGAATTCTGCAATTTTGTCATCCAGGAAAGTAGATTTGAAAACGTATTCAGGATATGTATCACTCCATATTTTCTCAATCGCAGTCATCGTCGGCTTCATATTAGCCATGTTAATATTGATCGCATAACTCCGATAATTTCTGTAATCAGAAATGATACAAATCGGATCAATATTGCTTCTGAAAGAATAGTTGTAAAAATCTTTTACAACGCCGACAACCGTGAATTTCCTCTTACCACCATCAAGGCTCAGTTGTTTTCCAAGAATGTCATCTGCCGATTTTAATTTCAGCTTCTTAACAAGCATTTCATTTACCACAAATTCACGCACTGTATCGGAAGGCATAATATTCCGCCCAGCTATCAATTTCAATCCAAAAGTTTTCAAATACTGATCATCAGCACTTTTCATATTAATACTAAATTGTTCATCCTCAGCGCGTGCATCATAACGCAATCTGGTATTGTTATTGGAATTTGCCGCAGGGGCAGTGAAGCAAAATGTACCCGATTTTATGCCTGGTAACTGCATAATCCTTGATTTCAGTGTACTCATTTTTGAGAGATCAGTCACTGGAAGCTGCAACATGACCATCGCATCTTTGTTAAAACCCAAATCCGATTGTTTTGAAAAACGCATCTGGTTTGCTATCACAATCGTACCAATGATCAGAATTTGTGAAATGGCAAATTGGGTAACGACAAGACCTCTTCTCAACGTAAATCCGCCCGCGCTTTTCTGTGATATTTTTCCCTTCAATGCCAAAATCGGTTGAAAACCAGCAAGAATTAATCCCGGATAAGAACCGGAAAAGAAGGTTACCACTACGACTAATCCAAGTAAAAAGAGAACTAACGCAAAATCTGAAATCAATGAAAGAGACAAATGCGCTTTAAATAATTCATTGACATACGGTAATGCGATGTAGGACAAAATCAATCCGATCAGTAGTGCGAAAAAAGTTATCAACGCTGTCTCCGAAATAAATTGCCAGAAAAGCTGAGATTTCAAACTGCCTAAAACCTTTCTCACACCAATTTCTTTCGAGCGACCAAGGGCTTGTGCGGTAGCAAGATTGACAAAATTGACGCAAGCTGTTACGATCAGAAAAATGCCAATGAAGGACAAAGCCCAAAGATTTTTCTTTTCCATATAACCACCTAATTCCGCATTGAAATGGATATCAGACAACGGTTGAAGTTTGAAAAGCCAGCCCTTGGATTCTTTTGGTGAATAATATTTTTTTGAAATGGCGGGAAGCGCTTTCTCAACAGTGGCCTGCGTAACACCACTTTTTAACAAAACAAAACAATTGGATGATGAAAAAACCCCCATCCAGCTATCGTCCTTTGCCAGCCATGCATTTTCGTCTTTCAGGTTTTCCCAGGGAAGATAAATTTCCTGATTCCGGTCTGTATTAACCGGCAGATCTTTTAAAATACCGGTGATTTTATAATTTGTTTCATTATTGATCCTGATCACCTGGCCAATGGCATTTGTTTTACCAAAATACTTTTCGGCAATTTTCTGTGTTATAATCGCTGAATTGGGTTCAGCCAAAACCGTTTTTTTATCTCCTTCCAGCAAAGGAAAATTCATGATATCAAAAAAGTCCGGCTCCGCGTAAACAACGCCATTTTCTTCTTCAAATTTCTTATTGTCTTTGGAATTTGGAAGCGAAATAAGCTGATCATTATAAACAACGACGCGGGCAGTCTTTTCGGCGAAGGCAAAATCATTACGAAACGCTTTTCCTAATGGCGTCGGAACACCGCTTTCCAAACTTACGGTCTCGTCATGAAACTCCGTAATCATGCGGTAAACCCTGTCAGAATTTGCGTGGAAGTTATCAAAACTCAAATGATACCTGACCAGCATGAAAATCAGGATGGCGCAGGTGATACCCAAAGCCAAACCAAGCACATTGATAAAAGCGTAAGCTTTACTTCGCTGTAAATTCCGGAGCGCGATTTTAAAATAGTTTTTCAGCATAACTTGGGTATGATTATGAAGCGAATATTGAAAAAACTATTCCAATTATCTGAATAGCTGACTATCAACAAATTAGCACAAAACCAATGTTCATTATCGAACGTTTCGTACGATGATGAACGTTTTAGAATATTTACTTTTGCGTTATTTTCAAATCGGAAAAATCTCCATCCGACCCATAGCCAACCCAAAATCCAAGTTTCCCTTTTGCGCCATTACTCAGTTTTTTAACAACCAGACTTGGCTGAGGGTTATTATTCACAAAAACCCTAATATCAGCACCTTCAACAACAATTTTCGCATGAAGCCATTCTTCCGGTTCCGGCGACGGATCGATTGGTTTTTCGTATTGATTTGGGTGCTGCTTTCTCAAAACCGGCCAGTCAAATTTCGGTAGTGAAATATATTGCACCGAGTGATTTCGTCTTTCTGTTTCGGTGGATTTAAAATTGAAGGGACGGAAATAAACGGCATCGTACGTACTATCATTGGAACCGTGAAAAGCGATACCGACAAAACTTTGCTGCAAAACATTTTTCCCTTTTACATCGAATTCAATAATTCCATCAGAAAAACGGATATCATCAATCCACGCAATTCCGGCATCCGGTTTTCCATCGAGGTGCAAGACATTTTTCTTAGAACCGGAAACGATTTCCGTTGCTGAACGATTTACAACATTAATTTTATTGGCTTTTAGCAAAGCAGGCAAATTGGGTTCAATGACTTTTTGCGCACGACAAACCAAACCTGTAAAAGCGAAAATTATGACAAAAATTGATTTGAACATGTTTGGATATTTATACTGTTTTAATTTTCACGCAAAGCTAAAAAAGTAAGGACAAAGGACGCTAAGAGTAAAAATTTGCGAGCTTTGCCCTTTTTCTTACCTTCTACTATATAACTTCTTCATGCTGCCTCAGCCATAAGCCTTTTTAGTGCCCTTTCTAAATTTGCAATTTTAGCCAATCTGTATTTTTCTCTGTATTCGTCTTGGTCGAAAGGAATAAAAGGCTGCT
>NZ_VTOL01000008.1 GCF_009801115.1 Dyadobacter sp. 3J3
CTGGTAAGTGCTCTAAATTTGTCGCAGGTCGCCCGGGCTTTTTCGTTTATTTGTTTCACAGCTACAAACTTAAAAACATGGGCGGCTTTTTTTTATGCCCTTACAAATCTATTCGTGATATTGTCTATTGATTTAATGATATAAATGTATTTAGATTTACTTTTTATTAGGTAGTCGTTACCTTTAAGTAAGTAGTTACCGAAAAGTAAGTAATATGAAAAGTAGCACAAAAAATGAGGCTTGTCCTTTTAGATTACGGGCTTCGAGAGATGCTTTGGAAATCATTCAGGGTAAATGGCGCGTTCCTATTGTTATCTCTTTAACCTATGGCGTTAAACGCTTCGGTGAAATTCAAAGAGATATTGGCGACGTATCGCCAAAAATGTTATCCCAAGAGTTAAAAGCTCTGGAAGAAAACAAAATAATCAATCGGATTATGTACGATACTATGCCTGTAACTGTTGAATATTCTTTAACTCCGCTTGGCCAGTCAATGCAAACACTATTGGATGAATTGCTAAACTGGGGAAATCATTTTAGGAAAGAAATTATCGGACAATAACTATTCCTAATTTGCTCTGTTACAATGCAAAGAAACTTCATTTTATAAATTCAAATTGTACTTTCCGCTAAAATACCAAATTATTAACACAGCAACTCAGAAATAAATATATTCTTATAGGGTTTGGGATCCGGATTTATAATATGTCATGGGTTGCCCATTTTTCCAGCAACAAAACAAGGTCTTCCAATCTGACCGGTTTGCTGATATAATCGTTCATACCAGCCTCAATGCACCGATCATGGTCTTGTTTCAGTGCATTGGCGGTTAAGGCTATGATGTAGGGACGTACCGGGAATTGTTTTCTTATCAGCATTGTGGCCTCAATCCCGTCCATTTTAGGCATTTGCAGATCCATTAAAATAATATCGTAATGCCTGGTGGTGGTGGCATGAAGTGCTTCAAGCCCGTCCACGGAAAGATCTGCCTCATAACCCAGGCGTTTGAGGACAGAAAGAATTACAATCTGATTTACTTTATTATCTTCTGCCACCAGTATTGAAAGTGGATATCGTTCAGAAAACCCGGGGTCAAGTTTGACCTGCATCTGGCTCTGATAAACCAAATCCTGTGCTTTCTTCGGTAAGCTACCGCCGAGTTTTCCATAAATACATTTTTGTAAAGCATACCTCTTCACAGGTTTGCTCAGCGGAACTTCTAACAGCTCCCGTTGTACACCTCGATTTGCAGAACTTACCCCAAAAAAGATAACTGGCAGCTTGGTGCTGTAAGCTTCAATGCCTGATCTGAGAAAAGCACTGTCATTATCGGGAAGATCTGCATCGGCCACAACCAGATCAAAATCTTTAAATCGCTGTAGCAATTCCAGGGCTTCGTGGGCTGACCTAGCCTGATGCGTTATCATACCAAAGGAATTGAGCATATCTGACAGCACTTCACTACTAACTTCATTATCTTCAACCACAAGCACTTTTTTTTCAAAAAAGCCCCTCATATCAAAATCATGCTCAGCACTTATAATATCTTCGCCTGCTTTAACATCGACTGAAAAATGGAAAGTACTTCCTTCTCCCTCTACACTTTTTACACCAATCTGCCCATTCATCAGGCCTACAAGCTTTTCGCAGATAACAAGTCCAAGGCCTGTTCCGCCATAGTTTCTGGTGGTTGAAGAATCTATTTGAGAAAATGCTTTAAAGAGACGTCCCATCTTGTCCTTTGGAATCCCGATTCCTGTATCGCTGATTTCAAAATTAAGGGTTACATTACGTTCCTCACGTCTGAGTAAACTTACCAAAAGAACAACCTGTCCCTTGCTCGTAAACTTGATGGCGTTCCCAACCAAATTGATCAGAATCTGCCTGATTCTGAGATTGTCGCCCCAAAGTATTAATGGGACCTCGTTTTCAATTTTGTACACCATATCGACCTCGAAGGGCAGTGTTTTAACAGAAAACACATCAAAAACCTCTTCAATACATATACGCAGATTAAAATTAATGTTATGAAGCAATAATCCTCCCGATTCAATCTTTGAAAAATCGAGGATGTCATTGATGATCGCCAGCAAATCTTCACCGCAAAGCTGTATCGATCTGGTAAAGTTCTGTTGTTCCTGGTTCAATGGTGTTTCAGCAAGCAGAGCAGCCATCCCAATTACTCCATTCATGGGCGTCCTGATCTCATGGCTCATAGATGCAAGGAATGCACTTTTAGACAGATTTGCTTTGTCTGCCTGCTCAACAGCTTTTTTCTGTTCTATAACCGCATGTTCAAGCTCCTTTGTCCGCATGGCAATCTGAACTTCCAGCAGTTTTTTTTGTCTCCGAAGATTGTTCGTTCGTACTTTATACCAGATATAAACCCAGCATAATACGACAGAGACAGCCAGGCACCGAAACCACCATGTCTTCCAGAAAGGCGGCGTAACGGTTATTTCCATACTTGCGCCTTTTTCATTCCATATGCCGTCGTTGTTGGAGGCCTTGACCCTAAAAGTATAGACTCCGGGGTCAAGATTTGTATAAGTAGCCTGACGGCTATTTCGTGTGTAGATCCACTCATCATCAAAACCCTCCAGCTTATAAGCATATTCATTTTTTTCAGGAGAGGTGTAATTGAGCGCAGCGAATTCCAATGAGAAAAAAGATTGCTTGTAGGAAAGTTTAACCGTTTTCGTTTCGGTAATATCCTGATGAAGAATTGAATCCGCAGCACCAACCTGCACTTTTTTATTAAATATATTGAAATTAGTAATGTAAACGGGCGGTACATATAAATTATCAGAGAGACTGTCAGGATAAAAACTGCTGAAGCCATTAATCCCACCAAAAAACATTTGCCCATCCTGCGCCTGAAAACAAGAATTATCCCTGAACTCTGTACTCCATAACCCATCCGAAAGTCCGAAGTTCCGGAAAACCTTTCGCACCGGGTCAAACTTTGAAATACCTCTGTTGGTACTCATCCAAAGCATATTTTTGCCATCCTTCATGATTGCATAAATAACATTGCTTGCCAAACCGTTTTTCTCAGTATAAACCGTAAACCTGCCTCTTTTTGTATCCATGTAATTCAGGCCGCCTCCTACTGTGCCAACCCAAATGTTAACACCATCCGCCTTGCAGAATGATTGAATACCGTTACCGGATATACTATACGCATCAAGACTGTCTTTACGGAAGTGGCTAAATTTTTTTGTAGACAAATTAAACCTGTCCAGCCCATTATATGTACCAACCCACATATATCCCTCTTCATTCTGAAATACTGCCGAGACAATATCGCTCGACAAGGACGACTCAGACCTTAAATCGGCAACGTAGCTTGTGAACCTGTCTTTTTTTACATCATAGAAATTCAGCCCACCTTTCCAGGTGCCAAGCCATATATTACCGTCCAGATCTTTATACAGATTGTTAACGTCGGCCATGGAAAGACTACCAGCCTTTCCATGATCTGGCATAAAATGTCTGAATTTAACTGCTTTCGTATCAAAAAGGTCAAAACCACCATTATGAAAACCAAGCCCAAGCACATGATCAGAAACCTGGATCATGGTGACAACATAGTCTGAGCTTATTGAATTGAT
Organism: Dyadobacter sp. 3J3; assembly: GCF_009801115.1. Classification (GTDB taxonomy): domain Bacteria; phylum Bacteroidota; class Bacteroidia; order Cytophagales; family Spirosomataceae; genus Dyadobacter. The sequence goes on from NZ_VTOL01000008.1 coordinate 3,615, forward strand.
ATTATTTTTCTGATGTCTGAAATGCTTAAAGGTTTTGGTTTTTCTATTGAAAAGATTAAGCCCTCCACCGTCGGTCCCTAGCCAGATATTGTCCGGATTATTATCGCCACTGATGCAGAGGACCATATCGTGGCTCAAACTGTTAATATCCTCAGGTAAATGGATATATGATGTAAACTTAGTTTTCACGCCTGATAAAAAATTCACCCCACCCGCGTAGGTACCAACCCAAAGGTTTTTTGCATCATCCTTGTAAATACAATAGACCGAATTATTGCTTAATGTTGAAACGTCATCTTTTTTATTCTTAATGTTAGAAAAAAGACCGCTTTCCTGATCAAATATACTAATACCTCCATTTTCGGTACCGATCCAGAGCCTACCGTCAGCTGCTTCACAAAGAGATAAGATATCGTTATGGGCTATACTATTACGTATAGCATCATATTTAAAATTAATGAATGAATCCTGCCCACGATCATACAAGGACATGCCCCCACCATGTGTACCCACCCACAACTTTTGCTTACTGTCGACAAGTAATGTCGTTATCCAATCAGAGGAGATACTTTTACTATTTTTGATATTGTGAAAATAACCTTTTGCCTGTTTGGTTAAAAGATTCAAGCTGAACAATCCATTTTCTGTCGCAATCCACAATGTACCATTATTCTGCTGTGCTATTTTTAATATGATGTTGCCTTTTGCAATTCCGTGACCAAACGGGTAAAGCTTAAATTTCCCTGACGCGGCATCAAATAAAAACAAGCCATTACTGCTCGCAACCCACATCCGGTTTTGACCATCAATAAATAAATCATTGATTTCATTGGACTGGCCTATATTACGGAAGTGTGTAAATCGATTTTTCTCACGGTCGAAACGATTTAAACCGTTCACTGTGGCAATCCATAAATTTCCCTGAGCATCCTCTTCTATATCCTTGATACGGCTATCGGATAAACTGTTTGGATCCTGGTCGTCATGTTTATAGATGGTAAACTTATACCCATCAAATCTATTTAGTCCATCTTCTGTTCCAAACCACATAAATCCTCTTTTGTCTTTTAGAACGGAATTTACATTACTTTGAGATAGCCCCGAGGCCGTGGAAATCCTTCTAAATCCGTTAGACTGATCTTGTGCGTAACATCGACTGAATGATAAGATGTAAATAAGCAGTATAAAAATCGTACGGATGCAGAAAATCATATAAACGCGAGGAAAATCATGTCATATTATAATTTAATCGTACTAATAGCAAATATAATCCTAAATAGTTTCAGGACTTTTATAGAAATAATTAACATTATCTTAGGATAATCGGCCGGAGATGCACTTTGCAAACATTGTATTTTACCTTTCGAAAATGGTAATTCAAACCTCAACTTTTGCTGTACGCGTTTGATACCCGGTGCAGATTTTAACAAAATTTCCCATTCTTTAATAGTAGTATGCAAAAACTTTGATTGATGGGTACCAAAATGAGGATTCTAATAATTAACTGATATAGTCTACGTATAGGGTAATCGATGCATCGATTCAACATACATTTTTGTCTGTCACGACAGGAAATTAATTTTCTTTCAACTTTACAAAAAAACTTCTATAATGTTAATACCAAGTATCTAGGAAATATTTGTGAGCAGTTGTTTGCAAAGATTGTTGCTTAAACTGAATTCATTTTAAATGTTATTTTAGTATATGCCCCTTTTCCACCTACTGTTTTTCATTAAAAATGAAAGATATCTTATCAAACGTATGCTTATGCTGAAAGAAAAAAATACTGAATTTTCAGTATTGTTTAAAGAAAGTATGTCATCAATATTTGTTATAGATAACCAGTAAATATTTTTCGTGGATTTACGCGTTCTGGTCTGTGAAAATAGTTAGCTGTTAAGGGCTACGACGGGCATAAATTCAAGGGTGAATAATTGATATACGTGTCTCGAAATTTTGATATCTCTGTCTTACATTTCGATTGAATCTGAACAATTGCAATAAATGCTAATTATAACATTTTATCCAGCTTCATAAAAGTTATCAATCTGACTGGGAATTTACCATTTATGTAGTGGCTGATAAATTACAGGCTGATGTAGGTAGATTGACGTCGACTTTTGATCGACATTTTAGTTTTATTCAGAACCATCATAATGCAAAAGATTTCCGAACAGTAATTCAGCAATATCCACCCAATAATGTCATCGGATAACAGCTTATGAAAAATAATGTATTTACTAAAATTAAAGAATTTAATAAAGGCAGAGATCCTTTTTTTCTTGCCCTGAAATATGACAAAATGATGGAGAATCCATTCAATTTCTTTAGAGGAACCTGTCATTTGTTTTATCAGGATCTTTCAAAGAAATTCACTTTCGAAGATGATACGAAAGTCTGGATATGCGGTGATTTACATATTGAAAATTTTGGCCGTTACAGAGGTAGTGATGCAAAACTACATTATGATATTGAAGATTTTGACGAGGCGGTATTGGCTCCTGTGACCTGGGAAATTTTGAGAGTCATCACCAGTATCCATCTGGCTGCGGAACAACTTAAATCCGATACAGAAACCGCAGATCTATCTTTTGAAAAGTCTAAAACGCTATCTAAACATTTTCTCGAATCATATGTTGAAGTTATTCTTGAAGGAGTTCCTGGTCAAATTAAATGTACAAATTTACTGAACTTTATTACGCCTCCTGTTAAAAATAAAAACCAGGTTTTTCAGACTTCCTCTACGCCGGCAACTATAAATATTGACAGGCCAACATCAAACAAATCCAAGACCGATGAACTTGACCTTGTCCTAAAAAAGAAGATAACGGAAGTGGTTACAACATGGCTTCGGGGAAATAAAAATATGGACGAAGTTATTGATGCTGCGTGGCGCATTGCAGGAACGGGAAGCTTGGGGATTGAGCGGTATATTGTTTTGGTAAAGCAAACTGACGGTCAGGGTTTTTACCTGTTGGATATGAAGAGATCTATGCCATCAAGTTTGAGAACTTATGTAGACTCATTTAAGCAAAAAATTGTACAACCAGAATGGCAAAATGAATCAGAAAGGATCATTGAGATCCAGGAGAAAATGCAAGATATTAGTCCTCAGTTTATTGTACAGAATGAATCCAGACAGATTTTATTCGAAGGAAACAGCTACGTACTGAAAGAATTGCAGCCGGAGGCCGGTCGGATAGAGCTTAAAAATCTGGTGAAGGCAAATCAGTCCCTTAAAGAAATCATCGCCGATTATGCAATAATTACTGCATCCGCCCATTTAAGCTCAGCAGATTTTAAGGGATCGTCAAGTGTACGTTCGTTACAGGCTTTTTTTAAGAATAAAATGCATCATCGATCAATCCTGAATTACTGTACAGGATATGCAAAAGATGTAAAAAAAGACTTCGCAGATTTTTCGTCAGATCCTAATGTCTGGCACTTTATTCGCAAGTATTGCGAGTTAGTAAAAATAAAGCCCTGACGTATACCTTCATCGTTATTTCTATTAGCGCATATCCAATGAGCAATATTTGTCCAAAAGAAATAGAAACCCATCGACTTGCCAGCAATACAAGCAGGGAATTAGTAATTATTTCCGCCTGCATATATTCTTCGCAAAGGATACTGGTAAATGCAGAGGAAGTATATGAAATAACTTGTGACAGCCGTCAGCGATGGAAAGATCTGATTTTACCTTCCGGTCCTGAAGGTATTTTTAATCCGTTGGCCATTCTCGCAGGATTAAGACTTAGGGGTGTAAAATGTTTTTGTTTGTGTGGTGCATATAATGAATCAGAAAACGATCTTTTTGAAATAGGGATCCAAAGGGTTATTACGATTCCTAAGGATAAAACATCACTTTCATTTTTTCCAAATGATGCCATAAAACACTATGGCAACAATAAAGGGTCTGTAATCATAAAAGTCAGGCGCCTGAAATAAACGGATAAACCGACATATGTATGACAACATGGTCGGCATTGAAAACTGGCGAAAGTCAAAATATGACTAAGAAAAAATCATTTCGGTCGTGAATTTATACTAAAGTTCATAAATGGAAATTCGGTCGTGTTATTTTAATGGTGAGTCTGGCGTTCGATGCGACCTTTCCGAAACTGATGATTTAATAATTGTCAGGACAAGAGAGGGAAGCGCCTATTCAATATTGAAGACCATAAGTGCATTGGATCCTTATTGGAACTATATCACTTTGTTCGAAGCTTTTCCGGAATCTAACGTTTATTTGTACAAATGCTTCTTTGCTCCGGATACCCGCAAATTTAGAGACGAAGTCAAACGAATCATTCGTATAGCAGGGCACCCTTTACTTTGTTACGTAGGTACTGTCCTCAAATTTACTGGTACTGAAATATATCAAATCTACACAGGAAATATATTTATAAAGTTTTACGATGGTGTTGGAAATAGTCAGATTGCGGGTATACTCGCCCGTAATGATTTAAAAATAAAATCAATATTGCATTTTGGATTAAATACTTATTTCACTGAACCAGATAGTGACATCGGACGGAATGTATTTGAATTAACCCAGCAGCTTCTTGCCATGACGGAAGTGGAGTATTGCCACCCTGAGTTGATCGTAAAAAGTAGAAAAGTAGTATTGAATACCAACTCTATTCCAGAACCAATAAGCTGCACAAATTCAAATTGGACACTAAAAAAAACGGGTGTTTTTGATGCATGGAAGTTTTCAAAGGGTAAAGGAATAAAGATTTGCATAATTGACGACGGTCTGGAATTCGATCATCCGGCATTTTCAGGCAAATACAAAATCACAGGAGCCCGGGATATGATGGATAATGGAGGCACACGACTTCCAATACATCAATTTTCGGAAAGACATGGTACTGCGTGTGCAAGCATTGCCTGCTCTTCAGACCCCAAAGCATACGGTGTTGCACCTGAGGCATCACTCATGCCTATTCGTATTGGCGGACTGGGGTCGGTACTTCAATCAGAAGCATTTTATTGGGCTGTGCAGCAAGGTGCAGATGTGATTTCATGCAGCTGGGGACCACCTGACGGCAACATTTTTACAGAGACCGACAATGATTTTTCATTCCCTGTTCCGGATCATACCAATTTAGCCTTCCGTTACGCCAGTACAAAAGGACGTAATGGAAAAGGAATACCAATTGTTTTCGCAGCTGGTAATGGTAGGGAACCTGTAAAAAATGACGGATATGCATCGCACGAAAGTGTTATTGCGGTAGGTGCAAGCAATGAGGCAGACGAAGCGACAGTTTATTCCGACTATGGAATTCCCATGTTTTGTTGTTTTCCAAGTGGAGATTATAAAATACTGGATCAAAACAATGTCATAAAACTTGACGGTGTAAGGGTAGCTGACCGGCTGGGAGTTGCCGGCTACACAAGAGACCAATACTATGATTTTTTTGACGGAACCTCTGCTTCATGTCCTGGCGTGGCAGGTGTTATAGCACTTATGCTGGCAGCAAATCCAAATTTGGCCCAGGGTGAAGTAAAAACCATTATTAAAAATGCCTGCAAAAAAATTGGTAATAAAACTTCCTATATCAATAGTTACAGCCAGCAATTTGGATACGGATTACTCATGGCTGACCAGGCTGTTAAACTTGCAACGAATTATAAAACCTTAAACGCTTCTCTTCCCATGCCGACAAATTCAACTTCTTCCCCACGTTTATCCCTTCATATAGGGATTGATAAAGTGGACCCAACTTACTACAAGAATAGCTCTGTACCCGAATTATTTGGATGTGTTAATGACATGACAAATATGCGTGAGTTGGCCGACAGCTTGAATTTTAAAAGCGATGTACTTGCAAACTCTGATGCGACGCGGAATAATATCATGAAACAGATCGAAAAGCTTGGAAACCTTCTTGACCCTGGAGGCCTCCTGCTGATAACCTATGCGGGGCATGGAGCGCCAATTCCAGATTCAGATGGTGATGAAAAAGACCAGCAGGACGAATCATGGGTAACGTATGATGGGTTCTTAATCGATGATGAAATAAACAACTGCCTGGCAAAAGTTCCTGATGGAAACCGGGTGCTAATTATCTCAGATTCCTGTCATAGCCGGACTGTATCAAGAGTTGTATCTCCTTTTGGCCGCGTCCGCACTATATCCAAAGAAAGAGTTCGTCAAATACTTAAATCAAATAATCAGACGGTAGCAGATTTGAGGGCTGCAATTGGTCCAAAATTAGAACAGGTAGCATTCGTAAAACTTCTTTCCGCGTGCATGGATGATCAGTTTGCAAAGGAAACAAATGGTGCGGGTGTTTTTACCAACCGACTCCTGGAAGTGTTTTATGAACTCACAAGTCAAAACAAGACAACTAATTACCGCGATTTCATAGAAGCGATCAACGTTCGAATGAATGATCAGGACCAAATTGCAGGTATTTCTAACACAGGGAAGGAAAGCGCTGATTTTGATGGTCAACACCCTTTCAGCGATTCTTCCTTTAACAGTAGCTCTACTTCTCCGACCGTTTCAATCAAAAAAGATTCATCAGCTATACAACAGGCGAAAAAGGAAATACTGATTGTTAAATCTAAAAAAAATACTATCAAGATTCCCGCACGCACAACGGGTAGATCAAATGCTTTTTCAAACAATGAACTTAGAATAACGGGTGGCAAAAATGATAACTCAAAGCCATTTGGAGCTCCCAGCGAAATTTCAGCTGGTACAGTTGATGCTTCTGAAATTCCGGGAAGTAAGCCTTGGGATAAAGCTTATCAAGTTGTTTTAAGCAATCCGGGAACAGATATTGAATACGTTGAACCCGACATTGCTTCCAATATCTATCTGGAAGATTTTATGCCAAAGGCGGACCAGGCGCGTGCTCTGTCGGATTCCGAATTCATTTCGACATACCCAAACCCCGGTCCTGGCCCGAAGGGATTCACCTGGCACCTGGACGATTCTCACTCTCAGCTGAAAAGTGCCAATGAACTTGTATTTCCGGAGATCAAATTTCAGGACTTTCCAGAAGATACAGAGCGCATGGTCAAGATCGCTCACATTGATACTGGTTATTTGCCAAATCATCCCGCATTGCCAATCAATTTGGACCCGGCCGCAGCCACCTTTTCCGACGGCAGTATACGGGAAGGTGCTACTGATTTCGACTTACCGCTGTCGCTTTTTGAACAGCAGGGACATGGAAATGGTACCCTGTCAATTCTGGCCGGTGGGAAAATCCGCGATGAAGATACCTCGGGGGAATTCAGGGGATTTTTTGGTGCAATTCCTTTTGCCAGAGTCCTAAGTCTCAAAATCAATGACACGGTATCCATTCTTTCAGGCAAAAATTTCGCCGCGGCCGTAGACTATGCCATTGCTCAAAAATGCGATGTGATTACGATGTCGATGGCTGGCCTACCCAGTAAGGTTATGGCCGAAGCAGTTAACAAGGCATACGAAAATGGTGTGGTCATTGTATCCGCAGCGGGAAATAATTTCGTAAAAGGAATTGCCCGGATCTTGCCTACAACGACGCTCTACCCTGCGCGCTATCCTCAGGTAATTGCTGCCGTAGGTGCGGCAATAAATGAAAAACCTTATTTGTACAATGCACACAATGAAGCATTAAGATCATTCGATAGTGAATTTATGCAAATGAATTACGGGCCCGATGATGCTTTAAAAACCACAATGGCGGCATATACTCCAAATTTGGTCTGGTTTAACAGAATTGATAAAGATTCAAACGGAAAACCAAGGTTTTACATTAAACGCGGCGGTGGAACTTCATCTGCTACTCCGCAGATAGCTGCCGCCGCAGCATTGTACATTCACAAGCACCGTGCAGAACTGGAACAGCTGGCTGGCAATAACAAGTGGATGATTGTCGAGCTGGTTAAGGCGGCATTGTTTCAATCTGCTTCCAGAGATAACCCATTCCAGAAATATTATGGAAACGGCGTTTTGCGTGCCGCTGATGCCTTGGCGATTAACCCAAATACTCTTATAACCCAAATTTCACGCGCAAAAGATGCAGAAGGTGGAGGTTTTCTTTTCAAGAGACTGATCAGGATTTTTAAAGGGCGAAGTGCCTTTGGTAGTTTATCCGGCGATATGGAGACTAATCTTCAGACCATGATGAGCACAGAAATCCTGCAACTTCTTCACCGTGACAGCACTTTGCACAAATACCTCGATCAGATAAATCCCGAGGATCAGAACCACGGGCTTGATGCAATTCTTAATATGGAGGAATTTGTACGGGATATTCAAAAAAGCGAAATGGCTTCGGACTTCCTTAAACAAAGATTGCTCCTGCCTGTTGACGTTCGCATGGTTCGGACTTTGAATTCAAGTCGGATTGAGTTTAATAATCACCTCATCAAAACAAAATCCGGTGTAATTGAAATACGGACAGACGGTATTACTGCATCAATTAAGTCAGTCGCCACGGATCAGAAACTTGAAGATTGGGAGGGTGGTATTTATCACGCATTTGAAATTGAGATCAATGATAGCTTTGGGTCAAGAGGAGGCGGTTCTGCACTTGCCATTACGGACGATTTTGATAGTTTGGAAATGGATTCCGCAATTTTGATAGAGAAAAACGTGGATGGTGTCCCGCTGCTTCAATGGCAGCTTAAAGGAGACAGCACGGATGTGCCCGCCCCTTTAAGAAGTATTTTTGCTGCTGCTACGGATACTTTTGAAAAAGATCAGTTCTTTATTAATCTGAGTTCCGGCGACACCGATAATCTGCGCGGAGATGGGCTCAAAATTGTAAAACTTGCAGTCAAAGTTTTTAGTTGGTTTAAAAATCCAAAAAAGAAAAATAACAATGCTCCACTGCTGGATCTTGTGTCCAAAATGGGGGATTCGAAATACGAATTGCTGGTTTACGACCTCAATCGTGTTGGAGGAACAGGTAAAGAATGGGAAGATCCAACCAATATTCTAAATTTTTTCCAAACCATAAATAATGATCCAAAACCATTACTTGTTCTTCTTCCGGGATTACTAAGCAAACTTGAAAAAGGTTTTGATGAGTTTCTTGCAAATGGTGTTGTAATACAAGGACTTAAAACAAAATTTGGCCGCTACATTATAGGATTCAATATGCCCACTCTTGTGCAGGGCATAGAAGATAATGCGAAACATGTGAATCAAATGCTTGTCAATTCCGGATTAAAAGATAAAAAATGCAGTGTAATTGGCAGAAGCAGCGGCGGACTTATTGCCAGATTTCTGTTCGAGGAACTTTTGTTTGATATCAAAACAGGGCAACCTGTCAAATCCGCTCCACTGATACTTGAGAAGCTTGTAGTCACTGGAACCGCCAATCAGGGCACCTTACTTGCATCCCGTCAAAATTGGGCTAATTATGTCAATATTGCCAGCAATGTGGCCAATCTCGCAGGCCTCTTTGTTCCAGTTCTTCCACAAATCATGGGAATACTAAAGGCCATTGTTAATACCGGCACTTCCCTGCCGGGAGTGAGTGACCTGGACGAACAAAGCAAAGTAATCCTGAAACTTAACCAAATAAACATTAGCCGGACAAATTACCTGGTCATCACATCGAATTATGAACCCAATGGTTTTTTGAAAAAGCTTTTCAACGAAAACATTATTGATAGGCTCATTTTCAAAGAGGAAGACAATGACACGCTCGCTCCTGTGCTTGGTGCAATATTCAAGAATCAAGATCCGAATTATACGATCACACTTTTGCCGGATCAGTTTCATATTTCTTCAGAAGCAGACCAGGTAAACCATTTCAGTTACCTGCAACCTCACAATACCATCATTATCAATAAAATTTTAAACTGGCTATAAAAACATATTTCTGACTTCTAACTTCATTCAAAATGGCTGATAAAAAAAAGAAAATACAGCAAATAATCAATGCATTTGAGACCGGAACCGCTGCCGGAAAATATGATGCGCTCGTTATTTTCTCCGATGGTAAAAACAATACGAGGCAAATTACTTTTGGGAGAAGTCAAACAACCGAACAGGGAAACCTAAAGACACTTATTGATATGTACATTGTCCGCAAAGGAAAATTCGCCAAAGACTTTGCTCCTTTTACGCATCAAATTGGAACGGTTCCGCTTGTTGATAACACTCAATTTAAAACACTGCTAAGAAAATCGGCACGCGAAGATATTATCATGCGTGAGGCCCAGGACGAATTCTTCGATATACTTTACTACACTCCCGCCCTAGCTTTCTACACAGGTTTAAAGCTGACGCAGCAGCTCAGTTTGTTGGTTGTTTTCGATAGTTTTATTCATTCCGGCAGTGTACTGCCATTCCTTCGTGAACGTTTTACTGCCTTGCCTCCGTCCCGAGGAGGAGATGAGAAAACGTGGATCAGTGACTACGTCAAAGCACGACATGCGTGGCTTGCAACGAATAAAAAAGTTATCCTCCAAAAAACAGTTTACCGAACTCAATGTTTTCTGGATCAGATTAAAAATAACAACTGGCTTTTGGATAAGCCTGTGAATGCAAATGGGATTATGATTCTCTGATTACGATTCAGTATAGATTTGGTGATTTAAAAAGTGTTAATCATTCCAAAAGTTATAGAGACGAGAGAATTATATTTTAAAGATAAGGCCTGTTTCTTATATAGCCTGCCCACTCTAAATTAAAAAAGACATTATAACACTCAACTCTTAACCTTACTATGCAAAGAAATTCTATTACAGACACTCCAAAAGAGTCTTCTTTACAACTCTTTAATATCCTTCAGGAGGAGTACCAATATATTCATGGACCAGAATCAGCGGAGATCCAATCTTCTCAGTCTATTCCTCCAACTCCAGATTATGAAATAGAAGAAGAATTAGTTTTACGTTTAAACCTGGAAATAGGAAAACCAGGAAGGGCTGATGAAAAATTATCTGAGGATTATCAAAATCCTTACATAAAACTTGCCAAATGGATCAAGGCGGAAGATGAACAAAACAATGACGCAAAAATTACCGTAGAAACAATTGGGCGTGTTCTTATAATAAAAACAGAAGATAAAAATTTAATTGAGAATGAACCTTGGCTTAAAGATCTACTATCACTGCAGCCTTACACGCGCGGCCTGCTTTCTCAATATCAAGATGGTAGAAATACCAATAGAGCACTTACAATAGAAGATGTATTAGAGTTGAACAAGCTTTTGATCCATGATGCATTTTCAGAATATATCAAGTCCGAGGAAACTCTAAAATTAGAAAATATTTTTGACAAAATGCGTAATATCGCTCAATCTGCAATATGCTTTTCGGGAGGAGGAATACGCAGCGCCACATTTGGGTTGGGTATCGTTCAAGGGCTAGCTGATTTGGATGTTCTTGAAAAATTTAAATACATGTCTACCGTTTCCGGGGGTGGCTATCTTGGCTCCTGGCTGAGTGCATGGAGTCATCATGAGGGTTTTGAAACAGTAATAAAAAAGTTAAAATCTGAGTCTAGCACACCCTTTACTGTTGAGGCTGATCCAATCCTATATCTTAGAAAATACAGCAATTATCTGTCACCAAAACTGGGACTTTTTTCAGCAGATAGCTGGACACTTTATGCAACTTATCTTAGAAATCTTTTAATGATATGGCTGGTTATCATCCCCTTTATGGCTGCACTCGCTGGTATTCCCTGGCTTGCGGCAAATCTAGGTGGGGCTAAATTTGCTTTTTACGGTCCCTACGCCTTTTGGCTTATCTCCATCTTCTCGCTTGCAGCTGGAATTCTTCTGATCATGGCCACTAAGTTCCTACATGAATTTGTGCCTGAATCAGAGGCTGCAAAATTCAAGGGAGCTCCAACAAAAGATGTTTCGGTGGCGGAACGCGACACGAAAAATTTCATAAAGAAGTGCTTTATCCCCTTGCTTTCAGCAAATTTCTTGCTGTTGATAGCCTGGATTTGGTTTGAGCAGCTTACAACTTTCCCTTTTCAGTTTATCGAAGATATACACACCTCTCTCGGTTTAGACAAGAAAGACACTGACCTAAACATAGCATGTTTCGGAGGCATTTTTGTTTTACTTTGCACAGGATCCATTCACCTTATAGGATGGGTATTAGCAAGGCCTACACCAAAAAACTGGCTTCTTTTGTTGGGCCAGATATTGGTTGTTTGGGCTGCGGGGGCTTTTTCCGGTTTTTTGTTACTTCTGCTATTAGGCAAAACCCGCTTATATATTCCTGGTGATTTGCATTTACCAGCGGTTATCTGCCTTGGTTTTCCTACTGCTTTATTAGCAATTCTTTTGTCGGGTTATATTTTTGAAGGGATTATTAGCCGATGGAATGAAGATTCCCGGCGGGAATGGACTGCCCGATACAGCGGGTTTCTGTTATTAACAGCATTGTCGTGGTTGGTTTTAACGGCTATTATTCTTTTTGGGCCCAGATTAATTGACAATATCAAATTACAAATAGCAAGTTTGGGATTCGGATCAGGTATACTTACCGGTGTTCTTGGTGGGAGCAATAAAACAGCAGGCGGAGGTGAGGCAGCGGGTTCAAGACAAGGAAAAGGTGCTGCACCGGGAGCAGTGAGTCTCATGTCAAATTTAAGTCTGCCCATCGTAGCCTTAATTACCCTTGTAGTTTTGATGACACTTTTGTCGTCTTTAAATCTTGAATTAATCCGGATATTTGGTAAAAGTAACGCACCCTTTCCGATTGTTGATGTTTATATTCCATTTTTAATATTGCTGACATTTACACTTTTCGGCATTGGTACTGCATTTACAATTGATACTAACCGGTTTTCACTTCACGCGATGTACCGTGCACGATTGATACGTGCATATCTTGGAGCATCACGGCCGCAAACAGAACGTGCACCTGATCCTTTTACCGGATTTGACGAAAATGATAATATGCCGATGGCAAAGCTGGATAAGCAACAAATTACGTCTACAAGAGCTAAATCAAAACAAAAACCTCCTTTTCATGTCATTAATCTTGCGCTTAATCTGGTAAACAGCCAAAATCTGGCTTGGCAAGAACGAAAAGCAGCAGCCTTTTCAGTATCCACATTACACGCTGGCGCTATGAAGCTTGGATATCGACGCACGAGACCTGATGCTTTAAACCATGGTATGGATATAGGAAGCAATGTTGGTGAACAAAAAATTTATGGAGGCAAAAATGGCATCAGCCTGGGAACTGCCATGACAATTTCGGGAGCTGCCGCTAGTCCCAATATGGGCTATCATTCGTCACCTCTTATTGCATTTTTAATGACGCTTTTCAATGTCCGGCTGGGTTGGTGGCTGGGTAATCCCGGGCCTGCGGGGGATGAAACTTTTGATCGTCCAACGCCATTATTCGCAGTAAAACCTATCTTCGACGAATTAATTGCAAATACTGATGAACTCAATAAATATGTTTATTTGTCTGACGGAGGGCATTTTGAAAATCTTGGAATTTATGAGATGGTGCTTCGTCGCAACCGTTTTATTCTGGTAAGCGATGCCGGTTGCGATGAAAAATGTACGCTGGAAGACCTTGGTAATGCAATTCGTAAAATCCGTATTGACCTGGGTATCTCTATTGATTTCGATGAAGGATTCAACATCAGGGCAAGATCCAACGATCCGAATCCGGAGGGGCAATCCTGGGCATTAGGACGGATAAGATATTCAGAGGTAGACAAGCAAAGAGCGGGAAATTCCTGTTCGAACGATGTTGATGGGCTGCTTTTATATATTAAACCTGCTTTTTATGGTAAAGAGCCAAGAGATGTATTTAATTATGCCTCAATTAATGCCGCTTTTCCGCATGAATCAACAGCGGATCAATTTTTTTCCGAGAGTCAGTTTGAAAGTTATCGCGCTTTGGGAAAACATGCAATAGAAAACCTTAACGGATCTATAAAAAAAGAAGCCGGTGTTGATCTGATGGAGCTTTTTAAACCCGATGGTCCAAAAAAACATTGGGAATTTATGGCTAGTAAAAAGAACACTGCAACAGATAGTAATATTTAAAATGATGGCTTTTGGTAAGCATTAAAAGAGACAATGACGGCTTACAAAACTCTTGGGTTTAAACAAAAATCTAATTTAGTTTAAACTCAGAGTTTTTAGTTGAAAGCTTTTACAAAAATACAAAGCTGAACTTCATAGAAATTCTAAATCAATCCATTGCAACTTGCATACTGAACTAAACCGCTGGTATTCTTGGTATTGGTTTTTTCAATCATCTTTTGTCGGTGTGTATTTACTGTATGAAAGCTTATAAAAAGCTTGTTTGCAATATCTTTGCTACTTTGCCCCTCAGACAGCAACTTTACAATTTCCAGTTCACGTTTACTCAATATCGTTTTGTTTTTGACAAACTCATCGCAGTTGAATAGATAATGTTGGTTGTCAATGTCAGAAGTTAAAGAGGCTAATTGATCGTCAGAGTTTTTCCATTGTGTAATATCGTTACATATCCCTAACAAATGTGTAATATTGCCGGAGTCATCTTGCTGTAAAACAGCATTTTGTTCTAGGATACGAATAACTTCACCATCTGGTTTCAAAATTCTATAATCGTAGCTAAATCGATAATTAGACTTTTTTGTGGCAGGTATAGAATTCAATATATTCCAAATCCTGTACATAAGACGCCACGTATTAAGCTGATCCTCCGGATGTCTTATCTTATTCTGAAAATTCTGACCCATTGATGTGTAGTTGTCAGATGAATATCCAAAATGATCAAGCGTATTTTTACTGACAAATGTGTATTGCTGCGTACGGATATCTATAATCCATGTTACGCACGGTGACTGATTAAGTACATTTAGAAAGGCAGGATCAGTAAATGTAGCGTGCAGTTTAGACTGCACACCGGACGGTTCTGCTAACCCCATCCACATTTGCAAAACCTTGAGATATTCAGCATCAGATTGTAGCTTAGCGGCATTCATAATTTAGGTTGGAGAGAGTAGAAGATTATTAATATACAATCAGATATATACCCTAATAGTTTTATCTCAATTAGTTATATTTCCTCTCAAAATATAAGAGGAAATACATCGTCAAATATCACTACCACAATAATTTACAGTTAATATTACTTCAAGTTTTGAACAAATCATATCATGATTTATTAAGTGGTATTTTGACTGAAATTCAAGGAAAACTTCCATCAAAATTAAAATATCGTATCATTAGTAATACGAAGAAATCGATACGTCCAAAGGACATGATAGGGACTAAGAAAGAAGGAACTGATCTATGAACATTTTGGCTCTGAAATAGAAAAAAAACGACACTTGCATAGTAACATCCCGTCAAATTTGGCGGGTGTCTTTTAGACCAAATAAAGCTTAATTGACTAATTTATCAATGATAAAGAATACCATTGTAGCGACCATACTTAAACATTTACCATAAGAGAAAACTCGCATTCGTTGTGCAAACGAAATAAAACTGACTTCCTTTTTATCCTTGATACATTGCATACCAGTTTTCCAAAATACCCACGACAATGATGATGCCTACCCCTAACGGCAAAATATTTTCAGTTGAACCAATAAGTTAATGTCCTTATCATTACCGCAAACCGTCAACAAAATCAACGTTGAAAATAAAAAGGGGGGAAAAAAAGCAAAAATATGTAATCGAGTCGGAGCCCTTTTAGTATCATGCCAATCGAGCGGTCAGGTATTCAGTTTAGCCATTTTTTACGAAACAGCCTTTTGGTTCTGAATCCAGTCAATCCGACACTTTTATCATATTTGTCAAGAATCATACTTTTGGTTCGAAACATAAAAAACCCTGCTATCATAGAGGCAACTAAAAAGATAGCAACTAGTGCGGTCAAACAAGGGTTTGACGCTATTTAGGTTTGACCGTCATTACTTCGATATATTTTTTTTGATTTTGCATTTATTAACCGATAAACAATTCTACAATGGTGAAAGGGCAATAATGTTGTCAGCGCTAAATTGAGGCACGATTTTCATAATTCCCGGAGAATCTCTGTATTTCAAAATTACAAGATAACGTTTTTACAATGCTTCCAACCGAGTTTCTGGAAACAGCGAAAACAGTAGTAAATCCCTCCACAACAAAAGATTAACCGCCTTCAACCGGCCGGATTGCATCATTAAATGAACATCCCAATCGGATTAATCAAAATAAAAGCGGCATCCTTGACGATCAAAAATTCTTTATTTAAGATATCCTCTTTGAGCTTATCTCTTACTGACTGGGTTTGCTTATCACTTTCCTGGATTTTCAATTTCATTTTGTCCTTTCAGCATTTGTCCTGCGATGCTTGTAACTACACTTGGCGTATTCGTCTCCATAAAAAGCAGGTCACTGTCGTTTTTGCAATGGATTTTTTACTTTAATGCTTGCAGATTATTTATGGTTTTTTTAGGCTATCACTTGCTTTTATACAGAAAGTAGCCAAATCACCCAACGCGCTAATTATCAATATTTTACATGTCGAAAATTTAACTCAGGCAACAAATAGGTAACAAAAATTGACTTTTTATTGACATCAGCGATAATTTCCCTGGTTATTTCCCCCTACTACCCCCGGGGTATTTGCGGGACAGAATTTAATTACTGATTTCTATTTAGTACACTTACCACTAATTTTTTCTCGGTTCCATCTCTTCCGGCTTCTTCGCAGCGGCAAATAAATTGAAGCAAGCAACAAGGGATGCGTTACTTATGATCAAATCTTCTCCTGAGGAAAGCCACTGTACGTTTCTATAATAACCATTCGTAAGTAAGTCACGTATTGCCCGAAAAGACTTCAATTTACAATCTGATAGTCATTCAGCAAGTTTTACTAACTTTGAACCAATAAAATCTTAGCATAGAGAATCAAATAGAAATTTACAAAAGCAGTGTGACGGCGACACTCAAATCGAAGTAAAATTTGAGCAAGACACAGTCTGACTCAGCCAAAAGCAATTGCGGCGCTAACATCTCAGTAAAAATGCTCACGTTTTATACCCAGGCGTTTTATTTTTGAGTTCAGCGTGCTCTTAGGCACACCCAAAATTTCTGCCGCGCCGCCGTCCCCTGCTACCCGGCCCTTGCAATATTTCAGAATAGTTAGAATATGATCACGTTCATTTTCATCAATCGTCTTTAGAGCAATTGCTTCTCCAGCTAACTTAGGAATATCCTTTTGCTTTAACGAAGGCAGCTGAAACTGCCTGATTGTATCACCACTTGAAAGCAGGACACTGCGTTCGATCAGGTGTTCCAGTTCCCTGATATTACCAGGCCAGTTATATCGTAGTAATTCTTGCAGGGCACTGTTGCTTATTTTGTTGATTTCCCGACCGGCCTTTTTCGAGAAGCGTTGTATAAAATGGGTTGAAAGCAGCGGAATGTCCTCCGAACGCGACCGGAGTGGCGGCAGACTGATCGGAAATATGTTAAGTCTGTAATAAAGATCGCGCCTGAACCGGCCTTCTTCCATTTCTTTCTCCAGATCCCTGTTCGTAGCAGCAATTATTCTAACGTCTACCTTAATGGTATTTTTGCCACCTATGCGCTCGACTTCTTGTTCCTGTAAAACCCGCAATAACTTCACTTGGAGTTCCAGTGGCATTTCACCAACTTCATCCAAAAACAAAGTACCATTATTCGCAAGTTCAAATTTGCCGACTCTTCTTTCCGTCGCTCCGGTAAAGCTCCCCCGTTCGTGTCCGAAAAGTTCACTTTCGATTAAATTGGCTGGCAAAGTTGCGCAGTTCACTTTGACCATCAGCCTGTTTTTGCGTGGCGAATTATTATGTATAGCCCTGGCTATCAATTCTTTTCCAGTACCAGTTTCGCCAAGTATCAATACAGTGCTGTCAGATGCTGCCACTTGGTTGACCAAGCGAAATATTTTCTGCATTTCGGGGCCGTTGCCTATGATCTCAGCGTAGTTATGTGAAATATCAATCTCTTCCTTCAAATAAATCTTCTCGTCTTCCAGCTGCTGTTTATACTGATTAATTTCGCTTAACTGATGTAGCACTTTCTCATTGGCCAGGATGTTTGAAACCGCCACTGCTAACTGGGCACAGATACCTTTTAGCAAATTATGTTTCACTTTATCGATTTCCTCCGGCTTAATATTAAAAAATATTGTGCCAATCGGATTGCCGCCTACCCTTAATGCAAGACACAAGAGTCTTTTAAATCCAACCTCCTTCCAGAATTTCACGTATGCGGGAGCATTGGCTTCTTTATCAAGCTCATCAATAATTAAAATCACGGGCTCTTCAGTTGAAATAACCATCTGAAAAGCGGTGTCGAGAACACTATACTTCAAGCTGGTCACCTCATTGAAATCAATCTGACCTGTAACAGAGTCGCCAAGGTCCATCATAAATGCGCTGTGCGTTTCACCATCCTCATTGATTTTTGCCATGCCAAGCTGATCAATTGAGAATATATGCTTAATTCTTGCATTGACTACATGAAATAGATCAGCCCTGCTTTTTAAAGAAGCTATTTCGTTGCTCAACGAGAGAAGAAATGTTTTTTCTTCTTCCCTTATGGCTATTTGTTCGTTAGCAAGCACACTTGAAAGGGCAAGAGCGATTTGGTAGCAAATATTTTGCAAAAGTGGTTCAGCAGAGCTGGGATAGTCTTCAAAAAGCCTCAACCAGAGAATTCCGATAATTTCATCACCCACTCTTATAGGCATCGCTTTATTTTCCACCAGTCCAAGATCTTTCCAAAATTTTACATACCGTGGCACAACTTCTCTCCGACAGAGTTCATCGACATTAAAAGTAATCGACTTATCGGAAAGTATAACGGCATCAGTAATCCCATCATTTATGTCATCATGGGTGTCCCTTACAAGCGGAAAGTCTGGATGTCTGGTAAAATGCGCGTTCACATCATATAAAAACATTTGATGATGGCTTTTGTCTTCCGTAATAATTCGCAAACTGTAATCCCTTATAATGGTAAACTTTTTCATTTCCGCGGCAAAGACCATGGAAAGCTCATGCTTGTTTTTTACCGATGCCAACGCGTTACTAAACGATAATAACTGGGATTTTTCATTCTCGCTCCGTTTGATTTCCGCATTGGCAATAATATTCGAAACAGCAATGGATATTTGATTTGCCAAACCCGATACCAAACTGAGTTTATTCTTATTTAGAGTAGCTTTTGTATCGAAGCAGATCAGCCAGAAACCGAATACATTCTCGCTTTTAGAAAACCTGGTGACGATGACCTGCTTAATGCCGCTTTCATAATTCATGACCAGATAGGCAGGCATCTGTTTTTGCAAATTAAGCTCGTCAAGATCAAAAACTAATGGGGAAGAATTTACATATACCTGATCCATTATCCCGTCATTGATCGGAAATTTAGTTTTGGTTGCCTCGTTGTAAAATGGATGGTGCTTGCTTTTTGAGCCGGGATCGACGACATAAGCACTAAATGTAGAATGATCGTCATTGATAGTTGCGATCATAATATGGCTGAATGCGAGTTGATGTTTCAATTTTTGGGTTATCACCCGCATGATTCCCTCATTATCCCGAACAGCTGAAATGTCATTGCTAATGGATAAGAGCATTTCTCTTTCGCTTTCCCTTCGTTCAATTTCTTCTGCCGCAAGTATGTTGGATATCGCAGTTGAAAGCTGGTAAGATACCCCTTCTATTAATGACAGCTCATGCTGCGTATAAGCACCTAATCCAGAGGCGTTGACATAAAATATGCCGATGTTTTTTTTATCATCACGTAGTTTGATGGCGACTTTCTCACGGATTCCGTTCTCATACTCAAATTTTATATAGTCAGGCGCTGATGGCTCCTGATAAAGCTCCTCCATACTTAAAACTACTATTCCATCTGATGACATGACTTTACGAAAGCAGCAATCGCAATTAGAATATTTTTTCAGCGAAGTTTTCTGATAATTAGTATAGCCGGAACTTTGATGGGCCAGTGAAAACAGGAAAGCATAATAAGTATCATCTTCATTCAGTACCATAATTACAATATCTTCAAACTGGAAAAGTTTTTTCAGATTTCTATTAATCGCATTGAACAGGTGGTTTTTGTCACGGATGTTGGCGATATCGGCGCTCAATTGAAGCAGCAGTTTACTCTCCTCCTGTTTTGCTAAAATAGCTTCGTTCGCTCTGATATTGTCTACAGCGATTGACAGCTGGATGGAGATATCTTTGATTAACCGCAGTTGATTCGCCGTGATGTATTGATACTCGGTCTGGCAGATACACCAGGTTCCAATGATCCTGTCAGCTACATGCAAGCCGATTAAAATAGCCCTTTTTATTCCAACATCCTGGAAAATTTGGAAATAACCCGGCATATCCCCTTTCGCAACTTGCTGACTTAGCTCATAAAGCTGCGGTTCTTTCGAGATAATCACTTTATTCAATACCCGGTCATTGACAGGGTGTTTGGAGGCAATCGATCCTTTATAATCAGGATGTTTATCTGCCCACGATCGGACATCTTGCAAAAATGCACTGAATGTAAATTCATCGTTGTTTAAGACCCCAACAAATTGATCGCTGAAATCAAATAAGACATTTAATTTAAAATGAATGATTTTCAGCAGATCCCGTTTATTTCTAATTGCTGCAAAATCAATATTCAAGGACTGAATGATCTCATTTTCTTTTTCACGCTCCTGCATTTGCTCATTTTCTATAACGTTTATAAGCGTCGCCGCCATGAGTGGTGCCAGTGAAGGGAAATGGTCAAAATGATCAGATAATATTTGATCCTCTGTATCATATACCATAATCCATCGCGCACTACGGTATCCGTCCTGGTAAATATCGAGCTCTATGGCATTTTGATGTTGTGAGGCTGATGGGTTTTGCAGGTACAGGCTTACATTTATTGTTACCCGCGCTGTACGTCGCCCGTCTGGACTATACCCTTCATATAATATTAAATCATCTGGCCGAAGCACATTGGTTTTAACGATGGCTTTAAAGATTTTCTCATCACTACCGGTCAGTTCCTCAGGAAAAAAATTAATTAATGTTGTCTTATCTGGATCAGCCAGAAATATCGTCGTAAACCGGTAACCAAGGAGATTTTTTAAGTTGCTATTGAGCAGGCTCAGGAACTGCTTCTTGTTCCTCACTTTTAACATTGCCATATGCAATGCTAAATGTTCACCATTATCAGGCGATACTATTTTTTTGCCTTTACTCATGATAAGTACTATACGTAAGAAAGATATAATAGACTTGATAGCAACAAAATATAGATACTTTTTACTGAAATTCCAAACGAATCCCAGCAAGTAATCAACGGAGTCATATTAATGGCGGTGGTTGTTTCTCCTAATGATCTTTTGCTGTCCAAGAGTGCCGACATATCGGAACCAAATTCGTCAGATGACGAAATAAAGATCCTAAATTTTGAATTTATTAAATACAAAAAACTGATTTTCAGCAATATACACAACGGCACAGTATTTACATATTGATAAAGAGCAAAACAAAAAAATACTAAATTTTAATATTAAATTATGAAGACATTATCGGAAAAAGTGATCCTCGTGACTGGTGCCTCAAGAGGTATCGGCGCTGCCATCGCCCTTAGACTGGCGAGCGAGGGTGCCAAAGTTATTGTTAACTTCGCCGGAAGCCAGGAGGCGGCTGATAAAATAGTGGGAGACATCCTCAGCGCTGGTGGTGATGCCATTGCCCTACAAGCTGATGTGAGTAAATCGGAAGAAGTTAAAGAATTGTTTGATGCCGCAATCTCACATTACGGTAAAATAGATGTGCTGGTGAATAATGCCGGTATTATGCTGACCAAACTGATTAAGGACACTACCGATGATGACTTTACCCGGCAGTTCGACATTAATGTAAGAGGTACATTCAACACACTGCGGGAGGCTTCTACAAAATTGGCTCACCATGGAAGCATCATAAACTTTTCGTCTACCACGACACGCGTCATGATGCCCACTTATGGAACTTATGTAGCCAGTAAAGGAGCGGTGGAACAGTTAACTCGTGTATTTGCTAAAGAAATTGGCACAAGGGGCATCAACGTCAACATTGTCTCTCCTGGCCCCACCAATACCAAATTATTTACCGACGGTAAACCCCGGGAAGTAATTGACCGGCTAGCCTCCCTGTCCGCTTTTAACCGCATCGGCGAACCTGATGATATTGCCAAAATAGTTGCTTTTTTGGCCAGCGACGAAGCGAAATGGATCAGCGCACAGAATATCGGCATTAATGGCGGCATGGCCTGACCGGCAAATCATAAGTTATAAAACACTTAATTTCAACAATAAAAATAATGAATACACTGACAAACAAAGTAGCCTTAATAACGGGATCGGCCCGTGGCTTAGGTAAAGCGATAGCAGAACGCTATGCGGCTATGGGTGCCAATATTGTAATCAATTATTCACGCGACAAAACATCTGCTGATGAAGTGATGAGCAACATCAAGGCAATGGGTGTAAAGGTGATTTCTGTACAAGCTGATGTAAGCAAAGTAACCGAGATTGAACGATTATTTAAAGAGGCTTTGGATACATTTGGAAAAATTGACATTGTGGTCGCCAACGCAGGCATTGAAATGGTGGAAACGCCCGTTACTGCCTTTACAGAAGAACAATTTGACCGTTTGTTTGCCATAAATACCAAAGGTTCCTATTTTACCATGCAGCAGGCGGCAAAACATATTACCGATAACGGTCGCATAATTTACATCGCTTCTAGCACCACTTCATTTCCCGTACCCGGAATGGCTGTTTATGGAGGTAGCAAGACTACACCACGATACCTGGTTAATATACTTTCCAAAGAGATTGGCCATAGGGGCGTGACAGTTAATTCCATTATACCCTTTGCAGTTGACCACTCTGGCATATTTGCCGAAGCAGGCAGCTATCCCGAATTAAGGAAACAACTGCTGGACAGTTGTCCAATGGGAAGACTGGCTGAAGTGGAAGATGTGGCCAACGCTGCTGAGTTTTTTGCAAGTGATCTTTCATCCTTTGTATCAGGGCAGCATCTTTTGGTAAACGGCGGAGCAACGAACTAGCGACGCAAATTAGACATTAACGTATATATATAAGCGTAATTAACGAAATGGTGATTACAGAATTGGCAATAGTTCGCCCGCTCCCTTACTGCAAGACATGGAAGATTTAGAGATCAACTTATCTATGAAGAATTTAAAATACGGTCAAATTAGAACCAGTCATTAACTGCATAAAGACTATGGAAAACAGCATTAATTTTATAAAAAAATCACCGTTATTGTTTTTAAGTACCATACTTTTCCTCTGCGCCAACTGGCCCGCCTTATCAGTTGCTCAAATACCAGCGTCTGTAACAGCTTCAAATAAAAAGGCCGTCCAGGAGGGATTTGATCATTGGGAGAAAGGTACTGGCAGTTTTTTCGACCTGCTGGCAAACAATATGCAATGGACCATCACTGGCACAACACCTTTTTCGAAAACATACAAAGGAAAGAAACCATTTATGGAAGAAGTGATTGTCCCGCTTAACGAACGTTTAGCTAAAAAGATCGTCCCGTCCGTCAGAGGATTATATGCCGACGGGGACATGGTCATAGCGCTATGGGATGGTAAAGCCACGGCCAAAGATGGCAAGCCATATAACGCTTCCTATTCCTGGTACATGCAGATGAAGGACGGAAAAATTGTGAACGTTGTCGCATTTCTGGACGGTATGGAGTTCACAAATATCATGGACCGGATTCCTGTTAAATAAATTATCCTTCATATTAATCAGACTTCGCACGATTCAGCTGTCCAGTCTAACCTGTTATATATTAAAAAAAAGGCTGCATACCCAAAATTAATGGCTTTTAATAAATTGGGAGCTCAATAAGGTCCAGTTGATCTTAATACATTACATGTGAGTGCTGGCGATATCGTATAATCTAAAATTATTCGACAATATTATTTTAAACACTCAATTAATATTAAAAATAGTACCCGTTGAATAAATGAATAATAAGGCTTTTATAGAAAAAATTTACAACCATATAAATCAAAATTTATGTCAATTATTAAAGTAAAATCGTTAGCCGGGATCGATGTTCCGGACAGCGCAATTGCCAATCAGGCGACAGAATTATTATTAGAACATGGAACGGATTTTATTTATAATCATTCCTTGAGAGTGTTCTTTTTCTCCTCGCTTAACGGGAAACGCAATAGTTTGGCGTATGACCCTGAACTCCTGTATGTATGTTCTGTATTTCACGATTTGGGTTTAACCAGGCATTACAGCAGTGATGATCTTCGTTTTGAAGTAGATGGTGCCAATGCAGCACGCGATTTTCTGAAAAGTCATGGGCTGCCAAAGGAAAAATTACAGCTTGCCTGGGATACCATTGCCCTTCACACCACCATAGGTATCGCTGAACATAAAGAAGCAGAGGTTGCACTGATGTATTCGGGAGTAGGCTTAGATGTTATGGGTGAGGGTTATGAAAATCTGAGCACAGCACACCGGGAGGAGATTATTAAGGCTTTTCCGCGAAATGAGTTTAAGAAAAATATTATTCCTACTTTTTTCAGCGGTTTCGAACATAAAACCGAAACTACATTTGGTAATATCAAGGCGGATGTATGCGCTTACATGATTCCTAATTTTCACCGTAAGAACTTCTGTGACTGTATACTGCATTCACCTTGGAGTGAGTAATTAATTCCAGTCTCTAATAGCGTATAAATAAGAGAAAACTGATTAACAAAAAACTGCTATGGGAATATTTGATGCTGCACGCAATAATAATGTGGTTGAAATTAAATCTTGTTTAAAGTATACTGAAATCAATGCAAGAGATGGCAGAGGTTCTACCCCGCTTATATTAGCCGCATACTACAACAATGCTGAGGCCGCAGAAGCCCTGTTAATCGCAGGTGCTGATATCGAACTTTGTGATAGAATGGGCAACACGGCACTCATGGGCGCCTGCTTTAAGGGTTATATCAGGGTAGCTCAACTTTTGATTCATTACGGAGCATCAGTAGAAACTGTTAATGGAAATGAGGCCACAGCGCTGACCTTTGCAGCGACATTTGGTCATGATGCATTAATTGAACTTTTACTGGCTAATGGCGCTAATCCACTAAAAAAAGATCTTTCAGGCCGAAACCCTATTGATCATGCCTTAATCCAGGAAAACGCCCAATGCTATGAATTGATGGTAGCCGCTACGAAATCCATGATAGCTGAATAATTATTAATACCAATTATTTTATTCAAAACAATAGTGATTATGAATTACAAACAAGATTTCAAGGAAAATATTCAGCAATCAGATAGTGACAGAACGCTGACTAACCGCCAGGGGCATCCGATCACCAATAATCAAAGCATGAAAACGCTGGGAAATCGTGGACCCGCTATTTTAGAAAATTATCAATTTCTGGAAAAGATCGCTCACTTTGACAGAGAACGGGTTCCCGAACGTGTAGTCCATGCCCGCGGAACCGGTGCTCATGGTATATTTGAAGCATATGGTACCGCGGGCGATGAACCTGTATCGAAATTTACACGTGCTAAACTTTTCCAGGAAAAAGGGAAACAAACACCGGTTTTTGTGCGTTTTTCGACCGTTATTCATGGTGGCCATTCACCGGAGACGTTAAGGGATCCACGAGGTTTTTCGGTTAAATTCTATACAGAGGATGGGAACTGGGATTTGGTAGGTAATAACATCAAGGTGTTTTTTGTCCGTGACGCAATTAAATTCCCCGATTTCATTCACTCACTCAAACCTGACCCAATAACAAACCGTCAGGATCCCGGCCGCATGTTTGATTTCTTCAGCAATTCACCTGAAGTAACGCACATGATTACCTGGATTTATTCACCCTGGGGTATTCCTGCTAATTATCGGCACATGCAAGGATCAGGCGTAAATACCTATAAATAGGTTAACAAAGCAGGGGAAGCGGTTTTGATCAAATACCATTGGGAGCCATTACAAGGTGTAAAGAATTTAACCCAGGAAGAGGCGAACCGTATTCAAGCACAAAATTTCAATCATGCCACACAGGATTTGTATGAAGCTATTCTAGTCGGCAATTTTCCGGAATGGGAATTAAGTGTACAGATTATGAGTGACCAAGAGCATCCTGAACTGGATTTCGATCCCCTTGATGATACTAAAATCTGGCCTAAAGAACAATTCCCCTGGCTTACTGTCGGCAAAATGACACTGAACAGAAATCCTTCAAATTTCTTTGCTGAGGTGGAGCAGGCCGCGTTCGGGCCTGGTGTATTGGTTGATGGACTTGATTTTTCAGATGACAAAATGCTGGTCGGAAGAACATTCTCCTATTCGGATACCCAACGGTATCGCATTGGGGCGAATTATCTGCAATTACCTATCAACGCTCCAAAAAACCATGTGGCAACCAATCAAAGGGATGGGCATATGACTTACCATATCGATGTTTCAAAGGAAGCAAATGCGCATATCAATTACGAACCTTCGAGTTTGAATGGATTAATAGAAGCCCCCCAAAAGGAAATTGACTATGAGCCTACTTATGTCGCAGCAAAAATTGTCCGTCAGACAATCGACCGAACTAATAATTATGCCCAGGCAGGAGAACTCTACCGCAGTTTTGAAGATTGGGAACGCAGTGAGCTTATCAGCAATTTTGTCAGCGCTTTGGCCCCGATAGCAAAATTTACACAAGACAAAATGATAGAACATTTCACCAAATGTGATGCTGATTATGGCAGACGTGTGGCAGAAGGCTTGAGGCAGAAGGCAATATTGTAGTCATATAAGCCAACGGAAGTATTGTTCAGGTTAACATTTAGTAGTAAAAGAAATTACAAATAATTAATAATTATCAAAATGAGAAATCAAAAAGTATGGTTCATTACCGCGGCAGCAAGGGGCCTCGGTTTTGAGATAACTAAGGCAGTATTGGCCTCGGGAGACAAAGTAATCGCCACAGTCAGGAATAATCCAAAAGAACTGGAAACTGTTTTAAATAATGATAATCTACACGTTATTAACCTGGATGTAACCGATGGTGATGGAGCAAAGACTGCGGTAGCCCAGGCAATAGAACAATTTGGCAGAATAGATGTTTTATTGAACAATGCAGGCTTTGGTTTATTGAGCGGAGTTGAAGAAGGCTCCGATGCAGAGATACGCAAGATGTTTAACACTAACGTGTTTGGTACACTCAACGTGATCCGCGCCATATTGCCTTACCAACGAAACCAGCGCTCAGGCCATATTATCAATATTTCATCCGTTGGCGGGCTGAAGGGTTCTGCCGGATGGGGTTTATACAGTGCTACCAAATTCGCTGTCGAAGGCTTTTCAGAGGCGCTTTATAACGAGTTACTCCCTCTGGGCATTCACGTTTCCCTGGTGGAGCCAGGTTATTTCCGCACTAATTTCCTGGATGGATCTTCACTGAACGTTTCAAAAAATATAATTGAAGATTATACCGAAACTGTGGGCAAAATGCGCAAGTTCGCTGCTGCTGTCAGTTATAATCAACCCGGTGATCCAAAAAAACTGGCAGCTGCAATAATTAAATTAGCAGCCTCGGCAGAACCGCCGTTACATTTACCTTTAGGTAGTGATTCCTTGAAGGCTTATCAGGCAAAAACGGCAGCATTCCAAAAGGATATTGATGCCTGGAAGGATGTGATCACAGGTACGGATTTCGATGACAATTAATTGTAATAATGAGCATAGGCACTGAAAACTCATGTATTTTCAGTGCCTTTTGGTGATAGAAGTGGTAATTGAAGTGTCTAAATACCACCCGATTGTCCGCAACAAAATTAAATGAATAAAAAAAGGCGATTAGATTATGCCAGCCACCGAAATGCCGACAATTCGCTATTGAATAAAAAAATAGATTGCTTTTTTAATGGCCGATTTGAATTCTATAACTTTATTGAGTGAAAAACTATATTACAATTCAGGATCTGTACAAAAAAATGGCCGTAAGGGACGGATGGCAAGATCATGATGTACGTCAATTTAATATTTTCAATTTGGAGAGTATTCCCGTTACTCATACCAAATCCCTTAACTATAACCGTCGCGAATACTACAAAGCAAGCCTAATGTCTGGCCATGCCAGGTTTCATTATGCCGATCAGTCATTTGAAATAAACGGACACGCGCTGATTTTCACAAATCCTATGCTGCCTTATAAATATGAACCGTTAGGGAAAGTACAGACTGGCTTCTTCTGCATATTTACGCCGGCTTTTTTTGGTCAACATGAGCATCTTGAGCAATATCCGCTCTACCAGTCAGCAAACAATGCTATTATTCGATTAAACGATCAGGAGTTCGATTATTATAATGCATTATTTAATAGGATATATAATGAAATTAAAAGTGATTATAATTTCAAGTTTGACTATATCCGTGCCTTATTAGCTGAGATTATTCATGATGCCCAAAAAAAGCAACCTGCTTTAGGCGCAGCGAATAAAGACTCCAATTCTTATGAAAGGATCACATTATTATTTAATGAGTTATTAGAACGACAGTTTCCGCTTGATATGGGAAATGAAAAAATGAAATTTAATATTCCATCCCATTTTGCAAGCCAGCTCAATATTCATGTCAATCACCTGAATAAAGTCCTTAACAAAACCGTTGGTCAGTCGACCACTCAAATAATTAAGAAGCGGATTATCCAGGAAGCTAAAATATTGCTTAAAACTACAAACTTGCCAATCAGTGAAATAGGGTGGAGATTATGTTTTGAAGAATCTAATCATTTTTCTACTTTTTTTAAAAATCAGGAAGGTTTGACGCCTAAACAATACCGACAATCCGACAGTGATTGATAAACGTACTTTCTGATTTCCTAAACGTATTAAAATTTCCATTTTACCAATGAATTTTGCAAACTAAATATTTTAATATGTGGACTAAAAATAACATGCCGGATCAAACTGGAAAAATTGCGATTGTTACGGGAGGAAATACAGGTATCGGTTATGAAACTGCTTTGGCATTGTATGAAGCAGGAGCACATGTAATTATAGCATGCAGAGATGCCGAAAGGGCGACAGAGGCCATTGACACTATGAAATCAACCGGAGGCAAAGGCAGTTTAGAATTCGGGTTGTTGAATTTAGCCAATCTAGGCGCCATAAAGTCATTTGCCGAGTATTTCAAGCAAAAACATCAACGATTAAATATGCTGATCAATAATGCAGGCGTGATGATGCCACCCGCCAGTAAAACTGATGACGGCTTTGAGCTGCAGTTCGGCGTTAATTTTATCGGGCACTTCGCTTTAACAGCACATTTATACCCAGTCTTAAAAAGCACGGCGCACTGCAGGGTAGTAAGCGTAAGTAGCGGAGCGAGCACGTTTGTGGATCATATTGATTATGATAATCTTAAACTCGAGAAACCTTATGAAGAAATGCGAGAATACGCAACGAGTAAATTAGCTAATGTTTATTTTGCTTCCGAACTTCAGCGTCGCGCTCAACCTTTCAGCAACCTAATGTCCAACGCTGTACATCCGGGTGTTGTGTATACAGAATTACAAAGGCACATTCCCAAAGATCAGTTAGAAATTGCCTTCTCAAAATATAAAAAGGTGTCTGACCCCTGGCAGGGGGCATTGCCAAGTTTATTTGCGGCAACCTCCCCATCTGCATCAGGAGGTGCTTACTATGGGCCGGACGGAGAAAATGAGCAATCCGGTTATCCTGCTCTTTCCCAACGTATAACCCCGGCAATGAAAGACGAGTCCAAAGCTGCCGAGTTATGGAATTATGCTGAAGAAGTGACCGGTCTTAAATTTCCATATTAAATTCATAAAATAAAAAAGCAATAGGTTAATAAAAATTTGGTTATGTCCTGTTTAATCAGCAGGTCATAACTGATTTTTAATAACCCTTAACCATGTAGAAAAACGTTCATTTCATGTAAAAAAACAGGATCGAGGCCAGATGAATAAATTCTCCCATTGGAATTCTAGAATTCCCTCGTACAAACAAATCTCCACGATCTGACTAAAAAAATGGTCAACGAATATAACTATAATTTAAAAGATTGATTGAATGAATATTGGTGATCACCTCTATTTACTTAATGTGCTGCTTAGCAAAGTTTGAAGTTATACAACGTATAATTTATAAACAATTGATGAACAACTTGCTCAATTTTAGTTGCTTTAAGATTACCAAATTCTGGAATTGTTATGATGACCAAGCTAGAAATTGCTTTATCCTTTTGTATATTCTCAGCCTGAGCGGAATTTAGGAAACTTAGTCTTGCTTGTTTTTTGTATTTTGCATTTCATCTACTTCGAAAAATAAATGTTTGATCTTAAATTCAATATATGTTTGAAATTTTTCGAAAATATTTAGGAGATAAAACCACTTTATCAAATCAGGATTACGCGTTGATAGAATCACTTTGCATAATTAAAAAATTGCGTAAAAATCAGTATATTCTTCAATCCGGAGATGTATGGAAATATGATGCTTTTGTTTGCCGAGGGTTGTTAAAAATGTATTATTTGGATGTCAAAGGACAAGAGCACATTATGCAGTTTGCACCAGAAAATTATTGGACTGGCGACAGGGAAAGTATGGATACTGACCTGCCTTCAAAATATAACATAGATGCCATCGAACCAAGTGATATTTTACTGATTGAGAAAAATGATTTTGAAATGCTCAGAAAGACAATTCCTGAGTTTAATAACTTTGTAAATCAAACGATCAAGAAAAATGTTCAGACGTTACAGGGAAGAATTCATACAAGCATAACTCTGAGTTCAGAAGAAAAATACAACAACTTTCTTAAACAATTTCCTGACATTGCCAGCCGCGTGCCATTGCATATGATTGCCTCTTATATTGGAATTTCCGCAGAAACATTAAGCAGAATCAGAAGCCAGTCTGCCAAAAAATAACCTGATTTTATTGACTACATCTTGACAAATGTCAAGATTTTTTTCCTTCAGATGTCATTGGCCAGGCACGCCAATACCCGCACCTTTGTATCGTTCAATGTCGGATTAAAGTCCGGTAAATAAGAGCGAAGAAAATATTACATAAAATTCCCACATGGAATTTTATAACAACAATTTAACTACAATAACATGAAAACGATTGGCATAATCGGCGCAGGAAACATTGGAAAAACTGTCGCCACACATTTATTAAAAAACGGCTTTTCTGTGCTCATCAGTAACAGCAAAGATCCTGAGTCTTTAAATGAAACCATTTTATCCCTGGGAAAAGGAGCAAAAGCAGTAACTGCCATAGAAGCCGCCAGCGCAGATATGGTAGTATTAGCGTTGCCATGGTCACAAGTTCCAACACTAACAAAAATTACTGACTGGACCGGCCGTATTATAATTGATGCAACGAATCACTTCAAGCCCGATTTTCAAGTTGAGGATTTGGCTGGGCGTGCTTCCAGCGAAGTGGTGCAGGATTATCTTCCCGGAGCAAAGCTTGTCAAAGCTTTTAATACCTTGTTTTTCAAAGTACTTGAACAAAATCCGGTGACAGAAAATGGCCACCGTGTGCTTTTTATGTCAGGTGACGATACGCAGGCCAAAGTTCAGGTAAGCGAAGTTATTGAAGCAATAGGTTTTGCGCCGGTTGACTTAGGTTCGTTAGCCGTTGGCAGTAAACTTCAACAGGCAAAAGGTCTGCTGTCCACCTTGAACCTTGTTAAATTTTAACGAAATGAAAAAGAACAAAATTATTTATTGGGCGTCGACTGGTATTGTTGGGACCATGATGCTTTTTACCGCTTTCAAATATCTGACAAATCAGGAAATGAAGGAAGCTTTTGTACACCTTGGTTTCCCGGATTATTTCAGGATCGAATTGGCCATAGCAAAAATTATCGGAGCTATTCTGGTGCTGATTCCAGCAATTCCCAATCGTATTAAAGACCTGGCTTATTTTGGTTTTGCAATGGTATTTATTTCTGCGGTTATCGCGCACAGCTCACTTGGTGATCCGATCATAGCATCAATAATGCCGCTGGCATTTCTGGGTATACTTTCGGTTTCCTATTTTAATAACAAAAAGGTGCTTAATCCGCTGTAAGGTGGGGATAAACAACGAAAACAGCCTCGAAACAGGTGGCTGTTTTCTTCAAAAAACAAAAAAAGCAATGATCCGAAGTAATAAATACAAAATCAGTCTTGAACAGATTTCATCTGCACAAGAAGGTCCAGCATTACACGCGCCGGTCACGATAGAAATTTAATACCATGATGAGCTTTTCGAAATAATTGAACAAATCAAGAGCAAAAAAAATACTCGAAGATTTCACCGCGCAGCCGCTTTTGCTATTGGACTTAAAATGTTTGCGCAGGAACTGATTACGAAGAAAAGCCATTTGCTTTTTACGGATATCATGCCGGCGTTTGTAACTTTTGTACGGCGATTTAAAACCTATCAGGGGTAAAATACCGCAACATTGTTATCAACAGTTAAATAATATTTAAATTTTAAAATAAAATCGAATAATACTTGCACACTAAACATTGAGCTATTACCTTTGACTCATCAGATGACCAGATGAACACATGACAACGCCAATCATTCGTAAAAGCCTATCAGAAGAAGTTGCAGAACGCCTGCAAAACCAGATACAGTCCGGGAGCTACAAACTCGGTGAAAAACTGCCTTCTGAGCCTGAGCTCATGAAAGAATTTGGTGTAGGGCGCTCCTCGATTCGTGAAGCGATTCGAACACTTGAAAACTATGGAATTCTGAACGTCCAACATGGCGTGGGCAGTTTTGTCGCTTCTCAAAAAGGAATCAGTGAACCATTATCCAAAAGACTGCAAGGTGCCAAAGAAAGTGACATGCAGGAAGTAAGAGAGCTTTTGGAAATAAAAATTGTGGAAAAAGCAGCGATCAACCGGACCGATAAGGACATTACAAAAATTACCAACTGCCTTAAAATAAGAAACAAAGCAGCAGACGAAGAAAACCTTGAACAATGGCTCGAAGCAGATATTGCCTTTCACATCGCTATCGCCGACGCCTGTAAAAATCCAGTTTTAACTGAGCTCTATAAAACTTTTGCGGAACAGCAGCTAAAAAGCTCTATTGCCGAAAATTACGCCGGAAATATTTCCATGCATCGTTTTACAGAACTCCATGAGCTTCTTCTTAAAAGCATAGAGCAAAAAAAACCGGAGATGGCAGTAGACGCTATTTTGAAAATGAGAAATAAAGATTAAAAAAATTTAAACTAACTCATCAGATGAGCTGATGATTATAGTAAAATGAAAAAGACCACGCTTCTTTTCCCGGGACAAGGCTCACAAAGACCAGGTATGCTTCAAGCACTTGATACGACTGACCAGATTACGGCTGAAATCTTTGCGCAAACCCTGGAAATACTTAGTGAACCCGCAACGGTACTAGATGGTGAAGATAAATTACAGTCAACAGTCTATGTCCAGATCTGTCTTCTCATAGCAGGCGTTATCAGCGGCAAGCAGTTATTAGCCAGCGGCGTAAAACCAGATTTTGTGGCAGGACATTCGGTCGGTGCTTTTTCAGCGGCTGTCATCAGTGGCGTTTTATCTTTCAAACAAGCGCTGGCACTGGTAAAAAACAGGGGAACGCTAATGGAAAACGCTTACCCTAAGGGTTACGGAATGGCGGCTTTGGTCGGACTGCCTCTACCATCATTAAAAAAGCTCCTATCTGCTCATAACGAAAGCCAGGACACCATTTATCTGGCCAATATCAATACAGCAGATCAGCAGGTCATTGCCGGCAGACTCGATAGCATTCAACGATTCATTGAAAACTTAAAACAAAACACCGGTATCCAAAAAGCCAGAGTACTGAATATGTCTGTGCCTTCCCATTGTGTGCTGCTGGAAGATGTTTCAAGAGCTTTAAAAATACAGTTGGACGAGTTAATTCTGGGTAAGCCGGTTTTTGGTTATGCTTCCAACCACAGTGGCAGGCTGCTAAAAACATCGGTGGCTATCCGTGAGGATTTATGGAAAAGCGTCGCTTGCACTGTGCAATGGCATGATGCAACTACGCTGCTCTATGAACTTGGCACCAGGATATTTATTGAAACAAATCCCTCGGGTGTACTATCCAAAATGGCCGAATCTGCTTTTGCTGATGCTGATGTATTAGCCGTTCAAGAGTCAGGCGCAGGTCCGGTCAGCTGGTTATGGAAGCGTTTTCAGGCGGAGTAAATATTAATTAGTCATATTACAATTTTCAAAAAAAGGAGGTCAAAATGTCAACTAAATCATGGACAACCAAACGGGATGAAAAAGCCCGTAGAATTAAAAGTATAGCGCATCTTACAGAGGGCGCAGTACTGAAAAAAGAGAACATCGTTGAAGCGCTGGAACACCTGATCAGGCCGGGCGACAAGGTGGTACTGGAAGGCGATAATCAGAAACAGGCTGATTTTCTTTCACAGGCACTGGTACAGGTTAGTGCCGAAAAGGTCAATAAGCTACATATGATCATGTCGAGTATTTCGCGGCCGGAGCATTTGGATATTTTTGAAAAAGGAATAGCGGAAAAGATCGATTTTTCCTTTGCCGGGCCGCAAAGTCTGCGCGTTTCGCAGATGCTGGAAGACGGAATTTTAAAGATCGGCGAAATCCATACCTATCTGGAATTATACGGACGTCTTTTTGTGGATCTGATTCCAAATGTCGCATTGGTCGCGGCCGATAAAGCAGACCGTTTCGGAAATCTTTATACTGGTCCCAATACCGAAGAAACGCCTGCAATTGTAGAGGCGACCGCTTTTAAGGACGGGATTGTCATTGTGCAGGTCAATGAAATTGTAGATGAGCTGCCCCGCGTTGATATCCCGGCCAGCTGGGTTGATTTCGTCGTGGAATCCGACAAGCCGTATCAACTCGAAGCACTTTTCACAAGAGATCCAAAGCATATCACAGAGCTTCATATCTTGATTGCGATGTTGACGATCCGTGGGGTTTACGAAAAACACCAGGTAAAATCGCTGAACCATGGTATCGGATTCAATACTGCGGCCATTGAACTTCTTTTGCCTACTTACGCTGAAAAATTGGGACTGAAAGGAAAAATCGCAAGCAACTGGGTCCTGAATCCGCACCCAACTTTGATTCCGGCGATTGAAAGCGGCTGGGTTGACACGATTCACTGTTTTGGTGGTGAAGTCGGAATGGAGCAATATGTAGCGGCAAGGCCTGATGTATTTTTTACAGGAAAAGATGGCTCGCTTCGTTCAAACCGTGCTTTTGCGCAGGTTGCTGGGCAGTATGCCGTGGATATGTTTGTAGGCTCAACGCTGCAAATGGACAGAAATGCAAATTCTTCGACCGTGGTTTCAGGAAGATTAGCCGGTTTTGGCGGAGCGCCCAATATGGGCCATGATCCGCACGGAAGAAGACACTCCTCGCCTGCCTGGCTGGATATGATCACCTCGAAAGATCCACTGGCAAAAGGCAGAAAACTGGTAGTTCAAACAGTAGAAACATTCCAGAATGGCAACACGCCCGTTTTTGTGGAATCGCTTGATGCAGTTGAAGTAGCCAAACAGGCTAATCTGGCTATTGCTCCGGTGATGATTTATGGCGATGATGTTACGCACGTGGTGACAGAGGAAGGTGTTGCTTACATCTACAAAGCCGAAGGAGAACAGCAGCGTCGTGATGCGCTCAGTGCAGTAGCTGGAGTTACATCCGTAGGAACCCAAAGCAACGCTGCAACGATCCAGACGCTGCGTGAGAAGGGAATTGTAGCTTATCCTCAGGATTTGGGAATTGCACGGACCGAAGCCAAAAGATCACTTCTGGCTGCCCAAAATGTCCAGGATCTTGTCGAATGGTCCGGTGGATTATATAACCCACCGGCAAAATTCAAAAATTGGTAAGCAAAGCCTCACTGGCAACCAAGACTTAAATACCAAAGACCATGACTACGATCAAAGACAGTATTACGTCAGAAATCATAACGGTAAAACTTTCGCAGCTGGCAACGCAGGCGCTGATAGAGGAAGTAAATCTTTCACCCAAACCAGGACTCGTTGATCGCTTTAACAACGGAACACACCGCGATTTGACACTGCAACTCATGGAAAGATCAGCCTATGCGCTGCAAGACAGCTTCCGGCAGATGGCAGAAGCAGCATGGAATAAAAATCCATCTCAGCAGCTCAGGGAGCAACTTGCGGCCATTGGGCGCTATGGGGAAGAAAAGATGCTGAAAGCCACAGGAAATATTAATACGCACAGAGGGGCGATCTGGGCAATCGGGCTTATAACCGCAGCAGCCTCCATTGAATTATCTAAAAAGGAAGCGATTGATTTCGATTTGAGTGAAATTCTGGCAACAGCCGGACAGATCGCTTCCTTTGAAGACAGGTATCTTCCAAAGCAAAATACGAATGGAAGCAGCGTACGTATAAAGTATAGCGTCAGAAGCGCCAGAGAAGAGGCGCAGCTTGGATTTCCTTCCATAGCCAAAACCGCCCTGAATGCCTGGAAAATGTATGACCACTGTTCTTCTGACACACTGCGACTGCACGTGCTACTGGCTTTAATGTCACAGGTTGATGATACCTGCATTCTACACCGCAGTGATATGCAGGTGCTTAAAGAAATCCAGTACAGATCAAAATTCATACTTCAAAACGGAGGATTAACTACCCGGCAAAACTGGCATTTATACTTTGATCTGGATGATTATATCACCCATCACTGGGTATCTCCTGGTGGAAGCGCCGATCTTTTAGCGGCGACGATCTACCTTCAAAAAATTAAACAATACTTTTAAAATTCAAGGATATGGAATCGTTTTCATTCAAATACCCTGCTACCAAAAACATTAGCCAAAGGGCACATATTGGTGTGGTGGGTTCGGGCGATCTTGAAATACTGATCAGCCCATCAGAAATTGATCAGACAGAATTTGTTATTCGAACCGCGTCTGATGGTTTTAAACAAACCTGGAAGGCTGTGTTCGACCGGTTTACCGCTTTGAACGATTTTAAAGCAGTGATTACCATCAATGATTTCGGAGCAACACCCGGCGTGGTCAGTCTTCGTCTTGCCCAGGTTATAGAAATTGCAAATCAAAATTAAAAAATCATGCAGAACAGTTTTGTTGAGTTAAAGGGCCGTGAACGCGCTCTTGCTCTTTTGGATAAAGGAAGTTTTACCGAGCTTTTAGGACCTTTTGACGGCATGGAGTCCCCCCATTTGGCACCTCAGGGCATCGTTCCTGAAAGTGATGACGGAATGATCATCGCAAAAGGTACTATCGGTGGGCAGTCCGCCGTGATACTCTCAATTGAAGGCGCCTTTCAGGGCGGCGGTATCGGTGAAGTATGCGGAACGAAGATTTCAGCGTCTTTAGAACTGGCACTTAAAGACAATAAAAACGGCAAAAAAGTGATTCCTGTCATCATTTTCGATACGGGCGGCGTCAGACTTCAGGAGGCCAATTACGGTCTTTTGATCATTTCGGAAATCCAGTCAGCCATCGTGGCCCTGCGTGAATATGTGCCTGTAATCGGTTTGATTCCGGGTAATGTCGGCAGCTTCGGAGGCATGTCCATCACGGCTGCTCTTTGCTCAGAGCTGATCATGACCAATGTGGCAAGATTTGGCCTGAACGGCCCGGAAGTAATCGAACAGGAAGCGGGTGTGCAGGAATTTAATTCCCGTGACAGAAGACTGATCTGGGATACGATTGGTGGTAACGCACGTTTTGAAACCGGGCTCGTTGACCAGCTTGTAAAAGATGATATTGACGAATTCAAGAAAGCCATTCTCAAAGCGGTTGATAAAAAGAAAGCAGTTCCTCGCACCCAGCAGATCGGGCGCTTTTTATCTCTGGTCAATCAGCTTGATCCTTCCAAAAGAAACAGCAAACAGGATATTATCAAACTTCTTGAAACGCAGATAAAAGAAACACCTGCCATTGCAGACGCAAAAACACCCAGCCGCGGCAGAACCTGGTTTAAACAGTTTACCCAAAATGCAGATTCTGTAAGCGATTTCCCAAGTGTACTTGTTGCAGACATTTCATTTTTTGACCAGCCTACCCGCTTTATCGCAGTGGTACCTAATGCATCCAACCGTTTCCCAAGAGCAGCGCACGGAGAAGTCGGGCTTCAGGAGGGATGGGTACTTGCCAAATATATCCGCCAGGCTATTGAGGAAGATGCTGGTAAAGAGATCAAAAGAAATATTGTGGCGGTCATTGACGTGCCGAGTCAGGCCTATGGATATAACGAGGAACTTGCCGGCATCCACTACGCCTGTGCTGCCAGTGCAGATGCTTATGCGAGTGCCCGTTTGGCAGGTCACAGCGTGACGGGAATCATCGTGGGAAACGCAATTTCGGGTGCATTTCTGGCGCACGGACTGCAATCCAGCCGTCTGATAGCGCTCAATGACAAGGCTATCAATGTACAGGCCATGTCAAAACAATCAGCTGCGCGCATTACCAAACGCAGCATTGCAGAACTCGAAGAAGCAACGCGGAAGGTGCCTGCGATGGCTTATGATATCCATAATTATTACAGTCTGGGTGCACTCGATCTTTTGATTGACGGAGTAAATGCAGATGATCCTACACCAGAAAATGTGAAGGAAGTATCACTTAAACTGATTGAAGCTGTCAATGCAGGTGACCGCACGCTTTCGCGCCGCCTTCAAACCGAACCAGCGGTTTCAAAAGGAAGAGTAAGCTCTATCAAGGTCCGTGAAAAACTGGCAAAACAGTGGAACTAAGCGCGCACGATCTGCTCAAAATAAAAGCAGCGGAGGATCTTCAAACCGATACTCCGCTGCCTGATTGGGCTATTAAATCATTAAAGCTGGCACCTTACGTGGTTGTCAGACGGGCAGATACTAAAAACGGACTTATTCCGGTTGGTATCCGCGGCTCCCAAAGAGGACAGCGCATTGCGGCTTGGGTTCAGGCTGAAAACGTAACCGAAGTGATCACGCCTTACAGACTGACAAATCCGGATTGCTGGAAGGTTAATTATGACAAAAACCCGCCCGAAGCAGTCTATTCTTTAAAGCAACTCATTTCTGTTTTTGAAAAAACTGCACTGAACTGGGGACCAACCGGTAGTACCGCTTTTGAACTTGCCAGTGGAGTTAAAACCCTGAAAGACAGCAGTGATCTTGATCTTGTCATTCAAGTTCCAAATCCGCTCAGCCAGAAGGACGCGCAGGCTTTACTTAAAAAACTCCGGAAGCTTGCAACGGTGCAGCTGGATGTTCAATTACTTACGCCTGTAGGAGGCGTTTCGCTGGCAGAATTTGTGGGAGCAGAAACAGTTCTTGTCAAGACCAAAAGTGGCCCGCTACTGTCAAAAATATCTGAATTATGGATTTGACAGAAAAATGCAGATTTGACGCAGTTGAAAATACAGGACTGAGAATCTTTTTAATAACTCAGCGTGGTCAGTTGCTTATCAGGCAGTTAAACTTTAATTACCATGCCTTCGCCTTGCAAAAAGTGCTTTAAGAAAAATGTAAAAGACCGGTTTATCCTGCTGACCATACTGGTTTTAGCCGGGCCAATCCTTTACGCGCAAACAGCAGTTTCCAGGAATTCTATTGAAAAGCCAGCCGTTGATATTTTGAAAAAATTAAAAGTATCAGGTACGATCAGGACACGTTACACGGCGTCTTTTAACAAAAATGTTGGTATAGATGCCCGCCAGCATAGTTCCGGTTCTGATCAGTACACCGCTAATGCATTTACCATTCCGCAGGCGCGTATTGTTTTGTCAGGAGATCTTACAAAAAAAATGGACGTGTATGTGCGGGTGAACTTTGCTGATTTTGCAAATTCCCCGCAAAGCCGTGTACTTGAATATGCCTACACAACCTATCATTTTAACCCATACCTGAATTTTCGTGCTGGTGTTTTCAGGCCTTATTTTGGAAGAGAAGATGATGTGGCCACCGATTTTTTAAAATCTTTCGACTATTCCAATCAGTATACCGCCTTCGACGAAAACGGATGGATGAATTATCAGATGGGGATTAGTCTGTCGGGTGACATTAAGGCCTTCAACATTCTGGTAAAGTATTTTGCAGGCATTTACAATGGTAACCGGCGAAACAATTTCACCGATAATGACAACGGTAAACAGATTCCTGCCCGGCTCGAATTTGACTTCACGCCTGATTTTCAACTGGGTCTAAACGGTGGTTTTGGAAAAGATGAAGGCAATAAAATCTCAGCCTGGGGACTCGATATTAATTATGAAAAACAACTGAACAAGCGCTGGCGGATGGAAATTGAATCCGAATTCAAACAGGGAAATAATCAGGCACTTTTCCTGAACGAGGCAATTGCCGGAAAAACGGTCGGAGACTATATGATGCGTGGACTTTATATTCTTCCCAGTATCCAGTACCACCTGAACAGCAAAGAGATCAAGGGATTAGAAGCATCTTTTAAATACGAAACATTAGACCCTAACTTTAAACAAAATGGTAATCTGCACCGGGCTTATGTGCCCATGTTAGGCCTGGATGTGACCGAGCAATATGCAGTCCGGATTCAGATCGGTGCGGTCATCGAACGCTATAACCACAACATTGAAAACACAACCCAGTACAATTCCTCCCGCTTTATAACGCAGCTGCAAATCCGGTTTTAACAATCAAAAATTTATGGACTTGTTTCCCGACCAGACTATGAACATTCAAAAAGAAAATACACAAACAGCGACCATAAAAGATTCTCTGGAATTTTTCCCGGTCGCCCTATTCGGCTCGACAGTTGCAATAGCCGGATTATCTATTGCTTTCAAGCAATCATCCGTACTTTTCGGCTTACCACCCATCGCAGCTCAAAGCATCGGTGTGCTGGCCTGGATCTTATTTATTTTCCTGACCATACTATATCTTGCCAAGATATTCCGGTTTCCAGACTCGGTCAAAGCAGAACTTACCCACCCTGTTTCTGCCAATTTCCTGGGGACTTTTTTTATCTCGGCTGTTCTTTTGTCCTCGATTGCGATTCCATTTTCTTTGGATCTCGCCCGCATTACCTGGATATCAGGCACGACGGGCGGAAGCATTTTTATGTTTGTACTGACTTACAGATTATTCAAGGGAGAATTAAATGTCCTGGACGCTGTACCACCCACCCTGATCCCGGGTCTTACAGTTTTGAACGCTGTGACAGCCGGCGTGGGCATGAAGCTGGGGATTATTGAAAATGAGACAGGCACCATCCTGTTTTCACTGGGAATCGTATACGTAATGGTATTTTTTGTGATCATAGCCTACCGGCTGGTGCACAGAGAACCGATCCGGATTTTTTTAAAACCAACATTACTATTGATGTCAGCACCTTTCACAGTCGGATTTCTAAGTTATGTAAGCCAGGTTAAGCACGTTGATCTTTTCGGATCAGCGCTTTTCTACTTTGGTTTTTTCATCTTCATTGTTTTATTCTTCATCGTTTTCACCAAAGGCCTTCCATTTATGATTTCCTGGTGGGGAGCCTGCTTTTCGACAGGTGCTTTGACAAATGCTTCACTTCGTTATGCAATATTAAGCCAGGATTTGATAGTTAAAGGCCTGGCCGGATTTATGCTCGCGGCGGCTTCGGTACTCATTCTAAGTACGTTTTTACTGACGCTCAGATTACAGATAAATGGAAAGCTGTTAAGACCATAACTTGGATTTCATCATTTTTAAGTTAATTCTATTATTGGTCGTATTTAAGCTGAATCAATATCCGATTCTGGCCGTCGCCTTGCCCCTTAGTTCAAGCCATTGTCCAGCGGTACAGCACACTATTTTTGTTCAATTTTGGATCTTCGGTTACATTTTCGTCGCATAGATTATTTACGAACTTTTGAAGTAAGAGCAATTGATTTTTTGGTAAATCATAAATGGAACCATATAGCTCAGAAAGATCATGACCATCAGGAGCTGCCTCTTGATCTGATAACTGCCATCTGGAGGATACAAAAAATCCCTTTCCACGTGTAGCGTCAATATAGCCCATCACTTTTAAAGAATTATAACCCTGTTCTATGGTTGCCCTGGAAACATTCAAATACGCACTTAACTGATTAATTGAAGGGAGAGCATCCCCTTTAAAAATCATTTGCTGCGCTATTCCTATTAAAATAAAATTCGCAATCTGTTTATACACGGGTACGGGTGATCTTTTTACCACAGTTATGTTTTGTATCCATCGGAAATTATGCAAAAAGCTGGTTTTTTCTTCGTTCTTCATTTCAATCATATTTAACCTGATCGTCTTTCATAAAATGCCAAATCTATTGCTACGCAAAGGCTTCCGGGTGTTTTCATTTAATTATGAAGTCACCCGGAAACTGTATATACCTAATGCCTGAAAAGGCCGCCTTCCTATTTTTTTGCTTTAAATCTGTAACTGCCCGAACCGATTTTAAAAATAGACTTTCCGTCCTTCTGCTCTACAAACACAATGCCCTGCTGACCTGAAACAGGTTTGTCTCCCTCTGTCACTTTTGATGGATCCGGTGAGGGAATGTATATTACCGCTGAACTATTAACAGGGATTTCGACATTCATTTCTGTCATATTATCCTTTATCTCACATTGCACGCTAATTCTTCCATAAGGAGAATCATAATGTGTATCCACAGAAGTAATGTCTCCAACCAGCTCAGGATGAATGATAACTTCTTTGCTCGCAACAGACGAAGGCGCATCCTGAATGCCGGACAATCCGCTGTAAAACCACTCCATCAAATGCCCCAGCATCATGTGATTGTTTGAGGCATTGGTGTTGGCCTGCCAGGACTCTGTCAATGCAGTCGCTCCTTTTTTTAACTGATAACCATAACCCGGGACGTCAGTTCTGCTATTCATATCATAGATAACTTCGCTGGCACCCGCCTGTTGCAGTGCAAGCAACAGGTAGCGAAAACCTACATCACCGGCACTGAGACTGTTGTTACGTGCCCTTATGCCTGTTATCAGACTTTGGGTAACGGCCTGCTGGTCCTTCGGTTCAACAAGTCCCATGTAAAGAGCCATAGCATTAGCGGTCTGGCTGTTTGTAGCATAATTCTTAACTTTTTCGTTAAAGAATTTCTTATTGAAAGCCTGTTTGACGATTTGCGCAATCCGCTCATAATTTTCAGCTTCACCGGACTTACCAAGTAATTTAGCCGTTTGTGCCATGATTGATAAATCATAGTAATATACCGC
Source organism: Dyadobacter sp. 3J3 (assembly GCF_009801115.1). Lineage (GTDB taxonomy): Bacteria > Bacteroidota > Bacteroidia > Cytophagales > Spirosomataceae > Dyadobacter. The sequence continues at coordinate 46,815 of NZ_VTOL01000008.1, forward strand.
AGTTGCAGTAACACCTGCTGGCGTAAGCTGTGGGCTACCCGGATCTTTTGGACCAAGGTCATACCAGTCCCCCAGGCCATGCATCAGAATTCCGTCCTTACTTTTACTTTCCAGGTAAGAAATATATGCTCTCATCATCGGATAACTTTCAGTCAGCAGCTGTTTATTGCCATACCATTTGTATAAATACCAGGGCAGGATCACGCTGGCACTGCCCCATTCGGGAGAATCGCGGAAAGCTCCGGGGAAACGGGGATATTCAGGCGCTACACTTGGAATTAATCCCTCTGCGGTCTGCGACTGCTGCATATCCTGAACGATTTTAGCAAAGTATCGGGACACATCATATTTGTAGTGCATTGAACTTCCCATCAGATGAGCCACCTCGAGCCAACCGAGCTTTTCCCTGTGGGGGCAATCTGTAAGTATACTCGCCATATTGCTTCGGATACTCCAGTCAATGAGTGTGTCGATTTCATTAAACAGCACACTTGAACTGGAAAATGAACCTGCCTGAGGAGCGGAAGCGCGGGTATGCAATCCTTTTACATCTTCAATTACTGGCAATCCTTCCGGATTAGGCTCGTCCACTGGAACTGCTCCCTCAATCTGAATATAACGAAATCCGTAATAAGTAAACTGGGGATGCCACGTCTCAGACTGCTGGCCATTTGGGGCCGTTCCACGCAGTGTGTACGTAAAAAAAACAGGGGATCCAACAGCCTGCTGGTTTGCTAACTTATCGCTGGTGAGCAGTTCGGCAGGAGTAATTTTGACGCTGGCTCCCCTCTTGCCCTTTACGGTCAGTTGCGGAAAGCCTGATATATTCTGTCCCAGGTCATAAACCCATATTCCTTTTTTAGGATTAACAGGAATTTTAGCTGTAAAAATCTCATGAATTTTAATTGGATCCTGCAACTGTGATGACAAACGAGGTGGCCCCTGGACCGCTACCGGCGTTTGCCATGTCTGATCATTGAATCCGGAACTCGTCCAGCCGGATTTTTCCAATGTTGCATTATAATCTTCTCCGCCAAAAACACTACTGAAAGTTATAGGGCTTTGGGTAGCTTTCCATGTCAGGTCACTGACGACATTTTCGAAACTTCCGTCTGTATATTCCAAGAGAATTTTCGCAATAAACATTGGATAACCATAACTGACCACCAGTTTTTTATACCGCTCATTGGGAATATTGTAAAAACCATTGCCCAACATTACGCCAAAAGCATTCTCACCATTTCTGATCTGACTGGTGAGATCAAAAGTTACATACTGAGCCACTTTCGAATACTCTGTCCAACCCGGGTCCAATACATGATCACCCACTTTTTTGCCGTTTAGAAAAAACTCAAACTGGCCAAGTCCGGAGATGTAGGCAGTGGCAGCTTTTATTTTTTTTCGAACCAAAACCTGCCTGCGAAACTGCGGTAAAACGTTGCTGGCCGGAGCCGGCTTGCCGATCAGTTTATCAAATGAATCTATACCGGGCACAATGCGGTCTGTTTCAGCTATTTTTTCCATCCCGATCCATTGCGCGTTGCCCCAGTCTGTTTTATCTGGCAAGCCCATTCGCCAAAAGGCCGGCTGGCTCCACTCTGAGGGCTTGCCCGCTTTATCCCAGGCCATTACCTTCCAGTAATATTTTCTACCTGGTTTTAGATTGGCTCCTGAGAAAGCTATTTGAATGGATTCATCCGACAATTGCTTTCCTGAATCCCACAGGTTGCCTTTTGCGGCATCCAGTTGCTGGGGTGAATCCGCAACCAGTATCCGGAATGCTGTTTGCCGCTGTCCGCGCTCCTTGGATAAAAGCTGCCAGCTCAGCTGTGGTTTGGCTGTTTCGATGCCCAAAGGGTTCTCAGCATCTTCGCAACGCAGATGATGCACTTTTAACTGTGCAGATACAGAGGTAGCCCATATGCTTAACAACAGTAAAATCAGAGGTAGTCTCATTATAGTTTTCAATATTTTGGCAAGATAAAAGCATAACAAATAAAGGCACCGTTGCTATGAAAACAAATCTTTCATAATAGTCTCTATTCGTAGTCACGCGTCATTTTTAATTAGTAACCAGGATTTTGTTCCAATGATAAATTGATCAACAACTCATTTTGAGGAATTGGAAATATAAGCCGGTCCTGCGTTACATTGTATACATTACCGGTCAGATAGGGACGAATAGCCTTTTGTTTGGCCCCATAAGCCGTCATAACCGGGATTGCCTGACCCGTGCGCACAAGGTCCAGCCAACGGTGATTTTCAAAGGCCAGTTCGACCCGACGCTCTTTTGCAATGGCTATCCGCAGGTCGGCCTGTGAATTTGCCGTGGTAGCAGAAAGTTTTGCGCGCGTACGCACCTGGTTGAGCAGCACAATGGCATCAGCCGATTTATTCTGCTCATTGAGGCTTTCAGCCAGCAGTAGCAATGCATCGGCATAGCGGTAAACCGGCCAGTTGTCATTCGTGTTGTTAAACTGAGCGTGTGGATGAAGATATTTTTTCACAAATGGCTGCGCCACTACCTCACCAGCCGGATTAATGTAACTGTCGGCTACGGAAGCAGCTTTACGCGTATCACCGGATTCGTAAGCGGCAAGCAAGTCACTGGTAGGAATATTCCAGTCTCCCAGGTTCTGGCTGTTGCCTGTTTGTCCGGTGATGTTTTTGGTGTCGGTAACGCCTGGAGCAAACTGATATGCGAAGTTGCTTTGAACACCCTGAGTACCTTGCAGATACTGCACTTCAAAGATTGATTCAGCATTATTTTTATTGGCTGGATCGAAGATCGATGCATAATCAGGCAAAAGGCTGTATCCCAGCGCCGTCACGTCCTTAAGAACCTTCTCAGCTTCGGCATACTGTTTTTGAATCATATAATAATAACCCAGCAGCATTTTAGCTGAGCCCTGCGTCACCTGGCCTTTTATTGATTGGTTTTTTGGAAGCAGGGTCGATGCATCGGTAGCATCGGCCAGAATTTGTTTGTATACATCAGCAGCCGACGAGCGCGGTAAATTTGCTTCGGCAACTGTTCTCACTTCTTTCAGTTGCAGAGGTACGCCGCCAAAATACTGCACCAGATCCAGATAGTAGAACGCCCGAAGAAATTTTGCCTGGCCTTTCAGATTACTTTTGACATCGGCACCGATATTGGCTGCGTCGATCCTTACCAAAACAGCATTTGCTTTGGCAATTCCCGAATAGTTATTGATATACTTATTGTAGATATAGCCATTGGTCGCTACATCCGTAAACGTATTAATATTTTCCTTGTCTGTAATTTGTCCACCCCGGTTGCTGCTGTTGAACAGATAATAGGTATTATCCGAGCGCATCTCGCCCATCACATAGGCATCATTGTAAAGCCCCTGCAAAGGGCGGTAAATGCCGGTAACAGCTTTTGTAAAATCATCCTCAGATTGAAAAAAATCGGCTTCTGTGACACTGGTCTTCGGAGTCAGCTCCAGAAAACCTTTTTGACAAGAACTAGCCCCTAAAAGCACCAGCCCGGCCATCAGCAATTTTATTTTCATAATTATAGTATATTAGAGTCGATAGAATAATCTTATTTCAAATTCACGTTGATACCAAAACTGATCGTGCGTGGTACCGGATAGGAAGTATAGTCTATACCCTGCGTCAGTCCGTTTGTGCCACTGTCATTTACTTCCGGGTTAGCTCCTTTGTAACTGGTAAATACAAATGCCTGCTGCACGCTTCCATAGGCCCGGATGCTTTTGAAATAGTTATTTTTGGTAAGGGGAATGGTATAGCCCAGGGTAATGTTTTTGATGGTCAGATAGCTGCCGTTGCTTACCCACCTTGAATTGGTATTCCGTGCAAGCGGAGTGCTAACAACGGCCCTTGGGTGAATCCCGTCGCCCGGGTCCTGTTCTGATTTCCAACGTCTGGCCACATCTTTGGTCACATTAAAAACGCCATCCAGGTTCTGGATATATTCCAGAGTCCGGTTTTGAATATCATTACCGTATTGCCCGGCAATAACCGTACTAAAATCAAAGTTACCATATGAAAGATTGTTGGTCATCCCGAACATAAATTTGGGATTCGGATTTCCAATAATGGTCTTGTCAGCTACCGTAATAACCCCATCCCCATTGATATCAGCATATTTCACAGTACCCACTGTGGATGGCCCGTCACCACCCAGGTATTTGGGCGAAGCGTCAAGGTCAGCCTGCGTTTTGTAAACCCCAAGAAATTTATAACCAAAGAATGACCCGATAGCGCTGCCAATCTGAATAATGTTCGGGCCATTGGCATCACCCCTTGGCAGAGCCGGATCATAAGGCCCCAGATTCAGGACGTTGTTCTTGATAAAGGTGATATTGAAATCTGTGGACCATTTAAGCCTCCCTACCAGGTTCTGCGTGCTGACAGCAAATTCATGTCCCTGAAATTCGAATTTTCCTACATTATCAGTTATGGTAGCAAATCCTGACTGACGCGGTACACCCACATTCAGCAGCATGTCGGAGGTAGTTTTATGGAAATAATCGTAGGTCAGAAAAATTCTGCCTTTCAGAAGGCCGATGTCAAGGCCGACGTCAAGTTGATTAGACTTTTCCCAGCTCAGATTATCATTACCAATGTTAGATATAGTCGTACCATTGAACAATACACCGTTGAAGGGGTAGTTAGTAGCACCGGTACGCGCAAGATATCCATAATTACCAATGTTGAAATTACCATTGAGGCCGTAACCAGCCCGAAGCTTCAAAGTTGAAATAGCCGGAATTTTAGTCATAAAAGATTCATCTGACACATTCCAGCCAACAGACACCGCCGGAAAATTACCATACTTGGTATTTGGTGCGAACCGTGAGGAACCATCACGGCGGAATGAAGCAGAAAGAAGATACTTCCCTTTGTAATTATAGTTCAGTCTGGATACGAATGACACCAGAGACCATTCCTGCAAATCAAAACTTGGGGAGAACTGCGTACCCGCATTCAGGGTCTGCACTTTATCGTTGGCAAAGCCTGTGGCACTGATATTGCTGAAATCCTGACGAAATTTCTGGGCGGTATATCCGGCCAGTACATCAAAATTATGGTTTCCAAAAGCGCGTTTGTAGGTCAGGGTGTTTTCGGTCAGCCAGGAATAAAAAACGTTGTTCAACTGGGAAGCACTTGTCTGAATTGGTGGTGCAGAAAACAGGCTGCCCGAGGTTGAAGGCGTGAAATTATTGAATTGCTGATTGGTATAATCAATATTAATGGATGACTTGAAATTCAGGTCTTTTATGATTTCCAGTGTCCCGTAAGCGTTCGCTAAAATCCGGCCTGTGCGGTTGCTGTTTTTGACCTGTTGGACCACATTGTACCAGTTAGGATTAGGAAACAGACCGGGTGATGTGGCCGTGAGTGGAATTGTCCCGTCTGGGTTTATTGCGGGTGCCAGCGGTGAAGTGGCAATGGCACTCTGGATAATACCTCCTCCGAAAATATTTCCATCTGTATTCGGGGCTTCGTTGGTAGCAAAGCTTGGCGCAAGATTTACACCAACAGTAACTTTGCTGTTGACCTTATAATCCGAATTAAGACGAACCGAATAGCGTTTGTAGTTGGAATTCAGCAGAACGCCGTTTTGGCTGATATATCCTACGGTAGCTGCGGTGCTGAGCTTTTCTTTACTGCTGGCCAACGATAAACTGTAATTCTGTATGGCCGCATCCCTTAAAAGCAAATCATACCAATCAGTCCCTTTTCCGGCATATTGAGCAGGATTTTGGTACTCAACAGGAATGCTTGTTGCCTGGCCAAGCCGAATTTTCTCCTGAAAAACTTCATTCTCGTACTGAGCAAATTCCTGGGCGTTCATCATATCCGGCCGGCCGCGCTGCGGCACCTGCTGAACTCCGTAACTTGCGTTAAAGCTGATGGTGGACCGCCCGTTTGGAGCTCTTTTTGTTGTAATCAGCACTACCCCATTGGAAGCTCTTGACCCATACAAGGCAGTTGCTGATGCATCTTTCAGGATTGAAAATGTTTCAATCTCATCAGGGTTAATGTTGCTGATATCGCCCACAATCGGAAAGCCATCCACTACATAAAGCGGCTGACTACTTCCGCTGATCGAAGCAGCACCACGAATCCGTATTGACATACCTCCCCCAGGAACGCCGGTTGTCTGTGAAATCTGAACACCTGGCGTTTTACCCTGAAGTTTCTGTGCAAACTGCGTCACCGGAATGTCTTTGATTTCACTGGCACTAATGCTGGTTACTGCACCTGTAACATCAGCTTTTTTCTGGGTCCCATAAGCAATCACCACGACTTCGTTTAGCGCCTTGACATCCGGAATCAGGGTCACAGTCAGATTAGTTCTATTGTTCAGAGTCAATTCCTGGCTTACATAACCTATGAATGAAAATATCAGTGTTACATTCTGATCGGGCACGCTCAACTCGTAGTTACCGTTGGCATCGGTAATCGAACCGCTTGTCGTTCCTTTAATAGACACATTAACACCTGGCAATCCAGCGTCATTATCCGATGCCAGCACCCTTCCAGTGACACGGATTGGTGTCTGAGCAGCCACCTGTCTGTCTGCCCCAAAGACCAGAAACCCGGCAAGCAGCAGCCTGTAAAATAGCATCAGCCTCCTTTGGCGACAGGATAGCGCCACATTTGATTTGTCGATTTGTTTCATAGTATAACTATTATTGATTAGAAAAATTTATTTAAAAGCATCCCCTGTCAGCATATCTGAACGACATCGATCTTCAGAATCTCTCCCAGCTTTTTTAGCCTGGAACCGATGTGCCCAATTCCAACAGCGCAATGATGCGCCGGTCCATGCCCATTCCATAGTTCCACAAATGCTCGTGCACCAGGTGAAAAACGATACCGGCTGTTGGTATTCCCTATTTCCAGAATAGGCCCTTCCACAGATTCGCCTTCGGCAACAAGCAGCATCAGCTTTCCAGCATTGGTTTCCACAACGGACAGCATCGTTACGGGGCCATTTCGGACAGACATCTCCACGGATAAGCCTGACCCTACCTTTCCGTGATAAACTTCGAGTGGCCGTACCTTGGTTTTGCCTTGTGCGATCTGGATATGCCCTGGTCCGTCATGGCCCATGAGTACGACATCGTCCGTGTAATCCATAGCATAATATTCGGTAAAGGATCCTCCCACTCCGAAGCAGTCCATGATTTTCATCGCCTGTACGTTTTTGATTTCATACTCTCCGGCAACCGGGATACCCCTGGCCGTAAGCAGTGAAGTACCCAGAATGATGGAGCTCATCGTGTCCTCATTAGAGGGATTGCCAGTACCTTTGTGGTAGTAGGCCAGCGAACCCAGCTCATGCCTGTCGACAAGCTGATCCAAGGCGACAGAAGTTCTTGCAGAGCGTTCAAGTTCATAGATTGAACAGTCAGCCTGAATATCGAACCGCTCGTAAAATTCGCTGACCTTATCCTGGATGGCGAGCATTCCGACAGCCTCCCTGAGTGCTGAAAGTTCATCTACCTCCAGAATTGTAACATTGCCACCAAACGTGATCAATTGTAAAGTTGGGTCCGAGTAAATGTCCAGCATCCCGTTATAGTAATTACCCAACAGCCCCAAATTGTTATATGACATGCTGTTGGCTACCCTGGAAGCTTCAATCCATTCATCAATTTGTTCCCATACAATAGGATCACCATGAAGCATTCCTGTTACCTGGTAAGCAGCAATTCCAGACCTTTTAAGCACATTCATGATCTCCGGAACCGGACACGATCCGCAAAACGCCAGCCACTCCCCAGTCATACGGGTACGGTCATTCATACTATTAATCCTGGCATAATCTATGGCTGGTGCCGGAGAAAGATTCAAAATAACGACAGGCACACCAAGCCGGCGAACAACAGGCAATACTGTTGCCGAAAGAGCATAGGTAGTGGCGTAAATAAATATTATTTCTACATCGGCCTGACGAAACTGGTGCCCAGCCTTTATGGCATGTTGAGCATTGTCTATTATACCCAGATTTATGACGCTGGTGTAGGGTTTTTCCAAGCTTTGTTCAACGATTTGCAGGTAGCCTGATAGTCTCTGTTTCAGGCCTTCAAACTGCGGCCAATAGGTATCCAGGCCAATACCGAAAAGGCCAATTTTGAGTACAGGTTTATCGTCGTCAGACGTCTGTGAAAAAACTTTGCTAACGGAATTTTGCTGTATGGAATGCATTGGACAATATCAAAAAAAACAAATGAGTATCAAAAAAGATAAATTTTCACTTAGACTAGATTAAAATCCTAGTTTAATATTTCACGAACAAGAGATCAATAATCTTTTTATAAGTAAATATTTAAGAACTATTGTACAAATAAATCACGCAAATGGTTAGATTTGCCAATTGTTTTTGATTTTTAATTTATCTAATTTGATACTATATGGCATTGTTTAGAAAATACTATCAGAAGGTAATTGTTGAGCAGGCTCTTGATCAGCCCAGCTGGGGAGTTGCTGTCATCAATGTGGGACATAATATTCATCCGCCAGGTGTTAGTTACCCAGATTACCAACATCCGGGAGACTACGTATTTGATTGGGATAAAGGCCGTGTTCTGGAAGAATTCCAATTGGTATATATATCGCGCGGCCAGGGAATTTTTGAAGCTGATGGCGTAAAGCCGACTATGATTGAGGCGGGTACTGCTTTTCTGCTTTTTCCAGGCGTATGGCATCGTTATCAACCGTCAGAACAGACGGGTTGGGAAGAATTCTGGGTTGGTTTCAAGGGCTCATACGCTGATTACCTGATGGAGCAATCATGTTTTCAATCTGACAAACCATTAATTCAAATTGGTTTTAATAGTGAATTATTACAGGTACTGACACATTTGGTCGATACAGTCCGTTTTAGTTCTGACTCTTGTGGTACGTTATCCTCTTGTCTTACAATTCAGGTTTTAGCTTTGCTTTATGCCTCAGCGATCATGAAGAACCCTGAGCAAAGCCAGAGATATCAGCTCATTCTACATGCGAAATTCAGAATTCAGGAATACGAAGAAAGTGATCTGAACCTGGAAGAACTGGCGAAAGAACTGAATGTCAGTTATGTTTGGTTTCGTAAAGAATTTAAAAGAATTGTGGGTACCTCCCCAGGACAATACCATTTAAATCTGCGAATTAAACGTGCAAGGCAGCTTCTAAATGAAACTGACTTATCAATCGGAAATATTTCTGATCAGCTGGGTTTTGATTCAGATTTTCATTTCTCCAAAATATTTAAACAGAAAGTCGGATTTTCTCCCACCAATTACCGCAAGAATTTTCTTAAAAACGCCGTCACTACCTGAAAATGCAATGATCGTAAAATAGGCACGCTAATTCCTTTTTAAGATACCAAAATTAGAAATTGGAACGACCCCTACTTTCTCAGAATTTAAAAATAAATAGATAATTTCCACCAACTCTTTTCTTGTAAACATGGATTACATTTTCAATTTTGGAAGACAATACCTTTAATTTTAATAGGTTTGGAAGCGATCATAAATCATGCACAAAACGTCTTGCCCTAATTTGAAAATACTGCCCATTTTTTAACAAAATACAATAAGCCTTTTAGGTGCCGCCTTATCAGGCCACTACCCATAAGGGTTCTAAAGATTAACCGCCCTGCTGCCTCATGGCGCGATTTTCTTGACTCACTCGGATTTTAGTTTGTGGAAAAAGTTTACGACACTCACGCGTAAATCGGCATTTGTGTAAAAAGCCCTATAAGATTATCTCTAACGACAGACTGCAAGCCTTTTGTTAGATCAGCAATGCAATACCACAGTTAGCTGCAACCCTCCCGACACACCACAACAAACTACTGCCGCTTCACGGCTTTTTTATGTGCTATCCCCCAATCTATCATCGACATAATGACTGGACAAAAGGTTTGACAATAATCTGTGTGATTATACTCAACTAAAACAGGAGTATCAGGATAGACACTCCGAATAATTAATTTATTCATTTCCAAATCTTTCAATTCTCTCGACAACATTCTTGTAGAAATTCCCGGAATGCTTCTTTCTATTGCTCTGAAACGCTTATTGCCATTACGAATTGCGTATAAAATTGGAAGTTTCCATTTTCCACCGATTACATATAAGGTGTCTTGCAAAGCTTGCATTTCTTCAACTGGATATCTTTCCATTTTTAAATTATTTTGGTATACTATGTTATACTGGTTACAAATGTATATCACATTCATTGTAGTTTTGCATCTCATTATAAAAACACCCGGAAAATGAACAAAACAATTTTGATAACAGGCAGCAGCACAGGTTTAGGACATTTAACGGCTAAGCACTTTGCAAAGAATGGCTGGAATGTAGCAGCGACAATGCGTAGCCCAGAAAAAGAAACAGAACTCAATAAGATTCCAAACATTAAGGTTATAAAATTAGATATTACACAACCTGAGACAATAAAGCTCGCGATGGAAGAATCAATAAGTGCATTTGGAAAAATTGACGTTATTGTAAATAATGCAGGAATTGGTATGTATGGTGCGTTGGAACTTACCGCTGATACTGACATAGACAAACAATATGCTGTGAACGTTAAAGGCGTTATTAATGTAATACGCACATTTTTGCCTCATTTTAGAGAACAGCGTGCAGGAAGGTTTATCAACATCGGTTCAGTAATGGGGCTGAGCACCGCACTTCCATTAGGCTCCCTTTACAATATGTCTAAGTTTGCATTGGAAGGTTTGACCGAAGGATTGTATTTTGAATTAAAGCCGTTGAACATTGATTTACATTTAGTTGAACCAGGCGGATTTGAGTCCAATTTTGGAGCAAATATTACATTCAGTAAAAGTGATACGATTAAAGATTATGACATCATAACTTCAAAAGTTGAAGCTACACTTAACGCTGCAAAAAAACAGGGAGCGACCGCCAATCCAATGACTGTTGTGAATACAATTTACGACCTGGCTTCTGGAAAAAATAAAAACTTTCGAACTATTGTGGGTAAGGATGCCAAGACAGTTCTGCTTTTACGAAAAGTCCTTCCAATAAAGAATTTTCTTAATTTACTTGGGAAAAAATTTACGTCTTAATAGTAAATACAGCTGTATATATACCGAAAAGAAGCGCAGCAGCTAACAGATTTTCTGCAAAAGTGGGGAATTTGTACTAAATTTGAGCATTGGATTTCTATTAAAAATTTGTGTTAAATTCAACTTTTGTGCTTCGATTTCCCCACGTTCGCAAAGCTCCAAAACAGGTAATGACCTAAAACGGGCTTGCTGACATTTTCAATATATTAAATATCAATTGATATGGCTTTAAAAGATTATTACAAATAAGTTTATTATTTGCCGGCATCAGCCTTGAAGCAGCGCTTTAAAAGTTCTGAATGGATGTGTGACCAATAAATTTTTAGCTCATCGTCTCTTTTACCGCGTCCTGGTTCTTTATGCCTGAAGAGTTTAAACAAGGCTGCCTGTTTGATCGCTGTGGTTAATACCGTTACCGTTATTTTCTCACCTTTTATATCTGTAATTTGCATGGCAATGGTATTTTGATTTCAGAAAAGTCAAATTTGTTGGTTATCACCTGATTCTGCCAGTGGTTCCAAATGAAAGGCAGGTTGACCGTCTGCGGTAAAAAGATACTCGTTCGCCATAATTGTTTCGGCCACGCTTTGTTCACTGGTCACATATTCATACTCCTTTTGCGGGTTCTTATACAAATAATCATTCAGTTCTTCTGCCGTCTTTTGAAACCAGCTTTCCAGATTGGACAAAGCAAGGTCGATGTTGGAGAGATTTTTGGATGATTGATAATTCCAATTTATCCCGGCTGCAAAGATCCAATCCCTGTATACCTGTATACGTCCGCTAAAATTTAAATGTTGCCAAGCTGCATTTCGAAGAAACAAAAGGCATATCGGTGGATAGCGAAAACAATAGCGCCAATGGCTGAATATACCAAAATTTAAACAAGGATCATGGCTTTTTCTCGTTTAAGCAGCGTAAACTGGACCAAACCAGATGTACCCTTTGCTTAGTTTGCAACAGGCTAAAAATTGAGTAAAGGCCATGAAATTAAGGATCAGACCTGTGTTTTGGGAAGAAAAAATACCCATTTAATCGTATTCAAAACAAACGCTTCTCTATGAAATCCTTCTGAATTACCTTTGTTGCATACCCTACTAAATCATCGGCAAATCTATTTTCTTTGTCCAATAACGCTAGCACTCGTAATGAATCCGTACATATTTTCGCGGTAATGGTAAACTTTGATTTGTGATTTAAGAACATGCTAGCGGAGAAAAATGATAGGTCAATGAGCGAGTCAAGCTTGGAAATCGATAAATAAGTTTTGGAAGTTAATACCTAGAGCCCAGTATTTTGAAGGATCATCAATTGAAAAATAATATTACAGTCATTAATGGTTAATTACAACACCAATCCGTAATGCTTTCAAACCGGAAACTCCTTGAAGTTCTTCAAGTTCAAGATACTCCAGATCGTCTAATAGTACATTCTTTGCCTGAAGGAAATGAACGTAGTCTAAATAATCATTGACTGCTTTTTCATTAAAATATACCATCGCAATTTTTCCTGGCTGTGTAAGCCGCTCTCCTGTTTCTCTGATGCGGACCTTATCAATCCTTTTTTTGATAACCTGGTAGCGAATATTATATGAGCCTTCTACATCAAAGCGTCTTTCATCTTCACGGAAACAAATGTCTATACAACCCGAATTAATAAAGATCAGCTGTGTCGTTTCGAGTGGCTCTTCCATTTCAGATAGCAGTTCATGGCTCATATTTACGATCGAGGACATAGAGCTCAACTGCCAAAGTTTCACATTTTCAAGATATAGGTTATTGAATTTCTTTTCGGGTTCGATAGACTGACCAATATAAATGTCGTATTCAACGCCATCTGTCCTGAATTTTTCAAAATATGCCGGATAAAATGGCTGTATCTCCGTTTTAAATTGGTCTAGCCTACCGCTTACCATAGCATTGATTAACTGCATTGATTTTTCAAAGGCTCTACGGTGTGCATAAGCTATTCCATTTTCTGGCACAAGACTCTCAAAATAATCTGCAACAATTCTTTTTAACTCATCAGATTTTATCTTTTGTTTTTTATGATTTTTGATCTGGGACGAGGGATTGTCTTTGATAAAATGATGGAGAAAAGGGTGTATGTCACTATCAAGAAATTCATTAATCCTAGTCTCATCAATTTGACTCGTATTCAGCGAGATTTCGTCCAGTATTCCTTTGCATCGGAAGGCCAGATGGTCAGCGAGTGGCAAACCGGGCTTTCGGTTCAACCTGAAAAAAACTGTGATTAGCATATTAAACTGCAACACCATATCCTGTCTGAGCACTTTGTTTCTTCCGGAAGTCGAATTTTTTATATCAATTGCTCCGTACAATGGATATACATTTTTAAACGTAATTTTTTCATTCGATACCGTAAAATTTGCGTTGCTATCTCTGAGAAATTGCCATGCTGTTTCCTTGAATTTCCATTGGACCGACTGCTGAATGGAGGTGTATTTTTCCTTTATGACCGCTTCTACCTTAAAGTCAAATTCATCAGTAACACTTTTAAATATCCTCGAAATCAGAGGAGTTGCAGGATGAAGCCTGGATAATATCCGCTCGTCCAATAAAATTTCGTCTGTTGAATATACCTCAAGTAAGCCAACAACCTCTGCATCATTATAAATAGGCATTATAGCATGTGACTGTACCCCTGTATTTTTCATCGCTGCAACATATGCTTCCATCTGGTTATCGAATGTAATATCCGATAGGAACATGATCCTTGGATTTTCGATAAAATGCCTGGCAGACAAAATGTAAAACTCCTCAGTATCCTCATCTGGGATATCAACAGAAATCTGCTTGCTATGAAAGATAGTTTTCCTGTCAATTATCAATTTGCCATTCAGCCGCAGAACGGGAATAAACCCAAGATGTACGCGCTGATCCCCTATCAGTATCTTCAAAGAATCTGTGACGCGGCGGTAAAAGACACTTTTTTCAAGATTCTGATTTTCAAATATAGCAGTCTTGATAGCCTCAATAGTATATTCAACTGTAATATCCATCAAACTGATAACAGAAATGCCTTCAAAACGAAACAGGTCAAGAGGAAGATACGCTGAAAGCAGGACAATATCCTGATCATCATGCCATAGCTTTTGTAGGACGTCAGGGCTGACATCAGGAAGTTGTCCCACCGCAAATACCTCCGTGAAGCGGTTGTCAATGTTAACTCGGAAATACCTTGGTAAGCCGTTTTTATTTTCGTGAATGGTGATGACAAAATGGGTGTCCTCCAAAGGTACTATTCCAAATAAGTGTTCAAGTATAAACGCGTAAATCATGAGCAGATTATCCCTGTCAGGAAAGCTGACTGATGCATCGCTGATCATTTCGCTTTTGACCTTACCTGTTTGCTGATCTGTAACCAGGTTATAAAAGCTGTCTGTTCCGTAGAAAACAATGGGGCTCAGGGGTACACCGATAGCCCATACAATATTTTCCTCCTGGGAAAGTGATGGCAGCAGCAAATTGTAAACAATTTTAAGCTGTTTTTTAAATTCCAGTGTCTGTTGAATTGGCAGAATTTCTAAAAATCCAGCTTCAGCCGTAAGCAATTCAACGGCCGTTTCAAGATAAAGGTTTCGTAGAGAAGGCTCGCCTTTTGCCACGACCTTGACCCAGTTTATAAATTTCCGAAAACAGACCGAAGAAGCTCTGGAACTACCTTCCTGGGCAGAGCTATTGGATATATCCAAAGTGATAGCCATCATAACGTTAATCGTTTTTAGGTCTGATAATCATTCTTAGCGACTGGTCCTTTGTGAAAAATGCTATGGCCCAGTTAAACAGGGTTTTTGCTCGGTTTCTACGATGCGTTAAGGAGAATAAATGAATAACCAGCCATATGATCCAGGCAATAAATCCTTTCAAATGAAGCCTTGGCCTGGAAAGGTCTACGACAGCTTTGCTTTTGCCAATCATAGCCATTGAGCCTTTATCAATGTAGGTGAATGGAATCAGGCTTTTTTGCTCGATAAGGTTAATAAAGTTATGACCCAGGTTCTTTCCCTGCTGGATAGCTACCTGCGCTACCTGTGGATGCCCGTTAGGAAATGAATAGTCTGAGGTTTGCAGGCACGCATCTCCAATGGCGTAGATATCAGGTGAGCCAATCAATTGATTATAGGCATCCACCCAAAGCCTGTTGCCACGGCCATAGGCTTCCTGAGGGATTCCCTCAATTTTTTGCCCTGTCACACCCGCAGCCCAAATTAAGTTAGAGCTGGCTATGCTTTCACCATCCGAAAACATTACCCAATCGTTCTGATAATCAGTTACGTGACAATTCAGTTTGACTTTGACTCCCATCTTGGTTAGGGCTTTGTAGGTATCCTGTTGAGATTTCGGGCTCATCGGTGAGAGCAGGGCTTTCCCACCATCAACCAGGTAAATTTCGGCGTTGATGTCTTCCAGCTCAGGATAATCTTTCTGAATGATACTGTTTTTCATTTCAGCAAACATCCCTGATATTTCTACACCGGTCGGGCCGCCACCAGCAACTACAATAGTGAGCAGTTTTGTTTTCTCCGCCCGATCGGTGGTGATTGAAGCCTGCTCGATGCGTTGCAGCAGTTTGTTGCGCATATCCAATGCATCGTCCAGGGTTTTCATCGGGATCGCATTAGCCTGCACATTTTTCATATCAAAGAAATTAGTGACTGTCCCACAGGCAAATATCAGACAATCATATTCGAGCTCACCACTAGTTAGCAGGACTTTATATTGGTTGGGAAAAACCTTTACAAGTGTACCTAACCGGAAGTGAAAATTCTTGGTTTTCCGCAAAAACATCCTGAACGGGTAACTGATGCTGGAAGCTTCCAGAAAGCAGGTGGCTACCTGATAGATCAGCGGCGAAAAAAAGTGATAGTTGTTTTTGTCTACCAACGTAATTTCAAACCCAGTTTCGTTACTTAACTTTTTGGCGAGGTTGATGCCAGCGAAACCTCCACCGATGATTACGATTTTCATATAACTGAATTTTAAATCTGCGAGGACATTTCTGGCTCCGTAATAATAATGCTTCTATCTTTTAAAATCCCCAGAAGAAAAAAATGCCCGATATAACGAAAGATTTGTTCCCTGTTTTCCTGTGGCAAACTTTTATCACTGATCGCATTCTGCATTTGCCAGCAGTAAAGATTAACCAGCATCCTGCTATCCATACTTCGTACGAATACATTTTGATTTTTGCCCGACTGAATCACTTCCATCATTTTTGAGAGGAATTCCGTTTGGATAAAATGACTTAATAGCCGGAACGCGTTATGGTAGTACTTTTTTAGACCATGGAAAAAGGGCGTTGAAAAGAGCTGCGCGATTTGCTGTGCACTTTTCAACAGATTCAGCATTTGTGTAAGAGGCTCCTGTTCTTTTAGTGCAGTGCCCAATAGCTGCCCACTTTTATCAATCAGACTTTCTACGACCGCCTCAATCAAAAGATCCTTGCTTTCAAAAAGCTGGTAAAGCGTTTTCTTTGAAATACCGCAGGCCGATGCAATATCCTGTGTCGACACAGCCTGCGTACCCATTTGGTTAAAGAGTACGCAGGCCGCGTTTATAATTTGTTGTCTTCTCATAACACAAGACCCGATTTGTTAGTGAGCAACTGCAATCTTGCTAACCGTTTCTTCTTTTTTCGGAAACTTTTCCCGCCATTTATCTCCAATGCGGTCAACACAGTAGTAGACAATCGGAACCAGAAAGACCGTCAGACAAAGGCTGGTTGAAAGACCTCCGATGATTACCCAGGCCAAACCATTTTTCCATTCACTCCCAGCCGTACCGCTCAGCGCTATCGGAAGCATACCGATCACCATCGCCAGAGTGGTCATCAAAATCGGGCGCAGCCTGGTAGTTCCGGCAGAGATCAACGCAGTCCAGGTGCTGTCACCATGTTCTTTTCGCTGATTCGCGAAATCAACAATTAAAATGGCATTTTTAGATACAAGACCCAGGAGCATGATCATTCCCAGAATTGTAAAAATACTCATCGACGATTTTGTTAACGCCAGGATAAGAAATACCCCCAGAAACGCCACCGGAATGGCAAACAATACCACGAATGGATAAATAAAATTGTTATAAAGTGCAACCATGACCAGGTACATCAAAAGAACAGCAGCAATGATAGCGACAGCCAATGAGCCAAAGGCATCGCCCTGGCGTTCTGCATCTCCACTCCACCGTATATCAATACCTGCCGGTAAAGGTTTCTGCACCAATGATGTTTTGATGCGCTCGACCAATACTCCTGATGTTAAACCCAAAACTCCGCTTTTCACTGTCACCGAAGTGCGTCTGTCTTTGCGTTCCAATACGCTTGGGCCACTTCCCTGGGTAACATTTGCGAATTGTGTAAGCTTGACAGATTTGCCCGAGTCATTAATGAAATTGATGTTTTTCACATCTTCGACATCGTGCTTGTTGAAATCATCGAACTTGACCCTGATGTCATATTCGTTGTTACCGAAACGGTATTTGGCATCATCGTTTCCAGCGTAAGCATTCTGGATGGCTGCGCCAACATTGTAAATGTTCAGTCCCAGCTGTCCCATTTTTTCGCGGTCAATGTTGACTTCTACTTCCGGGTTTCCGGATTCTACGCTTAAACTTGTATTGATCGCTCCGGGCATAACGGCGATGCGTTTTTTCAGATCATTAGCCGCTTCCATCAACTGCTGCGCATTTTCTCCATTCAAAACAATCTGGATCGGATCACCTCCATTCACCATGCTCACCATGCTTGGGCTTACCTTTACACCTGCAAAATGCCGTGCAATGTCCTGACTTTTATCAAGCATCAGTTTTTCTGTTGAAGTACTTCTTAGGGTTTTATCAATCAATGTAACGGTGAGTTCAGTTTTGTAATCAGAGCCGACACCCGCGACGATTGAAGAAGTACTGCTGCCGGCCACGTTACTGAAAACGGTAACCACATCGGGCTGTTTGCGCATGTAATTTTCAATTTGAAGACTGCGCAGGTTATTTTGTTTGACAGTCAGGTTTTTGTCAAATTCCATTGCAAGACGGAATTGGCCCTTATCACTCTGGGTCACAAATTCACTCCCGATCACACCCATATTCATCACCACGCCGATCAAAATAAAAAGCGAAATCACAAAAGCGCCCATGATCATTTTGTGTTGTAAACTCCATTTCAAGGCACTGGTATACCAGCTTGTCAACCCTTCAAGCAATTTTTCAAACCATATCAGTGGCTTGTGAAGCCATTTTTTGTTATCCAGAATCGTGATTTTCCCGAAACGGGAAGAAAGCCAGGGAGTAAGCGTGTAACATACAAATAAACTCATCAGCGTAGCAACGACAATAGTAAGTGAATACTGGCGAAGCACAGAACCTATCGTGTTTTGGATCAGGCATAACGGCCCGAACACTACGACGTCAACCATGGTGATGGCCATTGCCGAAAAGCCGATCTCATTTCGTCCGTCCAGTGCAGCCGTCCGCTTGTCTTTGCCCATGTGCAGGTGCCTGTGGATGTTTTCGAGCACCACAATGCTGTCATCGACCAAAATACCGATTACCAGCGAAAGTGCTAAAAGTGTCATCAAATTCAATGTAAAGCCAAAAAAATACATGGCGATAAACGTCGAGATCAAAGAAGTTGGTATAGCGACAAGTACAATCAGCGAATCTCGTATACTGTGTAGAAAAAGCAGCATGATGGCCGATACGAGCAGGACGGCAATGACCAGATCATGTACCACGCCATCAGCTGCGTCCAGGGTATAATCTGCTGCATCGTCGGCGATGATAAATTTGACACCTTCCTTCTGATATTTTTTCTCAATGTTCACGATTTTTTTCTTTACCTCGGCACTGATGGCTACGGCATTGGCGTCTCCCTGCTTTTTTATCAGTATACCAATTCCGTTCAACCCATTGTAGCGAAAAATGGAAGCCGGATCTTTTGTCACGTCAGAAACGGTGGCAATCTCACTGAGTTTTACCGGACTTCCCGCCACAGGAAGCGAAACGGTCAGGTCGTTTAACTGGTCAATTGATGTAAATTTTCCGGTTAGACGCACTGTCATTTGTCCATCCGTTTCCGATTTTACTTTCCCAGCCGGAAATTCAACATTGGCGTTATTGATTGCCTGAGTCACATTCAGAATTGAGATCCCATAGTAATCCAGTTTATCCTTCTTTACGTTCACCTGAATTTCCCGCTCCTGACCGCCGATAAGCGTGATTTCACCAACGCCGGAAATCTGCTGAAGCTGGGGATTAATCTCATTTTTCATGACATCATAAAATGCAGCATTGGTCAGTTTTGAGGTGGTAGCAAGCTGCATGATTGGAGAATCACTTGGCGTGATTTTGGAAATGCTCGGTGTTTTCACCTCGCTGGGCATATCCCCCAAAATATTATTGATCTTGCGTTGCACTTCCTGTTCTTTGTCGCTGATTTTACTACCCACAGTGAATTCGGCCGTGATAATTGAATTACTTTCCAGCGATTGTGAAGAAACAGTTTTTATCCCATCTACACTACTGAGGACATCTTCAATTTTTTTGGTTACGGTCTGTTCTACATTGACAGGAGCAGCACCGGGATACCGGGTTATGATGACCAGTGCCGGCTGGCTCATATCCGGCAGCAGTTCATAGCTGAGTTTGCCGTAGCAAAACAGCCCGCCTCCAATAAGGACCGTAAAAATTACGATGATCAATGAAGGACGTTTGATTGAAATTTCTGTTAATGACATTTTTCTATCGTTTATTGACTTTATAGAATTCAAATTTGATCACCACACGAGGCTGTGTCTCCCGTTATTTTCCTATGGTTACTTTCGAACCATTCGTTAGATTAACCAGACCTCCTGACACTACAAGCTCGCCCGGTTTCAGCCCCTGGATTACCTCGATACGCGTTTCGTTACCGCTACCAAGTTCAATGTCAGTAAGTTTTGCAACTCCGTTTTCCAGCACATAAACCTGCGGTTTAATGGATGACCCTATCAGCGCAGACCTCGGAATAGTGAGTGCACTGGCAGAAACATTATGGTCTAATGAAACGCTTCCGTACATACCTGATTTCAATGCTGATTTGCCATTGGCAACCAGTATTTTGACGGTAAAATTGTGTGCGGCATCTGCCTTGGCAGCGACCATATCCACTTTCCCTGTAAAAGAAGTACCCGGATACACATCCGAGGTAACGTTAATGACTTGCCCGTTATGGAACTGCGAAATGTTTTTTTCAGGCACGTTGATCTCTAACTTCAAGGCACTGATATCGGTTAGTGTTGCCATTTGCGCGCCCGGCGAAACGATAGCGCCAAGGTCAAAGTTTCGGCTGGTAACAATGCCGCTGAATGGAGCTAAAATGGTGTATTGACTGATCTGTTTTCTGAGTTCTTCGATCTGGGCATTTGTTGTAATGATATCAGTTTTCGCATTATCCATTTGCAGACTTGTGACACCGGATGGTGCCTGTTCGTAACGTGCCAATGTGCCGGCAGCCTTGTCATAACTTGCCTGCGCCGAATGAAGCTGCGCCTGAAGTAATCCATTATCTAGCTGTGCGATAAT
This sequence comes from Dyadobacter sp. 3J3, assembly GCF_009801115.1. Lineage (GTDB taxonomy): Bacteria > Bacteroidota > Bacteroidia > Cytophagales > Spirosomataceae > Dyadobacter. The sequence continues at coordinate 67,482 of NZ_VTOL01000008.1, forward strand.
GCTTCCTGATCTGACAAAATCACCCTCCTGAACGTTAACCTTGATGACTTTCCCGGATGTTTCCGAGCCAATAGTAACTTCCCTGTTTGGGCTAAACGAGCCCGTGAACGATGTATTTTGTTCAAAGGCTCCTGCCTCTACGGTATCTACCTGTACCAAAACTGCTGTGTTGACATCCGGATGATATACCTTTGCCTCCACTTCTTTTTTATTGTTGGTCAGCGTGAAAGCCACCAGGGCAACCAGACAACCTGCCACAACAACAGTAAGGATGATTTTCGTCGTTCTGTTCATTTTATTATTGGGAATGGTTTGTATTTTGGAAAATTTCAATTTTAAATAAGTTTGGATACCTCTTACGGAAGTAAAGTGCCCTGGGCCTTTTTGAGATTTAGCTCTGCTTGTTTGATGTTGATAATCGCTGTCACAAAATTGTTTTGCGCAGTTTGCAGATCTGTTGTCGTATTAATCACATCACTTACTTTTACCAGGCCACTTTTGTACTGCTGGTTTATATCTACCATGACTTTCTTTGCAAGTGCCAGGTTCCTTATTTGGTTTTGATAAGTGATTAGATTGCTGCGAATATCTGCATTGGCGTCTGCGACATCTTTCTCACTTTGCTGAATAGTTTGCTCTGCCTGCACATCGTACTTCTTAATTTCAATCTGTTTCTGACGCGCCCGGTATTTGATACTGAACCCATCAAAAATCGGATGACTGAACTTGATGCCAACAGCGGAGGACTGATAAAACTTGTCATTTATATTTTTGAAAGGGTTGGCATTCACGTAATACCCCGAAAGCCCGGAGTTGGCATAAAGCGAAATGGTCGGCAGAAAGCCCGATCTGATATTTTTGTATTGCAGCTCAGCCACTCTTCGGTTCTGCATCACTTGCAAATAATTCGTCTTTTGCATGGCGTTAAAATCTATAGCAGTTGCAGCCGTCAACTCGCTCTCGCCAAAGCTGTCCACAACCAAAGGCTCGCTTAGCGGGATATTCATCAGAATTTTTAAAGCATTGTAATACTTTTCCTTGCTATTCTGCATTCCTTCAAGATTAGCCTTGCTGTTGTCGCGTGTAACAGTCAGACGGTCTACATCTGTTTGTGTTGCAAGTCCTGCTCTTAATTGTTCGGTGGTACTGCTCAGTAATGCTTCGGTATTGCTTAGGCTTTGACTGGTCAGTTCCTCCTGTTTCAAAAGTGACTGGATGTTGTAGTAAGCAGCCGCAACATTATATACAAGATCTTCCTGACTGCTTCTGATCTGAAGCTGGTTTCCGTTTACAAGAATTTTTGCGGCCTTCAATGCAATGATTGCCGACGGGTTGTATATATTTTGCGTCAGTTCGGCAGTGACAGATTTCGTCTGTGCAACCCCAAGACGTGCCGCAGTATACGTTCCGGCTGGTCCACCAAAAGTTTCTGCCGGTATCACCGTCGCCTGTACCTGCGGAGCGTACTGGTAAGAGCCTTTTGCACTGATATTGGGAAGTAAAGAGCTGTAAGCCTCACCAATGGATGCATTGGTTTTATCCAGGTCAAGCGCGTCTGCTTTAAGTTGAAGACTTTGTTTCAATGCAATTTCGGTACACTGTTGAAGCGTATAAGTCTGCTGTGCGCTAGCGATACTGGGCATGACTAAAATGTATGCGACAGCGATATTTACCAATTGTTTTATCATGACTTTTTTGTTTGATTTTTAATTTAGACTTTTTTGTCGAATTGGTATTACAGTAATCCGGCTTAACGGAAAATTAAAATTGATTTACAGGGATTTAACTAATAGTAAATATTGATATTTTTGTTCGACATTTTTGTCGATATCAAGGCAAATTTTAAGGTTTGAACGCGGTTTCCAAAAAATTAAGCACGTAGACTTTGCGATCACGCAGCAAATTAAGGTAGGCCTCATCCGAAAGCTCCAATATAGACTTGAACATGGCCATCCCTGCAAAAGGAAACATGCATACTGACAAGAGCGTAACAAAAATCTGCTTAGGATCTCCAACAATTTCACCTGCTGCCACAGCTTTTTCAATAGCAGAAGTAAGTACGTTTGCCGGATCCTCCATAGCAGTGGCACTTTTAATGATTTCTTTTAAGATACCTGTGTTGTTATTAAACTCATTCAGCATGAAAATGTCAATTTCCGGATTCTCAATGGCGCTGTCCATGTAGTTAGTTGCGAAAAACTGCATACGCTCCGTAATGGTCATATCAGTATCGTGACTTTGGATAATCCTTTTGGTGACCTCTGCAAAAAACTCTTTCCACACTTCCGAAAACAGTTTTTCCTTGCTTCGAAAATAATAATGAAGGGCAGTACGTCCTATGCCAGCTTCATCAGCAATTTCCTGCAGCCTTGCACCTGCAAGTCCCTTTTTTAAAAACACTTTTTTTGCAGCGTTCTTAATCAATGTCTCTGTGTCGATACTTACTTCGTGGTGCAACATATTTGTTTGACATTTTTGTCGAACACAAAGGTGATTTAAATTTTTGACTTCTCCAAATTTTGTCAAAATAAAGTTGGGTCCTGAGAAAATAAAATATCAAGGTGTTTAAAATCAGCAACTTGTTCAGTTCTTCTCATAAAACGTTAAGATCAATTTTTTGCAGATATCAACTGAAGACTTCTATCGTATTCAAAAGAAAAAACTGGAAAGTTGTGCAGATACTGCTTACTCAATTCCAGAACATCGCTGGCCATCGGCCGGGAATTCATTTTACCAGTGTAGAAGGTGGAGTAGTAAATGGTGATGGTGATGACCCATTAATTATCACGCAAAAGTCAGTACCAAAAAGCAATACAGACTTTTCCAAAAAAATCCTCCGTCCAAACACTTATTGTCTAGTAAAGAAGTCATATTTCAAAGCGAAACCTTGGTTAAGCAGTTTTTGGTTTCCGGTCTCATGTCGATGACAAGAATTCAGCCTAATGGCAATCCAATGCTCAACGAACAGGTCTGGCCCAAGTTTTTTTCAAAGCCATGCAATGAACTGGTTAAAAGCGATTTTAGGGACAACTCCGATTTCACATTTTTTGTATCAGGCAAAGCTCAGGGGCACTTTCTGAGTGACAGTCCCGCTTGGGCAGACATTTCTGATCGCCTGAGTGACACTTCAGCTGTGGATAGAATCGCAGGGCTACTGCTCGATGATCAAAAAGAAAGAGGTGAAACAGAATTTTATTACTACACATTTAAAAAAGATGTCAATGATCTTCAAAATGTAATTGAGCGGAATTTGGTTCGGTTTTATGCATATGGAAAGGTAACAGTACTTGCATCTGAGGGGATCGAGTATTCCGGAAAAGCCTATTTTATGAAAAGTACATTAAGACTGTCTTTGGTGAATCAACTTGGCGGTTTTCTCGAAGTATTTCTCAAATTAAACGGAGATAAATCTAGTATGCAACGTCCTGATATATTATATGGAGCGTCATTGTGGCATTCAGATGATCGAATACAGGCTAAAACCGTGGTTTTGTCCAGATCCGGAGTCAGTAAATTTGACCCTAAGGCCAATTTTTTTTGGATTTGATGAAGAAAAACACTTTAAAGATCTAAAGGCAGAGGATGTCTTAACGGGAGGTTTGATCAGCTACATTCGAGGTCAGTACAACAGATTTTTGCACTCACCAAAAGAGCCTTTGCCAAATCTATTTCGTCCTCGGGATAAAACATCTAGGCAGTTTCATTTTTTTATAGCTTGTTTTTATGGCTATGGTTTAAACTTGCATCTGGGTGAAAAACCCTATATAGATGATGAGGAGTTCCAAATCATCCAGGGCCACATCAAAAATGCATTTATTCATGGTTACAGTGTACGCTTCGCAGGACTTGAAAATTCAAAAAATATTGATTTGAAAAGCCCAGCTTCTATTAGAAAAGCCTATTTAAATCAATTTTCCCCTCAGGAATCGCAAAATGGTAAAAGAGACCAACTTGCAAAAAGTGCTATCAAAAAGATCATTTCCCAAATTCAGGAAATTGCAGAGGAGCAGGAATTTTTGGTTTCTGCTTTTAACTCGGGTGGACCTCTGGCTAACGAGGAGTTGTACGGTTATGCCAGCTTATTATGGCCAAGTTTACTGCCCAAACGGGACGAAACTGAATCCTAACCGGTACATAGTGATATATACATCAGTCAGTATTACATTTTTAATAGTGCCCGGTTTAATTATCAGGCTTGTATGCGTTTATTTGTATACTGATATTCACGCATTTGAAGCCTCCCCTAGGTTTTGAGTGAGAAAAAATTAGTGCTGATTTCTGTTTAATACACTGATAATAAGTTTTTTAACAGTATCCATTTCTTCTGCTTTGCTTGACTCGGCAAAAAGGGTCAAACTGGCAAGTGCTTCATTACTTACTATTGGATTACCATCAATCGACTGTAACAAGCCATTTTCTTTTAGAAATAGCAAAAAACATGCGGCTGCAATTCGTTTATTTCCATCTACAAAAGCGTGATTTTTTATAACCAGGTAAAGTAAGGTCGCAACCTTTTCTTCAATCGATGGATAAAAATCGACTTCGCCAAAACCCTTACTTACTTGTGCTATTGAACTTTGAAAACTATCATCTTTTGCTTTTCCAAAAATGGTGGAGTCAAATTCAGTTCGCATCGAAATTATTATATTCTCATAGTCTGACACATCAGGAAACTTTGCTACCCGTCTGTTTATACCCCTTTCATCCAATCGCTCATGGTCATAATCATCTAATAGTCCGAGTCCTTTTGAAAACTCAGCAAGCCATTTAAAATCTGTCTCGCCTGCCTTGGTTTCTATGACGCGGCTCAGTATTCTGATTCCATCCTTTAAAGTCTGAACTTCCTTTTGCTTTCGGGCTAGTCGTTTTTCGTTGACTGCATAACCATGAAAAAGATAATCTTTGAGACGCTGCGTAGCCCATTGTCTAAATTGTGTGGCTTTTGCAGAATTTATCCGGTAGCCTACCGATATGATGACATCCAGGTTATACAAATTCATCTTTCTTTTTTTCCCATCAGCCGCAACCTGTTCCAAAATGGAACAGGTTGCGGCTGGGTCTAATTCATTCGCCTTATATATATTATTGACATGCTTAACAATAGAAGGGCGCTATACAGTAAAAATTTCAGCAATAGCGTGTGCATCCAACCAGACCGTATCTTCTCCAAAACTTACCGATATTTGGGTTTGACCGTCGTTATTTCGATATATTTCTATTTAATTTCCCATCTAATAACAGATAAACAATTTTACAATAGTCAAAGGGCAATAATGTCGTCAGAGCTAAACTGGGGTACAATTTTCATAATTCCGGGGAATCTTAGTATACCAATTTCATCATAAGTTAAAAGCAAAACGCATAGCTGTAAATCAGGTCACAATTAGCACCGAATCTAAATTTTCTGCATCTCTCACTTAGGTAAATCTCGATGGCAGCGTTAAGCAACGAATAGCCCGTCCTTTTCGAAATCTAGCTTAATTCTGTGTGATGCATCTCGTTTCAGTTTATCAACAATTTTCACTTAGATCATCGTGGTTTTGATATCCCGGTGTCCTAGCAGCTTCGAGACTGTTACAATATCTGTCCCTAAAACCAATTGAAGGGTTGCGAAGGTGTGCCGGAAACAGTGAAATGTAATATGCTTATTAATTCCGGCTGAACGCAACCAGTCTGGGAAGATCCCGTCGACAAGATAATACTTTAATCCCTTGAAAACTTTACCCTCTGCTTTTTGCCTAGTAACGAATAGGCCTAATCCGTAATTGGCAAAAATTCAGCGCTTCCTGTTTTGTCCGTAGAGAACTGGATGTAACGATTTCCCTCAGATCCCCTGAGTTCCTTCGATTCCAGCGTATTGATATTAGAAAACCTCAATCCGGTCAAGGCTGAAAAAAACGAAGCTTTTTTAACGACTTCTAATTCGCATTTGGTGTTGGCCAATTCTTGAAGTTCATCTAAAAACAAAAATTCACGATGCGTATCTTTCGGAGATATACTTTCAACCATTTCACCAACGTTGCTGGACAAAAGACCTTTTTTGTAAGCTTCCTTTAAAACGGTTTTAAATTTTGCGAAATAGCTAACCGCTGTATTTTTTGCAATCTTTCTCCCAGTCCTGCCAATACCCGGAGCCGACAATAAGTAGTCTGAATACTCTTCACAAAATGTCTCATTTATCTGCGGAAAAAGCACTTTCTCTCCCGCAAAGCTTTTAAAATAATTAAGAGCCATCCTCCAGTTCTCAGAATAAGTAGATTTCCGCTTTGCCTTTTGATCTTCAAAAAAACTCACGAAATCACCATTGCGCATTCGTCCCGATAAGAAATCGAACCGCCTGTTTTGGACTTCCAGCTGACGACGAGCCCGTATTGTTTCGGCCAGCTCCATCGTTTCCTTGTTATGCAGCTTTTCAAGCTCGGTTTTGGGCTTCTCGTAAACGTAAATTTTCAAATAATGCTTTCGGGTCAACACCCCGGTATCAGGATGAACCACAGGAGGGTATATATCAAGAAACAAAGTGTTTCTGCCCTTCCCAATTGCTTTTCGTCTTAGTGTTACCTTGCTCACTTTCCACCTCCCTTCGCTAAACGATACGCCTTATCTATATGACTTTTGGAAATGTAGATTTCCTTCCCCTCCTGAAATTTAGGATTTTTTTTCCTGTTTACCATACTATAAACAGAGTCCCTGGAAACACCAAAAGCAGATATAATCTCCTCAACAGTGTAGCAGTTAGTTTTGGATAACTGCTCTTCAGTCGATTCAATTTTCTTGACCGCTCATACGGCCAATTCCGGAAGGTCAAAAAGAGCAAGTATTACACTTCGTGAAACTCTGGTCTTTCTTAATCCTAAATTTATCGCCTTTAACCTGCCGGATCTTATCATGAGATGAACAGCCTTTGTCGAGCACCCTAAAATGAAAGCAGCATCCTTTGCTGTCAGCAACTCCTTGTTCAATAACTCGGTTTTTGGCTTGTCTTTTATTGACTGAGTTTCTTTGTTGCTTGCCAAGATCTTGGTTTTCATTTTTTCATGCTTGGCATTTCTTCGGCGCAATTTATAATTACGCTTGGCACAATCAACCCCGCAAAACCGCGTCACTGTCGAGCATTGCCGTAAATTCTTTACTGCAATGCTCGCAGATCCTTGTGATACTAATATTGGAGCTCATAGGATGACATAAGGCTATCTAAGAGTAAATAAGATGATTTAAGGGTAAATAAGGGAAGTAATCTCTCCCCTATTTGTTACTTGTCAAAATTTTAAATCTTGAGAGACAAATAGGGGACAAAAATAACAAAATTGATGCAAAAATCCAAAAAGAAAGGATTTGAAAATTCTAGCTAAATAGCTAATTTTCAAATCCTTATATAGTTTTATTATGTGTTATTTAGGCTTGTTTTAGGCTTTCACTTGCCGATACAATATGTATTAGTCCCTAATAATGAGATATTTAAATACAGTAAGGTACAAATTAGGTACAAAACAGGTTTAAAGGCGTATTTTTCTCTTCATGTATTATCTGACATTTGGTCTAAAATTACATCCCTTATGTCGGATTTTTGAAACTTAACTATTCATCAGAATGGAGCTTACTCTCAAATGTAATGCCATTCTGTGTGTTATTTTTCGTTGATTAGCTTTATCTTAAATTTGAGAAGGGCACTGTTTGGCTTACACAAAAGTTGATGGCTGACCGTTTCAGTCAACAGTGCCTAATACTAATATGCACTTTGGCAATGTATTCGATGACGGTGAGCTGACAGAAGTGGCAACTATTAAGGATTTCTTAATAGTTCGAATGGAGGAAAAAAGGGCAGTAGTATGGAAACAGGAATATTTTAAATGATCAAGAGCTTATACTGAAAGCAACTATTCCCATTTTGGGAATGGCTTAGATTGAAGAAAGCGTTGGATCGTTAGGCAATTGGACAATTTTTAATCTGGAAATTATTCGATCAATTGAACATAGATTAAATTCCAGTAAAACCACGAAGTTTAGAATTTAGGCGACCTAGCGACTTATTCCACAAGTACACTTATATAATCGGATTACTATAAAACATAATAATGAGGAAGTGCTGGAAGCAATCGAACCACCGAGGATTTCTCGGTGATTCGGCATAAGTAAAAGACAAAGTCAATATTTACCCTCAATGACAAAACTGCTACGCAGCGTGGCAGTTTTGTATCTGCCACTTGATATCTTTCAAAGAGAATTTTTATATTCCTCAAATTACGTGGGAAGAAACCGATCTGGAAATTCCATTTTCAAAGCAGCAAAAAGGGGTTTAAATTCACCTCAGCCAGTTCCTTTTTTAATTTCCCTTTCCAGAATCGACTTTAATTTGTGAAGTCAGATCATGAAAATATTGTGCGTTCCATATATCTAAAACACTTGAATCAGATATAAATCTCCGGATGTCATCCTTGATCCTCAAAAAATTTACCGAATCTATTTTGTCGTTTAGTAACGGCTGGAACTGGGATTCATTCATTACCTCTTCATTCCAGTCACCGCTGTCTCTTGCTCTGGACGCCAAGTGCGTTAGATTCAACTTTACTCCCTTTCTGATATACCATTCCATGTCATACCAGTCACGGCCCTTTACATTGTCCTTCCACTTCCTGTACAGCAACGCATGCATTTTACCGGCAAAAAGGTCCGAAATACTGAAACACTTTACATAAAAAGAAAATGGTTTAAGCAGAAGCTTTTCTTCCGTTTCAAAACCCAGAGGCGGCATCGTATCAACTTCCAGCTTGATTTTAATATTTGCAGTTTGCCCCAATCCCTGCTGCGGCACAACACTTTCCAGGACGAGCTCTTTCCAAATCGTTTCAGATTTTAGGAATGCCGAATCAATATTGGTTTTAACTGCTTTCTGTTTTTCTTTGATTGATACCTGCATCCCCAACGCTTCGAACTCCTGGACAATTGCCGGAAGATATCCGTTGATCGAAAAGTTTGGGTTAGCCTGAAGAAGCGAAAAATCCAGATCCTCTGAAAATCGGTTTAAGCCATAAAAGATGCGGAGTGCCGTACCTCCGTAAAATGCTGCCTTTTCAAAAAAACCTGCCCGGTAAAGGCCGGCTAAGGCCACTTCCTGCATGATTTCTCGCAGTGCCTGTGTTGCCTGTTCCTTGTTAGAAGGGCTGTAACTATCCAACCAATCTTTGATCATAATGTCCTAATTACGCTAATAATCATTGTCAAACTTTCCCGTTTAGGTGAATCTTCCAGCCATGTTTCCATCGTTTCCGTATCCAGGTGTCTAAGCTGATCTTCATCCATTCTCAGATTTTCAATAAGGTAATCGCCTGCCAAAGTTTTGCTTCTCAACTTTAAGCCTGTAGTATTGATTACTTTGTCAAATAAAGCTTTTTCCGGCGAGGCGATCAGGATGTTCTGGTTTTCTGCGATCTGAACCTGACGAATTCCAAAACTGTAATAAGGTAGCAGCAAACGTGTATAGCTGAAAGTTCCTGACAATGTATTAAACTGGCGTGAGGCTTTGGTTGTTGCAGATGATATTTCAAAGACCTGTTCAGGAATCAATCCATAATAAGATAATGCACTGTCAAATGACACGTAGCTTGGCCCCAGTAGGTGATTTGCCAGTAGAAACGGCTCCGTTCTTTTTGAGCTGAGCTTCGCAGTTGGCAGGTAAATTCCCTTCTTAACAGATTCAATAATTCCTGCCGAAATCAGCTCATGTATTTTATCGTTGGGCCGCTTATAGCCTTTCAACAGCGACAACAAAAGTTGGTGGGTTATTGGCTGGGCAGAAAACTGTCTTATGCTTTGTAGCAGATCCATGTACAAATATAGTAACATAATCGGAAATATTCCGATTATCGTGACTTAAATAGACAATTTATATTAATAATCGTTTTTTTTATAAAAACCGTATTTACCATATATTAAAAGCTTCGGCGACATTGCCGGCTTAATTCTAGATCGTCTGGTACATACTTCTTATAGAACCGAAATAAAGGGGGACCCCGCTCGGGGAGATATTTAGAAAAAAAAACGGCAAAATTGTCAGTCCATCAGAATCTCCAGGACCAAAAACTAAATTAGGGGGCAGTATGCCGGGTACCGGGGTAAGCATGACCGGACTGTCCAACTTTCAATGAATTAGTCACTTTACAAACATTTTTTAGTTAAGCTAAGTAAATTGCCATACTTCAATATTAGTACACTGCAAAGCAGCAAGGATATTAGAACATTCGTATCTAAGAATATCGATTTCGAATATTAAGCTAATATGAACATAAGTTACTGACTATAATAAATTTAACACATAATCTATTCAACTTTTATGTCACAAATACCTAATATTTTTGTGACATAAATACCACCATTTTTAAAAGGAATAAAAAACTATCAGCGCGCAATCTGAAAGTATGAAAACAGAAGATTATCTATACAATCCACCTAACTCCTTCTTTCTCTGTGTCAGCTATGTAACTCTTAAAAATCTCAAATTGTTCTTTAAACCAGTTACCTATTACAAGCTCAGCCTCTTTTGAATTCAGTAAATCGGAAATCTTTCTATGGAGAAAAATTACCATTCCGTTGTCTATCTTCAAGACCGACAAGCGTTTGCGATTGGCAATTCGCTCCATTTTTTCGAAATTAGTATTCGTCTGATCGACCCATATGTCTACAAAAATGCTTGGAAGTTCAAAATCGAATCCAAATTTCATATCGGAATACCCTTGACCTTCTAAAACCCTTTCGTACCGGTAAAAAACTTTGTTTTGGCTGAAAACCTCCTTCAATTTTAATCCGTTGATTGGAGATTTGCCTTTATTGAAAGATTCAGAAAAATGCGATTTAGATTTTTCCAAATGCTCTCTCAAGACGCTCATTGAATCCCGGATATTTTTATATACGACGAAGTCTTCCGCTGAAAAAACCATTCTTTGACTCATACCTTTTGCTTGAAGTAATTTTAAAAAATCATCTACGTACATATCCTCTCTGAACTGAAACAACAATTCGTAAATCTCGTACCATCTTAATTGCCTAAATGTAACCTTCCAATCTTCTATTTTAGGATCGTAGTTTTTTGTGCAGTACACGAGTAATCTCTGACCCTTAATCTGATACTCTTTTTCAAAAGTTTTTTCATTTAGCAGAATGCTTTGGTAGCTATTTAATTGCCTTTCATTCTCCACGGAGTTTACCTTACTTTCAAAAAAACATAGACTATCTGTTTGTTTCCCTTTTAACACAATGTCGATAATACGTGGGAGATCATTAATTGGATAATACTTCTTTTGTGTCGCTACTTGATAGTCATCGTCAGACAAACCCAAATGATTGGTAAATACTTTTTGAAAGCCTTTATTTCTATCAAGTATTTTGGCAAAGATCTCAGTGACGAAATCTTCCAACGGAGTTCGCCCAATTCTGCTTTCTTTTTGATACAGAGAAAGGAGGCCATTGAACATAAAGTATGAAAATAAAATTGTGGTACAATTCGGTAACGCCTACATTTGGGGGCTCAAACTAATTAACCGTACTATCTCTCTTTGTTTATCTTTATATGAATCGTTCAATCATATATTTGTCCCTACCCCAGCCCCATTGCCTTAAACGCAGCATCAACTGGATCTGAATACACAACCAAGCTAAATTTGGAAATTAAATCTGCCGGAACTTTGCCAAGCTGAACCATGTCTACCACAGGTATCAATATTTTTTTTGCGCCGCTGTCTGCTGCAACTTGCAAATGTTCCCCCAGATTATCGGAGCCTATAATTGCTCCTCCTATACTCATTGACCCTAAAATAACCAGCTGCGAAAGCAATGGCCGCTCTGTAATCGAGGATATGATCGAAAGCAGGATTGCAAGTTCCAACCCTTTTGTATTACCAATTCCATTTAAATCTGATGCTTTCAAGTGGAATTCAAAATCACTGTACTTTGCGGTTTGTGTAACACGGTTCAAATTGGAACGAACGTAGTTCACTGCTTCTTTAAGTTCTTCCTTGATGGCCGTTCCGCCGCCAAATCCGGTATCACTGATTTTACCGTTTCCCGGCATTCGCTGAATATCCAACCGGAATAATCCCTTATGACCCGAATCAGCATTTTGTGCTACGGCATACACTGTGCCAGCTGGTAGGTCTCCTTCCGGAATCAATGACTTTCCACCACTTTCTGGCACACCTACAAAATGTTCTTCATTATCTTCCAGATCTATAAAGCTGAAATGGACATCGTAAAACTCCATCCCTCCTATCTTTTTCAATTGCTCTTTGATCCTTCTTCTCCCTACAAGAGCATATTCCAGGCATTTCCTAAGCTCGTCTTTGGTAAATTTACCATCTGGAAATAAGAGTTTCACCAAACCACTCACCGTACGCTTGACCGCAATGGAGTCTCTCTGGTTCAGATCTTTGCCCAAGCGGAAATATTGGCTGATAACATCTGAAAAGTTATGTTTACGTAACTCTCTGAGACATTCCGCGTAGTAATCAGATATGAATCCGTAGGCATTGGTGAAAAATTCTGGACGCATTTTGGGAACCTCCCAGCCCGGAAGGTAATGATGGAAGCGGTCAAAGAATGCTGAATCAATCATATCTTTTGGAAATGGAGCAAGTAGATGGCTGGTTTTTACCAGGTTCTCGATTGAGCCGTTGATGTTTCCAACAAATACCATGGATGCATCCGCATTGATACTTTCCTTACCTCTGCTGAACGATCCGTTGGCCATAAATCCTTTCATGATCTGGATACCGTCTTTATCCTTCATGCTGATACCCGACACTTCGTCAAAAGCGACCACATCCCACATCCCTACCAAACCCACCGTACGGCTGCTCATGTTGTAAAACAAATTGGCAACCGTTGTTTGCCCGCCAGAAATTAGAATAGAGTATGGAGAGATCTCATCATATACATAAGACTTCCCTGTCCCTCTTGGCCCCAGTTCACAGATATTATAATTCTTTTCAACAAAAGGAATCATGCGGGCAACCAGATGCCACTTGGTCTTTTCGTCCAGGTTGACAGGCTCCATGCCCACACTTCGGCAAATCACATCAATCCATTCTTCTAATGTAAAGTCTTTTCGATGCTGTAAAAATTCAGTAATGTCCGTCTCCGGCATTTGAATCGGTTTAAGCTCTACAATTTTGAAAGGGGAATCTTTGGAGTTTTCATCATACCAATATTCCAATGTGAGGATACACCAGATCCCGCCTGACAAAAGCTTTTCATATTTGCGGATATAACCGTCGTCAATGATTACGTTTTTCAGATTAATACTTGAAAGCCATCCATCATACCGGTCTGCTTTCTCATTTAATTTGGCAGAAACCTTATCTATGATCTTAAAACGGCCTTTTTCCTTAATTTTGGCTTTTATTTTTTCCGATTCATCCGGACGCACATAATTCTCAGAAAGTATCTTTTTTACCTTTTGAATACCATCCTGAATCGTAGCTTCATCATCCGTCGCACAATACATTCCGAGCAGGTATTCTAGTACATAAACCGGAACATTGGCTCCTTCCTTTATCTGTTTTGTTAAATCTTTCCTGACAACCTTACCAGTAAACGAGTCATTCAGCTTGCGGTCTAATGCATCCATCATTCTAATATTTTAAAATTCATCAAACTCACTGCTGAATGCAATCAGCATGCGGTAAGGAAAATTTCTGTATGTTTTAAACTGATTTGTTCCTTCTATTTGCTCTTCCAGTTTCAGCGAAACATCTTCTCCATTATGTTTTGACGCTTCCGGAGTAAAGAGAAATCCTTGCCTTTTTTCCCTTGCAATGGTATCATTATCTGTACTATTAAATAACAAAGTGACAATTGTTGAAAGCAATTTGTCAGATTTCGAGTAAAATCCGGCTCGTATTTGTCGGGACTGCACTTTATCGGCCACTGGTTGCTTTTGGTAAAAGTTAACAGCAAAATTATTGCTGGTGATATTAGACGACCCGCTGATGATGTCAACTTCCACCTGTTCAATATCACTTTTACGTGCTTTGTTAATTTCAAGTACTGGAATCACAATTTCCTGCAAGCTAGACCCGCCATGCACAAAACGGCTACCCGCTCCTTGGATTCGAATGCGGTTAATGGACTTTGGTATCAGCACTTCAGTGTCATCAGCCAATCCGATTTGACTACCCTTCCATTTTTGTACAGATGGGTGTTCAACCAAATCTTTTCCGATAACAAATCTCCTGCTGCTTTTATATACATTTCCTGCGGGTATGAAACTGGTAAAGTCCGTTTCATCCAGCCGGTTATGTTGGTACAAATAACCATGATCGGCCGTCAAGATCATGTTGTAACCATTCATATTATTGATATGCTTAATGATTTTAAACAAATAATCGAATTCGGTTGCGGTGGCTTCAAAAACTTTACTTTCTGAGGTCTTATCATCCCCTATTTTATCAATGTGGTTACTGTAAATGTATACCACATTATAAGGTTTAATAAATTCTCGACCATCTGTGTTCTTCATTTTTAGCAAATCTTCGGCACTTATAGCTATTGTACCTTCATGATTTTTTTGAAGGATCTTGATTCGATTGGCCAGTCCTTGCGTGCTAATACCATCTGCATATACTATTTCAGATGGTTCATTGTACGTCAGTGACTTGTGAGGTAGCAATGACGCCATGCCTAGCTGTGTATAAGAAGGCAAAGAACCCAAAATAGCATTAAGCGTTGCGGTGTAGCGATCTTGCTTCAATAGTATTTCCCTAAATTCCGCGGCGGACTCATAACGCAATGCGTCGGAAATAATGACAAATACGCGCTTATCTCTCCCATGATACGGAGTAATCCACTTTTGATAGAAATCTTTCTGCTGAATGGTTTTTTCAATACTCCACTCTTTCATACCATCAATGACTTTCTGCCAGTTATCCCCCAATGTTACCAAGAAGGAATTACCATAAGCTTTTTCCACTTGGCTGGTAAGATCTTTTAAAACGCTCTGGTGCTCCGCTTGTTCACTGCATAAAATGTAGTTCCGGTATAACCGGTCTATTCTGTACCATTGTTTTCCATATTTTTCAAAGCCATCTTTCGGATTGTCAATGCTCAGATCCATCTTTCGGATTTCATCCAGTAAGGTAGATGCATGACTTAATGCTTGGTAAACTTGCTGATAATCTGTGTAGAAAAATTTAACTTTCCTT
The DNA here is from genome assembly GCF_009801115.1 of Dyadobacter sp. 3J3. GTDB lineage: Bacteria > Bacteroidota > Bacteroidia > Cytophagales > Spirosomataceae > Dyadobacter. The sequence goes on from NZ_VTOL01000008.1 coordinate 82,673, forward strand.
TTTTCAATCCATTCCTGCAAGATGTAATTGGGCAGGGTGTTGTGGGTGATATGTTCTCTGGCTGCCAGTATGATTTTTTTGTCGATGACTGAATAGGTATCTGCACCCAATAAATTCTCTGCTACCAACGGACGGATCGAATCTTCAATTGAAAGGTCCTGTTCCAACTGTAAACTCCAATCATAAAAAACCCGGCTGGCTTTTATATTTTCTTTCCAGCGGTTTACAAACAAATAGGCATTTTTGTTTAATGTCGATTTACCTCCGGTTATACTACGCTCAAAATTATCCTGTATCAATTGCAGCAAGAAGTCCTTGATGGTGCGGCTCGGTGATTTATAGCCATACTTCGTTTCAACTTCTGTCCATAAATAGCTCCAAAGATTAAATTTTTCAATGGCTTTGTATTTATCCTGTACATTTTTCAGTTGCTCGCTAAACAAAACATATAATACTTTTTCCCATTCAGGTACACTGCCGCAAATAACGGCCAGCATTTTTAACCGTATTTTGCTTTCTCTATCGTCAGGTTCTAGTAAAACTTTGAGCTCATTAATCCGCTTTTCAACCTTGAAAAATTCTTCGTGCTCCTGAACAAGCGGTTTGAATTCCTGGGGCAGTTCCAGATCCTGCAAATAGAGCGACGATGCCTCTGTGTGAAATTCATAGTTGGATAAAAGAAGATCCAGTAACCAATTCTCACGCTCGTCGGCTGGTTTTTCCTTGGGTTGGTATAATAAAAACTTCTGTGTGGGCTGCTCGATTAATATCCTGTATTTGAGTCCAAATTCATTATTTTCTATTACTAGCTTCTGCACTTCCGGTATCATAAGACTCTCAAACAGCCCGGTCATTTCGGCTTTATCGTCGTACCAGAATACGAGCCGGTGCTGGTGAAATAGTTTCTCTAGCGCCGACTGCACTTTAGTATTTACAGCAAATAAATCTGTCATTATTCTTCCTCTTTTTCTAATCCTTTTATTAGTACCAAAACCGATTTAAACTTCTGATAGTTGACTTTTACGCCATCATCCAGATCCATGCTAATCTTTTGGGTGGCTAAGGTAAACAATGTTTTTTCGTACTCGCGGCAGTCTTTGAGAATGACATCTATTTTATCAATTTCCTTTTGTGCTGTGATTTTTTCGCGTGGAGCAATGTCTTCGCGTAATGATAACTGCGTTTGGGTTTGCCTGGCGGCTTCCAGTTTCGTTATAAAAGCTTGTAAGTAATCATTTAACAGCATACTACACAGATCCGGCTGGTAGCGGTGCATGTAAATAAGTGCTTTAAAATGCCCTTTGCCACTGCTGAACATCCAATAAATCGGCCGCTTTTTATACCGTTTGATATGGTCATTATAAAAATCCCTCACAAAGTATTTACGAATATCCTTGCCCAGCGTATCCTCTATAAACCGGAGATTTTCCTCGAAATGTTCTTCTCCAAATGCGGCTTTCAGAAATACTTTGAACCTGCCCACTACATCATCCGTAAACCATTCTCCATCCAGTACCGGAACGATGTTTTCTTCATCGGGCATGAAAGCGGGGTTGGGAATTTGTTGTAAAAAATCGGGTAAAGTATCTCCGGCATTGGCAAGGATCAGGCCAGGTTTATCTAAGCTGTAACGACCGAAAAGGTTGCCTACTGAGTAGGAAATAAAGTTTTGAATGCATTTTAATAAAATTTCTTCATCGTTGACTTGAATAATACCGTCAGCTGACTTCCATAAACCATATAGATTAATAGTAACTGAATCAGCAAGACCACTTTCATTAGGAATTGAGTATAAATTTGTAAAAGTCGAATTCAATTCCTTTTCACCATCATAAAGATTTTGAATGTGTGCAACTACACTTTTTACCTTATCAGAAAAATAATCTGAAATTGTTAAATTTTTTTCGACTAATTCTATTAGTCCTGTAAATTCATAATTTTCCTCCCAATATGTACTTTCTTCTTTGGCAATTTGAATATTAGTTTGGACTAAAGCTTCAATTTTAGATTTTATACCTTCTGTTGGGATCACAACTGGAATATTAGCGATATCCCCAACCTGAAAATTGATGGTCGGGTTTAACTTACTTAGCAGATAAGAACCAACAGCACTATTTATCAAGCCTAATAGCAACATTTCAATTTCTCTACTTACAAAGAGACCAGACCCCCCCACATCAAATAAATGACCTTCATAATACTTTCTTGCACAAAAACTTGTATTTCCAATTAAACTATACGTCAACCCTTGCTTAAAGTAAAAATCGGAATTTTGTGGCCTTGATCTTAACTTTCCTTTGGAATCAAAATTATGTTTAATTTGAAATCCATCATTTTCCCAATTAACAACGAATTGATTATTGCCATACCATTTCCGAAAATCTCCCCCTTTATTATAACAGTACCACTTATTTGTGGCCTGATTTGATATATATTGTTTTTTAAAAGAAACTTCTGACCAAAATCTGACGAATTGATCATTATCTGCCGTAGCTAACCCCTGTCGTGGCTTCGCTAATAAACCTATGGTTTTGTTATTTATAAAAATTTCCAGTAAGCTATCTGAAATTGAATATAAAATAGTATTGGACTGTACATTCTTAAACTTTTCAAAATCTTTTATAAGACAGTCATCTTCTTCTCGTTTCTTTTTAAAAAGAGATTCCTTATCCACACTATGTGAGTTTTTTATTGAATCTAAATCGAAACATATTGTAGTCCCATTATTTGTTTTATTCTGAATTTTAAATATAAATGAAACAGCTCTTGCAATTTGTGAATTCATAGAAGGGAAACTATTCCCGCCTACATGGACTAAACTTTTAAAAGAAAGATTTTCTAATGCCCATTTTCTTAATTCACTAAATGTTGAAATAAACATCCAACCATGTAAAGTAATCATTCCTGTTAAACCCATTTCATGAGTCAATGAAGAGCATCTCATTATGAATGCAGAAAATAAATCATTTGCACCCTCTGAATAATTAAAATCTAGCCAAGCCTTCAAATTATCATTCATATTCCTCGCACCTGTATACGGTGGATTCGTAACTACACAATGGTATTTCTTACTTAAAAACTCAGCCTGTAATTTCAATTTCAAAGGTTGTTCCTGCAAAAACAAATCGCCTTCCTTTGTTTCAATAGCCTTTATCTCTTCCGGTTCAATGGTAATTAATGAGCCAAAATTATCGGCTTGCGTAAGTTGGTAAAGGCTTAATTCATTATGAGTAACAATGCTTTTCCCATTAATAGTAACTGGTAATTTTACAGCTTGGCGGATGGTATCTTCCGTTACATTTTCAAGCGCAATCACATGTGGCTGTACGGGTTTTCGTAAAAAACGGGTATAATAGGCACGGGCTTTCATGGTTAAAGCAAAAGCGGCAAGCTGCGCTGCTCTTTCATCGATATCTATCCCAAAAAGGTTATTTTGTAATATCAGCGCAGGAATTTCATTGGTATTAAAGCCTTCTTCCTCATAAATCTTGGTAAACAAATCAAAGGCATATACCAAAACGTGTCCGCTTCCTTGGCAAGGATCCAGGAAAGTAATATCGGTTACGCCATTAATGCCTTCCGGCAATGGCGCAGGTGCATTTTCTTCGGGCGCCTCAATGTAATAAGGCATGTGTTCTCGCAGCTTGCTATCCGGCTTAAGTGTTAGCCAAAGTTTGCCAAGCGTGTTTTCCACCATATAACGCACAATCCAGCGTGGGGTAAATAGCTGCGTTGCGGCAGGAATATTTTCAGGCGTAATCTTTATCTTCTTTTTCAGTCCAGCAAAAACACTGTCTTTTTTATCAGCAATATAAAACTGGTAAAGCCAACCAATGATCTCTTCTTGTTTACAATCTTCGTCTGTCATTCCATTGCGGATGTCAGTTACAATACTGTATTCACTCAAAAGATCGTCCGGCAAAAGCAGTTCAGTATAATCACTAATGCGCTCAAACATAAAGGGCATTACCGTAAAAAGCTGGTTGCAAACTGCTATTAACAGCATTTTATAAGCTTCCGTATGTGCATCGGCAGTGGCAGTGCGGCCATCCAGTAAATCATCCAGCCGCTTCCGGTCCAGTTTTAGTTCTGGTTCAATGTGTCCGGCCAAGGCATTTTGCAATATCTCCGGGTTGCTCATACCTTCCAGCGGCGTTACCACTTTCGGTATCGTGTACCCATTGGCATCCATAAAGCGCAAAGCCATCAACCGGTTAAACCAAGTATACGCCACATTTTCTACCAGTTGCATACGGCCAACCTGCTCTATTTTTTTCCTAAGCTGTGCAATTTCCTTTTCTTTTCCACGTAGCCCGGCCGTATCCTGGCTCAGTACAAACTCCACTTTACGTTCAACCTGGTCAAGTAATTTTATGCGCGCTTCCTTTGCAAAGCGTTTGAGGGAGTTGGTATTCATTAAATTTTATAAAATTATTAAATGGCGCGATTTCTTTTTTCTAAAAAGGCTATAATTATTCCGCAATATGGTTTCATTTTCCCATCTTTATCTGGTGTTTTCCATTCTTCGATAATTTGTTGAATCACAGCCACTTTCCAATGTTTTTTATCCAATAACTCGATAATTCCTTTAAGAACACTGGTTCTGTTAGCCTTTAATCTCTTATTGTTTAAGCAAAGAATTTGATTGATATCTCTATCCCAATCTTCACGGTTAGATCTTATTGAACCATCCTTGGAACCATAGGTAATACTATTCTGTACATTTGGATCAAAAGGAGAAAAAGAGATTTCCTGGCTTTTTTTGGATTTATCACAATGATCGTTTCCATCTATACAGCCAGGACAACAAATGACCATATTGTCATAATCTAGCTGCTCATCACTATGAAACTCTCTTGATTTGATATGTTCAATTTTAGAAGTCTCAGAAAGATTAATGTCACGTTTACTTAGCGGAATTTCACGCATACAGTATGCACAAATATTCCCCTGTTCCTTAAGAAGAGCCTTTCTTAGTTTGGGTATTGGTTCGTATTCCTTAAATCCTTCTGTTTTCTTCTTAGCCGTCCACTCCCTCGGCTCTCTACCTTTCCTAATCGTGATCATTGGTGCCTGTTAAAAAGTTTAACATAGCTTCCGCTTTTGCCAGATCGGGAAGTTTGTCCCCCAAATCTGCTTTTAGCTCTTTCAGCTTTTGAGATGCCCTGGTATAATCCTCCTTATCAATGAAAGAGAATAGAATTTTAAGCCGATCGTCCACATCCTTAAATCGAGGAACAACATTTAATTCGGTTTCCAGAATAGTCGTTGCATCAAGACCATAGAGCTCAACTTCAGTCGCTGTGTAATCTTGTGTGGGGGAATATTCAAGCTTATAAATGATATTACAATCATCCGCTGGAATACCAGTCATCACCATGGGTGCATGAGAAGTAATGATAAATTGTAATCTCGGAAATGCATTCGTCAAACCTTTTACCACAACAGATTGCAGCGTCGGATGTAAATGCAAGTCAATTTCATCAATTAAGACAGTGCCCTCTGTTAGCTCATAAGCTGATTCTCCATAAATACCTTTGTTTAAAAGCAGGCATCTAAAAGCGATATCAATCACAATGTTTACCAATCTCATCAATCCGTCTGATAAATTATCGGTATCAACTTCCCGTCCATCAGAAAGCATATAATAAACCTTACTCTGATTATGCCGTATTTGAAGATCGCTTATGATATTGCAACCTTCTGATCCGAGGGCCTTTCTTAGGGCTCTGGTGACCCCATCAATTTCAATTCCGCCCTTATTTGCCTCTTTAAGAACCAAAAGGCGTTTAGTCCAGTAAGGAAGCAGTCCATCCCCTTGTAAACATTCATAATAACCGAAAGATGGCTTATGTTCATATCGAATGAAGGGAGAAGGAGACAATTTCCTGCTAGAATGAATATCTGCGGTTGAAAAATTAGCAAAAAGAGGTAAAGCTCCGCGGCGAGAATGTCCTTCAAAAACTTCCTTTTTTAGAGTTTTACCTTTCTCCGCAATTGGTTTAAGAGGCCCTTTTAAAGTGCGTCCCTTTTTGGAATGCCGTTCAAGCGTCGCTTCCGTACCCAAATTTTTAAAATTTACCTTTATAGGCAGTTCATCCGCCAACCCTGTTTCAGACTCATAAATCGTAAAATCGTCCTTTAAACCTACAAACTTTGTATTATCATCACTGAATCCAGTAAAAAACGAGCTTAAAACAGTACTTAGAGCACGAATAACAGTGGTTTTCCCACTGGAATTATCACCAATAAGCAAGTTCACCCTCTCCTTAAAAGCCAGATTCAGGTGTTTAAAACATCTGTAATTTATCAGTTCAATATTTTCTAAGTCACTTCTCATAAAGCAATTCGTTTGTCTTCATCAATTATACGATAATATTGTTCTTTCAGTGCTGTAAGGTAAGCTTCCACGTCTTGCCTGTTTTCCAACGCATGTTTAGAAAAGGTAATTTTCACATTTTCCTTCCTTATATATACAATCCTTGGAACGACTGGTTCCGGAACTGCCGAGCCTGACAAACTTACTGGCTTAGGCGGATTTGCCAGCCGGGTCATCCGGTCTAGTTGCTTTTGGTACACATCCGTAGTAATCCGGTAAGCCTTATTACGAATATTTCCGATGTACCTTTCCTTTTCAATTTCACTCAGACCTGCTTCGAAATCAGCCAGAATTTCTAACTGCTGCCTGCTGTCTAATTTCTCAAAATCTGCAAATGATTTTAACTTTTTAATACTTTCAGAGATTGCAAGTACGGCAGTCGCACGCTCTGTTATTTGCTGTTCTGAAACTTCCTTCTGTATCGAATCCAAAGTAGCCTTTGCTTCTTGCATCATTGCCCCTTTATATGGAACGGCGCTCTCGGCCACCATACGCAATTTCCCTATGTCGTCTCCGCTTATATAATCAAAATTGGCATTGTTACCTTCCAGATATTTCATTAAAGTTTCGAAAATGGCAAACTGCGGCCCCTTCATAAACTTTTTAACATCATCCAGCACGTTCTCCTTGTCATTCAGCAGTTCGTCCTCATACTGATCAAACGCTATAAAGAAATAAGGATGATCCTTCTCCCATACGTGCTTCAGCCGCCTAAGTGGTTCGTCTAGTGCTTCCAGGAATTTAAGCCGGTTTCTCTGTAAAAAATAGATATTTAGGTCATCAATCTCTGTTTTCAGGCGTTGCTTGAATAACCGCGAAACTTCTTTTGGTTCGTTTCCTAAGTTGGGCTCGTGAAAATATTCCTGGTAAAAATCTTTTACCTTTTTGATCTGACTGGACTGTATCTCCTCTTCCAGATCGATGATCGTGCTACTGTATTGGTTGTTTCGTTGCAAAGCAGCGAGTACACTTCTATCATCCAGGATGTTACCATCAAGCTTCAAACTTATTTTATTTCGTTTGAAAAGTTTAGCAATTATGCACAAAACAGCCACCTGATACCAGCCATAAGGACGCGCACCAAATGTATCAAGCAGACTTTTAATCGTCGTCCGTTCATGATTAACCTTATTACGCTGTACACGGCTCAAAACTTCAAGTTCTATTTCATGCAAGGCAGTCTGAAACAATACATCATCCTGGCTTTGAATGATCTTAGTTAAATGCGCCTCAGTAAAATCTACCGTAAGCATTTTCAGACTGGTAAAAATGGTTTTTATCAGCTGCTGAACCCCTTGTGTAATTTTGGTTCGCGGATCTTTGGTTGTAATATCTGCTAGCTCAGAGCCATTAAGATACATTTTGGCCTCGCCGATATACTCTCTTAACTGATTAACAATGGCTCTTTTTCTGTCATGATTTTGTTGGGCTTTTTCAGAAAGTATCCGGCTTTTTACCGTATCAGAACCATCTGTTGTCTGGAGATATATTTCAGTCTTACGAATCAGTTTTAAATCTGCTATCAGGCGACTGTCTTCTTTTAAAAAGATCACCAGATCATTGGGCCGCCCAATAGAGAACATGCTCACATTGGATGTAGACACGGAATTACTATTTAACGGCGTGATAAAATTTACGTAGAAATCTTTCTCACGGATTAATATCCGATCATCCAACTTCTTTCCGAATTCATACGGCTGATTATTGTTATCGAGTTTGACTTTTGAGTCCCTCAAAATATCGTCAAACAGATATCCTGACAGCAATTCGCCTACAGCAGAAGGATCGATTTCTGTGCTCTTGATTTCGTCTTCAATATCCTTTTCCTGATTGGTCAGGTATTCGTAAAAGTTACCCGCTGTCCTTTGAATATAGGTTTCATTTTCCAGCAAATTCAGAGCTTCCTGGATTTTGACATGGAATGCAGCAATATCTACATCAAACTTCGGCAATAAAAGGATAGCTATGTTCCCCAAAGATGCGTGAAAACCCTTGATGTATTTGACTAAAAATAATGCTTTCAGGATATCCTTTGCTAGTTCGGAATCGACGCTCCTACCTGCCTGAAGAATATCGCTTTGGATCTTGCTTTGCAGCACATCCTTTATTCCTTCATACATGTGTGCAAAGGAAACCAGAAATGAAATGTCCTTTTCTGCATAGCTTTTGGCCACCTGCTGAAACACGCCCAGCATAGAACGTTCACCGACTGACTGTTGGCTGCCTATGAATGCATTATGATCCGACAATGCCCTAATAGAAGCCTGAAATAAATCGAATTGATAAGGGATAAATGGATAGGTACTAACAAAATGGTCTGAATTACGGTATTTCTGATAGGTCCTGGAACTATCACCAAATGTTAGTAAGGTCTTTACATTATGTTGTTCCTTGTCATAAATGCCAGATAACAATATCCCCGATTGGTCATTTTTAAGCAGTAATCTTTTCTGGATTACTTCATCCGCATTTGCGCTGGTTAAGGGTATTTTGATTTCAAATCGCCCTTGAATTCGCGAAAAATCGTGAGCCTGTGTGGCATTCATGTCTCCGATGGTCGCATTAAGATCATTCTGCGATGTAACAATCATAAACGATTGCCCATCGGTTTTAAATGAAAGCGTTTCGGCAATCGTTTGAAGGCTTAGCATCAATCGTACATTTCCCGCTATGAACTGCCCGACCTCATCGACGCAAAAAACAAGCCGAAATCCAGGTGGTTGGGCTTGAATGTAATTTAATATCAGATCACCGAATCCGTTAATATCAAGCTTGTAGTTATTGATCAAATTATCAATATACCTATTGGCGTCGTCAGCTGTAATAGACTTTATTTCGGCAAATACATCTGCTATTTCATCTTGATTAAGTAATGCTGCCTTTCTGCCTGCTTCCCATGTTTTCAAAAAGCGTTTTTCATACTGGGATTTAAAATACGTGTATTGCCCGATACTATCTAAATGCCTTTCAATTTCTGCTATTTCGGGATACACAGGATCATATCCGAGCAGTTCGTTAAACACTTTAAGAAAAATACTCAAAACTGGGTCCGTATCGGCACCCATGCTGGTTACACCATCAGATTTTGCAGCAATATTGAAAAGAATGGCTTGTGTCGGAATCTTCGCAGCCTTTTTAATATTATGTTCAAACTCAAAATCATCTACTTTTTTTGCGAATAAGTCTGCACATTTATCGTCACCAATTTCTTTATTCTCCAAAACGAGAGACAACATCTTTAGCAAGTGAGATTTCCCAGATCCAAAATATCCAGATATCCATACACTGCTCTTAAAATCCTTTCCTCCCAAATCGGCAAACAAACCAGGCAACATTTTGTTCCTGTTAGCCTTGCCCATCAACTCGTCAGTCAATACATATTCATCTAGTTCATTAAGTAAATGCCTGTCGTCATTGGCCTTAATAACTCCCTCAATCGGGCGGTTGATATCTTTGAAATATAATTCCTTTTGCTTCATTTCAGATTTGGTATTCATTAAGATTATGCGCCCGATAATAGTTGTCGTCTTTGATCAGGTTAAAGAGGGTTAATGATCTATTGTTATACTCACCTGCAAAAAACATAACCAAGGGCAAGTCATCTACAAGGGTTTCTAAATTATTTAATATGCTGTGAGAGCGTATGACGGGAAAAGCAGCTTCAATACCAGTAATAAAAATGATCTTTGCCGATGTTTCTGCCAATCTTTTGTGAATTTCAGGAATGACCACTGAATCTATATTTAAAGGTCCGCTCAAATTTTTCAGTAACCGCCTCTTTGGCATTCTACTTTCCTGCTCCACCACTTTATCAAAGTAACCCTCCCTTTGTAGAATATCAATAATAGTTTTATATAGATTCACTTCACAAATTTCTATTCCGAAATTTTGTAATCTTTTGACTAAAAATGGCACGCTATGGGTCACCTCAGTCAATTTATCGACAGGATATGAATGAATAAAGAATGGCAATTCCCCACCCAATCCCTCCTTGCGTAAAAACCTTTGACTTGAAAGAATCGAGTATAGATTCTCAAAATTCTGAGATGTGTTATATTTCTTTGTTCTAGACATTTTTATAATTACTTGCTAACACTCTTATCTCATCATTTGAAAAAAGAAAACAGTTAAGTAAAAACGGATCATCTTCTACAATTGCTTGAACCGCATAATTACTTAGAGCAGGCTTAAGGATAACCGGAATTTTGGTATTTGAGAATAAATAAACCTCTTCCAATATTCTAAAAATAACCTGTTTGATCTTTTTCTTGGTGGAGTCAGTCAAATTTTCCAATTCCGAGTGAAAAAGAACCTTCGAGTTAAAAAATTTTATGTAGTCTATGTCATGCAAAGGCTTATCAAAAACTAAATACTTATTACGAACCACTTCAACGATAAAATCCTTTAAAAAATGATAGGTTTTAACCAAACCTAGTAAAATCATTGCCCGCACATCATCGGAGCTCCCATTGACGAGCAAACTTAATTGCCCATCAGTAAGCAGCATTACTCTCTTTTTAACCTCTGTGAATTCTCGCTTTATCGTCGCCTCTTTAACTTTGTTCAATAAATTCTTATTCATAACCGACTCCCTAACTAGGGTCCAGTCCCTCAACCTATCATACTCCTCACTAATGACCAGTGTCTCAGGAATCAATGCAGATGCAGCAGTGAATGAAAATGAATATTTTTTGTAGTCTACCACCTCTGAAAATACTTATTAACTAAAATGTAACTGGTCTTGCTTGTAGAGACTTTATCTCTTCACATGCGGCTGACAAAATATCTTGAGCATACAATTCATTAACCAACTGATTAGCAACATAATGACTCATAAATTTAATTATTAACTCCTTTTCATCCAGATGAAAAGTTGTTGCAATTATGGGTAGCACTTGCCTATTCACTGGTCTTTCACCCCTTTCGAGTTTACTTAGTGTGCTTTGGTCAATGTCCATTATCGCCGCTAATTTCCTCAGAGGCATCCGGGTCTCCTCACGTAGTTGCCTAATATACTCACCAAAGCTACTCATGCCCATTTAGAAATTTTTTGTCTTGACATAATTGTCAAATATAAAATAAGAATTCGAAAGTATTGTATTGTGGAAGTAAATATGAAGCAAGGAATCAAAAACAATAAAACATAGAAGAAAATGCTATCAAATATGGTACTAGTAGCAATATAATTTTCACATCAGCTCTTTAAAGAAGCAACCATGAATCAACATTCAAATGAAATCACCAAGAAAATTATCCAGTTGAAAAGATCAAACGGAATCAAACCAGAGCAAATGGCTTCCGTACTGGAAATATCAGCGGAACAATACAAAAAACGGGAACGAGGGACCGGGGAGATTACATTATCACATATCTTCCGGATTGCAGAAATTTTCAACATTCAAGCCGGAAGCCTTTTTGACGAGGGCGAGCGCGTAGCTCACATCACTGCTTTTAAACGGCCTTCCATTCTCATCCGAAAACTCAAAATGGACAAACCACTTCCTATAAATCGCCTGCGCTGTCTCTTCCAGCTTCTGTATCAGTTTCTGGTTAAGCGCTATATGTAATTTGGCGAACGTTGTTCGCCATTTGTTTTGCCCCGAAAGGCCGGACCTTATTGGCACTTTTGGGATACAGATGCATCGTTATTGTCAATAGTGTTCATTGTATGTTCTATAAATTTTTATTCGGCCTCCAACGAAATATTTGTTATCGGTAAAGTGCTTGTCAGTAACGATCACATCTTTGCAGAAATAATTCGAAATTTATCCTGAATGCTGATGCCTTCAATAATTCCGGAAGTAGCTGGGTCACTTACACTATAAATCAAATAGTTGAACCCTGGCTGCTTTTTATCATCATAATACTATTTCTTTGCTGTCTTTTGGCATTTTAACAGCCTGTTCAAGTAAATTCGAAAAAAGTAAACACACGCACGAAGTCGGTCCTGAGCATGTCGAACATGTGGATTCTCGCAAAGCGGCATCTCCCGGAACTGCTGACAAGGAGCACAGTCACGACATTGCCACGGGCGGAGTTAGCCATGAAAAGTCGCAGGCAGATACGACTCCTAACAGCCACCATAGGCCATAATAGAACTTAAATCGTACTAAAAACTCATCTTACTTATATGAACTATAAAAAATCGTTTCTCTTAGGCCTATCATTGCTTCTCAGCATGGTCGCCGTTAGCGCCTTCGCCCATGTTGTAGATGAAAAAACAAAATCATTTCTGATGGGCAATGACGGTTCGGCATTTGTTCCGTTCCTATACATTGGGGCTAAACATATGATAACCGGTTACGACCACATTCTATTTTTAGTTGGAGTTATCTTTTTTCTTTACAAGCCTAAAGACATCCTGATCTATGTTAGTTTTTTTACGATTGGGCACAGCCTGACACTGCTGCTGGGAGTCCTTGGAAACATTTCGATCAATGCCTACCTGATCGATGCGATCATTGCCTTTTCCATTGTTTACAAAGGCTTTGATAATCTGGGGGGCTTTAAGAAAATCTTTGGATTCCAGCCAAATACAGGAGCGGCTGTTTTGATCTTTGGGTTGTTTCACGGGTTTGGGCTAGCCAGTAAACTCCAGGATTTCAACATTGGGAAAAAAGGGCTAGTCACCAACCTGATCGGGTTTAACATCGGCGTTGAGATCGGGCAGTTCTTTGCTCTGATTTTAGTTCTTTTGATTATCAGCGCGTGGCGGTACAGTGATAGTTTCAAACGGTTCTCCACCGTAACCAATACGCTTTTGATAGTTGCCGGCTTCCTTTTGATCGGCTATCAGCTGACAGGATATTTTTCACAATAAAATCTAACACTCATGATCGATAATAATCCACCACTTCTAGAAACCAAACAAATCGTCAAAGCTACAATCTTCGCACTCCTACTGGGAGGTGTGCTTTTTGTGACTGCGGTGCTACCCGCCGAATATGGATCAGATCCGCTGAGAACCGGAAAGTTACTGGGATTCAGTCGCCTTTATCAACCCTATGCACCTGTCCTGATTGCAGGGGCTGAAACAGGTGGATCGAAATCCTATCCAGTTCTAAAACTCGAAGAGCTTGGATCAGGGCCGAATGTCCCTGTTCCAAAAGAGGTTTACAATCCTGCGCCTTCCAAACAATTTCAGATGCGCCAGGACAGTGTTACCATCCGCGTACCGGCTGGTAAAGGGCTAGAATACAAAATGAATATGCTAAAATATGGGGCAGTAAAATACGAATGGGTCACTGATAAAGGTGTTCTTTACTTTGATTTTCACGGAGAACCTACACAAGCGAATCCAGGAAAAGATGAATATTTTGAAAGCTATACGGCGGCTTACTCCAACAACATGATTGGCACTTTATTGGCTCCTTTTGAAGGTCGTCATGGCTGGTATTTCAAAAATAAGACGGATACCGAAATTGTTGTCAGCCTTCGTATTAAGGGACAGTATATGCTTGATTCCAAGTAGTCAATTTAAAAATATAGGGGGAATGTGCGTTACCCATTCCCCCTGCACATACTTGATAACCCTTTTGCCCTGATGTAGTATTTCGAATGGCTAACATTCATAACCTGCTTCCCGTTTTTAAAAACCTTAAATCCGACTTGGTGATTTCAGACGAGCCATTGTCTTCGATTCGCATGAGCATGTCTAATTTGCCAGCGACTCTTTCCGTTTCGACTAGTATCTGGGATTCGGAAGGTATTCATTTAAGGATACCTCAAAGATAAAAATTGGGATTAATTGGATACGCTGGTGGAAAGGTTTTTAGAAGATTGATAAATGAACAAAAGGGAAAGAAAATCCCTCTCCCATTTGTTCAAACTGTAAGCTCAGTCCCCTGAAATACCGTATTGTCCTGCAAATACGTTCATCCTCTCCTCAATCTGAGTAATACAGTTTAGTAAGTATAAGATAACATCAATGTCTAACGATTCCTTTTGTAATTCTAAAATGGACTTTTTTAAATCCTTGACGTGCCGGATCAAATTTGGAACCAAACTTTTTGTGAGCACAAGTTCATTAATGTTGTAATTAGCTTTTTGGATAGCCGTTCTCAACTCGGCTGCCATTTCCAAAAATTCTTTGCTTACCAGCACATCATATTCGGTTCGTTTCGCTATTAACAACAAACTGCCTGTCATTTTCAATAAGTTTGTCATCGCTGCCCTTACTTCAGGATCTATCGGTTTAGATAATGTTATGGCTTCTCTATCCAACAGCTTTTCCCGGAGGAAAACACCAAAGTCCACTAGATAACCTTTGTGCTCCCTCCGAAGCTGCTCTACCTCCAATGGTGTTAACATCAGAGTCACGTTGTGCCTTCGTTCTTCTTCTGGCAACCTGGGCCTTCCGCCCTTTTTTCGAAATTTCTTTTGTTCCATAATTATTTACAATGAGCCGTAGGGCGAATTGACTCCCAAAGGGCAAGCGGTTTTCCCGTGGACAGAATATGCATAGCGATATTATGACCATGGGAAAACATAGCTTGCTACTTAAGGAAATCCCAAGAAATTAGAATTGTATCGAAATCGCCCGATTCCGGTCGAAAATGTTAGAAAAATATTGAATTGATTTGAAAACGATTAAAAAAAGCACAAATGGGATGAAAATTTGACTCCCGCCTACTTTCTGCCTAATGGAATCAGTATTTGGCCGGATTTACCATCCTTTACATATTCCTTCCCGATCAGAATATTGCCTGATTCTAGATCCGCCAAAGTTAAAGCCAGGCATAATTGCTCCCCATGTTCTACCACTTGTCCGTATTGCATCAGTCGTGCATAAATGGGTGCATTCTGATAATCTTCTATGATTTGTTTACGAACAGTATATTCCCTGGTAGTGGTGCTATACCATAAAACCATGACTGATATTATAGTCCCCATGGCTGCAAACGGAATTGATAGCCCTAAGCCGAATCTTAGCGCCTCCTGATTATTACGAAAATTTATCTGGCTTACCTTACCCTTAATGTTCTCAGATGCTTCTTCAATTGAGCTGATTGATGCATTCATCTGGCCGGCAAAAAGCATGAACTGCTGGCTGATTTCTGTCATGACCATAGCAGACCAGTCATCCATCTCAATTCCATATTTTGCGGAGAACTGACCTTTAAGCCTTACCATTTGCTCTTTGCTAATTTTACTCATGACCAAAATTCTCTTTAAGTTCTTTTTTCATACGAATCCTTGCACCCGGTGAATAGTCACTAAGTGAATATCCCCTCCGAATGCCGTCTAACACTTGTCCTCCAAGTAATGTTGATGGCTCAAAGTCTCCAAATCGCTTATAGAGCAAGCCCATTCTTTTACAATTATCTGCCAACTCTGCTGACAGTGCCGGAAATTGATTGAAACTTGTGATGTTCTCCCAAACGATAATTTTAAATTCATCATTCAAAACAGATACGATCTTTTGGAGATAATCGACAGATGCTTTGTATGCTCCACCACCGCCGATGACAACATTAAATACAACTTCAAAGTTAAGCTCATCACAGAATTCACGAAATGGAATATCTCTTTGGATGAGCGCCGGAATTTGCTCAGATTCCGGAGCCCCAAAGTCCATGAATATCCTTTCGAAAGGACTTTCAGCCAGACTTTCCATATATCCCAGGAATTTATCCCGAACTAGAACATCCCGGTTATCCAACAAAGAAATTGTTTCCAGTCTTTCTGCGCCCAGAAATTTAAGTTGCCGTGTAGATGTCTGCGTGGAGCTGTCCACGTCGACAAAAAGCGAATGTTCATCAGGCACTGATAAGGCACGGCAATAAGTATGAAAACTCTTTCCTACCCCACCCTTAGATTGCAGGGTAAATTCTATAATACGACTCATTGTTTTGAAAATTTAGATTTTATTATTTGATTTTGACTAGTGTCCAATTCGTCTGGATCAGTCCATTGAACCAATGATCCCGATGGTTTCAATTCTTCGACCCTTTTCCCAGCAGTTACCATTGGCGAACGAATTCTGTTAGCGGCTTTAACCTTACCGTGGAAATAGAACCTACAGTAGTTAATATCCTCAATTGAAACAAGGTCAGGCATACCCAAATCATCATTGATCGACTGAGCGATAAATAGTGATGATAATCCAGGCTCAAAGTAATATTGATAAAGACTGTAAAGTATTTTCCTGCGTTTTCTGTCCTTCTTCTCAAAAAGACGGATTAAAATCTCGTTATTCATAGCGTTTAATTTTGCTTACAACTCACTGTAAATCAATTATTTAAAACAGGTTTTACGTAAAAGTGTTTATATTACGAAAAATGGTGCTACTACACCTACTACTTACTACACTGCTTCCTATCTTATTGAAAATCAATACGATATACTCATTTTCAAAAATATGGTTCTTACTACATATAAAATCTTCTTACTTCATTGTTATTTGGATCACCTTTGTAGTAACTTGTAGTAAGATAAAATAGACCTTCTTACTACACATAACTTTCAAACTATCAACACTATAAAGCTATTTGTAGTAAGTAGTAAGATCATTATGTAAAATATAATATCCTTTTACTGGAAATCTCTGATCTTCGTGACCGCGTTTCTGTGACTGAATGTAACCCAGAAATTTCAACGCCTTGCCTATTTCAACCGGACTGATCTTTAATTTCCCATTGGTTTTATTTGTCAAGTCCTCACAGAAATCCGTGGCTGTGAAGAATTGATCATAATTGTCCTTAGTACCCGAAGAGTAATATTTCTGGATCAATTCAAATTCAATTGTGGTTGTCTTATACTTACTGTTAACCAGTTCGTTATCCTGAATTTCCTGAATGGTCATTTCATATTTGAATCCAGATTTGTAGAGCTGGTAGGCTTGCGACCACACAATATTAATGTCAATATCAGATTTGTATGCCCAATCTATCTCCCGAACACCGAAGCACAACCAGCGTACACTACCCGTTTCATCAACCAAAAACTCCGCCTTATTCGTTGAACCCCAAATAGAGGCTCTTCGAGGTTCCATTTTTGGCTTACGGTCGTATGGGTGACGTACCTTTATATACGACTTGCTCATCAGGGTCTTTTGAGCGTTGATTTCTGTTTTGGACAGCGTTGATAATTCATCCTGAATGACACCGAAATTCTGGCATAAGGCGATAAGACTATCTTTATCCACTGAAATATTCTCAGCCTGATAATCTTTCAACGCTTCCGGAATCAAGAACCTTGTTAATGTGGTCTTTCCGCTGTTTTGATTATCCTGGACAAATATCAAGGCTTGTTTGTTAAAATAATCATCATTTAGTGCACAAACAACGCATCGAACAAGCCATTTCTTAAACTGGGTTACAAACCGTTCCGGATCTTCAACCTTTATGTACTGAGCAAACTTTTCAATATAGTCTCCATGTACTTTTTCTTGCCATAGTTGCTTAGAATTGTCAAAATATGCTTCAAACGGATTAATTATTGAGACATAATCTGAACACAAAAACGTATTGATCTCTCCTACACTCGTCTTATAACCGGCCTCTCTTGCTTCAATGTAGAGTGTATTCAGGTTTGCCGGGTAATAATCTGACATACCTTTTTCTCTTACGAGGATTTCATTTAAAATGACATTGTTCATAAATTCGTACTTAGAAGACAAGAATCTAATCATTTTAATTGTCGTACTCTTTGAAGTCTGGCCAATAGATTTTACTCCCTGATGTTTTTTCATCATTCTGTATTTGATATTGATTATCAGAAACAGAAATGGTATATTTGTCTCACCACAAGCACAATACCATTTCAAATAGTTAGCGAAGCGAATCTTTCCAGGTTCGCTTCTTACTTTTTCGCTCTGGCTGAATGTCTGTTTGCGACATAAGACCTGGCCTCTTCTTCGATTTCGTCCAAAGTCTTTTTTCTACCTGACTTTAACCAGTTAAGAAGTTCACTACGGGAAAAATACAAACGTTTCGACTTCTTCATAACCGGAATTTTTCCAGAAGAAACCAGATTGTAGACCGTGGGTTTAGCAAGATTGAGCAGTAAAACAGCTTCGTCTATTGATAATAGATCAACAGTGTTTGAAGGTGGAGATTGAGAACCTTTTGATTTCAGTTCTAATACCAGAGACTCGATTCTTTCAAGTCTCTGGTCAATTAAATTAAACGGATTTTCCATGTGCAGTAATTTTTGTTTCTGCAATGTTAGAGCCCTTTTCTTTCCGTTTTTTCACTTTTGTAACATATGTACACTTTGTATTTCAGATTTGTATTCATTTCTTATGCGTGTTAATCTATTGTTCGTAATTGTTCGAAAATTGTTCTTCACTTTCTTAAAATCAAATCCCTCAAAATGATCAGTTAATAACTGTAAATACTTAATGCTCGCACCACTTTTATTTTCGAATAATTCATCTCCGGCTTTCAGCATAAATTGATGAAAAATTTCCTGAGTGATTCCAACTTCAAATCGATCTAATCTGATTTTCTGTTTTACCGGATTACCTAAAAACCCCATTTTAAGAAACGCAGTAAAATCTTCCATCTTCATTTGTGGAATATCTTCTTTACAAGCAGCACAACACATCACAGAGAAAAAGTCAATTACCTCCACCATAGAAAATCCATTAAATTGATTTTTCTGCTCGCTTAAGTGAAGTAAATCTTCTTGAAAAGCTGCAAATGAATAGTTTTCAATAGCAATGGTTTTTTCTGGAATCTCATGGTTGACAGTTATCACCGATATCTCTCTGTTAACAGCGGTTTCTGAGCTATCATCGTAAAATGAAATTTCTGATCCCTCATTGCTAACAATATTTGCTAGGCTTGAATAATTACTAGTGTCAAATTCGCCTGCCAGGAGTTTTTCCTCAAGAATTTTAAAACTTGCATCATCATCCAGCGATGCCTTTTTTAGTATAGCAAGGAATTTAGAATTTTCTAAAACTTTGGAAGTGTGTAAGAAATTGTTTCTGGTATTTCTATCAAGAAATAACGTCTTAACAATGAACACGCCAGCTACTACCATAATACCAGCAGAATATTCCTTTAGAAAAAAGAATAATACGAAGCCGAGAATTACAAAAAAAGACATTATTAGATTGACAGTCTTCTTTATCCTTGATTGCTTTCTATTATGAAAGTCCACAAACAGATAATCAGGAAGCCTATTATTTGAAAAAATTTGTATACCACAAGCAAGGTACTTTAATCGTCTAGGCAGATTGTTAGTATCGTCATAAACACCTAAATACTCATTTAAGGTATACCAGTTAATATTCATCTCTTCAACTGGGATGGGTTTCCCCTCTTTATTGATGATTTTCATGCTTCAAAGTTTTATTCGGTTTGCGGCCTCAATTTTCTTTTTGTCAATCACTTTCGCATAGATTTCTGTCGTCTTCAAATGCCTGTGCCCCAACATTTTGGATACCGTATAAATATCTGTACCTAATGTCAATTGCAAAGTGGCGTAAGTGTGACGAAAACAGTGGAAAGTTATTTTCTTGGTGATACCGGCAAAAAGTACCCATCGTGAAAGCTGAACGTTTGTATAAGCTGAATATTTAAGCCCCTTGAATACCCGCTCCTTATCGTCCTCTCTTTCTCCCATTTGTTCAAACGCCTGTTCCGGAATGTGAAGTGTCTCGACCCCTTTCGTTTTTTGCTGGGTGAAGCGGATATAATACCCGTCCATTTCTGAATGCTGAACTTCCTTCCAGGTTAGTTTAATCATATCAGACCAGCGAAGCCCGCTTAAGGCTGAGAAAATTGCTGCACGTTTTAGTACAGCATGTTCGCATTCAGTTGTATTAAGTGCTTTCAACTCCTCCAATGTTAAAAATTCCCTTTGAGATTCTCCCATCGGAACGCCTTTAACTCTTAGAAGTGGGTTAATTGCAAATAATCGATCTTCAAACGCTTCATTAATACATGCCCGAAATTTATTGTAGTAGCTATAAATCGTATTATCAGCAAGGCCAGTGTGTTCGGATTTTCTGGATTTGATTGAACGCAAATAGGTTTTGAATCCTTCACAGAACTTTTCATCAACCTGGCCGAAAGTACAACTATCCTTCGTGTACTGACACAGGTATTTATAGGTTCCATACCAGTTATCATAATTGCCCTTTGATTTATTCCGTTTCGCTGCCTTTTCCTTGAAATAGGCCAGAAAATCTTTTTTAGCCGTGAGCCTGTCTGCAAAATCAAAGTTCTGATTGATAAATTGTATCTCTCTTTCAGAACGAATGCTTTCCGCTTTTGCCTTGCTTATTCGGTTGTATTCCTTTTGTGCAGGGTTGGCCGGTTTATCGTGCAGATAAATCTTTAAAAATTCCCGGCGTGTTTCTTTTCCCGTCTCCGGAATATAAACTGCGGGATAGTAATCGAGATAAAGACTTTTTCTGCCGTCTGCTAATATTTTTTCCCTGAGTTTGACAGTTCTTGTACGTTCCATGTTATATAAAAAGTTTATCGATTGAAATTCTTGAAATGACTATGCGGCGGCCAAGTTTGACCGACTTGATCTTTCGGTCTCCTATCAGCCTCCATAATGTAGTGCGGCTAATCGTTAGCAGCGAGCATGCATCTTTGATAGACAAATAGCTCTTTGTTGCTACCTCCCTTGGTGGCAATTGTTTCTTTTCAATTGTCAACTTTTCGCTCTTCTCTACCTTGACTTTACGCGCCCTCTTTTTGTAGTTCCTCCTGTTACATTTCAAACAGCAAAACCGGGTCACGGTGGTCCTGGCAGTGAACTTATTACCACATTCCTGGCAGATTCTGATGGTTTCAATTGTTGAGCTCATAGTGCCTTGTTTCCTATTGTTTCTACATGTTTCAGTACGTTTCAGAATGTTTCAGAATGTTTCAGTTTGTTTCATCATTTCCCCCCTAAAACCCAAAAATTTGTACCTTTTTGTACCTCGTGCCAAAAATACCATAAAAGGTACAAATCGGTACAAAAAAACCAAATATTATCACAAAGCATCAAAAAAATAGAAAACCCTGTTAGTGTTTATCTAACAGGGTTTTAGTTATCTTTACTTACCTTTATTTATCGTTAATTACTACTATCTACTTGCCGATACAAAACTTACTAAAAATATTATCCAACAAATCATCCGTAACAATCGTCCCTGTAATTTCCCCTAAATGGTGCAAAGACAACCGGATATCCTGAGCCAGGAAATCGCCTGTAATTCCGGTATCCAATCCATTGATTACTTCATTCAAAGCATCCTGGGTTTTCAATAAATGTTCATAATGACGAAGATTTGTTACAACAGTATCCGTTGCCGATTGTCCATAGACGCGGTTCACCAAAACCTGTGTTAATGACTGTAATCCTTGCTGCGTTTGAGCAGAAATTCCGATAATTTCAGCGTTTTCGGATTTCAATTTATTGAAAGTTTCAGGATCAATATCAATTTTGTTATATACCCAAAGTAAATCCTTCCCAGATGCCAATTCTGTGGCAACCTGTTTGTTTTCCAGAAAAGTTTGTTCACTATCAAAAAGAAAAATCACAATATCCGCTTTTTCCATAGCTCCACGAGAACGTTCAATTCCAATCGATTCTACCAGATCCGTAGTTTCACGAATTCCGGCCGTATCGATAAATCTGAATTTCAAACCTTCCAACACCATCGTGTCTTCAATCACGTCACGGGTTGTGCCTGCAACGCTGGTTACGATCGCTTTTTCCTCATTTAAAAGCGCGTTCAGTAAGGTTGATTTTCCAACATTTGGCGAACCAATGATCGCTACCGGCACACCTTCTTTTATGGCATTTCCATAATCAAAAGATTCGATTAAGGGCGCTATTGTCTGGCGTAGTTTATTAATCAGTTTTCTTAAATCATCTCTTTCAGCAAACTCCACATCTTCTTCGCCGAAATCCAGTTCCAGTTCAACCAGCGATGCGAAATGAATTAATTCGGTACGTAGTGACGCCAGCTTCTTGGAAAAACCTCCTCTTAGTTGATTCAACGCTGTTTTATGACTTGCTTCTGAATCTGCTGCAATCAGATCCGCTACGGCTTCTGCTTGTACCAAGTCAAATTGTCCGTTCAAAAATGCGCGTTGGGTGAATTCACCCGGACGTGCTATTCTGGCTCCTTTTTTTATGAGAAGTTTTAAAATCTGTTTGATAATATAATCCGACCCGTGACAGGAAATCTCGACCGAATCTTCTTTCGTAAAGGATTTTGGTGTTTTAAAAACGGTTACCAAAACTTCGTCAATTAATTCAGTATCTGATTGTATCGTGCCAAAATGTGCGGTATGGCTCTCGACTAAATTTAGGTTTTTGCCTTTAAATATATCATTGACGATTGAAATCGAATCAAGTCCTGAAACGCGTATAACTGCAATTGCGCCAACACCTGAGGGTGTTGCCAAAGCACAAATTGCTTCCTGTTGGTGTATCATCGTATTATTCATGCTGCAAAGATCGTACTCATTACGCTATTTATTCAATGGCCCGAAAAATTTCATTCGTTTATAGTCAACACAGAATTTTAAAAATTGATTTTAAAGGTCAAAAAATTAAAGGACCAGCTAAAACAGTTATAATCTTGTACTGATTTCAAATTATTTACCGATTTCTTTTGTTACCCTTTATCTTTGTACTCATTTTATTTATTGTTTACCTACTTTTTGAATTTTGCTAACTGAAACATTACCCATCGTCACCAGCCAGCTTCCGGTTATGGAAGCCTTTTACACATTGCAGGGAGAAGGCCAGCATAGTGGAAAAGCCGCTTATTTTATCCGTCTTGGCGGATGTGAAGTAGGTTGTCACTGGTGTGATGTGAAAGAATCATGGGATGCTAATGCGCACCCGAAACAGGAAATTAATACCATTGTTGAAGGAGCTCTTGAATATCGTGGCCGACTGGCTGTGATTACCGGCGGAGAACCTTTGATGTATAATCTTGATGCGCTTACCGCCTCTTTGCAGGAAGCTGGCTTCCAGACTAATATCGAAACGTCCGGAGTTTATCCTTTTACAGGGCACTGGAACTGGGTTTGTTTTTCTCCCAAAAAATTCAAAAACCCACATCCGGATATTTACGAAAATGCAAATGAACTGAAAGCGATCATCTACAACAAGAGCGATTTTGAGTTTGCGGAAGAACACGCCGCAAAAGTGAATGAAAACTGTACATTATTATTGCAGCCGGAATGGAGTAAACACGAACAGATGCTTCCTTTGATAATAGATTACATCAAGGACAATCCGAAATGGAAAATGTCGTTACAAACGCATAAATATATGAATATTCCGTAATGCGATTCCTTCTTCTGACACTGCTTTTTTCAGGTTGGTTTTTTTCAACAAACAGTCACGCACAGGACGCACCTTTGTCGCGGCGTGGTAAAGAAACATTTGATAAAGCTCAGAAAGCGTGGCAGGCAAGGCAGCTGAATGAAGCGATGGTATTGTTCGAAAAAGTGGAAGAAACAGATCCGAACAATTCCGAGATTCATTTGAGGCTAGCGCAGATCTACGAACTTCAAAAGAAAACCGAACTCACCAGAAAACATTTTGCCAGGTTTATATCCCTCAGACCATCCGACCCGCAATCCTCTTCTGCATATCAATGGTTGGGCAGCAATTTGTTCAGGGAGGAAAAATACGATTCGGCGGTTGTTTATTTTGAAAAGGCGCTGGCTCTTTCTCCGCCGAAATCAGGATTAGCACGTTTGGCAAAAAAAAGCGCAGCTTCCTCAAAGTTCGCTCAAATGGCTATAAGGAATCCAATGAAAGTGCATAAACAATCTTTGGGAGACACGGTTAACTTTCTCAATTCACAATTTTTCCCGGTAATGACGGCCGATGATGAAACACTCATTTTCACCGGATTAACTGAAAATCGGGATGAAAATATTTATGTCACACATCGCATTCCCGGCGGCTGGGATGTTCCTGAGGAAATCTCGAAAGCAATCAATACTACCAACAATGAAGGAACTTGCAGCATTTCTGCTGACGGGAGAACGTTGGTTTTAACTGCCTGTAATCGACCTGATAGTTATGGTGGCTGTGATCTATACATTTCTCACAAACAGGGAAGTGACTGGAGTGCGCCGCAAAACGTAGGAGAAAATATAAATTCCAGAAACTGGGAATCCCAACCTTCACTTTCTGCGGATGGAAGGACGCTCTATTTTGCATCAGACCGTCGTGGCGGACAAGGCCGTTCGGATATCTGGTATTCTGTTTTGAAGGAAAAAGGACTATGGTCTGATCCGAAAAATCTGGGCCCAATAATAAATACGCCGGAAGATGAGAATGCTCCTTTTATTCATGCCAACGGACGCACACTTTTCTATGCTTCAAATGGTTTGACCGGCATGGGAGGTTTTGATATATTTTTATCCCAAAAAGCAGACACAACGTGGACCCCGCCAAAAAACATAGGTTACCCAATTAATACCCAGGCCGACCAGGTAGGATTATTCATTTCGTCAAATGGTAAAAAAGGATATTACACCGATGACAGTTCTGAAAAGTCTAAAGGTCGTTCCCTGTTATATACTTTTGATCTGCCTGATTCACTCCAAAATATGGTAACCCCTACCCGTTATGCAAAAGGAAAAGTTTTTGACAAAAAGACCAATAAACCTTTGGCATCCAGTATTGAATTATATGATCTGAAAAGTCAGGAAAAAGTCGCCGAGTTTTCGTCAGATTTACAAACAGGTAGTTTTCTTGCTGTGTTAAACAAAGGAAGCGAGTATGCCTTTTATGTTTCCAAAAGTGGTTATTTGTTTAAAAGTCTGACTTTTTCAGTAACGGATTCTGCGTCGTCACTCAACCTTGATATTCCTTTGGAAGCGATTGAAAAAGACAGGATTGAAGTATTGAATAACATTTTCTTCAATACCGGCGAGTTCACGCTCGACGATAAATCCAAAGTTGAACTGAACCGGATGGTTGATTTTTTGAAAAACAACAAACAGATCAGTATTGAAATATCCGGACATACGGACGATGTAGGCAGTGAACAGACGAATCTGGAATTATCGAAAAAAAGGGCGCTATCCGTTCTGGACTACCTTAAAAAATCCGGAGTTGAAGCAGAAAGACTTAACGCAAAAGGCTTTGGAAAAACAAAACCCGTGGCAAAAAATGATTCAGAGGAAAATCGTCGGAGGAACCGCCGCATCGAATGGCGGGTTTTGTAAGGAAATTTGCATTAAGAAGCTAAATTTTGCACTTTTGTAAACATGCATTTGTTATCCTTGCATAGGCGTGAAAATTACAAATCGCTCTATAATCAGACTCAAATATGGAACTGCAAAATTGCTGTTCTACTGTGTAAAAGTTTGAATTAAAGATTTTTGAATACTATAAGTAAGAAATTAACATGACATCTGAAAAAGTAGATTGCCTTATTATTGGTTCCGGCCCTGCCGGCTACACCGCTGCTATATATGCTTCAAGAGCTGGTTTAAATCCTGTTCTTTACCAGGGAGCTCAGCCTGGTGGTCAATTGACTATTACCACCGAAGTTGACAATTATCCAGGCTATCCTGATGGAATAACAGGCCCTGAAATGATGATCAATTTCGAAAAACAAGCCCGACGTTTTGGTGCTGATATCCGTTACGGCATGGCTACGGAAGTTGATTTTACGAGCTATCCACGCAAAGTGATCATCGACGGCAAAAAAGAAATTCTTGCTGATTCTGTTATTATATCTACGGGTGCGACTGCAAAATGGCTTGGTATTGAAGGTGAAGAAAGATTGAACGGCCATGGCGTTTCTGCCTGTGCGGTTTGTGATGGTTTCTTTTTCCGTGGACAGGATGTTGTAGTTGTAGGCGCTGGTGATACTGCTGCCGAGGAAGCGAGTTATCTTGCAAAATTAGTACGTAAAGTGTATTTGGTAGTTCGTCGTGACGAAATGCGTGCTTCCAAAATCATGCAGAAACGTTTGGCTACGCTTCCTAATATCGAAATTCTTTGGAACACAGAAACGGTTTCTTTGAATGGAGAAGAAGGTTTGGAAAGTGTTTTAGTTAAAAATAATAAAACAGGAGAAGAAACACTTCTGGACGTAACCGGATTTTTCGTAGCGATTGGTCACAAACCCAATACCGAAATTTTCAAAGGTTATATTGATATGGACGAAACGGGTTATATCAAAACGATAAAAGGAAGTGCCCACACCAATGTTTCAGGAGTATTCGCTTGTGGTGATGCGCAGGACAATGTTTACCGTCAGGCTATTACGGCGGCGGGAACGGGTTGTATGGCTGCTTTGGACGCGGAACGTTTCTTAATGGAACGTGAAGTGGAAGTGATCGCGGATGATATCCTTGAAACGAACTAAGAATAACCCAGAATAAATTTGACATTTAAGTCGGGCTGGCCATTGTGGAAATCACAGTGGCCAGCCCGATACAGTAATTATATTTATGAGAGAAAAGCTTATTGTTGGTTTGCTAATGGTCGTGTGTCTGATCCCCTGGAACACGCAAGCACAAGAGCGAGGAAAGTTCAAAAAAAACCCGAAAATCAATCAGGCCGGCAGTAATGCCAACGAAGGCCCAACCAAAGTAGGAACGCCTCAGCCCGAGGACGAATTTCAAGTTGAAACCTCTACTTTAAAATTCCAAAGCCAGTTTGAACCCGTAAAACCCCTTAATCCGGTGGTGAGCGAAGATACTTCAACGATCGACGAAGGAGAAACCGACGTTGTGGAAGTCGTAGACTCACTATTAGTTGGTGACGAATGGGTAAAATCCGCTGAATATTATGTCATCTGGGATTCCCGTACAATCAATCCTTATGGATTAAGTCCGCTCGAATTTGACGAACCTGTGGATCTTACTTTGTATAATCCTGCCCTCAACCGAATGTGGGCTACACCCATGACAGATACAAAAACAACTTCCAATTTTGCCTACCGCTGGGGTCGCTGGCATAATGGAACAGATCTGGATCTGGAAACTGGTGATACCGTAAGATCAACTTATGACGGAATGGTCAGGATTGTGGCCTTTGACGGAAGTGGTTATGGAAAATTCATTTTAGTCCGTCATTATAATGGATTGGAAACACTTTACGGTCATCTTTCCAAACAATTGGTAGAATCAGGACAAATGGTAAAAGCAGGTGAAGTAATCGGTTTGGGTGGAAATACTGGACGTAGTTCAGGTTCACATTTACATTATGAAAACCGGTACGAAGGAAATCCTTTTGATGCCAGAAATATTTTTGACTGGGATAATAAACAGATTAAATCCGATCATTTTCTGTTAACAAGCAGCGTCTGGAATCACTTGCGTGGCGGGCGGGCAACCAAAAGTGAATTTGAATCCGGTGATGCACCTGTGGCCTATACCCGATCTATTTTACATAAAGTACGTTCCGGAGATACCTTATCTTCTATTGCCGGAAAATACGGTGTTTCAATTTCGGCCATAGCCAAAAAGAACAGAATCTCTACACGTTCAACCTTACGTTTGGGACAAAAAATAAGAATTAAATAAATCTGAAAAATGGAGCTGGATTTGATTCAGCTCCATTTTTTTTTGAAAATATAAAATATTGATCTGATGAAACTTGATATTCTGGCCATAACGGCTCATCCCGATGATGTTGAACTTGGCTGCGCAGGCACTCTGCTCGCTGAAATGGCACTCGGAAAAAAAGTTGGAATAGTGGATCTGACACGCGGCGAACTGGGTACAAGAGGAACACCGGAAGGTCGTATCCAGGAAGCTGCAAATGCTGCCGCTGTTTTGGGAATTTCGGTTCGTGATAATGTTGGCATTGCAGATGGCTTTTTTGCCAATGACGAAGCGCACCAGAAAGCGATCATTCCCTACATTAGAAAATATCAGCCTGATATCGTCATTACCAATGCTTTCGACGACCGTCATCCGGATCACGCCCGTGGCGGAAAACTGGTTTCTGACAGTTGTTTTTATTCAGGATTAAGAATGATCGAAACTTTCGATAGTGAAGGAAATAAACAGGAAGCGTGGCGACCACGCCTGGTATTCCACATTATTCAGGATAGTTACATCAAACCTGATTTTGTTGTGAATATCACAAATTACCACGATCAAAAAGTGCAGGCTATCCGCGCCTTTAAAAGCCAGTTTTTCAATCCGGATTATGACGAGAACAGCAATGAACCGCAAAGCTATATTTCCTCGCCTGACTTTTTGAATTTCATCATTGCCCGTGCTCAGGAAATGGGCCATGCCATCGGTGCGAAATATGGTGAAGGTTTTACTACAACGAGAATATTGGGCGTTCAGGATTTGTCTTCGTTCATTTAGACTTTAATCTTCTTATTATTTTTTGCCACGAATACACGAATATTCACAAATGGATTAGTGGACATCCGTGTATTCGTGGCATTGTTCTTTTGGCAAACTAGTAAAAAAGTTATCCGCAGATTCTTCTCCAATAAATCAAAGAACAAAAAACTAACGACTATTTTGGATAAAACGGAACAAGGAAAAAATCTTGTTGGTTAAATCTCAAACAAGACGAACATCGTATATCAAAAATCAGGACTTCAAATCAATTAAATATGAAAATTAAAATAGTGATGCTCGTTTGCGGAATTTTGGCATTTGGGTTTCAAAGTTCATATGCACAAACAGCCGATCAAAAAAGTCCGGTTTATTCTCATACCGATACCAGTAAAGTAACAACATCAGAAACTGAATGGAAGAAAATCCTTCCCTCAGAAGTATTTCAAGTGGCGAGATTAAAGGGAACAGAACGGCCGGGAACCAGTAAATTTGAAACTTCGAAAGAAGTAGGCACATACTATTGCGCCGTTTGCGGAAATGCACTTTTCAAAAGTGATACCAAATTTGACAGCGGTTGCGGTTGGCCAAGTTTCTATGAACCGATCACTAAAACGTCTATCGTGTACCATACCGATAAAACATTGGGAATGGTAAGAACGGAAGTTACCTGTGGCAGGTGCAAGTCACATTTAGGCCACGTTTTTGACGACGGCCCTCCCCCAACCGGATTGCGGTATTGCATTAACGGTGTCGTCCTGGATTTTGAAAAAGCAAAAACAGCCGAGAAAAGTTATTCCAAAAAGCATAAAAAAGATGTAAGTGGTGGTAAATAATATGTAAGGTTTAATTCAGCCAACCTCTTTAAAACTCCTGAGAAGATCCTTTCAAACCGGATTTTTCTCAGGAGTTTTTTTATTGGCAAAAACCAAAATATTCACTGGTTAATAGAAGGTTGACAATATTCTTTCCTGTAAAATGACAAATCCAAAGCAAATTAATAATAGCTAATAAGGAAATAATTTGTTCTAATTCTAAATAATACATATGTTTACAGCACCATTTGGTATTAGTCTAAATAATTACATCCAAATGCATCTTACATCCTAATAAAAACTTCCATCACGAATGTTGAAAAGTAATTTTACAATGAGATCGCTGTTGTTCACGGCAATAGTAGCGGTAAGTCTTTCTTCATGCAGCGACGACGACGATACACCTGTGACACCACCTGTTGTAGCTGACCTGCGTACCAAAATTGACTACGCAAAAGTTACCACAACCACTCCTTACAAAGCACTTTTTATCGATGCAAAAGGAGACACAACGGTTGATCTTTCAACGGGTAACAACCGTTACAGAATGTTCCAGGGGCTAAATTATTACTTAGGCTCAGCCGTAAGAGATTCCGCTACACTGGATGCAACGGTCATGAAAAACATGTTTGCCAACACATCTAATCCTTTTGTTGATGTACCTTCTTTGAAAATCGTTGGTGCAACATTGAATTCTTCCGGTGTTCAGCTTAAAGACAAAACAGCTTCTTCAAAAACTGCGGCAGAAATCACAGCGGCGAACACCTATCTTGAAACAAGTTTTGCAGCGATGGCAGATGCCAGCAAATCGGTAAAAAAAGCAGCTTCAAAAGGTGTTGCCGGAAAATCAGGTACTTATCTTCTTGATGCCAAAGGAATTGAGCACGCTCAAATAATTCAGAAAGGTTTGATCGGAGCTCTTCAGCTTGATTATATTTCCAACGTACTGCTTGTTAAAGGCCTGGAAGCTGACAATAAATCCTTGGTATCAGGTAAAAATTACACAGCTTTGGAACATAACTGGGACGAAGCCTATGGTTTGTTAACTTTAAGCCCTGTTTATCTTGCCGGTTCTACCGACGCTGTAAGAGGAACATCAGAATCATTCCTTGGATCTTATATCTGGGAATATAACAAAGAAAATTACGCAAAAATCCAGCCTGCATTTGTAAAAGGTCGTGCTGCAATCGTAAACAACGATGCTGCGGAATTGAAAACGCAGGCAACTTTTATCAGAACGGAAATGGAAAGAGCCATCGCAAAAGCCGCAGTCGGCTATTTGGGCAAATGGAAAACTTCAACGACGGATGCTGCACGTGCACATGCTATGGGTGAAGGTCTTGGATTCATTTACTCTTTGCGTTACGCGTCGATCAACGGAGCGGATGCAGCTTTTTCTGATGCTATCCTGGTTGGACTTGTTGGTTCTGCAAATGGCTTCTGGGACTTGACTCCTGATAAAATCAATGCAGCTGCTGACGCCATCACAGCGAAATTCAAGCTTTAAGATTTAATAAATTTCGTTATTTATTTCCTGGTGGACTGATGTGCATATGCATCGGTCCACTATTATTGTTTAAAAAATGATACTACTAAACTTCAAAAAAAGTGCCCTGATCTTGTTTTTAACAAGTTCACTATGGGCGTGTTCAGGTTCAGGAGGCGGAGATTCTCCGGCAGAAACCATTGATGTCAAAGACAAGAACAGAAAAGATATGTTGACGAATCTGGCCGACAATATCATTATTCCGTCATACGCCAGTTTCCAGACAAAATTTGACTTGATGCTAGCCAAACGAACTGCTTTCATTGCAAAACCTGAGCAGTTGGAATTAGATGCATTAAGACAAGCCTGGGCCGATGCTTATGTAGAATGGCAAAAGGTTGAGCTTTTTGAATTTGGTCCGGGTGAAAAATATTCAATCCGAAATTATTTCAACATTTATCCTGCCAATGTAGCCGGTATCAACAGCGATGTTTCCGAGCTCGCTCCAAACTTTGAAGTCCCTGCATCTTATGACAGACAGGGTTTTCCGGCTTTGGATTATATGATCAATGGTGTGGGCGCGAATGACGCAGCCATTGTAGCATATTACAGCGAGCCAACGGAAGGAGCTAAACGTCTAGCTCATTTGAATAGGCTTACCAACAGAATGGGCGGGCTAATCAACAAAGTAAGAACTGATTGGGCAGGTACCGCGCGTGAAACTTTCATAAACAAAACGGGATTGGATATCAGCTCTTCCTCTTCTTTGATGGTAAATGCTTACGTGCTTCACTATGAAAGATATATCCGGTCAGGAAAATTTGGAATTCCTTCCGGTGCGATGTTAAACGGAATTCCGTCGGCTGAAAAAGTTGAAAGTTTTTACAAAAAGGATTTATCATTAACCTTGGCAAAAACTGCTCAGCAATCTTTTGTTGACTTTTTTAACGGAAAGAATTTCACAACAGGCGTTGAAGGAGCATCTCTAAAAACGTATCTGAACGCATTAGGTGCGAAAGATAGCGCAACCGGAAAAACTTTAAGTGAAATATTGAACACCCAGTTTGAGGTGATCAAAGCGAAGCTGAATACGTTAAAACCAAGTCTGTATGACGAGGTAAAAAGCAACAATCAGGCGATGAAAGATACGTATACCGAAATGCAAAAAGCCGTACGTATGCTGAAAGTTGACATGACTTCTGCGATGAGTATTACAATTACCTATACTGATAACGACGGAGACTAAAACCTTGTCAGTGTGCTGAAAATTTTACGATCTTATACTTCTGCGGCTCCTCTGGTTGTTTTCAGGATTGCTTTTGGAACGATGCTATTTTTGAGCATAATCCGCTTTTGGAGAAAAGGCTGGATTGAAGATCTGTATATAAAACCTAAATACTTTTTCCCTTTTTACGGTTTTGAATTCATAAAACCGTTGGGAGAATACACTTATTTTCTCTTTGCAGTTTGTGCCATTTGTGCTTTGCTGGTTGCATTGGGTTTATTTTACAGAATCGCAAGTATTGGACTATTCCTAACCTTTACCTATATCGAGCTGATCGACAAATCCACTTACCTCAATCATTATTATTTCGTAAGTGTTATCAGTTTTATGCTGATTTTTTTGCCAGCCAATGCTTATTTCTCTTTTGACGCATACCGAAACAAAAATTTTCAGACGGATCAGATTCCGGTATGGTGCATTTTTGTCATTAAAGCCATGGTCTGCATCCTCTATTTCTATGCTGGCGTGGCAAAATTAAACAGCGACTGGCTCTTAAACGCTTTACCGCTCAAAATCTGGCTTCCGGCAAAAAACGACATGCCCGTTATCGGTTTCCTTTTCAATTATAAATGGATTCCTTACGTATTCAGCTGGTTTGGATGTTTTTACGATCTGAGTATTCCATTTTTTCTTTGGAACAAAAAAACGCGCCCCTTTGCTTTTATTGCTGTGGTTATTTTCCATGGACTTACCGCAATCCTTTTTCCAATCGGCATGTTTCCTTACATCATGATCGTCACGGCATTGATTTTCTTTTCAGGTCCGTTTCATCAGAATATCATCAACAGGCTTGGAGGTATACTTGGGTTAAAGGTTTCGTTTTTGAAAAATGACAAAAAATACGTTTATAACCAACTTACTTCCAATATTGCAAGCACTGTTTTTTCAATATTTTTTCTAATTCAACTCGTACTTCCCTTCCGGTATTTAGCATATCCCGACGAACTATTCTGGACCGAAGAAGGCTATCGTTTTTCCTGGCGTGTGATGCTCATGGAAAAAGCGGGTTATACCCAGTTTCAGATTAAAGACAAAACAGGAAAAACACTCATTGTAAATAACAATTTGTTTTTGACCACTTTACAGGAAAAAGCCATGTCCACACAACCCGACATGATTTTACAATACGCCCACATACTTCGCGATTATTACAGTCGTCACGGATTCAAAAATCCTGAGGTATATGTTGATTCTTACGTCGCGCTCAATGGCCGTTTGGGAAAACCACTGGTCAATCCCGAAGTTAACCTGGCCGCAGAAACGGAATCTTTCCAACACAAATTCTGGATAACTCACTTCGATAATGAAATTAAAGGTTTTTAATATTTTTATATTTTGTCTGATGATTACCAAAACGCTGGCGCAAACTCAGCTCTCGGGAATTATTATTTCAAAAAAAGATAGTTTGCCGGTTCAGGGCTGCACAATTTTTGTAACCAAAGGAGGTCAAAGCACTACAAGTGACGAGAATGGCAAGTTTCTAATTTCCATCAGCTCAGGAAATCATAGCGTCCATATCTCCCACCCCGATTTCAAATCGTATCAGCATTATTTTAAAACTGACGGTCAACCTGTCATTCTAAATTTTACACTGCATAGTAGAGAAAACGATCTGGAAGAAATTACCGTCACTGAAAAACAAAGTGATTTTGGCTATGCCCGAATGCGCGGCGTTGAAAATATGGGAATTTATGAAGGCAAAAAAACAGAGGTAATTTTGCCGGATAAGCTGGTTGCAAACCTTGCAACAAACAATGCCAGACAAGTTTATGCGCGTGTTCCGGGACTTAATATTTATGAAAACGACGGAGCCGGATTGCAGCTTAGTATCGGAGGCCGCGGCCTGGATCCGAACCGGAGTTCCAATTTTAATGTTCGTCAAAACGGTTACGATATCAGCGCCGATGCACTGGGTTATCCGGAAAGTTATTATACACCACCCATAGAAGCTGTGGGCAGAATACAAATTATTCGCGGTGCAGCATCTTTACAATACGGAACGCAGTTTGGTGGATTATTAAATTTTGTAATGAAAAAACCGGTTGAAAATAGGAAGCTGGAATTGGTTGTCAGACAAAGTACCGGCTCATTCGGTTTTTATAATTCCTTTACGAGCGCCAGCGGAACGGTGGGAAAACTGAGTTATTACACTTTTGTTCAATACAAAAGAGGTGACGGATGGCGACCGAATTCCCATTTTAATAATGTGACTGTTTTTTCAAATGTTAATTACAAAATCTCCGAAAAGACGAAAGTTGGTATCGACATTACACACATGAATTATCTGGCTCAACAACCTGGCGGTCAATCTGACGATATGTTCAATACCGATCCCCGTCAAAGTAATCGTGAACGTAACTGGTTCAAGGTCAATTGGAATATGCTTGCGTTAAATTTTGACCATAAGTTTAATGCGATGAATGAATTTAACCTTCGCCTTTTTGGTCTATCCGCTTTTCGTTATTCGCTGGGTTTTCGGCCAAACCGCGTTGCCACTATTGATGACAATAGCGAAAGAGATTTAATCAAAGGAAATTTCACGAACTGGGGGGCAGAAGCTCGTTATCTAAAAAGATATTACACCGGAAAAATGCAAAATGTTTTACTGGTGGGAACAAGATATTATCACGGTTTCAACCACAGTTTACAAGGAGCAGGAAGTAATGGAAAAGATGCCAATTTCAATTTCGTTGACGCTGATAAACTCGTTACATATGACTACCGTTTTCCAAACCGAAATATTTCTGTTTTTGCTGAAAACGTTTTATATGTCAATGATCGGTTTTCAATAACGCCGGGTATTCGCTTTGAATACATCCATACTATTGCGGACGGTTATTATGGAAATATTTCGAGAGATTTAGCAGGAAATATTATCAATATCTCAAAGACGGATGAGTACAGAACCAACGGCAGACAATTTGTAATTGCAGGTTTGGGACTGAGTTACAAACCTGCCCCGCATCTTGATATGTATGGAAATTTATCCCAAAATTATCGTTCTATCACATTCAGTGACATGCGAATTTCAAATCCTTCATCGGTTATCGACCCGAATATGAAAGATGAAAAAGGTCATTCACTTGATATTGGAATCAGAAGTTACCAGACTTCATTATACAATTTTGATGTAAGCGGTTTTTACCTGAACTATAACAACCGTATCGGGGAAGTACAATTTTATGATGAAAGCAACCGCGTGCTCCGGAAAAGAGGAAATGTCGGACGGGCCGTGATTATGGGTTTAGAATCATATGGTGAAGCCGATTTTTTGAGATTACTAATCCCGAAAACAAATTTTAGCGGCGTTTTATTTACCAATATTGCAGTCATTCATTCCACTTATAAAGAAAGTGAAATTGTTGGTGTAAAAGGAAAACAAGTTGAATTTGTTCCGAAATTCAACATAAAATCCGGCATACGGTTTGGTTATAAAAATCTGAAAGCATCTTTTCAATATACCCATTTATCTGATCAGTTTACCGAAGCAACCAACGCGGTTGATGGTGGCGTAACAGGAGTTGTCGGAATTATTCCGGCCTATACGATTATGGATGCCAGCGTTTCTTACGAATATAAAAAACTTAGATTTGAAGGAAGCGTAAATAATCTGGCAAACCGCATGTATTTTACCCGTCGCGCCACGGGTTATCCCGGACCAGGAATTTTACCTTCCGATGGTCGTGGATTTTATATTACCGTTCAGGTGAAGATTTAAATACGTATGCTCCCCGAAAGTTAAAAATCGTTAAATACCTTTCAGTGATTAGATTAGCAGCATTGAGGCTCTTACTTTTATTACAAAAAACCTCATGCTGCAAAACTACTTCAAAATCGCCTGGCGTAATCTTGTCAAACGGAAATTCTTCTCCCTGGTAAGTATCCTCGGATTATCTGCCGGGATGACTTTCACTTTCCTGATCGGAAGTTATGTCTGGGGAGAATTACAGGTAAATAAATCTTTAAAAAATCCGGATAACCAATATATCCTGCAAAGCAAATGGAAACAACCGGATATGGTTGTTGAAATTGCTACACTTGGGCCGCTGGGAAAGACATTAAAGGAAGAATATCCAAATCTGGTTGCCAATTATTACCGTTACGACGGAATAACAGTTGTTGTGTCAAATGGTGAAAAACACTTCAGGGAGGAGGCCCAGGCGGGGGATTCTACTTTACTTTCCATGTATGGATTTCCTTTGATATATGGTAATCCTCGAACAGCACTTCAACAGCCGAATTCAATCGCACTTACGGAAGAAAAAGCCATTAAATACTTTGGGACAAATGATGTTCTGGGCAAAAATATTACCCTGGATAATTTTGTTGGCGGAAAACAGGAATTCAAAATAACAGCTGTTCTAAAATCTTTACCAAATAATTCCGTAACAAATCTTCTAAAATCACCTGCGGAAATTTTCATTCCATTAAACGGCCTGAATGGCAGAAACGGTGCTGACAGTTGGTCATTTCCTTATATGATCACATTTATAGAACTTAAAAATGGCGTGACAACAAAAGATCTGGAAAAACCGATTGCCCGGATTTTAAAAACAAACACCACTGAAAATATTAAAGCCAATTTGCAGGTATACTCGACACCGTTGAAAGCATTTTACATGGAACAAAATAACGGTCTGGTAAGAAAAATGATCTATACACTTCTCGGTGTATCCATTTTTATATTGCTGATGGCTGTGGTAAATTTTGTCAATATCGCCATAGGAAATTCGTCTTCCAGATTGAAAGAGATTGGTGTCCGGAAAGTGTTGGGCAGCAGGAGAAACCAATTGATATTCCAGTTTTTGGCTGAATCCTTTATTCTGGCCGTTATATCAATGATATTATCCATAGGTCTTTACGAGTTGTTCAGACCTTATTTTGAAGATATGCTCGGAAAAAGCATAAATTCAATTTTCACGCTTCTACCTTATTCTTTAATTATTTCTGTTTTAATTGCTGCGGTAATGGCCTTGCTGGCAGGTATATATCCGGCTTTCATTTTATCTTCCCTTCCCGCAATTGAGTCTGTCAAAGGAAAACTGAAATCAGTTAAGGAAAATATTTTATTCCGAAGAGTGTTAATTGCCTCTCAATTTTCGATTGCCCTATTTGTATTTATCGCTGCAACTTTGGTCTCCAGGCAAGTCAGTTATTTTTTTAATAAGGATCTGGGTTATAATAAGGAATCGATTATTTCGATCGCTACGCCACGGGATTGGACGCCCGGAGGTGTTATCAAAATGGAGGGAATCCGGGAAGAAATGGCTCATCTCAAAGAAGTTGACAAAGTAAGTTTATCTTATGAAATTCCGAATGGAAACTTTGGCGGAAACACGGGATTGTACAAAATGGGACAAGATTCCACGGAGGCTATTTATACGCAAATTCTTTCCACCGACGAAAAATATGCAGAAACATACCAGCTCAACGTTTTAGCCGGAAAATTTTTCTTCGCCAAACAAGGTGTATACCGGCCAGATGAAATTATCCTGAACGAAAAAGCCGCAAAATCACTTGGTTTTATGAATCCCCAGGATGCTATTGGTCAGCAAATCAGGATGCATTTCAGCTCTACTCCTTTAACTATCGGCGGTGTTGTCAAAAATTTTCATTTTGAATCAATGCATCAGGAAATTAAACCTCTGGCCTTTCTCCATATTCGGAATGCGAATATTTATCGGTTTCTTTCTTTTAAAATTCCTGCTGGAAATGTCTCACAATCACTTGCCGCTATTGAAAATAAGTGGCGAATTTTGATGCCTGAAACTGCGTTCGAATATTCTTTCATGGACGACACACTCGCGAAGCTATATAAATCCGAAATGCAGTTAAAACAGGCTGCAAATGTGGCAACCATACTTTCCGTCATCATTGTATTACTTGGAATCCTAGGAATGGTTTCCATGAATGTTTCCCGACGAACACGTGAAGTGGGAATCAGGAAAGTCCTGGGCGCCTCTTATGCAAATGTCACGATGTTATTTTTAAGCGAGTTTTTAATGATGATTTTCACCGCGATGCTCATTGCTTTTCCACTTGCGTTCCTTAGTATGAATAAATGGCTGCAAATTTATGCTTACCGTGTTGAGATTAGCTGGATTAGTTTCGCCACGGTCGGTATCATTTTCTCCTTGGTCGTTTGCATTTTAGTTGCCCTGGTTACTTACAAGGCAGCGGTTATGAATCCGGTTAAAGCAATAAAGATGGAATAGTACACAATTTATTTTCCAAAATATAAAATCCATAATAATCTAACAGACAGATTATTATGGATTTTTTTTGATTTACTTTCAGCATTATCAAAAAAAAATTTCTTAATCTGTAACAGTTTTCCGGTTCAGTCGTCTTTGTCATTGAAATGGATTTACAAGCTTTTAAGCAACATATCGTTCCCGTGCAAGCCCGCCTTTTCCGGCTGGCTCAAATGTTTCTTCGCAATCGCGAGGAGGCTGAGGATGCAACGCAGAATGTGCTTTTAAAGCTTTGGACAAACAGACAAAAATTGGACAGCTATCAAAGTGTGGAAGCTTTGGCCGTACAAATGACCCGAAATGAATGTCTTGACAGGATTAAATCGCATAGCAGAAAAAAGATGGCCCATGATTTTGATATGAAGGAAGTGAAGGCAAATCAGATTTCACCCTATAAGCAGGTGGAAAATGCAGACAATGCCTCCCTGATCGGGAAACTGATCGGAGAACTTCCTGAACAGCAAAAACTTGTTCTTCATTTGCGCGACGTGGAGGAATATTCATTTCAAGAAATTGAAAAAGTTACAGGATTAAGCGCGGCAAACATTCGGGTGATTTTGTCCAGAGCACGCCAAAGGTTGAGGGAGAATTATTTAAAAGACAATGACTATGAACCAGGATATTGACGATTTACTAAATAAATATTACGAGGGAGAAACAACGCTGGAGGAGGAAAAATATCTTCGGTCGTTTTTTCAAAAAGATAATATTCCTGCGTATTTACAAAGTCACGCGGCTCAATTCCGCTACTTTGCTGATGCTGGAAAAGAACAGCCATCAACAGCATTTGATTTTGAGATACCGCAGGAAACTATCGGTAAAAAATCAGTAAAAATAAAGGCATTAACAAGCTGGACTTTACGAATCGCGGCCGGTTTGGCTTTATTAGTTACAGGTTTCGCCTCTGGTTTTATTTATAGTTACAAACTTGAAAAAAATCACAATTCGGAGAATAGTTATATTTCTAAAAGTGAAGCTGAACCCTTTTTAAAAATGAGAAAAGTACTGGCTTTTGATCAATCTGAAAATACTTCGGCCAGTGACCGAATCCAGGCGGTTTCCCAGAGTTATGAATTGTCAGGCGCAGATGCCGAAATCACAGAATTGCTGGTCAATGTCCTCAATTTTGATGTTAATGTAAACGTTCGGCTAGCTGCTTTTCAGGCTTTATTACGCTTTGAAAATGAAGACGGCGTACGTCAGGCATTGATTCAGTCACTGTCAATTCAAACAGACCCGAATCTTCAAATCAGGCTTATTGAGGCTTTGGTGCGAATGAAAGAAAAACGTGCTGTGGACCAAATTCAGCGAATTGCAAAAAATCAGGAAGTGATGGATATCGTTCGGGCAAAAGCGGAAGAAGGACTAAGCTTTTTGAATCAGAAAAAAAATCCAGCCTCTTAATTATTAAACACCGTGTAGTATAAATCTTCATTTTGGAGAGCAGGATATCTATGCCCTTTTCAATTAATAAATAGTATCGATTCACATTTTTTAAATCAAGTCCATGAAAAAAATCACCTTATTAATTTCAGTTATCCTGTGGCTTGCCACGCACGTTCATGCACAGGAATTTAAAACCAAGCTCGCTAATTCAAAGGATCAAAAAGTATTCATTGAAATGAACACGAGCGAAATCACGATTGAAGGAACTAACTCGGACGAAATTTCAATTACGGCTTCCTCCAAAATTGATCCGCTTCCTGAACGTGCAAAAGGATTGAAACCGGTTTATTATGGTGTGGAAGACAACACCGGAATTGGCCTGTCCGTAACGAAAGAAGACGGCGCGATCAAGATTGAAAAAGCGGTGAGAAAATCTATCAAGTACACCATTCGCATTCCTAAAAAAGTCGCCGTAAAATTTAAAGAAACCAACTGGCAGGGCGGTTCCAGCTTGTCCATCAGCAACATGGACGGCGACCTGGAAGTGAGCACACTTAGTGCAGATATTGACCTGTTGCATATAAGCGGCCCTGTGGTGGCAAACAGTACAAGTGGCTCCATTAAAGTGATTTACGAAAATTTAAATCAGTTAAAGCCATCGGCCATATCAACCATTAGCGGTTCGGTAGATGTGACCTTACCGGCAAGTGTCAAATCCAATCTCAGCCTGCACACCATTAACGGAGAAATATATACCGACTTTGACCTTGGGTTGAAAAATGAGAAAAACGGCATGTCGAAAATCAGCATGGGAAGCTCGGTGAAAGGCGCAACCAATGGCGGCGGCGTGGAAATTCAGCTTAACACCATCAGTAATAATATTTATATCCGTAAACAGAAATAACAACAATCTCCCTGACTTTTTTAGCTATGAAAAAATATACATTTTTACTTTTGGTTTTGATCTTCAACCAGGCGTTTTCGCAAAAAATTATTGATAAAAAACTTCCGTTCACTCCCGGTCAAACGGTCAATCTGAATCTGAGGTTCGGAGATAGTATCAAAGTGCGTTATTGGGATAAAAACGAAGTTTCCGTCCACATTTCCGCAACGATCAACGGCGGAAAACTGAATGATGCTTTAACAATAACCTCGGAGAATACGGCTCAGCAAATATCTCTCAAAACGGATTTGAACCAGGATATGCTTTTGGACGGAAAAGCAGAGGATTGTCCGGATAAAAAATACTCTTACAATTCAGAGAAAGGTGGAAAACGGTTTTACGTGTGCAGCGAAATAAATTACCAGGTTTTTCTGCCGCGTCAGGCCAAACTTATTCTTGAAACGATTAACGGGAACATTGATATTGAAGGTGCATCGATGGCCGTAAATGCTAAAACGATAAGCGGTTTCGTGGACATGAGCTGGCCAAAATCAAAAGGCGCCAACCTTGGTATGAAGACAATTACAGGTGAAATTTACACAGATTTTACCATTGATTACAAGGATAAAAAACAGAAAAATCCTATTGTAGGTTATTTACTTGAAGGATCAATGAATGGCGGTGGACCTGAAATAAAGCTGGAATCAATCAGTAATAATGTCTATTTCCGACAAATAAAATAGACATATTTTGTAGTTATTCCAGGCAAAAAAATAACCCGGAATTCATATTACTACCGGGTTATTTTTTGATATTTATTGCTCCGCTATACCTTCATTAGTCTTCTTTTTTATTTTATAACTGTTCTTTTCTTTCTGTAAATTCTCCGCTGCATCAATGGAATGTGAATGATGAATATCATGATCGTCCTCGGAAATATCGGATAATTTTTGGTAAAACTTGTGCAGCACATTGAGCTCATCCTCAGTTAAATCTTCTATGTCAACCATCCTGTTACTTGCATGTTTGCTTGCTGCTATCAGCTCATTCAGTTTGAGATGGACTGCTTTGGAATCTTTGTTTTGGGATTTCTGAATTATAAATACCATCAAAAATGTGATGATGGTTGTGGACGTGTTAATGACCAGCTGCCATGTATCCGAGTAATTAAACAGTGGCCCTGTTACTCCCCAGATGAGGATAATTAAAAAAGCAATCAGGAAAGCTGGTGAGCTTCCCGTCCAGTTCGTGATTTTTGTTGCAATTTTTTCAAACCCCGCACTTATTTTATTTGGCATAGGTATTATTATTTAGTGGATGGTTATAAATTTTGATAGAACCTTTACCATCAAATTTTGTGCCTGATTTCTAATTCTTACAAGAACATACCGTTAAAGCTTCTCATTTAACTACAATTTAATCTGTCCCGCCTCCATACTATTAATGAATTACTGAATTACCATTAATAAAATCGGTTAGATTGGAGCAATTTCTCAATGTTCCTTCTCTAACTGTAATTACCACCACAGGATCATTGACTTGTACCGTTACACCGGCTGATTCAGCACATATCTTTGTGAAGCACAAAGAAAGTACCGTATACAAATCTAATTGGTTAGAACCTGGCCAATAAATTTGGACAAAAGTTTAGAATTCATTTCACTCTATATTAAATCATGGAACAGAAGCTTCCCTTACCACCGTTTGATTTCGATAGCGCTACTCAAAAAGTCCAGCTTGCAGAAGATGCCTGGAATAGCCAGAATCCAGAAAGAGTCTCCCTTGCCTACACGGTAAATACCGAATGGAGAAATCGTTCGGAATTCGTGAATGGTCGGGAAGAAGTCGTAAAATTTCTATCGACCAAATGGCAGAGAGAATTGAGTTACAAACTTAAAAAAGAACTCTGGGCTTTCACTGAAAACCGAATCGCTGTCCGTTTCGAATATGAATACCACGACAAAGATGGTCAATGGTTTCGTGCTTACGGAAATGAAAACTGGGAGTTTGATGAAAATGGATTAATGCAAAGAAGATTTGCAAGTATCAATGATCTTGCCATTAAAGAAGAGGACAGAAGATTATAGTATCATTGTACGTCTTTTTCATAGGTTCGCGAAGCGATAATAGTGTCCGGTTTGGGAGGCGAGCCGGTTTAATAATTTCTAACAAGTACTAAGTAAATCGCTTAATTTCAGTGTACTATCATTAAAATATTTAACTTTATTTCCTTGTTCTCAACGTAGCCTATACAAAGCTGTGTGAGATTTCACCAACCACCACAAGGAAAGAATGATTAGAACTTTTACTATTATTATGCTGATTTGCTTTACGGCGAGTTTAGTTGTTGCGCAATCTGGACAGATATTAAAAAAGTTGGAAAGACCCAAAGATATTTCGGCTACAAACAGCGTCCTTACAAAAACTTCAAATGCACAGCTTAAAGGAATAAACCAGAATTTCCGTCTTGTTTCGTTAAATTTCAGTGCCGATCAATTTCGAAATCTGATTGATAAAAATCTTGAAATTGAAATTCCCGGAATTGAAGATTTGCCGGTCGAATTGGAATTACATCAGGTTACGATCACATCTTCCGATTTTACCATATCCAATTTAACTGATAAAAACCAAACTGAGGCAATTATTGACCAAAGCGTTTTTTACCGCGGAAAAATAAAAGGCGATGAAAACTCGCTGGCATCTTTGAGCTTCATAAATAATGAGCTTTCCGGAATGATTATCGACAGCAGCGGAACAAGAGTCCTGGGAAAAAACCAGGATCCGACTGCGACGGAAACCAGCTATATTCTTTACTACGAAAATGACATTACCGCTGATTTCAAATTTCTTTGCGGATCAATAGAAAAGGATTTCTCCGAAAGAAAAAATGCCCGCTTAACTGAAAAATCCGAGACAGAAGAGTGTAAATATTTAGGTGTTTATATTGAAACAGACAAGTCGGTATATGACAAATTTGGCAGCAAAGCAAATGTCACAGCTTATGTCCTC
Source organism: Dyadobacter sp. 3J3 (assembly GCF_009801115.1). Lineage (GTDB taxonomy): Bacteria > Bacteroidota > Bacteroidia > Cytophagales > Spirosomataceae > Dyadobacter. The sequence goes on from NZ_VTOL01000008.1 coordinate 126,420, forward strand.
GGACTTTTCAATCAGGTAGCTACTTTGTTTGCAGCAGAGCACATCGCCTTTCGTATTTCAGGATTATATATTTGGGACACACTTGATCCTTATGCATCAAGCCAAACCAACTTGGATGATGCCTTAAGCGTCTTTCAAAGTTATTGGAATGCTAAAAACAATAATTTTCCGGGACAGTTCGCTCACCTTTTAACCTGCCGGCCTCTGGGTGGCGGAAATGCAAATATGGATGCCATGGACAACCGGAACAAGGCATATGGTGTGAACATGGTTTATGGTAACTACAAAATTGTTCCTGCATATTCCTGGGATGTAAAAGTATTTGCACATGAGCTTGGCCACAACCTGGGCTCACCACATACACATTCCTGCACTTGGCCGGGCGGCGCGATTGATAACTGCACGACGGTGGAAGGAAATTGCCCTCCCGGACCAACTCCCGTAAATGGCGGAACGATCATGAGTTACTGCCAAAATACCAGCATTGGCATCAATCTGGCCCTGGGTTTTGGTCCGCTCCCCGGCAATTTGATACGCAGCAGAGTTTCAAATAATAATACTTTACCCGTTTCGAATAGCATGCCTTCCGATTTACTAGCCTATAATGTCGCAGCACGAAGTGCAACTTTACAATGGAATTTCAGCGGATCGAATACTTCACATATCCTTCAATATAAGACAACATCTTCAACTGGAAACTGGATCGAATTGCAGACGATAAAAAATACAATTCTACTCTCTAACTTATCACCCAATACCAATTACAACTGGCGGATAAAAGGGAATTGCTCTGAATATACAGAAATCCAGACTTTTGCGACAAACAATACTCAGCCGACTTATTGTCAGCCTGTTGACCAATGTTCAAAAGCGATTGGAGTTGGTATAAATTCTGTTTTCATCAATAATCTGTCTTTAAGCACGGCATCGGATTGCGCCGTTGGCGGTTATACATTTAATACTTCCGCTCCCATTCCGCAACTTATTGCAGGGCAAAGTTATGCTTTTAATATTTCATTGATTGGTTACAATTTTGCACAGTACATTAAAGCATGGATTGATTATAATAATGACGGGGAATTCACAACCGATGAATTAATTGCAGAAACGAAAACTTCACTAACCGGCAATTTTTCCGGTACATTTAAAACACCTGATAATCAAATTTCCCTTAGCACCAGAATTCGTATACGATCAAATTATTTCTATGCCAGTTTCAACTCCTGCGACAACCTATCGCTGGGAGAAACGGAAGATTATCTGGTTAATTTTATTCCTTCCATGCCTCTTCCAGTCAAATTTATTTCAGTAAATGTGTCCAGACAAAATAACAATGCTGTTTTGAATTGGGAAACAACGGATGAAGATGCTGGCTTTTTATTTGATATTGAGAAAAGTATTAATGCCAAAGATTTTAAAAATATAGGACAAATTCCAGGCAACGGGCCCTCTTCACAGATTAATAAATATAATTTCAGTGATGAAATAGCCGAACAGAATGTACCAGCATTCTATTACCGGATAAAAATGCCGGATGGTTCAAATAATTTCATTTATTCAAGAATTCTAGCACTGAATTTCAATGTACTGGCAAACCCGGATATCATGATCTGGCCTAATCCATTTCAGGATTATTTGAAGCTTTCAATAAAAACATTAAATAAGGGACTTGTTCATTTCATCCTTTACAACATTCAGGGCAGGGCGGTCAGGAGAGATCAAAAGTATCTTTTACCAGGTGAAACAAGTTATGAAATGAAAAACATTTCAGGATTATCGGCGGGGAATTATATCTTAAAAATTAATGATGAGAAAAATGCTTATTCAGAGATTGTTATTAAAAACCCCTGACTGATAAATCCGTCATAATGAGGATATAGGTAATATTACAATTTTAATTAAAAACTTATCTTTCGAAAATTTTAAATATTCTTAGTATTTCAAATTAAAGATTTCGAAATTATTCTCCTTTGAATTTAGACAAAATAAATAAAATCCATTCCCGGTCAGCCACTTACAAATAAAAAAAGAATCCCGGAAGCCCGAGATTCTTATATATGTTACCCTCCTCTACACACTAAGTAAGTGTGTTATGCTACAAATATATTATAAACAAGCAGAAAAACAAAACCTTACAAAATAAGAAATTATTCACTGGTAATTTTAGTTTGAAGATAATTAGCCCGACATATCAAATAAACTTCGAAATACGGTCATTTGAAAGAATTTTACAAAACCCGCTATTTTTGGATATCTATTAACCTGTATTACAAAACGGTTATAAACTCCGGATCAGAATTTCTGGACTCAAGAAACTCCCATTGTACAATCTCACTTTCCGGGAAAATATTGCTACAATCCCTTACATTTGAATCGTCCGCTGATTCTACATAAGCATTCATGTCCATCACATAAATGCCTTCGCGCCGCACACCTTTCACATCTGTGAAAAGCACTTCGGCCTGATCCGGTGGATATATTTTATCTTTCATGGCAACTTTGAGTAGTAATTTTTCTGCACCTTAAAAAAATCAATCCAGAAAAATTACGTCAAATTTCACCTCTGTGTGTAAGCATTAACGCAAACAAGTGCCACAGTTTTTAAACCCTTGGGCTTGATTAAAATGCTTTTCTGAGATTATCTGCAAATGCCAGGGGCATGATACTCAGCTCAACGGCTCGTGCCGCTTTTTCCACGTCATCTAAAACTCTGATAAATTCTACCTGCACCTTATCAGGACTTCTGGTGCTGGCAATTTGGTCAACGATTAACGGCACGACAGGGTGCGGAGAAAATCTATTTACTTTCTTCCAACCAGCTTGTAAGCCTATTCACTACTTTTTTCTGTACTGCACTCCCCTTGCGAAGAAAATATTTTTAATACTTTCAGATCATGGTTTCCGGCAATCGTGGCGATACCATGGCTCCGAATCAAACTGATTACCTGGTTGGGCCACATATGGTAACCCACAAGATCGCCAAGGCAATATATGGCATCTGGCTTCCGGGATTTAATATATTAAGCACGGCTTAAAAAGCGGTCAGGTTTGCATGAATGTCTGATAAAAGAGCAATTCTCATCAAGCTGTATTTAAATATGCAGTAATTTCATTGACCGTTTGACGGGCAGAGCGTCCAACGCCAATTAATGTCGCAGATGCAAAGCCGGTAAAACTTCCATAACCTACAAGCCATAGGCCTTCCACATCCACAGAACGAGTACCGTCACAGTCTGCCTTTCCTCTTTGCCGGATAATACCCAACCCTTTGAGGTGATCCGTTGCAAATCCAAAACCGGTACACCAGATCATCACATCAAACAGCTGAACAGACCCGTCGGGCCATACCACACCATTTTCATTGATGGACTTAAAGGTTTCACGAGAGATAAGTACGCCCCGGCTCCGGGCCTCTTTCACAGGCGGCACCATCACAATATTTCCGATATTATATTCCCCTGTGTTAAATTCTTTGCCTTCTTTCATCGCGTGGTACTTTGCAGAAGCCACGTCAAATAGCACTCTGCCGTCTACATCGTCAGGCAAGAACTGAGGTATTTTCTCCACTGCCCAAACAGTCGTCGCCACCTTCGAGACTTCCGCCAGGATCTGTGCCCCGGAATTTCCTCCTCCGACGATCACAACATCTTTTCCCTTGAAGGTATCCGCATTGGCGTAAGCCGAAGAATGCAGCTGCTGCCCTTCAAATAAATCTCTGCCTGGTATATCGGGAATGTACGGTTTTTGACATGTTCCCGTTGCGGATATAATTGTCCGGCTTCGGTAATCTCGCTGATTAGAAGTTAAAATGAATATATTATCCTCTTTTCGCACATTTTCTACCTTGACTTCGTGCTGTATTTCAATGCCGTACCGGTTCTGGTAAGCAGCGAGATAGTCCAGCACTTCTGCTTTTGAAGGATACGCATTTTGTGACTTTGGCATCATCCAGCCTGGTAATGTGCTTTGTTGAGCAGGAGAGAACAAAGTCAGCGAGTCCCAGCCGTGCTGCCAGGCTCCTCCGCCAAGCTTTTGGTCATCCAAAATAATATATTTCAGTTTTGCCCGACGAAGAAAATACCCGCAGGCCAGAGCGCTCTGTCCGCCACCGATTATAATAAGATCAAATATCTCCATTGATGGCTTAGACAATTTCAGTTTTATAATATTTGTCACGTAGCCAGAAGGCCACATTCACCAGCGCAATTAGCGCAGGCACTTCCACCAGCGGGCCAATCACACCCACAAAAGCTTCGCCGGAATTAATACCAAAAACACCAATGGCTACGGCGATGGCAAGTTCGAAATTATTCCCCGAAGCCGTAAAAGCAATCGATGCATTTTGAGAATAATCTGCTCCCCGGGATTTGGCAACAAAAAAACTCACCAGAAACATAATCACAAAATAGATTACCAGCGGAACGGCAATCAAAAGCACATCACCCGGAAGCTGAACGATCAGCTCTCCTTTCAAACTAAACATCAGTACAATCGTTGAGAGTAGTGCAACCAGGGTGATGGGTGAAATCATCGGGATGAATTTTTTCTCATACCACTCTTCTCCTTTAAGGGCAGTCAACCCAAAGCGGCTGAGCATCCCGGCGGCAAAGGGAATACCCAGATAAATACCCACGCTCACGGCAATTTCAGCAATTGTAATGTTAACTTCAAAGCCTTTCAAGCCAACCAAAGGAGGTAGCACCGTAATAAAAAAATAAGCATAAAAACTATACAGCAGCACCTGAAAAATGCTGTTGAGCGCAACCAGACCGGCAGCATACTCAGGGCTTCCCTCGGCCAGCTCGTTCCAAACCAAAACCATGGCAATACAGCGCGCCAGCCCGATCAAAATCAGACCAATCATATAATCGGGATGGTTTGGGAGGAAAATAATTGCCAGTAAAAACATCAGCATAGGTCCTATAATCCAGTTCAGTATCAATGAAACAGTCATGACCTTCGTGTTTTTGAACACCTCCCCCATTTTATTGTATTTGACCTTGGCAAGCGGTGGATACATCATCAGGATCAATCCGATCGCAAGTGGTATGTTAGTTGTGCCACTGGAAAAAGTATTAATATATTCCGCTATGGAAGGTACAAAATTGCCCAGTCCCACACCAGTGGCCATGGCCAGAAAAATCCATAACGTTAAATAGCGGTCAAGAAAACCAAGTTTCTTCCGGTTTGATGCAGAGGCACCGGATGGCCGGACGGAGTTATTATCAGCCATACGAAATATTCAAAATTTTTCTTTTATAAAATCCTCACAATAAGCTTTAATCATTTCCCGGACGCGGCGAAATTCCTTTGTTATCTCCTCTTCACTTCCGGTTGCTTTTGCCGGGTCCGGGAAATTATAATGCAATTTTTGGGCATTGGTCGGAAAATAAGGACAGCGCTCTCTGGCATTATCACAAACGGTAATCACAAAATCAAAGTCGATCTCCCGGTACTCGTCTATGTTGTTTGAGGTATGCAGGGAAATATCAATCCCGTCTTCTTTCATAATGGATATAGCCTTTGGATTGACACCATGCGTCTCAACCCCTGCACTATATACGCTGGCTCGATCCCCAGCAAATTGCCGTAAATATCCTTCTGCGATCTGGCTACGGCAACTATTGCCGGTGCAAAGCACTAGTATTTTTTTCATAAAGTTTTATCAGCTGTCAGCTTATTAAAATACATATTTGGTTTGAAATAAATTATTTGATTTTCATTATTAAAATTACGGATGTCTGAATGCCCACAACCACTCATTCCGTCCCTACAACTTTACTTCTTCTTTCTAACAAGCTAACATTACGCCAGACCCCGTTCATTTTTCCAATATTTTCACGGTAACCGATCAGCCGAAAACCATTTTTTTTATGCAGCCCGATGCTGGCACTATTTTCCGGAAATATACCGGCTTGCAGCGTCCAGTAACCTTCCTGTTCACTTTCCCTGATCAAATGTTTTAAAATAAAATCTCCCACTTTTTGTCCTCTGAAAGTGCTGCCTACATAAACACTCACTTCGGCAACGCCTGCATACACACATCTTCCAGAAACTGGTGTTAATGCCGCCCAACCTGCTATTTCACCCTTATCCGTGGTGGCTACAAAACGGAGTTTTGAAACATGAGAGCGGTCCCAGCTATCCCAATCAGGAGTGCTGATTTCCAAAGTAGCCTGCCCCGTCGCAATGCCCTGGGCATAAATTTCCCGGACGCCTGGCCAATCCGTAGATTCTAAAATACGTATTTCCATGATTCTGACTTTAACGAGTTAGCAACATCCGCCTCCCGGCGTACAGCTGGTATCATCTATGCCTGTAAGTACTAATTTCGGAAGCTCTTTCAAGCTTACAGCGGTTTTGTCGGCAGGTGTACAGCATTCTTCCCCGGATAAAGTAGTCCCGCAACTCTGCCCTCTGCCAATGGCTTTGCACTGGGTAAAGTCAGCGGCAAGATTCACAGTGAATGTATCACCTTCTGTTACAAATTCAGAAGGATACATCTGCCGGGTATCGAATTTAGAATTCCCAAATTCAATTTTAACCGTGGCCAACGGGTTCAGCGGAAGAGATTTTTCAACCAGATTTATGATCGATAAAGCCTTGCTAACCTTCATCGCCCGATCTGATTCAGAAAGAGACGGTTCCCATAGCTGCACGATCACCTCCGTCCAACTATTCATCACACCGCCACAATCCACAGAAACGACAAGTGCCTGTTTTATTTCTGTAATATGGTAAGATTCATCTACAAAATGACCTTCTGCATATTGAAATTGCAGGATCTTGTCCGGATTTTCCAATAATGTATTTTTAAAGGCTTGCCAGTTCATTGGATCTAAATTATTCATTGCGATATTACGATTAAATAAAACGATAAAAAACGTCCTGATTTTTACTATCCGCAGCAATTCACTGATACTTCGGTCTCAAAAATTTCACCGAAAATAACTTTTGCTTCCTGCCACACGGTTTCGTTAATACAGTAACAAACGCGCGGTGGATTGATCTCACCATGAAGAATGCCGATTTGTTTCAGCTCTTTCAAATGCTGTGAAACTGTTGCCTGAGCTAGTGGCAACACTTCCACCAGGTCACCGCATACACATGATTTTTCCTTCAGCAAGTGCTGAATGATCGCAATCCTGGCCGGATGCGCCAGTGCCTTGGCCAAATCTGCAATACGGTTTTGTTTTTCGGTAAAAACTTGTGTTTTTGTTACTCCCATAATGCAAAGATAAACAAAAAAATATCAATCGCAATAATACGATTGATATTTAACCTGATCGGCCGGATAGTATTTTCGTTTTTAACTCACTAATAAATGCTTCGTTAAAAGTCACAATATGCGAGCCATGAAATCAATGAAAAATCTCCTCCGAAAACTTATTTTCCAGTTTACGCATTACGCGCGTCGCCGTAAGACCGTGTACAATAATTGATAATAAAACGATAAATGAGACAATTGACCAGAGTTCGTTGCTGTAAAGAAAATCTTTCTGGGTAAGGGCAAATGACAAATAATAGAACGATCCAAGTCCGCGGATACCATAAAAGCTGATACCCAATTTTTCTTTAATATGTAAATGTGAATCCATAAGCCCAACGATTCCACTCAAAGGCCTAATCAAAAATATAAAAACTATCCCTACAATCGCCATGGGCCAAGTCAGTGAATCCAAAATTCCATGCACAAGGCTACCACCAAAAACCAGTAAAACGATAGCTACCAAAATCCGCTCAACCTGATCTGAAAAATTGTGAAGATCCTTATGAAATTCACTTTTAAACTCATAATTCCGGAGCGTTACAGCGGCTACAAAAACGGAAATGAAACCATATCCATGAATCATTTCGGTTAGGCCATAAATCAGAAGTGCGGATGCAACAGCAATAAATCCATCATTGATATTAATGAATTTAGTTTTCCGGGATACATTAAAAATCAGATAGCCTAATAGTTTTCCAAGTAAAAACCCTGCAATAATTCCTGCCGATATTTTATACACAAAATCATAAGCAAACCATTCCAGAATGCTTCCCGCGTTATTTGGCCCCAATGACGCCACAGAAATTGCCAGCCATGTGAAAGGAAATCCCATACCGTCATTCATCCCGGCTTCGGCAGTAAGGGCAAAACGGACATTGTCTTTTCTACTTTCCAAAGGTGGCCCGACCTGCACATCCGCGGCTAAAACCGGATCTGTTGGTGCCAATGCAGCACCAAGTAAAAGTGAAGATGCAAAGTCCAGATGAAGAAACAGATACGACAACATGGTAAGTAAAAAAATACATAAAACCATGGTAATCGTAAGCAACCGTAGCGGAACAGCCCAGGTTTTCAGAGAAAACGGCCGGTCAATTTTCAGTCCTCCGCCCATGATAGAAATGATAATCACTAACTCGGTAAAATGAACTGTATATTCCTCATATCTCACCGGATCCGGCTTGGGCAGCCCCTCTATGAAATAGTAAGAAATAGCACCAAGAAGTAAATAAACAACAGAATCAGAAATACCCGTCTTTTTGGTAAATGACGGCATCCAAGCCATTCCTAGTGCTGCAATTCCTATTAAAGTTATTGTAATAATATAACTATCCATGTCGCAAACATGGAAATAATCATGCCTGAATGACGTAATTCAACTATTGCTTAATGACTCAATAAACCGGAGTAGTTTTTCTTTTGTTTTTACCCCACTTATATTGATGCGTCCAATATGCCATTTTCATGGATAAATACCCGAAACCGGCGCCAAAAAGTACATCACCCAGGTAATGTCGGTTATTGGCAATTCGCAGTAATCCGGTTGTACCCGCCATGGTATAAGCCGCATAGGGCATCCAGGGAAGGCGGTCTTTGTATTCTTCACTCAAAAAAGTGGCTGTGGCAAATGCCTGCGCAGCATGGCCAGAAGGGAATGAATACCGATCAGTTCCATCAGGCCGCGTTTCGTGGGAAACACCTTTTAAAAGCGTCACCGAAGCATACATAAACAATTCCCCTTTTATCAAAATCGCGGTTCGGTTAGGAAAATCGTTTTTTGATTTAACACCAAAAGCATCCAGACCATAGGCAATGGGCAGAGAGGCGTATTCCAGATAATTGTCAAGTTTGGTATGAAAATCAGGAAATTGTTTGTTCCGCTCGTCACGGATTTTAAACTTGACCTGATCCTTAAAAAACACGGTGGTAAATAATCCGGAAGCCATTAATATTCCCGGTACGTATAACTGACTTTTTGTAAAAGAAAGCTTTTGATTGATCTGAACAGAGTCCTGCTGCTGGCTAAATGAAGGCAACGACAGAACAATAGCCAGTTGCAGCAACAAAAATTTACGAAACATAAGATGAGGTTTTAATACAATTTTCCAAGAGGCGTTAAAAGTATAGGCTGATTCTGAATTTTTTCTGAATTAAAGGGATGCAGGGTAACCAGAATTAATTACAATATTGCTGCTACTTTTATTTAAAACTCTGTCTTACGAGAATCATTTTTTTTAGGATTTAATTCAAAAAAGAGATCATTTAATCAGATTTTAACGCATTGGAAGATTAGCACCGTACTTTATATTTTCTTATTTAATTACAAAAAGCGAGAAAAAAATATCTGATTAAAACTTATAATTTTTTTTCTATTATGCTTAATTTATCAAAGGGTTAGTGTGCGTCAAAAACAATTCTTATTATTGATCATTATTCCCCTAACCAACTGATTGCCATGAAAAAAATATATCTGCTTCCATTGCTATTTTTGATCGTAACAGGCTGTTCCAAAAAGAGCGATCCTGAACCGGATGTTACTTTGGATTCTGCCACGCTTGACTTGAAATATAATGCCACGCATCAGTTTGCGCTAACCAAAGGTACTGCCGCGGTAACGCCCTCAACCTATACCTGGAAGTCCAGTGATACATTGGTTGGCAAGGTTTCAAAAGACGGAAATTTTACAGCCAGAAAAATTGGAGAAACGACCATTACAGCAATTGCTGATGGAAAAACATTACAATCTAAGATTACGGTTTCCCCAATGAGCACCCTGGCAGCAGAGCCGGTAACGGATTGGGGCGCTACAATCGCTCAGATTAAAGCAAAAGAAAAAAGGGCCTTATTATCTGAAACAACGGGAACAATCTTTTTTAAAGGAGAAAATGCCAAAATAGCAGCTTCTGGTTATGTCCTTGAAAATGGAAAATTAACTTCTTCCGCTTTATTATTGACCACCACACAAGCCGTAGCGACCGAAGCATTAACCTTTTACTCGGAGCGATATCCGGATTATGGAACTTTGGATTCCAGTGTTGTTTTCATCAACGATGCCAGAACATTTGGGGTTTTAGTCGGTGTTGATGCTGATCTTGGACTTTATGCAATTTATAGTCCATATGATCCTAATGGAAGGTTGACAAGCGCTTCTGTGGCGGATAGATTGAAACGTTTTAAGATTGGGCGTAAGCTTTGAGGTTGATTTTTCTGGTATTATAAACAAAAACCCGTTCGTCCGAACGGGTCTTTGTTTATAATACAGGAATAAATGTAGGACGTAGCGGGCTCGAACCGCTGACCTTCGCGTTGTCGACGCGACGCTCTGAACCAACTGAGCTAACATCCTTTCTTGACATTCGTAAATATATGTTAATTTGCTTTTGTCTGCAACCCATACCTGTATACCTTTTGGGAAGGTATTCTGGATAATAGAATAAGCCCGACGACAAAAATCAAAAGTAAAGCAAGAATACTGTTGCGCATGCTTCCGGTAATTTGTTCTACGGTTCCATAAATAAATGTCCCCAGAACGATGGCTATCTTTTCCGTGACGTCGTAAAAACTAAAAAAAGAAGCTGTATCAACTGTATTTTCCGGTATCAATTTTGAATAAGTTGCTCTGGAAAGTGACTGAATTCCACCCATCACCATGCCTACCGCACAAGCTACGATATAAAATTGCCCGGCAGTGGTTGTGTAATAAGCACCCGCACAAATCCCAATCCATATCGCTACACCGATCATCAGCGCATAAATATTTCCAATTTTTGAAGACAACCACGAAAAGGAATAAGAACCTATAATACCAACAAGCTGGATTAAAAGCACGGTAATGATCAAACTTTGAGAAGGTAATTTCAATTCGTTGGAGCCAAAAATAGTTGCGACATACATAACCGTTCGCAAACCCATGGTATAAACAAAAAAAGCAAGCAGGAATTTGGCAAGATAAGGCTGCTCCCGAAGCTGGCCGTATACTTTAACCAATTCTTTAAACCCGCTAAAAATCCAGTTTTCAACTTGCTTTTTTCCTTTATTAGCCGATGGCAAGTATCTAAAAGGAATCTGCGCAAACAATATCCACCAGACACCCACTGTAAAAAATGAAATTCTGGCAGGCATTGCTTTATCGGTAATCCCGTAAAATGATGGAAAAAGCACCATACTTAAATTGAAAATCAATAGTAGAACACTTCCAAAATAACCCATGGAAAACCCTTTGGCACTCACACGGTCGTAGTTTTCTTCGGTGGCTATTTCGGGAAGATAAGAATCGTAAAAGACAATACTTCCGCTCCATCCGATCAGACTCAAAGCAAAAATCAATACTGAAATATTCAGTGTATCTTTTGTAAAGAAAAACAGCAGCATACAACTTATTGACCCCAGATAACAGAAGAATTTCATGAATCTTTTCTTGTTTCCGGTAAAATCCGCAATGGCTGTACAAAGTGGAATTAGAAGCGCAGTCAATAAAAAAGAAGCTGATACGGTATAAGAAAAAAGTACAGTGCTCTTAATCGAAAAACAAAAAAAATCAATCAAACCCGTTCCTGCTGAGGCATTTAACGCTGCGGCGCTGAAATAAACAGGAAAAATACTGGAAACGATTACCAGGGCATGTACAGAATTTGCCCAGTCGTACATACACCAGGCATTGATTATTTTCGGATCGTTCTTTTTCATAAAGGGTATATTTCCCGTAAAACTAAGAAAAGCGACAGATTCCTCTGCCGCTTTTCTTACAATATTTATAAAAACCTTACTACTTTATTACCGGTTCAAAAACCATAATTGTTTCAGCATCCACGCCGCCAACAGGCATCGTACTTTTTAGTCTGAGTTTGCTATTCGTCAATTCAACAACACCAAATTTTCCGGAAAAACCAGTTATCGCAATATCTAGAGTGGCTGCATTATCAATCAGATACCAGGTCCCGCCATTGATAACCTGACTTGATTTTTGTTCAAGTGCTTTGGTAACATTGTTAGCCAAAAACTGGATATCCATATAAGTAGCAATATCTTTCGTCTGCTGATTCAGCAAGGACGGTGCGATAGTATTTCCGCTTAAATCCGTCACTGAACTCATGCGCCATGGATAATTTACAAGAATTTTACTCTTTTCCGTAGGCTTCACAGAATCGTCATTATCTTTACTTCCACAAGAACCAAGTGAAAATAAAATGACAAATACAGCAACAAAATTAATTAATCGATTCATTTTTGTGTTTTTAAAGTAATAGTTTGGCTAAAATTCCGGTTTCTGACTTCAAACCTTTAAGAGTGAATATCTTGTAAAAGTTAAATTAACAGATTTTCCAGGAGTTTTGCAAAATTAACGAATTTGTTTCATCAATTCTTATCGAACGACACACAAATATGTTATCAAGATATTTACATATAGTAATTACACTTCTGACAATCAGCTCAATCCACACCTTTGCACAGGATTGTACTCCATCTTACATCTTAAATCCGGTTACAGGCAACAATGCTATCGAATGGAATAAATTCCCTGAATTCAGTTTGCCTTTCAAAATAATATACAATGGGCCGCGCTTTGGTGATACCCAGTCGCTGCCCTTGAAACACGGATTTAGTCACCTTGCTCTATTTTCAGGAAATGAGCCTGCAACATTACCCGCCGCAAACCGCGCTTTGCTTTGGAATAGTGTGGCGACCAATTCAGGAAATCAGCCATGGGGAATCAATGAACTCAGAAGTCCGTGGGGAAATGACACGACAGCATACCGCCAGGGTTGGGCTTCATATCTTACTTTGCTTGCAAACAGTTTTCAGGATTCGCAGGGTAGCGGCGTCCCGAAAGCAGATATTATTTGTTTGGATGTGGAGCGCATGCTTACAGAAGATCGTGACATTTTAAAGCTTAAAACAAACGCCGCCACACCGGCGAAATATGCTAATCTTTCTGATGCGGATTTTCTCGCTACCTATAAAAAGGACATTCGCTGGTGGTATACCGAAGCCGTAAATTATTTAAAAAGTAAAGGTTTTGACAAATCTTCAACCATTACGAGTTACAGTGATGTGCCTGTGCGTGCAACCTGGCTTAATATTGAAAGTAACAGCTGGCAGGACTGGACGACAAATACAGCCCGGACCCATTATCTGATGCAGGATGATAATGGCAAAATCGGCGGTACTTTTTACAATTCGCTAACAAGTCTGACTCCGTCCCCTTACTATTATTATGGATACAGCAGTCCGATTGGCAAAGATTACCTTACCTACCTTTTATTTCAGGTTGAAGTAAATAATGCATGGAGCAACAAACCAAATATTCCATTTGTGTGGATGCGGATTCATGACAGTTTCGATCCGACAGTCCCGATGATTTTGCCGTTTCAGGCTCAGGCAACGGCCATTTTTCCATTCTTTTCGGGAGCAAAAGGACTTTGGCTTTGGGAAAATGGTGGAATTGCCAATTCCCGACAGGAAAATTATGCTGCCTATGAGAATTTTATTTATGGACTTTACCGCCTTTCTGAGTTTAAAGATATGTTCGAGGGCTCTTACGATCTGGTTATTCCGGAGTCTGCAAGAGATCTGATGACTTCCAAAAAACCGGTTTGGCGAGGCGTTGTAAAAAATGGAAATATTCTGATTGCCGCTCAAAATCCATATGCTGGTGATAATGACGTAACGAGTGTGACACTTTCTTACCAGAAATGGGTAAAAACGATAAGTTTGAAAGGCAAAGAAGTTTTCCTTTGCAAGTTTGATCTGAGCCAGGATAATTCTTCAACGGAGCCTAATATTACGGAGGCATTTTTATATCCAAATCCGATGGCGGCGGATTCCAAAGTAAGGCTTACCGGTATAAACGGCACAGTCAACGTCGATTTTGATCTTTTTAACAATCAGGGGAAACTTGTTTATTCCGGAAAACTGCAAGCTATTGCAGGTTCAACCGATCAAAGTGTAACGCTTCCCCAGCTTGGCATGGGCTTGTATATTGCCCGTTTCAAAAGTCCAGATAAAACGATTACCCAGAAAATTATCATCACAAAATAATGAACCGTCTTAGCAAAGAAACCAGCCCGTATTTATTACAGCACGCCAACAATCCGGTTGACTGGTTTGCCTGGGGAGACGAAGCGCTGCAAAAAGCAAAAGCTGAAAATAAGCCGATTCTGGTTAGTATTGGTTATTCTGCCTGTCATTGGTGCCATGTCATGGAGCGCGAAAGTTTTGAGCATGACAATGTTGCCGATGTCATGAACGAGCATTTTGTCTGCATAAAAGTGGATCGCGAGGAAAGGCCGGATGTGGATGCCGTGTATATGGATGCCTTGCAGGCGATGGGTACACGCGGTGGCTGGCCACTCAATGTTTTTTTACTTCCGGACAGCAAACCATTTTATGGCGTCACCTATTTGCCGCCGCAAAACTGGGTACAGCTTTTGAAAAGTGTGAACAATGCTTTTGTAAATCATTATGACGAACTGGCAAATTCTGCGCAAGGATTTGTTGAAAATATGGTTCAGCCGGAAACCAGTAAATATAATCTGACAAGCTCCGATTCTGGTTATACGATTGATGATCTGGATCAGATGTATGAAAAACTCAGCCTGAATTTTGACATAAAAAAAGGAGGCATGGACCGGGCACCAAAATTCCCGATGCCATCCATTTATAAATTTTTGCTCCGTTATTTTGATATAACCCAAAATTCTGCCGCGCTCGCACAGGTTGAGCTTTCACTTAACAGAATTGCGCTGGGTGGTATTTATGATCACGTTGTTGGCGGCTGGGCAAGATATTCGGTTGATGATGAATGGTTTATTCCACATTTCGAAAAAATGCTTTATGATAACGCTCAGTTACTTGGCATTTTCGCAGAGGCTTATTCCTTAACTCAAAACAATCTTTATTCCGATCGCCTCACTAAAACGATTTCCTGGCTTCGCAGTGAAATGCTAAGTACGGAAGGAGGTTTTTATTCTGCACTTGACGCAGATAGTGAAGGTATTGAAGGACGATTTTATATCTGGAAAAAAGCAGAGCTACAAACTGTTTTGGGTGATGATTTTGAATGGTTTGCCAAATTGTACAGCATTAGCGCACCAGGAAATTGGGAGGATGGTTATAATCATCTGCACCTTACAAATTATGTTTCAGAAACAGCAAAAGCGGCTGGAATTTATTCTGATTCTTTTGATGCAAAATATCAGAGTGCACTCCAAAAACTGGCAGAAGCACGTGTGAGCCGCATACGTCCGGGACTTGACGATAAAATACTGGCTTCCTGGAATGGACTTTTGATCAAGGGTTTGACAACTTCCTATCAGGCTTTGGGTGACGAATCCATCCGTGATATGGCGGTTATGGGAGGACGGTTTATTTTGGAGAAAATGACCGAAAATGGAAAATTATGGCACAGTTATAAAAATGGGAAAGCCAGCATCACTGCTTTTCTTGAAGATTATGCTGCCGTTATTGAAGCCTATCTGGGGCTTTACCAAATCACTTTTGATCCTTCATGGCTGACGGAAGCGGTTCGTTTAGCGGATTATACCATTTCCAATTTTTACGATTCCACTGATGGCTACTTCTTTTTTACGGATTCAGAAGGTGAAGCTTTGATCGCTCGTAAAAAAGAACTTTTTGATAATGTAATTCCCGCTTCAAATTCCGTGATGGCGCACAATTTGTATGTATTGGGGAAAATTTTGGATCGTCAGGATTATCTTGATTTGTCGGATCAGATGTTATCAAAAATGAATAAAATTCTGCTTGCTGATGTGCAATGGGTCACAAACTGGGCCGCACTTTATTGCCAGAAAGCCTCTCCTACTGCTGAAATCGCTATTGTTGGAGAAGATGCGGATGAGCTCAGAAAAGATTTTGACCGGTTTTTTATTCCAAACAAAGTAGTCGTCGGAACAAAAACTTCATCGCAGCTCCCGTTGCTTGAAAACAGGACAAAGGTTAATGGCAAAACTGCGATTTATGTTTGTTTTGATAAAACCTGTCAGCTACCGGTCAATTCCGTTGAAGAGGCACTGGAACAACTTGGTTGATTTTTAATTTACTATAACAAAAAAGGCATTTATGATGACGTAAATGCCTTTTTTGTTATTCCATCACGCTAGCAACGGAAAATATCTTTCCTGGATTATATTCATATGGTGAACCGGGTGACCGATAATGACAAACCCAAGCGCCAAAGGAGAAATTGAAGTATTGTTGGCCGTTCCGAAACAAATAATCATTTCATCACTCATGTTTTTGTAAAGCAAAATAGTAGATTGACGCAGCAAATTAAACTCCTCCATCAAATCTGTCACTGAACGTTTACTAGCGACCGTGTTGGCAGCAAGTTCTGCTTCTTCATAACCCGAAAGCTCAGTTTTATCATTTCTTGAAAAACGAAGCGCGCGGTAAGCCATGATACGCTCATTATCTATCACATGCTGTAAAATATCCTTCACAGTCCATTTGTCTGGTGCATATATTTTGTCCTGTAAATCAGTCAGTTTACCTATTTCAGAATAAATTTTGTCGGGAGAATATTTTTCAAAAGCATCAAAAATATCAATGTCTTCAACCAGATTAATATAGCGGTCAAAAAATGGAGGCATAGGGATAATGTCAGATCTTTTCATAGAAATGGGCTATTTTGAGTCTCAAAATAATAAAGAATCTTTGAGAAAAGATTAGTGCTAATGCATATTTATCCCAATTAATTTCTGAAATCAATTGTAGTGCAGAATATTATACATCATTTTTCATTTATCTAAATAATATATCGAAAAACAGCCTTATCGCACCAGTATCATATCTTTAATTCAAGCCATTTATTTTAAATCATAAATAAATCATTATATTTGACTGAATAATCCTTGAAAATTGAAAAAAATAGTTGCCATAGGCTTACTTGTTTTGTTGCTCTACAATATGTTGGGGCTGACTACGGCTGTATTGCTTTTTGACAACCAATATAAATCATCTGTTTCTTCTAACAGCGAAGGTGATTACCAGCTTTTAAAAGTATATGTTCCTTCCCTGCCTTACACATCAAGCTGGGAAAATGAAGACGAGATCCAAGGTCTTACAAAGAGCGACGGGAAGTTTTACAATACTACGCACGTACTGCATGCAAATGACACTCTGTATGTCACATTGAAATCAAACCAGCCAGCCCGCGACCGTTTTTTCGAGCTGGCAAATCAGATGCAATCCATGGCAGATCCTGGAAATCAGGCTGATGGTTCGCCTGGAAAAGCTTTAAAATTGCTGGATAATCTTATCAAAACATACGTTCAGAATATTTATCATTTTTCAATTCCCCCACAGAAATTCTGTCTGGGTGATGAAATGGTCATTTATCCGTCAAAGGAAGTAAAGCATACCCGCTTTCTTTTAAAACTTCCGACACCTCCACCCGAGCACTGTTAATCATTTTACTTTCAAATTTTGTAAAACCTGATGTAATTATGCAATCCGGGTTTTCGAAGTTATCCTGACTTTTTGAAAAATTTTCTCCACGCCAGGTAACATTTATTTAATCAACCCATCGCTTTTGAAAGCGGTTGCTACCACTTTTATATATAGAATATGTATTCAACTATACGGAATAAAAAACATCTTTTGATGTTAATTCTGGCTATGATAAGTTTCACCGGCGCATATGCACAAATGCCGAATGATGCTGTTTATATGTCAAAAAATACTGCTTGTCTTGCCCTCTCCTACACGCATAGTTCGTGGGATAAATACTGGGAAAACACTTTAAAAAGAGACAATCTAAACATTGGAACGCAAACAACCCAGGTTGGAATGGCTATGCTGGCCGTTGGGGTTACCAAAGATTTGAATGTTATTGTGGGCCTTCCTTATATCTGGACTCAGGCAAGTGCCGGAAATATGAAATGGAGCAGAGGGCTTCAGGATGTTTCGGGCTGGGCGAAATATCGTTTTTATAATAAAGCCGGATTGTCATTAAATGCAGTTGTAGGTGCATCGATCCCAAGCTCAAATTATGTCCCGGATTTTATGCCATTGTCTATTGGTTTGCAATGCAAAACAGCTACCGGAAGACTTGTAGCACGTTATCGTCACAAAACCGGTATTTACGCGACTGCTTATGGAAGTTATATTTTAAGAAGCAAAATTACGATCGACCGCGATTCTTACCTGATGGGCGAAACGCTTTACAACACAAACCGTGTGAGTGTACCTAATGCTTTCGACTATTCTGCCCGTGTTGGTTTTACAAACAAGGCGATTCAGACAGAAGTTTATGCAGAACGCCTGGAATGTGTAAACGGAGATAATATTCGCCGTAACGGAATGCCTTTTCCTACCAATAATATGAAGTCTACAACGGTGGGATGGTACGGAAAATTTCAGCCTAAAAACATCGGTTTCAATGCCCGGGTTGCTTACGTGACCCGCGGACAAAATGTAGGACAGGCGATGACCTATTCTGCCGGAGTTTTGTATCAGTTCAGATATATTAAATCTGGCAAAAAATAATTACAGTCATTACAAAGATATTATGAAGAAGATATTTAATTCACGTGGCCGCGCTGCATCTTTTGCAACAGGTTTATTTTTAGCTTTTACCGTTTTTTCATGCAGCAAAACGGTCCATGAGCCAACGGCATCCATCAATAATCCTTCTACCCTGGATGAGAATGCCGGAACATGGAAACCCTATATTCTGGCGACATCCAGCGATGTTCCGGTGGACGAACCTAAGGCAGCTACATCAGCAGAATACATTGCTGAAATTGCAAAATTGAAAGAAACTATGGCAACCGTTACTCCTCAGCAGCGCGACCAGATCAATTATTGGGGTGCCGGAGCAGCTTACCGCTGGAATGAAATTGCCCGTGAACTTGCCGCACGTTATAACAGTCCGCCGGCTGCAAATGCAGAAGGAAAATACCCTGTTCCTGATGCTGCAAATCCTTTGGCTGATCCAAAATTCCCATTTGCCAATCCACCATATAGTGCCCGTGCGCTTGCTTATTTAAGTGTTGCTCAGTATGATGCGTTGGTAAGTGCATGGAATTATAAATTTAAATACAACCGTAAAGCGCCATCAAAAAATGACGCTTCAATTAAAGCGATTCTTCCGGTTTCGGATTTGCCATCTTATCCTTCCGAGGACGCTGTGGTTGCTGCTGCTTCTTACACGATTTTAAAAGCCATGTTTCCAGGGGAGATTCCTTTTCTGGATGCAAAATTAGCTGAACACAAAAACAGCCGTTTGCTGGCGGGAATGAATGTTGAAAGCGATATCGTAGCAGGAAATGCACTTGGAAATGCTGTTGGAGCCAAAGTGATGGCCCGTGCAAAAACAGATGGAATGGGTGCAGCCAACAACCAGGCAAAAGTGCCGGATATCATCGCCAATGCTCTGAAAATTGGTATTACCGAACCTTGGAAAAGTCAGGAATTCCCTGCTCGCCCACCTATGCTTCCCACTTATGGTGGGGTTCTTACCTGGAATTTTAATACAGCAACCATCGCTACGCTTCGCCCTATTGCACCACCGGCAATAGGTAGCCCTGAATTTGAAGAAAATATGAAAGAACTATTAACACTTGCAAAAAGCCAGACAAGAGAACAAGCCAGAATTGCGAATTTCTGGTCGGATGGTGTTGGAAGCTATACACCTCCAGGACACTGGCACCGCAAGGCAGCCGCGTTGGCGCATGACAATAATTTCAGTGAAGTAAGGACCGCCAGAACATTTGCTTTGGTTGGAACAGCGCTTCAGGATGCCGGGATTTGCTGCTGGGATGCCAAGTATTATTACTACTATCCCCGCCCAAACCAGATGAATAGTAAGGTAAAAACGTCTGTTGGTTTGCCTAACTTCCCTTCTTATACATCCGGACATTCGATGTTTTCGGGAGCTGCTGCGGAAGTACTGGCACATATTTTCCCTTCTGAAAAAGAGGCTGTCGACGCCATGGCCGTTGAGGCATCCGTTTCACGGATTTACGGTCTCATCCACTATCGTTTTGACTGTGAGCAAGGATTGGTAACGGGTCACAAAGTTGGAAATTATGCAGTTCAGCGCGCTCTAACAGATGGTGCTGAAAATTAGAAAATATTAGGATTTATAGAAAATCGGTGCAGTCATAAGGGCTGCTCCGATTTTTTTTTAAAATTTCTACTAAAAAGAGGTTGGTTTATCGAATCCAAAAAATTATTCACTTCTCGAAATAGGGGCCTTTTCGGTTTAAGTTGTTATAGATTTAAAACGAAAAGTCATGAAAAAAATATTATCAACATTAACTCTTTTATGCTGTTTGCTGAGTTCTTATTCCTATTCGCAACAGGTGCAAACCGTTTTTAGCGGCAGCAAAATCAAAAGATCCGGTGGCTATGCAGCCATCTCCAACAAGTTTACCACCATCAACGGCGATTTTGCAAACATGCCGGAAATCTACGGTGGCTGGTTTGTTAACAGTAAATTCCTGATCGGTGCAGAGTTAGCGGCAACATCAAATTTTATTCCTTCACCTAATTTCAGTAATTCCCCGGATAAGAAAATAACGTATCAATACGGACAGTTCGGTCTGATGACGGAATATATTTTCGCATCAAATAAACGAGTGCATTTTGCAGTAAATCTTATGAATGGTGCCGGTTTCACTTTACAATATGACAGAAAAAATTGGGACGACTGGGATCACGACGATGACTGGAATGACAACCATACCGATGCCAAATGCTTCTACGTAATTGAACCGGGAGCGCAGGTAGAAATTAATCTCCTGAAATGGATGCGGATAAGTCCGGGCATATCCTATCGGAAAACTTTCGGAGCGAAGGGAAATGGCTTAACCGATGGAGATTTAAGCAATGTATCTTACAATATGACATTGAAATTCGGTAGGTTTTAGCGGATTTTAAATTTAGCTAAAAGGGCGCTACGGCTGACTTGACTACCACTAATCCTTGTTTCTCTCCTTTCATTAAACTCTTGGTTTAGCTATATAAGACGGTTTAGTACTTTGTATTTTTTACTTACTAATACAAAATATGAGAAATCTGCTCCTTGCTATTTGCCTATCAATATGCTGTTTGAACATAACCTATGCGCAACTAAGACCATCGCCGAAAGCTTTTGAAAAGAAGTGGGCAAAACCTGAAACTTATGATATGGCCTGGTACGCTTTTCGCGATACCACAAAAATTGAGATTGGTAAAGTTTCAACCCGGATCATTGAAAATAAAGATCAGGTTTTGGTCATCACCTCCGTAGATATGAAAGGCATGAAAGGAACCTGGGTTGACTCTTCAAGTGCTGATAAACAAACACTTATACCCATTCGTCATGCATCTTACAATGCGCAACGCGACATGGCTCTCAACTTTGGTAAAATTGTAACGGGATTTTACAATGATAAAAAGCAGGGTAAAAATACATTAATCAATGATACAACGAAAACGTCATACTTTGATAGTAATATGTATCCGGTATTGGTTCGTTGGCTCGCCCTAAAAGAGGGATTTACCCAGAAAATAGCGATTTACGATTACAACCCTTCGGCTAAAATTGGAGTGATCAATGCTACTGTAAGTGGTGTCACAAGTGGGACTTATAGTAGCAAAAGATCAGGCATAAGAGAGGTTTGGATCGTAGATGTGAACGATGAAATCAGCAATGGAAAATCTCAGTATTTTATTGACAAAGCAAATAGAAAACTCTGGAAACAAACCATCGAAGCCAAGGGACGTACTATGATGATGGTTGCCATTGAAGAGAATGCGAACTGAACTGCATTTCCCTACCAATGTGATTGAAATGAGAACAAACAAATTGTTCGATTAGCGCCAGCCATTTCATTATAACATTCAGGTTTTCTAACGATAAACAAAAACCCCGAAATATGCCTGATTGGCATTTTCGGGGTTTACTATTTTAACTTTTCTCTCTAGCTGAATCTACCCAACTATAATTCTGAAAAAGTTTAGCGTACAATTACTCAACCGTTCAGATTATTAATATCAAATGGAAGTTTTCGCATTCTCTTTCCCGTAGCTGCAAAAATAGCGTTGCCCAGCGCAGGAGCTATTGGGGGAAGTCCCGGCTCGCCTACCCCACCCGGACTTGAACCACTATCCACTATATGTATCTCTATTTCAGGCATTTCATTTAGCCGCATAATATTGTATTGATGAAAATTACTTTGATCACAAACACCATTTGTAAAAGTAATACCATCTTTTGTAGCCGCAGTAATACCCATTACGATATTACCTTCTGTTTGTGCTTTCACATTATCCGGATTTACATAATAGCCGCAATCGATTATAGAGATAACCTTGTCAATTTTAACTCCGTTACCTTTTTTTGTTACCGTAACACAAGTGGCGGAAATGCTGTCAAACGATTTAAAAACTGCAATTCCCTTTCCTTGGCCTTCGGCAAGTTTCTCACCCCAGGCTGCTTTTTCTGCCAGTGTTTCTAAAACCTTCCTGAAACGCTCATCTTTTATGATTTCCAAGCGTGCCTTAACCGGATCTTTTTCCGCCAAATGTGCAAGCTCATCAATAAAACATTCCTGCCCCCAGCCAAAATTAGAAGCATAAACCGATCGCCACCAAACGATGGGAATATCCGTTTTTACATGCGTATAACTTATTTTTGAAGCTACATCAAAAATATACTTATTATTACTTGTACTGATTTCTTCACTCAGCCAGGGATCAGCCTCATCAGGTTTTAGCCCTTTAAATACCTGACCCAAAATTGATTCACCAATGGCATGGTGATGGTACCCGGCTATTTTCCCATCCTGAACAAATCCCTGCATATGGCTCAGCATACCCGGACGATATGGCCCTTGTGAAATATCATCTTCTCGGGTCCAGACAACCTTGACCGGTTTTTTCAATTCTTTTGACAAATGACACGCTTCCAGAAGAAAATCATGATAAGCTTTCCGGCCAAATGCGCCACCTAAAAGTGTCACATTTATTTTTACTTTTTCGGGAGCAACTTTCATGTAGGCACACACATCACGCAAGGCCCAATCCGGACCTTGTACCGGTGCCCAAATTTCTATGGTTCCGTCATCCTTTACATGAACTACCGCATTTTCAGGTTCGATAGGTGCATGAGCAAGAAATGGGGTTTCATAATGTGATTCAAGTTTCTTAACAGCTGAACTATATTTAGCATCAAAATCGCCTTTTTCTTCATAATTGATTCCTTGCTTTTTGGCCGCTTCATAGGTTTCTGCAAAGTATTTTTCAGTACTCAGCGTTTTTTCATAATCTGCATTATCCCATTTTACTTGCAATGCTTTTCTTCCTTTTAATGCAGCCCAGTAATTGGTACCAATCACAGCCACCGCTTCGGAAGTCCGGTGTGGCATGGTCCGTTCTGTTTTTACAACTTTAAGGACACCTTTTACTTTTTTAGTTTCGGTATCATCAATAGAAATAATTTTCCCGTGAATCGCGGGTGAATGTAAAATACTGGCATAAACCATTCCCGGAATATCTACATCAATACCGTAGACTGCCTTGCCTGTTACGCGTTCCGGGACATCCAGTCGCTTATTATATTTGCCCAAAATTTTAAAATCCTTTGGATCTTTTAATTTTGGGTTTTTAGGAATTTCAAGTTTTGAAGCATCGTCTGCCAGTTCACCATAAGTCAGGCTTTTACCGGAAGGTTTATGGACAATAGTTCCGTCTTTTGCAAAACATTCAGCTACAGGGACATTCCATCTTTTAGCAGCAGATTCTGTCAGCATTTCTTTCGCTGCTGCTCCGGCCTTACGGATAGGTTCCCATAGCGAACGTACAGAACTACTGCCACCAGAAGTCTGGCTGCCATATTTATCTTTCCCGTCACTTTGAATAATTTTGACCTGATCCAGACGCACTTCAAGTTCCTCCGCCAAAAGAGACGGTACGGCCTGTGTCGAACCCTGGCCCATATCTGGACGAGGATTTACAATCGTGATGTTGCCGGCGGTATCAATGATGATAAACGGATTGATTTCCAGTTTTAAAATTGCCGGATTAAGCTTCTTTACTACTGCATCTTTTGAAAAGGCAGAAATGCCAAGAGCAAGGCCGAAAGAAGTCAAACCGGTGGTTTTCAGGAAATCACGGCGTGATGTTTGTATATTTTCCAATGTCTTAAATGCGCTTTTTGTGAAAAATTATCTTTTCCCGATTCCCTTTTCTTCTACCTTAATCGCTTCCGCGGCACGGTGAATCGCTTTACGGATACGGTCATACGTTCCGCATCTGCACAAATTTCCGCTCATCGCAGCATCAATATCCTGATCGTTTGGATTTGCATTTGTTTTAAGAAGTGCCACCGCCGACATAATCTGTCCCGACTGACAATAACCGCACTGTGGAACCTGTTCTTCAATCCAGGCCTGCTGAATGGCGTGCAATTTTACATCACCAATTCCTTCGATCGTCGTTATTTTAGCATTTTTCCCGACACTTGAAATTGGCGTCTGGCACGAACGTGCAGGCTGGCCATCCAGATGTACCGTGCAGGCACCGCAAAGTGCCATTCCACACCCAAATTTTGTCCCTTTCAAGCCGACCACGTCTCTGACAACCCAAAGCAAGGGCATGTCATCTTCCACGTCGACTTTTACTTTTTTACTGTTAACTGTTAAATTATATATCGCCATAGTCATTGGAATTTTATATGTCCAAACCCTTCTAAAAGTATTAAAAAAATATGAAAACTTAAAACCTTGATTCAGAGACTGATCTCGGCTTTAAAAATTGGCCGTTAAACTATATTTCGTCAGCTCTTGTTGGATTTTCATTAGTCGGTTTAAAATATAAAGTCAGGAAGCAGGGTTATGTTAATTTCATCAGCAGCAGAACTAGAAGGAATTCAAAAAATAAGTGAGGCGGTTGCCACTACTTTGAAAGAAATGCGGACTTATGCCAAGGCAGGCATGACAGCAAAAGAACTGGACGATTTTGGTGGAGAAATCCTGAATTCATTAGGAGCCAAATCTGCTCCAAAACTTACTTACGGATTTCCTGGCTGGACATGCATTTGTGTAAATCATGAAGTAGCGCACGGAATTCCTTCGGCTGGAAAAATATTGAAAGAAGGTGACCTGATCAATATTGACGTATCGGCGGAGCTTAACGGATTCTGGTCCGACAACGGTGGTTCTTTTATATTGGGTGAAGATGCTAACAATCACCAAAAGCTTGTAAGTGCCTCCAAAAATATTCTGCATAAAGCAATTTATCGTATCAAATCAGGCGTAAAAGTTTCGGATATTGGACATTTAATTGAAATAGAAGCGAGAAAAGCGGGCTATCGTGTGATTAAAAACCTGGCCGGACATGGAGTTGGAAGAAGCTTGCATGAAGATCCCCACGAAATCCTGAACTGGTGTGATAACTCTAACAAACAGCGTTTTAGAAAAAATACGGTGGTTGCAGTTGAAACTTTTATTTCTACTGCATCAACCATTGCCCAAAAAGGAAAAGATGGCTGGACGCTGACAGGAGATAAAGGCGGATACGTTGCCCAGCATGAGCATACAATTCTGGTTACGGACGGGAAGCCGGTGATTTTGACTGCTGTTAATGGGATTTGGGAGTAGAACCGAGTCTCTAAGTCCAAATACTTATCAGGAATAAACACCATCTTCAATGCGGGACATGACCTGATTTATCAGTTTAATTCCCGTTGGTGTACTCAACAAATCAAAGGGTTTTTGTTGATTTAATGCTTTATTTCCTTTATGCAGCCAACGATTTAGCTTTTCTGAATCTTCAAAAATGGATAATCCTTTTGCAATGGTATTGGCAATCTCTATTGATAAAGAGGATACAAGATTTCCAAAAACGTCGGTTTTCTTCTTACGTGTTAAGGTTTTATATGAAAGACTCAGCAATACAGCCATATCTTTCATGGGTACCTCCAATACATTTGCCAAACTTTCAATGGATAACTTAGTTACACCCTTATCGCTGGCAAGCAAGAAATCTAACCCGGAAACAGGTTCGTTCAGCATAAACTGCTTACCTCCGAGGATCATCCGGGTAATTTCATTGGCCGGAGCTTTTCTGCGAAGAACTACTGCCAGATCTTCACCAATCCCTGATGACTTGCGACTATTTTTAATTACTTGCATAAATGGACATTTTACCCAAAATTTACAGATAAAATGTCCATTTTTAAACTCGATTGAAATACTTTAACATTTATCATCAAATCCCTTCCGTAACCTTCCTCATCTTTTCCAAACCGGTTTTAGCTACCAGCAAAGCATCCTGGGCATAATAATCCTTATTAAAAACCTCAAAAGAAAGAATGACTGGCTTTTCGGGATTTTTAAGTGTTTGCAGTAATTTTTTCAATGGAGCCGTTCCGTCACCCGGATATATTCTGTCGGCGTCCACAATTGTTTCTCTTGGCGGCGTTGCGGGATAGTCATTTATGTGGAAAATTTCGATCAAAGGCTTGCCTACATCTTTTACACTATCCATTCCCGAACCTCCTTTGTGCAAATGATACACGTCCATCAAAACTTTTGCTGATGGGTGATTGGATTCTACGGCCACATAAAGCAACTCTCCTACTCTGCTGAGATTCTTTGAAAAACCCCAAAGTTCAAGATGCGGAACCACGCCTGTCTGGTCTCCAAGTTCAAGGATTTTCCTGTATCGCTCCGCCATTTTGGGCAATTCCAGACTTTCACCCGTTGTTGCGCCCATGGGCGGTGCGGCCACTCTCGGACAGCCGATCTGGGCAAGCTGATCCATTTCCATTTTCAACTGGTCTAATGCTTTTGAACGAGCAGTCTGATCGTCAACTATCCAGGTTGCAAAACCGATCGCGTCTTCAACTTTCAAACCCAGATCATCAATAATCCGTTTGGCTTCGGCCAAAGTAGCTCCGGTTTTGATATAATCCTGCAATGTATTGATCCAAATTTCCACAGATTTATACCCTGCTTTGGCTGCTACTTCGAGCTCCTTTTTAAAACCAAGTTTATGACCACGCAAAGTGCTCATATTAAGCGAGTATATAAAAGAACTTTGTTTCTCTTTTTTTGTTTCCACAGGTATTACGGTGGCTGTTGATACTGCCAGAACGGAAGTAAGGGCTTCTCTGCGATTCATCACGAAAGTGTTTTTATCTAAATGATTTCCTACCAAAGAAAAACCAGACGGTTTTTTACCGGTGAAAGTTCGAATTTGATTGTTAAATTAGAGTTTGTTTTTCCTATCGCTCATTGTTTTTGACTTTAATATGTCTGTTGAAGAATATATAGTACCTGCTCAAACCCGGATCGGGCACGTACACCTGAAAGTTTCGGATCTGGAAAAATCCCTCGATTTTTATTGCGGCTTATTGGGTTTCGAGATTACAGCACGTTATGGCGATCAGGCTGCATTTATTTCAGCTGGCGGTTACCATCACCACATCGGTCTGAATACCTGGTATAGTAAAGGATTTCCTCCTTCAAGTCAGCAGGGTGTGGGCTTGTTTCACACAGCTATTGTATATCCGACCCGAAAAGATCTGGCGGTAATTTATCAACGGTTGATCAACGCACATTATCCGTTAAGCGGTGCAAGCGACCATGGCGTTTCAGAAGCCTTATATCTCAACGATCCTGATAATAATGGTGTGGAATTATATTGGGACCGGCCCATGGAATTCTGGCCAAAAACAGAAGACGGCTCTTTGGAAATGTACACCAGGGTTTTAAACCTGAGCGGACTTTTAAATGAATTGAAATAATTAAAATTGATAATCAACAGATTATACCTGTAATTTTTGTCCAACATCAATATTAAAGAACATGTCCGAAGAAAATAAACTCGATAAAATCATTGATGCAAGAATGAAACTGAAGGCTCGGTTTGAGGAAAAAATGTTGCAAACCCCTTCAATCGCAGATGACAAGCCGATGGGAACAGGCGAAATCAACAGGCATGGTATGCCTAAATTGCCTGTTGGACAAATAAAAACAACAAAGTGGCCGGTACTGGATCTTGGGTTTAAACCTGATATCGCTCACCTTGATTGGAAATTAACTATAAACGGAGAAGTTGATTCCCCATTGGAGCTAAGCTGGCGGGATTTTATGAATCTGCCTCAAACCAGTGATGTCAGTGATTTTCACTGTGTGACTACTTGGTCGCGAATGGATGTTCCCTGGATTGGGGTGAAATTAGCTGATATTGCGGCATTGGTAATGCCTAAATCCACAGCTACTCATATTATTTGTTATGGCTATGATAAGTACACAACCAACATTTCTATTGAAGAAGCATTGAAGGAAGACGTATTGCTTGTTCACACTGCTGATAACAAACCACTTGAACGAGACCATGGCGGTCCTGTACGCATGATCACGCCTCAATTATATGCATGGAAAGGTGCAAAATGGATTAACAGGATTGAGTTTCTCAATAGAAATAAGCCTGGTTTCTGGGAAGTCAGAGGATACTCTAACACAGCTTATCCATGGAGAAACGACCGTTACAGCTGAGAAAATAATTCGCCATTTTGATGTGATTTAGACATGGTATGATATTTGTCATGTAAAATAATAGTAACAAATCACAAATGGGCATGTATTTCGTATCATATAATAATGGGAAACCTACAACCTCCTCTTCGGCAGTAGCCGATCAGTTCGGAAAATCTCATAATGATATTCTAAGAGCAATTGAGAAATTGGAATGTAGTAAGGAATTTAAAAAGTCTAATTTCTTTCAGTCTCCCAGCCTTTGGCCATCGGGAAAGCCAGACCCTGCAATTCTTATTACAAGAGAGGGTCTTGTACTTTTGGTAATGAGCCTTGAAAGTGTAGCACCGATTTCATTTCGTAATAATGTGATTGCAAAATTTGATGGCATGGCATCTTTTCTGTAAAAAGTATTACTTCAGATATTAGTTACACGGCAATTGAATATGTTCTGCCTATGACATTCAGATGCCTTTGTCCTGACCAATAATTTTATCTGATTTTGTATTGACCCGATAAAAATCTACATTTCGGAAAAATAAGTAATTATGCTTACCGACGATGGGCCAATAATTGTAATTGAGGATGATATCGACGACCAGCAATTACTTGAAATGGTATTTGCCAACCTAAATTACGCGAATAAAGTTTTTTATTTTGATGATGGAGATGCGGCTCTTAGTTTTCTGAACAAAAAAGAAGTTAATCCATTTTTGATCCTCTCAGATGTCAATATGCCAAGGCTTAATGGTTTTGAGCTCAGGCATATCATCAAAACCAACGAGGATCTGAGTATCAAATGTATACCCTATCTTTTCTTCACCACCGGTACTACAAAACAATTGGTAGTAGATGCATATTCTCTTTCGGTACAAGGTATTTTTCAAAAACCAGCTGGTTTTGACCAATTACAGCAAATGATTGGAACAATCATTGACTACTGGAAACATTGCATAGCCCCAAATCGTTATCCTGATTGATAAATACCCCACTTTTGGTGTTTAACTAATTTCTGAACCGACAGTATTTAACTTCTCCCCGACTCAAAATATTTTTACTTTCCCGGTAACAATATTACATTTGGTAAAGCTCAACGGAAACTATTTTCTTCACATGCATTCATCAATAAAGGACAAAGCTCTCCGGTGGTCTTATATCAGCATTTTCATCGGTCTGATTTTAATCTTTGCATCCCAATATTTTGCTTATAAAAATGTTCAGGACCTTTCACTGCACAATCAGGAAGTAAATGTTACCATAGGAATATTAAACCAAACAGCAAATTTCGGCTTATCCGTCAAGGATATTCAATCGAATATGCATGAGTTTGTCATTACCGGAAATGAAAAGCTGCTGGACGATACTTATTCTAAAAAAGTAAAACTTTTAGGAATGAGCGACACACTTTTCAATTTGGTAAAAAATGATAAAATACAAACCGAAAGAGTTAAAGAATTATTGAATATCTCTGGTAAAATTGTTGAGCGCACGCACTCTGTGATAACCGTATACCGAAATCAGGGAACTCAAAAAGCATTTGGTATGATACAAAGAGGGGATGGTTTGCGTCTGAACCAACTCCTGATGAATAAAATTCAAGCCATTGAGCAGGCGGAAAACAGATATCTTGATAAAGAGAGAATACTAATCCAGACAACCCAGAAAAAAACTACCCTGTTCATCATGGGAACCAGCATTTTTGGTTTTTTTCTCACGGTTCTTTCCATTGTCTCCCTGCTATGGAATCAGAAAAAACAACGACAGCTTCAACTTGAAATCAAACAAAAAGAACGGCTTCTTTATCAGTACATTGAAGCAATTCCTGATGGGGTTCTGGTACTTGATACCAACAAAGACATTGTACTATTGAACCAGTCTGGTAAAGAAATGCTTGGGTTAGACAAAGACAAACCACTTTCCGAGCAGATTAATAAAATCACATTGCTGGATCCGCTACGGTACAATATTCGGTTCACATCCGATACTTTGCCCGTAAGCGAAGCCCTTGATGGTATAAAATCGACTGGTAACAAAATTGATCTGCTCAAAAATAACACCCTCTACCATTTGGAAACCAGTGCCAGGCCGATCCTTGGCCTGGATGGAGAAATTACAAATGCCATAACTGTTTTCAGGGATATAACACAACGCGCCAATTACGAAACGGCACTGGAAAAAGCACGTTTGATCGCAGAAAAATCGGTTTTGGTGAAAGATATTTTCCTTTCTAACGTAAGTCACGAAATAAGAACCCCGCTGAATGCTATTATTGGCTTTACCAATTTACTCGAAGAACAGGTCAAGGATTTGAAAAGCAGTGATTATGTCAGTTACATTAAAATTGCAAGCAAGAATCTTCTCGACCTTATAAATGATATCCTTGATTTTTCTAAGATTGAGGCGGGACAGGTCATTCTGGATAAAACCAATACATCTATAACAGACCTTGTTAATTCTGTTTCGGTCATTATCAGTCAGCGGGCCGGAGAAAAAGGAATTGGTTATGAAAAAATCCTCTCCACAGCATTGCCACAAATGATTATTTCTGACAAATTGCGATTGACCCAAATTTTACTGAACGTATGTGGAAATGCGATAAAATTTACTGAAAAAGGCTCTGTAAAATTAATCGTTGAGCCAGTTTCAGATTTGAAAGACGATATTCAAATCATACGTTTTTCGATTATTGACAGTGGAATCGGCATTCCAGATGATAAAATAAATAAGATTTTTGAACGATTTGTGCAAGCCTCCGAAAGTACTACGCGGTTATTTGGCGGTACCGGGCTGGGTCTTAGTATTGTAAAATCGCTCGTTCACTTACTTGGAGGAACAATTCGTGTTGAAAGTATCCTTGGCACTGGAACAACTTTTATTCTGGAATTTCCTTTTGAAGTCGTTACGGACCTGACAGATATTGAAGTTACGGATGATACTTCATCGGTGATTGGTCCGATCGGTGATATCAGGGTTCTTGCTGCGGAAGACAATCTTTTGAACCAAAAACTGCTGGAAGCTATTTTTGAACGTATGTCGATTCCTTTGACTATTGTACATAACGGCCAGGAAGCTATTCATGAACTTGAAAAACGCGATTATGACCTTGTGCTGATGGATATTCAAATGCCAATTATGGATGGTTATACAGCGATTAAGAAAATTAGAAGTGATATTTCTCAAACCGTACCGATCATAACCATGACGGCCCATGCTATGGTTGGGGAAAAAGAAGAATGCCTGAGCATAGGCGCAAACAGTTATATTTCAAAACCTTTCCGGGAAAACGAATTGTTACATGCTATTTCAAATCTGACCGGTAAACAAAACCTTAATTACAAAGAAATGAATCCAGCCAATCTTAATGGTGAAAGTTCCCAGGATTCGGGACTACTGAACATGACCTACTTAAACGAGATCACTGGTGGTGACGAGGAGTTGAGAGATGAACTTATTTCGCTTTTTGAAAGTGATTTAGGAACTCAATCTGAGCTAATCGCCAAGGCAGAAGAATCAGGGGATAATGAAAAGTTGCGCCAGGTGGTGCACAAATTCCGGTCGTCTTTATTTTCTGTCGGGCTGCTTTCTACCGCAGATAAGTACAAAAAAATTGAAGGAGATTTGAAAAATAATATTCGGTCGGTGGATTTGAAAGAACAGTTAAGACAGCTCAAAATAGAAGCAGAAACTGGCTTAACCGAGCTTAAAAATCTGTAACAATTACAAACCGGAAGCCATTTTAGTTTTAATATCATCTAGAGCTTTTTTGATATCAGACTGAGTCATTGGCTGCCCTTTTGAAACAACAATGTAAATTTTTTGAGTAGAAGAAATGTTTAAAAGCGGATTTTCATCTAATAAGAGAATATCCGCTT
The DNA here is from genome assembly GCF_009801115.1 of Dyadobacter sp. 3J3. Lineage (GTDB taxonomy): Bacteria > Bacteroidota > Bacteroidia > Cytophagales > Spirosomataceae > Dyadobacter. The sequence goes on from NZ_VTOL01000008.1 coordinate 159,047, forward strand.
TTTTGCCTTTTGCCAAACTTCCATATTCCTTTTTATTCAGGAAAAGTGCGGGATTAATGATGGATGCCTGCAAGGCCTGAAGCGGAGATAAACCTGCTGCGACCATCAGTTCAAGTTCTTTGTGCAAACCAATTCCGGAATAAGTAAATGAATTCAGGTAACCGGCATCCGTGCCCGCCATGATTTTCACACCTTCTTTTTGAAGCAACGGAAGCAGTGACTCTGATTTTTCAATCATTAATTTGCGAAAAGCAATCGCCTCTTTATCATCCTTACTAGTTCTGTCAATACGCATTTGATATGTTTTTTGAAGACCTTTTCCTATGTATTGAAGATAGGCGTCGTTCTGATGATTATCTTCATCCAAATGTGCCAAAAGATGTGGCAGCGAAAGTGTCGGCGTTAGATACATGTCATGTTTTGCCATATCTCCGTACACTTTCATAGCCGTTCTTTCGTCAAAATCCGCCAGAATCCGGTTATTCAATTCTCTTCCTTTCAATTTTCCTGATGCTGATAATTCAGCAATTTCTTTTTCATTTTTTGTCCCCGCACGAAGTACATAAGACATATGTTCAATGGAACTCAATCCGGCTGCCATCACATCCTGCATGGTAAGAGAAGATGGAATGTGTCCGGAAACCTTGTATCCTCTTTTTCTTGCCTGACGAACGGCTTCCAAAAATAATTCAGGTTTCATTGTATTATCGGTAATTTTCACAAAATCGACTTTCAAACCATCCAGTGAATCCAGTGCTTTCGGAATTTCCCCGGCTTTTGAAATTTCTATATCCCCGAGCCAAACCGATTTGTAACCTTCCAGTTTTGGACCCAAGGTAAAGATAGTCGGGCCGGAAAGTTTACCTGCATTAATTTCCTCGCGCCATTGCAAAACACTATTGCTGATATCGGCGGAAGCATCACGAACCGTCGTAATTCCATGCGCAAGAAATAACGGAAGCAGATTTTTATTTTCCTGAATCAAACCCTCACCGCCGCCAAAGTGCATATGCATATCCCAAAGTCCGGGTATTGCGAATTTCCCTTTTCCTGATATTGAAGTTTTTGCCTCAATATTTGCAGCCTTTCTTTTATTATAAATGCCTGTGATCACATCTTTTTCAACCGAAATAAATTGATGCGGAATCAATTTTCCTGTTTTGATATCAATAATCGTGACATCAGAAATGAGCAGATCTGTTTTTACCTTTTGGGCAAATGAAGAAAATGAAATTAATCCTGACAGGAAGATGATGAATATGTTTTTCATTGTAAATATTGGAATGAATATTTTTGCGCTTCTTTATCGTCGGCATACTAATGGCTGATCCTGTCAAATCCTAAAACATTCCATGATTTCGGGAATCTGAATTATATAATCAATTCTCAAAGTTGGTAGTATATAGCTACAAAGGACGAATATAAACATACACACAAAACAGGAATTTCTTTCGAATACGGTGACCTGATTTTTCCAGTTTCTGGTACTATTAGACAAATTGAAAAAAAAGAAGCTCTCCCTCTATATCGGGAAAGCTTCTTTCAAACTACTACTATACCAAATTTAACAAACACTTATTTTTAATGTACAGATGACGGATCAATCTTCGTTTTTCCTGGTCTTGTGATTAACACAAACGGCACACAAAATAGGAACAGTAATCCCAGGAAAAGAAATACGTCCATGTAAGATAGTACCGTGGCTTGCTTGTAAATACTATATTCAAGTACCTGGTAACCACTTTTTAATGCAATATCAGGTGCCATTCCTTTGCCCATAAAATTCCTTTGTAACCCTTCAACACGTTGTTGAACAACAGGATTGTTAATATCAAGCCGACTTACAAGGTCACTTCTGTGCTGCATATTTTGTCTTGCAATGTAAGTAGTAATTACCGCCACCCCGAACGATCCGCCAAGCTGACGCATCATACCGGTAAATGCAGCACCTTCACCAATTTCGCGGCCTTTCAAAGTTGATAATGCAAGCGTCGAAATAGGTACAAAAAGGAATCCTAAACCTGCTCCTCTGACGATCAGCATCCAGAAAAATGCATCTTTGCCGGTATCAGGTGTAAGAATATTATAACCCCAAAAACTGTAAACAAAAAATACAACCATTCCACCCGCAACCAAATATTGCTGTTTAACGCCGCGCTGAATGAGCTGCCCGACAATCGGCATACAGAAGGCTGTTACAAGTGCGGCCGGCACCATCAGCATACCTGATTGTGTGGCGGTCCAACCGAGTGTGGCCTGTGTGTAAAGGGGGATAATAAAGGTTGAACCGTAAAGACCAAATCCTAATACAAAGGAAAGAATAGTCCCAACCATCAGATTACTATTTTTAAGTACTCTCAGCGCTACAATTGGACTTTTGTAAGTTAACTCTCTCCATATGAAAAAGAAGAAACCCAATACTGCCGTTATACTGCATATAGTAATGATCTCGTCATTAAACCAGTCATCTTCCTGACCTTTTTCCAAAACATATTGTAAAGATCCTACGGCAAGTGCAAGAAGACCAATTCCCCACCAGTCAATTTCATTGGCTGATTTTTTCTCGGAATATTTCGGGCTGCGGATAAATTGCATCGTCAAAAGCGCTGCAATGATACCCAACGGAATATTGATATAAAAAATATAAGGCCAACTGTAATTATCCACGATATATCCACCAAGCGGAGGACCCAAAGTCGGACCAACAATAACCCCTAAACCATAGATAGCCTGCGCCATTCCGCGTTTTTCTGGTGGGTAACTTTCTGTGATCAACGTTTGGGCAGTAACAAGTAATGCACCACCACCAAAACCCTGGATCAATCGAAAAAATACAAGTTCCCAGATATTGTCAGAGTTTCCGCAAGAAAAAGAGGCTACCGTAAAAATGATAATAGATGCTGCAAAATAATTACGACGGCCAAATTGTTGTGAGAGCCAGCTTGTCATCGGAACAATGATCACGTTACCGATGGCATAAGCGGTGATTACCCAGCTCACTTCTGAAAGTGTTCCACCCAAATTCCCACGCATGTCATTCAAAGCCACGTTCACGATTGTCGTATCGACAATTTCCAAAAGCGCACACATTACGGCTGTGATTGTAATGATAACCCGTCGAAAGCCGTATTCTACCAGGGATGGTTGTAATTCCATATGCTTGTTAATTTATTGATGAGAAGATTTTCTGGTGAGTTTGCCGGGCAAACTCACCAATTAAATTTCTGCATCTTAATCCAGCTCAACATCTACAAACACATTCATTCCAGGGCGCAGACGTTGAATAAATTCATCTTTGCTTTCCTTAAATTCGATACGGATCGGCAAGCGCTGAACAACTTTTACAAAGTTCCCACTTGCATTATCAGGAGGCAAAAGTGCAAAACGAGCTCCTGTTGCAGGAGAAAATGACGCCACTTTTGCTTCAAAAACGTGATCAGGATAAGCGTCAATATGAATTTTAACGTTCTGTCCAAGTTTCATTTTTGTAAGCTGCGTTTCTTTAAAGTTTGCAACAACCCACGGCTGAGAGTTCGCTATGATACTGAAAAGAGATTGTCCTGCCTGTAAATATTGTCCTAACTGCGCATTCACTTTTGAAACGTGTCCGTCTGTGGGTGCTGTGATAATGGTATATGACAAATTCAGTTTTGCATTGTCAATATCAGCCTGACGTGCTTTAATGGTTGCATTAACTACACCCGTCTGACGAGAAGTTGCTGCTGTTTGAGAAGTTGCAGCCTTTGCCTGACGTTGCGCCGCATTTTTCTGAGAAATAAGAACTTGTAACTGACGTTCGGCTGTTTGTTTGGCTGCCAAAGCCTGCTCGTATTCCTGCTGTGTAATGGAATGGTCTTTAATCAGGTTTTCGTAACGAACCAAATCCTGGCTGGTTCTCCATACACTTACTTTTGCCTGCTCAATTTGTGCTTCGGCAACTTCCACATTCGCAACATATGTACTGCCCGATGCAACGGATGCCGATGTAGTAGCATTTGCAACAACCAGATTTCCCTGAGAAGCATACAAATTAGCTTCTGCCTGTTCAAGTTTAATTTGTTGGTCACGATTGTCAAGTACAATCAGCGTATCTCCTTTGTGTACCAGCTGATTATCTTTTACTTTAATTTCGGTAATGTATCCCGAAATACGTGGAATTACCGGACTGATATCTGCATCTATCTGTGCATCATCAGTTTCTTCATGGTGTAATCCGTGGTTGTATTTTGTGTAGCCCCAGGTTCCTCCTACAATAACAAGAACTGCCAGGATGATCGGGAAAGTGTAACTTTTCTTTTTAGGTGCTGGTTCGTTTGCAACGCCTGCTGTTTGATTGGTATCCATAATCTTTGGAATAATATAATGTTAGAAAGTGCGAAGGAGCTGGCAAGATCCACCGCTGTTAAAAATTGGTTAGTTAATAACGCCGGCTGTTTGTTCAAGCTTTTTGTAAGCTACGATCGCATCCGCTTTTGCAGCAGCATAGTTAATTTTAGACTGAACCTGAGCCACATCCGCGTCCAGTAACTCAGTGGTTGTAACCAAACTGTTGTCATATTTATTTTTCGTGATCCGGTAATTTTCATTGGCCTGCTCCACTGCTTTCTGATAAACTTCAATCTTCTTTTTACTCAACACGTAATTGTAATAGGCAGTATTTATGTCCAGATGCACACGGTCAAGTAAAATTTCTTCATTGGTTTTAAGCTGGTAAAGTCTTGTTTTGGCTTCTTCAATCTTCGCACCTGTTTTCCAAAGAGAAGCCAGATTATAGCTCACTCCGATTCCCGCATTAAATGCATTCGGAACCGTTACAAAACCAGGAATACTTAAAGCAACATAACCGCCCGTTAAAGCGACACTTGGATATAGATCAGCCTTGGCTACGTGAATATCCGAACCGGCAGCTTTTTGACGAATCGCGATTGCAGCCATATCTTTCCGATGCGTCAGTGCTGTTTGTTCCCAATCCATTGCATTTCCCGCTTCTTTCAATATTTCAAAACTTGCAGAATCAGCCGCAAGCTGAGTTTGTTCAGGCAAACCAAGAATCAGGTTCATATTAATGGTAGTGATTTTGAGATCATTCTCAGCATCCATTAATGTCAACTGCACATTAGATTCCTGCAATGTTGCTTTCAATAAATCGTTTCGGGCGATGATACCGTTTTTTTCACGATTTGTGAATTCTGTAACACGTTCATGTTCACGGACCAGGTTTTCCGCAACCAGATCAACCGATTTTTTCGCTTTATAAAGATTACTGTATGCCATAATCGCATTCTGAATCACAGCCTGACGATCGGTTTCTGCATCCAGTTTTGATGCCTCCTGCAAATATTTGGCTGATTCAAGACTGTATTTATATCGAAAACCAGAGAAAAGAGGCACAGAAGCACTCGCCATTCCATACATAACCTGATTGACATGCACGGAACTTCCTGAGCCTGATGAATCACTTGAACTGCTTGATTTTAAATTAATGTTAGGCGAGTTAACTCTTAAATAAGAAGCCGAAACACTAAAACTTGGCAATTGGTTGTCCTTGATCTGACGGATATTAAGTCCCGCCATATCAACATTCGACTGACTTAATTTCAATTGTTTACTATTTTTCAGACTAAGCTCTACGGCTTCTTCCAGGGTAATATTCCGGGTCTGGCCGAAGGAATGGGAAGCGATCAGGATTAAACCGACCGCCACAAAAGCCATTCTTCTACTACTCGATGGTCTCATATGCTACTGTTGCTTTAAAGATACTTTTTAAGTGTTTGCTCAATTTTTGTTTAAGGGATTTGTCAAATTCTTCCTGCCCCAATGATTCCAGGTTATTTATTTTTCTGTAAAAAGATTGTGTGGTAAGAAAATGATTGACCGTTCCGTAAAGTGTGGCTGAAAACAGTGTTACATCAATATCATTTTTGAAATGCCCTTTCTGCTGTCCTTCACGAAGAATGCTGTTGATTCCATCCCAGTTTTTAACTTTCAGCTCAAAAATCAAATCCGAGATCACCTGTGTACGTTCTTCGCCAGAGAGTTGCTCGCGCAGCATAATGTTATGAAAACATTGGTTTCCTAAAAGTCTTTCAATGACACCGTCAATTAAAATATAAATTTTTTGAAGTGGTGTAAGATCCTCATTCGAAACAATGTTTTCCATTCTCTCTGCCGATTCAACAATACGTACCTCAAAAAGTGCCTCGATCAACTTCTCCTTTGAACCGAAATAATATGAAATCATCGAAACATTAATATCGGCCTCATGCGCGATATCACGAATTGAAGTCCCCGAAAAGCCCTTAGCCGCAAAAAGCCTCTCCGCTACCTGAATAATCTGTAATTGTTTTGCGTTGTATTCCATGTCATCTGATCATCAGCATATTAATGATTAAATTCAATTCTGTGCTGATTGAAGTACAAATGTAATATAAGAAAAATTATAAATCAAACGTTTGTTTAATTTATCAAAACAAACGTTTGATTTATTCAACCATTCATAGGATAAGTACCATTAAATTTAGATTAAAAACACAAGCAGGCTTACATCAGATTCAGGGAGTATAAGAATCTGATCTTTACACTTTTTGACGATAAAAAGTGAATTTAAAGATACAGCATGTAATGCGCCAAAATGGGTACAAGAAATATATTTTTATTCAATATTTATTACGTACACTGAGCTATGACCAGATGTACAATCGAATAATTAAAACAGATTTTGACTATTCCACATAACAAAAGGCAGCTGGTTAAAAATGCTATTTAATCCTGCCAGGATTTTCACTTACAAAAGCTCCCCAACCCCCTTTTTTTGATTTTTTACTTCCAGAAGATGAAGCTGCTGCCGCAGGCGAGTTTGCATGATAATGATGGCAAATTGCTATGGCAATTCCATCAGTGGCATCCATAAATTCTTTACTCAGTTCCATCTTCAGGATTTTTTCAAGCATATAGGCCACCTGCTCTTTCGATGCTGCACCACTTCCGGTCACCGATTGCTTCACTTTTTTAGGTGAATATTCAACAATAGGTATATCCCGCGCCAAGGCAGCGGCCATGGCAACACCTTGTGCACGCCCCAGTTTCAGCATCGACTGCGGATTTTTCCCATAAAAAGGATCTTCAATAGCCATCTCGTCCGGCAGGTAATCGTCGATCAATTGCGAGATACGTTCAAAGATTTTCTTCAACTTCAACTCGTGCGTAGTATATTTGCTGAGATGAATCACACCATATTGAACCAGCGTAATCTGTTGTCCCTTTACCGATATTACCCCATAGCCCATCACTTGTGTTCCGGGATCAACTCCAATAATCACCTTTTCGGTAGCGTCCGCCTGCTGCATTTGTATCATGGTGCAAGATAAGCAACTCTCTTCTCCAAAAGAAAAAACAACTTGGAGAAAGCTTTTTTGGGTGGCCAAGCTTGTGGTGACGTTATTGATTGTCAGCTACATTTACCACACTTTTGAAAATGAACAAAAAGGTATTCAGGATATTGGTTTGGTGTATAAGACCATTTTCGTTCGAAATCATGTTTTAATTATCTCTATTATATTAATATTAGTACCAGTAAACTGGGCATTGGAAAGTCTGAAATGGCAGCGATTGGCCAGAAAAGCAGTGCCGGTTACATTTTGGGAAGCATTTCAGGGGACACTTACCGGATTGGCCATTGGTGTGGCAGCACCAGCGCAACTCGGGGATACAATCGGAAGAGTAGCATCACTCCGCTCCCACGATCGGCTGAAAGCGATTGGTGCAGCCCTGGTTTCCAATGGTATCCAGTTTTATGTTTCTATTATTGGAGGCGGAATTGGTTTGCTCTGGGTGGGCGAAAAACTCGGTCTTGATCCTTTTTCCAGAACCGTACTAAACTCGCTTCTGATTATTTTGATCGCACTTGCACTTATAATTGTTTCACGTCGCCGAAAGTTAACAGGCTGGAAATCTGAAAAAGTTTTCTTGTCTAAAATGCTATCGTATTTTCAGATTATCGGTCAGTATAGTGCAGAAGATCTGGCCATAGCAACCTTGTACGGATCACTGCGTTATTTTGTTTTCTTATCCCAGTTTGTCCTGGTATTATCTCTTTTCGATTTTGGATTAAACTATACGGATCTTTCTGCCTGCACGGCACTTATTTTTCTGGCCAAAACACTTATCCCGGCGGTTAACGTTTTGGGAGATTTAGGGCTTAGAGAATTCACAGCGTTATTCGTTTTTAAACAATATAATTTACCAGCCGAACAAATTATCGCAGCCACTTTTCTGGTCTGGGTTATAAACGTTCTCGGCCCTATACTCATTGGAATTTTCCTACTTTGGAAATATAAATTGAAAAGCCTGAAATAGGCAGTTAAATGTCCTGACTTAATATTTATACAAATGATTGAACACTACGTAGCACCGTGGATGGTGCCTGTTTTATGGATTTTAATATGCAGTTACGGCATTTTCACAATCCTATTATGCATACTCTGGAATTCCTTGCCTTCGGTCAATAAAAAACAAAGCAATACGTCCAACTTTCTTTCGGTGATCATTCCCGTACGTAACGAGCAGGAATCAATTGAAAGCCTTTTAAATGATCTTGAAAAGCAAAGTTTTCCAAACGAACGATTTGAGGTCCTGGTGGTAGACGACGGATCAACGGATCGGACAGCCGCGATTGTCAAAAGACTGAGTGCCCATTCGACTTGTACCATTTCCCTAATCTCACTCACCAATACCCCAACGACTTCACCAAAAAAACGAGCAATTGAAACTGCAATAATTCAGGCGAAGGGAAATATTATCGTTACCACGGACGGCGATTGTCGTGTGAAACCCCAATGGCTTCAGGCAATATCTGATTGCCAGATGTCCACCAAAGCAAAATTGATCAGCGGGCCTGTTACTTTTTTCAAGGAAACTTCATTCACAGATTATTTGCAGACTGTGGAATTCTCCAGTCTGATCGGCAGCGGAGCAAGTGCTATTGCAGCAGGTTTTCCTTCACTTTGCAATGGAGCAAACCTGGCTTACGAGAAAAGTGCGTTTTTAGCTGTAGACGGTTATGATGGTGTGAGACATATTGCTTCGGGCGATGATGAATTTTTAATGCATAAAATTGCCGCCAAATATCCGGGAAGTGTCAAATTTTTGAAAAATCCGGAAGCCGTTGTATCAACAAAAGCACATAAAGATTGGTCACTATTTTTCAGACAACGAAAACGATGGGCTAGCAAGTGGAAACACTACCAAAGCAAGACGCCATTGATACTCGCGCTTTATGTATTTTCATGTAATCTTTCCGTGATTCTTTCCGCGTTTTTGTGGGTATCCGGAAACCTCGACACGCAGAATTTTTGTATTTTACTTTTGATCAAATGTGCCCCGGAATGGTTATTTTTAGGTACAGTTCTACAATTTCTTAGAAAATCTGTGTCCATTTTCTTCATACCGTTTACTCAAATCCTCTACCCTTTCTATGTATGTTTTTTTGGTTTAATTGCACAAAAACCAGAATACGAATGGAAAGGTCGAAAACTGATCTGATTTTAATAAATATCACCTCGCATAATCTAATCAGGCATGGTTTTCGTAAATACTATTCGTACAGAGAAGTACAGGGTCTGGTAACGCCCTTTTTCTGACAAACTAACCATCATGAAACAATATGAAAAGTCTTTTCTCATTCTCAAAACGTTGCCTGGATGCAATCCTGTGGTCCCTTGGATTATCTTCGGTGGTACTTATTTTAATGCTCGGTTTTTATATATGCTGGACAAAACCGCTATCAAAATCCGGAAATTTCGAATTAGCTGAAAAACCCGTAAAAGAAAAACAGATTCAGTCTTTTCAGAAAACACCTTTACCTGTTTTGGACAAACGTTCGGTTTACGCCGGGATGTAAAAGCTTCCAGGTAAATTACCTTTAAATTAAGTGCTAAGACATACTAATAATTAGCCTTAAATCTCCTCTCTCCTTTTTTTAATTCAAATATTATTGTCTTAGATTGTCTCTTGAAAGCGCCTGAGTTTTCGAGGTTGTTGGCCATATATTTTCACAAAATTTCTAAAACAGGTTTGTTTTTTTTATCGATTTTTTCTACAAAAATTAATCCTTAAATATTTTATAAAATTGTCGAATAATATCGATTGATTCTTGACATTGATTTTACGATTGAGTAAGTTTAACAACCTAATTTACTCATCCTTAACTTCATGTTATGAGAGAGCACAGAAATACTTCGCTATCAAATCCTGGTGACTCTACTCCCAGTAACCTCGCTCAAACAGGTAAGACATACGCATGGAAGCCAAAAGATGATATTCGTATCAGGGAGCTAGCTAAGTGTATAAATTTCGTATCTCATCCGATATGTCACGATCTTTCCTTGATTGATCCTGATTGTTTACGGCATTTTGAAGTTATTGATTACTAATGATTTGTTAAACCGGATTTATAAACGGTTTTTGTCCCTACCTTCTGTTTTGGATCCTGACGCTCATTGCCTTTTCATTATTATAAAGTAAACGCACTAGCCCTTGTCATTATAGACTGAAAAAATTAATTTATTATTAGAATATCGGTCATTTTCACTAATCTTTGCTGCTGTTATTTGAATTTCATAGCTTTATAGCATGATAATCAGTGAGTCAATCGAAGATTTTTACAAGTCGCACCCTACCGCCAAACCTCTTTCGGCGGATCACAATAATGCAGCAAAACCGCAAGGACACTTCAATGTATTTTCACGGAAATTTTGTAATCGATATAATGCGTACAGCCGCAGGGACTATTACAAGATCTCTCTGATCATCGGCAAAGGAAAATTGCTTTATGGAGATACCGAAATTGAGATAAACCAAAACGCACTTGTCTTCTTTAACAGAAATGTTCCTTATTCATGGGAAAATATTTCGGAAAACCAGTCCGGATATTTTTGTCTTTTCAATGACGAGTTTTTGAATGGAATGAGGCATACGAAAAGTGTTATGGATTCACCCATTTCTAAAATTGATACAATTCCTGTATTTTTCATAACAGAACAACAGGAAAAGTATCTTTTGGACTTATATCAAAAAATATGCGCTGAGGTTGAGTCTAACTACGTTTACAAATATGACCTTATCAGAAACTATGTGAACCTGATCATTCACGAAGCTGTTAAAATGCAAGCTTCGGAAATCAGCGACAGCCATGTGAACGGTTCGAGCCGGATTACATCTTATTTTTTCGAGCTGATGGACAGACAGTTTCCGATAGACTCTCCCGAACACAAATTACAGCTTCGCACAGCCAAAGATTATGCACAAAGGTTATCCGTGCACATCAACCACCTGAACCGCGCACTAAAAGAAGTAACCGGAAAAACTACAACCGAACACATTACCCAGAGGTTGATACAGGAATCTAAACTATTATTAAAAAATTCTAACTGGACAATTTCTGAAATAGCTTATTGCCTGGGATTCGAATACTCAGAGTACTTCAATAATCTTTTCAAGAAACAAACCGGAATAACACCAAATTCATTTCGAAAATGAATGTTTGAATTTTACAGTTTATTGTTTGAAATAGATAGTAATAAGTGCTTTGCCCTATCGTATTTTTGTAACATTAGAATACAAGTTTAGAAAATGGTTAAAATGAAATTAAATTTCGCCCTGAGTCCGTATCAGACTTCAATAATCTTCTGTAATTTTTACTATTTGCCCAACTTGATAAAATATAAAAAATTTTTATTTCTTGTCATACTGAGTTTTTTGCTTTCTGAAACAAAAACCAGATCCCAGGCACTTACACTTTCTGACGCCATTTCGACCGCCAAAAGCAATTATGGCACACTCAAAGCAAAAGCGAATTATATCAACGCCTCCAAAGCAACCGTTCGCCAGACCGAAAAAGATTACTTACCTAACCTTAACCTTTCTCTTCAGCAGGATTATGGAACTGTAAATGGGCAGAATGGCCCATTATATGGTTTGGGAGGACTTGGGGTTGCATCGTCCGGTTTGCCGCTAAGCAGCCAAAACTGGAATTCAGCATTCGGTGCGATGTATCTTACCAATGTCAACTGGGATTTTTTTGCTTTCGGGCGGGCGCGGGAAAAAATAAACGTCGCCAAATCCACCGTGGTTCGTGATCAGAGTGATCTTGATCAGGAATTATTTCAACACGAAATTCGTGTCGCAGCTGCTTACCTGAATTTACTGGCAGCACAAAGACTGATAAAATCGTGGCAAAATAATCTTGTTCGCGCAAGTGCTTTGAAAAATGTAGTAGTTATAAAAGCAAAAAACGGATTGATCGCCGGTGTGGATTCCTCACTTGCCAATGCGGAAGTTTCCAGTGCCAAAATCGCGATTACCCGTGCACGGGATTTCGAACAGGAACAAGCAAACCGATTGGCCGTTTTGATGGGTGTTGAACAACAGGCGTTTATTTTGGACACAGTTTTCATTACCAAAATCCCTATTTCTTTCAGCGACTCCATCACCAGTTCAAGTCCTGACCATCCGCTATTAAAGTATTATTCCAATCGTATTTCGCTTAGCAACCAACAGGCAAAATATTACCAGACGCTCAGTTATCCGACATTTTCAGCTTTTGGTGTTTTTCAAACAAGAGGTTCTGGTTTTAATTCTAATTACGCAAGCGATCAGCATTCCTACACGCAGAATTTTTATGATGGCGTAAAACCCGTTCGCTCTAATTATCTTTTTGGCTTAGGTGTCGTGTGGAACATGACCAGTATTCTCCGCGTCCGCAATCAGGTTTTGGCGCAAAAGTTTGTTTCCAACGCCATGCAGAATGAGTACGATCTGATTGATCAGCAATTAAAAAACCAGCTTCTTTTATCCAATAACAAGATAAAAAATGCACTGGATAATTATCAGGAAGCACCGATCCAGATTAAATCTGCCTCGGATGCGTTTATCCAGAAAAGTACACTGTATAAAAACGGGCTCAGTAATATAGTAGATCTCACACAGGCCTTATACATTTTGAACCGTGCAGAAACCGACAGAGATATCGCATTTAGTAACGTTTGGCAAGCGCTTTTGTTAAAAGCCGCCGCCGCAGGAGATTTTAGTTTATTTACCAGCAGCTTTTAGAATTTGTTATAATTAGGGAAAGCCATTTTCAATGGAGCAGCCCTACTGTATAATTCCTACCCAATTAATATGGATTTAATAAGAAATGCACTTCGTAAACCCATTTCGGTTTTAGTACTTGTTGCCGGGATGTTCTTTTTTGGTATCAATGCAGTGCGTACGATCAAAGTGGATATTTTTCCGGCCATGGATTTGCCCGTTATTTATATCTCTCACCCCTTCGGAGGTTTCACCCCAAACCAGATGGAGGCCTATTTCGGCAAGCCTTACGTTAATATATTTCTGTTCGTAAATGGTTTGAAAGCCGTTGAAACAAAAAATATCCAGGGGCTAACCCTGATGAAACTAAGTTTTTACGAAGGCACCAATATGGCGCAGGCAGCGGCAGAATTAAGTGCTTTTGCAAACAGGATGCAATCTTCCTTTCCACCCGGATCACAGCCACCGTTTATTATCCGGTTTGATGCTTCTACACTTCCGGTCGGACAATTGGTTTTCAGCAGCGCCACACGTTCCAATAATGAACTTCTTGATCTTGCGCAGGTTTACATCCGTTCTTCTTTTACTTCGATACCAGGACTAGTTTCGCCTCCGCCTTTTGGTGGGAACCTTCGTACCATATTGATTAAAGCGGATCCTGATTTACTTCGTTCACACAACCTTACGCCTGATCAGCTGGTAGAAGCCATCCGTTTAAACAATCAGGCAACGCCGGCAGGAAATGTTAGGATCGGGGATAAAAATTACCTGACGCCTGCAAATACTTCTATTAAAAACGTAAAAGATTTTGGCGACATTCCTTTGTTTAAAGGAACGGTGCAAAATTTATATTTAAAGGATGTTGCCACCATTGAAGATGGCGCCGACCTTACAGCGGGTTATGCCCTAGTCAACGGAAAAAGATCCGTTTATCTACCCATTACAAAATCTGCGGATGCTTCTACCTGGGAAGTGGTGCAGAATTTAAAAAAGGCTATTCCTCGTTTCCAGAGTATTTTACCGGAAGATGTAAAAATATCATATGAATTCGACCAGTCTGCCTATGTAATTAATGCGGTTGAAAGTTTAATTACGGAAGGAGCCATCGGAGCAATTTTAACGGGAATTATGGTACTGATCTTTCTGGGTGACCCGCGCGGCGCCTTGATCGTGATCATGACGATTCCTACCTCTATTATAGCGGGTGTATTATTTTTGAAATTATTTGGTCAGACCATCAATATCATGACGCTGAGCGGACTTTCCCTGGCCATTGGTATCCTGGTGGATGAATCGACTGTGACCATAGAAAATATTCACCAGCATCTCGATCTCGGAAAACCCAAGGCGCTCGCAATTTGGGATGCTTGCAAAGAAATAGCTTTCCCGAAACTCCTTATCCTTCTTTGTATTCTGGCAGTTTTTGCGCCGGCTTTTACAATGACCGGTATTCCGGGAGCTCTTTTCCTTCCATTAGCCCTTGCAATTGGATTTTCTATGCTTGTGTCATTTCTTCTTTCCCAGACCTTTGTTCCAATAATGGCCAACTGGCTGATGAAAGATCATTTACATAAAAAACCATCTACTAATTCAAGCATTAACGGCACTGAAACCGATACCTGGGATGAGAAAAAACAACTGGCAAACACTGAATATTTGAAGAGCAACAAAAAAATCAGCGGATTTGAAAAGTTCAAAAATGGATTTGTCCGCATGCTGGACAAATTATTCCCAAACAAAAAACTAGTTGTTCTTGCCTATATTGTGCTGATTACCGGTGCAGCCGGACTTCTGCTTTTCGATATCGGACGTGATGTTTTGCCCAAAGTGAATGGACGTCAGTTTCAGCTTCACATTCGCGTTGCAGATGGCACACGAATTGAACGTACAGAAGAAAAACTAATCAAAACGATCAGTGCTCTCGAATCGATTGTAGGAAAAGAGAATATTTCGATCACATCAGCATTTGTTGGAATGCACCCGGCGCAGTTTTCCGTGAACCCGATTTATTTGTTTACAAGCGGGCCTCATGATGCAATTCTTCAGGTGAGTTTGAAAGAGGATTATAAAGTAAATCTTGACGATTTAAAAGAAAATCTTAGAAACAAAATGAAGCAGGATTTGCCGGATGTTAAACTTTCTTTCGAGCCAATTGAACTAACGGATAAAATTCTTAGTCAGGGTTCGCCTACACCGGTGGAAGTGCGCATTATGAGTAAAAACAAAAAACAGAATGAAGAATATGCCAATAAAATCGTCGCTAAACTGCAACAGGTAAGTTTCCTTCGTGATGTACAGATTGCCCAGCCATTGCATTATCCTGCTGTAAAAATTGACATAGACAGAAAACGTGCGGCCCAATTAGGCGTAGATATGTCTGATGTTTCACGGTCGCTGACAGCGTCTACTTCATCTTCCCGGTATACTGAGAAAAACGTTTGGCTGGATGAAAAAATTGGTCTTAGTTATGCGGTTCAGGTTCAGGTCCCAGAAAATCAGATGAACAGTATTAACAGCATTGGCGAAATACCCATCCTGAAAAATTCTGCCCGTCCTGTACTAAGCGATGTAGCGACTATAAAACTGGATACAACCTATGGTGAAAATGATAATTTGGGCGCGATGCCGGTTATGTCTGTAACGGCCAATTTACATAAAACGGATCTTGGAACGGCATCAAAAGCTGTCAATGAAGCCATTGCTTCTCTGGGCGAACTTCCCCGCGGTTTGACGATTGAACCAATTGGCCTAAGCACTGTTCTTACAGAAACGCTTGACAGCCTTCAATCTGGACTTGGGGTTGCTATTGTGGTGATTTTCTTGATGCTGGCTGCCAATTTCCAGTCATTCAAAGTCTCGCTTGTGGTACTTACTACCGTCCCGGCCGTACTATTAGGAGCACTAGCCATGTTGACAATTACCGGATCTACCTTAAACTTGCAGTCTTATATGGGTATCATTATGTCGGTCGGGGTATCAATTTCCAATGCTGTACTTTTGGTAACCAATGCCGAGCAGCTCAGAAAACATAATGGCAATGCTTTACTTTCAGCAAAAGAAGCAGTAGAACTTCGTCTGCGTCCAATTTTAATGACCAGTGTCGCCATGATCGTGGGTATGATTCCGATGGCTGCGGGACTGGGCGAAGGCGGAGACCAGGCATCTCCTCTGGCAAGGGCAGTTATAGGAGGTTTGATTGCTTCCACCGTTGCTGCACTTGTTATTTTACCATTGGTTTTTGCCTGGGTACAGGAAAAAACATCAACTGCTTCGGTTTCCCTTGATCCGGAAGATAAGGAAAGTAAATTTTATGTGCCTGCTCATTAATCTAAAATATAACCTGATGCAACCAACAAATAAATATTCGATCATTAACGGACTGGTTTTCAGTATTATGATTACCACTGTTATTGGATGCAATTCCAAGGCAGAGGAAAAAGAGAAAGCTGAGAAAGCGGGGAAAGTTGCTGCCGCTCCAACCGCCACGGTAACTTTTCCTCTTGAAAAAGAAGATCTGTCAACGGCTTTTCATACGCCGGGTGAACTCATTTCCTATCACGAAGTGGACCTGTATGCAAGGGAAACAAGTTTTGTAAAAAAACTCTATGCAGATGTTGGTTCGGAAGTAAAAGCGGGTCAATTACTGGTTTCAATGGAAGCGCCAGAATTGAATTCGCGCCTGGCCGGAGCTGAATCAAGAGCAAAAGCACAAGAAGCTGCATACATTGCCAGTAAAGCTAATTATTCACGTTTAGTGGAAACCAGCAAAACGCCGGGAACAATTTCCCAAAATGATCTGGATCAGGCTCTGGCACGTATGGATGCGGATTATGCACAGCTTCAATCAGCGAAAGCAAGTCAGAAAGAAGTGGGTGCCAGCAAAAATTACCTGGAAATAAGAGCGCCTTTCGCGGGTATCATCACGGCAAAAAATGTGAGTCCGGGTGCCTACGTCGGCCCAGCCGGAAAAGGATCTGAATTCCCCTTGTTCACTTTGCAGGAACAAAGGAAAATGCGTCTGGTGGTATCTATTCCGGAAGCCTATGTCGGTTATGTTACCAACAAGACTGAAATCAGTTTTTCTGTAAAAGCATATCCAAACCAGAAATTCAAAGCCAAAGTAAAACGCCTTGCCGGTGCACTTGACAGCAGACTTCGTTCGGAAAGAATTGAAATGGATGTTTTCAATGATGACAAAAAATTATTCCCAGGCATGGTTGCAGAAGTGGAAATTCCACTTTCATCCGACATACCTTCTTTTGTAGTTCCAAAAACTGCCCTTGTCAATTCTATGGAAAGAGTGTTTGTTGTAAAAGTTGTAGACAACAAAGCATTATGGGTTGATGTTAAAAAAGGAAGAGAGATGGATAGTACCGTAGAAATTTTCAGTGGAGATCTTCAGATAAAAGATCAGCTGGTAAAAAAAGCAAGTGAAGAGGTAAGAAATGGTTCTGTACTGCATACCAAACTTGCATCTTTGTAAAAGACCTACTTCAAAGAAATCCCCTGAAAGCAACTATTTTCAGGGGATTTCTTTTTTTTACTGTTTCAAAATTCATGTTGTATCTTTTCAAAAGGAAAAAATCCAAGATTAATTTCGTCTTCCGGTCCTTCCTCTTTTGAAATAGTCAGGTGAAATTTTTCTTTGAAAGCAGGTGCCAATATTTCCTGAACCTGAAAAATATCATCTACATCAACACCATATTTATCGTCCACATGTGAAGGTGCGCCTTCGAATCCGGTATGCTTGAAAAACGCAGTTTGCTTTGACAGCGCGATGGCCTCCATTTGATTTTCTGCCACAACGAGCGTTTTGTAATGAAATTCATCAAATTCGCCTCGCTTGTAACCTCCAAGATTGATGAAAAACAATTTCAGATCTTCCTCTTGACTGGAAAATAACTCCCGTTCAGTAATTTCAACTTTATAACCATTTATATAATTAACTTCCCGGAAAGCGTCCAGATGGATTTTACCTTTTGCTTCCCGCCAGCTTTTTTTTATTTCCGGAATTAAATCTTTCACTGATCTTCCTATCCCAAAAAATATATCATGCTGTTCGGTAAAGCGGCCTGGTGGGCGACAACCCAGCAAAATCATGTAAAGTTTTAATTTGCTCATTTGTTTATATTTTCAATTGATCAGCAGAAAATCAAATGACGACATCTAACCGATTTTTAATTCATAAAATAAAAACAAATTAGCCGGATTTTTTATCTTTGTTGTGTTAAGGAAATGGTGTCTTCCTATTTGAACCGCCCTAAAAAAGCTGATGGCGCCTGGTTACGTTTATTTTAAGCCAGGATAATTATGCCTTTTTCAGATCAAAAATCACAATTCAGAGCTTCAAAAAGTTACCTTTATTTTTCCAAAGTCAATCAAAAATTCCCTTCTTCCGGATATGTTATCAGGTGGATGTTTATCTGTTCCATTCTTGGAATCTGCGTGGGATCCGTATCTGCCTTTTTTCTTGTCTCTCTCCAATGGGCGACTGAAGTTCGCGAATCGCACCTTTGGCTGATTGCCTTACTTCCTGTCGCCGGATTTTCCATCGGGTTGTTATATCATTATTTTGGCAAAGAAGTTGAAGGCGGGAATAATTTACTGATTGATACCATTCATAATCCAAAAGACTGGATTCCTTTCAAAATGGCTCCATTTGTACTCATTGGAACCATCACAACTCATATTTTCGGAGGTTCAGCAGGCCGTGAGGGCACAGCTTTACAAATGTCCGGGGCTATCGGAGAGCAGTTGAGCCGGATTTTTAAATTTAATCCCGAGGACAGAAAAGTACTTTTAATCGCAGCTGTAAGTGCTGGTTTTGGCTCCGTTTTTGGTACACCACTGGCAGGAGCAATATTTGGTATGGAAGTATTTCTAATCGGGAGATTACGGTATGATGCTATTTTTCCGGCATTTCTTTCGGCCATTCTCGCAAGCATGGTAACGGATGCCTGGCAGGTTTCCCATACACATTATCACATCGATTTTATTCCAAAAATTACTGCCGTCAACATTCTTTTCAGCATTCTCGCCGGATTATTTTTCGGGATAGTTTCTGCCTTTTTTAGTAAAACAATTCATATAACCGGCAAATTATTTAAAACGCACATTGCATATCCTCCGCTCCGGCCATTAGTCGGAGGGATTATTGTGGCTATTGGCGTTTGGACGCTTGGCACTACAAAATACATTGGACTGGGAATTCCGACGATCCTGGAATCCTTTGAACAAAGTCTCCCGGCTTATGATTTTTTACTAAAAATCGTTTTTACAATTATTACTTTGGCCGCCGGATTTAAAGGCGGAGAAGTCACACCCTTATTTTTTATAGGAGCCACACTGGGCAATGCACTCTCCTATTTCATTCCATTGCCTATCGGTTTATTGGCAGGAATGGGCTTTGTTGCCGTTTTTGCCGGTGCCACCAATACACCGCTCGCCTGCATTTTTATGGCAATAGAATTATTCGGTGCCGAATGCGGAGTATATGTCGCCATCGCCTGCGTGGTATCCTACCTTTTTTCAGGCAATACCAGCATTTATAATGCACAAGTTATTGGAGAACCAAAAAATTCACGTTTTAGTCAAAATGAAGGAAAGAAAATTAGTGAGCTTTAATAAGCTCACTTAATAATTGGCAACGAGTCTTTTCCATTCGGGATGCCTTTCAAGATAATCAAGGACATAAGAACATCTTGGAACAATCTTCCTGTTTTCAGATTCAATATATTCCAAAGTTTTTGTAACCATGGCTGAGGCCACACCTCTTCCTTCCAGCTCCGGAGCAACTTCGGTATGAATCAGATACACATGGTCGTATTTAATTACGTAATCAATGAAAGATCTGTGATTATCTACTATAAATTCAAAATTGTGTTTCTCCCTATTATCTACCAAACGGACATCGTCATATTTTCCACGCATGTTTTATACTTTAAAATTTAATTCAGGGCAATTTAATTGATCAGTGCACTTTATACAAAGGTTTGCTTCTTTCAGTTTTAATTATTTTGTTTCCTTGCTACCGAGACTAATCTCGTATCACGGCTAGTTTTGAGTGTTTTTTTCTACAACTAACATAAAAACAAATATTCCTGGATGGAATAAAATATAAATACGGGGAATAATTACGCTTAATATATCTAAAACTCTACTGGCATCTATTTTTAACAAACCTTACTAAACATTTTAACATAAACTAATTTACTACCACCATGGGAAATCTTCTTTATACAATAGCCGTCATTCTGGTTATTTTATGGTTAATCGGTTATTTTGGCTTTGCCAGTTTTGGAATGGGAGGCATCATTCATATTCTTTTGGTAATTGCCGTTGTTGCCGTGATTTTAAGATTGATACGTGGAGACAGGGTTGTGTGAAATTAATACTTCATCAATGATATTTTACTCAGGATTTCTAATCGGAATCCTGAGTTTTTTTTGCTTTTTGTATACTATAAAAACCTATGACTGATGTGATCCCTTGGCACAATTGTTATGAAAAAGGAATTACCGGTTCAAATAAGTTAACCTATCTATGACAATGGAAAATTCAGATTATAACCCCATCCAGGATACAGTAACCACTGTTTTCAAAACAAAAGAAGGAGCTCAAAAAGCTTATGACGAATTAACTTCTCATGGTTACAAGGCGGATGAAATTAGCGTACTTATTTCCGGAGAAACGCGAACGCTTCATTTTTCAAATGATTCGAAGGAAAAAAGCGATGAGCATACAGAACATAAAACGTTTGAAAAAGCAGGTATTGGAACTGCCATTGGTGGAACTGCCGGAGCAGTTGCGGGAGCTATTGCAGCCATTGGTACTGCTGTAATTATCCCGGGCCTGGGTATTGCCATAGCAGGACCGATTCTGGCATCGATGACCGGCGCAGGTGCAGGCGGCATTGCAGGTGGAATCATTGGTGCACTTGTTGGTTCAGGGATTCCCAAACATCACGCTGAACATTACGAAAAAAGTCTGAAAGATGGAGGGATAATCATTGGCTTCAAACCAAAAACAGTTGAAGACCGGATGGAAATTATCACCGCCTGGAATAGCTTGGGAGGAAGGCAGGTTCATGAAGATTAAAACGGAAATATTTATATTATAATCCAATAAAAAAGCGCATTCCTTTCTATGGAAAAATACATCAGGTGCCGCCTCGAAAATGGATATTTCATCTTTGATACCATAGAAAAATATCCGGAAGATATTGCAAATGATATTCTTGAAGAATTATTAATCAGGATCTTGAAGCGATAACGTACAAAATTGCAGACGACAATTGGTTTCAGGTAACCGGACGGATACGTGAACAATATGTAAAATTGATTCTGGACGACGATGGAAAGGATCAGGTTTTGGTCAAAATGAATACTATCAAAAGAATTCTGGAATACAGGATAAAGGAATTAGTATAGGAAAATCCGGGTTAAGAATATTGATCAATAGTTATTTAAATGACACACGAAAAGATATTTAAACGTAAGGACGGAAGCCGGGTAAAAGTATCAGTCTGGTTATATGTTCACCTTAATAAATCAAATTGGGGATACTCCATATTTCTTCGCGAAGCAGATTCCGACCGTTGGATCGATCCTTTCAGCGATACCGAATACATAACCCGGGTTGTAAAGCCGAAATTCAAAAACACGACAAAACACGATTCTTTTGACAACTATATTTCGAAAAAGGAAATTATGGAAGCCAAACTTGAACTTTGGGAAATCATTAAACCTGTCTGATTTCCCAAAGTTTTTACAAAATATCTTTAAGCGATTTCCAGACCGTTTCCGCCACGATTTTATGGCCTTCCACACTGGGGTGAATTCCATCCTGCTGGTTTAATTTAGCTTCTCCCCCAACACCCTGCAAAAGAAATGGTATCAGCGTAAGTTTGTTCGAAGCTGCAATATCAGTATATACATTTCTAAACTCCGTCGTATATTTTTTACCCATACTTGGTGGCATTTGCATGCCTGCCAACACAAGTTTTGCATCAGGATATTTTGCTTTTACTTTGTCAAGAATGGATTGTAAATTCTTCTTTGTCTCACTTACCGGAATCCCTCTTAATCCGTCATTTCCTCCAAGTTCAAGTATAAAAACGTCAACCGGCTGTTTTAAAATCCAGTCGACCCGGCTGTTTCCGCCCGCTGTGGTTTCCCCGCTTACTCCACCATTTACAACTTTGTAATCCAATCCCAATGAATCGATTCTTTTTTGGGTCAGACTGGCAAAACTTTTTGAAGGATCATCCAGGCCGTATCCCGCGGTAAGGCTGTTCCCAAAAAACAAAATAGTTTTTTTTCCCTTTTTAACTGTTACTTCTTTTCCGGATTTGGCAGATTCCGTTGGTTCAGTTTTTTTAGCTCCGTTACAAGCGGCCAATATTAGAATTAAAACAAATAATCGTGCTGTTAAAAATAGATTGTTCATGAGTCAGGTACTATCGGTTTAAGCTTTTTTTATTTTGGTTTAAATACAATTTAATACCGCATATCTTTACAATTGGCTGCAATCAACATGTAAAAATATACTTTTAATACTTTATATTTCCTGTCAGGTTCCAGGTTTGATTAATTGATACAAAGATCACGCCGCCAAGGTTGCAGAAAAACCCTAATAACGAAAAATTTAATGAATACGATACTGAATCTGGATCAGGTAAGTAAAATCTATCAAAGCGGCAGCAGATCACTGACAGTGCTTGATAATATCAGTTTTTCTGTTGAAGCTGGCTCAACAATGTCCATTGTAGGACCATCAGGAAGTGGCAAAACTACACTTTTAGGCTTGTGCGCCGGTCTGGATCGGTCAACTTCCGGTAAAGTGGAATTGCATGAAACACGTCTTGACGGATTAAGTGAAGACCAACTGGCGGCGGTTCGGAATAAATATGTAGGTTTTATATTCCAGAACTTTCAGCTGATGCCCACATTGACGGCTTTGGAAAATGTAATGGTACCACTTGAACTTCGCGGAGAAAAAAATATAAAACCAAGAGCGCTGGATTTGCTTGATAAAGTAGGACTCGCGGATAGAGGCCACCACTATCCTGCCCAGCTTAGCGGGGGGGAACAGCAGCGTGTTTCTCTGGCAAGGGCTTTTTCAAATAAACCACAAATTTTATTTGCGGACGAGCCAACCGGAAATCTTGATGCCGAAACAAGCGAAAAGGTGGTTAAATTACTTTTTGATTTGAACAAAGAAGCAGGAACGACGCTTGTTGTGGTAACACACGACCTGGAACTTGCCGCCAAAACACAACGAATCATAAAAATAAAAGGAGGGAAAATTATTTCAGATACACCTGCTCTGATTGTCTGAAACCTAAGTTTTTCTTTTCCTTTTATAGTGAATTTGATATAAAATGATCCCATCCGAAACATCACCTGAAGATACAAAACAAGGCTTAAACTTTCCCTGGCTGTTACAAATGGCCTGGCGCGACAGCAGACGAAATCGTTCCAGGTTGCTTTTGTTCGTATCATCGATCGTATTAGGCATTGCTGCGCTGGTTGCCATCTATTCTCTGGGCGATAATCTCAGACAAAATATTGACAGCCAGGCTGCTACACTTTTGGGTGCTGACCTTCAACTGTCAGGAAATAAACCGGTTACCGGAAAAACAAAAAAACTGATTGATTCTTTGGGTGTAAAACGTTCTCAAGAAAGAAGTTTTGCTTCGATGATTTTATTTCCAAAAAACAATGGAAATCGCTTAGCACAGGTTAAGGCACTGGAAGGTGATTTTCCTTTTTATGGTGACCTGGAAACTTCTCCGGTGAGCGCAGGAAAAACATTTAGAAATAGCAGGGAGGCATTGGTGGATCAAACGTTGATGCTGCAATATGAAGCAAAAGTGGGCGATTCCATCAAGGTCGGCGAGGTGACTTTTGCAATTGCGGGAATATTATTGAAAGCACCAGGACAAACGGGCCTGACAAGCTCGGTTGCGCCTTCGGTTTATATTCCAATGAAGTATCTGGACCAAACCGGTCTGATGCAAAAAGGGAGCAGGATCGCCTATCGTGATTACATCAAATTTGCTCCAAAAACAGATGTCGAAAAATTGGTAAAATCATTAGAATCCCGATTTGACGCCGCTGATCTTGACCATAAAACGGTTCAGAGCCAGAAAGAAGATACCGGAAGATCTTTTAAAGATCTTACCCAGTTTCTTGCTTTGGTTGGTTTTATAGCCTTGCTTCTCGGCTGTATTGGTGTTGCCAGCGCGGTTCATATTTACATCAGAGAAAAAATAAGCTCGATTGCGATTCTGCGTTGCCTGGGCGTAAAAGGGTATCAGGCATTTTTGATTTATCTTATCCAAATTGCCGGAATAGGGCTTTTTGGATCCATTTTGGGTGCTATTCTGGGAAGTGTCATTCAACAGTTCCTACCGATTGTAATCAAAGATTTTCTTCCTTTTGAACTTACAACAGGTTTATCGTGGCCCGCTATCGGACAAGGAATTGGTATTGGATTAATCATTTCAATACTTTTTGCGATGCCGCCTTTGGTATCGATCCGGAAAATTTCTCCGCTTAATGTTCTTCGTAATACAGCAGATAACGGAAAATCACAAAGAGATCCAATAACCTGGATTATCTACATTTTGATCGTCGGCTTCATTTTCGGATTCTCCTATCTTCAGACACATAACTGGATCCAGGCACTTTCCTTTACAGGTGGAATTTTAGGGTCTTTTCTTATTCTGACAGGTATGGCTTACCTGCTTATGTGGCTGGTTCGCCGGTTTTTTCCGATATCATGGAGCTATCTGTGGCGCCAGGGGCTGGCAAATCTTTTCCGTCCAAATAATCAGACTATCATTCTGATTGTTGCGATTGGACTTGGTACTTTATTTATCTGCACCCTGTTTTTCATTCAGACAATTCTTTTGAACCGTGTAAAATTATCATCGAGCGGAAATAAACCCAATATCGTTTTGTTTGATATTCAGTCGAGCCAGAAAGATGCAGTAATTGCGCTTGCCAAACAGGAAGGTCTTCCGGTTAACGAAACGGTGGCTATCGTCAATATACGTCTTGAACAAGTAAATTCGCGTACTGCTGCAACGGCTGAAAGCGATACTTCCAAAGAACAATCACGCCGTATTTTTGGAAGAGAATATCGTGTCACCTTCCGCGACTCTCTTACTGCATCTGAAAAAATCGTGCAGGGTGAATGGATTGGAAAATACAAGGATAATTCCTCATTAATTCCGGTGTCGGTGGAAGAAGGTTTTGCCAAACGAGGTAATATCGCCTTGGGAGATACGCTGGTTTTTAACGTCCAGGGTACGATCATGCAAACGTACGTAGCGAGTATGCGAGACGTAAACTGGGCGGAAGTCCAGACTAATTTCCTAGTCGTTTTTCCAACGGGCGTTCTCGAAGACGCGCCACAGTTTCATGTACTTTTAACGCATGTCCCCTCGGCTCAGGTTTCTGCCAAATTTCAGCAGGCATTAGTACAGCGCTTTCCAAATATTTCTATCATCGATCTTGCGCTGGTATTAAAAGTGATTGATGATCTTTTCAATAAAATTGGTTTTGTAATCCGGTTTATGGCCGGTTTTAGTATACTAACCGGAATTGTAGTTTTAATTTCATCTGTATTGATAAGCAAATATCAGCGGTTACAAGAAAGTGTTTTGCTGAGAACATTGGGGGCAAGCAGAAAACAAATATTTGCTATCACTGCTCTGGAATATTTTTTCCTTGGCGCTATGGCATCATTGACCGGAATTTTACTCGCGCTTATCAGCAGTTGGGCACTTGCGAAATTTACATTTGAAACAGAATTCAAACCAGAACTTTTGCATGTGCTCTTATTATTGTTACTGGTAACGTCACTTACAGTGATCATTGGATTGATTAACAGCCGTGGCATTTTGTCAAAATCGCCGTTGGAGGTTTTACGTCAGGATGTTTAATCTTACGTTTTGTAGGAGTATTTAAATTATATATTAGCCTTATGTTCGGAAGATCGCAGTAGGTCGTATATCCCGATCGGTATTATTGCGCCGCGTTGTGAATTTCAGTAAGTGTTTCCATACTTATACCGAGATAAGACGCGATATGAATCAATGGAATTCTTTCAAGAATTTGCGGCTGGATTTTGCACATATATTGGTACCGTTCTCTGGCCGTATGCAGCTTAAAAAGTTGAGCTTGCTCCTCCTGTCGTCCCAATATTTCTTCCATCAATCTTCTTCCCATCGTATCCACTTCAACGGACCGGCTGAATAACTCGTAAAGTTGCTCTTTATCAAAAACGATTACATCCATATCTTCCTCAGCCAGAATAAAATACTCCGAGCCGGTTCCGAGTTTCATACTTCTTATATTGGTAGCAAATTCTTTTTCAAAATAAAAATTTGTGTTAATCGTTTTTCCGCCGTAATTGTAGTAAGCTCTGCAATAACCATTTTCGATATAATAAAGAGCATTACTTACCTCCCCGGCATTCAATAAATATTCACCCTTTTTGACTTCACGGATTTTAAGAACCTTTTTCAAGGAACTCCATCCCTGCTCAGACAGATTGATGATGCTTTTTATATAGATGTAAAGATTTTCCAAGTATTGAAAATTTAAGTAAAAATCCAACTTATATTTTTATAAAGCACACTTCTACTATTCAAAATATAGTATTACTTAACATCTTGATTCTAATATACAATTTTTTATTATTTTATTTATTCTTTAAAGACAATCAACAGGGAACTCGTTAAAGGTTGAATTATAATGGTACTAACAATTGTAATTTACTATTCTTACATTTTATAGACTTGAAGAATAAATTAATCTAAACGACACAGACAGGAACGCTAAAACAATAAAAAAGCCATTCACTATCAGAATTTTACAATATATTCTTTAAACGAAATAACCAGTACTAAGGAATGACCCTTATCTTTTACTGAAATTTCAAAATAATGGACTACGCTATTCAAATAATTATTTCTGTCCGAAGCAATCAGCTTCGACACGCCACTACTAACGGATATCGAAAATCGGATTAAATTTTCAGATTTATAAGGCTTTTCTATTCTGTATTTTTTGATCAAAACAAAGGTGAGATTCTGCTTCTCAGGAAGTACTGGGAACGATTATTTTACAATGCGCAGGACAGACCGGATCAGAATGATCTGGTAACTGGTTGCTTCATCAAACTATCAATCTAAATAATTAAAATCGTTATGACTTTCATAGAATCAACTTCCGGAAATTCAGATAAACCCGTAAAATTATTTATCCAGGATATCGGGCAGGGAAAACCTGTCGTGTTCATTGCAGGATGGCCATTGAGCAGCGAAATGTGGGAATATCAGCTGAATGTTTTACCCAAACATTTTCTTCGTTGTATCGCTTATGACCGTCGTGGCTTTGGGAAATCAGATAAGCCATGGGAAGGTTATGATTACGACACATTGGCCGGTGATCTGAATGCGGTATTGGAAGAACTAGACCTGCATGAAGTAACACTTGTTGGTTTTTCTATGGGTGGAGGCGAGGTAGCCCGTTATATGTCAAAATATGGCGATAAACGAATTTCAAAAGTTGTTTTCATAAGTTCTGTTGTGCCGTTTATGTTGAAAACTGAAAGTAATCCTGACGGACTTCCAAAAGAAATGTTTGACGAATTTGTCGCTGCTTCCGAAGATGACCGCCCTAAATTTTTAGCAGAATTTGCCAAAGGATTTTATGGAAACTCATTTCTAAATCCTAACGTGAGTGATGAAATAATGACCTGGCATAATATATTGGCTCTGCAAGCATCCGGCCGCGCTACGAGCAAATGCATACGCGCTTTCAGCGAAACAGATTTCCGGGACGATCTTAAAGTCATCAACGTACCAACGCTGATTATCCATGGTGATGCGGATAAAACTGTCCCGATTGACGTGAGTGGAAAAAAGACTTCAGAATTGATGCCTGCCGCTGAATATATTGTTTACGAGAATGCGCCGCACGGACTTTTCATTACGGAAAAAGAACGATTGAATGATGATCTAATTCGATTTATAGCCGGGAAACCGCTCCATATTGAGGTTGCAGAACAAGCTATTAATGCGGTTCAAAATGGTGCTAATCTCATTATTTAAATCCTAAAAAACTGCTCTTTAAAAGCTTCCGGATTTGATTATCCGGAAGCTTTTTTTGTCTCAATCTCACTTTAAGACGTTTCAAACCTGATTTTTTCTGCTTAAACTTTTATATAAGAATTCCATTTCTTATTGTAATTATTTTCGTTTGAAAATCTTTTAAAGATTAACCTGTTTTTTCAATACACACATTTTGCCCTCTTTGAAAACTCAACTTTTTTCTATCCTCCATCGTTTTGAAACTTAACACTATTTTATTTGAAGTTGCATGGGAAATCTGTAATCAAGTTGGCGGAATTTATACTTTTATTAAGTCCAAAATTCCCGCTGTGATGGACGTCAGGGAAGACAATTATTATCTGATCGGCCCATATTTCCCAGATACTTCCAAGCTGGATTTTAAATCCGTTGTAGTCACCGGCGAATGTCCTGTAGGAAAAACCATATTGCTTATGCGCGACATGGGCTATGAAATCCATCTGGGTTACTGGCTTTTGGAATCATCTAGACCGCTGGTTATTTTGTTCAATCCTGATAGCCATCTGCCTAATCTCAACCAGGTAAAAGCCAAACTATGGAATGATCATCAAATTTCGTCACTGCGTGCAGATGTGCTAACAGACAAAGTGCTGGCTTTCGGAGAAATTATCAGGATTTTTTTCACGACACTTCGAAATTTTTCTAACGATGATCAGGATTTAATTGCACACTTTCATGAATGGATGTCTGCGAGCTGTCTTCCGCAGCTTCATGACGATAAAATCAAGATCGCTACTGTTTTTACTGCACACGCCACCGTATTTGGACGATATCTCGCACCGAATGAATATGATTATTATAATAAATTGTCCACTTACGATCTTGACGAAAAAGCAGCCCATTACAATATTGAAGCACAAACGGGAATAGAAAAAGCTGCTGCACAACATGCTAATGTACTCACAACAGTAAGTGCGCAATGTGCAAAGGAGTGCGAATTATTTCTTGGCCGTTACCCGGATTCCATCCTACCGAATGGATTAAATTTCAAACAGAAATTTCCCCATGAAAGCTTTTCCCAGCATCAAAAATATCGTAGTATGATTGATGAATTTGTAAAAGGATTGTTTTTCCCGAGCTATCATTTCAATACAGAAAAGACCTTGTATTTTTTTACATCCGGCAGGTACGAATACAGAAACAAAGGTTTTGATATAACGCTGAAAGCGATTGAACAATTTAAAGAAAAATTGCAGGAAATGGATTCCGACATTACAGTGATTCTTTTCATTGTGTCTCCCAGACCGCATTATTCCGTAAAAGCAAATGCAATGGAAGCAAGATCCCGTTATCAGCATATGCAGAAGTTATGCCGAAAAATCAGTTCCAAGCTCGGCCCTCGCATATATGCGTCAGTCACGCACGACGGCGGCTCAACACTACCAGATATTAACAAGCTATTGGATGATGAATTGTTGCAGGATTGGAAAAAGACAGTAGCCGGATTTAAACAAAAACAATTACCTGCTGTTGCCACGCATCATCTGATAC
This sequence comes from Dyadobacter sp. 3J3, assembly GCF_009801115.1. Lineage (GTDB taxonomy): Bacteria > Bacteroidota > Bacteroidia > Cytophagales > Spirosomataceae > Dyadobacter. The sequence continues at coordinate 188,790 of NZ_VTOL01000008.1, forward strand.
ATGAGGATGAAATCACCGATTTTTGCCGTGCAGCAGGTTTTGATAATAGTAAAAATTCTGCCGTAAAAGTGGTTTATCATAATGATTTTATTGAAAGAGCTACCTCCCTATTGGGTATCGACTATGCTGAATTTATTTCAGGCTGCCATTTAGGAATTTTTCCTGATCTCTATCAGCCCTGGGGATACGCGCCGATGGAATCCGTTGTCCTGGGAACACCCACAATTATTAGTAATCATTCCGGATTTGGTCAATTCATACAGGATAATGTCCCTGATTATGAGGATAAAGATATATATATGCTTGACCGGAAATTTCAGTCGGATGAAGCGGCTGTGTATCAGCTTTCCGAAATGCTGTATGATTTCACAATAAATTTTGTCAATAATCAATTTATTCCAAGAAGCAGCGTAAAAGATACCGCGATTGAAAACTTATGCTGGTCAGAAATTCAGCCACGTTATGAAGAAAATTATAATATGGCCATGATGCGAAGCCAGCCGGCTACTGGTTTGTATTGAAATAAAATTCCACGAATTTTCACCATTTTACATTGGTGAAAATTCGTGGAATTTTGGCAAAAATAATTAGATAACGGAATTATTCTCCATTCATAACCCTCAGCGACAACATCGTAATATCATCAAACTGAATAGCAGGACCAATAAATTGCACCAAACTGGACAGTGTAACTTCATTCATTTCTTTGGCCGATTTTTGGATTGAACCCTCACCAGTTGTGAAAAAATCCTGTAAATGGGGCAGTCCAAAACGTGCACCGCTCATGTTGTTTGCATCCGTAACACCGTCTGTATAAAGTACAAATTTATCTCCCGGATTAAGTGTCAGGAATCTGGACTCATATTCATATTCGGGATCAAAACACAAAGCCATGCCTTCCTGTTTCTTAACCAGCTCAGTCGTTCCGTCGGCACGCTGGATGATCGGTGGCTCATGGCCCGCATCAACATATTCAACCTCACCTGTTTTCGTATTTAAAATACAAATAAAGGCTGTAACGAACATAAACATTGAATTATCCTCGCATAAAAATTCATTTAAAATCTTCACCTTCTGCACCAGGCTATCACCATTTTTGTTGGAAAACTGGCTTTTGAAAATAGCTTTGGTAATGGCCATAAAAAGTGCTGCCGGAATTCCCTTGTCGGATACATCGCCTATCATAAAAAATAAGCGATCTTCATCCATCATGAAATAATCATACAAATCCCCTCCTACCACCTTGGCTGGCTGTAAAAACGCATGAAGATCAATGCCTGCTTTTCCGATATTTGCAGGAACTGTTTTTGGAAGCATGGAAAGCTGGATTTCCTTCGCCACGCTCAGGTCGTTTTGTATTGCAATCAACTGCTCCCTGCCCTTTTCAAGACTTGTCAGCATTTCAATGTGCTCCACCGTTTTGCTGATCGTTATTTCAAGATCTTCAAAATTCACTGGTTTTGTAACAAAGTCAAAAGCACCGCGGTTCATCGCAGTGCGGATGTTGTCCATATCGCCATATGCCGAAACCATGATGGATTTCAGTAGTGGATTTTGCTTCTCGTTAATCTTGGACAGAAAGGTCAAGCCGTCCATTCCGGGCATATTGATATCTGATAAAATCAGCGAAACGTCACCCACTTCCTCCAACTTTTCGAGTGCTTCTATACCATTATTGGCGAAAACAAATTCATATTTTTTGTCTCTGATCTGTTTTCTGAAAAGCTGAAGAATCAGCATTTCCATATCCTGCTCGTCGTCTACACTTAATATTCGGATTGCCATTATTGTGAAGTTTTTTTATGAGTATTTTTAAAATATCCGGGTTTATTATGCCGGAATTATGATTAGAAATTCCGTTCTCTCGTTTAATTCAGAAGCAACCTCAATAGTACCCTGATGTGTTTCCACAATGGTGCTATATGTCAGCGAAAGTCCGAGGCCTGTGCCTTTTCCATGCGGTTTTGTTGTAAAAAATGGCTGGAACAATTTTGAAACAATATCAGCCGGGATACCAATTCCATTATCCTCAAACCGGACTTCTATTCTGTCATTACGTTTTTTTGATGTGATTTTGATGAACGGATCATACTTCTCTATTTGTCTTTTAGCGCGCTCGTTCACTGCATAACAGGCATTGTTGACCAGATTTAATATCACCCGACCGAAGTCACCACGTGATAATTTCACTTCCTTAATCAAAGGATCCAGATCATATTTCAAGGTCACATTAAATTCTTTGTCTTCTGAGCGGGCACCCTGATAAGCCAGTTTGCTAAATTCTTCCAGCAACTGATTCAGATCGGTTGGTTCCAGATATGCGCCATCTGTCCGGGTCTGCAAAAGCATACCTTGAATGATCCGCTCTATCCTTTTTCCGTTTTCGTTAATTTTTACAAGATTTTTAGATAGTGCGTCTAGCAAATCCTTTTGATCCGCCTTGTCGTCTTCACTAACTTCCTCTGCCGGTTTATCTAAAAGTTCTGCAAGTTCTTCCACCAGTCCCTGAGATAATCTTGAAAAATTATTGACAAAACTAACGGGGTTTTTTATCTCATGGAGTATACCCGCACTTAACTGACCTATATCAGCCAGCTTACTCAATTCAGATATTTTCTGCTGATACGCTTCAATTTCTTTATTCAATTCCTCAATCCCGGTATGGAGACTTGTTGCCGTAGGCGGAGAGTCTGCATGATTGTCTTTTTGCTGCTCCATATTAGGTATTGTTAAGTGTAAGTAGGTTCGATAAAGTGCATTATTGAATAACCGGCAATAGAATTTCTACTATTGTATATTCTCCGTCTTTGGAATTTATTGACATTTCTCCTTTGTGGAATTGAACAATATCTTTGCTCATATACAGACCCAAACCTGTTCCTCTGGACGTGGGTTTTGTAGTAAAAAATGGACTGAAAATCTGCTCAACTTCTTTTGCCGGAATTCCTTTTCCATTATCCCGAAACTGAATCCGGATTCCATCTCTGGCTTTTATCGTTGTGATGGAAATTTCCGGAACATAGTTTTTTTCTATTTTACTCTTTTCAAAAACTGCATAACAGGCATTACTGATAAGATTTTGTAAAACTTCCGAGAACTCATATGGCAAGAGACTCACTTTTACAGGTACTTTGTAGAGATCAAAATCCAGATGAAGTTCGCAGCCTTTGTAGTCGACCAGCACTTCTGCAAGTGCTGTTTTTGCTTTTGTTTCAAGAAAAACATTAAGCTCAGTAACCAGGAACTCCGTTGATTTTCCTTTCAGAAGTTTCTGCATATCTTTTACTATACGGGTTGTACTCGCTCCATGTTCGTAAATTTTTTCGAGATTTTTTTTAAGCATTACTACTCCACTTCCAAGATCATCCTGATCATCTTCGGTAAATCCATCCTGATATTTTTCAGTAACTTCTTCAATTTCCTGCAATAAGGATTTCGATGATTGGGAAAAATTATTGATATAGTTGAGCGGATTTAAAATCCTGTCTACGATTCCTTTTGTCAACTGACCCACTGACGCGAGTTTTTCCTGTCTGATCAATTCCTGCTGCGTCGATTTAAGATTTGAAAGCGTATTTTCAAGATTTTCGAGAATACTTGTTTTGATATAAGCACCGATCAAATGCTCTTTCAGATTGCGGACCATATTGAAATCACGGGGACCAAAAGCATGGCTATGTTCCATATTCTCCATCGTGATAAAACTTTTTACTTCGGTTTCCACCCGAATAACAATGGTAATGAGAGACTTAGGAGAAAACATAGTATCGATCGAACTGTCCAGATTTTCATATACAAAATCATTTTTGACAAAAATATCTTCAAAAACTTCTGTGGCTGAATCAATGTAACGATGCGCCGCCTGTTCGTAAGAAAGAGATACATCCTCCAAGGAAGCAATGGCCACTTTCCCGGCAAGTGCTATAAACTGGTAATTTTTTGTCGATTTGTTAAAAATCAGACCCGACGCACTGTCTACATTTTGAAATAAACAAAGCCGGTCAAGCACCATTTGAAATAATTTTTCGGTATTAACTTCACTGTTTATGGACTTTACAAATTCATCGATCCTTTCAAGCTGATCATTGGTCGCCGTAAGCTCTTCGGATTGTTTTTCAAGCTCCTCTTTTTGCTGAACCACTTCTTCCGTCCGCTCGTTTATCAGCGATTCCAGATTTTGTGTTTTGTTTGCAACAAATTCAATCCGTTTTTGTCTGATAATCAAACTTCCACCAATCATGGCTGCCAGATAAATCAGCATCGCCCACCAACGCTGATAAACCGGCGAAAGAATTGTGAAATCGAAAGAAGCTTCGTTGCTCTGGTTGTTATAAATGTTTTGAGCTTTCACCCGGAATTTATAATTCCCGGCGGGTAAATTGGTATATTCTTTCAGATATTTGGATGTCCAGGGCGACCAGGTTTTATCAAAATTTTCGAGGTAATATTGGAACAAAAGATTGTCGTCCGGAATCAGGCTTGCACCTGAAAATTCAAAGCTTATATCATTAAACTTATAGTCCAGTTTTGTGCTGTTTTCCCCCGGCTTGGTCGCTTCCTTAAATCCGTTGAAAAGTACGGTATCCCCTTTTGCAGTAATTTTCCGGATAAAAGCGGAGTAAGGAAGCGAATAAGAAATGTTCTGATTCCGGTCAAAACGGATCATTCCGTCCGCCCCGCCAAACCATACAATATTGTTGGCATCAGGGTAAATCACGTTGAAAGTCCTGTCTGCCAGCGGAAGAAAAGGTACGGTTACTTCTTTGTACCGATGATTTGCCTGCTTTTCATATAATGTTATAAATTTCTCATCCCCGTTGGTCGTCCAGATATCTCCCCTCGCATCCTGGCTTATCAAACTTTTCCAAACAGCTGATTTGTCTCTATAAAAAGCGGTAAAAGGCTCAAACCGCTCCGTGGTTCTTTCATATTGAAAAACACCTTTAATATTACTCACCAGCAACCCTGACGGACCAACCGAAATCCGGTTCAACAAACGTGTTGGCAAACCTTTTCCAGTGCTATAATCGATAACCTTTTGTGTGTCCTGATTAAATTTAAAAATCCCATTGGTCTGCGATTCCAGCCACAAATTGCCATCCTGATCTTCCGCCATTTTGAAAATCTGGCCATTAATACCCGGTATATTTTTTATGCGGCCACCCTTGGAAAGATCCATTTCCGCCAGACCGTTTTCCAATCCGAAATAAAGTTTTGACTTTAATTTTTTGGATTGATAAATACAAAAAGTAAAATCATCCGAAATCGGTGTTGCTTTATTCCCTTTTGAAATGCTGTAAACGCCACGGCTGGTGGCTGCATAAAGAATTCCATTGGCGCCTGTCAACGACCAAACTGCAACTTTAATGGATGGAAATGACAGGAATTTCCCATTGTCCAGATAGTATAACCCGCTACTGGTGGCCGTGAAAAGTTTTCCATCGAAACGAAAAATATCATTGATCTGACCTCTAAGATTCTCATTTTCGGAATAATAAGAAATCGGTGAAGTGATTGCCATTTGGGCAATACCATTATTCAAAGCCATCCAAAGACCACCCATTCTGTCCTGGATCCAAAAATTGACCCGTTCTCCAACAAAACGATCGTTTTCTCTGACACGACTGTTGATTTCTCCGTTTTCAGGATGTATGGAAAGAAAATTTCCACCCGAAGCAAAGATTCCCAGCGTATTGTCATTCATGACTTTTCCGCTAAAAATTTCCTTCCCGTTCAGATATTCATTTGCCTGAGATTGAAGTCTGCTTATAGCTCCATTTACGAAAGTAAAAATTCCCTGATGACTTGTGGTAATAAATGTTTTTCCATTCAAAAACAGGACAGAATTTACGTCTTGCACATTTTCAGTATCTTTTGCTAATGGCAACCGGAAGAAATTTCCATGATCAAAACGGGTCAAACCAACGCCGGTTTTGAAAATGTAAATAATATTATTTGCCAAAAACGCCGAAGTAATCGTTTCCTTTATTTTCCAGTTTTTCAGCGTTTTTCCCTTCCATAGAAAAATTTTATTCTTTGCTATGAAATAAATACCGTCGGCGTTTTGGAAAATACTGATTATTGCTCCAAAATCTCTTTCTGAATTACTAATACTGACAAAATTAAAGGAACCCGATTTGTCAGGTGACAGATAACCAAACTCATCGTTTCCACCCACTATAACCTGCTGCGCGCTATCCAGATAAAGTGCTGAAACTTTTGTAATATTCTTCGTTGGGATGGTTTTCCAAAATACGCCATCGTATTCCAGAACGCCGGCAAAATTACCGAAATACAGAACACCTTGTTTGTTTTGCACAATGGCAAAATTTTGTCCGTGTGCTTTATAATCTTTTGGAGAATAAAGCTTTATTAACGGTGCGGGCATTTCCTGCAAATTGCTTTGAGCGGTCAAAGGCAAAGCCTGAATAACGAGAAAAGCAACAATATATAAGAAGTATTTCATAAGGCCGGATTTGAAAAAGATTTAAAAACACTGCTTTCCAACCGGTTTCCAATCTTGCAATGGAAATCATCTTTTTTCCAGATCATGGTATGACCAAGTGTCGTAAAAGCCTGAAAATCTGTTACCAGTAAAATTTCCATAGCGGTTTCAGATAATATTTCCGAGGATGAAACCGCTGTTGCACAGAGTATGAATGTGGTTTCTTCAGACGGATAGTCTTCCAGCTGTTTAACAGCCGCAATTTTTGTAGTCACATTTAATCTGGAAAAATCTTTATTGATAATGTCGTATAATCTTTCCTGTACAGACATTCTTTGCTGTGGATACAAATTCTTAAATCTGAGTATTTTTTCTGATATTGATATATCTTCAAAAAGAGGTATAACCTGTGGCTTATGCTCTGGCGGAATAGCGATGTTCAGGATTTCTAAAAGATAACTTTTCGTATTTTCGTTTCTGGAACTAATTGATTTTTGAACTTCAAAAAGCCTGTTATCTTTTGTTAGTAAAGTCAGGATATTAAGCAGTTTCAAAATAGACCGGTTGTATTCTCTGACCAGTTCCGGCCCCAAACTGCTGTCCACCGGAAGCGTGCTGAACAAATCTCGTTGTGCGGCAATAACCCAAATGATAAATCCGATATGCAAACGCACCTCTGTAACCAGATTTGACCTTTCAATCAGGTTGACTCCGTAACCCATAGCAGCCAATGATTCATACACTTTATCCTTGACACATTGCACAGGATCATTTAATTTTTGACGTAAGGAACGTATCGCCTTATCTCCGCCAATAGTGAAAATAATTTCCACGCAGCTCAATTGAACATCAACATCCTCCCTGGAAAGATCGAAATACTCATCCAGCGCCGGAATGATGCGATCTCCCGTTTTGACTATCGCCAACCGCGTTTCCCTGAAATACTTTTTGCTACACAGATTTTCAAATAAATAATTCCAAAGTTCCGGATTTCCGTTTTCTCCGGATGCGATGATGGCTGCTTTTTTAATAATTGTATTAGTACTTTGAAGATGTGGGATAAGGTATTTAAAGGACAAAAATCTTTTGGATCTGCCAAGCATCACAATCCCTTCCAACACCTCCGGGAGACTTTCGGATAAAGATTTACTAACTATTGATTCAAAAGAAATCCTGCCGTCATCTTCTAAATTCTTCTGTGTCAATTTTGAATTCTGTTCCAATGCATTTGCCTTTGTAACATTTGCCGCAGGTAATGAAAAAAGGCTTGAAAGCATATTTTGGTATTCGGTTTGCATCCGGAAAGAGGCAATTGCCCAGCCAATAAGAATGATGAGAAAGGCACACATCACGTAGATCGGCGCACCCAGATTAACACTGACAAGCAACAGTAAAATAACGCCTGCTGAAATGTACCCCAACGGTTTTGCATAAATTTCAACTTTGTTTTGCAATGCCATACTTTCCTGTTTTTCAAGCGGTTGATACAGAATTTGGAAGGATGTATCACTAAAAGATTTTTTGACCGAAATACACAAAAACCGGCTTAATAAAATGAAAAAGAAGACAGAAAGATCAAAGGAGCTGATGGTAATGGCAAATACAAAAACGAGTACCAGCGCAACAGGAAGCAGGATTATTCCGGAAATCAAACCAAAAGTTCGAATTGTGAAACGGTAAAAAAACACTTTTACCAGCAATTCAATAATGGCAGAAATAAAGAAAAATTGTCCCAGAAAAACAGTAAGCTGATCTTTGGCAGGAAACTGGTTTTTAACTTCAACTGAAAAAATAAATTCTGCAAAATAAACACCTAAAACCGGCACCATACCCAAAAGAAAAACCAGGTGTTTATAGTTCTTTTTTGTAGGAGAATCGTCCGCTGAACTTGCGAAAAAATCCGGTTTTGCAAATTTGATTTCATTTAGTGTCCATACTTTTCTTATCTCAGTTTCGCCGTCAACTTGTGTTTCTTTAACCGGTTGCACTGCACTTTCCTTAGGTTTTGTAGATAATTTAGTATCGTATTTTTTGATGATCACCATCATGATCCCAAGGGAAACCAGTAGCGCTCCCAAGCTGATATAAAGCAATTCTTCGGTGTGCAGAACTTTTGCACTAAGCAGCACATTCACAGCGAAATAGCTTACAATCGAAGCCACCACATCACCCGTTGCAATTAGGCTAAAAATACGTTTCGCCTGTTCAAGATTAAATATTTTGGATGATGAAGTCCAAAAGGTAACGTTACTGACATACACGGAAATCCGGTTCCAGATGAACATAACCAGCGTAATGCCTTTCCATGAAAAAGTTTCATAGAAGTAAAGCATCACGGCCACGGAAATAAACTGAAAAACGATCAGTGCGACGGATAACTTTGTAAAATTGATTTTGGTTTGAAAAGAAACGTTGATCTTCCCAATGAAAAAAAGCAGGATACCTCCGGCAATGTAAGCCACCGGAAGCATTGCTTTTGAATAGTTTACCAGAAAGAGTGCATTGGCTACGATATAAAATATATAAATGGATATTCCGCTGAAAAAGGAATAGGCAAGTAAAAGCAAGACAGGTTGTTCCTCGTCTTTCTTTATATTAAAAGTAGTATGCAGCGACTGCCTGGTTATCATTTGTTTACGTATTAAATAGATGCTTTTTGAGCCAGATAAACGCCTTGTTTGAAGAACAGACTAACGTTGTCATCTTCAAAGGAAATTTGGGTCTTTTGAGAAAAACCGTGGCCTTCCATTTCTACCATTTCGAGCAGATAACTGTTTAGTTCCTTTAACTTTCCCATATCTCCCTGCAACTCTGAATACAGGCGGTATTTGCTATTAAAATTGTAGGTAAAGGCTTTTGCAAGTTCATATTTCTCAAATCTTGCATTTTCAAGCAGATAGTAAAATGCTTCCTGGGTGATGAAATTTCTGTTTTCCACCAGTGAATCATAGCCGGCCAGACTGTCTTTTTTACGGAACATATTTCTGTAAAAATGCACTGTCGAATCATCCAGAATCGTCTGCCACAAGATCAATTTTCCGCCTGGTTTCAGTATTCTGAAAATTTCGCTGATCATTTTCACCTGCTCACCTGCCGGTAATTCATGCAATACCATTTTGGTAATCACTTTATCGAAAAAATTATCCGGATAATCCATCGAAGCCGCACTATTCTGCTGGTAAGAAACCGATCTTACCTGACCAATAGAATCAAGAAGTTCAGACACTTCAATCTGTGCTCTTTGAAGTTGCACGATGCTGTATTCCAGAATATAATAATCAATTTCAAGCATTGGTTCTCTGCAAATAATTGCCTGGGTTACAGGCGCATATCCTGCTCCGCAATCCAGTATTACCTCACCATCCTGCGGATCGATGATCGCCACGAGATCATCAAACATATCATCACTGAAATTGGTAACACTTTCATAACGGATCACTCTTTCATCATAGGAATTTTTCATAGAAGTCGGGTTAAATTTGTTAAAAGTTAAGAATAAAGCGGAGCATCGAATTTATGCCCTTCTGAGGAGTTCGATAAGCCTGGTCTATGCCGTTTGCGCTTCGGATTCCCGGATCGGAATACTGGGCGTTCAAGACATTATTTACAATCAATTGGGTCTGAATTGCCGTTGTAAGCTTGTAAGTGACAGCGGCGTTGATCAGGCTAAAAGCTGGAAAGAAACCATTAGGCTGCGGATTTGCCGGAACAGAAGTGCCCTGGCCTACCCTTCTTTTTGATACATAATTGAATCTGAGGTTCACATTCAGCCTGTCATTTTTTAGAAAAACGCCATTGATACCGGCATTAAAATGATTGCGGGCAATATCACCAACGATCAGTTTTTTATTGGTAATGGCGTCCTGAACTATACCTCCGGCGATAGAATCTTTTTTGGCATTTGTATAAGTGTAATTACTGAAAAGACTAAAATTCCGGGAAATTTTATAATCAAAAACCGCCTGAACACCGGTGACGTATGACTTGCCCGTATTATTTTTTTGCAAGGTGTAACCATTGTTGTACGGCACTGAAATTTCTTCGATGATATCCTTATATATGGCATGATAAACACTCACATCCAGTCTGGCATTTTTCATCGGGCTGAAATTGAACGAGACTTCATAATTATTGGCCCCTTCCGGTTTTAGATTCGGGTTCGCAATCATCCTTGTAGGCGCAGATGTCGAATACCGGTCCCGGCTCGACGCATCCTGAAAAGCTCTGGCATAAATGGCTTTGATCACAAATTTTCCAGGGGTGTAAACGACCGCAACACGTGGATTGAACTGTGCTCCATAACCGCCGCTTCTGCGGATTTGGCTATAATCAAAACGTTCGCCCAAAGTCACACGCAGTGATTTGTGCACTTCGTAAGTGCCCTGCGCATAGGCTCCGATATTAATTTGTTCAAATAAATTTCCACCCGGAACATTATCAAAATCACTTTTTCCAAAATCCTGCGCGCTGATATAATAGTCATCCCGAAGCGTTGAATCAATTGTAATTTTTTTATAATCTCCCTGGATCACACTTTGTCGAACCTCTAACCCACCAACAATATCAAGCCTGGAATTGGGGTTATAAAGTACCTTTAACTCGTTCCGGTATTGTTGTGATTGCTGATAATAAAACTGGGTACGCCAGAATGGAGCTGTGTTTTTCAATAAACTTGCACCGGTCAATGCTTTATTTGAATAATTACGGATGGTCACAATCCGGGAATGATCATTAATTTGTGTGGTGCGGTATTGCGAAGTATTGATAATTATGAGCTTGTCCTTGATAATCTCTTTTTCATAAATAGCATAATAAAGTGCCTGTCTGGGCTCCCATAAATTTCCATTGTCGGAACCTGCACGGGAATTGTCATTTGAATAATTGATTGATCCCTGAACATTCTGCCATTTTTGAAAACCAAGTGTAAAATCACTGACTTTCAAACTTCCCTTAATATAAAAATGCTCCAACTTGTTAGAATAGCCGATTGGGCTACCATTCAGATTTCCCTGCAAAGCGGCTTTATCAAAATTCCGGGCCGCACTTGCTCCCAGATCCGTAAGATTTGCCGCCGTCACATTTCCGTTAATATCTTTGGCTACGGTATAATAGGCATTCCCATCCTGAATTTTATTTGCATTAACAAAAGCGGCCGCGCCCGTGGTGACGCTCATTATTTTTTTATAATCGATCTTGTCATAATCCGCAGGATTGAAACTGTATTCATCATATTTTGACAAATTCTGCTCGTTGGAATAATACGCTCTTGACGTTATTGAAAAGACAATATTTTTAAACTTTGCGGCCGCTGTAACATCGGCATATTTGGTTTTGTAAGCACCATAACCCATGTCCGCGGCAACACCTGTCTTTTTGTCTTTTTTGATAAAATCACCTGGTTGTTTAGTTATTACATTGACCACTCCCAAAAAGGCATTGGCACCATACATTGTGGAAGCCGGACCGTAAACAATTTCTATCCTGCTAACATTTGAAATTGGAAACTGGCGGTTCCAATACACAAAATTTCCCCAGAAATCATTTTCTTCAATCCCATTGATCATAAACAACGTTCTTTCCGTATTGCTTGAACGATAACCTCTCTGGTAAATATTGGAATACGTTGATCCATAAGTTCTTGACACGTCAAAACCTGGCAAATCACTGAATAATGCTTCAAGATCAATATACCCCCGCTGCTTAATTTCCTCACTTGTCAGAACCATTACGGTGGCTGGTGCTTTGTTGATATCTTCCAGTTTTTTGGAAACCGAACTTACACGAACGACTGTTTGCTGGGCATTTTTTAGCAGATTTACGATTGCGATAAACCGAACAGAAACCGACAAATCCAGGTCTGGCTCGTAGGCAGGATTCATCGTCAGCATTAACCTGATATTTTCCGTAGCCTTTTCAGTTGAATCAATCGCCAGATAAGTCATAGAAAGAATTTTATAGGCATTGATCTTTTCTGTATCACTGAAACCTTCTTTCAGACAAGGATCGAGCAAGCCAAAAACTTCCTGAAAATTCCCGTTATTATATTTTTTCTGCGCTTCGGCTATTTTAAATTCCCCGCAAATATCCTGTCCAAATACAGGCAGAAATGGCCCGGACAAGAATAATAACAGCAGAATTAAAATGTAAATATTCAATTTCATAACCACGCTGATTAGAGATTACTCCCTGATTGTTTTCTGATAATCAATGTCTTTTCCGATATAGGTATTCCATTCGTCGGTAGTAAAATTTCGCTTTACCATGGATAGAACTTTTGCATAAAGCAGATCGGTGTTAATATCCCAAACCCGAACAGATTTGTCGGCACCACAGGAAATGAGTTTGTTGCTATCGGCTGTGAAACACAGGTCCATTACCCAATTATCATTGTCGCGGATCACAACCGGCTGCTGTTGCAACAGTATATCTTTATAATTCCAAATGTGGATGGAGCCGTCAAAACTGCAACTGGCCATCTTTTTACCATTTGGTGAAAAAATGATACTGTTCACGGCCGACGTATGTCTTCCGGTAATAGAACTTCCTCTACCGTTAATGGCATTATTTTTAAGATTCCAGGCATAAATTGAACCGTAATTATTGCTGGTAATAAGTCTTTTTCCATCCGGACTAAAAGCCAGAGAAGAAACCTGGTTACCAAATTCCAGTCCGTTGTAAACAAGCGGATCTTTTTTCAAATCACTCAAATCAAAGGCCAGGATTTTACCTCCCGTAGAACCACACATTAGAACTTCACCGTCCGGACTGATAGCTGCGCACAAAAGTGCATGTCGGGAATGGACATTTTGAATTGAATCCAGTGCGTTTCCATTCACTTTCCAGGAACGAATACCACCTTCCGAGCTAATTGAAATGAGATTTGTATTGTTGTAAAGCAAGGTATTCACCGGTGCATTTTGAGCCCTTATCACTTTTGGAGGAGCTGTTGCCAGCGCATTATTCCACCCAAAAAGACGTCCGTCACTGCTTCCGGCAAAAACATTTTTCCCATCGGCAGAAAATAATACAGACCTCAAATCTTTGTTCACGCCTTTCGGGATCGGGAAACTTTCAGGCTTTTGCGACATATTGGCCAGCGACCAGATTTTCACCGTGCCGTCTTCACTGGCGGAAGCCAATTTTGTATGATCAGCATTGATTGAGATCGACCTGACGATGTCCGTATGTCTTCTTAAAACCGTTTTAGACTCAGCCAGTTTTGAAAGTGCGTTAAAAACATCAGGAGAATCCTTCGCATCCTTATCATTAAAACGATAAGCCTGCAAAGCCAAAAGTGCTGCGATATCATCCTTACTTTCAGGCATTTGATAGGATTGTATCGCAATAGACCGCGCCACTGCAAGTAACCTGAGCTGTTTTTCTTTGTCTGTTGCGGCATCCGCCTTTTCTCGTTGTCTGTTTGCAACCAGGACCAGCGTATCCACTTTTACCTTTTGTCTTAAAACTTCCAGTTTTTCGTTCTCTACAATTCTCTTCTGCTGTTGGGTTTCTTCCAAAGCTTTTTTGGCCACCTTTTCACTCTGATTTGCAAAAAGTGTTGCTTGTACGGCTTCTTTCTCTTTTTTAACAGCAATCTCTCTTTGCTGAAATGCAATCTGCTTTTGCTCGTCCGTTAACAGCCTCTGCTGTTCAGCAATCTCCTGTTGCTGCTCGGCAATTTTACTTTGGACAACAGCTTCTTTGGATTGTTCTTCCGCACGTTTCCGCTCCGTTTGGGCCACCTGTTCTTTAATGTCTGATTCTTTTAAAGCCTGCTTTGTCTCCGCCTGTAAATAAGTTAGATATAGCACAGCAACCGTTGCAACAATTGCCAATCCGATACCCATAATCGCCAGATACCGACTTTGAGTCAGCGCTTTTCTTTGTTTATCAGCCTGGCTTTTAACGGCAAACTCATATTCTTTTCTACTGTATTCCAGATAGTTAATCGCTCTTTCGAAGTATGGGTCGTATCTTTTTGCCCATTCAGCGGTTGGTTTATTTTCTTTTTGCCATTTTAACCCAAGCTGTAATTCGGGGTTGACCCACAAACCTGCTTTTCCATCATTATAAAGAAGGGCCGTTGTGCTTAGTTGTTTGTAAAGTTTTGCCGATTCAAGTTCCTCATCAATCCAGCGACTTAGCCGTTTCCAAAGATTCAGAATTCGCTCAGCGGTAAGATCAATAATGGTATCAGGGCTCAGAAATATTCCCTGGTGCGGCGAAAGAAAAGAAACGCCTCTTTCACGAAACGCATCTATCACATCAATTAATTGATATTCAGGAACGCCTGTAATTTTAACAAGATCTTTAAGTGGTGTTGGACGTAATGTTGGCGCATCATTTGCACCGAGTACGATTAGTGTTTTGAATAATTTTTCAGCGGCATTTTTCCTTCTGTCATCCAGCTTTTGATTATAGATTTCCTCTGCATGGACTGTAATCGAATTTTTCATCGTGCCAATTGCCTCATATTCAATTACAGAAATGGGCACGGTTGTCAACTGCGTAGCACTCCATTTGTTCCACGTACGAAGCAAAGCATGTTGCAGAATCGGCAAAGAATCAGGATTATTCTCAATTTCCAAAAGAAGAATTTTTACAAGTTCCGGCGTAATTTCTGCTCCCGAAGTCTCAATCGGTTTCACGATCACTTCCCGGACTTCCCGCTGTGTCATTTTTGGAAGCAGATAGTAACCCAGATTTATCGCTTCGGTCAATCCTTTAAAATCGGTACAATGATCCAGATAATCCGAACGCATCGTAATGGCCGCATAGGCGAGCGCATGTTCCGGGTTGATCAGGGTTAGAATTATTTCGATAAAAACAGACGCTTCGGCTCTTGTTTCCCGGTCACCGCCCACAGCCATCTCATACCGGAATACTTCTTCAAACTGATCGATAACCAGTAAAAGCTTGTTTCCGCCCAAAGCGGAAACAAGCTTCAAAACCAATTCTTCAGCACTATTCAGCGACAATTCGGTTTCAGATAATTCTTCCGGCACATCGGTAATTGCCATTTTTCTAAGCTGCGCGTACAAAGCACCAACCAGGTTACGCACAGGATGTGCGCCGGGCTTGAAAACCACCACTGTCCATGCCTCTTTTTCCTCAATGGATTTTTCCAAAGAAGGAATTAACCCCGCTTTTATCAGCGAAGATTTACCGCTACCCGAAGAGCCAATCAGCGCAAGAAAGCCACTTCCAAGCAGCTTTTGACGAAGCTCTCTGATATGACTGTCCCTGCCAAAAAATAAAGCATGGTCTTCATATTCGTAGCTTCTTAGCCCGGGAAAAGGATTGGACAGCGTGGTAATATCGACCATATTATTATTTACTTTTACGCTTTTTTCATTATAAATTTATTCCGATTCTTACCTGTCGAGAAATCGTAAGAAAAATCATCTACGCCATTGATTGTCAGAAAAATACCTAACCCTCCAATTTCTCTTTCTTCCAGAGGAACCGACAGATCGAGCTCATCCGGCAGTTCATTTTCCAATGGGTTAAATGGTTTGGCATCATCTTCCAGAATGACGATCAACTCGTTTTCCGTGATTTCACTCAGCAAACGGTATGTTCCTTCAATCTTCTCACTTTCATAACCATACAAGATGATATTCGTAGCGATTTCGTCGATCGCCACTTTTAGATTGTAAGTAGATTTCTTGGATAATCCAGCCTCTTGCGCAAGCTCTCCTATGCAGTCCCGCAATGGGTCCAGAGAATCTACATTACCCGGAAAACTTCTGGTTTCCATGCCCATAGGATCTATACAGGATATTGATCGACAATTGTTACACTGTGATGAAGGCCCGTTTTTTCGAGCGTATCAATGATTAATTCCTGTGGTTTTACAATAAAAATGTTAAGCCCAACGCCTATTTTTTGTTTTGAAAAAATAAGTACACGAAGTCCGGCTGATGACATAAAATCAAGTTTTTCCATGTCCAGTACCAGTGTCGTGATAGACCTGGTAGTCAGTTTTTCAATTTCCGTTTGGAAAACTCTTGCCGACAGGGAGTCAAGCTCTCCTACCAGTGTTAACGTTGCTACCGGTTCAGCGACAACAGAATCTATTTTGAAAGCCATGAGTATTTTTTGTTTTATAGTTTTTTAAAAGTTTTTAGCGATTAGCTGTTGGCGATTAGCTGGTTGATAGTCGAAACTACTCGCTAATACCTAAAAGCTAACATCTATTTACCAACAAGAATGATCGTCGACCTTCCGCCAACCAGGAATCTTCCTTGTTCGCTCAGGATTGGTTCTTTGCCGATTTCGAAAATATCCTCGCCCGACGGCATGCTTGTATTTACGGCCAGGTACCAGTTTCTTCCCGCCGATAATACCGGAAGTTCATAATAAAGAGCATCCCAATAGGTATTCATCGCGACATAAATCATGTCATCTTGGATCGTTCCGTTTTTGGCATGGGCACCGTCCAGCATAAACGCAAGGCATTTGCTGGAATCAGAATAATCTGGCTTCCAGGCTTGTGTTCCGTGGAAACTGATATCAGGAAATCCGCTGCCAACATAATCCCTGTGCTGGAAATGCGTCGCACTTCTCAGTACCGGATGCGCTCTTCTGAACCGCAGAATGTGGCGGGCAAAATTGTAGATATCGGCATTCTTTTTCAGTAATCCCCAGTCGGTCCAGTTCAGTTCGTTATCGTGACAATAGGTATTGTTGTTACCATATTTCGTGACGCCCATTTCATCTCCTGAAAGAATCATCGGAACGCCCTGACTAACCATCAGGATTGAAAGTGCATTTTTGATCTGACGATGACGAAGCTGATTAATGCCAGCATCTTCGGTTTCTCCTTCTACGCCGTGATTCCAGGAATCGTTATCATTTCCACCATCATTATTGTTTTCACCGTTGGCGATGTTGTGTTTTTCATTGTAAGCGAAAAGATCATACAAGGTAAACCCATCATGACAAGCAATGAAGTTGATACTGGCTGTTGGTCCGCGGTAGTAATAAAGATCAGGAGAACCCTGAACGAGCTGGGCCATTTTGCCAACTAATCCATCATCACCTTTCAAAAACTTACGGATACCATCACGGTATTTTCCATTCCATTCAGCCCAGCGACCATAAGCAGGAAATGATCCAACCTGATACAATCCTCCCGCATCCCAGGCCTCAGCAACCAGTTTGCATTTTGCCAGAATCGGGTCATGTGCCAGAGATTCCAAAAGTGGCGGATTGCTAAGCGGCGCACCGTTCTGGTCACGGCCAAGAATAGCCGCAAGATCAAAACGGAAACCGTCAATATGATAATCAGCAGCCCAGTAACGAAGGCAATCCAGTACCATATTCCGCACAACGGGGTTGTTACAATTCAACGTATTTCCTGTTCCGGAAAAGTTGAAATAATAACCTTCCGGCGTCAGCATGTAATATGTTTTGTTGTCAATTCCGCGGAAAGAAATCGTATGTCCACGGTGATCACCCTCGGCAGTATGGTTAAATACTACGTCCAGCATGACTTCTATACCATTTTTATGCAATTCCTTGATCAGCGTTTTCAACTCGTCAACCTGCATTCCAAACTTCCCGGTAGCCGCATATCCCGCTTTCGGCGAGAAGAAATTAACAGTACTATATCCCCAGAAATTGACAATCAAACCGCCGGTGACCGGATTTTCCTTACTGTTTTCCCACTCATCAAATTCATAGATCGGCATGAGTTCAACGCAGTTGATACCCAGTTCTTTCAGATAAGCGATTTTACTGCGAATGGCTGCAAACGTACCGGGATTTTTGACTTCCGCAGACGGGTGTTGTGTAAATCCCCTAACGTGCATTTCGTAGATCACAAGATCTTCAATCGGCGTTTCCAGCGGATGGTCATTTTCCCAGTCGAAATCTTCAAAAACAAGACGTGAACGGTAAGGATAAATGTCGTCCCAGTTTGGTTTTGCCAACCAGGTATCGCGTCCGCCGATGGCTTTCGCATACGGATCGCTCAGGATAATACTTTTGTCAAAACGATGGCCTTTTTCAGGATTGAAAGGACCGTCCATTCGATAACCGTATTCCAGTCTTTCATAATCAAGATCAAAAACGATCATTGAATATACATTTCCTGTACGGAATTCCTCAGGAAAACGGATTTCAGCAAAGGGTGCAGATTCCCCTCTTTCAAATAAAACCAGCGTGCAATCAATCGCCTCACTGGAATAAATACTGAAATTGATACCATTTGGAACCATTGTCGCACCAAACGGAAGCACATGACCTCTTCTGAATTTAATCCCTTCCTGTTCGTGGGTCGGATAATAATCTATGCGTATGTCTGTCGCCATGGCCTAATCCTGTTTTAAAAAGGAAAGTGCTTCATCCTGTTTTTCAACGATTTTGAAAAAGTTGATAAACCCCGTCATCGACATTACATCCTGAATTTCTTCCGAAACTCCTACCAAAACCACTTTTCCTTCTTTGGCTTTTACATTTCTGTAAAGCATCAAAAGTACCCGCAGCCCGGCGCTGGACATAAATTCAACTCCGGTCAGATCGATCGCGATGATGTTTGATTTTTCCGTTGCCAGTTTCGTACTCCGTTCAAATTCGGGAGCCGTTTTACTATCAATGTTGCCTTCTACTTCGACAACAGCGATGTCGTCGAAGTCTTTAATTGTAACTTTCATAGGAATTTCGTTAGTATGTTTTTACAACTACTTGGCAGGACTGATCTGTACTTTCACACGAACAGCTTTGTCAGATTCCGGCAAGGTAACTGTCAGCGCCTGCGCATCGAAATTTGTGTATGGAACATCGTCAATAAATACTTCGCTGATGTAGATACTTCCTTGTGGCAGAATATCCGGCGAAACGCGAAGGATATTATCTTTAAACCCACCCGGATACGGTTTGAAGTAGAAATAAGTCGGCTCTTTTGTAATCAGCAAATTGATATAAACCGCTGATAAATAACACAATTCAGTACTGTGATACGCACTCATCGAGTGACTTCCTTTGAAACGTTCCGTTCCTAAAAGGTAAGGCATACCGTTTGAGAATACGTTGAAATATACACCGCCATCGTCTGTATCAAGGAAAAACGCGTTGTAGAAAGCAGCAGATTCACGAGCGTATTTTTTGTAGTCTTCATCACCCAAAACACCGTACATGATCAGGTAAGCCAAAATCGCTTGTTCCTGCTGCCACCATGCTTTGCGGTCATGCCATACAAACTGGTGTTTTCCACCGGTT
The DNA here is from genome assembly GCF_009801115.1 of Dyadobacter sp. 3J3. GTDB lineage: Bacteria > Bacteroidota > Bacteroidia > Cytophagales > Spirosomataceae > Dyadobacter. The sequence continues at coordinate 208,459 of NZ_VTOL01000008.1, forward strand.
TTGGCTACACGTTCCACCACATCATACCATCCGCCACGTTGCTGATCCGAACCAGCTGATGGCATTAGTTCCGCGATTTTTTTCGCAAAAGCAAGGTATTCGTCTTTTGGTGTCAGAGACTGCTGACGGATTAGATTCCATGCAATTTTCAGGTTGTGCCCTACTACCGCACGATTTTGCTGCCATCCCCAGGTCTGGTCTTTACTCCAGTCTTCATGGAATTTTTCCTGAACGAATGGACTGTTTTCATAATCAGGGAAATATTTTGTGATCGTATCAAAGGTATATTCAAGGAAATCAGCATGTTTTTTCTCGCCTGTTGCCAAATACAAATTGATCAGATAAGCCGGTGCGTGATCACCAACCGAGTTCCAGTTTTTACGGGCACGGTTATGAGCCAATGACTCTTCGTGTGCATCCATAGAAATCGGGTCAAGGTGAGAGAAATAACCTTCGCCGTCATGATCTTTGAAATATTTTTCAAAAAGATCAATTGTTTTATCAATATCAAAACGGATTTTAGGATCTCCCGTGATGCGGTATGTCTGCGTTGGTCCTGCCAGTGCGTAGATCTGCTCGTACATAGGAAGCGAATCCAGATCATCACCAAATTCAGAAGTCAAAAGTTTTGTTTCCTTCTGGCCTTCCACTTTCAAGCCATGGTACCAATACACAAGATCGTCGTCCTGGTCAAAGAAGCGCATGTGGTCACGAAGGTATTCCGTTCCCAGTTCTGCACCTTCCAGAAATTCTTCTTTTCCTGTCAACAAATAAGCCGAAGCAAATCCGTAAACCATACGGGAAATTGTGTCTGTTTCCTGAAGATAATCTCCTTTTTTAGCACCACCCAGATGCAGCATCGTGCGGTAGTTCTTGTAATTAATTTCGTCTTGTGGATAGTTAAACTGCCATTTCAAATAACTCGTAGCGATAGAACTAATTTGCTCAATCCACCAGTTTTGTTCTTCATGACGATAAGCGGACGGCTCATTTCCCGGAAACACAAGCTGCTGCGCTTCAAAAGTTGCTGAATCCTGACCTGCATTTGGATAAAACGTACCGTAAGCAAAAACGTACTGTCCGCTGGTAGATAAGAAAGTATCGATTTCGCCCGGGTTCTGCCATCCTTCTGTAAGGTTACGCGTTCCGCGTGCATATGTCGAAGGAATCAGGTTTACCTTGAATTTCCTCTGGTCCGAAGTTTCTAAAAGAAACCAGCGTTCCTGTGGATTGAAGCCATACACATAGCCCGCGATGGTGTCTGAAAAGGTGAAGTCTATATTCATTTGAGTAGATAAAAAGGGTTATTGATTTAAATTTTCAGATGAGAATAATTCAATTCTATGTGGGTCAGAGAAGATCTTCCTGATCTTTATAACCTTGCGTAATTTCTATGATATTGCCTTCGGGATCTTTCAGCCAAACCGTTTTCCAACCGGGAATCACATCATCAAAATGAAGCGGCCCAAGTGTCACTACAGCGTCTGATCCCATTTCTTCCAGTTTTGCTTCCACATCTTCCACGCTGAAAGCAAAATGACGAAGACCTGGATAATGCGGACCGTCGGCTTCTGCCATAGGGCATGGACGGGTTTCTTCGGGAGGAAAAACTTCGAAGTAAAATCCATGATCGTTTTTAAGAAAAACAAGCTCGGCATCGTCTCCCAGACTGATCACCCTGGCTCTTCTAAAACCGAAATGTTTTGCGTAAAAAGCTTCGAATTTTGCGAGATTTTTTACCGTCACCGCCAAATGAAAAAAGGATGCTTCCATGGTTTCAGTATTTAGTCGATTCTGATAAAATCTCAATTATTTTCTTGGCAAATAAATGTGCGTGTCCTCCCGAACGACCCGTTACCAGATCTCCGTCCACCACCACATCTTCATTGGTATAAATTGCTCCATATGCTTTTGCATCACCGATCAGGTTGTTGTGACAAACCAGCTTTTTGCCTCTTACCAGTTCCGTTGCAGGCGCTGTCAGCCACAAACCGTGACAAATTATTCCTTTCAGGATGGTTTCTTCTGCAAAAGCACGTTTAAGAAATTCGGTTGCCGGCGGAATTTTTTCTACGTCTTCGGTATAGCGAAGTCGGTCTGAAACCATACCGGAAGGAACGATGATCGCGCTGTAACTGCGCAATTCTTCATCGCTCATATTTTCAAAGGATTCGTAACAATCCATCGGCACTTTGTACTCGTGACCGGTGAAGGTTATTTTGTCATTTCCCCAAAGCCGGGACAGAAAATGGATCTCGGCGCCTTCTTCCGGAAAGCGGTATTTGTAATAGAAAATTTCGTTTTCGAAGTAATCGGCTTCAAAGAGAATTCCGATTTTTTTTCCGGCAAGTTTCATGTCTTGTATGTTGAGGAGTGATAGAATTAGGCTAGAGTCCCGTCCGGGTGCTGCACCATGCCGGCAAAGTGAATAGCGATTTTTCCGTCTTTTAAAACCCAGCTATCTGCAAAACGCATTTCACTTTTGGCTCCGCCAGCCGTCATCGTAATCTGTTCTGTGATCATAAGCGTTTCCGGATTTTCTGTTTCAGCCCAAAAAACGATATCCGTTTCAAGACCGTCGATGCCCAAAATTCCCTGCATATGTTCTTTCACCTGCTCTCTTCCCTGATAAATTACCGGAGATTTCGAGAAGCTACTGATCAGCGTGGCGTCGTCTGTATATTGGTCCAAAAGCGCTTCGATATTCTTGTCAAGAATATGCTGGATATGCTCTTTGTACATTTTCCCCAATTTGGTATCCGGTACGTTTTTCATCGTTTCAATATTTTAAAAAAGTGGTTATTTCAGGATGAACATGGACCTGCCTTTTGTTGACAGATCCTGCTCTAACGTTGAGTAATGCGATGTTCTAATTACAGTGTTGCCGAACCTTCATGGTATTCCAGGCCGTCAACGATATATTTTGTGATGATCGCTTTGCCGTCCAGTCCCTTCACTTCCCAGGTTTGAAACGCATCACATTTGATTCTTTTGCTATAAGCTTCCGGCGCATTCCATACGCTGGCTTCCCATTGCACCACCACTTTTACAGTCGCAGTATTTCCGGTAATGACAGGTTCAACAACTTTTACCGTATGAACTTCGTCAAAGAAAATACGGATCACCCGTTGAAACCAGCCTTCAAATCCGGCATATCCATACACCGTAGCTTCCGGAAAAACCATTTCCAATTCTTTGTCGGCCAGGTGTGGTAAAACCTCAACCATTGGTACGTGCACGTCCAGTTTTTTATACCATTCGGTAGCTAATTCCTTTATCGATTCCTCAGTAAGCATTGCTTCTAAATTTTATGTTTGAATACTAGATTTCTAATCATTTAAATGATCTTCGAGGATCATATCCGCCGCTTTGGCACCGATAACGAAACTGGAAGCGACCGTATTTCCGCTGGTTACCGTTGGCATAACAGAAGCATCCGCTACGCGCAAACCATTCACTCCGTGCACTTTAAGCCTAGGATCAACCACTGCCAGTGGATCTTTTCCAATGCGGCAAGTTCCGGCAGGATGCCATAAGGTGGAGCTTTGTGACCGGATATAATCCGTAATATCAGCTTCTCCCGGAGCTACTTCTCCTCCACTCAGTTCCTGGAATGCAGTAGTTGCAGCCAGATTCCGAACAAGTTCTACTGCGTTTTTCAACACTTCAACATCAGCCTCTTTTTCAAGATAATGTGGATTGATAACAGCCGGTTCCAGCGGATCTTTTGATGACAAAGTCACTTCACCCCTACTTTCCGGCTGCACCAGAATGGGAAGAAAAATACAGATCGGCCCGCCAAAATCCGGTAATAACGGAGCCAACGGTCCTGGCAAACTTGGTGTAAAATTCAGCTGTAAATCCACCAGGCCACCGTCATTTTTTGTATTAACAAAAAGTACATTTCCTGTCAAAAGTGTCGTTTGCGGCATTTCAATTTTGGAACGAAAAATCATAGGAAGCTGCAAATGATCCTGAAGGTTTTTCCCAACGCCAGGCAGATCCGTTTCCACTTTAATATCCAAAGCTTCCAGTTCAGCAGCTGGCCCGATTCCTGATAATAAAAGTAATTTTGGTGAAGCCAACGCGCCAGCAGAAATGATAACTTCTTTCTTTGCAAAAGCCTGGCTCACCGCACCATTACTTATAAATTCAATCCCGGTTGCTGTCTTATTTTCGATGATTATTTTGGTAGTCTGGCAGCCTGTCAATACCATTAAATTTTCACGGGAAATGATGGGATCAAGAAAAGCAGAGGCTCCACTATCACGCTTATCATTTCCTGTAATATGGAATTGTAGCAATCCAGCACCATTTTCCTGACGGGAACCGTTGTAATCCCAGTTTGGCCCGTCGTAACCAAGTTCCATCGCCCCTTTCAAAAAATGTTCAGAGCGCATTACGTCATCCGGACAATCTCGAATTGATAATTCTCCGCCGGTCCCATGTAATTCCGAAGCCCCGTTTTCAAAATTTTCCAGTTTGATAAAGTAGGGCAAAAGATCCTCATAACTCCAGCCATCTGCACCTTGTGCTTTCCAAGCTTCGAAGTTTCCCGGATTTCCACGCACATACATCATGGCATTGATCGAAGAACTTCCACCCAACACTTTTCCCTGGTTAATCACAATCGAACGATCGGCTAATCCAGGCTGATTTGTCGTTTTCAGTGCCCAATCCAGATCAGAAAACCATAGACTTACAAAGCCGCCGGGGTCTTTGATGGCCAGATTTTGATCCGCGCCACCAGCTTCGACAAGCAAAACTTTGATGGCCGAATCAGCGCTCAGACGATTTGCCAGAACACTTCCTGCGGCACCTGCGCCCACGATAATGTAATCGTACTTCGAATCAGAATCCATAACTTTATGTAGAGGAGGGATTTAAGATTTTTATTGCGCACAGTTGGTTACTACCCAATCTGTCTTATAATTTCCTTCTAGAACCAAGTCGATCAAAAATGGCTTATCGTCAGCCAGCATTCGGTCAATCGCAGCAGGAATATCTTCTTCCTTTTCAACCCGAACTGAATCAACACCGAGTGATTGAGCCAATAAATCGAAGCGAATAGCCGGGTAAGAAAGATCAAAAGGCAGAGGCTGATTATGGCCCTGAATTTCTCTTTCTTTCCAGTAAACATCAATATTTAGTTGAAGCAGTTTGTAAGAACCGTTGTTACAGACAACAAACTTAGCACCGGTATTGTGACGTACCGCAGACCACAAGGCCTGAATGGTATACATGCTGCCACCATCTCCGGAAAATCCAATTACTGTTTTATCAGGATTCGCCATTTTCGCACCAATTGCACCCGGAAAACCCACGCCCAAAGAACCTCCGCGTGTTGCGAAATAATGTCCCGGAATTGTTGGTGGAATGTAGCGGGTTATCGGAGGAGAATTGGTTAAGGCTTCATCAAAAATGATTGCATCCGCCGGTAATTTCTCAGCTAGCACAGAAGCAAACTGCGACATATGAAGCGGCGATTTTCCAATCTGATCCAAATCTACCTGCTTTTCTTTCGCCAGTTTTTCAGACTTCAAATTTCCGATTTCTTCTACTCTTGCGGCGACAGCTGATTTCTGTTCGTCGGTAATTAGCTCTTCAATAGCATCCGCCAATTGTTTCAGGGAAAGTTTAGGATCGCTTACAATTCCAAGGTCAACACGATGATTTTTAGCGATTTCGTAAGCGTTTAAATCAATATGGATGACCTGCGCATCAGGAGCGTAAATATCATCCAATCCCGGAAAAACCTCCGGCATCATGTAGGTTCCAACAATCAGGTTCGCGTCCCCTTTTTGGGTAATCGGCAGACTAAATTCTCCAAACATATGGCCCGTAGATCCCTGATAAAGCGGATGTGTATTGTCCATTACCAAATCTCCAAATTCTACACCATATACCTCAGCACCAAGCAATTCTGCAACTTTTGTAAGTTCCGGCACAGCTCCTGAATAAGCTACTCCGTCGCCTACAAAAATCATAGGTTTTTTAGCAGCAAGCAATATTTCGGCTGTCTGTATAATGAGCTCATCAGCAGGTGCTACGCGGGTTGAAGGAATCGATGTCGGAAACACCGGCTCATCATTTATTTCATCCAGAATGTCCATCGGAAGGCAAACATAGACCGGTCCCATCGGTGGTGTAGAAGCAATTTTAATCGCTCTTCTCAACGTCCGCAAAACAGATTTTGAAGACGTTACCATCGTTGAAAATTTCGTCACCGGTGCCATCATACCTACCAGATCATTGGCCATTTGCGCGTCCATGTTCAGGTATTTCACACCTGCATCCGAACCGATCACCACCAATGGAGCATGTCCGCGTTTGGCCTGGTAAATTGCGCCCACCGCATTTCCGATTCCGGGCGAGCTGTGCAACTGAACCAAAGTTGGCTTCTGCGTTGCACGCGCATATCCGTCACCAGCCATGACCGCGATGGTTTCCTGAAGCGTCAGAATATATTTCATTTCCGGATATTCGGCCAGTGCATCTAGGAAACCTTGCTCCACTGTACCGGGATTTCCGAACATATGATCCATGCCGTCAGCCAGGAATTGTTCAATTATTTTCTGATTTCCGGTTTTACCAGCCATAACGAGTCAGACCTTTATCCAGTACGTTTACAAACTGATCGCCAAACTCAAATGAACATTGCAATGAGCGGGCTGTAATGAATGGATAATCAACAATTACAGATGTTTCTTTTCCAAAATTTCCATGGTATTTACCATCTGGCCCAACAGCATCGGAAAGAATATATTCCAAAACGTAAGGCGGTGGCCCCATGTTCAAATCAGTATGAAGGAATCCGGTTCCGTCATGATAATCATACTCGATGCAATGACCTGTTACGTGTTTTCCTTTGATGATCGAATCTCTTTCATTAAAATCGCGGGCGAAAACAAGCGGAGCCACACCGTAGCAAATTCCGGCAACCGGCATATTTTTCTTATAAAATCCAAGGATCAAATCGTGAACGCGCTGATTATTAACCATATCAATAATCGGTCCGCTACCGCCTACCAAAAGGACAGCGGCGTATTCTTCGGTGATTTTGTCCTGAGCAATTTTAAGATCGCTGTAATATTTTTCGAATGCTCTTAAAAAATCAGGTGTAGAAAAATAAGGTCGCTGCGGAATAACCTCAGACAGATTTTGTCTTGTTTCCAACCGGTTTGTGGCTTCAAAAGCGATCACTTTTTCTGCTGCAAGCGGTGTGGTTACACAAGTGCCAAGCGGAGGATCAACATACGTAGTGTCGTAACTTGGTGGCAAGGCCTCTGCTTTTTTTCCGTTAGGCGTAATAAATTCCACGGTGTATCCCGCAGCTTCCAATTTTTCAAGAGGGCCAACCAGCTCTATTCCCCAATAACCGTACTCGGAAAGAACTGCTAATATTTTCTTAGACATAAACACTGATGTTTGAAGTATGGGTTAACTAATTCAAGTCTTTTTCAGATTGAAAAACGACAGCATTTTTAATTAACGCTATAATGTATACGTAATCACAAGGCTGTATTATTTTTTCAATTTGCTCCCGGAGGTGGCGGCACCACACCCAGCTGCTGTAACAAACCAAGCTCATCAACATTAGCCCAGCGTTCAGCAATTTTGCCGTCAGCCAAACGAACTGTTGTTGTTCCCGTCATGGAAATGTGTTTTCCGCTTGGTGGCATCCCCATAATTCCCTGCGTATCCGTTCCGTTTAATCTCCATCTGTGAACTACTTTGTCGGCTGCGAAAATGGCATCTTCGATACTAATCGCTGCATCCGGCATTCCGCCACGAAACATACCAACGATGTGTTTGAAGCTTCCCGAACCTGGCTCGCTTACTGTTTTGCCTCCAACCTGAGAATGGTCGATCGCATCTTCTGATAACAAATCTTCACGAATAACACCTGTATTCCAGGCAGTTTCAAAAAATTCAACGCAGATTGCATTGTTTTGTTCGGCAGTATAAGACATGGTTTTTATTAATTAAAAGGGTTGTTGTGGTCTTTCTTAAATTGTTGGAGTACCAAGGAATGCGCAATTATTATTGAAGCACTTTTAGTTGTTGTAATAAACCCAGACTATCCTGAGCAACCCACATTTCAACGATCTTGTCGTTTTCGATACGGAAAATATCAATTCCAAGATCTGTTACTTTTATGCTCGTCGTTTCACGACCAAGAAATGTTCCGGTATTGGTAGCTTCATATGACCAGCGGCTAACGACTTTGTCGCCCTCAGCAAGTTCATCATGTAATGTGAAATGAACATCCGGAAATGCAATCAGCGCCGTTTCAAACCAGATTTTCAATGTTGCAGGTTTGTGCGCCTGACCTTGGGGAAAATGAAAAACAACGTTTTCAATCGCAATCTCATCCAACACTTCGGCTCTCTTTTCATTCCAAAGCTCGAACCAGTAGCGGCGTATAATCGCCTTGTTTTTTTCTAATTCAGACATAACAGTGAGGTTTTTAAGAAGAGGAGAATAACAAATCAGGATGGAATAGCGCCTAATTGCTGCATCAGTCCAAAGTCGTTTTCATTGACATGAACAGAAATTATTTTACCATTTTTGATTGTAAAAATATCGATTCCATAGTCGATCAAATGATGTCCTGACGCTGGAACTCCAAGGAATTCGCCTTCATGCGTTCCGGCAATACTCCAACGGGATGCCACTTTATTGCCTTCCGAAGTCTGGCGCATGACAGTGAACTTGATGTCCGGGAAAGCATTGTGCAGGTATTTAACAAAACCAGTGAAGGCTTCGTACCCTTTGATCGGCTCAGGCTGTGTAGGAATAATGAACGCAAATTCAGGATCAAGAATTTCTTCGATCACTTCCAGTTTACCTTGCGTCATGATTTCTTCAAAATAACGGGTTGCCAGATTTTTATTGGCAACAAGATCCGGTTCCACTTTTTTAGTGTCACTTGGCAATACACCAAGTTGCAGCATCAATCCAAGTGTATCCTCATGACCAATCGATTCGACAATTTTCCCATCCTTAATGGTGTGCCATGTCATTCCGTCAATTTCAAAGAAGTTACCACTTGCTTCCACATTACCTTTCACAGTCAAAAGCGGTATTCCGGAATGCGTACCTCCACCAATCCAGCGTGTAACAACCCAATCGTCCCCCGCTACCATTTCTTGTGGATTGATATAGAAATCCGGAAAAGCTCCGTGCAACATACCAACCAAACCCAGAAATCCGTCGGGACCATGGAAAGGTTCCGGATGTGTCGGCAGGGTGAAAACAAAATCTTCGGAAAGAATTTCATGCGCAGTTTCCGCATTCATTCCGTTCATGATCTGATAAAAATAACGACGTGCAAGTGACTTGTTCGCGTTCATTAGTATTGAAGTTTTTGAGGGTTAAAACGTTTAGTTCATTGTTACGCTACAAACAAAAATAGGAGCCGAATACCGTCTGCTACATAAGCTTTTGCGTAGATTCTGTTGTAAATATCCTGACTAAAATTTCCGGGCGGATACAAATCATTGCTGAAACTGACAAAAATATACCTGAACCTGTTGATTCGGTACTTCAAACCGTCAATATTCAAAATTGAATTTATGGCACTTTAACATTAACTTAATTTCAAGGAAAAAAGATAGCATTTCATTTGATTATAAGCCAATTAATGAAATAATATTTTACCAGAAACCATAATACCTATAATTATAACATATTAAAACTGCAATGTTTCATTAACCATAAGTATACTTTTACTAATAATACATTGTGTTATTAGGTAAAAGTCAAAAAATACTATCCATTTCTAAAAGTTAAAAAAATGGAATCAAAATTTCAGATTAAGAATCATCTGCTTCAAGTGGCATATTTTCAGCTTCGGGATCAAACCTCCCCGAAAACGGCAGTGAAATTAAAAACTTGTAACTCCAAACCCATTACAAGCCACATTATTAACGTTACGAAAAATGTATACCGCAAGAGAAATCAAGCTGAACCTTATTTTTAAGTTTTCATGGCGTTCCGTTTTGTTTTTCCTCATTTATTCAAGCAGTCTTTTTCTACTGAACTTTTATTTTGAAATACACATTGGTGTATCTTTTGTACCCATCGGACTTATCGGTACGGCAGTCGCTTTTTCGGTTGGATTTAAAAATAATGCATCCTATTCCAGACTTTGGGATTCCAGGCGTTCCTGGGGAGGGATGATTAATGCCAGCCGCAGTTTTGGAGCTTATATCACTTCTTTCATAACATCGACCGATCGTTCAACGGAGGAAACCGCCCAAATTAAGGAAGAAATCATATACCGTCACATTGCTTATCTCAACACAGTTCGAATTCAACTTCGCCGGAAAAGTGTTTGGGGAGATACTAGTACGGTTGCGCACAAAGTAGTAGGAAAAGACAACCATGCCCAGGTTTCGTCCGATGTTACAGGAATATTGCTTCAATTTTTGCCTGAAATCGAAGCCGAAAGTTACGCCAGAAAAAAAAATGTTGCCACCCAGATTATGAAAAAGCAAACGGCAAGGATAACACACCTGGCAGAACAGGGATGTATCTCAGAAACAGGGCATCGCCGTTTGATGGAACTGGCCCAGGAATTCTACAATCATCAGGGAGCCTGTGAGGCTATTAAAAGTTTTCCATTTCCAAGGCAATATGCCTATTACAGCAAATTATTCGTATGGTTATTTATCCTGATTTTACCCTTTGGACTATTAACAGAATTTGCCAAACTTAACGGAACGACAGTCTGGCTGGGAATTCCTCTTTATGTGGTGATTGCCTGGATTTTTCATACGATGGAAGTGGTTGGGGATACCAGTGAAAATCCGTTTGAAAATGCGATTAATGATGTCCCGATGACAGCGATTTGCCGGATTATTGAAATCGATTTAAGGGATATGCTGAATGAAGAAAACATCCCCGCACCAATAGATGCCATTGATAATATTTTAATGTAAAAAAATAAATTTGTTGACCCGATAGTCTGAAACGCCGTTTTTGGCGTATAACCGGAAAACTTGAAAAGTTTAAAAAAATCAAGATTTTCCTTTCTTTTTTCCGTAAATAAAATTTGAAAATTTAAGGACTCTACTATCTTTGTATTCCTTACACACGTCACTGACACCTTTCAGACAAATATATTAGCCATTTCGTTTTTATTGATTTCACCAGCGACAGTAATTGATCTGTCATTCTGCACACATTACATCGTAAAATATACATCTATCCGAAAAAGCTAAGGCTATTTGGAACACAACCCTTTACAAATTCACTCAATGGAACCCTTGCAATTACTGGTAGTATCATTAAAAGGAAAATCTCAAACCCTTATAGAAAACTCACTTTCCGAAGCAAATTACAGCTTTGAAATTACCCATGCAGATAGCAAGCAAAATGCGTTGCAAGCTTGTGGCGAGAACAAATTTGATATGTTGATTTCCAATTGCAAATTGTCTGACGGGCCGGTTACTGACTTGGTCAGCGTGCTTGGAGATTTGCTTCCCTGCCTGGTGATGGCGGAAGGAAAATGCCCTTTCACGGCCGAATCGATACTTTTTATTCCCGAAACCAATTATTACATAAGCTGTTCTGAATCCATTTCCTGGCTTACACATCTTGAAAATACCATGGCAATCTGGGAAAATGCTGCGAAAGAACGTATTGCTTTATTTGATCAAAATTATAACAATCTTTTTGAAACTGCGCTTTTGCGCTGTGCCGAAGAACTTTCCCCGGGAAATGAATCCACTGAAAACGCAGTACTAAATACGCTGGACCTGCTTCGCGAAGTGCTGGATATAAGCAGGGTTTATATTTGTCGCAAGTATGGATCGGCAAATCAAGCAACGGAAATCGTTCAGACACTTGAAGTTTGCGCGCCGGGTGTGGCCTCAAAAAATAGAAAAAATTCTAGTGTCAATTACCCCTACTATAAAAGCTGGGATAGCTCCTTTTCCGCACATAAACCGGTCCAGATTAAATATTCAGCTTTGGAGCCCGATCAAAAATCCTGGTGGCAAACGAGGGATATGCAGTCCTTTCTGGCCATTCCTATTTCTTACAACGAAACCTGGGACGGGTTCATCGGTTTTGAAGATAGCATGCATCCACGAGACTGGTCCAGTTCTGAAATCAGTTTTCTCAAATCAGTATCCGAATTGATTCATGAAAAACACATGTAACGTGTAGTTTCGCTATTTTCACATTGATCATCCCAGTGTTTTTATATAGTGGTTTTGAACCCGACCAACGTAAAGATTAACTTCATGGAACCCTTAAAATTACTAATCGTTTCGATTCGAAATGAATGGCAGAGCCTTATAGTCGAATCTCTGAAAGCGGCTGGCTATATCTATAAAATTAAAATTGCTCCTACCAAACAGCTCGCACTCCAGGCTTGTTACCACGACAAATTTGATCTTGTAATTTCCAATTGCATACTTCCCGACGGTCAAGTTTCCGACCTAGTAAGTGTCCTGGGAAATCAGATTCCATGCCTTGTCATGGCCGAAGGCGTATGTCCTGTTAATGCAGATAAAGCTTTGTCGATCCTGGCAACCAACTTTTATATTACCAGCGCCAACAAACTTTCCTGGCTTGAAGCTATGGAAACAACGTTGGCCAAGTGGCAGCAAAACGCGTTGGTCCGGCTAGCTCAAATTGATCAGAACAAGCAAAGTTTTCATGAGCGCGTTTTAGAAAGATGTCAGGAAGAATTAACGTCTCTCAATTATAAAAATGAAAAAGAGTGCTGCGTAATGAATACTCTAAGTCTTTTAACAGAAGCTTTGGGTGTAAGTCGCGCCTACATTTGCCAAAAAGTGAAGCTTCCTGATACCTTGTTGGGTATCGTCAAAACAAATGAATACCGGGCTCCCGGAGTTTATAATCAGGATAAAACGTATCTCCAGGATTCTTCTTCTGCCTGGTATCCCTATTTCAAACGCTGGGATAAACTTTTCGAAAACCGCCAGCCGATTGCAAATCTTTTGAAAGAATTACCAGAAGGTGAGCAGCGTATGTTTCAAAACCGGGACATACAATCTATTCTTGCCGTTCCTTTTTTCTACAAAAAACAATGGGCAGGATTTCTTGGCCTGGAAGATACTATGAACCATCGGGAATGGACAGTGGATGAAATTATGTTGATCCAGTCCATTTGTGACTTAATTCATGAAAAGCAAATCAACAAAGAAAAACCTATAAAATTTCAAGCGAATCCTTTACAAGTGACCCCGGCCGCATAGTATGAAAATTCTCTATGACAAAGGTGTTGCACTTGCCTGGCGTTTCTGTATTATCTGGAGCCTTTTTATCAGCGTTCCCTGGTTATTTCTAATTATTAATTCTTCTCCTTCTCCAACCGTGGAAGGATTTGGGTTAGCATATTTGGGTGTTCAACTCATATCAAATTTTTTGTTTTCCTGGATTTTTAGCAATCTGTATCTTTTCCACATTTGTAATATTCCGGGATGGTTCAACAGGCAAAAAACTTTTGTCAAAATAACTCTTTCGTTGATATTGTTTTTTGTATTAACGGAGGTGCTCTTTCAGTTGCAGCTTTTAACATTAAATTCTCAAAAAAATATTTTCTTTTTCAATGAGGTTACGTTCGGCTACAATATTCTGGTATTGTTGGCGATCCGGGTTTTTGGTGATTTTCTGGAAGTAGATCAAAGTAATTATCAGATCAATCTGGAAAATGAACAGCTTAAAAGAGAAAAGTTAAAAACGCAGCTCGATGCGCTCCGGCATCAGTTAAACCCGCATTTTTTGTTCAATGCATTAAATATTCTGAATATTTCAATCGCCAGTGATCCGGAAGAAGCGCAGAGAATTGTACATGATCTTTCTGATATTCTGCGTTATAACCTGAAAATACAAAACCAGAATGTTGTACAATTATCAGACGAGCTTGATATAGCGCGTTCATATCTGGCCTTACATAAAGCCCGGTTTGGAGATAAGTTGATGTACAAATTTGACAATGTTGAAACGAACCGCGAGTGGTATATCATCCCGCTTTCGTTACAAATCCTGATTGAAAATGCGATTAAACACAATGTCATTACCTCCAATCATATTCTCCACATTGAAGTTAAACTGGATGAAGCTGAAAAACAGTTGCTCGTCGTAAATTCTATCACCCGGAAAACCAATGTTGCAAGCAGTGGAATAGGTTTACAAAATCTGGATGCCCGCTACCGGCTGCAAACCGGAAAAGAAACTTCCCAGATACATGATGCGCAACAATTTTTAGTTAAAGTCCCATTAATCGAATCTCCATGACAAATATATTAATCATTGAAGACGAAGTTCCGGCAGCTAATTACCTGAAAGGACTTTTACAACAAATGGATCCGCAGGCAAATGTGGTGGGCATGTTGGAAAGTGTTGAAATGGCAATTTCGTGGTTGCAAAGTAACCCGTTGCCCGACCTCGTTTTTATGGATGTGCAATTAGGTGATGGCACTTGTTTTGAAATTTTCGAACAGGTATCAATCGGATGCCCTGTTATTTTCACAACGGCTCACGACCAGTATGCCATGCGTGCTTTCAAATTTAACAGCATTGATTATTTGTTAAAACCGATACGACCGGAACTTCTGCGGTTTAGTATGGACAAATATTATCAGCTCAATAAGGAAAATACAACGGCGAAAGTTAGGGTGTTGGAAGAAATTGTTCATTCGCAGATCCTTAATAAAAAGAATGCAAGAAGAAGTTTTTTGGTACCGTACCGTGATAAATTGATTCCGTTAAAAGCTCAGGATTTTGCCTGGCTTACAATCCAGAACGGAATTGTAACGGCAATGCTTCATGACGACCGGAGTTTTATTCTGGATAAATCATTGGAAGAACTTGAAAATCAACTTGATACTTCCAACTTTTTCCGGGCTAACCGCCAGTTTATTATATCCCGGGATTGTATCAAAGATATTGAATTGTATTTCAACGGAAGACTTTTGATGCGTGTTTATCCGGTTTCAACGAATTTGATTCTGGTGAGTAAGGAGCGCGTTCCGACATTTAAAAAGTGGTTTGAAGAGACACCCTAAGATATCGTTAAATCAGCCATACCTACGGCATTCGGCCCCGAATCACACCATCATTTTCCCCGGAATAAATTCCGGGGCTACCATGTCGGTCATGCCTACGGCATTGTTTGATAAAGTTCGATTTTGTGAGGAGACTGATTTATTTAAAAATTCATTCGACCAACCCATTTCCCGCCAAATCCAAATGCCGTAGGCATGATCGACATTGTAACGCGGGAATTCATTCCCGGGGAAAACAACCCCTTTCCCGCCAAGATCCAAATGCCGTAGGCATGACCAGCATTGTAACGCGGGAATTCATTCCCGGGGAAAACAACCCCTTTCCCGCCAAGATCCAAATGCCGTAGGCACGGCCGACATTGTAACGCGGGAATTCATTCCCGGGAAAACAACCCCTTTCCCGCCAAGATCCAAATGCCGTAGGCATGACCAACATTGTAACGCGGGAATTCATTCCCGGGAAAACAACCCATTTCCCGCCAAGATCCAAATGCCGTAGGCGCGGCCGACATTGTAACGCGGGAATTCATTCCCGGGGAAAACAACCTCTTTCCCGCCAAGATCCAAATGCCGTAGGCACGGCCGACATTGTAGCGGGGTTTCATTCCCGAGGAAAACAACCCATTCCCCGCCAAATCTAAATGCCATAGGCATGACCAACATTGTAACGCGGGAATTCATTCACGGGAAAACAACCCCTTTCCCGCCAAGATCCAAATGCCGTAGGCACGGCCGACATTGTAACGCGGGAATTCATTCCCGGGGAAAACAGCCCATTTCCCGCCAAATCCAAATGCCGTAGGCACGGCCGACATTGTAACGCGGGAATTCATTCCCGGGGAAAACAACCCCTTTCCCGCCAAGATCCAAATGCCGTAGGCATGATCGACATTGTAACGCGGGAATTCATTCCCGGGAAAACAACCCCTTTCCCGCCAAGATCCAAATGCCGTAGGCATGACCAACATTGTAACGCGGGAATTCATTCCCGGGAAAACAACCCCTTTCCCGCCAAGATCCAAATGCCGTAGGCATGATCGACATTGTAACGCGGGAATTCATTCCCGGGAAAACAACCCCTTTCCCGCCAAATCTAAATGCCATAGGCATGACCAACATTGTAACGCGGGAATTCATTCCCGGGAAAACAACCCCTTTCCCGCCAAGATCCAAATGCCGTAGGCATGACCAACATTGTAACGCGGGAATTCATTCCCGGGGAAATCCGGTCAACAAAACTCTTCCCGCCCAAATGCCGTAGGCATGACCAATATGGTAGCCCCGGAATTTATTCCGGGGAAAATGTTCGTCCAGGTATCGCCCGAATGCCGTAGGCATGGCCGACATTGTAACGCTGGAATTCATTCACAGGGATTCCCGGTGAACACGTTTCCCCTACGAAAATCTACACCCTTCAAAATTTCAGCTTAGCCCCCGATAATTTCAGTTTCAAAGTCAAAAAACTGATATTTTCATAGCAAATTAAAACCTTGCATCGTGAACCTTTCTTAAATCCGAAACCAGTTTTGCTATGCTTGATAAAGTAAAAGCTCATTATCCTAATGCCGTAAGTTCCTCAGATTTTATTTTAAATATTTACAAAAGAATGTCAGGTTATGGCCTGGCTCCGAATCAGATTTTACTCGCGCATTCGGTATGTTCTGACGATGTAAATAATATTGAATACCCGCAAGAAGGAAGGCAAATGCTTGGCCCCTTTAATCTTGGCGGACTAAATGGTTATCCTTTTACGGGACTAACCGGAATCACCGCATTTGCGCACCATGTTCCCGAAGACGGAGCTGCTATGATTTTTTACGCTCCTCACATTGGTATTAATGCAGAAGGCAATACCGGAAAAATTATTCGCGTGGGTCAAAATCAAGATTCAACGTGCTGCGGAGCAACAATTCTGGCACTTAACCGATTGAAAAATGATGAAATAAAATCCGGACAAAAACCAGCGGATGACTATCAGCAGCACTCTTTGCAGGAATTTTTATTTAATCAAAAAGACAGAGTTTTAAACGCAACAGATTCGGTCAAAGAGGCCACCGACATTATCTACGAAGAATCTGGGAAAATGATTAACCACATGATTGAGAGCACGGATTTTACAGGAAAATATATTTTTGTGGTAGGTGCCGTCATCGTTAATACAGACTGGCAATACGGCTCATTTGTAACTTTGCGCCGTTTTGAAGAATGGGATGTTCTTAACCGAAAAAAGATAAAAGATTTATATTTTTAAGATCCGAACGCTGTCCACATTTTAGAAAGTACTATGTCCAATCGTTTACTGATTTTATTTGCCCATCCTCTTTTTGAAAAATCAAGAGTAAACAAAACGTTGGTTTCGCATTACCCGTCCGGTGTGACTTTTCACGACTTATACGAGCACTATCCGGATTTTAATATTGATATAGAAAAGGAAAAACAGCTGCTAACAGAACATGATATCATCATCTGGCAGCATCCGATTTATTGGTATAGCTGCCCGGCGCTTTTAAAACAATGGATTGATCTGGTACTTGAAGCGGGCTGGGCCTACGGGCCTGGTGGAGTTGCACTTAAAGGAAAATCTGTTTTCCAGGTGATCACAACCGGAGCACCGGAGCATTCTTATCATGAAGAAGCCAATAACCGATTTACGATCCGTCAGTTTCTCGCGCCCTTTGACCAGACAGCAACATTGTGTAAAATGAATTATCTGCCCCCTTTTGTCACGCACGGGTCACACCGGATCCTTAAAGATCAGGTTGACGAACAATCCATTGCCTATCAATTCCTTCTGAATTACCTGGCTACTAACGAGCTTGATATTGAGGTCTTAAAAAAATACAACTACCTGAATGACTGGGTAAAAGAAAACCTATTATTATGAGCAGCGATTTTCTTTCTCAGGCCTTGGTATATCTGGGCGCAGCGGTTATCGGCGTTCCTATTGCAAAAAAAATCGGCATGAGTTCTGTGCTTGGCTATCTGCTATCAGGCATAATCATCGGCCCTTTCGTTCTTGGATTTATAGGAAAAGAAGGACAGGATATTATGCACGTTGCCGAATTTGGCGTGGTTATGATGTTATTTATTATCGGGCTGGAACTGGAACCGGAAGCTTTTTGGAAAATGCGCAAAGCCATTGCAGGTTTTGGCTTGTCTCAACTTTTTGGCACGACTTTTCTTCTTTTTCTGGTATTTATAATAATGGGCTGGCAATGGACTACGGCAGTTTCTGCCGGTCTTACGCTAACGATGTCATCCACAGCCATTGTTTTACAAACGCTAAAAGAAAAAGGATTATCCCATACTACGGCCGGCCAGGCATCTTTCTCGGTTTTACTATTTCAGGATATCGCCGTCATCCCGATTCTGGCCATTTTACCGTTGCTGGCAACCACAGCAGTGGTTGCCGACGAAGCACATCCGTCTTTATTAAACGGACTTCCTGCATGGGTACAAACAATTCTGGTTATTGCTGCCGTAGGTTCTATTTATGGCATTGGCACTTATCTTGTCGTTCCGTTACTTCGGATTATTGCCAAAACCGGCCTTCGCGAAATGTTTACAGCTTCATCTCTTTTATTAGTAGTGGCGGTTGCTTTTTTGATGGAAATGGTCGGTCTAAGTCCGGCGTTGGGCACTTTTGTTGCGGGTGTGGTTTTGGCGAACAGTGAATTCCGGCACGAACTTGAAAGTGATATTGATCCATTCAAAGGACTTTTGCTTGGATTATTTTTTATGGGTGTTGGGGCATCGATTAATTTCCAACTTATTCAGGAAGCTCCGTCACAAATTGCTACGCTGGTTTTACTTGTTTTGTTTATCAAATTCATTATCCTTTTTGGCATTGGAAAAATATACAAACTGAACAACGACCAGAATTTCCTCTTCGCACTTGGGCTAAGTCAGGTTGGAGAATTTGCATTTGTATTGCTTTCTTTCACAGGTCAGCTTAATATTATTGATGAAGAATGGATTGGAAAACTGACGGCGATCACCGCGATCAGTATGATGACTACCCCGCTCCTTCTTTTAGTCCATGAAAAATTCATTCATCCACATTTTGGTATTAAAGAAAAACCGGTTGAAAAACCTGGTGATACCATTGAAGAACATCATGACGTGATCGTTGCAGGTTTTGGTCATTTTGGAAGTACTATTGGAAGATTGCTCCGGGCAAATGGTATTGAAGCAACCATACTGGACAATAACCCGGATCAGGTGGAATTGCTCAGAAGAATGGGTTTTAAGGTTTATTATGGCGATGCAACCCGTATTGACATGTTAAAATCTGCCGGTATCGAAAGCGCGAAAATACTTATCGCTGCAATAGACTCCCCTGAAATAAACAGTAATCTTGTTCATACGGTAAGAAAACATTTCCCACACATAAAAATTCTCGCCCGCGCCCGCAACCGTTTTGATGCACATGAATTGATAGAAACCGGTGTCACAAATGTTTACCGTGAGACGCTTTATACCGCAGTTCAACTTGCCGTGGACGCTTTGGGAGAACTTGGTTTCAGAAAACATACGGCCACACGGCAGGGACAAAAATTTATCAAATTTGATGAAAAAGCACTGGCGAAATTATCGGCTTCCCGGCATGATCTGAAACAATATGCGCTCAACTCAAAAGAGGAAATTGCAATTCAGGAAAAATTACTACAAAATGATTTGCTACTCAGTTTTTCGGATAATGATCATTCGTGGGACAGCAATTTTGTCAAAGAAAAGATTCTTGGGAAAGATCCTGAAACTGCTTCAAAAAAATAATGAGGAATTACATTTAAATATTATCAGCGGGATTATTGCGGTGCGCTGCACCTTAGGCAACATCCTTGGTTTAGGTCGTTCTACAAGTATTTCGGTGCCTCCGCACCTTAAAATAAAAAAGTTAACTCAAAATATCTTTCACAACATTTCCATGCACGTCAGTAAGCCGAAATCTTCGGCCTTGATATTTATAGGTTAATCTTTCATGATCCACGCCCATCAGATGCATTAAAGTCGCCTGAAAATCATGTACATGCACAGGATCTTTGACAATGTTATAACTAAAATCATCCGTTTCGCCATAGCTGATTCCCGGTTTTACACCTGCGCCTGCCATCCACATCGTAAAACAACGCGGGTGGTGATCACGGCCATAATCATCCGCTGTTAATTTTCCCTGGGAGTAAACGGTTCGGCCAAATTCTCCTCCCCAAATCACCAGTGTATCTTCCAGCAGACCTCTTCTTTTCAAGTCAATAATCAAGGCTCCCGTTGCCTGATCCGTGTTTTTACACTGATGCGCAATACCTTTTGGCAGGCCGCCATGGTTATCCCATCCCTGATGATAAAGCTGAACGAATTTCACATCTTTTTCTAACAACTTCCTGGCCAAAATACAGTTTGCAGCATAGGAGCCCGGATCACGGCTATCCGGTCCGTAGAGTTCAAAAACTTCGTCGGGTTCATCGTCTGTGTTCATCACTTCCGGCACAGAAGTCTGCATACGATACGCCATTTCATATTGTGCAATTCTCGCATCTACTTCCGGATCACCATAATCCTGGTTTTGAATCTGGTTTAGTTTGGATAAGTATTCCAGCATTTCTTTCCGGTCCGCACCGTCATATCCATCGGGATTGTTTAAAAATAAAACCGGATCTTTCCCCGACCTGAACTGGACGCCCTGATGTTTGGATGGCAAAAAACCATTTCCCCACAAACGCGCATACAAAGGCTGATCTTTCGATCCGTTTTTCGAAACCAAAACAATAAAAGTTGGAAGATTCTGATTATCAGACCCAAGCCCATAACTCACCCACGAACCAATCGACGGTCTTCCGGGCAACTGGTTTCCTGTTTGAAAAAAAGTAATGGCCGGATCATGATTAATTGCCTCTGAATTTATGGATTTTATAATACAAAGTTCATCCACCACTTTGGCCGTATAAGGCATCAATTCACTGATCCATGTCCCGCTTTTTCCATGTTGGTTGAATTTATAAATCGAAGGCACCATTGGTAATGCACTTTGATTTGCACTCATCCCTGTAAGCCTCTGTCCTTTCCTAACCGAATCCGGTAGGTTTTGCCCCGCCAGATCTACCAGTTTGGGTTTATAATCAAAAGTTTCAAATTGAGAAGGCCCGCCGCTCATGAAGAGGTATACCACCCGTTTGGCTTTTGGGGCTATATGAGGTAATGCTTTTAATATTTCTTCTTCAAAATTCGACGGATTTTCTGACATTTTCGGAGGCGTTCCAAAAAGTTTTTCAGCGCCAAACAAGGAACCTACGGCAAGAGCGCCAAGGCCAAGAGATGTCTTCGTCAGGAACTGGCGTCGGTCAAGCTTTTTATTTAACTTATCAAATTCAGGAGAATTTAATCTGAATTCTTCGTGATGATGATCTGACATAATTATCGCTTGGTTAAAGATGCATCCGAATTAAGTATGGTACTTGCCACCACGGAATTTGCGGCAACCTTTGCAGATTCAATATTTTTGTTGATCTGATATTGTCCCGCATGAAGCCAACCGACCGCTTTTTTCGGATCACGTTTAAATCTTTTGTATTCCGATTCATACATTTTCTTTAACAAACTAACTTCTTGTGGCTGCGGAAAATGTCCTGTAAGTTTTCTATATGTAATAATTAAAGCACGTTGAGAATCCGGCTCCACCGTCATTTGCTCGCCCAAAACTTTTGCTGATTCAACAAATGTCGGATCATTCAACGTGACCAGCGCTTGTAAAGGCGTATTCGTTTTTTGTCTTCTCACTACACAAAAACTTCTGGAACCTGCGTCAAAAGTAGCCAGTGTCGGATTGGGCACTGATCTTTTTACGATCACATAAAGGCTTCTCCGGTAAACTGCATTTCCAGAATCTGCCTGATAAGTTGTATTATTAATTTCCCACAAACCTTCCGGCTGATACGGTTTAACACTCTTCCCACCGATTTTTTTATTTATCAAACCACTGGCCATTAAGGCATTATCACGGATCATTTCAGCAGTCATTCGTCCGGATGGCCCGTGAGCCAGCAAGCGATTTTCAGGATCTTTTTCCTGCATCTCTTTCGTTGAACGGGAATCCTGACGATAAGCAGCAGACATGACGATCATTTTATTAAGCTTTTTCACATCCCAACCAGATTCCCGGAAAGTGATCGCCAGATAATCCAAAAGTTCCGGGTGACTTGGCATTTCTCCCTGATTTCCAAAATCTTCCGTTGTTTTGACAAGACCGGTTCCAAAGAAGTTTTGCCAAAAACGGTTCACGGCCACACGCGCCGTTAATGGATTTTCTTTGCTGGTCAACCACTGGGCAAGACCATATCTGTTTTTAGGCAAATTCTTAGGAAATTTTAAAATCGACTCCGGCGTATCCGGAAAAACTTCTTCACCAAAAGAATCATAATTTCCTCTCAGCAAAATATGCACCTTTTTTGGTTTAGGCATTTCCTGCATCACCATCAGTTCCCGAATATTTTCCATCGAATCTGATTGCGAGGTTCGTATCTGGATTAGTTCACTATTTACTTTTAGAACGGTCGGCGAAACCACATTTAAATAATAGCTTTCAAGAATATTTAAATCGCTTACTGAAAGCCGGTTTTCAGGTTTTGAAACAATAGCAGACCATGAACTTTTTCCTGCCAGAATCATGATTTCAAAATCCGTTAACACACGATTGTAAACCCGGATGTCATCAATTTTTCCTCCTTTAAAACCAAGTCCGCGCCACCAGCCTCCAACTTGCAGACCAGGTTGTCTGTCTGTTTTAAAAAGAATATCCTTTGTTAACTGATCCATCGTTGTTTCCATAGCCATTTTATTCCCATCCAGAAATAAATTAAAACCATTGGCTTTTGAAGAACCATCATAGGTAATGGACAACTGGATCCATTTATCTCTCGGAATACCGGGACTCGAAATTCTGGTAATAGCGTTCGACGGTGCCGTATGCGCCATATTTAATTCCAGCTTGTCGTCTTTTAAATATAAATGATAACCTCTGAAATTATATAAACGCTCTGCCTGTGACTTATGCAGAATAACGCCTTCTTTCAACTCTTTCGGAATATTGACCCAGATATTAATACTAAAAGGCTGCGATCTTCTGAACACACCCGTTTGGTCAAGATCCAGAAAAACATCACCGTTCATGGCCATTGCCTGGCCGTTTTCGTGCGTTACAAATACAGCTTGATCTCCGGTCTGTCCGGATTCTCTTTTCATAATACCGGTTTGTTTAGGATTTACACCGTTTTTTAAACTGTTTTTTTCAAACGAATAATAAGCCTGTAAACCTGATTCAGGAACCTTTTCACTCTTTAACTTTTGATATTTCTTATCAGAAATCCACTTTTTAAATTCGGGTTCAGCCGCTTTTTTTGCCAATTCAACAGCCTTTTCCTGCACCGTTATTTTTGACTGAATAAACCGCAGCATTTTTTCCTGCTGATCCGTCGGAAGCATTAATGTTGGCGTTGGAAGCGCATCGTCCCAGGAAATCTGCCCCGCTTCTTTTACATTGTTAAAAAAGCTAAAAAGCTGGTAATAATTCTTTTGTGAGATCGGGTCATATTTGTGATCGTGACATTTTGCACAGCCAACCGAAATACCAAGCATCGCATCGCCAAAAGTATTGGTTCGGTCGATAACATATTCCGTCTGAAACTCCTGCTCCACAATTCCGCCTTCCATATTTTGCTGATGATTTCGATTAAATGCGGTGGCAATGATCATTTCTTTTGTAGGTTTTGGCATGAGGTCACCCGCCAGTTGCCATTGCACAAACTGATCATAATGCATGTTTTTATTGAAAGCATCGATCACCCAATCACGGTATGGCGACATATCACGAAGCCGGTCGACAGTATATCCGTGAGAATCCGCAAAACGGGCGAGATCGAGCCAGTCAACTGCCATTTTTTCTCCATAATGTGGTGAATTCAGCAACCTGTCAACCTGTTTTTCGTAAGCATTTGGAGAAGTATCTTTCAGAAAAGCATCAATTTCTTCAATCGTCGGCGGTAATCCGGTTAGGTCAAGAGAAACCCGTCTCAACAATAATTCCTTATTTGCTTCTTTTGAAGGGCTGAGTTTTTCCTGTTCCAGTTTTGCCAGAATAAAATGGTCAATTGGATTTTTGACCCAGTCCGTGTCTTTTAAGTCCGGCAATTCCGCTTTTTCAGGTTTTACAAAGGCCCAATGCGGCTTGTATTCAGCACCATCTTCTATCCATTTTATCAAAATTGCTTTTTCCTTTGCGCTTAAATTCAGATGTGATTCCTTAGTCGGCATCATATAGTCCGGATCATTTGACATGATTCTGTGAAAGAATTCACTACCAGCCAGATCGCCGGGATTTATGGCAACTTTTCCAGGACTTTTTGAAAGTTTTCCATAGGCTGCTTCTTTTAAATCCAGACGTAATCCTGCCTTTTGTTTAGCCTTATCCGGTCCGTGGCAGGCAAAACATTTATCCGATAAAACAGGCTTAACATGCTGGTTGTAATCAAGTTTTTCAGGTAATTCATCATAAGCAATTTGTACGTCATCAGGAAGATCCGGCCCACATGAAAACATGCAGAACAGAATAAAAGATAGAAATACACATTGGAAAATCCGCATACAAATGACAATCAGAAATTAGGCTTCAACAAAATTATAATTTAATAAAATATAAAAATTATACAAAAATGTTTTAATTTTTCACAAATCCGACTTTTACCAATTAATTTATCGCGAACAATTGCTATACCGCTGACCATGAATAACAACGTTATCTCCAAATCAACATTTTCTTTACTAAATGTCGATTATGTAAAATTGAACAAAAGCTGGAATTACCGAAATATAATCAGTCCGTTTTACAGGCTTTATTATATTGACGGAGGTTTCGGACATCTATTTTATGCTAACAAAACAGTCATTCTGGAAAAGGATTTTTTATATCTAATCCCTTGTTTTACGCTTTGCAATTATCAATGTCCGGAATTTTTGAGTCAATACTATATTCATATTTTGGAAGAAACCCCGGACGGTACTTCTCTGTTTTCTTCGCATCAAAATGTTATCAAAATTCCAGCCGAACTATCAGATTTGGAACATTTTAAAAGAATACTGGTATTGAATCCAGGGAGAGATTTGAAAAGGTCCAGCAACCCGAAGGACTATCAAAAACAACCCGTGATCCGGAATTCACAAGCCATGAATAATGATCTTCCCATTTCGGCTTTTATGGAAACCAAAGGAATAACCCTGCAATTGTTATCCCGGTTTTTAACACCAGAAAATTACAGTTTTTCTGTTGGCAAAATTATTCCGTCAAAAATTATAGAATCTATAAATTATATTAATACCAATTTATCAGAAAACCTGACGGTCAACGATCTTGCCGAAAGGGCCGGTCAGAATAAAGATTATTTCTCACGGATTTTTCAGGAGCATACAGCTTCCCGACCGTTATCTTATATTCAGCAAAAGAGAGTTGAAAAAGCTCAGTTCTTAATAATAACCACAGATCTTTCGCTCAGTCAGATTGCCAGCGATACTGGTTTTGAAAGCCTTTCCTACTTTTCAAGAATTTTCAAAAATATCACAGGGCAGACGCCTGGAAGTTATGGAAAAAACGATCATACGATTTAGGTGATTTTGGTTTTATCCGCTGTCCAGTTCTGAACAAAAACGTCCGTTTATGAACATTTTAATGCAAAAAAAAATTTATAAACAACTGATTATCAAACTGGCATACAATTATTAAATTCAGCGAAGGTGCACCTCAAATAATCCGTTAGCCATGATAAAAAATTATTTCAAAATTGCTTTCAGAAATCTTATAAAACATAAGTCTTTCAGTTTCATAAACATCATCGGTGTGGCCATGGGCCTTGCCTGTTTTTTACTTCTTACGCTTTACGTCAAAGACGAACTCAGTTATGACCGTCACAACGTAAACGCTGACAGGATCTACCGTTTATCAAGAATTTTCCTCGCAAAAGACGGAACCGAATCACTCCATCTTGGACATGCAGCCCCACCTTTCGGCCCACTCATTAAGGAGGATTTTCCTGAAACAGAACAGGTTGTCCGTATGCTTGAAACTGGAGGTATGGTGCGTTATGGCGAGCATATATTTAATGAAGAGCATATATACGCTGCGGAAGAAAACATATTCAAAGTTTTTACAATCAATACCTTACAGGGAAACCCTGCAAATGCGCTTGTCAATCCTTTTTCTATCATGTTTTCCAGACCGATGGCAGAAAAATATTTTGGAAAGGAAAATCCAATTGGTAAAATCATACGAATCGACAACCAGTTTGATTATACTGTAACCGGTATTTATGAACCTTTACCTGCACAGTCAAGCTTCCATCCGAATTTTCTTATTTCCTTTTCTACGCTTTCTGATAATCGTATTTATGGAGATGAAAACCTTCGTGCCAACTGGGGTAATAATTCGTTTGCTACATTTCTTTTATTACCAAAAAATTACGATCCTGAAAAATTGGTAAAAGCATTTCCTGCATTTCAAAACAAACATATCGATCCAAAAGCTTCAACTTATTCCGTTCTTAATCTTACCAAACTAACTGATATTCACTTATATTCGCATCTTGATTCCGAGATGGAAGCGAATGGAGATATTCAATATGTATACCTGTTTTCGGCCATTGCTATCTTTATTCTTGTCATTGCCTGTATCAATTATATGAATCTGGCAACCGCCCGTTCTGCCAAAAGAGCGAAGGAAGTTGGCATGCGAAAAGTGGTGGGCGCTATGCGTAGTCAGCTCATCAATCAATTTCTTAGCGAGTCTATTTTGCTGGTGAGCATTTCACTGACAATTGCCGTGATGATTGTAATTCTTTGCATACCTTTTTTGAATGAATTTACACAGAAACAGCTTAGTATAGCCTCTCTTATTAATCCTTCATTTATTGCCATTATCATTGGAATAACACTTTTCACCGGCCTGGTTGCAGGAAGTTATCCAGCTTTTTTCCTTACTTCGTTTCAGCCGACCAGTGTGCTTAAAGGTAAAATCGCATCGGCATTAAAGAATGGGAAATTGCGTCAGACATTGGTTATTGTTCAGTTTGCGATTGCGGTCGTACTAATTATTAGTACTGCGGTAGTTTACAGCCAGATGAAATTTGTCCAGAACTATAAACTTGGTTATTCGAAAGATCAGGTTGTTCTTCTCTCTCCCTCATCTGATTCTACAACCAATTTTGAAGCAATAAGCCAGGAATTAAAACAAAACAGCGGCATTCTTGAAACTGGCCGTTCGTCCAGAATTCCTTCCGGCCGTCTTCTGGATTATTGGGACGCTTATGTGATGAAAGGTGATTCCCTGGCTCCCTCCGATATCAACATAAAATCACTTTCAGTTGATGAAGATTTTATTCCAACCTACAAAATCGAGATGGCTGCGGGACGAAATTTTTCAAAACAATACGGAACAGATAAATCCGAAGGTTTTATTTTGAACCAAACAGCGACTCATCTCCTGGGTTATAAAAATCCGAAAGATGCGATTGGAAATCAGTTTGGCTATGGCAAAGTACGTGGCCATATTATAGGCGTGACAAAAGATTATCATTTCGAATCACTGCATCAAAAGGTGGCTCCCATTGTGATGTTTATGCAAGGAAATAATTTAGGTTGGCTATCAGTCCAGATTTCAGGTGGTGATATTAAATCATCCCTGGCGCATATCAAAAAAGTTTGGGAAAGCAGATTTCCAGACGAGCCATTTTCCTATGAGTTTTTGGATGAACGTTTCGGAAATTTATATGCCCGTGAGCAAACACAGCAACTTCTCTTCGGTATTTTTGCAGGAATCGCCATTTTCATTTCCTGCCTTGGACTTTTAGGACTGTCAATTTTCATGGCTGAATTGCGCATAAAAGAAATTGGTGTACGGAAAGTTCTGGGAGCTTCCGTTTCCAATCTGGTCATTCTTTTGTCAAGCGACTTCCTCAAACTGGTTTTCATTGCCATCATCATCGCTTCACCGATTGCCTGGTATGGAATGTATAAATGGCTGGAAAATTTCGCTTATCATACACAAATTTCGGCATGGATATTTGTAGGAGCAGGTGTTTTATCCGCAGGAATTGCATTGCTCACAATTAGTTTCCAAAGTATTAAAGCGGCATTGACAAACCCTGTAAAATCACTAAAAAGCGAGTAGAAATAACTTTTTTATTGAAACACCAAAAGTTATCGATCAAAATAAATAGCCATGATAAAAAGTTATTTTAAAATTGCCTGGAGGAATCTTGTACGTAATAAAGCCTTTTCAGCCATCAACATTGTCGGGTTGGCGCTTGGAATTGCTGCTTGTATTCTCATTTTACAATATGTGGCATTCGAATTAAGTTTCGACAATTTCCATACAAATGGCAATCAGATTTATCGTGTCAAACAGGATCGTTACAATGAAGGAAAACTAAGTACAGAGTGGGCTGCCGGTGCCTTTGCCGTTGGAAATTCATTTAAAGAAGCCTATCCCGAAGTTGAAGATTTTGTGAAGCTTATCAACCGTGGCTCCATGGTTTTGGACAATGGAGAACGCAGTTTTAAAGTTGAAAAAGTTTATATTTCAAGTCCTTCTTTTTTCTCTGTTTTTTCTTATCCGCTGCTCAACGGCGATTCTAAAACGGCGCTTAAAGAATCAAATACCGTCGTTCTTTCTGCCTCTGTTGCTAAAAAACTTTTTGGGAATGAAAATCCTGTTGGTAAAACACTGCAAATAAATAAAAGACGGTCGGCAAAAGTGACTGGTGTATTTGCAGATATGCCGTCAAATACGCATTTTAAAACAGATATTCTTCTTTCCTACGCCACATTCTTAAATGACGTAAAACCAGAGAATCCGGATCTGGCCTGGCAATGGGATGGTTGTCTCACTTACCTAAAACTTCGCGCAGGTACCGATATTCCAAAACTTGAAGCAAAATTCCCTGCCCTGGTTGACAAACTTGCCGGAGAAGAGCACAAAAAGTATAATTCGGCTGCGGTTTATCTGCTTCAACCGTTGAAGGATATTCATTTGTATTCCCATTTAATGATGGAGGCTGAACCTAACGGTGATGGCAATACGGTTTATCTGCTTCTGGGAATTGCATTTTTTATTGTGGTGATCGCCTGGGTTAATTACATCAATCTATCAACGGCAAGAGCAATTAACCGGGCCAGAGAGGTTGGTGTCAGAAAAGCTGTGGGTTCACAACGAAGCCAGTTGATCGGGCAATTTATGATGGAATCTGTTTTATTGAATGGATTGGCCGTCGTTCTCGCACTGATTCTGGTTGCACTTTCTTTGCCAACATTTAATGAAATCTCGGGTCAGCAACTTTCCTTTGCTTTACTCGGAAGCCGCATGTTCTGGCTTCCACTTATTACTTTATTTATAGTCGGCGCGTTTTTCTCAGGACTTTATCCTGCTTTTGTACTTTCTGGTTTTAAACCTGTTGCCGTCTTAAAAGGTAAAGTTAGTACTTCAACGAAAGGCATTTTATTGAGAAAATCATTGGTGGTTTTTCAGTTTGCGGCTTCCTTGTTTTTGCTGGTTGGCACCTTAACCGTTTTTCAGCAAATACGTTACATGAGACAGCAAAGTCTGGGAATTAATATTGATCAGACGCTGGTCATCAATCCTCCGATTATTGCTGACGATTCTACTTTTATGCGACAAATGTCTGCTTTCAAAGATGAATTATTGCGCCAATCCGGTATCAAAAGCGTTACTGCGTCTACTGTTGTTCCTGGTCAGGCTTCTCAATGGAATGCCGGTGGAATCAGGTTAAAAGGAACGGATGAAAGTGCTGGAAAACAATACCGGATCATTGGAGTCGATTACGATTTCCTTAAAACATATGATCTAAAATTGGTATCGGGACGAAATTTCTCCAAAGAATTCGGGAGTGATCCGAAAGCTCTAATTTTCAACAAAATGGCTGTTAAGCAATTGGGATTCAGCGATCCCGAGCAGGCGATTGGAAAAGAAATTAATTTCTGGGGAGAGATATTTACCATCGTAGGCGTAACAGATAATTTTCATCAGCAGTCTCTCAAAGATGCCTATGAACCGTTAATCATTCGTTTGATCCCCGATATCAGAGGTTATTTTTCAGTCAAACTTAGCACAAGTCAGGCTAATACTTCGGTGGCAGGTATCCAGTCAGAATGGAACCGTTTTTTTCCTGGAAATCCTTTTGAATATTCATTCCTGGACGATCGTTTCAATGATCAGTATAAAGCTGATCAGCGTTTTGGACAAGTTTTCGGTGTATTTACCGGACTGGCGATACTCGTTGCATGTCTTGGGTTATTCGGGCTTGCTTCCTTTACCACCGCCCAACGTACCAAAGAAATCGGGATTCGAAAAGTACTGGGGTCCTCGGTTTATGCTATTGTGGAAATGTTGTACCGTGAGTTTGCGATATTGATTTTGATCTCATTTGTGATATCCGCTCCGCTTGCCTGGTTTGCCACAAATAGCTGGCTGAATGGTTATGCATTCCGTACTGATATTCAATGGTGGTTGTTTGCTGCTCCTTTTGTTTTGGTACTTGTCATTGCGTTATTAACTGTCAGTTTTCAAAGTATAAAAGCAGCACTTATGAATCCTGTAAAAAGTCTTAAAAGCGAATGATATTAATATTCGTCTGATGCAGTGAGGAAATTACAAAAAGGGATTAATTATGGTAAGCCGGTTTTCTATCAGCTGTTTATGCTGCAAATCCTCAGAATACAGGATGCTGCAATTTGCGGCTAATGCGGAAGCTATGATGATGCTATCGAAAAGTTGGAAGTCGTATCGAATTATTAACTTCTTGGCATGTTCCAAAATTGCTTTATTCAGATTAATAATTTCACAATTTTCAAGTAATACAATACTATGCTCAATTAAAGGTACTTTAGGTATTCTCAAAAGTCTTTTTAAAACATTAAGATATTCTGAAACCACCTGCGCAGACACGATAGGAAAGCCTAACACAATACTCTCAGCAATATCCATTTTTGAGGAAGGAATTGTTTCATGCAGATATATCAGGACATTAGTATCAACGGCATACTTATTCATCATAATTATTGGCCTCGTCACGGTCAAATTTAAAATTAGACAAGTCCACTCTCAAACCAGCAAGAGATTCATTAAGTCTTTTTCTTCTGACTTCAATATCTGCATCCGGCCTTGCCTCAACTTCAAAAGCGATAACCTCCACTTGCTTGCCAATCATTTCATCAGGCAGTTTAAGCAAATAGGTATTGTCGGTAGGCACGATGATTTCCCTGATCAGTTCCATATTGGTTTCATTTGTTTGTTCTCAAAGCTAATTAAAAAAACATATAATCCGAAGATTACCAATTGCTTCTCTTCTTGAAAACAGAAAGCATCACTTTATAATTCAAAGAAATACGATCCGATTTTCACTACCAACCTGTTAACTATTTCGTTATGTTTCAAAATTATCTCAAAATCACTTTTCGGAGCCTTTGGAAATATAAAACCAACTCCATTATCAGCATTACCGGATTGTCAATTGGCATTGGCTGTTTCCTTTTGCTGGCTACTTACATTCTTCACGAATTGCAATATGACCAGTTTCAAAAAAATGGAAAAGATATTGTCAGAGTTAATTTATTCTACCAGTCCGGCGATAGCGAGCCTGTTTATGTTGCCATAACGCCAACAGGCGTGGCTCCCGTTTTTTCAAGAGAATTTGCAGAAGTAAAAGATGCTGTAAGATTGTATCCCATCAGCGGTTCAGGCTCCGTTTCTGTTCAATATGAAGACAAATTATTTAATGAAAAGAAAGTTGTTTTTGCAGATGCTTCCTTTTTCAGGATTTTTCCTCAGACTTTTATTGAAGGAGATATCAAAACAGCGATGTCTCAACCTAATTCCGTTGTGACTGATGAAACCACAGCAAAAAAATATTTTGGGAATGAAAGTGCAATTGGGAAATCGGTGAAAATTGCTGAAAAATACATGATGCAGGTAACTGGCGTAGTTCCGGATCTTCCTTCCTATTCACATATCAAATTCAATTGGCTGGCAACTTATAGTACTTTACCGCGTTCAAAAACTGAGGCCTTTGAATCCGCCAATGACTACACTTATTTGCTCCTCAAACCAAATACCGACGTCAGAACCTTGCAGTCAAAAGTGGATGGTTATGTAAATAAAAATCTGAATAACCCGCAGGATCCTTCATCAAAAGTCCGCCTGGAATTGGAAGAATTTAACCGCATTCATCTCTATTCCAAAGCTTCGGGCTCAATGGAAGCTGCGGGAAATTACAAATATATTTACATCCTTTCCGGTGTCGCCATTTTGATTCTGGTCATTGCCTGTATCAACTTTATCAATCTGGTCACTGCTCGCTCTGCTGTCCGTGCACGTGAAGTTGGTGTAAGAAAAGTAATGGGTGCCGCCCGTTTTCAGTTGTTCAGACAATATCTTTTCGAATGTGGAATTATCACAGTTTCATCCATCCTTGTAGGCCTCATCATTTCCCTTCTCGGTTTTCCGGCTCTAAGTAATTTGACAGGCACTATTTTGAATTTTGGTGTCTGGCCAACTTATTCCGTTGGTTTTGTTCTTTTGTTATTAGCCATTCTGGTTACACTTTTGTCAGGCGTATATCCCGCGGCAGTTTTGTCAGGATTTGAACCGATTAAAGTTTTGCAGGGGAAAGTTTTGTCCAAAGCAAACGGAAGCGGATTACGCAGCTTTCTGGTTGTCTCACAATTCACGGTTTCACTTCTTTTTATCATCGGCACAATCATCGCCAATCAGCAGCTTTCTTACATTCAAAATAAAAATCTCGGCATCAATCCTTCGCAAATTATAGTGTTGGATCTCAGCACGGGCATTTCTTCCGGCAAGCTTGCCTCTATCAAAAATGAATTACTAAATAATTCCTCCGTTGAATCTGTTACTGCATCTTATGATTCTCCTGTTAATGTAGGAGGCGGTTACATGATCACTGCGAAAGACAAGCCTCCGGGTTTTAATATGAATATTACCGCTATTCCGGTTGAAAAAGATTTTGTTCCCACGATGGGAATGAAGCTGGTTGCAGGTGACAATTTTAATGAAACGGATATCCTTCAAGCTACACAAGACAGCGCAGATTTAAGGAAATATGCATTTATATTGAATGAATCTGCTGTTAAAGCATTGGGTTGGACCAACAGTAATGCCATAGGAAAATCAGTCAATATGAATGGACGGGAGGGAGAAGTAAAGGCTGTTGCCAAAGATTTTCATTTCAGGTCGCTACACGAGAAGATCGGGCCGATTGCTATCATTCCCGAATACAATTATTTTGGTAAAATGATGGTAAAAATTTCAGGTGATAAAACACCTCAGGCACTTAAATTTCTGGAACAAAACTGGAAAACCAATTTTCCTATGCGCCCCTTTGAATATCACTTCCTGAATGAGGAATTTGACGAAATGTACAAAGCTGAAAGCCGGGTATCCTCAATTCTCGGTCTGTTTTCAACCATTACCATTCTGATTTCCTGCCTGGGATTATTCGCCTTGGTTGCTTTTATATCTCAACAACGCACCAAAGAAATCGGAATCAGGAAAGTGCTGGGAGCCACAGCAACCGGAATCGTAATTTTACTATCAAAAGATTTTATCAAATTGATGCTCATAGCTCTTGTCATCGCTTCTCCACTTGCCTGGTATTTTATGAATCAGTGGCTGCTGGATTTTGCATATCGTATAGAAATTAATTATTGGGTTTTCATTCTTGCCGGTATTATCGCTGTGGCGATAGCGTTGCTAACCGTGAGTTTTCAAAGCATAAAAGCAGCTTTGATGAATCCTGTGAAGAGTCTTAAAAGCGAGTAGTTACCGGTTATTGATGAAAAAGTGGAATGATTGTTATTAAACCACAATCATTCCACTTTTTTCTTTTTTTAACGCGATGAAACTGAAAGTTACCAAAATTAAAATCCAAGCATTTGTCGATGTAAAAACCTTTTTCGTCTTGTAATAACACCTATTGACCGATTATGCATTTCACCCGTTAAACTTCATGGTAAAAATGCTCTCTAAAAGCCATAACAAACAAATTAAACTTTTAGAAACCATGAAAAAGATCATCTTATCAATCGCGCTTTTAGCAACACTTGCAGTTGGAAATTCTTATGCTCAGCAAGGCCGCGCCTATGGAAACAGACCGGTTCCAAATGCTCAGATCGACAATAGATTTGAAGAGTTTCAGATTAACAAATTGGATAAAATCGTTGGTTTGTCGCGCAAACAGGAAAATAAAATCAAGAAAATTGAAAACCGTTATGACCGCATTTTGGCAGGAAGAAGAACACCGAATATGAAAGAAGTTCAATGGAAAAAACAGCGGGAAATTATGGACGTCCTTACTCCTGCCCAACGTGAACGTTTAATGGCCTTTCAACACGGAAATAAATTCGATCGTCATAACCGCAGAGGTTAATTATTAATGGTTAATGGTTAAACGCCTTAAATTGAATGTTTTGCATTCAATTTAAGGCGTTTATATGTTTGGTGAATATTGAAAATAAAGTGCTCAATGCGATGCTCTTTTGCCCAATCTTTGAAGGATAAAATAATCCGCTAAAAGAAGTATACAAAGCGTCACGATAACAATAAAATAAATCACCGGCATTTGTCCGGCATTATTTGAGAAATCAAACATTGCATTTGTAATTTTGATAAGAGACAAATCCATAGCAGTTGTTTGCGAGGCTTTTGAAAAAAAGCTATATTGAATCATCAATGCCAAAAAAGCCGCCGCCACATACCAGGCATTCTTACTGATAATAGGTTTCTCCACTTTTTTCGTGATCGGCGTAATTTGAGCCATAATCCCCGACTCAAACGATTTTGATGGCTGATCCAAATTATTTTTCACCAAAAGAGCACGCAAAGCCGATTCCTGTACAATTTCTTCCGCCTGAACCATTTTCATAACATTATCAGTAAAACCCGAACCTGTAATATCAAGCTCAGACTTTTGGATAAGTTTTCGAAAAATATCTTCTTTATCTTCTTCCATTTGTTCGGCAATAATCTTGTTATAACAAAAAAAGTAATTCCTGTTCCAGTATTTTTCTGGCGCGAAATAGTTTAACCTTAATATTGGATTCTGTCAAACCCGTAATTTCTTCGATCTCCCTAATCGAATTTTCGTTCATATAAAACAACGTAATCAACAACCCTTCCATTTGCGGTAACTTTCCAATGGCTGCTTTTATATAATTTGACTGCTCCGTTGCTAGTAAATTTTCTATTTGCGGTATTGAAAAATCATAAACATAATTTTCATTGATATCTTCATTAATGGAAAAAACAGGTACTCTGTTTTGTTTTAATTTAGAAATTGAAGTCCGATAAACGATTGTGTAAAGCCAGGTTGAAAACTTAGATTTGTTCTCAAATTTCCGGATCTGCTGATATGCCTTTACAAAACTTTCCTGAGCCGCATCCTCCGCGTCTTCCTGATTTTTGAGAATTTTCAATGCAATTGTAAAAGCCATATTCTTATATCTATTTACAAGGAAAGCGTAAGAAGACGGATCTCCCTTTTTAATTTTATCAATATAAAACTGGTCGTCCGTATTTTTCATTCGCATCTTTTACATGGCATATGGCTATAAGACTGTACTTGCAGAAGCAAGGTTACAGATTTCGATTACTTTCTTTTATCAAAATAAATTTATAAAAAATCTGTAACCAACAGAAAAGTATTGTTGTCTAATGCAGTATAAATTGATTTAACTTCTAAAACTGAAAGACAATGAACGGAACCTCCATGATGGTATTTATTTCCATGTTTGCCGCAATATTTGGAATTGCATACGTATTCAGAATAACAAGACATCGCGAACGTATAGCCATGATCGAAAAAGGTGTAGACGCCTCTATGTTTGTCGGGAAAAACAATCAGTCACAATCTCTAACCCTAAAATTAGGAATGCTCTTTGTAGGTATTGCACTAGGTATCATTATCGGTAGCATTCTTCAATACAACTACGACATAGAAGTAGCTGCTGCTTACATTTCCATGATTTTCCTTTTTGGAGGAATAAGCCTGATTATAAACTTTCTAATCGAGAGAAAACTTGATCGGACAAATTAAGTTTTCCTTTCAAAAAGCATTTGAATCTTTTTCTCTTCAAAGATTTTCAGCCCTGAAATTTTAAAATCCGGATGTTCCGGCGAGGATAATTATGCCCTTTAAAATTTATTAGCCATAAAAATAAAATCATGAAAATTAAAAATATATCGCGAAAGCTGCTGCTTTTTGCCATGGGATTACTATCGGTTTACCAGCTTGCAACCGCACAGAGCAGTGATAAAATTTACAGCATCAAAGGAATTGTAAGCGATTCCGTTAGCCAGAAAAAACTGGATTTTATCACGGTAAATCTTCTATCCGATAAGGGAATTCCTATTAAAGCAGATTACACCAAAACAGACGGATCCTTTTCTTTCACCACTTTACCTTTTCAAAAATATGCTATTGTACTGATTGGTGTAGGTTATAAAAACAAAACAATTAATATCGAGTTTTCTGATTCAACAAAGCGAAACGTAGATCTTGGTAAATTGATTTTAACTTCACAAAGCGTAGGTTTAAAGGAAGTTACAGTAACAGCCGCAAAACAAATCGTGAAACAGGAAGTCGACCGGATTTCTTATGATTTGCAGGCGGATCCTGAAAGTAAAGTTTTCAGCGTACTGGATATGATGCGAAAAGTGCCCCTCCTGTCACTGGATGCCGACAATAATATTCTGCTAAAAGGAAACAGTGATTTCAAGATATTGATCAATGGGAAACCGTCCAGTATGGTTGAGAGAAACTACAAGGAGATTTTGAGGACTATGCCCGCTTCATCCATCGAAAGGATTGAAGTGATCACAACGCCACCGGCTAAATATGACGCGGAAGGACTGGCCGGGATTATCAATATTATCACCAATAAAAAAGTGGATAACGGCTATAACGGATCCCTGAATGTAAGTGAGCGTTTCCCGAACGGAGGACCTGGATTTGGCGGATCTTTCTCGGCTAAAATTGGCAAATTAGGTATGTCAGCATTAGGAGGAGCAAGTATCTACAAATCTCCACAAATTATAAATTCAACTTCCAGAAACACTTTTGGTACCGAAAATACAATGCTAGAACAAAATGGTACCGCAGAATCCAAAAGCAAAAGCGGCTACCTTGGCTACGAAATATCGTATGAAATTGATAGCCTGAATCTTATCTCCGGCCAGTTTAATATTAATGGAAGCAAGTTGAATGGAGAGAATGGACAAAGAAGTTTGTTGACCGCAACAGAAACAATTTTACAAAAATATTCTCTTGGGAATATTACCAAAACCAGAGGTTCAGGAAT
Organism: Dyadobacter sp. 3J3; assembly: GCF_009801115.1. GTDB lineage: Bacteria > Bacteroidota > Bacteroidia > Cytophagales > Spirosomataceae > Dyadobacter. The sequence goes on from NZ_VTOL01000008.1 coordinate 245,931, forward strand.
GGACGCGGCGGTGAATTATCAAAAAGGATTTAAATCGAATAAAGACAGATTATTAACTTTATCCTACCGCTATTTTTCTTACACGAATAATCAGAATAGCGCCATTGACATAACCGAAATAACAAATTACGATCAGCCAGATTATAAACAAACGAACGACCAGGATTTTTCTGAACAAACGTTTCAGGCTGATTATGTTCATCCATTGAAAAAGCTAACCGTTGAAGCTGGTTTTAAGGCGATTTTACGTAACAATCAAAGCAATTTCCAAAATCTTTTTCAGAATACTGAAACAGGATTATACGAAGTTCAACCGGGACTTAGCAACAAATTCAGGAATGATCAAAATGTTTTTGGTGCTTATAATACGTATCAGTATAACCTAAAAAAATGGAGTATTAAAGCGGGTGCGAGAATTGAGCAAACTGTAATTAATGCAAATTTCATTTCTAATGAATCAAAACTTTCTACACATTATTTTAATGTAATCCCATCTCTTTCCATCAATAGAAAACTGTCAGGGAGTAGCGGTATAAATCTGGGATATACCCAAAGAATTCAACGTCCGGGAATTTACCAGCTCAACCCGTTTGTAGATAAATCGAATCCTAATTTTGAAAAAACAGGGAATCCCGATCTAAAACCGGCATTGGTTAATGATGTTCAGATTGGATATAATATATCAAAAAAACTTTCAGTTAATTTTGGCCTGGGATATACCCTTTTCAAAAACCTGATATTCCCTGTCTCCGTATATGATTCTGCAACAAATATTACCAAAACTTCATATGGAAATACCGGACAAGCAAAACTGCCGCAGGGAAATCTGAATATTAATTATCCTATTACAAAAAAATGGAATTTCAGTCTTAACACAAGGTTTGCCTACGGAATGGTTCGCGGGATTGTCAATGGCGTTTTGATTAAAAATGAAGGTTTGATGTATAACTTTTCCGCTTCTACGGGATACCGGTTTGAAAAATCATGGCGTATTAATGCCAACCTGAATGCAAATGGTCGCGGTGTAAACTTACAGGGAACAACAAATCGTTTTCTCAGTTCTTCTTTTAGTATGAATAAAGATTTTTATCAGGATAAGTTATCATTTTCGGCCTCGGTTGGAAATCCTTTTACCAAGTATCGTCATAATATTAACGACTCGTTTGGACCTGATTTTACGCAATCAAATATCCGGAGAGATTATTTCAGATCATTTAATTTCAGTGTGAATTACAAATTTGGAAGGTTGAAAGATTCGATTAAAAAGAATAAACGGGGTATCAGAAATGACGATGTGCAGAGTGGGAGTTAGGTAAAATCTTCCTACATTGTTCGCTCACACACTATAAATATAATGACGCAATCTTTCCTACCTACTGGCCGGTTTATTGATCCGTTGACCGATTTTGGTTTCAAACGTCTTTTCGGAAGTGAGCCTAATAAAGAAATTCTTATTGATTTCCTTAACCAATTGTTTCAAGGACAAAAAGTAGTCTTAGATCTGACTTATAATCCAACTGAATTTTACGGAAATAATGAAGATTCAAAAAGAGCAATTTTCGATCTTTTATGCACAGGCGACAATGGAGAGCAATTTATTGTGGAAATGCAGCGTGGAAGACAGGATTATTTCAAAGAGCGAGCCATTTTTTACACCTCTCGTCTTATAAGTGAGCAACTGCCTAAGGGAAACAAATGGGGTTATAAACTGAAAGAAGTTTATTTGATAGCATTTTTAGAATTCACTTTGGAAGAAAATAGCGGCGAACAATATCTCCACGATTTGTGTATAATGGATAAGGTGACCAAGAAAATATTTTACGATAAGCTGGAATATAAATTCATCGAATTACCTAAATTTACAAAGACAGAAACTGAACTAACAAAAGATCTGGATCGATGGCTGTTTCTCTTAAAGAATCTTGTGAAGATGGACAAAATTCCCGTGTTCATGAGAAAAAGTGTTTTTGAAAAGGTATTTAAAATAGCAGAATTAAATAATTTAAACAAGGAAGAGCGTATGTCGTACGATTCAAGTTTAAAGGCAAAATGGGATTATGAAAATGTTCTCGATTATGCGGTAAGAAACGCTGATGAAAAAGCTCGTGAAGAAAGCAAAATTGAATTTGTTAAAAATTTGCTTACAAACACTGACTTCAATACTTCAAAAATCGCCATGCTTGCAGAAGTTAATGAGGAGTTAGTACTGGGTATCCAACAACAATTGAAGGAAAGTAAGTAAAAGGAAAGAATATAAATCCAATAAGAAAAGTCCTGATTTGAGAAATTCAAATCAGGACTTTTTGATTTCAGTTGTTATTGTTATTCTCTGAACTACAATACAAAAGAAAGGCTCCGAAAATCTTCTGCGATGCATCAGATATTCAGAGCTGTTCTTTTTGTCTGACTAGTAAGGCCTTTACTCCCTGCTAAAACTTTGGGAGCAGCCCATAAAATCCATTAAACCCATAATTGGAGCACCAGGAGGCATATCCAGTACGGTGGCCGGTTCAAACTTATCCGGGTTTTTATGAAACTCTTCAATTTGAGAAAGACCAAAAAGCATATTGGCTTTTTGTTTTGGCGTTGCCGAAGCCATTTTATCTTTCATCCATTGACCCAATTCTTCAACTGTTAAAAGTGTTTCTCCCCTTACATTTTCCGGCGCTTTGGAATCAGCCGCCAGGGTTAGTAAATACTTCAATGACAAATTGTTAACCAATGTTTGAAGTTCACCATTGTAACCTGTAACAACCGGAGCTTTCCAGGTTTTTTCCAATATTTTATCAAGCACAGGCATAAGTCCCGGCTGGTTTTCATCTCTTGCATTATATTCGATCAAACGCGCTGCACGTTCGGAGCTGAATAAATACGAAAGCGTAGTTCCTGCCGCCATTTCGGCAGCTGCAATCGGATCAAAAGTTGGTCCGGTATGGCCCGTGAAAGTTTCCTGACTTGACGGATAACCCGTTGGGCGCGGAGGGATTTTTTTGATCAAACCTTCCGGTAAGGCCAATGCTTCGGGAGAAATTGTATTAAGCAAAGATTCCAGTGCACGCCATTGTTCTTTTGGTTCAACCATTCTGGTAATGACCTGTCCGTCATTTTTTACGGCATGTGTAAAATATAAACCGCCCACGGATTTGGCAACTGCTTCAATCTGGTAGCGATGCAGCAAGTAAACGGGAACCAAAACCTCTTCCAATGTCGCCATCGGCTCACCATTTCGAATTGCTTTTTCTGAGAAATTATCCAATACCTTTCTTCTAACCGTCATGATATTGGTCATCTGATCGATAGGGTTTGAACCATCATCCCATTGGTGAGATGTTGGATGTGCGTTGCCACCGATGTCAGGTATGTAGATATAACCTTGTTTCAGCGTTTCCTGCATGATTTTTTCCAAAGCGGCGTTTTCATCTGTTCCCTTTGGGAATTCAGTATACCCCCACATCACAGCGCGTTTATCCCAGCTGCCAATTCCTTTTGCATAGGAATCTGAAATATCAACAGTTCCATCTGATTTCAAAGAAAACTTTGGAAAAGGGTAATCCATAACGGAAGCCCTGTCTTTCGGACTTGCCGCAAAGTTGTGATTAAAACCTAATGTGTGGCCAATTTCATGTGCAGAAAGTTGACGGATACGTGCAAGCGCAAGTTCCTTCATCGCGGTTGGCACAGGTTTTCCATCCTCGTAAGGCTGTAATAAACCTTCTGCAATCAGGTAATCCTGGCGGTGGCGATCAGAACCTAATGTTACTACACCTTTAATAATTTCTCCCGTACGAGGATCAATAAACGACATTCCATAAGAAAATCCGCGCGGACTTCCGTTACGATTCACCCAGTTCACAACATTATACCGGATATCCATCGGATCAGCGCCTTCAGGAAGTTCCTTTACCTGGAAAGCATTTTTATATCCTGCCGCCTCAAAAGCCTGATTCCAGAATGCGCCACCTTCAATTAACGCTGCTTTTACAGGTGCAGGTGCGCCTCGGTCAATGTAATAAACAATTGGTTTTATAGCCTCACTTGGCGCTGAACCCGGATTTTTCTTTTCAAGACGATGGCGACGAATAAATCTTTTAACAATCGGCTCATCCATGGGTGCGGAAAAATCCATGTAACTAAACTGACCAAAAGCAGAACGGGTATCAAACTTCCGGGCTTTATATTTATCATCCGGCAGTTCAACAAATGACTGATGCATATTCACCGTAATCGCACTTGGATCTGGTGCCAAACCACCTCCTCCTCCAAAAAAATTAGTACTTGGATTTCCACCTGTAAAAGTAATCAGGGCTTCAAATTCCGTATTTTTGGGGAAGTTTTTGGTATTATCAATGTATAAAACTGAACGGGTTTCATCCATTTTATAAACACCACCGCCACCAGCTGGCTGTGAAACGGCGACCGGCCCGGCGGCTCTTCTTACGCCCAAACGCGAAGCAATATTCTGGCTATCGCGGACGATAAAAGGCGTTATATCAATCAGCATTTTTTCACCTTCCGCTGCTACCGGCACAAATCCCCAGATAACGGATTTAGCAAAATTATTTTCAACTGCCTTTTTCTCATCCGGATTTTGCGTGATTGCCCGATAATTATAAACAGGTTCAACCAAAAGTATTTTCGGACCTACTTTTACAAACTTAGCAATCGCAGAAGAAGCTTGTCCCCGCTCCGGCCCGCCACTACCAACGCCATCCGTCAGAGATGAAAAATAAAGAAATTCTTTGTCGAGCTTATCTACTTCAAGAAGTACTTTTCCTGTCTTTTCATCGTAATAAAAATTAAAAAAACCTTCGTATTTTTTCAATCCCTGAATCACCGAAGCAAATGTCGCTGGTGTTGCCGCGGGTTTGGCCGGGGCGGTATTTCCAGCCGGATTCTGTGCGTAGGACATAGTCCCGGCAGCCAGCAAAACGGCTAATGCATTAAATGTTAATTTCATAAAATTAGTAAGGAGTTATTTTTCAAAATTTCAGCATTTTATTTTACCAATTCTGCATTAGGCAGAAATATTTCGGAGCGCAAGTCTCAGGTTTCTATGTCGGTAACAATATGCAATCGTCCTTCCGCAATGGATAAAGTGCGGAACAGAAATTACCATAAGCCTTGTCATTTCACCGTTGGATACTTAATTCCCAACTGCTCCATGTAGGTAGCATATTTGGAGGGATCATAATAGAATTTTTTCATCTTGGGACGAAATTCTTCCATAATTCTTTTATTGAGATAAATGGCTGGTTTGTCCGTTGCAGAAACTAACGGAATGTATTTGGTATCTTTTGTTTGTACATCTTTGAAATACGTCCAGGCATTTTTCAAAATATCCGGTTTTACAAAAAGATCCAGTAAAGTCATCGCTTCTGCTTTTGCCCCTGCTGTCACACCTTTATGTGCAATTGGTGTCGCCATGGCTATGGCATCCGCCCAGTGATGGCCAGGCAATCCGGGAATATTTGAAGGATATCCCAAAACGATCGTAGGTACATTCCAGGAAATATCGGCGATATCATCAGAACCGCCGGAAAAGCCGGAAGGAACGGCGGTCGGTTTTCCAAGGGGACTTAATATGGTGCTTAATCCTGAACCTTCCGCAATAGGACTATTTACCTCTTTTTGAGCCGCTTTGGCCAGAATCTGATCTTCTTCACTCCATTTCGGCAAACCCACTTTTTTGATATTTTCATACATGGCTTCGGCAATAGGCTGGTTGAAATGACCCGGCCAGGCACTTCCCAAAACCTCATAGGTCATCTTTGTTTCTGTCATTAAAGCGGCACCTTCTGCAATTCTGATGCCATCTTTATACATACCCATAATTTTCGGATACGTGCGTTCGCGGAAATAATACCAAACAGCGGCCTTGGACGGGACAACATTTGGCTGATCACCTCCATCCGTTATCACATAATGTGAGCGCTGTGATGGTTCCATGTGTTCGCGGTGGTAATTCCAGCCAACATTCATCAGTTCCACCGCATCCAAAGCACTTTTTCCGCGCCATGGTGCCCCACCTGCATGAGCTGCCTGTCCTTCAAAACTAAACTTAACCGAAATCATCCCGACCATCCCCGGATCACCATAGGAGGTTCCAAGATTACTCGCAACGTGTGTAAAAATGCAGGCGTCAACATCCTTGAAAAATCCATCCCGAATGTAATATGCTTTAGATCCCAACTGTTCTTCCGCTACACCTGGCCACAGCATAATGGTACCCGGAATTTTCTCCCGTTCCATTATTTTTTTCAAAGCAAGAACCGCAGTAATATTCAACGGCTGACCGGAATTATGGCCCTCACCATGTCCGGGAGCACCTTCAACGATTGGATCATGATAAGCAATACCTGGCTTTTGAGAAGCTTTTGGAATACAGTCAATATCACTTCCTATGGCAATAACAGGTTTTCCTGAGCCCCACCGAGCCGTCCACGCGGTTGGCATGCCGGCAATACCCATCTCAACTGTAAATCCGTTTTTCTTCAAAATATCTGTCAGATAAGCCGAAGTTTCGGTTTCCTGAAATCCAAGTTCTCCGAAACTGAAAACCATATCCACCATTTCCTGCGAAAACTTTTTATTGGCTTCAATTTCCTTTGAAAGTTCCGTTTTCAGGGCATCAATTTTTACAGGCGTCATTTTGACCTGCGCCAATGTATGACCCGACATCATAGCCATGGTAGCGGCCAAGCAAATTCCTTTTGCCAGTATACCTTTATACCTTGAAAAATTATATACATTTTTCTTCATTTACCGGAAATATAATCGTGAAAATTAGTTAAGATAAGGAATTTCATATTGCTTAAAAATTGCCTTTACAATTTAGCTACATCGTTTTTAATTATTTTAATTATATTCAATTTCATTTTAATTTATTTGGATAAATAATACTAAACATTAATATAATTATGTATTTATGAATTATAATCAAATAATATTCTGAATTCAAATTTAAAAGTAACAGAAGCTTCTATTTCTTTTTTCTGTTGTTTTATTTTTATAAATTGTCAGGCACCTGAAGTTTTCAAATAGATAAATCTCTTCTATCAAAACGTCATTACTATTTAGATTATGGAAAAGCAGATTCCTACACTTTATGAATGGGCCGGCGGAAATGTAGCGCTGGAAAAACTGACACAAGTATTTTACGAAAAGGTTTTTCAGGACGATTTGTTATACCCGGTTTTTAAAAATATGTCCGGTGACCATAGCAAACACGTTGCACATTTTATCGGTGAAGTTTTTGGCGGGCCTAAAATATATTCAGAAGAAGATGCTGGTAGTCATTACAAAATGATCGGCCATCATTTGGGAAAAATGCTTGATGAACCGAAAAGAAAACGTTGGATTACTCTATTGCTAGAAAGCTGCGATGAACAAAACCTGGCAGATGATCCGGAATTCAGGTCTGCATTGGTGGGATATCTGGAATGGGGAAGCAGAATTGCCGTAATTAATTCCAGGGAAACTGAAAATCCGCTGGACAGTGCCGAGCCTATGCCGGTGTGGGGATGGGGAGAAACAGGCGGCCCCTACATACCAAAATAAAATTTCTGATTACAAGTAATCCATACTCATAATCAGAAATTTAGAAATTACAAATATCTATAAATCGCCGGTAGCCACAGTTCTGTCGTTTCTCGACCATTCGCTCCATGAACCTACATACAGTTCTGCGCCGGAAATTCCGGCTTCTTCCAAGGCCAGAAGTGTATGGCAAGCCGTTACACCCGAACCACAGTGCACAATGATGTTTTCAGGTTTATGGTCGCCCAAAGCAACTTTATATTTTTCTCTTAATTCATCCGGTGAAAGGAAATTCCCTTCGGCATCCATATTTCCCAAATAAGGAATATTAATAGCACCGGGAATATGCCCCGCCACCAGATCAATTGGTTCACTTTCTCCACGGAACCTGAAATTTTCACGGACATCAATCACCAAATATTCATCATTTCCAGCTACTTCTGCAACTTTTTCAATATTGGTAAGGGGAGAAATCCAATTTTCCACCGGATATGCAGGAAATTCTGTCAACAATGTTTCCGTCTCATCTGTCGTATTTAATCCTTCTTTTTTAATGGCTTCCAGTCCACCGCTTACTACATAAATTTCTTTATGCCCGATCGCTTTCATCATCCACCAGAAACGAGCAGCAGCCATAGCTCCTCTTTTGTCGTCGTAAACGATAACTCTTGTAGATGGTGTAATGCCAAGTGTGCCAAGAAATTCACCAAATATCACCGCTTCCGGCAAAGGATGACGGCCACCGACGGCGGCATTTTCGCGCTTTTCAGATAAATCCGTTTCCAGATTTACAAAAAGAGCGCCTTCCAAATGTTCGGTTTCAAAGCGTTCCTCCGCATCTGCACCGCCTCTGGCATCTATAATAACCGTATCTCCGGTCGCTGAAAGAGGCTTTATTTCACTTGCTTTAATAATAGTCATATTCTGTAATTGCTGATTGGGAAGTCAATTTACCAAATAAATAAAGATTTTGGCAATTAGTACCTGCCAATTCAGCTTTACGAGCTATAAACTATTTGAATGTCAATGAGATGACTTATTATTTTTAAATTATTTTAATCAAAGCTTATTCTGAAACAGATTCCAATAGTTTACTAACTATTGTCAAAATGACTATTTATTAGCCCAATTTGCTTTGAAACAAAGTACACAACAGCTTGCTTTATTTGAATGTCAATTAAAGGTTCAACTTGTCTTTCATGCTTCCTACTTCTAAGTTTTTTAGAAAAGTACCACTGCGGATTATTTCTATATTTGTTTATCAACCTACTTACAGTCAATTAATTTCAACTGAAAATTTCGGGGCAAAACCGGATAGTTATGAGAATATTACACCCCGGACACACAAAATTATTGATGAATCTGTTACCCGGCACAGCACCAAACTGGTAATTTAAAAGGTCGTTATGATTTTTGGCCAGACAGTGCGATAATGTCAAATATTTTCTGTCAAGCACATCAACCGAAGAAGAAGATTGAACGAAAGTAAAAACCACTGGAATTGTCTTTAAAAAGGCAAAAACCATGACCAGTGGTGGCAATGGCTCATTTATTTATATTTCATGGAAAAATGACCGCCATTGTTCCGGACCGATGCGAATCTTCAAATCAGGATAGAAAATAATGCTTTTACTACTTTTGACTTTCCAGTTCTTTCTGCAAAAAGTACACAGAGACGGGTTTTCAGTGTCAATACAATCATCACAAGCTACAACTTGCTTCTACAATACGACAATAAAATATGCTCTGTTTAATGCTTGTTCCCAAGTCCATCTAGGCAATACAAAAATGTAAGGGGGTGTTTTGGGGAATACTATTAAAATCAACAATACGCCTAAAACAGCTATAAAGGTATGGACAGTAAAAAACTGGTCATCGAGTAAATTTTAAAAAAAGAAAAGCCTGACAACAAAATCCATAGGGATTTGTAATCAGGCTTTCTCACTTTATGAAATGGTAACAAATTACCAGGTTGAATTATGCTTATTTCGGTCTGGTCGTTGTACTTCCAGTTGATGGACTTGACGTGCTGCTACCAGGTGTTGTTGTTGTGCTGCCAGGCTTTGTAGACGACGGATAAGTCGTACTGCCCGGTGTGGTAGTACTGCCTGGATTTGTTGTACTACCTGGTAAAGTTGAGCTTCCCGGATTCGTTGTACTACCTGGATTCGTTGTACTTCCTGGTAAAGTTGAACTTCCCGGATTCGTTGTAGTCCCTGGTAAAGGAGAACTACTCGGCGTGGTTGATGACGGCGATGTTGTGCTGCCAGGAACTGTGGATGGATAAGTACTGCTACCTGGAGTTGTCGATGGCACAGTACTACCCGGATACGTTGTGCTGCCCGGAACAGTAGACGAAGGCGTAGTGCTTCCCGGTACCGTAGCTGGCTGCGTCATTGTACCGTTGGACCCTGCAGAACCACTTGGACGCGTTGTGCTCGGAACATTGGTTGGCGTTGTACTGCCTGAGGTAGATGCAGGCGAAGTTTGTGCATATGCCGCAGATGACCCTAAAATCATTAATGCTATGATATTCAATTCAATACGTTTCATATTTTAAATTATTTTATGTTGATGAAGTATAATTGAATCGGTATATTAAATAATCATACCAATAATTTTGACATGATGTATAAATTCTACAATTCAGAAAACGTATAGATACATTATTTTAGTGGCCGTAATTTCTTGAACCTTATCATTCCATTATTGAAAAATTTAGAAATATTCAATTTTGAAAATCAAAGTCGCTATTTTAATGGAAAAATATACAGTCACCAGCTATGATAAATTTCTCCACCGTCACACTTGGTTTCACCACGGTAACAACTGCTCTGATTGCTGGACTTTTTTATGCTTACTCATGTTCGGTAAATCCCGGATTGGGAAAATTGCCGGACAAAGAATATATTTCCGCCATGCAATCAATCAATATTGCCATCATAAATCCGGTTTTCATGCTGAGTTTTATGGGGACATTGGTCATGTTGCCATTGAGCGCTTATTTAAGTTATACACGGGCTCTACCAATCCGATTTGTCTTTTTAGGAATCGCTTCAATAATTTATATAACTGGTACATTTGGTGTTACAATTTTCGGAAATGTTCCGTTAAATGAAACTTTGGGGGCTTTTCATATTGAATCTGCAACAATTCGGGAAATTGCTGACCCGAGAATAAAATTTGAAGAGTCATGGAATCGTCTTCATACGATCAGAACGATTGCAGCAGTTACTGCTTTGCTATTTGTGATCGCGGCCTGCTTATGCGATGACAGGAATATTTGACGTATAAATTGGAGAATCTACAATCAATTGGGAGCGTCACCCCTATTGAAAAGTCTGGCATAGATATAGATATAATTCTAACTAATGATGAAGATCTATATTACAAAACCAAGATATGTCTGCTACGGCCTGGTAAACTTCCTTATTTTGCTATGCTTTCAGCAAACCTGTGCTCAGACAATTGAGCATAATGCCTGGCTTTTCTGGTCGCATCAACAAAAAATTTCGGAACGATGGCAATTTAGCGCCGATGTTCAGGTCCGTTCAGCTGACAAGCTAGGTTATATAAACACATTACTAATCCGTCCGGGAATTGGTTACAAAATTGCAGATAACAAAACCATCACCATTGGATACACTTATTTCGGCACTTGGGACAAAGAAAAGGAACCAAAGATTTACGAGCTCGAAAACAGAATATTTGAGCAATTTCAGATTGAAAATGAGATACAAAGAACTGAAATCACCAACCGGTTCAGGTACGAGCAAAGGTTTCTTGATCAGCAGAACAGCAAAGCTTTTGCACAGCGTTTCAGATATTATGTTCAGGCACAAATCCCGCTTGTAACCAACCCGCTTTTTACAAAAGGATTATATCTGTCAGTCCAAAATGAACTGTTTCTAAATGTCCAGGGAAAAGATCAGGTAAATGATAACTTTTTTGACCAAAACAGATCCTATGCCGGACCAGGCTATCGTTTCAGTGAAAATCTGGACCTTGAGTTTGGATACATGTTTCGTTACCAAATTGATAAAGAAAAAAATATACGTAATAACATTTTGCAGATTGTAGTCAAAAGTTCATTTTGAGTTAAGACCCACAGAATAATCTACTTTCACCATACGTATAAATTTGGCTAGCAAATATTCTACACTAGTATCAAAATAATTGTACAACTATTAATAATATTTGTAACAATTTTTTCTAAATTTACGAAAACGAAATCCCTCTTCATATCCGTAGTGTCCTAGTAATAAAAGATAAACCTTATTTATTATTCATGAAAAATTCTACTGTATGAAAATTTTACTGCGTTACTATTGGGTATTACTATTGCTGATAGTAAATTTAGCCTGTACCGAAAAGGAACTTGCCAAAGAAAATGAACAGGATATCGTTATTAAAAAAGACGATGTTTTACCCCTGATTGAAAATAAAACCTGGGGCCTCACTAAAATTGAAACACAAATTGGTACCGGCAGCAGATCGGAATTGCCATCTTCTCCTGAATACACTGCTTATAAAACACAATGTTCCTTTGTTTATTCAAGCGGTTATGTAGGTTTCTATTCAGGAAATGAGTCAACTAGTGATTCTGTAAAACAAAACCATAACTTCCCGGCTTATGCAAGGACCTTTTCCATTTTTACCAGAATAGTATTACCGGTTGGATTGGATTATAGCTGGGATGATTCTGCCGGAACTATGGTTACACATTGCTATGATGGGACAAAAATCCTGAAAATTCCACTTGATCAAACTGCTTATCTGGAAAAGGGCAGCCTGATACTTTACAAGGATATGGCAACGGCCAGGGCCACTAAAATACCCGAAAATATAACTTTGGTTGCCCAGGAAAAGGATGCTACCAAAGGTACCGTAACCTATTATTATTCATTCAGGCCGCTTTATCCCTATAAATTACACACAACACAATGGGAAAACGATAATTTTGTTATGTTTTAAAATTCATTGTGACCCTGAATTATATCACAATGCTTACAAGGAAAACCTGCTTCGACTTAAAAATGTCGTAAGCAGGTTTTTACTTTTGTATACTACAATCTTTTATTTTTCTGTTAAACCAATCACACTCCATTCAAATAAAGTCGCAAATCCCCCCTGATAAAGTCGTTTTAAAACCCCGTTTTCGAAAATCCTTTATTTAATTTTGATATACTAAATCAGGATAAATAACAATTCGAAAATTATTATTTCTTAATATCTAAACGATTGACAATATGCAAAAGATAACGCCATTTTTATGGTACGACAATCAGTTGGAAGAAGCGATGAATTTATATATTTCAATTTTCAAAAATTCAAAAATTTTGAATGTTAGCCGATTACCAGGAGACGTACCCGGGTCTGTGGGCAAGGTTATTACAGCGACATTTGAACTGGATGGACAAACTTTCTACGGCCTCAACGGGGGGCCACATTTTAATTTTACAGAAGCAATTTCTTTTTTTGTTGATTGCAAAACACAGGAAGAAGTTGATGACTTGTGGGAACGACTCTCCGAAGGTGGATCTAAAAGTCGCTGCGGCTGGCTCAAAGATAAATTCGGAATTTCCTGGCAAATTGTTCCCTCAATTTTAGGCGAATTAATGGGCTCCAAAGATCCCGCCAAAGCTAAAAGCGTGATGCAGGCAATGATGAAAATGACAAAACTGGATATTGCACTATTGCAGGAAGCCTATGATAATGCCTGAAAAAATCTGACTCATCCCTAACCTAAAAATTAGGTGATGAGCCAAAAAAATTGATTCAAACTTTCAAATTGCAATAAACAAGTACTTGTTGTTGGCCGGCATCTTTTTGACACCTGAATATTCATCTTGGTTCAATTACGCTCAAATTGTCATACGGAATACGATCAACGATGGTATTTTCACTTAATGTACTAGATAAATTAAAAAACGATTACACTCAGCAGTATCCTGGCCTGCTGTTGGCTCATCTACATTTTGCTTGCAATTTATTATCTCCTGTAAGGAAACGCTCATTGGGAGCACCCTTTTTAAGTACATAAAATTCGATAAATTCGTTAACCTCATTTAGTTTCAAAAAAGACTTACGAAAAAAATCGTTATTTCTCTGTTTACCCAGGACTTACTAATTTTATACTTCCATAATAATCAAATCTTTACATGCAATCAGACGCCTCCACGCCGCAGGAATATATAGATTCCCTTCCGGATGACCGAAAATCTGCTGTTAACGAATTGAGAAAAATAATCCTTCAAAACCTGCCGACCGGATTTACCGAGGTTATGAGCTATGGGATGCTTGGCTATGTTGTCCCACATTCCATTTATCCGGATGGATATCATTGCAATCCTTCATTACCGCTGCCTTTTATGAATGTAGCTTCGCAAAAAAACTTCATAGCCATTTATCATATGGGGATTTATGCCAATCCAAACCTTAAGGAATGGTTCACCAATGAATATGCTAAACACATGAAGACGAAACTCGATATGGGAAAAAGTTGCCTCCGTTTTAAAAAGATCAATGAGATACCCTTTGAACTTGTTGGTGAGCTGGCATCAAAAATGACTGTGCAGGACTGTATTGGCATTTACGAAACGCAATATAAAAACAAGAGAAAAGGCAGCTAGCTCATTTCACGTTTTTATAATTTATTTAGCAAACCTTGTTATATTCTGGATCCTAATTTTGCATTTTTACAGGTTTTTGCCCAGCTCATTTTCAATTTTATCCTGCAAATGTCTTTTAAATTGTTCGTCCAGTTTTCTGTCCTTATTTTCTGAATCGCCTATGAGCCTTTTTGCCATTCGATTGATCAGAATGCTTTGTTTTTGAAAAATACGGCAAACCGAGCATCCTGTAAGGTGAATACGCAGTTTGATATTTTCGGTAAATGTTAACTTCTTAATCTGCTTTTTTTCAATCAGAAAAGTAGCGTGGCGGCAATTATAAATAATTCCTTTTATTGAATTCATAACGGTTAAATTAAATCCAGTTTTTTTGAAGACAGGCACGAAGGTTAAGCTTGGCCCTATGAATGATCACCCAAAAATTAGCAGGTGTTATTTTCAATACCTCACAAATATTCTCCGTCGCGTCATCGTCCATATGTTTCATAGCAAAAACAGCAGACCATAGAACAGGTAACTTTTCCATACATTTTTGAAGAATGATAGAAAACTCGTCATTCACCAACAAATCTTCCTCCACTCCTATCTCCTTCGGCCTGAAATCTTCATTCCAGTGTCCGTCATCCGGATCAAAGAAATCTTTTTGTTCTTGTTCCGCATCTGAAACATCCGACTTCTTTAACAATCCCGAAGATTTTTTGCGATAAATATCAACAATTTTGTTTTTCAAAATCGCAGTCAACCAGGTACTTTCCGAACTTCTTCCCTCAAAAGTTTTAATTTTTTCCAAAGCCGCTAGAAATGTTTCCTGCACCAGGTCTCTTGCCTGTTCTTCATCGTTAATGCGCGTAATAGCGTATGTATATAAGTAATCTGCATATTTTTTCACCCATTGAAGCGGATCAATTGGTGAAATGCCGACGGGTGACCTACTTGTGCCCATTTGCGTTTTTGTATGAGTAATTTCCATTAAACCTGTCGACTAAAATTACCTTAAAAACATTAAAATGTTCACCTTTTTTAAGGTTAGTCTGATTGTTGTTCAAAACCTTACAAATTTTTACTAAATTTTGTAAGGTTTATAAAAGATAAGTGACTAAGAATAAAAAGCTAATTTGGAATATTATTTAAATACCTCATCACATGAAAGTTATTAAAGAAAAACATTCACTCGCCATGCGCTGGACGCATTGGGTCAATTTCCCGTTACTGACCATCATGATATGGAGCGGAATGTTGATTTATTGGGCAAATGATGCGTATTCAGTAACCATTTTTGGCTATACTTTTTATCATTTCTTTCCGGATTCAGTTTTTACATTTTTCCATATTCCTTACCGGCTTGCAGAAGGTATGGCATTTCACTTTTTGTTTATGTGGTTTTTTACTTTGAACGGCATATTTTATGTTTTATACACGATTTTTTCAGGAGAATGGCGAAATCTTGTTCCTCAAAAAAAGTCGTTTAAAGAAGCTTGGCTTGTACTTTTACATGATCTGCACATACGAAAAACTGCTCCTCCACAGGACAAATATAATGCAGCACAAAGGATTGCGTACACCGCCATAATTGTCATGGGTTTGGGTTCAGTTCTGACTGGTTTAGCGGTTTATAAGCCTGTTCAGTTTTACTGGCTATGCTGGATTTTTGGTGGCTACAATTTTGCCAGAATATTACATTTTTCTTTGACCCTCGGTTATTTATTTTTCTTTATTGTTCACATTGTTCAGGTAATTATTGCAGGTTGGAATAATTTCAGATCTGTAATTTCCGGCTTTGAAGTAGTTACAGAAGAACCAGCAATTGTGGCAGGATTAGCAGATGAAAATAAAAAGTCATCTGGTAATGAAAATCTTGCAATCGAATAATTTCTATCTAAACCAGGATATCAATATGGATATTATCGATCCAAAAAATAAAAAAGAACTTACCACAGATCAAAAGATCCGTAGAAGGACTTTTATTTCATTTGCAACATTTTTCGCAATGAGTGCTGCGGCTTACGAAGGCTGGGACTGGCTCTACCACGTACCGTCCGAAGCTAACGGGGTTACAGCCCGTGCCCGCAAACCACTGCGTGCTGCAATGAACAAAACCGAGCTTTTTTTCAGGAAGTTTTTCAGTAATAACCATCTGGTAAAAACGTATCCAAAATCAATGGCCGCTAAAAGAGTCAGGATCAATAGTAATATTGGAAATGAGGACAAAAATTTCAATCCTGAAAACTGGCAGCTTTCCGTTGTAAAAACTAATGGGGAAGTTTTGACTGTAAATATGGAAGCAATTAAAGCCTTACCAAAAACCGAAATTATATTTGATTTTAAATGTGTGGAAGGCTGGGATCAGATCCAGCACTGGGCGGGTGTTCGTTTCATCGATTTTATCAAACATTATAAACTGGATGATTTAACAAGCATGCAATATGTGGGAATGGAAACGCCAAGCGGAAAATATCAGGTTGGTCTGGATATGGAAAGCGCCTTGCATCCGCAAACGATTCTTGCATATGAAATGAATGATGCTCCTTTACAAACCGCTCACGGAGCACCGCTGAGATTGATTATTCCTGTAAAATATGGGATTAAAAATCTGAAATGTATTGGAAAAATAACGTTTAGTGACCAGCGACCTCCGGATTACTGGGCCAGAAGAGGTTATGACTATTACTCCGGACTTTAATAAAAAAAACCTCAGAATCAGAATTTTAATAAGTTAAAAATTGTTTTCAATAATCACTTCATATAAAAAAAATGAAACCGTTAAATATAGTATTTGCAATGATTTTGCTGTTGTCAATGAACGCATGCGGCCAAAATCCTAAGAATAAAAACAAAGAAAATACAGTGGACATCGCTGCATTTCCGGGTGCAAAAACGGATGCTGAATGGAAAAAAATGCTGTCTTCGGATGCATACCATATCATGGTTCAGCGAGGAACCGAGATTCCTTATCGGAATCCCTATTGGAACAATCACGAAAAAGGAACTTATGTAAGTGCGGCAACCGGCAAGCCATTATTCAGCTCGGATACCAAATTTGAATCAGGTACAGGTTGGCCAAGCTTTTTCAAACCCATTGACCCAAATGCTGTAAAAGTTGTAACCGATAATTCGCTTGGTATGTCAAGAGATGAAGTTATTGAAACGAGCACAGGATTGCATTTAGGCCATGTTTTTGATGACGGACCTGCACCTACCGGAAAACGTTATTGCATGAATTCCTGGGCTATGAAATTTATTCCGGCCAAGTAAGAATTCAAATAGTAGTTAATGTAAAAACGGGTCAGCCAGGATAAAACTTGACTGACCCGTTTTTACATGCTATATGATTTTCCAAACTATTTCCCTTTCAAAAAACTTCGGATCGCGCCAAGGTATTGGTCAGGGTTATCCCTGATTTTGTTATGACCTGAATTTTCAATTATTTCTACTTTTGAACCTGGAATTTCCTTTTGAAATTCATACATCGTTTCCGGTCTTGCCTCATCAAAACGTCCCGTAATGAATAAGACAGGTTCCTTTATTTCATGTAAATTGGGCGTTCTTTCAAAATTTTTCAACGTACCAGTTGCATTAAATTCCGTTGGGCCCCACATATATCTGTAAATATCTCCGTTACCTTTACCGGATCCTGCACAATCGGGGGCCGAAACTCGCATGCCGGATTTCCTGCTGAGGTAATTGATGTTGAAAGTATCCGTCGCAGCCATGTAAGATTTGTGATCGTACATTCTCAGGCCTTCGTATTTATTTATGGAATCCTGTACAGGTTTGGATAGTTGGGAAATCAGGATTTTGGCATCCCGCATCCATTTCGAAGTACTAATCAGCGGCCCGGCAAAAATGACCGACTTCACTCCTTTCGGCTTTTTGGTTACCATATATTCAACAGCGACTGTTCCGCCCCAGGAACTTCCCAGAATATTAATTTCTTCCAGATCAAGTGCCTTTCGCAGAGCATCTACCTCATCAACAAATCTTGGAAGTTGCCAAAGCGTAGTATCTGTGGGTCTGTCTGAATGACCGGAACCCAACTGATCATAAAATATAATGGGCCGGTCGTTTCCCAACGTGGAATATGCCGGAATTCCCTCACAACTTCTGCTGCCTGGCCCGCCATGGATCAATAACAACGGGACACCTTTTCCGGTACCTACAACTTTGTACCATATACGTCCACCATTAACTTTAACAAAACCCTCTCCCGGCTTTATTTTTTCAGGAATACTGCCCGTTAAAAAAGCGGAAACGACGAAAAGAGTGACTGTAAAAATTGATTTCATAGTAAACCTGTTGTTTAAATATCTCCAAAAACATATATTTTTCAATAGACATTATCATGAATTAATACATGGCTTTACCTAGTCTTTTGGCAGTCAGCCTTCGGTGAGTCAATCTGGTTAAGATTTGGTTAAATGCTTTAATCCGACTGCGACTTCTGATTGCCTAAATTAATCTTTCGTTATAATGTCCAATATAAGAAAAGTTTGAGTTAACAGGGTATATAAAATCTACCGCATTGAAAGAATGCCGTAATCGCGTTTTATAAAAAAAATAAATGTTAAAATATTAAACGGATTTATGGACAGACATACGTTGTCATCATCAAAACAGAATCGGATAAAGCCAGAATAGTATGTGCAATATTTGGATGAAAAACAGCGATCTGTCCCTGAATACTTTGTATGATTTTCCCATCAGTTTCAGTCTGAATTTCTCCCTGCATTACCTGCAAAGTAAAAAACTCTTCCATGCGCTGATGATTCAGGACCGCTCCGGATTTCAAGGCTGTAATAACCATCGTCATACCTGAGGATTTAAAAACCGTTATTCCGTTCCTGTCGTTTTTCTCCCACGACTTCTCGTTTTTCAATTGTTCAACAAAACGTGGAATATCAATAAAAACATAAGGAGCATCAATAACACGATTTCCTTCCGGACGATTTTTGGTAGCTTGATTTGTTTTAATTTCCATAAGAAAAATGGTTTAATTATTTGCTGAACAATTCAAATTTCATGCCATCACGTGAGCATATAAACCTACACATTTTACACGGTTTTTCCTTGGCATAAAAATTTATCTGAAGGATAAATTTCATTAAACAACTGTCATCCACACAGACCTTTATGAACAAAATAAAATTTACTTTCTCACTCATTAAAGATAGTTTTAATGAATTCATGAATGATAATGGGTTGAAACTAGCCGCCGCACTGTCCTATTATACAGTATTTTCACTGGCTCCCATGTTGCTCGTCATCATATCTGTTGTAAGTTTTTTCTATGGCAAAGAGGCTTTTACCGGCGAATTATTTGGACAGATAAGCGGGTTGGTTGGAAAAGACGCCGCCATTCAGCTTCAGGAAATTATCAAGAATGCGGAAATATCCAATAAATCAACGGTGGCTGCGACAGTGGGCATTGTTACCTTGCTTATTGGTGCAACGGGAGTCTTTGCAGAAATACAGGATTCGATCAATTTTATTTGGTCAATCAAATCAAAGCCTAAAAAAAGCTGGCTAGCTTATCTTAGGAACAGGCTTTTATCTTTTTCAGTAATCCTGACACTTGGTTTTTTGTTGATCGTAACGCTCGGTGTAAATACTGCAATAGATTTGCTAAGCACCAGACTTGAACGCTACTTTTCAGAAGTTTCCGTTATTATTTTTACTGGTTTAAATATTATCCTGGTACTTATCGTGCTAACAGCCTTATTTACAGCCATTTTTAAAGTTTTGCCCGACGGTCACGTCCGTTGGAAAGAATGTATGGTCGGCGCAGGCTTCACGGCCATCCTTTTCGCAATCGGAAAATTTGGGATCAGTTTTTACCTCGGCCAACAGGATCTTGGCGCAACTTATGGAGCGTCAGCTTCTATTGTCATTCTGCTTACGTGGGTCTATTATTCCTCAATTATTTTGTATTTCGGTGCGGAATTTACCAAGGTTTATGCCAAAACGGATGGTGAAGATATTTCGCCAAATGAGCATGCTGTGTTAATTTCGAGACTTGAAGTGGTCGAAAAACATGGAACCGCCGCAGCAGAAGTTCCCAAACCTTCTTTTAAAATGGTCGCATCTTTACCTGAAGAAGGTAAAAAACTCATCCATACTGTTATCAAGTTCATTGATGACAAAATGGATATAGTAAAACAACAAATCCTTCCCGTTTTTGAATCGGTTGCGGCAACGGTTACATTTTATATTTTGACAGCCATGCTTGGTTTTACGATCCTTATCACCTGTTTGCTGCTTCTTGGGAATTTCCTGAATCAGTCATTAAACAGCGATTATCTGGGATATCTGATTCTGTTGGGAATTTTTCTGATTTTTGGCGCAGTAAGCATTTTTCTACGAAAAAATGTTCTCGAACTGGTTCGTAAAATTCTGATTATGATGAATAAAGCCTGATTTATTTCCCCTGGACAATCACCTTTCCTATCACTTTGTCATGTAGAGAAATTATATACAATCCCGCAGAAAGTCTTTCAATATTTATCTTTTGACTTTGCTGTGAAACTGTCTGAAAAATAACAGTTCTTCCGGATTGGTCAGTGATCCTAATTTTTGCTGGAAAATACTTTTCACTGGCTTTAATTTGAATAAAATCAAGAGCTGGAGAAGGAAATAAGATTATAGGATCAAAGGATTTTCTAATGACAGAAATGATGCTTGAATAAGCATACGTATCATCAAGGTCCACCAGTTTTAGCCTATAATAATATGTCTGGTCTGTGAGTTTGGTATCTTGAAAATTGTAGTTCGAATTGTTTAAAGCATGTGATTTCAAAATAGTCTGTTGTTCAAAATGTCTTCCATCTACACTTCTTTCAAGCTCAAATTGTTTGAAATTTATCTCACTACTCGTTTTCCATTGTACCAAAATCTGATCTGCTTCGATTTCTTTTGCTTCAAAAGACTGTAATTTAACGGGTAACGGTGTACCCAGACAAAGCACATTCATTTTCGCTGCATGGGTAGCAAGGCCAAAATCAGGATCGTTTATTATCGTATTTCCATAAGTAGAAAGATCTGTAAAACTGCCATTCATGCTGATACGACGACCATTTATTCCTTCACAAAAATCGTCCGTCCATGTCCAGGCCAACCAACCGATATTATGGTTCTGGCAACTTTGGAGCAGATTTTTATAGGCTGGAATCGTATTAGAGCAAGGCCCGGTCGCGTCCTGAACATTAGCAATTTCTCCAAGAATAATCGGAAATCCGGCATCGGCAATTTGTTGAACACGCGCTTCCATGGCAGCAGCATCATCCGCATACCAGTAGGCGTGTGCACTCATGATAACATTATGCAAAGGATCCTGAGTCCTGAGCGCTGCTCCGGCCTGCAACGCAATATCCAGACTTTGACCACAATCAGGAGCATCAATCATAAACGGCACCTGAATTCCGGCAGCGCGCAAATCTGTGATAACGGTTTTATAATGATTGAGCCAGGTGGTATAGGCTGCTGTCTGATCAGATGCCCAACGCACCTCTCCAAATTCATTTGCAATATTTACGATAACAAAACCTTTGTGTTTGGTTATCAAATCTTTTACAGATTGCTGTTTCCACCAGGGCAAAATCATGTTATTAAACTGAGTATAATCATTTGAACAAGTCACGTCGTGCAGGTCAATGACAGAAACAATTCCTGCATTCCTAAAACGCGTGATCACAACGTCAAGGTCTGCAACAGAATACGGTTTCCAGTTGGCAGCACGGCTGGCATACCATTCAATTCTAACAATATTAGGTTTTGCCTTAATTATTTCCGCCGACAATTCATTATTTACACCTGTTGGATCTCCGTTGATATTGGCGGGAAATTCCCAGTCGTCAGCTAGTGAATAATTCATACCCCTTGGTATAAATACCTCATTACAAGGACTCATGATTTGGTTACCTGCTGTATGAATCGTACCATCAGCATACGTTGGCGTTTCAGGGGTAGAAGAACAGGAAGGCGCCGAGGTTATGGAATAAGCTTTTACAAAATCCCAGATCACCTGAGCCGGATTAAAACCTGCGACCGCAGGCCAGCTATGCCCCACACCAGCCACACGGATCAGTGAAATCTCTTTTGTTGCCGGCGGCGCACCCACACAAAAAGAAAGTTTTGTCACATTTGGTACAATGGTAGTGTTAGGAAGCGTATAGGTATTTTTACCGCAAGTGAAATATGAAAACTCGGTAAGTGGCCATTCATTCCACTCCGTAGGCTGATGGTCAGGGTCTGGGTAATCTACTGTCCCGTCAGGGTCACCATGAATATGAAGAATAGGAACAGGCTTGAAACTGGCACTATTGAAATAGGAATAATTGTTATTGTTAGCATACATATTACCTGCCACAGGAGCAAAAGCAGCAATTCTCCCGGCCAGATTCACCGCTAAATTATATGTCATAAAACCGCCTGCTGAATGTCCGGAAGCATATATTTTTTGCGTATTGATATGATAGGCCGAACAAAAATAATCGATCATATCGGAGGTAAAATTCACATCTTTCAGCTGATCAATAGCACGATTCCAGCCATTGCCATCATTATCTGCATTTGGATATACAACGATAAAATTGTTGACATCGGCAATGGCGTCAAAACCGGTTGTACTTTTAATTCCCGGGCCACTTCCGCCATCACCATGAAAAACGAAAAGTAACGGAAGATTTTGCGATACCGCAATTCCCGGTGCGTGAAAAATAAAACTTCTGCCTTTTCCTCCGGAAGTTATCGTTTCCGTGATATCTATTCCGTAAGCTGTAAAAGTCAAAAAGCACAGAAAAAATAATATAGCTAAACTGCGTTGAGAATGTTTCATACTCCTGAACACTAAATAAATAGACACGAAATAGTTCTACTAAATTAACATATTAAGTAGAAAACATTTTACAATAAGGAATCTAATTTCAGTGACAGTTACTGATCGGTTGGAATGATAGAATGATAGAATGATAGAATGATGAAAGTTCGGGATTGACAGAATCAGTTCCAGTTAGCCAATCATTTTTTTATTTAAAATTCAACATTATTTAAGGGAAGATGTAACGTCATCTGAAAACATACTACCGACAGGAATGATATGCGTCCCGATGTGTATTTGATGACGTTCAATTTTGCTGATCCTGCTTTTTGAAACAATAAAAGAACGATGTACACGAATAAAATCCTTTTGCGGTAAAAGCCCCAAAACATCTTTAACAGTAAGACGGGATAATATTTTATCCTGTTGGAGCATAAAAACCATGTAATTTCCAGAGCTCTCAATGTATAATATTTCGTTAAAATACACTTTAACCTGCCCAAAACCAGATTTTAGAAATAGAAAATCTGGTTTTGAAATCGATTTTTTTGTACGGGAATCCAATATCTCGGATGCTTTTTTACAAGCTGTAGCGAAACGTTCAGCGGAAAATGGTTTGAGCAGATAATCCACTGCGTCCAGCTCGTAACTTTTAACAGCATGTTCGGTGTAAGCCGTTGTAAAAATGACAAGCGGTTTATTATCAAGTGCTTTCAACAATTCAAAACCGGAAATATCCGGCATTTTGATATCCAGAAAAATCAGGTCGACAGCATTTTCCTTTATAAATTCGATTGCATCAAAAGCATTAACAAAACTAGCCTGCAAGTTCACAAAAGCAACTTTTGCCGACAATGCTTCAATAATTCCCAATGCAATGGGTTCATCATCCACAGCAATTGCCTTAATCATTATACTCATTTCCGGATTATCATTTCAAATTAATAAAGGCTTAAAACCGCAAAGTAAGATGTACAAAATATTCTATCTGGGATTCTCTGATTTGTAATTCATATTTTCCAGCATATAGCAATTCGAGTCGCTGGCGTACATTTTCCAAACCAATCCCGGTATGTTTATTTTCCGGATCAGCCTGATTTTTAGGATGAATGCTATTATAAACATCCAGTTCCAGTTTACTACCCTGACACCTCAGCGAAATATTTATCCACGATCGGTACTGCAAACTAACACCGTGTTTATAAGCATTTTCTATAAATGGGATTAAGAGCATGGGTGCTATGGAATGCTGACAGGTATTTTCAGAAATATTTACTTCGACTTTAATATTTTCGGACTTGGCCAGACGAAGATTCTGCAAATGAATATAATCTTTCAGGTAATCCACCTCGCGCGCCACCGGAATTATATCCAGATTGTTCTCATAAAGCATAAACCGCATCATATCTCCCAGCTTTTGAATTCCTTCCGAGGTCCTGTCAGCACTTTCCTGAATTGCCGTTCCGTACAGGGTGTTCAATACATTGAAAAGAAAATGAGGATTGATTTGTGATCGAAGAAATTGTAGGTCCGCAGAAGATTTCCCAAGTTCAGTTTTAAGTGAATAAAGTTGTTGAAGCTGGTCTTTATTCTGGTTGTATATAAACCATGAGAACACAATTGCTATCGCAAAAACAAGAAAATTTATCGTTAAAAAAGCCATAGGTGGAGGAAGTTTGTCAAGACCTTTTAAAAAGATCATAGAGAAAAATCCTGAAAGAAGCACCGCGCACGAAAGGCTAATAACGTAACGCCAAAGCTTGTATGACTGTTTTTGATATTTGGGGATTAAAAAATATAAGTTGAAAGCATAAAGAAAATATCCACACGGAATTACACTAAGCCAGAATGGTCCAAAATCACCATTATCACTTTTGATCAAAACAAATAGAATAACAGCCCAAATCAGGAAAACTGCTATAACTTCCCTAACGATTCTGGCACGTAATGTTTGACCATCATAGTCACCAACCAGATAGAGCAAAAACAGGTTTTTGGTAACCGTATATCCCAAAAACAATAGAAATATTTTGAATGTTGTCGGAACGCTGTTGATAAGACTTTGACCAAAGGTTGGATACGTCAGAAAGTTGTCGTTACGATAATAGCTGGCACACGCTGTTGTTAAAAAGAAAAAAGTAAGGAGAACAAAAAGAGCAATAATATTCCATTTTTTGCGTGGCTGATATTTAGGAAGAACCCAGTTGTTTAGAAAAATAAAACTTAGATATAAAGCAGTTACAACCGAAATCCGGGGTAAAAGATGGTACGTATCATAATCATACACCAACCCTTTTTCCGCAAAGAGCTTTGTCATTTCATGGATATATGGCCGATGCGGATCACTGGCTGAAAAAGCACTGTCAAGTAGTTGATAAATACTAAAAATCCAGCAAATTGTTGCCAGCCAAAATTCACTCAAACGTAGTTTCATATCTTATTTTTTCGACAATGTTAGGGCGGGAATTTTCATCAAAAAAATATCAGTGACAGAAACATCGATCCGTGTGACGAAAAGAAAAAAATACGATTGGTTACAATCTGAAGTGCACTATTTTTTGTTTTTTGACCATTGTGAAAAATCAAGGCTGAAGTTTTTCCAGCGCTACAAAATCCTCCCGAACGGGCGTGAAACAGTCAATTACCTTACATGCCGTTAAAGCCCTGGCCGAGTGCGGTGCCATGGATGGAATAAAGGCCGCCATGCCTTTTGTTAGTAATTGAGTTTCCCCGTCGATAGTAAATTCAAGCTCCCCTTCCAACACATGGCAGCACTGTTCATGAATATGGCTATGCTCCGGTAAATCTGTACCATTTTCAATGGTAAAATA
The DNA here is from genome assembly GCF_009801115.1 of Dyadobacter sp. 3J3. Lineage (GTDB taxonomy): Bacteria > Bacteroidota > Bacteroidia > Cytophagales > Spirosomataceae > Dyadobacter. The sequence continues at coordinate 271,739 of NZ_VTOL01000008.1, forward strand.
ACCAAAAGTTGAGTTTTCAGTATGTGCAAGCGTTCCGGAAATTCCGTCCCAAATCTGCAAAATTTTACCCGAATTGAAATTTATAAATGACATGATAATATGCTTTTAATTTGACAGGACAAAGTAGTAAAAAATTCCCGCGTGATTTCCTGATGGATGCAAATATAATGAAACCGATCTGTGAGGTAATTACAAATGCTGTACGCCCGGCTACATGCCACCATACCTGCATAGATTGATTTCGGGTAAATTATTACATATCTTTATGTTACGTATTTCTCACTTTATATAAATTAAATTATCATGAAAAATTATTTACAACTGCATCATCATAACCCTCTCAAAACAGCTACACTTTTTTCCTTTAAACATCTCTTTCTCAATAGCAAAACCCACAATTGGACGTTGATTTAATTTTTTTGTAAACAGTATTTTAACAAATACAATATCATTGTTCCGTTCTGACGGGATGATGTTATTTAGATGTTTTTAGTATTTGAAAATCAGTTCACTGGTCAGAATTGTCATTTTGTTGGCAATTTATTTCCGGAGAACAAAAAATTTTTTGTCCGTAATTGATCAAAGCCAGCCTTTGTGAAAACTATGGACACCGCGTGGCTATACACAAAAAATGTGATAAAAATGAATGCATGATCAATCAGCATTTCAAAAGAAATAAATGACGCTGACACACAAATTGAATTATGAACATTGTTCAAAATCAATCTTTACCGTCCTGCGGTAAAAATTGATTTTGAACAAATGCGAATGCCAGTTATAAAATTAAAAATAACCCCTCTTAAAATGATAACTATTGCCCTCGTGGATAAACATCCGGTTATTCGTATAGGCCTGATTGCTTTACTCAAACATAACTTTAAAGAAATATTGATCCTGGAATCATCTTGCATGGCCGCTTTACTTAAAACAAATGCGAAAAGTGATGTGATCATTCTTGGAATCAACCCCGATTTTGATGCCGACAATATTCGTTTTTTGAATAAATCAGGTGACAGGAATGCTTTTGGACCTATTATTGTATACGATGAAGAACCGCGTCCTTACCTGGCCTTATCATTTTTGAAGGCCGGTGTAATGGGATATTTATCCAAACAAAATAGTGAATCGGAATTGATAAAATGTATCAGCGACGTATTGACTGGAATCCGGTACGTATGCAAAGAAATTTTGGGGACAAACAAAGATGTGTCGGCTTTTGAAAAAACGATCCGTTTAAGGGAAAACAGGAATCTCACTTTTCATGAATATGAAATAGCGCAATATATTTGCCATGGCGTCAATATTTCTGAAATTGCTCAGATTTTTGGTAGAAAAACGTCCACAATAAGCACCATTAAAATGAGAATCCTCAAAAAACTGAAAGTTAATAATGTTCTGGAATTACGCGACCTTATGCTCGTAAATGAGTCGTGAATGGGTACCTGGCTTAATGATGAAAATATATGATCAGGATCATTTTTCACTGTGTTGAAAATCAACTTTTAAGCAAACAGGTTTGAAGATTTTTGTATTGGATTGATGTCAACCTGATTCATTATCAACTAACCCATATACCAGTGAAAACTTATTTTTATATTTTGTTCTTTTCTTGTGCCTTGTTGCTGCTTTTCGCCTGTAATTCCGGCCCTACACAAAATTCGGCAGTCAATATGAAAACTTCCGACAAAGACAGTACTTTCAATATTTGTTATTCTTCTATTGTAAAAAAGGATACCGTGCTGTTAAATGCGTTGATGTTTGGAGACAGTGTCAAGGGAAGTTTGGGGTACAAACTTTATGAAAAAGATCACACCAACGGCTCACTTCTTGGAAAAATGTACGGTGATACTTTGAAAGCTATCTGTACATTTATGGTTAAGGGTTCCGAGTCAACGCAGGAGGTGATATTTCTAAGAAAAGATTCTTTATTTTTAGAAGGTATTACCACCCGGAAGAATCAAAATGGCAAAATTATTTTTACTGATCTGGAAAAACTACATTTCGACGGACTGGTTTTGAAGCATGTACCTTGTAAATAAGCCGTTAAAACTGAAATATTTTATATCTTTTCATTTGATGGAAATGACCAGGATAATCTTAAAACAGAATAAGCTGTCCCCTACATTGGAGACAGCTTATTCTGCTTTCTTAGCATCTAAATTTTCTCGTTACTTTTCACCAACATACCTTTCAAAAAATTCGTAGATCCTTAGAATTCTGTCTATGCGTTGGCGGGGATTTCCGCTTCTGCTCAACTCGTGTGTTCCGCCTGGCATACGTACATATTCCACGTCACGGCCCAGTATTTTCAAACTTTTATATAATAATTCGCTTTGAATAATACCTGTTCTCAAATCATTTTCACCATGTTTGATCAAAAGCGGGGTATGAATATTTTCTACGAAAGTTTGAGGAGAATTAGCATCCATTACTTTTTTGATTTCTGCCTGCCAGGGATAGCCTCCAAAATAATTTGGAACAAGATTCCATGCATTACCCTCCCCCATAAACGTCGTCAATTCATAAACGCCACGTTGTGCATGTGCAGCTTTGAAACGATTGTCATGACCGACAATCCAGGCAGTCAGGTATCCTGCATATGAACCTCCCGTGATCACCTGACGAGAGGTATCTGCCCAGGATTCTTTCGAGGCCATGCTCACCGCTGCCAAAACATCTTCCGCCGGACCGGTTCCCCAATCCTGGAAATTGGCCTTCATAAAGTCAAGCCCATATCCGCCAGAACCACGCGGATTGGCATAAACGACACCATAACCCTGCGCACAAAAAAATTGCAATTCATGCCACATCGATATTTCTCCCGGCCCCCACATGGCAGTCGGGCCGCCGTGCATTTGTAGTACCAATGGATATTTTTTACCTGCATCGATTTTTGCAGGTTTCATAATCCAGTATTCAACAGTCTGGCCTTTGGAATTTTTTAGCGTGTGTTTTTCAGGATAGCTAAGGATTTTATCTTTAAGCCACTCCGTGTTGTGATTGCTCCGTTTTACTTCTGATTTTAGACCAAGGTCCGCGGTGTAAATTTCGGAAGGATCAGCTACTTCTGTTTTTGAATATACAAAAGCAGTCTTTGAAACGTCAAAGCTGTTAATACCAGTATCATAACCGGTAAGCTGATCAATTTTTTTACTTGTCAAAGTCAATTTATAAACAGGGAATCCACCATTGGAAGCTGCTGCGAAGTAGAGCGACTTACTATCAGCTGCCCAGGTAAGATTTGAAGCGACCCGGTCGAAGCTGGAAATATAGGGTTTTGAACCAGAACCTAATGTTAATATTCCAATATGTCCCTGATCTAGTGTGGCAGGTTTGACAGCCGCACTAGAAGAAATGTAGGCCAAAGAATTATTATCCTTTGAAATCGTTGGCTGACTAAAACTGAAAGCCCGATCGCTCAAAATCACAGAAATTTTGCTGCCATCAGCGTTCATACTTACAATTCTGCTGGATTTGCTGCGGTCCGGATGTTGAAGACTATCACCCTGAGTTACCAGAATAATTTTATTATCGGGAGTCCAGATGGCCTGTCCAAAACTATAAAATCCTTTGGTAACAGGTTTTGCCTTGGCACCTTCTTTGGGCTCGATCATGTAAAGATGTGCAAAGGTAAGTTCTGGTTGTGTAGTAGATTCTCCCTGGAAGTTCAGGCGATTGATTACTTTGGCTTTTTTGTCCTCGACGTCTTTATCCAGATAAGCTCGAATTTCGGCCAGGGTTCCATCCGGATTTGCTTTGATCGATTTATCCTTTTTCACAAAGTTATTGTTCGAAAATCCTGGTTTTTCCATTGACCATACGGGAACAGTTTTCCAAGGATTCAGTATAGAATCTTTCAACATTTCACTCATGGAAAGAGTGGTAGAAAACATGATTTTACTACCATCAGGAGACCATTTCGGATTGGATGCACCATACGGCAAATCCGTAAGCTGCCAGGCTTCACCACCATTAACAGGAAGAATAAAAAGTTGTGTTTTATCCTTTATTTTTCTGGAAAACACAATTTTGGTACCATCCGGCGACCATTCAGGAGCACTTGCACTTTCACTTCCGCGTGTTAAAGCAACAGGTTCATTTTTATTGGTAAGATCTACAAGATAAAGGTGGGTTTTATAATCGTACTCAAATGGCGAATCTGGTAAGGGTTCAACTGTTAAGAGCGTATAAATAGCTTGCTTTTCTGTGGGAGAAATGGCAATATTGCCCACCTGCCGGACTTTTGTTAAATCACTGACTTTGATTTTTTCTTTTGGCTGTGCCTGAACAGATACAGACCAGATCAGAAATAAAACATATAATTTCTTCATAAGGTTGAATTTAAATAACGGGTTATAGTAATATGGAGTTGATGAAACAATTTAATACAAATTGAAGGAAATCAATTAACAAAAGTCTGTGATCTAAGTATTGCGGAGAAAATCTGATTCCCAGCCTTGTAGTTGGTGAAGACGCAAGCCAATTTCTTCACCAACCACTCAATTGCCAAAAATTGTTCCGCTATTTTAATTGAAATGAGCTGTAATTTGCAGAATAATTCTGATTCACTAGGGCTTAGCTTTTTCCAAATATCCGTTATCACCAAGCCAGTCGGCCATTCGCTGAGGCCAGGATTTAATACTTTGCCATGGAGAGCGATTTCCCATGTTAAAGCCGTGATCACCTTTGGTAAATAAATGAGCTTCCACAGGACGTTTTGCTTCGCGATATTTCACCAACAAACTTGTGGTTGTAACCGCGCAGCAAGGGTCATCGTTGGCTGCCAGCAAAAACGCAGGCGGCGCATCCTGGGGAATAACATCGGGGATACCCAAGGGTCCGGGATACATCAACATCTGAAAATCTGGCTTTCCATTTAATTTGTCTACCGGATCTTTTGCCCCTGGATCTCCTATCCCTGATTCGTACGCCACAGACGCAACTACTTCACCACCAGCAGAAAAACCAAGCATACCTACGCGATTTTTATCAATTCCATATTCTTTTGCAAGACTTCTCACCTGCCGTATTGCACGCAATCCATCTTCACGCGGCTGCTTTTCGAGAGAATAAGGTGAGCCATCCTCTCTTGGAAGACGGTATTTTAACACAAAAACAGTAATACCGAGTTTGGCCAGATACTCAGCCGGCTCGGTGCCTTCTGCATTATAAACCAATAACCGAAATCCACCACCCGGACAAACCACAACCGCCGTTCCATTTGCTTTTCCCGCTGGTGGAAGAAATACTTCAAGAGACGGATTATGAATATTTTTCACCCAGTAGTCTTTCGCTGATTCCGCCTCTTTTGATTTTGCTTCAAAGCCGGGAGGGCCATTTTTCCATAATGGAATGATTGTTTTGGCTTGTTGGGCGTTGGTTAAAAAGGAGATAAATGTTAGAAAAAATACTATCCTAATTTTTATTGTCAGAGTGTTGTATAGAAAAGATTTCATATAAGGTGTTTAGATAATTTACCGGTATTTAATTGATTTGAAGAAAATCAGAAATTGCAATAATTGAAGTATTCTGAAAAGGATTTAATTCCAGTAAATTTTTGTCGCCAGTAAGAAGAAAATGCGCGTTGCCGTCAATGGATAGCGATAATAAGAAATTATCTTTTGGATCTCTACAAATTTCTATTTTTTAAGTTACAAACACAAATTCCGCATGTTCTTCAATTGTTTTTAAAATTTCTTTAACACCTTCTTGAGGAAAAAAATGTCTGAATTTTGGTCTTTGAGCAACCTCTAAAATTCTTCAAGTAACTCTGAGCTAAAAATCATAGTAACAAGTTTCGAGAAGATAATTTCTTCAAGTTTGGTAAGGTCCATTGTAATAAGAAAACTTATCCAAAGGTTTGTATCCAAGATTATTCTAATAGAATTATTTGGCATAACGCTGGCTTCGAATCAATTCCACCTCAGCTGTTATTTAGTTAGGTGAAGGAACATTTTTAGCCTTTGCCCCAAGTTTTTCTAAACAGACGCAAAGCCATTTCTTGATGAATCCTGGATTGCGCTAAAATCTGGATCAACAAAATCCTCTAACAACTTTTCAGCTTTTGGATTCAATATATCTACTCTTAAAGTATTCATCTTTTCCTTTGATTAGTAGATCTAATATAATAATATTCTTTTAGATATCCATCCACAACTACCCGGCATTACTCCCGCCATTTAAACGATTTGTTATCAATGGCGCGCATGGTACACAAAATGCCTTCCAAATGATCATACTCATGTTGCAGCAATTCAGATAAATCATCAGACATTTTCCATTCCTGCGGCTGCCAATTTTCATCAAGATATTTAATTGTCAAACTTTTATGTCTTTTTACTTTGACTAAAAGATTAGGAAAACTCATACAATCATCCCAAAGCTCAAACATATCTTCACTCAATTCACTAAACTCAGGATTGATAAAGACAACAGGTTTGTCGATATGCATGTAAATCAGCCTCTTCATAATCCCGAGTTGTGGTGCAGCAATAGCCCGTCCAAAATTGTACTTTGCCCTGATTTCCTTCATGACATTATCCAGATCCGCTACCCATTCTTTTACCAGTGGCAATTCGGATTGCGAAACGGGCTCACAAACTTCATAGAGAAGCAGATTGCCCAGTTGCAGCATATCGTTCAATCCTTTCATTAATTCAAATCTTTTTCAAAACACACACTGTTTTCAATTCCGATATACTGCCCATAGTTTGGGATGTTTTTATATCCTTTTTTCTTGTAAAGGTTAATCGCTTCCGGCTGTCTTTTTCCGGTTTCCAAAACACACTTTTTATATGACAATTCTGCTGCCCAGCTTTCCAACTCCGTCAAAACCGCTGTTGCAATTCCTTTTCCGCGACCTTCCGGTGCTGTGTACATCCGTTTTATTTCCATGCTGTCGGACATAAATTCCTTCATCGCCCCGCAGCCAATGGGTATGTTATTTTCCAATGCCACAACGGCGTGTTTTATCTTGTCAATTTTGTTGAATTGGGAATAAAAAACACTATCTTCTCCATCCGTTTCAGCAAGATCTGCATCCAATTGTTTTACGAGTAAGATGAAATCCGGATCATCGGAACTGGTTCGAATTACTTTGAGCATATCTTATTTATTTTACGCTGGAAATAATGCATGTTAGTGAAACAAAAGTATGAAATTTTTGTGTGCTGATTTATTGCAATTTTCAGATCTCTTTACTGTTTCAAAAAGCTCAGAATGTAATCATTAATTTCTTTTTGCTGCTCTTTTGTTCCCCGGTTATCCATATCGTTATGAATGGTATTAGGTAGTTTTATGATCGTAATACCAAATTTATGTTGCTCCACCGCGCCTGGCAAAACTCCTTCATCCGCAGGCTGATCGCTTGAACGTAAAGAATATACTTTTAAGCCTTTAATCATTGGCAAAGCCATTCTCCTGTTGTCCAAAGTAATTATTGTATTTACAATGCCAGGATATTTTTGAGGGAATAAAGCTGTCATATCACCACCGTTGGAATGTCCGATCAGTGTTATGTTCCTGAATTCGACATCAGGATTCGTTTTCTTTAATTCATTGATTACAAACAGAATATTATCCGTTCCTCTATCCCAAAATGGTCGCCTTACCACTTGTGGAATTCCCGCTATTGGGATTAAATCATCGGTTGGCAACTCGTGCTGGATACTGGCCACAAAAAATCCATTCGCCGCCAGATTCTCGGTTAAAAAAGAATACTGTTTATTCCCGAAAGGCATATTTTGATAATATCCATGACTAAAAATCACCAGTTTTTGTTTCCTGATCTTCTTGTCAGCAACTGGCAAATAGAGCATAACGGGAACAGAACGGTTTCGGGCCTTATCAAACAAATTCAGACTGTCTGTTTTTATGCGAAAGGTTGAACCGGAAGATTGTGCAGATGCATTTATGTTTAAAACAACTGTTCCCAATAACAATATGAAATGTGTGTAAATAATTTTGATCATTTTGGATTGATTTTCACCTGATTTGGTAAGGGTATTCTAATCATTTATAAAGTATTCCAGATAATGGTTAATTTCATCTCGCTGAGCGAAATTGGCATCGTTATCCATTTCGTTATGCTTTGTACTAGTCAGTTTGATAATCTTCATTCCATACTTTGCTGCTTCCAGTGATGTTGGCAACACGCCATCGTCGGCAGCTAAATCACTTGAACGGATAGAATATATTTTAGGGGACTTGCTCCTTGGGAGCGCCATTCGCCTGTTATCGAGGGTAATTATTTTGTCCGCCAGTTTCGGATATTTTGTGGCAAATAAGGCGGTCATATCCCCACCATTTGAATGGCCGATCAATGTAAGATGGTCGTAATCAAGATCGTGATATGATCTTTTCAGCTCATTCAAAACAAAATGAATATTGTTAACTCCGCGCTCCCAATTCGATTTTCTTGTAACATTATATGGTTCATTCATTGCCAACAGACTATCAGTCGGCAATTCGTGTTGAATGCTGGCTACAAAATAACCAAGTGCAGCAAGATTTTCCGTCAGATAAGAATAAACCAGATAATCTCCACCTTTATTTTCCCCATATCCATGACTGAAAATCACCAGTTTTTGTTTCCTTATCTTTTTATCAGCAACTGGCAAATAGAGCATAACGGGAACAGAGCGGTTTCGGGCCTTATCAAACAAATTCAGACTGTCTGTTTTTATCCGAAAGGTTGAAACGGAAGATTGTGCAGATGCATTTATGTTTGGCAAAAAGGTAATAAATAATATCAGTAACAAATCAAATAAATTCTTATTCATCCAGAAAATATAAATAAAGGAAACGGCTAATTCATTACTTATTCAGGCAGTAAAGTTATAGCTTTTGCATGGGGAAGGCCTAATCGTTAATTAATTATTCCGCCTTCAAACTTTTCACCGGATTCGTCAGAGCAGCGCGGATACTGAGATAACTAATTGTTCCAAAAGCAATGGCGACTGAAAGAATCGCAGCAACGGCAAAAATCCACCACTGAATATTGGTTTTGTAAGCGAAATTCTGAAGCCATTTATCCATACAAAAAAAAGCCAACGGAGATGCAATGATGAAAGCCAGCACTACGAGTACCAGAAAATCTTTTGACAAAAGCCCAACGATATTTCCGGTAGAGGCACCAAGTACTTTTCGCACACCGATTTCTCTGGTGCGTTGAATGGTGCTGTGAGACGCAAGCCCAAGTAAGCCAAGACAGGAAATAAAAATGGCGAGCATGGCAAAATTGAAAAAGAGCTTTTCAAACCCCTCCTCGCTGCGATATTGCCGGTCAAAGAATTCATCGGCAAAATAATAGTTGAAAGGACGGTTTGGTACCAGTAATTTCCATTTGCTTTCAATAATATCCAATGTTTCTTTGATATTATTCCCTCCTATTTTGACGGAAATCAGATTACTACCTGCGGGATCAATACGCATGGTCAACGGTTTGATAGTTTCGTGTAACGACACAAAATGAAAGTCTTTCATTACGCCAATGATTTTCCCTTCATGCCCCCATTGTTTAAATTTTTTTCCAACAGCATCCAGGGGCGAGCTGTAACCCAAAAGTTTCACAGCAGCTTCATTCACAATCATGGCTTCAGTCGAATCTGTTCTGAAATCCTTCGAAAACATTCTCCCGGCGGCCATTTTTAACTTGTACTGAGGCATATAATTAAAATCAACGAGGTATAATCCAAGATGAGCTACCTGGAAATCACCGTTTTTATTTTCAATTTCTGAATAAGCTCCATCGAAAGCTCCACCGGGAATACTGGACGATGTAGCCGTGGACTGAATTCCCGTAAGACCATCCAATGTTTGTTGAAATACATGCCGGTTTACATCGCCTTCTGAATTGATTATCAGCATCTGTTCTTTACTAAAACCCAGATCTCTTTCCCGCATAAAAGTCATTTGTGTGTAAACAACAAGTGTAGCAATTATTAAAATGATCGAGATTGAAAACTGGATCGTGACCAAACTTTTTCGAAGAACAACACCTTTTAAACCTGATGTAAAACGACCTTTTAAGACCGTTACCGGTTCAAAAGATGATAAAACAACCGCGGGATAAATCCCTGCCAAAAGACCAATAACCACCGAAGTAATAAACAAACCCGATACAAATAATGGATTTTCTAAAAGTCCTTTACTAATCGCTTTTCCGGCCAAACCATTAAACCATGGAATTAGTGCAGAAGAAAATGGTAAGGATAAAAGAAAGGCCAGAATACTGACCGAAAGAGATTCAATCAGAAATTGCCTGGCCAGCAGCATTTTACCGGCACCAAACGATTTCCGAATCCCAACTTCTTTTGCCCTTTCCGCAGAACGTGCTGTGGAGAGATTGATAAAATTAATACAAGCAATGAGCAGGATAAAAATAGCAACGGCAGAAAAAATATAAATATTTGCGGCACTTCCTTTTTCGGCCCCGCCGCGACTGGAATGAAGATAAACCTGTTTTAATGGTTCCAATGACAATATATAGAGCACGTGTGATTTGCGGAACATTTCCCCTGCGTGATTTTCCAGAAATGCAGGCAGTTTCATTTGAAGTGACTGAGCCGATGATCCCGTCTTTAAAAGCAGATAGGAAGTTACACCAAAATCTCCCCAGTTCTCATCCAGTCTTTTATTGATTTTTTGGGTAAAGGTTGACATCGAAATAAACATATCAGCCTTAATCTGAGAGTTTTCCGGAATATCTTTCATCACGCCAGTAACGGTTGCAGCCAGGGTGTCTGCCGACAAAAATAGTATTTGCCCGATTGGATCAGCATTTCCGAAATATTTCCGGGCCGTTTTTTCTGTCAAAACAATACTCAACGGCTCTTTCAGGGCTTGTGAAGGATTACCGTTAAGCAGCTGAAAATCAAAAACTTTAAACAAAGACGAATCTGCATATAAAGCCTTTTCCTCCTTGAGCATAATATTATCTTTTCGGATATTAAAACGTGCGGTATTTATTCTTGTAAAGGCCTCAACTTCCGGAAAATCGTTTTTCATTCCCGGCGCAAAAGCCCAGGTAGTAACATCAAGTTCCAATGTTTCGGATGGTGTTTTTACATCCGTCACCAACCTGTAAATACGGTGGGCTTTTGAATGAAAATTATCATAACTCAGCTCAAAATGCACGTACAAACCAATCAGTAAACAAGCGGACATGCCAACGGTAAGTCCCAGGATATTGATCAGCGAAAACGCTTTATGTTTCCAAAGATTTCTGAGGGCGATTTTGAGGTGATTTTTGAGCACGATAGGTGAGTTGTATTTAGTAAAGGATTAATGTTTGGAATACTTCCCCAAATATTTCAATATAAATTTCTCCAAAGGCAACACCATGGAAAGTATTACGACTAATAAAAATACCCGTTAATAAATCCAGAAAAATACACTTTAAACATTCATTTTGAATTTGATACGCACCTCTTTTTACCGCTAAATAAACCCGTATACTTTTTGTACCCCTCTCTATCACACCCCATCTACCTTTTGTATACCCGGTAAAATAGTCGACAAAATTATTCCTTTTTACGTTTGCATTGCCTTCCGGAAGCAGATTGTCTGCAAGCTGCGAAGGAGAAGAATTCAATTATTCATTTACCAAATTTATCATTTATTGCCATGAAAAATTCAATTATCAATGCCCTGTTTATTTCATTTTCTTTTACAATTGTCTCTTGTAACCAAAACTCAGATCCTCAGCCAGTAGCGCCAATACAAACCTCGCAAATGGCTAATGTAAGTTTTACAGAAACACCCGTTGCCATGATTGATCCAGGTCACTTACCAAACCGCGTACCTCCTGCTTTCAACTGGGGACTTGTTAACACCACAAAGCTTGGATTTGATAAAAGTATGAAGTTAACAAGCCCTTTTACGGTTGCAGCTTATCCGGCCGGTGATATTGGATGGAAGAGTGATGGAGGATGTTATTCTGCATTATTCCCTACAACCGTTACATTTTCCAGTCTTGGGATTGTCAATATTAAAAATATAACTATTGACGATTTAAAAGTGCTGACATTCAATCAATACCAGATTAACGCTGCGCCGACAGGTTCGTATTCCTGGACCAATCACCTGCCTGTAGGTACCGTTGTTGCTTGTAAAACAGCTACCGGAAAGTATTATCTTTTGGAAGTAAAGTCAATTGGTGTTCCTGGCTGGATAGAATTGAACGTTTATCACGGTCTTTATTCGATCTAATAAACAAAAAACCTCTCCGGTTTTATCGGAAAGGTTTTTTGTTTTTAAACTTATTTTCAACAGGATTTTATTTTCTAACCACTATTTTGTGGGTCGAAAGTGTACCGTTGATACGAGTGATTTTCACGACATAAATTCCCTGTGAAAGACTGGCAAGATCAACAAAACCATTACCCGATGCAAAAGAGAGCGATTTATAAACTGAAATTCCGTTCAGATTGCTCACGCTGATATCTTTTACTGTGCTGTAATCCCGGATAAATAATTTATCCACAGAAGGATTTGGATAAACAGACATGTCGGAGTTTGTACCATCAAAAGTCACACTTTGAATACGGCTGTAAGCAAAAGTGCCGTCTTTGTCAACCATGCGCAAACGATATAGATTTTCTCCCGATATTGGCTGGATATCTTTGAAAGAATAACTTAGAATCTTGGTACTTTCACCATTGGAAATAACTTTCCCGATATTAGCCCAGTTTCGACCGTTTTCACTGCGTTCAATATCAAAATGATCCGAATTGGTTTCAGTAGAAGTAGTCCAGTAAAGTAAGGCCGCAGCCGCCTCTGAACCTACCCCGCTTTTCTGTGCGTTGAAGCTAACCAGCGTTACGGGCAATGGTGTAGTAATACTCCCGATCGCCAGAGCCGAAATAGTACCTGTTGCCGGAATTGTACCCGTGATTGTACTACCTTCGGTATTGCCTGTGGCATTGGCAGCACTGCTCAAATTGATCCATTGCGTACCATCCCAACCTGCCAGCCTAAGATTTGCGGCGGTTGCAAAAGTAGTTAGATCTGGTATCGAGGCTGTAACAGTTAGTCCTGAAAATGAGCCTGTAACAGGAATCCAGTCCCAAAAACCGGCCTGACTCACAGAAATTAATGGTCCGTCCAGAGAAGTAACACTATGCGTTTCAGCATCGGAAGGATCACTTACAGTACCAGGATTTCCCTTGAACCAGGCAACCGTAACTTGTGCCGTTGGCGTAGATGGTGCAGAAATGCTTAACGTCCTTAAATCTGTTCCACTTCCGGTAGGGAAAGTAAATGCTGAATTACCAATTTTAGAAACGTAGCCATCCACATGATTTGCATCATTTGCTGCTGTTTGTGTAGCCGCAGCACCAAATTTCAGAACACCGAAAGGCGAAGTACGTATTGTTTTGACGATTCCAGGCTGTGCGCCGCCACCGCCGGTCACGAAATTATGGGCTCCGAAAACTGTAATTTCAGCCCCCCCAAATACGGTGGTATTTCCCTGACTGGCTTGTTGGGCGTTCGTAAAAAGCGACAATCCCAGCAATGGGAATAGTGAACATACCCAAAGCCTGGATGAGGCCGTAGATGATTTTTTATATATTTTCATTTAGATAAAGTTAATAGTAGCCAATAATGATTTATCCTCTTTTAATTTTTGAAAAGTTCAGGCAGCACTAATTAACTATATAACATACCCCGTTCAAAGAAACGTTATGGCCTACCGTAAACTCGGCATCAGGAAGATAAAACCCAACCGCTCCATTTGTATAAATAATTGGAGTGTAAATTTCCCAGGCATCAGCATGTTGTGGCCCGAAGTTCCCTCCGCTTGGTCCTTGCTGAACTACTCGCGGCGTATAACCGCCAGGGATTAAAGCAATTCTAAATTCATTTCCATTTTCGTTCGGAAGTAATGTTTCCAAAGCGTTAATGTTACCCTCGAGACACACCACATTTCCTGTTCTTACTGCATTAACTGCAACATTAACCTGGGCACTGGTATAACGGGTTGGCCCTGCCAATAACCCAAGAGGTGCCACGGTAAGATTGCTTCGTAAAGTAAGATTTCCACTCGCATCAGCCGCAACAACTTTATCCGCTAACGTAGCGTCAGGCAAAGTTTTGACTTGTGCATTACCGTCAATAATAAGTTTTCCGGCATCTTTCGTAATAACAGTTTTGTTACCGTTTGTAGCTTCTACTTCCAAATTTGAATTGGCTCCGATGGTTGTAGAATTTGCTCCGATTTTCACCTGAGCAAATAATGTAGATGATGATAAGATGAATGCAGAAACAAGGGTAACCGCAAAATGTTTGGAGGAAAATTGTAGTTTTCTTTTCATTTGAGTAAAAGTGAATGATATAATAAAATTAATTTATTGATGGCGAGGGTATCAAACGTTTCCAGAATTCAATGACCGGTTATGTAAAAAACCGATGGTTATATATTGAAGTCAGGTAATTTCATTTTAAAATAAGTATGATAATGGTTACAAAGCACCCAACGCAGGCCAGCGAAATGTCTGTTATATTTTTTTTAATGAAATTGCTTTGTTATATGCCCTAAAAATTCCGCCGATACTTGAAGTGTATTAGTCGGCAGTCATATAACAGAATCCAAAGAGAGAAACAATGTGTCCGGCTTCAAAAACACCGTCAGTAAGATAAAAACCCAAGTTTCCCTGAATAACAGAAACTGAATATTGCTCCCAAACATCCGTGTGTACTGCTCCCATGTACCCTCCTGCTGGTCCCTGTACGTGTTTGTTACCTCTTGTTTTAAAACCCGTTGGGAAACTTCCGATTGTAAAAAGATTGATAGTGCCATTTGGTAAAATCGTTTTTTTTGCAGATATAATCCCCTCAAGACATACCATATTACCGGATCTGACTGCAACTACATCTGAAATATCAATATCGTCTGCGGTGTAATGCCCATCACCAGGAGCAAATAAAGTGAGTGGAGTAGTAATGATATTGTCGCGCACAGTTAAATTTCCATTTACATCTGTGGAGACATTTTTATCCGCGCTTGCAGCTGCTGGTAATGTCTTAATCTGTACATTTCCGTCAATAATAAGTTTTCCGGCGTCTTTCGTAATAACAGTTTTGTTACCGTTTGTAGCTTCTACTTCCAAATTTGAATTGGCTCCGATGGTTGTAGAATTTGCTCCGATTTTCACCTGAGCAAATAATGTAGATGATGATAAGATGAATGCAGAAACAAGGGTAACCGCAAAATGTTTGGAGGAAAATTGTAGTTTTCTTTTCATTTGAGATAAAATTGTTGAAATTGATTTATTTATAATTGATTGATTATGAGGAGAAATTTCATATTTGTAAACTTCCGGTTTAACTAAGCTGAAAGATTAAAAGATCAAGCATACTGATGCCTTTACCAAATAGTTTTAAAAACCTTATCCAACTATTTTATCGCAAATGTAGATTACTATTTCCTGGAATGGTGTAGAGAAATCCGAGGATTCGAGTAGTAATTTCTTTGTAAATTTTGTAGTAAAATATTTGTTTCCATACCAGGAGTCGGAAGTAGAAATAGCAGGGAAATAAGGAATTTTCTTAAATTATTTTGACACAATCTTTCGGCAGCATTGCAGCAGAAATACGCAAAATGTTTAAAATAAGATAATTGAGGTAACCTATTGAAGAAATATAAAATGCTAAAAACCTTGATAACCTATTTCAAGATAAACGCATTATGATTTAAAACACTTCACCAAGGGTAAGTTTCAAACCCGAATAATGTTTACTGAAACCATAATTCAACGCAATATTTGTCCCTGATTTTTTGTTCATTTTTATGCGAAGTCCTGCGCCACCGCCGGGATTCCAGTTCAACAAAAACAAGCTTTTCGGACCACTAACGGTATTAGCATTGGCGAAAACCACGAAACCTAAAAACCCGTTGTTGGTAATATCCCGCCGGTATTCTGTTTCAACATATAGGAGATTTCTTCCACGGTAACGATTTTGATCAAAGCCGCGCCCGGAACGGTTATAATCTTCCCAGCCAATACTGGGTAAATCAAGATAAGGTACTTTTTTATCAAAAACCTTCCATAAATAAGTCCAGATGGCTATCATGTTTTGCCTTTCACGGTTTTGATCAAATCGAATATATTTCCGAAAATCAATATAAATTGACTTCCAGGAATTGGAATTTCCAAGATAGGTTGGATTGAAACGGTATTGTACACTTGCGTAATATCCATCCCATGGATTGATCGAATTATTTCTGGTATCGAACAGTGCATTCAAACTTAATCCTGAAGAAAAACTATTGGCCGACTGTGTAGTACCGTATTCATATCCGGTGTAATCTGCGAGAAGAGGTGCCCCATCATCCGTATGTATATGTACCCGGTAATCTATATGATAACCAACACCGGCAAAAAAACCATGGGAAAGCCGTTTGAGTAAAGTTTGATATAACCGGAGATAAGAATAATTAACCAGCAGCTCATCCCCTTCCTTATACTGTTTTCCTAATCCCCAGGTATATTGCGGATAAACCATCAACCGGGTATCTCCACTGATCACCCACCGGTTTTTGTCAAGCCAGATATACGATCGGATTGGAAGGCCGAACCGCTGTTTAAAATTCCAGTAGGGCGTAAATGTAACCCGCGACATGTATGTATCTTTTCTATCACCGAGGTAAAAACCGGCGGTTGTAGATGTTACCAGTGCAGTTCCTCCACCTGGAACTTGTGTAGAAAAAGGAAGGACCGAAAAGTAGATGGTTTTTCCCGGGCTTGATTCTTTTTTCTTTGGCTGAATATGCAACAATCTCTTACCTACATCGATCAAATCATATAATTTACTCGTATCGCCACGGACCGTTGAATCTCTTTCCAGTACATTACCAGGACTTTGGGCAAGCAAAAAACATGGCCAGAATATAACCACAAGGAAAAAACTAATAAAAAAAATATCGTTTCGGGATGAACACATATTTACCGGAAACCTGCCACGCATGAGGAAATATAAAAAAAACAAAATCGTTACTAAAAGTATACCTTAACCCATTCGAAATATAGATCAAGTTAAACAAAATCACAAAAACCTCCTTTAATCCAACTAAGAAATTGAAAGGCAATATTTATAAATGGAAAATATTTTATCATTACTGTTGAAATAGTAATGAAAACATGCTGTTTGATATTCATTGATACCACATGAACATAAGATTATGGCCGCAACAGAAAATCATATTAATTACGGACTTTCAAAATCAAGAGAAGAAAGATTTGATGACTTAGCTAATGCCCTTCCGCGGGCAGTTATACGTCCCAATGATTATATGTTATTGGACGGGGAATGGAAATTTTCTCTTGATAACCTTGACAGAGGTTTGGCGGATAGCTGGTTCGTTAGTCACCGATATGATCAAACGGCTCATTGGCCGGGAAGTGTGGAGGAACATATAGCCAGCGCCTTAAAATCGGAAAAACCGTGGCAAGACAAGGTTGTAGTTTGGTATGAGCGGGAATTTGATTTACCAAAAAAGGAAGAAAAAGAGGATACAAACGCGCTGATGCAGCTTACCTTTGGCGCCTGCGGTTACCAAACCCAGGTGTGGCTAAACGGTTTTGCACTCATTACCATTGAAGGTGAAGCAAAACATTTAGGTGAATACACTTCTTTTTCTTACGAACTGGAAAAGAAAATCCTCCGACCTGTGAACCGGCTTACAGTCAGGATTGAAAGTTCGATGGATGCTGATATTACCCGTGGTAAGCAGGAATCTTATGTGTACAAACGAGGTGGAATATGGTACCAGACCTATACGGGTGCAGTGCGCAGTATTTGGATTGAAACCGTGGAGAGAAACAGGCTCCGTTCCAGAGTTGGTGTTGTGAGCAGCGTGGAAGATAATCTGGTACGGTTCAATCTTACCACACGTATCTCAGATCCTGGTTCTTATCGCATTCGTTTGAAAGTTTTTGATGATAAAACAGACAATTCCGTGCCCATAGCAGAAGACGAATACCCATTAATGCTGCAAGCCGGGCAAAAATCACAGCGTGTGGTTTTAAGAATTCCGAATGCAAAATTGTGGTCGACAGAAAATCCTCATCAATATCGCTTAGTCGCCCAGTTGATTAATGAAGCGAATTATTCCGCTGAAATTGAAACAAAATTTGGATTGAGAAAAATTGAGGCTCGTGGCTCTTCTCTTTATCTTAATAATAAACCCATCTACCTGGATGGAATTCTCTATCAGCCTGGCGCATCTACTTATGAGCAGATCAGCAGGCATATGTACGCAATGAAAGAACTCGGCTGCAATCTGGTCAGAATTCATATTGCAGGTGTTGACCCGCGGATTTATAAACTGGCAGATAAAATAGGGGTTTTACTTTGGGTTGAAGTTCCAAGTCCGCATCAATCCAGCAAAAAAAGCAGGATCAATCATCAGAATGAACTATTGAGAATGCTGGCTTTGATCGGAACACATCCGTCCATTATCATTTGGAGCTTATATAATGAAGACTGGGGCGCACAGGATATTGCCACCAATCCTGAAACGAGGCAATACATAATTGATACTTATCATTATATGCAGCTTGCGTATCCACAATTTCTGGTTGTGGACAATGACGGCTGGCAACATATTTCTCTTGAAGGCCGTTTGAAATCCGATTTATTAACCGCTCATTTATATACCTCGGACCTGCCGAGATGGAAAGAACTTCTCGACCAACTTTCAGAAGGAGCGCTTGACCGTGTTGCTGCATTTCCACTGGTTGTGGGCGATCCGTTTTTCTACCGTAACCAGGTTCCATTGGTGGTGAGTGAATGGGGAGGTTTTGGTTTTGATAACTACGGCGGCCCAAAAAATGACGAGGATCGCGCAGATCTGATTCGTCAATTTAAACAGGAACTACGCAACCGCCCTTTTGCCGGGGATATCTACACACAGGCCACCAATATTGAAGAAGAGAAAAATGGTTTGCTGGATGCTGAAACCGGAACTTTGAACGTTCCTGCCGGCCTTTTAAATACGCAGCAAAATCAAATTGAACTTCCCGGAAACACATCTGTGGAGCATTAGCAAATTACCTTTTATTTCAACAAAGATTCAAGCTTGTGCGCTATTGCCTCCAATAATCCAGCACTTAAATTTTTATCACCCATTTGATCCAAACTTACAATTGCACGGTAATTTCGTTCTTCGTCGGGCTCAAAAAACACGGAAATATCCTCAATAAAAATTTCAATTTTATGCTCATAACCGGAAAGAACAAGGCGTCCTTCAAATTCCCGGATTTCACCTTTATATTCAATGTCAATCTCAAAAATATCTTCCATAACCAAACCGTACCTATTGAATTCCTTTGTTTGTCAGCACAGTCAAAATTACAGAATGATAAGCAATTTGTACACAAATCCTATTTGATATAAATCTTTGAGCATTTCACTTTTTCCAAAGGAAATACAAGAGGGCATATATTGGCAAATCGCAAACTGTTTGATTTAAAAGCATTTAAAGCATACTCATATGATTAGAATTAGTAGAAATTAATTTTGAATTCTTCTGATATTTTCTAATTTGTAACCGGAAGTGCAAAAATTAAAGAAAATCTCTAGCCATGAAATACATTTATTGCAACTTGTTTTTTGTCGCCTTTATTTCCTGTAAAAAAGAGGATGAACCAGCTCCGCCTGATGTACCGAATCAACAGGCTCCTTTTGGGGACAATCTTTATAAATATCTGGCAAATGGTTATCCGGAAAAAGTTACCGTGAAAACTTACGACGCATCCGGTGCGATTAATGAATCCTAAATGCTGTATTTTGTATACAACTAATAAAATTTCTTTGAATAGTAAGCTGATTTAAACCTTTATCGTTTTTATTCAGATTTTAGGCCAACAAAAAGATTTTATCAGCAAAAAAAATTCGATGCCTTTTCCCGGCTCTCGCCGGGAAAAGGACTTTTTAGGCAGGTTAAATAATTTGAACGACAGATTTATTTCTTTTTACAATACTTCATTCCAAGCCCAGCTCATCATAAAAATACGGCTAAGACTAACCGCTTCTTTAAACAAAACTTTGAAACTGAAATCACTGAAAATAATGGAAGGATTTGCGAAAACATTTACGGACTGAATATCTACTTTTTTCCTGATCAATTTTCTGATCAGTTCAATCTCAAAAACAAAAGTATTGGTTTTGGTACGTTGCACTTCCGGCAGGACTTCTCTTCTCAATCCTTTTATTCCTGCCTGCGTATCGGTGATGTGGCCGGAAAGGAAAATACGGTTCAGCAGGTGAAGTCCTTTGGAAATCATCTTACGTTTCAAAGGCAGTTTTTTAAAATATTCACTCGTCCGATTGCCATATACAAACCAGCATTGCGGATTCTCATCGAATATTTTGACCATTTCCACAATCGGATCGGTTCCAAAAGGAAAATCAATATCTGTATAAATGATGATATCACCATCCGCATGTAAGGTTCCTTTACGAATGGCCGAGCCCTTCCCTTCATTCACTACATTATCAAGAAAAATCACATTGTCGCTAGCTGTGAGCAAACATACTTTACTTTTATCAAGGCGTGTGGATCCGTCGTTCGAAATGATGTACTGAATCCTGTTGGATGGCAACCTGCCATTCAATTCTGCAATATTATTTTCCAGTGTCTGGCACCACCCGTCAACGGGATTGTAACAAGGAAGCACGATACTGATTAACGGAGGAAGATTATTTTTTTTCAAGACTAAATAACTGAAATTGTAATACAAACCATACTATAAAACAAGGAATTACCTTGATCAGATTAGGACCTAGAAATTCATGGCGCCAGGATGCCGGATAAACATCCGTAGGTGCCAGAATACTGAACAGAAAAACACCGGCAACAAGAATTTGAGACCACTGACCTAATGTTTCCCTACTGGCAAAATACCATACTGCCACACCCTGAATGGCAATAACATAAGTGGGAGACTCCGCTGCGTGATTGAACATAATCACCCATAAAGATGCATATGCCAGCAAAAGAAACCTGTTTTGCTGCGTTGTGAAATTTCGTTTGGCCAGTGTCCATATCCAGGTTAAAGCAAACAACACCAGACCCAGATACTGCACACGCATCACACCTTTATCAGTAAACGCAGGAAACCATAGTTTGATAAGCCCCATGATAGAGAGCCCGAAATTGACTTTATGGTCATCGATCATGCAGGTATACCAGTCCTGATAGATCTGCACAAAATATTCTGTCCCGACAAACGGCAATGGCAAAAGAGACATGATTACAAGCCAGAAAACGGAATAGAGAATGTATTCCCCACGTTTGGGATAAAAAAGAAACAAAGCAGCAAAGATCAACCCGTATCCTTTTATACAAAAAGCTACAACAGGAAGCAGGGCAGCCCATTTTGCCTTTCCTTTTTCAAGCAATGAAAACGTGAACAAACCCAGCGCCGCAATCACCGGGTTTGTCTGCTCATTGTGTATTGAAGTATTTAATTCCAGAAGAATAAACCACCAGAAAAAAACTTTATTTTTATAAGAAAGAGGAAGGTTTCGTATTGCATAAAACAGGGTAACAGAACAAAATAATAACCAAAAAAACAGCCCCGCCACAACAGGCATAAGACTGAACGGGGCGAACATGATACAAAAAGAAGGATGGTACAAAAAGAGATCAAAATACTCCTTCGGATATTCCAGATGCAGGTTTGTTTTACCCAAAAGATGAATCAGGGACTGACGAAATATAAGGTAGTTATTATACTTCAAAGGTCCACCGACATAATCCTGAATGCCTGTGACGATACTGATTAAAATGTAAATAAATAAAATTACGTTTTCCCTTGAAAAAAATTCGGTAACACGTTTCATTAAAAATTTTATTGTTAGGGTTGTGTTGGAATACACATTCAGGTATATACCGGCAATCAAGTATTTGTTGGACTTACGAATTCACAATCTGTTATAACATATTGATATACAGCATTTAATTTATTTAATGATTAGTATAAGAATTACAAGTATACTTACGGCAATTCCTTGTGTCGCCGTTGCCTGAGATTAGAAGAAAAAAAAATTAACTTTGTCAGGCAACGATACCGTAGCTCTTTTACGTAGAAAAGAATGGAACTTACTTATTGACAGATCTGTGCTATTTAGAAGATCTAAAACATTACCATTGACGGAAATACTGGAAGGATGCCGCAATCAGAAACCAGCCGCACAGAAACAGTTGTTTGAAGCATATTACAGCTTCGGCATCAACATTTGCATGCGTTATGCCAACAATCGGGAAGAAGCAGAGGAAATGTTTGATGACGGCTTTCTCAGAATTTTAAACAAGATAAGTTATTACGATCCGGATCAGCCTTTTGAAGCCTGGTTCAGAACTGTGATAATTCGCTCTGCTATTGACCATTACCGCAAGAACAAGACAGACGTAACGTTTACTGATATTGAAGAAGCCTACGATATTGGTCAGGATGAAGGACTTATTGAACGCTTATCGGCAGAAGAAATTCTATCCGTTTTACAGTTTTTACCACCCTCCTATCGCACTGCTTTTTCTTTACATGTCGTAGATGGCTATTCGCATGCCGAAATTGCCTCAATGCTTGGAATCAATGAAGGAACTTCTCGTTCCAATCTGGCGAAAGCCCGAATTAAATTACAGGAACTACTCATTAACTGGGTCTCAAACGGATCTATAAACAAACGAAACTATGTCTAGTGAACGTTTCGATAAACTAATAAAAAAGAACCTGGAATCTGTCCGGCCGGAATATGAGCCGCGTGCATGGGACCGATTTAGTAAAAAACTGCCCGCTGCGGGATTCTTTCCATGGGCACAACAATACGGCGGATGGGCATTAGCGGCAATGATGTTGGCCGGATGGTTTACAACGCTTTATACGCTCAGGGAAAACCAGGAGCTGTTGAGGCAATTAAGTAATACTTCGGGCAGGAATATAGTTTTTGATAAAAAAAACGTACAACCGGATCAGATTATCGGCAAAAATACAACACGGCAATCTGTGCATCAGACGGACACGGTTTATATAGTAAAAAAAACAATCGTAGAGCACAGGCATTTTTATGAAACATCACAGGGTAACAAGAATCTTGTTGCTGACAAAAGAAGCGAACCGGATAGAAAAATCTCCACGAAATATCCCCAACTAACAACAGGTTTTACATCAGACTTAAAAGATACGGATGAACAGAAAAATTTACTTACAAAAACATCGGGATCTGAAAATCAGCCTGGTGCCGGAAATAATATTTTAGTTGGAAAGGGCTCAACAACATTGAGTAATGAATCAGGAATAACCACTGCGTCGGATACAACTGAAAAAGTGAGCGATGAAGACAGGTTTACAACTTTGCTCGATTCGAACAGAGTCATTCAGGCTTATAACTATAAAGTTCTGGTGGCACTTGTTGATTCACTTTCTGCAAAAAAAACACCGATCCCCGTTGTAAAACCTAAAAGACCACCTTTCCGGCTTTCCTCTTTACAGCCGCGGCTGGGCATGGAAAGTCTGCTTTCCCTTCACAGTTACGGCTTTGGCCCGGCTGTTGAATTTTTCCCAACCGAAAACCTTGGCGTTTCACTTGGAATTCAGGCTTCGACGCTGGAAGCAGAAAATCATAAGGCACTCAGAGATTATAATTCTGCCACTGGGAAATTCTTTCTGGTACAATACCGAAGTTATCTTCCATCCAAGTTTGACCGGATTGAGGATATTTCGATCAAAACATCTGTGATCAGTTTGCCAATAAGCCTTAAATATTACATTCCGTTAAAAAAGAACATTTCGCTATTTGTACAGTTGGGAACTAGTCTGGATTTAACTGCTTATCAGCAGGTTGACTTCGAAAGCTATCTGAACAATTCAAAACGGCGGAATACTTTTGAAACCGACGCCAAGCCTTATTTCTTTCATAATTTCATGTTTGGATCAGGCCTTCAATATAAAAAGTCCAGAGTGCTGGCACAGCTTTCACCCTTTTATGTTTATGATTTCAGAAACATAGTGAACACCCCTTCCGGAAGTAATCTCGGATTGAGGGCATCTCTTTGGATTAATTTATTCAAGTAATTTATTTCAAGTTTCACGCAGAATTAATAAGATAAAAGGCGAAGAACGCTAAGATTTTTGTTGCGGTCTTTGCTGTATACTTATTTTGCTTCCGTCAATCAAATGTCACTTTTTCAAGAATCTGTCAGCCCCAAGTATCATAAAATAATTACGATAGTTCCCGCTACGATCAGCAATCCACCTATCAGGGTTTTTAAATCAATTGGTTCTTTCAAAATAAGAAATGCCAATCCCATGGCAATAGCGACACTCAACTTATCAATGGGTGCAACTTTCGAAACATTTCCTGTTTCAAGTGCCTTGAAATAAAAGATCCAGGAAAGTCCGGTGGCAACACCCGAAAGGGCAAGAAAGAGAAGATTATTTTTGCTCAGCATTTTAACCTCCCTGATTTCTCCGGTAGCGAGAATAATTCCCCAGGCAATAAAAAGTACAACAACAGTACGAATGGCAGTGGCTACATTTCCAGTAATACCCTTTATTCCGATTTTAGCCAGAATAGCGGTTACCGCAGCAAAAATCGCCGACAAAACGGCATAGTATTTCCACATAATGATCAGGATTTAAGTTTGGAAAATATCTGATGATTTTGCATTCAAACTGATTTCTGATCTCAAATAAGGTAGATAATCTTTAAATATTTTATGTAATTTAACTCCAAAAATCACTAAAATAGAAAATATGAAGTCTGATTTACTGAAAGTTCTATTTCTTAGTGCAGGAATCATATTTAATTTAAATGTGCAAGCCCAGGTTAAGCCTGAAAACAGCCTGCAGACGACAGAAAATATTAAAAATTTATTAAGCGGAAAAATTACGAATACTGAAAACGGAGAAATTCTTCCGGGTGCATCCATCATTTTCCCTGACCTGAAAATTGGAGGAACAACAAATGCGCAGGGAGTTTATTCTTTCAAAAACCTGCCCGAAGGAAAATACCTGATTGAAGTAACATATGTCGGTTTCAGTTCGATTTTGGAAACGATTGAGCTAAGAGGAAATATAACCAAAGATTTCACGCTGTCGCCCACTGCTGTGGAAGCGGAAGCGGTTACTATCACCGGCGTATCTTCGGCAACTTCTGTAAAACGGACGCCTATTCCTGTAACAATTATCAAAAAACAGGATCTCAACAGAGGTACTTCAACTAATATTATTGACGCACTCACAAAAATTCCCGGCGTCTCCCAGATTTCTACCGGAGCTGCGATTTCCAAACCTATTATCCGCGGGCTTGGCTATAACCGATTAGTTGTGGTCAATGACGGAATCAGGCAGGAAGGCCAGCAATGGGGCGATGAACATGGCGTTGAAATTGACGAATATAGTATTAACCGCGCCGAGGTTCTTAAAGGGCCGGCATCGATCATGTATGGAAGTGACGCCCTGGCGGGTGTGATCAATTTTACCTCCATTGAACCGGCAGCGGAAGGAGAAACCAGTGGAAGTATTTTGACGACCTATCAGTCAAATAACAACTTGCGTGGTGTTCACGGAGAAGTAAATGGGAATAAAAATGGCCTGGTTTGGGGATTAAATGGTACTTACAAAGCAGCCGCAGATTATAAAAATAAATACGACGGAAAGGTTTTCAATTCTAATTTCAACGAGAAAAACTTCGGCACTTATATTGGTCTCAATAAAAGCTGGGGATTCACTCATTTGTATTTGACGCGCTTCAATCAGACAGTAGGATTAATTGAAGGAGACCGTGACGAGGCTACAGGAAAGTTTACAAAGGTTGTGAATAACAACGGATCGGAAGAGGAAGTCACTGTTGGCTCAAAAGATTTTGACACCTCAAATCCAGTCATTCCCTTTCAAAAAATAAAACATTTTAAGCTCGCGACCGATAACAGTTTTTATCTCGGTAATAACAGGCTTGCGGTTACGATTGCTTACCAACGCAACCGCAGACAGGAATTTGGAAATGTTCTCGATCCGGGAGAAAAAGCCTTATACTTTGACCTGAGCACGGTCAACTATAACATGCGCTACCATTTTTCAGAAAATAATGGCTGGAAAAACTCCATCGGTATTAATGGAATGCAGCAGTCAAACCGGAATAAAGGCGTTGAAGCTTTGATACCTGAATACTCACTTTTTGACGCCGGCGTATTTTTTTACACCCAAAAAAGAATCGATAAATTAACGATCAGTGGCGGAATTCGCTTTGATACCAGATTCCTGAACAGCAACGCATTGTATATAGATGAGGCTTTGAAATTTTCAAATTTCAAAAGAAATTTTTCCAATGTATCTGCCAGCGGAGGTTTGAGTTATGCTTTAACAAAAGCTGCTACCCTGAAATTTAATATTGCCAGAGGATTCCGTGCGCCCAATATCCCTGAGCTGGCAAGCAATGGAGCTCATGAAGGTACCAACCGCTATGTGCACGGCCAGCAAAACCTTAAATCTGAAACCAGCCTTCAGCTCGATGGCGGGATAGAAATGTCTACTTCTCATCTTACGCTTTCGGCCTACGCATTTTATAATTCCATCAGCAATTTCATTTATTACAGGAAACTGGTGTCAGGATCAGGGTCTGATTCTATCGTAATGGATGGAACTAACAAACTCATTGCGTATCAATATGCCCAAAACAAAGCGAGCCTTTACGGCGGTGAAATAAGCGTTGATATACACCCGCATCCGCTCGACTGGCTCCATATACAAAGCTCGTTTTCCTATGTAAGGGCTACGCTCAGCGAAGAACAGGATGGCAGTAAAAATCTTCCTCTGATCCCATCCGGAAGATTAATCAACACGATAAAAGCGGAATTTGGAAAGAACAACAAAAAACTCCGTAACGCATATCTGAAACTGGAACTGGACAATACTTTTGCTCAAAATCACCCTTTTACAGGTTTTAATACAGAAACAAAAACAGCAGGTTATGGCCTGTTAAATGCCGGGGCGGGCGGTGACTTTGCCAACAAACAAAGAACATTTTTGAGCATCTTTTTATCTGCCAATAACATAACTGACGTCGCTTATCAGAATCATTTAAGCCGACTTAAATACACAGCGGTTAATAACGTCACTGGTAGAATGGGTGTTTTTAACATGGGTAGAAATTTCAGCGTAAAGGTGATTATTCCGTTCAGGATCTGACCTGAATTAAACTAAAATTTCAGGAATAATGTATTAAAATTTTCAATCCACGTGGCATTAAAATTCCATATTCCGAGTGCAGTCTCCTGGCTAAAAAAACAATTTCAAAAAACATTCTATCTAGAAAATATAATTTTCCGGTGTTTTATTAATAAGCAAAAAACATAGTCTACTTAATGAATATAGTAATTGTGCAGTTTATGTATTTGAAGCGTAAGTTTGCTTAAATTGCACCAAATATTGCACTCACCTGCTGATAAGAAATGATAGAATTAAGGAATGTTACAAAAACTTTTTATCAAAAAGACAAACAAATTGATGCGCTTGCCAACGTTTCCTTAACCGTTTCGGCCGGAAAGATTTTTGGTGTTATAGGAACTTCGGGAGCTGGGAAAAGTACCCTGATCCGATGTGTGAATTTACTTGAAAAACCGACTTCGGGAGAAATTATTGTGGATGGCGTCAATCTGACCAACCTTTCATCTTCTCAGCTCGCAAAAGAAAGAAGGCACATAGGAATGATTTTTCAACATTTCAATTTACTTTCTTCCAGAACCGTTTCAGAAAATATCGCCTTTCCGCTCGAACTGGATGGCATGCCGAAAGATAAAATAAGAGAAAGAGTTTTTGATTTATTAAAACTGGTCGGACTTCTGGAAAAAGCGGACGACTATCCTGCCAATCTCTCAGGCGGACAAAAGCAGCGGGTGGCTATTGCGAGAACATTGGCCAGCAACCCCAAAGTATTACTTTGCGATGAAGCTACAAGCGCACTGGATCCGGGCACGACGAAGTCCATTTTGAATTTGTTAAAGGATATTAACGCGCGGCTCGGGATTACGATTTTGCTCATCACGCATGAAATGAATGTCGTAAAATCCATTTGTGATTCCGTGGCGGTGATTAGTAATGGAAAATTGATTGAACAGGGGTCCGTCGGCGATATTTTTCTTCATCCCAAAACAGAACTTGCCAAAGAATTCATCGCTTCTTCCTTGAATATTGAAGTACCGGTTTTGTACAAAAACCGGTTAGAAGATACAAGTTCAAAAAATAAGCACCCGTTGTTAAAACTTGAATTAACAGGAAAATCTGTTGATGAACCCGTTTTATCACAAGCCGCAAGATTATTTGACGTGGATACTAAAATTATAACCGCACAAATGGATCAGGCCGGTGCAGCAAGTTTTGGCGTGATACTGATTGAACTTTCGGGAAATGCTAAAAACTGCCAGGAGGCTATTAATTATTTTATTGATAAACACATTAAAGTAGAAATTGTAGGTTATGTATGATTCATTGACAACCCTCGTAATGCAAGGAACGCTTGAAACGGTGGTGATGACTTTTGTGTCAGGTTTTTTTGGTTTTTCCATGGGACTGCCTGTTGGAATTCTTCTTTTTTTAACACGAAAAGGACAGGTTTTAGAACATAAAATTTTCAACAGGATTTTGTCGGTGATCGTTAATATTTTTCGATCCATTCCTTTTATAATACTGATTGTCTGGATGATACCCTTCACCAGGGCACTGGTGGGTACATCCATCGGCGTAAGTGCGGCGCTGGTTCCGCTTAGTATAGGTGCTGCACCGTTTATCGCCAGAATGGTAGAAAATAGCCTGATCGAAGTTCCGTCCGGACTTATTGAAGCGGCCAGGGCCATGGGCGCAACACCCTTTCAAATTGTCTGGAAAGTGCTACTGCCAGAAGCACTCCCTTCGCTGATCAATTGCGCTTCTATCACTTTAATTACATTGGTTGGCTATTCCGCAATGGGTGGCGCAGTTGGTGCAGGCGGTTTGGGACAGATCGGATATCAATATGGTTATATCGGATACGATGCTGTGATCATGAACACCGTCCTGATTCTGCTCGTTTTGCTTGTTTTCCTGATTCAGTTTGCAGGTGACCGAATTTCAAAAAGAGTGGACCACCGATAACTTAAGCAGCCCATAGCCATTAGCGTTCAGCTGGGCGGCGTACCGCTATTCGCCTAAAAATCAATAATAGAATTACTGAAAATATAAGATCCATTATTTTTCAGCAGTTAATATGTAATTCATTAACAATACCATAAATAAAAATCTATGCTTTTTAAGTTAAAAAACCTGTCTTTCTTTTTGTCAATAGTCGCTTCAATAACACTTTTTGCTTGTTCAGGAAATTCAAAAAAAGATGACCCGAATTTTATAAAAGTGGGCGTTTCCGCCGGTCCGGAATTTAAGATAGCGCAGGCTGCACAAAAAGTTGCCAAAGAAAAATATGGCCTGGAAGTTGAGCTCGTTGCATTTACAGATTACGTTATGCCAAATGAAGCGCTGAACCAGGGTGATATTGATGCAAACGCATTTCAGCATAAACCTTACCTGGATGAGCAAGCCAGACAACGCGGATATAAACTGGCTATTGTCGGCAAAACTTTCATTTATCCTATTGCAGGTTATTCAAAAAAAATCAAAAACATTTCAGAATTGAAACCTGAAAGTACGATCATCATTCCAAATGATCCGACAAATGGAGGGCGTTCCCTGCTCCTTTTACAAAAATATGGCCTGTTGAAATTAAAAGATGGCGTTGGTCTGCTGCCAAAGGTTACAGACATCGTTGAAAATCCAAAATCACTTAAAATCCTGGAACTGGAAGCACCGCAGCTTCCAAGATCACTGGATGACAAAGAAGTTGTGGTAGCCATTATCAACAATACTTTTGCCGGTCAGATCGGATTAATCGCCAATCGCGATGGCATTATGGTAGAAAACAGCGACTCACCTTATGTGAACCTGATTGTGTCACGCGAGAATAACAAAGATCAGGAAAAAGTTAAAAACTTTGTCAAAGCATATCAGTCTGACGAAGTAGCAAAAGCGGCCGAAAATGAATTTAAAG
The DNA here is from genome assembly GCF_009801115.1 of Dyadobacter sp. 3J3. Classification (GTDB taxonomy): domain Bacteria; phylum Bacteroidota; class Bacteroidia; order Cytophagales; family Spirosomataceae; genus Dyadobacter. The sequence continues at coordinate 301,820 of NZ_VTOL01000008.1, forward strand.
GTGGCCAGATAAAAGGCTGGTAAATCCACTTTTTTGGAGCAGTTTGTAGCCTCTTTCTCTATACAGGAAGTAATAATGCTGTTGATTGCCAAGGTTGGCAATACTGATAACCGCATTTTACATGAAGTTTTTCTTTTATTGGATACTATTCATTCCGTCTTATTTATTTGCCCAATCAGTGGGTGATCAAAAATTCATTCAGGAAATTGTCACAATACATGCTGTAAAGGACGGGTTGCCGGAAGGGAAAGTTGATAAAATATATTTGCAAAACGGAGTTCCTGTTTCCGAAATCCGGAAACAAAAATTTCAGTTTCAAAATGGAAAGTGGGCCGAATCAGGGAATTCTAAGTTGAAATCCCCTCCAAAATCGCCCATAATTCCGGGGAGAAAAGTCCTTTCTTCGGTGGTTTACAAAGGCGGTTATGCGGTCGGTTGTGATGAAGGGCTTTACTTTGTCAGCAATGGAAAAAAACCAGAACGAATTTTCCCGGAAAATGATAAATATAACTGGTTATTAAAAAACGTTACTGCGCTCATTATAGATTCTAAAGGAAAACTTTGGATCGGCGCCGAGGAAGGCGTTGCATATCTGGACGGGAAATCCTGGAAATTATTTACCGGGAAAGAAGGGTTGCCTTATAATAAATTTACATGCGCCGCTGCCGGTCCTGACGGAACAGTCTGGTTTGGAACAGAAAAAGGTATTATTGAAGTCAAAAACGATTATTTCAAATACCGTTTCAGCCGTCGCTGGATGCCTGATGATTATGTAAATGATGTTTCAGTCCAGGCCGACGGAACATTGTGGATTGCCACCAATCAAGGAATCAGCCAGATTACACCAGCTTTGATGTCGCTGGAAAATAAAGCAAAGGTTTTCACCAAACAGGTAGAGGAAAAGCATAACCGGATGGGTTTTGTTGCGCCAAGCCATTTGAAAGAACAGTTCAATCCGGCCTCTTCCGAAGTTGCCATTTCGGATAATGATGGCATGTACACAGCCATGTATGGTGCTGCAAATGCGTTCCGATATGCTGCAACCGGTGATTTGGAGGCAAAAGCATTAGCCGACAGAAGTTTCAAAGCCTGCAAATGGCTTGTAGATATTACGCATGAAAAAGGATTTCCGGCGCGTGTCATTATTCCCGTTGATTGGCATGAACCTGTCAATGAAATTTACAGCCAGGAAGCAAATCTGAGACATCAACAGGCTGATCCAATGTGGAAAAACATTTATCCTCGTTTTCCAAAAAGTAAAGACGGCAAATATCTATGGAAATGTGATACCAGTTCGGATGAGCTTGCGGGACATTTCTTTTTTTACGGAATTTATTACGATCTGGTTGCCAAAACAGAAGAAGAAAAAAAGGAGGTTCGGGAAGTTGTGGGTGACATCATGGATCACATGATTCGCCATGGTTACAAACTTGTAGACCACGATGGAAAAGTGACCCGTTGGGGTGATTTTTCTCCTGAATATTTCAATTCTGTTTATGGTTATGACCAGCGCGGGCTGAATTCGATGATCATGTTGTCCTTCCTGAATGTTGCAAAACACGTTACAGGAGATGCAAAATATGATAAGGAAGCCAAAATCCTGCGCGACAAATACAATTATCACATCAATGCCATGCATCCAAAAGAGTTTTTTCCACCGGAAAATGTGGTGCCCTGGGACAACAATCTTTGTTTGATGAGTATGTACGGATTGATCAATTATGAAACCGATCCTTCGCTTTTATTAATGTATCGTCAGTCGCTGGAAATTGCCTGGCAGCATATCAGTAAGCAGAAAAACGCGTTTTGGGATGCAATTTATGCTTCATTGGCAAACCGTTTTACAGAACTTGCTGACCAGAAATTTTTTGATAATAAAAACCTGTTTCCAGAAAACAGGCTCTATACTCCCAAAGTTGTCAAAAGCATGTATAAAGCGAGCAATAATCCGGATTTCATCCTTGAAAATCTGCAAAAAGTTCCGCTGGACCTGATTGGTTATACGATGGACAATACGCATCGTCTGGATGTAGTTTTTGATACTTCCCCACTACAAAACGAGAATATTGGATGGCGGACAGATGGTTACGCATTACCCATTGACGAGCGCGGACATGTCCGACAGGATCGTGACGGTTTTGCTCTACTCGCTTCTGAGGGCGACGGGCATGAGGAGCATGAAGGCACTTTCTTTTTACTGCCTTATTATATGGCTCTTTACCATGGATTATTAGATCCGAAAAATGCGTCAACTACAGGCAAGTAAATGTTGTCTTCAATCCTTGATCTTACCAAAAATGAAAAGTTATTTTTCATTTTTGGTAAATATTGGTTCACTATGATTTCGGACATTACGCTGTATTTTCCAAAAAAATCTGGCACTTACCGGAATATGATCTGAAAGCGGTAACCCTTCTACGCTGGAAAAAAGGAGTTTTTCAAATTTATAATCCTTCACCATAAGTTCAATTTCTTTGCTGCTTTTATAGAGAATTTTATCAATTGTTTCACAGGAATCGGTTATGGAAAGAATATCCTCAGAGGGAAATTCTTTTAATAGATCAGGAAATTTACCTTTGTTTTTCTCAGAGACCCACACATCAGTAAGTCCATTTTCACTATTGAGCAAACTGATATTATCATTGTAAAAACAATACCGGGCATTTAGATCGCCCATCACAATAACCGCATTTTCAGAAGAATTCAGTTTGATATAATCCGATAGCTGTTTGATATTTTTCCGTCTGGCCGCAGAAGCCGAATTATGGTTCCAGGCGTTGGCGTGTACGTTATAAAAGTCGATAAATATATCCCTTGCAACCTCAATCCGGCTGAACGAAAATCCTTTTGGTGTAAGACAATCTGTGCCGCTGCAATCTTTCCAGCGAATTCGACGAAGATCATGCACAGGAAAATTGGAAAGTGTGTTCAATCCATCGCCGAAAGGCACTTTCCCTTTGTGTTTAGTACGAAAAGGATGTGTATTTCCTGAGTTGTAAAGATATTTATTGTAATTAAAATCTTCCTGAACATGGGCGATATCAAAAAGGTTTAACTTCTCGCTGATTTCCGCAATGCTTGGAGCTCTTTTGGTGACAGCACTGGAAATAAATTCGGGCAAACCGGCGATATTATATGTTATCACCGTAAACGCTCCCGCCTCTGTCATTTTCATTTCGGAGGAAAATAAGATGCTTGAAGAATTTTGAGAGAAACAATTCAATGATGCAGTCCAAGTCCATAATAACAGGATAATCAAACACTTAAAAAACAAAATCTTATCACGCCTGTTTTGCCAAACCAGAAAATTCATATTTCGCTTCTTAATGAGAATACGAAGTTAGATTCTCAATATGAACAAGGATCGCGATGCATGTTAATGAATTATTAAATGTGTTTCACTGAGGTTCGCAAAGCGTAGGAAGGTTCTAGCCAACTCATGATGGAAATAAAGAGACAGATTGCCGGTTTTTACTAAAATCCCCAATCTGTCTCTTCGCTTGATATTTACGCCAAAAAAATCAGTAGTTAAAAATAAAAAATATTGGATAACAATAACTTATTCAATATGAACTCCTTTTGTGTGAAAATTAGTACTCAGAAATGATCCGAAGAAAATGCCAGTGGAAGCAGGTTGTCGGCATTTTCCACATAGATAATTTTCCCTTCCGGATTGCTGAGAATAACTTCGATATGACTTTGTTGCCGTTGTGTAGCTTCCGTCAGACTTTGACGACAAATCCCGCACGGCGATAAAATATTTTCCGTAGAACTATCGTCGGCGCTGTTGTGGTAAGATATAGCAACTGCCCGTATTTTTTCATTGGGAAAGAAGGAAGAGGCAGCCGATAATGCCACACGTTCAGCACAAATCCCTGCTGGAAAAGATGCATTTTCCTGGTTACTGCCTTTAACAATTTCACCGTTTGACATTAAAAGTGCAGCCCCGACATGGAATTTTGAATACGGCGCATAAGAAAGACTTACTGCTTCTTTCGAAGCTTTCAAAAGTTTTTGCAAATTTTCGTCCAGCTGCTGAGCGTTTTCAAATAACTGGTACTCAAAAGAAAGTTGTATTTTCATCTGCCTATTTATTTTTTCAGGTTAATTATTGGCTGCTTTGTCAATACCAAACATCTGCAATCTAATCTGTTTAAGACACAAATCTTCAATATTTGACTTCAAATAACTGCACCTTAATTATTATTTAAATAAATGTTAACGGCTTCTTCATTGACCGAACAATCCGTAGTCCATAATTTTATTGATATAAAAGTTCGTCCTAAAAACATCAATCCAATAATGATTTTCCATCTTTTTCAGGTCAACTGAGGCCTGAAAATATCATTTAGCAGTATTTATTAATGTGAACAAGAAATTGATTTTTTGAGTAAAAAAAGATAATATCCTGCTTAGCAAAAGAATAATCCCACCAGTGACTTTTAATATCGGGCTTAAAGTCTTCCTAATTATAAACCACTTAACCAGAATCTTGAAATGCAGGAAAAGAGTACAGGTAATGACAAAATTGCTTCTTCGAGGAGAGATTTTATCAAAACATCCGGTTTGGCAGCAGCCGCATTTATGATCGTTCCACGTCATGTAATAGGCGGAAAAGGCTTTCTGGCGCCGAGCGACAGACTGATTGTTGCAGGTGTTGGCGTTGGAGGTAAAGGACGATCCGATATTGCCAATTTTGCCAAAAGCGGTAAAGCTGATATCGGCTTTTTGTGCGATGTAGACGACAGAAGTGCTGCCCAAAGTGTAACGAATTTCCCAAAAGCCAAGTATTACAAAGACTGGCGCGAATTGTTTGAAAAAGAATCGAAAAATTTTGATGCCGTATCCGTTTCAACGCCGGATCATACACATGCGGTAGTTGCAATGGGTGCCATGCAGCTTGGCAAACACGTGTACGTCCAAAAACCAATGACACACGATATCTATGAAGCCCGCCAGCTTACAGAAGCGGCTGCTCGCTATAAAGTGGTGACGCAAATGGGAAATCAGGGTTCATCTGGTGACGGAGTACGCCAGCTGCATGAGTGGTATGATGCCGGAACTATCGGCAAAGTTCACACCGTTTATATCTGGACAAACCGGCCGATCTGGCCACAGGGTATTCCCTGGTCAACAGAAAAACCACCAGTTCCAAAAGGCCTTGACTGGGATTTATGGTTGGGTACGGCACCTAAAAAGGACTATGTAGACAAGCTAATTCCCGGTAGCTGGAGAGGCTGGTGGGATTATGGTACAGGCGCCTTGGGTGACTTGGGATGCCACTTAATGGAAGCTCCTTTTCGCGTTCTTGGCCTTAAATATGCCCTGGATGTACAGGCAAGCGTAAGCAGCGTTTTTACAGATTTCGGCAAAAGAGGAATTTTCCCGGACAGCTGTCCGCCTTCAAGCCATGCTACCTTAACTTTCCCAAAAACTGCAAAAACAAAAGGCCCCGTAACCATGCACTGGATGGATGGCGGTATAAAACCGGAACGTCCGGAAGAACTGGGCCCGAATGAATTGTTTGGTGATGGCAATAGCGGTATTCTTTTTGTGGGAACAAAGGGAAAAATGATGGCGAGTGAATATGCTGCAAATCCGCGTTTACTGCCGCTTTCGCGTATGGACGAAGTGAAAGTAAAACAAAAGTTTGCCCGTGTGCCCGGTAGCGCAGAAGGTCATTATGCGCAATGGGTGGAAGGCGCGATTGCGGGTTATGGAAAAATGGAACTTAGCTCTCCTTTTGAATTGGCCGGTCCGTTGACCGAAGCGATACTTATGGCTAACCTGGCAATCAGAGGTGCCGATATGCCAAAAGCGAGAGAAAAAGGAAAAGGATTTGATTACCCGGGCGCCAATATGAAAATGCTTTGGGATCATGAAAACATGAAAGTGACCAACTTTGACGAAGTGAACCAGTATGTGAAACGTACTTATCGCGAAGGATGGAGTTTGGGCGTATAGCTCAAAAATTTTTGAGTCAATTTAAAATAAAAGTGCCGGAATTTCGATGAAAATTCCGGCACTTTTATTTTAATATATTAATGTAAGTTGCGTAGTGCTAAATTTGTGAATCCAGGACATACATAATGATAAAAGAAAGAATTTTCCACAAGAAACCTTTAGCCGCAACTGCATGAATTTTCTTAGGGAATTTTGCCGTTATATCGGCAAAGATATTTTCTACAATACTTATTTTCAAGTTGTTGGGCCCATGTATTTTTGATTACAGAGTTCTTCTTTGTTTCTGCTTTAAGTCTGATGTTATTAAATCTCAAAAGCAATTCTTCTTTGCTCTTCGTTTAAATAGGCTGCATCGGCATATAAGTCACTGTTTTCGGGTTAATCCAAAAACATTCCCTGAAATGACGTATTATCATGAATACTTCCAGAGGTTACCAAAAATTCCACATGTATACCTTCCTTGGTATACATAGACCGCGGCGGCGGCCGTCTTGAAACCATAAAAATATTCCCGTTTAGACGCATTATACCGCCTAAACTCTTCTCCTTTCATGATTTTAGACCTGCCAATTCTAATGTTTTTACAAACGGCCACTGGAAAAGAGTCGATTAAATATACACTTTAAAGATTTAATTCCTTGAATACCATACTCAAATGAAAGAATAAATCATCTATTAAGCAATATATTGCAACTGTAAAATCTTTCATCAAAAGATTGTTTGGTTCGCAAAACAAAGTAACCTCGTTTTGAAGGATTTTACCGTTTTGACATTACGCAATTTGCATTTATTACTTTATCTAAGCTTCGTTTATTGAAAAGCTCTCATTTCTTATGGTAACGACAAACTTCATATCAAAGTCCGATATTTTCTTTTCCTGTACGGAAAAGCAATATATGAATGTGGAAAACACAGTTCCAGAGCATGCGCTCGTCCATGTTTTTTCCGGTAGTATGACCATTACGGATGCTGACACGACTTACACGGTAAATGAAAATGAAACCATTATTCTTAACAAGCATTTAATCGCAAAATTCACCAAACATCCTGCACTAGACGAACAATTTAAATCCGTTACCATTTTATTCTCACAGGTTTTTCTTCAAAAGTACTATGCTTCAATAAAACTCAATCCTATCAACAAAAACCTGTGGCCGGTAAAATTTTTACAAAAGCACTCACTTCTACATAGTCTGTTTGATTCCATTTTGCCTTACTATGAATTACATGGAGAGGAGCTTCCACAAAATTTGACAGAAATAAAATTAAGTGAAGCAATAACCATTTTAAGAGCGATTGATACAAGCATAGATTGTGTACTTGCAAATTTTGCAGGACCCGGCAAGATTGACCTCACGGAATTTATGATCAAAAATTATTCATTCAATATACCTATTGACCGTTTCGCTTATCTCACAGGCAGAAGTCTTGCATCATTTAAAAGAGATTTTCAAAAATCCTTTAATGAGCCGCCACAGAGATGGTTACTAAAAAAACGACTGAAACAGGCGCATTACCTGCTGACCAATAAATATCAAAAACCATCTGATGTGTATTTGGAGGTTGGTTTTGAAAATTTTTCTCATTTCTCGACTTCCTTCAAACAACATTTCGGATATACTCCTTCAAGCATAGCCATGAGCCGCTGACCATAACATCTTTGAGCTTACGGCAAAAACTGCTTTTTCATTTCATTCGGACCTTTGTTTTGTCATTTATTAATAACAACAAAACAACGATAAGATGAAAAAGAAAACAGTAATTGTAACAGGCGGTTCCATCGGAATCGGAAAAGCAACAGCCATCGCTTTTGCACAAAAGGGTTTTAACGTCGTCATTTCCGGACGCAATGAAATTGCCGGGCAACAGGCGGCCGAGGAAATCACTTCAACAGGAGCGACTTGTATCTACATGAAGGTTGATATACGAAATGAAACGCAAGTAGCTGCGCTTATTGATGAAACAGTGAAAATATTTGGCAACCTGGATGTGTTGGTCAACAATGCCGGCATAGCAGGTGAACAAAGTGGCTTTTTGGCTGATAACACTACTGAAAATTTTCGGGATTTGATTGACACGAATATTCTTGGCTTATTTTTCGGTATGAAGTACGCAATAAAAGCAATGCTGAAGTCAGGTGGGGGATCTATTGTAAACCTTGCTTCTATTGCCGGTGCAAATGGGTTGCCTTATGCTGCGCAATACTGTGCATCCAAACATGCAGTAGTTGGGCTCACAAAAGCAGCCGCCGTTGAATATGCCACTCAGGGAATCAGAATAAATGCAATAGCTCCGGGTGCTATTAAAACCGACATTCTCAAAACCGCAATTGATTCAGGAAGTTATTCAGAAGAAAGTATTGCTTCTTTACACCCCATGAATCGTCTGGGAGAAGTAGAAGATATCGCCAGTGGTATCTTGTTCATGGCATCTGATGAAGCCGGGTTTATGACAGGCAACATCCTTTTTGTAGATGGCGGTTATCAGGCTAAATAATCAGCCCTTACTTAAAACACGATTATGAAGTGGTATCATTATGTTTCCTCATTTTGGGCTGGGGTATTTTTAGCGAATGCAGTTCCGCATTTTGTTCATGGCATTTCTGGTAAAGAATTCACAACGCCATTTGCGGAGCATCCGGGGGTAAGCTTATCTTCTCCTTTGGTTAATATTTTATGGGGTGGATTTAATCTGCTGATCGGTTACCTTCTATTGCAAGGTGGCAAATTGAAAACAGACCATTTACCGTCTATGGTTTCCTTTTTTGCTGGTATCATGGCACTTGGCATATTATTGAGTATTCAGCTTGCTGAATAAGTACAGTTGCGGTAGAGAAAATGTTCAACAGGATCCGATATCTTGATGAACATTTTTTATTTAAAGGATAAATATTTTGGCGTTACTTGCTTTGAGTAAATGTTATTTAAATCCATTCACAACTCAAGTATATTAATTGCTTTCCTCTTTTCCCAGCAAGCCTTTGTGTTCCGGACCTGAATATTTGCTAACGGATATATATTTAAAATTAGCCCAGCTATCGTTGTCCAGTTTTCTTAAAGTTAGTTTTGAACTTGCATTTTTTAGAGGAAATTCAACCGTAACATCGTCTTGTTTTCCATAAAGCTTATTGCCATCGAACCAATAATCCGTTCTCCTCCATTTGTCCGTAATGACTGTATTTGGTGCTTTGATTAGTGGTGCGCTTTTCAGGCTTCCAATACTTGCGCTGTCAAATAACATCACATAATTTGTTCCGTTTGCGGCCCAATCTGTGTGATCTCCAAAAGCTAACTAGTTGTTCCAGCCTCCTACTCCTGCCCTCACCCAATGTCTATCCGCACCTTCGCGCTGATAAAGTGTGCGAACGATCATTTTTCCGGTGACATTGAAATTGGCCGTTACAATTCCGTCCTGACCATCGGTTTCTTTTAATTTCAACTGACCCTCTTTTTCAATAACTTCACCAATGGATGTATTTGTCCATTTTTTGTAAAACCGTTATCTTCAAAATCGTCAAAAAACAGAAATGTTTTATCTCCGTCAGATACTGACAGGGCATTTGAATTTCCATAAAACATGAAAATAGAGTTGCGTGTTTTTGCTTTGAGCACGGGAATTTTCACCCAAATGATCGTCGATCCGTTTTCATTCCATTGTTCAGTCCAGTAAGATAATCCGTTACAGCTCATTTTACCCGAAGAAGTAGAAAAACGAATATCGGCCCCATCCGTTTTTACTTTTGTAAAATTGAAATCATTGGTGGTAAGTTTGATTTTAATAACGACATCGGTCACAACATCACCTTGATTATCAATAATAATTTCTCTTTTCAAGTGCCACGTTTCAGCCGAAATATTTTCAGGTTTCATCAAAAAAAGTAAGATGAAAATTGTGGCAATAAAGGTGAATTCCGGGTTCATTTTATTTTGTTTCACCGTGTTCATCAAAAATAGAAATATGACTTAATTACTTTTTTCAACGTTGCAAAGACCCATTATCCGGGTTACCCGGTTCGTCCAGTATTTGAATAGAAGTTGCAGGTCCAAGATCAGGTTTGTCCCAGGATGAAAGCGCCCAAACAACCTTTTTATCTTTGTTTACTTCAAAAACCTGTACTGTACCAGCCCATTCGGCGGTGTTATTATTGCCGGCAATCCAACTGGAAATTACAGTATTTCCGTTAGCAAGTCGGTTAGCAGTTTGTGTGCTACCCACTTTGAAAGGCGCATCGGCGCGGGTGAATTCCCAAACCGTTTCTCCTTTGCTATTAACCTCACGGGTATAACCTTCGGAATCTCCGGAGATCAAAGTATTTCCGTTATGCAGACGAATTGCTGACCAGGCCGACGAGGCGTTAACCGACCAGATTTCTTTTCCATCCAAATCAAATTCCACCACTTTTTTTTCTTTCAGAAGTCCTACCATAATGGATTTTTTGCCCGGCGTAATTCTTACATGACGAAATTGATAATGTGATCCGGTTCCTGCCGTAGGGATTACGATTTCTTTCAAAAGTTTATTTTCGGCAGTGTTGAAGATCAATACTTTACCGACAGTTCCATTCAAAACCATCAAAACACTATCTTTCCCAATCGGCTGGCACGAATGCGTTTCTGTCCCTGGCGCACAGGTATATTGCCAGATAATGTTTTTTTCTGGTGTAATTATTCCCGCCCCCGACATGCAGGCGTACACAATATTGCCGTTGGAAAGCAGCGTGGCATCATCAAATTCCTGGATTGAACCAGTAGCAGTACGCAGTGGGACCGAATATTGCCACACCACTTTTCCACCCCGAACCAGGAACATGGATTGGGCTGTTGGCTTGCGCATATCCCACTCGCCGGCGTATAAAAAGTCGTGCTGTTTTAGACCTTTTCCCGGAAATTTGTAATCAGGATCGATCTGTGCTTTGGCAAAGGAATTGGCAAAAAGTAATAAGAATAAGGTAATGAGTTTCATAATTTGCATTTGTTAGGACGTTGTTGGTTCTCTTTTATTCTTCTGACTCATATTCTTGCACTGTTCCCTGAAACATTTCTGCAAACGTGCTGTATATTGCATCCCGATCAAGATATACAAAAGATATATTTCCTTGTGATTATCCATTTCACGAAACAGAGCTATATGTCAAAACAAATGTATGATTTGACAATTCCGTACGTTTTTTTAGTACTTTATTTGTAGGCACCAATTGGAATATTAAGACAATTAGTTCACAATATAATCTTATTTTAGTGGATTGCAGATAGTAAACCAGCACAACAAGAATTTTATTTTTTACATTTTTATATGAACAGAAGCACATTTATAAAAAGTACAGCCTTATTGGGCACAGGCCTTATGATCGGCAAAATGCCTGCTTTTGCCAATCCCGATTTCCCGGTAGTAAGAGTAAATCCCGGCGAACGGAAATTTAGCAGCAAGGTGATCGAAGATTCCATTCTGGAATTTCAGTCGGGAGTTAAGGACAAAGAACTTGGGTGGCTTTTTGGGAATTGTTTTCCAAATACGCTGGATACTACCGTGACCTATAACGGCAAAGGCGAAAAACCTGATACCTATGTTATCACGGGTGACATTGATGCTATGTGGCTGCGCGACAGCACCGCTCAGGTTTGGCCATATCTTGATTTTATCAAAAAAGATAAAACCCTTCAGCAACTAATTGCCGGTGTTATCAACCGTCAGGCTGTATGTATTTTGCGGGATCCTTATGCCAATGCATTTTATGACGACGCTAACAAAACGGGTGAATGGAAAACGGATGAAACGGATATGAAACCCGGTTTACATGAGCGTAAATGGGAAATAGATTCGTTGTGTTATCCCATCCGGCTTGCCCATCGCTACTGGCAATTGACGGGCGATACTACACCGTTTGACGCCAAATGGAAAGAAGCGATCATGCTAACGCTTAAAACTTTCAAAGAGCAACAAAGAAAAGAAAACAACGGACCTTACCATTTTCAGCGAAAAACTTCCTGGGCAACGGATGGCGTGCCAATGAACGGGTATGGATATCCGGTAAAACCGGTTGGTTTGATCTGTTCAGCATTCCGCCCAAGTGACGATGCGACGATTTATTCCTTCCTGATACCATCCAACTTTTTCGCCGTTGTCAGCTTGAAACAGGCTGCAAAAATGGTTGAAAAAATAAGTGGAGATAAGGCTGCCGCTGCGGAATTGACTGCGCTAGCTGTCGAAGTGGAAAATGCGTTAAAAATTCATGCAGTTGTTGACAGCAAAGAATATGGTAAGGTATATGCTTATGAAGTTAATGGTTATGGAAGCTACAACCTGATGGATGATGCCAACGTGCCAAGCCTTTTGGGACTGCCCTATCTTGATGCCTTGCCGGTGAGCGATCCGATATATCAGAACACGCGTAAAATGTTGTTATCGCTAAATAATCCTTTCTTTTTCAAAGGAAAGGCCGGAGAAGGAATTGGCGGACCGCACATCGGACTGGATATGATCTGGCCGTTGGGAATTATTATCCGCGGACTGACAAGCAACAATGACAAGGAAATAAAATCCTGTATTGATATGCTGAAAAAATGCCATGGCGGTACGGGTTTTATGCATGAGTCGTTCCATAAAGATGATGCAACTAAATTTACAAGATCATGGTTTGCCTGGGCCAATACTTTATTTGGAGAATTTTTGTGGGAAACTTATAAAGCCAAACCCCAATTATTTTCATAAAAAATAGATAAATCTCCTGACCACAAATTTGATGTGATCAGGAGATTTTTTATCAGACAGTTAATCTGTAATTCAATGCCGAACTGGTGTCGGCTGTAACATCAATCGTAACTCCGGTTATTTTTCCTGCCAGATCGGAAGATAGAAATAATGCAACATTTGCGATATCAAGCATGGAAGGCAGCGTTTTCAGCATCCATTTACCAAATCCGGTTAGGCGTATTTAAGCCGCTTTGCAGAAAAACATCCAAAAATGTAAAAATAATTATTGACACCTGACACGTTTCAGGTTACATTAGTGTTATGATTATAAGTTACCGGCACAAAGGTTTAGAACTGTATGCAACCAAAGGCGACAGATCGAAGCTACAACAAAACCATGTTTCCAGGATCAGGTTAATTTTAACGCGTCTTGATGCGGCTGAATTGCCTGAGCATATGAATGAACCGGGTTACTACTTTCATGCACTTAAGGGAGATATGCAGGGGTATTACTCCGTTCGTGTGTCAGGAAACTGGCGTATAACATTTTGTTTTGATGGAAAGAATGCCGCAGACGTTAATTATCAGGATTATCACTAAACAAGGAAGGTACCATGGCTTTATTTGATCCAGCCCACCCGGGCGAGCTTATCCGCGAAACCATCGAAGGGTTGCGGGAAGAAACAGGACATAAATTTACTATTGAAGAAGTTGCACAGCATTTAGGAACTACCCGTAAAACGCTGTCTGCATTGATTAACTGCAAGCAAAGACTAACTCCAGAATTGGCAATTAGGCTCGAAGCGGGCTTTCCTAATACGTCCGCGCAATTCTGGCTGAATGTACAGGAAAACTTTGATCTGGCGAAGGCTAAAAAAGAAGTAGATATTTCTAATGTTCGTGCTTTGTGGCAACCGAAAGCGTTGCAACCGGCCTAGTTTAAATTTCAGTATCAATCTGTAATACGCTTAACATGGAGTATAGAGAATACATAGAACAGTTCAAACATCTGGGATGTGAGGACGATATTTTTTATCCCGATGAAGATCCGGTATATGGGAAAGTATTCAATGGATTTTTTACTTTTTGTAGAGATAATATCGATCACAAAATGTGGGAAACTCTAAACATTAAGCCCTGCTACTTTTTTTTCCACAAATCTGAAGAATATAGGTTTGATTATACAGGGCTTTCGGAAAACAAAATCTTACGCGATGGTCATCACCTTTTTTCTCCTTTCTTTTAATTCAACCCAATCCGTCCATAGCAGTTTCAGGAGAAGGGATTAAGTACAACCGGCGAGCGCGCAGGAATGAATTAACCTAAAAAAAAGTATTTCGACACACAAGAGGTCACTTTACCAGGAAGCTCAATAATGGTTTGCAAGAAGGTACTCACTATGAAAATTCTAATCTATGTAACCGTATAAAATAATTTTCAACCAGTAATCGAAATGCTGAACAATCATTTATTAGGCTATTCCAGTAACAATATTCTCAGCAATTAGAATTTGACGTCGCCAGAATATCATTTCAATCACCGATATATTGATTTTCCTGTATTACAACCTGAATTAATCCAAACAAAAAAACACCATAAGTAACTATTTTAAAGTCACTTATTGTGTTTTTCCTAATGTCAATAACTACTTTTTTGAATTCAATCGTGAAAGATAAAGCTGAGCTGATTCACTCATGGTGATAATCGCCCCTCCAAGAATCACAATATCTTTTATTACCAAACGGCCCCGACCCGATAGATAAGGAAATCCCCATTGCTGATCACTTAAATGAGGTACCCAGCTCTCTGGTGTTGTTACTAAAAAAGATAATGTGCCCAGGGTCATAATAAAAATGAGCATGCTTGCGATCATACTTGGCAGTGGAGCTACTTTATACAAAGCAAGTAAAACACCCGCAGCAATAAGAAATACCCCAAGACCATTCGCAAAACCGTAGGTATTATTAGCTTCATGCCATTGATGATTCAGCGGCACCAATTCCCCTTCTTTATTTTGATGTGATTTGTAGTCTTCCGGATGATGATAAAAAAATGACATAAACGGACTATGGGCCACAAAGGGAACAATACCATCGGCTTCGTAAGTGAAAAATTTGAGCAGACCTATCCAGATAAATACTATGACGATGGCATATCTTACCGCTTTTTTTCCTAATTGGTCAAGTCCGGCAATAAATTTTATGATTGACGTGTTCATTGTGATTAAGTTTGTGTTGAAAAGAGTTGTTGATTTATGTATCAAAGGTAGGTCAGCTTTCACGCTTCGGACATGGACAAACAAGGATAAGGCTTGGACAAATTTGACAGCAGGACTTTACTGATTTTTAATTGGTTCCAGGAAATCTGCCGCTCACACTTAACTATAAACGGATTTTGAAAGAGCTATTTTCTACAACAAATGATGTCCTGATTGGAATAAAACAGGCGAAGGATTGTAATTTTGAAAAGCCACGATCTTTTACAAATTATAGTATTCTGTTTGTATATGAGGGACAGGGTTTATTTCATGCCGATTTTGGCAAGTTTCCATTCAGCTCTCCAACGCTATTATTTTCGACCCCGTTGCAGCATATATCTATTGAAAGTTCCCAGCCTGTTGCATTTTCAATGATACAGTTTCACAGTGATTTTTATTGTATTGAATACCACAAAGCGCAGGTTGCCTGCAATGGATTACTGTTCAATAATATTTATCTGGAGCCGTCCGTAAAACTTTCAGCAGCAGAAGCCAAAATATTTTCGGGATTAATGCTTGATGTCGAACGTGAATTTTCGGACACTGAGCCGGATGATATGGTTTTGCGCTCTTATCTGCAACTGATTCTGGCGAAGGCGAGCAGCATCAAAATAAAATCAGTTTCGGAGGAAAGAAGGATTGACAAAAGAGACGAACAAATGGAGCAGTTTTTGAAATTACTTGAAAAAAACTATCTGAATTTGCACAAGCCGAGCGACTACGCCGATTTGTTATCCATGTCTCTGAATAATTTTAGCAAACGTTGTACCAGATATTTCAAAAAACCGCCTTCCGCCCTGATTCAGGAACGTATTGTGCTGGAAGCAAAAAAGAAACTTCACCTCACAAGGCAGAGTATCAAGGAAATTGCCAACGCGCTTAATTTTGAAGATGAATTTTATTTTAGCCGCTTTTTCAAAAAATTCACCAAAGTTTCTCCACAGACATTTCGGGATAAAACAGGAATTTCCATTGTGGCTGACTTAATCAGGTAAGCAAAATTTATTCTGGCACAATTCGTTTAGATCCCAAATTGACATTACAGTTTGTTATGAACTAAACCAGTCCATTTCTTTAAAAGGATTGGCCTGGTTTAGTTTATTTGCCGTTTATTCGTTTTTATGCTTTAAGCTCCGACCAGATTTCCTTGTGGCCGCCCAGATTCATCTTTTTACGTAAAGCCTGAGCTGCCTGTTGCCCCGATTGAATCGTGCCGTCAATGTATCCCACATTACCCCCGAAATCAATCCAGTCTCCACACAAAAATAAATTATCAAAACCGCTCTCATCTGCTTTCAATCTGTAACGGGCACTGTTTGGAACCGAAAGCGTGTAATGATCCGTCGGCCTTACATTGGCCCTGAAAAACTGACTTGAAAAACGATCGTAACCATCAGCAGAATTGTTTGGATCAGCCAATAATTGGAAATTCAAGCCTTGCGGATATAAATAGGTTGCACCTTTTGGCCAAAACCAGGCAGAATTATCTTGCAGCCATTGTTCAAAAGCATCTTTCAATCTGGCATTTTCACTTGACTGATAGTCATGAGCCGAAAATGGCGGCAAAGGTTTCCGTAAAAGATAAGGACCGGTATAATATGCGAGGAATTTTGGCCGCTGATTTTCCGGCCAGTTTTCATTCGGCAATACCAAAGAACTATCAAGCCAGGAATACATTGGATTCTGATAAACTACCACATTTGGCGCACTATTTTGCGGTGGTAATCCCCAATCTGCCAGATCAAAACCCAGTTCTTGTAAAGAAGGTAAAAACCATAGTTGAGCCGACTGCGTTGGCGTTGTAACGATATTGTCAGTCATCAATTTCCACTTTTCTTCTTTTTGAATGATCTCGCTACAAATCGTTTTCAATGTCCCAACCGGAATGCCGAGTATTACTTCGTCAAAATCAGTTCCTTTTTGCAGCTGCCCTTTTTGATGATCCGTCCAATCCGCCCAGGGATCTTCCAGACTGATCTTTCCACTTTGAAGTAAGGACGCATGCTCCGTATTCAACTGATCATAAAGTGGCTCAGAAGGCCAGACATTGAGCTTACCGCCGTTAATTTTTTTTACGGGATTATACTCACTAACACTAAGATGAACCTGCTCGGCGTAAGAAATCGCTTCTATTTCCCCACTGTCGGAATGGTGTATCTGCTCAATTTTGTGAAAGAATTTAAACTTGACGCCTCTGCTTTTTAACACCTCATAAATGGGCATAATCATTACCTCGCCCGTACCATACGTCATCTGGTACACGAAGGATCCTTTGAAACCAGCCGATTTGGCAAAAAATTGAAGAGCCGTTCCAGCTGCTACGGCACCACCCTGTTCATTGATAAGATTGGCAAAAGTACCTGTGTAAAAAAAGCGCACAATCACCGAATCCACCAACCACTGCGGGGCGCCTTGCATAGCCAGCCATACTCTGTAATCATACTGATCAATCTTAGTGAAATCAAAGTTTTCTGTCGCAGGATCGTATACGTCTTTTACTATGCCTTTAATATTGTAATAAGCAAAACAAATACCGATTGCCATGTGTCTTTTTTCCTGCTCATCTTCCGCATAGGGCAGCCCTTCTTTTTCGATGTGCCGGATTTCCCTTTCAATCAAATCCAGAATCAGGCTATGCCGCTTATGTTTATCCTCCACCCCGGATTGTTTCAACATTTTCAGGGCTTCTGTAATATGAGCCATTTCTTTTTTTACCATCCGCTCAATGATTCCGCCTTCACCCAAAAACGGTTTTAACAAAAAATACATACACCCTTTGTTTTCCCGATCTTTTTGCCTGACACCGTTTAAGTATTTTGGAAAAAAACGGCTAAGAATCCGGGCAGCAAATGAACTTGTTTTTTTCGAATACGGACTACCCAGCAACATTTCTATGGACAGTGCCAGACCCTTTTCTATCAAAGTCCACATGGGCAAAGGCCCTCCTAATCCGGGTTGCTCATCTGTTTCAGGAAATATCAGCGGCCAGTTGGTCCATTTACCCAGTTCCGGGACAAATTCTGTGAGCAGGGTGGTGTTATTAGCAACCAGACCGTCTTTGAACAAATCCTGCAAGGGACTATCAGGCGCCAGATTATTTTTCTTTCGTTCATCATAAACGGAACGTAGCAGACGAAACGTTGTCTCATACCAGCCCTGCAAAATATGAATTCCGTGTTCCTCAATCCTGTCATTCTGACTTCGGCCCGTTGCCGTTTTACCACCAAGGCGCCAGCCTGTCTGATAGAGCGTTATCTCATACTTTTCCTGCCAGTTTTCATAGTCCGTAAGCTCATAAGCCGCGGATAGCGAGGCCATGCCACCGCCAAGTATTACAATTTTTTTTTTCGGGTTTTCCAGTCGGGTTGCAGCTGAGTTCGTTTTAGTTATGGAAGCAAAGTTGCATGGCTTCGCATTACAAACGAGAAACCCAAAAGCCCCGATTTGTAATCGGGGCTTTTGGGCAACGTTACAAAAATTATTTCAACCCAAACCTGGCTTTTTAAAATTAGGGGAAAATTGATGGTTGCTGGCCTTTATTAGATTACTATCAACCATGATAAATTCTGTCGTTTAACTTTGAAGTTATTTTATAATAATAATTTTTTTAACCTCAATTCCATTTTCCTTTTTTAATTGCAGAATGAAAGTTCCAGATGAATGGTTTTCCAGATTAATCTTTTCGTTATGAATCCCTTTACCAACTATGGGCTGTTCAAACCAGGTTTTACCTTTAACATCAAATACTGACAGAGTTGCCTTCTTATCTTTTTGGAGATAAAACAATACTTCAAATATCCCTGTGTTTGGGTTTGGTGATACAACTAGATTTTCTTTAGTCAGGACATATTCATTTTTACTACTAAAAAAAATATCATCGTTTACGCCAAACCTGACACTGGATCCCAATTCACCACACAACTGTCTGAAACAAAAGTATCCACTATTACTTGCTAGTTCAATGGTGTTACTTCCTGACAAATAGTAATTTCCTATGCTAACTTCTACATATTCGTTTAAACTTGTTTGAGTAAGATTGTACGTTTGCCATGTACCTCCGTTGATCCGAATACGACCTACCGAAGCACTTTCATGAGACGTATACGTAAGTCGCAATTGATAAGTGCCACTAGATGACGGATTAAGTGTGTAAGAACGGATTTCAGAAGAGTTACCTGAGCACTGCCCCCCAAGATTGATACAAGTATTGCCACTTGATATGTTACCAACCGTAATGCTTGTGCTGGCGGTTTTGTTAGCACAGCCATCTTTGCTTGCCGTAATGGTGTAAGTGTAAGTTCCAGATGAGCCGGGGGCATTTATATTGAATGGAGTTGAAGAACCGCTTACGCCATTTCCACTCCATGAATAAGTCGTGCCACTGCAACTACCACCTGCGCAGTTGTAATTTAGCTGCAAAGCCTGATTTATCATGGGGTTACTGTTTGTGTTTCCAACAGAAACAGTAAAGTCACAACTGGAACCAGTTCCTGTACCTGCGCACAGCTGTCTGAAACAGATGTAGCCACCACCACTGGCAAACTCAACAGTATTATTTCCGCTGTTCAAGTTAAAGCTACCAATCGTTATTTCCACGTACTGGCTTACACTCGTTTGTCCCAGGTTAAAGCTCTGCCATGAACCACCATTAATTCTAACGAGCCCAACCGACGGACCTTCGTGTGCGCGATATGTGAATTTGAGTGGAAAGGTACCACTGGAAGACATATTTATTGTATACGTACGTACTTCAGAGGAATTTCCCGAACATTGGTCACCCAAGCTTATACAAGTCCCTGTCTCTGTAACATTGCCAACCGTTATGTTCGTCGTTGCCGTTTTGTTACTGCACCCGCTCTTGCTTGCGGTGACTGTATAAGTGTAAGTCCCGGCTGAACCTGGTGCATTGATATTGAGCGGAGATGAATTCCCACTGACACCATTTCCATTCCATGCATACGAGACCCCGCCACAGTCATTACCAGAACAGCCGTAAGTGAGTTGCAAACTCTGACCAGGAGAGGGATTACTATTTGTATTGTTGGCCGAGATATTAAAATCACAATTAGTTTGAGTACTGCCACAGCTTACGGAATTAAAATAAAACCTTTGATTATTTCCATTGGTCTCACTCCAAAAATGGAGACCAGCTCCATCATCCCCGCTTACGCCTTCGACATCGGCTAAGCCCACACCAAACTTACTGGAAACCCCAATCGTATAGGCTCCGTCACCGGTAGATCTCAACGCCCATTTTTGATAGTAAATTCCACTCCAATCAGCTTGCTGTACCGGCGTTCCTGAATTGGTGTTACCCCCTGCCAATTCCCACACTTTATTTGTACTTCGCGAAATGATCTTGTATGAATCAGAATTTATGCTTTCTAACTAAAAGATTTGATTGTTTTGTCCATTTGCTCCATACTGCCTGATTTTGGCACCGTTGTTGCCATTTTCTAGTTGCATCAATTTATTAGAATGTTTGGCTGTAATGGTATAACATCCATTGGAGAGTGGCAGATAATTAACGGGAGTACATCCCTGATCGGCGATGGCCAGTTGGGCACGAATGAAGTCTACGCCGGCCTGCGTTATTATGGTGTGCCTCTCATTAGCATCCGGCGCATATATGGCGTCAAATGGCGTATCTGTCTGCACATTGATGTTATTGAGTGAAGCGCCCCAGTCACGATTAAGGTTTTTTAGGGCGAAAGAGCTAACGGAAGGGATGAAAGACGGTGTCGAGAATTGTACTGAACCGGTGGTCTTATACATCCATTTCTTTGTTTTCGCATCATCGACAACTAGCTGGAAATATTCGCCGTAACCACCAGGCAGAATATCCATACTGGGCTGACCTACACCATAAACATAACGTTCGGCCCCACCCCATCCAAATGTTAAAAAACTCTTGTCCATGACCTTGCCCCGGTTAGTACCTGACGGCGAAGTAAAAACCTTCATACTAAAGGCCCTGTCCTTCGCAGCCAGACAAAAGAACCCCGCAGTAAAAGCACAGGTTATTGAACCCAAAGTAGTAAGTTCCGCCTTGATTTCCATAGCCTGTCAGCCAACAGGGAAATTTTGATTAGTCCCATTTTTGCTGCCATTGTTTAGCGCTACTCTCCGTAAGCACGGAGCCTGAGGAAAACCCATAGCGTTCATGGTTTGAGCAAAACGATCACGAAACCCCGGCGAGCCTCCTGGATGCTCGTTTACTGTTCCTTCGTAATGATGTATCAACATTTGCCGTGCGGCCGGTGCAAGTAGCAGGTCTCCTACTGCCTTTCGGGCACCTTCCAAGCCCATGTCAGTGCCCATGTGTACCAACATGGCCTGCAGTCCGATCGGGATACTGGCTCCGTGATGCGGTGAATCAAATGAAACCCAAAGCTTGCAGTTGTGGTTCATATTGTTTTGCTCCATGTAACGAAGCGCGTAACGGGAAATAAGCCCGCCCATACTTGGACCAATGATCGTGATCTTTTCACTGCTGCCATTGGCCTGCAGTTGCTGATTTACAGTTTGTATCAGTTTCACCAGTACCATGGCATTACGCTCAATATAATCTCCGCCCCCAGCCCGGTATCTTTTCACATCCTGAAACCAACAACTGGTACCTTCAAAGTTGAAAATAGGGCAAACAAGTTCTTGAACAGAAGTGTATTCGTACTTAGGTGCGTTGAGTATTACAACATCATATCCGTTACCCGGAGTGTTTTCTCGGAATTTATCACCTAAATTCTGATCCCTTCCATCGCCGTCTTTATACAACATATTTCGATTATAAAATAATTGAGCGCTACGCCCATCTGTTGGGTCAAATCCATCAATGAGAATAATGGGCTTACGAAGCTGTGAACGCGCGGAAGCATAATAAGTAAGTATATCGCCTTTTCCTTGATAAGGCACCCACTCATCATACCCCTGAAAGGGGATGTCGGCTTGTATTCGCGTGGAGTCAACCGTTGAAATCCCATCAAAATATGGATAGGTGGTAGCAGCAGTTCGCGCATTGGGATCCACCTCCAGTTCCGATTTTGCTGTCCGCTGGCTCCCATCTGAACAGGTAATGATGAAATTTAATTGCTTGATCCCTGCGGCGCCGTAAGTAACCTGTACCGAGGGCCCTCCCGGCGTAAGAGTTCTTGAGGCACCTCCGTCGCCAAAATTCACAACTACGCTGTTGATACCTACGCCCTGGTTACTGAAAGCCGCCCAACGTGGCAACTGGAAGTTGCTGACCCCAAGCGGTATTGATGGAGCCAATGCTGAGGCCACAACGGCCTGTTTGGTATTAAACGTCTGTGACGGGGTAAAGCCGGCCTTTAATCTGAGCCTTCCATTCACATCTGTTTCCACTGCGGTGGAGTTAACTTCCTGAAGTCGGACCAAAGATATCCCAATAGGTACAATGTTCTGCTCTTATTACTCTGAAAAATAAGGCTTTGCAATGATTCGGCAGAGAGTAATCCATTGGTGTTCATCGCACCTTTATAGAGTTCGGCCCGGGATTCTAGCCAATGCCCTGAATTAGAAATTTCTGACGAACTGAAAATATTAAGTGAGGCAGCAGGGAAGGCCCTGTTGTACAAGATGCCCGAAGTAACAAAGCTTTTATCCAGGTTCCCCATATAGTCGTCAGCCTCTGCCTGCGTGGTGCGGGCGTTTGACTGCCCAAAGGCACTAAATAAAGGGCATAGTAATGCCAGGCCTAAAAATAGGCTATAAAAATTTCTCATGATTTTAGTTTGTTAAGGGTAGATTATAAAGTTCTGCTGTTTACATCAAACCGTCCGTCGGTAATCTTCACTTTTTGACCAAGCGAATTCCCTCCCTCAAACTCAAAGGTGCCGGATATAACACCGGATTTCGTATCCGCTTTTGTGATAACAACCCTACCCGTTTGGTTCTGGTTTGTAATAAAACTTTTACCATCGGCAGCCTGATACCATCCGTAATTTTCAGGAAAGCGATACCGGTCTATCGTGTAAGTATCCTGATTTAACTCGTGTATTCCTACTTCTATGGTTTTTAGAAAAATATGGAGTCCTATTTTATTCGTGCTATAGGTTCTTAGGTAAATAGTTGGGGGATTATTAGACCCATAACCAGCAAAACCTCCATTAATCGCTTTGTCTAATCCAAACCAGTCGGAGCTGCCATCCGGTATCCACACTTCCCCGTTCACTTTACAGGAAAAGGTATTTTTCCCTTCCTGTGTAGTGGGCGTGAGATCCGGGCCCTTGTCGCAACTCCACAAAAGCAGTAAAACGGCTAATATTGATAAGTATCGGTTTCCATTTTTCATTTGGTTTTTTAGTTTAGAGGTGAAACATTCGTTTTAAATCTGTGTATTTCAAGGTAGTTTCATAGGCAGGCAGTTTATGTTGATCAATTCCTTAGATATCGGTAAGGTAACGTTATCAAAAGGATTTATATCTTGTCGTACGACAAGATTTCAGCTTGTAGAGTCTTTATCTTTATAGTCAGCTGGTTGCGTATTATACTTCGTTGCATAAGTGTATGTAGGTTAGATCAAAATTAATATCCATCTGTCACGACCTTTTGCCCATCATTGCGCTATTCTCGATATGAACATATGGAATAAAACACATTTTATATTTCTATTATTTATTCTTAAATTAATAAATATAAAAACAAATTTAATTCCGTGAAACCACACAGTTAATTTTGAGGCTATACGACTGACAATCAGACTAAAAATAGCTTTTAGCATTTATTATATTAATTTGGTTTGATTATCAAAGTAATGGGCTTACAAATACTAGAAAAAATTCTACCTCATATAGGTATACGTTACACTTATATGCATTTCCAAACTTTCTTTTGACCTGGTCATTCCATCCATTCCCGGATTTGGATTTTCCGGAAAAGCGACGTCACCAGGTTGTAATAGTGCTGTTTTAGCAGATCTTTGGCATGAGCTCATGGTGGAATTAGGTTACGACCCGTATGGTGCGCAGGGAGGAGATATTGGCGCTGGTGTCAGTACCTGGCTTTCATTGAAATATCCTTCCAACGTGATAGGACTGCATCTTAATTTCATTTCCGGTTCATACAAACCGTATCTAAAAGAAAATGAAAAACTATCCGACGAAGTTTTAGCTTTCCAAAAATTTGGAGCTGACTGGTCTGCCCGGGAGGGTGGTTATTCGCATTTGCATGCGACCAAACCGCTTACCGCGGCTTATGGCTTAAATGATTCCCCAACGGGTTTATGTGCCTGGATCATCGAAAAATTCAATAGCTGGAGCGACAATAAGGGAAACATTGAAAACATTTTCACAAAAGATGAACTGCTTGCCAATATCACTTTGTACTGGTTGACTGAAACCATTCATTCGTCAATGCGGATCTACAATGAGAACAGTAAAAAGCCGGTCGCATTTAAAGAAAATGAATTTGTAAAAATCCCTGTTGGTTTTGCCAAATTCCCGAAAGAACTTCCTACCCCACCACGTTCCTATATCGAAAAAGGTTTCAATATTCAGCATTGGACAGAAATGCCGGAAGGTGGACATTTTGCTGCTGCGGAGCAACCGCAATTACTGGCAAAAGATTTACAGGATTTTTTCTCTTTTTTAAATTAAAGTTACAGCAAGAAAGTCTTGGACAAAAATTGTATAGCACTGATTTTACCACAATTGTCGCTAATTTTTATATGAATGGCATAAAGTTGAACCTCGGTCAATCTTTTTTTATTTTGCTCAGAGTTACGCAAAATATGACATTATAAGATGAAATTTATCCGTATTCACCTCGTCTATCGCATCGGTCAAAAACATCATATATATTGAAGGTAACGAGATATCTATCGGCGTTAAAAAACTTCTAATTAGTAACAATTATCGTAAAATGTGATGAAGACATTACACTGGTTTTTTTGATCTAAATTATATTTAATAAACCTTATTTTATAAGTCAGTTTGTTTTAAAAATCCTAATACTTAGGTGAATCTATGTTTTCTCCTATTCGATTTCCGTGATTATTATTTTGCCTTTCGTAGGATTTGTTCGGTCTCGGTAAGATAAGTGCACAACAGTTCAGAAAAGTGCTCTCGGATATTTCATCTATTTTTTTGCAGAAAGGCTGTTACTATTCAATCCCACGACCAATGTCAGTTACCGGGCATAGAATTTGCAACATTGCTTTATCACATAAAAATAGATTATATGAGTACTGAAAAAGCCATTTTGGCAGGTGGTTGCTTTTGGGGAGTGGAAGAACTTTTCAGACACCAACCAGGCGTAATTTCAACAGTAGTTGGATACACAGGCGGCGATGTTCCCAATGCAACATACCGGAATCACGGAACGCATGCAGAAGGAATCGAAATTGTATTCGATCCTGCAAAATTAAGCTATCGTAAACTTCTTGAATATTTTTTCCAGATTCATAACCCGACAACCAGAAATCGTCAGGGAAATGATATAGGAGCTTCTTACCGTTCTGCCATTTTTTACGCAAATGAAACGCAGCATCAAGTGGCCAGTGAACTGATCGCGGAAATGGACGCTTCTGGCGTTTGGCCGGGGAAAATCGTCACAGAAGTTGTACCTGTCACCGATTTTTGGAATGCAGAGATTGAACACCAGGATTATTTACAGAAAAATCCCGGAGGCTATACATGCCATTTCGAAAGACCTGACTGGAAATTGAGTTAATCAGCAGAACAAATTTTATACTAACAGCCATCCTGTCAATAGCGGGATGGTTGTTTCTTTTGGGATCAATCTTACTGGGGAATTCTATTTAATTTTTGAAATTTGATATCAGTTAAAAGAACCATTGCCCTTATCATCGGACCTCAAAGAGTAAGGGTTAACAAAATAATTAATCCTTTGAGCTTTCCAACCATAAGTATACAATCGGTGTCAAGGTTTATACTCCCATCTCAACAATACATTCATTATCTAAGCTATGAAAAAACTGTATATTCTTGCAGCGGTAATCTTGATGAACAGTTGCTCGCAAAAAAATCCGGGTGAAGAAAACCGATATAAAAATGGAGAATTCTTAAATCAGGTGGTAGCATTGTCTGATTTCAACTCCGAGTATGACGACTACAATATGAATTTGCCTTCAAATAAATCAGGGCAGACACATTTGATGTTTTCTTCCAAAAGACAAAAAAAAGAGTTTTTAAATCTGGTTTATTTTCCTGCCTCCTTTACTTACAATCAACATCTTGAATTAGAGAAATCGGTTGGTTCTAACATGATCAATTATGATTATTTTAACAGATACTCAATCGCTAATTCCCTTGCTGACCGGGCCAATGGCAATTTTAATGTATTCGGGCCAAAAGTATTGTCGTTTCAATACGATCTGATCTCTGACACTAACACAACCGATATGATGCTCTTTTATGCAGATGACTCGGAAGGTGACATGCAGATAAAATACGTAGTCAATAATAACAAGGGAATGACAGGGCCTTTTAAATTTGATCTTCTCAACTCAACAAAAGACGACGGCTACCCTAGCTTTTCCAGATTTGGAGACAAAATTTATTTCAGCTCAAACAGAGACGGGAATTTTGATATTTATGAATTGTCTATTCCAAGAACTGAAAATGAAATTGTTACGGTTGAAAACCTGGTAAATCCGAAAAAATATGAGTTACGAAAAGTAGAAGAATTATCCAGTACAAGTGACGACAAGTGCCCATATTTTCAAGACAACATGATGGTTTTCGTATCTGACCGTCCCGGTGGAAAAGGCGGACAGGACATTTATTACGCCAGACTTGAAAACGGAAAATGGTCTGAGCCGGTAAATGCCGGAGACCGAATCAATACGTCAAGCAACGAGTATCGGCCGATTGTACCCTCAACCAATAATTTTTCGTATCGACTGGTCTTATTTTCTTCCGACCGTCCGGGTGGAAAAGGCGGTTATGATTTATATATGTCGGGCCTGACTGAAAAATGGTAAGAAGTTACCTTTATTGACGTAAAACAGAAGATCTATTTTATGGTATCAGGAATTTTCTTCAGCATAAGGTAAAATCTTGATGCCACTTTTTTTCATTAATTCACGGGCATTAAAGTCTTTACATATTCCTTGGGTCAACGCATAGTCAAAAATAATTTGGCCATGCTTTATTTCACTGTTAAAGCTGAAATTCGTAACAGTTTTCTGATTGGCCGTTAATTTCGCCAGTTCCAGATCGTGTGTTGAAATAATACCAAAAGCATTAAGCTCACTCAATTGTTTTATAAGTGAAGCACCTCCGGCATAGCGATCCTGAGAATTAGTCCCTTTAAACATTTCATCCAAAAGAAAAAAAACAGGTTCACCGCTTGTAACCAGGTGCAAAAGTTGTTCAATTCTTTTAAGTTCAGCATAAAAAGAAGAAATACCCTCTTCGAGATTATCCTGTGTTCGCATACTGGTAAATATTTTCAGATGCGAAACGCGGCCTGAACTGGCACAACAAGGTGCTCCCATTAAGGCCAGAACCAGATTTACACCAACGGATCTCAAAAAAGTACTTTTCCCCGCCATGTTTGATCCTGTGATCAAAGCAATTTCTCCCCTTCCATTTAAATTAAAATCGTTACATACTCTTCTTTCGCTACTAATTAAAGGATGCCCGAGTTCTTTAAAATCTATGATATAAGGTTCCATCGTTATTTCAGGGAAAGTGAAGGTCTGATTTGAATAGGCAAAACCGGCAAGGCTGCTTAAAACCTCAAACTCACTCACCGCAGATGCCCATGAAATTAGAAAGGGTCTGTTCCTCTGCTTCCATTTTTCTGTCATGATGATCAGATAAACATCAAAAAACCAAAGGCTATTGAAAATTCCATAAAAATCATTTTTTCCAATTGAGCCCTTTGTCCCTTTCATCTGAAAAATTTCCATTATTCTTAGCAATCCATTGATTTCTATGGATGCAGAATACCCGTGCTGACTGAAAGTTGACCGAAGATGGTTTAATAAAGGTGAATTAAATTCCTCTCCTTCAATTTTTCTGATGAGCGCCTGATAGCCTCCCAGCGTCTTAATATTAACATGTGTACTGTCAATAATTTCCTCAGCAATAGGCCTTATTCTTTTCAAAACACGCCGGTTAACAAAGAGGCTGATGACTAATGGAATGATGTAATATATAGAAAAAGAAACCGTAGATAACAGACCATAAACGAAATATACCACTGCTGATGTAGACAAAATTGACAGCAATACACTAACTAACAGATATTTATATTGATCAGAAAGTAACTTCGCTGGTTTTTTCACCCAGATCAACAATTTGTTATAGGCACTTTTTTTATTTTCAAACTGCATGCCGGATGCCTGGAAATCCTGTCGCCAATACAGTTTGGGAATAAGCTCTCTTATGGCCTCTTGCCTTTCCGAAATTTCCTCTCTGGATGCTGGCTCGGATAACCATTGCGCAAGCATTGCACTTCCGGATTCCGTGGTTGTACGGTTGATAAGCTGAAAAAGTGAGTGTTTACCAAAAATGTCAAAATCTGATGTATAGGAATGATCGCGATTGGGAAATGTTTGCCCTGAATGGAAATCTGATAGTTTATTTTCCTGTCTTAATATCTCATTTTCATTAATTTGAGTTAGAAAATCCGCATGATTTTTCTGTATCGAAAGTTTAAAGTATCGCCTGACAATTAAAACAAAAGCGAGTACACAAACCGGCGTAACAATAATCAATGGCTGGATTAATCTTTCATTTGCCAAAACGAGAATGACAACAAGAGAACAAATAAAAATCCCCAAACGAAAGCCCGAAGTCTTCTTTAAAATATTGGATAACGCCGCACTTGCTGCTGTGTACCGTTGAACATTATTTTTGTAATTAATCATAAATTTTCTCTTCCCAAATTAACATGAATGATTTCAGCATATTCCTTGCTATTAAAGTTTATAAATTAATAAGATTTTAACTATATAATCAGAAAGTCTGATACGATAAGTAATGTATTTCAATAAATTCCATTGCTATAATTGTCTCTGGTATCGTTTTTGTACTATGTTTTAAAAGGATATTATTCCAGTGAATTTTACAAAATAAAAATATAGTAATCATGGGAACTACGAAAAAAATAATCGGATTGGGCGTTGTAACGGGCATTGTTGTATTTGCCTTCTTACGATCATTTAGCGAAAAAATGAATCGCAAATCACTTGGACAGAAGAAAGCGGAAGTTCAGCTGACGTAAGCCAAGGAACTTAAAAAATATTAAAAATCCAAAACAGTCATCCGCCAAAATTATTGGACTGATGGCTGTTTTTTTTAGATTTTAAGAATTCTTTATCACTTCAAATCTATTTTTTAGTCATAATAGTAATCACTTTTCTGCTTTGGTGGATTCAACTCATAAATTTGCTATATTGGACTGGTCACTTGAATGATATAAAAACATAAACAAAGCTCAAATAACCTTTCTATGCGTATCAGGACTCTACTCCCATTTTCTCTTTTTTGCATTTCATTTTTTTCTGCTTTATCCCAAAACCTGAAACTGGATAAAAACACCAAAGCCGCTTTAAACAAAGTCGATACCGCAATAATAAAAAGAGATATTACCTATCTGGCCGATGATAAGTTAAAGGGAAGACTTCCCGGAAAAGAAGGTTTTCAAATGGCAGTAGATTACGTTGTCGATCAATATAAACAAATAAGATTAACACCAGCGGGTGACAATGGTACATTTGTACAAAAACTAATTCTCCGAAAAGCGACGATTAATTCAAAATTATCGATGGCTGTGCTTAAAGATAAAAATGGGAATGAGGACACTCTGGTTATTGGAAAAGACATTACGATATTACCCAATGCCTTGCAGGCAAAAACAATGGCAGAAGCCCCACTTGTATTTGCCGGATATGGAATTGAAGTTCCAGGAAAATATTCTGATTATGACGGATTGGATGTAAAAGGAAAAATCGTAATTGTGCTATCCGGCGCGCCGCAAAGGCTGCAATTACCTTCCAGTATCCAGGCGCATTTTGGTAATCCTGCATCCAAAATGCTGATTGCAGCTTCCAAAGGGGCCATTGGTGTGATCGTAAGTACGGCCGTTCCTGTTGGAGCGAATATGCTTGGAAATGGTATTACCGTGGCTATGGATCCTGCCAAAACAGCAGTTGTAGGTCGGAATTCTCTTGGAAAACTTCAACTAAGTGCTCGTGTACCACACGCAGAACTACTACGGATGTTTATGAATTCCGGAAAAAATCTAAAACAGGTTTTAGCTGTTTTGGAACAAGGAAAGCCATCCGCTTTTGAATTACCGCTGTCTTTCCAAGTGCAATATACGAGCGAATATAAGGACGTGGAGAGCTATAACGTTATTGCCAAAATTGAAGGGACAGATCAAAATCTGAAAAATGAATTTGTAATCCATACGGCCCATCTGGATCATGTAGGCATTGCAACGCCAGTTAAAGGCGATTCTATTTATAATGGGGCACATGATAACGCCTCTGGTGTGGCTTGTCTGCTAGAAATTGCCCGAATTTATAAAAGAACAGGTGTAAAACCCCGCCGGTCTGTTTTGATTGTAATGACAACTGCCGAGGAATTGGGATTGTTGGGATCCGCCTATTTTGCAGCCTATCCGACGGTACCAAAATCACAAATCGTGGCTGACATAAACACCGATATGCCAACACTTATTGCTCCGCTTTTATCGGTAGCGCCTCTTGGTGCGGAGCATTCCGGTATAGATCAACATGTTGCTTTTGCCTGTGCTGAGCTGGGAATTGAAAAACAAAAAGATCCAATGCCAGAAGAAGCAAGGTTTGTACGAAGTGATCAATATAGTTTTGTACTGGAAGGGATACCTGCACTACATATCAAATACGGGACAAAAAGCCTCGATCCTTCTTTTGATCTGGTCAGGTTTACCAAACAATGGAGAGATGCCAATTACCACAAACCATCCGATGAAATCACCAACGGATTCGATTTTGAAGCAGCAAAAAAATATGTACAACTTAACTTTCTGATCAGCTATTCCATAGCGCAAACTACGGCAAGACCCAAGTGGAATCCTGGTGATTTTTTTGGGAATACGGTACAATAATGTATTGTTCTATTTCCTCAAAATGGGTCCGATCTTAACTAAAATATTTTTATGTGTAAGCTTTGCTCAAACTTGCAAACAACCAAAGTTCCGGATCGCCATACGCAAAACCCTGACGTAAAGATCAGAAAACCTTTACGAGCAACTCTGACAGACCTTACCTGATGAACATAAAATTTTGTGATTCAATAAAAAATGAATCCAATTTTCAAATATTTTAAAAGACATATAAAACTCTGCCTGAAAATCAAATAGTTAATTGCTTAGTATTTAGAATTCCAATTATTAAAAAATGAGTCACTTTGGGAAGCAGTTCCAAACGGTGACAGAAACTTTTTTATTAAAATCAGGAACAGCAAGACTTTTTTCTAAAATAAGACGGGAGGTGAAAATACGGTTCAGTTTTTCAACGCAAATAAAGTTATTGCAGATATAAAAAGTCCGCACCTTTGTACGCTCAAACATCAAAAAGCCGGGCCAGGATATTTAAAATGGAGGAATTCATAACATTTATAAAAACAATTATCTGGATAGATGATTTGGATCTGCAACTGGTACTTTCCAGGTGCAAAGAAAGGCAAATACCCAAAGGCAAAATGATTCTGAGAAAAGGGCAGATTGCGAACCAGTATTTTTTCATTGTGTCGGGTGGTATACGATTTTTTTATAACCGTAATGACCAGGAAATTACAACCTGGGTGACGTTTAAGAGTGAGTTTTTTACCGAAATTTCAAGCCTGAATCCACAAAAGCCATCCAGGTTTAACATTGAAGCCATAGAAGACTCTAAATTGGTTGTCATTGACAAAAAAGACATGGATTTTTTATACGGCCATATAGCCGTTTGGGAAGAGTTTGGCAGAAAAATCTGGGAGGCTATGTCGGTGAGAATGATAGATCAGATCTTAAATTTCCAGACACTGACGGCCGAGGAGCGGTACCTGGAATTTATGAATAACCCTGAATTTTTACAAAAGGTACCGATCAAACAGTTGGCTGCGGTTTTGGGTATTACACCCAATGCACTAAGCCGGATCCGGAAAAACATCCGTTAAATTAATTTTCTACCATCTGGTAGTTTTGTCTTTTTAATCGCGTTTTACCTTTGAGTCTCTAAAAATTACAGCAATGACTCATACAAAAGACAATACAACGGTATCCTGCAATCCTTATTCTGATGAGGAATTAATTAAACGTTTACCCGGTTTCACCAATCATTATGCAACTGTTAACGGTGTAACACTACATTACGTAGACGGCGGCAGCGGCACGCCTCTGATATGTTTGCCCGGCTGGCCCCAAACCTGGTATTCTTATCACCCTGTTGCGCTGGATCTTGCAAAATTATACCGGGTAATTATCATTGATATAAGAGGAATGGGTAGTTCCGAAAAACCTGAGTCTGGCTACGACAAGAGGA
The DNA here is from genome assembly GCF_009801115.1 of Dyadobacter sp. 3J3. Taxonomy (GTDB): domain Bacteria; phylum Bacteroidota; class Bacteroidia; order Cytophagales; family Spirosomataceae; genus Dyadobacter. The sequence goes on from NZ_VTOL01000008.1 coordinate 334,234, forward strand.
CAATGGCTACGGATGTTCTGGCGCTTATTCAGCTACTTGGGCTTACAAAAATTCATGTCATGGGTCACGATATAGGCGGCATGGTTGCCATGAGTTTTGCTTTTAACTTTCCCGGATTCACTGAAAAACTAATTATTTTAGATGGTTCTCATCCAAGCGAAGGCATGTTGCAAATGCCGTTGATTCCATTTCCGGGAACATTTAACGAAAAAATGGATGCGAATATGCCTTATGCATGGTGGATGGGATTTAACCAGGTAAAGGAATTACCGGAAAAAATATTAGAAGGGCGTTTTCAATATCTGCTGGACTGGCTTTTTCAGTATGTAATGATCGATGACAGTAAAATGACCACATTTGAAAGAGAGGTGTATGCTTACTTTTATAATGAGACAAATAGCATTAGGGCTTCTAATGGTTGGTATCAAACCTTTGCACAGGATATTGAAGATGCAAAAAACTATCAACAACTTACCATGCCCGTTTTAGGAATAGGTAGTTATGTTAGTTATAACTACATGAAGATGGGACTGCCATACGTAGCAAAAGATGTAAATGTCATAGGAATTTTAGACAGTGGACATTACATGTTTGAAGAAAAGCCAGAACAAGTGGTTGACGCTGTTATCAACTTTTTAGCATCATAAATAAAACTCATATCAATAATTCAGAAATGAAAAAAGCGATTTTAGTAGCCGGTGCTACCGGTAATTTGGGAAATAAAATTTGCAGGGAACTAATAAAAAGAAACGCAGTCGTAAGTGCCATAGTCCGAACGTCCGCCGACCCTGAAAAAATAGAAACTCTTACAAAAATGGGTGTAAGGATACTTGAAGTAGATTTAAACAACACGGAAGAAATAACGAAAGCACTTGCAGGTATAAATTGCGTGGTTTCCGCACTGGCAGGCCTTGGTGAGGTTATTGTTGATTTACAAAAACGAATTTTGGACGGTTCCCTTCAAGCTGGTGTTCAAAGATTTATCCCATCCGACTTTTGTACAGATTACAATGCTTTGGTGCCGGGGGAAAACAGGAATTTTGATTTGAGAAGACAATTTAAAGAATACCTGGATAGCACTTCAATAAAAGCATCTTCTATTTTTAATGGTGCTTTTGCGGATATTCTAAAATACAATACACCGGTGTTAAATTTAAAAGACAAGAGCATTGGCTACTGGGGAGAAAAAGCAGACTGGAAACTGGATTTTACCACCATGAATGATACCGCTGCCTTTACAGCCGAGGTGGCTTTGGACGACAACGCACCCAGAGAATTACAGATTGCAAGTTTCCAGATCAGCCCCAATATGTTATGGAATGATGTGAAAGAAACAACCGGCCAGGAATTTAGGATACACCAGCTTTCCAGTCTTGAAGATTTTGCCAAATTTATCAAAAAACAAAGATCCGAAAACCCGGCTGGAGAAAATGAGTTATATGCCAAATGGCAGCAAAGCCAATATATGTATTCGATGTTCTCGACGCAGCACAATCATCTGGCCAATGAACGTTATGAAAGCCTTATCTGGACAACAGGCTCAGCATATATAAAGTCATTTGTCAAATAAAGTAAAAGTGAAGAGCTTATGTAATGGGCTACCCGACCCCTCAATATCCTGCCTAAAATTGAAAAATTATGCTGATTGTCGTATTTGACCTGTTGAATAGTCGGATTTGCACCTCACTTGTTTGAGACGATTTTTCTAAACTTGCATCATCAACCAGAACAGGTCAAAAACCTTTAATCTCAAATTCCATGAGAAGGATTATCATAAATGAATTCATGTCAATGGACGGCGTGATACAGGGGCCGGGTGGTCCTGAGGAAGACACAACAAATGGCTTTGAGCTCGGTGGCTGGTCCGCCACACAATGGGACGATATCATGCTGAAGCTGATGGATGAGCAAATGCAGCTGGATTATGATCTTTTACTGGGGCGTTTCACCTATGACATATGGGCACCCTATTGGCCGTCACAAAAAGGTCCGATTGCGGAAAAATTCAATGCCATCAAAAAGTATGTCGCCACGCAAACGCTTAAAGAGGCTAACTGGAATGGTACTATTTTGTTGAACGAGGACACCATCGAACAAGTAAAAGCCCTAAAAAACAGTGATGGTACCGACCTGCAAATGTGGGGCAGCGCCGATTTTATCCAGTCCCTGCTGGAAAACTGTCTGATTGATCAGATGAATATCTGGATCTTTCCAGTGATTTTGGGTAAGGGAAAAAAACTTTTCAAAGAGGGCACCGTTCCTGGCAATTTTAAATTGACCAGACACACCGTATCAACGACCGGTGTGATCATAACCACCTACGAACCAAATGGCAAAGTGCCGATCGGCCACGCCGGAGAAGCTTCGGTTGAGAGATAATGATGGCAACAGGAAAATCTGCTCTGATTGAAACTTGCCTGTGCTGGAAACAATGCAATAGCAAATACTGATTTAGTATACTTAGCAGCAATCATGATAAATATTTCATTTTCAAAACTTTAAATAAGAAAATCGGAATGAAAATATTGAGAATTACCTCCCATTTATTATTTCCCTGATCGACTGAATGTTAAATTAATGCTGTTTATTTTGATTTTATTTGGTATTTCTGTCAATTTTAATCTGTTTTACCCCTAAACATACTTGTGTACCGAGTCTGTTATGACTGTGGAATGAATTCTATTGATTTGAAAATGAAAAAAATTGTGTTGTTTTTAATGGCCAGTGCCCTTTCCGCTCCTGGCAATGCTCAGCTTCTGGACAGGTTTAGAAATAAGGTAGAACAAAAAGTGGGGGAGAAAATTGATGAGTCAATAGACAAGGCAACTCAAAAAAAGAAACCAAAAGAAAGCAGTCCCCTGGAAAATTCAACCGGGCAAAGCAGTTCAACCCAGCATACAGAAAATACCCCGCCCGAAAAGGACCAGCAGGGACCAGACTCCCAGTCAGCGGAGATCCAGGATATTAACTCCTACTCCAAATTTGACTTTATCGCCGGGGAGAAAATTATAATCCATGAAGATTTTTCTCAGGAAAACATTGGTGATTTCCCTACCCAGTGGAATACCCGCTCGTCGGCAGAAGTTGTTACGATAAACAACCGGGAAGGAAAATGGCTTCGCATGGCTCAAACAGGCGTCTTTTATCCTGAATATCTAATCTCTGACTTGCCTGAGAACTTTACAGTTCAACTCGAATTGTTGACCAACAAGCAAATAGCAGGTATCGGCCAATGGATGATTACGCTTCTTCAGGTCAAAAACCCTATAGAGAATTTCAAGCTGGGAGCAGAAATGGATCTGTCGGACGTTGCCAATTTCAAATTAAATCTGCAACCTGCCTCCTCTAAAGGACAGATGCATTATTCAACAAACCTGATTGGCAGCCAGTATAAATCCGGAATACCTGAATTTCATACGCCCGATAAATCATCAGTGAAAATTTCAATCTGGCGCCAAAAACAGCGTATACGTGTATATTTTGACAGTACCAAAGTACTGGATCTGCCCCGGGCCCTTGATGCAAATGCGATACTTAATTCAATGGTGTTTTCAGCAAGTAATCCCGAATATGATAATAAAGACGGTGCTTTTTTCATGAGCAATATACAGTTGGCAGTTGGTGCGCCTAACCTTCGAAACAAGCTCTTAAAAGAAGGAAAATTCAGCACAAACGGAATTTTGTTCGATGTTAACAGTGACCAGATTAAACCGCAGTCTTACGGCAGTTTACAAGATATTGCCCAGCTTTTAAAGGAAAACAGCACAATTCGCGTCAGTGTTATTGGCCATACAGATGCAGACGGAAATGAGGATACCAACCTGGAACTGTCCAGGCGCCGTTCGGCTGCGGTAGTAAAAGCGCTTACATCAAACTTTGGAATTGACGCATCCCGACTGCAAAGTGACGGAAAAGGTAAATCTGAACCATTAGATACCAATGATACCTCAGCAGGAAAGGCCAACAACCGACGCGTAGAGTTTATAAAGTTATAACTTACACGATGCTAAAAAACAGCTTGTGTAGCAAATTTAGCAATTTGTTGCACAATTTATTTTTCAGAAAAAAACATATCGCCATGGCATTTTAGCAACTTAATGACCTGATAGTACCTATGCTCATTGTCAGTAGGCGTAACATCTTTTACAAAGGCAGTACTGCATTCTTAGGCACTTCCTGAATTTTCCTTTTATACTGCTTCCTGAAAATGAAATTTGTGATCGGTGCAATACTGCTTGCGCATCCGCTAACTACCATTCTCAGAAAATACACAATAACCGGTTTTTGTCTGTTTCTAACAAAAATAAAAGTAGCTTCCCTTTTCTTGTTTTTGTTTCGTATAGCAATTTCGTTGGCAAGAAACCCAATCAGCCTGGTGCGAAATTGCTGCCGGTCAACATTCCCCGAATCAAGCAAATCCGCTTTAAGATGATGATAACGTAAATCCATAGTTCCTTTTGAAACATAGTCATTACCGATTGCAGTCATGCGCATGGAATCAAGATAACCGGATCTGACCCGGACAGAAAGCATCGGGGGAAGAAAAGGATTAAGCGCTGTGAGCTTTCCCGGGCCAAGTTCAATAGCAAGCCGAAGACCGCTCAAGGTATCCTGGTAAGACTGGCTCATCTCCACTTGCAGCTTCATTTCATCCAAAAACATAGCCGAAACCTTCACCTGCAAACTATCCGGATCCGATGTCGGATGCGCATACACATTGCTGATAAGGGCCTGGACAGATGAAAAATTGACACTTCCCGTATCTTTCGAAACCGGATTTAGTTCCGTATAATGCACATGGGCATTACGAAGCTGTACCTGATCAATGTGAAATGGAAAACCTATTTTAGCCAAAGCTGCTATCGGTAAAGGCTGAATCGCCGGCGGACCGAACTTTTTCATTTTGTCTGCATAAATTGTCATTGCCGCATTTTCAATTTCTACTAAAGACATTTGAAAACCCTCCTTTTGGAGCTCCAGGCCGTTCACCAGTATTTCACCGGTTTTGGTTGTCATATAAATTTTACGGTACACCCTACCGGCATAAAAGTCAGATCTGCTTACTGCCGGATGAAATGAAAACGAATGCAACCTGCCCTCATGCTTTATTCCGTCAAAACGTAGCTGACCTAACCCCAGGAAAATCTTTTCTGTTTGCAGATCCAATGAATCCAATTGCAGATGCGCCGCTGATCGGTTGACAAACCAGGGCAGCCCCTCTTGAAGATCAGTTTGACTAGCCGTTATATCTTGAACCTTAACTTTCTCCAAATACAACCGGGTATGCTTTTGAATGCTGTTCCTTGTAAAAACTATATGGTCAGTTTCCAGGTTATCAAGCTTTACATCCCATTTCCCAGGGCCGGGATGATATGCAAAATGATGCAGTTGAGCTGATAAACCACCATCTGCTTCTATTTGGTCGCTATTGTTTTTACCAAGCAAAATAGTACTGGCATCAAAACTGATACCGTCAGCCAAAATGGAGCTGTCCGTTTCGGTCGCAATACTTTTAGCAGAAATGAAAATATGCTTAATCCATGTGCTGTCTCCTGCCAGCCCAGCCTGAAAATAACCATCTTTAACTGTAAATTTATTAATATCAAATTTAGGTAAAACAGCTGATTTTATTGCGTTAGTACCCTTTCGTTTCTGAACAAACAAAGCTACACTTGGCTGATTTATGCTCACTGAATCAAACGTTAGTTTTTTGGTCAGAAGCGTCCGCTCCAGATAAGGTTTGAAGCTCAGAACCGGAACATTGACTAGTAAACTATCTGCAGGATTCTGACGGCTAAAAGTGATATCTCGAACCGTTGAATTTTCCTTATCGCGTATATAAAAAGTGCCCAGCTGCAAAACCCCTTGCGGTGTATCGATAATAGCACTTGTACCCATCGCCCGCAGGCCTTCGGTTTGCAGCGAGCTTCCTTTTTCCCGCGAAATTCTATTGGCAGAAAGATTTTCCAGATTGACTTCGCCCTTTACTCCTTTTCCGGTAAAATTAACCTTTGTATTATTTCCACTCATTTGTTCAATAAAAAACCAGAGCGTCCGGTTTGACTTTGTTTGTATTACCACCCCGGAACCGGCCGCATCTATGGAAACAGAGCCTTCCTCCCACTGTAATCTACTGATGTCAAGCTGATTGTTTTCAAAAGCAAAATCCTGAACTTCCACCTTCTTAAAGGTTCCGCCGATATCGCCATTTTTTGTATCAACTCTTACACTGTCAAAAACCAATTTTTGCCCAATTTCATTAAATACAGAAGGGCCCGTGATAACAATCACGGAAGGCGTTGTGACAGCCGCCTTTGCAAACGATAATTGTCTGACAGACCTTACCAGTTCTCCGGGAGATCTGGCCTTTCCAAGCTTACCGACATGAATACTCAGATTCAGGTTTTGAAGTCGTAATTCCAGGGTGCTGCCTCGTTTTAAACTAACATCACCATTAATAATCCTCAGTTTTTCGAGATCGATAATCTTATCCATCAACGACAGATTTTGATATATCGATCTTTTGGCTTTGGCCGCGGGCATTGAAGTCAAAAGGACGTTCTGCTCAGACCGAAGAATTGGCCGGTACATTACCGCATCATATGCTTTGAAATTATTGTGAAAAATAAAAGCGAGCCAGTCCATCCCAGTGATCTCAAAACGGGGTATGATATAATCCCGGAAAACCTTGTTTCGCCCGTTACGGGGAGTTGAAGCAACCAGATTGTGAAGGACAATTTTATCATTTACGAATTGAAGACTGTCAAACTTCAACTGAAGTAAACTATCAGGGAGAAATCCGGTGTAGTTTCGTACCGTATAGTGGAAACCGCCAATATTAAGTTCTTTTTTCAAGGCATCATTCAGGCGAAAACCGGAAATACTTATGTTGTCGTTGGCCGCAGAAAATCGAGTTATTTTACCTCCCTGATGCAAATTCATAGCCAATGCGCCATGCTGCATAACAACATGACCGATATTAAATCCAACCGGCAATTGATTCAAGGTACTGTCGAATAAGGCTTTTTTATCGTTTCCAGCTATATCCGGTGCCCTGCTTCCGACAAAAATCTCCGAAGCAATAAATGGATTTTCGAGAAAAACAGAATCGGCCTTTACCAATTGTTTTTGGTATAGGAGATTAAAATCCAAACCAAGAATACTAAGTTTCCCAGCTCTGATATCGGTGCTATTTCGTTGATTAAGGGATGGAAAAATACGAACTGCCGCTCCTGAAAGCCTTACAACCTTTTCTTTTGAATCGATCAGAAGTTCTTTAAAGGAAATATTGCTCTTGTTATCGGGAAACATTATTTTCTGATCAGCGATGCGGAGCAAAACCCTTTCAGAGAAAATAAATTGGGAAGTATCTGTTGTGTGTGCCGCACCGATCTTCAATTTATTAATAGAAAAATGAATATGGCTCAATACAAGCGGGGGTTTGGAGGCGTCGTACTCATTTTTTACAATAAGCTTCCCTTCATTGATCTTAAACAACTGAAGATTAAGCACATTGAGGGATTTGTAGATGGAGCTGTATAATTTTTCCAGATCTTCCAGCAAATCAATTTTATTGGTACTATCTGTTTGTGATTTTACCCTTTTGCCAATTATAATTTCAGGGCTATTGAAAACGATCGAATCAATCAGCAGTTGTCTGTGAACAAACAGATCCCATCTTGAACGTGTCCGAAAATGGAAATCTTTAACATTAAACCTGTAACTAGTTGATTGTTTTGAATCGTTGACTGTAAAAATGCTGATTCCCCGGATGTGGATCGCATTGTGAAAATAGTTGGTTTCGATTTTTCCAATGGTACATTTCAGCTTTCCGCTGGAACCCCAGCTGACGAGTTGCTCAATTGTTCTTTCAGAATTGTATTTGAACCAAAAGTGAATACATAACAGTATAATAGCAAAAAAAGCAATGCTAAATCCTGCAAATCTGAATATATTTTTGAAAAGGTGTTTCATTAAAATACCGGCATAACCCAAAATGAACCCACTTGATTTCCGGAATGCAATTCCTCTTACGACTTATAACCAATTTTACTGAAAATAAATCCAAACGCTGGCTTTTGAAAGCGGGATAATAATAGCATGGCGTAATGCATATAGTTAATTTTAGAGATGCATTCGTGCATAATCCAGCGAAAAGTTATACAACAACGCCATTTCTGAACTAATGGTTACAAACTATTTTTTTGAAGTTTACACTGGTTCCGAAACCCGGAATTCCCATCCTGCCGACTTTGTTGTAATCAGTGAAACGCTGCCACAAAAAAGAAGGCTGTATTTTGCCGTGCAGGTCAGGGATTTACTACCGATGCTTTTTATAAAAAATTTTATGGCATCACGGAATAATCATACCTTATTTACCAGATGTAAATTATCACTTGATTAGCAGGTATATTTTAAAAAAAAGGATGCCACTTGTTATCCGGATTGCGGTATGGTTACTACAATTTAGGGCATACATTGAAACTTTAAAGTATCTCTGATGCGTTTCCCGGTTAAATTGAATCAAAGAAGCATACCATTTTTACTATCCAATATAATGAGCATTCAAGAACTTGAAAATTACTTTGCAACCGTGAAACTGCCCGAAAATCCGGTTAAAATCAACGGTTACGCTACTATTGAAGAATCCGATGTTTTTGTGGCTGCACAACTGGCTATCATTACAAGAGAAGCGGAAACCTATCAAAAAACAAGTGCATATTTAAGACTATTGGAATTTAAACAGTGGCTGGAAAATCAGCCCTGAGAGTCTGATTCAGTTGAAACACAAAGGATAAATTACCTCTGCACTGAATAAAGGCTGCCAATTAATAATAGCATTATTAAATTCATATCGATTATAGGGAAAATTAAATTCCCGGATTTACATAGGGGTTGATTTATTTATAATTGTCATCAGCAGGAGAGCTAAATCCATCTGCAAGCTATGAATGTTAAAATCCGGAATAAAAATTTACTATACGCCATTTTTTGCCTGATTCTACTGGTTTCATGCCAGGCAACAAAACCAACACTTCAGAGCAAATTAATTAACGAAACGCCGTCTTCAGTGGTATTCTCTCCCGATGGCAGGCTGATTGCTGCTGGTGTGTGGGGCGGAGTGAGAGTCTGGAATCTGACTTTGGAGAGCTTCAAAGATTATCCCGCCAAAGTAAGAAATGAAACCCCGGTGCACGTGAGCTTTTCTCCGGATGGTACCAAGGTTGCGGCAGGAATCTGGGGTGCAGTAAGGGTCTGGAAACTTAATTCAACCGATTTTACCGATTATCCCAATAAGGTCAGGAATGATACAGCTGCAAGAGTTTACTTTTCTCCCGACGGAAAATGGATTGCAGCAGGTGTTTTTGGCGCAGTACGTGTGTGGAATCTTGACGGTGGCGCCTTCAAGGATTATCCTTTAAAAATTATAAACGAAACACCAGGAGTTCTGGCAATTTCTCCCGATGGAAAAGTCATTGCAACAGGCACATTTGGTGGTGTTATGAAATGGGATATTGTGCCATTTTGAAGAATGCACCATTGCTAAACTTATTTTTATAGGTAATTTAACATGATACTAAGTTATAATTAAATGAAAATCATATAGTTGTATAGTTTAGTATTAGCTTTATCAATTGCAAAAATTACATTTCCAAAACAAGCCTCCGCATGAAATTACGAATACTGATCTCGATCCTTTTACTTCTTCCTTTGTGGTCGTGTCAGGATAAAAAGAAACTACCAAACCTGCTTGAAAGTATCCGGTCCGTAGAGAGGAATTTATGTAAGAAGGGGTATGAGTCCGGCGATTCACTCTGGAACATACAGGAACGTATGAAGTTTTATGGCGTTCCGGCGGTGAGTATTGCGGTGATTCGGGACAATAAAATTTTCTGGTCCAGAGCATACGGTATCCTTGATAAAGAAAGCAAGGAATCGGCAAGTGTCCATACACTTTTCCAGGCCGGTTCTATCAGTAAACCGGTTGCCGCGTATGGTGCACTTTCTGAGGTATTAAAAGGTAAAATCAATTTGGATGAAAATGTAAATACCTACCTGACTTCCTGGAAGCTCCCCGACAATCAATTTACAAAAGAAAAAAAAGTAACCTTAAAACATTTGCTAAGCCACACCGGAGGAATTACAGTGCACGGATTTTTAGGATACAGTCCCGACTTGCCCGTGCCCACGCTATTGCAAGTTCTAAACGGCGAGCCTCCAGCCAATAGTCCAGCCATTCGGGTAGATAAAATTCCCGGAAAAGAGTGGCGTTATTCCGGTGGAGGTTACACAATCATGCAGCAAATGCTGATTGATATTGAAAAAAAACCTTTTCCTGCTGTGATGAAAAGTCGGGTTTTAGATCCATTACAAATGAAAAATAGCACCTATGATCAACCTTTGCCATCTGACAAATTAAAACTAGCCGCAACGGGATATTTGCCGGACGGAACAATGACCAAGGGAAAACGCCATACCTATCCTGAAATGGCCGCGGCCGGACTATGGACAACGTCTGATGATCTTGCCAGATTTGCAATTGATATACAACTTACCTTGCAGGGGGAAGGTAGTAAAGTATTATCAAAAACTGCTGCTGAACAAATGCTGACACCAGTTTTGGGAACTTACGGCCTTGGTTTGGATATTCTAAAAACGGGCGGTGATATTTATTTTCAACACGGCGGCTGGGACGAAGGATTTTCGAGCCACCTCATTGCGCATAAAGAAAAAGGATACGGCGTTGTGGTGCTGACCAATTCCAATCATCCGGATTTCATCAGTGAATTAATCCGCTCGGTAGCACTTACAGAACAATGGGACAATTATTTACCTAATAATTAAAAAACCCGTGTAGAATCTACCCGACCAAATGCCGATCTTCAATAAAGAAATAACCTTTTAGGTAAATTCAGTAAGCTTTTTTTGGTCCGAAAGTCAATATTTCCTTTTAAAATGGAAAATAATGATTCACTTTGTAAGACCATCCAATAGCTTGAAATGAATAAAACATTACTTTTTTTTCTTTTACTAATCAACTCCCACCTTTTACCGGCTCAGTCAACGACCACGGTCTTAAAAGAAAAAAGCCTGATTAAGGGGCAAACGATTTATCTTAATAGTAAGGCAAGACTTGGTGGAAAAAACCGCCTGGTAATCCCCATTCAGCTTCCTCCAAATACGGTAGCATGGTATTATTCCTTCGCTACGGTCACAACCAGTAATGAGAAACAGCGCGTGCAAAGTTCGGGGCTGGAAATACAGATCGCCCGGCTTATTTCTGATGGCGCGCTAAGTTTGATCGGAGCTGGCCTGGTTACCAATGTTGTTGCCCAGCTCATTAAACCCTCAGGAAGCGGATCGGTAGATATTTATCTGACAGATGCTAACGGATTAAAACAATTTGAGAAAACGGATCTTGTTGGCATGTACAGCTACAATGTTCCGGTTTTTTACAAAGAAGGAACGGCTCAAAATAGTCGTAATGGGATTTTTCAGATACCCATTGTCCGGAAAGATCTTTCCCTTTGTCTGAGAAATCCAAGTGTGACGGAAGGTGTTGCCGTTTCGCTGGACGTGGTTGCCATTGTTTCGAGTAAAGAATATCGGGAAATCTGGTCCTCAAAAAATACAGAAACCCTTTACAATGACTGTTTGTCAAAGTTCAGTATTAAAGATGCTTCGAGCGAAAAAATTTGTGATTGTGCCAAAAACCAGATCAAAACAGGTTACCTGCCTTCGGCATTTGTTAATCTTTCAAACCCGGAAAAGGATAAAATTATCAGAAACAATATAAAAAGCTGCACTCAGAAAATGGGGTCTGACGTTTTGCCGGACAAGGAAATCCGCATCAATGAAATCTTTCAGTTGATCAAAGGACAAAAAATCACGAAAGATTTACAGGGACTAAATGTCTCTTATAACGAGTTGATCTCCTTAGGCGTAACAACACCACAAGTTTATAATGGATTAGCTTTTACCCTACTTTGTCAGCAGGCAAATGAGGAAGCGAAGAAAAATATAACGCTTGGACTTGGTAAAGATTCACAGGACCTGTACCTGCTGGAAAACCTGGGGAATTATTATTTATTGACCGGCAAATATGATCTGGCCATGGAAATATACCGCAAGTATAAAAACGAAAAACTGCCGGATAAACGAAAATTCAAGGAAAATCTGGCTCAAAGTCTTAAAGAATTTGAAAGATCTGGAATCAAAAATTTAAATTTTGATAAGGTGAGAAAAGAGCTGAAATTGAAATAGATTGATCGCCACGAAGCAGATACAACTGCCTGATTTTTCAGATAGTATCCAAGACAAAAAACCTACCAGCACGAGCTGAACAAATCGCATTGCGTTCGATGTGGATATTTCATGTCAATTTCTGCATGGTTTATACCCTAGGAACACTTTTTCTTATACTATTTTTCCTCTTGATCTTGAAAATACATCACTTAAATAGCTGATAATTAAATATTTACATGGTATTCAAGATCCATTTTTCAGGCCTTCATCTAAATAAATATACATATTCAATAAATATTAATTAATTTTCAACTAATATTTATTGAATATCAATAAATATTAGTTTTCTTTGTGTTGTTAATCTAAATTTTCAAGCACATGAAAAATAAGTCAATCATATGGGTATTCCCATTCGTCAAGAGACTGGTTAGCCTTTTGTATTATTTCGTTTTAACTGCATTACTTCTTTTCACCCTTTTGTGTGGTCTGAAATTGCTGGGCATCCAAATCCATAATATTTCGTTTCAATCCGAAAACGTTTCGTTCGGAGATGAGCCCTCAGGCTATATCTCTCTACCAGTAACCTTTGGCCCAATTAGCGACAAAACATTTATTTCTTCAACACAACCTTTCATTTACCTAAAGCCTCACAATCTTACGAGTCAATTACAGGTGCCGATTCGATCAACATCCGGTATCCTCATGATTTCACTCGGGCTGGTTAGCTTAATCTCGGTGGCTTGGACTTTGTTTCTACTACGGCGCATATTTATGACTTTACAACCCCAATCTCCCTTTCATGAGCGTAATACCCGACGGATTACGATCATGGGGTTACTCTTTTTAGGACAGACATTTATAGAAATTTTACTTAAACTTATCCTTTTAAACCAGACCAAACCTTTCTTCAAGGGAATTAACCTGGATTATCCTATGGATATCAGATTAGACGGGCCCTGGCTACTGGGTTTAATTCTACTAGCCTTAGCTCAAGTCTATCAGCGAGGTATTGACCTTCAGCTTGAAAACGACTTAACCATCTGATAAAATGGCAATTATTGTAAACCTGGATGTCATGATGGCGAAACGTAAAATATCACTTTCTGAATTGGCTCAAAAAGTAGATATCACCTTGTCCAACCTGTCTATCCTGAAAACGGGTAAAGCCAAAGCGATTCGATTCAGTACATTAGAGGCTATCTGTCAAGCTCTTGCTTGTAAACCCGGAGATATACTGGATTATAAAGATGACCTTGAAACTACCCCATGATAACCCAGCGATTAGTTTTTAAATCAATAAAGCCAAAGGGTGCAGTTGATGTGGATTCTTTTGGGGTCCTAAACAAATAGTCGGTTCCTGAGAATTAAATTCTAATTGTTTCATTATAATATTAATCACTAAGGCAAGCGTAAGAGGAATTGTCAATGGCCTGAACTACGGATTTTCAAGCAGACGATCTGACGAAATATGGCTTTTTGCCATTGACAACTCCTGCGCGTTTTATGATTCAACAGACGGTATCGTCTTTTTTAAGCGGAATCAGGTCAGGAACCTTTTAAAGGTTATCACTAAACTTAAATAGAGCCTCTTCAATATCTTCCTTGATGAATTCCCAGTATTTACCTCTCAAACAAATCGGGTCAAAATCATTATCCGCACTTCTAAAATCTGAGAAATTTTCAATAATCATGTCTTTGTCATGACTATATTGATATCTAAGCTTATGAAGCTCCAACATAGTCTTTATGTCATAATGAGAAAGTAGCTCATGTAAATCCCAAAAATCCTTTTTCCGCCCACCACGCTGCACAACATCAATTTTCATAGCAATAATTTCCTCAATAGTAATCATCCTGATCGTATCTTGTTTTACAGAAGGTTGTATAAATGGATCGGTATAGTAGATATCCAGCTTAATTGTATTATCCCAAGATGTACCAACAGTATAGGATTTTCCCATTCCAGGCAGGGTGTATTATGCTCCTGCTTTTTCTTTTCTTCCTTTATTTCATAATGAGCCTGCAAAAAAACAAAGGTCCCTTCTTCCAATTGTAATTCTTTTTCAATTTTTAGAGCGAGTGCAGTATTCAGATTTCTCTTGCCCTTGGTGATTGCATTGAAAGTCTGCGGATGTTCAGCAATCGATAGCGCAAAAGGTCGCTGTTTAAGCGATCGCTTTTTCAATTCCCTTTCAAGAACAATACCAGGGTGAATACCTTTATATTTTTCAAACTGCTTTTCCATAATCTAAATGTAAACAAATTTGCTTACATTTATTGTGCTTTCTATTTATCAAAACAGCAATTTTCGGTGATGATCGCCGAAAATTGCTGTTTTGATAAATAATATAAAAACTTAATAGCTCCCTACTCCCTATTCCCTCTCTTAGCCTGCCTCACGGACTGATTTCCCTTACCATTCAACCGATATAAAAACGTCAGTCTGTAACGTGCAGCATTCGGCCGGTTTATTTGCGTTTGCAAATAATTGGTCCCCGTCGTTGTTGTTTTAAAGTTCCGCAGATTGAACAGATTTGACACATCAAAAACAATCGTAGCTGCATTTTTTAGCAGGTTTTTGTTTACTCCAAAATCAATATTATGTACTGCCGCAGTATTTCTTTGCGCATTGCTTTGAGCTCCTGCAAAATTATAGCGAAACTGAAAACCCAGCTGATGGTCAAGTTTGATTTGTGCACTGACACGGCTGGTGACTGCATTACCCAGATAATCAAAATTGTGCTCCTGATAAAAGCCCTTTTGTTTAAATCTGTATGCATTTAATTCCGCATTAAGCTGTAAAAATTTCAGCGGATTGTACAAAACAGAAAGCTCCATTCCACTGCGGGTTTCACTGTCAATATTGACAGGAGAAGTAATAAAAATACCCTGCTCATTTCGGAAAGTGTAATCCAGAATGATACCGGAATTGTTCTGATAATAAACCGACGGATTGACTGTCAAAACATTTCCTGTTTTCAAAAATCCAAATTCAAACACATCCGCATAAGAAGGATTCAGTTCAGGATTACCCACATAGCGGGCATTAAAGTCAGTCAGTTCGTTGAAAGGGTATAACAGCTGAAGCGATGGCCGGTTTATTCTTTTACTATAATTTCCCTGAAAAGTTGCATTGGCGGAAAGTTGATATGTTAAATGCACCGTAGGAAAAAAACGTGTATAATTTCGCGACCGGTCATAAATATGATCCCGATCCTCGATTTCAATCCGGGTATATTCAGTCCGCATACCCAATTGATATGCCAGCTTTCCAACTTTACTTTTCAATTGAACATATCCACTTCCAATCAATTCATCATAAGTCAGCTCATTATCAATATTATCAATAATAGTCCATCGGTCTTCAATTTGCTGTTCAGCTTTGAACCGGGAGGTAATATTTCTTTTCTCTGCCTTTATCCCAAATTCCAGCACAGCATTGCTATCCAAGGGCTGGATAAGATCCGTTTGCAGCAAGAAGTCCTTACTCGACCCGATGGAACTTGTGCGAATAAACGCAAGAGATTGCTCGACCGGCATCAACTTTTTGGTGGACAGATTCCAATCTTTATCGCTATTCCAGAAATCATACTGCATATCAACCGTATACTTTTTCCCAGGACGGCTAAATAGTTTTGTATAGTTAAATTCCAATTGATTGTAGTCGCGTTTTTCCCAGGATTCACCATTTCGAAGCAGTGTACTATCGGTTTTTGTGTTATCCGAATACGCATAAAGCAGCGATGTTTTATCATGATCCTTGGTCGCATTTTTCAGAAAAGCGGCTGTAATTGTATTTTTGCTATTAAGCAGATAGTCCGCTCCAACATACAGAAGCCTTCCATCGTCATGGCGCTTTTCGTTTTGCCGCTGATTTAAAAAAGTACTCACGTCGTTGTCGTCTGTAACTTGTTTGGTCTTGTAAAGACCAACATAATCTGAAAAACGGATACCCAGCGTGGCGAACAGATTTACTTTATCCGACTTATAATTAAGGCTGGGACTGATTCTGTTATCATTGGGCATACCACCCACCAGGCGCAATTGCCCGCTAAAACCTGCTTTTCTGTTTTTCTTTAAAATAATATTGATGATTCCCGCAGAACCCGCCGCATCATACCGCGACGATGGATTCGTGATCACTTCAACGCGCTCAATCTGATCTGCCGGAATTTGTTCCAGGGCATTGGTCTGTGTAAGTCCGCTGCGCCGCCCGTTGATCAAAACCAAAACATTATTGTTTCCCCGCAAACTTATCGCTCCGGAAGGACTCACGCTGACAGATGGTACACCATTCAAAAGTTCTGTCGCCGAGCCTGTTTGTGACAATATATCTTTTCCTACTTCAAAAATCTTTTTGTCAAGTTCCAGACTTACCGATGCCTTTTGTCCCGTTACTGAAACTTCTTTTAATTGTATCAGATCCTGCTGCAACTTTACAGAACCCAAATCCACAGATTTGGCAAAATCTGTAATTTTCACAGATTTTGAAAATGTTTTGTAACCCACAAAACTGAGCTGGAATATTACTTCACCTTCCCCGGTATTGGCTAGTTCGAAATAACCTTTTTCATCCGTCACCGAAGCGACAAGAACTTTTGACGACTGATCTTTTATACTGACCGTCACAAAAGGCAATGGTGTTTTTGACAGTGAATCCACTGCAAAACCAAAAACAAGCCCCGAAGTTTTTGTTACAACCGGCTGCTGTGCCATACCTTCCAGGCAGCACAAAAATAGAAATAGGAAGAGTATATATCGTTTTTTCATGTGGCAAGTTTAGCGTGTGCAGGTCGGAGTGAAATCAAAAATCATTTCAACAGCATTATATCCTTTTGAAATGCACTTTTGTGATTTATCTTCCTGTTACCTTTGCCTTATGCAACGCCTCTTTTTTCTTTTAGCAATCCTTCCCTTTTTTGTTTCCTGTAAATCCGACGTGGTTTATGAGGAATTCCCAATTGTATATCAAAATGGCGACGACAGGTTGTGGGCCAATAAAAATTTTGGTGACTCAGCTTGGGCAACTCAACAAATACCCAGCGGAGATTCTATTTTCTGGATCAGGACACGAATAAAAATCCAGGAGAAGCCGACAGCCCTGGCTGGTATGCAGGTGAATGCTTTTGGAGCTTTTGAATTATATTGGGACGGCGTACATGTTGGTACAAACGGCAAAGTTTCTGGTAAAAACGCGCCCGAAATTCCAGGTACAGAAACCACATTTTACAGCCTGCCCGATTCTTTAACACAAGCAGGGATGCACGCTGTTGCGTTCCGGGCGTCACAATCTTATCTTACAAAAGAGCAGCGTGGAATCTATACGCGAATGGATTTGTATAAAAATTTACTAACGCGGCCACTGATCATAACCTCGCTTATGAATCTGCTGTCCGGTGCTTTTCTGATCGCTTCCCTCTATTATTTCTTCTTATATTTTAACAGCAGCAAACGGCAGCAAACGACCTTGATCTTTGCCGTGATTTGTCTTCTTTTCTTCGCTTTACTGATTCTTGAATTTATAAAGTTTTATATCGATATACCCTACACCGCCTTTTTTATCCGGCTGGAAGCCATTGGGTTTTTGACTATGATCATTGCACTGCTCGTCCCACTTTACTTTACAATTCAGTTTAATTTCAAATGGAAAAAAGTACTGCTGGTATTTTTGGCTATCTCATTAATTTGCATTTACCTTTTCAACTACCGGCATTATGACCAGAATGCACAATTTTACAGCAGTTTCATGTGGGTTTCCTCAACCATAATTGTACTCAATGCAATCTGGCAAAAAGAAAAAGGTGCGGTTTTGGTACTAGCCGGACTGCTTTGCAGCATTGTCGTAAATAAATATCTGGTTTATGATTTTGGTTTGTTTATCAGTTTTATGATCATCGTATTGTGTATGCTCTATTTGCATACCATTCGCAGTAGGGCCATTGAGGATGAATACCACTCCTCACTGCTGCTTTCTTCACGGTTGCAGCTGGAACTGGTCAAAAAGAATATCCAGCCGCATTTTCTAAAAAACACACTTACTTCCCTGATCGACTGGGTGGAAGAATCGCCCAAGGAAGGTGCCAGATTTATTCACGCCCTGGCAGCAGAATTTGACATTATGAATACCATTTCCGAGGCAGTATTAATTCCAATCAGACAAGAAATTGAACTTTGTAAAGTGCACCTTACCGTCATGCAGTTTCGGAAAGAAATTAATTATCATTGGGAAGAATCCGGGATTGATGAAGATGAATTTATTCCTCCTGCGCTAATACACACAATTCTGGAAAATGGGATAACGCATAGTATTCCGATTGCTGACGACGGGATCAGGTTTTGTTTGCGCTTTGTAAAAACTGAAATTTATCACCAATATACCTTTGAAACGATAGCCGAAAACCGGACACCAATCAGGCAAAGCAAAGGAGGAACCGGATTCCGATATATCCAGGCTCGTTTGACAGAAAGTTATGGCGACAAATGGGATTTTTTCTCGGAAGCCTCACCTACTGGCTGGATATCTACTATAAAGATTTACAAGAAATGAGGGTACTGATTATTGAAGATGAAGCCAGAATTGCTAATAGATTAGAAAGAATAACGCGTAGTTATTTTGAGGAAAACCTGTCGGCTCTTATGATTTGTGATTCCTTACAAAAAGGACTGAATTATATTGAAAATAACACGATCGACCTCTTATTACTGGATTTAAATCTCAATGGCGAAAACGGATTTGACGTGCTCGAATCTGTCCTGGCCGGATCTTTTCATACGATTATTGTTTCAGCTTATACCGATAAAGCCATTACCGCTTTTACGTATGGTGTACTTGATTTTGTTCCTAAACCCTTTGATCAGGCGCGATTAGAACTGGCTTTCAAGCGGATTTTAATACTTCCAAAAGGTGTGGAAAAAAATATCAGATTTCTTGCCGTCAAAAAAGCAGGTACTGTCCGGCTGATTGATATAAACGAACTGCATTATATCAAAGGTGCGGGAATTTACAGTGAATTACATCTCCAAAACGGAAAACAGGAACTGCACGACAAATCCCTCGAAAAACTGCAACAATTACTTCCGGACACCTTCGAACGTATCCACAAATCTTATCTTATTTCCCTGGCACAAGCTGAACGGATTCTGATTCAGCCGGGAGGACGTTATGGACTTTTGTTAAAAACCGGAGAAATACTGCCCGTGGGAAGATCACGCTATCGGGATTTGAAAGATAAAATGATTTAATTCCGGAATCTTCCCAAAATCCTGAACACCTCAAATTTCGAAATACATCAAAGTAACCACTCAAACAATTAAACTGCATTAAAAACCGGTGATGCATTATAATTTGTCTATTTTTAAAATATTCCATACAAATCACTACATAATACAGATTTGCCAAAATTAGTTAAACAGAAAGATAATATTGGTAAACTATCCGGCAATTACCACGAAGAAATTCCAATTCGCGACAAGTAATTTTACAAATAATAACTCCAAAGTAATACCAGGGCCATAAATGTGTATGCAACCGTTTGTGATAACCCTTTGGTTTGCCCACGAGCATTCCAGCTTTTAATGGCTGAATGGTTATCGTGTTTTACAATTATTTTTTAACTGACTGCCCGAATATTACTCGGATAGTACATAATATTTTCATGGATTTTAATTACTACAAACCTATCTACAATTAAGTATGAAACGACCTATCTTAATTTTTACCATGCGTACCATGTTGGTCGCGGGCACCGTATTTTTTTGCCTCCCGGCAATGAATACCGCCAGGGCGGAACGTGTAAAGCAGATTTCCAGGGTAGCAGAAATTGAAATTTCGGGTGTGATCACATCCAAGGAAGATGGAAGTCCGCTTCCTGGCGCATCCGTGATGGTGAAAGGAGATTTAAACAGCGGAACCACGACTGACGAAAATGGAAAATTTCGTCTGAAAGCTTCCGAAAACAGTACGCTGATCATTAGTTTTATTGGTTATGTAACGCAGGAAACTCTGGTAGCCGGTAAAAGTATAATCAATGTTACGCTGGTAGCAGATCATAGACTGTTAAACGAAGTTGTGGTAACTGCTTTGGGTGTTACAAGAGAAAAAAAATCACTTGGCTACTCGATACAGGAGGTAAAAGGAGCTGAACTTACCCGCAGCAACGAGCAAAACGTATTAAACTCACTTTCAGGAAAAGTGGCTGGCGTACAAATCACGGCAGGTAGCGGCGCGGTTGGATCGGGCACGAGAATTGTTTTGAGGGGTAATAATTCCTTCGGAAATAACCAGCCCCTTTTTGTAGTTGATGGGGTTCCAATCAGCAATTTTTCAACCAATACTTCCTCAGGCGGTGGAGTGGATTATGGAAATGCTGTTGCTGAAATTGACCCAAACAATATCGCTTCCATGTCGGTACTGAAAGGTGCAAATGCGGCAGCTCTATATGGTTATCAGGCAGCTAATGGTGTTATCCTGATTACGACTAAAAATGGAAAAGGTGCAGGTAAAGGTACTTCGGTAACTTATTCCGGCGGTTTTTCTTACGAGAAACCTTACATCCTTCCCAAGTACCAGAATTCATACGGACAAGGCGTATATGGAGAAGAGTACATGTGGAAAAAAAATGGTAATGGCCAGACATATCAGGATTATGCAACCTCAACGGGTTTCTCATATAAGGACGGTCTAGGCAATGGTATCAACGATGGTGTGGATGAAAGCTGGGGACCAAGACTGGATGCCGGACTTCTTATTCCACAATATAACAGTCCACTGGATGCCAGCGGAAACCGTACCGCAACGCCCTGGGTTTCACATCCGAATAACGTAAAAGATTTCTTCCAGACTGGTTATACCATCGATAATTCGGTTGCGATTGCATCCAGTTCTGATGCAGGAGATACACGGTTGTCATTTGGTCAGCAGAAGCAAATTGGTACTATTCCAAACACAGATCAAAAACGTTACACAATCCAGCTGAACACAACGCAAAATATCACTAAAAGACTAAAAACGAACGCATTGATTAATTATGTTCGTACAGCAAATGACAATTTGGTTGGCCAGGGATATCATTCCAATAATCCTATGCAATCGATTGGTGGCTGGTTTGGCCGTCAGGTAGATATGGCCGATCTGAAAGCGCATTCCAATGACACTTTCGAAAATGGAATGCCTTACAATTGGAACAACAATTTCCATGACAACCCTTATTTCAATGTAAACAACAATACGCATTCACGCTATAAAGACCGCGTTTTCGGTAATGTCAGCGCCACTTACAAATTCGGCGAATGGCTTAGTGCCATGACGAGAATCGGAACAGACTGGTCGGCTGAGCGCAGATTGGAAGTCATTCATAACAAGTCAAATGAAACATTGACAAGTATGGCTGACAAAACCTGGGGAGGTGGAAAATTCACTGAATCAAAATACAATATCAATGAAATAAATGCTGACCTTATTCTTACAGGACACGGTACAATCGCAAAAGACCTTACGCTAAGTTACACAGCAGGAGCAAATTATCGTAACTACAATTACAATTACAGCTCACTTGGCGGATCTCAATTGACGGTTCCTGATCTGTTTACGATCAGCAATGCAAAAGGCAGCCCGACAACAGCTATGACAACAAACAAGTTGAGAACCAATAGTGTTTACGGACAAGCTTCATTGGGTTACAAAGATTATCTTTACCTGGATGTTACTGCCAGAAACGACTGGAGTTCTACATTGCCAAGAGGAAACTGGTCATATTTTTATCCATCGGCGAGTCTTAGCTGGGTATTCACAAACGTGATTCCGGTTAACTCTGAAATTCTTAGTTTTGGTAAACTTCGCGCAAGCTGGGCGAGCGTTGGTAACGGAGGAAGTCCGTACCAATTACAATCTTCCTACATAGCGAATGCTACGCCTTTCAACGGTACGACACTTTACAGTATTTCAAACATCTTGCCTCCGCTTAACCTGAGACCGGAAAAAGCAAAAAGTACAGAAGTTGGTTTTGAGCTGCAATTTCTGAACCGTCGTATTGGTCTGGATGCAACCTATTACAATAAAATCACAACCAACCAGATCATGCAGGTGAATATTTCCGGGGCTTCCGGATATAGCGCCATGCAGCTGAATGCAGGTGAAATTCAGAATAAGGGAATTGAGCTGCAATTGACAGCCGGAATCATTCGTAACCCGGGCGGCTTCAACTGGGATATCAGCGCCAACTGGGCCAAAAACAAAAGTATGGTCAACGAGCTTTATCAGGATCCAACCACAGGTCAGAAACTGGAAGCTTACACAATTACTTCGGTTTGGGGACTTACCGTGGATGCTGTTCCAGGCCAGGCCTATGGTGTCATGAGAGGATCAACCTTTGCCAGAGATGCTTCAACAGGCGCTATCATTGTGGGAAGCAACGGTTTGCCAACGTATAATTCTACACCAACGGCGGTAGGTAATGTAATGCCCGACTGGGTTGGAGGTGTTACCAACAGTTTTACCTACAAAAATTTCAACTTCAACTTTTTGTTGGATATGAGAAAAGGTGGTGACGTTTTCAGCGTGACGCAGTGGTTTGGCTTGCAGTCGGGTGTGACAGCTCCAACGGTTGAAGGAGGTATCCGTGAAAATGGTCTGATTGTTGGACAAGACGTACTCAAAAACGAAAAAGTAACCCTTGCTGACGGAACGCCTAACACCATACGTGTTGGAGCAAGAGATTATTTCCAAAGCCTTTGGGGTGGCAGAGAAACTGCGATTGTTGACGGAAGTTTTGTAAAACTACGTCAGATTGAATTCGGCTATCAACTGCCATCTGCTTTTACTTCCAAATATCCATGGCGTAAAGGAGCAGGCATTTCCTTGTTCGCCCGGAACGTAGCGTTGCTTTACACTTCAAAAAGTAATGTAGCCCATATTGATCCTGAAACAGGATTTGGAGTAGGAAACGATGGGTTAGGAATTGAACAATACCAGATTCCTTCCAACAGAAGCATAGGCGTTAAATTAAATGTGAAATTCTGATCATTATGAAAAATATAACAACCTGTTTACTAATCCTCATTTTCCTGGCATTTACCGGACAGTCTTGTACCGACGATTTCGAGGAAATAAATACAAATCCCAATAGTCCTGTTCAAGCCCCTATTACCAACGTGCTGGGTTACGTGCTTACCGATTTCAACATGAATTATTTTGGTGTCATCGGTGATATGAACGAGCCTTCCACGTACGCAGGTCAGTTGGGAAAACTGCAATACATTGATGATTCCAGGTATATGTTTACCTCCACAAACATCAATACGCTTTGGACTGTCATTTACCGCGACTTGAAAAATGCCCAGGCGATCATTGACCAGGCTGATAAAACCGGTTCAAAAAACATGAAAGCAACGGGTTTGACCTTGCAGGCTTTTATTTTGCAGATTGCAACTGACCGCTGGAGAGATGTTCCGTTTACTGAAGCTTTTAAAGGTGATGCCGGTTTTATCACACCAAAATATGATACACAGGAAACCATTTATCCTGCCATTATTACACAGTTAAAAACAGCAGCAGATTTGTTCGCAGCTGGCGGTACGGATGTTTTGGGAGAAGGTGATTTGCTATACGGAGGCGACGTGAAAAAATGGCAAAAACTTTGCAATTCACTGCGACTTCGTGTTGCGATTAGAATTTCAAATGTTAGCCCGGCCACTGCCAAGCCTATCATAGAAGAGATTGCGTCAGCGCCAACCACTTATCCGATACTTGCCGCTAATACTGACAATGCTTTGTTAAAGTGGACAGGATCAAGCCCTTATATTGAACCTTGGAACTCAAACTTTATGACGCGTGACGACCACGGTCCAAGTAATATTCTGATCAATTCTCTTAAACAGCTAAAAGATCCACGTTTGGCAGTTTATGCCAAACCGGCACCAGTTGATGGCGAATACAGAGGTGTGGAAATTGGCCCGCCAACTTCTCCTGTAATATCCAATTATTCAAGAATCGGCGTTAAATTTCGTGAAGATCCAACAGGATTTTCTCCTATGATGCGATATAGCGAAGTGCTTTTCATCCTGGCCGAGGCTAAGCAAAAGGGCTGGAATTCAGGTTCAAGCACTGCCGAAACTTTGTACAATGCAGGCGTAACGGCTTCTTTGAATGAAAACGGAATTACAGACGGAACGGTGATCAGCACTTATCTTGCCGGTTCGGATGTGAAATGGGATAACACAACAACAAAATTGTATACACAAAAATGGCTGTCTCTTTACAAAAACGGAAACGAAGCATGGGCGGAATCCAGACGTACCGACATTCCTCTGATGCCCGCTGCGACAGGATCACCCTTCACGGGACATACCCGCCCGCCGTTCCGCTACCCTTATCCGCCAACTGAAACCACATTAAATGCGGGTAACAGTGCGTCATTTATCGCAGAAATAAAAGATAATTTCTGGGGTAAAAAAATGTGGTGGGATACACGTACAGTTACCAATTAACAGATTTATTCTACATTAAAAAAGGGACAATATCGAAAGCGAAAGCCGGATATTGTCTCTTTTTTTTGTTTGAAATTCAACTTAAATTATGAAGTGATTTTTTACATTAAATCGCTATCTTCGATTGCCAACTTTTTTAATTTGCCTGAAAATATTTATGAAGTCTTTTCTTTTATCCTTTTGTCTTTTTCTATCGTATTTGTCTGTTTCCGCTCAATTGGCCGAAAAGCCAAAAACAAAATACAAAGCATCAGAACTGTTTTCGGTATCATCGTTTTTGCCTTTGGGAAATTCTTATCGACTGGCAACGGGTGAACCTGGACCGGATTACTGGCAAAATCAGGCAGACTATAAAATTGACGTATCACTGGATGATAAAACTGAGATAATCTCAGGCATAGAAACGATCACATACTACAATAACAGTCCCCGGGAATTAAATTTCCTGTGGCTGCAAATGGATCAAAATGTTTATAAAAAGCATTCGAAAGGACTTGATTCCAAATTGTTTCTCAGCAGCAATGAAGACCCGAGAGTTGAAGGCGGTTTTACCATTGAATCAATTCTTTTAAATAATCGTGACAAGGCGACTTTTACTATACATGATACGAGAATGCGTATTGAATTAGCGGAACCGCTTGCTTCCGGGAAAAAGATTTCATTCCAAATTGAATACAATTATAAGTTTCCCAGAAATTTCAAAAATGCTGATTTTAATGTAAACAGAACGGATATTATGCCAACTAAAAATGGAAATATCTATTCAGTTGCACAGTGGTATCCGCGTCTTTGTGTACTCGATGACGTGACAGGCTGGAACACGCTTCCGTATTTAGGCAATGGAGAATTTTACCTCGAATATGGAAATTTTGATGTTAATATAACACTTCCGTCGGCATACATTGTTGAAGCGTCAGGTGATCTTTTGAATGCCGAAGAAGTATTAACAAACGTCCAATTGGAACGTTGGAAAAAAGCAAAATCTTCGTCCGAAAAAGTATCTATTAGGACTGCGGAAGAAGTCACAGATCCTGCATCCAGACCTTCAAAGGCATTTTGTACCTGGAAATTCAAATTAAATTCCGCCAGGGATTTTGCCTGGACAGCTTCAAAATCATTCGTTTGGGAAGGACAGGAAATTGTTTTAGCCAGCGGCAAAAAAGTCTTAGGAAGTTCGCTCTATCCGGTTGAATCCAAGCTGAGCGATAGTTGGGAGCGTTCCGGTGAATATATCAAATTCACCTTGCAGTATTTTTCAAAAATGTGGTATGAATATCCATATAACAAAGCCGTAAATGTTGCTTCCAATCTGGATGGAATGGAGTATCCAGGACTGGTTTTTTGTGCCGCAAAAGACAAGGGGAATATGTACTGGGCGGTTGTCAATCATGAACTTGGCCATACCTGGTTTCCGATGATCGTAGGCAGCAACGAGCGGAAACATGCCTGGATGGACGAAGGATTTAATGCTTTTATGGATAACCTGGCGACCAAAAATTTCAATGGCGGAGAATTTCCAGGTTACCCCGAAATTGATGTTCCCGTAAAAGCATTGTTTGCAGATTCCCTGGCCCCGATCATGACCCGGCCCGATGTCATTCCAGGAAATCAGGTTTATACAATTCAATATCAAAAAGTAGCTTATTTACTTACACTGCTCAGAGAACAGATTTTAGGGAAGGATCAGTTTGATCCTGCCTTCCGGAAATATATCAGCGACTGGGCCTGGAAACATCCAACGCCCCAGGATTTTTTCAGCAGTATCAACAATTCAACGGGTGAAGACCTGAACTGGTTTTGGAAATCCATGTTTTTGGAAAATTACAAACTTGACCAGAAAATAACCCGCGTTGTAAATCCTCAAACAGGAAAATCAAAGAAAGCGCTGATCACGATTGAAAATATGGAAAAGGCAGTTATGCCATTATTCGTAGATATTACTTTTGAAAACGGAGCGAAAGAATCACACCATTTTCCGGTAGAAATCTGGCTACAAGGTGCCTCCTATTCCTTCTCTCCTGATTCAGAAGGGGCAATCAGCAAGGTTGTTATTGATCAAAAAAATGTATTTCCGGATGTGAGAAATGATAATAATATTTGGGAAATCAATGCATTAAATCCCAAACATAAAATCAGAAAATAACATCGCAAAAACCTTATTTCACGAATTGCTTCACTCTCGTATACCGATTCCGCAGCTAATCAAGTTTTGTTTTACAATTCTGACCTTCAACAGATTAGCCGTTTCGTGCGGATCATTTTTTGTATCATAAAGTACCTCGTAACCGTGTTGGATTTAATTATTCATATATTTAAAATCACGACCTAAAACACCCTCTACTTTTGGTAAACGTGGGCTGCCCAAATACGTGTGTTATTAAAAAAAGTCCTCTCGTCTTTCTAATTTTTTACCTCTATTATCAAGCAGGTTTTCCCCCTGAACTGACAACGGAATTGCTGTGCCTGCAAGGGAAAGAATTGTGGAAGCTATATCAATATTAAGAGCAATTTGATTTCTTTCCGTCGCTACAACCGATACGCCGGTGGATTTCCGTCCAGCGCATGTGCAGATTTAAAACTTACAGACAGACAAAATGGTCCTTTTCCTCCAAATTCACCCTAAAACCGATGGATGTCCTTTCCCACACTATCGGTATAGTGTACAATTTTTCCGCTACTATTTTTAAGCTCATAAACAGGTTGTCCACTTCTTTCAGCAGCACAGTAATTAAAAAGTGTATCTGAAATATTTTTAGACCCAATACCAAATTTGCCGACCAATCCGATTTCATAACCGGCCTTTTTCAGTAATGCAGGATAGGTTTTGGCAAGTGCCTGCTTGATGAAATCGGTATCAAAATCATTGATCTTATGACGGGATTCGTATTTACCACTCAAAATACTGGCCCGGCTTACGGAACAAATGGATGTTGCAACATACGCTTTTTAAAAAAGAATTTCACCCCCGAAGTGATAGAGCGAAGCTACTTTATACAGTAATTCTTCTTTTCAGCGATGAATAATAAACCTGACTCTGGTTTCTTCTGAAATCCTGGGAATTACAGCATAAAAAGGTACTTCTGATTCATTCGCAGTCCCGTCTATATTTACTTTATACTGGACATCAAAATATATTTCATTGGAAATACAATGGCTTTTTATGCTTTGCTTAACAACGGAACCCGGCATCGGTGTATGAATTCGCCCGACAAGTAAAGTCTGATTTGAAAAATTCACCTTTTGCGGCGTGTCCACTATATACTTTTTATAATCTGCATCGGTTTTAATGACTAGTGTTACCAGGCTGTCCTTGGGATTAATAATACTTTGAAAATGCCTGATACTTTCTCCTGTCTCATAGTCCATAAATCCATCCTCACAAACGTATACATAAGGCTCAGTTGGTTTACAGTTCCAAAGCAGTATTAAAATCAAAAATGGCAACTTCAACACCAGGTGTCTAATCAAAAGTCTACCGAAACTTTTCATAAAAATTAATCTTTAACGGTTTCTAATGAAAATTGAGAATGGCCAAAAAAGCGCAGACACAATGGCGCGATTCCAGTTTGGCTTGGACTTTAAAGATTCTTTGCTACAATACCACAAAAGTATAATTCCGGATAATACTAATAATGAATTCATAATTTATGGCTAATATTTATGCGTAAAATTCAAGAAAATATATGTTTTTTTTAGATAAAAGTCAAATTTCATGCTAAATTAAAACAGATTCCCTTGTATATCTTGCCTTATAATCCAGCGGAGAAAGCCCTGTTATTTTTCGAAATACTTCCCGGAAAGCCTTATCGTCGGAATAGCCCACTTCATCCATTACCTCAAAAATACTTTTTCTTCCTTTTTCGAGCGTTTTTTTTGCAACTTCTATTTTCACTCTCTGCAAATATTCCACCGGAGTATTGCCCACGGCTTTAAAAAAACGCCTGTCGAAATTCCTTCTGCTGATTGCCAGCTTAAATGCCAGATCGCCGAAAGAGATTTTTTCTTTCAGATTTTCTTCAATATAATTTTGAGCCTTACAAACGATTTCATCGCCGTGGTTTTTCTGCGCCTGAAAGATAAAAAAGGGCGATTGAGAATTTCTTTCCATATCAATCTGAAAAACCTTGGAACAGAAAATTGCAGTTGACCGGTCAAAATATTTTTCGACCAGAAAAAGCATCAAGTTCAAAAAAGAATACGCACCTCCGTTCGTATAAATACCAGGTTCAACGGTGAGCAATTTATCAGGCTGAAGATTCACTTTTGGGAAAAGCCGTTTGAAATCATCAGCTGCGTTCCAATGCGTAGAACAGTTTTTCCCATCCAGTAAACCCGTCGCCGCCAGCAAAAAAGCACCCGTGCAGATACTTGCGATTTCAGCACCGTTTTTGTATTGATCCCTAATCCAGTCAATAAGCATATCATTTCTCCGGATAACCTGATCGTATTCATGAGAAACCGATGGAATAATTACAAGATCGGTTTTCTTGATATCTTTAATATTGACGGGATGAATAGAAAAGAAACCGGCATCCAGTTTCAGTTCCGATATAAACCCGGCGATACGAATTTGCATCATGGGCTTATTTCCATTCTTTTGCCAGTATCCGTCCGCACGGTTAAGAATTTGAAATGCGCCGGTAACACTGCTCAGATTAGCATAACCCTCGGGAACAACAATCGTAACTTGTTTCATCGCAGTTTTCTTACAAATATAGAAATTCAAATTGTCCAAATCAACCCGCTAGAAAGTCCATTTTACCCCCTAACGATTTGATATATAGACAATATATTTGTGATACCGATAACCTTTTAAATCTCAAAAAAATGGCTTCACCAGATTTCACGATAACCTTAACAGTTGACCAATCTCTAAAAGATGCTTTCAAAGCAATCACAAATGTTCGTGGGTGGTGGTCAGAAGAAATTGAAGGAGATACGGAAAAACTCAATGATGAGTTTAGCTACCATTTCGAAGACGTACATATTTGCAAAATGAAGTTAATCGAAGTGATCCCTGATAAAAAAATGGTTTGGCTGGTTTTGGAAAACTATTTCAAGTTTACCACAGATAAAAGTGAATGGACAGGCAACAAAATCATTTTTGTTCTTAGTGTAAAAGACGGAAAAACACAAATCAAGTTTACACAATTAGGTTTGGTACCTGACTATGAGTGCTTTGAAATCTGCCAAAATGCATGGACACAATATATTATGCATAGTTTAGCGGATCTGATTTCCAAAGGCAAAGGCCAGCCTAACGCCAGTGGAAAACCGACAACCAAAGATGAAGAAAGGCTTCGTGCATGATGGAACTAAGTAATATTTTCGTAATAATCAGATACTGTCTTAAAATATTTCTCATGAACGATTATCAAAAAAGCATTATCGTACAAAAACCGGTTAGTGAAGTTTTCGCTGCTATTACGGAACATATTTCAGATTGGTGGACCAATGATTTGACCGGTTCGGCCAGTCATATTGGTGATCGTTTTATGATTGCATTCGGCATGACTAAAAAAACAATGGAGATTTCCGAGGTAAGACCAAATGAAAAAGTGGTTTGGACTTGCATTGAGGCTTATATTGACATGGCTTCTTTGGAAAACAAATCCGAATGGGTTGGCACTGAGTTAATCTGGAAGTTGAGTACTGATCAGCAAACAACAATATTAACTTTTCTCCACAAAGGTTTAAATCAAAATTTTCAATGTTATGACGTTTGTGAAATCGGTTGGAACACATTTCTTGCAAGCCTGGAAACTTTTTTAAAAACGGGACAAGGAAATCCACATTTAAAGAAAGTGTAATTTTATTGACAAGAAAACTTCTACAAACAATACGCGTGTTAAAGACTTCTTTTACCCCAAATAAATAAAGGTCAGACTTCAATTGATATGGTGATCGTGGAAATAAATAGTCTCCGCCAACTCTCCTCTTATAATGTAAATATATAACTATTTCATTATATACATTTTCTCTCAAAACAGAACTCCCAAAATTTTGTTCGAAAAAATATTCGAAGTATTTTATCAAAATTGCACTCTAAATAGTACTATTCAAATAAAAAGTCTTGATGATTTGAAGATAATTCAAGTTGCATGAATTTTTCGTAAACTATTGACTAGCAATAGATGTTCCGTAATAAGTAAAAGTATTTTAACTAAAAAAAAAGACAATAA
This sequence comes from Dyadobacter sp. 3J3, assembly GCF_009801115.1. Lineage (GTDB taxonomy): Bacteria > Bacteroidota > Bacteroidia > Cytophagales > Spirosomataceae > Dyadobacter. The sequence goes on from NZ_VTOL01000008.1 coordinate 365,145, forward strand.
ACTAATCATTCACATAACTATTTTAACAAAAACATTAATTGAAATAGCACTGTAAAATTCAGGTCCCGGTAGAAATTTCGACCTGACATACAAAGACAAAATTGTACTATAACAATTTACAATATTTTCTACAAAGAAAAACTTTAAATGTTCTACAATTTCAATTAACAAGCTATTTTGATTTTCAACAAACAAGATTATGACACAAGAACTAAAATATACAGCCAAATCTCCGTTATCCGATCTTAAAAATTCTTTCCAGAATTTCCTTTCTGCCTATACTAAAAAAGGCAAATCCAAAGGAGAGAAAAACGTTGTTTCAGAAAATCGTTATTCAGTATTGTACACATTGAACGCACAGTATCAACATATTGGCTGCTCGTCACAAGCCGAAGCGCAATCGGCATTGGGACTTTTGATGACGGATGGAAATCGTATTCCGGTGGGAATTTATGACGAGAAGACGGACTCGTTTGAATGGGAAATCATCGGACAATATTTTCATAGCCAGGATTCTACCATTGACCAAAACAGCCGTCTTCAGGAAGTCCTGACAATCTCCCGTGCATTACGTCGCAGGGATTCGAGCTGGCAGCCTGGTTACCTTCAAAAACCAAGTTTCTTTGCTTAACAATAGATAATTTTCACTTCTATTTTGATAAAACATTTAGGAAAATCTGACTCAAATCAGATTTTCCTGTATTTCATTAGCCTGAATAATTCCCCCTATTTCCGGGGCACCCAAACATTATTTTCAGGCTGGACATCCAGATCAAACGCAGTACCAAGAACTATTTTTTCCAAATGTTTATTTGAAACGACATTCACCGTCAACGTTTTATTTCCCTTCGCCAAGGCGGCAATACTTGAATTGATTGTTTGTTGGCTTCCATCCTTGTAATAAACCGTAAGATGAACAGGCACAGTCAGATTTCCCAGATTTGTGATTGTTATCACCTGTTTTGTTGAAGTTCCGGTTACTTTGGTAATTGCCAGATCGGGCACACCTTTTTCGAAAAACCAATTTTTCCAAAACCAGTCTAAATTAACACCAGAACCAGTATTGATACAATTGAAAAAATCAAGCGGTGTAGGATGTTTTCCCTTCCACTGATCAATATAATAATGCATCGCTTTATTAAACAAAACATCACCCAGCATTTCCTTTACGTATAAATAACCAAGCGCAGGTTTCAGGTTTTTGGCTACATATCTGGCCGCGCCTGCAAGTTGAGGCGTCAGCGTCATGATAGGAAGTTCCTGCTCTGTCCCGACAACCGTATTTGCGTCGCTGATATCATAATTCAGTTTTACGGTTGAATCAATCAAAGGGTGCAGTAAAAATTCAGAAAGCGTTGCAAAACCTTCGTCCATAAAAGAATATTTTGTTTCATTGATCCCTACATAAAAAGGGAAAATGCTATGAAATATTTCATGTGCTGTCAACTCAATGGCTTCCTGTGGCTTTTCCAGCGGACTATTTACAACCATCATCGGATACTCCATTTCTGTGGGACCGTCAAAAATGGTTTCATGTGAAAAGGGAAACGGTATGGCAGGAAATATGGTGCTGATCAAATCTACCGTCTTATGACCGTAACCCATTACAGGCTGATATTCTTTGTGATCCGGATTAAAAACGGCGTCAATCCGGGTGCGTCTGCCCGTGGAACGATCCACAACAAGGCTCGATGCCATCCATACATAATGATTGCTGATCCCAAAAGCAAAGTCCGTAACGTTGTCTGCCTCAAATTTCCAGATTTTGACAGACTTGCCATCAGCTATTGAGTCGGTCCTTATATCTTTCTCGCTGATAATTTCCACCATCTGATCACACCTGTTTGCCTGATCAATCAGACTGAGGTACTTTGGTTTATAAACCTGAGCTGCATTTTTGAGCTCGCCTGTGGCCCAAACCTGATAATTGTCCGGAACTGTTATTTCTGTTTTAAACTGACCAAAATCATTGTAAAATTCATATTGACCCGTATATGGATATTCATTCCAGCCGTCAATATCATCGTACACGGCTATACGCGGAAAAAAATAAGCGATAAAAAAGGTACCTGAATCAATCTGACCGCCTCTGATAAATGACCCCCTGTTTAGATCATAGGAATAGGTTATATCAAATTGTACTTTTTGTTTTGGTAAAATTTTATGCCCGCGTACCGTCATATTTGTACCCCGGATGCTGTATTGTTTTGTATCAAGTTCCCGACTGTTAAAGCTGAATTTTTCAATGGAAACACCGTCTGTTAAGTCCTGCGCCTTTACCTGAACCACCCGACTGGCTTCTTTTTGGTAAATATTGGGATAGAGTTTAAACACAATCTTGCTCAGTGTATCCGGACTATTATTGACATACCGGATGCTGACAATGCCTTTTACTTTCGCGGTCAACGGATCAAAATTCACTTTAATATCATAGTCAGACCTGTTTTGCCAGTAGTTTTTTCCAGGCGCACCACCCGGGTCACGCTGCTTTTGTGAATATGATTTTTTAATGTTGGAAGCTACAGGTAAGGAAATCTGGGCACTGGCATTAATACAAATGAACAGGCTAAAAACTAAAAGCAACCTTAGAGTTTTATTCATGAATAAAGGGTCAATTAAATCAAAACAATCATCAGCCAAAACGCAATTTAGGCATCGTAATTGTTTTGATTTGGAAATAAAAAATAAACCGGTAACCGCTATTTAAATACAACAAAAAACCGATTTATCTTTCTCACAATATTCAACATTTCACCACCTCTGGTTACGGCTAACGTTAATTGACGATATATCGTAGAATTTATTCAGAAACAAATTTTATAAGTATTTGATTATCAGTTAAATATAAACTGGCACGGTTTCTGATTACTACTAATGATTCGTTAGCATAATCCATACTTCACACACTCCAGGTTTAAAACATCCCAACCCAGAATCTAAAAAAGCAACGGTTATGAATCCCTTACATGTTTACCCCATTCCTTCTTCCATAACATCTGGATACAGTAATCCTGTAAATTTGAAAAAGGAGTTACATCCTTCTTTTGAAATCAGAGCTTTGGAGTCAACGCCTTTTTGTAAAGCCCATGCAAGTTCAAAGTCTGTGACAGAAAATTTATATGAAATTATCTGGATCAGGAAAGGATCCGGAAAGTTCAGGATTGATATGCAAGCACAGGAAATTCATGATCATAATGTAGTTTTATTATCTCCTGGTCAACACTATAATTTTCAGCCCTTTGGCATTTTGGAAGGTTACAGCATTTGCTTTTCAGAGGATTTCCTTTGCCTCACAGGGAGAGAAGCATGCGATCTTTTTCATTCAGCCAAACAAACTGGCCGAAACATTTTTCCGGCAATTCAACTGGATAATAATCTGCAAGGCGACATTGATATGATCGTACAAAATATGATCAAAGAATGTTCCAATTGCTTCAAATCCAGATCGGAAGTATTACAAGGATTATTAAAAATTCTGATGATCTACCTTTCGCGCAAAATTGATACTCATCCTGCTACAACCTTGTCCGGAAGTAGTAAAGAGCTCCTTAAAAAATTTGTTCTGCTGGTGGACCAGAATTTCATTCGTAAAAAAATGGTTAACGATTACGCTTCTGATCTTTTTGTTTCTCCTAATTATCTTAACGAAGTTGTTAAAAAACAGACTGGTTTTACCGCGAGTTATCATATACAGAAGCGGGTGGTTTTGGAAGCTAAAAGACTTGCGCTGAATCCGGAAATAAATATGAAAGCGATTGCATTTCAGCTTGGGTACGATGACGTTGCACATTTTAGCAAATTCTTCAAAAGCTGCAACGGGATCAGTTTTACAGATTTTCGAAAAAAAATTAATACGATGCAGGATTAGGCAAAATTCTTAGCGCTCCTTACAAGTAAATTTCTTCCGTATTCGACTTCATTGAAATAGCACACCAGGATATGTTCTTTCTTAAAATGAATCATTTCCTATAATAGTAAAACGCATTTCAAAACATTTATGGAACACAGAAGGGATTTCTTAAAAAAGATAGCGGTAGCGTCCTCTGGTATTGCCTTTGGCGGTTCCGCTTTGGGTTTCAGTGCCAAAAGTTACAATCGCATCATTGGTGCCAATGAACTCATACGGGTTGCAACAATTGGTGTAAACAGCCGGGGGAAAAGTATGTCGGCTACCTTTGCCGGGCAGAAAAATACAGAAGTCGGCACTGTTTGCGATGTGGATTCCAGAGCAATTCCACTTGCGATTGAAGAGATCAAAAAAATAAAGCCGGATGCTGCGCCAAAACCTGAGAAAGATTGCAGAAAAGTACTTGAAGATAAATCCATTGACGCAATTTATATTGCGACGCCTGATCACTGGCATGCTCCGCTGACCATTATGGGCTGCCAGGCTGGCAAACATGTGTATGTTGAAAAACCACTCAGCCACAATCCAAGAGAAGGCGAACTCGCTGTGGAAGCCGCAAGAAAATACAAGCGCGTGGTACAAATGGGAGCTCAGCGCCGTTCAGCGCCGGTTTTAACACAAGGAATTAACGAACTTCACCAGGGAATTATTGGACGGGTTTATCTTGCAAAAACCTGGTATACCAACAACAGAAAATCAACTTTTCTGAAACCGGGAACGGTTCCAGCCTGGCTGGACTACGATTTATGGCAGGGGCCAGCTCCAAGAATGTCTTTTAAAGAAGGATTGATCCATTACAACTGGCACTGGTTTTGGCATTGGGGTACTGGCGAAGCACTTAACAATGGTACGCATGAAGTAGACGTAGCACGCTGGGGCCTTGGCGTGGATTTCCCAACCCGCGTGAGCTCTGTTGGCGGCCGATACGAATTTAAGGACGACTGGGAAACGCCCGACACGCAGGTTGTAGCGATGGATTATCCGGGCCGCGTCTCCTTAGTATGGGAATCCAGAAGTTCGAATGGGAGAAAAATTGAAGGCCTTGACCGTGGAATTATTTTTTATGGCGAAAATGGAAGTCTGGATACTGGCGGGGATAGTTATACAGTTTATGATCTTGACGGTAAAAAAATTAAAGAAGTCAAAGCGACTGACCAGGCTGCTGATATACAGGGGCGCAATACGGCAAGTCCAAGTCTGGGAATGGACAATCTGCACGTTATGGATTTTCTGGATGCGATCAAAAATAATCGTAAACCTAATTGCGATGTTGAAATTGGATTCAAAAGCGTTGTTGCGATGCAGCTAGGTAACATAGCCTGGCGTGTTGGGCGGGATTTGAAAATCGACCCGAAAAATGGTCATATCATTGGTGATTCCGAAGCTGAAAAATTATGGTCGCGTGACTATGAAAAGGGCTGGAAACCGATTGTTTAATATTTGTCATTATCGAAAGCCGGAAGGATCAGATTGCTGATTTTCCGGCTTTTTTCTTTTTGATAAAACAAAAAAAACCTTCTTCTTATTGCCTGTCAATTTCTTTTTCTCTTCTCATAAAATGATACTATTTTTTTAAATAAGCCAAATTTAACCGGCGAATCGCATTTCTTTCACTTTGAATCTCCCAACCACACCGATAAATACATAATAACCTTACTATAAGGATACTAAATTGATTTCAGAGACAGATAACTGCCCTTTATCATGTAACATTCACTTTTGGTCGAAGTTGATTTTTTGCTGTTGTTTTCAGCCGTATTCTTGCATCATCGGAACGCAGCACAAAGCTGCTGACAAAACATTTAAAACAACAGATACCATGAAAACGCCAACACTTTTTTTATCAGCCGCATTCTCTCTTTTGCTTTCAGTAAACAGCTTTGCAGGAATTGCAAAATCTACAGACAGTGCCATCGAGGCGGAAAACCAAATTGCAATTACTTCACCCGTTTCAGGAAAAATTGATGTAATGATTAAAAAATCAGATGGAAAAAATCGATCTATCCGCGTTGTGGATGAAAATGGCAATACACTTGTCAGCATTACCGTAAAAAATTACGAAGATACCCGCACCCGTTTTGACCTCAACAATCTGACCGATGGTGACTATCAGGTAATGGTCACAGATGGTACAACAACAGTCGTCAAACCAATTACACTTGATACCCATGATTACAGAACCGTTAAAATGGGTTAAATTTCAACAGATTTTTATTTTTATACCGAATGTCATCTGGTTACTTTGGTTGCCTGGCAGGGTATAAATACAAAAATGACCGCAAAAGCTAAAAACAGCTTATGCGGTCATTTTTGTATTGGTGTAATTTAAAAATTCACCAGGTTAATTGGCTTCGTGATTACCAACCAGGCAATTGTTACTTTTTGGTTACCCTGATTGATATACGGCGGTTTTCTGCTCTTCCTTTATCGGTGTCATTTGAAGCAACAGGATGTTCTTCGCCATAACCTTCTGCTTCCAGACGTGATTTGTCGATACCCAAATCTTCCAGTGATTTTTTGACTGATTGAGCTCTTTCGCTGGAAAGTTTCAAATTTGCAGCTGCATCGCCAGTATTATCAGTATATCCACCCAGTTTAATTTTAACATCAGGATACGCTTTTAATATTTCAGCAACATTTTCAAGCTGTTCCTTCGACTTTGGTTCAAGTTTATCACTTCCGGTTTTAAACAATAAACGGTCAAAATCAAACCACGTTTCCTTATCCACTTTTTTATCAGATTTGATAAAATCCAGTAAAGCCGCTTCAACAGGATTTCCGGAAGCAGCGATATTTAACTTCATTCCGTTTAAATCAAGCACAGTAGTCTCTACTTCTGTTATTGGCATTTCGATAATTTCCTCTTCCACTACTTCAACACCAGCAGGGATAACGGCAATATGTGGTGCAATTACCAGGGAAACAATGGACATCAATTTGATCAGAATGTTCATAGACGGGCCCGAAGTATCTTTAAAAGGATCACCCACAGTATCGCCCGTTACAGCAGCTTTATGTGGATCTGAACCTTTATAATATGTTTTACCATTAATAACGGCTCCTTTTTCAAAAGATTTTTTGGCATTGTCCCAGGCACCACCTGCATTATTCATAAAAATACCCATCAAAACGCCGGATACCGTAACACCAGCCAGCGTTCCGCCAAGTACTTCCGGACCAAAAAGAAATCCGACAATAACAGGTACCAGCAAAGCAATTAGTCCCGGGGCTACCATTTCTCTTATGGATGCTTCCGTAGAAATCGCTACACATTTGTCATACTCCGGTTTTGCAGTTCCTTCCATTATTCCCGGAATTTCCCGGAACTGTCGCCGTACTTCTTCCACCATTTTCATAGCCGCCCGGCCTACCGCGGCAATAGCCAGAGAAGAAAATATGAACGGAATCATGGCCCCTACGAAAAGTCCGGCCAGTACATTGGCCTTGTATATATCAATGGAGCTTATCCCAGCCACTCCACAAAATGCAGCAAAAAGAGCAAGCGAAGTAAGCGCAGCGGAAGCAATCGCAAAACCTTTTCCGGCAGCAGCCGTAGTATTCCCTACCGCGTCCAGAACATCAGTACGGCCACGAACCTCTTCTGGCAAATGGGCCATTTCAGCAATACCACCCGCATTATCCGCAATAGGACCGAAAGCATCAATAGCAAGCTGCATAGCGGTAGTCGCCATCATTCCGGCAGCCGCAATGGCCACACCATATAAACCTGCGAATTCATAACTGATAAAAATCCCGGCAGCTAAAACCAGCGTAGGAATAACGGTTGATTCCATTCCCACAGAAAGTCCACCGATAATATTGGTCGCATGACCTGTTGATGACTGATTGACAATGGATTGAACAGGCCGTTTCCCCATAGCTGTGTAATATTCAGTCACGGTTGACATAATAGCACCGACAATGGATCCCAGCAAAATCGCGTAAAAAACGTGCATGGAAGTGAATTCCACACCACGAATGGTAAGAGTTCCTTCTGGTAACATCCACATGGTCAAAGGATAACATGCAATTAATGTCAAAACAATAGAACCCCAGTTTCCCCGGTTCAAAGCACCTTGTACATCACCATGATCGCCACTGATCCGAACAAAAAGCATACTGATAATGGATGCTATCAAACCAATACCTGCGATTACCATGGGCAATAAGATGGGTGATATTCCCCCAAAATTATCTGTTCCTTCGGCAATAATTTCTCTTCCTAAAACCATGGTTGCCAGAATCGTGGCCACATAAGAACCAAACAAATCGGCTCCCATACCCGCAACGTCACCCACATTATCTCCCACGTTATCAGCGATCGTTGCCGGGTTTCTTGGATCATCTTCGGGAATTCCTGCTTCCACCTTTCCCACTAAATCGGCTCCAACATCCGCGGCTTTTGTATAAATACCTCCACCCACACGTGCAAAAAGTGCAATAGATTCTGCCCCAAGAGAAAAACCAGCCAACACTTCAAGCACTTTCTCCATGCCAAGTCCGTTGACATCACTGCTATCTCCAACAAATACACTGTAAAGAATTATAAACAAACCGCCCAATCCAATCACAGCCAAACTCGCAACCCCGATTCCCATCACGGAACCGCCGGTAAATGAAACTTCCAGCGCTTTGGTAAGACTTGTACGCGCAGCCTGAGTGGTCCGCACGTTGGATTTGGTAGCAATATTCATCCCAATATACCCGGCAAAAGCAGAGATGAAGGCACCTGCCAGAAAGGAGGCACCAATAAAAACACTGGAATTTTCAACCAGTGTGCCGGAATAACCTAACAATATACTAACAATGATACCGAAGATAATCAGAACGCGCCATTCCGCTTTAAGAAATGCAAGGGCACCGTCAGCGATTGCATCTGCGATTTCTTTCATGGTGCCATCACCGGCATCCTGCCTGATCACCCAACCTCTTTTAAAAAACATAACCAGCAAGCCAATCAGGCCTAATACTGGCACTAAATAGGTAATATTACTCATGCGCGATATGAATTGGTTAAAAGGTTTTAAATTCTCGTAAATATAGAGAATGCGACCTCATAACAAAATCAAAAACCGCTTATTTTTGTTTAATTCATATTTTTTTTGTGAAAAAATATAGAAATTAAATATAAGTAAGTCAATAAAAAAATATACTAGTCAATGTTTACTATACTACTAAGACATTCACACTACTGTTAATCAATACATTAACTAGGAAGCAGGTTCGATGTGATAAAACTTGGAGAGAATTTCATATAGTTCAGGGTGTTTGTGCTCGAATTCTTCCGGATTATTGAAGAAATATTCACTGACAACAGCAAGAAATTCTGCATTGTTTGTAATTGCATAAGGATTAATATCCGATTCGCCGCTCCGTATATTTTGCATTTCTTTTTTGATCAAATGAAGCCATGGCAAAGTATAAGCATGATCTGCCAAACGTTCAGGAACTCCGTCGGTATCGCCATCTTCACGATCCAAAAGATGTACGAATTCGTGAATCCCAACATTGTTTTCTCCCTTTTTACCGTTAAAACCACTCAACAAAGCTGGCTTAGACAAAAGCAGGGAATGATTCATATACCGGTTGCCAACCATACCTTCAATATTTTCATCGTGCTTGTGCGCACCAATTTCAAACTTTTCACTGAAAGAGGCCGGATAAACCAGAACCTCGTTTAAATCGGGATAATCAAAGGCCGGAAAAGCGAAAGTCGGAATGATCGAACTCGCGGCAACTAATACGCGAATTTCATCGTCAATATCCGTATCAATACCTTCCACTCTTTTTGCAAGCAAAAACAACTGTACTCTTTTTTCAAATAAAGTTTGTTTCTGAGCATCCAGATTTTTATAGAATACCGAATGTTTTTCAAGAATTTGACGCCAGGCCGCCGGAAATGGAGTTTTAAAAACTGCCAGTCTTTTATAAGATTTGTTGTGGTACCGGCGGTGAAAAATGGCAATAATACCTACGATTAAAAATCCGGCAAGGTATAAAACCGTTTTATGACTAAAATAAGCGAGCAAACCAAACAGAATCATAACGCCAAATTCCCAGCCAATAGCCCTTACCCGCGCTGATCTGAAAAGATTTTGATAATAATTTTTCAAGTCTTCGGCAGTCGAAATAGTAGCACTCATATCTGGTAAATGATTTAGATGAAGGAAGTAATTTGACTTGATTTATTGAAAAATCAAACCTCCTTTCTTACCAATTTAAAAATAAGCCATGAAATACCAAAAGCAGAAAGACCCATGAAAACAGCCAATAAAGTACCACCGAGAAAATACTGAACAAAGTTTTTATTGATACAATCCAGAGTGAGATCCTGCATCGATTCAAGCTGAACACCGTTTTTATAAAACAGACCACCGAATTTATAACTGAAAAATATAATGAGCGGAATCAGCGGCGGCAGACTGATATTCGCCGCTGTAAGAAAAAGAACTTTGTTCATTTTGAAATAAACAGAAAGCGGAATACCAACCAGAAGTTGAAAACCCCATATAGGCACGATACCCATAAAAAAACCAAAACCAATAGAAATTGACTTGCTAAAATTGGTTTCACCCTCCTTAATTGCTTCCTCTTTTATAATCTTCCAAAGTCCTTTTTTTTTAACAAAAAGAAAAAGTCGCTTGGGCAAAAAATATAACAAAGTAAGGATAACGAAATATGTATTCAGAATACTTATTCTTGTAAAATCCTGAAATGGCCGAAAATGAGTTACGCGCTCATTGCTGTCATAAATCACCTGAATATCAATAGGTAATATTTCAACATTACGCCAGGCAAGTTTTACTATGACTTCGATTTCGGTTTCAAATTTCGTCGTAAGAAGTCTTATTTTGTTAACTTCTTCTAATGGATATAACCTGAACCCAGTCTGCGTATCCGGCAAAACAAGACCCGTTTCTACCCTGAACCAAAAATTAGAGAATTTGTTACCAAAAGAACTTTTTCCCGGCACACCCGCCTGCTCCATATTACGGGACCCCATTATTAAAGCACCCGGATTTTGATATGCTTTCTCAATAAAAAGAGGAATATCCGAAGGCAAATGCTGTCCGTCTGAATCAATTGAAATGGCATTTTTATAACCCCGACCCAGTGCTTCTTTAAAACCGCGCCTTAATGAAAATCCTTTTCCACGGTTTCTGTCGTTATGAATTACCCGAATTTCATTTCCGTATTCGGATAAAATACTAACCGTTTCATCCGTAGAGCCATCATTAATCACAATCACATCTTCCCTGCCACTGTATGCCAAAACACCGTCAATGACCCGTCGGAGTGTTTTGTGATTGTTATAGGTTGGAATAAGAACGCAGCAATGTATGTCTTTTAAAGTCATTTGTTAATGGACGATGTAACTGAAATACTTTCAGATGAGGCCGTTTGATCTTTAACTTTTTAGCTAAATATAAGAGACTTGTGTCTTAAAAAACGTTATGTTTTCCCAGCTTCCGGAGGCCAAAACTTCTAAAACTTCGCCGCTCTTAAATTTGATGTCTAGATATACGTTCCGGGTTTCTTTTGGATTTATTACATTAAGAAATTTAGTGGTCCGCATTGTTTTCATTTTCAATGTTCTTCCCAAATGTTTCTCCAGCAATTCCTTCACAATTTGCAGCTGCAAAACACCAGGTAATATGGGCGAGCCCGGGAAGTGCCCTGCAAATATAGCGTGATCCGGATTTATGGAAATTGTAGCCAAAATCACTTCCGGACTAACATCAAAACCGGCTATTTTATAAAGGTTTTCGGAAAACATTTGATAGTGCATTTGATAAATCCTGAATGAAAAATCAGATCATAAATTGTTAAAAACAGTCTCAGCAATGGGCTGATTAAACTTTTCATTCTGGAATTTCATAATACTTTTGTCGCCACCCTTTTCAAAAAATGTAAGTTCCTTTAAACGTAGATTATTTCTTAAAAAAACCAGATTAATCTTAGTATATACATTTCTCATCCGCTTGTTCGTCGGCGTTAATATAACCTGATAATGATCGGCGTTTTCCATACAAACCTGCGTAAAAGCTTTGCTTTGCTGAAAATCTCCGTTGACAAGCCCAAGCATAACCTGCTTAATTTGTCCGGCCATTTTTCCGGCAGAACCTAGATTTTTCTCTTTTCCCGCATCCAGCACACGCAATTTTTCGCCTTTGATCAGAATAATATATTTGAAAGGCATTTGTTGTTCCCAACGCATTTGATCTTCCTTTTTGTAATAAAATACACCCGAAGACTTTTCAGGTTCTTTCAAAAAAGATAAAAATTTTTCCTCTCTAAAATCAGCCTGAATGGAAGAAGTCGCCAGCGATGACTTTCTCAAATCTGCCAGTATTTTATCAGGATTAGCTGCCGGTTTGAATTCCTGTGCAAATAGCGTCCCGCTAAAAATGCTTAAAAACAGGATGAAATATATCTTAAATAACTTCATAAGGTTCTTTATTAATGATGACTGAAAGAGGCTGGATTTCAATATTTTTATTGAAACAATGCTCAATAAGATCTTCCAGTGCATCGGCAGTTACAGCACGGTTGTCGTGCAGCAATACGATATCTCTTCTTTTTAACTTGGAAATGACTTTTTCAATCAGCTGGTATTTATTTTTCGCTTTTGTATCAAAACTTCGCAGCGACCAGCCTATCGACTGCATTTTTAATTCCTTTAAAACTTTGGCATAACGTAGGTTAGTAACACCAAAAGGCGGCCGAAAAAAAACGGGGGATTTTCCCAAAGCAGCTGTTACAGCTTCATTGCAATGTACCAGATCCTGATTGAGTCGTTTTTTGGAGAAAAATGCGATCAGGTGGTTATGACTGTAAGAATGATTAGCGACAATATGTCCTTCTTCATCCATCTGCCTAATCAAATCCGGATATTTTTCCGCCTTTTCACCTATCACAAAAAAGGTTGCTTTTACTCCTTTTTCTTTCAAAACTGCCAAAATCCGAGGTGTTATTTCCGGATCCGGCCCATCGTCAAAAGTGAAAGCTACGGATTTTTTATTCCCTCTGTGGATGGATTTAACAAAATAATTCGCCTTGATTTGAAAAGACCCGTAAGTTGTACTGGCCAGATATAAAACAACGATCAAACCAAGAATTATCTCAACATAACCTGTTTCCCAAAAGGAAAATCCACACAAAACCAGTGCGATAGCAGAAATAGCCGTAACGATGTTATGCTTCAAGAGATTCGATTAATGTTAAGCCCAAATTTATTTTATTTAATCGGTTAATAATCAATACCGTTTTTATCTTATTGTTATCCTGAATTCTGTCAACAGCATAATGAATTGCAAAAGCGGAATTCGATGGATAAACCCCGATAAGATTCGTGTAATTTAGGACTTCTGAGCTTACATCAAAACGTTGAATAAAATCTGCAACCTGACCAGAATCTTTTATATCATAAAAATCACTATAAAGGACCATATCGATTTCTGATTTTTGCAAAGTATTATTTGTTAGAAAATTTTCTATCGATTCTTCAATATCCTCAACCAAACCCACCGTCTCAATGTCCTTAATCCTAGCCAATGATTTAACCGATTGCTCTTTCGATACTAAAAAAAATGAGGCTCCGGAAGTCAAATTAACTTCTGATTTTACATGCAAATGTTCTCCGATTATGCTCAATAATTCAATATATTCATCGGCAGCACCAACGATAATATTGTCATTTCCTTCACCCAAAAGCAAACCGGCATCGATTAAAGCATATTCGAAAGAAAGTGTGTTTTGAGTATGCGTCATGTTATAACCGTGATTTCCAATGCTTAAAGAAATCTGCCCGGCTATGGTATTATGCGTAGACTGAATAAATGATGTCGGTGGCAATAGTCCTTCTATCGTCAGAAAGTTATTCAGGAATTTTTCAGTATCCTGCAAACAACCCAATCCTGTTCCAACGATAATTGCACCTGGCTGATCAATTGCTGCTTGCTTTAAACAATCCTTTGCAGCCGTTACCGACATCCTCAAAATTTTGCTCATCCGGCGAAGTAAACCTGCGTCAATGTATTCCTTAAAGTTAGGAATGATCAGTTCTGAATTATTTTGTAATGGCTCAATAGATTTCGAAAAACCTGCATTTTTGAAGGTAGGCTGATGAGAAATCGTTGAAGCGGCAGTTATATACATTTCACTTTTTTTGAAAATCGCTGGCGAAATAGGCTGCGATTAAGAAATATTAACGGTAAAAACCAAGGATGAATTATTTCCACCAAAACCAAATGAATTGGATAACACCGAAGTCACGGGCTGGTCTGTCTGAAATTCCGTGCTAGGTACCAATCCCGTTTCCAGAATGGCCTGACTATAATTCAGGTTTGGAAAAATAAAATTATTTTGGATGGCAAGCACAGAAAAAACAGCTTCAATAGCACCCGCAGCTGCCAGGGTGTGGCCGGTAAAAGGCTTTGTAGAACTAAAATCGGGATAATTATCTCCAAAAACATTAAGCAAAGCTACGGATTCCGAAAGGTCATTATTCTTCGTTCCGGTACCATGCGCGTTGATATAGGAAATATCCAAAGCGCTTAATCCTGAAACTTCAATGGCATTTTGAATAGCCAGCGTCGCTCCTCTTCCATCCGGAGAGGAAGCCGTCTGATGATAAGCATCAGCGGCATTGGCCCAGCCACTCAAACACGCTAGGGTTTCGTTACCTGACAATTCCACACTTTTATCATTTTCCAACAACAAAAACGCAGCACCTTCGCCCAGATTCAGACCACTGCGTGATTCATCAAAAGGCCTACACCACTGATCATCATAGATCATCAAAGATCGGAAACCGTTCAACGTAAATTGTGTCAAAGCATCCGTTCCTCCAACCAAAACACGGTCAAGTTTACCTTGCTCAATCAATCGCGCGCCAAGCATAATTGCATTCGCACCCGAAGAACAAGCGGTTGAAAGTGTATTGATGTAACCCGAAATGCCTAATTCCGCAGCAATTCTTTCTGTTGTATTACCACTATCGTGACATTTCAAAACCTGAAAGTCAGGATTGGTATGACCCAGATAATTCCGGTAAAAATGTTCTGTCTGATCCATTCCACCCACTGAGGTAGCCGAGATAATACCCGTCCGCAATTTGGCTGAAAGCTTATTACCTCCCCATGCTTCTCTTGCTGCTGCTAATCCTAACAGGGAGGTTCTGGAAACTGGTCTGGATTTTACGTGCAGTCTGTTGATCAATTCCTCATTGGAACACTTGACTTCACCCACCAGGTACGCTCCTTCCTGATCAAGATATTGTATCCGGCCAATACCGGACTTACCATTTTCCAGGGAAAACAGATTTTCTGCAACATTTAATCCGATTGCTGAAATAATACCAATACCTGTAATTCTAACGGCCATTTTATGCTAATCTTATGCTTTTCTTTTTTCGATGTAATCGGCCATGGTATTGATTGACAGGAATGCAACTTTTCCCTCATCCGGATTTGTAACCTGAATCCCGTAATATTTCTCCATCAAAACAATCAGTTCCAGTGCATCTATCGAATCCAGTCCGATCCCTTCTGTACTGAAAAGCAAAGCATCATCATCAATATCCGAAACCTGTAAATCTTCAAGATTCAATTCTTCTATAATGTGCTTTTTTAGATCTTCTTTTAAAGTATCCATTTATAATAATTCGTTAATTCAGCTATCTGTGATCTTTTCATCAATACGTTCAAAGACCTGAGTATTTTAAAATATTTTCTGCATCAAACTTTTCGCCATTAGTGTTTTCTGTTTCAACTAAAAACATAAAAACCTGCACCCGCCCTTCCGATATCCCAAGCCACCCCGCGAGCATGGCCTTTGAGCCTGTATTTAATAAAATCGTACCATACTGCACGAAAAAATCAGGTGTGAATTTAGGTAAAATGGCAAACATATTTTCACCAAACCATTTATTTCTAATCGAAATTTCCCCTAAAACGATATTGGGCAAAGTGTAAACAAATAAGGATGGACTTGGTGTTTTCTTTTCCAGAAAGGATTCTTTAAAACGAATATCGGTGTCCGCGCTTGATTTGCTGTTCGCAAAAAGGAGAGCTATTTCATCATCTTTATATTTTGATATCAAATCAGGCTTAGCTCTTTTTATAAATTCTGATCCTATAAAACCTCCCTGGGAAAGCATATCCATTTTATAAAATTTCGGATATTCTATGCCGAGTTCTTTATACAATTGCTTGAACCAACTGTCCGGAGATTCCTCATTTTTATGTAAAACAGTTTCACCGTTTACAAAGCAGGAGTTTTCATTGATATGACAACAAACGGTAATAAAACTCATATTTTCCGAATGACTAAGGATGCATTACAACCTCCAAAACCTGAGGCGGTTTTCAAAATTGTATTTAATTCGGAAGATTTATTTTCTGTGGCGATATTCAAGGTTTTTGAAGTACCGGATTCTTTATAACCAAGACTTTTAACCAGTAAATTATTTCGCATCATTTGTAGAGAAATCGCCGTTTCAATTACGCCGGCTGCTCCTAAGGTATGTCCAAAATATCCTTTCAGACTATTAAGTGGTTTCTCATTGATTTCCAAACGTTCAAAAGCAATGGCTTCCATTTCATCATTAAAAACAGTAGCCGTACCATGTGCTGAAATAAAATCAATTTCATTACCATCGATATGATTTTGTTCAAGCGTCTTCTTTACGCTTCTGAACAAACCTTCTCCCGTCCTTGAAGGACCAGATATATGGTTTGCATCATTAGCAGAAGTGCCAGTGAGTAACTGAAAAGAAGATTTTTGAAATATTTCTTTTGAACTGGACAACACAACGGCCGAGCAGCCTTCTCCCAAAGTAATACCGTCCCTGTCAACATCGAAAGGTGCACAAGGCTTAGCACTTACAGCAAAAAGGGATTGAAAACCATATAGAACAAAATCAGAAATGACATCGCAACCCAATACAATGGCGTGATCATACAATCCTGATTTTATAAAATTACCAGCTGCATTAATTGCTAAAACACCGGATATGCATGCGTTTGAAACCACAATCGGCTCATTGGCCAGTTCAAAATACTTTACAAATGCAGTTATGGAATCTGCAAAGGGGTTCGAAATATTTCTATCCAGATCACCTTTGGTGGAGCTGATTATAACAATTGTCTTTTTTGACAAAACAATACTGGGATCAACCTGTTTTAATACTTTTTCGAGTATATCAATTATAAGAAACTCAAATTTGTTATAATTTGGAATGCCAGCAATTTTTGATAAATGAATCGATTCATCGTTAAAACCAGCATGAGGAATTAAGGAAATCCCTGAACGGTTTTCATAAACCGACAGGAAATTTTCTTCCATGTTTTGTCCCAATGGACTTATTATTTCCTCAGCACCAATAAAAATCATTCTTTAACTAAAATTCTGTCAGGGATTATTTAAATCAAACTATACAAGATGATCTTCTTTCCAGATCCTGTAAAAATCCGGTGTTAACAATTCCAGCGTTCTGGATTGACGATCAAGAAATACCTGCATCGTTTTGCCTACGGCACAAATTTCATTTGTTGACAGGTTAATTACCTGATATTCAAACATTATTTTAGCCGCTTTGGAAGAAATGAATTTAGTAATTACCTTAATTTTTTGTCCGTAAAACACCGATGCTTTATGATCAATTTCTGATTTTACAATGGGAGTAAAATAACCCTTATCGAAAATCGTCAAATACTCCAGTCCAAATTCTCTGCCAAAAGCTTCTCTACCATCTTCAAAAAATTTGAGATAGTTGCCATGCCAGACAACGCCCATGGCATCTGTTTCACTAAATCTTATATCAATTTCAATTTCAGAAGAAAGCATATTTTATAATAAGCTACGTTAATCGCAGACCAAAACGATTTAAGTAACCACAATTTTAATTTCACATTCAAGCAATTTACGTCCATTACAGTAATTTTCCCCTTTTACCAGAAAAATATTCCCTAACTGATATGTTGGAGTAACGATTGTGTTGATTTTGGAATGAATCGCAGGAAGCTCAAAAACTTCCAGTTTTGTAACAGCGCCAATAAAACCAATTTTAGGTTCTGCCCCATTTCCATGATCAAGAAAACCAAAACCGGCAGCGCAGGTTTGTGCAATATTTTCTATCAAACCGGATTCTTCAAAATAACCCGAACGCACTAACACATTATTTTCTTCAATAAAAAAATCCGATTCAAAACGCTCTGCGTCTGCAAAAATCAGATTATCGATCATTAAAAACGGTGCTCTGTGTGGAATGAAATTCGTTATATTTTCTTTTGTTATGATCATTCCTGAAAAAAGTTGAAATAGTTAAACCATTGTTCCGGATACTGCCGGACTTTCCGTTCTAACTCCGCTACATATAACTTAGCTATTTCTTCCGGCTTCATTTTGCTTTCAATCGGCGTTGTAGCACTCAAATGATAACTGAATTTACCATCTTTTGCAGCGAAAACAAAGGTTACCGGTGCATCAAATTTGGAAGCGATCACAAAAGGTCCAAAAGGAAATTTTGCTTTTTTACCAAGAAAATCAAGTTCGATATACTTTGCACCTTCCAGATACCGGTCTGCATGAATGGCTACAAACTCATTGTTCAACAACGCGTTACGGATTGAAATAACATGCGACAAATCATTTTTAATCGGTATGATCTTAAATCTGGATCCTCCTGTGGAAAGATCCATGAATTTTTTAATACTTTCAACCTCGGCATCCAGCATTACAATATTGATTGTGGGCGTCACTCTTCCTTTTAGCAAATTGCCCGCAGTTTCCCAGTTTCCCAGGTGCGCGCTCAGCAAAATACCGCCTCTTCCTTTATCTCTTATGTCGAGTAAATACTGCTCGTTTTCAAAAGTATGCGTGAAATTTTTATCCTTTCCCAAAAGAAAAGCTGCCCGGTCGAGCAAAGTCTGACCGAGAATAAAGAAGTTTTGTCTCACCAGAACAAGTGCTGGCTTACCCGAAACATGTAGTGCTTTACTATAAAAATCAAGAAGTGCTTCCTTCGGTTTTGCAGCAAACAGATAGTAATAATACGATACCATCCGCAAAAGCCCATAAGCAGCGTTGAGCCCCAGGGCATTAATCAGAAAAAGGAAAATTTTATAGCCTAATAAAGATCCTTTGGTTTTACCATCCCAACGGCTCATTTGTTAAAGCGATAGTTTCTTTTGAATAAGTGCGTAAAAATCTCCGAATGTTTCAATTTCTTTAAAATCTTCACCGGTGACCTTAATATTCAAATTCTCTTCGATCAATACAACGAGATCAACATAATCCAGGCTATCCAGATCCAATGTATCCTTTAAACTATTCTCAGGAAGAATAAGATCTCTATCTACCTCAAACTCCTCTGACAAAAAATCCCTGGTATCCTCGATAATATCTTCCAATCCCATTGTAACAAATGTTTCATTCATGCCTACAAAATTAATTTATTCTTTGGTTATAGTTTTCAAATTCGCGTTAATTTTTAACATATAATCCATTAATTAATATAAATTTCATACAGATTATAATTTTAAAACACATAAAACGTTACCCGACAGCTTTATATATAAAAAAATATCAAAAATTACTTTGAAATAATGAAATGATCATCAACAACTGTAATTGACATTATGCTGTGAGCATGGCGTAGTGTACCAGTATTCCGGACTTTCCCCCTGAATAAATCGGTTTCAACCAGACTCCTGATTAGATTTTTTTTATTATTAAAGTAGAATTAGTACCGCCAAAACCAAAAGAATTTGAAAGAAAACAATCAATTTTTTGCTCTGTTGTTTGTGCGATGATGTTGATTTTAGCGGATTCTTCGTCCGGATTTTCAAAGTTGATATTAGGAGCCACAAAGCTTTCTTTCATCATCAAAAGCGAATAAACAATTTCACTCGCACCAGCCATCCAGCATTCATGGCCCGTCATGGATTTGGTTGAACTTACGGGAACCTTGCCACCGAAAACCTCATAAATTGCATTTGCTTCACTACTATCACCAACAGGTGTAGACGTTGCATGTGCATTGATATAATCAATTTCATTTGCCGAAGTTCCTGCATTTTTTAAAGCCATCTCCAAAGATCTGACCTGTCCCTGCATACTTGGATTTGAAATATGATCCCCATTTGAAGAAAAACCGTATCCTACAACTTCTGCAAGAATTGGAGCTCCACGTTTGACAGCCGCCTCGTATGATTCAAGAATAACGGTTGCCGCGCCACCACTTGGAACAAGTCCATCCCGATCACGATCAAATGGCCTTGATGCTTTTGCAGGATCAGATTCATGAACGGAAAATGTACCCAAACCATCAAAACTGCACATCGCAGCCATATTGATTTCCTGAGCACCACCACAAATAATCCTATCCTGTAATCCTTGTTTAATCATTATATATCCCATCCCGATGGAATGAGAACCGGAAGCACAAGCGGCGCTTAATGTAAAATTGATCCCCTTTAACTTGAAAATAGTTGAAAGATTCATATTTACCGTGCTATTCATATTCTGAAAAATAGCACCGCTTCCGATTAAAGTAGTATCAAATTTTTCTCTTGCTTTGTCGAACGCTTCTACAATAGAAGCAGCTGTACTGTCATTGCCAAAAATAATCCCTGTTTCCGTCGTTTCAAGAAAATCAATATCAAGACCCGACATTTCCATCGCCTCTTTTGTCGACATATAGGCGTACATTGCAGGCTGATGCATACCCAAACGTTGTCTTCTGGAAAGGAATGGTTTCAAATCAGGTTCCTTCACCATACCGGTAAGGGCAGACCGGAAACCAAAATCCTTTCTGGACTGATCAAAAATAATACCACTTTTTCCGGCATATAGTGATTTAGTAACTTCTCCAAGATTCTCTCCCAGACAAGAATAAATGCCAATTCCGGTTATAACGACTCTGTGGTTCATTATGAATAAATTCCTCCGTTGATATTAATTACTTCTCCTGTGATATAAGAAGCCTTGTCCGATGCCAGAAAACTTACGAGATGCGCAACTTCTTCCGCCTTCCCAAAACGATTCATCGGGATCATTTGTTTCAATTCATCTTCATTAAGGTCTTTCGTCATATCGCTCGTAATAAAACCGGGAGCAACTGCGTTTACCGTTATTTTTCTTTTGGCAACTTCCTGCGCCAATGCTTTTGTAGCAGCAATCATGGCACCTTTCGCTGCTGAATAATTGGTTTGTCCCGCTACACCTTTCAATCCTGAAACCGATGCGATGTTAATAATCCGTCCGGTTCTTTTACGAAGCATTTGCTGAATTACGTTCTGGGTTACATTGAAAAGTCCTTTGGTTGAGGTATTTAACACGTCGTCCCAGTCCTTTTCAGGCATCCACATAAATAATCCGTCCCGCGTGATTCCCGCGTTATTGACCAAAACACCAATGGAATTTTCTGGATTTGCTTTCTTCCAGCCATTTAATGCTTCATCCACTTCGGTTTTGGTCTGCACGTTAAACTGCAACAGTTCTCCATTTCCTCCGTTCGATCTTATTTCTGCCAAAGTTTCCTCCGCCGCTTCCTGGTTTGTTGAATAGTTAACCAGAATAAAAAGTCCATGATCCTTAGCCAATTGCACCGCTATCGCTCTTCCCAATCCTCTGGATGCTCCTGTTACAAGTGCGCAATTCATATAGTAAACGGGGTTTCCTTAATTAATTGATATACATCAGCGATACTTTCCGCCGGTGGAACATCTTCCTTAATAAACGATGCTTTTGTTCGGATCTGCGCGTAAACCGCCTTTGTTTTTGCTGATAATCTGTCCTTTTCTTCCGGCTCCAACAAATCAATAGCCTGGCAAATAGCCATGATATGAATGGACATCACCTGATAAGAATTTTCTAAAACCTGTTTTGCCAGAACCGCACTGTTCGTACCCATGCTCACAATATCCTGATTATCATTGTTATTTGGAATGCTGTGAATGTATACCGAAGTGGACAATGCCTGACTTTCAGCGGTTGTTGATGTTGCTGTAAACTGAATTCCCTGAAATCCAAAATTAAGCCCCCAGGTTCCCGCATTCAGGAAAGGCGGGAATTTACCGTTCAACTTACTATTCATCAAAAAGTTAAGCTGGCGTTCCATCAGCATGGAAAGTTTTGTCAGTACAATTTTGACCTTATCCATTTCCAGTGAAATATAATCTCCGTGAAAATTTCCTCCATGGAAAACATTATTTTCATCAGGTCTTACAATCGGATTATCATTTGTAGAATTTAACTCATTTTCAACAACTTCCTGCGCATAATTGATGGTATCAACAATCGGCCCTATAATTTGCGGCACACAGCGAATAGAATAATATTCCTGAATTTTCCTCTCAAATTCTCTGGTCTGAAGCGCCGTATCGTCCTTAAACAATTCCTCCCGATTACGGATCATTTCACTTCCTTCCAGGAAGTCACGCATTTGCTCCGCAACATATTGCTGGCCTTTATGATGTTTTACAGCATTTAATTCTTTTGAAAAAGAATCATCAAAAGCTTCCATGATCTCATTTAGCATCGACGACGCCGCTATTGACCATTGAACAAGTCGCTGGGCATAAATCAAATTAACCGCAGCAATTCCCGTCATGCAGGAAGTTCCGTTGATTAATCCCAGGCCATCACGAAGTTCCATTTTCAAAGGCGCGATTCCATGTTTTACCAAAACATCCGCTGTTTTTTGACGAACGCCGTTTTCATAAACATAACCTTCACCTATCAAATTTAATCCCAAATGAGAAAGCTGGACAAGATCACCACTTGCTCCAACACTACCGTGTTCAAAAATTTCAGGAACAATTCCTTTATTTAAAAACAGCACCAATTGTTGAATAACACCGGTACTAATCCCGGAATTTCCTTGTAAAAACGAATTCAGACGGGCAACCATCACACTCCGCGCATAGGTTTCATCCAGCGGTTTGCCAATTCCACTGGAATGGCTACGGATGAGATTATACTGCAAATGATTTAATTTATCCGTGTCAATCCGGTACTGCGCCATCGGGCCAAAACCGGTATTGATACCGTATATGATTTTATCTTTTGAAAATTCAGTTAAGAAATCGAATGACTTTGAAACGTTGTTGAGTGCGTCTTCAGCTAGTAAAAATTCTTTCTTATCAATGGCATATTGCTCGATCTGAGCTAATGAAATACTATTCATTTATAGTTACTGTAATTAAAACCCATGTAAAATAAATCTTTTTTTATGGCTTTGACAAGAAACGCAATTTACCGGCAAGAATATCAATATTTTGCCAGGACACGTACATTTGTATAAATTTACCCCAAACTCACGTTCAAATCCATGATTGGAGATTTATTACTTAGACTAAATACCCTCCTTTCCCGCCATAAAACCGCTTTCTTTCTCTCGCTGATCTGCATCACTGCCGTTCTTGGTTTTGGAATATCAAGGCTAAAAATCACTGAAAGCATTTTTGCAACTTTACCAAAAGGCAAAACATTTGAAGAATTCAACAGGCTGGTTGAAAATAAAAGCATCATTAACCAGATTGTTTTTTCAATTAATATAAAAGAAGAAACCGATACCGAGGATGCCAAAACGTTGGCGGAGAATTTTGCCGGTGCTCTTGAAAAAAATACAAAAGGGTATATCAAAAACATTCAGGCGGTGCGGCCAAACATTCAGCAGGATGTTTACGATTACACCTTTGCGCGTTTTCCTGAACTGATCGATTCGTCTTATTATCAGCATATTGCAAATAAAACGGTTGCAGATTCTATTAGGATTTCCGTGACAAATGCTTACAAACAACTGCTGGCTCCCGGTGGGACTTTTCTACGTCAGTTTATATTGAATGATCCGTTAGGGATTTCAGGTAAATATTTTCGCGATTTAAATGCGATTAATAATTCCAACGGTATGACGGTTGACGACGGTTTGATGTTTTCCAAAGATCGGAAGCAGATTATAGTCATGGCCGGAACAAATTATGATTCCGGGAATTCTGCCAAAAATATTGAATTATATAATAATGTTGAGGCTTTTAAAGCCAGTTGGAGCATACAACATCCTGATAATCAGTTTTCCTATTTCGGTACTTTTGAAATTGCCGCTCAAAATGCAATTCAGGTAAAACACGATTCCTATACCACGATGATCATCGCATTATCAGCGATTTTGCTCATCATGATTTTGTATTACCGGAAAATTCTGATTCCGTTTTATATCGTATTGCCAGCGATTTTCGGTGGTGTTTTTGCCTTGGGAATCATTGGCTTTTTCAGACCTGAAATTTCAGGGATTTCGCTGGCAACGGGCGCAGTATTATTCGGAATTTTACTGGATTATTCTTTTCATTTTTTCACACATCTCCGGCATACCGGCTCTGTAAAAATTGCTGTCAAGGAAGTAAGTGAGCCACTTTTGACTGGAAGTCTGACCACGATTCTTGCATTTAGTGCGCTTCATTTTGCGAATTCTGTGGTTTTACAGGACTTTGGATTATTTGCTTCTTTAAGTTTATCCGGCGCAGCACTTTTTACATTAATTGGTCTACCAGTTGTTTTACAGGCTTTTAATTTTGATTACAAAAATATTCCGGGCGAAATCAAATTTTTTAATTTCCCCAAAGTCCCGGCAAAACTCCGTTCAGCTATTCTGTTTCTGGTCGCAATTCTCACGGTTGTTTTTCTTTATTATTCTCAGTTCACAGAATTCGACAGCAGCTTCGAAAACCTGAGTATCCACAGTGCCGATCTCAAAGAAAAAGAGCAGCTTTTGACAGGAATAAATCCGGAAAATGAGAAAAGGATTTATGTTTTTTCAATGGATAAAAACAAAGAAAAAGCGGAAGAATTAAATTATCAAGTATTTCAAAAACTGACGGCGCTTAAAACGAATAAAAAAATCAACGGTTTTGTTTCCTCCGGCTCATTTCTTATTCCTGAAAAACTAAAAAAAGAAAGAAAAGAACGCTGGGCTAATTTCTGGAATTCGGATAAAAAAGCTCAGACATTTTCCGTAATGAATCAATCTGCTTCACAAAACGGATTTAATGGCGCTGCATTTGACAATTTCAAAAGCTGGATTTCAGGAGAAAACGAAAATCCGGTTGAAGAAAAAGAATTGTTTTCTGAGTTAGGGTTAAATAATCTGATTGAAAGCAGTCCTGGAAAAACGACACTTATCACGACCATTGTAGCGAAACAGGATCAATTACCATCCTTAAAAACGGCATTACGAAAAATCGACGGCGTCGAAATCTTTGATCGTGGTGAACTGGCCGCTGAATTGCTGACGATGGTAAAAGATGATTTCAATTATATTCTGATCATTTCCGCCTCGATCGTTTTCCTGACCCTATTAATCGTTTATGGAAGATTTGAATTGACATTTCTATCCTTTATTCCGATGGTAATCAGCTGGATATGGATTTTAGGAATCGCAGCTTTATTGGGAATAAAATTCAATTTTGTTAACGTGGTCATTACGACTTTCATCTTCGGACTTGGAGACGATTTCAGCATTTTTGTCACGGAAGGACTTTTAAGTAAATATAAATATGGAAAAGATACACTTCGCTCCTACCAGTCTGCGATTGTACTTTCTGCCTGCACAACGATCGTTGGAACCGGTGTTTTAATTTTTGCCGAACATCCTGCAATTCATTCCATTGCGCTGATTAGCGTTTTGGGCATTGTTTGTATTCTTTTTGTGTCCTTCATTGTTCAGCCTGTTATTTTTAATTTCTTCGTTGAAAATCGTATCAAACGTAAAAAAGCTCCGGTAACGCTGCTTCCGTTTATTCTCAGTATCAGCAGTTTCACCTACTTTCTTTCAGGTTGCCTTTTTCTTCATTCCAAGCTGATACTCATCATTCTTCTACCGATTTCGAAAATCAGAAAAAAGCAGATGATTAATAATTCACTGGCATTTTTCGCAAAAAGCGTCATTTATTCCGGTCCGCATGTAAAGAAAAACTTTTCCGGGACTGAGCATATGGATATCTCAAAACCAGTCATTTACATTGCAAATCATACTTCTTTCCTTGATATTCTGCTTGCTATTATGATCAATCCAAAAATTGTGATGATGGTGAAAGGATGGGTTTATAACTCGCCTTTTTTCGGCCCGATCATTCGTTTTGCAGGTTATATTTACACAGAAGCAGGCCCGGAAGAAAACATTGCGCGGATGAAAAAACTGATTGAAGAAGGTTATTCAATCCTTGTTTTCCCAGAGGGAACGCGCTCGGAAGATGGGAAAATTGGCCGCTTTCACAAAGGCGCATTTCATCTGGCCCAGGAATTAAAACTTGATATTCAACCTATTTTAATTCACGGAGCTTCGGATGTTTTGCCAAAGGGCGATTTCCTGATTCGTTCGGGTGCTTTGAACGTAAGAGTTTTGCCACGATTACCTTACAATGATCCGAGATGGGGAGAAAGTCTGCGCGATAAAACAAAGAATATCTCGGCGCATTTTAAATCAGAGTTTGAATTTTATAAGGATGAGATGGAAGATACAACTTATCTCAAACCTAAAATTTTCACAAATTACGTTTTCAAAGGACCCGTTCTGGAATGGTATTTCAAAACAAAATGGAATCTGGAAGCGAAAAATTATACGTATTATAATGAATTAATCGGACACCGGAAAAACATTCTGGATGTTGGCTGTGGCTATGGTTATCTTTCATTTTATCTTCATTATAAAAATGAAAACAGAGTTATAACTGGTATTGATTACGATGAAGACAAGATTTTAATCGCTCAGAATAGTTATAACAAAACAGAAAATCTGCAATTCCGGTATGAGGATATCATGTCCACCGATTTGGCAAATCAGGATATAATATTTTTAAATGATATACTTCATTATCTTTCAGAAGAAAAACAGCAGATCACACTGGACCGATGTGCGAAGGCTCTTAATCCAGGCGGAATTCTGTTTATCAGAGACGGTATCACGGATTTGAAAGAGAAACACAAAAATACAGAACGCACAGAAGCATTATCGACCGGGTTATTTTCATTTAATAAAAAAGATACCGAATTTCATTTTTTCTCCTCCTCTGATATAAGAACATTTGCCGAAAAAAATCAGCTGGATTTTGAAATGCAGGAGCACTCAAAAAATACCTCAAACGTATTGATCATTTTAAGAAAACCATCCTCTTACCAAATAACGGAATAAGTTTCAAATAATGGATTTTTGATCCACGGGAAATAACCGTTAAATTAATAAAAGTTAAAATAAGAAATTATTTGTAAATCTTGCCGGGATTTCCGGCCGGATAATTTATTTGAAACAATCATTTACATGCAGCAAGAGTCTGAAAAGGAGTATGATTTTGTAATCGTGGGGAGTGGTTTGGGAGGACTGGTGTGTGCATATATTCTAGCCTCAGAAGGGCATAGTGTACTCGTTCTCGAAAAGAATCATCAAATTGGTGGCCTTCTTCAGGTATATAGCCGGGACAAAACCATCTTTGATACAGGCGTACATTATGTCGGAAGTCTGGACAAGGGAGAAAATCTTTATCAGTTTTTCAAATATTTCGGTATTCTTGATAAAATGAAACTGAAACGGATGGACGACGAAAAGTTCGATGTCGTCCGGTTTGATGATGGGTCAGAATACTTTTACGGACAAGGATATGATCAGTTCAAGAAAAATCTGATCGGATATTTTCCGGATGAAAAAGACGTAATTGAGACCTATTGTGCCAAAATAAAAGAAACTTGCGGCAAATTTCCACTCTACAATCTGATGACAACAGGGCCCAATTATCAGATGGACAGTGACATGATGGAGCTCAATGCATATGATTACATAGCTTCGCTGACTACAAATGAAAGATTGAGAAATGTGCTTGCAGGCACCAATCTGCTTTATGCAGGTGTAAAAGAAATGACTCCCTTTTATGTTCATGCACTGATTTTAAACAGCTATTTATCAGGATCTTATAAATTTATTAACGGTGGCTCTCAAATTGCGATCCAGCTTAGCAGGGCAATCAGGAATTTCGGAGGCGAAATTTTAAAAAGGAAAAAGGTTGTGGGTGCCCAGTATAATGATGCAGGAAAAATTACCGGTGTTGTTACTGAAAACGGAGAGGTTTTCAGAGGCAAAGAATATATTTCCAATATACACCCGGCTGTCACGATCGATATTTTTGGAGAAAACCGGTTTTTACCGGTTTACAGAAATCGTATTCGTTCGCTAAAAAATAGTATTTCCACTTTTATCCTACACATCACATTTCAGGAAAATACTTTTGAATACCTGAATTATAATATTTATCAACATCATAATGAGGATGTTTGGGGAGGTGTTGAGTATGATCAGGAAACCTGGCCGCAAACTTATTTTGTCTGCACGCCCTTCATTTCAAAAAATGAAAAATATGCAGAATCCATGTCCATCATGACCTACATGAAAAGTGAGGAAATTGAGGAATGGAGCCATAGCTTGCGAACTGTATCTGAACCCGGAGAACGTGAAGAATCGTATCTCAGATTCAAAAAACACAAAGAAGAACAGGTAATGGTACGAGTTAAAAAACTATTTCCGGGCATTGAAGATAAAATTCGTTCGGTTCATAGTACGTCACCACTTACTTTTCGGGATTACATTGGTAATAAAGACGGGTCGCTATATGGTGTTTTGCAAAACTCAGCCTCACCCACCAGAACGCAGATTAATACAAAAACAAGAATTTCGAATTTGCATTTAACCGGACAAAACATTGCCATGCACGGTATTTTGGGCGTGACGGCCAGCGCTTTTGTTACCTGCTTTTCATTTGTAGATAAAGATAAACTTATTCAAAAAGTCAAAGATGCTTGATCATGCCAAAGTTGATGTGGTGGTTATCGGGGCCGGACCTGCCGGAACCGTTGCCGCAGCCTATTTAAAAAAGCAGGGATATGATGTTACAATTTTAGAAAAAGAAAAATTTCCACGCTTCCAGATTGGCGAAAGTCTTCTGCCGTGTTGCATGGAACACCTTGACGAATCAGGACTTCTGGAAGCGGTAGTTCCTAAAAATTTCCAAAAAAAGACAGGAGCAGCGTTTATGCGTGGCGAAAATCGCTGTGAATTTTTCTTTTCTGAACAATTTACAAAAGGCTGGACATGGACCTGGCAGGTAAAACGGGCTGATTTTGACCTGACACTTGCCGAAGCAACGCGGGCGAAAGGTGTAGATGTGAATTTTGAATGTGAAGTACTGAATGTAACCTGTTCCAAAGAAAAACAAGTTGTTGAATATAAAGATGTTGATGGAAATAAATTTACGATAGAGGCAAAATTTATTATTGATTCGAGCGGTTACGGACGTGTTTTACCAAAATTATTTGATCTGAGCAAACCATCTGCATTCTCTCCTCGTGGTGCTATTTTTTCTCATTTGGAAGATAAAAACCGGACAGAAAAAGCGAGCAACAATATTTTCGTCCACTCTTTCGACGATAACAAATCCTGGATCTGGGCGATTCCTTTTTCGGATGGTTCGACTTCCGTAGGCGTTGTTGGAAATCGCGAGAAAATTGAAGAAATGGCTGAAAACGGTGGAGAAAAATATAAAAATTTCATCCGGGAATTCGATGATTTGAAAGGCCGTTTTAAAAATGCAGCACTAAAATGGGAGCCAAAACATATCCTCGGTTATTCGGTCGGGGTGAAACAGATGTATGGTGAAGGTTTCGTTTTATCGGGAAATAGCACAGAATTCCTCGATCCGATTTTTTCATCAGGAGTTACTTTTGCCACGGCATCAGGATTACTTTCTGCTAAAATGACCCACAAACATTTGCAGGGAGAAACAGTAGACTGGAAAAAGGAATACGAAGATGTGGTTCAGGGTGGAATCAATGTTTTCAGAAGTTATGTTTCAGGCTGGTATGCGGGAGATTTCCAGACAATTGTTTTTGCCAAACAAATAAATGAAGATATTAAAAACCAGATATGCTCTGTTTTGGCAGGTTACGTCTGGGACCAATCTAATCCTTTTGTAAAAAAGCATGATACCATTTTGCCGACGCTTGCGAAAGTCATCAAGATGAAAGAGAATCCCAGGGTTAATTTGTAATCGAATTAATCAATAAAAAGCTCCTGATGCGTCAGGAGCTTTTTTTATATTCAATTTTACAGGCCGGACATCAAAATAAATCCATGTTGAATTCCTTTATGATGGTTATAAACCAGGATTTTCTCAGGCTTCCTAATTATTCCCTTCGTTAGCAAAGTCTCGTCCGGCATTTTCTTTCCATTCAAAATATGAGCCCCCATCCAAACTGCAAAAGCAGTAGCGGTTGGGAAATCGCCTACCAGATTTTTATAGTTGTAAACAGTACTTTCAGGAAATAGCGTTTCGTGCATCCAGCTATACCAATGATCGTTCCGGCTGTCACCACTATAACCTAAAATAAGTGTGTCAATTTCTGACAATTCAATTTTATTCTTTGTCAAAAAACAATTCAGTTTTTCTCTTAATTTGTCTTTATCAGCATAGCTAATCTGATCAACATCAACAATTTCAGCGAGCGAATTCTCAGATTTCTCAGCTTCAACAACAAACATTACCGCAGCTTCACCGCAAACGGTTCCGGACGTTCCTGAGTTTAATAATGTTCCCGATGTCGTTTGTTCCTTTTTCCAGGAGCCTGCAAACAGGTCAATATTATAATTGTAATCTGAAATTTCCTCTATATTTCCCAAAAGCAATGATTTTGCTTTTTTCTCTTCAAAAAGTAAAAAAGCATCTAATAAGGCCCCTTCAAAAGCAAGGTAATTATTCACATGCGTGGCATTGTATCCTGTTATCTTGCTCATGAGCGCCAGGTTTCCTGCCACTGCGTTAGGAGTGCTCTGCACGAAATTGGTAGGCGTCAGAGTCCCTTCATTGTAGTCGACAATTTGGTTGAGGAATTTAAGACAATCTTCCAAGCCGCCGTTTGTCGTTGCAAGTATAATGCCGTCCAGATCCGGATTTTTTTGAATTAGCGGAAGTCCTGTGCCCACGCCTATGCGAACAGCTTTCCCCATTCTTCTGAGCAAACCAGCGGGGATTAAATTTCCATATCCTGGCTCGATAGCCATATATCGGTTTCCAATATTTATTTTCAGAGCCATTTCAAAGAAAGCCTCGTCATAGGTCTGCTGAGCCGAAATACAGGATAAATCTTTTATAAACATGTTCTAACTTTCACTATAACCTGCTATTTAGCAACCATTTCGCCTGCGGCTGTTGCCATAAATTGTTCTATTTCCTGACTATATTCCAGAATATGTTTTTCCTTTAAAGCATCGCTCCATCCCAGCTCCTCTCCCATCAATGTCGCTACTTCCGGTAAACATTTTAATGTGGCCTGCCAATCCGTGATTTCCATACGAATTCTTCTTGCCAGAAAATCTCTCGGGGTTATCGCCATTTCATGACGGACCGTGTAAATTACTTCTGCTTTGATGTATGGATAATTCGAGTCCAGTTTTTCTTTAAGTACAGGGTTTGCGGCGGTAAGTTTTCCAATTTCACTGGCTCTCGAACCATATTTACTTACCAGATGCTTGCTCACATCTTCTGGTAAATTAAAGTCCTTCACAAGAAACTTCCAGGAATTGTAATCAAAATTAGCACCACCGGTCAATAAATGATCCGAGGTTGTACATTCATTCGTTTTCCCAAAAATAATATCCGCCTGATCAATCGTATCCTTCGCCATCAAACGATAGGTTGTCCATTTTCCACCCAATAAACTGACAAGCCCGGAAACCTGATCAATCTCGATTTCATGGTCTCTTAACAATGTTTTGGTAGACTTATGCGGATCAGCAGACAGCAATGGCCGTAATCCACCATAACCCGCTTTGATTTTTGAAATATCGATCTCTTTATCCAGATACGGATTTAAGGTACTTACCAGATAATCAACTTCTTTTTTAGTTAAAGTAGCCTCATTCACAATATCTTGCGAATCCGTATCGGTTGTACCAAGCAACATAGATCCTTCAAAAGGAATGGCGAAAACGACGCGACCATCCGGTGTTTTCGGAATCAACATCGCATTTTTACTATTCAAAACTTCATAAGGAAGAACTACATGAACACCTTTACTCGGCCGTATCCGGCTCGACAAAGAGCCATTGGCGAAATGCCGTATTTTATCAGAAAATGGTCCGGTACAGTTGATTACAATTTTAGAATTGATCGTAAATTTTTCCTCAGACTGTGTATCCTGCACCTGCACACTTTTTAATTCCCCATCCCGACTTTTTTCAAATCCACTAACTTCGATATAATTGGCAACTGCCGCACCCGCTTCTGAGGCAGAAGTTGACAAGGCAAGACAATAACGCGCATCATCCAGCTGACCGTCGTAATACATGACGGCACTGTGTAATTTGCTTCTGTTAAGTGTAGGCATTTTCGCCAAAACCTCTTCCTTTTTTAACCACTTGCTTTTTGGCAGAGAATCGTTTGTTGCAAACCAGTCGTACATTCTAAGACCAATACTAAAATACAGCCCTTCAATCCAGGAATTTACAGGAGTCATTAATGCCAGCGGCCTTGCCAGGTGTGGTGCATTATTTAATACGATATGCCTTTCTTCTAGTCCGTGACGAACCTGTTTTAATTGTGCAAAATCAAGATTTTTGAAAGCTTGTTCCAGATAACGCACACCACCATGAATCAGTTTTGTAGAACGTGAAGAAGTTTCTGAAGCAAAATCCTTTCGGTCAATTAGCGCCACTTTATAACCTCTTAAAACAGCATCCAACGCACAGCCCGCACCACTTGCCCCTGCGCCAATTATACAAATATCAAAATGCTCATTTTTTAATCTTAGGAGTGACTCGTTACGATTCATGCAAAGCGGGTATAATATTTGTATTAGTTAATCAAATACAAAAGTACAAAGTTGAGGATTGTTATTGCATTAAATTATTGATAAAATAAATTCTATAAATGATGTGACGACTTTGCTATTTTTCCGTCTGAGAGTTGTTGTATTTGAAAAATACAGTAGCTTTGAACTCAATAGTTAAACTTTTTTTACACACAAAAAACAAATTTTACAATGGGACTAATGTCATTTTTTCAGGGAGTAGGAGAAAAAATTTTCCACAAAGAGGCAGCAGCAGCTCCGACGCCGGAGACAGAACCACTTCGTGCCAGCGCTCTTTTAGCTCACGTGAAGCAACTTGGATTGGCATACAATTCCCTTTCTGTAAAAACTTCTACCGATACTGTAACGATTGAAGGCGAAGTTGCAAAACAGGAAGATGCAGAAAAAATCGCTCTTGCTGTTGGTAATGTTGAAGGAGTTAAAATTGTAGACAACAGATTAAAGGTGGCTATACCGGCTCCGGAAGCTACTTATCATACAGTTGTAAAAGGAGATACACTTTCTCTGATCGCCAAAGCTGTTTACGGAGACATGATGAAATATCCTATCATCTTCGAAGCTAACAAACCAATGCTGACCCACCCTGATAAAATTTATCCAGGACAGGTTTTACGTATTCCGGCACTTTAATTAGCTGTTGGCTTTTAGGAGTTAGCTTTTAGCATAAAAAAAATGACAACCCTTTCAGGTTGTCATTTTTTTATATCGAAGAAGACTAATAATTAATCTTCTGCTGCGATTACGTTCAAAGTTACTTTGTGTTTCACTTCTTTGTGTAGATCGATAAGCGCCGAATAAGTACCAACCGATTTTACATCATCAACAGTAATTTTCTTACGGTCGATATCAAAACCTTTTGATTTAAGTACATCAGCTACCTGAGTGTTGGTAACACGTCCGAAAATACGACCGCTTTCTCCAACCACAGTACGAATGTCGATTATTAAATCGCCGATTGCTGCTGCGATATCTTCTGCATCTTTCTTAAGCTTTTCAGCTTTGTGAGATGCCTGACGTACGTTTTCAGCAACGATTTTACGATTAGAGTCATTAGCCAATAAGGCAAAACCCTGCGGAATAAGGTAGTTACGACCGAAACCCGCTTTTACGTTTACGATGTCGTTCTTATAACCTACTCCGGCAATATCAGTTATTAGTATGATTTCCATTGATAGTATCTCTTTCTATTTTATTTCAATTGATCAGCAACAAAAGGCAATAATGCCAAATGACGTGCTCTTTTAATTGCCTGAGATACTTTACGCTGGTATTTCAAGCTTGTACCTGTAAGACGACGTGGCAAGATCTTTCCTTGCTCATTTACAAGTTTCAACAAAAAGTCAGGATTCTTGTAATCAATGTACTTGATGCCTGCTTTCTTAAAGCGGCAATATTTTTTGCGGTTGATGTTTTTTTCAACCGGTTCGTTTACGAGTGACATAGCTTATGCTTCGGTTTTAGATTCAGTTGTTTCTTCCTTCTTTCTGCCAATCAGACCTTTACGTTTTTTCTCGTTGTAAGCAAGAGAATCTTTGTCAAGGGCGATCGTTAAAAAACGCATAATGCGTTCGTCACGACGGAATTCTGTTTCCAAAACATCAACAACGACTCCGGCTTCCGCCGAATACTCAAACACATTGTAATAACCTGTGTTTTTCTTTTGGATGGGGTAGGCTAGCTTACGCAATCCCCAGTTTTCTTCGTGTACAAGCGTACCACCATTCTCAGTGATAAGCGTACGGAATTTTTCAACGGCGTCCCTCATCTGAGCCTCAGACAAGATGGGAGTTAGAATGAACACCGTTTCATACTGCTTAGACATACGGCAAATATTTAAATATAAATTGAATTTGATTCTCATTATGTTCTACTGGAACCAATAATGAGGGTGCAAAAATAGGGCTTGGAATTGAGAATTCCAAGCCCTATTTGTATTTATCAGAAAGTTAGTCAGTTACGGATTACTTAACCGTGAAATCTCCCTGTCCAATCTTGAATCCTTCACTATAAACTTCGATTGCATATTTACCGTCTTTCATTGGAATTCCACCCCGGCCATAAAAAATATCAACCTGCTGACGGCTGTTAGAGAAATTTACAGTTTGTTTTGAACTGTAAATCACTTCCTTTCCATTATAGCTAAATGCACCTGAACCGGTTGCCATATCCGAAAGTACCGCACCATCCGGATCGAGAATACGCAGATAAATATCCTTTTCATTTTGTTTGGCAACTGCATTTTCACCCAGTTTAAAGCTAACACGCAGTTTATCAATTCTTTTTGCCTTGAATTTATCACCATCACGTTCTTTTCCTTTTGCAGAAACGGCATGGATTGTAAGCTCTTCCGTACGTAAAGCGGAAGCCAAAGTTACTTTTTCTGCCAGTTCGCGGTTTTGAGCCGAATAATTGTTGACGGAATCATTTAATAACTGCTTTTCAGACTCCAAACCTGTAACCTGCTGGCTCAGTTCCTGGTTTTTGTTTATTACTATGCCTAACTCCTCACGCAGATTAGCGATTTCAGTATCCTTTTGTGATAAAACATTTTCATAAGATTTAATCTTCTTATTGAAATTTGAAGCTGAGAAATTGTTAACATTTTTCAATTCTTCCTTGTCTTTTTCAAGTTGTTTTTTCAACTCTATCAAAGAATCCACACTACCACCTAATTGCTGAATTTCGGCGATTTTTGTATCCAGTTCAGCAGATATTGAATCAAGTTTCGTTTTGGTAAATAAAACTTCTTCGGTTTTTGCAGTAATAATATCGTCTTTAACTCTATTTTCCTGTTTTTCGTGATATATAAAATAAACAAGTACCAAATTAAGCAATGCTAAAACGGCCAGAGCAGCCCATAGAAGAGTTTTCCGATCTTGCTTTTGTTCTTGATTATAGTCCATAAAGAGAGTTAATTTTTTAATTAGTTGGTAAAAGAACTATGTTTTTTTCAATTTTGAAATAAGTTAAGCCTGATTTGTCAAAACCAAGGCTCAAATATTCGGTGTAAATTATTCATTATCAAAAATTTTATATAAATATAATGCCTGAAATTGCTCAAAACATCAAGCAAATTGAAGATCAGTTACAACAAAAAGCAAGATTAATTGCTGTAACAAAAACCAAACCAATTGAGGTTCTCGAAGAAACCTATCAGGCAGGATTCCGTCGTTTTGGTGAAAACAAAGTTCAGGAAATGACCGCAAAGTACGAAGTTTTACCCAAAGATATCGAATGGCATATGATTGGCCACTTACAATCCAACAAGGTAAAATACATGGCGCCTTATGTTTCCATGATTCATTCGGTTGATAATTTCAAACTTTTAAAAGAGATCAATAAGGAGGCTGCAAAAAACAATCGTGTTATTGACTGTCTTCTTCAAATATTTATAGCGGAAGAAGAAACGAAATTCGGTCTTTCCGATGAGGAAGCAAAAGAGATACTGGAATCTGAAGCATTGCCTTCACTTACCAATATCCGCATCGTTGGTTTGATGGGCATGGCTTCCAATTCTGATGACGAAGAAAAAGTACGCCTGGAATTCCGTCATTTGAAAACGCTGTTTGATTCGTTTAAAACCTATGAAAAAGCGAACGTCAAAATGCAAGAAATTTCCATGGGCATGAGCGGAGATTTTCTGCTTGCAGTGGAAGAAGGGAGTACGCTTGTAAGAGTTGGCAGTGCTATTTTCGGAGCAAGATAATTAGTGATTTATTTTAAAGAGAGAATTTCATATTCTTTTATTCTCTCTTTAAAATAGCTTTATTAAGTACATTCGCCGTTTTTTCCTTTACAAATTCAAAAGAAAGTTCTGAACACATTTTTCCTTCCTGACGTACAAAAAACGCATTTTCCTGTCGCCCGTAACTTCCCGAATATGGATTGTAAGATGGAAATGCTCCCAAAGATCCCATTAAAATAACGCCTGTGGTGCCTACCGCATTTGCCAAATGAGACGGGCCACTATCCAGGCCAATGAAAAAATCTGCCCTTTTTATAACTTCTGCGGTTTCTAAAATAGACAATTGTCCGCATAGATTTCTGTAATCCGGCTCTTTCGTTATTAAGTTACTTTTCAGCCCAATTTCAACAATTTTGAAAGAATAATTTTCAACAAGCCAGCTTACAAGTTCATCCCAACGCTGTGCTGGCCAATCCTTTGGCGCATAGTTGGACTGACAATGAATAACGATGAATTTTTCAGGCAAGAGCAAAGAATCAACTTTTTGGCGATGCTGTTCCTGCAAATATAATCTGGGCTGATCATCGGCCGGAAAAGGTGTTTTACTATCAATTAAATCGGCGGTCTGAGCAAACACCTCCAG
This sequence comes from Dyadobacter sp. 3J3, assembly GCF_009801115.1. GTDB lineage: Bacteria > Bacteroidota > Bacteroidia > Cytophagales > Spirosomataceae > Dyadobacter. The sequence continues at coordinate 402,288 of NZ_VTOL01000008.1, forward strand.
TAAATTACCGAAATTAAAATAAGTACTTACATTAATCCCTTTGCGATCCGCAATCGGATTATCAAGAAAAACCTGGCATTTTGCGCAATGATTATTATTGCTGAATTGGAGCGGATAAATCTTGTCAAAAACATTTTTTTCAAATAAAAGCCTTCGTTGGGTTACACAAAATTCGCCGAAAGTTTCATCCACAGAAGGATTAAAATCGATCAATTCATGATAGGATGTCTTTACAAACCAGACAATATGGGCATTTGGATGCAGTGACCGCACATATCTGCTTATCGGCTCAGCAGCCACTATATCGCCAAAATGTTCCGTTCTGACAATCGCAATAAGCTCCTGACCTTCTGTAAATTTTGCTTTTTTGTTTTTAAAATAAATCCAGGCCTGATAGGCCAGCAAATGAGCTTTAAAAATATGTGAATACTTAAAATAGCGGTGTGTCCAAAGCTGCCTGAAACGTTCTATTGTCATTTTGTAATCTTTTCCCGGGTACTATATTTCAAGATTGTAGATTCTGACTGCAAGTTAAAATAAATTTTCATCAAAGAGTTGGTTGCCCCTATTCTCAAACCTAACTTTGCCCATAGTCATCTCGACAAAATAGCTAACTTTCAACTATCAAAACATATGAAATTCATAATTCAGGCAGGCGGTATTTTTGGTGCATTAGCCGTAGCACTTGGTGCTTTTGGCGCTCACGCGTTAAAGGGAATGCTTGAAGCTTCCGGCAGAATGGACACATTTGAAACAGCAGTAAAATATCAGTTTTATCACGCTCTGGCTATGGTTTTAGTAGGACTTTTGTTGCAGCGGGCGGGAGATGATGCAGTAAAATTATTAGGCTGGTCAGGTCACGCTTTCATTTTTGGCGTTATCATTTTCTCTGGATCTTTGTACGCCATCTGTTTCACTGGGATTACAAAATTCGGCGCAATAGCTCCGATAGGCGGTTTGCTCCTCATTGTGGGATGGATATTGCTGGTTATGGCAGCTGGAAAACTTTAACTTAATGGTTAATGGTTAATGGTTAATGGTTAATGGTTAATGGTTAATGGTTAATGGTTAATGGTTAATGGTTAATGGTTAATGGGAGAGTCTGTTACGCTAAAATAAGTTCAGTGTTTTCTGAAAAAATCAAAATAACTTTATCGGCCAATTACTATTTCTATCCATCATTAACAATTAATCCTTAACAATTAACCATTAAAAATTTATCCTCTCGAAAGAGTAAACGGTCTCTGCGCATCTATCTTTAAAAAGATAAATAGCAATACAGAAAACGACCATAGTGAAGATCCTCCATAACTGAAAAACGGCAGAGGGATTCCAATAACGGGCATCAAGCCGATTGTCATTCCGACATTCACCAGAAAGTGGAAAAAGAAAATCCCGGCGACGCAATAGCCGTAAACACGTGCAAACCTGCTACGCTGACGCTCTGCCAAAATAACTAAGCGGGAAATCAATAATATAAAAAGTGATACCACTACTGCTGTGCCCACAAAGCCGTGCTCCTCGCCTACTGTACAGAAAATAAAATCAGTACTCTGCTCAGGGACAAAGTCAAATTTTGTTTGTGTTCCCTGTAAAAAACCTTTCCCGGTAAACCCTCCCGAGCCAATTGCAATTTTCGACTGAATTACGTTCCAGCCAATTCCACGAGGATCAGAATCCGGATCCAAAAGTACCATGATACGGCCTCTCTGATGTTTTTGAAGCACATTGTTCATAAAGAAATCAACACCAAAAGCAATGGAAATCATCACCAGCGCGACCAGAATCGTCGCCCACAGGCCTCCTTGCCGTCTGGTCATTACTGGCATTAACCAAATTACAAGTCCGGCAATAAAAATAATTGCACCAGCTATATACCAGGAATTATAAAGAAGCGAAATAATAAGCAAAGCTGCTGAAACGATTCCGATTGCAGGAATAAATCCCGGCATTCCTTCACGGTATAGGATTATGGCAAAAGATGCAAAAACAAGCATAGAACCTGTTTCATTGGACAAAAGAATCAAAACAGAGGGAAGCGCAATGATTCCAAGAATTGGATAATAATCTTTCAATTTTCGGGATAAACTGATGGCCGGATCACTTAAATATTTTGATATGGCCAAACTTACGGCAAGATTTGCAAACTGGGCTGGTTGCAATGACATGGGTCCAAATTTGATCCATGACCGGGATCCGTTAATATTTGATCCCGCAAATAAAACGACGACCAATAGAAATATTACGATCGCATAAATGATGAACGAGAACGTTTCATAGAATTTGTAATCAATAACTAAAATACAGATAATCAATATAAAAGTAGTACCGATCCACATAAGCTGCTTACCCGCATTGTTCGATAAATCGAAAATACTGCTATGTGTTTCCGGATTGTAAACCGCCGCATAAATATTGACCCATCCTATCCCAAGACATGCGATATAGATCAGCACGACCATCCAATCGACATTTTTGGTTATGGGTTTTCCCTCTTCCATTACTTAACTTTTATACTAATGATGAATTAATGACTATCGAATCTGGTGGGATCAAAACTTCCTAAACCAGTTAATCTCGGATGGAATTGGCTTTTCAAGCGGAGCCATCGGAATTCCCTGTCTTCTTTTAATCGTATCTTTTACAACGGGTTTAGACGGAGGTGGCAGGATTACGTTCTTCATAAAATCCGCTTTCATGATTCTTTCCTCTAAGGCCTTATTCGTAATTTTCCTCGTCAAGTATTTTTCAATGATCAGGTTGGCAATTGGTGCCGCTGCCGAACCTCCTGCCCCTGCATTTTCAACAAAAACAGCAATGGCAATTTTTGGATCATCCACGGGCGCAAAGGCAATAAAAATCGAATGGTCCATCCCGCGTTTATTTTGAGATGTTCCCGTTTTACCTGCAATCGTAATCCCTTCCACACGGGACCTTCTTGCCGTTCCACCTTCTACTGCGCCCACCATTCCTTCAATCACCGGCTCAAAATTACGAGGCTCAACGCCTGTCTCATGTTTTATCAAAAAGTCAGGATTTACTGTCTTACTTTCTCCAACGCCATGAATTACGTGAGGCGTGTAATAATAACCTCGGTTTGCAATAATGGCAGCCACATTCGCCATTTTTAAGGGCGTGATCAGGATTTCTCCTTCACCAATACTTAACGAATAAATGTTTGAGAACTTCCAGCGATTCTCGCCATAGATCTTATCGTAATATTTTTTATCAGGCAAATTCCCCTTACGCTCACTCGGCAAATCAATTCCCAACTGCTGACCTATACCAAATTTACTGATCTTATCATGCCAAACGTCCAACCCGGCAGCTGATGCTTTAAAGGTATTTGATATATTATTATTGTAAATAATCCGACGAAAAACATTGTAGAAATAAGGGTTGCATGAATGCGTAACACCAAGCGCAACCGTGGGAGTACCCGGGTGATTGTGACAGCCGATCGGACAATTTGCATGTGTAAAACCACTATGCGGCGTAATCACACCTTCCTGCAAACCGATAAGCGCCTGAATTAATTTAAAAGTAGATCCTGGCCGATAACTGGCCATAACCGGGCGATTAAACAAAGGTTTGTATGGATTACGGTAAAGAGCGGTGTAGTTTTTTGAAAAATGTCGTGTGGCCAAAAAGTTTGGATCATACGTTGGAGCAGAAACCATGGAAATAATCTGTCCCGTTTTGGGTTCAATCGCTACAATACTTCCTACTTTATTCATCATCAAACTATCCGCATATTGCTGAATATCAATATCAATACCAGAATAAAGATTTGCTCCGGCAACGGCCATCGTATCCAGCTCGCCACCTTTCCAGGCACCTTTGTAAACACCGCTTACATTTTGCATGACGAACTTTGTACCGCGTTTCCCACGCAATTCATTTTCGTAAATCTTTTCGATACCGGTTTGCCCGATGTAGTCACTCTGACGATAATAAGGCTCCTCCTGTTTTTCAAGCTGTTTTTTACTGATCTCACTTACGTAACCCAACGTGTTGGCAAGCGTTGCGCCTTTATATGTACGCATTGAACTTTTGGCAAATTCAAAACCGGAATAATCCACCATGATATCCTGAATAGACGCGAAATCTTCCTTGGATAATTGCCGTAAAAATATCGACGGTTTCACTCTGGAATAGCTGCCGGCTGCGGTTATAAGACTATCAAATTCACGTTTTTCGATACCGAGAACCCTGCAAAAACGCAAAGTATCGTCCACCTTCACTTTGTAAGGTGTTACTAATAAATCGTAAACAGGCGTATTATATACAATTAACTTCCCGTTGCGGTCATAGATCTGGCCACGGAAAGGAACTTCAATGACACGTTTGATGGAGTTACTGGAAGATTCTATGGAATAACTTTCGTCCAGGACTTGTAAATAAAATAAACGAAACAGGTAAATAAAACCTATTAAAGCAAAAAAGCCAATAATAACAAAGCGACGATTTTCAAGCATTCTGCACTAAATATTCCTGTTCTCTCAATTTTAATACGAAGTTCGTGATATCGAAAGACTTATCAAAGCCATTTGATACCTAAAATATCATACTTTATTCTCCTGCCGGAACTACCATGATTACGTCCTCTTTATCAATCACAACGGCACCTTCCGGAAGTCCTTTCGGTTTGCGGACATATTTTTTGGGTGTAACAATGACAGGACATAAACTATCTGTACGCCTTTTCGAATGCCAGGCAGCCAACTGCGCCGCTTTTTCGATCACAGGAGCAGGAAATTTCTTACCGGATTGATGTTTTATAACAACATGAGAGCCTGTTACGTCTCTTGCATGCAGCCATAAATCTTCCTTATGCGCATACTGTTTAGTCAACAAATCGTTGTTTTTCGCGTTTTTCCCAATTAAAATCGAAAACCCAAGAAAGTCTACTTTTTTAAACAAATCCGCCTGCTGTACCGAAGCTGCATTCCCTCCGCCTAATCCATTTGCCTTGATAAAAGTCCTGAACTCTCGTAATAAGTCGATGGCCTCAATAGATTTTACAAAACCCGTCATTTTCTCCTTATCCTTTTCTCTCGCATCAAGACTATCATGCAAACGGGCAATTTCGATCTTTTCGTTTTTCGATTTCCGGTAATAACCTTCCGCTGTTTTCTGCGGTGTAAGATCTTTTTTGAGACGAATTTTTATAGTTTGATCCCGGTAAAAATCATATAATTCTACCGATTCTGCCCGGTCAGGAATTTGATGAAGGTTTGCCATTATAATATTGGCGATTTCATCATTTTTGGTTCCCTCTTCCAGCTCAACTAACTTTTTAAACGTATTGTCAAGATAATTTTCAGTTTGGGAAATGCGCTTCCTCAGGACTCTTAGTATCTCAGCCTTTTCTCTTTCAATACCTGTAAGGCGAATGAAAGCGTAATAATATGCATTTAAAGCTTCAATAGGATCATTGTAAGTTTCGACAATTTCACCGACCGGCAACAAAGAAAGTACAGGAACAAGCTCGATTTTTGTAATATAAAAAACCGGAGTTTTAAGCTGTTTTAAAACAGTATGAACAATATCCCAACGCCTTTCCGCATGTGTTATTTCTTGTAATAAACCATTCAGGTATTTATTGACGAGTTTTCCAAACGTTGGAAAAAGAGGTTCAAAACGCAGATCATTTTTTACAAAAGCTTCAAAAGACTGGTCAATCTGCCGGTCGAGTGTTTCCAGTGAAAGTGTTAGATCGGCAGCAAGCTTACTATTAAATAGTTGATTAACAGACCCTTCTTTATCAAAAGAAATCAGGTTAGACCTGTTTCCAAATAGTTTCAAAACCAGAATTTCACCATTTTTAAAAATGATTTCAATTGCTCTTTCATTGGTAAAAACCCGCACATGAATAATCTGCCGGTTGTATAAATGCGTAAAAAGATTGACGCTGTTTCTGCGAGCCCGGTCAAATTTGTCAGGAAAACTCAGACAGGCAAAATCAGAGCGTAAGGTTGCCTTGATAAAAAACGGATTTGATAAAACGTCGTCAACCTCCGATTCAGCAAAAACCAGAACGATCTCATCCTTCTCCTGGCTGAATGCTTCAATGAATTTTTTTCCGGCCAACTCCTGATTAAGGCGCGGAGCAAGTTTTTTTAAGAAATAATAATTTTGGTGCACTTTGTTTGTTTTAACTATTGTTACTTTCTGATGAAGGTTACACAGAGAACCACTGAGATAAAAAGAGAGGCACAGAGTTTTTTATTTAAATGGAATTGATTGTCTGCTGATGCTTTGAAACCTCTTCCGAATAACCATTTATTTCAAGCCATTCGTCATTGTAATAAGTATTCATATATCGTTCTCCCGAATCACATATTAATGTAACGATTGAACCGGATTCTCCGTTTGCTTTCATTTCTTTTGCCAGTTCCAATACTCCCCAGAAATTTGTTCCTGTTGAGCCACCAACTCTTTTATTTAACAAAGTAGTAAGTGTTAACATCGCAGCAAAACTTCCTGCGTCAGGTACCTGGATCATATGATCCACAACGGTTCGTAAAAACGAAGGTTCTACTCTCGGCCTGCCTATGCCTTCCACTCTTGATCCAATTTCACTGCATAATTCCGGATTATTATTTTTCCAAAAATCATAAAAAACCGAGTTTTCAGGATCCACAACGCAGATTTGGGTGGCATGTTGTTCGTAACGTACATAGCGGCCAAGTGTTGCAGAAGTTCCTCCGGTACCTGCACCCGTTACAATCCATTTTGGAACCGGATGATTTTCATACTTCATCTGACGGAAAATAGATTCTGCAATATTGTTGTTGCCACGCCAATCCGTTGCTCTTTCGGCAAAGGTAAACTGATCCATAAAATGGCCTTTTGTTTCCTGAGTAATCTGGTGCGACGCCTCATATACCTCTGCCGGATGATTTACAAAATGACACCTTCCTCCATAAAATTCAATCGCCTGAATTTTATCCGGACTTGTTGATTTCGGCATCACAGCCACAAAGGGTAAGCCCAAAAGTCTGGCAAAGTATGCCTCTGAAACGGCAGTCGAACCACTTGATGCTTCAACGATTGTGGTTCCTTCATGTACCCAGCCATTACAAATCGCATACAAAAACAAAGATCTGGCCAGCCTGTGTTTCAAACTGCCCGACGGATGCGTTGATTCATCTTTAAAATAAAAATCGATATCGGGAAATGAAGGAAGTTTCAGTGAAATAAGATGTGTATCCGCTGAACGCTGATAATCCGATTCTATTTTTGAAATGGCATTTCCGATCCAGGAAGTTTTATCTATATGTAATGGGTGGCTCATTATAGGCTGATCATAGACTTTGCGATAATTTATACAAAGATTACAGCATATTTATGGAAAGCAAGGTGAGGAAGATTATATATATTTTTGATGAATAATGATTGCGGTGATCTCGTATTTTAGAATAAGTAAGTATGAGTTTTTTATCTTAATTTAATTAACTTTAATTAGACAATATCACGAATAGATTTGTAAGGGCATAAAAAAAAGCCGCCCATGTTTTTAAGTTTGTAGCTGTGAAACAAATAAACGAAAAAGCCCGGGCGACCTGCGACAAATTTAGAGCACTTACCAG
>NZ_VTOL01000009.1:0-190523 GCF_009801115.1 Dyadobacter sp. 3J3
CATTTTGAACCAGCATGTTGAACAGGTTTTTCCAATATACACCTGTACTTTCCATCGCTACTGTTTCGATAGAGCATTTTTTTAACCACAAAACAATTTCCATCAGATCACAAGTGAAGGCACCGAATGTGCGCACACTTTCTACATCACGGCCTGGCGGAACTGCTACTGCATGGATCGTGTCGCCTATATCGATTCCGGCTGCATTAGGATTGATTAAGGCCATTTCAACAAATTTTGAAGCGCTCGTAAGATTGTCCTTTTCCATTTTGTTTATAACTTTAAATGTGAAAAGCTCTCTGCCAGATTACTTCGATGAGATTACTCTACTATAAGAACTCCGACGTTCAATTTGAAACTCAAAAAGTAATCCGAACCAAACTTTGCGATGAATTCAAATTCATTACAGAAACGGTTTTGCTGCAGAGAGCTTTCATAAAGTTATTAATCACGAAACAAAATTCCTTATTGGGTAACTTTGCGTGAAACCCTTTATCTTAAAATCCTATTCTCCCTCTCCCATATCTCCCTCTATTCCCATCCGCATAATACCGCAGCTCTTCAAGTTCTTTCTCAAAACCACCTGAAAGAATTGGGAAGCGGCACCAGGAGCGTGGATCAAGATTTAAATCATCCAAATGAAAAGATGGCGCGTAACGCTCACGTTTCCACTGATTCCGGCTCCAAAGTTTAAAAAAACGTTCGGTCCAGCCCAAAATCTGGGATTCAGAATAAACCTCTTTGAAACGGATCACTACATTTTTATAACAATCAACTGGCGATTTTTTATCCCGTATCGCTACTTTTTCCAAGGCATCCAGAAAATCGTACGGCATCAGATCAGCTTCATCCGTTTGGTTTAATTCCAGCGGGCGAAGTTCCGCAGTTGGCTGCAGGGAGTTTACTTTTTTCAAACCCTCAATCCGGATATGTTTTCCTTTTACTTCACAACCCACCGTTTCCAGCCAGCGCAGCCATTGACGCAAGTAATGTTTGTCAATTCCGGCAAGCGGACTGATACTTCCGGCGGTATCTCCATCCATTGTTGCATACCCTACTGCAACTTCTGAGCGGTTGGAAGTGGCCAAAAGCAGATGATTTGACAAATTGGTAAGCAACCAAACACCCGGAGCCCGAACCCTCGCCTGAATATTCTGCAAAGCAATATCATCCGTTTTCCATGATAATTGTCTGCCAATTTGTTCTTCGATCAGACTTTTATATGTTTCAACAAGTCCGTTTATATTGATATTATAAAAAGTAGAACCAATCGATTCTGCAAGAGATTGTGCAGATTCCAGTGTGTCGTTTGAACTGTTTTCCGTTCCCTGATATATATTATGTACCAAAGCCAGCGCTAAATCTTCCTCCGTTTTTGCCGACTGGATTTCTTTGATATAAGAAAGTTTTTCTTTGAAACGCTCCAAACCAATACTTTCATCAGCAAGGCGGATCATCAATCCACATAACGCAGTACAGGCACAGGAATCAGCACCACCGGAAAGAGAAATCGTAAATCCGTTTGAACGGCTTTTTCTTAAATAATCAAAAAGTCCGAGCGAGACAGCTCGGGCAAATTCTTCTTCCTTCAACGCACCGCCTTTTTCAAAAGCTTCCAACTCTGCAATCTGCTGTGGAACAGGATCGATTTCTGGAAAGTCAAAACGAGCCGGTACGCGCCAGGTTTTATCTTTTATGGAAGATGAAATTTTATTTTGAAGCTGATTCAAACGCGTATTGTCCGTATCTATAACTGCTGCAATAATGAGGTGATCTTCATAACTAAAACGCTCACTGCTAACCAGCATTTCGCCGTTGGAAGCAATCATCGCATCACCGTCATAAATTGCTCTTCCAGCCTCATTTCCCAACAAATTGGTATAAATATAACTGCAACCAAAAGATCTTGAAGCGTCCAAAACGAGTCTTTCACGGGTAAGAAATTTGTGGAAAGCAAAGTGACTTGCACTTGGATTTAAGATAATATCAACGCCTCTTTCATAGTGACGGCGTCCCGGACGGTTAGAAACCCAGGCATCTTCGCAAATTTCAAAACCGATTCTGACACCAGAAAGATCAAAAATGATATCGCCAATAGGATATAACATCTGGTCAATTTCAATGCTTTCTACCAAACCTGCAGGCCAGGGACGAAACCAGCGCGCTTCATAATGAATTCCGTTATTGGCCAGGTTTTGTTTGCAATAGAAACCAATAATCTGTTTGTTGGCAATAAGGCAGGCGGTATTATACAAACTGTTGTTATGACGCACTGGTAAACCTACGGCAACGACAATTCCAGCCGTTTCGCTTACAATTTCATGCAAACATTTCATTGCCTGCTCTGCAAGATCCGCGGCGAAAAAATAGTCTTCACAACCATAACCGGATATACATAATTCAGGCAAACAAATCAAACTTACATCCTGCTTTTTAGCCTCTTCAATCGCCTGAATAATATGTTTCGTGTTGGATTCCCACGCCATCGGTGTTTGGTTTACGACACCCGAAGCTACTTTTATAAATGACATAATTAATAATCCGGTTTGTGGTCTCCAATTTTAGCCTAACAATTCTAATTCTCTGACAACATAACAAAAAAATGGCGAGAAGAATTAAATCAACCGCAAGGAATAAAAAAATGGAAAGTTACTGATTACCGTTTAATATTAATAATTATAATAAATAGAATAATAATTATAAATAACTTATTTTTACACCAGTCAATTTTACTAAACTTCACACTTATGAAACCGTCATTATGTTTGCTTTACATTTTGTTTTGTTTGAGTGTAACACTTTCGTGTACTAACGAAGAACCGGAATCCAGACAAACGGCATTAACCAAAGATGAAGCCCTCCATTTAATTCAGTCACAATACCTTTATGTTACCAAAATTGAAAGAAAGGTCGGCAACGAAACAGTTGACCTGACCTATTTGCCAGAATTTAATGTATATAGAAAAGGAATATTTTTCCTCTTTCGACAAGGATTTATTCTTATTTTAACCGGTAATGAAATACTAAATTTCCCGCATCAGCAAAAACGTTTTTTTTCTCAGACAAAATTCCGCTGCCATTAAACCTCGAATATTATTGGGACGACGTAGCCGGAACTGTTGTTACAAAGAGTAATACATCAACAAGTACCATTCCTATACCATTTGAAAATCCAGCAAAACTTGATCTGGCTAGTATTGTTGGCTATTCTACAATCGAAGCAGCCCAAAACGCTCCAACACCGCCTATGATGAAATTTACAGTGGATGTCACAGATCCAAAACTTGGTCCGGCAACTTACTCCTATACTTTGAAACCGGTCTGGTCATATGAAAAGGCTGGTGACCTACCAAACTATTATAATTTCGTGGTGTTTTAAGTGAACTCGCTGATTTTTGATAGAAAAAATTAAAATATCGATTCAATAAAAATTGAGATCGGCCGACATCGGCTGATCTTTTGGTTAAAAATTCGTTACAAACTATTCATTTTTACTTAGAAAAAGTCCCTGATCATGGGCGCTGTTTTCATCACGCTCTATTTTTTACCTACTTTTGCAAATACTTAAATTTTAACCAGTCCGATTTCTTTGCAATTTCCTTCTTTTATCGCCAAACGCATCCGGAATAATGAAGCCGGTTCATTTTCAGCAACCGTTTCACGTATTGGCGTGGCCAGTATTGCTATCGGCGTAGCGGTCGGAATTATTTCTTTTGCAGTTTTAATCGGCTTCAAGAAAACCATTCAGGAAAAGGTTTTCCTCTTTGGCGCCCATATCAACATCACCGCTTTCGCACAGGGAAATACCTATGAAGAAGGTGCGATGAATATAAAAAATCCGGTTTCTGATGCCCTGAAAATAATGCCGGAAATAAGTCACTGGCAGGCAGTCGCTCACAAATCAGGAATTTTAAAAACGCCGGATGAAATAAAAGGCGTAGTATTAAAAGGAGTAGGAAAAGATTATGACTGGAGCCTTTTCAAAACTTCGCTGATCGAAGGAAGGCTGATTGGTTCAAATGACTCTTCTTCGATCAAATACGGTTACTCGTCAGAAATCCTGATCAGCCGGAAAATTGCTTCACAGTTAAGGTTAAAAGCAGGCGACCAGGTTATTATGTATTCTTTACAAGATCCGCCAAGGCCAAGAAAACTCACGGTCACCGGAATTTATGATACCCAAATGGAAGAATTTGATGATCGACTGGTTATTGGCGATCTCAGACTTGTTCAACGGCTCAACGGCTGGGGCGAGGATTCCATTGGTACCTATGAAATTTATTTAAAAGATTTCAAACAACTCGATCAGGTTGCTCTTCAACTAAAACAAATACTTCCTCCGGCTGTTTATCTTCAAAAAGTTACGGATACATTTCGTCAGTTATTTGACTGGCTATACCTTTTGGACAAAAACACGGCAGTTTTTCTGACACTGATTTTGTTCGTGGCATGTTTTAATATGATCTCCATTTTATTGGTTATGATCATGGAAAGAACGCCGTTAATCGGACTTTTGAAAACGCTTGGAAGCCCAAATAAACAAATCAGGCTGGTATTTCTGCGGGTAGGATTGTATATGGTCCGTCAGGGATTATTGATCGGGAACATTGCCGGGCTGGCTTTCTGCTGGTTGCAGCATCAATTTAAAATCATCCCGCTCGATCCTGTTAATTACAATATGGATACCGTCCCAATCGTATTCGACTGGCCGACTTTTTTATTGATCAATGTTACAACCATTATAGTATCTGCATTAATCCTGATGATTCCCACGCTGATCATCACAAGAATTCAACCTATAAAAGCGCTTCTTTTTAAAAAATAATAATGTAGGTTACACAGAGATTTTTATAATTAAAACTCTGTGTCCCTCTCCTTTTCTCTGTGGTTCTCTGTGTAACCTAAAACATTACCAGATAACTTTATTCAACAACTCAGCTGCCCTCAAAAGTTACACAGGGGACCACGGAGATAAAAAGAGGGACACAGAGAATTTTTTCAATAAAACTCTGTGTCCCTCTCCTTTTCTCTGTGGTTCTCTGTGTAACCTAAAACATTACCAGATAACTTTATTCAACAACTCAGCTGCCCTCAAAAGTTACACAGGGGACCACGGAGATAAAAAGAGGGACACAGAGAATTTTTTCAATAAAACTCTGTGTCCCTCTCCTTTTCTCTGTGGTTCTCTGTGTAACCTAAAAAATTACCAGATAACTTTATTCAACAACTCAGCCGCCCTCAGAAGTTAAACAGGGAACCACGGAGATAAAAAGAGGGGCGCAGAGAATTTTCTCAATAAAACTCTGTGTCCCTCCCCTTTTCTATGTGGTTCTCTGTGTAACCTAAAAAATTACCAGATAACTTTATTCAACAACTCAGCCGCCCTCAAAAGTTAAACAGAGAACCCCGGAGATAAAAAGAGGGACGCAGAGAATTTTCTCAATAAAACTCTGTGTCCCTCTCCTTTTCTCTGTGGTTCTCTGTGTAACCTAAAAAAATTACCAGATAACTTTATTTAACAACTCAGCCGCCCTCAAAAGCGTGTCGTCGTTTTTGGCGAAGCAGAATCTTAGTACCCGAAAGTTAGTTTCCTCTCCATAAAATGCGGAAAGTGGAATCGATGCAACTCCGGCTTCTCTCGTTAATCTTTCAGCTAAAAACAGATCGTTTTCTTCTGACAGATTTTTATAAGATACATTTTGAAAAAAGCTACCTTCTGATGGTTTCAGAATAAATCCAATATCTTTTATCGCATCATTAAAAATATTTCTTTTCCGCTCATAAAAAGCAGAAAGGCTTTGATAATGCTCTGGTTCTTTCAGAAATTCTGCGATGGCAAATTGAAATGGCGTGATCACACTGAAAACCATAAACTGGTGTATTTTCCGAAATTCTGCTGTGAATTCCTTCGGTGCCAGACAATAGCCAACTTTCCAACCCGTGACATGAAAAGTCTTTCCAAAAGAACCGCATAAAAATGTCCGGGACGCCAGGGAAGCAATGGAAGCAGCCGAAACGTGTTTTAAATCATCAAAAATAATATGTTCATAAACCTCGTCGCTGATCACGAAAAGATCATTTTTTTCCGCCAGGAAATCAAGCTGTTTCAAATCAGATTCCGTCCAGACTTTTCCTGTCGGATTATGAGGCGTGTTGATAATAATCGCTTTGGTTTTTTGCGTCACTTTTGATCTGACAATTTCCCAGTCGATGTATTCGTATTGCGGATCCAGTGTTACAAAAACGGGAATTCCGCCGTTCATTTCAATTGCCGGGACGTAACTGTCGTAAGCCGGTTCAAAAACAATAACCTCATCTCCTGGATTGACAACCGTAGAAATGGCCACGTAAAGTGCTTCCGTTGCACCGCTTGTTATGGTAATTTCGGATTCCGGATGATATTCCGTATTAGTCGCAGCAAAAACTTTTTGCGAAATCGCTTCCCTCAACCCCATCACACCGGCCATAGGCGCATACTGATTTTTTCCCTGACGAATATATTTGTCAACCAGCTTTTGCAGATCCGGAGAACAATCAAACTCAGGAAAACCCTGCGCCAGATTTATTGCCTTATAATCCTCGGCAAGTTTGGACATGCGTGTAAAAATTGTAGTACCGACTTTGGGCAATTTCGACCGGATTGCTGATGTAGCGGAAGGCATAATGGATGACAGGTTAATTGAAAACAGAACCGGCAATCCGGCTGATTCAAATATAATTGAAACAGCCAGACTGCCGGTGTCGGAGGATATATTTTAATGACTTTATTTTTTCTCTTTCCAGTGATAAACAGATTTTAATAATTCCTTACGATCCGGCGTTCCATCAAAGTTTTCATCGACAAAAGTATATGTTACCTTTCTGTCTTTCCCGATCACGAATAATGAAGGTGTAAAAACTTCTTCTGAAATTCCAGCAATCCGATCCCAGATAGGCGAAGTTTCAGAATATACTCCATACGATCTTGCTACGTTAAAATCCTTATCGTGAATGATCGTAAAATCAAGATTCAGCTTTTTCGAAATCCGGGCGATTTCTTTGGGAGATTCATTCGTTAAAACTAAAAGTTGTCCGCCAAAGGCTTCAATTTGAGGAGCCAACTCTTGCAAAGCAGCCAAATGTTTCGGTGCATAACTTCCCCAGCATGGACAATAGAAACTCAAAACCAGCGGATTGTAAGCAATCAGTTCCATGAGTGATTTGGAATCATCGGCAACAGAGAATCCTGAAACGGAAGTAACCTGTACGCCATCTGCTGATTTAAGATAGAAAATAGGAGCAAAATCACCGGTTTTCAACTCTTCAGCCCGCTCATCCAATTCTCTTTCTTTTAGCTGAATGGTAGAAATATTACCCAGCTCGTCTTCGATTTCGTAATACATAATCGTTAGGGTTGTGCACCTGTTTGAGTTTCTAAGTACAAATGTATTATCAATCTATTTAATCTACAATATCAATAGACTTTTAATTTGTAAAGTTTTTTTCTAGTAGAAAGAAGCGGCATTTTTGTTTACTTATTATTATGAGCATTGACTTATGATTACTTCCGGAGCTACTCTTTGATCTGACCCAACAATTATGAAACGTAAATTTCTACTACTTACATTTTTTGTTCTTTATCTTTCATTTTCAAGTCATTCCCAGTCTGTCAACTGGCGCGAAATTTATCCTGGTGTCTGGAAGGGCGTTGTCGGCAAACCTGATGTTTATAACCTATTAAATGCCGTAGATGTACAACCGTCACCTGCACTTCAAAAATTACAAAAAGCAACTTTCCCGCTTAATAACGGGGATATATCGGTTGAAGTAAGAAATGGAAAAACCTATTTGCGTTTTCCACTGGAACGAAATGAACAGCTTTATGGCTTTGGCCTGAACTTCCAGACCATTCATCAGCGAGGCAGAATTATGCAGCTTCATGTTGATCATTATGGAAAGTCCGACAATGGGCGTACGCATGCTCCTACTCCCTTTTACGTTTCTTCTTTGGGCTATGGCGTCTTCGTTAATTCTGCTAAATATATTGATGTTTACGCAGGTTCTTCGGTCAGGAAAGACAGCAAAAATCCTCCGGAAGTTCAGAACCGTAATACAGATGATAACTGGAGTGCGCACCCTTATTCTGATGCCGTGGAAATGCTGGTTCCGGCGGAAGGGATTGAAATGTATGTGTTTGCAGGCCCAAAACCTGTCAATGTCATCGAGCGGTTTAATTTGCTTGGTGGCGGCGGTTGTCTGCCTCCAAGATGGGGATTGGGATTTACCCAACGCGTAAACCGCTTGTATACCGACGCACAGGTAAAAGCAGAAGCAAAAGCTTTTTCGGATAAAGGTTTCCCTCTGGATTTTATAGGACTGGAACCAGGCTGGCAAAGTAAATCTTATCCTTGCACTTTTGAATGGGATAAAACACGCTTCCCGAATCCTGAAAAATTTGTAAAAGAAATGGACGAAGTGGGTGTTAAAATCAATTTGTGGACTAACCCATATGTATCGCCGGATGCTGAAATTTATTCGAAAATAAAACCATTTACAGGTTCTCATTTAGTTTGGAATGGCGTTGTACCCGATCTTTCAATGCCGGAAGCCAGAAAAATCTTATTTGATCAGTTTGAAAAAGAACATGTAAAAATTGGCGTGAGCGGTTATAAAATTGATGAAGTAGATGGTTTCGACTCATATGTCTGGCCTGATGTGGCTACTTTTCCTTCCGGCCATACCTCAGAACAAATGCGCCAGACTTACGGATTGCTGGTTCAGAAATATTCCTATGAAATGTTCAGGAAAAATAACCGCAGGACTTACAGCTTAGTACGAGGTTCCAATGCCGGCGGTTCTTCCTTTCCCTATGTGATTTACAACGATAATTACAGTCACGAGGATTTCATTACGGCTTTGATCAACAGTGGCTATGCCGGTGTGCTTTGGACGCCCGAAGTACGCGCTTCAAAAACAAGTGAAGAGTGGCTGAGAAGATTTCAAACAGTTTGTTTTTCTCCAATGGCGATGATTAATGCATGGGCGAGCAGTACCCAGCCCTGGACTTTTCCGGAGGTTGCAGAACAGGTGAAAGAAGTTGCTCAGCTGCGTATGCGAATGATGCCTTACTGGTATTCCACTTTTGCAAAATATCATTACGAAGGAACGCCGCCTTTCCGCGGAATGAGTTTGGAAGAAGGTTTTAGAAGTGATTTGACAAAAGAAAAAACCGCAACAAATCTGGAAGAAAATCCTTACGAAGAAGCAACTTCAAAAGAAGTAAAAGACCAATATATGGCTGGTGAATATTTACTGGTAGCACCGATGTTTACAGGCCAGACTTCCAGAAAAGTAATACTGCCAAAAGGAAAATGGTATGATTTCTACAACGGAAATTTTGTCGGCGACGGCCAGGTAATCACGATTACACCCGGACTTGCCAAAATTCCTGTTTTCGTAAAAGAAGGTGGAATTATTCCTATGATGCCACCCTTATTGCACGCGCCTAAGGCTGGGGAAAAAGTAGATCTGGAAATTCGTGTATATGGTAAAAAGCCAGCTGTTTCAAGATTGTATGACGACGATGGTGAAACTTTTGCTTACGAAAAAGATCAATATTCCTGGAGGGATTTGATCGTTGAAGAAAAAAACGGAGTTTTGAAAGGCCGAATTTCAGAAGCTGAAAGTGGCAAACCTAATTCCATTGGAAGAATAAAATGGCACTTTATTACCAAATCAATTAAATAACATTCAGATTTTTGAAGTTCAGCGTGATATGCTGAATTATTGAACTATTGAGAAGTAAATCTTTGGTAATAAATTCCGGATAAATACTTCCGGGATTTATTGTCTCAACTTCTTCCCAATGAAATAATAACTCAGTTTCATCTTCTATTACAATAAAATCATCCTGATTTTCAAGATCTGGAATTTCCATCAGGTAATAAAAACCGATTTCATGGTGTTTGATTTTGTTGTATTCGAAGAAGTTTTCAACAACCCAAAGAAGATTTCCAACGATAACTGTTTTGCCGATTTCTTCCAGCATTTCACGTAGAAGCGTTTCTTTGGAAAACTCAAACATATCAACCCTGCCACCGGGAAGACTCCAAAAATTATCCGTGGGTGTTTTATGAAGTAGTAACTTTCCATTTTGAATAGCAACACCCGCCACCCGAAAGTTAAAAAGTGCATTTTCAACAGGGAGACAAATCGTCGAAGAACCGTTCATGAATTATTTGTACTACGAAACATTTACTATTTTTCCGGCAGTGGATTCCCGGATGATCAGCGAAGTTTTCAATGATCTGCTTTCAAAAATAGTTGGTTTTTTAGGATGTTCAATCAGTTTGATCAAAAGCTCCGTAGCCTGGTTTCCCATATCCATAGCAGGCTGAACAACGGCGGTTAAAGGTGGATTCAGCAATTCGGCAACGCCAATATTCGTAAATCCGACAATAGCAATTTCATCAGGAATCCGGATATGTTTTCGGTGTAAAACAGAAAGACATCCGGTTGTGATCCGGTCGCTCGCCGTGAAAATAGCGTCCGGCACTTCGTCCATATCCAGCAATTCCTGGACCGCCGCCTCATTTTCACTCACAACCATGCCGCCGTGATGGCAATATTTTACATAAGATTCATCAAAGGGAATTCCAAAATCTTCCAGCGCTTTTTTATAACCTGCCAGTCGTTCCACTGTGATCGACAAATAGATAGGGCTGGTAATATGCGCGATTTTTCTTTTTCCGGTTTTTATCAAATGTTCCGTAGCCTGATAACTTCCGCCAAAATTGTCAGCAACAATTTTATGTGTATCTACTTTTTTTGGAACGCGGTCAAAAAAAACAATTGGCATTCCCTTATCAAGCAATTCTTCAAAATGGGAAATATCTGTTGTCAGGCTTGATAATGATACCAGCAAACCATCGACTTTTCTGGAAACCAGATAATTTGTATTGGCAACTTCCCGCTCATACGATTCATGACTTTGAAAAATCACAACATGGTAGCCCATATTGTAAGCAATAGATTCAATGCCATTGATAAGCTGTGAGAAAAAATTATTGGCAATTTCAGGAAGAATGACACCGATGGATTTGCTCTTACTGTCACGCAAACTCAACGCAATCGGGTTAGGCCGGTAATTCATTTTCTCGGCATATTCCAAAACAAGTTTTTTGGTTTCAGTATTGATCTCATAACTGTTCCGCAACGCACGGGAAACCGTGGAAGTGGATAAATTCAAAGCCCTGGCAATATCTTTTATGGTAATCGTTTCCAAAGAATATATTTGTTTATTGCAATTTATTCCTTAATTAACTCTACAAATCCTTCTAATGAGTGAAGATACAAAATAAGACCTTAAATCTGAAACGATCCTTTTGCAAACTTCAAATTTGGATCAATGGTAACGTTCCCGATAACGATTGCACAAAAAAAGGCCCGGCAATGTTTGATGTTTCTGATTATTAAATCTAAACTCGTTAAAATTCATATTTGTTTTCCGGTACATTCTTTTTTATTTATTGAAAAACCGGAAATGCTACAAGACCCATTTAGATGAATAGTACAAATTTATTCGACCTTACCGGAAAAACGGCGTTGGTCACAGGCTGCAACCGGGGAATAGGCAAAGCAATGGCCGAGGCCCTGGCCGAAGCAGGCGCTGACATCATCGGAGTTTCGTCATCTCTTCCCACTACCGAAAGTGAAATTCAAAAGTCAATCACAGCAATTGGACGGAAATTTTATCCTTATCAGGTGAATCTTGGCGACCGTGAAAGTTTGTATTCTTTTATCAAAACGGTAAAGGAAGAACATAAAACGATTGATATTCTGATAAATAACGCGGGCATTATTCTTCGCCAACCCGCAGCCGAACATTCGGATGAATATTGGGATCAGGTTTTGAATATCAATCTGGATGCCCCATTTATTCTTTCACGTGAATTGGGCAAAGAAATGGTCACCAGAGGATATGGCAAAATTATTTTCACAGCATCGCTATTGACTTTTCAGGGCGGAATAAATGTACCCGGATATACGGCATCCAAAAGTGCTATCGGCGGTTTGGTAAAAGCCCTTGCCAATGAATGGGCGGGAAAAGGCGTCAATGTTAATGCCATTGCTCCGGGGTATATCAATACCGATAATACCGAAGCGCTGAGAAATGATCCCGTCAGAAGTAAATCCATCCTCGACAGAATTCCTGCCGGAAGGTGGGGAATGCCGGGAGATTTTAAAGGCCCTGTTTTATTCCTTGCCTCGGATGCTTCCAACTATGTCAGTGGATCTACTTTGACTGTGGATGGCGGATGGATGGGGAGGTAATAATGAGTGAATGATGGAGTGTGTGAATGATAGAATGTTGGCTTAATCGTATTAAATAGATAATAGAATTTACAAAATATGCTGTTTTTCTGGTAGCTAATCGCTAACAGCTAACAGCCAAAAGCTAAAACCATGGAAATCAGATTTGAGAGTAGCCGTAAAGAAGTTTCCCAGATGGATACTAAAACTTTACGTGAGAATTTTTTGATTGATACAATTTTTGAGAAC
Organism: Dyadobacter sp. 3J3; assembly: GCF_009801115.1. Classification (GTDB taxonomy): domain Bacteria; phylum Bacteroidota; class Bacteroidia; order Cytophagales; family Spirosomataceae; genus Dyadobacter. The sequence continues at coordinate 12,541 of NZ_VTOL01000009.1, forward strand.
GATAAAATAAGCTGGGTTTATTCGCATTATGACCGTGTGATGATCGGCAGTGCAGTCCCAGCCACAGCTCCTCTGACTTTGGAAACTTTTGATTCCCTGAAAAGTAATTACTTTCTGGAAAGACGGGAAATTGGCATTATCAATATCGGTGGAGACGGAAAAGTCACAGCCGATGGCGAAGAAATTGCAATCAGTAAAATGGGTTGTATTTATGTAGGAAAAGGAACGCAGCAAGTGATATTTTCAAGTGATGACAGCGCAAATCCGGCAGCATTTTATTTATTGTCTTCTCCTGCACATCACACGTATCCAACGCGCTTATTCACAAAAGAAGATGCTACGCCGGTAACAATCGGAAGTCCGGAAACTTCCAATCACAGAACGATTTATAAGTATATTCACCTGGACGGCATTCAAAGTTGTCAATTGGTAATGGGTCTGACTGTTTTAAAAACCGGAAGCGTTTGGAATACCATGCCGTCGCATGTGCATGATCGCAGGATGGAAGCATATCTCTATTTTGATGTTCCTGCCAATCAAAGAGTTTTGCACTTAATGGGCGAACCGTCGGAAACCCGTCATTTATGGCTTTCGGATCGTCAGGCAATCATTTCTCCACCCTGGTCGATACATTCAGGATGCGGAACATCTAATTATTCTTTCATCTGGGGAATGGCAGGAGAAAATAAGAATTACACCGATATGGATGCCGTTGCGATAAGCGATTTAAAATAGTAATCAGAAAATGAAGGAGAGTTTGGAAAGTCTGAGTGCTTTGCCAAACTCTTTTTTATTGGTTTAGTACCAAATATATTTTTCCCAATTTACCCGTATCGTCTGTGAAGACGAATACTTCGTGAATGTTTAATGCCAAAATTTAAATTCGTACAGAGTAATTCCCCGACTGGCAACGTTCCCGATAACGATTGCACAACAAAAGACAATTTTTTATTTGATAATTATAATTATTAACTCTAAACTAGTCATATTCGAAGAGTAGTCGATTTCTGATTTAGTTATAATTTATTAAAAAAAGTCAATTATCAAACATGGTGCAGAGCACTCCAATAATTGTAGAAAACAAAATAAAAACCGAAATCAAAGGTGCAGAGCACCAAAATAATTGTAGAAACGGCAAATAAATTTCCAACTCCAAAAGGTGCAGCGTACCGAAATATTTGATCAACCAACAATGGACCATAAAGGAAAACAATTTATATACGATTCAGATATCGAGTGGGAAGATTTAGGTGGTGGCGTAAAACGCAAAATAATGTCTTACGACGAAAATGTAATGATGGTAAAAGTCGCCTTCGAAACAGGCGGAATTGGCTCCTTACATAATCACGTGCACAGGCAAATTAGCTACGTAGACAGCGGCGTATTTGAAATTACGATTGAGGAAAATAAAAAAACACTCAAACAGGGTGATGCTTTTTTCATCCCGCCAAATCTTGTTCACGGCGCCTTTTGCATCGAAGAAGGCACATTAATTGACATTTTCACCCCTTTCCGGGAAGATTTTATATCAAAATAAAAATAACAAAATACTATTCAAAACTTGATATTCTTAAAATGAAATACATTAGCCAGGTTCTCAAAATAACATTTTTCTGCTCTATGCTTTTCGTTTCAGCTACACAAACATTTGCTCAAAATACCCAGGCAAAAGCGGCGAACGGCAAACAATTTATTGTGGATGCAGATATTCCCTGGCAGGATCTGGGTGGCGGATTAAAGCGCAAGATTATGTCTTACGATGAAACCATGATGATGGTAAAAATTGATTTTCAAAAAGGAGGGATCGGGACACCACACAAGCACGTTCACACGCAAATGAGCTATGTTGTAAGCGGTGTTTTTGAAGTTACTATCGACGGCAAAAAACAAGTTCTCAAACAAGGAGACGGATTTTATATTCCTTCCAACATTATGCACGGCGCCGTTTGTCTGGAAGCTGGCGTGCTGATCGATATGTTTACGCCCATGCGTGAAGATTTTGTAAAATAAAAAGCCTCCTCTATCCACTTACCCGATTTTGAAAAGATCAATATTATTCCTTTCCGCATGAAACCAACGCTTACTTTTCTCCTTTTTTGTTTTTTGTCAATCGCTGCAAATGCACAGGCTCCCTGGTCGAGGAGAATGGCAGATTCCTTTATTGCCCGTAATAAAGATTCCATTCTTGTTGGAAAAAGCACACTTACGCGCTGGGATTATGAACAAGGATTGATGTTGAAAGCCATTGAAAAAGTGTGGTACCGAACGGGTGAAGGCAAATATTTTGAATATATCCGTAAGGATTTAGATCAGTATGTAAAAGAAGACGGAAGTATCCGAACGTATAAACCGGAAGATCTTAATCTGGACAATCTTCCAACCGGAAGAGCCTTGCTAACGGCATATCAGCAAACCCAGCCGGGTAAGGAAAAATATAAAAAAGCAGCCGATTTACTTTGGAAACAGTTGGAAGAACAGCCGAAAACCAAAGAAGGCGGATATTGGCACAAGAAACGCTATCCAAACCAAATGTGGCTCGATGGACTTTTCATGGCCGAACCCTTTGCAGCAGAATATAGCACCCTTTTCAATCATCCTGAACATTTTGATGATATCGCAAGGCAATTTGAGCTTATTGAAAAATACGCTGTCGATGCAAAAACAGGTTTAATTTATCATGGCTACGACGAAAGCAAGGAGCAGAAATGGGCTGATAAAAAAACCGGAGTTTCGCCCCAGTTTTGGGGCCGTGCCATTGGCTGGTATGCGATGGCTTTGGTGGAAGTACTGGATTATTTCCCAAAGGACCATCCCAAACGTGCTGAATTGATAAAATATCTTCAAAGACTGGCACCGGTTCTGGCTAAGTATCAGGACAAGAATTCCGGTTTGTGGTACCAGATTGTTGATCAGGAAAATCGTAAAGGAAATTATTTTGAAGCCTCCGCTTCCTGCATGTTTGTTTATGCTTTGGCAAAAGGTTCACGTTTGGGATATATTCCAGCCACTTACGCTGCAACGGCCAAACGCGGTTATGACGGAATTTTAAAAACATTTATAATCAAAGAGCCAGACGGATTAATCAGTATTGACAAAACCGTTAGCGTTGGCGGACTTGGCGGGACACCTTACCGCGATGGCACCTATGAATATTACCTCAGCGAACCGATCCGAAAAAATGATTTGAAGGGAGTCGGACCGTTTATTATGGCCAGTGTCGAAATGGAAATTGCTGCTGAAAATGCTATTGGAAAAGGCAAAAAAGTAGCATTGGATTATTTTTTCAACCAAGAATTCAGGAAAAATGCGGCGGGTCAGCAAGAACCATTTCACTATACCTGGGAAGATCGCCAGCATTCAGGATTTTGGCTTTGGGGTAACATTTACCATGATCTTGGTGCGCAAACGGTTTCTATCCCGACGGCTCCAACTGCGGAAAATCTGAAAGGAATAGACGTTTACATTATCGTAGATCCTGATACAAAAAAAGAAACGGCTAACCCGAATTTCATTCAGGCGAAAGATATTTCAGAAATTGAAAAGTGGGTAAAAGCAGGTGGCGTTTTAATGTTGATGGCCAATGATACTTCAAACTGTGAAATCCCCCATTTCAACGAACTGGCAAAGGTATTCGGTATTCAGTTTACCAATAAAAACAGGAATATGGTACAAGGAACGCAATTCGAACAAGGGCGAATTGATGTAACGACGGACCGGAATATTTTCACATCAGCATCCAAATTATATATCAAGGAATTATCTCCATTAGCCTTATCGGATAATGCAAAATCGGCCTTGACAGATCATGGAGATATTGTTATGGGTATTTCCAAATATGGAAAAGGAACCGTTCTCGCGATTGGAGATCCGTGGATTTATAACGAATACCTGGACGGAAGAAGAATCGACAACAGCTTTCAAAATTTTGATGCAGCGAAAGAACTTTCAATCTGGTTGTTGAAACAATCTGTAAAAAAATAAAAATGTGCCGGTTATCATGATCAAGATTTACAAATTATGAATCAATTATTTCGTGAACATTTACGGCGACTGCGTAATAATCCTGACGTAATCATCCCGGACGATTCCATTTTTCAATTGCCTGAAAAAATAATTCAGTTTGGTACGGGCGCATTTCTACGCGGACTGGCAGATTATTATGTTGACAAAGCAAACCGTCAGGGAATTTTCAACGGACGCATTGTTGTCATAAAGTCAACAGATCAGGGTGATCTGAAAGCTTTTGAGCGACAGGATAATTTGTATACTCATGTAATGAAGGGTTTACAAAACGGAAAACTTGTGGAAGAAACGATAATTTCATCTTCTATCAGTCGCGTTTTGTCGGCAAAAAACCAGTGGTCGCTAGTCCTAGATTGTGCCAGAAACCCTGCTATTAAAATTGCATTTTCCAACACGACGGAACTTGGTATCCAATTAGTACAGGACGATATTTATCAATGGCCACCGGTTTCTTTTCCGGGAAAATTGCTGGCATTTTTATACACACGTTTCAAAGCTTTTGGTGGAAATCCTGATGCTGGTTTGGTCATTGTTGCTACGGAATTAATATCAGATAATGGCAAAAAACTAGAATCAATTGTTTTGGAACTGGCACATAGAAATGGTCTGGAAAGTTCATTTATCGACTGGCTCGAACAATGTAATTCTTTTTGTAATTCTCTTGTAGATAGAATAGTACCAGGCCGACCTGACGATTTAATGAAAAAGGAAATTGAGGAGCATCTCGGTTACAAAGATGACCTGATGATTATTTCAGAATATTACGGTCTTTGGGCGATTGAAGGAGACAAAAAAGTAAAAGAAATTCTATCATTCAGTCAGATTGATCCTGGTGTCATTATTGAGCCTGATATTGAATTATACCGGGAATTAAAACTTCGGATACTGAACGGCTCACATACACTGGGTTGTGGCTTAGCGTATTTAAGCGGTTTCCCCACGGTTGCCAAAGCGATGGAAGATGAATTATTTTCCTCTTTTATAACCAATTTAATCCAGAACGAAATTGCTGTGTCCATCCCTTATCCGGTGAGTACCGAGCGAACGCAAAAGTTCAGCAAGATGATTTTGGATCGTTTCAGAAATCCATATATCGGCCACAAATGGATTAATATTACGCATAATTATTCTGCCAAAATCAATTCAAGAGTCATCCCCGCCTTTCTTGAATTTCATAAAGAATACGGCGTTGCACCCGAATACATGACTTTTGGTTTTGCCGTGTATATCTTTTTCATGAAAGCTACCAGAAAGGACAGTGATAATTATTACGGATTTTCCAATGGTACTTATTATCTGATTCAGGATCAGCGGGCTCCTTATTTTTATCAAAAATGGCAACTTTCTTCCTTATCGGAAATGGTGCATTTGATATTAAAAGATCCATTTATTTGGGGAACTGATCTGACAAAAATGGGGGTATCGGAAGATAATGTCGTCCACTATTTAGAATCTCTGATCAACCTCGGCGCTGCCCAAACACTCGCTGAGTTTCTTACAAAAACTGAATACGCCAAAATATAAAATTTCTAACTCCAGTCAATCTATTCTATCGCAATTATGCTTACAACCGAAATTCCGAAAATGGAAACCCAAATGACGAAATACCGCTGGCGTGTTGTAGCACTTCTATTTTTTGCAACAACTATCAATTACCTGGACAGACAAGTTTTAGGTTTATTGAAACCTGCTCTGGAAGCGGATTTTGCCTGGACCGAGAAAGATTTCAGCCATATCGTGATGGCTTTTCAGGCTGCATACGCTATTTCGCTTATCGGCTTCGGGGCTATTATTGATAAGATTGGCACAAAATTAGGTTATACAATTTCAGTGGTTGTGTGGAGTATTGCGGCCATTTTACATGCTACTGCAACCGGAACTTTAAGTTTTGGTTTTATGCGCGCTTTACTGGGTTTGGGAGAAGCAGGAAATTTCCCTGTCGCTATAAAGGCTACGGCAGAATGGTTTCCAAAAAAAGAAAGAGCACTGGCAACGGGAATTTTTAACTCCGGAGCTAATATTGGAGCGGTTGTTGCGCCTATTATGGTTCCATGGTTATTGGGTTCATACGGTTGGCAGGAAGCCTTTCTGATTACAGGGGCTCTGGGTTTTGTATGGCTAATTTTCTGGTTTAGATATTATGAAGTTCCGGCGAAACAGGCTCGAATTAACCAGGCTGAATTTGAATATATCCATAGTGATAACGAACCGGATACCAGTAAAGAAGCACCCGTAAAATGGCTTGATCTTTTCAAAGTACGCCAAACCTGGGCTTTTGTTTTTGGTAAAATGCTGACGGATCCAATCTGGTGGTTTTTCCTTTACTGGCTTCCATCCTATTTCGCGGAAGCGTTTAAACTAAATCTTTCCAAACCTAGTATTGAACTTGTTATTGTTTACACTGCTACAACCATTGGAAGTATTGGTGGTGGTTATCTTTCAGGTGCACTGATCAAAAAAGGATGGCCAATATTTCGGGCCCGTAAGACATCTATGTTAATCTTCGCTTTCCTGGTAACTCCGATCATGCTGGCACAATACACAACGAATATTTGGCAGGCCGTTTTTCTGATCAGTCTGGCCGCTGCGGCGCATCAGGCGTGGAGCGCCAATATATTCACAACGGCGTCTGATATGTTTCCTAAAAAAGCGGTTAGTTCTGTTGTAGGAATTGGTGGAATGGCCGGATCAGTAGGCGGGATACTTTTCCCGCTTATGGTAGGTATTATTCTGGATAATTATAAAACAGCAGGAAATATTGGTGGTGGTTACAACATCATTTTTATCATCTGCGGTTTTGCTTATCTGCTCGCTTGGAGTGTGATGCACTTTTTTGCACCAAAAATGGAGCAGGTGAAAATTTAATTCAGCTTTCGGCTGTCAGCAATCGGCTTTCATTCCAGAGCTTAAAACATTTCAATGACTCAAATTATTTAGTGAAATTATGAAAAGAACATTTTTTGTTGCCGCATTTTTTTTAGTCACAAGTTTGATATCCTTTGCACAAAGTGCTGATGAAAAAGCGGTAGGCGATGCAGTGGAAAAGCTTAGAAAAGCAATTGTTGACGCTGACGGAGCGACATTAACCAAACTAACTTCTCCACTATTATCTTACGGACATTCTAATGGAAATCTGGAAGATCAAAAAGAGTTTGTTCGCGCTATAACAAGCGGAGAATCCCATTTTACACGGATTGATCTTTCAGATCAGACAATTTCCATTTCGGGAGATCTGGCAATTGTTCGTCATAAACTGATGGGCGATACACATAATAAAGGGAAAGAACCTGCGCCAGTTAAATTGGGTGTGCTTTATGTTTGGCAAAAAATGAAAGGAAATTGGTTATTAGTTGGAAGACAGGCGTTTAAATTGCCTTAATAATAAAAAGGGTTAATAGTTTTGGATAATTGGAAAAGGGCAATCGTTGGGGCAATCCCTTGTGGTTGCCCTTTTTCAATTATACAGGAAATATTTTGGGGCAACCTACCTTTTTTCAATTATCTGGAAAATATTCTTCAGGCAACCTACCCTTTTTCAATTATCTGAAAATTATTCCCAGGCTGGATTTTAGATCAACCGCAGTATTTCGGCATCGAAAGATTTTGGGCGACCACGAGGGTCGCCCCTACCTGAATCGATCCTCATTCCATTTTTTTGGGTTTTCTATGATGTAATTGGCGATGTTGTTTAATGCGGTTTCGTTTCTGATGATGTGTTCGTAATAATCACGTTGCCATAACTTTTTATCAAATCTTTGCCAATTGGATGCTTTTATACCTTGAATGTATCTTACTGTGGTAATGGATTTGAAGGCGGAAATTATATCTCCGATAGTTGGCGAATTGCTTGGGCAATTCATTGGGCCATTCGTCCGGCCATTCGTTGGGGCAATCCCTTGTGGTTGCCCTCTTTCCATTATCTGGGAATTATCTAGAGTCTGGCGTTCCTCCGGATCTTGGGCGACCACGAGGGTCGCCCCTACGATCTCCAAAATCGCGTGGAAATGGTTGGGCATGATTACAAATTCATACAAGCGGATATTTACAAAACGATCAGGTATACTCAACCATTCCTGCTCAATCATCCGCCCCGCATCATTCAAAATCATTTCTCTTTCAATTATTTCTCCAAAAAAATGTTCCCGGTACTGACAACAGCAAGTCAGAAAGTATAATCCTGCCTTTGAATAGTCGTAACCTTCCAACCTTATTGATCGCCGGTGATGAATTTTCGGATCATAGTAACTCATAACTTCTTCAAATTGAAGTGTATAAAAGTTACTGACGCAGATTTATCAAAAAGTAATGACAGCGACAATTCCGGATCAAATATTCATAATTTATTAAAACACTTTTGTCATTTTAAAATGGCCTTCGCGCCTGGAAATGAGGTAGTATACCAGAACATCCCAACTGATCTTTCTCTCCATAATTATAATGAAAAAGTTACTGCTCTTGCTATTTCTGTTTCTGCCATTTACCAACGCGCTTTCTCAATCCAGAAAAGCAGAAAATCTCATTGTCGTTGTGCTGGATGGAATGCGGTGGCAAGAAATATTTGCAGGGGCTGATTCGGCTATTATTAATAATCCACTTTTCACAAAGGATAAAAAACAGGTTCAGAAACAGTTTTGGGATAGTGATCCAGTCAAACGAAGAGAAATGTTATTCCCATTTTTATGGGAAATAATAGCTACAAATGGACAAGTATATGGTAATAGGAATCTAAAAAATGAAGTTAACGTAAGTAATCCTTTTCAGATGACCTATCCGGGTTTTAGCGAAATGCTAACCGGCTATGCTGATCCAGCCATCAGTTCAAACAAACTGGTAGTGAGCAAATCAGAAAACGTTTTAGAATTTATCAACAAGCAAAAAGGCTATGAAAAGAAAGTTGCAGTTTTCGCAACCTCAGACCTTTTCCCCTTTTTACTAGATCGTCAAAACAGCAAATTATTTATCAATTCGGATACTGATACCTTAAATTTCACTTCAAAAGAATCCAAGCTGTTGAATGAAATGCAGAAATTAACGACCAAACCAACCACAGAAAGGCCCGATATATTAACCTATTTCGCAGCAAAAGAATATTTAAAAGTTTTTAAACCAAAGGTATTGTACCTGGCTTTCGGCGAAACCGATGCATTTGCACATCAGGGCAATTACGATCAATATCTGGAAACTGCCAAAGCCGAAGATAATATGATTGCCGAACTTTGGAAATTAGTACAATCTATTCCTCAATATAAAAACAAAACCACTCTAATTTTAACCTGCGATCATGGCCGAGGAGATTTGATTAAGGAACAATGGACATCTCATGGCTCAAAAATCCGGGATTCCGGACAAATTTGGATTGCTGCGATCGGACCTGATACAAAAGCTTTGGGTGAAGTAAAAATGGCGGGAAATTTATTTCAGGCACAACTTGCAGCAACCATGGCCGCAGTTTTGGGATTTAAATACCAACCAAAAACTCACGAAGCTATGAAGCCCATTTTTTCTATTTTCTCCAATAATTAATCGCTTTGAGGAATAGGAAATTCTATTTTTCATCATACACTTTTAGGCTGCCTTTGTAAAATCCTGTCAGTTGTTTCCCGGCAAGATCTTCTTTACAATCAAAATTTATAGTATAGTCATTACCTTCTTTTTTTACAATAACTTTCCCCGACAGAATTTCATGAAACTCACCTTCCGAAGTGGCATAATTAGCATTAAAGACAGTATATGAGTTACTGAAAGTCTTTTCTTTATAAGTAAAGTAGGGATCAAAAGTATATTCACCGTCGCCTAATATAGTAGAAACCGGGCTAAATATTTCGAAATATACGGTGTGGCCTATACCAGATGTTGAATCAACTTTTCCCCCGCTTTCATGAATTTTAATACCAGAAGAGTACAGAAATAAAACCTGTGCATTCCCTTGACTGGATGACAATTGACCAAAATTCAGGATAAGTCCGCTGGATAATTCAAAATCGGTCCCATCATAAGTAACTATATTTTTAGGGACCACCTCATCATCTTTTTTACACCCAAAAAAGGTAAAACCAATGACGACAAGAAGATAAAAAGATTTTGTAAAGTGCGACATAGAGCAATATGGATTAGAGATGAGAAATGGTACGCGTACTATCACTATGTGTAAGAAATAAATTCTTCAGGTACTGCACTTATTCACCTTCTGACATTCTTGCTTCTAAATCGCGGAGCCCTTGCCAAATGTTGGAGATGTAAAAAGGCATTCAGATTGTAGTAAAATAAATACAATCTGAATGCCTGAAAAACGGTTTGATCTAACTTCTATTAATGAAACTAAATTTTCACTAATATACTCATTTGCAAAATATTACAATCAAAAAAATGACAATTAAAACGTAACAATCAATGAGATGGACGATCCGGCGCGGGAGCAGAGGCGTGATAATCGTTTTGAATAATATCTGCATATTTATCCAAAAGCTCAATTACCCTATCGCGTTGTTTCGAACGAACAACCAGGCCTACGTGATATTCCTCTTCCATTCTCCATACAATTTCCGGATCATTAAAAACAGACATATCCGGCCATTGCTGACGGGTCAGGGAAATAATAATTCCGGAATATTCTTTACGAACTGGCGGTAATTTAAAATTTTCACCGTTTGCCTCAGCCGTTTCCATTTTCGCCCATTCTTTCCATAAATTAATTCCTGAGGAAGCTTCTACCATTTCTGATAAATGCGCACCTCCCACTCTCGAAGAAGTTTCCAAAAAATAATATTTCCCATCATCTTTCGAACGAATTACTTCCGTATGTGACGCGCTATGTCTCAAACCAAACGCTTTCAAAACGTCAATGGAAATAGTTTCCAGCGCATGTGCCTCCGACGAATCAAAAGGAACTGTGACCGAACGGAATATTCCGCCACCATGGGCTACATCAAACGGAGGAGCCAGATATTTGCTGTTCCAGGAGAAAATAACTCTCCCGTTCATAGATAAAGAATCGACGTGATAGACATCGCCAGGCTTAAATTGTTCTACCAGATATGCGTGACGCTTGTCGCCAAGTTCATGGATTGTTTCCCACAATTCTTCGCGGTTGTGCATTTTTTTGATACCGGTAGCCGACGCTTCGGAACGTGGTTTGATCATCCAGGGACCAGGATGTTCTTCTATAAACCGATTAATAATGTCATCGTTAAAAAGTGCGCAAAAACCCGGAACAAGAATTCCCGACTCGGATGCTTTGGTACGCATCGCCAGCTTGTCCCTGAAATATTTCCCGGTAGTTTGTCCCATACCGGGAATCCTGAAATATTCACGGATCAGTGATGCCTTTTCAACATCAAAATCATCAAGCGCCACCACACGATCAACCATTTGGCTACGCATGACGTACGCGAGGCCCGTAACGACCTCATCCATATTATATGTTTTATCTTCTCCTTCTTCTATGTAAAAAAACTCGTCGACCGATTCACGCGCCCATGGTTTTTGATCCAGTTTTTTAGCCGTCAACAGGTAAACAGTGTTACCTGCGTTTTTGCAGGCTCTCAGAAAATCATTCCCTTTGAAATAGGTGGAAATACATAGAAAAGTTAAAGGACGCGCCATAAAAGTAGATTAATGTGATAGGTATGTATGTCAAGTTTCCGCCGCCAGAAAAATTGTGCCGGGAGAACTTCCTTTCTCAAATCTAACAAAAACAAGCTACTAATCAAGTAAAGCTCTGGTTAAATTTGTGTCACTTTAAAATTTAGAATAATAGCCCGGAATAATTTAAATTAAACCGGGTTATTGTTCATTTTTTAAATAAATAACGCCTATAAAGCTGACAAATAGTCTCTTAGCAGCCGGATTCCAAACGCAGTACCCGCCCTTCCCGGAGCAAATTCCGCTTCTCCAAAAGCCATTCCTGCAATATCCAGATGTGCCCATTCAGGATGTTCATCTGTAAAAACTTCTAAAAATTTGGCAGCAACAATGGCACCGGCCAGAGGTTTTCCATGGTAATTTTTAAGATCAGCGATATCCGAAGAAATTTCCTCTTTGTATTCATCCCAAATAGGCAAACGCCACAAACGCTCTCCCGTTTTTTCTCCTGATTTTATTAAATCAGCAGCCAGATTATCACTGGAAGAAAATAGCCCAGCGGCTTCATATCCAAGCGTTTGAATAACACTTCCGGTCAACGTTGCAAGGTCAATAACGACGTCTGGCTTAAATTCCCTTACAGCATAACTTAGTCCGTCCGCCAGAATTAATCTTCCTTCCGCGTCAGTATCTATCACCTCAATTGTCTTTCCTGCATGGGAATTTATCACATCTCCAGGTTTCGTTGAAGATCCATCCACACAATTTTCGGTGGAAGGAATAATGCCAATGACTCTGACCGGCAAATTCAATTGAGCAGCCAGTTCAACCATTCCCAAAACAGCCGCCGCGCCGCCCATATCACTTTTCATTAAATGCATACTGGCAGAAGGTTTTATTGAAATTCCCCCCGTATCAAACGTGACGCCTTTCCCAACCAACGCAACAGTTTTTTCATAGGTCTCCGGTTCATATTCGCTCACGATCATAACCGGCGGAACGTCACTTCCTTTACTAACCGAAAGCAAGGCATCCATGCCAAGTTCTTCCAATTTCTCCTTGTCAAAAACAGTAACCTTGTATCCGTTTTTCTCACCGGATTCAATCGCCCAATCGCCTAATATTTCCGGTGATTTGTAATTTCCGGGTGCGTTCATCAAATCCATGATACGAATTTGAGTTAATGCCGTTTTGTGAGCTAGATCTATCACAGCTTCATTTTCCTGAGAAACTTCATCGACAAGGATGAAAAGTTTTCCACTTTCTCCAAAAAAAGTACTGAAAATTTTCGGTTCCGATTTATAAAGCTGAATGTTGTAGCCACCTAAAATTATTCCATTTACAGCCGATTCAATCCAGTCGGCAGATTTACCTTTTGCATTTAAAACAATTTGTTCAGGCCAGCGATCTTTACGTTTAAAAAAAAGAGAACGGAAGATTTTTAGTATGGCAGGAATTTTAGGCGTTTTCCCTAAACCAAGCCAGATTTCACTTTCTGAAGGCCACCAGATTTCTCCCTTTTCGGCTTTAAAGACCTGTTGATTTTCCGGCTCAGAACCCGATTCAAAAGTGCGAAGTAGAAGTATGTTGGCTTGTGCTTCTATGGTTTGTATCAAATGCATATCAATTCGATTAGTAGTTTGGCATTAATTCAAAGCTAATCATAGTCTGCGCTTAATTTAAAATTTCACACGAAATTATTGAAACAAACAGGAGAGTACGGGAATGTAATAAAACTATAAAAGATCATATTTGTGATAACCGATAATACCATTTCTGACAAATAATCCGGCAACATATGAACACAAAATGTCTATCAAAACAATTTATATACAAGGGACTTATCTTTTCAACATTATTGGCAGGATATTCACAAAATGCTGATGCCCAAAGAAATGAAACAAAAGCGAACGATTCCAATACACCGCTTCATTTATTACAGCCGGATTATCCTGTACCATATGGTTTGGTAAAAAAAGAAAATATTGTCAATGATTTAAATCGAATCCATGCGTATTTAAATAATGTGACGCCTACCGCTTTTGTCGATACAAAAACGGGGAAAACGGTAACCGATTTGACCAAAATCGATCAGAACACAGCTTTACAAAAAGGTGATTACCGGATTGTAAGTTATGAATGGGGCGTTACCTATTCTTCCATGCTGCTGGCAAGTCAGGTTACCGGCGATCCAAGATTTAAGGAATACGCTGATAAGAGACTTCAATTTATAGCAGAATCTGTACCGTATTTCAAAAAAACGAGTACAGAACATGCCGATTGGGGAACAGCCGGACCGTTACGCGGATTAGTAAATCCACATGCTTTGGACGATTGCGGTGCGATGTGTGCAGCGATGATAAAAGCAACGAGAGCAGGAACAACCGGAAATTTTCGCCCATTGATCGATAGCCATATTGATTACATTTTGAATAAAGAACACAAGTTGAAAGACGGCTCTCTTGCCAGAAACAGACCTCAACCGAATACAATCTGGCTCGACGACTTGTTCATGGCTGTTCCTGCTTTGGCACAAATGGGGAAGCTGACGGGTGATAAAAAATACTATGACGAAGCCGTAAAACAGGTTTTGCAAATTTCAGGCCGCATGTTTGACAAAAACAAAGGGGTATACATGCACGGCTGGGTGGAAGGCATGACCGAACATCCTGAATTTCACTGGGCACGCGCAAACGGCTGGGCGATTTTGACAAAAGTGGAATTATTGGATGTGCTTCCGTTAAATCATCCGGGAAGACCAAAAATTTTAGAATTGCTAAAAGCACACGTACGTGGCCTGGCTTCGTACCAATCAGGTTCAGGTTTTTGGCATCAGTTATTAGATCGGAATGACTCCTATCTTGAAACATCAGCCACAGCGATATATGCTTACGCCTTCGCAAAAGCAATTAACAATGGCTGGATCGATGGCTTGACTTATGCCCCAATGACACTTTTAGCATGGAATGCTGTGTCAACAAAAATTAACAAAGAAGGACAAGTGGAAGGCACTTGCGTGGGAACAGGAATGGGATTTGATCCCGCATTTTATTACCATCGCCCAATCAGCCCTTTTGCAGCACATGGTTACGGACCTGTAATCATGGCCGGCGCAGAAGTGATCACATTATTGAACAACAAGACATTTGAAATCAATGACAGTTCTGTGCAATTGTTACAGAAAAAGGCAAATTGATAATAGTTAAGAAATTCAGGATAAATAAAGGGGAGCCAAATTTTAGAATCTGGCTCCCCTTCAATATAACACATCAAATTATTCTGCCGAGCCAATCATTAACAATTAACCCTTAACAATTAACAATTATTCAACTCCGCCTTTACGCGTAGGACTCTTAACCGCAGGCCAAACACCCGGTTCTCCTTTTGAATTAGTAGGAAGAACACTTTTTTCACGGGAAGTTTTTGCGGGATCTTCACTGGCCTGATAAGCCATGATTGCCGCCAAAATTGCATTGCTGCGAACATCATCAAAAACAATTTTGTCATAGGTATCACGGTTTGTATGCCACGTGTACGTTCCATAAGACCAGTTTAATGAACTTAAAGAAAACGCAGGAGCACCAGCCGCTACGAAAGAAGCAAAGTCAGATCCGCCACCACCCGGAGCACCAGGAAATTTCATTTCAATCTGAGATTTGATATTATCGGGAGCTTTGGATAACCAGCGGCCCAAATAATCATAAGCATTCAAAAATCCTTGTCCGGACAAATTAACCACACGGCCTGTTCCATTATCCTGATTGAAAACCGCCTGAATATTTTTTACAATTTCCGGATGATCTTCAACAAATGCACGCGAACCATTCAAACCTTGTTCTTCACTTCCCCAATGGCCAACCAGAATTGTTCTTTTTGGATTTGGATAAACTTTTTTCAAAATACGCATCGCTTCCATCATCGTCAATGTTCCGGTTCCGTTATCAGTTGCGCCGGTACCGCCATCCCATGAATCAAAATGCGCGGAAAGAATTACGTATTCTTCCGGATTTGTGCTTCCTTTAATTTCAGCAATTGTGTTGAAAGTTGGTACCATACCATTTTCTTTCGAATCTGCTTTTACACTTATTTTCGGCGTATGACCTGATTCTGCCAAACGGTATAACAAAGCGTAATCTTCCAGCGCGATATCAACCGTTGGAATTTTTTTAGTGCTTGCACCAAATATTTTATTCACACCAAATCCCTTTGACCAAAGTGAACCAACAACGCCTGCCGCTCCTGCTTTTTCCAAAGCTGCCGGAAGTGTCCGTCCAGTATAACCCGTTTTAGCGATACGTTTTGTCCAGGCTTCCGTCTGCGCATCACGTTCTTTTTTCATCTTATCAAATGATTCCTTCGTCGCAAATTCCTGCCAGTTATAGTCAGGGCGGCCGGTTGGCTGCAACATACTGGTCATTACAAATTTACCTTTAACCGATGGTAGCCATTTTGCAAAAGCAACGGAATCAGCCAGATCCGGAATAATGATTACCTCAGCCGTTACTGTTTTCCCGGCTGTCGACGGGCTCCATGCCAACTGCATTCCTTCCAAAGATTTCACCCTTGGAAAAACCATATCAATATGTGAAGCACCTCTTTCCCAGCCTCTCCATTCGCCCCACTTTTCATTTTTTGCAGGAATACTCCATTCTTTGTATTTCGCTACTGCCCAGTCATTTGCCTGCTGCATTTGAGGCGAACCTACAAGGCGCGGCCCGATTACGTCAATTAATTCGTGCGCCAGTTTTTCTAGTTGCGAATTTTCAGTCGCTTCTTTTACGATGCCTTCCACAACAGGATCTTTTGTTTGTGCTTGTGTTAATGTGGAGGTAATCAATAGTAACCCCAGTGAAAGCCCGGATAGTTTTTTCATTCTTTTATGATCTTATGGTTTTGGTTTATGTTTCTAAATTAGGAATATTGTTTCAACAACCAATTTAATCCTTGAATGTTACTTTTCTGTCATTGAATAACCTTATAATTATTATATTTCTTCAATTCTACCTTAATTAACAATGCCTCTGTTGCCACAAAAGAGGAGAATCTTTCGTATTCCTTATTATCATAAACAAAAGATTTTCCTATGAAAGAGCAAATCAGGACATTATTGGCTACGAATTCCGGCCTTCCGTTTCAGTCTATTACAGACGATGCAAATCTTTCACGTGATCTTGGACTTGACAGTCTCGATACGGTCGATTTAATTTTACAAATGGAAGATCAATTTAAGGTGTCTATTCCTGATGAGGATTATCCCAAGCTGCAAACGGTGAAGGAAATCAGTGATTATCTTCAAAATAAAATGGCTGTTATTGTATAATATAGTAAGGCTTATCTGGAAATCGGGTAAGCTTTTTTTATTCTCTCAAAATGGTTTTGTATAATTCCCTCTGCTTTTACAACATTTACTTCAAATAACGCTTTTTAAACTCCGAAGGATTTTCTCCTTCCACTTTCTTAAACAATTTATTGAAATAAGATAAACTCTCAAAACCCACCACAAAACAGGTTTCTGAAACCGTTTTATCTTGTAGCAAATAATTCTTCGCCTGATTGATACGATATTGGTTTACAAAATCGGTAAATGTCATTTTTACATTTTTCTTAAAAAACCGGCAAAAGGCAGCCGTCGTAAGATTTACCTGCTCCGCTATAAAATTCACATCCGGTTTTTGATCGAAATGAGTTTCAACATATTTGTAGATTGAATCCATCCGGAACTGTCCTTTTTGCAGAGACTTATTTCCTGCGGGAGTATTATTCAAAACACTTACCTGATCAGAAGTTGCCAATATTCTCAAAATTTGCAGAAGAGATATCAGTTGATCGAAATGGTCAAGATCAGGCAAAACCTTTAACCTTTCGCCAACCAGATATTTCGTCTCTCCGGAAAAAGAAAGGCCAAAATGAGATTGATTGAATAAATTTTTAATCGCCGCAAATTCAGGAATTTCCAGAAAATCCTTACCAAGAAAATTTTCTTTCATTTGAATGATCACCTGCTCACATTCAGTCCTTACGCCATAATCAAAATTCAGATGTGGAATATTGGGGCCAATAAATACAAGATCGCTTCCTTCATAAATCGAAGTATGATCTCCAACATGACGCGTTCCGCTTGTTCCTTCCACGTAAACAATTTCATATTCAGGATGGAAATGCCAGAGAAAAGTATCATTCAGTCCGGGTGTTAGCAGGACTTTAAAAGAACTTCCATCGTCCGGGGCGATTTCTTCACGAATGATTTTCATTGTTGGTTGATAGCTGTCGGCTTTTAGTGATTAGGATGGCTCGAACTGTCTTAATTGATAATAAGGATATCTGAATCAGCCACTTTCCGACTACCCTTTGCTCCTCTACGAATTTAATCTACCAAAAATATCAATACAGAGCAAATACTGGATATTAGAGCGGTTGAAGTAGGAACCTCTCATAAAGTAACTTTGTCCTATTAAATCACGCTAAAATATTATCCTAGATGGGACATAAAACTATGGTACCTTCCATGGCGCCTTCCAACGCTCATAAAGATATTCCCGGAAATCCTTCCACTGCGAAATCAAGTAATGTAAAACTGAACGACCGCAGTAATGGAAAACCACTTGGATTGCTGACCGAAGAAGACTGGCAATTCTGGACCACGAACGGATACATTGTGATTAAGGATGCAGTGCCAAAAGATCAGGTTAAAAAACTTGCCGATTTTCTTTGGGAGTTTGAAGAAAAAGATCCGAACGATCAGGAAACCTGGTATGCACCGCCGCGTGCGGAAATGCAGATGAAAGAATTGACGAATACAGGAATGGTTGAAGTTTATAATCATCAATATATGTGGGACAATCGCCAGTTCCCGAAAGTATATCAGGCATTTACAGATATTTGGGGAACCGAAAAGTTGTGGGTAACAATTGATCGTGCAAATCTGAATGTTCCGCTGCGTCCGGGTTTTGATTACAAAGGTTTTATTCACTGGGACTATGATCCGGAAACCAAGCCGCAAAATGTGCAGGGTGTTTTGGCTTTGGCAGATCAGGATGACGAAAATATGGGTGGATTCCAATGCATTCCTGAATTGTTCAGAACCTATGATACCTGGAAATTAACACAACCGGAGGACAGGAATCATTTCAAACCGGATACTGCTGGTTTTGAATTAGTAAAAGTAAAAATGAACGCGGGAGACCTGCTGATTTTCAATAGCTCACAGCCACACGGAATCCGGGCAAATCGGAGTGAGAATAAAGTGCGTCTGGCTCAATATATTGCCATGATGCCTGCTCAGGAAGATGATGAAGAATTACGCCAGTGGCGTATCAATTCCTGGAAGGAAAGACAAGCACCGGAAGGTTACGCATTTCCGGGTGATCCAAGAAATTGGGAAAAGGCAAAATATGAAACGGCTGAGTTGTCGGAATTGGGGAAGAAATTGTTGGGGTTGGAGAAGTGGTGAGGCTCTGTTGATGTTCTCTGTCAGATTTCTAAAAAAATGAGGAATTTGACAGAGAATATCAACCTGTTCAGTATCTAGTTTTTTTAGACATTTGAATTGTTAAAAAACGAGGCTGAACAAATAGAACTTAGGGGTATCTCCCAAGGAATTGTTTTCGATGTTGTGCAAAAATCCAGATAAAATTGAACCAGATGGGCCAGGGCAATACATTTATCAAAAACTAGTATTGTTTGATCAAGAGACTTATTTCCTTGTTCGGTTTTTGTTAATTCAAACAAAACACCTAAGTTGATTAAAACAGCTTATCGAACTTCTAAATTTTCAAAATATCAATGAAAGTTAAATACGATAAAGAAACCGATATCTTATACATCAAGCTTAGTGACTTGGCCATTGTAGAATCAGATGTTGATAAAAAAGGCGTTGTTCTGGATTATACTGCGGATGGACGATTAGCGGGCATTGAAATATTAGAAGCATCAAAATCTACAATTCAGCCTTCAAAAGTAGAATACGAATCCGTCTAAAAAGACTTTCTGATCCTTTTATGTCAAGAATTTTCCTTTATATCACAGGATAAATCCTTACTCGCTCTGCAAATTCTCTCCACAGAGCCGGATAAATCAAATTTCAGTCACAAATAGTTAATCTACATTGGGAATTATTTATTCCTGTGACCGTTCTTTGTATAAACTATTGATACAGTAAAAACATCAAAATGTCAGATATTAAGCTGGTTGCAACGGATATGGATGGTACGCTTCTCAATTCGAAGCATGAGTTAAGTGATTCTTTTTTACCTGTTTTCAGAAAATTGAAGGATCAGGGGATCATTTTTGTCGCAGCGAGCGGTAGACAATATTACAATCTTTTGAAAACGTTGGATGAAGTAAAAGACGAGGTTATTTTTGCTGCTGAGAACGGGAGTTATGTCGTTTACCAAAATGAAGAAATTCACGTTCAGGATATGGATCATCAGATTGTAAAAGATCTGATCGTTAAGTCCAGAAGCATCGGCGGAACTTACGCGATCATTTGCGGAAAGAAAAAAGCTTACGTAGAAAGTAATGAACCTGAATTTATAGATCACCTGAAATTGTATTTTGAACGATATGAAGTTGTTGAAGATTTATTAAAAGTTGAGGACGACCAGTTTTTGAAATTTACATTATGCGATCTGGCTGGCTCAGAAGGCAATAGTTATCCGCATTATAAATATTTGCAGGACACTTTACAGGTCAAAGTTTCGGGACCGATCTGGCTGGATATTTCGCACAAACAAGCCAATAAAGGAAAGGCGATGGAGGTTTTGCAGGAAAAATTTGGTGTCACATTTGAAGAAACCATGGTTTTCGGTGATTATTTCAATGACCTTGAAATGCTTCAAAAAGGCTATTATTCATATGCAATGGCCAATGCGCATCCGGATATCAAAAATGTTGCCCGGTTTATTGCCAAAAGCAACGATGAAAATGGCGTTGTGGAAGTACTTTCTGCATTGGTTAATCACACCATTACGACAGAAGAATAAAATACAATTACTATAAAAACGTCAGATTGAGCAACGAGTTGATTTTCAGCAACTGCTCAATCCGACGTTGTTATGTAATATAATTAATCGCTGCCACAGCATCTGCCAGCGAAGCGTGAAACAATTCATAAATTTGGGCGGTATTCCCCACATGGATTTCACATTTGTCAGTTTTTAGGGAATTGATCAAATCCTCCGCTAAGACAACCAGCGAAATCCATTTTCTCCTCCAATTTCCTGAGAAAAATCAGTGTTAACCAAAGGATGCATCAATTCAAAAACTATGATACTTGTTGAAACATTCACAATTACGGACTCCTTCTGCGATCCTACTAAGGCAAGTAATTCCTTGCAACTATCATTTCGCTAATTATTTTTCATCGTTTACTAACATAACGATTATTCCTTAGACAGATTCATATCGCTCCCTTTTCACCGTTTAATTACTCATTTAATCCCCATACCACTTATCACCGAAAAACATCCATTCGTGTACTTTGTTATACATAGTACCTGCCATCACCCTATCTTTGATTCAACAATAAGGGAAACAAATCATAAATATTAAAATATACTTAGCCATGAAAAATTCAATCAAAAATATCGCTGTTGCATTTGCATTTGTTGCCTCTTTCGCTTTCACTGCCCATGCAGAAGAAAAAGAAACTAAAAAATCTGCTGCGCTTAACACGGGTGTTTACATTAACAAAAACGGAAAAATTAATGTTTTTGTTGACAAACTTAACAACGATTCCAATACGACCATACTTGTCAAAAATACAACAGGAGATATCGTTTACCGTGAAGTAGTTGAAAAAGAAAATCAAAAATTCGGACGTATTTTAAATGTGGATGAGTTAGCCGCAGGAAAATATGAAATTAAAGTGATCAGCAAAAATGATTCACAAACCAAATCTTTCCAATTATCAGAACCGGTTGTTGAACGTGTTGTGACAATTAAATAACAACATAAAAATATTAATTTTCTGAAAATGGCTTTCGTAAAACGAGAGTCATTTTTTGTTTAATTCCGTCTGGATATCATACGGTCCCGTACTGTCGATTCATAGAGAAGGCCTGATCTTTTAGAACCAGGCCTTCCTTTTTTTATTCCTCAAAAGCTAATTTCTTATTTGGCACTCACCCGCCATATCGTGTTTCCCGAATCGTCGTTCACTAATAATGAACCATCTTCCAAAACAGCAATCCCAACAGGGCGGCCATGAACCTTATCTTCATTTTCGATAAAACCGGTTAAAAAATCTTCCGGTTTCCCAGACGGTTTTCCATTTTTGAAAGGAACAAAAACTACTTTATAGCCTGAAATTTTTGATCTGTTCCATGAACCATGCTGACCAACAAAAGCACCATTATGATATTTGGCAGGAAATTTAGTTTTGTTATAAAACGCAAGTCCAAGTGATGCTGTGTGAGAGCCAAGGGGCACATCCGGCACAATTGCTTTTGCAACCATATCTTTTCCTTCGCCTTTCATTCTTGGATCGGGATGATTTCCATAATACGAATAAGGCCAGCCGTAAAAACCGCCTTCTTTCACACTGGTGATATAATCCGGAACAAGTTCGTCGCCCAACTCATCACGTTCATTTACCGCTGTCCATAATACATTTGTACCTGGCGCCCAGCCCATTCCTACCGGATTTCTTAAACCGCTTGCGAATATTTTTTCACCCGTTCCGTCGGGATTGATCTGTAAAATATTGGCACGACGTTTTTCATTGTCCATACCATGTTCGGCCACATTACTACCAGATCCCACGGAAACGTATATTTTCGACCCATCAGCATTAGACAACAAATTTCTTGTCCAGTGATTGTTATACCCACCGGCTGGCAATTCCAGAATTTTTTCACCTTTTCCAGTGATTTTAGTATCGCCGGTTTTATATGGATAGCGTGTTATTCCATCCGTATTTCCTATGTAGAAATAATTTTTAAGGATTAACATACCCAGCGGTTGTTTCAGTTTTTCCATAAAAATTTCCCGCATTTCAGGGACTCCGTCTTTGTTTATGTCACGAAGAAGTGTAATTCTGTCCGCACTTTTCTTGGTGCCTGATTCAGCTACAAATACGTCACCGTTTGGTGCAACATAAGACCAGCGTGGATTATCAAGTTTGTCTGCATATTTTGTTACCACAAAACCTTCCGGAGCTTTTGGCATTTGTCCGTCTTTCCAACCCTCAACATCCGGTGTTTTCCGAACAGATTTAGTAGCAAACGGAGCAGGCAGATCTACATTTTCAACAGCCGTACCAACTTCTGTTTGAACAGTATCAGCACCCGATTCTGCTACCTGTTTTTCTTCCTTTTTACTGCTGTTACAGCTGAATAAGGTAAATCCCGCAAGCGTGCAGCATGTTATAAAGTGAATCTTTTTCATAAGTCTATGATGTGTCTTTAAATACAAAAGCATCAGCCAAAATTATGGCCGATGCTTTATTGCATTAAATAATAATGCCAAAGAACATTAAAGTACCTTAACTCATTAATTTCCCTTTCAGCACCGGCCTCGTGTCTTTTGTTTTCCCCAAAATCGCCAGACTTCTCAGAAATTCCGTTTCAATCCCCCCTTCCTCAAACCGGCATTTTACAACTTCATAATGTGCGGATTCAATAAAACGCCAGGTCATTTCAAAAGTTTTCTCGTCCGTCCACATTCCGCTTGCAGCAATTTTAGTTTTTGTCTCTCCCGGAATCACAGTTGCCGTAAGTTTCAGTGGCACTATATTTAAATCAGTAATTCCCAATTTCCACTTGTTGATACCACAGGAAATTACGTGTTCTCCCTGTGCATCTTTCATTTTAAAATCGCAGCCACCGTCTTTGAAAGTCAATGAAACAGCACTGACGGCCAGGGAATTTTCTGCTATACCAAAACTTTTACCACTTATCGAACCAACTAATTCTGATGTTGATTTTCCTTTTTCCAATGGCACGGAAAGTGTTGTCAGTTTTTGTTTCAATTTTGCAGCAGCCTGTTTATCCGCTGATAATGCTTCACTTTTCACACCAGGCAAAATATGATTCCAAACCTGGTCCAGAATTCCCTGCATGTCAGCAGTTTCACTGGTAATGGCCACTACTAAATCCTCTTTTGGCAAAACAATGCAATACTGGCCGTAAGCGCCATCACCACGGTATCCATCATGTCTGCAACGCCAAAATTGATAGCCATATCCCTGAAGCCAGTCATTTTGCTCTTTCTTCCTCGAACCGCCTTTTGACTGAACCTCAAAACTGGTTGCATCTTTTATCCAGTCTTCTGCAATTAACCGTTTTCCATTCCACATTCCCTTTTGCAAATACAATTGTCCGAATTTCGCAATATCTTCTGTTTTCAAACGCAAACCCCAGCCTCCGGTATTGATTCCGCTCGGATCTACTTCCCAGTCTGCGCCTTCAATATTCAGTGGTTTAAAAAGTTTTGGAGTTAAATAGGCCAAAACCGTTTGTCCGGTTAATTTTTGAACAATTGCTGATAACATATAAGTAGCGCCGCTGTTATAAACAAAAAATGATCCAGGCTCATGGTCTACCGGTAAGGCAAGAAAACTTTTCACCCAATTAGTTTCAGCCGAATTTCTCAAAGACGGCGTACTATCCGTATCGTGGCCGGTTGACATAGTCAATAAATCCTTCACACGCATTGCAGCCAGATTAGCACTGATCGAGGCCGGAACATCCTTTGGAAAGAAAGAAACGACTTTATCTTCCACTTTCAACTTTCCTTCTGCAACCGCCAGACCAACCGCTGTTGACGTAAAACTTTTACTTAGCGAATAAAGCGTATGTTTCAGATCCGGTGCATAAGGTCCCCACCAACCTTCTGCCACAACATTTCCATGGCGCACCACCATGATACTGTGCAGGTTTAAATTATCTTTTTCAACAGCATTTACAAAATCCAGAATACCAGAAGATGCGACACCCTGCGCTTCCGGCAAACTTCTCGGCAATTGCAAACCCGGAACTTTTGCAGCCCAGGACGACATAGGAAGCTGACTGATCAGCCCAATTTGAAGGGCTCCAAAACCCAGTTTTTCTAAAAAATCTCTTCGGTTTAGTACCATGATTTCTGGGAGAATAAAGTCTGGTTGATATTTTATTTTAACAATTTACAGTCATGCTAAAACGATGATTTTCACGGTTTGGAAAGATGGTAGCTGGCTTATTGGTATATTTGCACCGGCCTTTGAAGCCTTTTATCTTAACAATACAAAAATCATATGTCTTTCAAAACGCTCGGCTTATCCGAACCTTTATTAAAAACCATAGCAGAACAAAATTATACTCAACCGTATCCGATTCAGCAGGAAGCAATTCCGGCGATTTTGGCGGGAAAAGATATATTGGGTATTGCTAAAACGGGTTCGGGGAAAACCGCAAGTTTTGTTTTGCCGATTCTTGAAATGTTTCAGACCAAAAGTGCTCCAAAAAACCGGTTTATTACTGCATTGGTTTTAGTGCCAACCAGAGAACTTGCCGTTCAGATTGGCGTTGTTTTTCAAACTTTTGGAGAAAGAATGCCGCGAAAAGTCAAATCTCTGGCTATTTATGGTGGTGTTTCGATCAATCCACAAATGATGGCTTTACAAGGCGTGGAAATTCTGATTGCTACACCCGGAAGATTGCTGGACTTATTGTCATCAAAAGCATTGAACATCACAGAAACAGAAATTCTGGTTTTGGATGAAGCGGATAAAATGCTGAATCTTGGTTTTGCAGATGAAATGAAAGATATCTTTTTTCTTCTTCCCAAAAAACGCCAGAGCATTTTGTTCTCGGCCACACTAGGTGACGAAGTTGAGAAAATTCATAAAAGTATTCTGAGGAATCCGGTTACGATTGAAATTGAAGAAGAAGAGCAAAATCTGGATCTCATCAAACAAAGCGGTTATTTTGTTGATCCTGAGAGAAAAGGCCCGCTACTGCGTTATCTGATCAAAAAAGGAGAAATGAAACAGGTTCTGGTTTTTGTTTCTTCAACCCGAACCGCAGATAATCTTGTCGATAAATTATCGAAAAACGGAATTCAGGCGGCGGCTATGCATAGCAAGAAAAGCCAGGGAGCCAGAACGGAAGTTTTGAATAAATTCAAATCAGGAAAACTGACGGTCATGGTCGCTACGGATTTGGTTTCCAGAGGTATTGACATCCAGTTTTTACCTTATGTTATCAACTTTGAATTACCACGTTCTCCGAAAGATTATATTCACCGTATAGGCCGCACAGGTCGTGCAGAAGCAACAGGAGAAGCTATTTCTCTTATCATTCCGGAAGATGCGCACCATTGGAAAATCATCCAGAAAAAAATGGGAAAACGGGTCGAAATGACGGAAACTTTTGATCTGGATTTGATGGGGTTCTGAAATTGCTTTCGGCGGTCGGCTATCGGCTGTCAGATTATTGCCTTGATTCACTATTGCCCGCTCCGCTGATGATTGAAAGCCGATTGCTGACAGCCGATTGCCAGTGCAGGAGAGCGCAGGAAGGCTGACAAATTTCCTACTGTAATTTTACGATAGGATAAATTTCTTTATTCGTCAATTATAGTAATTTCAATCATGGAAAGACGTAAAGCGCTAGGAATATTACTCGCAGGAAGTGCCTTGTCAAAGGTTTGGGCATTAGATTCTGATTCTTCCAAAATTCATAAAAAAGAGCTCCTGAAATCTCTCGGACTTGCCAACGGCTATTTTTTAAAAAAATGGCCTGATACCGGAAAATCCATTATTACAAACCGCGAACGCCCAAGTAACATCTGGACGCGCGCAGTTTATTATGAAGGTTTGATGGCGCTTTACACTATTGATCCACAAAAAAGTTATTACGATTACGCAGTTTCCTGGGGTGAAAACCACCAATGGGGATTGAGAAATGGTATTCAAACCAGAAATGGCGATGACCAGTGCTGCGGCCAAACGTACATTGATCTTTATCTGATTGATAAAAAAGAAGAACGGATCAGGGATATTAAAGCTTCGATCGATTTAATGGTTGATTCGGAAAAAGTCAGTGACTGGACCTGGATTGATGCTTTACAGATGGCTATGCCGGTTTATGCCAAATTGGGCGTCATCTACAAAGACGACCGGTATTTTGAAAAAATGTATGCACTTTATACACATACAAAAACCAAAGAAGGCGGAACGGGATTATACAATCCGGAGGAAAAACTTTGGTGGCGGGATAAGGATTTCTTACCTCCTTATAAAACGCCCGCAGGCAAAAACTGTTACTGGTCGCGCGGGAATGGCTGGATTATCGCCGCGCTCGTTCGTGTTTTGGATATAATGCCCAAAAATGCACCTCACCGCACAGAGTATGAGAAAATGCTTTTAGATATGTTAGCGGCCCTGGCTCCTTTGCAACGTGCGGACGGCTATTGGAACGTAAGTTTAACAGATCCGACCGATTTTGGTGGCAGAGAATTAAGTGGTACTGCTTTGTTTATTTATGGAATGGCCTGGGCGATTAATAACGGTTTGGCAAAAAATAAAACATACAATCTGGCCATTGTAAAAGCCTGGAATGCGCTGCAAAAAGAATCATTGCATGACGATGGTTTTCTGGGATTCGTACAGGGAACAGGAAAGGAGCCAAAAGATGGCCAACCCGTCACGTACACCAGCCAACCCGATTTTGAAGATTATGGATTAGGATGTTTTTTGCTTGCAGGAAGTGAGATTTACAAGATGAAATAGTCAGGTTTAAAGCGAACCTCTTCTGATCATAAAAAACGGATTTTTTATTTTTATCTGCTCTTTGTTCAAAATCAAATTTGCAGCGGTGCGGCCCATATTTTCAAAATCTGTGGTAATGACTGTGATGCCCAGCAATTCTTTCAGTGTGGTTTCATTAAAAGAAATTACACCGATTTCTTTTCCCATTTCATAGGAAGAATTTCTCGTCTTTTTTACAAGTTCGGCCAGATCATTTTCCTCAACAACGATATAGGCAGTACCCGGAATGAGATTTTCGGCATGAACGCTTTCCAGGATTTCAAAATCCTTCTGATAGTTGACACAATAATTCCGGAAACCACTTATGATCTCTTTTGGATAATTTCCTTCAAATGGGAATACCAGAACCATACGCTGATATTTGGCCATCAGGTCATTCGCATTTTCCAGCGCGCCAAAAATATCCTTGTCAAAACTTTGATAAATACTGGATACCGGCTGCTTTAATTCCGGAATTTCCCGGTCGAGCAAGACCAATTGTGACGATGGAATTGTTTTCAAAACGCACATATAATCTTCCTCCTCAGTCTGATCAAAATGAGGCATCACTACATAATGATTATAGTTTCCCAGATTTTTTTCGATAATCTCCCGGAAACGTTTTACACTGTAATGATGGATTTCAAGATCAACAACCGCGTTATCACCCAATGCTTTTATGAAAGAATAATAGATGATTTTTTTGTAAGAACTGAGCTTGTTAAAGACGAGCAGAATCTTTTCTTTCTTATCCTGACCCGATTGCACGTAATATCCTTTGCCTTGTACCGACGTGATATATCCCAGATTCCGGAGCTCCCGATATGCCTTTTCCACCGTATCACGCGCCAGCAAATAATCTACACTCAACTCACTGATCGAAGGTAATTGTGTTCCTTTTTTCAAAATTCCTCTTTCAATATCAATCCGAATCGACTGCACGATTTGCTTGTATTTCGGCATTTTGTCTTCCCGATCAAACTTCATTTGAAAGTCGTTTTCACGGTCATCAAAATAAACGTCTTTGAAAACAAAACGCCGGGTTCCCAGGTTAGCACGGGCGGTGTTATATCCTGTCATTTCTTCACTATTTATTGAAAGTTACTAATAAAGCGGAATTCAGTTTTCTTCAAGTCCCGAATTCGCACTGTATATTAGTCAATAAATAATCTGTAAAATGCAATTATGACGAGTATTTTAATGCAATCGTTATCGGGAACGTTGCCAATTATATTGAATCCATGTTGATATTTTATTAAATCAAAATATTTGGATCGTTTATTATAGTAACGATTTTGCCTTACAAGAAAATTACAAAGATCGACAGCTTACTTTTTTCGTGAAGTATTCATTGTCAAACGCACACCAAGACTGATGTTAACATATTCTCTGTCCACACCACTATTGCGGTTGAACATGACAACCGAAGGCGTGTAACTAACGTAACCCTTTACATTTTTACCTCCACCGCTAAACCGGAAGGTTGGCTCCCAGTATACTGATAATTCATTGAGCGTATTTTGCAGGTTTCTCAAATAATATTGATCCCGATCCATGCCATCAATCAAATTTGAATAGCCCAGCCAATGACTTACTCCCGAAAATCGTGAGCCAATACTGAATTCCAGATTTTTATTCGGGTGGGTAAAACTAAGAGAGGGCTGGATAAAGTATTTATTCATATTAATCCGGGCAGTTTGATCAATAGTATAAAAGACCTTATAGTTACCTTTCCCTGCACCTGCATAAACTTCAAAAACCCAGTTTTTATTTTCTTCCAGTTTTGCAAAATAGCCAAGGGCAGCTTCCACATACTGACTACGCGATTCTTTTTTCTTTATGTAGGCCGATTCCTTTGAACTTATACTGCTGGTTAATGCCCCATTGACCATTATGCCAACATGATTCAAAGGTGCGTAAGCCACTTGTACATCCGCTCCTCTCATCACAAAACCACCGCCCAGACCAGCGTCCAGACGAATGTCGTTTCTTTCCCGGATATTCGGAATATTGCCCTTATTGGGCGAATAATAATAAGGAGAACAGCTGCACAACATCACAGTTGCACAGCACATTAACGTAGTAATTATTTTCATGGCTATTGTTTATATCAAATGAGGGATTGACTTGCCGACATTCGAATATAAACAATATGTAACCAAATTATACCAAAAATAATTGAATTTATTTTATCTCCTGGCCGCGACCAGCTTTTTGATATCGCTTTTAGTTCCAAGCCAAAAAGCGATTTTTTGTCTGTTCCAGGTATAAGAAACGGCTACCGAATCACCCCAGCTTATAATAGCAGGATACGAGAATTCATCTGTTTTTTTGCCTGTTTCAATATCAATTTTTTCCGGCCAGGTTTTACCATTATCAAAAGATAAACCAAGCGATAATGGTGAACGTGAACCCCAGTCTTTTGCATCAGGATTGTAAGCCAAAACAAGCGTTCCGTCTTTTACCTTTGTGACGTCAATACCACTATTAGGATTCGGAAGTTTGGAACTCACGATGGTCGACCAGGTTTTTCCATAATCTTCGGAATCACTGCGACCAATGATTCCTCCTGTTGTACGCACTAACATATGCACTTTCCCTGGTTTGGTTTCCCATAAGGTCGGCTGAATTGCACCTTTTCCTTTAATTTCGGTTGTGTCCAGTTTCAAATGCGGCGACGCGATCCAGGTTTTCCCTTTGTCTTCACTGCGGTCAACAAAAACTTCCCAACGCTTAAACTCATTGGAAGCTCCTGCCAGCCAGGTTCCGTTCGAAAGCTCGATCAGCTTATCTTTTACAGGACCTCTTCCGCCTTTATCGCCCGGAACAAGTTCATAAGCTTCGGACCAGGTTTTTCCACCATCAGTCGATTTTTTCACCCAGGTTTCCCAGTACGGAATTGTTTTTCCAACTTTAAAATACAGATAAACAGTACCATCCGGTGCATTTTGCAAAACCGGATTCCAATGCGCATCTTCTCTTATTTTTGCTACTTCAACAGGCGCACTCCAATGTCCCGGACGACCTTTCGAAAGCCAGATTCCTACATCCGGATTTTTTTCTTCCGTACCGCCAAACCAGGCTACCAGAAATTGTCCGTCTTTCAGCCGAACTAGCGTTGAAGCATGACATTGAGGAAAAGGACGATTATCCCCAAAAACAAAATCTTTAACCGGAACAGCCTTTTCAGAAGAAGTTTCCTGCTGTGAAGTACAAGCAACAAACAGAGCAATTACAAAAAACGAGGCGGCAAAAAAGCGATGATAGAAAGTCATAATGCAGGAATAATATCAAAAATCAGGTAAGTAGTCTCGTTTCAAGTACCCGGTTTGGTACCAAATGGACTACTATTTTAAGTTCTTTTTCAATTCTTCAATCACGAGGGAAGGAGATTCTTCCTCATAAAGTATCTTGTAAACCGCCGTCGTGATCGGCAGATCCACGTGCAAAGTTTTATTCAATTCGTATATACTTTTGGTTGCATAATAACCTTCGGCGATCATTTTCATTTCAAGCTGAGCGGCCTTTACACTATACCCGCGACCGACCATATTGCCAAATAAACGGTTACGACTGAATTGAGAATACGCCGTGACCAACAAATCACCCAGATAAGCAGAAGTACTCAATTCCCGTTCACGAGGATCTAATGCCGTAACAAAATGGCGAATTTCCTGCATGGCATTGGAAACCATCACGGCCTGGAAATTATCTCCATTTCCTAATCCGTGCGTGATACCGCAGGCAAGCGCAATAATATTTTTCATCACCGCAGCATATTCTACACCGTACAAATCGGCAAGCGGATGGGCAGTAACATACCGGCAGGTCATCAATTTGGAAAAATCTTCGGCACAAACAGCGTCGGTGGAAGCTATTGTAAGGTAAGATTGTTTTTCAAGCGCAACTTCCTCTGCATGGCAGGGACCGGCAATGACGGCCATATCATTCAGCGGAACATGATATTTTTCAGAAACCCAATCCGTCACCAGAATATTTTCCTCCGGAATCATTCCTTTAATTGCTGAAACCACCAGTTTTCCTTTCAGATGTGATTCGTTAAGATCCTGCAATGATTCCTGAACAAAAGCAGCCGGAACCGCCAGAATTACAAAATCCGCACCTTTTACAGCATCACGGGTTTTCTCGTATACTTTTACTTTTTTGGGGGATAAATAAACATCACTCAGATAACTGGGATTGTGATGAAATTTGCGAATATGCTCAATATCCTTAGCATTACGTAACCACCAGCGAATTTGAATATTGGGTTGTTCACACAAGATTTTGATCAGCGCCGTAGCCCAGCTCCCTCCTCCTATTACTGCTATTTTGGTATTATTCAAAAAACTCATATTTCCATCGAACACGATTGATTCCTTTTCATAAAACAAAAAAGAATGTAACAGAACCTAACTTTGGCCGAATCATCAGAAATCAAACGACAGCCAAAAGTAAGGCTTTCTTCCAATTCGAAAACAATCTTAATTTACGCCAAGCTTCATAATCTTTCCACTTGCGAAATTCGCGAAATAAACTTCACCTTTTGAATCCTGTCCGAAAGTGGAAATCGTACCGCTGATTTTCATCAAAAGCGTATTCGCCTTAACCGTATTTCCGTCCAGTTCCAAAGACCATATGCGGCCACTTGCATAATCTCCGTAAATATATTTGCCTGCCAAACCAGCAATTGCCGATCCTCTGTACACATAACCTCCTGTAATAGAAACATCGCCGTCGGCTCTTCCATAATCCAATACGGGCTCAATCAGGCCGGTTGCATCACAATTGGAAGACGGGCTGTAACAATTTTTCCCTTCCTTGATTTTCCATCCAAAGTTTCCACCCTTTGCGATCAGGTTGATTTCTTCTTTCACGCTTTGTCCCACATCTGCTGCAAAAAACCGGTCAGAACCTGTATCAAAACTTATTTTCCAGGGATTTCTCAATCCAAACGCATAAATCTCTTCATAAGAACCGTCAGTATTACCTACAAATGGATTATCAGCCGGGATTCCATAGTTTCCTTTTGTTGTTGCATTGACATCAATACGTAATATTTTACCGAGAAAACTTTTCTTATTCTGCGCATTATTTGCCGGATCTCCGGCACTTCCACCATCTCCGGCAGCGATGTATAAGTACCCGTCTTTTCCGAATTGCAGCGAACCGCCTTTATGATTTGTGTAGGGTTGATTGTATGTCAAAAGAATGGTTTCACTAGAAGCATCAGCAACATTTCCAGTGGCGGGATTCGCTTTGTAGCGCGCAATGACAGTTTGGAGCGGATTACTCCTGGTATAGTTGACATAAAAATATCCGTTCGTTTTAAAATTTGGGTGAAAAGCCAAACCTAAAAGTCCAAGTTCTCCACCAGAATTAACCTTGCTTTTGATATCTAAAAAAGTTGAAGCAGAAGAAACGGTACTGCTATTATCAAAAACCTTGATAATTCCTGACTGCTCCACAACAAACATGCGGTTCGAGGAATCTACCGCCGGTTTTATTTCGACTGGGGAAGTGAATGTCAAAGCCGGAAAAGCGTCCGTTGCCGTGATCGTATTATCAGGTCCGTTATCTACCTCGGTAACTTCTTTATCCGAAGACGAGCAACCAACAGTAAATAGTATGGCAAGTACAAATGAGATGTGAGTGATTTTCATGACGTTACTTTTTTCTTATTGAACGTCATGAGGGAGTAAATGTTTGGGAGGATGAGAAAATCCATGATCAAAAGGCCATTGAATATGTTTAAGAAAGTATTGATAACGCTTGGCGTTATTATATTATCACTATTGCTCCTGGCTTTCATTTATTTTGAAACGATGTTTTTTCCTTTGCCATTTATAGTTGGAAAGTTTGGAGATCAATTCAATGTAAAGGATGTTTCCAGAGATACTGTTTTTAGTTGGTATAGATATTCTCCTTTTGTAGATAAGATAAAATCGAATACAATAAGTTTCGGTGTTCCTTTTACAATTACTTCGAAAGGTAATATAGACGATTCAGCAAAAGTACATTTCCAATATGTCGGTCACCCCGATAACCCATTTTATTCCTGCAAACTTCCCAAGGGGAAAGTTGACACGGTCTTTTACGGAGAAATTTACGCCGATGAATGTGAAGTTGTTTATTCACATGGTAATGTAAAAAGCGGCAATCTGATTGTAAGTTTTGAACTTGGACGTCAAAAGAAATAAGATATGCCATGATGCTAGCAAAAAACTTTATTATAAAATAAATTACATTAATTAACCAAATTTAAATAAAATGACAACCTCAGAAGTAGCTAACAAACTGGTGGAACTTTGTCGCCAGAACAAAATTGATGTAGTACTTGAAACGCTTTATGCGGATAATGCACAAAGTATTGAAGCAAACGACATGATGGGGCCGCGGGTAGTGGAAGGTCTCCAGGCGATTAAAGCAAAATCAGCAACATTTCAAGCCGCTGTCGAAGAATTTCACGGTGCTAAAATATCGGATCCTATTGTTGCCGCTAACAGTTTTGCCCTTACCTGGACCCTCGATACGACGTTTAAAGGACGTGGAAGAATGAGTATGGAAGAAGTGTGTGTTTATCAGGTTAAAGATGGAAAAATTATTTTAGAGCAGTTCTTTTATTGATTTTTGGAATTAGAAAAAATATGTCCAGAAGTATTAGAAACCAAGCTAAAATCAATTTGCAGTCGTTGTTTGTTTAGTTTAGCGTTTGCAATGCTACTTTTCTAGTCGCTTTACAAACCCTTGCCCATGTTCACCACGATTGCAAATCATGTTGAACATGGGTTTCATTATTATTTCAAAATCTGATAGGTGTAAGATATATTGCCATTCGTTTGAATATATTCCACTCTATCATTTAAAATCTGATACTTGGCGCCAGTCTCAATTACTTTAAAAACCATGTTATCCTGTGGTGTCAGTTTAGTTTCACCAGACTTTGCATCATTGTAAAGATTAAAGTAGGATGCAGAGGTTTTTAAATCATTTGTATAAGCTATAAGTGCATTCTGCCCCCAGCCATGATCATAAAATCTCGCAATAACATTAGAAGCCCTCACACCATCCGGTAAATTATTAATTGTTTCTGGCAAAGTTGGTTCTTTATACATTACTTGTGCGGAAATTGGCTCTCCATCCTCATCTTTTTCAGTGCACGCTGAGCAATCTATATTATAGTTTGCGACACCGTAATAAGGATTATTATTAGAGAAGTAACGGAATCCAACTTGGACATGCGCAGTTCCTCCATGGGAAATGCGCTCCTTGTGAGCAATTGCAATCATTTCATCGACAGTCAGTTTTTCTTGAATCAAAACATCTAAATAAACTGCATTTTTAAACTCATTAGTGTCGGATGTCATGATTTGGTAATCCGTGTTTCTTACTGCCTGTACCTCCTGCCGACTTTCCTTTTCTACAACTACCGGTCGAGTTTTTATTTTTTCAGGTTTTTGAGTAAAGAGTAAGATTGCAATGGCCCCTAGTACTATGACTGATATTATAATTCCTTTCATGGTGACAAAGGTAGTATTTTGAATTAATCAGATAAGTCCGTTAAATAAATCAGTAAGCTTTTTTAATGCCAATTCTTGCTCTCTTTTGGTCGATAGCTCAGAGTCGGCCTTTTAATAATTGTAGACATATGTCCCAAGATTCATGAATACATTTGGTATTGAGCTAATGATATTTTTGCGATGATGTACTCCTAGATGATTCAAGTAAAACCAACGAATCCAATATACGTTAATAAAATTACCGTTGGAAAGTTGTAACTATTTCATAACTTTGGTGCAAAGAAAAAGCTCCAATCGCGTATCAGCGCAAAAGGAGCCTATCTTGATTCATATTCTTTTAACCTACTAAACATGTTAAAGGCATGATTAGAAAGTTCATTAAATATGTCCAACAATGTTGGGCATATTTACCAAAGAGCATTAGGTGGATAATCGAGTTGCTAATAGGCAGCTGGTTATGCCACATGATACTCGGTTACTAAACCATCGGCCTCATACAGTAATTATGTATGGGGTCTTTTTACATAACAAATATATAAACAAATAATTTATTTACAAACAAATTATATAGTTGTTAAATAAGTAGTTGTTAATTCCGCTGTTGTTATAATTGAAGTTGTTGAAAAAAGATATAATTAAAAGGGACTATAAAGATATGTTATAAAGCACTTGTTGTTACTATTAATCTTCTTTTTTAAAGATCTTGTGCATTACAACTTCTTGCCAAACTCCATGTAAGTCTTTGTTTTGAAAAGATCAACATATCTCCATGATATTGATTTAGACAAATTTGCAGGCTGAGTTGCAGTGAAATCGTATTAATAAATGCTAACACCAATTTGTAATTAGTGTTCCTTAGCTTAGCGTTTGCAACGCAAGCCTGTATGCAAGAGTTACAAACGCTTTAAACCAAATGCTCCCAAATCACATCATAAACATCCACCGCTTCAATTTCCTTTTCCAGCGGCTCGTCCGTTACCAAAATCGGGAAATATTCACGCGGTACATTCACACTTCCGTGTGAGCCTTTTACGAGTGTTGCGTCCAATGGAATAACGTCCATCAGATATCTGAACCCTAGTAATTTTCTTCCCAGCTTATACCCTGCGCGAAGTTTGATAAATGGATTTTTTGGATCCATGAACATCTCGACAGGATCATAACCCGGCTTCTTGAAAATTTCAACGAGATGGGCAAAATCTGGTGCTTTGGCATCATCCAGCCAATAGTAGTAGGTAAACCAGCTATCCGGTTTCGCAACCGCAACAATATCTCCCGAACGATCATGGTTTAAATGATATTCTTTTTGCTGCTCTTTGTCTAAAACCAGATCAATCCCCGGCGTAGCTTTCAAAACCTTTATAACCTGTTCTTTTACACTCGGATCATTAAGATAAACATGTGAAATCTGGTGATCCGAAGCTGCAAATGCTTTGGAAGCACCCGCGTCCAGCAATTCATACCAACGTTCGGTTCTTACCGATATTAATCCTTCTTTTCTTAAAATCCGGTTGATATCAATGTGATTGCTCACAGGGTTAATGCCGTATTCGGACAAGAGAATAATGCTGGCATTTTTCGCTTCGTAAAACGTTACCAGATCTTCAACGATTTTATCGATTTCGCCTAGTTCTTTACTGATTTTCGAAAAATCCGGCCCGAATTTTTGCAGGCAATAATCCAGATGCGGAAGGTAAATAAGTGTTAACGTCGGATTATGTTTATCATCCACATACATGGACGCATCGGCAATCCATTTTGTCGATTTTATATTGGCATTTGGCCCCCAAAAACTAAAAAGTGGAAATTGACCAAATTTCTCTTGTAACTCGTCCCGTAATTCCGGCGGATAGGCATAACAATCCTGTGCCTTAACACCATCTGCATGATATTGCGGACGTGGGGTTACTGAAAAATCTGCCGTGGAATACATATTGTACCACCAGAACATTTTCGAACAGGTAAATGTCGGATCTGCCTTTTTCGCTGCGTCCCAGATTTTATCAGCCTGAACAAGTTTGTTGGATTGTTTCCAGAATTTTATTTCGGAGTCATCTTTATCATACCAGCCATTCCCCACAATACCATGGTCAACCGGCCATTTTCCGGTAATATAGGTCGATTGCGAAGTCGTGGTAACGGCAGGCAAAACCGGTTTTATAGAAGTAAGATGACGTTTTTCAACATACCTTTTCAAAAACGGAGTATGCTCTCCAATCAAATTAGCACTAAGCGCTACGATATCGATGACAACAGTTTTTTTCATTTTGATCTTAACTTCGAAGTTAATTCAGTAACCAATATGTTAGTAATGCCAAGCCCAAAAACAGGAGGCTCCGAAGGAGCCAGGAAGATCCGGCTAGCAAATTATTTCTATAAACAGGAGGCTCCAAATGGAGCCGGAAATCATCCGGCTAGTAAATTATTTTCAGAAACAAGCGGCTCCAAAAGAACCAGAAATCGTCCGGCTAGTAAATTATTTCAAGAAACAAGCAGCTCCAAAAGAACCAGAAACCATCCGGCTAGTAAATTATTTCCAGAAACAAACAGCTCCAAAAAGAACCAGAAATCGTCCGGCTAGTAAATTATTTCAAGAAACAAGCAGCTCCAAAAGAACCAGAAACCATCCGGCTAGTAAATTATTTCCAGAAACAAGCAGCTCCAAAAGAACCAGAAATCGTCCGGCTAGTAAATTATTTCCAGAAACAAGCAGCTCCAAAAAGAACCAGAAATCGTCCGGCTAGTAAATTATTTCAAGAAACAAGCAGCTCCAAAAGAACCAGAAACCATCCGGCTAGTAAATTATTTCCAGAAACAAGCAGCTTCAAATGGAGCCGGAAATCATCCGGCTAGTAAATTATTTTCAGAAATAAGCAACTCTATAAGAACCAGAAATCGTCCTGCTGGCAAATTATTTCTATAAACACGAGGCTCCAAAAGGAGCCGAAATCATCCAGCTATTAAATTATTTCCAGAAATAAGCAACTCTATAAGAACCAGATATCGTCCTGCTGGCAAATTATTTCTATAAACACGAGGCTCCAAAAGGAGCCGAAATCATCCAGCTATTAAATTATTTCCAGAAATAAGCAACTCTATAAGAACCAGATATCGTCCTGCTGGCAAATTATTTCTATAAACACGAGGCTCCAAAAGGAGCCGAAATCATCCAGCTATTAAATTATTTCCAGAGACAGGAGGCTCCCAAAGGAGCCAAAATACTTACCAAAACACCTTTTCTATAAACAGGAAGCTCCAAATGGAGCCGGAAATCATCCGGCTGGTAAATTATTTCCAGAAACAGGAGGCTCCAAAA
Organism: Dyadobacter sp. 3J3; assembly: GCF_009801115.1. Lineage (GTDB taxonomy): Bacteria > Bacteroidota > Bacteroidia > Cytophagales > Spirosomataceae > Dyadobacter. The sequence continues at coordinate 50,708 of NZ_VTOL01000009.1, forward strand.
GGAGCCAAAATACTTACCAAAACACCTTTTCTATAAACAGGAGGCTCCAAATGAAGCTAAAAATGACCGACGAAACTCCCCCCAGAAACAAAATTAAAAGAGCAGTCAAACAACAGCAACTCATTCAATGTTAAAGATTTCTCCTACTCCACCATTAACAATTAACCCGTAACAATTAACCATTACAATTAACCCTTAACAATTTTTTCACCCACTCCATCTCCCGCACAATCGAATCTCCAATCGGCTTCTGGATATCTTCCGGCAAAACTCCCCAGGTATAGGTTTCCACTTCCAAACATGGAGCAAATGGTGTTTTTTTATGGATTTCTAAGGTTTTGACAATTGCATTTTGCGTGGAATCAAGCGCACCATAAGACTCTATAAATAATGGAACATGGAAATGAACGCGCCATTCCTTTTGTTCACCTTCTTTATAATCTTCCAGCGCTTCGGGCAGGTCAGGATAATATTTCATTCCATCATTAGTTTGCGCTACCACCTGATGTAGATAAACCGGCTCGTCAAACGCTTTGATCGCTTCGTATTTTGTTTGAGGATCTGTTGAAAAATCAACTTTCAGCGCGGAACTCACTTGAATCCTTCCCACTTTTATACCAATTTCATCTAGTCGGTTCAGTATATCTTCCGGTTCTTCAAAAGCAACGGCAGCGTGACAAATATCGTAGCAGAGACGGATGTAATGCAAAATTGTTTCTTTACTTTTTTCTTCCGAAAAACCATATGTATCTTTCAGATAAGCAATTCCGGTTGGTAGAAGATCATCACGGTACCAGTTTACAAAGTCATCGGTATTATCTAAAATCCCGTCTGGTTCAGGCTCGATATGCAAGTGCATTACCTTGCCGGATTCTTTTTCAATCGAGATCAAATGATCAACAATTGTCAGGATATTTTTGGTAGCGATATCAATTGTGTTTCGCTTCGCTTCTTCTGTTTTCCACCACAAACGGTAGGACAATGGAGGAGTTGAAACACCACCTTCAGTATCCTCAGGAAGAATTTGCGCTAAAATTGTAAAAAGACGTTTGGTATATTCAACACGGTCTGATGTTGTCCAGTCCGGCGTATGCACGTCATCTTTTACACGCGTTGCGTGAAATCCTCCGTAGGGGAAACCATTGATGACGGTGATATAAACATTATTTTCGGCAAGCCAGCTTTTGAATTCTGCCATACGCTCCGGTTTGATCAGCTCAATCGACGCGTCATTAGCAAGCCGTAAACCAAGTGCAAAGGGCTCGCCGGGCGCCAGCTGCTGCCTGATATATGGAATATTTTCTTTTAAAGTCTTGAAATGATCATCCCATTTTTCGCCTGGATGAATATTGCTGCAATAGGTTAAATGACCGAATTTGGTAATCATACTTTTAGGTTTAGGAAATTCAAATTGGATATCTGACTTATTTAAAAGTTGTTAACCTTCTGTTAAAACCTTCTTTTCAGAAATGTATTTTTCCAGAATATCAACCGATTCTGCGATAAGATCAGCATCCATTTCATGAACTTCCACTCCTTTTCCAATTTTCTCCAAAAGCATAATGGTTAACCGACCTCCAAGGTGCTCACGGAATTCATGTAAGCCATTTCTAAGGTTTATTTTATCGTTTTCGGCGAGTTTGATATGATAAAGATCAAAACCAAGTTTCACTAAAACATTATAAATTCTGTCCAGATCTGCATCGGGAAGCATTCCGATTTTATTGGCATAAACACAATCCAAGGCGATGCCAATGGCAACTGCTTCACCGTGACGAACTTCAAAATCAGTCAGATATTCTAATTTATGCGCAGCCCAGTGGCCAAAGTCCAGGGGACGGGAAGATCCAAATTCGAACGGATCGCCGCTTCCGATATGCTCGGTGTGCATTTCTGCGCAACGGTGAATCAGGTAGGACATGACCGCCTCATCACGTGATGCCAAAGCTGTTACGTTTTCTTCAATCCAGTCAAAGAAAGATGCATCTTTGATTAAGGCAACTTTTATAGCTTCCGAGATTCCTGAACGCCAGTCACGATCGTCCAGCGTATTCAGAAAAGTAAGATCATTAAATACAGCAACCGGCGGTGCAAAAGTGCCCAGGAAGTTTTTCTTTCCGTGAAAATTGATACCATTTTTGACTCCAACACCAGAATCATTTTGAGACAAAACCGTTGTCGGAATCCGGATCAGTTTAATACCTCTATGCGAAACCGCCGCGGCATAACCCACAAGGTCAAGCACAGCGCCGCCACCTATACCAATCACAAAAGAGTGACGGTCAATTCCATATATATCAACAGCTTGCGCCAGTTTTTCAAACAAATCCGGATCATTTTTCGACGCTTCACCACCCGGCACGACAATAACATCTTTTGCCAGATGGATATGTTTTACCTGCGTTGCAAAATAGTTTTTAATCTCCTCCACCAATGCCGGGTAGAAAGAAAGAAACCCTCCGTCCACCACAACTAATACTTTACGCTGAAATCCTTGTTCTGTGTAAGCGCTAAAAAAATTACTTAACAGATTATTGGTATTATTAAATAGGTTGTGTGTAAAAAAAATAGAATAGTTATACTCTATTTTGAAACTCTGTTTTATGGTTTGCATCTTGAAAAAACAATAATGGATGACTGAATATCTGGAAGACTCATTTCCCGTCTTTTTCCCGCATTCTATTTTATGTTACCGCGAAAACGCGTGCTAAAAGTATTGATAAAGGTAATAATGCTAAAACTGCCAAAGCAACCGGCCACAAACCAAAAGCCATACACCAGGAAGCATTCATTACAATTAATGACAAAACACCTGCCTTCACCGCTTTACCGATCAACGGACCAATTGGATTTTGAATCGCATTATATAGTGGACGGCCAATGAGCCAGGCGTGTAATAGAACAAACGGAAGTGCGAAAAGCACATTTCCCTGTCTGTCAGCTATCAATAATTGTGCCGTTAAAACGACTAAATAAAGAAAAACGGCTATGTAAAGTGTTCTTCTTTTTCCGCCATGTACCTCATCCTGACTAATTAACGTAATAGCTGCAATATAGGCAATTGGCAAAAGTGCTACAAAACTCCATTGTTGAAAGGATTCCGGTAAAACACTCATACCTAAAAGCAAATTCCCTCCACGGCACATGCCCATCGTAAGCGGACCAAAGAAAACATGATGTTTGGCAAAACGATTATATAAAACTGTCAACGCCGCCACTACAACGGCGATCATTCCACTTTGAAAACTGAATAAAGCTGCGGCAATAATACCTATAAAAAGCAATGTCAGCCCCAGAGCAATCGCTGATCGCAAAGGCACTTTTCCGCTTGGAATCGGACGCTCCGGTCTTTCAATCGCATCCAGTTTCGCATCAAAAACATCATTCATCACAACGCCGCCGCCGTAAAGTCCAAGTGTAGAAACTACCAGCAAAGCCGGGTTAAAACTTGAAAATGTAAATTGTGCAATCGCCATTCCGGCTAAAATATCCGCTATGGCCGTTACCAGATTCGCTGGCCTTGTTAATTGTAAATAGGGTTTTAGTTCAGCCACGATTATTGAATTACTAGGGAATCTTTGGAAACGTCAGGTTGCTGGCCTCCGCGTAAAATTGAATTACCGTGAAATTTCTCTGTTTTTTCAACAGAAACACCACCTTCAAAATCTGAAACATCAATTTGGCCGCTTTTTCCAAATGCATCGATCGCATTTTGATAGGTTACCATACGAATTGTTTCATCCGAAATACCCCTCATTTTCATTAATGCCGCCGTTTTAGGAATAGCCAACGGATCAGAAATTCCCCAGTCGGCAGCCGAGTTAACCATAATGCGTTCAGGACCATATTGTTCCACAACTTTAACCATTCTTTCATTGCCCATTTTGGTAAATGGATAAATCGTAAAAGCAGCGTAAAATCCCTGGTCTAAAACACTTTTTACAGTTTCCTCATTATTATGATCAATAATTACCCAGGATGGATCCAGTCCGTGTTCCAGAGAAATCGCCATACTACGTTCCGTTCCACGCTTTTTGTCACGGTGCGGCGTATGGATTTGCACCGGAAGTTTTGCTTCTTTTGCCAGTTCCAGCTGCAAACGGAAATATTTTTCTTCGGCCGGAGTCTGGTCATCAAAACCGATTTCGCCGATTCCAACAACTCCCTCTTTATAAATATATAAAGGCAGGATTTCCATAACCTGCTCTGCAAGCGGCTCATTATTTGCTTCACGGGAATTCAGCCCCATGGTGCAATAATGTTTTATACCAAATTGTGAAGAACGGAAACGCTCCCAGCCTACCAGACTGCTGTAATAATCTTTAAAACTCGAAAGTCCTGTACGCGGCTGGCCGACCCAAAAAGAAGGCTCGATTAATGCAACAATTCCTGCCTGGCGCATCGCCTGATAATCGTCCGTTGTACGGGAAACCATGTGGATGTGCGGGTCAAAAAACCGCATTCCTTTGATCAGTTCATTATATTCACTCCATGCCATATCAATGTGAGCAGGAGTATTTGCCAGCCCGTCGCCTTCCTCGAAATGCGATGGATTGGGCGCGCTACTATCTTTGCAATGTTGGCACATAGGTATTTAAGTCTGTATATTCAAGATTGGACCAGGTTAAAGCCCCTTCTGTTATTGATTTTTCGCATTCAGAATATTCGGATAATAAAGCTTTTGCAGGCGCATAATCAGATTCATAACATGCAAGCGCCGCAGCCTCTTGATTCTGTGTCTGACGTGATTCAAATAAATGTCTCATATCAGATAAAAGTGCCTCATTCATGAATTTACTCACTAAACGCCACACATTAGGCGCTACTGAGCGACCGGCTGCCCAGCGCTCATGAGCAAAATCTGAAAGGATAAGCGCCAGATTTGCGTTTTCTCTTTCTTCCAAACCCGTTATAAAGTGGACCGGTTTATCATTGAAAATCGTTTTCAGCACAAGCTGGTTCCAGGCAAGTTCACTAAAATATTTTGCAGGAAATGGATTATGTAAGGCAATCGCATCAAATACAAATCCCATGTTTGAGCGAACCGCATCTGTGGCTCTGAAAAGCCACTGTTCGGGATATGCCAAAACCGGAAGAGCGGAATAAAGCGCTACCAATTCATTCATTTCGGCTGTATCAAAAAGCGTTTCAATATTTTTGACAAAAGTGTCCTTTTCCGTTTCGTCCAGCTGTGTCAATAACCACACGCGTGACAAGCGAACCAAGCTCCATCCATTTACCAAAAAACCGGCAACAATATCTTTCAGAGCATTTTCCTGCTCTAAAGCTACGTTGACAATTTTTTTTGGCAAAACCCGTGGAGAAGAAACGAAAGCGGTCATTAACTCAATGGGTGAGGCATTTCCTTTCTCAGTCAGCCATTCTGACTCGGCATCAGAAGTATTCTGGCTGATGATTTCCCAGAGTGCTTTATTTATCAGGTTTGACATAATTTAATTTAAAATTCAGTTTCAGACAAAACACGCCTCAAACTGTTTAAGAAATGGGTTATAGGTAAGTGTTTTTTTCAAACACCATTTTTTTTATACAGGTTTAATGATAACGTTTTTATTTGTGCATCTGTCTCATTTTTTGCTTCAACTTGTAAAATCTAAGCAAAAATTAATTCTAAAAAGTAGCTGATAGCTACTAGAAGTCAAATTCTACGATATCATTATCATTTAACAAATATTCCGTCAGTTTTTCATGCATCTCATACGAACCTTGTAACAACCAGTTTCCGGTAATATGACTTCCTGATCGATTTTGCTCCGCCCCCAGGATCGCCAACCCATAAAGGCTAAAAAGTTTCTCATAATCTTTGAGTGTTTTTTTCTGATAAACGCTCATTAAACGATAATTGCGGATCTGGTTTTTGTTTCTGATCCATTTTTGAATCGGGGATAAAATAATCAGACTCAAACCGGCAACAAGAAAAGCGTAAATTGCAATTAAATAAAATCCTGCACCGATTGCCATGCCCAATGCGGCCGTAACCCAAACAATGGCCGCCGTTGTGATACCAACAACACGGTTATTTTCACGGAAAATAATCCCTGCACCGATAAAACCGATTCCTGTAACAATGTTGGCTGCAACCCTACCAGCATCGCCGCTAATCCTAATTGACACCAAAGTAAAAAGTGTGGAACCTACGGCAATCAAAATCAGCGTCCGTAATCCCGCCGACTTGCTGCGATATTCCCTCTCGGCACCGATGATTGCACCCAGAGAAAACGAAAAAAGCAGTTTGTAAAGGTCTTCGGTATAAAACTCCATGGTATTGGGCTTGCTATTTGAATGAAAAGACGGAAAAATGAAAAATCTCCCGGCTTGTTTCTTCAAACTTATAATTTTCAGGAATTCATGATTTCTTCAATTTCCTCAGCTTCGATTGGAATATGTCCCATTAGGTCAATATTGCCATCTGCCGTAATCAGAATATTATTTTCCAGTCGGATTCCCAATCCTTCTTCCTTGATATAAATTCCAGGCTCACAAGTAAACACCATTCCCGGTTCAAAACGACGGTATTTATTTCCTACGTCATGAATATCAAGTCCAAGGAAATGTGAATTTCCGTGCGGAAAATATTTCTTGTAGGCCGGCCACTCCGGATCCTGTTTTTCAATATCCTGTTTGGTTATCAATCCCAAACCCAACAATTCACTTTCCATGATCTTGCCCACTTCCACATGATATTCGTCCCAAAGTCCACCCGTAACCAGCATACTTTTCGATGCCTTAAAAACACGCAAAACTGCATCGTAAACATCACGCTGACGTTTTGTAAAACGGCCATTTACAGGAATGCTTCTTGACAAATCAGAACCATAATTAGCATATTCCGCCGCAACATCCAAAAGTATTACATCGCCGTCTTTACATGTTTTGTCATTTTGAACATAATGTAAAACACATGCATTTGCACCCGACGCAATGATTGGCTGGTAAGCAAATCCTTTGGAACGGTTTCTTATAAATTCGTGCAGCAATTCAGCTTCGATTTCAAATTCCTCAACGCCTGGTTTTACAAATTTCAACAATCGCTCAAATCCAAGTTTCGTGATATCACAGGCTTTTTGCATTAAGGCAATTTCCTGCGGCTGTTTTATAGCCCGAAGCTGGTGCATGACCGGCGCAAGCCTTACCAGCTGATGTAAAGGATATTTTTCTTTAAATTCATTAATAAAACGTACATCGCGGGTTATAACGGGCGAATCGTTTCGGGTATGTTCGTTTGAATTGAGATAAACATTTTCAGCTTCGTAAACGATATTTCTGAAAACCGTTTCATATTGATGCGTCCAGTAAATGGTTTGGATTCCTGAAACTTCACGCGCTTGTTCCTTCGACAATTTTTCACCTTCCCAAACAGCAATCAGTTCATTGGTTTCACGTACAAATAAAACTTCCCTGAATTTCTCGTCCGGATGTCCTGGAAAAACAAGTAAAATCGTTTCTTCCTGATCCACGCCAGTCAAATAAAACAGATCTGTATTCTGACGAAAACCCATAGAACCATCCGCATTCGTCGGCATAATATCATTTGAATTTAGAATTGCCAATGATTTTGCTTTCAATAAACTCGAAAGCCTGCGACGATTTTCTATAAACAGGTTTTTATCTATGGCCGAATAACGCATAAGTTTTTAATTTTTGTAACTGGTAATTTAATTCGTAAAATTACGTTTTACTTCTTATATAATATAGAAGAAAAGTCAAAGTAATCCATGAGTTGGGTCATTCGCGAAGAAATTCAAAATAACCTGTTATCTTGGAATAACATTAGTACGCAGGCAACCTAACAACTTTAAACATTCAATGAAGCGAATTTTCCTCCTGGCACTTTTGTGTGTCCCTGCATTACTGTCTGCACAGCCAAAATACTGGATATATCTTAAAGATAAGAATTTAGACAATGCCCCCGCTGTTTCCCAATTAACATTAGAGACCCGTCAAAAATTTGGACTGGCTACTGACGATACCGATTTGCCCGTTCGTGCAGATTATCAAAACCGGCTGAAAGATATTTCGGTAAAAATCACCAACCGCTCCAAATGGCTTAATGCGGTTTCTGCGGTACTTACATCCGCTCAGGCGCAGGAAGTGCGGGAGTTAAGTTTTGTGAAGGAAGTGGTACCGATGACATCCGGTTTTTACATCGCCCAGACAAAACCGGTAGAACGTGCGCAGATGGCGCAGGTGATGTCACAGGTTCAGGCAAATGCTTTTCAAAAAGCGGGAATTAATGGAAAAGATGTTACAATCGGTGTCATTGACGCAGGTTTTTACGGAGCGGATTCTTCTCTTTCTCTGAAACATATTTTTTCAAATAAAAGGATTTTAGGTATTCATGATTATGTGAAACCGGGACGATCCGGCGAATTGCTTTTCAGCACCGCAGAATCTTTTTCAGATATGCACGGAACAGAAGTTTTGACTGCGATTTCAGGAATTGACAATCAGGATCAAATGCAATATGGTTTGGCTTTGAATTCCAAGTTTTATTTAGCCCGCACTGATTATTCTTTACGCGAATGGCGTGGCGAGGAAGACAACTGGATCGCTGCCATGGAATGGATGGATAGCCTTGGAGTTCGTTTGATCAATACGTCTTTGGGTTATGCCAAAGGGTTTTCAGATCCGTCCGAAAATTACAAGCCTTCCCAAATGGATGGAAAAACCAGCGCTATTACCCGTGCCGCCCAAATTGCTGCGGATAGAAAAGGAATTATGATCGTCGTTTCTGCAGGAAATGAAGGAGAGGATAAAAGCTGGGGAATTATTTCAGCCCCGGCAGATGCCAGAGGTGTTTTATCTATTGGCGCGACGAATGCAAAACTTTGGAACCGGATCGGTTACAGCAGCGTCGGCCCGGAATTTTTGAATTATGTCAAACCGAATGTTTCCTGCTTTTCACTATACGGCACATCACTTTCTGCTCCCGTCATTACCGGATTTGCAGCTTGTATGATGCAGGTTAATCCAAAACTTTCTAATAAAGAAGTAATTGAATTAATTGAAAAATCAGCTCATTTATATCCTTACGGGAATAATTATGTGGGTTATGGTGTACCGCTTGCATCACGTGCACTCGCTTTGGCAAGAGCACCTTATTTACCCAATCATTCCAAACTGATTAATGCAACGGGCAGAAATTGTGAAGTGGATGTAACGACAGACGAAAATCTGGTTGCTATATACAGAAAGAAAAATAATAAGGATGTGATCTCCCAGCAAACGGCAAAGGTGCAGAACGGGAAAATTTCATTGAGACGCCAAAACGGAGAGCACTTCACGACGATCGATTTGAAAGAATACGCCGTGGAAGTACAATGGAATTAAGGAAATTTGTCAAAGATAATTTGTAATTTAACCACGCGAAAATGGTGTAACGCTCAAATTGTCAATTATGGAATCTTATAATACGCTCGTTGAAGCCATCGAAGGACTGGCGAAAAAAGGCTATACAGAAGAATTTAATCTCAAACAAAATTACGTCGAAAGCAGTCACGGGAAATTTCAGATTCTACATCATGAATTCGAAATTGATAAATTCTTTCGTTTTGAAGGCGAAACGAATCCTTCTGACGAATCCATTGTCTACGCAATTTCTTCCGCAAAATATAATTTAAAGGGCATTTTGGTGAGTGCCTACGGAATTTATAGCGATCCTTTGGTTGATGAAATGATGAAGAAATTCTCGTTTACAAAGTGAGGTAGCAGTACGCTTTTGGCAATTTGCTGTTAGGCCGAATGAGTAAAATCTCTGCTGGTAAAAAGATTTTAGAATAATGGAATTAATTAAACAACTCCTTCGAACCATTTTCTAAGGAGTTATTTAATTCTCAGGGTGAATCTCTTAGACGGGCTTCTTCAAAATCCAGTTCCCTTTCCCGGGCTTTCAGCATTTCGTCTGAATATATTTTTTCCCTTCTTAATTTTTGCAATTCATCCCGCTTGATTGAAACAATTTCAACCAGCATACTTCTATATTTGGGCAGAAAATCAGCATTCGAACTCCTTGATTCCTTTTCTACCAAACGATTATTCGCATTTTCGATCATTCTTTCGTAGCGTTCTTTTAGCCGGCTGAAAGCATCAATTACTTGTACTTCTTCGCCATAAGAAGATTGCATATGGCTAAGACTGGCAGTAGCCAGACGTAAGCGAACCGCGATTTCCTGTTTTTCCTCATTCCCTCCGTCATCTGTAATATTCAGCCATTTTATCAAATAAGGCAGACTTAATCCTTGCAAAACAAGTGTAAAAAGGATTACGACAAAGGTGATAAAAAGAATCAGGTCACGTTGCGGAAATGCAGTTGTACTATTCGTTAGCGTAAGCGGTACCGCCAGGCCCGAAGCCAGCGAAACCACTCCGCGCATGCCACTCCACCCGACAATAAAAACCGTTTGCCATGATGGCTTTAATTCGTTTTCCCGAACCCTTTTGCTTAGTAAGCGCGGCAAATAAGAGCTTGGAAAAACCCAGAGCAGACGAATCAAGATTGTAACAATACTAATTACTACTGCATACGTGACAGATTCCATTATTGAATTTTCACCTAATCCTTCAATAATATCCGGCAACTGTAATCCTATCATAATAAAGACAATACCATTAAGCAGAAAAACAACCGTTTCCCAGACATACTGGGACTGCATTCTGGAATTATAAGAAAGGATTTCATTGGACCGGTAACTCAAAAACAAACCTCCGCTGACGGTTGCCAAAACACCGGAATAATGAAAATGTTCGGCACCAATGTACATCAGATAAGGCGCTATAAACGTCAATGCGGTGTCAATACTTGAATTGGTAGGAAAAAACCGGTGTACCAGATAAATTAAATGAGCAATGGCAAGCCCAATAATTATACCCATGATTGCAACCAGAAAAAAATCCAGTCCTGCCTTCCAGAAAACAAATTGTCCGGTTAGTAAAGTCGTCAAAGCAACACGAAAAACGATGAGCGAAGATGCATCATTTACTAAGCTTTCACCTTCCAGAATTGCTACAACACGTTTGGGGATTTTTAAGCCTTGTAAAACTGATGTTGCCGCGACAGCATCCGGTGGAGAAATAATTCCTCCCAAAACAAACCCCATAGCCAATGTAAAATCAGGGATCATGGCGTTGGACAAATATGCTACTGCGGTTGCCGTAAATACAACAAGGCCAATAGCCAATAGCCCTATGGGACGCTTAAATTGCCAGAAATCTTTCCAGGAAGTATTCCATGCAGCAAAATATAAAAGCGGCGGTAAAAATAGCAGAAAAACCCAATCAGGTTCAAGAGAAATATGAGGAATTCCTGGAATGAAACTAATGAGCAATCCAGCAATAACCAAGAAAATAGGATAAGAAATTTGCAGTTTTTCGCTCAGCATTGTGAGCATGGAAACAACAAACAAAAGTGATATAACGATAAGTAAATTATCCTGGATGTTATCCTGAGCCATTAGCCAGATAGATGTTTTCATTTTCAAGGTTCAAATTCCACAAAGCCAAAGAAATGTATAATTTACGAAATTTAAATTATTTGGTCACCATTTTCTCCTATGCTAAATTTTGAATTTGGTGATTTTACCGAACGATTTTTGAAGTTAATTGGCAAAAAACTAAGAGAATTATTTATCTTTAAACCTTTGCATAACATAGAAGGATGAGTTGTAAAACTCTTAGAATTTATGTAAATACAATTATTTAAAACCTAATCCCTTTTAAACATGAATGCTTCTCGTCGAGATGTCTTAAAAATGGCAGGTGTTGCCCTGGCTGGCAGTGCATTACCCGCTATCACGATTCTTAATCCAAACAAGGTTTTTGCCGGAACTAATGCTGATACACTGAAAATCGGTTTGATTGGTTGCGGAGGACGCGGATCCGGAGCTGCTAACCAAGCCTTGAAAGCTGACCCAAACGTTGTATTACATGCAATGGGTGACATTTTCCCGGATAAACTACAATCTTCACTTGAAAACCTAACGAAGGTCCACGGTTCAAAAGTTAAGGTTGATGACGGACATAAATTCGTTGGTTTTGATGCTTACAAAAAAGTATTGGAATCGGGGGTTGACGTTGTACTTCTTGCTACACCTCCACATTTCCGCCCGGAACATTTGACGGCGGCCATCAATGCAGGGAAACACGTTTTTTGTGAAAAACCGGTTGCGGTTGACGCGCCTGGTGTGCGGAAGGTTTTGGATGCTGCTAAATTGGCAAAGCAAAAAAATATTTCTCTGATGTCAGGTTTTTGCTGGAGATACCATGAGCCAAAAAGAGCCAGTTTTGGAAGAATCCTTGATGGAGCTGTAGGTGATATTTCCGCGATTTATAATACGTATGATACAGGTACATTATGGTCATTCCCACGCGTACAGGGCTGGACAGATGCACAATATGTTTTGCGTAACTGGACTTACTACACGTGGCTGGCAGGAGATCATATTGTTGAACAGGCTGTTCATAGTATTGATATGATGTCATGGGCCATGGGTGGTAAATTGCCAATTTCAGCAACCGGAACAGGTGGTCGCCAGGTTAGAACGGAGGAGCTTTTTGGCAATATTTTTGACCATTTCGCTGTAACATACGAATATGAAAACGGCGTAAAAGGCTTCCACCATTCAAGACAACAGGCAAACTGTGAAAACAGCTACCTTGTTGAAACGATTGGTACAAAAGGAAGAGCGATGGTAAACTGTGCCCGTAACGTTCACGAGATCTACGGCCAGAATCCATGGAAATATGAAGGAAAACAAAATGATATGTACCAGACTGAACATGACGAATTGTTTGCCTCAATCCGTAAAGGTACTCCGTTAAACGACGGTGAATTTATGGCGCAGAGCACTCTTTTGGCGATCATGGGAAGAATGGCAGCTTATACAGGAAAAAGAGTAACCTGGGAGGAAGCAATGAATTCAACAGAAAAACTAGGACCTCAAAGTTCAGCTGATTTCAGTTTTGACATGAAGCCTCCGATCGTTGAAGTTGCAAGACCTGGTATCACTGCTTTCTCTTAATATCGGCATGGATAGAAGAGAATTTATCAAAAATACTGCTTTTGCAACGGGTGCTGTGATAGGACTTGGTGCAATAACAGACGTCGTTGCATCTGCTTCCAATATTATTCTTCCAGGACAAATAAATTCTGCACCGCTACCCAAAGCCATGATCAAGAAAAGCTTGAAATGGGGTATGGTGAAGGAAGATTTGTCTGTAATGGATAAATTTAAAATGCTGAAAGACATTGGGTATGACGGCGTTGAGCTGGATTCTCCGAATGATCTGAACATGAAGGAAATTCTGGCTGCCAGAGATAAAACGGGCCTGGAACTTCCGGGGACTGTAAACTCGAAACACTGGAAATTACCTTTATCCGATCCGGATCCGAAAAAACGTGCTGAATGTGTGAAATCCATTGAACAGGCTCTCTGGGATACTAAACAATATGGCGGGACTACGGTATTGGTTGTTCCCGGTGTTGTTAATGCGGAGGTTTCCTATTCTGAGGCTTATGAACGTTCACGTGCTGAGCTTACCAAACTGTTGCCAATTGCTGAAAAAACAGGGGTAAAAATTGCTCTGGAAAATGTTTGGAATCAGTTTTTGCTAAGCCCGATGGAAGCAGCAAAATATGTTGATGATTTCAAACATCCGATGATTGGCTGGTATTTTGATGTAGGAAATGTTCTGCGTTATAGCTGGCCGGTTTCCTGGATAGAAGCGTTGGATAAACGTATTTTAAAAATTGATTTAAAAGAATTCAGTTTTAAAAAGCAGAATGATCTGGGTCTCTGGAAAGGCTTTGATGTAGAATTCTTTGATGGAGACTGTAACTGGCCGGAAGTCAATAAGGCCTTGCAAAAAGTCGGATATTCTGGCTGGGCTTCTGCCGAAGTTAGCGGCGGTGATCGGAAAAGATTACAGACGATAAAGGATTTTATGGATAAGATTTTCGCGTCGTAAACTATTCGGGGCAATCATTCGGGACCTCGTTGGGGCAATCCCTTGTGGTTGCCCTTTTTCTTATCCGGGAAATCTTTATTATCCGAATATTCCCTAAATCGGGTTTTCCTGGGGATGTTTTTTCGATAACTCCGGGCGACCACAAGGGATCGCCCCTACCTCATGCTGTAACTTTTGGTTTGGCGGATTTTTAATTCGTCTCCAATTATTTCTACGCGTTTAACTTCTTTGAAAACATTTTCTTTGTCCATAAAACCTATAACACAAGTTAATGGCTCTTTGCCTTTTTGAACTTCCACTTTCGGCTGGATTCCTAAGTTTGGAACAACCAGATCATCTTCCGCTTCCAGCTCCTTATATTTTACTTTGATCTTGTATTTAAATGTTTGTTCGGTTTCAAATAGGCTTACAGCAAATTTCCAATCGTTAAGTCCATCTTTATCTTTCACAGGTTCACTGTAACTTGACACGGCTTCCGGTTTTACTACTTTTCTGACATCGGAAATTTCGGCATTTGAATCTCCTCCACTTTCACCGGATCCATTCTTTTTATTACAAGCTAATAAGGCAATCAGGGCAAATGCGTAACAATACTTTTTCATAGACTATTAAATGAAGGATAATGTTTGGAAAAATGGAAGATAGGAAATCGACCTTTAAAAATGCCGGTTCTCTTGTGAATATTTCATTAATATTCCAACTTTGAATTATTTCAAAACCAATTCTGCTTCCCTGGGATGTTGCTGCTGATATTCTTTTTTAACGATGTCAGCCGTTTTATGATCGCCGGTATGATTCCAGCCAGGAGGCATAAAAATGTACAAAAATTTGTTTTTTAATCCCGGAGCATGATAAACATCTTTTACCAGCACAACGATTTCTCCAAAATAAGCATCCAGAAAATCACCTGACTTCATGGGACGGGAGATCCCATATTCAATATCCAGATCTCTTTTTTCATCCTGTAACGTACCAAATGCCCTATCCCAGATATTCAACAAATTACAAAAGTTGGTATCCATATATAAGGGATTCTTTGCATGGTGTACACGGTGATGTGATGGTGTCAATATGATTTTATTTAAAAAACCCAGACGGCCATCTCTCAGAATATTTTCGCCGACATGAATAAATGATCCCCAGGTGCCATCGATGAACATGATCAGGAAAAGTAACGGCGGATTTACACCTAGTAAAATACAAATTGTCGTCCTGATAATATCGGCATAAGGCGCTTCCAGAAAGAAATGAGCATAAGTCACAGACATATTCATGTATTCCGGAGCATGATGTGTAGAATGAAGGCACCAGAAAATTCTTACTTTATGACCCAGGTAATGATAAACAAAATGAGCCAGCTCCCAAACAATATAACCATAAATAAACCAGTACCAGGTAAGTTCTGATTTAAAAATAGCATAAGGCTCAAAGAAACCGATGCAAAATGCCACCATAGCAATGGAAATAAACCGCGAGACAAAACGGTTCAGGACATAGGTAAAAAATGATATTTTGTATTGTGAAAATGTATATTTTCTATAAAACAGACTTCGGATTATTTCAATGACAAGTAGAACCGGAACAAAAGGACCCAACGCCGATTGAATTCCTTTCTGGGTAAGTAAGACTTCGTAATCTCCGGAATTTATAATTTCAAATAACTTGTGATAATTGAAGAAACCGGTAAACTCCTTATAAATCGTTTCCAGAAATTCCATCGTATCAAGGTTTAGTAATGATTAATTAATTAAATAATAAAGAATCGATGATCTTTGATTTACCCTTTTATCAATTAGGATCAATAATAACAATCTCATTAATTTGCATTATTTTAGACCCTGATTAAATTTCCAGGTACCGTACCACAATCCTTTCGACTAACTTCCACTCCAACGCATGGCCCTTAATTATATCTTCATTGCTTTTTTTACAATAGCTTTTGTCGTTGCGTTTGCCAAATTTCTTTTTTTTGGTGACGTAGAAACTTTAAAGCTTGTAGTCGAAGGTATTCTAAGTTCATCAAAAGTTGCTGTGATGGATATTGCCTTGCCATTGGCCGGCGTCATGACATTCTTTCTGGGAATTTTAAATGTAGGTGAAAAAGCAGGAGCAATTAATATTCTGGCCAGAATAATCGGTCCGTTTTTTAGCAAATTATTTCCTGAAATCCCTAAAAATCACCCGGCAAACGGGCAGATGATTATGAATTTCGGAGCCAATATGTTGGGTTTGGATAATGCCGCAACACCTTTTGGTTTGAAAGCAATGCAGAGTCTTCAGGATTTAAATCCAAGTAAGGATACCGCATCCAATGCGCAGATCATGTTTTTGGTATTACATACCTCCGGTCTTCAGATTATCCCGCTAAGTATTATTGCCCAACGCGCCATTTTGGGAGCCTCTGACCCATCTGATGTTTTTATTCCTTGCGTCATCGGCACTTATATCACAACAGTAATTGCTTTGATCATTACGGCGGCCTGGCAAAAAATCAATCTTTTTAACCGGACAGTTGTATTGGGCCTTGGGGGTGTTACAGCGGTTCTGGCATTATTACTTTGGTATTTATCAGGTTTACCAAAAGAGCAGATCGAAACAATTTCAGTCGTTTTTGGAAATTCAGTACTCCTTTTACTTATTACTTCTTTTCTTCTTGGAGCACTATATAAAAAGGTAAATGTCTTTGAAGTATTCATTGACGGAGCCAAATTGGGCTTTGAAACCTCCGTCAAAATAATGCCTTATCTCGTAGGAATGCTGGTTGCCATCAGCGCCTTTCGTACCTGTGGAGCAATGGATTATTTGATAAACGGACTTCGGTATATAGTTATCAGTTCCGGGATCAACAGTGATTTTACCGATGCCCTCCCGGTTGCGCTTATGAAGCCTTTAAGCGGCAGCGGAGCACGTGCTTTGATGATTGAAGGTATGACAAAATTTGGCCCGGATTCGTTTGTTGGACGCCTTGGTTGCATTTTTCAGGGATCAGCAGATACAACACTTTATATAGTAGCACTTTACTTCGGATCCGTCGGGATTAAAAATTCCCGTTACGCTATTGTAGTAGGCCTCATTGCCGATTTAATCGGTGTGATCGCTGGCATTTGGCTTGGATATTTATTCTTCCATTAATTTTATTTATAGTAAAATACCCATTTACCTACTTATGCAACCGTCCGTACTAAATGGATGGTTGTTTTTTGTAGCATCATGTAATATTGAATATCTAACACAGAATAACATATGATGAATTCGTTACCAAAATCTGCATTCCTAGCCTTCATGCTTTGTGGACTTGTCCTGTTTCAGTCAGCGTACGGACAAACGAATGTTCCAAAAAAAGCAGATAATACGTATTCTCTGGAAGATTGTATCCGCATTGCTTTGGAAACAAATCCACAGGTTAAACAATCTGAAATTCAGGTGCAGCGGGATAATAACATCCATGACCAATCCCGCTGGCAGCGTTGGCCGAGTTTAAGTTTTAATGCGGCGCAAGGGTTCAATTCCGGTCGTAACATTGATCCGTTTACCAACCAGTTTGTTCAGCAAAACATTAGCCAGAACCAGTTTCAACTTGGTTCAAGTGTTATTTTGTTCAGCGGATTTCAATTAAAAAATACCATAAAACGTAATGAGATCAATGTTATGGCAAGCCAGAAAGATCTTGACGCCGCCAGAAATGATATAATGCTGAATGTTGCTCTTTCCTATTTGCAGGTGATCAGCAACGAAGAATTAATAGGTGTAGCGCAACGCCAGGTTGATGCTTCCAATTTGCAGGTTGGCCGCACAGCGAAACTTGTGGAAGCAGGAACCCTTGCAGAAAGTAATCTTTTTGATTTAAAAGCCCAGCTTGCAAACGACGAATTAACGCTTGTTAATGCGCAAAACAATCTGGAAACGGCAAAGCTTAGTTTAAAACAATTAATGAACATGCCGGGAAGCGATGAAATTAATCTGATCAAAATTCCGGTTGCAGATCCTAATCTTAGGACTTATGATGCTACGATTCAGCAGATTTACGAAAGCGCGATGAATAATCTCCCTCAAATGAAGGCTGCGGAATTGCGAACAGAAGCTGCCAAGAAAAATATTGAAATTATCCGCGGTGCTGCGATGCCAGTACTATCTTTGAACGGCGGTATCAATACGACATTTTCAAGTGTTGCACCAAAAGAAAGATTTATTTCGGATGGCTCTCCGGGCCGAACACAGGTAGTAACTTCTTCAACCGATTATATTATTGTTAATGATCAGCAATTGCCCATTGTACAGACAGTTTCAACCCCGGGAGGATCATTAAAACATTTTGGTTATCTGGATCAGCTTAATTTCAACAGAAACTCTTCTGTTAATATCAGTTTAAGAATTCCGATTTTTACCAATTTCCAGGTTAGGTACAATTTGGCCAATGCTAAACTTCAACAGCGCACAACCGAATTCCAGGCTCAGCAAGTGCAGCTTACTATTCGTAAAAATGTAGAACAAGCATACATTGATATGAATAATGCTGCTAAACGGTATTCTGCAACGGCTAATCAGGTTAGAGCTTTGGCCGAAGCTTTCCGGATTTCTCAGGTTCGTTTTGATGTGGGAGCTATCAATTCCGTTGAATACAATATTGCAAAAGCCAATCTGGACCGCGCGAATGGTAATCTTATTCAAACAAAGTATGATTATGTATTCCGCACCAAAATACTTGATTTTTATATGAACAGACCTTTGTCTGATTTTTAATAAAAATTGAAATACGTCTTTTCAAAAGATAAAATCATTAATCATAGCAGGATTTCTGCTGGCCTGAAAAATAAATAACCGTAAACCAAAAAACGAATTATGGCGCGTAAATCTTCAAAACGAATATGGTGGATTGTAGGAGGTATTGTTGTACTTCTTGTCGCCGGATTATTCGGGGCAAAACAGGCCGGATATATCGGACAACCGAAACCCACCGAGGTAGAATTCACAAAGGTGAAACGCGCAGATATTATTGAGCGTGTGAGTGCTTCCGGAAAAGTCCAGCCCGAAGTAGAAGTGAAATTAAGTCCGGATGTATCCGGTGAAATCACAAATCTCTATGTCGCAGAAGGCGATTCTGTTGTCAAAGGCCAGTTGCTTTTAAAGATTCGTCCGGATAATTACGAGTCACTAATGGCCCGTGCACAGGCTGCAGTCAATTCCAGCAAAGCAAATCACGAACAGACCAAGGCATTGGTTTTACAGGCCGAAGCTAAATTATCCCAATCAAAAACGATTTATGACCGGAATAAAAAATTATACAACGATAAGGTAATTTCTGCATCAGACTTTGAACAGTTCAGTTCAAATTACGATATAGCAAAACAGGATCTTGAATCTTCAAAAGCGAATGTTTCCGCAGCTCTTTTTAATATTAAAAGTGCAGAGGCCAGTCTTCGTGATGCCGCTGAAAACTTACGCAAAACAACCATTTTCGCTCCTGTTAGTGGAATTATTTCCTTGCTCAATGTCGAAGTTGGAGAACGTGTGGTTGGAACTTCACAAATGGCAGGAACTGAAATGATGCGGATTGCCAATCTGAGCAATATGGAAGTGCGTGTTAATGTTAACGAAAATGATATCGTCCGTGTTACTTTGGGCGATACTGCCGAAATTGATGTTGACGCCTACAGTGCATCAGGCCGTAAATTTAAAGGTATTGTAAAAGAAATTGCCAATACTGCCGCTGGCCTTGCTTCCTCGACTTCAACATCAGCTGCCAGCACTTCCACAGATGCAGTAACTGAATTTGAAGTAAAAGTTAAAATCCTGAATACCTCATTCAGCGACCTTATGGCTACACGAAGCAAAAGATCTTATCCGTTTAAACCAGGCATGACCGCGTCTGTTGAAATTATCACAAATAGAAAAGATAAAGTAATCTCCGTTCCGATTGCGTCCGTGACAACAAGAAATAATGCCCCGGCAGTGGATGATAAAGATAAAAAGCCGGAAGAAGCAGAACCTGAAAAACTAAAAGGACAAAAAGAAGAAGCAATCAAAGAAGTTATATTTGTTGCTGTAAATGGAAAAGCTGAGATGCGTGAGGTAAAAACCGGAATCAGCGATTTTGAAAATATCGAGATTTTATCGGGATTAAAAGAAGGAGATGAAATTATATCCGGACCTTATATTGTTGTGTCCAAAACACTAAAAACAGGAGACATTGTCGAGAAAAAGAAAGAAGAAGTGAAAAAAGATGACAAAAAATCAAATGAAAACTAGAACGTGTGCGTTACAAATATGTAATAAGTTCGATTTAGTTTAGGTTAAAAAGAAATCCTTGCGGCTTTGCTGCAAGGATTTTTTATTTAATTCGTGATTTCAATCTTCAAGGGTTTTTCAGCCGAGAGATCGAAGTCTGTCAAATTATTCCGTTATCCGATATTTTTCCATAGTTCTGCGACTGCAAAACCAATCATGATCAGGCAAAGCAGTACCTGAATGATAATACCCGTCAGAAAACCGACGAATGAACCCAAGGCTGATTTTAAAGCTGCATTTATTTTAGCCCCACCTATTAATTCTCCCAGTAACGCGCCAAGAAATGTCCCGATAAAAACGCCGATAGCCGGAATAAAAAGAAATCCTGCAAGTAAACCGAGTGTTGCGCCTATTGCCCCATACCTTGTTCCGCCAAATTTTTTCGTCCCCCAAACAGGAATATAATAATCCAGCACGGCGATTACTACGGTTATAAAACCGAGCGTGTAAAGCGTAGTCTGGCTGAATTCGGCGAACTTACTGATATGTAGTAAAATAAGTCCTGCAAAACTTAAAGCCGGTCCGGGAAGTGGCAAAATCGCTCCGGCAAGTCCAGTAAATAAACACGCGATACCGACAACGAGAAGCAAAATATCCATAACTGTGATGTTAAATTAACACTGAATTAATAAAAAAACATTTGGCCGTCCTATCTTTGTAAATTGAAATGGCGATTATTCTAAAAAAGGTCTAACCTTATGGTATGCAACTAATCGTCTGCAATTTGTGAAAAAGTGCTCACTGGCATTCATTTTTATTAGTGAAGGTAAAAAAGTCACTTATTCAATCATTCAGGAAATCATTCATAAAAAAAACAAATGTCCAAAGTTCTTATTATTGGTGCCGGCGGCGTCGGAAGTGTGGTGGCGCATAAATGTGCACTGAACAGCCATGTATTTACGAGCATAATGCTTGCAAGTCGTACAAAATCAAAATGCGATAAAATTGCAGGTGAAATTAAAGAAATGCACGGAGTTGACATCGAAACAGCTCAGGTTGATGCTGATATTGTTGCTGAAACTGTGATGCTGATCAAACGCTTCCAGCCAAAATTGCTAATTAACGTTGCACTTCCATACCAGGATTTGACGATCATGGAAGCTTGTCTTGCGACTGGCGTTCATTATCTTGATACGGCGAATTATGAACCAAAAGATGTTGCCAAATTTGAATATAGCTGGCAATGGGCTTATCAGCAGCGATTTAAAGATGCTGGATTGATGGCTTTATTAGGATGTGGTTTTGATCCGGGTGTTACACAGGTTTTCACTTCTTACGCCAACAAACATTATTTCGACGAAATGCATTACCTGGATATCATCGACTGTAATGCCGGTGACCATGGAAAAGCATTTGCTACGAATTTTAATCCTGAAATCAATATTCGTGAAATTACCCAACCAGGACGTTACTGGGAAAATGGAGAATGGATTGAAATAGAAGCCATGTCCATTCACAAACCAATCGAATATCCTGGAATCGGACCAAAAGAAAGTTATGTTCTTTACCACGAAGAACTTGAATCGCTGGTAAAAAACTTCCCGACTTTGAAACGTGCACGTTTCTGGATGACCTTCGGACAGGCTTATATCACACATTTAAATGTGCTTGAAAATGTTGGAATGACCAGTATCAAACCTATCAAATTTAACGGAATGGATATCGTTCCTCTTGAATTTTTGAAAGCAGTTTTGCCAGCTCCTGATTCTTTGGGAGAAAATTATTCAGGCCAGACTTCGATCGGTTGCCAGATTAAAGGAACAAAAGATGGTGAGGAAACTTCTTACTACGTTTGGAATAACTGTGACCACGCAGCATGTTATAAAGAAGTAAAAGCACAAGCGGTAAGTTATACAACCGGCGTTCCGGCCATGATCGGCGCTATGCTAATGCTTACTGATGAAGAATGGATGAAACCAGGTGTATGGAACTGCGAAGAGCTGAATCCTGATCCGTTTATGGCACATTTGAATACCCAGGGTTTACCATGGAACGAAAGAATCAATATCCCGCTTCCACATGAATATCCTGCTTGATAGAAAATAAGGGAAGAACAAAATACTCCAAAACCAGAAAAGCCAACTTTAAAAGTTGGCTTTTCTGGTTTTGGAGTAAAAACCCAAATTATTTTATCTAAAATTTAACTCAAAACACAATCAATTTCAAACGCCAATCATTAACCCTTAACCATTAATAATTAACAATTAAAAAATCATCCTTCCATCGTAATCGTTGCCCTCGTACAAACTCCACCAATAGGAGGATTGAATTTCGAAACTCTTACGGTTACTTTTTTAACATCAGGATAATGCTCTCTTACGCTTGCGATAACTTTAAAACCAATATGTTCTAACAATTTCGCCGGTTCCTGCATCACTTTTGCAGCAATCTGATAGAGCGTTTCATAATTGACCGTCGCGCTTAATTTATCTTTGACGGCCGCTTCAATGAAATCAGTATCGATTGTGATATCCAGAGCATATTTGTTACCAATTCTTTGTTCTTCCGGGTAATAGCCGTGATAGGCAAAAAACTCCAGGCCTTCTAATGCGATAGTACCCAATGTAAATTATATTTGGTCAAAGAATGATCCGCCAGAACTTTTTGGCAAAACTGGTTCCTGAGGTTTCTCTCTAAAAGTATTTACAGCTTCGCGTACAGGAGGCGTTTCGCGTGATTTTCGCATCTGTTCAACCATTTCCAACGCCGCATCTGCCGGACTTAAATCTTCATGTTTTACCGTTGGAACTGAAATTTCTTTTACTTCTTCAATAACAGGAGCAACCTCTTCCTGCTCCAAAACCATTTCCGGCTCTTCTTCCACGATTTCCTCTTCTACCAAAAATGGCTCATTGGATTCTTCCGGTGTTGCAACAATTTCAAACGCTACTTCCGGAGTTTCATCATTCAAGACAACGGCTAATTCAGTAACCTCCGGTTCTGATTTTTCAACCTCAATTGGGATAGGAAGTTTTTTAGGAATCTCAATTTCAGCAACATGCTGTTTGATTTCCTCCATTTTGTTCAGGACAGATTCCTTATCATATTTATTCTCAAACCTTTCAACCGTCTCAATTGTATTATTGGCCAATGAAGAAAGCTGCACAACAAGATTATCTCTGAAATTTTCAATGGCGCGGAAATCGCGCTCCTGGTTTTTAATTTCAACCGCAAAATCCTCTTTAAATTTCTTAAGACGATTTTCCGTTTCAAGAATGATTTGATTCGTTCTGTTCTCGGCTTCCTCAATCAGGTTATTAGCCTGTTCTTTGGATTCACCAATTCGCTTATCCGCAGATTCAATCGCCTCTTTCTCAATTTGTCGACTCACATCTTCCGCCGACTTTAGCGTACGGAAAAGCGTTGATTCTATATCTTTTAACTTGCTAAGTTCTTTTTCAGCATACTCCAACTGCATTTTCAACATGCTGTTTTCACTCGAAAAGCGCTCCCATTCCTGCGACAAAGAGTTAAGAAATGCATCAACTTCGTCAGGATTGTAACCTCTGAAAATCTTTTCAAACGTATGTTTACGTATGTCTATTGCTGAAATTTTCATGATGGATATATGCTTTTAATTTTAATTCGTAACGGTCGTCTAAGATAAAGACATATGACCAACATTTCAAAGTATTTGACTGAATTACACTTTTTAACCATATTAAATGGCCACTTCCCAAACCGAAATCATACGATCATCACTGCATGATACTAACTGATTTTCAAAGTTTGTCCAGAGTAACTTGTTCACCGAAGTAGCATGCCCAGCCAGGCGCGAACGGTCTATTATTTTTTTCAGCCTGAATGTTTCTGCATCCCATAACTTAATGGATTTGTCCATACTGCATGTTGCAAAATGTTTTCCATCCGGACTAAAAACAATGTTATTAACTGCATACATATGCGCTGAAACATCACTTACAGCTTCATAATGGTTTTGAACATCCCAGATTTTGATATGCGCATCTCTTCCTGTTGTAAAAAGAAAATTCCCGTCCGGAGAATATTGAACGGAAAAAACCGAATTAGTGTGTGCAGAAATTGTTTTTTTTAATTTGAATCCGTCAAAATCAAAAATGTGAATATTCCAGTCGCTGTCTCCAACGGCAAATTCACCTGTAACCGGATTTACCGAAATAGAGCGTACACTGTTGTTGGCAACTTTAATATGTTTTTGAACAGAAAGTGAAGGCACATCCATCACAGCAATTACACCATCACCCAAAGCAAGTAAAGCTTTGTTTTGCCAAATTTTAATATCAAAAATCGCCGAAGCCGTGACTTTTGAAGCATATTCAATTTTATTATTAACGGTATCAACGACCTGAATTCCTTCAAAATTCTGACCGATCCAGAGAAAATCATTTGTTACATCCAGGCACAACGAATAAACTGAAACTCCTGCTTTTGCAACCAGTTTTCCCATATCCGGCTTTTTTAAATCCCAGTGTATGACAAATCCGTCACCTCCGGCAGAGTAAAATCCATGATCGGTATTATCAGAAATAATTGTATAAACGCTGTCGCGATGACCGGAAAAAGTGTCTACTTTGCGAATTATCATTTTGTGAAGCTTTTGGCTGTTAGCTATTAGCACTTAGCTATGGCCATTAGCATTAATAGTAGAAAAACAGTAACCTGCTTTTGTAAATTTATATAAAAATTAAGACGTCTTTTGTAAAAAATAAACAGTTACATCCAACTGTCATTACAATACAATAACCGTTTGAGCCGCACTAAAAGCTAAATGCTAACAGCTAAACGCTCGATTTAAACAGAAATAATATGCCGCTCGTTCATTCCGAAAAGATTGAAGAGACCAGTACTTTGCTACTCTGGAAATTAATAGAAACCGAATCTGAATTACACGAAAGCCTGGGTTCTTCGTATAATCTGGATGATTTGGAAACAATTTCGCATCCTCAAAAAAGACGAGAATGGCTGGCCAGCCGGATTCTGATTAAAATTCTGGTAGAGCAATTTGGCTTTCTTTACGAAGGCACTCATAAGGACGAACACGGAAAGGCATTTCTGGTTAATAACGCATCTCACATTTCGTTGACGCATACCTTTGATTATGTTGCCGCCGTCATCAATGCATCCGCACCCGTGGGTATTGACATGGAAAAAACGGACTTCAAACTTCAAAGAACTTCCGGCAAGTTTCTGTCAGCCCCTGAATTTGAACAAGCCAACAATCATCTCGAAGTTCTTTGCATGTACTGGTGCGCGAAGGAAGCGATCTACAAATTGTATGGAAAAAAGAAAATCAGCTTCAAAAATTCAATTTATATCAAACCGTTTGATAAGTCACAATCGATCGTAAAAGGCATTTTATCCGACGACGATGAAAATCTTAAAGTCAAGTCCAATATCCACGTTCGCTGGTTTGAAGAATACTGCCTTGCAATTTCTGTTTAAACACTGTCGTCTCCGAAACTTTCCAGCATTGATTTAAGAATATTTTCAATTTCCTTAATTTTCTCCTGATCACCTGTTTTTTCATAGGATAAAATCAGATTACGTAAAACCCGTTGAATGATTTCAAGATTCGTGCAGGGATTATAAAAAATGTCCTTTGGTTTAATATTTAGCTGAGCTATATAATGATCAATATCGGTTTTTGAAAAAATAATCCCCCGATTGAAAACATTGATATAAAACTGCGTATTGTGGCTTTTATAAGTAAGCACAAACAAATTCGGAAGATTGACCCCGTAAACCGGCAAACCAAGTTTCCGTGCAATCAGCAAATAAATCACACATAAGGTAATAGGATTTCCACGACGATTTTCCAAAACCACATTAATCATCGAATTCGATGGCGAATGAAAGCTTTTTGTATTCGCGGCAAAATTCATGGTACCAAAAAATATACTATTGATCCGCTTGATCTGATCAATCGGATTCATCTCTTCCTGAAACTGTATCCAGATATCATAGTAAAGCTGTTCAACAATCGTTTTAAGATTCTCGAGCGAAAGTTCAGGATAATGGTAAGTTGACAAAATCCACATTCCTTCCATTAAATCCAGACCGCCGCCATTTTTCCATGATTGCAATCGTTCGTTCATGATACTTAATTGAAGCTCATGAATCAGTTCTTCTATTTTACGCTGAAGATTCGGGTTGAAGCTTTCTTCCCATTCTGTTTCCAGAAACGGTATCACATTTCCACCTAATGATAAGATCTTCCCCTCAACGTGCTGAGTTACTTCATGATCTTCGTCATCAAGTAAGGATATCAGCGCTTTTATTTCTCTCTTGTTCATTTTCTGTCGAATCTGCTTTTAACAACCAACGGATAAATAAAAACATTTTTTTTTTATGGACGTCAAATTTTCTACTTTTGCCCGGAAAAAAATTGTATTTTGAAGAGACCATTTACACACTATATCGCTTCAAAATTCAGTTTTGGAAGTTCAAAATGAAACTTTTAGATACAATTTTCACACTTACCACCAATCTCTTTTAAGATCATTCCTATGAAAATTCTTGTTACCGGCGGAGCGGGCTTTATTGGTTCACATACCGTTGTTGAACTTCATGAAGCCGGTTTTGAGCCTGTTATTCTTGACAATCTTTACAATTCAAATCGGGAAGTACTCAACGGAATTAAAGGCATTACGGGTAAAGATTTCCCCTTTTACGAGGTTGACTGTAATGATATTGAAAAAGTAAGAGCTGTATTTGAAAAAGAAAAATTTGACGGTGTAATTCATTTCGCAGCTTACAAAGCAGTTGGCGAATCAGTTGAAAAACCGTTAAATTATTATGAAAATAATATTATTTCCTTGCTTGTCTTATTAAAGGTAATGAAGGAATATAACGTTGACAAATTTGTTTTCTCTTCTTCCTGCACCGTTTACGGTCAGCCTGATGCGCTGCCTGTTACTGAAAGTACTCCCCGCAAGCCAGCAAATTCACCATACGGCAATACCAAAGCAATAGCTGAAGATATTATCCGCGATCACGTTCATTCTGCACCTGGAATTAAAGCGATTTCATTGCGTTATTTTAACCCGATCGGAGCGCACGAAACTTCTTTGATTGGTGAATTGCCAAATGGTGTTCCAAGTAATCTTGTTCCTTTTATTACACAAACTGCTGCCGGACTTCGTAAATCGTTAACAGTTTTCGGAAGCGATTATGATACAGCCGACGGAACTTGCGTACGCGATTTTATCCATGTGGTAGACTTGGCCAAAGCACATTTAAAAGCACTTCAATTACTTGATTCGCAAACTGATAAAAATTATTATGACGTTTTCAATGTAGGCACCGGGCAAGGTTACACAGTTTTGGACCTTATCAACACATTTGAAAAAGTAAGCGGTGAAAAACTTAACTATTCCATTGGACCACGCAGGGAAGGTGATGTGGAAAAAATATATGCACAATCAGACAAAGTAAATTCTGTCATGAAATGGACTGCCGAAAAAACGATGGCGGACGCACTTCTTGACGCATGGAATTGGCAACTAAAAATCACACCAAAAAAATGAAAAAAATCTTAATCACCGGAGGTGCCGGCTTCATAGGTTCACACGTTGTTAGACGTTTTGTAGTACACCATCCTGAATACCACATTTATAACCTGGACGCCCTGACTTACGCAGGAAATCTGGAAAATCTTCGTGATATTGAAAACGCACCAAATTACACTTTTGTAAAAGGTGATATCGTTGATGCTGAATTTATTGACAAATTAATTTCTGAAACTGATTTTCATGGCATTATCCATCTTGCAGCAGAAAGTCACGTAGACCGTTCGATTTCTGATCCGATGTCGTTTGTGATGACCAATGTTGTTGGAACTGTGAATTTACTAAATGCTGCGAAAAAAGCCTGGAAGGAAAATATGGCTGACCACAGATTTTATCACGTTTCGACGGATGAAGTGTATGGTGAATTGCACGATCCGGGTACTTTCTTTACGGAAACAACCAGCTACGATCCACGTTCGCCATACTCGGCCTCAAAAGCTTCTTCGGATCACTTTGTAAGAGCATACCAGAATACTTATAATCTTCCGGTTGTCATTTCAAACTGTTCAAATAACTACGGACCAAATCATTTCCCGGAAAAACTGATTCCGTTGATGATCCACAACATTATTCAAAATAAACCGCTTCCTGTTTATGGAAAAGGTGAAAATGTTCGTGACTGGCTTTTTGTAGAAGATCACGCGATCGCTATCGATACCATTTTCCATAAGGGCAGAAACGGTGAAACTTACAACATCGGCGGACATAACGAGTGGAAAAATCTTGATCTGGTACTTTTATTGTGCCGCGTAATGGATAAAAAACTAGGGCGTGCAGAAGGTGAGACAGAAAAACTGATCACTTACGTTACTGACCGCGCCGGACATGATCTTCGTTATGCAATCGACGCTACGAAACTTTCGGAAGAACTTGGCTGGGAACCTTCCTTGCAGTTTGAGGAAGGCCTTGAAAGAACTGTAACCTGGTATCTTGACAATCAGGAATGGTTAAATAATGTTACCTCAGGCGAATACCAAAAATATTACGACGGAATGTACTCCACCAGATAGTTCGTAAGTTTGCCGGTTGTCTGTGGACAATTGATCGAACAACAACTATAAAACCATTGAAAGAGTCAAAATGAAAGGAATTATTTTAGCTGGTGGATCCGGTACAAGACTTCATCCACTTACATTGGCGGTGAGTAAGCAGCTTATGCCTGTTTATGACAAACCGATGATTTACTATCCGTTATCGATTTTAATGCTGGCAGGAATTAAGGAAATCCTGATTATTTCCACACCACATGATGTGCCTCATTTCGAGAAATTGTTGGGTGATGGCAGTCGTCTTGGATGTTCCATTTCTTATGCTGTACAACCAAGTCCGGATGGACTTGCACAGGCATTTATTATCGGCGAAGAATTTATCGGAAAAGAAAAAGTAGCACTTATTCTGGGTGATAATATTTTCTACGGATCAGGACTTTCTCAATTGTTGCAATCTAACAATGATCCTGAGGGAGGCGTTATTTTCGCTTACCAGGTTCAGGATCCTGAGCGTTACGGTGTTGTAGAATTTGACAAGGATTTCAATGCCTTATCTATTGAAGAAAAACCGGAAAAGCCTAAGTCAAATTATGCAGTGCCTGGTTTGTACTTTTACGATAATCAGGTTGTAGAAATTGCAAAAAGCATCCCTCCTTCCCCACGCGGAGAATTGGAGATCACGGATGTAAACCGTGTTTATCTTGAAAGAAACCAGTTGAAAGTAGGTGTTCTGAATAGAGGAACGGCTTGGCTGGATACGGGTACTTTTCAGTCTTTGATGCAAGCCGGACAATTTGTTCAGGTTATTGAAGAACGTCAGGGTTTGAAAGTGGGATGTATTGAAGAAATAGCATACCGTATGGGCTTTATCACAGCCGAACAATTACGCGAAATTGCCAAACCTTTGGTAAAAAGCGGTTATGGCAAATATTTATTGGGCCTTGTTGCCAATGTTTAATTATTGAAAAAAGTAGTTGTTATCGAATTATCAAGAGTAAATAATTCAGTAACAGCTGCTTTTTGTTTTATAATCCTTAAAATTCATTCAACAAATGAAGTTTCTGGCGGAAGAAATAGAAGTGTATTCCGAAACTCATACTGAGAATGAAAACGAGTTGCTAAAATCTCTTAACAGGGAGACACACGCTAACGTACTCAATCCCCGTATGCTTTCCGGGCATT
This sequence comes from Dyadobacter sp. 3J3, assembly GCF_009801115.1. GTDB lineage: Bacteria > Bacteroidota > Bacteroidia > Cytophagales > Spirosomataceae > Dyadobacter. Next base: position 80,691 of record NZ_VTOL01000009.1, read on the forward strand.
TGCAAGGGCGGTTTTTATCCATGATTTCCCGGATGATTTGCCCTGAGAAAATTTTGGAAATAGGTACTTACACAGGTTATTCAGCGCTCTGCCTGTGTGAAGGATTAAAAGTTGGGGGAAAACTTATTACCCTCGATATTAATGAAGAGCTTGAAACCCTCACCCAACATTATTTTGACCAGTCCGAATTCAGTAATCAGATCGATTACAGAATTGGAAATGCACTGGATATTATTCCAACCCTGACAGATATCTTCGATCTGGTATTTATGGATGCGGATAAAATCAATTATATTTCCTATTTTAATCTTTGTCTTGACAAAGTCAGGCCGGGAGGTTTTATCCTTGCCGACAATGTTTTGTGGAGTGGAAAAGTAGTGGACAAGGAATTAAAGAAAATAGATAAGGATACTCAAGCGTTATTGGATTTCAACAACATGGTTCACCAGGATCATCGCGTATCCAATATTCTGCTGCCCATCCGTGACGGACTCATGATCCTTCAAAAATTGTAACTCGCAAATCTAACAAGCCAAGCTTTCATCATCTATGAACAAAATTTCCAGCACATACTTAAAAATAACCACACTGGTTTTCTTCTCGTTTGTTTTTCAAATTCAAATTGCGGGAGCGCAAGGCACGTCTCCGGAAATTCCGGCAAGTATCATGTTTGGAGGAATTACGGTAAAATTTGACAGAAGTGCTCAAAATCTGATTGAGGAGGATATCAAAAGCCTGATGTCAAACAGGAAATTCTGGGAAGAAAAGATGGACCGGGCAATATTATTTTTCCCGATTGTGGAAAGTATTTTGATGGACGAAGAAGTTCCTATTGATTTCAAATATCTGGCTGTTCAGGAAAGTTCGTTCAAACCTGATGTTGTGTCAAGCTCCAATGCAGTTGGTTTCTGGCAATTTAAGCCTGAAACGGCTCAGGAATTAAACCTTCGTGTTGATAAAGATGTGGATGAAAGAAAAAATATCAGCTCTTCAACGCATGCTGCGGCCTGGTATCTGAAGAAAAACAATACTCAGCTAAACAACTGGGTTTCTTCTCTTTATTCTTATTACCAAGGTGTTGGTGGCGTAAAAAAACTGGTTCCGGCAAGTTGGTCATATGCGAGAGAAGTTACTTTGAATGGAAAAACGGATCGTTATATGCTTCGCTTTTTTGCTCACAAAATTGCACTGGAAGCTGGTATTGAAAGATACCGCACTACAAATTCCATGGTCCTGATTGAATCAGAATATGGTAAAGGAAAAACGTTTGCTGAAATTTCAAGCGAACTGGGTATTCAGGAAAGAGATTTGAAAAGCTATAACCGTTGGGTAAGCGGTGACAAAATTCCTTCTGACAGAGAATATCTTGTAACATTGCCGGTTCCTTCCAACCTGGTTGCTTCGGTACGTTCCAAATTGTCATTGCCTGCACAAAATCAGCCGACTCTCGCCTCAGCCGGAACATCTGCTTCTAATGCAGTTCCTGACGAAACGGGTTTTCCAATTTTGAAAAAATCAAATGTAAAATCCAGTGGTAAAAATGGATACGGATTTTACGAAATAAATGGATTGCCGGGTATTGAAGCCAAAGCCGGTGATGATGCAAAGAGTATTGCCAAAGCAGGAAATCTCAGAAGACCAAGATTTTTGAAATATAATGATATGTCCGTTGACATGCCGATTATTCCGGGGAATGTTTACTACCTCGCTAGAAAAAATAAGAAAGCAGCCATTCCGTTTCATACAGCAAAAACGGGTGATTCCTGGCAGAGTATTTCTCAGCAATATGGTTTGAGACTGGTCAATCTTTTGAAATTTAACCGCACGATCAGCAAAACCTATCCGCTTCAAACCGGACAGGTTGTATGGCTAAATAAAAAACGACCAAAGAAAACACCGATCGAAATCATTACTCCTAAACCGGTCGACAAAGCCGTTACTGATCCGGTCATTGCATCGGCTCCTACTCAGCAGCCATCTAACAACGACATTCCATCAAACGCTGCCGGAAGAAAAAAATATACTCCTATTTTGGTCGATAAAAATCAGAGCAGTATCGCAAAAGAAGATCAGAACTTTCAACCGGGTGTAGTTCCAAACGTTTCATCACCGTCAACCGTAGAAATTCCGACCGTAGCAGCGGCTCCGTCTGGAAATACAAATGATCGCGTTGTTATAATCACGCAAGACGGAAACGATGGTTCTTTCAAACAGGCTCCTGAACCAAAGGCAGTTCCTAGCAAGCCTGCTGCGAAACCAGCTGGCAAACCCGTCGCTAAAAGAACAGATAGTAATCCATTCTCAACACCGTCAGAAAATGCTTCGCGCACACCGGCTAACACACAGCCGGCCGCGTTCGATAATCCGCTTCCGCCTGTAAAGGAAAAACCAGCTGTTTCAACAGTTAAAGAATCAAAGAATTACCACACCGTTCAGGCCGGACAGACTTTTTACAGTATTTCCAGAATGTACAATTTATCTGTAAAAGAGCTTCTTGCGATAAATGGTTTAAATGATATTGTGAAATTAAGTGTTGGACAGAAACTGATCGTTGGCAAAGAAGCAACAACTGTTTCTGAAAGCGGAACGAACAAAACTTCCGGAAATACGAAAGGAATAGCAGAAGAACGTTCATCTCCCCGCTCTGGCGTTACAACACATACCGTGGCTGCCGGTGAAACACTTTTCCGGATTTCGCAAAATTATCATGTGGGCGTTGAAGAACTTCAAAAGCTTAACAAATTGTCTGGAAACACTGTGATCGTGGGCCAGAAACTTAAAATTCCACAACAATAATAAACAAAAAGAAAAGTGATACTTATTGACAATACCTGCATCAGCGACGATATTGAAGACCAGCTTTTTGTCTGCAATCTGGACAAATGTATGGGCGCATGCTGCGTGGAGGGAGATTCAGGCGCTCCGCTGGATCCTGAGGAATTACCTATTCTGGATAGTATCTACAAACAAGTAGAACCGTATTTAACAGAGGAAGGCAAAAGAGTTATCGCTGCCGAAGGAACCTATACAACAGATGATGACGGCGATTTCGTAACGCCGGTTATTAATGGCAGGGAGTGCGCTTATGCAATTTACGATGAAAGAAAGATATTAAAATGCGGCATTGAACAGGCTTATAACGACGGAAAAATTGATTATAAAAAACCAATTTCCTGTCATCTGTATCCTATCCGTGTTACAAAATACGAACAATACCATGCTCTGAATTATGACCGCTGGGAAATTTGCAGTCCGGCTTGCAGTTTCGGACAACAGCTTGGTGTTCCGCTTTATCAGTTTTTAAAAGAGCCTCTGATTCGTGCCTATGGCCCGAAATGGTATAAGGAACTAACGCAAGAAATTGATGACCGCAAAGAAGGAAGAAAAATATAGTCCGGCAACAAATGATTTTTTCGGAAATGTTTATGATGTCGTTCGTTTGATTCCCAAAGGAAGAGTTACTTCATATGGTGCTATTGCAGCGTATTTGGGTTCCAAAAGAGGTGCGAGAATGGTTGGATGGGCATTAGGCAATAGTTACACGCAGCAAGACGTTCCGGCCCATCGGGTAGTAAACAGAAACGGATTACTAAGTGCAAAACATCAGTTTGAAACACCAACCGCTATGCAGGAAAGACTGGAAAGTGAAGGCGTTGAAGTTAAAGATGATAAAGTTCAGGATTGGAATAATAAGTTTTGGGATCCTGAAAAGGAGTTATCCTGATTAGAAGATATTCAGATACAAAAAAAGCTTGACCGTTTCTGGCCAAGCTTTTTTTGTGTCTGATGTTTTTTTACAAAACTACTTCTTTGTTACTTGAAGTTTCGATTTCCAGTTTCTTGATGATTTTATTGTCTTTGTTATACAGTTCAAATTGATACGTTCCGTCTTCCATTCCTTCTACATCAAAAACGCGGCGGTATGGGCGGTCATCATTTTTCTTTAATACTTCCTGATAAACTATATTTCCTTTACCATCTCTCAAAATTACGTTGACCGAAGCTTCCGGCATTTTATCGATAGCTAACTTTACTTTGTTTGTATTAACAAGTTTGTACATCGAAGCGTCAAACGATGCTACGGATGCTTTAACTTTTTTGTCTGTTTTGTCCGCCTTATTTTCTTTGGCATAAGAAAAAGATACAAGAGAAAAAGCAAGTGTCAATGATAAAACGAATTTGGAAATTGCTGAAATTTTCATGGCTATAATTTTTAAAATTTGAATTTTTATTTAACATGGTTATCTATCTATTAAAAAAGTCCGTGCCAAATAAAATTTTGCATACCAAAAAGAATAAAAAAGTATATAACTATCTATTTATCAAGTATTTGTAATATTTTCGTTAATTTATCAAAGTGTTCAAAGTGTTCATTAGCGAACAAAAAGATCCATTATTGAACATTTCGGACACATTCTGAAATATTGTATGCTTAGATTATTTAATTGAGTACTTGAAACCGTTTTCAAAAATTAAAAATATTTGAAAGGACTCTTGAATGAAAGTTTGTAAATTATTCAGGTGAAGACTTTTAATAACTTATAAGACTGTTCATAAAGTGCATAACCTCTTGCGGGAGACAATTACTGATCCCCAAAATTTGAACAACAAAAAAAGCTCAGCCATTCACGGCCGAGCTTTTCTAAATCCTAAAAACTGTTACCTACAAAACCACAACTTTGTCGTTAGAAGTGGAAATTTCAAGCTTTTTAGTGATTTTACGATCCTTATTGTACAATTCGAAATAGTACGTTCCATCTTCCATTCCTTCCACATCGAAGACGCGACGATAAGGTTGGCTATCTCCTTTTAAAGCTTCCCGATAAATTATATCTCCTTCGCTATTTCTGAGAACTACACTTACAGTGGCTTCAGGAATTCTGTCAATGGCTAGTTTCACTTTGTTGGTATTAGCTACTTTATACAAAGATGCGTCGAACGCTACGACAGATGTTTTATTTTTATTATCAAGTTTTTCACCTTCATTTTCTTTGGCGTAAGAAAATGAAACAAGAGAAAGAGACAATGTCAATGTTAGAACGAATTTGGAAACAGTTGCAATTTTCATGGCTATAATTATTAAAGTTTGAATGTTTATTTAACATGGTTATCTGTCTATTAAAAAAGTCCATGCCAAATAAAATTCGGTGTGCCATTTTACAAAATATCACCTCTAATCATCTGATAATCATCATTTTGAAATAAAAATAAATAAATCATGCGCCAGAACAGGTGTTCATAAGCGAACATAAATTTCTGATACCGAACAATCCGGACAATTTCAGATCTTCGTTTTACCTCCGCTTTCATTGGCGATTCTCTGAATTTGAGGTAATCGACTTGCGGGAATGAGGTTTTTATAATCCCAGAAAGCAGACACACAAACAATTTTCCATTGTCCGTCAATCTTTTCCATCAGTCTTACTTCCTTACTGTGATGGAAATTCTTTTCAGGTTTGTCGCTATTGAACTGGTCCCAGGTAAGATAGGCTACATTATCACCATAAAATTTATACTTTATATTTTTTCGTTCCACCTTCGGATGGCTGGAAAGCGGTTCAGGATTTTCGTTAATGTACTTTCCAATTTGTTTATTGATATCATTCCAGCCAACGTTAGAATCAAAAGTCCCGTCGTCATTACTCCAGGCCTGGAAAGCGTAATCGGTTTGAGCATAATTTGATTTCCATGCCTCGTAATCTCTTGCAAAAAAGGATTCTGTTTCCTTTTCAATGGTTGCCTGAATGGCTTTCTTTTCGTTTTCCTGATTAATTTCTTTTGAGGAATTATCTTTCTTCGGAGTTTCGTAACATGCAGCGCACATAAAAGCTGCAATGAGCATTAATGATACTGTTTTCATAATCCAGAAGTTTAATTTGTTTAACTAAGGTTCTCTTATTCTCTTCATTCCCATTCAAATAATTAATAAAACATACCTACCTTTTATCACCATTTTCTGGTAGAAAGTTACATTAATTATAGAATTAAAACAAGATAAAAATTACCTATTCAATTAAATAAAATGAGGATTTTGGCACAAAGTGGTACTAAGACAGCTAAAAAAACTGACAGATTATTTTAAATGAAAAATGTAGACCTTTTACTTGCTCAGCAAACTTTTTAAACGGTCGTAAAATCCTGTATCCTGGAAAGTAAATTTTTTGTGAAGAATGTAATTGCTGATAAAACTTATACCCATACAAGTCAGCTGGCTAAATAACTTATTGATATCCACCAGTTTTATGGAAAAAGGTATCATGATTTTATATTGACCGACCAGTGTAAGGGAAAGTCTAAACAAGGCATCGGAACCATAAACCGTTATGCAAAATGAAAGGGCTGCTACCAAAGCGAATTTGATCATTTCCCTTTTGCTCTTTGTTTTATTTTTGGTATTAAAGGCAAATATTTTAGTAAGGAAGAAACCCGCCACAAAGGCAACCGCATATCCCGCCGTAAGCGACTGAATGTAAGTAATCGCAAACCAATCCTGTGCAAGCGTACCTATTATAAGCTGTATCAGAACACCTGCCGCTGCAACCAGAAAGTATGCAAAGATATCGCGCAGGTTTAGTAAGTCATTTTTCAAAATAATGTGTTCGTTATTTAATCTTTTGTCAAAACTATCTAAAAAAAACGGGATTGACTGAAAGTTAAAGTTTCCAGTCGATCCCGTTTTTTAATTATGATTTAAATTCAAGCCAGTTTCTTTGCCTTATTATCAGTAAGCAGCCAAAGTCCGATGAAGGTAATCAGCCCGTTAATGATCAATCTTTCAAAACCGAATTTATATCCGTTAAACCATTCTTCTGAATGATTATTGATATAGTAAGTCAAAATCGGCGCGAGGATACAAACAAAAGGAACGTAGCGGTCGATAACCGGTCTTTTCAGATATAAACCAAAAACAAATAATCCGAGTAACGGACCATAAGTATAACCGGCGAGATCGAAAATAGCGGTGATCACCTCTTTATTATTTAGCCTGTTGAAAATTAAAATCACAACATAGAACAAAACTGAAAACCCGATGTGTACCCAGAACTTAATATTGGAACGCTTTTCTTCCGGTTTTTTCTCAATCTCCATAAAGTCGATACAAAAGGCCGTTGTAAGTGCAGTAAGCGCAGAATCTGAACTTGCATAAGTCGCTGCCGTAATACCTAGCAAGAAGGTAATGCCAACAGCCAGACCTAAATGATTGAGTGCCAGCATCGGGTAAAATTCATCAGTCCTGGCAGTTACAGGAATTCCTTTCGCTGCTGCATATACGTAAAGCAAGGCACCAAGTGACAAAAACAGGAAATTCACGACCACTAAAACGGCTGTAAACCAGAACATATTTTTCTGCGCTTCACCGATATTCTTACAGGTTAAATTCTTTTGCATCAAATCCTGATCCATTCCAGTCATCACAATAGCGATGAACATACCCGCAAAAAACTGCTTAAAGAAATTCTTTGAGTCGTTAAAATCCCAGTAAAAAATCTTGGAATAACCACTGTCCTGAACTGTATTCCAGACATCTGAAAGACCATGAAGATTGAGCTCCTGTGAAACCAAAACAATGGTAAGGATAACAGCTGTTACCAGGAAAAAGGTTTGAAGCGTATCCGTCACAATAATTGTTTTCACACCTCCTTTAAACGTATAAATCCAGATCAAGAGAATTGTAATTGCTACCGCAACCTCAAATGGAACACCAAGCGGCTTAAAAAGCGCAATCTGCAAAACCTGAGCGGCAACATATAAACGCACAGCAGAACCCACTGTTCTTGACAAAAGAAAAACAGCCGAACCGGTTTTATATGACCAGAAACCAAAACGTTGTTCTAAATAAGAATAAATTGAAATCAGGTTCAAACGATAGTAAAGTGGCAACAAAACGGTACCGATAACCAGATAACCAAAAATGTATCCGATAACAACCTGGAAATACGAAAACTGGATATTGGCAACTGCTCCGGGAACAGAAATAAAGGTAACGCCGGATAAAGAAGTTCCGATCATCCCGAAGGCAACCAAGTACCAGGGCGACTGCCTGTTGGCGGTAAAAAAGGTATTAGTATCTGCTCCGCGAGAGGTGTAAACCGACACCGTAATCAGCATTGCGAAATAGACAATTAGAATAATTAAAGAAATGTAGGGATTCATTCACCTGTGGGTTTTAAGAAAGCATGAATAATAAAAGAGGTGATAAAAGACTTCGAATAATCTCCACTTTTGATTAGATTTGCTAAACAAACAGAAATTTGGTTGTTATGCAAGTGCTAATAGAAACAGATACAGAAATTCTCGAAAAAACGGTTGAGACCGATTTGATGAAGCTGGTCGTTTATAATGATGATATAAATACATTTGACTGGGTTATAGATACTTTAATGGAGGTTTGTAAACATACCAGCGAACAAGCCGAACAGTGTACCCTGATTATCCACTTTAAAGGAAAATGTTCTGTTAAAGAGGGAGAATTTGAAGAACTGGCCAGTATGAGGAATGAAATTTGCAGGAGAGGTATTTCAGCAGAGATTCATTAATTAAAATCGGCGGTTACTTACTTTATTGCTACACATGAATTATCCGTCCCGTCTTATTGAGGATGCAGTCAGTGAAATTTCCCGGCTTCCAGGAATCGGAAAAAAAACAGCGCTCCGCCTTGCTTTACACTTACTGAAACGTGACGAACAGCAAACCCGTGGGCTGTCAGAAGCGCTCCTGAAAATGCGGACGCAAACCTGTTACTGCGTTCAATGCCATAATATTTCCGATGAAGAATTTTGCAATATCTGCAAGAATCCAAAACGTGATTCTTCGATTATCTGCGTTGTTGTGGATACAAGGGATGTTTTGGCGATAGAAGCTACCAGCCAATTCAAAGGTTTGTATCATGTCCTGGGCGGGATTATTTCCCCTCTGGAAGGAATAGGGCCATCAGATCTTAATATCGATTCACTGATAAAAAGGATTGAGTCAGCTCCGCAGGATGATCGTGTGCAGGAAATTATTCTTGCGCTAAGTCCTACTATGGAAGGCGACACAACTGCCTTTTATTTACAGAAAAAATTAAAACCCAGCGAAGTCAAGGTGAGTACTATTGCCCGTGGAATCCCTATTGGCGGTGATCTTGAATATGCTGACGAAATAACACTTGGTCGCAGTATCGTTAGCCGGGTGGCTTACGATTGAAATGTTTATTTAAAAATCAAAGTATTATGAATAGAACAGATTTTTTGCGCACATTAGCCGGAGGCTCTTTGGCCGTTGGCGCACTTGCTGATTTCGCATTTGCAAAAACTTCATCAGGAATATTGCTTGAAACTGCGCCCTTCAAACAGGCTCCGCTTCCTTACGATTTTGCAGCTTTGGAACCGAGTATAGATAAAATGACGATGGAAATACATTATGGCAAACATCATGCTGCCTATGTAAAAAATCTGAACGATGCTGTAAAAGGTACAGAATACGAAAAGAAAACGCTTGAAGAAATCGTAAAAATGGCTGGAAAAGCGCCGGCTGCAATACGTAACAATGCAGGCGGACACTGGAACCATACTTTCTTCTGGGAAGTGATGGGCGCTGGAAAAGGTGGTGCTCCAAAAGGAGCAGTTGCTGATGCAATCAATGCACAATTCGGTTCTTTTGACAAATTTAAAGAAGCATTTGGCAAAGCAGCTACAACCCGTTTCGGATCTGGCTGGGCATGGTTAACTGCAAAAGACGGCAAACTTGCCATTAGTTCCACTGCAAATCAGGACAACCCGATCATGGATATCGCAGAAGTAAAGGGAACGCCGATTTTGGGACTGGATGTGTGGGAACACGCATATTACCTGCATTACCAAAACAAACGTGCTGACTATATAGCCGCATTCTGGAATGTTGTAAACTGGGATAAGGTAGCTGAGAACCTAAAAAAAGCATAATTATTAATGGTTAAGTGTTAATGGTTAATGTCTAATTCTGAGTCATTAACCATTAACAATTGATCATTAACCATTAATTGCAGTAGCTGCTGATTACCTTATAAGAAGGCATATAACCAAGTTCTCCCGCTCTGCTTAAATCCAGACAACCTTCATTAACCTGTCCAAGGCTGTGCTTGATAATTCCCCTGATATAATATGCTTCCGGGAAATTGGATTTTAGTTTTATTGAACTTGAAAAATCCAGAATTGCACTCATTTGATCTCCAATGGATGATTTTATCAATCCTCTTGAAAAATAAGCATCGGCATACGTCGGATTTAATTCAACCGCCGTGCTGATGTCCAGTAATGCTCCTTTACTATCTCCACTTTTCGATTTACTGACGCCGCGGATATAATATGCTTCCGAACGTTCGGTTGTAAGATCATCTATTTTGATATGTTCCTTCACCTGATTACGCAATTCGTCCAGAATACTTTTTGTTATTTTTCCTTCATAAACGATTTTTTTAGGATCTGAAATGTAAAGGTTTTTTATTTCGATTGCTTTTGTCAGATCAATAACCGCTCCGCGCTGGTCATTTAATTTTGTTTTCGAAAAACCCCTTCCATAGTAAGCTTTATAGTTTTCAGGTTCAATCTGTAATGTTTTGTCATAATCTGCAATAGCACCCTGAAAATCCTCGATTTTATTTTTAGCAAAACCTCTTTTATCATAATATGAACTTTCGTTCGGACTTAATTCTATTGCTTTTGTAAAATCAGCTGCTGCACCCGCGAAATCATTCAGCTCGATTTTTGCATTTCCCCTACCGGCATATGCTCCCGCGCGTTTAGGACTAATTTCAATAACCTTTGAAAAATCGGCCAGACTACCTGCATATTCATGTAAATGCTGTTTGCAGTTTCCACGTGCATATAAGGCCGCTACATCGCCAGGATCCAGTGTTAATGATTTGTCAAGATCCGCCATCGCGCTCCGGTGATTTTCCAGTTTGGCATAACTAACACCGCGGTTATAAAACGATTTTGCATCTTCCGGACTTAATTCAATGGCTCTTGTGTAATCCTGGATTGCTGCGCGATAATCATCCTGCATACTTTTACTCACACCGCGGCTCTGGTAATACAGGGCTTCTTTGGGATTAATTTCAATAGCATGATCATAATCCAGAATAGCACCGCGATGATCCTTTAAATTGGCTTTTGCCAATCCTCTGTTGAAATAACTCGGTGCATGTTCAGGATTGATCGAAACCACCACACTATAGGCCTGAAGAGCGCCGGCAAAATCACTTGCACGGGCTTTGGTATTTCCTTCTTCAAAATATTCAGCTGCGGATCGTTGGGCTAAAATCTGATAAGGCAAAATCAAAATTGTAAAAATAAGAGGAAGAAGAACTTGTTTAACTTTCATGAATGTATAGTTTTTCAATAGATAAGGATTTATGATGTTAATAGGGTTATAAAAGTATTCAAATTATGACTGCGATTTGCAAACAAGTTCTCTATTTTTTGAAGCTTTGCATTGAATTCATATCTTACATAATATAACTACTTTTGTAGATAGAAAAAATTCTAACATTCGTTGTATCAATATTATTACGCTTATACATTATGAACAGCACACCCAAAAAACTCCTTATTTTTGCTTTATCAATTCTGGCTTTTGTAGCCATTTATTTTGTTGTTTTCGCTCCTAAAACAGATATTCCATCTGGTGAAAATTTAGTATCCCAACCGGAAGTTTCGTCATCCGTTTATCTTTCCTCCCTGACTGATCTAAACGGAAATGTTGTTGCGATGGACGAAAACAAGTTAATATTCTTAAACGTCTGGGCAACTTGGTGCGGACCTTGTAACATGGAAATGCCTGGAATTCAAACTTTATACAACAAATATAAGACCAATAAAAAGATCGATTTTTTTATTGTTTCTGACGAAGACGCTGCAACGGTCAATCCTTTTATAGCGCGCAAAGGATACCAGCTTCCTTTTTATCAGTTTGCAGGCGCATATCCTCCGGCATTGGATGGAAATGCAATTCCGAGGACCTATATTATTTACAAAGGAAAAGTAATAGCGCAGGAAGTGGGTGCATCCCAATGGGACACGCCGGAAATTAATAGTTTGATTGAAAAGCAACTGGCAGAAATTTAACAGCATACATAAAAAAATCGGTCTGGAATTTCCAGATCGATTTTTTTATGCGTTTACAGCTGCTTACTATTCAACGATGAAAGTACCTTTCATCAAAGCATAGTGACCAGGGAAGCTGCAAATGTACGTGTAAGTTCCTTTTTTAGGAGCTGTGAATTCGATTGTATCGCTTTCTCCGCCACCAACTAATTTAGTGTGAGCGATGATACTTGCTTCTTCCGATTTAGGAATATATTCAGTTTCTCTTGCAGCAGCAGCTTTTGAAGCGAATGCAGCAATGTCAGTACCTGGTTTTAGCAAAACAAAGTTATGACCCATAGCAGCCTTAGCCAATTTACCCGAGTGGGTAAGCGTCAACTTAATTTTTTGTCCTGCTTTAACTTTCATTTCCTTAACATCATATTGCATAGCATCACTACCTTTGATTAAGATAGTTTTTACTTGCTTAACATCGCGTACTTCAGTAGTACCAAGTGATTTCGCCTGTAACGGGCTAACAGAAACCGCTCCGAAAGCCAAAACTGCGGCAAGAAGCAAGGCGCTGGACTTAATCATTTTCATAATCAGGATATGGATAAACTTTGTTTATTGAAATTTAACTGATGCAAGTTAGTATACAGAACAATAAAAAAAGAATGCATTAACATTTGTTTGGAATAAAATATCAGAAAAGAATTTTATACTGGTCCTGAACCGCACGGCCAACGCAAATTATAGACAGGACAATAATATAATGGTTCAAATCCAGCGGATGCATCGGCAAAGGAATGGACTGTGATTTTGCTGAAACAGCGAGTAAAGTCATAGCCATAACGACCCATAGAGCACTTTTTTGCCGATATGCCAGTCCCAGACAAGAAATGCATAAAGTGACAATAATACAGAACGGCTGTATTATAAGTCCTACGTATGGAACGTTGTATATAAGTATGCTTAAAAATAACGTCATGCCCAGGATAAGAGTAGATAACATTACAACTATCGTGGGATTATACTTTAATATCAAACTAAAAGAAGCTACAACCAGACAAATTGCACCTAAAGTCATTTCAGCTGCCTGTGTTATTATATGTATGAATTTCAGTTTTTCAACACCGGCAAATACCAGAAGTTCTACCGCAGCATTTATTGAAATACTTAACAAAAAAATCCCCCATAATAAACGGCTTTCTATTGTCTGAGCCTTGAAATATTTCAAAAAGACAAGCACACCTGCAATACTTAAAACCAGATTTGAAAAGATATGGGAATTCGTCAGTATATTCATGGGCAATTTTCAAGATTATCAGTAAAGCAAGTTACAAATTATAGTTTCATTTTGCTACTTCGTGCTTTTCGAGCTACTTTTACCAAAAAAACTGATTTACCAACATGAGCGTTTTAGTTAATAAAAATTCTAAGATTATAGTTCAGGGATTTACGGGTTCTGAAGGTTCTTTTCATGCCCAGCAAATGATCGAATACGGAACTAACGTAGTAGGCGGTGTTACTCCGGGCAAAGGAGGACTTTTTCACCTTGACAGACCTGTATTCAATACAGTAGAACAGTCTGTGCGTGCCACAGGCGCTGACGTGGCGATCATTTTTGTACCTCCGGCTTTTGCCGCTGATGCTATCATGGAAGCAGCTGACGCTGGTATTGGTGTAATCGTTTGTATTACCGAAGGTATCCCTACAAAGGATATGATGCAGGCGAAACAATATCTACAAGGTAAAAATGTTCGTTTGATCGGCCCTAACTGTCCAGGTGTTATTACTGCGGAAGAATGTAAAGTTGGTATCATGCCAGGTTTCATCTTCAAAAAAGGAACCGTAGGAATTGTTTCCAAATCCGGAACACTGACGTACGAAGCAGTAGATCAGCTTACACGTGCAGGTCTTGGACAAACAACTGCAATCGGTATCGGTGGTGACCCGATCATTGGTACAACTACGAAAGAAGCTGTTGAGTTATTGATGAACGATCCTGAAACAGAAGCGATTGTGATGATCGGTGAAATTGGCGGAAGTATGGAAGCTGACGCAGCGAACTACATCAAAGCAAGCGGAAACCTTAAACCTGTTGTAGGATTTATTGCTGGTAAAACTGCTCCAAAAGGTCGTCGTATGGGCCATGCGGGTGCCATTATCGGTGGAGCTGACGATACAGCGGAAGCTAAAATCCGTATCATGGAAGAGTCAGGTATTTTTGTTGCAGAATCTCCTGCACTTATCGGCGAAACCATGCTTACAGCTCTTGGAAGAAGATAATTCAAAATCAACAATATAATTTTTTTTGAAAGGGCTGGGGAAACCCCGCCCTTTCTTGTAGCAATGAAGTCCATTCATTCACTGCTTTTTCTGGTCGTTACTACGATTTTACTTTTCGCCGGGGCCAATACCCGGGGAGCTGTCAAAGCTTTGCCTCCCGAACAATTTTTCCCTGTTTACGATTATCAAAACGACTGGCTGGTTTATAGTAATCAGTACAAAAACTACGTTCCATTCTCAAAAGGAATAAATGAGGGCACCAAGTCGGTCAGTTTATATATTGATTTACTAAAAAACCGCAGATATTTTCTTCTTGTTAAAGCAGAAAATGAAAGCTATTTGTTCTTAGAAGGAGCACTTCAAAAAAAAATAGTTGCACATCAATGGCTTGAACTTAACATCGACAGCCTTTCTCGTATTTATAAAAAAGAAGAATTATTGCTTTCCATTTATGGAAATGCGGGTATTGATGATAAGGACGTGCTCATTTGCAACAAGAAATCACAGGATGCAAGCGGGGTAATTGAGAAAACAGCATCCACTTTAATCAATATAAAACCAATTAATTTTTCTCCTTTTGGAAATTTTTCCATCCTTGCCATGCTGGTCATTCTGATCCTGAATGTGTGGATTTTTAACGTCAATCCTCTTGCTTTTTCAAGGCTTATCAACCCGCTGGAACTTTTCAACAACGATCCGAGGGATCAACTTTCAAAATTAAATAAACCATACAGCAACACCGTTATATTTCTGGTCATTATTGTGTCAATGCTGATGGCATTTGTGCTGGTATTTTTTGCCAATAACAAGCTGAACCTATTTTCTGTTTCTGCAATTCTTTCGGAAGAATCAAACCTTATTCAATTTCTGGTCGATTTTTTCATGCTCTCGGCAATCTTTTTTTTGCTGACTTATGGCAAATATATTTTTATGGTTTTGGTAGGAGAAATGCTTAATCTTGATAAGCTTGTAGAAACCTTGTTCCTAAAAATAATCCAATCCTCCTACTTCTTTTATGTTGCCCTGTTTCTTCTTGTTTTTATGCTAAGTCTGAACAATGCCATCTGGCTTGTTCCGCTGCGCCCTTATATCATGTTTCCTTTCCTGATTTTTTACGTGGCAAGGTTCTTTACACTTTATGTTGTGACTAAGCCGCCGGCATCGTTTATTAATCTGTATTTATTTTCGTACCTTTGCGTCATCGAAATAATCCCGTTGATTATCGGCATAAAGTTCGCTATGTAAGTTTCAGGGATGATTTTGAAATTAAACTAATGAGAATTATACATGAGTGAGACCATCAAATTTGATCAGGATCGGCTCAAAAAGGTTACCAGTATTCTGGTAAGCCAATCAAGGCCGGCCGATGAAAATTCCCCTTATTTTGAGATAGCTAAGAAATATGGCATTAAAGTGGATTTTCGGCCATTTATCAAGATAGACGGAGTCTCTTACAAAGAGTTTCGTAAGCAAAAGATTAATATCCTGGATCACACGGCCGTGATTTTCACAAGTCGTAACGCCATTGATCATTTCTTCAGAATTTGCACAGAAGGGCGCATAGAAGTTCCGGCTACTATGAAATATTTTTGTATTTCAGAACAGACAGCAAATTATCTTCAGAAGTATATCGTTATCCGCAAACGTAAAATCTTTGCAGGAACGAAAACCGCTGTTGAATTAATTGAGCTGATCCGTAAACACAAAAAGGAAAAATTCCTTTACCCGTGTTCTGATGTACGCAAAAATGAAATTCCGGAATTCGCAGATTTAGAAGAGTTCCAGTTTACAGAAGCAACGATGTATCAAACCGTTTCCGCAGATCTTTCAGATCTCGAAGATGTTTACTACGATATTATAGCATTTTTTAGTCCATCAGGAATTAAGTCACTTTTGGACAACTTCCCGGATTTCAAACAAAATGTGACACGTATTGCAGCCTTTGGTCCTACAACGGCAAAAGCGGTTGAAGATGCAGGGTTAATTCTTGATATTCAGGCGCCTTTACCTAATGCCCCATCAATGACTGGAGCACTGGATTTGTACATCCGCAAAGCAAATAATATTTAGCATAACCTGCTTACTAAAAAGGCCGAGAAAATTTCCCGGCCTTTTTTATTATTATATCAATTTTTTTCCAGAATATGCGTTATGAAATAAACCTCTTAAGCACTCAAGTGTTCTTTAACCTAATCCATACGCATGACCTTGACGTTTATCTATCGTAATACTGAATGGGGCTATATATTTGGGATATTATTACTAACAATATCTTTCGGAGCGTTTGCACAAACGGATGCTCAATTCAGCCTTTTTTCTTTAAATCAGCTTTATCTTAATCCTGCGGCAGCAGGTGCAGACGGGTTGACCAAATTCCAGCTTACACACCGTACGCAGTATGTCGGCTATCAGGGTACGAATAATGACGAAGGAGGGGCTCTTTCAACGCAGCTTTTTTCTTTCAGCATGCCTGTAAAGAATTTTGGAATTGGTTTTTATGCCCTAAACGACAAGACGGGGCCACGCACCAATCAGGATTTTAAATTATCTGCTTCTTATCATTTTCCGCTTGCAGGTGGAAATTTGCATGTTGGAGCTAGTGCAGGACTATTCAGACAATCAATCGATTACAGTAAACTTCGGGCACGTGATCCGGATGATCCTTTAATACAGACCGGAACTGTTTCTGAAATGAATCCTGATTTCTCTGTGGGTGTACGTTATACAAGCGATGCATTTTATGTAGGCGCATCATTAAATCATTTATTGGAACCGAAATACAAACTTGGATCCGCAACAGCAACAAATCCTTTACCAAAAACAGTTTATCTTAATGCAGGTGTTAACATTGAGTTGGGTTACTTACTTGATGTTCAGCCCATTGTTTTGGTAAAATCAGATATCACCACAGTTTCTGTGGAAGGAGGAGCTACCGTGACATATAATAAAAAGTACTGGGCCGGAGCAACTTACAGACAACAGGATACCTATTTTATCATCATGGGTGGAATTTATTTATTGTCTGATCAATCTCTGAGATTATCCGGTGCCTATGATTTGGTTATTGGTGGAAATAAAGCAAAATCACCATCTTCTTTTGAAGTAATGTTATCCTATGCCCTACCTTCTCCTAAATTTGGTAAGAAAACAATAATCAGGACTCCACGATTCAGATTCTGATTTTTGAGGCAAATATGAGTACTTGGCAAAATCATCAATATGTACAATCAAAAAGCAAAACATTGCTATTTGATCAAAAAAAGGGCATTTAATTTCTTATATTTTTAATGATGGCCCCGGGTACATGTCATTCAGTTTGCAAAACTTTGATTTATATTTGTAAAATTTTCAAGTGTTATACCAACGACATGCGTTCTTACGTTAAGTCGAATAAATGATTCGGGTAAAATCAGATAGGCTTTTCCTTTTCAGCTTTCTCATTCATTTTTAGTGGTTCGTTACTTTTGTTTTTATTTTAAGTATACTATATATTAATCGGTTGACGTTTTTAGGCTAACATTTATTATTTCAAATATCAAAAACCACTATGAATGTTAAAGTGATCTATCGGGATGGAGTCAAAAGTTTGCTTTTGATAGTTGCTCTTATGCTGATGCAAAGTTGCGGGTTTATCAAAAATAAATTTGGCAAGGGAGGAAAAGAAGACGTCGGCATCGCGAATGGCGAAATCACCGCAACGGCGCGTAAAGGGTTCAAACAAACAACACCGGCAGGTATGGTTATGATACCGTCAGGTTCGTTTACAATGGGGCAGGCTGATGAAGATATTGCAGCTTCGATGAATAATATGAACCGTCGCGTAACGATCAGTTCTTTCTTCATGGACGACACCGAGATTACGAACAACGAATATCGTCAATTCGTGAATGCACTTCTTGTTGACTCTGTTTCCGTACTGGGAGAAGAAGAGATTATGACTAAATACTATCCGGATACTACGGCATGGAAAAAAGATTTTGCTTATTCCAACGGAGATCCTTTTGTTGAATATTACTATCAGCATCCTGGCTTCGATACTTATCCTGTTGTAGGAGTTAGCTGGTTGGGCGCTCAGTATTTTGCAAAATGGCGTACAAATCTTTATCACGATTACCAAAATAAAGAAGGTCAGTTCAATTCAACTGCTTTCCGGTTACCTAGCGAAGCAGAATGGGAATGGGCAGCACGTGGTGGACGCGCAGTGGCAAAATATCCATGGGGAAATCCATATACAATGAATACCAAAGGTTGCTTCCTGGCAAACTTTAAACCACAGCGTGGAAATTACGATGCCGATGGATATCCTTATACGGCTCCTGCAAATGCCTACAATCCAAATGATTTTGGTTTATATAATATGGCTGGAAACGTAGCGGAATGGACACTTGATGCATTTACCGACAACGCAACTGCAATTGTTTGGGATATGAACCCAAGATATGACAATCCTGACGAGCCTCGTAAAGTTGTAAAAGGCGGATCATGGAAGGATGTTGCTTATTTCCTTCAAACCGGAACACGTACCTATGAGTACGAAACTGAACGCAGAGCCTTTATCGGTTTCCGTTGCGTGATGGATAATGTTAATGGTCGTGCGGGTGGACGTTCCCGTCGCTAAGAAATTTACGCAAAGAAGTAGCAGCGTTTTGTGACACTGCTCCCTTCTTTGCGTCATCATTTTATAAATACAACAAATTTTAATATCACTATTCACTATAATTTATTTCAATTCGTATGGCTAAGAGTAACGGATCTAGTTTTTTATGGGACAAACTAGTACCAACAATTTACAGCGCAGGTGCTGCAGTTGTTATTATGGGAGCTTTATTTAAAATTCAGCATTGGGATGGAGGAAGTGAAATGCTTACATTAGGTCTTGGGACAGAAGTTGGTATTTTCTTATTATATGCATTGCAAACAATAACGCAATCAACAAATTCTGATCCGGACTGGACACGTGTCTATCCTGAACTTGCTGAAGATTATAACGGACCGGCGATCACTCGCGGCGGTTCATCGGCTGGAAGCGGCATTACTGCCAAACTGGATACTATGCTTGACAACGCCAAAATATCTCCTGACGTTTTTGATAGCCTGGGAAAAGGATTCAAAAACCTTTCTGATACCGTTGGTAAAATCACTGATTTGACGGATGCAACAGTTGCAACAAATGATTACGCCAAAAACGTGAAATCTGCATCCCTTGCTATGAACGATATGAACAAGTCATACGGTGTTGCTATTACAGCAATGACTTCTATGGCCGATGCTACGAAAGATGCTCAATCATACCGTGACCAGTTTCAGCAGATTACTAAAAACATGGGTGCTTTGAATGCTGTTTATGAACTTGAACTTCAGGATACAACAAAACACCTTAAAGCGATGAATGCTTTCTACGGTAACCTTACGGCTGCTATGGAAAATATGGCTGATGCAACCAAAGAATCACAAGTGTTTAAAAATGAGATGTCAAAACTGACAACTAATATTTCTTCACTTAACGGTATTTATGGTAATATGTTAACTGCCATGCGTGGTGGTAACGCATAATATCAACCGGGCAAACAGTGTTGTAAACCCTAACAGGATCTTATTATTGTTTGTTATCTTAACTATTTAATCACTGATAACTGATTACTGAATAATATGGCAGGTGGAAAAGAAACACCCCGTCAGAAGATGATTGGAATGATGTATCTGGTTCTTACAGCAATGCTCGCATTGCAGGTAAGCTCAGCGATTATCGAAAAATTCGTCCTACTGAACAATTCTTTGGAACTATCTTCGGGAGCAGCCAATAAAATAAACCAGGAAACCGTACTAAAAATAAAAGCAGCAGTTGAAAAGTCGGGCAGCCGTGCAGCGGATGTTGCAGTATTAAAGCAGGCTGATGACGTACGGAAATCTTCGGCTGACATTATAAATGAAATTAATACGCTTAAACAAGAAATCATTACAAGTGCCGGTGGCGGATTAAACGAGCAAGGTGGTATCAAAAATCCTTCCGAAGAAGCCAAAGTTGGTGAGTTAATGATTGGAGGAAAGAAAAATGGTAAAGCGTATAAGCTAAAACAAGATCTTAATGCTTTTACAGACCGTTTGAGTTCAATGAATCCTACCAAGTTCCAGTCAATCGCGATGGACGGTAAGGAAGATCCTGTTACTAAAACAAGTGTTGATCAAAGAAATAAAGATTTTGCTGAACTGAACTTTGCTGAAACTCCTGTTGCTGCTGCATTAGCAGTTTTGAGCCAGAAGCAAACTGATATCCGCAGAATGGAAAGTGAAGTGTTGAGCTACCTTGCAAGTAAAGTAGGTGCTGCTGACATTAAATTTGACAGAATTCTTGCCATGATCAGCGCAGATGCTAAAACAGTTGTAGCAGGTACTAAATTCAAAGGAGATATGTTTATCGCTGCTTCGGCAAGTGGTATCACACCTCGTATGAGTTTGAACGGTGGCGGTGTTAAAGTTGAAAATGGTGTTGGTAAAATTGAGTTCACTGCACAAGGCGGTGGCTATAATGCAGAAGGTATTGCACGTCGTGAATTAACAGGAGCAATCTCCTTCCCTACTCCATCCGGTCGTGATACAACGGTTAACCTGAAACAGGAATATTTCGTAGTAAAACCTACTTATCAGATTGAAACAGGTACTTTGCCTCCTTTATATCTGGGTTGTGCAAATAAACTAAGTATTCAAAGTCCTGCGTTAGGCGCTCTTTGGGCTCCAAGTTTTACAACAGACGGTGGAGAGATTATTAACAGTGGACAAAAAGGTAAATTCACTATTGTTCCTAACAGAGCTCAGTTGACTTTAACAGTAAGCAACCAGGGAAGTGTTTTGGGAACTGATGGTTTCCGTGTAAGACTTGTACCGAAACCAACGCTTGAAATTCGTGTTAATGGAAGTCCTCTTGATGAGCGTCGTGGTATCGCTGCAAGCGCTGCACGTAGCATTCAGGTTGTAGCATTGGCAGATGAAAGCTTTAAAACTTTCTCTCCTGAAGATGCACGTTTCCGCGTTTCTTCGATTCAGATCTCTCTTGCAAGAGGAGCAAGACGTATCGGAAGTCCGATCAGCTTAGGTGGTGGTGGATCAATTTCTTCTTTGGCACAACAAGCAGAACCTGGTGATCGTTATGTGATTGAAGTATTAAAAGTAGAACGTCAGAATTTTAAAGGAAGCGTTAGCGAAGTTGAAATGGGTCAGGTTATCAGAACTGTTTCACTTAATTAACAACAGGCACTTGCTGATTGGATAAGATAAAAATATAAGCAATGAGAAGAATGAACGGAAAAACAATTGCATGGTCAATATTGTCCCTAACAATGGGATCTACCATGGTATTTGCTCAGGAGAAGGAAGACTCTACCGCGAATCAATTTTCGTCACATCCAATCAGTGAGGGTGATGTGATGATGAAAAGAACATTGTGGAGAAGAGTTGATCTTAAAGAGAAACAAAACTCTTCCATGTTCTCTAAAAATAATGAGATCACAAGATATTTATTGGAAGCAGCAAAAGCAGGTCTTATTGATGCTTACACGAACGATTCTTGTACGACCAAATTATCAAGTGACCTGATCCATAAAAAGATGCTAATTCCGAATCAGACAGCTGGTCTGTCTGCCGAAGAAATCGCTGCTGGTTTTGGAAAACCTGCTGCTGACGCTGGTGGATGGGATGATAAAGCTAAGGTAGACTCTAAGAAAACCGAAACAACAGCCAAGGCTGATGACGGATGGGGAGCCCCTGCGAAAAAAACGGCTGCCGAAGATGATGGTTGGGGAGCACCTAAACCAAAAAAATCAACTAAAAAAGGAGCAAAAGGTAAAGCCATAAAAGAAGAACTTCCTGTTGTTGCGGCTGTTCCGGTTGATACTTTTCAGGTAGCAGCTACGATGGCAACAGAAGAAGAGTTTTTCCCTGATCAGATCAATTTGATGGAAGTTAAGGAAGACTGGACTTTTGATAAAAAACGTTCTCGTTTGTACATGGACATCCAGGCTATCACGCTTTTGATTCCATCCGATATGAATGCTGCAACAGGTCTTGAATTACCAATCGCTTCGTTCCGTTACAAAGATGTTGAACGTCTTTTCAGAAGTGATCCTAAAAAATATATCTGGTATAACACCAAGAATACAGCACAAAATAAAAACCTTGCTGATGCCTTTGATTTACGTTTGTTCTACGGTCGCATCACAAAGTATTCAAATGCCTCTGATAAGTCATTTATTGACATTTACAAAGGAGATAAGGAAGCTCTTATTAAATCTCTTAACTACGAACAAGAGTTAATGGAACTTGAACACGGTCTTTGGGAATATTAATCCAAACCGCTCTAAAATAAGAAAGCGAAGGTACCGGAAGGTGCTTTCGCTTTTTTTCGTTGTAGGATATCAGATTACAATTGGATGGATCAAATTAATCCTACAATTCAAAATAGCTTACAGCGTACTAAAAAGGCACAATAATCCTAGCTCGAATCATATAATCCTAGGGTAAATAATTATGGCATAGACAAAAAATAATCCCTGCCACTTTACGCGACAGGGATTCAATAAATTAAAAATCATAGGAATTTATTTCTTCTTATATAAACTTACCTTTTTGACACTTACATCTGTCAATCCCAATGCTTTGATCGTAGCATCATAACTGCTCCAATTGATATCAGATGATAATCTCGCGCCTGTATCAGGAATTAAAACAACTCTGATATCATCGAAACTTCTTGATGGTGCAGTTGTAGCACCATCAGAGTTTCCGGTAGTGAAAATGTCAACAAAAAATGTTCCGCTATCCACGCCATGTACAAAAGTAAAGCCACTTACTTTACTGTTTGCAAACTGAACATTGCCAGGAAGAGGCCACCAAACTCCTAATGATTTTGCATAAACCAAAACCGCAACACCAGTGTCATAAAAGCTTTGCTCATCAGCGGTTAAAGCTGTATCAAGAGCAAACGACAGATCTCCCCCCGTTCCTGTTCCTGTTATTGCACCCGTGTTTAAAATAATTGCTGACGAACCACCAGTACCTGCTGCTCCCGTAGCACCCGTGGCTCCGGCAGCGCCTGTGGCACCAGCTGGACCTGCCGGACCTACTGCTCCGTCATCACCTTTACAACCTGCAAGGAAAACAACAAAACAAACACATATTACCATTAATAATTTTTTGAACATAATCGTAAAGTTTAAGAATGAATATTGAAAAGTAAGAGATTAAATTAATGATTTGGATTTAATAGCTTATACGCGCCTTTTAAGGAAAATGATGAGGCATAATGAATAAATTTTCTATTCCTCTGTTTTTTTATTGAGTGATTCTATTCCTGCTTCAACCGGTTTATAAGAAGAATACTCGTCAATACTATTTTTATTCGTTTCCGGCAATTGCATGTCAATGTTCCAATTCATTGTCGCGGCTAACTGGAACATCATTAATTGCACCTGGTTTGTTGCAATGCGTGGAAGATCACTCTGAAGTGCCTTTTCGTTCATCGTTTGTTTTGCCTCATTTAAAATTGAGGTATAGTCGTCACTTTGAAAACGATTTAACCAGCCCTGTTCAATATCGTAAAATTTATAATCCGTGTCCATAGAAAGGACTTCCGGTTCGGGAAAATAATCAATGACAATTTTCCTATTGACCCCTTCCACATGAAAACGTAGTTTACCAAAATCATATCCGACGAGTACTTTCGCTTTTGCTATTACCAGCGCTTTTTTCTTGTCCTTAATCAGATTCCAGAAATTTTTGTCGTGTTGATAATTGTAAATTTCTGTAAAATAACCCTCTGCCATGACAACCTTAAAAACTTTTTCTATTCTTTCAAGTAAAACGGTGGCTTCCCGTTGTGGCTCGGATTTTAGTTTGTGCCTCCCCGACCAGAAATAATAGGCACCCGCACCGAGTGCACCGCCTAAAAAAACAGATAATATAAAGAAAAGTAGTGTGCTCATTTCCATGATGTGTATTTTTGTGTTTACTAAAATCACATAAAAAGTCCAGAATGCCAAATAGCCAGGTAAAATACCTGATCATCATCGCAGGCCCCACAGCAGTAGGTAAAACCGAACTTGCAATCCGGCTCGCCAAGACGTTAAAAACGGAAATTATTTCCGCTGATTCACGTCAGATTTTTCGGGAATTATCAATAGGAACAGCCAAACCTTCCGAGGAAGAATTGAAGGAAGTTCCACATCACTTTATCAATTCTCATTCCATTAGTGAACAATATAGTGCCGGAGATTTTGAACGTGATGCATTGAAATTATTAGACACATTATTTCAAGATCATGATTTTGTGGTTATGACGGGCGGTTCGGGTCTTTATATAAAAGCAGTTTCAGAAGGTTTGGACGCTTTGCCTGCGCCCAAGGAAGGGCTTCGGGAATTGTTAACGGATCGTTTGTTAAAAGAAGGATTGGAAAAGTTACAGGAAGAAATTAAAAACCTGGATCCTGATTTTGCCGCAACGAAGGAAATTTTCAATCCTCAGCGGGTTGTACGTGCCCTGGAAGTTTTCCATACTACCGGCATTCCGATATCTCAATATCAGCAGAAAAACCTGAACAAACGGCCTTTCAAACAAATACTGATTGCATTGGATCGCGATAGAACTGAACTCTATCATCGGATTGACAGCAGAATGGATCAAATGCTCAACCAGGGATTGGTGGAAGAGGCAAAAAGTGTAATTGAATTTCGTGACAGTCATGCACTTCAAACCGTAGGGTATAAAGAAGTCTACGGTTGTCTGGATGGCCTATACAATGCGAAAGAAATGGAGCGGCTTTTGAAACAAAATTCAAGAAGATACGCAAAAAGGCAGCTAACCTGGTTCCGCCATCAGGGTGATTTCAAGTGGTTCAAACCCGAAGAATTCGATAAAATCCTGGATTATGTAAATTCAGAATCTGGTTTAAATAAAAATAGCTGGCTGTTTTAAAAACAACCAGCTAATCATTGAGTTGAGCATATTAAGCTTCTTCTTCCAATTCACGGTAGGCAAGAATTCCACCGATCACATTACGTACATTCGTGAAACCACGGGATTCCAGGAATGCCTGTGCTTTTCCGCTTCTAGCGCCTGAGCGACAGTGAATGATTATCTCTTCGTCTTTCAAAGGTTCAAGTTCGTCCAGATGATCCGGTAATTCCGCAAGAGGAATTAGTGTAGCACCCAAATTGTCTTCTTCATATTCATGCTCTTCGCGAACATCGTAAAAATTCAAAGCTTCTCCTTTATCTAAACGTTCCTTTAATTCTTCAACTTTAATATCCATGATAATCAAATTATAAATGTTATTACCCTCATTTTACTATCAACATTTTTTGTACGAAAGATCGTTTCCCATCCGACGCTTTAAATATATACATACCATCCGGTAATTCATTAACAGATGCCGACCGGCTTTCACTTTCTGCTGCGATGGTCTTTACTAAAACGCCCTGAATTGAATAAATATCTACCTTTCTGATCCAGTTTTCATTCCAGCCAATAATTCCTTTACTTGGGTTTGGAAAAAAATAAGCACTTTTGTCCGTAACGGGTTCAGTACCTGTAACAGTCTCACCAACACTTCCGCCCATGTAAGGTCTAATGATAACGCTGCCTTTCAAAGATGTTTCCTGCACCCACTGCGTACCCAGATTGTAAAAAACATTACTATTCCCAAGCATCGAATTACGATCATATCCCAAACTCAGAGGCTGCTCATCTACCTGGATCCAGCCGACATAAAATGTATCTTTCAAAGCAACCGGCGAAGCAAAAGCATATTGAATTAAACTGTCACGAGACGAGGCGTACTGCGCTGCAACAGCCCTTTGAGCCAAAACCTGATCCGGCTTTCCATTTTTGTTACTCAATATCTGAATGGTAAAAGACTGCCCGGCAATATTTTGGTTAAACGGCACAATAGACATTCTAACTCCTTTTAATGTATCAGGTTGAGCCAGTGCGAATCGTACAGCCACACGTCCCAGTCGCTGATTTATCTGTACACCATATTCTGCGCTTCCATCATCATAAGCATAATAATCACTCAAATTTGTCCTGGCACTGATGGTATCATTTCTTCTAAGATTGACCGATGGAATGGTAGGATTCTGATCGTCCGTGGTGATCAGTTCTAATTTGTATTTCAATTTCACAGACTTGATTGATTTATCAACCGGAATCGGAGAAACGGCCATTCTTTTACGCTGCGTTTTTTCACCGCCAATAAAAACGGCTGATGTAGCATTGAGGTTCGTAAATTCCTTACCGGAAATCTCGTCTTTAACCGTAAAATTGAACGTTGTAAAATTGAAGTTATTAAACAGATTGATAATGTCTGTACCAACAGAATCTGTCGTAGCCAATGCCGGATTTGCCCGGTATTGTTTGATTGGCATTGCTGTATATTTTTTCAAAAAGGGAGTCAAAGGTGTTCTGACAGCAATATCTTTTATAAAACGGTCGGTAACAGACCTTCCTTTATTTAAATACAAATAATCCAGGTGCCAGGTATCATAAGGTCCGGAAAGCCGGCCGTAAGTTCTGAACCTAAACTGGAAATTGCTATGAAAAAAAACAGGATTTGTAACCGCAATAAATTGTCTTGTAAAAAGTGAGTCAAATAACGGACCGGTTGTTGACCACATAGAAACCCATTGCTGGTCCTGCCCAAGAAATTCCAAACGTAATGTATCATCATCGTCTGGCAATTCCCCCAAGCCTTTTGCCAGCCAGTAGAAACTCAGATATACAGAATCAGAAGGAATCGTACCTGCCAGATTTATCGGTTGGGAAGTAAGCGTATCAGTATGTCCCTGCGATAATTGGTTCACATAATTATAAGGAACACCATTGGCATTCAGTCCGTCAAAAGTGGCCATATTCACAGAAGGCTGCGTGGTGGCCAAAGTATTATTGATATAAACACCACTTCCGGGAAGCCAGAAAGTGGAATCCGGATGTGAAGTGGCTGTTGTAGAAAAATCATCAAAAAATGGTAAACTCAACGCCTGGATTCTGGCTGATGCGCTAGACTTTACCTCACTCTTATTACTTTGACTTTTACCAATCGGAACCAGTTTAAGTTGCGCATATACACTATTAGTCTGACTGGAAATCAGAATGAATAGTGTCAAAAACAAAAATCTGTCAATTCCTGATAAAACGTTTTTACGGTTGTGTGTTGTCTTCATTTGGGGCATTTGGTTCAACACCTGCCGGGATAACCCACAGATCAATTACATCGCCGATTCGAACTTTATTTCCTGATTCAGGATTTTGTTTTACAACGCTTCCGGGAATTTGCCCTTCTTCCATCGCAACCTGCATTACCTGACCAACTTTTAATCCTGCACCGACAATCTGGATTTTGGCTTCATCCAAAGGCATTCCGATAACAGAGGGTAACTCAAACTGGGCAGAACCTAAACCTTCGCCAAGTTCCAGATCAATTTTAGACCCTTTCGCGATTGGTTGACCCGGTAAAATTTCAACACCTTTGTACATTTGTCTCAAAACGGCATTTTGCGCCATATCCGGAACATAGGAAATTGTACCTTCTTCCAAACCTAAACTTTTAAGCTGCATCTGCGCACTTCTGTGCGTCATGTCCGTCAGCTTTGGCATTTTTATCAATGGAGCCGTTAGCGAAACGACCGTTACATATATTTTCCGCCCTTCCTTAACCTTTGCTCCCGGTTTAGGATATTGTTGAATTACAGTCAATGGAGGCAAATTGGGCACATAAGTAGAATCTACCTCAAAACGTAAATCCCTGCTATCCAGAAATTCTTCCAATTCACTTAGATTTTTCTTGCGAAGATCTGGCACCGTTATGGCCTCTCCGTGGTTGGTGGTAAAAGGCAGATAAATAAAGAAAAAGCCGAGAAAAAATACCAGTATAAGTGATACTACAATGCCAATGTGTATGAAAAGATCCTTGCGGGATTGGGTGCTAATTTTTGCCATGGACGTACATGCTGCGGGTAATTTCTAAAAATGGTAAAAATAGAAGGAATAATTCAAGATGCAAATTACTTACATCGTATAAGATCCAAGAATTCGTTTGATATATTTTCCAAGAATATCAAATTCAAGATTTACGGTGTCTCCTTCCTGCAATTGGTGGAAATTAGTAAAATTATAAGTATAAGGTATAATCGCAACGCGAAATGAGTTTTCTTCCGAATTAAAAACGGTAAGACTTACGCCATTCACACAAATCGATCCCTTTTCAACCGTCATATTCCCAAGCGTCACATCATACTGAAAATCAAATAACCAGCTTCCGTCTCTTTCTTCAATGCGTGTACAAATCGCGGTTTGATCCACATGTCCCTGCACAATATGACCATCGAATCTGCCATTTGCAGGCATACATCTTTCAAGATTTGCTTTGCTGCCTTCCTTCAAACTTCCAAGATTGGTTTTGTTCAAAGTTTCTTCAATCGCAGTAACCTGATAGGTATCTTCTTTCAGCGAAACTACGGTAAGGCAAACACCGTTATGGTTTAAACTTTGGTCTATTTTCAATTCAGGAGCCAGACTCGAACGTAATGTGAAAGTTTTGTTAGTACCTTCTGTTTCGACTTTTAATACTTCTCCAATGGTTTCTACAATTCCTGTAAACATTCTGCTTAAAAAAATGAATTGGTTTATCCCGTAAATGTACAACTTCTTTGCTGACCTTTTTGTTGCTCAAACTCCAACTATGGTTATTTACTTCGTATAAATCTTTTCAATACCATATAGTTTACGAACTTTGCGACAGCGAAAAGGCAGCCGCCATTTTTTCTGCTTTGAAGTTTGTTTAAAACCTTTGATTTTTTGTATCCTTTTTAAATGAAAAAAGTATTATTTATTGATCGTGACGGAACGATCATCGTTGAGCCGCCAACGGATTTTCAGGTTGACTCCCTTGAAAAACTTGAATTTCTTCCAAAAGCGATTTCAAATCTTCGCAAAATAGCCGAAGAAACTGATTATGAACTGGTAATGGTAACCAATCAGGATGGTTTGGGGACCAAATCCTTTCCGGAAGATACATTTTGGGCCGCACACAATAAAATGCTTCAGATTCTTGAAGGAGAAAATATACATTTTACAACGGTTCATATCGACAGAAGTTTTCCTGAGGACAATCTACCAACCAGAAAACCGGGAACTGGTATGCTGACTTCTTATTTTTCAGAAGACTACGATCTTGAAAACAGTTATGTAATTGGAGATCGCCTGACTGACGTTCAATTGGCGGTAAATCTTAAATCAAAAGCCATTTTGTTGAAAAATGAGCTTCCAAAAGAAGATGTTACGGCTGAAATGAATAAGGCAGTTTCCTATATCTCTATGGATTGGGATGCGATTTATGAGCATTTGAAATTACCATCCAGAACGGCCAGCGTGCAACGTAATACCAAAGAAACCCAGATACACATCGAATTAAATCTTGATGGAAGCGGGCGATCTGATATTCATACCGGTTTGGGATTTTATGACCATATGCTGGACCAATTGGCAAGACATTCAGGTGCCGATCTGACAATTCAGGTAGAAGGCGATTTGCACATCGACGAACATCATACCATTGAAGATACTGCGCTTGCACTGGGCGAAGCATACAGAATAGCGATTGGCGACAAACGCGGAATAAGCCGGTACGGATTTTTACTACCTATGGATGAGGCTCTTGCACAAGTTGCAATTGATTTTTCAGGCCGTCCCTGGCTTGTTTGGGATGCTGAATTTAAAAGAGAAAAAATTGGAGAAATGCCGACGGAAATGTTTTATCACTTTTTTAAATCGTTTTCCGACACCTCTTTATCAAATATTAACATAAAAGTGGAAGGCCATAACGAACACCATAAAATTGAATCAATCTTTAAAGGTTTTGCCAAAGCAATAAAAATGGCCGTTCGCCGTGACCTGAAAGCGCTTGATTTTATGCCATCTACCAAAGGTGTTTTATAATTTTTTGAAGTGACAAGTCGGTCGTTGACATTTTTTGCATATTTTTGTTCTATTCAATCAAGACCTAATCAGATATTATTATGTTCATGACGATTGTAATGATAACTTTCTATGTAGTTCTTTTAGGCTCAGCCTTTTTGGTTGGACGCTGGTTAGAGAACCACGAGAAAAGTTACAAGTCTTAATATAAAAGGGGTGTTTGAAACATCCCTTTTTTTTATGCCCTTTAATTGCCGCTTATACAAAAAGTAAGAATTTATAAAATAAAAGAAACCATTTTTAGTTTTCTTTACGTTGTCCAGCATATAACAGCATTCTAATCGTCGCCTTATTTTGTTCAAAAAGCTTTGCCTTTTACTGTTAACGGTCTTCCTAATCTGTAAAGCCACAGATGTAGCAAGTATTCTGTTGGCTAATGACAAAGCAAAAGTAGTTTGCATTGATGGTACTTGCGACAATGAAAATACTGAACTAGAAAAGACAATGGATGACGATCAGATCCTGATTCCGAATCTGATTACTTTTAATAAAATTACGGTTTCGATTCTTCTCAAAACCGCCTTCTCTTACACCATCGCGTGTGAAAACGAGATTTACAAGAATCTCTTGTCTCCTCCACCCGAGTTATCCTGATTTATTTCATCGGTATTATTGAATGACATTTGCTTGTCAGGCACGATCGTTTCAATATTTTTATTGATCTGATTGATCGTCTGTTATGCTGTCATCTTTTACATTTTTTTTAACGATAAATAATTAGAATAATGATTAAGTCATATAATAAGCTTTTCACAAACAATCAAAAGTGGGTAGAGGAAAGAACAACAGAAAATCCTAATTTCTTTAATGATCTGGCAGAAAGACAATCTCCTCAGTTTTTATGGATTGGCTGCTCAGATAGTCGTGTTCCAGCCAATGAGATTACCGGAACTATGCCGGGCGATATTTTCGTACACAGAAATATCGCCAATATGGTAATTCACACCGATATCAGTATGTTGAGCGTTTTGGATTATGCAGTTAATGTGCTTGAAGTAAAACATATCATTGTTTGCGGACATTACGGATGTGGGGGCGTTAATACCGCCATGGGAAACAAACAGGTTGGCTTAATTGACAACTGGCTTCGTCATATAAAAGACGTTTATCGCCTGCATCAGGATGAACTTAACGCCATTAAAGATCCTGCAAAAAGAAGCGACAGACTTGTAGAACTTAATGTTCAGGAACAGGTTTATGACCTTACAAAAACATCAATCGTGCAGAATGCATGGGCGAACGGGAAAGCGCTTCAGGTTCACGGCCTGGTTTACGATATCAAAAACGGTTATCTGCAAGATCTTAATATCACCGCTGACAACACTGCAGAAATCGAAGATTTCTACAAACTTGATATCACAGAACAGACAATAAGCTAATCACTGGCAACCGTAATTTTCCTCTTGAACCATTCCTATGTCGACTAATAAAAAAAATCTGTTCTCAAACCTCAAATTCGATTTCCCATCGGGATTGGTCGTCT
Source organism: Dyadobacter sp. 3J3 (assembly GCF_009801115.1). Classification (GTDB taxonomy): domain Bacteria; phylum Bacteroidota; class Bacteroidia; order Cytophagales; family Spirosomataceae; genus Dyadobacter. Next base: position 112,531 of record NZ_VTOL01000009.1, read on the forward strand.
ATCTGGTTGCATTGCCGCTTTGTCTTGGCGTTGCACTAGCTTCAACCGGCAGGCCCGATCTATTATTTTCAGGAATTATTTCCGGTGTTGTGGGAGGAATCGTTGTTGGTTTTCTGAGTGGCTCTGCGCTTGGTGTTTCCGGTCCTGCCGCCGGATTGGTCGTAATTGTCTTAACCGCTATTGAAACACTGGGAAGTTTCGAAGCCTTTTTGCTCGCCGTCGTAATTGCCGGAGCTATCCAGCTCCTGGCAGGTTTTATGAATGCGGGAATTATCGGTTATTACTTTCCTTCATCGGTCATCAAAGGAATGCTCGCGGCTATTGGTATCACATTAATTTTAAAAGAAATACCACACGCATTTGGTTACGATGCTGATTTCATGGGCGACGAAGCATTCAGTCAGAAAGACGGGCAGAATACGTTGACGGAAGTTTATAACGCTATCAGGTATAGCAGCGCAGGAGCCATTATCATCTCCATTGTTTCTCTGGGATTGTTGTTGTTTTTTGACAAACCGTTTATGAAGAGAATTGAGCTTTTCAAATTTCTACCAGGAGCATTGTTTGTTGTTTTGACGGGTATACTTCTCAACTCTTTATTTTTGAATTTCTACCCACAAATTGCGATGGGTGGAGATCATCTAGTACAGTTGCCGGTTGCTTCCAGTGCATCTGAATTTTTAAGCTTTTTCAAAACACCTGATTTCAGCGCATTCAACAGGGTTGAGGTTTATACTGTTGCGGTTACATTGGCCATTGTAGCAAGTTTGGAATCACTCTTATCAGTTGAAGCGACGGATAAACTGGATCCTTACAAAAGGAACACGCCGGCAAATCGTGAATTGAAAGCACAGGGAATTGGAAATATGGTCGCTGGTCTATTGGGTGGCTTACCAATTACACAAGTTATTGTAAGAAGTTCTGCCAATATAGAATCAGGCGGGCGGACGAAAATGGGAACGATTATTCATGGCTCTATTTTGCTTCTTTCTGCAATATTTATCCCTAAATATTTGAATTATATCCCTTTGGCTTCGCTGGCCGCGATATTGCTTCTTGTAGGTTATAAACTTTCAAAGTTTTCGCTTTACAAAGGCATGTATAAATTAGGGAAAGAACAATTTCTACCCTTTATCGTAACAGTAATCGCCATTTTGAGTACGGATTTATTGAAAGGGATTGCCATAGGAATGGTGGTTGCGATTTACTTTATTTTAAGAAAAAATTACAAACACTCGTATCACTACAAAAAGGAAGAATACAAGGATGGAGACGTAATAACGATTGTTTTATCAGAAGAAGTAACCTTTTTAAACAAGGGAAGTATTGGTCTTACGTTGGATCATCTGCCAGAAAACTCCAAAGTGATCATTGATGGCACAAAATCGTTGAATATTGATTATGATGTGCTGGAAATAATTCAGGAATTTAAGGAACATTCCGCGCCTGCGAAAAATATCAAAGTGGAGACTATCGGTATAGACAGTGTGGCTGCCGTTGGAGGACATTAAGATTTTGACTCGATAATAAACAAGAATCCCCATAACAGATTTTGTCAGTTATGGGGATTTTTGCTAAAAACTGTTATACTTTTATTCGTTTGGTTTTCCTTGTCTCTGTTTCAATCGCTGAATCAACATATCATTGAATGTTCGTTCTGCTTTATATAGCTCAATAACCTGGCTCGCCGAAATCACTTTTAAGAACCGGTTTTGATATTCTTTTTCAAGGTCAAGTTCTTTTTGTTTAAGTTCCTGTACTTCTTTCAAATTATTTAAAACCTGCTCATCCGTTTTCCCCTCTGCCTTTTTATCGTTTATAATTTTACGCTGCGCACGGTGTATTTCTCTTCTTTTCTGAGAATATTCATTATAAACCGGCCAGAAACCAGTCGATTGCTCTGGCGTTAAATTAAGCCTGTTTGTAATAATTGCAATTTTGGCATCCTGAATACGCTGCATTTCTTCTCCCGATGGACGTTGTGCCCAGGCCATAGCCGTAGAGAAAAGGGTAAAAAGCACTATCAGAGTTATTCCCTTAACGTTGTTTTTAATTTTTGGTGCGTTCATTTTGTCAGGTCAATAAATGTCAAATTTTCTCCGAACCGGAACCGGTTTCAAGGATTTGCTGACGAAGAAATTCTTCGTCCATACCGTCCAGATAATTCAAAACAGTTGAATCTGTGTCAAAAGCTTTTTGAATTACCTGATGCTCGCTAAGATCATAATAACTGATATTCTGATCTTCCAGATAACTTACTATCGAGGCATCGCTGATTTTACTAAGCGGCTCCTGCCCCAACGAACCCTGGCGTTCCGGAAATGTAACCCAAACCATTACCAGTAAAAAGCTCATCGCAGCAACCAGTCCGGCAGACCTTTGCCAGCTCCATCGAATCAACGGCTTGCGAACAACTTCATTTGGAATCCTCGACTGAATGAGTTGGGGTAGATTTTCAAAATAGCCATCAGGTACCGAAAAAGGCGTTTCCTTTTTCAGATCGTCCAACCGTATGTGCTTTTTGTCCATGACTATACGTGTTTCTTTATCTTACTTATCTTTGACTTATTCACTTACAAATGGTTTAATCTGTTTCGTTTAAAAAGTCTTCTATTTTTTTTACCGCCCAGTGATAAGATGCTTTTAAAGCACCAACCGATGTTCCGGTAATTTCAGAAATCTCTTCATAGGGTAGCTCTTCGAAGTATTTAAGGTTAAATACCAGCCGCTGCTTTTCTGGTAATTTCAATAAAGCCTTTTGAAGTTTTAATTGAATGGCATCTCCGCTTACCAAAGGATCTGCTTCAAGTTTTTCACTCAATTCACTTTCAACATCATAAATTGAGACAAAAAACCGTTTACGTTTTTTGTTCAAAAAGTTGATGGCTTCATTACTGGCAATGCGATATAACCAGGTATAAAGTTTGGAATCACCTCTGAAATTTTCCAGCGCTGTCCACGCTTTTATAAATACATCCTGTGTGATATCATTCGAATCGTCGTGATCAACGACCATTTTGCGCACCAGCCAATACACCTTTTGCTGATACTTACGCACCAGTTGGTTGAACGCATTTCTCCGCGTTTCGGGGTTCTGAAATAATGCTAATAATTCTTCGTCAGACATTTAATACTCAGTCCTAGTCTGATTGTTAGATAAAAGGGCTAAATCCTAATGATTTTTACCTTTTCAAAATACAATGGTGGTTATTGAATCTTCACTAAGAATCAATAATAGTTTATTTTTTTGTTCAGGGCAAATAAAATTCGAGTCTTGTACATAAGAAGAAAGTTATCTTACTTATATACAAGACTCAAAGGCACTCCAGTTCCAATGGCTACTTTAATTTACCTCCGGCAACTTGTTATTTTTTCTTGGCAATGGCGCGTTTTGCAGCTGCAACAATGTCAGCAGCAGTCAAACCGTATTTTTCCATTAATTGAGCAGGTGTTCCACTTTCTCCGAAACTGTCATTAACGGCAACATATTCCTGAGGAACAAGATCGTTTTTCACAATAACCTGTGCAATACTGTCTCCCAATCCACCAATACGGTTATGCTCTTCGGCAGAAACAGCGCAACGTGTTTTAGCAATTGATTTCAGAATTGCTTCTTCGTCAAGTGGTTTGATTGTATGGATATTGATAATTTCAGCACTGATACCCTCTGCTTCCAGTTGCTCACCAGCCTGGATTGCTTCCCAAACCATATGGCCTGTTGCGAAGATACTAACGTCCGTTCCTTCACTTACCATCCACGCTTTCCCGATTTCAAAAACCTGGTCAGCAGGTGTAAAAATTGGAATAACAGGACGACCAAAACGTAAATAAACCGGTCCTTCATAATCAGCAATAGCCAACGTTGCAGCTTTTGTCTGGTTATAATCACAAGGATTGATTACCGTCATACCAGGAAGCATTTTCATCATCCCGATATCTTCAAGGATCTGGTGTGTTGCACCATCTTCTCCCAAAGTAAGACCCGCGTGAGAAGCACATATTTTTACGTTTTTGCCTGAATAAGCAACGCTTTGACGGATCTGGTCATAAACACGGCCAGTAGCGAAGTTGGCAAAAGTAGTTGCAAAAGGAATTTTACCACCGATAGTCAACCCAGCAGAAACGCTGATCATGTTTGCCTCAGAGATACCGCACTGAACAAATCTTTCAGGATTTTCTTTGATGAAAGCTTCCAGTTTCAAAGAACCAACAAGGTCAGCACAAAGTGCAACCACGTTTGGATTTTTCTGTCCAAGTTCATGCATCCCGGCGCCAAAGCCCGAACGGGTATCTTTTTTTTCGGTGAAGGTGTATTTTTTCATTATTTGTATCGATGTAATGTCTAAAATTATTTTTTTGCTATTTGTTCTAATTTACTCAGGAAATAAGCGGCACTTGGGCAGTTTGGATGGTTGGCTGCGTTTTGGACAGAAAAACCATACTTAATCATTCTTGCCGTAAAAATATCCTTTACTCCTATTCCACGACCTTGCATTTGAATAAAAATGCTTTTTAATGTATTAAATGGGACGCTTTCCTCTTCTGGTTTATCAAAGTAAAACTCTTCCTTCAATAAATGACTCAAAGTTAAACTGTCAGCCAAAAACCATGACTCAATTTTTCTAACTGCTACTATTATTAATCGATTCTCATCACTGGTTATTCGATTTTTAGTCAATGTAATACAAGCATCTTCATCCAGATCAGTAAGAATTATTATTTTCTCTGCCTCTTTGGCTTTATATAATTCCAAGGATTCCCGAAGATTTTCGGGCAACAAATTTCCGCTGCCTTTAGCGTCCAAAACTGGCCTCAAACATTCAATTCCCAAATTGGTCAAATACTGTTGGAAATTTCCAGATTCAATAACTTTTCTTTCAGTTTTACCCTCACAAATGAAACCAACTCTTACCATGGAAGACCCGCTCCAAGAGCATTTGTAAGCCATGCTTCATCAGCATTAAGGCCATAAAATGCCCCCTTTTCCAATTGCTTGATCTGGGTTTTTCCATCAATCTTATTTACCAAAATCATCTCGTCCTCTTTCAAATGGCGAACCAATGTTTGAGAATGCGTATTTAGCCAGATAATATGACCGTTGTCTTCACATTTGCTCCGAAACATTTCTACTAACACTTCGATAGCATATGGACTTAAACCATTTTCTGGTTCTTCAATACATAAGAATTGAGGCTCATCTGATTGAAAAACAGCTGTCAAAAGACATATAATATTATATGTTCCATCGGAAATTAGATTCTTTGTAAATGGTTTTTTTGAATCAACTTCGTATATCAAAAGTGAATCTGTTCCTCCAATATTGTCAGAATGAATTTCAACTTTTTCAAATCCGGGAATCAGTAATTGTAAATACTCTGTGATTTCTTCTCGTTTGTTTTCATCTGAAAGAAGACGTTTCAAAACTTTTTCCAGATTTGTACAGGCTAGATTCAATCTTGATTCACCATCAAGTTTCACTTTTAAATAATTATACTTCCCAATAAAAATTCTTGAAATCTTGTTTATCAGTTCAAAAGAGATTTTTTTTTGTTGTGAATTAAGATACTCCTTAACATCTTTCGATCCAGGGAGAGAGTTTACCTTTACACCAGAGATGTAATCTTCATCATCAATAGAAATACTATACTCAATATCAAAAGCTTCAATTGAAATCTCCGGCAAAGACGATTTACCAAATGTCATTACTGATGTAATGCCACCAAATAAATCCACCAAATTGGGAGTTTTTGAATAAGATACAAACTCCAAAGCCTCAAAAATATTCGACTTCCCTACCCCATTTGCCCCAACAAAAACTGTAAAGGGATTTGGTTCGACGATTTCGAGATCGACGAGGGATTTAAAATTCTTGATATGGAGCTTCTTTATTTTCACTTTATCGTCATAACTTTTTTATTATTTTCAATCGACAAAAACAGTATTGAGATCTACTACTAACTCCGGAAAAACAAAAGAAGTCATCTTTTCTCCCTCTGTAAAGGGACGCTTGCCGATATATTTCCCCTGCTCATTCAATGTGTAAACCAATACAATTTTATCAGCAGGCTCAACCAGCCAGTATTCTCTTACGCCCGCCTCTTCATACACTTGAAATTTGTCAAACATTTCCTTCTTCGTATTTCCAGGAGACAAAATCTCAATAATAACATCCGGCGCTCCGATACAGCCGCGATCATCCAATTTTGAAGCATCGCAAATAATACAAATATCAGGCTGCACTACTGTTATTATTTCATCATCTCCGCTTTTGTTACGACGGGGTAAACGTACATCAAACGGCGCGGTATACCATTGGCAGGGCAGATCAAGCAGGTATTTATCTATTTGTCTTCCCAGATTGCGCGAGATATCCTGATGACGACGGGCAGGTGCGGGAGACATTTTGTGAATATACCCTTTGATCAGTTCCAGACGTTCCTGAAATTTCCATTGCAGATAATCTGCATAGGTGTATTGCCGGGAAAAATCTAGTTGATCTATGCTTGTCATCTTTCAGAATCTGATATCAATAGTCCCCCATCGACTCTTCCAACTGCGCCAATGCTGCTGCTAATTGTTCGTCGTTTGGTGCAACACCGTGCCATTTGTGGCTTCCCATCATGAAATCAACACCATAACCCATACCGGTATGAAGAATGATCATAATTGGTTTTGCGTGTCCGGCTTTGCTTTTTGCTTCGTAAAGCGCTTTCACAACCGATGCCATATCATTTCCTTCTTCCACTTCCATTACTTCCCAACCAAATGCTTCGTATTTAGCACCAAGATCACGGTTGTCCATAACTTTTGCAGTAGGACCGTCAATTTGCTGACCGTTTAAGTCAATAACTGCGATCAAGTTGTCAACTTTATGATGCGGAGCAAAAGTTGCTGCTTCCCAAACTTGTCCTTCCTGCTGCTCGCCATCGCCCATTAGGACGTAAACAAGACTTGTATCATTATTTAATTTCTTAGCCAAAGCAGCACCGATCGCCACAGACATTCCTTGTCCTAATGAACCGGAAGCAATACGGATTCCTTCAAGATGTTCGTGCGGAGTCGGGTGACCCTGAAGTCTTGAATTCAATTTACGGAATGTAGCAAGTTCAGAAACAGGAAAATAACCTTTACGGGCCAAAACACTGTACAACAAAGGTGAAATGTGACCATTTGAAAGGAAGAACAGATCTTCATTTGCGCCATCCATTTCAAATACTACTTTGCCATCTTTCTCATTCAACTTCATGCGTTCAAAATACAACGCAACTAATAAATCAGTACAGCCAAGTGATCCTCCAGGGTGTCCCGACTGGCAACCATGTACCATGCGAACGATATCCCTGCGAACTTGTGCTGCTACTTTTTCTAATTCTTTAATTTCCATTTCTCGATTTTATTATTTTATTGGAGCGTAAAACAGCTGGATTTAACTTTCGCTTCACTTTTAACAAACATAAATGAACTGCGAATTTCGGATTTATAAAGTTCAGTAATTGACTTTTAATTACTCAGTTTTACTCAGAATTTGATCAGTATGGTTTTTGGTATCCACTTTCTGGATTATTTCAGAAACAATACCGTTTTCATCTATGACGAAAGTTGTACGCGCTGTCCCCATATAAGTTTTGCCATACATACTTTTTTCAACCCAAACACCATAAGCTTCCACGATCGCATGATCGGTATCGGCTAATAACGGAAACGGAAGATCGTATTTTTTGATGAATTTCTGATGCGACTTTTCATTATCAACACTTACTCCTAAAACCACAAATCCTTTGATTAAAAGTGATTCGTAATTATCACGAAGATTACATGCCTGCGCTGTGCAACCTGGAGTGTCGTCTTTGGGGTAAAAATAAAGGATCACTTTTTTGCCCTTGAAATCGGAAAGTTTTACATCATTTCCGTTCTGGTCTTTTGCTGAAATTTCCGGTGCTACCTCACCTATCTGAAGTCCCATAATTTATTTTCGTTTTCGTTTTTTGGGTGTGGTAACAGGTTCAACTAAATCAGTTTGCAAGATAGTACTATTTCCGGCCCCATCTTTAACTTCTAACATCAGTTCGCCCTCAAAAAGTTGGCTTTCATCCATTTTTTCTGACCAGATATATCCTGTTTTGGCATCATAATTCATCAAAACCCACTCTCCGTTGACATACGCCTTGAAATTATCAATCCCTGAAATCCCGTCACTGATGAAAGCTCGTATGCGTTTCGTACTATGTTCAACCAGCCTGACTCGTGGTGGAATTGTATCTTTTTGAATGACAAAAGTACCCAGTTCCCTGGTTTTGAATGTAATTTCATTATCCTTCCAAGTTCCTCCTATAAAGCGATAACCATAACCGGTATACCGATAAATCCCACTTCTTTCTTTATTGACCGGGACTTCTTCCGGTTTGAAAGAAATCGTCACATAATCTCGCAGCGGAATACCTTTATCATTTATAGTCAGCGAATTATAATTTTGCTGACCGACTACATACAAAGTATCAAACAACGTATTGGTATCAAATTGAAGTGACCAGCGATCGGTCTTGTAAGTTGTTAACTTACCCGGACTGATCTTCGATCTCAGATAAGTTCGAGCCATGGTATTTCCAATTTTAACCGAATCAGGAATATAATCTCTTAAATCAGTCAGGAAAACTGCCGTTTCATTTTCATAAAGATCGGGTGCTTTTTTTACCTCTTTTCCATACACATAAAAAGTAGCCAGCGGCATTGAGCTGCGATAATATTTCGCTCTTACTTTTAATGTATTATCAAAAATTTCACTTTGGATCCATTCCGGATTTACTTCCATATCATAAACCGGAAGTGGTGGATTTTGGGTTTCTCCTTTTATTGAAAAAGTGAGTACCGATGAATTTTCATAGGAATCAAAAATCTTTATTTTGACCTGATGTGTTAAAGTATCGTTGATAAAGAGTTTGCCTTTGTAAGCACCGGTTTTATATAAATCAAATTTATTCCCGTCTGGCACATAACATTTCAAAAAACGCTGTCCGGTTTCCTGTTCTGTTTCGTAATTAATTAGGTTGTTATAATCGCGGGTGGCGGCGTTTGGGAAAATTTCCATGTTGTAGGCGAAAACTTCCTGATCATCCATTTTTATTTCAATACACTGCAAACCATAACGAAAACCAGTACCGGTCATCATATCATGCGCCAGTAATTCCAATCCAACCGTACCGGTTGCTGTAATCGTTGCCGGAATATTGTATGTTCCATCTTTCTGTCGAACGGGCGTGTAGGTTTGTCTTTCAAATTTACCATTGATCCTGCCATTAATATCGGTAGGACGAATGGCTACACTTACAAATTTCGGCGGCGTGACGTCTTTGATTTCATTAAAACCAAAATAAAGCGGATTCAAATAATTGTCCTGGGAATCACGAATTTCAAAATGCAAATGCGGCCCGGCAGAACCACCGGTGTTACCCGAAAGCGCAATGACTTCGCCTTTTCTAAAAGCATATTTTCCAGCTTCCGGAAAAAGATCAATTTCAAAAGTTTGTTTTTTGTATTGTTCAGCACGGACGTAATTGGCCAGCGAATCGCTGAATTTCAACAAATGTCCATAAACCGTCGTTTGTCCGTTGGGATGACGTAAATAAATTACATTTCCATAACCACTTCTTTGCACAGCAACTTTGTAAACATATCCTTCCGCGGCCGCGTGGACAGGCAAACCTTCCACCTGCTGCGTACGGATATCCAACCCCGCGTGAAAATGATTTGAACGCAAATCACCTAATCCACCCGCCAATGAATTAGTAAGTCCGGGCCTGATCGGAAACTGATAATAACCTTGCGGATATGATTGTTTCTGAGCAAAACCGGAAAGAACAGAAAGCAAAAAAAGAAAGAATATGAAACTAGTACGTCTGTTAACCAATGGATTATACAACATGAATTGAAAATGATAAATAAACTTCTCCCCTCTACCTTACCGACAATTCCAAAAGTTTTTTACCTTCAATTGAACACGTTAACTTATCGCCGATTTGTACAGACGAAACGCCTTTGGGTGTTCCTGTAAAAATCAAATCACCTTTTTTCAACATAAAATATTTTGAAACAAAAGAAATCAGGTAGTTGATGTGGAACAACATCATCGAAGAATTCCCAGACTGCCGTGTTTCTCCATTTACATCCAGACTGAAATTAATGTTCTGGATATCTTCAAAATCCGAAATTGGCAAGAATTCAGAAACTGGCGCTGATCCGTTAAATGCTTTTGCCAATTCCCAAGGCAAGCCTTTTGCTTTCAATTCTGATTGAAGATCGCGCGCTGTAAAATCAATTCCTACACCGATTTCATCATAATATTTATGCGCAAAACGTTCTTCTATATTTTTACCAACACGATTTATTTTGATAACCAGCTCAACTTCGTGATGAATATCTTTTGAGAAATCAGGATAGAAAAAAGGTTCTCCGGCGCGGATCTGGGCCGTTTCAGGTTTCAGGAAAATAACCGGCGCATCAGGGCGCTCGTTATTCAATTCTTCGATATGTTCCGTATAATTACGGCCTACACAAATAATTTTCATTAAAAAAGATTTGAGATTTAAAGGATAGTAACCTCAGAAAATAGATTCTGACTACAACAAAACTACTGACAAAGCCGGCTCCCACATAATATTTTTATCATTTTTTCAATCTAAAAAACAGGTTCAAAATTTGAAGTTCAACGTATTAACTTTTCTTTTCATACTTTTTTCAAATTTTGATTCGACAATTTTTGACAGAAGTATCGTTATTTGTAAGTGCTATGGTAAGACTGAGATGAAATTAATCAACAAAAAATTAGATATGAAGAAGCAGATTTCCTTTTCTTTATTCACTACGATTTGCCTTTTCGTTTTTACCATTTTACAATTTTCCTGCGACACACTGCGTAAAAATCCAGCTCCGGTAGCGCAGCCGCGCAGAACAAATACAACTGCGAATAACAGAAGACCAACAAACGCTCCGGCAAGAAAACCAGCTAATAGCCGCCCAACGCCAACCAAAGATAAACCAGCTTATTCAAATGCCAGTCCATCCAGAAATTACAATCGTGAAATCCCGCAAGTAGTGGAAGTAGCCAGGACATACTCCGGAACCCCCTATCGTTCAGGAGGTAATGACAAAAATGGCATTGACTGTTCAGGATTAATTTGCTCTGTTTATTCAGAAGTTGGTATCAAAGTGCCACGCATTTCCTGGCAGCAATCAGAATTTGGAACGGAAGTAGGAAGTATTCAGGAAATCCGTCCGGGCGACTGGGTATTTTTTGTTCCCGAAGCGGGCAAGGAAGGTTATGTTTCCCATGCAGGAATCGTAACGGATGTAAGAAATCAACAGGAAATATTTTTCATTCATGCATCCACTTCACGAGGCGTTCGCGAGGACAATCTTTTTTCAACTTACTTCAAGGGACGGTTTGTGAAAGCGATGCGCCCGTTTTAAAAACTAGCCCGACTTCTCTTCTTTTGAGTAACAATAAATATTCTGTATCTTTTTATTCTCAAAAGGATACGTAAGAAATTTGCTATCAATGGCTTATTAATAAATTACCTCCAACCCCCGTAAAATTAAATGGAAAATACATTAGGTCCACCGCCTGTTCCGCCTGCGCGCGTCATTGCATTGCACGGCAACCAGGGAATTCCATTTTATATTTTCGCTACCGTATTTTCTTCCTTTTGCGTCATCACCGGATTGATCTGGGATATTTGCTGGCACATGAGTATCGGGCGCGACGGACTTTTTTCTCCACCACATTTGATCATTTATCTCGGCGCAGTCGTTTCAGGAATATTTTCAGGGTATGAAATATTACGGGTTACATTTTGGGGAAACCCAATCGAAAAAAGTAAAAGTGTAAAAGTGTGGGGCTTTTTTTATAGTTCTTTGGGGCAATTATTCTGTGTTTGGGGAGCCTTGGCCATGCTTACTTCTGCACCATTTGACGACTGGTGGCATAATACCTACGGTTTGGATATTACCATTCTTTCTCCGCCTCATACGATTTTGGCTTTGGGAATTATCAGCGTCCAGTTTGGTGCAATGATCAGTGTTATTTCATTGAAAAATCAGAATAAACTCTTTTTTAACGAAAATCCTGAAAAGAAGAAAAACATCAATAAGATCTTATTCTGGCTGTTTTCACTTTCGGCCGGATTTTTATTGACGATGTGGTATACGCTACTTTCCGAAGAAATGGGAATACGCAATACGCACAAATCAGACTTTTACATTGTTGCTTCTATCGTGTTTCCTTTTTACCTGATGGCTTTGGGAAAAGCTGTGAAAAACAAATGGACCATTACCGCTGTGACGGCGATTTACAGTTTGCTGATGTTACTGACACTTTGGATCATTCCACTCTTCCCGGCAGAGCCAAAACTCGGGCCAATTGTTAATCATATCGACCATTACCAGGGATTTAAGTTCCCCTTATTATTAATTGTTCCGGCATTTTTCGCAGATATTTTAAGAAACAAATTTGCTTATCTGAACGACTGGATTTTGTCATTAATTCTCGGAACTGCATTTCTTCTTACATTTTTTGTAGCGCAATGGAATGCCGGAACATTCCTGGTTGAATCACCACATGCAAGAAACTGGTTTTTCGGAAGTCATTACTGGTATTTTGGAAGTAACCCGGACTGGGAATTTCGTTATAAATTTCCTGATTGGGCGCTTGATACTACTCCTGAATTAATTAAAGGATTGGCAATTGCTTTGGTCAGCAGCCTTATATCTACACGTATTGGTTTGAAATGGGGAAACTGGATGAATAAAATTCAACGATGAAAAAACTAATTTACTTAATAATTCTGTTCCTGTTTTCCGTTCAGATTTCCTCTGCGCATGTTGGAAGTTCAGGCGTACTTCTTCAAGGGCAGGCCGGTCCATACAAAGTTTTAATTGATATAACACCTCCGGAAGTCATCCCGGGAACGGCCCGAATTACTGTTTTTGTTGAAAATGGAGATCCTCAGAAAGTTCTAGCCCGGCCCATTACATACCGTTTTGGAAGTCAGGGTGCTCCATCTGCGGACGAAATTCACCCAGTTCCTGGTCAACCCGGACAATTCCAGGGAGTGGTTTGGCTTATGCAAAGTGGGTCTTCCAGTGTACAGATTGAAATCTCCGGCAAGGACGGAAAAGGAGAATTTATTGTTCCGGTTGTAGCAGTTTCTACCGCCCAGAGTGTAATGCCGAAAGGACTGGGATTTGGTCTTTCCTTACTTGGAATTCTTCTCTTTTTGTTAATGATCACAGCCATTGGCGCCAGTGTAAGCGACGGATTGCTTCGTCCGGGCGAAGTTTTATCATCCAAACAAAAAAGAAAAAGATGGATGAATATGGGTATCGCAGCGTTTGTCTGCGCATTAATTTTGTTTGGCGGAAGCAGTTGGTGGAATAGTTGGGCAGCTCGTTATAACAAAAATATTTACAAGGCATTAAAAGGGAATTCGTCGGTTAGTAGTGAAGACGGACAGCGGATTTTTCAACTAAAAATTGATACCACTGGCTGGCAAGAAAAGAAACGAGGCGCCATGTTAAGTACCTTAATTCCTGATCACGGAAAACTGATGCACGTTTTCCTCGTACGCACTCCCGGTTTGGACGCGTTCGCGCACATTCATCCCGAACGAAAGGACAGTGTAACTTTCCAGGCTTACTTACCCAATCTGCCCGCCGGGAAATATCTTATGTATGCGGATGTGGTTCAATACTCAGGTTTTGCCGAAACCATCGTGGATACTTTGGAAATCCCAGAACAACTTGCAAAAGGCCGCGAAATAAAGAAAACAGCCGAAGAAGATACCTATGTTGTTACGGATGCCATTAATTCTCCGGGGAAAATTCCGTTGGATGAAAACGTGGTGATCTGCGGAAAGCCTGGAACGAAAACTATTTTTAAAGATAGTTCGTATGCGATTTGGGAAGGAAAACCGGATAAACCGCTGGAAGCCGGGAAACCTTATTTGTTAAACTTTGAGATATTTAATCCAGATGGTACACCAACTTTCCCTGAACCTTATCTGGGCATGATGGGACATGTGGCTGTTTTGCGGTCAGACGGCTCAGTTTATATTCATTTGCATCCTTCTGGTACATTTGCGATGGCAGCGGAACAAACCTTAAAAAACCGATTGACCGATACAACGAAAATCATGCAAAGGCCATCACCGGTCATTTTCCGTGATAGTGTTGATCGTTATCTTTCCAGGTTAAAAGCAATGCCTACCGCTGATAGAGAAGAATTATTGATGACCGAAATGGGCATGTATAAGTTGAATGAAACCGGAGCAATGAACGCTATGGATCATAGCAACCGGATTTCTTTTCCGTATTCATTCCCTAAAAGTGGACGGTATCGAATATTTCTTCAGGTTAAAAGAAATGGCCAGGTTTTAACGGGCGCGTTTGATGTTCGCGTTGAAGAATCCGTTGGGGCCACGGCCGCGAGGTAGGGGCAACCCTCGTGGTTGCCCGGAAACCACCTGATATTCTTCCGATCCATAATTACGGATAATTTGAAATTCCGGATAATTCTGGATTTATTGATAATTCGAACAGGGCGACCACCAGTATTTAATCAATCAACCATTCCGGATAATTCGAAATCGGCGACCACCCCAGTATTTAATTAATCAACCATTCCGGATAATTCGAACAGGGCGACCACCAGTATTTAATCAATCAACCATTCCGGATAATTCGAACAGGGCGACCACCAGAATTTAATCAATCCACCATTCCGGATAATTCGAACAGGGCGACCACCAGAATTTAATCAATCCACCATTCCGGATAATTCGAACAGGGCGACCACGAGGGTCGCCCGAACGAAATCTGAAGAAATTTTATACAAATAGCTCTAAAACCTTTTCAAACGAAATTTCGGAATAATCCTTAATATACAAATTACAAGGCGGCAATTCCTCAATAGTATGAGAGGTAAGCACGCCAACCACCTTCATACCAGCATTCAGCGCAGCGGAAACTCCTGAAAAAGAATCTTCAAAAACGACACAATCATCAGGAGAAACACCGAGGTTTTTAGCCGAAGTAAGATATACCTCAGGATCTGGCTTATGTTTTTTCACATCCTCACTGGCCAGAATTGATCCCATTTTATCCCGCAATGGCACTTTGCTAAAAACCAAATTAAGATTCGCTACCGGAGCAGAAGTTGCCACGCCAAGTTTTATTCCATTTTGATATAAATCATCAATGAAAGAAATGATACCGGTAATAGGATCGATGTATGGCTCATATATTTTCCGGAACAAACTTTCCTTTTCATCTTCCATTATCCGAAGTTCCTCTCCCTCAATAGTCCTTTCCAGAAAATGCGATAGAATGTAACTATTGCTTTTACCAAACATATGCTGAGCGAAATCTTCATCTGTGGGAGACAGATTTCGGACCGAAAAAAATTCACGAAAAGCTTTGGAATGGTAAGGATTAGTATGAACGATCACACCGTCCATGTCGAATATAACTGCAATTTGTTTTTTCATAAGGCAAAGGTACTATATAGGATATTTACATTATACCAGGTTAAATTTGACCCGGTTAAGTTACTTTTTAAGTATTAATTTCAAATAATAAGAAATAAAAAAAATCTATGGATTCTTTATTTCTAGGATAATTAAAGCATTTTATGAAACATAATTAACCAAATGACAAGTTTTATAATGATTTATCCATAGAACTTTTTAATTTAGCCTTGTTAATTACAGTATAAAATAATTAAACAGCTACGATCAAATATTTCTCACCGGGATAAGATTTTACTTTACTAACCATCACCTTCAAAGTTATCATCTCACCCCATAAATCTCTATCCGTTAAAAGTCAGCGTTAATTATGAATGAACTTGAACGTGTAAATGATAATTCTGGTCAACAGGTAGTGACGAAAAATTCTGTCCCTCTGACTACTATTGAAGTATATGACCAATATGGGGCAATGGCCTATGGAATTATTTTGCAGATAGTACCACAGCCACACTTAGCTCAGGAAATCCTGGTTAGTGTTTTTTCATCTCCGCTTCTGCAATCTTGTAATAGTTACCCGTTTACCTTTGCCGTCTGCGTTATTAAACTGGCCAGGGCAAAAGCAGTTGAAGCCAAAAGAAAATTAATGACCCTTGCACCTTTCAGCGGAGATAATGGACATTCAATAAAGGAAAATACTCCTGAAGTAATTTTTGACCTTGCGTTTCGTCAGGGATATTCACCAGATGAAGTTGCTGAAAAATTAAAAATTTCGAAATCAGAAGTGCTCAAAGCATTTCACGAATTTTTCAAATCTACAAACGCATAACTATATCACACTTTGAAAACTCAACAATTTATTGAGAGCGGTATACTGGAATCTTACTTGCTTGGCATGAGCACGGACGAAGAGCAGCATCAGGTAAATCAGATGGTGATGACGCATTCAGAAATTTCCGAATATTTAGTGCGTTTTGAAAAAAACATTCAAAATTATTTCCTTCAGAGTGCAGTTCCGCCTCCTGCAGATGTAAGAGAAATTGTGCAATTCAGAAGTAATAAAACAGATGTTACGAAAAAAGGAAATCATACTTACTATGATATGCCGAAGGATAACACGGTTAAAAAAGACAATTACCTTGACATTGAAGTTAACGATACCTATATAAAAGTCCACAAATGGTGGCGTCCGGCTTTTGTGGCTGTTTTTATACTTTCAAAAGTATTTCTGATCACAGGACTTTACTATTATTTTAAAGCTGCAAGCCAGGAGGACGAAATCCAAAAGCTCCGGACGGAAATTGCTTCTCCAAAAAGATAATCTGATTAGTAATAAGAATTTAAAATCCCTGCCTTTTCCAAATCGCAGGGATTTTTTTCTGCCTTCCCAATTGGCATTAGCGTATAAATTTGTTTTCTACCCATGAGAATATAAAAAACCGTCGGACGGAGGTTGTCTTTAACAAATTCAATCACCAACTTGCGGCTACTATTTATTAATCAAATTTCACATGTTTCCTTTTCGGATTGGACAAGGTTATGATGTTCATCAATTAGTTGAAGACCGTCCGTTTTGGCTTGGCGGTATTATAATTCCTCATACACACGGCGCAAAAGGCCATTCTGATGCCGACGTAGTTTGCCATGTGCTTTGTGATGCACTTCTGGGTGCGGCTAATATGCGCAATATTGGCTTTCATTTTTCCGATACGGATCCAAAGTGGAAAGGCGTCGACAGCAAAGTGTTGCTGTCAAAAGTATTGGAAATGATTCGCGAAAAAGGTTTTGAGGTTGGGAACGTCGATGTTACCATTATTCTTCAAAGACCAAAATTAAACCCGCATATTCCAGAAATGAAAACTTGTCTTTCACAGGTTATGAACGTTTCGGAAGAAGATATTTCTATCAAAGCAACAACGTCCGAGCATTTAGGTTTTGTTGGAAGAGAAGAAGGAATTGCCGCACATTGTGTTGCCTTGATATATAAACCTGAAAAGTAATCTGCTTTTCTTTCGACTAATTTTCAAAACCATTCCTATGAAATTAATCAGACCTCTACTTTTCTCTTTATCGTTTGCTTTTACTTTTGGAGCGTTTGTAGAAAATGCAAAAGCACAAAACGCCATTGAACCGCTAGGTTTTGAAGAATACGATCCTGTGTCGACTTTAAAGGTTGAAGAACACAAACTCAGACGCGCTAAATTTCCATTTATTGATGTGCACAATCATCAGTATCAAATGCCGACACAGGATCTAAAATTTCTGGTTGCGCAAATGGACAGTCTGAATATGGGTATTATGGTCAATTTGAGCGGACGTGGGTGGAGTGACAATTGGGAGGAAGGAACGGCCACTTTGAAAGGATCAATTGAAAATATTGCCAAAAATGAGCCGAAGCGGATTGCCGTTTTCACCAATCTTCAATTCAAAGGATTTGGAGATAAAGACTGGACGGAAAAAGCGGTCAAACAATTGGAAGCCGACGTCAAAATGGGCGCCAAAGGTTTGAAGATTTACAAAAGTTTAGGTTTCAGCGGGATTAAAGATGACAAAGGAAACCGCGTTGCCGTAAGTGACCCGCGCCTGGATCCGGTTTGGAAAAAATGCGGTGAACTGAAAATTCCGGTTTTGATTCACACGGCGGATGTACCGTCTTTCTGGGATCCGATGGACCGTTACAACGAACGTTGGCTGGAATTAAAAACGCATCCGGGACGTCGCCGTGGTCCAAATGACCCCGTACCTTTTGATTCGCTTATTTCTGAACAACACAAGATTTTTAGAGATAATCCAAAAACGATATTCATCAATGCGCACATGGGCTGGTATCCAAACAATCTGAAAAAGCTGGATAGCTTGATGATTGTTTTCCCAAATATGTATGTTGAAATCGGAGCTGTAATTGCTGAACTCGGACGTCAGCCCAGAGCAGCAAAAAAGTTCTTCGACAAATGGCAAGACCGGGTTTTGTTCGGAAAAGACAGCTGGGTTCCTTCCGAATACAGTACCTATTTCAGAGTACTTGAAACCGAAGATGAATATTTCCCTTACCACAAAAAATACCATGCCTTCTGGCGTATGTACGGCATGGGACTTTCTGATGAAGTCTTGAAAAAGCTATATTACAAAAACGCACTGAATATCATTCCAGGATTAGACAAATCCCAATTCCCAAAATAATAAAAAAAGAGGTTGCCGAAATTTTCGGCAACCTCTTTTTTTATTAACAATTAATCGCACTGGCGACCCGGCCTTAACAATTAACAATTATTTAAAGGCTTTCGCTTCCTTAATAATCGATTTGTATTCCGCTTTTTCCAGCGCCTTTTTATAGTATTGTCTCGCTTTGCCTTTATCTCCCGCTCTGTTTGCAATACGTGCTAAACCGGCGTATGCCATGGCATAATATTCGCGGGTGTACTGATCGTCGTGAGGGGTACGAAGGGCCGTTAAATATGATTTCTGCGCCGCGCTGTCATTCTTTGTACCCTTTTCAAAAATGATTCCCTGAAAAGTATTGTAGGCGATTGGATAGAATCCTTTGTTATTGGCTTTCAATTTCTCCATCCCCTTTCCTGCCTCATCATATCGACCGGTTAATAGTAAAGTTTCCGTATTAATCATATTGAAAATATGATTTTCAGGATACCAGCTTGCGAGTTTTTGCGTGTAGGTAAGCGCTTTGGGAAAGTTTGATTCGTGTTCCAGATAAATATGAGACAAATAAAAACAAGCTTCGGCTTTTGTAATAACACCCTGACGCGTAGCAATATCGATTTGTTTTAAACCCAAAGCTTTATCTCCGTTTTTGAAAAAAATCATCAAAGGCTTAACCATTCCATGATCTTCCGGATAGTATTCAACATAATAGTTATACATCCCGGAGGTGAAATAAAACTCAGGATTTCTCTCGGTTAATTTCAATCCGGTGATTAAGGCGTTATAAGCTTTTTTAGCTTCGCCGGCCGCACTCATTAATTCACCATTGTAGTTGTACATCATGGCAATATAACCTCTGGCAACAATGGTGTAAAAAACAGCTTCCGGATCTTTGCTGTCTTTACCATATTTTTTGGTAATCGCATCCAGACACTGATTTAATTTGCTGATGTATTCCTTCGATTTCGTAGGATTGTCCTTGATTGGAAGATATTGCCAGTACATGACAAATGAATCAAGAATGTAGGAAACGGGGTGATTAGGATATTTTTTCTCAACCTGATTTAATACTGCATTGGCTTCGGCATATTCGTAATTATAAATATGATCGAGACCTTTTTGAACCAGTTTAAGTGTTACAGGATCACTTAGTAATTGCGCCTTTGACGGCTTGGGAATTGTAATAAATAAGACAAATAAAAAACAAAACTGCAAAGTAAATTTCATGACTATCAGGATATCAGTATAAATGGTTTGGTGGAATCCCACCTGAGCATTAGCTTTGTTCATAACCACAAAACCTGCGTACGGGTTTCTTACCAGATTTTTATTTTGGAAAGAACCGTGCCGTTACCATTAATTGATTTGATTTTATGATTCGATACGAGCATTTTACGCTGGACAATGGTCTGAAAATATATGTGCATGAAGACTTCTCGACCCCGATGGCGGCGGTCAATATTTTATATAATGTAGGTTCACGGGATGAAGATGAGGAGCGTACAGGATTTGCACATCTTTTTGAACATTTGATGTTTGGGGGTTCCAAAAACATTCCGAATTATGATATTCCGGTTCAAACGGTTGGAGGTGAAAACAACGCTTTTACTTCACCCGACATTACAAATTACTACATAACATTACCGGCAGATAATGTTGAAACTGCTTTCTGGCTTGAATCCGACCGGATGATGAGTTTGTCCTTTGACCCGAATGTGCTGGAAGTACAGCGCAAAGTGGTGATTGAGGAATTCAAACAGCGTTATTTAAATCAGCCTTATGGTGATATGTGGTTAAAATTACGGCCACTTGCTTATCAGAAACATCCGTATCGCTGGGCAACCATTGGGAAAGATATTGACCACATCGAACGCGCGACGATGGAAGATGTCCAGGCATTTTTCTGGCGTTTTTATCGTCCGAATAATGCAGTAATGGTTGTTGCCGGAGCTGTGAAACTGGAACAGATTAAACAACTTGCAAAAAAATGGTTTGAAGGAATTCCTGCCGGTGCTCCTTACGTAAGGAATTTGGAAAAAGAACCAAAGCAAAACGAAGCGCGCCATCTGGAAACTTCTGCGGCCGTACCGCTTGATTCACTTGTAAAAGTTTTCCATATGCCTGGCCGGTATGAAGATCATTTTTATGCTTCTGATTTGATGAGCGATATTTTAGGAAGAGGAAAATCTTCACGTTTGTATAAAGCACTTTTGAAAGATAAACCACTTTTCAACAGCATCAGCGCAAGTACAACTTCGTCTCTTGATCCGGGACTGCTTTTGATCAAAGGAAACCTGAATCCGGGTGTCACTTTGGAAGAAGCAGATGAAGCAGTGAAAGAATTACTAAAAGAAATTGTGTCAAAAGGTGCGACGGATGAAGAAGTAACGAAAGTGAAAAATCAGACCGAAGCGACACTTGCATTTTCAGAAGTAGAGCTTTTGAACCGGGCTATGAACCTGGCATTTGCTGCCAACGCAGGAAATGTAGACTGGGCAAATGAAGATGCCGAGATAATCAGAAATATGAAATCAGAAGATTTACACGAAGCTGCAAAAAACATTCTGAGACCGGAAAATGGATCGACACTTTATTACCGGGCGGAAGAAAGTGTTTAGAAATTAATTTCCTTTTTAATTAAGAGATTGTAATAAGGTTTCTGTCTTATTTCAATCTCTTATTCATTTTTATTGTATCAAAACAAATACCATGTCTATACCAGAAACTTATCTGCAAACGTCCTGGGGCGAATCCATTGATGATGTGACCATGGAAGATATTGAAGAAATCATTGCTGAAACGATAGAATCAGAAGAAGAACCAGCTTCTTTCTGGGTCGGCATTTTTAAGGGAAATTCTGAAATAATCCTGGAAGCACACAAAGACCTGACCGTTGTCGGGACACTGGAAGATGACGAAAATGAAGAGATCAAAGCTCAATTTAAAACCTGGGCAGAAATAGAGGATTTATATAAGTTGTTTCTGTCCAAAGATTTTGATCAGGTGGCGTCGATATTGAAGAAGAATAAGTAATAGGTTATTTGTCGATAACATTACTGTGCTCTGCACCTTTGACATATAACGAGTTATTTCCATGCTACAAATATTGCGGTGCTCTGCACCGTGGTATAACAACGGACTATTTTCCTCGCTACAAATATTGCGGTGCTCTGCACCTTTCTATGGTAACGGACTATTCTCTGGCTACAAATATTGAGGTGCTCTGCACCTTTCTATGGTAACGGACTATTCTCCTGGCTACAAATATTGCAGTGCTCTGCACCTTTCTATCGTAACGGATTATTCTCTGGCTACAAATATTATGGTGCTCCGCACCTTTCTATAGTAACGGACTATTCTCTGGCTACAAATATTGCGGTGCTCTGCACCTTTCTATCGTGACGAACTATTCTTCTGGCTACAAATATTGCGGTGCTCTGCACCTTTCTATGGTAACGGACTATTCGCTGGCTACAAATATTGTGGTGCTCTGCACCTTTCTATGGTAACGGACTATTCTCCTGGCTACAAATATTGCAGTGCTCTGCACCTTTCTATCGTAACGGATTATTCTCTGGCTACAAATATTATGGTGCTCCGCACCTTTCTATCGTAACGGACTATTCGCTGGCTACAAATATTGCGGTGCTCTGCACCTTTCTATCGTGACGAACTATTCTTCTGGCTACAAATATTGCGGTGCTCTGCACCTTTCTATCGTAACGGACTATTCGCTGGCTACAAATATTGTGGTGCTCTGCACCTTTCTATCGTAACGGACTATTCTCTGGCTACAAATATTGTGGTGCTCTGCACCCTTCTATCGTAACGGATTATTCGCTGGCTACAAATATTGCGGTGCTCTGCACCTTTCTATCGTGACGAACTATTCTTCTGGCTACAAATATTGCGGTGCTCTGCACCTTTCTATCGTAACGAACTATTCGCTGGCTACAAATATTGTGGTGCTCTGCACCTTTCTATCGTAACGAACTATTCGCTGGCTACAAATATTGTGGTGCTCTGCACCTTTCTATGCTAACGGATTATTCTCTGGCTACAAATATTGCGGTACTCTGCACCTTTCTATGGTAACGGATTATTCTCTGGCTACAAATATTGCGGTGCTCTGCACCTTCTATCGTAACGGATTATTCTCTGGCTACAAATATTGTGGTGCTCTGCACCTTTCTATCGTAACGAACTATTCGCTGGCTACAAATATTGTGGTGCTCTGCACCTTTCTATCGAAACGAACTATTCGCTGGCTACAAATATTGTGGTGCTCTGCACCTTTCTATGCTAACGGATTATTCTCTGGCTACAAATATTGTGGTGCCCTGCACCTTTCTATGGTAACGGATTATTCTCTGGCTACAAATATTGTGGTGCTCTGCACCTTTCTATGGTAACGGACTATTGCTTTGCTATAAATATTTCGGACCCTGCGCCCTTCTATTAAAAGGTGCAGAGCACTGAAATATTTGTAGCTGTACCTATAACTACGCAACCGGGGAAGGTACAGCGTACCGAAATAATTGTAGCAACCAGATAAATATCAATTAGTGAAAATAAACATTCACCTCCGGATGCATTGTATAAAACCTGAATTCCTTTCCGTCATTCACCGTAAATCCGCTTGATTTATTTCCCTTCAAAATCGGGTTTCTATCATATTTCTTCCAATGTATCAAATCTTTTGATACTGCCACATTTGTCGTCCATTCATGCCAGTCTTTGAAAGCGGAAGCATGGTAATAGGCGTAGTACAATCCTTTGTATTTGATAACCTGATTGAAGGCAACAGCGAATTTATCATACGTTTCCGGACCGGAGGTTAACACCGGCTCATCCTGCACATTCGTCCAGACTTTCAAATCTTTTGACGTTGCCAGCCAAACATCCGAATCATTTCTTTCATAAAACAAATACCAGGTATCACCTTCTTTCCAAACCGCCGGTGTTCCAAACGGGCCTTTTGAAATCGGATTTCCATTTTTCAGACGAATATCCAGCGCACCTTTATCGTCCCAGTTAATTTTATCTTTTGAAGTAAATAGTCTGGCAATGTCATCTTTACTTTCGGCAAACATATAATAAGTTCCGGCTGATTTCAGGACAAACATATCTTCCACCCAGGCCTTTTTATGAATTGGGTTACCTGGAAAACGCGTCCATTTCAAACCATCCGGTGAGGTTGCCAGTCCCAGGTACTTTATTTCCTTTCCCGTTTTTTTAGTATATCCACAATACCACATGTAGTAGGTTTTATCTTCTTTCAAAATAAATCCCCTTTCCCGGATTTGTTCATCCCAAGTTGCGGTATCACCCGTTGCTTTGAAAACCGGATTGCCATCGTAAGGTTTAAAATCTACGATTTCAGAAGGAAATTCTTTTGTTTCTTTTTTCTCTTTATCCTCGGTTTTATCCTGCACATTCCAGCCAACCATTGCGAAACCTGCCAAAAGCAGAAAAATATATTTTTTCATTTTTTCAGTTTTTTGAATTTATAAACTGGTTTATCTTCTTTCCTGAACGTTCTGAGGTACCCGGTCGATCAGTTTGTTAATTTTACCTTTTTGTTTGATCAAGTCAAAGGCATCGTACAATTCTCCTGTGGCCGTTAGGGTCTCAAAACTTAGCTTATCCTGATCGATCGTAACCAAGTGATAAAACTGCATATAAAGCGCTGACCGATCCATCCAGTCACGTTTTTCAACATTTGAATCGGTCATTTTAGGACCGCTTACCGATACCACATACATTGTCCCAGAAACTGCGCCTTTTTGCGCCATCGGAATTTTCGCCATTCCTCTTGCATACGTATGATCATGACCTTGTAATACCAGGTCCACTTTATATTTATCAAAAATGGGCTTAAAAGTTTCGCGCATCCGTTTGTTATCACGGGTTGATTTGGGAGAAAAAATCGGATGATGGAAAGTCACGACCGTCCATTTGTTAGGATTATTACCCAGAACTTTTTCTACCCAAACACGCTGTTTTTCCAGATACTCATCCGATTCCTCCGCTCTGTCCGAGTTGAGAGAAATAAATCTTGTTCCCTGAATATCGGCGTAATAACAGGTTTCTTCCAGATCCACCGGGCCATTTTCAGGTAAGGTAAATTGAGGTCGCCAGAATACAGAAGTTAGCGGTTTGCCATCCGGACCTTCATAATGATCATGATTTCCAGGCGTAGGAAAACCCGGGATCATGCTGTGAATAAAACCGCCCGCCTGAAACCAGTCGCCCCATTCCACATCACGATTTGCTTTATTGATCAAATCTCCTGCATAAATCGCAAGTTTGGCATCGGGTGCTTTTCCATAAGCCTCACGTGCCACGCGCGACCACATAGAACGAATATTAACCTGAACATCACCATAATAAAGAAAAGAAAACTTCTCTCCCACTTTCCCGGCCGTGTTGAAATGAATCCACTCACTCCAATTTTCTCCTTGTCCAACCCGGTAGGCGTATTTTGTATTTGGAATTAGATTATCAAAAACAACAGAATGATAAACTGCCGTTGGCGTATCATTAAAAACCACTTTTTCCGACGTCGCTTTAATCCGTTTTACTTTTTCAACAAATCGAGGATCGGCACTTGCCGTGGCAATTTCAGCATAACTTTCAGTAACGGATTCCTGCGTCCGCCAGTTAACGGCCATAGACGTAGAAGGATCTTGCGTTGTGTTTAAAATAATTCTATCAGGTAATTCGGCAGGAATGTATGGATTGGTAGCCAACTGCGCTTTGGTCGTCAAAAAAGATATCGTTAATAAGGCAGCAAAGAAAATTCGTGAAAGAGAATATTGCAGGTTTGAAAACAACATTTTAAAAGCAATTTAATTGGAATAATAAACCAGGCGAAACGATAATCTGTATCGCCCGGTTACATGAAATCTGACATTAATATTACGCCCCGAGGATAGAATCAGGCTATCAGGATTTCTTTGGGATATTGATAAATTGACATAAAAAAACAGTTACCAGCTTTCGCCAATAACTGCTTTCAACAACAATATTTAAAATCCCGAATTACTCAGGAATAAAAGTCAGATAACTAAAATTCTCCGGATTGAACATATCCTGAGCGATTGTCTGCAATTGTTCCGAAGTGATTTCCTGAATCTCCGAGAAAATTTCCGGTAAAGTATCCACCCGGCCAGTATCAAGCAAACTTTTCGCCATCATTAGCATAAAGCTCATATTACTTTCCTCCGACATTGCCAATTGTCCCATCAGCTGCACTTTCGTTTGATGTAATTGAATAGTGGACAATGGAATTTCACGGATTCTTTTAAATTCTTTGTTAATCAATGAAATACTGCGCGCCAATTGTTTTTGTTCAGTACCAAAGAAAACGCCTAAAAATCCGGTGTCCAGATAAGGAGTATAATTTGCTTCAATGGAGTAAACGAAACCGTATTTTTCACGAAGTGATAAGTTGAAACGGGAATTCATTCCCGGTCCGCCCAATAAATTTACGAGCATGAAAAACGGTAAACGTCTGTCGTCCGCAAGAGCATACGCAGGCTGGCCCATTGCACATTGTGCTTGTGTAATCGAGCGCTCTTTTTCCTGAATTATCGGTGAATAATTTCCCGGCGCAGTACGAACACGTGTCGTTTTTTTGAAAGGAATATTTCCCAGATATTTTTCAGCAACCTTCACCACTTTTGAAAAAGGCAACCGGCTAACCGAAGATATTACGATTTGTTCGGTATCAAGATTTTCATTGATAAACTGAAAAAGTTCTTCTCTTCCAAAGGAATTAACCGTTTCCGGCGTTCCCAAAATATTATTTCCCAACGCATGGTTTGCAAAAACAAGCTGATCAAAATCATCCTGGATTGCATCTTCCGGAGAATCGTTGTACATCGACATCTCTTCAATAATCACATTTCTTTCCCGTTCAATCTGTTTGTCCGGGAAAATTGAATGGAAGGCAATGTCTGCTAATAAATCAACGGCTTTATCAAAATGGTCGTCCAGAACGGACGCGTGGAAACAGATTTTTTCCTTGGTTGTATACGCGTTTAATTCTCCGCCTACGTTTTCAAGACGGTTAATGATATGGTATGAACTCCGTTTTTCAGTTCCTTTGAAAGCCATATGTTCCCAAAAATGAGCCAGCCCCTGCTGATGAGGCTGTTCATCGCGACTTCCAATATCCAGCATAATCCCGACATGCGCAATCTGCGTGTAAGGAACCTGTTTGTGTGCTATGCGAATTCCGTTAGCTAAGGTATGTAACTTATATTCTTCTGTTAACGCTAGTGAGGGAGTTTCGGCATTCGCACGTTTATGCATATTATTTCTCTTCATTCCTTATGAACACAAATTACCTGTCAATAATTTTCGGTACTGTCTGCAAAATTACAGACTTTTGTTTGAAAGAAAGTTTTTTAAGGACTTCCGGCTGTCGGTAATCGACAATTTACATTACAACAAATTGTATATCAATTTATTATATAAAATTCAATTGATATTTATTTTCTAACAGCAATAAAATGATTCCGAAGCGAATTCTTGTTATTCAAACTGCTTTTATCGGAGACGTAATTCTGGCAACTTCGTTATTGGAAAATTTACATCAGGGTTTCCCAAATGCCCAAATTGATTTTTTAGTAAGAAAAGGAAATGAAGGCCTGTTTGCAAATCATCCGTATTTGTCCAACGTTTTAATCTGGAAAAAAAAAGAAAGCAAATTCAAAAGCCTTTTTCAGTTATTGAAACAAATCAGAAAAACGGAATACGACTGGGTTATTAACCTGCAAAGATTTGGTAGTACCGGATTATTAACCGGGTTTTCAAATGCTGCAAAACGAACAGGTTTTGACAAAAATCCCTTTTCATTTCTCTTCACTGATAAATTCCCACATCGCATTGAAAACGGCGTACATGAAGTGACCCGGAATAATGCATTGATCAAAAGTGAAGTTTCCGCGACTATTTGCAAACCCAAACTTTATCCTTCCAATGCCGATTTCGATTTTGTAAAACCGTATCAATCCAAACCTTACATTTGCATCGCGCCAGCATCTGTCTGGTTTACAAAACAATATACCGAAGAAGGCTGGATCCGGTTAATTGATCAGATTGATGGTCAGTATCAAATTTTCCTGTTAGGCGGACCGGGAGATAATGCGTTGGCTGAGAACATTTACAGTCAGGTTGTTACCAAAAACAAAGTTCAAAATCTATGTGGAAAACTTTCATTCTTGCAATCTGCCGCACTTATGAAAAGTTCGGTCATGAATTTTGTCAATGATTCTGCTCCTATGCATATCAGTTCTGCGGTTAATGCCCCGGTTACCGCAGTTTATTGTTCCACTGTTCCAGAGTTTGGGTTTGGCCCGTTATCCGATGATTCACATATTGTTGAAGTCTTGGAAAAACTGGCCTGTCGTCCGTGCGGTCTTCATGGCCATAAGGCGTGTCCGGAAGGTCATTTCAAATGTGCGGTTGATATCAAAACAGAACAGTTTCTTGAAGTTCTGCCTTAGCAGATTTCAAGAAACCGTTCTGTTTTATGCTATCGGCTCTCGGCCATCAAACTCATCCGATAAACCAATTTTATCGATAGCTGATTGCCGACAGCCGAAGTAATCTCCTTTACTTTTCGCGGTATTGTTCGATAATTCTGAACAATGCTTTCTGTTTTTCCAAATCAGGAAAAAAATCGAATAACTGCAAATGCGCGTCATAATCCAGCGTTAAAGCAACTTCAAGATTAATCAAAGCTTCGCGATAATCACCGGAATGGATTTGGTAAACCGCCATACGATAATAAAGATCCGCCTCTTCCGGCATTTCTTCAATCGCTGCGGTTAACAGATCACAAGCTCTGGCGTAATTTCCCTGTTCAAAAAGAACAAACGACCATTTCAGCCATATATCAGGATTGGAAGGCTCAATTTCCGCCGCTTTTTCAAAAGCTTCAAAAGCGGAAATAACATTTCCAACCCGGAATTCAGTTTCAGCAAGTGCAAGCCAGTAATCAGGATTTAATTCCGTGATCTGGATTGCTTTTCTAAGAAAACCAACGGCTTCGTACCAGCGGCCCAATTCACTAAAACAAATTCCCAGACCGTACCAGCCATCGTCCCACTGACTATCCATTTTCACCGCTTCGCGGTAATATTTGATCGCAGTTTCGAACTCGCCTAACTTCTCATAACAAGTCCCCAGACAGCAGCACGTTTCAGTCTGCTTACCTTCCAGTTCAATCGCTCTGAGATATTGTATTTTTGCCTGTTCATATTGTTCCAGACTCATGTAAGAATTCCCCAGCTGGAAAAAAGCTGATGCGAAATCGTCTTTTACCAACGTTGCATATTCATACGCATTTACTGCATCTTCATAGCGTTCAAGCTTGCTGAAGGCGATACCCAGATTATACCAGGCATGATGCGAAAATGGATTATTATCGACCAGTTCGTGGTAATAGGCAAGATGACTTTCCAACTCACCGATCAGGTCAAGACAGTGCGCCAATTCATACAAGGCGCTTTCATTATCAAGATTATTTCGAAGAGAAAGCTTATAATTCAGAATTGCTTCATCATATTTTCCCCAGTTCTGGTAAGTCTGGCCGATCTGGAAGTAGACTTCGTCTTTGTCTTCCAAACGGTTTAACAGGTTTTCCAGAACGGTGATTGCTTCTTCATATTCGCCCATCATATTGGAAATTCCGACCTGCATGAAAGAAATTTCAACATCGCCCGGATGAAACAGAGAAGCCCTCTCCAATATTTCCATTGCCAGATCGTGCTCTCCACGGTTGGCATGAATTTGTACTTTATTGAGCAAAAGATCAAGTGAATATGGAAAATCGGTCAACCCAAGCTCACAGGCCTGAAACGCCTTGTCCCACTCTCCTTTTTCAAGAAAATACTCCGTCACCTTCTCGTATGCTTCCAAATCAAAAAACTCCGACTCGTTGGTTTTAAGCATTCGCTCAAACCTGAGCAATGTTTCCTTCATGTAATCTTTTCTTTCCCCGAAGTTTTTCTCCATCATACGGATTAGTAGGTTAGAGTTGAGGGTATTTACACCACACAATAATAAAAGAAAGTTAAAAATAAATCCGGTTTATTCAAATCCTGCCGGTTAAACTTTCGCAGACACGTGCAATCGTTTTCTCAATTGGCTGAAATTCAAACCCGATTGCCTTTTGAATTTTATCGCTGTTGTAACGAAATCGGCGTGCACTTGATTGTGCGGTCTCTTTTGTAATCAACGGCTTGGTTCCCATCAGCCAGGTGCGCACCGCTTCAACACGCCATATCACAGCAGCAAGTCCGGAGCCAACTTTGAAAGA
The DNA here is from genome assembly GCF_009801115.1 of Dyadobacter sp. 3J3. Classification (GTDB taxonomy): domain Bacteria; phylum Bacteroidota; class Bacteroidia; order Cytophagales; family Spirosomataceae; genus Dyadobacter. Next base: position 142,537 of record NZ_VTOL01000009.1, read on the forward strand.
AGGCCTTTTCTTACCCATAGAATCCGCGATATTGAAAAACAGTGATTTATAGGAAATACTTCCTCCATTTAACAAAAACCTTTCCCCCGAAATTTCTGAAAAAACAAGTTTATAAACCACTTTGGCAACGTCCAGAACATCCACATAATTGGCTATCCCTTCCGTGTAAAAAGGTTTTTCATTGTATACATACCGAAAAATCTGGGTACTGCTTTTTGACCAGTCACCTTCTCCCAAAATCAGAGTGGGATTTACGATAACCGCATTTAATCCCTCGGCTATACCACGCCAAACTTCAAGCTCAGCCAGATGTTTGGATTTTGCATATTCCGAATTTTCAGGAGAATCCTCCCAACGCTGATCTTCATCAATAACAAGATCTTGACCAGGGGTAATTTTTCGCGAATCAGGACGCCCCAAAGCTGCGATGCTGCTGACGTGACAAAACTTTTTCACATTATTGGTAAGGCAAACATTCACAACATTCGCAGTCCCTTCCATATTAACTTTGTACATCATTTTGCGGTCTCGCGGTATAAAAGAAACCACGGCGGCTGTATGAATGACAAAGTCTATATCTTCAATTGCTTTTTCCAGCGAACCGATATCCAGCACATCACCTTCAATCCATTCGATTTTATCTTCTACATCAGCCAGAAGACTTCTGTCTGAACCCTGACGATAAAGCGCAAGAACGTTATGATTTTCTTTAAGAAATAGCCGTGCAACAGCACTTCCAACTAAACCTGTGGCACCGGTAATAAGGATTTTCATTAAACTGATTTTTATTTACCTGACAAGCTGGTTTAATATGCTTCTTATTCTAACAAAACCTGGGGCATTTTGGTTGTCCAAAGCGATAAGTAATTTCTGAAAATTCTCATCTTTTTCAATCTGCAAACTTTTCAGCCTGTTTCCTAACAACTTGACGTCTTTAGGAAACTCATGTTCGGCTAAATCGATTCCAACCTGATTTGCATTCCAGATAAGAAAAGATTCAATCGCTTTCTGGATTACAATCAGATACTGATCCTTTTCCAATTTCTTCTTTAAAATCACCTTATCGCCTGAATCAATTATTTCAAAATCATCAAAATAAGGAGGAATTCTTTTATCATCGTCTACAAATCCAATCAAGGTAGTATCAACCGGAACATTTCTCGTGATAACTCCAACTTCTGAATAACCTGATGCATGAATCACACGCGGGTCATTTTTTGTGAGAAACAAAAGCAACGTGGTATCCGCATGACATTCCGGAAGAAATCGAAGGTCAGGCATTCGGTTCAAATTTATTAAGATTGAAAAAAATATCTATGTTATAATCCTGAACTTCCCTTAGTTCAGCAGCCGTCAATACTTTAACAAAGGTTTGATAATCTTTATAATAAGTTAGCACCACATTTAATTCTGTATCATCCAGCTCTTCAACAAGTGTTTGGAGCATGTAGGGACTGTGGGTACTAATAAAATATTGGTTATCATCTTTAGAAACAATTCTTTCCGCAAGCTCTTTAACATAAGGAGGAAAGGAATGGACCTCAGGTTCTTCAAAAATGAGAACCGAATTAGTATTGGATTCTATGGCTGCAAGATAAAATATAAAGCGCTGAAAAGTGTCTGCAACCGAGGAATATGGATATTGATAAATGTAGCCATCAACCAATTTCTGAACAAAAAACTTTTTGTCTATTTTGGAAAAAACAAATTGCAGGCCGTAGTCATTTTTGAATAGTTCGACGATTTTTTGTTTGAGGATGTCTGTATTTGTAACTATATCAAAAATATTCCTGCCATCCGACATCAGTAAATTGTCTTCAAATACCTCCTTTTCGGACAAAGAATCATTTCTAAATTCATACTTAATTATGGAAAACAAATCCTCCATAAGCTTATTGGAATTTGTTGTTTTGCTGAGCCCTTCGGAAACCAACTCGAAATTATTGTCTATTAATATGAATTCAAAAAGTGACTTTCCAACATCAGTTGAATTTGGCAAGCTGTATGGTAAACTTACCCCTTCTGAAAACTTAACGTCAACCTTATTAATTTCCCGATATATTAAATAAATCCCTGGATCAACTCCATGCGTATTTCTTCCTAGTTTAAATAAATCAGCTTTGTATATTATTTTCTCATTAGTTACAATAGCAACAAACAAATTGTTATTCTGATCATTATCAAAATGCAATTCACTTAAATCTTCAAATCTAACAACACTTTTTTCATCAGGAATTGGATTTAAAACCCGTGGATTCAAAAGCCCAATACCTTCCAAAATATTCGATTTCCCAACATTCGGTTTACCAATAAATACATTAACCCTTTTACAATCAAGTTTCAAATCCTTGATTGATTTAAAGTTTTTTATTTCCAGTTGATTGATAAAATTACTCATGAAGAAGTTTTCTTACATTATTTCCAAAACATCGAAAGATACATAATTACTTCTTTGGTACTTCTATATTGAATTAAACTACTTCCCAATACTCTTCAAAGCATCAAACCCCGCATATCCTTCCTCTGAAATCCTGATTCCACGGGGAATGTAACTTGCCTGATCCGGTGAAGCCCAGGTACCCAAACCATCAACATAGCGATTGAACATACAAAAAGCAGCTGCGATCAAAACGGTATCGTGAATTTCAGAGTCAGAAGCGCCTTCATTTTTGGCAGCTTCAATCTGATCAGGTATAACATATTTTCCACCTTTCTGTACACCTGCGGCAATGGAAAGTAATGTTTTCATTTTGTCAGAAACCGGCGCATTCTGAAAATCCTTTTTTACCTGACTAATCAAATTTCCGTCATCTTCCAGATAACATTGTGCTGCTGCTCCATGCACGCTTTGGCAAAACAGACAATCATTTAAATAGGAAACGTAGGTTGCAATTAACTCACGATCTCCCCGGGACAAATCGTTATCCGTTTCTCTTAACAACGCTTCGGCTAATAAATTAAGCGGACGAGCAGTTTCCGGCCTGAAAGCCATAAGGCCACGTATGCCGGGAAGCTGATCTTCTTCTGGAATCTTTATATAGGCCATTTTTTAGTTGAAAGTTGAAAACGGACGCCCGTTTAGTGCGGTGACCTTAAAAGTTGGTTTCATGGCTAATAAAAGCTTTTCTATTCTGCTAATATTTTTCTGTTTCGGGATGAAATGTTTGCCAGCTGTGCCAGAATTCCTGATACGCATTGATCTGTTTTAGATCCTGACTTTTTTCGGCGCTTATATTTTTCCCTAATAAGTTGTATGATTTAGTACCGAGGTAAAGTGTATCATTTTTAAGTATGATTCCTTCATATTCAGATGGTCTGGCGAAGGCAAAAAAACTTTTATCGTCTGATGCCAGCACGAGTGTCGTTGGCTGGTTTCCTACCACGCTATTGATTATCCTTTCTTTTCTCAATCGATTCCAGTCAAAGGCTTTGCTCGCTTTTCCGCTTTTTATCCCCACAACCCAGGATTTTTCTTTCCAGGAAAGTGAATCGGTTTTGGTAAGTGTTGATTTTCCTTTTCCACTTTCATATTTGGCCATGGAATCGTATTTCGCTTGAAATTCTGGATCTGGCTGCATGATCAGTGTATTAGGATGTAAAGCAATCCATTCTGATAATGAAGTTTGCGTACTGATAATTTCCGGCAGCATTTTTCCTTTTGAAGGCCCAGTTATCGCTTCACCATTCGCTTGTCTCCACCAGCTATGGGTTGATTCATCTTCAAACATTGCGTTGAAATGATCCATCCCAACCAATCTGAAAAGTTCTGGTTTGTTATCAACAAGAGGCTCAAAAACTCTTCCCGAGCGGCAAACGGTGCAATAGGTGACAATAATTGATTTTCCATTCAGCACATCCTGAACCTGATGATGGTAACCGATGTACTGAATCGGATATGCTTTTGCTTCCCCGTTTTCGGTAACACCAATAACCAGACGGTCTTTATCCACTTTATTTTCCGAAATGTTTTTCAGTGATAATGTTTTGGGCTGATAAAACATAGTATCTGCTGCCATTTCAAAATTGGCAGCGTAACTTATCCCAACCGCTACCAAAAGCAGCAAAACCGGAATCCATTTCCTTTTTGCTTTAAATACACTTGCTGCGCCAATGATGATTAGTAGTGAAAAGAAAATCCGTAATGGCCAGCGCCAGGTATGCAAAAAATAAGCGAGATCAATGCTGTTCATGCGCTGACTTCCCGGCATGGGCATGATGAAATAAACTTTGGCTATTTCAAATAAAATAAGACCGACAATTCCGAGGTAAAATATTTTTTTCATTTGGTTTATTTTGAAACCATAAAGTTGATGTAATTTAGAGAAACGGACTCGTCAAACGACAAGTCCGTTTGCTTGAATTAATTAACCTATGATAAATTCTTTATATTGCTTTCCGGGTCTCTGCTGAGCCAGGCCGTAATTAATGCGATGAAAAATGGTATTGAAAAAACCAGTAATGCGTTGCCAAAACCTCCTAAAACTGTAACCAGCGCTCCGATAAAAAAGACAGCCGTAGCAGTAAAAAATCGTCCGATATTAAAACAGAATCCGGTTGCCGTAGCGCGGATAATGACCGGAAATAATTCCGGGATATAACTTGATAACGATCCCTGACTTATTCCGAAAAACAAGGCTAACAAAGCCGTTTCCAGATATACAATCTTAGAAAAGGTATGGTTTGTAAGAAATAACAGACAGCAAACTGTAATACAGCCGGTAAAAGTGATCATCAGTGTTTTTCTGCTTCCTAGATTTTTAACCAGAAAACCTGATAAAACACCGCCAATAATTCCTCCCATTCCTAAAAGAACCATCGTCAATCCCCGTTCTTTCTGACCATCCTGACCAACGGCCAGTAATGACTGAACCCACGTTGGAAGCCAGGAGAAAATACCCCAAAGACCGATTAATACAGCTCCAAAAATAACAGATCCTTTAATCAGCCTGGAACGGTTTGTCCCGTCAAAAACACTTTCTGTATTTTTCAACGGAGCTGATTTAATTATTTGCCATGAATGGGACTCAGCTGCTAAAAACAGGATTAACAAAGCAATGGCAATGGGAAGTAATCCAAGTCCGAATGCTGGCCTCCACTCTGAAAAGATCATGTTCAAACTTCCGGTAGCTACAATTCCAATTGGAAAAGAAACGGCCAGAACCCCAAGCATTACCGGGCGGGTTTTCTTTTCCCAGATTTCAGAAATATAAACCGTTGAAACCAAAAGTACGCCTCCAACGCCCATTCCGGTAACAAAACGAAGTCCCATTAATGAGTACCAGTTTGGCACGATAACAACAAGACAAGTAGCAATTCCATAAAGTGCTGTACAAAAAGCAAAGGTTTTCACTCTTCCCACACGGTCGCTAACCAATCCAAAAAGCAATCCGCCAAACATCCAGCCGTACAAAAAAGTAGCGTTTATAAAAGCGCCGATCTCTCCCATTTCTGCTTCCGGAATTTCTCTGTGCATCAAATCCGGAATGGCAACGGGCAGATAAACAGACATCAATGTAGATACTGTGCCGCTGAGAATATAGGCCAGCATACAAAGACTGAATGTGATCCATTTTCTGGTCAGTACAGGACTTTTTATTTCATTTAATTCCAGGGTTTCCATTTCCGTATTTATATAACCTATCTGAATAACTGATCAAAATTCAAGCTCACATAATATAATCCACCAACGGACGGAGATCCGAACGCCTGAACCACATAATGATTTGTCAGATTTGAAGCGCCAAGTTTTATCGTCGTTTTCATGGACGGAACTTTATAGCTTACCTGCGCATCCAATAAACTGTATGCCGAGATTCTCCCCGGGCGTAATTCTGTAAATGTTCCATACCAGTCAAAGGCATTTTGCCAGTGCCAGGCCACGCTGAATCCAAGTTTTTCTGTCAAACGAGCGTTGCTTAACGTAAGATTCGTTTTCCAGGTTGGCGTATTAAAAGCAGGAATATTATTGGCATTTGCATCACGTAAATTGAAATCAATCCAGGTCGCATTGGCACTGACTCTGTAATTTTTTGGCAAAAAATAAGTCAGGCCGGTACTCACACCCTGAATGGAAACTTTATCCGCGGCATTGGTATATAACTGAAATGCCTGTGTTTTTCCATTCAGAATTTCACCAGCAGCATCCGGATTAATTTTCCCATCCGGAAGTAAAACATTTGCCGTTGGACGTATCACGACGGTGTTGATAATAAAATCAGTATACTCACTGAAATAATAATTGACATCAATCAGCAGTTTTTTGCCAACAATTCCTTTATAACCAACTTCATAGCTTTTCACTTTTTCCGATTTGATATAAGGGACATTTGATTTCACCAATTTGTCTTTGTTATTGGCAACTGCTTGTGGAAACGGTGTTCCCTGTGCAACCTGTGCTCCAAATGCATTGGCAAAAGCACTAACCGAAGCGGCAGTAAAGGAGTTTTCATAGGCATTCAATCCCACGGAATTTACAGGAACGCCTCCCAAAATAATGATTGGACCAACATTCAGTTTTATATATTGATCGCTGATGGTCGGGTTACGAAATCCTGTTTGGTATGATGCTCTGAAATGATGATTTTCACCCGGAGAAAATACAGCAGAAGCACGAGGCGTGAAACGTCCGTCGAAATTCTGGTTTTTATCATAGCGGCCTGAAACCGTCAGTTTCAACATATCTTTAAATGAGGATTTGGAAGCCTGGGCAAACATTCCAAACTCATCATTTGTCAATTTTTTGTTTAAATCATCCAGCAAAGTACCACCTGTATCCAGATTGTATTTTCTATAATTTCCACCTACCTGCAAACTAAAAACATGCAAAAGAGAACTTAAATCGTACATTCCTTCCACATGACGAAGGCTGCATTTACTAAGAATCCCTGCACCGCCCAATCCTCTTGTTTTGATCAGCTGCTCTTTATCTGCATCAAATTCCGCAGTTCCCGGTAAAATTCTTCCCTGATCCGCAAAAGCACGTGCAGCGGTCGGATCCTTCAAAGTAACGCCTGAAATTGTTCCGTTGAAAGCGGCTGCATAACGCTGAAACCAGGTTGCATCGGCAACATTTGGCGCAACCGTATTTCCGTTTAAATCTTTTACCCAAAGACGATTAATAAGTTGTCCAAGTGCACGGGAATTGTAAGAATTCGTCGAAAGCTCCTGATTGGAATAAGCCCGAACGTAAAAATTACTTCCTTTTACCTCCAAACGGTGTTGTATAAATTTGAAATCATTAATCACAAAACGGTTACTGCCGGTGTATTGTGCCGTTCCCTGATTGAAATTCCCCTGGTAAATGGCTTCAATTTTATCACTAATCCGATAATGAATCGCGCCGTTTAACTTCAGACTATATACGCCATATGTCGCAAGATCTTTTTCTTCGTAACCCGTACGCGACACGCGACCAATATTTGGTAAAGTTTGTGCCACTTCGTCACCATAAATATTTACGGCATTTCTTCCCGGATTATTTGGCCCTCTGTTTGCGGCAGGGGTATTTGGATCGATATCGGTGTAATTATTTGCATACCAATCCGTTCCCGTCAAATAAGATGCGTTCAGTTTAAATGCCAAACGGTTGTTGAAAGATTTGGCGTAACGGATCGCCATATCGTACAGCGGTTTGGCACCAAGTCCGGTACCGTCATTGATATGATTCGCTCCAAATTTGGTTTGGATACTTAATCCCTGGTAATCAAAAGGATTTTTTGTGCGTGTGTATAACATGCCATTGAAAGCAACGGGCCCGTATAGTGCAGAAGCTGCACCGGGAATCAGCTCAACACTTTCAACATCAATATCATGCGGACCGAATAAATTTCCCATCGCAAATCCCAAACCGGAAGGCTGATTATCCACACCGTCAACAAGTTGCAGGAAACGGCTGTTTCCGGTACTGTTGAATCCGCGGGTATTAATTTGTTTGTATGTCAAACTGCTGGTGACCATATCCACCGATTTCATATTCACCAAACCGTCGTAATAATTTGCCGATGGCGTTTGCTGAACGCCACGAATATCCATTTTCTCGATACTTACCGGGGAACGGAGAATATTCTCCTCCACACGTGAAGCCGAAATAACGACCTGATCCAACTGTTCCGAAGCCATTTTCAAAGAAACTGTAATTGAGGAATTGTTATTTATTCTGACTTCCTGACGTTCATAACCCACAAGAGAAATAACCAGGGAAGCCGGTGTATTAATATTTATTTCAAAATTTCCGGTTGCATTAGTAATCGTTCCTGAAAGATTTCCTTTCACAAAAACAGAAGCACCAGCCAAAGGTTGTTTCGTTTCAGAATCTAGAATTGTCCCGACAACTTTGACAGTTTGGGCATTGGTTAGTTGTGAAAACAACAGACTCAATAGTACTATAAAGTGGTAAAAGTTTCTTTTCATATCATTAATTTGTTAGGAGAGTATCTGAGTTATTTTTTCAAATGGTCATACCCTTGCGGAAGCCTGTTGTATCCATGGTTTACAATTCTTTCTCCGAGATATTGATAAAATTCAGGATTGGCAGGCGTTACACTGGCAAGTCCGTCAACATAGCGGTTGTAAAGACAAAATAATCCGGCGATAAGAACGGTATCATGGATTTCTTCATCCGAAGCACCATTTTCTTTTGCAGTGGCAACAGCTTCGGGCGTAACAGCTTTCCCACTGATCTGTACCAGCCTGGCAATTTTTAATAGTGCTTTCATTTTATCACTTACAGGCGCGGAATCAATATCTGCTTTAACCATTTCACAGGTTTCAGATTCACCTAAAAGTAAATCGGCCGCAGCTGTATGTGCCGTTGTGCAAAACACACATTCATTATTATATGAAACCACCGTTGCGATCAATTCTCTTTCTCCCTGCGTAAGGGTCGAATCACCTCTCAGCAAAATCTGGGTAAGTTCCCGGATTGGCCCTGCGGTATGCTGACTATATTCAAGAAGTCCTGTAATGCCTGGCAAATGTGCCGGCAGATCGATATGAGGCATTTTTTTGTGGATTAGATGTTTGGATAAATAGAAAACTCCGGATTTCAATAGCGGTTGTAACCGACAAAAGCCATACGCTCACCCATTTCGCGGTAAGCTTCATTTTCCTTCGGTGCCCAGGTACCTAATCCATCCACGTAGCGGTTGAACATGCAAAAAGCAGCTGCAATTAAAACCGTATCATGGATTTCCTGATCCACTGCTCCTACTTCACGCGCTGCCATGATATCTTCTTCCAAAACATGTTTTCCGCCTTTCTGAACTTTTGCAGCAATACTAAGTAATGCACGTAGTTTTTCTGAAACCGGAATGGTTATGAAATCCTGTTTGATATCGTCCAGCAAATTCACATCGCAAGACAAATGCGCCATTGCCGCAGCACCATGCGAGGTGTGGCAAAAGTGACAATTGTTAAGATTGGAAACGTAGGAAGCGATCAGCTCACGTTCGCCACTTGTTAGTGGAGACGGTCCTCTGAGCAAAACATCTGCCAGAGCTCCTAGCGGTTTTGCCGTTTCGGGTTTAAAATTAAAAAGTCCTACGATACCCGGAAGTTCTTCGTTCGGTAGTTGTATATGTGCCATTTGAAAATGCGCCAATTAATCAGCCGTGTTACTGCTGATTGTTAATTACCAAAATTTTATAAAATGATAATTAACTAATTTTGAAATAGTTATAAGAATTCAAAAATCGATTTGCACAAAAAAATGAGACGATTTAAAACCGTATAAACCACAACAGGCATCATGATTTTTAAATCACTCAAAAGCCGGGTGTAATTCAAATTGTGCAAAAAGAAATAAAACTTAAACTAAATCAGGCGGTGGCGAGGGAATGCTCAGGAGAGCATTAAGCGGAGTTAATTTTTTGTAGGTTGAAGTGTAAATCGACTTTTCAGACCATTCCATTACATAGAAAACATGCTTCTTTGTGGAAGTCATATATTCTTTAAGGAAACTTTTAAGGATTGTTGAAGGAGATTTTTTGTGCGTATCCGAAGTAGTACCTGAAACTTCATCATTGATATGCGAGACAAGGCTCATGAACCGATCACGGGCATTCTGGTCAAACTCACAATGAACGTACATGGTATCATTAATCAGCTGCCGCGATTTCATTTGATAGTATTCGCCTTCGTGCTGAATTTTTCCTTCTGCCGGTTCCGGATTGTCCCAGGTTGTCTGATAAGGAAGTGAAACCGGCACTTTTATTACAATGTCTTTCGAAAACTCGTGTCTTTCAATGAAATCGTCATTTCCGGCACTTACAGCATACTTATCTTCCAACAAATAGACTACCGAATAGCCCATCATGTTGTAAAGCAAAAGCCCGAAAAGCAATATGGAAAGAATGCGACCCAAGGTTACAAAAGTATTAGTATTACTTGTAATTGTGCAAATATATAGAAATGAATAGAATTTGCAACTAAACTCGTCTCTGAGAAAGTATTTTTTGGAAAAATGACTGGTTCAGAGATTCAAAAAGTATCATTTTCATTTCATTAATTCCAATTTCAATCGCCTTCCTCCAACTCAAAAACTTCATTTACAGTCTTCTCAAACTGTTGGGCAATCTTCATTCCTAATGCCAGGGTTGGCGAATATTTTCCTGCTTCAATGGCATTAATCGTTTGCCGTGAAACCTGGACACGTTCTGCAAGATCTGCCTGCGTAATATTCAAAATTGCACGTTCAATTCTTATTCTGTTTTTCATGATAAACTCCTTTCTTTTTTCGCTTCAATGTTCGGCTGAACTATTAAGAGCCAATAAAACCGTGTGATGAAAATGAGAAGAGGCGTGAAAATATTATAGATCATGATCAGGAAAAATGAAGTCCCGAATACCAGCATTATACATAAAAACAGAATGAAATAATTAGCATATATACCCCACTGCAATGATTCAAGCCTTATTTGAGCAATCCGCTCGTCTTCTACTTTAAGTCTGGAAAAACCAATAATAAATAAACCTGTGATTAACATCAGGCCAAGTAAATCCTGAATATTCCGAAAACTGACAGTCCCATCGGGCTTTATCGCGAAAATATTCCGAAACATTTCCCAGTCGGGATATTTGAAATGCAAACGTGTTGGAATTTCGGTAATTGGGAAGTTAGCGCCATCAATCAGCATCCAGATTGCCAGAGGCATGGAAATAAAAGTCAGGATAAACCCATAAGGCCGCCAGGAATTCGGCAGTAGATATTTTGTTTTCATAAAACGGAGGTTTTAAAAGTACATCAACATAACACTTCAAATGTAAACTATATTTTAATTAATGTAAAATATAGTTTACATTTTATCAAATAAAATATACATATAGATTTTTGTTAATATCTTTTTAGTTGTCAGTATTTCACATTGTTTTTCGATGAAGCGCATTGTTGACACTAACTTGTAGTTTTTGTTGTTTTAAAATGTGCCCTCGCTCAAACCGATTTCATTAACTTTGCACGATAAACTAAATAAGAGTTAAAAATTAATGGCAATTATTGACCCTAAACGCTATACCGTCACCGCGGCATTGATTTATGCCAACGGACCTATTCATATTGGCCACCTTGCCGGTTGTTATGTTCCGGCGGATATTTACGTACGTTATCTTCGCTCAAACGGAAAAGACGTAGCATTTATCAGTGGTACGGATGAACACGGCGTACCTATTACGATCCGCGCAAAAAAAGAGGGACTTACTCCCCAGCAAGTTGTAGATAAGTATTACACACAAATCGACGATTCCTTTAAGCAGCTTGGAATTTCTTTCGATGTTTATTCACGCACAAGCAAGAAAATCCATCACGAAACTTCTCAGGAAATTTTTAAGGATTTGTATGATAAAGGCGTTTTTATAGAAGAAACCACCGAACAATATTATGACGAAACCGCTCAACAGTTTTTAGCGGACCGTTATATCGTAGGAACATGCCCGGTTTGCGGAAACCCACATGCATACGGAGATCAGTGCGAACGGTGCGGTTCTGCGCTTAGCCCGACAGAATTAATTGAGCCGCATTCCATGCTTTCAGGAGCAAAACCTGTTATGCGCCCAACAACCAACTGGTTTTTGCCGTTAGATAAATTGCAGCCACAGGTTGAAGCGTATGTAAATAGTCATCCTGAATGGAAAACGAATGTTTTGGGACAATGCCAATCCTGGCTGAAAGAAGGCCTGAAACCTCGAGCTATGACGCGCGACCTTGACTGGGGAATTCCTGTTCCACTTCCTGATACGGATGGAAAAGTACTTTACGTTTGGTTTGAAGCGCCCATAGGATATATTTCTGCTACCAAAGACTGGCTGATCCAGAAAAATGGGACGGACGAGGGATGGAAAAAATGGTGGCAAAAAAATGAATACGGTGTTGAAGAAACAAAACTTGTTCACTTCATTGGGAAGGATAATATCGTTTTCCATTGTATCATTTTCCCGGCTACCGTTATTGCAGAAGGAAATCTGATTTTGGCTGATAATGTTCCGGCGAATGAATTCATGAATCTTGAAGGAGATAAAATTTCCACTTCGAGAAACTGGGCGGTTTGGCTTCATGAATATTTGGAAGAATTACCGAACAAACAGGATGTTCTTCGTTATGTTTTAACTGCGAGCGCACCGGAAACAAAGGATAGTGAATTTACCTGGAAAGATTTCCAAACACGCAACAATAGCGAACTGGTTGGAATTTTTGGTAATTTCATCAACCGTGCGGTTGTACTAACACAGAAATTCTGCGGTAGTAAAGTACCTGCCATTGGCGAATTAACTGAAATTGATCAGATCGTTTTAGCGGAACTTGCGGCTTTTCCAGCAAAAATCGGTGAGGCGATGGAAAATTATCGTTTCCGCGAAGCGCTTACTTTCATTATGGATCTTGCCCGTTTGGGAAATAAATATCTTGCAGATACACAACCGTGGCATGCGATCAAAACAGATCCTGAGCGCGTGAATACGATTATGAATATTGCATTGCAAATCTCTGCTTCCCTATCGATTGTTTCGGAACCTGTACTTCCTTTTACAGCAGAAAAAATTCGCACACAGTTGGGTGTTGAAAGTAAAAACTGGGGCGATGCAGGAAAATCTGATCTATTAAAAGCCGGTCAGGAAATAAGCGAGGCTGGTCTTCTTTTTGAAAAAATTGAAGATCACGTTATTGAAAAACAAATCCAGAAATTACACGATGCAAAACGTGCGAATGAGCTGGAAGGAAAAGTAGTTGCACCCGTGAAACCGGAAATCCAGTTTGACGATTTTGCCGCAATGGATATTCGGGTTGCAACCATCCTGGAAGCCGAAAATGTACCGAAAAGTAAGAAATTGCTAAAACTGAAAGTTGATATCGGCAGCGAACAACGCACCGTGCTCAGCGGGATTTCCGAACATTTTAAAGCAGAAGAAGTCATTGGAAAAAAGGTACTGTATCTGGCAAATCTTGCTCCCCGTAAAATGATGGGAATGGAAAGTCAAGGTATGATCCTGATGGCCGAAGATAAAGACGGAAGTCTGGCTTTTGTTCAGCCTGGCAAGGAAGTCTGGAACGGAGGAACCGTAAATTAATTCGATCTGAAATTGAAAAAGAAAAGCCTGCCGCGGTATTCTGCGGCAGGCTTTATAGTATAGGAGTTATTAGATTTTCAAGTTTAAGGGAGTGAAAATCATTCAAATTCTTTTTTCAATTTATCATACAAAGCGTTCACGCGATCCACTAAAACTTCGCATTCCACATCGCTCATTTGTTCAATGGTGTTGGTAACCGCGTTGGAAACAATGCGTCCTTCTTCATTTATTCTGGCTCCGGACTTTCTTGTTGAACCCAGAATATTTTCCCATTCTTCTACCAAATCCTCCGAAAAGTATTTTGGTTCAATAATGTTAAAATAAGCTGCCTGGGATTTAAGCTGATCTTTAAGTTTTCCTTTGTCCGAAGATGTGCGGAGACCTTCCGCAAGCTTTGAAAATTCAATAAAGGCGAAAATATTAGACTTTTTCATATGATGTGTTGAATAAAAGGAGGTATTGAGTGAACAAATATACATAGATCCAACTTTAATTTTTCATCAAATCATACAGGTTTACTATATGTTAATATTAACTATTGAATCAATACCATTATAAAAACAAAAACCCCACAATTTACAATTGTGAGGCTTCTATGTTTGACAAGTCAGGTATTTCTTAATCTTACCAACGTTCGATATCAACTTTTCTGCGGAAATCATCTTGCTGGTGATTAAATGGAAGAAACAGTACCAAATGACGTTTTTCACTATCATATCTTGCAGTAATACTGTCAGTATCCACACCATCAGGAATGGCTAATGTGCTGATAAAACGCATCGTTTTCCACTGCTCTTCACTTTCTCTTTCCTGATGAAATATCGGTAAGAGATGATATAATCTCATTTTGTCTTTTACAATCTCCAATTGAAGGTCTTCTGATTCTATTCCGGGTGCCTTCACTGTAATTTCGTAACCGTCCGTTCCTTTTTCAAGATTCACGATCGGTTCGCTCAATCCTCCGTTAATGGTATTGCTAAAATCAATATGCATCAACATTTCTTTTGGTATTTTTATCTTGCTTTCCATGTTGTTTTCGCTTTTTGTATTCACAGATAATTATTTAATAAAAAAGAATGTACCAGTAATTCCTTTTTTCTTAGAGCAGATTTTGGTTAAAAGGTTTAATATTTATAAACAATTTCTAATCAGACATTTAACTCATAAATCTAAATAAGTAAATATTTGAATAAATTAATTAGAGCTGACATATTTGCAGACGAAACCAAGAGAAATGTCATTATGACGCTCTATTTGCCAAACGTAAAATATCCAAACATTACTTACCTGACTTGATCGAATTGAATACCTAAACCAAATTTTATACCAGATCTACGATAAAAATCCTGTCAACGATCATTATGGCCTAAATTTCGCCCCGGAGCAATTTGATCACGAACGCGTTGTTTCATTTCCTTTGGTTCCGGAAAATGTCCTTCCCGTTTCCGGTCCCATAGAAGATTTTCGTCAAGCTTAATGGTATATCGTCCTGCTATTTCTGAAGGAACTAGGGTTACGGCATGTAAGTCATCCGAAAAAGTGGTCAGGAGTTCCTGCGCCATCCATGCAGCACGTAAAAGCCAGCCGCATTTTGGACAGTATTCTATAATGATTGTTGGTTTCATTGATCCGTTATTTTTTGATAAAGTTACTTAAACGTTCTTTATCAAAAGATCATCGATACGTTAGAAATCAGCAATAAACATTGCCTTTGTTTTTGATGCAACAGCTACCCGGGTTGTTTTGGTGGAGATATCAAAGGACTGTCTGAATCGCTTTTCACCATCAAATAACTCGAATGTATATTGTCCATCCATAAAAGAAGATAAGTCAAACAGCTTTTGGTATTTTTTATAAACCAGGACCGTCTCAGTAAATATCAGATTGTTGTTTCCATCTGAAATCTTTACGAGAACTCTGTCTGTCTCCGGCCAGCTATATGAAACTTTAAACTTCATGGGCCTGACCTGCATAACGTAGAAGTCTGAATAAAAAGCAATGTCACTTTTTGGGAATTTATCCTGCGAATGGGCTTCGGATAAAGCCACTATCATCAGAATCAGAGAACTCACCCGGCGTAGGAAGTAGAAATTATTTTTCATAGAAATACAGGTTTATTTACATTAAACAACTGTCACTCCTTAATAAAAAAAACTAATTATCATTTCACCACTAAACTATAAAGTATTGATTAACAAATCAATAGTCACTTTTTTTACAGTAAAACTTATTCTTAAAACAAACGTAATACTAGAAATAGTACAACAATTATTGTTGCAATAATGAAGATTGTTTAGATAGTACAATTCTTGTTATTTGACATCATGGAAAATCTGTAACCGGAAGAATTCTCGTTCAGATTTATTACTTAAAGGGTTAAATAATCTGGAAAATAATCAAAATTCGACATCGAAGAATATAGCAGCTAAACTCTAAAAACAAAAGCCGCCACAGAAATCTGCAACGGCTTTGTACGTGTTCCTAACCTGTTGACCTTTCTATAATATGCGGGGTAAGTGATAATCCATTACAAAAGTAAATATACCATGCTTTGCATTTTAGCGTGAAAACACGTGATTTTAAAGACACATAAATGGCATTTTCCCAAATCGTAATTACCCCTGATCTACCAGGTAATATTACGTGTTTTACTTTTTGAAAAATTAGTAATATACTCAAAAACAATAAGTTATAAAAACCAAAATATTCAACGAAGAGATTCACCTTGGCATTAGTATTACTTAGAAGTAATTTTACAATAACTAATTTTAACTCTCTTCTTAAAAATACAATCATGGCTGATTTCAATGGTAACGAAGGCAGGCTGATTTCTTCACTGGAAGTGAAGGAGTTGACACGCCCTCATCATGCACTGGAAAAAAATATAAGGGCCCGGGGTGAAAATTTCATCCAGGCTGAATTTTTCGGTTTGAATACTTTTAAGAAATTAATAGACCCATTGGGTAAAAACTGCGTTGGTTTCCGCGTGTATTATGGTGCGCAACACGAAGATCACGACGGAGAAGAAGTTGTAATTGGAAAGGGAAAACATACATCACGGCTTATTATTGTGCCCGTTGATGCCAACGGAAAGGATATTTCGAGGGTAGATGGCCTGAAGGATATGCCGGTACGTGATGATGCAATGGCAGGCGGACCAACCTGCCCATCTCACTGTAACTAAACAATCCTGACTATGGTGTTGATTGAATCCTATATTACTTTCATTCACAACCATTTAATTGTATGTCTTGCAGTCTTTGTAACCATAATTCCTTTATTTCTGATCCTGTACAGAAAAGCAAACGTTGATCCTTCATTTTATCTTCTTCAGATTTATTTGATCACGAAGTTGATAATTGATTTGATCATGTTTCATTATGCTACGCAGCGAACAAATAATCTGATGTATTACAACCTGAGCATTCCGCTTCGATATGCTTTGCTTAGTGGTATGTTTTATTACAAAATTGAGTCTGCGGTCTATAAAAGAGGAATTATTTATTCAATTATCGGATTTGTGATTTTTTCAATCTGGGATATATTTTATTCCAATCCCGATATTAAAGATTTGCACAATCATAGCATGGTTGCTTATGCCACAACAGTGGAATGCTTATTGTTGTTATTTTGGATACTAGCCTATTTTTATGAGATTATTCGTATGCTCAAAATCCCGAATTTGCTAACATTTCCATTTTTTTGGGTTTGCTCGGGATTGCTATTATACTATTCAAGCTTCATATTTATAGCACCAATTTTACACTACACCGAGAAATGGGAGAATCCACTTTATATTGGATTTCTGAATTTAGTTCCTTACATCTTTGAAACACTTTGCCTGTTATTCTTCAGCATCGGAGTTTGGATATTTTCAATACGTTATTATGCAAAACAGTGACGGATTAACCTGGGCTATACTAATCGCTACACTTGCAATGTTAATGATGGCATTTTTTGTAATCCTTTTCATAGTGTTTTATCAAAAGAGGCAACTGCATCAGGAGAAAAAACTACACGAAATTGAAAAAGATTATCAGCGGCTTTTGCTGGATACGGCTTTAAATTCGGAAGAAACTGAACGCAGAAGAATTGCGCAGGATCTCCATGATGATATTGGTACAATGTTGTCTCTGACAAAACTGAGCCTAAACCAGTTGAGTAAGCTTGTTGCAGATTCTGGAATAAAAGAAGACCAGATCATGCGTAAATCCCAGGCACTGGTTGAGGAAACAATTTTACATGTGAGAAGAATTACCCGTGACCTGGTTCCCACAACACTCGAACGCTTCGGGCTGGCAGCTGCTATTGAAGAATTTATCAATAAACTTGATAATAGTAAAGATTTAAAGATTTCCTTAATTTCAAATACCGAAGACTCCCCACGTCAAAGCCAGAAAACAGAATTGACGATTTATAGAATTATGCAGGAATTGGTTAATAATTCAATCAGGCATTCGCAATGTTCAATGATTGAAATTAACTTGCATGTAAATAGTACAATCATCGAACTTCAGGTAACCGACGACGGAATCGGTTTTGAGCCGGATGCCATAAAAGATAATAATCTGACCGGTTTGGGATTACTTGGCATTGAAAGTCGGCTGGCGATTGTAGACGGTACGATAAACTACGAAAAACCTAAAATGGGCGGCTCTAAAGCACTTGCACTTGTACCTGTTGCACCGGCAATTGATAGCAAACCTGAACCATTACATCCATTCCGCCGTCAGCGCGTGAAAATTTAAAATTTAAAAACCATGAAACTGGGCATAGCCGACGACCATGAATTGTTCAGAAAAGGATTTATTTCCATGCTGAGTAATGTCCCGGATTTTGATTTCGTACTGGAAGCGGCAAACGGACAGGAACTATTAGACAAGCTTCCTTTTAATATGCCGGACATCGTTTTCATGGATTTACAAATGCCGGTCATGGATGGAATTCAGGCTACAGAGCTCGCATTTGAGCGCTATCCTGATATCAAAATTATCGTCGTTTCCATGTACAATGAGGATCGTTTTGTAATTCACATGTTAGAGAAAGGCGTCCAGGGATATTTGTTAAAAGATACGAGTCCGGATGAAGTGGAAAAAGCGATCCGCCGTGTTGCCGAAGAAGGTTTTTATTACAATGATTTCGTATCCAAAGCTATGCACCGAAAAATGGTAAACCGCCAGCCAAATAAACATCCTTTTTTTCCAAATTCCTGTAACGTAGCACTTTCTGCCCGTGAAAAAGAAGTTCTTCAGCTCATCTGCGACGGGTTGTCGACTGTGGAAATAGGTGAAAAACTCTTTATCAGTGTGCGCACCGTTGAAGGCCATCGATTGCGGGTCCTTGAAAAAACCGGGACAAAAACTACGGCCGCTGCCGTTGCATTTGCTTACAAAAATCAACTTTTGTAGAAATTAATTTCGCGCAAAGTTTTAAAGATAAAATTAAAGAACGCAAACAGCTTAGCGTGCTTTAATTTTATCTTTTTTGCTTCGCGTGAAATCCATCTTTCAATTTTATTTATCTTTCTAAATTCAAAATTCTCTCATTCAATCATTGATATAATGAAAGTACTTATTGTTTGCACCAACCATGATTCATATCCTTCCAAAACAGCAAAAACTGGATTGTGGATGAGCGAGTTGACTCATTTTTATGATGCAATGACAAGACGAAGAGTATTGGTTGATATTGTAAGTCCAACAGGTGGAACAATCCCGATCGATGAAAGAAGTTTTGACCTGAAAGACGAAATCAACCAAAAATGTTTTAGCGATCCTGTGTTTCTGGCCAAGTTTGAAAAATCACTAAGCCCGTCCGAGGTTATTGCAAAGGATTATCGTCTCATCTTTTTTACGGGAGGAGATGGAGGAATGTGGGATTTCCCGGATAATACAGCATTACAGGAAATCACAAAAATAATCTATGAAAACCACGGCATGGTAACAGCCGTTTGTCATGGTGTAAGCGGGCTTTTGAATGTAAAACTTTCAGATGGTTCTTACCTGATTAATGATAAATATGTAACAGGATTTTCTCATGTGGAAGATACACTTATGAGTTTTGTAAGCGAAATCCCATTTCATTTAGAAGATAAACTCAGAGAGCGTGGCGCGCATTATACCAAATCCATGATTCCTTTTATTGAATTTATTGAAATGGATGAAAGGCTGATAACCGGACAAAACCCTAATTCCGCCGGAAAGGTAGCCTCCAAAGCTCTGGAAGAACTTTTTGAAAAATGAAAGCAAAAGATCACTGGTCATTCCAGCGATCTTTTGCTTTCAATAACTTATACGAATTTTTCAAATAAAGTTTTAAAAGTAGGAAGGATAATATCCTTTTCTGAAACGATCGGATTTGCTACTCCCCAGTCAATTCCCAGGTCAGCATCATTCCACAATAAACCGGATTCTGCTCCTTTATTGTAGACATTGGTACATTTATAACTGAACACAGAATCTTCAAGTGCTACAAATCCGTGGGCGAAACCTTCCGGAACGTATGCCATATTGTTTGTATCGCTGCGCAATTCAAAAACTTCATGTTTACCAAATGTAGGAGATTCCGGCCGGATATCTACGGCTACATCCAGCACACGTCCTGAAATAACACGAACCAGTTTTCCCTGAGCAAATGGCGCGTTTTGAAAATGTAAACCCCTTACCACACCTTTGATCGAAAATGACTGGTTGTCCTGAACAAAGTTTGTCGGCAAGCCTAATTTTTTAAATAATTCTTCATTGTACGACTCAAAAAAGAATCCTCTGTCGTCCTGAAAAACGCGCGGGATAATTTCTACTAAACCGGCAATGGAGGTTTCGCGGATCTGCATAGTTATGTTATAAATTATCTTTTTTAAAGATTGTAATCATTTAATGTGTGTGCAAATTTATGAATCTATTTGCAGAGGTTGTAATTTCGGCACATTATTTCGAAATAACATGACATACGAAGCGCTTTTTGAACACATTTCCCAAAAGAAATCCTATCTCTGCATAGGCCTGGACACTGATATACGTAAAATCCCTGCTCATTTGATGAAAGAGAGCGATCCGGTTTTTGAATTCAACAAACAGATTATTGATGCAACAGCCGATTATTGCGTTTCTTACAAACCGAATATTGCTTTTTACGAAGCTTTGGGTGCAAAAGGTTGGGAAAGTTTACAAAAAACGATTGAGTATATTCCAAAAAGTCATTTTACAATTGCGGATGCAAAACGAGGTGATATCGGCAATACGTCCGGACTTTATGCCCGTACTTTTTTCGATCCATCCTCGTCAGGACTTGATTTTGATTCGGTTACAGTAGCACCTTATATGGGCAGCGACTCTGTCACACCCTTTCTTGATTTTGAAGGGAAATGGGTAATTCTGCTTGCTCTAACGTCAAATTCAGGCGGGGCAGATTTCCAAAGACTGCAAACAACGGACGGATTTTTATATGAACAGGTTTTGAAAACTTCACAAACCTGGGCAGGTGCTGACCGGATGATGTACGTCGTAGGTGCCACGCAGGCAAAAGATCTTGAAAATATCCGCACAATTGTACCGGAGCATTTTCTTCTTGTTCCAGGTGTTGGAGCGCAAGGTGGAAATCTGGAAGAAGTTTCCCGGCATGGCATGAATAAATCCTGCGGATTGTTGGTGAACGCTTCCAGAAGCATTATTTATGCAGGCGGTGGTCTGGATTTTGCGCAAAAAGCTAAGGAGGAAGCACAATCTTTACAACAGGAAATGGCCATTTATCTTGATAAGTATTGTAACTGATCAGGATTAAAATCAATAAAATATCAACGAATACAATTTAATAGTCTAATGCAGCTTTCAGAACAAAATACATATACAATACAAAATATTGACCCGGTTCAGCTTGTAGAACAATACGGCAGTCCGCTTTATGTTTATGATGGCGAAACGATTCGTCGCAAAGTAAAGGAATTGCAAAATGCTTTTTCAGGCATTAATATGAAAATAAAATTTGCCTGTAAATCCAATACCAATCTTGCCGTTTTACGCTTGATGCGTGAAATAGGTGTTGAATTGGATGTTGTTTCAACCGGTGAACTGGAAATGGGAAAGCTGGCCGGATATGATACCAAACAAATCACATTCACACCAAGCGGAGTTCCTTTTCATGAAGTAAAAACAGCTGTGGAAGCAGGCGCGATTGTAAATGTAGACAGTATTCCGTTGCTTGAATGGTTTGGACAAACCTATGGAAATACAAAACCATGTCTGATCCGTTTGAAACCGAATGTGGCTGCGGGTGGAAATATTAAAATAATGACCGCACATGCAGATTCCAAATTCGGAATTTCAGTGTTGCTTTTGGATCAGATTCTGGAAGTTGTTAAAAAATATGATATCAAAGTAGTCGGGTTGCACCAACATACCGGATCAGATATAAAAGACGCCGAACCTTTTTTGCAAGTAGCTGACATCATTTTCGAAGCTGCTTTACAATTTCCGGATCTTGAAATTATTGATTTGGGTGGCGGTTTTAAGGTTTCGTACAAACCCAACGATCCGATCACGGATATGGAGCTTTTGGGAAATAAAATCTCAGACCGTTTCAAAAACTTCTGTGCAAAATATGGCCGTGAGCTACAATTATGGTTTGAGCCGGGAAAATTTCTGGTAAGTGAAAGCGGGTATTTATTGGTTAGTACAACCGTAGTAAAAGAAGATCCGGCCCGCACTTTTGTTCATATCGATTCAGGTTTAAATCACCTGATCAGACCGATGATGTACGGTTCCTATCATCATATCCTCAATGTTTCAAATCCGGCAGGAGAAGAAAAAGAGTATACTGTTGTGGGCTACATCTGCGAAACAGACACGTTCGCAACCGATCGTCCGTTGCCAGAAGTTCGTCAGGGAGATGTTCTGGCATTTTTAAACGCAGGTGCATACGGCTTCACGATGAGCTCAAACTATAACGCCCGTTTCCGCCCTGCGGAAGTTTTGGTAGATAACGGCGTGGCGAAATTAGTTAGAAGACGAGAAACTCTGGAAGATCTGCTGCGCACGCAGGTAGGTATCACAGAGTAAAAAGAGAGAAATTAAGAGGGGCACAGAGAAATTTTAAATAACCTCTGTGCCCCTCTTTTTAACTCCGTGGAGCTCTGTGTAACCTACAACTATCCAATTTTTAAGTGGAAAGATTTCACTTTTGTTAAAGCTTCATATCCTACTTTTGAAAGTGTAACTCCCCTTCCGGAATTTTTCACCCCAGTCCAGGCTAATGCCGGATCCAGATAGTCGCAGCGGTTCATAAACCAGGTTCCGGTTTCTACCTGCGCCCCAATTTCCAAAGCTGCATCCATATCGCTTGTCCAGATAGAAGCTGTCAAACCATACTGGCTATCATTCATAAGCTTAATGGCTTCCTCATCACTTTTCACAGACATGATACCAACAACCGGAGCAAAACTTTCTTCCGTCATTACTTGCATCGTATGATCCACATTGACCAAAACCTGAGGCGCCATATAAGGCGTACCCGCTTTATGTGCCGGGAAAAGATTTGTATCAATCAATGCTTTGGCACCTTGCCCTATTGCTTCTTCAATTTGTTTTTGAGCAAAAACAGCGGCAGAAGTTCTTACCATCGGGCCGAGTGTCGTGTCAGTATCAAGCGGATCACCCAACGTATAGGTTTTTGTCAGCGCAACAAATCCTTCAACAAAAGCGTCATAAACATCTTCGTGCACATAAATTCTTTCAACTCCACAGCAGGATTGGCCGGAATTAAAGAATGAACCATCTACAAGATTTTCAACCGCGTCAGCCACATTTGCATCCGCCCGAACATAAGCAGGATCTTTTCCACCCAACTCTAAACCGCCCACAATAAAACGTTCATTGATAGATTTCTGAACGGCATGACCGCCTTCCACAGAACCGGTAAAGGCGACATAGGAAGTTCTTGTATCAGCAATAACCGTTGCTACCTGCTCATGACTTAAATGTAAATATTGAAAAACCCCTTCCGGCAAACCTGCATAGGCGAAAGCTTCTGCGTAACGTTCGGCACAAAGCGGAGTTTGCTGCGCATGTTTTAAAATGACCGTATTTCCAGCCATAATCGCCGGAATAACCGAGTTCACGGATGTCAGATAAGGATAATTCCACGGCGCAACCACGAAAACCACCCCAACCGGATCACGGCGAATAAATCTTTTAAAACCAGCTATTTCCTCTACTTCAACATCGGCTAAGGCCTGCTCTGCAACAGAGATCATATATTTAGCCCGCTCCTGAAATCCTTTTTTAATTTCATTCGCAGTATAGCGAACAGGTCGCCCCATTTGCCAGGTTAGCTCCAATCCAATTTCGTCGGCATTGTTCACGAAATACTCTACCACTTTCAAACAAAAAGCAGCACGTTCCTGAACTGTCGTTTTTCTCCATTCTTTCTGTGCTTCGGTCGCTTTTGCCAAAGCACTTTCAATCATTTCGTCTGTGGCAAGAGGCCGTTCCAGATATACTGACCCGTCGATAGGGCTTATTGTTTTTTGCATAATTTCAAAAATTTGATCTACCGCTGATCTTATAATGGTGTTACGTAAGCAGATGTAATTCCACCATCAACCAGAAAATCAGTACCTGTAACAAAAGAAGATTCATCCGATGCAAGAAATAAAACGGCGGAAGCCATTTCTTTTGCTTCGCCAAAACGCCCCATTGGAATATGTACAAGGCGGCGTTGCTTTTTCTCTTCGGTATTTAAAAATTTCATCAATAATTCTGTCCGCAAAGGTCCCGGACACAAAGCATTGATACGAATATTTTCACGTGCATGAATAATGGCCAATTCTCTTGTCAAAGCCAGAACTGCACCTTTACTTGCTGTGTAAGCAACCTGAGGCGTAGCAGCTCCAAGAATTGCCACGAAAGAAGCCGTGTTGATAATAGAGCCGCCGCCAGCACGCTGAAGCGCGGGAATTCCATATTTACACCCTAAGAAAACACCTTTGGCATTGATATTCATTGTCAAATCCCAAATGGATTCTTCGGTTGTCATCGCGTTATCATCATCGCTGTGCATAATACCAGCGTTGTTAAACATGATATTTAGTTTACCGAATTTCTCTTCCGTAAATGCTACCATAGCTTCGCAATCAGCAGCCTTGGAAACATCAGCATGAAGATAAAAAGCTTCGCCACCTTCGGCAGTAATCATATCTGCCGTTTCCTGGCCAGCAACATCATTAACGTCTGTGATCACTAATTTTGCTCCTTCTTTTGCAAACAAAAGAGCAGTTTCACGGCCAATTCCACCACTACCACCAGTGATTAAGGCTACTTTATTTTCTAAGCGCATTGTGTTATGTATTAAGGGGTTAAAATTTTATAGTAATTGAGTTTTGTATAATTGGTTTTGTGATAATTAATAGTGATTTACAGGAGGCTCCTAAGGAGCCAAAACTTGCCCGGTGATAATTCATTTCTATAAACAGGAAGCCGCGCTGCGGCTCGATAATTCCTGATTCTAGGAAATTAATTCTTATTCTAGAAATTCCATTTTCTAAAACCCCGCTCCACCGGAGCATCCTGTTTATAGCCCATGACTTCTGTAAGCTGGATACTGACTCCTTCGGAGTCTCCTATCTAATTCTCATCAACAATATTATCACCAAATACAGGAGGCTCCTAAGGAGCCAAACCTTGCCCGGTGATAATTCATTTCTATAAACAGGAAGCCGCGCTGTGGCTGGATAATTCCTCGTTCTTAGAATTCATTCACATTCACGAAATCCCCCTCTCTACCACCCGCTCCATCGGAGCATCCTGTTTATAGCTCACGCTTTCGTTAAGCCTGATCTCGACTCCTTCGGAGTCTCCTAATTATTTGTCAAAGAACTCAAACAAATATTGATCATCAAATGGCACTTCAAACTTTTTTAAAAAACCATAATACTCTTCTTTAAAAGTCTTTTTCCGATGATGCTCTTCCTGATTTAAAACATAATTTATAACCGAACCTATATGCGAATGTGAATAAGAAAACGCACCATATCCTTCCTGCCATCCAAATCTATAATTCGTCCACTTTTTGCTATTTATAAATTCGTTGCTCTCAACCTTGATCTCTTTTATAAAATCAGGTATGGATAAAACAGATTTAAAACCAACAAAAATATGTGTATGATCCGGCATACAATTTACGGCCAACATTTTTGATTTTCTGTTGTGAACCAGAGCCGTGAAATATTTATGTAATTCCTCTTTTTGGTTTTGGGGTATCAAACTTTGTCTGTTTTTAACCGCAAAAACAAATTGCAGATAAATTTGTGAATAAGTGTTTGCCATTTTTCCAATTTTTAGTATGTGTTTTGAAATAAATTAATTCTGTTGGTCGGCATTTCCAGGAGGCTCCTAAGGAGCCAAACCTTTCCCGGTGATAATTCATTTCTATAAACAGGAAGCCGCGCTGCGGCCCGATAATTCCTGATTCTATGAAATTAATTCTCATTCTAGAAATTCTATTTTCTAAAACCCCGCTCCATCGGAGCATCCTGTTTATAGCTCATGACTTCTGTTAAGCCGGATACTGACTCCTTCGGAGTCTCCTTCCTAGTTTTCATCCATCAATATTGTTATCAAAGCCAGGAAGCTCCGAAGGAGCCAAACCTTGCCCGGTGATAATTCATTTCTATAAACAGGAAGCCGCGCTGCGGCCCGATAATTCCTGATTCTATGAAATTAATTCTCATTCTAGAAATTCTATTTTCTAAAACCCCGCTCCATCGGAGCATCCTGTTTATAGCTCATGACTTCTGTTAAGCCGGATACTGACTCCTTCGGAGTCTCCTTCCTAGTTTTCATCCATCAATATTGTTATCAAAGCCAGGAAGCTCCGAAGGAGCCAAACCTTGCCCGGTGATAATTCATTTCTATAAACAGGAAGCCGCGCTGCGGCTAGACAATTCCTGATTCTTAGGATTTATTTCTATTCAAGAAATTCCCCTAAATCCGTTCAAAATATCTCTTCCTCTCCCAGTCCGTTACCGACATATCATAGGCCCGTTGTTCCGTTTTGAAAAAATGGGAATAATGTTGAACAACGTCTTCGCCAAAGGTTTCCTTCGCAAATTCACTATGCTCAAAAAGCGTTGTTGCTTCTGCTAATGTGTATGGAACTCTCGGTAAATGTGCCGCGGCATATATATCACCAACGAAACATTCCGGCGGTTCAATTTTATTTTTAATTCCTGCCAAACCTGATGCCAAAGAAGCTGCAAATGCAAGATATGGATTACAATCCGCACCCGGAATTCTACATTCAATACGCATACTGGCACCTTGTCCCACTACACGAAATCCGGCTGTACGGTTATCATAACTCCACGCGAGCCGCGTTGGAGCCCAGGAACCATCTACAAATCGTTTATAAGAATTGACCGTAGGCGCGTAAAATGGCATCACATCCGGTACATGTTTGATCCATCCGCCCAAAAACCAGCGGAAAATATCCGATCCTTTAACCGGTCCAAATTGATGATCTCCCACAAAGGCATTTTTACCATCTTTCCACAAACTCATGTGAATATGACTGCTCGATCCTGCTTGCCCGGTGGCAAATTTCGCCATAAATGTGACAGAAAAACCCATCGCATCAGCCACTTCTTTCATGCATTGTTTGTAAATAACATGATTATCGGCCATGGGAAGTGCTTCGGCGTAACGCACATTTAATTCATGCTGACCCAGCCCCCATTCTCCTTTTGAGGTTTCAATCGGAACACCTGAATTTTTCAAATGCCTGCGGACTGTCGATGTATATTTTTCGTTACGTGTCCCTTGAAGAATATGGTAATCTTCCAGATAATATCCGGCCGGAGTTAAATCCTGATAATGTTTCTGAAAAGCGTCCTTGTAAGTATTTTCTAAAAGATAATATTCAAGTTCCGAAGCTGCAAAACATTTCAAGCCACCGAAATCTGCCGCATTTTCAAGCTGCTTATTTAAGATCGAACGTGGAGCGACAGGCACTGGCGCATGTGTTTTTTCATCAAAAACATCACAAATAACCAATGCCGTTTTTTCAAGCCAATCCGCCATTCTTAATGTTGAAAGGTCAGGGACCATGTGAAAATCTCCGTAGCCTAATTCCCAGTTTGCATACGTGTAACCCGGAACGGGCTCCATTTCCATATCCGTAGTTAGCAAATAATCACAGCCATGTGTGCCGGAATCCAAAACGCTGTCTATAAAATAATCGGCATCCACACGCTTTCCCATCAGCCTTCCGTAATGATCGGTGAAGGCAACAATTACGGTTTCAATTTCTTCAAGCTTAACTTTATTTTGAAAATCTTCCTGGGTAAGAAATCCTTTAACGGGCATAGGAATGATATGATTAACGTAATTTATCTATTTTAGCATTCATGGGGAATTTCAATATTACCTTTTTGCCAGACGCTTTTTCAAGCATAGGCGTTAATATTTTTGTGGCATTTTCTTTTGTTTGTTCCAGAATCCCCATGTCCAATGCTGATTTTTGAATTTGCTTTTCGGCTTGTAAATAAGCTTCGTTCACCAGCTTCCCCTCTTCCATAAAAGCATATTCGGTATTATAAACTTTGGAATGTTCATGGTCAATTTTGAAAACACAAAGCTCAGGCTCAGGCATATGTACTACCAGTGTTTCTTGTTCTGATGTAATATCTGCAATCCGGATTTTGGTCAGATCAACACAGCCTATCGCCTCTCCCTGAACGATTAAAACCGCTTTTGCATTAGGTAGCCAGGTTTTTACAACTTCCTGTTCCACTACATCTTTAAAATTGTATTTAACCAGTTCCAGTTTTCCCATCGCAGTCATTTCCTGCAATACTAAAGTATGAACCGTTTCTGTTTTATTTTTCCCCGAAACCCAATCCGGAATCCAGTTTCCTGAACTGAAATTATCCCACATCGACTTTAACCCTGCCAGAATAAGTACAAATAAAATCAATCGTAAGATGAACGGAATCAATCGCATAGTAATCTGTTTTGTAAATAATACCCATTTCCGGAAGATGCCAGACTACACAGAATCTGCCATTTCCAGATTTTTCCTCGCCATCCGCTGAGCCAAAACACTTGCAGCAATAAGTTGCAAGGCATGATAAAGCATAATCGGCAACAACATTACACCTGCATAAGAAGCCCCTGAAAACAACACTTTTGACATCACGGCTCCCTGAATCAGAGATTTTTTTGAACCACAAAATACTGCCGTTATTTCATCTTCCCTACTAAAATGCAATATTCGACTAAAAAAGCTCAGCAGCAGATAGATGGCAAAGAATAAAGCACTCATTCCTGCTCCCAAAAACAGTATATCCCGAGGCTCAAATCCGCTAAACAAATGCTCTCCGAAAGACTCACAAAATGATGTATAAACAATTAATAAAATGGTAAACTGATCAAAATAACGGATTTTACTTTTGTACTTTTCAGCAAATGCGCCCCAGGATTTATTCATCAATATACCTAAACCAACAGGTAGTATTACTTGCAAAGACAGCTTTCCGACTACTCCCAGCAAATCATATTCACCGGATGCATTGTCCAGAACCAGTCCCATCCAGAGCGGTGTAATAAAAACGCCCATCAAACTTGAAATACTGGCATTGAAAATTGCAGCAGGAATATTCCCGTTTGCAATCGAAACCATAACGACCGAAGATGAAACCGTTGACGGCAAAGTAGTCAGGAAGAATATGGACAACCATAACAATTCATTTTCAGAACCTTTAAAAAGCGGACGAACAGCCAGTGCGAGAAGTGGAAAAAGTATGAAAGTGGAAAAATGGATCATCGTATGGAGACGCCAGTTAGTTAATCCTGCTTTCAGTTTGTCAGGGCTTAACCGCAATCCGTAAAAGAAGAAAATGACAGAAACGCCATACGTCGCAATTTCTCCCAAAGGTACCGGACTACTTTTCATTCCCGGATAAGGATAAATATACGCCAGCCCGATCATACTTAGCAACGCAAGCAAAAAACCATCCAGACCGGCCTTTCCGGCAATAGTGATAATCTTCTTCATTATCGTTAAAACAAAATATATTAGCAAAATCTTATTATAAACAACAAGATTTAACCATTAAATAAATTAAAAGTCTAAGGAACAACATTAAAGCAAATTATGGCTGTAACCCTGTAATGTTTTTTGGAAAAGAAGTGCTAACTATTTTAACTTAGCATCATACTTTGCGTTATTACCCATAAATAATTAGCCATGCTTTTTGAAAACTTCTACAAGTTATTGATTGGGTGGATTGAGCTCAAATTAAAGTCCAGACGCTGGATTCTACTATTGACTTTGTTTTCCGTCGCCCTTTCCGTTTTCCTCGCATTTCCTCCGTATACTGTTTTATGGCATCATCTGAACCATACCGGAAATCTCGATGCGTGGACTTTTATAGCAAATCAGGCAGATAATCTTTTACATCCTACTGACATTGGATACGGTATATATGTGCGGCGGGATGCCATGATTTACCGATGGACACTTCCCTTACTTTCCTACGTCACCCATCATAATGTTGTGTTGATATTACTTTTCCAGGGTCTTATTGGCGTCGCTTTTATCAATCAGATCGCCAAATATGTGTATTCTGTTTCAAATGATAAAGTAACAACCTGCTTGTTCATTTTGTCTCTTTCCAATATTTTCATCGGCGTATGGCCTTATGCGGATATCCATGGATACGGGGATACTTTTGCTTACTTTTTCCTACTAAACGCACTTTTGACCCGAAAACATGCCGCTGTATTCTTTTTAATGCTGGCCGCTTTTTTTACGGACGAGCGCGCAGTTATCGCGGGTGGTTATGTGTTACTTTGGTGGATCGTTAATAAAGCTTACGAAACAGGTGATTTCAAATTTTGGACTTTGATCAAAAATGCCTTTGCAGGACGTGGCTGGGTGGTTTGGGTAAGCTGGATTATCTATTTTTCCATTCGTATATACATCGGAAAAACTTATTTCCCGGATCATCGATACACCTACAATTGGGCTCCTGTCCTTTTGCAGGACGGAAACCGTTATGGATTAGGCAGTAGTTTATGGAGCGTTTTTGAAGGCATGTGGCTTCTCCTCGGATCCGCTTTTCTTGCCCTGCTTTTAACAAAAAGATTTGCATTACTTTGTGTTGTTTCATTCGGTTTTATCATCCTGACGTCAACAGGAATCTACGTTCACGATATTGACAGAGCATTATCTTATGGATTTCCATTTTTATTAATGGCCGTTTTCATCCTTTTCAAAAATGCCTCGCTCCGGTCAATCCGGATTATCTTCTTGTTTATGGCATTTATCTGTGTATTGCACCCTCTTGTTTTCACAATGGGCTACAACAGAGTTATTTGGCTTGAACCTTTACCAATGCGGGTAATTATGGGCCTCGACCGGCTTTTCCACTGGAATCTGTTTAATTAACTTTTACCATGACAAACGGGCAATTCGTCATCATTTTATTCCTTTTTTCCATTTCAATATATCCATCAAAAGCACAAGACAAACTTGTTTGGTCGGATGAATTTAATGTTGACGGCAAACCGGATCCCAGAAACTGGAAGGCTGAAAAAGGCTTTGTCAGAAATCATGAAGACCAATGGTTTCAGGCAGAAAATGCTTTTTGTAAAAATGGTTTTCTGATTATTGAAGCCAGGAAAGAAGAAGTAAAGAATCCGGATTATGTTGCCGGAAGCAAAAACTGGAAAGAAGAAAGGATGTCTGCTCAATACACTTCTGCCAGTTTGATAACACAGGGTATGCAAAGTTTCAAATACGGCCGTTTCGAAATGCGGGCCAAAATTGATACCCGCTCCGGATTATGGCCCGCTTTCTGGACTTTGGGAAACGAAGGTGAATGGCCGGATAATGGTGAAATTGACATTATGGAATTTTACCGGAGTTTGCTTCTTGCCAATGTCGCCTGGGGTTCAAAAGAAAAATGGAAAGCAACCTGGAATGCTGTAAAAAAACCTGTTTCCGAATTTAAAGATCCCGAATGGGCTTCCAAATTTCACGTTTGGCGAATGGATTGGGATGAAAAAATTATCAAATTATATGTTGATGATGTACTGATGAATACCCAGGATTTAGACAAAACTTATAATACAATGGATCCAAAATCCAACGGATTTCGTCAGCCGCATTATATAGTACTGACACTTGCCGTTGGTGGAGATAATGGCGGAGATGTATCCAAAACTAAATTCCCGGCACGTTTTGAAGTTGACTACGTCCGTGTTTATCAGAAATAATAAAACCTGCAATAAAAGAATGGCGCAGAATGTGAATCCCGCGCCGTGTTTATTTATTCAAAATCATATCTATAAATATCTGTAATTTCCGATCCGGAAGGCAGGTCAATAATCGGTTTGATTATTCCGTCATTCAGTCCGAAAACCCAGCCATGCAAATGCAGCTTTTGTCCGCGGCTCCATGCTTTCTGAACAATGGTTGTTTTCAAAAGGTTATTTACCTGCTCCACTACATTTAGCTCAACCAAACGGTTGGTACGGGCGGTCTCATCATCAATTGCGTCCAGTTCAACAGCGTGTTTTTGGTAAACATCTTTGATATTTCGCAGCCATTTATTGATCAGACCTAAATCCTGATGCGTCATAGCAGCCTTCACACCACCGCAGCCATAGTGACCGACAACCAGTATATGTCTTACTTTTAAAACTTCAACTGCATACTGAAGTACGCTCAACATGTTCATATCCGTACTCACAACAAGATTCGCGACATTTCTGTGCACAAACATATCACCAGGGGCAGCACCCGTAAGTTCCTCAGCAGGTACACGACTATCAGAACATCCTATCCAAAGAAAATCAGGTTTTTGATCCGCAGAAAGTCTGTCAAAATATTTTTCATCCAGTTCCAGTTTTTTAACTGCCCAGTCTTTATTCGCTTCCAGAAGTCGGTGGTATAATTCCATTTGATTTTAAAGGTTGGTATTTTGCTTGGCGAATATAGTGGAATTCTGTGTCTCTACCTTTGAAATGATGTTTTTACTAATTTTATCTGTTTACCAAAAAATGGTAAATTTTCCACCTGAAAGATCTGCTCGGTCATTTTTCAATATCAAATTAAGTAATTGACAGGGCGATCAAGTTATGCTGGGATCAATTTCCCGATCAATTCTTTCGCTTATTTTACATTATTACCAATTCTCATATCCATTCATTAATACCCCTCCTTCCCTTTCACCCAAAAAATCCGTAAATTTGCGGTCTGAAATTTAGCAAGTGCCAAATAACGAAGCCTAAGGCCTATCCGTGTGACGGACCACGCTTACAGCTAACTGCCAATATGAACTACAAAGAGTATAAGAACCTCAGTTATCCACAGATTGGTGATGATATACTGAAATTTTGGAAAGACAATAAAATTTTTGAAGCGTCGATCGACACGCGCGAAGGTTCGCCTTCCTTCACTTTTTATGAAGGCCCGCCTTCGGCAAACGGAACGCCTGGTATTCACCATGTGATGGCGCGCTCGATTAAGGATATTTTTTGCCGTTACAAAACATTGCAGGGTTTTCAGGTAAAACGTAAAGGCGGTTGGGATACGCACGGACTTCCGGTTGAATTGCAGGTTGAAAAGGAACTTGGGATCACCAAAGATGATATTGGAAAAACAATTTCAGTAGAAGAATATAATGAAAGATGTCGCCAGACGGTCATGAAGTTCACCGACCAATGGAATGATCTTACGGAAAAAATGGGCTACTGGGTGGATCTTGAAAATCCATACGTGACCTACGAAAATGAATACATCGAAAGCCTTTGGAGTTTGCTTAAAAAGCTTTACGACAAAGGTTTGCTTTATAAAGGTTACACGATCCAACCCTATTCTCCGGCAGCAGGAACCGGACTTTCATCGCACGAATTGAACATGCCCGGCACATACAAAGATGTGAAGGATACGACAATCGTGGCGATGTTTAAAGTAAAGGCGGTAGAAAGTTATCCTGTTTTTGCTGATGTTGATGGTCTGGTTGACGTACGCATTCTTGCCTGGACAACTACGCCCTGGACTTTGCCTGCGAACTCAGCATTGACCGTTGGTGCTAATATCAATTATGTTCTGGTTAAAACCTTCAATCCTTATACCTACGAACCGGTTGAAGTGGTTCTGGCGAAGGACCTTGTTGGAAAATATTTCACAGAAAAAGGAAAGGACGGAGATTTTGAAGGATATGCGGCGAGCGATAAGAAATTATTGCCTTGGACTGTCCTGAAAGAATTCAAAGGAAAAGATCTGGAGGGCGTTGAATATGAGCAATTGATGCCATACGTTCAGCCGGACAAACCCGCTTTCCGTGTGATTATCGGCGATTTCGTTACCACAGAAGATGGTACCGGCGTTGTGCATACTTCCCCAACTTTTGGTGCGGATGACTTCCGGGTTTCTCACGCGAATGGCATTCCGAGTATCATGGTGAAGGACGAAACCGGAAAAGAGGTGCCGATCGTCGATCGCCGCGGACGTTTTGTTAAAGAAATTACAGATTATGCCGGCCGTTTTGTAAAGCCTGAATATTACTCAGCAGAAGAACAGGCTGATCCTGAATTCCGTGCAACGGACGTTTTGATCGCAATTAAACTGAAAGAAGAAGGAAAGGCTTTCAAAGTTGAAAAATACGAACATACCTATCCACATTGCTGGCGTACGGACAAACCGGTTTTATATTATCCATTGGATAGCTGGTTTATTAAAACGACGGCGATGAAAGATAAGCTGGTTGAATTGAACAAAACAATCAACTGGAAACCGGAAAGTACAGGAACAGGCCGTTTTGGAAACTGGCTGGAAAATCTGGTGGACTGGAATTTGTCGCGCTCACGTTACTGGGGAACACCGCTTCCGATCTGGCGCAGTGAAGTCGGCGAAGAAGTTTGTGTCGGCGCGATCAGCGAATTGAAAGAATTACTTGAAAGCGCAAACGCTTCGGGGAAATTATCAGCGGAACAAACGGAAAGTAATTCTTCTTATCTGGTAAAACTTGGGGAAGGAGATTTCGATCTTCACCGTCCTTATGTCGACAATATTTACTTTGTTTCGGCACAGGGAAATATCATGTTCCGCGAGCCGGATCTGATCGACGTTTGGTTTGATTCTGGCGCGATGCCTTATGCACAATGGCATTATCCATTTGAAAACAACGAGACATTTAACGAAAGTTACCCGGCTGATTTTATCTCCGAAGGCGTGGATCAGACGCGAGGATGGTTCTTTACTTTGCATGCCATTGCAGGTATGTTGTTTGATTCGGTAGCGTTTAAAAACGTCGTTTCTACGGGTTTAGTTTTGGATAAAAACGGCAACAAGATGTCAAAACGTCTTGGAAATGCAGTTGATCCATTTGAAACCTTGGGTAAATACGGTCCTGATGCGACGCGCTGGTATATGATTACCAATGCGGAACCTTGGGATAACCTGAAATTCAATATCGACGGAATTCAGGAAGTTCAGCGCAAGTTTTTCGGAACGCTGGTTAATACTTATAATTTCTTCGCTTTGTATGCGAATCTGGATGGTTATAATTTCCATGAAGCAACATCCGTTCCTGTGGAAAGCAGAACGGAACTGGATCGCTGGATTTTGTCAAAACTGAATACGCTGATTAAAGAAGTTGGCGAGCAGTTTGATGATTATAACCCGACAAAAGCTGGACGTCTGGTTCAGGATTTTGTGACGGATCAACTTTCAAATTGGTATATCCGCTTGAACCGTAGACGTTTCTGGAATCCATCGAGTGATCAGGGTTCTGGTTTAACGGAAGATAAAAAAGCAGCTTACGAAACGTTGCAGCATTGCCTGGTTACCGTTTCTCAATTGATGTCGCCAATAGCTCCTTTCTTTGCAGAATGGCTGTACAAAAGTTTGACGGATGGGATCAGAGAAGAATCCAAAAAAGCAGATTCTTTATTAAAATACGATTCGGTTCACTTGACACATTGGCCTCTTGTTGAGTATAACGAGATTGACCTGGATCTTGAAGAAGCAATGGAAATGGCTCAGTCGATCAGTTCGCTGGTTCACTCGATCCGTAAAAAACATAAATTAAAAGTACGTCAGCCGCTTTCAAAAGTGTTGATTCCGGCTTTGACAGAAAAAACAAGTCGCCAGATTCGTCAGGTTGCTTCTATTATTTTGTCAGAAGTGAACGTAAAAGATGTTGACGCGATCAACGACAACGACGGATTTTTCCATAAAAGAGCGAAACCTAACTTCAAGGTTTTAGGTAAGAAATTTGGAAAAGATATGCAGGCAGTTGCAGAGAAAATCAAACTTTGGGACAATACTGAAATCAAGCAATTGGAAAAAGACGGACAGTATCTGATCACGGATCTTCATCCAATCGCGGCCATTTTGATCGACGAAGTTGAAATTTACACAGAAGACGTTCCGGGTTGGCTGGTTGCCAGTGAAAATGGGTTAACCGTCGCGCTGGATATCACCGTTACGGACGAACTTCGCCTGGAAGGTATCGCGCGTGATTTCGTTAACCGTGTTCAGAATCTGCGTAAAGACAGTGGATTTGAGGTGACGGATAAAATCAAAATCACGCTTCAAAATAATGATGAATTGTTGGCAAGTGCTGTGACTGCAAACAGAGAATATATCTGCCAGGAAGTTCAGGCATTGGATCTGAGCCTGGTTAATGACCTGAACGGTTCCGCCAGCGAGATTGAAATGGATGAATTCTTGTTGAAGGTGAAAATTGAGGTTGTTTCATAATCTGCTTAGGAAACACAGAGTTAGAGGAGTTAAAAAAGGAGGTTCACAGAGATTTTTTGTCTTTGTGGGGCTCCTTTTTCTTTTGATTGTGTAACTTTTTTTCATGCATTACGTACTAGATACAGGAATCACAGTTCGGTAAAGTTTAGAAATATCTTCTTGAGATTTTTTTCTCAGTGGCTCTCTCCTTTTTCTCTGTGAAGCTCTGTGTAATCTTAAATGAAGTTGTTCAGTATGTAACGAAATATAAACCATACAAGCTAAATGAAAGTTGTAGAAAAAAATATCACAAAAGAGAGTGAGGGAGGAATTATATATAATCCTTCTTTAGACAATTTACCCGTTCCACAAATCGCTTTGGAAAAAGCTGAAAAAGCACGAGAAACATTGAGAAAGTATCCTATTCCTTCTCATTTTAAAAAAAATTAATTTTAGGAAACACAGCGTTAGAAGAGTTTAAAAGGAGCGGACGCCGAGCAGGTTCACTGAGATTTTTTGTCTTTGTGGAGTTCCTTTTTCTTTTGGTTGTGTAACTAATGTTGATCTGTTACGTATTAGATATAGGAATCACAGTCTGCCAGAAAGTGTATGACATCATTTATATGAAAATCTAAACTTTGTGGCTCTGTGCGGCATCCGCACTTTTAACCTCTGTGAAGCTCTGTGTAACCAAAGATTGAACATGGTTTCCAATGAACAACAAATCATATCCTTTTCGTTATAACGAAGACTTTACACAATTTGATTTTCAGAGTATAGGTAAGAGAGGAGTGTTTGAAAAGGCGATAACTTTTTCAATAATCAGCGAAAACATTTATAATCTTGCCTTAATGGATTTTGATCCTATTAGTCAGACTTATAACGATCAGTCTGTAACAGATAATGGAGATATGCCAGAAATTCTGGCG
Organism: Dyadobacter sp. 3J3; assembly: GCF_009801115.1. Classification (GTDB taxonomy): domain Bacteria; phylum Bacteroidota; class Bacteroidia; order Cytophagales; family Spirosomataceae; genus Dyadobacter. The sequence goes on from NZ_VTOL01000009.1 coordinate 179,763, forward strand.
ACAGTTATGATCACCATTATTGATTTTCTAAATCGATATCCTGAACGTAAAATTTACCTGGCTGGTAATTCGAAATCAAGAACGAGGTTATATCAAATAGCTATTAATAAGGTACTTATTCAAATCAAAAAAGATTTAATAATTTTGGGCTATTTTGAAAATCACTGGATTGAATTTGAACCAAACAGAAAATTTGAAAGTTTTTTAATAGGAAGAAATTTATTAGATTAGTAGACACTATTGATCATCAAAATGAAAACACTTGAAAAAAAAATATCGGCAAAACATTCTTCCGGAACTCAAAAGACATTAGATAATTCACTTCCTGACCTTTCACAGCATCCTGTTGTTTTGAAAAAAGTGAGTGAAGCCCGCGAATTCTTAGAAAAACATCCAATTCCTGACCATATATTGAATCGACATAGAAGTGATAAGTAATTAACAGTAATTAGCCTTTCGCACTTCATGCAACTACAAAATTCCACAGCCCTTATCACAGGTGGCGCTTCCGGGCTCGGAAAGGCCACAGCCCGATTATTTCTTTCACAGGGTGCCAATATTGTAATTCTTGACCTCAACGAAACCTCGGGAAAAGCATTGGAACTTGAATTTCCAGGTAAATTGAAATTTGTAAAAACCAACGTTTCTGATGAAGTCGATGTAAAACTGGCAATTCATTCGGCGCTTGAAACATTTGGTTCTATTCAAATTGTCGTAAACTGCGCTGGTATTGCAATTGCTCGAAAAACAGTGGGAAAAGTTGATGGCATTTATGGCCCGCATGCTCTGGAAGCTTTTGAAAAAACAATCCGGGTTAATCTTATCGGAACGTTTAATGTGATCAGGTTAGCCGCTTTTGAAATGGAGAAAAATGAGGTCAATGCTGAGGGAGAAAGAGGTGTCATTATTAATACAGCTTCTGTGGCTGCATACGATGGACAAATGGGACAAGCAGCTTATGCAGCCAGCAAAGGTGGAATTGTCAGTATGACTTTGCCAATTGCCCGTGAATTTGCAAAAGCAGGTATCCGGGTCATGACGATTGCGCCGGGATTATTTGAAACACCATTATTGATGGACTTACCCGAAGAAGCCAGAATTTCTCTGGGGCAACAAGTACCATTTCCATCACGTTTAGGCAAGCCTTCCGAATATGCTTTGCTGGCAAAATCAATTGTTGAAAATCCGATGCTGAATGGTGAAGTGATACGGTTAGATGGTGCAATAAGGATGGGAGCGAAATAAAAGGATTTAAAGTTATTATCAATCTTCAAAAATATATCTTAGGAATCTATAAATACCATATATTAGAGCAAGAACAAGGTAAGTAAAACCTAAAAACTCGGCTGCCTGAATAAGCGGTAATCCAGAAAATATTCCGATAACAGTTATAGCTATCGCGAAAATCCAGAATAAAACAACAAATATTTTTTGATTCAGTTTAATAATTAGAAACAATATCTTTCTCAATTTCATGAATTTTGATAACTGTTATTCTAGGTATTCCTCAAAAGTAAAATTGAGAATTTAAATTTCCGTATTAAACCAAAGCATATTTTTATATTGACAAAAGTTTAAAATGAAACAGAAACTAAATATCAACCTCAAACTTCCAATTTTCAGTTGGCTGTTTTTTCTGTTTCTATCTTCGGGAGTTTCCTACTATGACAATCTTCAATTTGGAAAACCTGTTCAGATCGAACGTGTTGATCAGCTTATTCCAAATTGCGGAAAGAAAAAAGCTTTTGCTAAATTTTCAATATCCTCTAAGAAAAGCTATTTCAACCAACAGCAAAATTTTCAATTTATACTAATAAATCTTTTGTCTCTCAGATTGAATAACCATGCCCATATTCTTTTAAACAGACAATATAGCCTTTTCAAACCAGTATCTCAAAATACAATTCCTCTTTTCAGGAGCCGAAATCTGGCTTCTACTTCTTCCGACGATTTTCCTGATTTCATTTCCTGAGCAGCTATCATTCTGCTCGATTTCTACTATTCTTTTTGTCGAAAAACATAGCAATTGATTGCTTTGGTACTTCTTCATTTCCCATTTCAGGAAATCAGGTTTCGACTTGTTTTATAATCTCAATTCAGAAATCATGAAAATCAATAAATTACTGCTTGCAGCCATAAAATGGCTGAGATATTTCACCATAGCCTATATGCTGGGTTTTGCCAACGTTTTGAACCAGGAGACAAAAACGATGGACGATACCTTTCACAAGATCGAGCAAACTTCGGAAGATGAAGACTAAACCATCTTAATTCCCAGCGATTTATAAATTTCAAATGCAGCCATACTGTCCGGCTGATCGGTTATTATTGTTGTTAACTGATTGGTCGGACAAACATAATAGGCCTCTGCTGTTCCCAGTTTTTCCACTGTCGAAAGGGCAATAATATCTCTGGACGATTCAACCATCACTCTTTTCACTTCACTTTCTTCATAATCCGGGCCGGTGACACCGAGTTCGGGATGGATGCTGCATATTCCTAAAAAACACAAATCTGCTCTGAATTTCCGAAAATATTGTATGGTTTCATTTCCAGTTGTGACAAAGGAATTTTTCAAAAGTCTTCCGCCGGCAAACAACACTTCTACTTTTTCATGTTCTTCCAGAATACTGGCGATGGGAAAACTGTTTGTCACAACGGTCAGGCTAATATCTTTTGGTAAAGACTGTGCTATCAACAGTGCCGAGGTTCCTCCATCGAAAATAACAACCTGACCGTCTTTAAGGAAGTTCAGAGCCTTATTAGCGATAATTCTTTTTTTATCATTTCCATATTCAATACGGTCTTTAAAATTATGCGGCCCCGGTGAATGCGGCACAGCACCACCTCGGACAGATTTCAATAATCCCTGGTCAGCGAGCTCTTTAATGTCGCGGCGAACAGTATCCTCCGATACATTTAAAATCGTACTCAACCCAGCCAGGTGCACTTTTTGGTCCTGACTAAGCTGATTCAGTATAACCTGAAAACGCTCCTCTTTTAACATAGTATTACATTCAACTTTCTGCAAATATAATACTTTATTGAAATTGATTATTGCAAAATATTGCACATTTTGGTTATATTTGTTGCACTAAATCGCAGACAAGAAATCTTATATTTTATCAGAGCATGAAAAAAACAGTAGCCATAGACATGGATAATGTCATCGCCGATATTGAAACCAACTGGATTAATCTTTATGAACAGGAATTTGGAGTTAGAGTTTCCAAAGAAGAGTTATTAGGAAAACCGGAAGATTTTGCTTTTCCCGATCCGGACAAAGCCAGAAGTCTTATATACAAACCCGGATTTTTCCGGAACGCTCCGGTGATGGAAGGAGCTGTGGAAGCATTAAAAGAATTGCAGGAAAATTTTGAAGTCTATATTGTTTCAGCAGCTATGGAATTTCCAAATTCTTTACTCGAAAAACATGACTGGCTGGCTGAACATTTTCCGTTTATATCTTGGAGAAATATTATTTTCTGCGGAGATAAAAGTGTGATTGGTACCGATTTTCTAATTGATGATCACTTAAAAAATCTGGATTTTCATAAGGGAATGCCGATCCTGTTTACGGCCGGACATAATATTAACGTTACAAAACATACGAGAGTTAATAACTGGGTTGAGGCTGTTGAATTATTGAAAGAGCATATTGGAGATTTGTAAATTGCTAATTCTACAAGTATTCCGGTGCTCTGCACCTTTGTGAAGTACCGAAATACTTATAAAATTAACTTACATTATCAAACCTTCGATTTTACCTGCTCCTTCAACTGCAACAATTCATCACGCAACCTCGCAGCTTCCAGAAAGTCCATATCTTTTGCGGCACTTTCCATTTTTTTCTGGGTTTCATTAATAAGTTTTTGCAAATCACTTTTACCCATATATTGAACAACCGGATCTGCCGCGATGCGGATTTCACTTGGCTCAACATAAATTTTTCTTGGTTTCGAATCAGCAACCGAAGTTTGCGACATAATCGCTTCTTTCGATTTCAGGATTGTTTTTGGCGTAATTCCGTGCTCTTCGTTATAGGCAAGCTGAATCGCTCTGCGCCGGTTCGTTTCGCCAATTGCTTCTTCCATGGATCCGGTCATCACGTCCGCATACATTAAAACTTTTCCGTTTTCATTCCTTGCCGCACGACCAATTGTTTGAATTAACGAGCGAATATCTCTCAAAAATCCTTCCTTGTCGGCGTCCATGATCGCCACTAACGAAACCTCTGGCAAATCCAGACCCTCACGCAAAAGATTTACTCCAACCAAAACATCGAAGACACCCAAACGCAATTCCCTAAGTATTTCAACACGATCAAGTGTTTTCACTTCCGAGTGAATATAACGGCATTTAATTCCAACACGATCCAGATATTTGCTCAGTTCCTCTGCCATTCTTTTGGTCAAAGTAGTGATCAAAACACGGTCGCCTTGTTTGATACGAATGTTTATTTCTTCTAATAAATCATCGATCTGATTCAAACTTGGGCGCACTTCAATTTCAGGATCAAGTAAGCCTGTTGGACGAATAATTTGTTCCACCACGACACCGTCCGAGCGACGTAATTCGTAATCAGCCGGGGTTGCGCTAACGTAAATCGTCTGCGGCGTAAGATCTTCAAATTCCTGGAATGTCAACGGACGATTATCCATAGCCGATGGCAAACGGAAACCGTATTCAACCAAAGCTTCTTTTCTGGATCTGTCACCGCCCCACATCGCTTTGATCTGCGGCATGGTAGCATGACTTTCATCAACAACCATCAGGAAATCTTCCGGAAAATAATCCAGTAAACAGAACGGCCTCTGACCTGGCAAACGTCTGTCAAAATACCTCGAATAGTTTTCTATACCGGAACAATAACCAAGCTCCCGCATCATTTCCATATCAAATTCTGTACGCTCCTTTACGCGCTCAGCCTCTGCTACTCTTCCATTGTTTGTGAAATAATTGATCTGTTTTACCAGGTCATCCTGAATTTCTTTGATGGATTGAGAAAGCACGTCACGGCCAGTTACAAACAAATTGGCAGGAAAGATAGAAACTGCTTTTTCACTTGAAATCTTCTTTCCGCTATCAGGTTCAATGCGCTGGATTTCTTCGATTTCATCTCCAAAAAAGATAAAACGATATGCGAAATCAGCATAACCAGGATATATATCAACAGTATCACCTTTCACCCGGAAAGTACCGCGCCCAAATTCAACTTCGGTACGACTATATAAAATTTCTACGAGCCTGAACAAAAACTGGTTGCGACTTACAATATCACCAATTTTGGCTTTGACAATACTCTTTTTATATTCATTTGGATTACCAGCACCATAAATACATGATACAGAGGCAACTACAATCACATCACGCCTTCCGCTCATCAAAGATGAAACCGTGTGTAATCGTAATTTATCAATTTCCTGATTGATCATCAGGTCCTTTTCTATATACGTATTGGTACTTGAAATAAAGGCTTCCGGCTGATAATAGTCGTAGTAACTAATAAAATATTCAACCGCATTGTTAGGGAAAAATTGCTTGAATTCGCCATATAGCTGGGCAGCTAACGTTTTGTTATGGCTTAGTACCAATGTAGGACGGTTAATTTCCGCAACCACATTCGCCACCGTAAAAGTTTTACCAGAACCCGTTACACCCAACAAAGTCTGGGCTGGTTCTCCCGCTGCAATTCCCTCTAAAAGTTGTCTGATTGCCTCAGGCTGGTCTCCCGTAGGCTGGTATTCTGAAGTGAGCTCGAAATTCATAACAAAACATAAAAGGAATACAAATCATAACGCATTCCAAAGATAAAATAGTTTCTTTGGAATGCGTCATCATTCCTTTATGCTTCGGTAGCTATTAGCTGCTCTGCTTTTTCAACTGCTTTTTTCTCTTTCCAATGCTGCCATTCAAGACCCAAAAGAGAGGCCATTCCTTTATCTACAACGGTATGGCGGACGATATTCATACCGCCGCGAACCGCAGTGAATACCGAATTATTGGCTCTTAATGCAAGACTGAAACCTCCATCAAGATATCGGATATAATGCCACCAGAGTGATGGAATAAAGATCGTTTCTCCGTGAAGTAAAGTTGTTTCGTGACCAACCGCACCTTTCATTGCCGGGAATCTTTCGTAGTCCGGATTGATCGGATCCACTTTGCTCATTACCGTAAAAGGATGCTGATAAAGTCTTGTACTTTCTTCCGGTGAAAACAAAATAACCTGTTTACGGGTATGGAATTGCGTCAAAAATACGTTTGAACAATCCATATCATAATGCAGGTTTGTGATAGAACCTTCACCACCGAAAAATACAAATTTGTAATATTTCAAAAACCCGTCCATAATCGTTGGGAAACGGATATCGTCTGTCAAAGAAGGTGCCTTTTTGAATATATCAAATAAGAAAAGTCTTAAATCTGTTGGACCTGCCTCAATCAGCGAAAGGTATTCTCCAAATTTCATCGTTTTGGCAATCTGGAAATATTTATCCGCATCGTGCATATGATTATCTACGAGTGGAATTTCGATCTGGCCATGGTTTTCACGAAGCCATTCGAATGTCCATTTTTGCATAGCAGGCCAATCCTTCGCCAAATCTGTGAAAACAACAGGACGACTTGGTTTGAGATAATTTTCAATAAATTCTTCACGGGTAAGCCCCGTACGCTTTTCTATGGGCACTAATTTCATGACAGAAACTGAGTATAATTAGTAATCGACTTAATAAAAGAAACGGCTAATCCAGTACCAAGACCTTCTAACCGTGTGGTAATCGTAACAATTCAAATTTGGGTAATAGTTCTAAAAATTAAGGATTTCAAATTCAAACACTCCAATAAGGTTTGAATTCATTCTAATTTTTACATCACCAATTTAAATTGTTATGATGAATTCCACCCCAAATGTATTAAAGGAATTTGGAAATATACCTATTGCGGTTTTCTATTTAAGTAATCCGCTCCTTCTTCTTCACTTTAAATTTCAGCTAGTTACCACCATTTATTCCTGCCAAATTAGGGAAAAGCAGTAGTAAAAAAAATGATACTAATCCGCTGCCTTAACTAGCAATAAAACGTATCTTCACTTATTATTATTGAAAGATTTCGCACGGTTAATTTCGTTTATAATGAAATATTTAACCATACAACCACCGCCAAAACTTGCCGGATTTGTCCGGTGTTTTTGGATATTGGAAGATGAGGTAAATCCCGACAAACCCTACATTCACCGGGTTATGGCCGACGGTTGTGCTGAAATGATCTTTCATTATCAAACTCCTTTTGATGAAATTTTCTCAAAGGACAAAATCGAGACTTCTTTTCATTCCGGCCTTCATGGGCAATCTCAACATTTTCGTCGTTTCATTGTCCACCAAAACTTCGGAATTTTTGGTGTTTATCTTTACCCGTTTGTCATTCCAATACTGTTCTCCATGCCTTCTGATGAGCTGAGCAATGAAATGCCGGACCTTGCAACTTTGATGGGGAATGAAGGTAAAGTTTTGGAAGAAAAAATAATGCTGGCAGAAAGTAATGAGAAAAGAGTTGAGATTATTTCCTCATTTCTCGAAAAAAAGATAGCCAGGAATTATAGACATGAGCCTGCCGTCTTTTCGACCATTTGTACTATTATTCAGACAAAAGGTATTTCTAACGTCCAACAACTTGCCAAGCAAAGTTTTTTATCAACCCGACAATTTGAAAGAAAATTCAAAGCTTTTTCAGGTTTTAGTCCAAAGTTATATTCCAGAATTGTTCGCTTTCAATCTGCACTAAATATGTATGGAGATTCTGAAAAATCGCTTACCGAAATTGCCTACGAATGCGGATATTATGATCAGTCTCACTTCATTCATGACTTCAAAGAATTTTCCGGACAGCATCCGCGGTTTTTCTTTTCGGGAAAAGCCGAAGGCGCAGAATATCGGGATGCATAATGTCGTGTTTTTCCAATTATGCATTTTTTAAGCATGATACATTTGCTTAAACATTAATCAAAAAACTCTATGAGCACTATAAAAATCCCTAATGGCCATCAAACGATTATGCCATATTTAATGCTGGAATCAGCTGAAAAATTCATTGATTTCACCACAAAGATTTTTGGCGCAGAAGTAACTTTCAAGAAAATGCGCGACGACACTGACGTTGTCATGCATTCCGAAATCCAGATTAACGGAAGCACAATTATGTTTTGCGACAGTACCGAAAAATGGAAAACGGAAACGGCTAATCTGTTTATTTATGTTGAAGATGCTGATCAAACATATCAAAAAGCACTTTCGGAAGGAGCGACAACAATTATGGAACCCGCAGACCAAGATTATGGAAGAAGCTGCGGTGTTACTGATCCGAGTGGAAATGTTTGGTGGATTACTTCGGTTAAATAATATTGCAAGCCATCTTTAATTCGTACTTTTAAAATAAAACTCCGAATTAAAGATGGCCGAAGTTATTAATGAAGTTGACGACATTCTTGCCAACCAAAGCGAACAGATTAAAAAATTACATGATATTGTTACAAAAGCTTTTCAGGAAGAAGAACTGATCGTTGACAATCTGGCACATCCTCCACAGGAAATCCTGACGAAAGGTCAACGCGTTTCCGATAAAGTTGCCCGGTTTGGTGGAAGCTGGACGTTTATTATTATTTTCAGCGTAATTCTTATCCTTTGGATAATTTATAATTCTACGCTCCCAAAAGCAGAGCAATTCGATCCTTATCCATTTATCTTAATGAATCTGGTACTTTCGTGCGTGGCAGCGATGCAGGCTCCTATTATTATGATGAGTCAGAATCGTCAGGAGGAAAAAGACAGGATCCGGGCTGAGAATGATTATCTGATCAATATGAAAGCTGAACTGGAAGTGCGCAGTTTACATCAGAAAATGGATTTACTATTGGAAGAGCAGATTAAAACTTTATTTGAGGTACAGGCAAAACAGCTGGATTTGTTGAAAAAACTAACTGAGCGCGTCGATAGTCTGTGTATTAAAAACGACCTTTAAAAAATTAATAAATATGATTTAATACCAATGATTAATTACGACGGCAAAACGTTCATTCCTCTTTCCAATTCTGAAAATGGTGAAGTTGATCTAAAAATGCAATTTCATTACAAACAATCAGGCAACCTTCTGACCTGCGATTACGTAGGTGCTAATATCCGTTCAGGACATTTAATTGCATTGGTTGATCAAAACGGATGCCTGGATATGCGATATCACCAGATTAATGACAAAGGTGAAATTACGACCGGCATTTGCAAGTCGACGCCAGAAATATTACCAAGCGGCAAAATTCGTTTACATGAAAAATGGCAATGGACTTCGGGAGATCTATCAGAAGGTGATTCTCTTCTTGAAGAGCTTTAACCGAATTTCCTCTCTTGTCAGCTAAAATTTAAGTTTATGAAATTAACTCTTTCTATATTCATTTTGAGCATTTTGGCTTTTTTACAAGCGCCTGCTCAAACCTCAAAAGTAACTTCCGGGTCGACAGATTTTAGTGTGAAATTTGTTTTAGGAACTTGTAACGGTACCTTCGATGCACCAAAAGGCTCTGCAATTTTCGATCCTAATAATCTGAATGCCTCGGCATTTAATCTGACCATCGCTGCAAATTCTTTTAAAACGAATAGTAACGGACGCGATAAGGATATGAAAAGTGATAAGTATTTTGACGTTGCGAAATATCCGGAAATCCGTTTCAAATCTTCCAAAATTGAAAAGAAAGGTGATAAGTATCAAGCGATTGGAACGTTGACAATCAGGGACGTTTCCAAAACGGTTACGCTTCCTTTTGACGCAAAAAAAAATGCTGACGGCAGTTATGCTGTTTCAGGCACTTTTGATATTAACCGCCTGGATTATAAAGTTGGCGAAAGTAACTGGAAACTGAAAGATGTGGTGACTGTGACGGTTAAGGCGGTTATTAAATAAATTTATCGGTCGTACCTACGGCTCTTTGGAATTATTCAACATCATTCCAATCCCATCCCCGGGTTGAAACCCGGGGGAAAAGTGCATCCCAAACCCAGATCCAAAATGCCGTAGGCATGACCAATTTCATAACCCCAGGTTTCAACCCGGGGGAAAAGTGCATCCCAAACCCAGATCCAAAATGCCGTAGGCATGACCAACTTCATAACCCTAGGTTTCAACCCGGGGGAAAAGTGCATCCCAAACCCAGATCCAAAATGCCGTAGGCATGACCAACTTCATAACCCTAGGTTTCAACCCGGGGGAAAAGTGCATCCCAAACCCAGATCCAAAATGCCGTAGGCATGACCAATTTCATAGCCCCGGGTTTCAACCCGGCGGAAAAGTGCATCCCAAACCCAGATCCAAAATGCCGTAGGCATGACCAACTTCATAACCCCAGGTTTCAACCCGGGGGAAAAGTGCATCCCAAACCCAGATCCAAAATGCCGTAGGCATGACCAACTTCATAACCCCAGGTTTCAACCCGGGGGAAAAGTGCATCCCAAACCCAGATCCAAAATGCCGTAGGCATGACCAATTTAATAGCTCCGGGTTTCAACCCGGGGGAAAAGTGCATCCCAAACCCAGATCCAAAATGCCGTAGGCATGACCAATTTCATAACCCTAGGTTTCAACCCGGGGGAAAAGTGCATCCCAAACCCAGATCCAAAATGCCGTAGGCATGACCAATTTCATAACCCCAGGTTTCAACCCGGGGGAAAAGTGCATCCCAAACCCAGATCCAAAATGCCGTAGGCATGACCAATT
>NZ_VTOL01000009.1:190617-373959 GCF_009801115.1 Dyadobacter sp. 3J3
AGCAAAATGCCGTAGGCATGACCAATTTCATAACCCCAGGTTTCAACCCGGGGGAAAAGTGCATCCCAAACCCAGATCCAAATGCCGTAGGCATGACCAATTTCATAACCCCAGGTTTCAACCCGGGGGAAAAGTGCATCCCAAACCCAGATCCAAAATGCCGTAGGCATGACCAACTTTGTAGCCCCGGGTTTCAACCCGGGGGAAAAGTGCATCCCAAACCCAGATCCAAAATGCCGTAGGCATGACCAACTTTGTAGCCCCGGGTTTCAACCCGGGAAAAGTGCATCCCAAACCCAGATCCAAATGCCGTAGGCATGACCAATTTCATAACCCCAGGTTTCAACCCGGGGGAAAAGTGCATCCCAAACCCAGATCCAAATGCCGTAGGCATGACCAATTTCATAACCCCAGGTTTCAACCCGGGGGAAAAGTGCATCCCAAACCCAGATCCAAAATGCCGTAGGCATGACCAACTTTGTAGCCCCGGGTTTCAACCCGGGAAAAATAAATCAACGCAATTCTCAAATTAACACCTCAATTTCATTCAGAAATCTATCAAAATCGAGATAATAAATTATTTCTCGAACAATTACTTTGTAATTAGTCTAATTAACTATTTATTTGTAAAATATAATTAGTCTAAATTGATATACTATCAAATGAAACATCTGTTTACAATCATTTGGATTCTTTCTTTACTTGGAGCTCAGACGGTAATCGCACAAAATGGAGAAATCAGAGGAAAGATTTTAACGCAGGATAACCAATCTTTCGAAGGTGTAAACATCACTTTGAAAGACACCAAATACGGCAATACCACCAATATCGACGGCAAATTTCACCTAAAAGCTCCGCACGGAAATTACACACTGATCGTAAGTATTTTAGGAAATGATAAGAAGGAATTACCTGTTGCAATAACCGCTGGAAAAATCCTGACACTGGACAATATTCAGCTTCTGGAAAATGGCATTTCACTTCAGGACGCGGTAGTTACAGCTCAGTTTGGCAAACAATCTCTTCGTAATTCTGTCTACCAGGTCCGGACGATTGATAGTGAACGAATACGTTTGAGAGGTGCAACCAATATTCAGACCATTCTTAACACAGAATTGGGAATCCGGTTTTCTAACGATCCTACGCTGGGAACCACGGATATCCAGCTTATGGGTATGACCGGCCAAAGCGTAAAAATTCTACTCGACGGCATTCCACTGGTAGATCGGGGAGCTACACGTGAAAGTCTTGGACAAATTGATATTAATACCATTGAACGTATAGAGATAGTAGAAGGTCCGATGTCCGTAATATATGGGACGGATGCATTGGCCGGCGTTATCAATATTATCACAAAAAAGGGAGACGGAAGTGATAACTTATCCGTTTCAGCAAGGATCCAGGAAGAATCCGTTGGTGATGAATATCAGGCTTTTGATAAAAAAGGCACGCACAATGAAAACATTGGCGTAGCCTGGCAGAAAAAAGGTTTTCAGTTAAACGCAGGTGTAACGCGAAATAATTTCGGCGGCTGGCAGGGAGATTCTACCGGTCGTGTAAAAGCCTGGATGCCGAAAGAACAAATGCTGTATAACGCAGGAATCGGATATTCGAAAGAAAAATGGAATGTGTGGTACCGCTTCAACGGAACAGACGAAACTATTAAATATCTTGGAAATATTAACGTTGCCAATACAGCGGGAGACAAAGATTACATCACCAAAAGATGGTTCCATCAGGCACAGGGTGAATATCACGCGAGTGATAAACTGGGTTTCACCGGCGCACTTTCCTACACAGATTACAGCCGGAAAACCCTTAGTACAAACATAGACTTCAATACTGGAAAACGAACACTTTCTCTGGATCCTGCTGCTCAGGACAAATCCATTTTCACCACTGTATTTTTCCGTGGAACAGCGCTATACAAAGTTTCGCCCAACGTATCTCTCCTACCGGGAATTGAAATTAATAACAATAATAGTAGCGGAGCCAGGATCAAAGGCTCTCCAACGATCAATGAATATGCGTTTTTCGTTTCATCAGAATTGAAGATAACACCTGCCATCAAGTTGAGTCCGGGCGTGCGGTTTCTGAAAAATTCAGTGTACGATGCGCCTCCTGTAATTCCTTCACTTAATGCCAAAATCACTCTGAACAATGTTCTGGATTGGCGCATGGGCTATGCGCGGGGTTTCCGTTCTCCTGCTTTACGCGAATTATATTTTGATTTTCACGATGCCTCACATTCCATCAATGGCAATGTCAATCTGAAAGCTGAATATTCAAATAGCTTTAATACTTTTCTGGTTTGGCAGGTTAAACAGGAATCCTCACTTAAAGTAACTTCAACCCTGGGAGGATTTTATAACATTTTTCATAACCGGATCGATACCGGATTTGACCCAAACAATCCTACCCAAACGACTTATTTGAATATCAGTTTATTCAAAACAACGGGTGTGAGCCTTGATAACAAGTTTTACTGGAAAAATATTCAGGCAACTTTGGGCGCTACCTATATTGGAACTTACAATGAAATTCTGGATGAATCAGAAGGGGTAACGGAGGACTTACCACAGTTTGTATGGTCGCCGGAAATCAATGCAAATATTCTTTACAACTTTTCAAAAATCGGCGCCAGCATAAATTTCTTCTATAAATATACCGGCAAGAAACCTGCTTACGCACTGATCAGTGGTACTCCGGTAACAGCCAGTTTAAGACAAATCAGCGGCTACAATATGGCTGATCTTACCGTTACCAAAACATTGGGAAAATATATCAACCTGATTGGCGGGGCAAAAAATTTATTTGATTTGACATCAGTCAAAAACACAACAATTGGTTCCGGACATGATGCTACCGGACCAGGTTTTAACGGTCGCTCCTATTTTCTTGGTATGAATATCCACTGGTCTAAAAAATAATTATTACCCTTTTTAAATTAATCAAAACAATTATGAACAAATTATTTAAGCCTCTACTTCTTATTGCATTTCTGGCTATTTTCAATGCCTGCTCAGATGACGATCCCGCGTTGCCCGACAATACCGCCGCATTTGAATCTACCGCACAAGGCTTTGATGGAGAATCTGTTGACGTTAGAATTGTATTGAGCAGGGCAGCAGAAACAGCAACAGCTATTTCGGTTTCATTGACACCGACACTTTTAACTTACGGAACACAATTCACGACAGATCCCGCTGCAACCAATAATACTTTGGCTCTAACAGTACCTGCGGGAGCCAGCAGCGTTTCATTTAAGGTTCTTAAAAAAACAGGTGTTCTTTTGAATGGAGACGAAAGTATCCAGTTTAAAGTAACTTCGGTTGCTTCACCTGTTTTGGTTGGTACAAATACTGACTTGAAACTTAGTTTCAAAGCAATCGTTTCAGACGGAACAAGTATTCAGCTTAACGGGATTGCAGGTACAGAACCTGGTTCAAGTGCGGCAAATTCAGTTTTTCTTGACCTGAGCGCCAATACACAAACGCCTGTATTACGTGATAGCTGGGATCTTGGTTTTTATGCCGGAACTGATTTCAGAGTTACACTTAATACTACGAACGGTGCTTCTGCAATCGCGATCAATAAATCAGATCTTAATGCTGTAACTGCTGCGGATATTGACTTAACAAAACTGGCAATCGGACAAGGACAGGGAACACTTGACTTATCAGATGGCTATTCAGGCAAGCTTGCCGAAACGCTTATCAAAGAAATTTCTGCTACCGATGCTGATAATAAAGTATATATCCTGAACCGTAAAGGTGGTTCAGCTACGGTTTTACCAGCGGATCAGATTTACAAAATTCGTATTATCCGTAAAGGTACTAACGGCTATACTTTGCAATACGCATTGTTGAATGATACTACTTTCAAAACACTTGATGTTACGAAAGATCCAACTTACAACTTCCAGTTTGTTTCACTTATCAAAGGCGCGACCGTTGCTGTTCAGCCTGCAAAAGATCGGTGGGACTTTGAATGGGGTTACAGCATGTACTATACTGCATCAGGCACAACCAATATTCCTTACGGATTCTCGGATCTTGTTTTCATCAATCAACTTGCCGGTATAACGGCAGCGGAAGTTTTGACAACAACTGCAACTTACGATGCTTATGCAGAAAGCAATATCGCAACAACTACATTCAGTGCTGATCGTGATGTGATCGGTTCGAAATGGAGAGTAACATCAGGTGGAACGGTTGGTGTAAAAACAGATCGTTATTATGTTATAAAAGATGCATCCGGAAACGTTTACAAACTTAGATTCATAAGTTTCACATCGACTGATGGCGGAGAAAGAGGAAAGCCAAAACTGGAATACAAACTGGTTAAAAAAGGAGCTTAATCATTCTCAAATCATTTTCTAAAAATCAGATATAAGGGTTAAAAAGCCCTTTTATCTGATTTTTGGATATAAACACATTCTTACTTATGCTTACATCTCTTTTATTTATTTCAATAGTAGTAACTTCGGTGCCAAACGAGTCTTATTTTAGTCAATCAACTAAATCAGAATCTGTTATGAGTGACGAAATACAAAAAGCCGAGATCCATGTGATCAAAGTTTTCAGTGGCATTGCGCAGCCAAATACATATAACTATTTCAGTTTTGCAAGTGGAACACAGGTACCTGCAACGGATGCGAAAACCACAAAATGGGATCTTGCTTTTAATGGAACTACAATCCTGACAAACGGAGGAACAAGTGGATCCGGGCAAGGTGGCGCCATGATTGTTGAAAAACCATTTGATACCATTACCGAAGCGCCCAAAGATGGTTATAAAGTGGATGGCGGAAGTGGAAATGCCATTGCGAGTGGTAGTGGAAATTCGTGGTACAAATATGATATGACCGTCCACGCAATTCTTCCAATTGTCGGCCGAACTATTCTTGTGAAAACGGCAGAAGGTAAATTTGCCAAAATTGAATTCGTCAGTTATTACAAAGGCGCTCCCGAAGATGTGCCCACAGAAGAATCAAAATACTATACTTTCAGATATGTATTGGCCGACGAAAACGGGAAGTTTTAAAATAAGCTATCGGCTTTCCGCAGTCGGCTATCAACTTTTCCTGAATAGATTTAGTTCAGGCAATTTCTGACAGCCGACTGCCGAAAGCCGAAAGCCTATCTCTGATATTTCCAATTCCGTGTTTTCCCCTCTTCTATCCATTCCACAGCTTGCTGCATTCTTTTCAATCGGGTTGTTTCACTTTTCGCTTCAAGAATCCAGTCGACATATTCTTTTTTCTGCGATAAAGTGAATCGTTCAAAATTTTCCTCCGCGTCGGGATTATCCTCGATAGCTTCCAGAAAGTAATCTGGTACCACGAGCTCCTTCACTACTTTTTTCGCCGGATCTTTGGTAAGTTTCACACCTTTATCAATCAATGACATGGCGTCATTAATCAGCGCTACAATTTGTTCTTCTGAAGGCAGATCTTCAATTTTAGCTATTTTCTTAAACCCGGCCATTCCAGTATTCCCCTCATCTCCTGAAAGTAATTGGTCAGGATCGCTCATCTTTGAAGCAAGCCAGAAATGAAAACCACAATGGTTTTTGAAAGCCGCCATATTGCACAAATTGTAATTTTTGTACTCAAAAAAAGGCATACTCCATTTCATTATTTCCTTCACATCGGGACAAGCTGCATGAACGGTTTCCCGCCAATAATCCAAAATCGGAATAGCAAATTCAGCCGATTTTATAATATATTCATCTACACGTTGCAGTCTGGAACCCATTTCAAATTGCTATTTTATGAAGAAAATTTTTTCGATTGTAAGAGATGAATTAGTGAACATTCGTGTATTCGTGGCAAAACCAAAAATCTACTTCTCCAAAATCTCTTTCAAATTTTTCAACCCATTGGCAAAATCACTTCCGACCGACTTTTCCATACCCATAAAAGGCAACATCGCATTCATAGGATATGGCATTTTTCCGGAAAATCCCCACTTCACTTTTGTCTCGTTTTCTCCTGCACTTTCCGTGATCATGTAAGCGTCATTATTAGATTCAAAAGGTTTGATAAACCGCAGTTCTGTGTCAATGCGCTCGCCTTCGGTTATCTTCTTTATTTCCTGTTCACCTTTACCGACGTCATCATTTCCCTCCCACATGGAAGTATAGCCAACTGTTCCGTCCGTTCCTTTATATGATTTTTTTATATTCGGATCCATTTTCATCCATACACTCCAGTTATCCTGATTTCTCAACGATTTCAAATATTCAAAAACCTCAGCTTTCGGTTTATTAATTACAATTTCTCTTTCAACCGCATAATCTTTTGGCATAATAAAGGCTGCAATCAGGAAAATCCCGATTAACCCAAGAATAATGTAGAGTGCTTTTTTCATGATCGAGTTCGTTTTAGGTGAATAACTGAATTTGAATTTTTCTTCATCAATATCTTCAATGCTTTCAACGTTTCTCATCCCCGCTTTCTCCAAAACCCTTATTGAAGCAGTATTATGTATGTTTACAAACGCAATTACGGCTGACGGATCAAAGGTTTTAATCGAAAACCTGATCAGTGATTTTGCTATGGAAGTAGCTACACCCTTTCCCCAATATTCTTCCATAATCCGGTATCCGATTTCCACTTCTGTTCCGTAAGGTTCCAGCTTTGCAACACCGACAAGCGCCCCTGTTTTAATTTCTTCTATCAGATATCTTCCAAAATAATCGTTAGTGCCGTTTTCACGCAAAATTTGACCAAGCATTTTATCCGATTCCTCGCGACTCAATGCGGCACCAGTCACAAATTTCATTACGTTGTCATTATTACTCAGCCGATAATATTTGTCACTGTCGGCACTTGTCATTTTTGTTAAAATGAACGTTGGTGTTTTAATTTGAAATACTTTCATATAAAAATAGGGCTCACCACAATTGATTAGTAACCACCCGATTTTCAAGCCATTACATCATTTGTCAATCAGGGTCGAAATATACGTTTTAGGCTTAAATATAGAAATAAATGAACCGATATTAATTCAAAAGTGACATTAACAAATCATTAGAAAAAATCGGGGCAGGATATTTTTAGCAGGCATAAAAAATTTAATATCTATTTTGCGCGTCTAAACACGCTTTGAGTTAAACGTCCGGTTCATTCTTTTCAATTTATCCAAAATCTGACGCATTTGTCCTGATGAAAAGATATCTTCAATTTATAAAAAAATACCAGACCGCGATGATTCTCGGCCCATTTCTGGCCATAATCGACGTATTTGGAGAAATCGTTCAGCCGATGCTGATGTCGGATATCGTGGATGTTGGAATAAAAAACCAGGATACTCATTATATTCTCAAAATGGGCGCTATAATGATCGGTTTATCACTTGTAGCCATTGTTGGCGGGATCGGAAACGTGTATTATTCTTCCAAATCATCCGTCGGTTTCGCCAGTGAATTAAGGCAGGGGCTGTTCAAAAAAATCCAGGAATTTTCTTTTTCAAATATAGATACTTTTAGCAGCGCATCTTTGGTTACCCGGCTGACAAACGATATCAACACATTACAGCAAGTTGTGATGATGTCTTTGCGCTTACTAATTCGCGCTCCGTTAATGTTAGTTTGTGCCGTGATTTTCGCTTTACAGATCAATAGAGAACTGACGATTATTATCGCCGTAGCCATTCCGGTACTAAGCCTTGCCATTTTCATTATTATGAAAAAAGGCATTCCTTATTTTACCAAAATGCAGAAAAAACTGGATCGTGTTAATGCTGCAATCCAGGAAAACCTCACCAATATACGCGTTGTAAAATCATTTGTCAGAAGTGACTTTGAGGAACAAAAATTCTCTGTTGCGAATGATGATCTGACAGAGATGTCGGTTAAAGCCTCAACGATCGTCATTTTGATCATGCCGGTGATGATGCTGATTATGAATGTTTCGATTGTAGCGGTAGTCTGGTTTGGAGGAAATAAAGTAATGACGGGTGATTTGCAGGTTGGACAGCTCATGTCTTTTATCAGCTACATTACCCAAATTCTGATTGCGCTGATGTTGCTTTCCATGACCATTATGATGTTTTCAAGGGCAAGTGCTTCTTCCAAACGAATCCTGGAAGTATTGGACACGAAAATTGATATAAACGACACGCAATCTGCATTAAGTCAAAAACTGGAAATCCGTAGAGGGAAAGTTGAATTCCGCGATGTTTGTTTTAAATACAAAAGCGAAAGTGATCTTTTCGTTTTAAAAGACATCAGTTTCACCGCCATTCCGGGCGAATTAATTGCCATTATCGGAGCTACCGGTTCTGCCAAAACGAGTCTTGTTCAACTTATTCCAAGATTATACGACGTTACGGAAGGCCAAGTTTTGATTGACGATGTGGATGTCCGCGATTATTCGCTAAAACATTTGCGCGAAGCAACAGCCACTGTACTTCAAAAGAACGTTTTGTTTTCCGGGACGATCAAAAGCAATTTGAAATGGGGAAAACCGGATGCCAGTGATGACGAAATTATTTCCGCCGCACAAGATGCCCAGGCGCATGATTTCATTATGTCGTTTCCATTGCAATATGAAACGGTTCTCGGCCAAGGCGGCGTAAATCTTTCCGGCGGACAACAGCAGCGGTTATGTATCGCCAGAGCTCTTTTGAAAAAACCGACTATTCTTATTCTTGACGATAGTACAAGTGCTGTCGACACGGCTACCGAAGCAAAAATCAGAACTGCTTTGCAGGAAAATCATAATAATACAACCACGTTTATCATCGCACAAAGAATCAGTTCTATTGAATCCGTTGACCGGATTATTATTCTGGACGACGGTCGCATTATCGGTGTAGGCACGCATGATGAACTGATCAAAACCAATGCGGTTTATCAGGAAATTTATCAGTCTCAACAGCAAAATGAAGCCATAGCCTCATGAGCGAAAACAAACCACAATCCCAATCAGCGTCTCCGAGTGGAATGCCCGGTTCCAGTTCAGGAAGACGTTTCGCCGTAGAAAAACCCAAAAATATGAGCCTGACCATGCGTCGGCTTTGGGGTTATCTGCAAAAAAATAAAGCAGGACTTTTTACAGTCGTTTTGTTTATATTGATTAATACGTCGGCTTCCTTAACTGGCTCATATTTGCTTCGTCCGCTGATCAACGATTACATTATCCCAAAAGATGTGGATGGATTGATTCACATGTTGGGAATTATGCTTGTGATCTATGTAGCAGGTGCGACGGCCGCTTATCTGCAAAGTCGTTTTATGATTATTATTTCTCAAAAAACGGTTAACGAGATGAGAAATGATCTTTTCAAAAAACTACAATCACTTCCCTTACAGTTTTTCGATACCAACAGCCATGGCGATTTAATGAGCCGGTTTACGAATGATGTGGATTTGATCAGTGAATCTTTAAACAACAGTCTTACCCAGATTTTCACAAGCATTATTACCCTCACCGGTACATTTATGCTCATGTTATATATCAGTCCATTACTGACTTTGGTAACGCTGGTGATGGTGCCACTGATGCTTTTTCTGGCTTCTCAGGTAATTAAAAGAAGTAAGAATTATTTCATTGCGCAGCAAAAAGCAGTGGGGATGGCAAACGGTTATATTGAAGAAATCATCACAGGAATCAAGGTTGTAAAAGTTTTTGGTTATGAAGAAAAGGCTGAAACAGATTTTGAAAAACTAAATTTTGATCTTCGGGATAAAGCGACAAAAGCACAGATGTTTTCCGGAATGATGATGCCGATTATGATCAATATGAGCACGATCAATTATGCTTTAACAGCCACAATCGGCGGAATTCTGGCCGTAACACGTGGACTTGATATTGGTGGACTGGCTTCATTTCTTCAATATTCCAGACAATTCGGAAGACCGATTAACGAATTATCCAGTCAGCTAAATAGTTTGCAAGCTGCTTTGGCCGGTGCAGAACGTGTTTTTGAAATGATGGATCAACTTCCTGAACCCACTGATGCTGAAAATGCAATTACACTTTCAAAAGTGGAAGGCGAAGTCCGTTTTGAAAATGTCACATTTAGTTATAGTCCGGATAAAGTTATTTTGCATGACATCAATTTATCCGTAAAACCTGGCCATAAAATCGCCTTTGTAGGTTCCACCGGCGCAGGAAAAACCACG
The DNA here is from genome assembly GCF_009801115.1 of Dyadobacter sp. 3J3. Lineage (GTDB taxonomy): Bacteria > Bacteroidota > Bacteroidia > Cytophagales > Spirosomataceae > Dyadobacter. Next base: position 200,752 of record NZ_VTOL01000009.1, read on the forward strand.
ATTATCAATTTACTTCCAAGATTTTACGACATTCAATCAGGAAAAATATCAATTGACGGCATTGATATCAAAGATATTTCCAGGGAAAGTCTGCGAAAATCCATGGCTATTGTTTTACAGGATACGCATTTATTTACCGGAACGGTTATGGAAAATATTCGCTACGGAAGGTTGTCCGCCACGGATCAGGAAGTTATCCATGCGGCAGAACTTGCCAATGCACATTCTTTCATCACCAGAATGCCGCAAGGTTATAATACGGTTTTGGATGGAGACGGTAGTAATTTGAGCCAGGGACAAAGACAATTGTTAAACATCGCCCGTGCCACGGTTGCCGAAGCACCAATTTTAATCCTGGATGAAGCAACCAGTTCCATTGATACAAGAACTGAAAAATTGATCGAGGAAGGTATGGATATGCTGATGAAAGGGAAAACCACCTTTGTCATCGCGCACCGGTTGTCGACGGTCATGAATGCGGATGAAATCATTGTTTTGGAATACGGACGTATTATCGAACGTGGAAATCATAAGGAACTGATATTGAAAAAAGGGAAATATCATCAATTATATACGGGGCAGTTTGCCTGAAAATACTATTTCGTTTGCGTAAAAAGCTTAATTGTGTAATCAAGTAAAACTGTATTTCCCGTTTTCCCGTGCCCCGTTATTACAACTTTGGTATCCGGATATTTCCTTTTCAGTTTCGTTACCGTTTCCGACCAGGCAACCACATTGGCATCTTCAAGATTTCCTTTTGTGGTTTCAATTTCTTTGATCAAACATCCCCCAAACATTACTTTGTCACTCGGAAAATATCCGATTATGTTATCTCTTGTATGACCTTCTCCATTAAATTCTGCTTTAACATTTTTACCACCCACCTTCAATTCAAGCAAATTATCAAAACCATTTTGAGGAATTTGGTAGTTCTTTGCTTTCTCAAATTTAATAGTTTGATTTGAAGCGTAAGATGGAATTCCCTTTTTGTGAAATGCCGCCAAACCGCCAAGACAATCCTCATGAAAATGAGTCGGGATTACGGCTGTGACCTTACAAGACAAACTATCCCACACCCAATTTATTAATATCAGGGATGTAGAATCGTCAACCGGAGTATCAAAAACTACCGCTTCATTTTTGTTAAAAACAATCGTTCCGTTGCAGGCAACCCTTCCGAATGTTTGGGATTGAAAATAGGTAATATGCTGATAAACATTGTCAGTAACTTTCTGAATAATTATTTTATCCGAATTAATTCCCCTATCTGCCTCCTTAGACCATTTGCATTCGGAAATAAAATGACGGCTAATAAAGAGAAATAGTTTGGCATGAAGTTTGCAAGTATATGGTTGTCTGCAAGAAACGTTTTAAAAAAAATCACCCTGATTTTGAGAGGAGCATTTGAAGTGCAATATATAATCTCGAAATATATTATGCGCTGCAACCTTTACCGTTCTCATGCATTATTAGAAAAAAATTAAATTTCGTTAACATGTATTAACAATCCAGAAAATTTGCCTTAAAGCCTGAATTGTTATATTTGAAGTAATAGACAACAGTATTGTATTTCCAATAATTTAATTCCAAAAATTCTTGAATTCATTATAAAAATATGAATTTTCCAATGTTTTGATACTAACTCATACCATGCTTAAAAGAACTTTTGTATTGTTTTTTTGCATCGGGCAAATCCTTGCCTCTTTACTGTTCATAGGACAGGTGGAGGCATCGTGCAGGACCAATTTCGGTATCAGACAGCTTTCTCCATTCAACAATAAATATTACATTGAAGAAGAAGAAGAGGAGTTAATTGTATTTGATGATTCCATTAGCCTGCATGAGACATTTCTTAGTGCTGAAGAATTTAAATGGAAGGAAAATCTTTCAAGTCTTTTACGCCACAGAACTTCCAGTTACCGCTTCATCTGCTTCGAATCGGTCCTTTCTGACTATTTTCATTTTTCCGAAAAATCAGTTTTCCAACATTATACATGGCAAGTTATCGGCTCCATGGAGGGGTTACTCATCTTGCCCGACTATTATAGTTTCCTTTATCGACTCTGTCCGTTCTAGTCAACCACTAAGGCTTTCTGCCTTTCCAGTACAATTTAGCCGCAATATTTTACTCTATAACCTGACGTGAAACGCCGGTAGGTCGACGCATCGTTTCAGTTTATAATTTTTCCAGTTCCTGTAAACTTTACGGGATATAAGTCTGCGTGCTATTTAATACTCCAAAATTCATACAAAATATTAATTTTTAACCTCTTACCTATTCATCATGAAAAATTACCATTTGGTTGTTTTACTTGGCTTGGTCATATTTACTGCCAGCTGTTCAACACAAAGTAAGGATACCGCCGAAAGTAAAGACTCCATTCCAACCATACCAGTTACAGAATTAAAGACACAGAAAACCGAATTACACCGGGAATATGTAGGTGATATTCATGCTGTAAAAAACGTAGAAATTTATGCCCGTGTTAAAGGATATCTGGAACAAGTATATGTCGATGAAGGCAAGGAAGTAAAAAAAGGTCAAATACTTTTCCGCATCAATAATGAAGAATATGCGGCTGAACTTGCCAAAGCGAACGCAAGTCTGCAAAGTGCCATTGCTGATGCCAAAGGCGCAGAACTGGAAATGGGGAGGGTGAAAATGCTGGTAGAAAAAAATGTGGTCGCCAAAACAGAACTGGACGTCGCCAAAGCCAAATATGCAGCCGTAACGGCAAGAATTGAAGAAGCTAAATCGATGAAATCAAATGCTGCTATTCAGCTTGCTCACACTCAGATTAAAGCTCCGTTCGACGGAATGGTAGATCGCCTTCCTTTTAAAATTGGTAGTTTGATCAATGAAGGAACATTGCTCACTACACTTTCAGATACTAAAAATGTTTTTGCTTATTTCAATGTCTCTGAAAATGAATATCTCGAATATACAAGAGCAAGAGGTAGTGCATCCCAACAAAATGCCATCGTAGAGCTGGAACTGGCAGATGGTTCTTTTTTCAAACATAAAGGTACAATTGAAACAATGGAAGGTGCTTTTGACGAAGGAACCGGATCAATAGCTTTCAGAGCTCGTTTTGCAAATCCTGAAAAATTATTAAAACACGGTTCAACCGGTACTATAAGGTTAACAAACACGGTTGAAAACGCAATACTTGTTCCTCAGAAATCTGCATTTGAAATTCAGGATAAAAGTTTTGTTTACGTGGTTGATAAAAACAATAAAATCAAAACGCGAAGTTTTACACCCAAATCAAGATTTGCCAGTTATTACCTGGTTAAATCCGGACTCGAGGCAGGTGACATTATTGTTTATGAAGGCCTCCAAGGTTTGAAGGATGGAGCTATAATCAATCCCAAAATAATATCAATGGACAGCGTTAATGTGTCAGTTGCAAAAGTGGATTTGACAGCACGTTAATAGCAAACCTATTCCTCACCAGAAACTTTGAATTATGTTTAAAACTTTCATTGAAAGGCCAGTGCTTTCATTGGTCATATCTTTATTTATAACACTTTTAGGACTTCTGGCCTTCTTCGGCCTTCCTGTTTCTCAATTTCCCGATATTGTTCCTCCCTCCGTTGTTGTTACGGCAACTTACACCGGTGCCAATTCAGAGGTATGTGTCGATGCAGTAGCCGTACCGCTTGAACGAGCGATTAATGGTGTGCCCGGCATGACTTACATGAATACCGTTTCCGGAAATGACGGTGTAACCACGATCACCATTTCGTTTAACGTTGGGATTGATCCCGACCTGGCAGCTGTAAATGTTCAGAACCGCGTTCAGACTGTAATTGACGAACTTCCCGAAGAAGTGATCAAGGCAGGGGTAACCACAGAAAAAGAAGTAAATAGTATGCTCATGTACCTTGATATCATGAGTTCAGATTCTTCTGCCGGGGAGGATTTTGTTTATAACTTCGCAGATATCAATATTCTTAAAGAATTGAAAAGAATTGATGGAGTCGGCCGGGCTGTTATTATGGGCAGCAAGGATTACTCCATGCGGATCTGGCTAAAACCAGACCGCATGATCAGTTATAATGTATCCTCGGAAGAAGTCGTAAAAGCAATTCGCGACCAGAATGTGGTAGCGGCTCCCGGGAAAACGGGTGTGAGTTCAGGACGGGAAGTTCAGGCGTTGCAGTATGTATTGAAATATACAGGAAAACTATTTGAACCGGCTCAATATGAGAATATTGTATTAAGGTCCAACCCGGATGGTTCCATGTTGAAATTAAAAGATGTGGCCGATGTTGAGTTTGGGACCCTGGATTACGACGTAGCTTCTAAATCCAATGGAAAACCCTCCGCATCCATCATGCTTAAACAACGGCCCGGATCCAATGCTCAGGAAGTCATTGAAAATGTAAAAAAGAAAGTGGCAGAATTGAAAGAAACCACCTTTCCTCCTGGTATGGATTACGCTGTATCCTATGACGTATCAAGGTTTCTGGATGCATCCATACATGAGGTAGTCCGCACGCTGATCGAAGCCTTTATTCTGGTTATTATTATTGTTTTCCTCTTTTTGCAGGATTGGCGATCAACACTTATTCCTGCGTTGGCAGTTCCGGTTGCTTTGGTAGGGACTTTTGCCTTTATGCAATTATTTGGATTCTCAATTAATCTTCTGACGCTTTTCGCATTGGTACTTGCCATTGGTATTGTGGTGGATAATGCCATCGTCGTCGTAGAGGCTGTTCATGCAAAAATGGCCGAAAAACATCTTGACGCCAGAGAAGCAACCATTGAATCGATGAAGGAAATGAGCGGAGCCATTATTGCGATCACACTGGTGATGTCAGCCGTATTTGTTCCGGTAGCATTCATGTCAGGGCCTGTCGGTGTTTTTTACAGGCAATTTTCGATAACCCTGGCTATTTCAATTGTAATATCCGGGATTAACGCATTGACACTTACCCCTGCACTTTGTGCGTTGATGCTAAAAAATACCCATGGCCAACCCGCCAAGAATACACCTCTTGACCGGTTTTTCAGAGGATTCAACAATGGATATGATGGCATTTCCAATAAATACAGAAAACTGCTATCACGTATTGCAAGCCGAAGAATGATAACCATTGGGCTTTTAGTGGCTTTTTGTATCGGCACCTACGGAATCAACAGCATACTGCCAACAGGATTTATCCCAACAGAAGACCAGGGCGTTATCAATGTTAACGTAACAACGCCGGTGGCTTCCACGGTTGAAAGAACCGAAGCTGTTCTGGACGAGATTCAAAAAGTTGCCCAGGCCTTAGGGCCAGTCGAATCTGTTTCCACTTTGTCCGGATATAGCTTAATTACGGAATCGTCTGGTTCATCCTATGGTATGGCGATGATCAACCTGAAACCTTGGGATCAGCGCAAAGCGTCTGTGAAAGATATTATCACAGAAATGGAACAGAAAACCAAGCATATCACCGATGCCGAAATTCAGTTTTTCCCGCCCCCTACTGTACCGGGTTTTGGTAACTCCAGTGGTTTCGAGCTTAGAGTACTGGACAAAACAGGTAGCGACGACCTACAAAAAACCGCTTCTATTACGAATCAATTTGTAAAAGCGCTGATGGACTCCCCGGAAATTGCCAGCGCCTTCAGTAGCTTTGATGCCAGTTTTCCGCAATACATGATCCATGTCGACGCCGATATTGCAGCAAAAAAAGGAATTTCCGTTGATGTGGCGATGAGCTCACTTCAAACGATGATAGGAAGTTTATACGCTTCCAACTTTATAAGATTTGGGCAGATGTACAAGGTTATGGTTCAGGCTGAGCCAGGGTCCCGCAAGAACCCGGAAGACATCCTCAAATTGTATGTCAAAAACAACCGTGGCGAAATGGTACCATTTTCAACGTTTATACGTCTGGAAAGAGTGTACGGCCCGGAACTTCTTACGAGATATAACATGTATACCTCAGCCATGATCAATGGTGATGCTGCGCCGGGTTATAGCAGTGGAGATGCGATTAAAGCTGTTGAACGTATCGCAAAACAAAACTTACCAAGAGGATTTACATACGAATGGTCTGGAATGACCCGGGAAGAAATTCTATCAGGTAATCAGGCCATTTACATTTTTGCGCTCTGTCTGCTATTTGTTTATCTGCTTTTGGCAGCGCAGTATGAAAGTTTCCTTCTTCCACTCCCGGTTCTTCTTTCATTGCCAGCCGGTATTTTCGGTGCTTTTCTTTCCCTAAAACTTTTGGGTCTTGAAAACAACATTTATGCACAGGTTTCGCTAGTCATGTTGATCGGACTTTTGGGCAAAAATGCTATTCTGATCGTGGAATATGCGATCATTAGGCAAAAGGAAGGCCGCAGCGTTTTGGAAGCCGCTCTGGAAGGAGCCACTGAACGCCTTCGTCCCATCCTTATGACATCCTTCGCATTTATTGCAGGTTTGATTCCCCTGGTAACGGCTTCAGGAGCTGGCGCAATTGGTAACCGCTCTATTGGTACGGCCGCAGCAGGAGGTATGCTGATCGGGACGTTGTTTGGAGTGATTATTATCCCTGGCCTCTATGTATTGTTTGCAACAATGGCGCGTCCTAAAAAGCCTTCTGCCCCCAAAGTGGAAAGAGAAGAAGTTCTCGTTCACTAAATCTGATATGATCATTCGGACATTCAGGGTTCGCATTAACGACCCTGAATGTCTTGCTATACTAACTGCATTCCTTTAATGAAAACATATAAAAAAGTTAATCAAATCCTTCTGGCGGGGACATTTCTATTTTTGAGCGGGTGTAAAATGATGCAGCCCGTTCAACATGCCTCATCTATTAAAACGCCTCAAAATTTTGACAGTCAAACGGATTCAACCGGAATTGCCGCTATCCAATGGAAGTCATTTTTTAAAGACCCCAATCTGATCGCATTGATCGATACAGCTCTGTTGAATAATCCGGATCTAAAAATGGCGGTACAACGGATAGAGATGGCAAAATCCAATATTTTTCTTGCAAAAGGTGCTTTGTTACCTGCTATTAATGCAGAAGTTTCTGGCGGCGGCAGAAAATTTGGAGACTACACGATGGATGGTGTTGGTAATTATGATACCAATTTCTCAGAAAACCTAGACAGTGACAGAAAACTTCCTGCACCGTTCATGCCCGATTATTTCGTAGGATTCAGAAGTACGTGGGAGGTCGATATATGGGGAAAATTAAGAACCCAGCGCAAGGCTGCTTACACACGTTTTCTTGCTACTCAAAAAGGAAGAAATCTGGTTGTAACAAGTTTAATCGCACAAGTATCCAGACTTTATTATGAGCTTCTGGCAATGGATTCCGAACTGGCAATCATCCAAAAAAATATCGTCCTGCAACAATCCGCTGTTGAAAATATCAAAATTCAGAAAGAAGGTGGCAGAGCGAACGAATTGGGTGTAAGACAGTTTACCGCACAATTATTAAATACGCAGAGTCTTGAAATACAGATTAACCAACGAATCGTTGAAGCAGAGAATAATCTGAATTTTTTATTAGGGCGTTTCCCTCAAAAAATTACACGAAGCGGAAAATTAAATGAAAATTTACCAGAAAGAGTTCAGACAGGAATTCCTTCAAAAATGTTGGTAAGGCGCCCGGATATCCAGCAGGCTGAATTGGAATTATTGGCAAACCATGCGGATTTGCAGGCGGCAAGATTAGCATTTTTACCTTCTTTAAATATTACAGGATTATTAGGTTTTAATGCGTTTAAGGGTTCATTACTATTTAATCCAGGTTCGATAGCTTATAGCGCACTAGGAGGTTTAGCCGCGCCAATATTTAATCGAAAAGCGCTTAAAGCTGGCCAAAAAAGGTTTGAGGCCGCAAGTCTGGAATCCTTATTTGCTTACAACAAAGCAATTCTGACAGGTTTTCAAGAGGTAAGTACCAGTATGAAAAAGATAGAAAACACAAAGAAAATCTCTGATTTCAAAAAGCAGGAAGTTGATGTTTTGCAACTAGCTGTGGTTACATCCAGGGATCTTTTCACCACCGGCTATGCCACTTATCTTGAAATAATTGCGGCTCAGAAAAATGTTTTGGAAGCTGAATTAGCATTAACAGAAGTACAAAAAGATCAACATTTGGCTTTGATTGATTTATATAGATCATTGGGCGGTGGTTGGGAATAATTGCCAACCAAAATAAAATCCGTTTCGCAATCCCCGGAATAAATTCCGGGGCTACAATGTCGGTCATACCTACGGTATTGGAATTCAACCCGAAAAAAGAAACAAAGATCAATCAAGCCAAAATGCCATAGGCATGACCGATATCATAGCCCCGGGTTTTAACCCGGGGAAACCCGGGGAAAACATAACCAACATCAATCCAAGCCAAAATGCCGTAGGCATGACCGACATTGTAGCGCAGGGTTTTAACCCTGGGATTCAAAAAAATAACACGGCCAGCATAAGCTAACCGTGTTATTAATATAATCTATTTTCTGAAACTACTTCTTCTTAGCTCCTGCCAAACTTGGTTCTTTCGAAATTACAATCAAATCAGCAAGCATACGTCCGGTTTCAGTAATGTAGATATCCTTTTTCTTCTTAACTTCTTTTGGAGCATCAGCCGTTTTCGGTTTTGCATCCGCAGAATCTTCGTCTTCATCATCAGATTCTTCTCCAAGCTGTTTCAACGCCGCACGTTTCTTTTCCGCTTCATCACGTTCTACTTTACGTTTTGATTCTAATAAAGAAACTATTTTGTTTTCACGTGCTTTTTTGAACTCATCCATAGTTTTCGCCAGAGCTTTAAGCTCTTCATCCGATTTCAAACGGTGATTATGTTTATCACGAAGCTGGCTAACAATTTTTTCATTGATATCATTTGTAGCTTCATATTTTGAAGATGCAATCTGATCCCAAGGCAAAGCACTTGGCTGAGAACCTTCGCCATATTCATTTACTTTAAAAGCCGTTGGCATTTCAAGATCAGGCATAACACCTTTTAGCTGCGTGCTGCTTCCGTTGATACGGTAGAATTTAGCAACAGTCAATTTAACCTGACCCAGCTGATCCGTTTCTTTTGGAACCCATTGGTTAAGATCAATCAAAGTCTGAACGGTTCCTTTACCATAAGTTTGTTCCCCTACGATAATTCCTCGTTTGTAATCCTGGATAGCTGCTGCAAAAATTTCCGATGCCGAAGCACTGAACCTATTCACCATAACCGCCATTGGGCCATTGTAAGCAACTGTTGGATCATTATCAGACTGCACTTCCACTTCACCCTGTCCTTCTTTAACCTGAACAACCGGCCCTCTGTTGATAAACAAACCCGTAAGAGAAACCGCTTCAGTTAACGAACCACCACCATTATTACGAAGATCGATCACAATACCATCCACATTTTCAGCTTGTAATTCCGTGATAATTTTTTGAACATCACGTGTTGTGCTGGAAAACTCTTTTTCTTTCTGCTGTGCTCCTTCAAAGTCACGGTAGAACAAAGGAACATCGATCACACCAATTTTGTAATCTTTATTGCCAGAATTAACCGAAACTATTTCTTTCTTAGCGCGAGAATCTTCCAATTTGATCTTTTCGCGAACTAGTCTGATTTCCTTAGGCGGCGTACTGGAAAGCGCATCCGCAGAAACAATCTGCAAACGAACCACAGTTCCTTTGGGGCCTTTGATCAGTTTCACCGCATCATCAACAAACCAACCTACCAAGTCAACAAATTTACCATCATCGCCTTGGGCGACACCGATAATCTTATCTTCTTTTTTCAGCTGCTTTCCTTTAAATGCAGGTCCGCCGGGTATAACCTCAACAATTTTAATATAATTATCTTCTTCACGAAGTAAAGCTCCAATACCTTCCACCGACTGGCTCATTTCCTGTTTGAAACGATCCGCAGACGTTGGCGCCATATAACTTGTATGCGGATCCAGGGATTCAGCATAAGCGTTCATAAACATTTGAAAAACCTGCTCAGTACGAATGCGGCTTAAACCACGATCCCGACTTTTATAGCGATCGCTCATGGTTTTCACAACAGAAGTATCCGCTTTGCCGGCAAGTTTCAAATCAAGCGCTTCACTTTTCAGATACTTTCTCCAGGTATCGTTCAGTTCGTCAGTTGATTTTGCCCAGGCCACTTTTTCACGATCTGTGTTGAGTGATTCGTCAACAGTATAGTCAAACGGCTTTGGCGTTTTCAGAAGCGTCTGGATATATTCACTTCTTTCCTGATAACGCTTTCTGAAAAGGTTATACATATTGAAAGGAACGTCCAGTTCACGCTTTTGCAAAAAGTCGTCGAAAGAGTACCTGTACTTTTCAAATTCCGCCATATCAGAGGCAAGATAGTACAGTCGACCGTGATCGATCCCATCAATATATTTGTCAAAAATCGCTGACGATAACGAATCATTCAGTTTCGTTTTACGATAGTGATAATTTGATAGGATTCGCGTCGAAAGCTCTTCCGCCTTATACTGAGCTGCCGTCGGTTTAATATCTTCCGCAAGTGAAGTTTCCGTAGTAACAATTGCATTTTGCTGTACGGGACCTCGCTGCCAGCCAAGTAATACAACAGGAATAAGAGTGATCAGGTATTTTTTCATTCGTCGAATTTTTGTTAACTATTTAACAATTTCTAATAATTCAACTTCAAAAACTAAAGCTGAATAAGCTGGAATTTGAGGACCCGCCGCACGTTCACCATAAGCCAGCGAATATGGAATATACAATTTCCATTTCGAACCAACCGGCATAAGCTGCAATGCTTCTGTCCATCCTTTTATTACACCATTCACCGGAAACTCAACTGGCTCACCGCGGTCAACTGAACTATCAAAAACTGTTCCATTCGTTAAAGTCCCGTGATAATGGGTTTTAACTTTATCCGTTGCAGAAGGCTTAGGTCCGTCGCCCATTTTAATTACAGAGTACTGCAAGCCACTTTCTGTTGTTGTAACACCCGTTTTTTTCTTGTTTTCTTCCAAAAACTTTTCTCCTTCGATTTTTACCACGGCTCCTTTTTCTTCAGTTAATTTTTGAAAATATTCTCCTATAAATTTATTTGCTTCTTCTGACGAAAAAGTAGTTTTCTCTCCTTTCAGAGATGCTTGTATTGTTTTTGTTAAAATATCAGTATTGATATTATTAATTCCCTGAGATGCCAATGAATTGGAAAAACTTACACCGATCGCCGCTGATAGTGAATCCAGCTTATTCCTGAGTACATTTGGTGATGTTGCTGCTTTTGCTGCCGTAGTCGTAGTCTTTTTTACTGCACTAGCCGGTTTAGTAACTTTCTTCGGTGCTTGCGCAAATCCCTGTGAAGCAGCTAAGCCGATACATAAAACTGATGCTAAAATGGTTTTTTCTAATTTGTACATTCTACTTAAGGATGGTCTGAGAATTAAATTTTTGATAATTAATTGTTATTAACGAACTCAATTACAACAAAAACACAATTAGTACCTAAAAAAGTTTTAAAAACCTTTTAAATGCTTGAATTTCCATATTTTTGCACCGCTATAATAGCGTAGGAAAGCAAACTTGGAAAAATCTAATTTTTATGGTGCATTTTTTAAGTGAAGTTTTCTTTATTTAAAGAATTAACCATACCTTTGCGGCTGATTTCAAAAACTTACTACTATACTCTAAATAAGTCAATTATACTATGGTATCTGTTAGACCGGACGAGGTTTCGGCCATCCTGCGCGAACAACTTGCAGGCGCTAAATCTGAAGCAGAGCTCGAAGAAGTAGGAACAGTCCTTCAGGTAGGTGACGGTGTTGCCCGCATTTATGGCCTTTCCCAAGTGCAAGCAGGTGAGCTGCTTGTTTTCGAGAATGGCTTGAAGGCCCTCGCATTGAACCTCGAGGAAGATAACGTTGGAGCCGTTTTACTTGGTGATTCAAGTGAGATTAAAGAAGGCGACACAGTGAAGCGGACTAAAGAGATCGCTTCAGTAAAAGTTGGTGAAGGTATTGTAGGCCGTGTAGTTAACACACTTGCTGAACCAATCGACGGAATGGGCCCTATCCAGGGTGAAACATTCGAAATGCCGCTTGAGCGTAAAGCTCCGGGGGTAATTTTCCGTCAGCCTGTAACTGAACCTCTACAAACAGGTATCAAAGCGATCGATGCGATGATTCCTATCGGACGTGGACAACGTGAGTTGATCATTGGTGACCGCCAGACTGGAAAGACTGCTGTTGCAATCGATACGATCATCAATCAAAGAGAATATTTTGATAAAGGCGAACCTGTATTCTGTATCTACGTAGCTTGCGGCCAGAAGGCTTCAACAATCAAAGGTATCGAAGCTACACTTCGTCGTTATGGTGCAATGGACTATACGGTAATCGTAGCAGCTGGTGCATCGGATCCTTCACCAATGCAATTTTATGCTCCTTTTACAGGTGCTGCAATCGGTGAATATTTCCGTGATACTGGTCGTCCTGCACTTATTGTTTATGATGACCTTTCAAAACAAGCGGTTTCTTACCGTGAAGTTTCCCTGTTACTTCGTCGCCCTCCGGGACGTGAAGCTTATCCAGGAGACGTATTTTATCTTCACAGCCGTCTTTTGGAAAGAGCTGCGAAGATTATCAATGACGACAGCATTGCGGCAAACATGAACGATCTTCCTCCTTCTCTAATCGGCAAGGTTAAAGGTGGTGGTTCATTAACTGCACTTCCAATCATTGAAACACAAGCTGGTGACGTTTCTGCTTATATCCCGACGAACGTAATTTCGATTACAGACGGACAGATATTCCTTGAATCCAACTTGTTCAACTCGGGTATCCGTCCTGCGATCAACGTAGGTATCTCGGTGTCACGTGTGGGTGGTAACGCGCAGATCAAGTCGATGAAAAAGGTATCAGGTACGTTAAAACTTGATCAGGCTCAATTCCGTGAATTGGAAGCTTTTGCAAAATTCGGTTCGGATCTTGATGCTTCTACTAAACTTGCGATTGACCGTGGACGCCGTAACCAGGAAGTATTGAAACAACCTCAATATGCTCCGGTTCCTGTTGAACATCAGGTTGCTACTGTTTATGCTTCTACAAAAGGATTGTTAGACAGAATTCCTGTTGATAAAGTAAAAGAATTCGATAAAGAATTCCTTACGATCCTTTCAGCGCAATACAAAGAGACTTTGAACGCGCTTCGTGCAGGTAAACTTGATAACAGCGTTACTGACGTGATCGACAAAGTTGCAAAAGAACTGGCAGCTAAATATTAATAGAGAAGCTTTAATTAAAAAATCAGAAGTGGTCTTCCCATTTTTGATTTTTTAATTATTGATTACCTCAGGCGGACCGCATTTAATTTCCCTAAGATGGCAAGCTTAAAAGAAGTACGTAACCGGATTGTTTCGGTTAATTCAACCCAGCAGATAACCAAAGCCATGAAAATGGTGGCAGCTGCTAAATTGCGCAGAGCTCAGGATAATATCCTGCAAATGCGTCCTTATGCCCAGAAATTGGGACAAATGCTTTCGACAGTTTCGGCAGGTTCTGAAAACTCAGTGGACAGCCCATTGAAAACAGTCCGTTTTGCTGAAAAAATATTGATCATTGTCGTTACTTCCGATCGTGGATTGTGTGGTGCTTTTAATACAAATATTATTAAAGCTACCCTGGCACTGATTGAAGAAAAATATTCAGTACAGGCTGGCAAGGGAAATGTTGAGATTTTTGCAATCGGTAAAAAAGGTGCAGAAGCATTTAACCGCAGAGGTTTTAAAGTTAACACCGCTTATACCGATTTGTTTACAAGACTTAAATTTGTGAACGTAAAAGAAGCAGCAGAAAAAATCATGAAGGACTTTTCAGAAGGTCGTTATGATGTGGTTGATCTCGTTTATAACGAGTTCAAAAATGTTGCTACGCAAATTATTCACACAGATCCTTATCTACCGATCGTTGCTGATACTACTACCCAGAAAGTAAAAGCTCCGGAGGTAAACTATATATTTGAGCCAAACGAGGAAGAAATTCTTGCTGAATTAATTCCAAAATCGTTGAAGATCATGTTATATCGCGCCGTTCTTGAATCAAATGCTTCGGAACAAGGTGCACGTATGACCGCAATGGATAAAGCGACTGAAAATGCTCAGGATCTTTTGAAAGAACTGAAATTGATTTACAACCGTACGCGTCAGGCTGCGATTACAACGGAAATCCTTGAAATCGTTGGTGGTGCAGAAGCATTGAAAAATTCATAATTAGTTTTAAGAACTTATATATTTTGGCGAGCGGACCACCTTTGTGGTTCGTTCGTTTTTTTTATGCAAAGTTTGAATAAAATTCTTTTGCCTAAACAGCTTTTAATATCCGTCCGACAGCAGAAAAAGCAGTCCGACGGAGCGAGCGACCCTGTTGGATGGCTTTTTCCGACATCCGACGGGTAATAAAAACTGTCACATTCAACAGCAATAAAATCCGCTCTTCCTCAATCAAATTCACATTTAAATTAATATTCCCTAGTTTTACACTTTATCAAAACAAACTCCACATGCACAAAACCACTTATTTCAAGTCACTACTTATTTTAATAATCTCAGGAATATTTTCTTCCGCATTTGCTCAAAAAACACTTGACGAAATCGTCGCTTTGCATTTGACCGCTATGGGTGGCAAAGAAAAATTGTCGAAGCTGAAAAGTGTGAAGATTACCGCTGAAATGGAAGTGATGAAAATGCAGATTCCAGTTACCACAACCATCGTTCAGGATCGCGGCTTTCGTAGTGAAACCGTTGTTCAGGGATCTACGATCACACAAGTTATTGACAATGATAAGGGCTGGTCTATAAATCCGATGGCGGGCCAAACAAAAGCTACCCCACTTCCCGACGAAATCGTTAAATCACTTTCTGCCGAAACGGATTTGACAGGATTATATAACTATAAGGAAAAAGGGCAGACTTTGACACTCGACGGAGAAGATGATCTTGGTGGCACAAAAGTATACAAGGTTACACAAAACTTAAAAAGTGGTTCAAAACGCACCAATTACATTTCCCAGGATACTTACTATATTCTTAAGGTTGTAGCTTCGGTCACTGTTCAGGGACAGCAAATTGAATCGAAAAACACCCAATCCAACTTCAAACAGGTAGATGGAATTACGTATCCATTTACATCTGAAGTAGAAACCTCTGCTATGCCAGGTGCTACGATGGCAATGAATATTAAAACGTTAGAAGTTAATCCAAAAATTGACGAAGCCATTTTCACTATGCCAAAAGAATAAATTAATTAATAACAGTAAATATCTTACTATCAATACTTTAATTCTCAATCTAAAATGATTGAGAATTTTTTTTATCTTTATTTAAACTTTTTTTTACGTTTACATGTATATACATTAAATGTAGAAACATATTAATTAAACGATCCTATATTATGTCAGCTAAAACATCATGGGTTATTGACCCAACGCATTCCGAAATTCAATTCAAAGTAAAACACCTTGTCATTTCAACGGTAACAGGTTCATTCAAAACTTTTGAAGGAAGTGCTGAAACAGACGGTGACGATTTGACAACTGCTAATATTCAGTTTTCTGCTGATATAGCAAGTATTGATACAAACCAAACACAACGCGATGAGC
Source organism: Dyadobacter sp. 3J3 (assembly GCF_009801115.1). Lineage (GTDB taxonomy): Bacteria > Bacteroidota > Bacteroidia > Cytophagales > Spirosomataceae > Dyadobacter. Next base: position 216,354 of record NZ_VTOL01000009.1, read on the forward strand.
ACCTTCGCTCAGGCGATTTCTTTGATGCCGAAAACCATCCTAAATTGACTTTTGTGTCAACAGGTCTTGAAAAAACTGGTGATGATACTTACAATCTGAAAGGTGATTTGACAATAAAAGGCATAACAAAATCAGTTGTATTGGATGCTGAATATGGCGGAGCTATGACGGATTTTTATGGCCAAAGCAAAGCAGGTTTTGAAATTAACGGTAAAATCAGCCGTAAAGAATTTGGACTTACATGGAGCGCAACAACCGAAGCAGGTGGCGTAGTTGTAGGCGACGAAATTAAACTGGCAATCAATATTCAATTGATTAAACAAGCTTAATTTTTCAAAGTAAAGTTTAGGAGTGGTCAGAGAGAAGTAATTGTAAACTTCTCTCTGACCACTTTTTTATTTATAACCGGCTATTTCTTACTCATTCTTTCAGTCGAAAAAAGGCGTTGTAATATTTCCATACCACCACTTTCGAATGATAGATTTATTTAAGGGCCAAATGTGAAAAGTGTCGTCAATTAGTTACTATTTTTGAAGCAAAAAAAGACTCACTTTGATCATTGAAACGCGCGCATACGCCCGGGCCGGGCTACTGGGAAATCCTTCAGATGGTTTTTTTGGAAAAACAATATCGATTTCTGTACGGAATTTCGGTGCATCCATCTCGTTATACGAATCTCCCGAGCTTCACATAGAGCCGGAGCCACAGGACGGCAGCACTTTCAGAAGCATATTTCATTTGCGGGAATCTGTCAGTATGCTGGGTTATAATGGTGGTATTCCGCTTATTAAAGCAGGTATCAAAAAATTTGCCGATTATTGCGAAGACAATAATATCAAATTGCCTAATCGTAATTTTACGGTCAGATATCGTTCGTCCATTCCACGTCAGGTTGGCATGTCCGGGTCCAGTGCTATTGTTGTGGCGCTTTTTCGTGCACTCATGCAGTTTTACAAAGTTGAAATTCCAATTGAAATACTTCCGCAACTTGTGATGGTTTCTGAAACGGAAGAACTCGGTATTGCCGCAGGTTTACAGGATCGGGTCATTCAGTGTTATGAAGGCTGCGTTTATATGGACTTTGATAAAACCTTAATTGAAAGACAAGGCCACGGGCTTTACGAGAGAATAAATCCTGCATTACTTCCTAAACTTTATGTTGCTTATAATACAAATCTGAGCAAGGTTTCCGGGAAAGTCCATAGTGATGTACGTACAAGATTTGATCGGGGAGAACAGGATGTCATTGATGTATTAGGTAAAATTGGGAATAAAGCAAAGGAGGGATATACGGCTCTGCAAGAAGGAAGGCCTGACGATCTGCATGAATTAATGAATGAAAATTTCAACCTTCGTTGTAAAATTTATAATGTTCCTGAGTCTAATAAAAGATTGATAAATGCTGCCAGAGAATGTGGCGCATCTGCAAAATTTGCAGGTTCAGGTGGAACAATTATAGGGATTTATAAAGATGACGATATGCTCAACCAGCTTTTTGTCAAACTAAAAAAACATAACGCGAGGGTTATTAAGCCGTTTGTAGTTTGATGTAAGCTGTTGGCTTTTAGCGATTGGCTTTTAGCTAAGTTGCCCGAACCAACATTTTGCACAATAGAAGTTATTTTATTAAAGAACCAGTTAGTCGCGCACTAACGCCCAACCGCTAATAGCTAAAACCTAAAAACATATGATTCGTAAAGCTGTAATTCCTGCTGCCGGACTTGGAACCCGATTTTTGCCAGCGACCAAATCAATGCCAAAGGAAATGTTGCCTATTATTGATATTCCTACCATTCAATATGTTGTACAAGAGGCTGTTGATTCAGGGATTGAAGATATTCTGATTATTTCAGGTAAAGGAAAACGCGCCATTGAAGATCATTTTGACAGAAACGTTGAACTGGAATCGCGCCTGGAAGAAAAAGAAGATATGATCTGGTTCAATGAAATGCGTCGTCTGGCGGATATGGCCAATGTACATTTTGTTCGTCAGAAAGAGGCTAACGGTTTAGGAGATGCCATTTATTATGCGCGTCATCACGTTGGTAACGAACCATTTGCAGTTTTACTGGGCGACACCATTATGGATTCTGTCATTCCGGTCACGCAGCAATTGATGGATACTTACGAACAATATGGCGGATCGGTTATTGCGGTTGAACAGGTTCCTGCAAACAAGGTAAATCGCTACGGTATCGTTGGTGGAAATTCTTTGAGTGATACCATTCTGGAATTGACAACGTTGGTTGAAAAACCAGCCATCGAACTTGCACCTTCCAATCTGGCTATTGCGGGTCGTTATATTTTAACGCCGGAAATTTTCAATTGTATCGAACAAACACCAAAAGGAAAAAATAACGAAATTCAATTAACCGATTCATTATTACTTTTGTTGAAACGTGAAAATATTTACGCACATCATATCGAAGGAAAACGTCATGATATTGGTGACAAACTGGATTATCTTAAAACGACCGTAGAATTTGCTTTAAAAAGAAAGGAATTTGCGGAACCTTTCAGACAGTTTTTGATTGAGCTTTTAAACAAATAGTTTCAAATCAATTGAACAAACCCATGTCGAAAAACATAATTATCAGCGGCGCATCCGGAGGTCTGGGACAAGATGTTGTTAAAAAACTCTCTGACCTCGGAAATGAATTGTACGTAACCTTTGGTTCGAAAAACGCACATGCTTTTGACGAATTCAAAAATGTTACAGGACAGATTGTGGATTTGACGGATAGCGAACAATCACTGAATTTTGTCAACACCACGCTTGAAAAAGCAAAAACAATTCAGGCCGGTATTTTCCTGGTTGGCGCCTATGCACCGGGAAGTCTGCATGAAACGGATGACGCATTACTCGAAAAAATGTTTAGTCTCAATTTCTTTACAACGTTCCATCTGGTAAAACCTTTAATGGCTCATTTTAAAGCAAATGGCGGCGGACAATTTATTTTCGTTGGTGCAAGGCCTGCGTTGGAAGCTGACCAGGGAAAAGGAAATTTCGCTTATGCACTTTCCAAATCGCTGCTATTTAAAATGGCGGAATTTATAAATGCCGAAGGAAAATCTGACAATATTACCGCGACGGTGATTGTACCAAGCACTATTGATACGCCTACAAATCGTGAAGCAATGCCGGATGCAGATTTTACCAAATGGATTTCAGCCACCGATATCGCCGAAAGTATCGCATTTGTATTAACCGAAAGCGGACAGAAATTGAGAGAAACGGTTTTTAAAGTATATAACAACGCTTAAAAAGCTACATCGTTTTAAAAAGAAAAGTCCGCAATCTTCTACGCTTGCGGACTTTTTATTTACGAAAAATTAATTTTTTCTCTTTTTGCTCTTTTTTTTACTCTCAAAACCTGCATTTGGATCAGCTGTCCTTTGTTCTTCTGTTGTCCTGATCATTTCGACAGGTAAAATAATTTCCCCCGTTCTATTAACCCTGATTGAGCCATCCGGATTTATCTGATTAGATACCGGCGCTTTTCCACCCGGAAATTCGTGGATTCCTTCTTTATTAGTCGGCAATCCGTAATCAACCATTTCAGAAAATTTCGGTTTGACATGGGCATTTACAAAAACAGCATCTGAGGACTTTTTTATTTGGCCGAAAGTCACCTGAACGACTAAACTCTGGACCAAAAATGCGATCAAAATTTTGGAATAAGTTTTCATAAATGTGTAGTTTAAAGGATGAAAATATCTTAAAACAGGTAGATTAGCAAGAGAAAACCCTTAAATTAAAAAAGATAACAATAGAATAAATTCTCACTTCAACGTTGACAGTATGCGGATTGGATATTTTTACAAAGCTCTCGTTTGTTTTCAGTGTATCTTCCTCCCTTTACTGGCTCAAAATAACCTGTACGTTTCTCCCACCGGAAATGACGCAAACAAAGGGACAATTCTGTCTCCGCTAAAAACACCAGCCGCCGCCATCGCCAGGATCAGTAAATCCGGACAAATGCATGTGGCCATCCACATTCGCAAAGGCGCATATAATCTTGACCAGACTTTATTGCTTAACAATACTAAACTGAACCAAAAATCAGTAGTAATAGAAGCATATAAAAATGAAAAAGTAATACTAAGCGCCGGCCGGAAAATAAATGCGAAGTGGGAAAAACACACGAATACTATCTGGAAAACGAAAGTAGAAGGTCCGGATTTTGAGAGTTTATTTATAAACGAAAAACCACAAATTCTTGCGCGTTACCCGAATTATGATTCCACAGCCAGAGTTTTCAATGGCACTGCAGAAGACGTGTTTTCTCCTGAGCGAATAGAAAAATGGAAAAACCCAGCCGGAGGATATTTCCATGCCCTGCATCAGGGAGAATGGGGCAGCTTTCATTACCGAATCAAAGAAATTAAAGATGGCAAACCGGTTTTAGAAGGTGGCTGGCAAAACAATCGTCCGGCTCCTTTGCATCTTAAATCCCGTTTTGTTGAAAACATTTTTGAAGAACTAGACTCACCCGGAGAATGGTTTTATGACAAAACCGCAAAAACTTTATTTGTTTATCCTCGCTTAGGAACGGATCTAAATTCGGCAGCAATTGAAGTTTCGAACTTGAAACATATCATTGAAATAAAAGGAACACAAGAAAAACCTATCCACAACATCACCATCAAAGGCATTCATTTCGAACATACCGAACGAACGATTATGGATCATTATGAACCTCTTTTACGAAGCGACTGGATGATTTATCGTGGTGGTGCCGTTTTGCTTGAAAATACAGAAAACTGTGTTATCGAGGATTCTGAGTTTTCCAATCTTGGTGGAAATGCGGTCATGATCAGCGGACATAATCATGCATCCGGTGTCACTGGTTCTCATTTTCATGCTCTTGGATCGAGTGCGATTTGTTTTGTAGGTGATAGTTCCGCGGTTCGTTCCGCAGCTTTTGGTTATGACAATTTCGTTCCTTATGCCAAAATGGATAAAACGCCCGGTCCGAAAAATAACAGATTTCCATCCAATTGTTTTGCTGAAAATAATCTGATTCATAACATTGGACAAATTGAAAAACAGGCCACGGGAGTACAAATTGAAATGGCTTCTGAAATTCTGGTCAGGCATAATACGATTTACCGTGTGCCGCGTGCAGGAATCAATATCGGTGATGGATGTTGGGGCGGACATTTGATTGAAAATAACGATGTTTTTGAAACCGTAATGGAAACCGGAGATCACGGCGCATTCAATTCCTGGGGCCGGGATCGTTTCTGGCACCCAAACCGAAAAGTGATGGATAGTCTGGTAGCGGCACATCCTGAATTAATTCTGCTGGATGCTCAAAAGCCCGTGGTTATCCGTAACAATCGTTTCCGCTGCGATCACGGCTGGGATATAGATCTGGACGATGGCAGCAGCAATTATCACATTTATAACAATGTTTGTTTGAGCGGCGGATTGAAATTTCGCGAGGGATTTAAGAGAATTGCTGAAAATAATATCCTGATCAACAATTCCTTTCATCCGCATGTCTGGTTCAAAAACAGCGGCGACGTTTTCCGGCATAACATTGTGATGCGTCCTTACTTTCCAATTCTGGTTAATGATTGGGGACAGGAAGTCGATCATAATCTTTTTCCAGACGAAACTGCTCTGAAAAGCGCGCAAGCCTTTGGTATTGATAAAAACAGCCATTTTGGAGATGCTGATTTTATCGATGCAAAAAATGGAAATTATCAGGTTAAAACCACCAGTCCGGCTCTCGGCATTGGTTTCAAAAACTTTCCAATGGATGATTTTGGGGTTTTAAAAGAAAGTTTGAAAGCAATTTCTGAGAAAGTGGAATTGCCAATTTTGCTTAATGCGTCGTTGGAAAAAGAGTTACAGGAAATAACCTGGCTAGGCGCCAAGATCAGAAATGTACAAGGTTTGGGAGATCGTTCAGCTTTTGGTCTGCCTGATGAAAAAGGTGTTATTCTGGTTGAAATTCCCTCAACAAGTATTTTGACAAAAAGTAAATTACAAGCTGGTGATGTCATCAGAATCGCCAACAAAGAAGCTGCTGATAATGTAGTCAGACTGGAAGCGATCCGTCAGCAATACAACTGGACAGGAAACATGGAGGTTGAAATTTTAAGAAATCAGCAACCATTAACCATCAAAATCGACCTAAAATAGCAGCTAATTAGAGCTTTCTGTTTATAAACACATAATGCTGCAATGGTAACCTGGCTTCTTCGGAGCCTCCGTTTATTAATTTACTATTCTTCCAAAGCAGTAATTTGAACCAAAGAAATGGTACTGCGCTGTTTTTTCATGACCATAAATTCATAATCCTTTGTGCGGACTTTTTCGCCAATCGAAGGAATACGGTTAAATTTAGAAATCAGGAAACCAGCCAATGTTTCATAATCACCTTCTCTTGAAATATCATTGGGCAAATGTTCATTGATATCACTTATCGAGGCAGAACCTAATACCAGATAATTTCCGTTTTCATTTTTTACAATCGGCGTTTCGTTATCGTATTCATCCTGAATTTCTCCAACGAGTTCTTCCAGAATATCTTCCATCGTCACAATGCCTTCCACACCGCCATATTCATTCACAATGACAGCCATTTGCTGACGACTTAATTGGAAATCTCGTAAAATCGCTCCAATTGGCTTTGATTCTGGAACCATCGAAATTGGTCTAACAAGCTCGGAAAGAACAATTTCATCTCCTTTCCGCATTTTCATCAACAGATCTTTTAAATGTAAAACACCGATAATCTGATCCATGGAATCTTCGTAAACCGGAATTCTGGAATAACCCTCTTCTAATATTTTTTCAAGATCCGCTTCTGTAAAATCATTTATATCCACACCAACAACAGTTGTTCGCGGAATCATAACCTGTCGTGCTATACGCTCTGAAAAGTTAAAAGCATTTTTAATCAAATCGTAATCAGCCGCTTCTATCATTCCACTATCTTTCTGCTGCTGAACAAGATATCGCAATTCATCGCTGCTATGAACTTCACTTCCGTGTGTAGGCGTAATACCCAATAGTCCCAAAATAAAATTGGCAATACCATTTAAAATCCAGACGATCGGGCGGAAAACAAGGAAAAATGCGTGTAACGGATACGACAGGAATAACGTTGTGGCTTCCGGACGCTGAATCGCGATCGATTTGGGAGCAAGTTCTCCAAAAACAATATGAAGAACGGTAATAATAGCAAATGCAGCAGGTAAAGCGATTTGATGGGCTAAAACAGGATCCAGCGATATGCCGACAAGTTCCATACCGCCAATTAATATTTTTGAAACAACAGGCTCACCAATCCAACCTAAACCTAAACTTGCCAGTGTGATCCCAAATTGTGTAGCAGCCAGATATCCATCCAGATTAGAAACGATCTGTTTCGACAAAATGGCCATTTTATTACCTTCCTGTGCTTTTTGTTCTAATTGGGAAGCTCGGATCTTAACAATAGCGAATTCGGCAGCTACAAAAAAACCATTCAGAAGTACGAGTACAAGGGTAATAACAACCTGAATTAACATTTTTTATTTTTTAAGTGATTTTAGCTTTTAATGGAATGAATAACCGGATCAATTTAAATGAAACAAATCCGGTAAACTCAAAGGTAGAAAAAATGAGGTGATCAGGAAGTCTTTGTTTGATGGCTGGTGAATTTCAGCACATTTTTTGTGTTTTAAGCTTCATCACGGATTTTACCATCTTCCGCCGATCCGCGCATATGGATGATTAAGCCATTAAGAAAATTACGTAACAGCTGATCGCCGCAAGGTTTATAATTTTCATGCCCTTCTTTACGAAATAATGCACCAAGCTCGCTCGCTGTTACTTTAAAATCCACAAGCGCCAGAATTTGAATGATTTCATCATTTCTCAAATGAAGCGCCACACGTAATTTTTTAAGAATATCGTTATTAGTCATTTTGTTCGGTTTGATTCTTTTACTATAATGATATACAAATATCGCTCTTGTTTTTCTTAAAATTAAAAAAACTAAATTTTGAGTACCTTACATCTATGAAAAGTGGACATGCGGATTTGCCTTTGCACTACGGAAAAGTGCCGGAATGGCTGGCTCAGCGAATGAGCTTATTAGGTGGAGCAATCGTAGAATCCATCGTGATCGAGTATGGACGGGATGTTTTACTTCAAAAAATAAGTGATCCTTTCTGGTTCCAGTCGCTGGGTTGTGTCTTGGGAATGGACTGGCATTCATCCGGAATTACGACTTCTGTGATGGGCGCTTTGAAACGCTCTGTTAATAAAAGATCCGCGGACCTGGGGATTTATATTTGTGGGGGTCGGGGAAAACAATCCAGGCAAACACCGGCAGAATTACTGGCAATCGCCGACAAAACAGGACTGGATGGAAATCTTTTAGTTCATAACAGCCGCCTTTCAGCCAAAGTTGATAATACCGCCATTCAGGATGGATTTCAGTTGTATCTGCATTCTTTTGTTGTTTCCAAAGAAGGAAACTGGGCTGTGGTCCAACAGGGAATGAATACGGATGAGAAAATGGCCAGACGATATCACTGGCATTCTCCAAGTATAAAATCATTTATTGAAGAACCGCATACTTCTATTTACGGTAAAAATCAGGGAATAATATTGAACCTGACGGACAAAGCTGCGGCGCCAACGCGTTCAGGAATACTTGAATTGACGACTGAAAATCCGGATAAAATCATGCGGGAAGTTCGCAAACTGATCATGCCTGAACATCATGATGTGCGAGCCGAAAATGTGAACCTGAAAAGATTGGGATCGGTATTAGCATTAGCACACGACAATCCTGTTCAGAATATGGAATCACTACTTTTACTTGAAGGAGTCGGCCCGAGAACAATTCAGTCGCTGACTCTGGTAAGTGAAATTATTCATGGAACACCTTCCCGGTTTTCAGATCCTGCAAGATTTTCTTTTGCGCATGGCGGAAAAGACGGACATCCGTTTCCGGTACCCATCTCGATTTATGACGAATCAATTCAGATTCTGGATAAGGCTGTTCAAAAAGCAAGATTGGGAGATAACGACAAATCCGAAGCACTTAAAAATTTGTCAAAAGTAGCCGCACAACTTGAAAAAGATTTCCAGCCCAATAACCGATTCGATGATCTGATTGAAGAAGAACGAAATAATTCCTGGAAATACGAAGGCCGGACCGTTATGGGAAAAGCCAAAAAACCAAAAGGAAACAACGGACAGCTAGAATTATTCTGAAAAGAAAAAACATATTAAACTCCCAAACCCTACAAAAAAAGAAGTTACGCCAAGAGAAAAAACTCCCAGCGTAACTCCGTGTAAAACTCAAATTACTCTGCGTTTAACAACAGATTAGAATGCATACCGCAATCCCAACTGGATCTGGTATGGATTTCCCGTAGGAACCACGATACCCGTTGTTGGACTCACGTCATAGTTGTAATTTTTCGAAGTCGCGTCAAAGCTTTTAAGCGAGTAGATATTTTGTTTTGAAAGGATATCCTGCGTTCCCCACTTCTTGCTTAAAAGGTTGGCTACGTTGAAAATATCAGCAGAAATCTCGATACTTTGAGTTTTATAAGTGCGGAATTTCTTGGCAATTCTTAAATCCCATGTTCCGTAGAAACCGTTGATACCACCATTTCTTTCAGCAATTTTACCTTCACTTTTACGGATATAATCTTTTAAGCCACTGTTCACTTCCGGGTTGTCAAGCAACGACTGGATTCCGGTACGGTACTTTTCCGAAACTGCGGCATTGTTTGGATCGAAAATATAAGCCAGGTCATTTGAGTTTACAAAGTCACCGTTTACGTTTCCACCAACGGCAAGAGAATATCTCGTTCCGCCTGTTCCAGAATAACGCACACCTACACTTACACCATAGAATGTTGGCAACGTACCATAGATCACCAGCTTGTTACGGAATTGGTTATCCGAGTAAGTAACCTGGCTCAAATTACGTGGATCATCTTTTACCATCAATGACAAAGTTGCAGAATTCGCCACGTTTCCATTATACGAAGTATTGTCTTTTACATCATTGTAAGTATAACTTGCCGTAATTTCTCCGTCTCTGAAATATTGATAGGTTGCATCCAGAACCACAGCGTAAGAGTTAACTTTTCCTTTACTGTTCAATTCCAGCACACGACCAACTTTTGTCGATTTACGACCTTTCTGCCAGTCTGTTGAACCGTTTGACGTAGCAATACTTTCAGCAGGAACAAACACGCCGCGATTGCCTTCATTCGACAAACGGAAGAACGGCTGATCTGCCATATTTCCATCGACATACATATAGTTATTACGACCCAAAGTCATATAACCGCTGATACCCATTTTGAAACGGTCATTGAAAAAGTGGCTGTATGAAACGTTCGCCTTGTATATCGTCGGAACTTTTGCATCCGCCGCGTTCATGTTAATCGTCGCATTATTCGTTACGCCCGGAAGTTTAAGCAATTCCACGCCCGGCGCTGTTGCCGGATTGTTTCTGTAACTTACAAAATCAGGCGTTGGTACATTTGCTCCCTGAATATCAACCGAGGCTACTTTTGTACCATCAAACAACATATTGTTGATCATCGCATAATTGTTGAGATCGGATCCAAAAACACCCGCTCCGAAACGCAAAATATCTTTTCCTCTTTCGTTAAAATCCCAGGTTACATTGGCACGAGGCTGAATCTGGAAAGTCTTGATCGTATTATCCGTTCTCAATCCCAGTTCGTCAAAAACCGTCTGGTTAAAATTTGGTCTGTTGATATAGTTGGCATAATCCACACGTACACCAGCCATTAATTCAAAACCGGTAAACAATTTTGTCTGCATTTGTCCGTAAACACCCATGTTCAGAATATTCTGTTTTACACTGTGATCAGGATTTAGTGCGATTTCGCGAGCGTAACGGTATGGTTTCAGATTTTCAAAAGCATCAAGACCTGTGAAATAAAAACGTCCGTTCATCTCACTTCCATAAAGCGAATTCATGTTGGTATACATCAAATCCGTTCCGAAAGTGTAACTGATGTTGTTTGTATTGTAGTAAACATTATCCGTAAACTGAATCGTGTTGTTGTAAAAATGCTCAGGAATATAACGTTGGCCACCCAACTGAATCGTTGTAAAAACGTCCTTTCCTTCAATCGAAGAAGCGACACGTTCCACAATCGCACGAGGAATATTTCCAGCTGGCAATTGCGGATTTGGTATACTGTTTTCCTTCGTATACATGTGCTGTAATTTCGCTTCGTTGATCAACTTCGGACTAACAACCGAACGAAGCGTGAATAACAAACTATTGTCCAGACCTCTTGAAGTTCCGTAGGTTTCGTAGGTATTGATCGAGCTGTTATCACCAATACTCTGGTTATTTTTATCAAAACCGAAGTTGTTACGAATTGTAAGCAAATGTTTCTTGCTCAACTGCCAGTCGATACGGGCAAAAATAGATTCTGTTTGTTCTTTTTTGTCAAAAGATCCAAATTGCGGAGAATTGGCAACGCCGTATTTACTTCTTGCGATGTTTTCATAACGATCCAGAGAAGTCTTGGTTACGCTGAAACGTTTTTCATCCGTAGGGCCCTGAATATCTGCAATTTGCAAAGGACGGGCATCTGCCTGATGATCCCACACTACGAAGAAGTGAGCTTTGTCTTTAATGATAGGTCCACCCAAAGAAAAACCATATTGATAGGTAGAAAACGGAACATTTCTTTTATTACCACGAATATCATATTGACTTGACAACCAATCCGTACGACCAAATACAAATGCGCTTCCACTTAACGTATTCGTCCCTGATTTGGTTACGGTACTTATCGCTCCACCACCGCTTCTTCCGTAGGTTACATCATACTGATTCGTAACAACTTTAAACTCACGAACAGCTTCCATAGAAATGGCATAAGGAGAGCCATTACGGTTTGTTGTACCACCGGATGTTGCATTTTTCGCTGTCATTCCGTCGATAGTATAGTTAGTGGAAGAAGCCAATTGACCTGCAATACTTCCACCTGATTTACTCAATGGAGATAAATCGATCAATGATGTAAAATTCCGTCCGTTCACAGGAAGTTTGGCTATATCACGGGCTGTTACGGAAGTAGCAGCGCCAAAGTTTCTAACCGCATTTTTTAAACCTGAACCCGAAACCTGAACTGCATCCAGTTCGTTTGACTGTTCTTTAATTTCAAAATCAACGGTTACTAAATCGCCCTGATTTAGAGAATAACCCGTTTTCTTTTGTTCACCATGACCGATGTATGAAACAACGATTGTGTAAGGCTTACCCAAGGGCAGCTGTTTGATAATAAATTCTCCCTTGTCGTTGGTCGTTGTTGCCGAAGTAAATCCGGTTGATTCGTTGCGAACCTGAACAGTTGCACCTGGAACGTATGATTTCGTTCCGTCAACAACCGATCCCTGAATTGTGGCCTGGTTGGTCTGAGCAAAAAGATTGCACGTGAGAAAAAAGGACATAATACATGTCCACACTGTAAATTTAAGTTTCATATCCTGGGATGAGTAGTTTTAAGGCTGCAAAACTAGAATCGTCAGGTTATGCGTATGTGTTGGATATGTTATGAAAATGTGAAGGGAAATGAAAGCAGAGTTTTGTCTGGGTAACATCCAAAACTTTCAAAGATTGTTACTTTTCGAAGATTGAAAAAATGAATTACATGCGCATTAATCCAGGCGTCAGTCCAAGATATACCTGTCCTGAAACAGGACTTTTTCCATAAAAACTATTAAAACCATTTAACTCCGTCGAATCTGGCTTATCCACATTCTTAATTTTCTGTTTTACAGAATCCTTTTTCACAGGCATTCCCCATATGGTTATGCTGCGCAGAAACGGATTCTGAAACAAGAATTAAAATACGCGAAAATAGGAAAATTAACTATCTGCCCTTCATAAATTCAATATTTAGTGGTCAATGAGCCGCCGCAGTTTTACGGCAGCAACTAGGCAATTTATCGTGTGCTTTTTGATTGGCAACTGATAGATCTGCATCGTATCCAGTGTTGTTGATTGTTGCTTTAATTGCCTCTTCGGTGGTTTTATCAGGATTATATTTAACCGTTACCACTTTGTCTGCCAAATCCAGATTCGATTCTTTTACCCCTTTTGAAAGTCCCAGATTACGTTCGATACGCGCTTTGCACATTTCACAAATCGCAGAAGTTTTGAATTTCACTTCTTTGTCCTTGCCATCAGCATTCACAAAATTTACACTTAAAAAAAGTGCAGCTACGAATAAAATGATCGTCTTTTTCATGATTTTATTTTAATTATTAGTAAGTGAAAATTAATGTTTGTGGGCCGTAGAATCGGTTTCTGCCAAAGCGATTTCCTGTAAATCCATTTTGCAAACCGGACATTTCCCCGCTTGTGCATAGGTTTTTTCTCCTTCACACTGCATCGGACAAGCGTATTTTTTTGCGGCAGTACTGTCCACCGCAGCCGTTTCTACCACAACCGGTTTCTCGGTCGACTCTTTGGTTTTTTCCTGATTTCCTGAACAAGCGAATAATAATGTTAATGGCAAAGCAAAAAGAATTTTCCTCATTGTATATTTTGATTTATATGGATTATACTGTTTTAATTTTCGACGCTCCTACCCGGTCCAGCGCCTTTCTAGGAAGTGTATTACTTTTTTTAAATTCTCCGGGTGTCATTCCGGTAACTTTTTTAAACTGATTGCTTAAATGTGCCGAACTGCTGTAAGATAATCGCCAGGCCATTTCGCTCAAACTTAATTCGTTATAGGAAAGCCATTCTTTTACCTTCTCCACTTTTTGAGCGATAATGTATTGTTCAATCGTCTGGCCGGTTTCTGATGAAAATAAATTACTCAGATATGAATATTCATAACCCGCTTTTTGAGACAAATAATCTGAAAAATTAACTGCGGCCGGTTTATGTCCTTTCAGATATTGCACTTCTTCGATAATCAGCGTTTTAATACTTTCTACCAATGTGGCACGCTTATCATCCAGCAATTCAAAACCGTTTGTTTCGAGAATACGTTTTACCTGAATTAATTTTTCACTATCCAGTTCAGCCTCTGTTTCAATTTCTCCCAATTCAATATGACTTAATCCTACTCCAAGTTTGTCCATTTCTTCCCGGACAACCTTGATGCAGCGATCGCAAACCATATTTTTGATAAATAACCGCATTTTTTTTATTGTTAAGGATTAATGGTTAATTGTTAATGGCCGGGAATTCAAAGTCTTTGCCTTATCTGATAATTTTGTATCTGACGCCGGCGTAGATCATTCTTCCTACTACTGGTCCCCAGGCCATTCCTGCGTCAAATTGTTTTCCAAATGGATCGTTTGCTGCGTAAATCGGATTTTTTTGACGGAAGTTATTCAGATTTTCACCACCCAAATAAATATCCCATTTCGGAAAAGTTCTCGTGATCTGTGCATTGATATTGAAATAGGAAGGAGCTTCTGTCGACATATAAGATGATGTATCTTCATGGCCCAACATTCCATACATGGGATTCATACTTGGCAAACGTCTTTTTCCGTTCCATTGCACTGTCGCATCAAACTTCCATTTGTCATAAGGTAAAGCATAACCGGCGTTGAACAAAACGCGGTCGCGGCTTACAAGCATTTTTGGGAGCAATACGTTTTCGTTATTCAATCCATACACCGTTTGTTTTACATCAAATAAACGGTAAGCCAGTTTAAAATCCAGTCGTTTTCTAGGTGTCAGATTAACCTCGGCCTGAAAACTGTTGGCATATGCTTTTCCCTTCAAGTTATAAAATCGAATATATTTTGGGTTTTCAAAATCTGCTACCAGTTGGTTTTCAAAATTTGTCCGGTAAAAATCAGTAACAAATGTTCCCTGCATATCACCAATTTTGAATTCCTGTGTCAGACTTGCCCCATAATTCCAGGAAACTTCGGGACGTAATTTTTCAAGAAAAACAACCTGACGCGAACTAACCAGATTTCCATAATATTCTGCCAAAGGATTTGCAACCCGGAAACCTCTTCCCGCCGAAGCCCGTAAAGTTGTGTTGCCCGTCAGACTGTATTTCATATGCAAACGAGGCGTAAACTGCGTTCCATACAGGTTATGAAAATCAACGCGCGAGCCTGCAACCAGAACAAATTTGTCCAGATTATTATACGTATATTCAACAAAAACACCGGGCACAGATTCTCTTCTGAGCAAAGTTGTGTCTTTGTACTTTTCATTATAATTGTCAAGCATATAACTAACACCAGCTTTATATGAATGATTCGTGCTGCCCAAAATCGACTGATAGATCAGATTTCCATACAAGGTTTCCTGACGGCCATTATAGTTTGTCAGACCAAAATAGGATTTGGAATCATGAAGTGAAGCATTGATTATTAAGCCCAAACCTTTGTAGGGCTTATCAGGATAAAGACGCGCTATTTTTGAAAAGAATTCGTAACGATTCACATTAGCACCAAAACCATAAGCCTGAGTTGTACCTTTCATTTCTTCCCGGAAACCCGTTTGTCCGCCTAATCTGTCTTCGTGCAGCGCCTTTACACCCAGCTGAACCATGGTTCTGTCACTTTGATATTTCCAGCGGTTGATCACATTGTATTGGTTATAAAGCGGCAAATCCAGAAATCCGTCGCCGTTTTTATCAATTCTGTTTCTTAAAGTACTGGCATGCGTTAATAATCCTGTACTCCATTTTTCAGATAACTTGGTCGCCAGATTCAGGTTCATTTCGGCGCGACCGAAATTGTTGACATAGGTATTGAAATAAAGTTTTTCGCGTGTATCCGGTTTTTGAAGTTCAACATTAATTTGTCCGGTCATGGATTCATATCCATTTACAACCGAGCCCGCGCCCTTCCCTACATCAATCGATTGAATCCAGGTTCCGGGCACGAAACTCATTCCAAAAGTAGAAGCTAAACCACGAATCGTCGGGATATTTTCAATGTTTGTCTGAATATACGTTCCATTCAAACCCAGCATCTGAATTTGTTTTGCACCCGTTACGGCATCACTGTACGAAACAGAAACAGAGGCATTGGTTTCAAAACTTTCGGAAAGATTGCAGCAGGCAGCTTTCGCCAAAGCGCGGGTAGTAATAATTTCAGTTTGGTGTGGGGATAATCTGTCGATTGTAGATGAACTTGCTTTTACGACAACTTCATTCAAAGTCTGATCACTTTTCAAAACCACTTCCAATTCACTTTCCGCACCGATTTTGACGGTATCACTTTTAAAACCAACAAAACTGATTACCAGTTTATTGGATTGTGTAATACGTGGGATTGAGAATTTGCCACTTGTATCGGTAGCAGATGATAGTGAAGTTCCGGCCCAGTATACGTTAGCGCCGGTAAGTGGTTTTAGCGTTTTCCCACCAGCTACCTGTTCGTACACTTTCCCGGTTATTCGTTGTGCAAACGAGAATTGCACGCAGAGAAGCAACATTGCTCCGATTAAATATCTATTCATTATTGACTAAATCACGAAATAAGAGAAACTAATGCCTGTTTCACAAAATGGAAACGAGAACATCAAAAATCTAACAATCGGCGATTTATATCAAAAAAGACTGTACAAAAGAGAGCATACTTCTCCCATGAAACAAGGAAGAGAATGATATGGTATGAAGTGAAGATTGAACAGGTGGGTACACCCATTCCTGAAATAAAAATACAAAAGACTGTACCGACCAAAGATCGCCATCCGCTACCATTTTCAGTGCTTTTGCGTGCATTTGAGCAAGCGATGAAACGACATCAACTTTTTCAAATTTCTGCTGGTCTTTACAGCAATCAGTATTTTTGAAGAAATTTTTCTTTGATTCTTTTAGAGCTTTACTTTTCGCGCAACATGAAGAAACGACTTTTTCCTTACAGGAATCAGCTTTTTTTTCTTTAACAAATTTCATAGTCATCCCCTGCATCAGACATTGATGCTCCGTCAGTCCGAATCCTGTGCTGCTTATCAGCACCAGAACGGCCATCAGAATGGTTATGGATCTATGAAATTTATTTTTCATTTTCAGCTTTTACTTATTAGCCAATTGTAGAAGCAAAGTTACTAATTATCAGGCAATTTCGGTTGCAAGATACCCTGCTTTTTTAACAACATCGGCAACTTCCTCAGCTGTTTTATCTGTTTCAACAGACAAAATACGATCTGCACTTTGCAAATCTACCGCCCATTTCTCTATTCCGTTCTCAGTTGTTAAAAAAGGAGTCACGGCAGCAATACAGCCTCCGCATTTTATATTGGTTTTGAATTTTATCGTTTCCATAGGATTGAAATGTAATTGGACAGAGATTAATTCTGTTATCTCTTTACAAAGATCGGCAGGAAAGATTGAAAAGTATTACAGAATTCGGGGATGGTATTGTATAGTTATTGGTTTTGTGAATATCTTTTAAATAATTAAATTTCAAATTCTCTCTATTTTTCAAAACCCGGGAAACGCAGTTCCCACCAACTCGACTTTATTATATATATCTTCCAGTAAAACGAGACAGTCACCGATAGCAACATTTTCATCATCATTTATATAGGTATGACTTAACCATACAGCATCACTTAATTTCTTTATTACCTCGACTTTCTTCTGTTTCGAGGAAACCAGCACATATTCACTAAAAGAAGGAATTGTTTTGTAACAGTCAAATTTTTCAGAGCGATCGTAACCCATCGTGGTGTCTGACAAAACTTCAATAATAATTTCAGGATTTTCAAGCGCATTTAGTCCCTGAGGCGATTTTTCATAAGCAGGTTTATTGCATACAATCACCAAATCCGAAAAGCTGTAACGATCGCATTGTTCAATTTTTATTAGCTGATCGCTTGTGTAAACAATACATCCTTTTCTTTTCAGGCAGTGCACAAATTCACCAATTAAATTGGCTGCTATTATATTATGAGCCGGTTGCGCCCCCGCCATAGCAACAATCTCTCCTGCATGATATTCCAGTTTTACGTCAGATTTTGCCAATATCTCAAAATATTCTTCGTGCGTCACCTGTGTAGTTGTTTGCATAAAAAATTGATTTTTGTGTGTGATATTCTATCAAATTTAAGCTTTTATGTATATGATGCAAATAATAAAATGACAAACTTCCGCCATAAACGTCACAAGCATAGTTTGCAAATTTATTTGATTTTCAATTCATTCCAGAATTATTTATAATCATTGACAAGAACTGATAAATTGCATTTTCAAAATTCCCAACGCAGCTATTTATGAAAACATTCTCGTCCATTAAAGAACTGCTGTCCGTACTCAACCGCGAGCATAAGCTGATTATTGCTTTGTTCGAGAAACGCAAAAATCTTTCTTATAAGTATGATCATGCGTTGGAGCTCGTCGATTTCGATGAAGATAAAATAAGGATACTGATCGACTATGCAGTTATCCGCGAGAATGGAACTAACCTTGAACTGGATGACCAGTTCCTTCAATTTTTCGAGCAGGTGCTGGAAGTAAATGAAGAAATCAATGTGTCATATATCAATGAACACATTCAAAATATCAGGCATAATATTCTTTATTATTTACAGGAAAATAATGAAACCAGAAAATACGGATATCTGCGTCAGGTCAAAAATGCACTTAGAAAAATAGGTATTATCGCCCTTCGTAACGTGGTCGATCTTAATAGAAATATTGATCATGCTTTCAAAAATGAACCAAACTACAAGATTAAAAAAGCAAAGCTGGAACATCTGGATGAAAAAAGACATGATATCTATGCACTTATAGGGCAAACGGACCAGCTTATATCCGGAGAGGATGAGCTAACGTTTTTTAAAGTTGCCTCGGATGAAGAGTTAAACCGCATTATCATTATACTCAAATCACAGTTAAATGAATGTCAGCACAACCTGATCGATATTCAAAAACAGATTATAGAATTTCTTAACCGAATTAAATATCATAGTGGCGTTATTGAAAAACTACGTCAGATCAAATATCTGAAAGATCAGTTTACCCTTAAAAGCAAAACTAATATTCTGGAGATACTTGGTGAGAATAATGCCATTATTTTTGAAGCCAATCCGGTATTTCCACTCAAATTATCCCTGGAAGTCATTCAGACTGACTCTGAAATACTGGATCTAATTGGAAAAATATCAAAGAAAATCCGATCAGGTGCGAAAGTAACACAGTCGCTGGCCGGAAGTATTTCGGATGAATATCTTGAAACACAGACAGAAGAAGAGTTCCAGATCAATCTGGATGAAGTTAAAAATGGGTTTCTGGCCGGTAGTAATAACCTTTTTGACTTTATTTTAAATTACAATTTTGATAAAGAGGTGAGTTTTGACGAGCGTATTACGATATATTGTCAGATGGTTTCTCAGTATGATTCGTTATTTAAAATCACTGATGCCTATAACAGTAGACAGGACGTGGAGTTTGCCATAATTTATCCCAAATAAAACGACATGCAGGTACCTAAACAGACTTCTGAAATATTTGAAATCATGAATAAGGGACAATTTATTTGTTCCAATAGCAGTGATGAAAAACTGCGCAAATTATATTCCATTATTGACGACAGGTTTGACGATCTGTATGATTATTTTACAGAGATCAATTTTATTCTAGAAAAAGGTGACGAGTATTTTATGTTTACCAGAAAGGAAAATAAAACAGACCTCGAACGAAAACTGGAAGCTGCTTTTAAATGGATTGACGTGCTGGACTTTTTCAAAACCTTCGATCATTCTTTCGGCTCTGGTTATCGGTTTACGCCTTCGGATATTCTGGTAAAACTATCGGTTGACACGAATTTAAAAAGTAAACTGGAAGGACTCAAAAAGTATTCTCCAGGAAAAGAAAAACACGCCGACATCCTCGACAAGATTTTAGATTTACTGACCAGGGACAATTTCATTGATCTTGAAAACGAAATTTCAACCTCTTACAAAGTCCTTGCTTCCTTCAATTACATGGAGCAATTAATATTATCGATCAACATTCCCGAAGCCGTAATCAATGAGATTCCTGAATAAAATTATTTTTATTGAAAGTGCGAAAATCAGATACGCGGAAATCGCAATAGATGGAAATGTCCATTTTATTGGTACGCAAGACGTTGGAAAAAGTACTGCATTACGTGCAATTCTGTTTTTTTATAATGCAGATAAAATGAAGCTTGGGATTGAAAAAAGCAAAGATTCTTTTGATGAATATTATTTCCCAAAGGGCAATTCCTCTATTATTTATGAAGTCGTCCGCGAAACCGGCCCATACTGTATTCTTGCCTACCGATCACAAGGCCGCGCCTGCTTCCGGTTTCTGGATGGGGCTTATAAAATGGAAAATTTTATTGATGAAAACAGGATACCAAGAGAATGGGATGGTATACGCAATGCTTTGGCACGTAATGGAAATCATTATTCCAGAAAAGTTGATCGTTACGAAGAATACAGGGACATTTTATATGGTAACAACAGAGGACTGGATTCCGAATTACGCAAATTCGCATTAATTGAAAGTCGTCAATATCAAAACATTCCCCGTACGATCCAGAACGTGTTTCTGAACTCCAAACTGGATGCGGAATTCATCAAGCAAACGATCATTATGTCTTTGAATGAAGAAGATGTAAAGATCCCGCTTGACAATTATACACTCCATCTCCGCGACTTTGATACCCAACTTGCAGACGTTAATAAATGGACTGAAAAGAATAAAGCGGGTGAAATTCCTGTGCGAAAGCAGGCTGAAAAAATTGCCCGTTTACATGCTGAGATCAGGATATTAAATCAAGAAAAACAGCAGGCAGCTATTGAGCTATTCCAGACCTATGAAGCCGAACATAGGGATTTGCCAGAATTGGAAAAACAAGTGCTTATTGAAGATGGGAAATTGCAGATATTATCGAAAAAAGACAAAGAACTTTATGCAAAGTTTGAAACCAGAAAAGAAGAAATCCAAAAGGTCATAAATTATCTGGAAAGCGATATAAAAAAAGCAAAACGTAAAGCTGATGAATATGAAATAATGAACATTTCCGGCATGATACAACGTATTGCAAAAAAACAGGATGTAGAAAAGGAACAGAGAAGATTGCTGGAAGAAAAGGAATTACTTTCTTCCAAATTCCGGGAAATAACCAGTCGATATGATGCCCTGATTTTACAACAAATTAATGCATATGCCGGTTTTCAAAACGAAACACAAACCAGTAAAAATGCAATTCAAGCATCATTGTTACAATTCAAAAATGATATTAATGATCAATACAAAGAATTATTTGACGAAATAAGAAAGCAGAATAAAAGTGCTTTGGAAACAGCCAGAGATACAGTTGATCAGAAAAAGGAAGTTATTCAGGAATTGAAACTAAAAAAGCAAAAAGCACAGATAGAACGGTTTTCCGAAAAAGAGATTGAATTCGCAAAAGCCGAAATCGGCGCTTTAAAGCAAAAAATAAAAGTAAGTGATGTAGATATTGCTGATTTCAAAAAACAAGTCGAAACATACCAAAAACAATGGGAGCTGGATACGAAAACAAATGAACTGATTTTTGAAACAAATGCTGAAAAAATAAAAAAAGAGACGGAGAAAATTGTACTTTCTATTGCTATCATTGAAGCAAAACTTGCTCAGGATAAAGATTCATTATACGGTTGGTTAACAGAAAATATACCTGGCTGGGAGTTGACAATCGGGAAAGTAATTGATGAAGAGAAAGTGTTGTTCCATACCGGACTATCACCGCAATTAGCGCCTGGCAATGATACATTTTTTGGTGTTAAAATAGATTTGGAAGAGATAAACAAAAAAGTAAAAACAGTTGCAGACTATGAACAGGAGAAGTTACAGTTTCAGAAAAATGCAGAAGTAAATGATGCCAGTCTGAATGCGCTGAATGAGCAAAAAAAGAAGGATGCAGAGAAGTTGAAACAGAAATATCAGCCTAAAATAAAAGAGCTTAAAGATGCGGGTTTTGAAGCAGAATATTTACTTCAAAAATCAAAAGACGATTTGCAGGAATATGAAGTAAATCTTTTAGAATTGGAAAAGAAAGCGGCAGCAGAAAAAGCAGATATCATATTAAAAATTGAACAGGATCTTATCATTGCCAGCAAAGAATTGTCAAAGGAGCAGGCGTATTATGATGGCCTTGAAACTGGTATACAAAAGCAAATAGAGGCCAAAGAAAAAGAACAGAAGAAAAAGACAATTGCAGAAGAGCAATTAGTAAATATCCAGTTTACTGAACTGACTTCTGAATTAGTAAAGAAAAAAGCACAAATTGATCAAAGAGTATCGGAACTGAAACAACAGCAAAACGACAATTTGAAAAGTGACGGGGCCGATATCGAACGTATTTCGGAAATTGATAATGCACTGGAAAAAGTCAAAAGCGAACTGGATTTCATTGAAGCTAACAGGGATAAAGTAGCCGAATTTAATAAAGATAAACGAGAGCTTTTTGATCATGTAGACCGTTTTAAGGCTGATAGAAAATTAAAAGAAAACCAGCTTGAAACTGAAAAAGAGAAGCATGAATTGCAGAGAAACAGGTTAAGATTTGAAATTAATATTTCAAATAACACCATATCTGAGTTGAATAAAAGACTATCAACAGCTAGGGAAGGCATTAAAGCTTTCGACGAATATCAGCTGACAGAAAGTTATGGTGAGATTTCAATGTTTAATATAGTACAACAAAAATTCAAAAAAGAGAGACTAGCGCTTAAAGAGCTTATTGATTTGGTTAATACCAAAATATATGCTTTACAAGTTCGGTTTAGCAATTTACAGGCAGCAGTCAATACCTTTCTAGGCAACTTTTCTTTCAATAACGTTTTTGATTTTAAAACCAATCTCAGTGAACGGGACGAGTTTATCGCTTTTGCTGAGATGTTGTATGAATTTCTGGAAGAAAATAAAATTGCCCAGTATGAAAAACGAGTTAATGAACGGTTTGCCACTTTGATCAGACAAATTGGAAAGGAAACGACAGAACTGGTTTCCAAAGAAGGAGAAATTCAAAAAGTGATTACGGACATTAATGGAGATTTCGAAGAGCGGAATTTTGCCGGCGTGATCAAAAGTATCAAATTAAGACTTTCAGGAAGCCAGAACAGAATCGTTACTTTGCTCCTGGCGATAAAAAGCTTTAATGACGAACATGCATTAAGCTTAGGTGTTGCCAATTTGTTTTCCACCGTTGACAGCGATGCTCAAAATAAAAAGGCAATTACGCTGCTCAAAGAATTTGCAAAGGAAATATTAAACAGAAAAGAGAAAGAGATCAGTCTTTCTGATTCGTTTGAGCTGCAATTCAGGATTATGGAAAATGACAATGATAGCGGCTGGGTGGAAAAACTCGCCAATGTAGGCTCGGAAGGGACAGATATTCTGGTAAAGGCGATGATCAATATTATGCTGCTTAATGTTTTTAAAGATAACGCATCCAGAAAATTCAAGGATTTTAGATTGCATTGTATGATGGACGAAATCGGGAAACTCCATCCTAACAATGTAAAAGGTATCTTAAAATTTGCGAATGACCGGAATATACTCCTCATCAACAGCTCGCCAACGTCATACAATGCCAGCGATTATCGGTATACCTATCTTTTATCCAAGGACAGCAGAAGTATAACGAATATAAAGCGCCTGATTAAAAAAGGAACTGACCTATGATATTATCACGCTCTTTGGCCGAAAAACTATTGATTCTTGCAAATGGCGGACAACTTTCTGCAAGCAGTTTAAAACATACTTTTATTAATGATTTAATTGCGGAAGGCATCATAACAGACAAGCGATCTGGTCGTACCAAAAGTACCTTACAGGTAATAAATCCGGATGCTTTAAGTAAATATTTGTTCAATAAATTTTCAATTTCTGACTTACAACAGTATGTGAATTTATTGACAAGTACCGAAATTACGCGCGCAAAGCTAGTGCAGGTTGCCAGTGATTCAAAATCTATAAGCCGAAGGACTTTCAAAGGCTTTCTTATCAATAGTTACGAACCAATTGAAACTGTATTGAACGACGTCCCACTTCTTATCAATCCAGTTTCAGGTACTTTTCAGTTCATTTATGATTTTGACAAATTTATTCCTGCACCGGATGTGATTATCGTCGGGGTAGAAAATTCAGAAAACTTTTCTGAGATACGGAAACAGCGTTATTTGTTCCCCAATAGTAAAGTTTTGTTTGTTAGCCGTTATCCGCAAAATCAAAGCAAAGATCTGATCAAATGGCTGCAATCCATAGATAATCCGTATTGGCATTTTGGCGACTACGATTTTGCCGGAATTAACATTTACATTCAGGAATATAAAAGACATTTTCCCGGTAAAAAAGCATCATTTTTTATTCCTGAAAATATAGAAAAGTTGATTGAGAAATATGGCAACCGGAAATTGTATGATCAGCAGCAACTGAATATCCTGGATATATCTGAGGAAAATATCCGCTCGCTGATCACTTTACTTCATAAATATAAAAAAGGTCTGGAACAGGAAGCTTTGATACTTAGCCTGTAAATTTTACAATTTCAACCCACGCAACCTTAAACTATTCGTCACAACCGAAACTGAACTAAGCGCCATTGCAGCTCCTGCAATCATTGGGTTTAATAAAAATCCATTGATCGGATATAAAATCCCGGCGGCAATTGGAATTCCGATCAGGTTATAAATAAATGCCCAGAAAAGATTTTGTTTGATTGTCGCGACCGTTTTTCTCGAAAGTTGTAATGCTTTTGGTAAAACCATTAGATCCGAAGTAATCAGCGTCATTTTCGCCACATCCATCGCGATGTCAGATCCTTTCCCCATCGCGATACTGACGTCCGCCTGCACCAGTGCCTGAGAATCATTAACACCGTCACCTACCATAGCAACGATTTTACCTTCGGATTGCAATTTTTGGACAAATTTCATTTTATCATCCGGTTTTACTTCGGCGATATAATTGACAATCCCTACCTGTTTTGCAACCGCGGCCGCTGTTTGTTCGTTATCGCCGGTAAGCATATACACTTCAATACCTTGTTCCTGTAATTTTTGAACTGCTTCGGCTGATGTAGCTTTTAATTGATCTGCAATGGAAATTAACGCAACCTGTACCAAATTTACGCTTACGCCGATGACCGTTTGCGCAGCTTTGCACTGAACTTCTGCAAGTTTTTCCAGTTCAGGATTTAACACAACTCCTTCTTTTTTCAGAAATGAAAGCGTGCCGATTAAATAATTCTCACCATTTACAGTACCTTTTATCCCATTTCCTGTTACAGATTCAAATTTTTCTATTTTGGCACCTGAATTTGTCTTAATAAACCTGACGACCGCCTGCGCCAAAGGATGTTCTGAGCGGGATTCTAACAGACGGATCGCTTCGGCATACCGTTCCTGATTTGCCAGATTTTCCGCCCATTCCCAGTTCGTAACTTCCGGATGTCCCTGCGTTAAAGTTCCCGTTTTATCCAAAACAACAACATTCACTTCTTTCGCTTTTTCAAGACTTTCAGCGTCACGAATCAGGATATTATTTTGAGCTCCTTTTCCTACACCTACCATAATCGCCGTTGGAGTAGCTAATCCCAAAGCACAGGGGCAGGCAATTACCAAAACAGAAACGGAAGCCAGCAACGCCTGTGTAATTGCATTTTCTCCTCCAAAAAACATCCAGACACAAAATGTCATCACCGCAATTCCGATCACAACAGGCACAAAAATTCCGGCAATTTTATCAACCAGACGTTGGACCGGAGCCTTACTTCCCTGTGCCGCCTGAACGGTTTTTATGATTTGTGCCAAAACAGTATTTTTTCCAATTTTTTCAGCCAAAAAAGTAAAACTTCCCTGCTGATTAATTGTTCCTGCAAAAACCTGCGAGCCCGCTATTTTTTCAGATGGAATTGGTTCACCAGTCATCAGACTTTCATCAACAAAAGAATTTCCGCTGATTACTTTGCCGTCAACCGGAATTTTTTCTCCTGAACGAATAATGATTTCGTCTTGCAGCTGGACATCTTTAACTGAAATTTCAATTTCCTTTTGAGAACGAATTACCTTTACCGTTTTAGGTTGTAAACCGATCAGCTTTTTCAGCGCATCAGAAGTATTAGTTTTGGCTTTTTCTTCAAGCAATTTTCCTAACAAAATAAAGAAAATGATTACAGAAGCAGCTTCAAAATATACGTGCGGATGAAAACCGCGTGCATGCCAGAATTGCGGATTTAGTGTATTAAAGGTGCTGAAAAGAAAGGCGATTCCGGTACTTAACGCCACAAGGGTATCCATATTCGACTTTCCATGTTTTGCTTGTTTCCATGCATTCACAAAAAAATCTTTACCAAAAATGAATAAAACAGGTATGGTTAAAGCCATCATGATGTAATTACCGAATGGCAAATCCATGAAAAACATGCCGATAACGGCTACCGGAACAGCCAATATTCCGGTAAGAATTGTTTTCCTTTTTAAGTCATGATAATGTTCAAGCTGAATTTTTTCCTGTTCTGCAATCGCTTCATCGTCATCATCATTGATGATAAAACCATACCCTATGCCTTGCAAAACTTTATCCAGAGACTCCAAATTTGTTGATTTTGGATCGAATTCTACGAGGGCAGACTGATTGGCATAATTCACGCCGACGTTTTCCACTCCAGAAGTACTTTTCAACATCGACTCCACACTAACAGCACAGGCCGCACACGACATGCCGGTGACCGGCACCGTAACTTTTTTTGTATTGATAACTTTATGATCAGCTTCCATGATTTCTAATTCTTTGATACAAAGTTAACTCATCCCGAAACAGTTAGCATTACAGAATTGAGGCTGAGACTTGCAAGATTATCAGGCCAGGCGTGTTCCATTCGGTAAGGTCTTATCGGGACAAGCCAGAATAACTTCTCCGTCCGGTAAAACAAAACCTGTTGTCAAAACTTCCGAGAGGAAACCAGCAATTTGTTTTATTGGAAAATTAACGACGCATAAAACCTGCTTTCCAACCAATTCTTCCATTGTATAAAGTTTGGTAATCTGAGCCGAACTTTGTTTTATCCCAATTTCTTCGCCCAGATCAATCCAGAGTTTATAAGCGGGTTTCCGTGCTTTCGGGAAGTCTTCGACACGCATAATTGTTCCAGTCCGCTGTTCGACTTTTTCAAAATCCTGCCAGGTAATTGGATCCATTTTTTCTTAAAATTGAGGTATGTTTCAATATATAATTCATTTCACCATTAAAAAGTTACAAATAACTGCTTTCCTGATTTAATGCTTGTTCATTAAATTACAACCTCATGAGAAAATTAGTAAGTATTGCTCTTGTCCTCATTTTGGGCTTTTCAGCGATTTCTTTCAAAGAGAAAACGGTTTTGTTTTATATCGGAAGTCAGGACAAAACAGAAAGTGCTTCTATTTCTTTGTGTGAGCTGGATCTGGCAACCGGAAAAATCACGTTGAAGGATAATTTTAAAACAAGTCCGGGACCTGGATATGTCAGTATTTCTCCAAATAAAAAAAACCTGTACGCGGTAACTTCTGATAATAAGATTTCTGCTTACACCATTGGCGCAGATCAAAAACTAACTTATCTGAACAGCCAGCCTTCCGAAGGTTTAAATCCCTGTCATGTTTCCTTGGATCCTGCCGGGAAATTGGCTTTTGTTTCCAATTATACCGGTGGAAGTTTTGCAGCTTATACTTTGGCAGCGGACGGCAAAGTAAATCCGCCAACGTATTCCCAACAATTTACCGGAACCGGCCCCAACGAAAAACGTCAGGAAAAAGCACATGCGCATTTTACGTCCACTACGCCTAATGGGAAATATGCTTATGTTGTTGATTTAGGAACAGACCATGTCATGAACTATGTAGTCAATACGCAGACTGGTGAACTGAAACCGAATCCGGCGCAAGCCTCTTTTAATGCCAAACCGGGCTCTGGTCCAAGGCATTTTGTAATGTCGCCTTCCGGGAAATATATGTTTTTGCTTAACGAACTTGACCTGACACTAACCGCCTGCTCGATCAGCGAAACCGGCGTTATCACGGCGCTTGCAAGCTACCCGACCGTTCCCGCCGATTTCAAAGAACCTAGTACTAGTGCGGCAATTCATATACACCCGAATGGAAAATTTGTATATACGTCCAATCGCGGACATAACAGTATCAGCGCTTTTCATATCAAGGCAAACGGAGAATTGGAAAAAATGGATGAAGTGAAGCAGGCGATCAAAACTCCGCGTGATTTTAATATCGATCCAACCGGAAAATATATGATTGTAGCGAATCAGGACAAAGATAATCTGGTGGTTTACGAGATCAATCCCAAAACGGGAAAGCTTACATTTAAACATGAAAGCATTGCCATTAAACTGCCAATTTGTGTCGCTTTTTTATAGGTTTAAAACACAGAATCCACACGAAATAAATCGTGTGGATTCTGTAATTGAATTATAATTTCTTCTACTTCGCGGATGCCAGCTGTTTCTTTTTATAGTAATTAAGAAAATCATCTAACTGTTCCACCGGCATTTTTCTCGCGATTATTTTTTTGTTTTTATCCAAAACATAAATCGTTGGCGTGGTTACTACATCATACTTTCTGTTAAAATCAATCTGGTTTAACGGATCGGAACCATTGATCATTTCGTCCAAATGATACGTTGATACAAAAGATTTCCATTCTTCCTGATTGTGTTCTATATCGATAGCAATAACCTTTACACCGTCTGCCTTATTTTTATCATAAAACTTTTTTAACACCGGCGAAGCTTCTTTGCAATGTCCGCAAGTAGCGGCGTAAAAAAACAATACTGTATAACTGGCGGTTACCGTCTGCAAATCAACCTTTTTACCCGCCGGATCTGTAACGGTCAGCGTTGGAAAAGTCTTGTTGACAAGCAGATATTTCAGCGTATTAACTTTCTCACCAATTCTCTTCTTGGTATCTTCCGAAACGCCCATGTCTCCCGACAGATAATATTTGGTAGCCATATGCACCCAAAGCGCTTCTGTTCCCACCGTTTTAGGATTTTCATATTGATTGATAATATAAAAAACGACGTACGATTTTACTTCTTTGTTTGCAGAAGCTTTGGCAACCAGCCAGTCCGTATCTTTTATCAGTGAATCCGGCGTTTGTACAACCAGGTTTTTGATATAACGATCCAGCTTTGATTCAAGAAAAGGTGTGCGTAAAATCCGCTCGTCAGAAAAATCAACCTGATCCCAGTAATGCGCTTTGTAGTAATTAAAAACCCAAATTGAATCCGTTTTTCCATTTGCCAGTTTTGGAGCCGCAGGCACTTCCGGATCACTGGACATTTTCAATAATTTGGCTGTAAAAGTATCTCCATTATCTTTTATAAACTTCTCTCGGTAATTTTTAAATTCATCCTGCGCCTGTTTCATTTTTACAGAGGCGTCAGCAGATTGCGTTTTGTTTAAACTTTCAATTTCCTTAACCCGGTTTTTTAATTCTTTTTGATAAGCATAAAAAAGCTGATTTTCTTTTGACCCTTTCACCTCCATGGTACCAACAAAATCTGCCGTATCCGTGACCATTGAAAAATTAGTTTCCTTCCCTGAATACACAAATTCCAGCCATTTTTGATTACCTGGTAAAAGAAGCAGATAAAGTCCGCCCGGAAGATTTGTCTTTCCTTCAAAAACCATGTGACCTTTTCCGTCTGCTTTGGCCGTGTCTTTGGCAACGAATTGTTTGTTGCTGTAACTCCAATGCCCCAAAACACAGGAACTATCCTTTAAACCCTTTAATGTTGCTTCGATATGATAACCCTGGCCGAAAGAATATGTAGCTAAGCTGAGGACAAAAAAAGAAATCAAAATGGCCGTGTGCGTTCTTTTTTTCATTTGAAAATGATGTGATAATTATGAACTGTTTAATTATTAAGGTAAATCGTGGCTGAGAATACAAAACTAAACTCAAAACGCATACTTCTATCAGCTTCGTACCCAAATGTTTTACTTTCTGTCCAAAACAATCGATTTTCTCCTAATGCCTTTCAGTATCAGTCTGATACTAATCATCTATGGTTTAGGGACAAAAAAGCTAAAAAGGAAAAGAATTGCCATTATTTCCTCGTTTTTCATTCTCTACCTGATATCCAATTCTTTCCTAATCAATAAGGCTTTCAATTGGTGGGAATATAAACCTGTTAATATCAGCGAAGTTAAAAAAACTTATGACGTTGGCATTGTCCTTACCGGCGGGATGATAAGTTTGTCACAAACGGCTGATCATCCTGGTTTAGGAATCCAGGCCGACAGATTTTTACAGGCTTATTTGTTATACAAAAATAATAAAATCAGAAAAATACTGATTACAGGAGCAAGCCAAAAATCATTGAGAGACGCAGGAAAAGGTGAAGCACAGCAAGCAGCCGCATTATTAGTGCTTTGGGGTGTAAACCCAGGTGATATATTATTGGAGCTTAACGCAAAAAATACCAGAGAAAACGCTTTATTCACTTCAAAAATTTTGAAGGCTCAATTTACCGGCAAAAGTTATGTGCTTATTACGTCTTCCTTCCACATGCGCAGGGCAACCGGTTGTTTCAAAAAAGTCGGAATATCAGCTGACGTATTTCCTGCCGATTTTTATGGAAGTGACGAAAATACAAGTTTCAAAGAAGCCGTAGTTCCAGACCCGAAAATTGTAGGTTTTTCACAGCTTCTTTTCCGTGAATGGGTGGGAATTATTATTTACAAAATCATGGGATACTGCTGATCCGCCCCGGAAAGTCAGGTAATTGCCAATTATTGTCACTGCTTGTATTCCTACAACAAATGACAACAAGTGACTATTCCTGACAACAAATTTCATTATTATTTAAACGCTTAATATTTTAACCATCCTCAGCAAATCATCACTGATTGGTTTTGGCAAACGGATTGTATCTTCAAACGGTGTGTAAACAAGCTCGTTGTTGATAATGCCGGCCATTACATTTTTTTGTCCACCCAACAAACCTTCCAAAGCACCAAGTCCCAAACGGCTGGCAAGGATACGGTCATAGGCTGACGGAGAACCTCCGCGCTGGGTATGTCCAAGGGTTGTCACACGGATATCCGCGTTTTCATCCACCTGCGATTTAATTTTTTCTGCTACTTCAACAGCGCTTCCGGCTTCGTCACCTTCTGCTACCACAATGATAGAAGACGATTTTGAACGGCTCCATCCTTGTTTCAATGTTTCCACAACCTCTGAAAGCGGCGTCAATACTTCCGGCACCATCACAAGCTCTGCCCCACCGGCAATACCCGACTGTACGGCGATATACCCTGAATCACGGCCCATAACTTCAATAAAGAAAATCCGGTCGTGAGAACTGGCTGTGTCGCGGATACGGTCAATTGCATCCAAAGCTGTATTTACGGCTGTATCAAAACCGATTGTATAATCTGTTCCGTATAAATCATTATCAATCGTTCCCGGCGCTCCTACGGTAGGAATTCCGTACTCATTACCAAAGATCATCGCACCTGTAAACGTACCATTTCCGCCAATGGCAACCATTCCTTCAATTCCGTGTGCCGTAAGCTGCTCGTATGCCTTTTTCCTTCCCTCGGGCGTCATGAATTCTTTACTACGCGCCGATTTCAGGATCGTACCACCTCTTTGCACAATATTACTTACCGAGTGAGATTCCATTTTGTAAACATCACCGGCAATCATTCCGCTATATCCTCTTCTGATTCCAAAAACTTCAATTCCATGGTATACCGCTCCGCGCACCACAGCACGGATACAAGCGTTCATTCCGGGTGCATCTCCTCCTGAGGTGAAAACTCCAATTCTTTTCATTTATCTATCGGGTTACTACTAATCAATTCTAACTACAGTTGTGCTTTTAACTTAAAGGCACAATTTCTGCAAATTTATCGGGTATTTTCTTAAATTTTACTTCCTATTTCGGATTTCTATCAAAAAAATACTAAAACAAGATTCATATTTTACATCCCAAACATATATCAATACTTTTATATTTGCGCTCGTTAACAAAAATTTAACGTGCAAGGATAGATGTTCTTCATGACTATCATGAAAGAAAAGTCATATTTGTACGTATTATTGACATTATAATATCACATTTTCAAATACTTGTCGGCTTATTATTATCAAAATGAAAAATTTATTTTCCTGGCAACAAATCCGGCCGCATTTTTTTGCGGTGATAGGTTTTATGGTTTTGTCATTAATCTATGCATTTCCTGTGCTGGAAGGCAAAAAGCTGAATCAGCATGATGATGTACAGGCAAAAGCCGCTGCCCACGAGGTCGTAACGTATCATGAAAAAACCGGAGAATGGTCAAACTGGACCAATAGCATGTTCGCCGGGATGCCTGCCTATATGATCGCAGGGGATTATCCGACCAGTATTTCCACAAAAATGGGACAGATTGTTAATAAAATCTTACCTGCACCTGCCAATTATTTCCTGATCGGATGTGTAAGTGCTTATATTCTTTTTCTCGTTTCAGGCGCCGGTATATGGCTTTCTGTCTTTGGTGCCATTGCTTTTGGTTTTGCAGCCTGGAATCTGGTAAGCCTGGAAGCCGGGCACGTTTCCAAAATGCTGGCCATTTATTATGCTCCCGGTGTTCTGGCCGGCGTAATATTGGCATTCCGAAAAAACTGGCTGGCAGGAGCCGCTGTTACAGCACTATTTTTATCTTTGGAACTTTACGCCAATCACGTTCAGATAACCTATTATCTGGGAATTGGAATTATCGTTTTGGTGATCATTGAAAGTTTACCCTATCTGAAAAACGGACAGATTAAAAAACTTGCTTTTATTCTTATCGGCCTCGCCTTTGCAGCTACTGTATCGGTCGGAACGCACACCACAAGACTTTGGAACGCATATGATTACACCAAAGAAACGATTCGCGGCAAACCGGAACTGAGTGTTTCCAATGGAGCAAAAACGAACGACAAACAAGATGGTTTAGACAAGGAATATGCATTTTCTTATAGTTACGGTATTGGAGAAACGTTAACTTTCCTGATTCCAAATGCTTACGGTGGTTCTAATCCAGGAGCATTGTCCAATAGTTCCGAAACTTATAAAGTATTTGTCAACAGAGGATTGGATGCTGCAACTGCCAGCAATGTTGTGAAGCAATTGCCTTTATATTGGGGAGATCAACCTATTGTAAGCGGCCCGGTGTATGCAGGAGCCATCATTCTTTTTCTGTTTATTTTAGGATTATTTATAGTTAAAAGTCCTTTGAAAAACTGGGCAGCTGGTGTGATTGTGCTTTATATTTTCTGGGCCTGGGGAAAGAATTTTGCAGCATTTAATTATCTTTTCTACGACTATTTCCCAATGTTTAACAAGTTCAGGGCCGTTACGATGGTACTCGCGCTTGTGCAGCTTTTAATGGTTTTTGTTGCCGTTCTGGCCTTGAATACCATAGCTAAAAAAGAGATTTCCTGGAAAGATTTACAAAAACCTTTTTTAATAAGTTTGGGTATAACCGGCGGTCTTTCCTTGATTCTGGCTTTGATGCCGACTGTATTTTTTAGTTTTCAGGGGCTCAATGATGCAGCGGTAGCCAACGAGTACTCTCAAATGACGAAAGACCCGGCTTTTGGCCAACAGATTGTTAATGCAATTGTTCAGGACCGAGCCGGATTAATGCGCTCAGATGCTTTCCGCAGTTTATTTTTCATTCTGGCAACGGCCGGATTAATCTGGCTTTGGATGAAAGATAAAATTAAAACGGCTTTGCTATATCCGATTTTGATTCTGCTGATGATCATTGACATGTTTGGTATTGATAAAAGGTATTTGAACAATGCTGACTTTATAGGTAAAAGTGCGTCTTTGGCTGCGCTTGCTCCAAGTCCGGCCGATGAAAAAATCATGACCGACACCGATCCCGATTTCAAGGTTTATGATCTTTCAACTTCTCCATTCCAAAGTGCAGAAGCATCCTATTTCCACAAATCACTAGGGGGATATCATGGAGCAAAACTGAGACGTTACCAGGAATTGTATGAGCATCAGATGAACAAACAAAATCCTAATTTCGGTATTTTCAATATGTTGAATACCAAGTATTTTATCACGGCTGACCAACAAGGAAATAAAGTAGCGCAGCAAAATCCTGATGCATTTGGACATGCGTGGTTTGTACAAGAATACAAAATTGTCCCTAACGCGGATGCAGAAATGGCCGCTCTGGATTCCTTAAAACCAAAACAAACGGCGGTTGTTGACCAACGTTTTGCTGATAAATTAAAGGGATTAACACTTCAGGCAGATTCAACCGACAAGATCAGTCTGATCACATACAAACCAAACGAATTGATTTACGAAAGCAATTCAAAAAGCGAAGGTCTGGCTATATTCTCGGAAATATATTACAATGTTCGTGACGAATGGAAAGTAACAATTGATGGAAAACCTGCCGATATGCTTCGTGCGGATTATGTTCTGAGAGCGCTCAGAGTTCCTGCGGGAAAACATTCGATTACATTCAAATTTGAACCTATCTCTGTTGCTACCGGAAAAACCGTTGACTTAATCAGCTCGCTGTTATTGGTAGGTTTGATCGTTGGGGCTGTTTTTGTTGAGGTTAGAAAGAAGAGTTAAAAAGCATAATTAATTGATAAATAAAAAACGTCCGGCGGAATTGATCTGCCGGACGTTTTTGTTTATAAGGTTAGAATCTCAAAAATTGGTTTCTACAATTAATCCAGGCAGTAAATCTTCTCCGCTTAATTGAACGGGAATATCCTCCATAATTTCAACAGAACCATCCTTTCGATAGATATACGCTTTTCTGCCAATACGATCAATTAACCAGCCAAGACTACATCCATTCTCGTGGTATTCTTTCATTTTATTTTGGAGGTCATTAAGGTCGTCACTTAGTGATCGTACTTCCAATACAAAATCCGGACAAATTGGTGCAAACTTTTTTCGTTCAGTTTCCAATAGCGACTCCCATTTACTTTTAGAAATCCATGAAAGATCGGGTGATCTAACGGCTCCATTTGGTAACGTAAACCCTGATGAAGAATCAAAAACGTATCCTAATTTGCTCCTTCTGTTCCAGATACCCAGTTCTAATCCAAATTCAAAATTATAATTTCCTGTATCCGATCCTGTGGGTGCCATAACTATTATATTACCGTCTTTGTCTCGCTCCATGAAAAGCTGGGAATTAGCCTGACAAAGATCAAAGAACATATCTCCGGTAAGACCGGCCACCGGACGTATAATTAACGGTAGTTCCATGCGATTACTTTGCTAGTGATTACGAAATATAACAAATTTCAGTCATCAGATCGTTTACTTTTTCTCAATCCCGCTCAAAATCCGACCAATATCATTTGCTTTCGACATAAAATCAAGGCTTGTTGTTAGGTCCTTACTGTCAATGGCTTCCTTGAATTTTTTCAAAAATTCGATATAATCCCCCAGTGCTTTTGAAACATTGGTTTTATTCTGGTCAAAAATAGGTGCCCACATTTGCGGTGAACTTTTAGCCAGACGCACGGTAGATGAAAATCCGGTACTGGCCATGTCGAAAATTGCCTTTTCATCACGTTCTTTTTCCAAAACGGTCAATCCCAAAGCAAAAGAACTAATGTGGCTTAAATGCGAAACATAGGCCAGGTGTAGGTCGTGTTCTACGGGCGTCATGTAGTGAATTTTCATTCCAACATCGCGCAGAAAAGTATCTACGAGTGTTAAAGAATCAGGATCACTTTTTTCTTTGTCGCAGATAATAACGTTTTTCCCCGGCAACAATTCTTTAAATGCAGCTCCCGGACCTGAATTTTCCGTTCCAGCCATTGGATGAACGGCAACAAATTGCGCACGTTTTGGATGTTGATCAGCGATTCTGCAAATCATTTCTTTTGTGGAGCCCAAATCCATAACCGTCCGGCCTTCCGGAAGCATCTCAAGCAATTTTGGCAAAAGAGCAACAATTGCATCGACAGGTGTTGCCAAAACATTTAATTCTGAAACCTGCAAAGCTTCTTCCAATGTCATGATTTCGTCAACAATTCCTTTGGCAAGAGCAATTTTTTGGTTAACCAAAGACTTGTCTACGCCAACAAATTTTATATGCGGGTATTTCTCCCGAAGCGTTAACGCGAATGAGCCGCCAAGCAGGCCAACTCCTATTATACTGATTATCATATATATTGAAATATTCGGATTAGAAAGTTCTCTAATCCGAAATAAGATTTTATGTTAAGAAAATTAATTTTTAAGCCGCTCCACTGCTTCCCAGATCCGCTCTTTTGGCATACAAAGAGAAAGCCTGATATAACGCTGTCCTTTGGGGCCGAAAATAAATCCAGGCGCTATGAAAACATGTTTTTCAATCAGCAATTCGTTTACCAGCTTTTCAGCAGATTCGACCGAATCAGGTAATTTCCCCCATAAAAACATACCTTCTTGTTTTTTATCCCAGGTACAGCCAACAGCGTTTAAAAACGCCTCAGAAGCCTCCAGTCGTCCTTGATAAACAGCATTTCTTTGGTTATGCCATTCCT
Organism: Dyadobacter sp. 3J3; assembly: GCF_009801115.1. Taxonomy (GTDB): domain Bacteria; phylum Bacteroidota; class Bacteroidia; order Cytophagales; family Spirosomataceae; genus Dyadobacter. Next base: position 252,882 of record NZ_VTOL01000009.1, read on the forward strand.
GAGGATTTCCAAGCGCAGCTACTGCCGCTTCCTGCAAAGCCCAGAACATACCAGAATCGACGTTGCTTTTTATGGTAAGGACCGCATCAATATAAGGTTTTGCACCGGCAAGCCAGCCCAATCGCCATCCCGCCATATTATGCGATTTACTCATAGAATTAAGTTCTATGGCAACGTCTTTGGCCCCTTCAATCGACAATAAACTAATCGGTTCTTTTTTGTTCAAAACCAGACTATACGGATTATCGTGACAAAGCAGGATTTTGTGTTTTTTGGCAAAAGCTACTGCGGCTTCAAATAATTCTTTCGTTGCTGGTGCTCCCGTTGGCATATGCGGATAATTCAACCACATTAATTTCGTCCGGGATGAAACCAGACTTTCCATCACCTCCCAATCCGGTTGCCATCCGTGATCTTCGCGCAATGGATATTCTTTTACCTTCGCTCCTACCATTTGGCTCACGGCGCGGTAAGCCGGGTAACCCAGTTCGGGTACCAGCACTTCATCATCAGGATCAAGAAAAGTTAATGAAATATGCGTTATTCCCTCTTTCGATCCAATTAATGGTAATATTTCAGAAGCCGGATTTAGTGTAACATCATAGGTTCTTTGATAATAATCTGCAATTGCATTCCGAAAAGCCACTGTTCCTACATACGGTTGATAACCATGTGCCTGAGGCTTTAAAGCTGCCTCTGAAAGTGTTGTAAGTGTTTGCTCAGAAGGCATCATGTCCGGATTTCCAATCCCAAGATTGATCACGTCATGTCCTTCGGCTACCAGTTTTCTTACTTCGGCCAGCTTTACTGAAAAGTAATACTCGGACGTTTGCCGGGTGCGCTGGGCAGTTTCTATTATCATTGTTTTAACACATTAATTATAATTCCGGCTAAGCCGGTCAAAATGGGACGCAATTTACGACTTTAACCGCAATAGGCGCAATGGTTTACGCAATGGACACAAAGTTTCCATCACAAAGCCGTGAAAGGGCACCATATTTTAGGATAGGCAACGCCCTATCGATGCGACCACGTGCTGAATATGCGGAATCATGGAATCGAGGAATCCTCGGAGTCATAGGGCGATGCCCCATGCTAAGGTATGACGCCCTTTCAGGGCTAAATTGAATCCAAACATTTTTTGTATCAATACGCCTTAATCCATTAATTTAGCAAAATGAACATAAAGCGTATTTTATTCCCGGTTTTGATTTTTCTGAGTGGTTGTTCCAAGCCATCGGAAAAAATTATTGTGGCCACAGCAGCCAACGTGCAGTATGTCATGAAGGAATTAAAAACGGAATTTGAAAAAGAGACTGGTAAAAAAGTAGAGATAGTAGTAAGCTCATCAGGAAAATTAACGGCTCAAATCCGGGAAGGTGCGCCATTTGACGTTTTTGTTTCTGCGGATGCCAAATATCCTGAAGAAATATTCAACAAAGGCGGATCGGATGAAAAACCAAAAATTTACGCTTATGGCACATTGGCTTTATGGTCGCTTTCGATTCCTGCAAATGAGTTAAACTTAAAAGTATTAACTACTGATAAGGTGAAGAAAATTGCAGTTCCAAACCCTAAAATGGCACCATACGGTGAAGCTGCCGAACAAGCATTACAAAAAGAAAATTTATTAGAGCCATTAAAAAGTAAAATCGTATACGGAGAAAGTATAGCACAAGCCGCTCAATACATTACCACAGGATCCGTTGAAGCAGGTTTTACAGCATTATCTGTAATCTTAGCCCCGGAAATGAAAGGAAAAGGTTACTACACAATCATCGATTCCACATCATACAAACCGATTGCACAAGCAGCTTTGCTACTCCGCCACAGCGATAATTCTCCAAAAAAAGAAACAAGTCAGAAGTTTTACGATTTTTTATTTTCCACAAAAGCCAAAGCCATTTTCAAAAAATACGGTTACAAATAAAATCAGATAATCCCATTACGAGCCACCATTCACTCATTCTATCATTCACTCATTCACTCATTCAAAATTAAAATGGACTGGCAACCACTTTGGCTAACATTCAAGCTCGCAATTATTACCTCCTGCATCTTGTTTGTGTTGGCGCTTCCTTTGGCTTACTGGCTTGCTTATACAAAATTTAAAGGAAAGGGAATCATGGAAGCGATTATTGGAATGCCGCTTGTGTTGCCACCGTCAGTTCTCGGCTTTTATTTATTATTGGCTTTCAGTCCATCGCACTGGTTTGGGGCATGGATTGAAAAAATGTTTGGACTCCGGCTGGTTTTTTCATTCACAGGCCTCGTTATAGGTTCAGTCATTTACAGTTTGCCCTTTATGGTTTACCCATTACGGGCAGGCTTGCAATCACTTCCTGTTTCATTGAGAGAAGCTTCTTTCACTTTGGGAAAAGGGCGATGGGAAACATTTTATAAAATTTTATTACCAAACTGTAAATCAGCTATCTTAACATCGTTTGTACTCACATTTGCGCACACAATTGGAGAGTTTGGTGTGGTTCTGATGATAGGCGGCAATATTCCTGGTGTAACCAAGGTTGCATCCGTTGCCATTTATAATGAAGTGGAAGCCTTGAATTATGAGGTTGCAAATCAATATGCTTTGATACTTTTCGCCATAACTTTTTTCATACTACTGCTGGTATATTCCGTAAATAACCGATTCCTGCGTGTCCGATAAACTTCTTGATATTTCTATACGGCATTCGTTGCAAACTGCTCATGGAATTCTTCCTATGGAGATTTCCATGCGGGCAGAAAAAGGAAGTATTATAGCCATAACAGGCCCATCAGGTGCAGGAAAAACAACATTACTCAGGCAAATAGCAGGATTGGTTTCACCAGATTCCGGGCAAATTAAATTCGGAAGTGATACCTGGCTCGATACTGACCATGGAACTTTTCAGTCTCCACAGCTTCGAAATATTGGTTTCGTTTTCCAGGACTATGCCCTTTTCCCACATTTAACGGTTAAAGAAAATTTACTTTTTGCGTTAAAAAAAGGAGAAAATCCTGCAATTGTAACAGAGCTTTTAGCTTCTGTTGAACTGATCCAACTGGCAGACAGAAAACCTCATCAACTTTCCGGTGGACAACAACAACGGGTAGCACTGGCAAGAGCGCTTGTTCGCCAACCTGATTTACTTTTACTTGATGAACCGCTTTCTTCGTTAGACCATACCATGCGTCTGCGATTGCAGGATTATTTATTAAAACTGCAAAAACAGCAAGGTTTTACCATGTTAATTGTGTCACATGATCTTGGGGAAATATTCCGGTTAGCCAATCAGGTGTTCGTTTTGGAAAATGGAAAAATCACAAAACAGGGAACTCCATCAGAAGTTTATATTCCCGAAAATAATAACAACGAAGAACTCGCGATTTACGGCGAAGTACTCAGCTGTACTGAACACAGCGATCATTTGATTATCAGCGCACTTATTCAGCAATCTGTCAGAAACTTACGCGTTCCAACTCACTGGCTATCCAAAATGTCGCCGGGACAATCTTTTGTTTTACGCTATTCTATGGAAATTCCTCAGATAGAACTGATCAATTAATTTAAAATCTTGCCGTGACACCGTCACAGAATTAGGGTAATTTTAGTCACCACTCGTCTTTTCCTTCAAACCTAATCATATAACCTCATGCGAATTCTATTTCGATTTTTACAAATTGCTCTCGTCGCATTCCCTCTTTTAGCGATGAAGCAGGATAAACCTTTACGCGTTATATTCTTTGGCGATTCCATCACACAAGCTGGTGTTGGCCCAAAAGGATATATAACGATGATGACAGAAACGCTTAAAACCAACAATCAAAGCAATCAGTTTGAGCTGATGGGTGCCGGAATTGGCGGCAATAAAATATATGACCTTTATCTCCGGATTGAGGATGATGTTTTGACAAAAAAACCGGATGTAGTTTTTGTTTATATCGGAATCAATGATGTTTGGCACAAAAGCTCCTCGGGCACAGGAACTGATCCTGACAAGTATGTGAAGTTTTACGAAGCGATCATCAAGAAACTGAAAGCGCAGAATATCCGTATCATTCTATGTACACCAACTGTAATCGGTGAGAAAAATGACAATTCCAATATGCAGGACGGGGATTTGAATCAATATTCAAAAATAATTCGTGATATCGCATCCAGAAATAATCTTCAGCTATGTGATCTTCGGAAATACTTCCAGGATTATCTGACTCAGAATAATCCTGAGAATAAAGAAAAAGATATACTTACCACCGACCGGGTTCATTTGAACGAAACCGGAAATAAGTTCCTGGCTGAAAAAATGATGGAGGCTTTATTGAAAAAATAGGGCATAAAAATTGTTTGTAAATGTTTATAAACAAAGACGTCAATCCAGGTTGACGTCTTTGTTTATCTCCACATTTAAATCTTTTATTACGCTACAATTTGTTAGTATTAGTGTATCTATTGTACATCATAGCGAACCAAAAATCTTCTATTGCGCACCGTACATTTATACTTAAACTTTCGTAAGGTCTATTTTTAACGTTGGTGACCGCGACGGAAATATAGTACAATCACATTATCCACGTGTTACCAAAATATTTATTTCTGGGTAGCAATTTGGTATCAAATTAGATGTTTAATAGCTATATTTTGTTAAATTGAAGCTGAACTACTAATATCTTTCTATTGATATACAATATGTATAAGAAAAACTCCCATTTACTGGAACCTAGCGATGAAGATATGACAGTATGGCGCTATATGGGTTTAGAAAAGTTTATTGCTTTACTCTCAACTTCTAAACTCTTTTTTTGTGCCGCCGATAAATTTGATGACCCTTCGGAATGAACGTTGCCTGACAAGAATATCGATGAACTAAAACAGCAAGGGTATGACACTGAAAATCGTTTGATTTACAAAGAGTTTTATTCTCGAAGACAAATGACAGCGATTAGCTGCTGGCATGGAAACAAAGGTGAATCCGATGGGATGAGAAAGCTTTATTCAGATAATGTTTTTGGAATTGCAGTTCAATCAACTTACAGAAAATTAAAAGAATCTGATACATCTCCTTTGGATGTTACTTTTGCAAAAGTAGAGTATCTCGATTATGAAAATGACTACATTGATCCAAGTAAAAGTGATAGAATGTACGCATCAAAAAAACAGAGTTACTCGCATGAGCAAGAAATACGTGGACTCATTTTTACGACAAATCAAAAAACTTGTGATGACATAAAAAAAAACGGAGGCATATTGGTTGAAGTTGATTTAAATAAACTAGTTACAAAGATTATTGTAGCACCGCAAGCTCCGAGTTGGTATCTTCCTACGATTGTAGAATTGATAGGTAAATATAATTTTACATTTAACTGCGAGCAATCCAAACTATATAAAATTCCATTTGGATTCAATGGTTTTGCACCATAAAAATACTAGTATAATTTCCTAAATATCAGGAGCAAACTATTTTTCCATATCTATCTACGTAAACCAACAGTAGCGATATACTCGCGACATAATTCCTTAACTTTTGCATAAATAGAAATGTCCTTCACTGCATTTTGAATTCTATCAAAAGCTAAGTAACTAGCAAATGATTGAATATAAATCTCGCTTAAGCCTTCATTCGGAAACAAGGATTTATCTGTCAATTTACTAATCATTGAAGTAATTAAAATCACGAAATACATAGCATAGATATAAATCTTTGTCCTTTTTTGGCTATGAAGTTTCATGCCAACCTCTATGTACTCCTTGTTAAACCTATTAAATGGATAAATTCTGTAAACCTTATTACCAATTGTTGTGAGCAAAATCGCGGAAAGAGTCAATCCAAGATATAACAACAAGTTAAGATTAGAACCATGTCCAAAAAAATTCAATATTAATTCTATCAATATGAATGCTGAGCCGACAATCAAGGTCTGACTTAACAGCCACGTCACAACTGGAAAAAAAATTGGAGCAGCAATTAATACCACAAAAGCGGGAACCCAAAGTAATTGATATACAGGGCGCAATAGTTTTAAGTGCTGTATTGGCGCTAACATGAGTAGTAAACAAATATAAAATACTGGATAAGCGGCCCAATGATGAGACTCACCTAAGATTACGTATATTACTACTAGCGATGAAAAAAATGCCATTCCCCATTCAAATTTATCCACTCTAGCGAGTGTACGCTTAGTTAGCATCCAAGCCAGTTTAAACCTTTTTTGCAAGATCATATGATTACATGTTGTCGTGCTAGATTTATTTAATACGATATATAAATATACTACATGTAAAACTAGCAGAAAAGCATCAGTTTCTGCCGGTGCTTTCTCACAATCTATTCCTTGGTCTGTGTCCTCACAGACCTAATGAAACATACCTATTGAGTCCCTCCGTTTAAAAGATACAATTACAAGATATCACTTCCTCGCCGAGCCACATTTTTTACTCAAAATACCATTTACCAAAAAAAACAAAAAAAGCCACCCCAAAAAAATTGAGGCGGCTTAAAGTGACCGCGACGGGAATCGAACCCATATCTAGAGTTTAGGAAACTCCTATTCTATCCGTTGAACTACGCAGTCAAAACAAATTGGTATCCATATTCCTATGAATACCAATCGGGGTGCAAAAGTGGAAAAATTCCGATTCAATTACAAGTGATTATTCTTCTGATTGTACAGGTGAATATCCCAAATCAAGCCAGTTTGGATAAATAGCGAAGTGTTTTGATTTTACCGAGGCAAATAAAGTATTACGCAGCTCTTCCATATTTTCTTTTTTAGCCGCAGAAATAAATACCACCTGGTCTGCTTTATGCGCCAGATAGCTTTTTTTCAACTGATCCAAAACGCTTTCTGTGGAAGCTTCTTCGGGAACGATATTTCCATCGTCATCCCATTCTTCCGCTTTTGGAGCTGGTTTATATAAATCAATTTTGTTGAAAACAAGAATTGTCTTTTTATCCGCCGCTCCTATTTCAACCAGTGTATTGTTTACAACTTCCAGATGTTCTTCATAAGATTCATGCGAAATATCAACAACGTGTACCAAAATATCAGCCTCGCGAACTTCATCCAAAGTAGATTTAAATGATTCGATCAGCGTCGTTGGCAATTTCCTGATAAACCCAACAGTATCGGTCAGCAGGAACGGAATGTTTTCCATATTCACTTTCCGAACCGTAGAATCTACCGTTGCAAAAAGTTTATTTTCAGCAAAAACATCAGATTTGGACAGTGCCTGCATCAGCGTAGATTTCCCTACGTTGGTATATCCAACAATTGCAACGCGCACCAGGCGATCACGTTCCTTGCGTCTTGTCATACTCTGACGGTCCACTTTTTCAAGCTTTTCCTGCAAAAACGCAATTCTGTCTTTTACAATACGTCTATCCGTTTCAAGTTCCGTTTCCCCGGGGCCACGCATACCTACACCAGCGCCGGACTGGCGGCTTAAGTGGGTCCAAAGCCGGGTCAGTCGTGGATACATATATTGGTACTGTGCAAGTTCTACCTGCAATTTCGACTGTGCCGTTTTAGCACGCATCGCAAAAATATCCAGGATCAGAAGACTTCTGTCAAGTACTTTTATATCTTTAAAAACAACTTCAAGGTTACGCACTTGCGAAGGTGAAAGATCATCATCAAAAATGACCATATCCACCGGATTTGCAGTAATGAAGGTATTTATTTCTTCAAGTTTTCCTTTTCCTACATAGGTCTTAATATCAGCTCTTTCCAAATTCTGTGTGAATTTATGGAGCGTTTTCACACCCAGCGTTGCAGCCAGAAAATCCAGCTCTTCCAGGTATTCCTTTGTTTTTGCAGTGGTTTGTTTTTGTGTACTTACAGCTACCAGCACTGCTGTTTCCTGCGCAACGGCAGTAGAAAATAATTTACTTTTATCAATCATTCAGGATCATTTTTTTGTTCAGGCTTTTACACATTCCTGAGTTGACCCAGTGGCAAAAGCATCCCTTTTTTAACAGAAAGGGTAAATTGAGAACGGATTATAAACTTCAAAAGTTCAGGTTCAAACGGCATGAAGTTACGACTTCCACCAATAGTATTCCAGTTTTTTATTTGAATATTCAAAAAACAGTTTTGTATCTTTGTCAAAATAGCTCTAAGCCTATGTTGGTCGTCGTCTTCGGTTCATTGTAACCAAACTGTATTTTTTGGTCCTTCTCACAGGATTGTTCAGCTGCGTTTCTGAAACGCAGGTATCTTATTATTAATCTGAATTTCTCTTCTCAAATGAAAAAGTGGCTACAACTGCTTCGTCAGGCCCTGAGCGGCTCCGAAGAAAGTTTTACTGATGGCAGCATCAACCGGGCGATTTTCCTTCTTTCTGTCCCTATGATCATGGAAATGGTCATGGAATCCCTTTTTGCTGTTGTCGATATATTTTTTGTCTCCAAAGTAAGTATTGAAGCAGTTGCGACAGTCGGACTTACCGAATCGGTTATCACACTGGTTTACTCTGTGGCGATTGGATTAAGTACCGCCGCAACCGCCACCATCGCACGACGTATAGGCGAAGGGAACACGACGCAGGCGCGTGTTGCCATCGGACAGGTTATCTTAATTTCACTTGCCATTTCCTTGCCCATCGCCCTTGCAGGTTTTCTGTTTGCCGGTGATGTATTAAGCATTATGGGTGCGGATCCGAAAGTGATAGAAACCGGGACGATTTTCGCCCAAATCCAGTTTCTCAGTGCTCCGGTAGTAATTTTATTATACTCATTAAGTGGTGCATTACGTGGTGCCGGTGCGGCTGCGACAGCGATGCGCTCATTGATCATCGCAAATGTCTTAAATATGATCCTGGGCCCGACGTTGATTTTTGGCTTTGGATTTATTCCGGCTTTCGGTGTAACAGGCGCGGCAATTGCTACGGCTTTGGGCCGTTCGATTGGTGTGGGTTATCAACTATATTCATTAACCCGTGTTAATAAAGCTCTGGCATTTGTCTGGGCGGATTTGAAACCGCACAAAGAAACGATCGTAAGTATGGTAAAAGTTGCCGCTGGCGGAACCGGACAGTTTTTAGTATCCTCCGCAAGCTGGATTTTCCTCACCAGAATTTTGGCAGAATTTGGCAGCGATGTTGTAGCGGGTTATACCATTGCAATTCGTGTGATCATGTTTACACTCCTTCCTGCATGGGGTTTGGCAAATGCTGCGGCAACTTTGGTTGGACAAAACCTGGGTGCCGGAAAACCGGAACGCGCAGAAATCTCAGTATGGAAATGTGCTTCTTACAATTTATTTTTCCTGCTCGGACTTTCCATTTTAATGTTTGTAGGAGCTGAAAGCATCATCGGCTGGTTCAGTCCGAATGTTGAAGTGATCCACACCGGAAAATTAGCTTTACGGGTTTTGTGTCTTGGTTATGGTTTTTATGCATACAGTATGGTAATCATTCAGTCGCTGAATGGTGCAGGAGATACCAAAACGCCAACCGTTTTAAACCTGATCTGTTTCTGGCTTCTCGAAATTCCATTGGCTTATGTATTGGCAATTTTCTTTGCACTTGGCCCCATTGGTGTTTTTATTTCAGTACCCGTAGCAGAGTCAATTCTGGCATTGCTGGGAATATGGAGGTTTAGACTGGGAAAATGGAAAACAGTAAAGGTGTAGCTATCGGCTTTCAGATGATTAACCTGAACCAGATCCCGAATCATTCAGTTGACTACATAGCTGATTTTGGTCATTGAGTTTCTGCGCAAACCATCTGAAAGCTGATTGCCGACTGCCAAAGTATTTAACAATAATATTTATGTCCACTGACTCTTCAAAAATTCGTCAATATATTGAAACGCATTTTCCTTTTTTCGAAGCGGGTTTAAAAGATAAAATTGAAGAAGTTGCCATTTTGAAAAATTTTCAAGCCGGAGAATTGATTATGCGCCAGGGACAATATTTCAAACATACCGTACTGATAGCAGCAGGTCTTATCAAACTTTACCGCGAAGGTGACGACGGCGAAGAAGTTTTCATCTATCATTTAAATCCCGGACAGGCTTGTGCTTTATCCATCATTTGCGCGGCAAAACAGGAAACAAGCCAGGTTTTAGGAAAAGCAGTGGAAGACACTGTAGCAATTTTGATACCTGTTCCTGTCATTGACGAACTGATGAAAAATTATAAAAGCTGGTATTACTTCGTTCTTGAAAATTACCGCGACCGGTTTGACGAACTTCTGCTCATGCTCGACCACGTGATATTCAAAGGCATGGACCAACGTCTTGAATTTTATCTTGAAAATCAGGTCAAACAAAAAGGGAATAACCAATTAAGTATCACCCATCAGGAAATTGCCCAGGATTTAAATTCTTCACGCGAAGTGATTTCCCGGTTGTTGAAGAAAATGGAAATCGACAAAAAAGTAATCCTCAACAGAAATTACATTGAATGGCTAAATTTATAAGCCAGGGTGACAATTGTCACAGACTTACCTTTTTTCTCTGCCGAAATTTGTCAAAATCATTGTAATAAAAATGGAGATTATTGGCTATCTGGCATCTGTTTTAGCAGGCTTATCATTAGGATTAATCGGAGGAGGCGGATCCATTTTAACCGTACCTATATTGGTTTATCTATTTTCTGTCAGTCCGCTCAGCGCGACTGAATATTCCCTGTTTATCGTTGGCATTACAAGCCTGATAGGCGTCATTCCTCTTTACAGGGAAAGATCGATTGATTTCAGGATGGCTTTGCTTTTTGGTATCCCTTCGGCTTTGGCAGTAATATTTGCCAGAAAAGTGATTTTGCCGGCCATTCCCGAAGAAATCATTCTGTTTGATTCAGTCATCATATTAAGAAGGTTGATGATTATGTTGTTTTTTGCAACGGTGATGATCGCCGCTTCTTTATTTATGATCACGAGAAAGGAAAAAGTCGAGAAAAACTTAAAAATTGAGCCAAAGAGAAATTTGGGTTTAATTTTCGGTGAGGCAATTTCCGTTGGCACAATCTCGGGAATTTCCGGTGCGGGAGGCGGTTTTTTGATTATTCCTTTGCTGACCATACTCAATAAAGTACCCATGAAAAAAGCCATAGGTACTTCCCTGCTCATCATTGGTGTTCAATCGATGATCGGTTTCTTCGCAGGATTGCCTGCGGCTAATCCGGACTGGCATCTGCTGTTAAAAATCACAGCATTATCGGTTTCAGGTTTTTTTGCGGGAAACTACTTTTCAACCAAATTTTCAGCCGGAGCGTTAAAAAACACCTTTGGCTGGTTTGTGCTTTGTATAGGAATTTATATTATCCTGAGAGAGTTAGCATTTTGATCTGGTAAGCTTCCGAAAAAAATTAAATTCAATGTGACTAATATCACCAACTACTATCAACTTTTATTCGAATTTTGAGTATTGGTTCATACAAACCGACAGAAATCATTCAGTGTTTCTGCAAAAAATAAATGATTATGATGAAGATCGAACAAATATATACCGGCTGTCTGGCACAGGGAGCCTATTTTATCTCTTCCAATGGTGAAGCCGCTGTGATTGATCCTTTGCGTGAGGTAGCGCCATACATTGAAAAAGCTGCGAAGTCGAATTTGAAGATCAAATACGTTTTTGAAACGCATTTCCATGCTGATTTTGTTTCTGGACATATTGATCTGGCTGAAAAAACGGGAGCAGAAATTGTCTATGGACCAAAAGCAAAAACCGGTTTCAAAGCGCATATTGCTACGGATGGTGAAGTTTTTAAACTGGGTGATATTTCAATAAAAGTGCTTCACACGCCAGGTCATACCATGGAATCTGCCTGTTATTTATTATCGGATCAAAATGGAAAAGAAATTGCGCTTTTCAGTGGTGATACCCTTTTCATCGGTGATGTTGGACGCCCTGATCTTGCGCAAAACGGAGAAATTACCCAGGATGATCTGGCCGGAATTCTGTTTGATAGTTTGCGCACAAAAATCATGACGTTGCCTGATGACCTGACCGTCTATCCGGCGCATGGTGCAGGCTCAGCTTGTGGAAAAAGTATGAGCAAAGAAACGAGCGATTCTTTGGGCAATCAGAAAAAATTCAATTATGCGCTTCGTGCGGATATGACGAAAGAGGAATTTATTAAAGAAGTGACAACCGGGTTGACCGAGCCGCCGCAATATTTTCCTGAAAATGTGAAAATGAATCGTGATGGTTATGAAAGTATCGATGATGTGTTGGAGCGCGGTGATCACGCTTTATCTCCGGATGCTTTTGAAACCAAGGCAAACCAAACCAGTGCTTTAATTTTAGATACCCGAAAGGCAGATGATTTTGCCAAAGGTTTTATTCCAAATTCAATCAACATCGGTATTGACGGCGGTTTTGCTCCATGGGTTGGCGCGCTTATCCCGGATTTGAAACAAAATATTTTGCTGGTGACAGATCCCGGACGCGAAGAGGAAGTGGTGACTCGTCTGGCCAGAGTTGGATATGATTATGCCATTGGCTATCTGAATGGCGGATTTGATGTCTGGAAAAAATCAGGAAAAGAAATTGATATGGTGACTTCTCTGCCAGCGCAGGAATTTGCTGAACGGTATAACGAAGGCGAAATCAAAGTTATTGATGTCAGAAAACCGGATGAATTTGAAGCCGGGCATGTGGATGGTGCCGAAAATATTCCTTTGGATACCATTAACGAAAGTATGACTGCCTTATCAAAAAATGAAACGCTTTATGTGCATTGTGCAGGTGGTTACCGCTCCATGATCGCTGCGTCTATTTTAAAATCGAGAGGTTTTGATGATGTTGTTAATATTGAAGGTGGTTATGGTGCTATTCAGAAGACGGAAGTGATTGTGAATTAGTTTTGACATTATTGAATCTCAACTAATTCGTAGCCAGAACAGGAGGCTCCTAAGGAGCCGGGCCATCTTATTCAACCATAATTTCTATAAACAGGAAGCCCTTACCGGGCTGAATTAATAGAATGTGTTAGTAATGAGCCCGATAAGGGCTTCCTGTTTATAGCTCCAAAGATGACGAACAAATACCGTGGCTCCTTAGGAGCCTCCTGTTAATATTCAGGTTTCGGAACAAATAATCTGATAAATCTCTAACTTAAGGGAATGCAATAATATCAACATTAATCTATGGAAATCTTCGAACTCATCAGCAAACCATGGCCGTGGTATATTGCAGGCCCGCTTATTGGTTTTACAGTACCCATTTTGCTTTTGCTTGGCAATAAATCCTTTGGAATTTCTTCATCTTTACGCCATATCTGTGCCGCCGTTATTCCGGCGAACATTTCTTTTTTTAAATATGACTGGAAAAAAGAAACCTGGAATTTATTTTTCGTTGCAGGAATAACGCTGGGTGGTTTTGTTGCTACTTATCTGCTGACAAATCCGGATTCTTTGATCGTGGCTGAATCTACAAAAGCCAGTTTAAGCCAATTGGGAATTACTGACTTTTCGGGATTAATGCCCACAGATATATTCTCGGCAGAAAACATTCTGTCTCTGAAAGGCCTGATATTTTTCGTTTTGGGAGGATTTTTGGTCGGTTTTGGTACACGTTATGCCGGTGGCTGCACGTCGGGTCATGCTATCATGGGGCTTTCCAATTTGCAATGGCCATCGTTAGTGGCTACGATATTTTTCATGGTCGGCGGTTTCTTTTCTACCTGGATATTATTGCCCTGGTTATTGAATTTAGTCAGCTAAACTATTTGCAAACAAATATTAATTCATTACAATATGGCAACAATTAAAAGTAATTCTACCGCCGAAATTGATCTTTTAGATAAAGACATTGACACTTTTGACGGTACTAATCAGCAGTCGAAAACGGAGAATTTTATTGGTAATTTGAAATACCTGATCGTTGGCGTATTTTTCGGAATCGTTTTTGTAAAAGCTGAAATCGTATCCTGGTTCAGGATTCAGGAAATGTTCCGCTTAGATTCCTTTCATATGTATGGCGTGATTGGCTTGGCTGTTATTATTGGATTGATTTCGATGCAAATCATTAAACGATTTAATATCAAAACGATCAGCGGAGAAACCGTTAGCGTACCACCAAAGCAATTTAATAAAGGACAGATTTATGGAGGGTTTTTGTTCGGCTTAGGCTGGGCCATTACAGGCGCTTGTCCGGGGCCGTTATTTGCACAGATTGGAAGCGGTTTTCTGGTTGTAATAATAACCTTGCTTAGTGCAATTGCAGGAACCTGGACTTATGGATTGTTACGTTCCAGACTCCCGCATTAAGCATTACAATTTTCTGGCAACAAGATATAATTGTTCGTCTCCTAACATAAAAGGATCAGCTTCCAGATTTCCAAAAGCGCCAACAACTTTAAGACCGGCAGATTCAAACATAAATTTGAGTTCGGCAAGGGTATAAATATGCTGACGAACAGTATGCGTCACCTTCTCTGTACCTGAAATAAAAGTCTGCTCCGATTCAATATAACCTTCCTCGGTAAAATACTCATTCTGAGAAAGATATACGATATATCCCTCAACAGGCATCCAGTTTCTAATCTGATAATTTGGAAAAATACTCTCAGCAAGATTTTCAGTATGAATAGCAAACTGCCCACCCGGAATTAACAGATCAGAAATCTTTTGCAGGAATTTCTGCATGTCCTCACGAGGAAAAAAGCTGAAACTATTTCCAAAACAATAGGCAGCATCAAAGGATCCGGCTTCAAAAGAAACTGCCAGAACATCTTCACAAATCACTTCCACAGAAAGATTTTCCTGAGCGGCGATCTTTCCCAATTCTTCACAATATTCTTTTGACAAATCCACACAGGTAAGCTCCATTCCCTGATCTGCAAGCGGCAAAGCATGGCGACCGTAACCTGCCATCACATCCAAAACTTTATTTCCTTCTTTTAAATCAAGGGTATCACGTAAAAAATCAACTTCAAATTCAGTATATTCTTCGTCCTGATTTAACTTCCATGCCTTCTGTGGCAAACCTTCAAAATATGTATGATACCAGGCCAATGTGCTGAGGATTTAATTTCTGCAAAAATAGTCAATTTTTAAACGCAGAGTTTAGGGAGTTATGCGCTGAGTTCAGGGAGCTTTACTTTATTCGTAAAAAAAACTCACAGTACTCTGCGAAAACTCCGCTAACTCTGCGTTTAATATGAATTTCCATGGGTAAAAAATTCGCTTTTCTTACTTTTAAAATCCATACCAAAAAGTAATTCAACCTGATGACCCCTAAAAACTTTTTACTAAAACCAATTCCGATTCTTGCCTTCACTGCAATTGTGGTTGTTTCCTGTATGAAAATGGCTCCATCGACCACCAAGATTTCCAGCAAACCGATGGTTATCAAAGAGGACGCAGCTACGGGAAAAGCCAGAGCTAAGGAGATTCGTGACAACACAGTAATTAAACTGGCCGACGGATTAAAACTTGATCTTTGGGCCTCGGATTCCCTGGCTCCGGATCCGGTAGCCATATCTATTGATGATAAAGGAAGGGTTTATCTGAACAGAACAAACAGACAAAAAAACTCGGAATTTGATATCCGCGGACACCGTAACTGGATGACATCTTCCATCGCGCTGCAATCCGTTGAAGATCGCAGGGCATTTTTACGCAGCACTTTTGATCCGTCAAAAAGCAAGGAAAACGAATGGCTGAAAGATCTGAACGGTGACGGTTCTCACGACTGGAAAGATCTTACCGTTGAAAAAGACGAAGTATGGCGTTTGGAAGATACGGACAACGACGGTATTGCTGATGTTTCGATGCGTATTTTAAGTGATTTCTTTGATGAAGTTTCCGATGTTGCGGGTGGTTTACTTGTTCGCGCACAGGATACTTTCATAGCGATCGCCCCCGATGTATGGAGATTGAAAGATACGAACGGCGATGGAATTCTTGACCAGAAAACATCGATCAGCCACGGTTATGGTGTGCATATCGGTTTTGGCGGCCACGGAATGTCAAATCCGATTGAAGGACCCGATGGGAAAATCTACTGGAACATTGGTGATATCGGTGCAAACATTACGACCAAAGAAGGTGAAAATTTCAAACGTCCTAACGAAGGAATTATCGCAAGATCAAATCCGGACGGAACAGATTTTGAGGTTTTTGCTGGTGGTTTGAGAAATACACACGAATTCGTTTTTGACGAATATGGCAACCTTATAAGTTCTGATAACGACGGCGACCATCCTGGCGAAAGCGAGCGTTTGGTTCACGTAGTTGAAGGTTCCGATGCTGGCTGGCGTTCGAACTGGCAGTATGGAAAGTATACTGATCCAAAAAACAACAGCTATAAAGTATGGATGGATGAAAAATTATATGTGCCACATTGGGAAGGCCAGGCAGCATACATCATCCCGCCTATCCAGAATTTCCACAATGGCCCAACGGGTATGCAGTACAATCCGGGAACGGCTTTGGGATCGGAATGGAAAAACAAATTTTTCCTGGTTGAATTTGTAGGAAACCCCGCACGCTCGCCAATCTGGTCATTTGGTTTAAAACCAAAAGGTGCCTCTTTCGTATTGGATGGAGAAAAAAATATTTTGAACGGAATCCTGCCAACCGGTATTCGTTTCGGTCCGGATGGCGCACTATACGTAGCCGACTGGATTAACGGCTGGGATACTAAAAATTACGGTCGCGTTTGGAGACTTGATGTTACAGACAGCAAAAATGATCTGAAAGCATTAAGACTTGAAACGAAACGTTTGATGCAGCTGGATTACACCAAACAGCCTGAGTCGATGTTGTATACTTTGTTATCAAATCAGGATATGCGTATTCGTTTGAAAGCGCAATTTGAACTGGCTTCGCGTGGTACAAAAGGTGCGGTTGAATTAAATAAAGCGATTACAGCAACCGGAAATCAATTGGCTCGAATTCATGGAATCTGGGGCATCGGACAATTAGCAAGACAGGATAAAGCTTACGCCAATACCTTGTTTACGTTGTTGAAAGACTCTGATTCAGAAATTATTGCACAAGCCGCAAAGGTTCTGGGTGATGCTAAAATTGCGGAAGCGGGTCCGTTATTAATTCCTTTATTAACCGACAAAAATCCCCGTGTCAAATTTTTTGGTGCACAGGCATTGGGTCGTATCAAAGAAAAACAAGCCGTTACCGCTTTGCTTGATATGATCAAAACGAATAAAGATGAGGATCTTTATTTGAGACATGCGGCAGTTCTGGCACTTTCCCGTATCGGCGAAGTGGAGCCAATTGTTGCACTTGCCAACAATCCTGATAAATCACTTCGTACTGCTGCGGTTTTGGTATTACGCCGTTTGAGCAACGAAAAAGTAAGTTTGTTTTTACAGGATAAAGATGAATATATCGTAACGGAAGCAGCTCGTGCAATCAATGACGATCTATCTATTATGCCAGCCTTACCTGCCTTGGCGGCTATTTTGAAAGAGAAAAGATTTACTTCTGAGCCTTTGTTGCGTCGTGCGATCAATGCGTCCTTGCGCGTTGGCGGTGATGAGCAATTGGATAACCTGATCGCTTTTGCGAAAAGAAAAGATGTGAGTAACGAGTTGAGAGCAGAAGCATTGGCAACTTTGGGAACTTGGGCTAATCCTTCTGTCCTGGATCGCGTTGACGGTCGTTACCGTGGCGTCATTACCAGGAATCCAGAAATTGTCAAAACGAAAATAAAACCTCAGATCAGTAGCTTGCTGCAAGAAGACGATGCGGCTATTTTAATTGCAACGTCTCAATTGGTAAGCGAGCTTAAAATTTCTGAAAACAATGCGGCGCTGGCTAAAATCCTTGATGACAGCAAAAATCCAAAAGTGAGAGCAGCTATGCTTACTGCTTTGCATGACCTGAAATATTCAGAAATGGAAACGGTAATGAAAAAGGGGATGACTGATCCGGATGCTGATGTTCGTACCTCGGCCTTGGCTTTGGTGAGCAGCGTTTCGATGTCAAAGGAAACACTTTCTGATATTTCCAAAACGATTTTTGAAAAAGGAAGTATCAAAGAACAACAGCAAATGTTACGCGTTTTGGGTGGATTACCGGTTGCAAAAACAGAAACAATTTTTGACGGTTTGATTAGCAAAATGGCTTCAAAAGACCTTCCAAATACATTGGCTCTTGATCTTGGTGAAGCGATCGATTCTACAAAATCAAGTTCATTAATTGCTAAAATGGCTCCTATGCGTTCTACCGGAACTACGGTTGCTGACTATCAGGAATCACTTTATGGAGGAAATGCAATGCTTGGACGCAGATATTTTATGACGAGTTCACAAGCAGAATGTGCAAGATGTCATTCAATTGGCGGCCAGGGCGGAGCAGTTGGACCATCACTTTCCAAAATTGGCTCAACATTGAGTAGAGAACAAATCCTGCAAGCGCTAGTCGAGCCAAGTGCAAGATTATCTCCGGGTTTTGGTATGGTGGTGTTAACATTAAAGGACGGACAAACAGCAGCGGGAATTCTGATGGAAGAAAACGCCCATGAACTGGTCCTAAAAACTTCCGAAGCTGAACCTTTAAAAATCCCGGTTGCCAGAATTGCAAAACGTGATAACGTTCCATCAAGTATGCCTCCGATGGGTTCAATCATGTCCAAAAGAGAAATCCGGGACGTTGTTGAGTTTTTGTCGGGGTTGAAATAGATAATTGAAATATTTTGATAGGCATTAGAGAAGTCAAGTTTCGAAAACTTGACTTCTCTTTTTCTTTTGTAACCACTCTAACTAAAAACCCAAAAATCAACTTTCCAAAACCGGCACGATATTCATAATAAAAAATTAAAACAGGTATATTTGAAAATACTATCGGGTACAAAACAATATCCTTTGAAGTAAACCTCATCATCAACTAAATGGAATTAGAAAAGAAAGAAGCAGCGGTTATCAACAATGCAATCAACTTTTGGCAGGAAACAAAAAAGATATCGCCGGAACTTGCTGAGGATTTGCGCAACAGCTATGAGCTTCGTAATTCCAATGTGGACACCATAACCTGGTATGCCTTCATATCAGCGGTTTCCTGTGGTTTACTAGCTTTTGGCGCGCTGGTTATTGATGAAAAATGGATAGAATTATTACGTAATAAGTGGGGTTTTTCTGAAACGATTGTTGGCATAGGATTTTCATTACTGGCCGTCGCTTTCATTATTTTAGCGAAAAGAAGAAAACTTAAATACCCAACAGCCAAGGCAAGCAATGAAACGTATACGATCACGATTATTTTGAGCGTCGCCATCGCCATTGCGTACTGGACACGTAGTTTTGCTTATTTTGATGGCAATTATGCCCGACCTTTACTGATTGCGGCCGTTGCCTATTTTATAAGCGCAGCATATCTGAATTCTCAACTTTTATGGACGGTTATGCTTTTGACGCTCGCGGGCTGGTGGGGAGCACAAACATACTTTTGGACCGGTGGCAACTGGCGTTTTGCCGGAATGAATTATCCTCTAAACATGACCATTTTCGGGCTTGTCATCTGGTCACTTTCGTGGGGTGTCGATAAAATAAATTTGCTTAAATCCTTTACTCCTGTCACCTATTCCATTGGCTTATTCCTTTTTCTGCTAGCCGCCTGGACACTTTCTATTTTTGGAAATTATGATGATCTGAGCCGCTGGACGGTTATTCGCCAGGGAACACTTTGGTATTGGGCTGTGGGCTATACCATTGTTTTGGGAGCACTTACTGCATATGCATTTCAGGTAAAAAACGACGTTTTGAGAGATTCCTGCCTTATATTTTTTCTATTAAATATTTACACCCGATACTTCGAATATTTCTGGGATAGGACCAACAAAGGAATTTTCTTTGCAATACTTGCGGTCTCTTTCTGGTTTGTCGGTAAAAAGGCAGAACAGTGGAGAAACAAAGATAAAAAGTTAGCCTGACCGGGCAGTCGGCTATGGACTGTCAGATTTTAAGATTTAATAACAATGAAAGAGAAAAGACCTATCCGGCAAAACGAAAAAGATTTGATCGCATTTCTTTTGGCACAGTTAAATCTAAACCCGGAAGAATATCCTGTCGATGAGTATGTTGACGAATATGAAGACGGAAAGATGGGAAGTATCAGTCTGGGTGGTGACGTTTCCGCTTATGCAGGAGATCTTATTCAGGTTGAATATGTTGATTCCGATGAAACTCCGGTTGTTATCACTTTGACCAAAGACGATAAAAATCACTTACTCGATCTTGATTTCTGGAAAGTTGATTTCACCAAATTACTTGACTATCCAACGCCTGATAAAATTATTCTGAGAGGTGATGTTAGCCACTCAGAATAACGTATTGAATTTGGTAACGATATGCGCCTTCGCTTCATTCTGAAATTGCTCCGGCGATAATCCGGTATGTTGTTTAAAAAACCGACTAAAATAAGGTCGGTCAGTGAATCCCAAATCGTACGAAATCTCTTTAATCGTATTTTCACTATGGATAATCTGACGTTTTGCTTCCAGAATAATCCGGTCATGAATTAATTGCATACCCGTTTTATCCAGTTTTTCTTTCAAAATCTGATTCAAACGTTTCGAACTTATTCCCAGTTTACCTGCATAAAAATCTGTGTTTCTAACCTGCTGATAATTCATTTCCAGCAAAACCATAAACTCATAAACCCGCTTTTGATTAATGTCCTGCACAGTGAAGTTGTGCTCTTTGATACGAACCAGTTGCAGCAAAAATACTTTCAGTAATGCTTTAATAATCACAAGACTATTATTTTCCCGCTGATATTCTTCTTCCAGTAATTGATATACTTTCCCTAATTGCTCAGCCGTTTCGTCATTGATCTGCAAGCAGGAAAACTCTCCCTGAATGTTAAAAATCTTGAAAACATCCAGCAAAAATTCCTTCACATCATCATCCAGAATATCTCTTTTAAAAGATAATAAAATACCGTTTTTCCCTGCTTTGTTAAGCTGATGTACGCGGTAAGGAGGAATTAAATATATCCAGTCGCCCTTCAATAATTCGTCGCCTTTCACAGTGTGAAGCGCATTTTCATTTTTCAGCCAGACAATCTCAAAGAATTCCTTTCTGCTTGGATCGTTAAGATAACTTGGTGGACAATTATCCAGACTCCTTATATAAATCAACGTTTTATTTAACTCAACGCTAAGTTTGGTTTCTTCCATTTCTTTCCACTTTTAAAAAGTCTTCGAAATATCACTGTTCATGTCATATTCCGAATTAGACACCAAAATTAGCAAATTATGCAATCGATTAAATATTCATTAGCAAATAGTCCAACATATCGCGCTGATTGTGTAACGTGTTCGAAGACGCGTCCCGGTACCTTTGTGATCTCGATTTACAGGATTTTCCTGATGATCGGGATTTTTCAGGATTTCAATAAAGGGTAAGTGAGATGACGAATTCTGCAATAAATATTGATTTGGCATCTGATATTCAGACGAATATGATGATGATTCTGGAAGAAAATAAGAGGCTGGCAAGTCAGATTGATTTTGATCAGGTTGCCGATATGATTCCCTTTATTCAAAATGCTGAAAGGATTTTTATCGTAGGTGCGGGAAGAACGGGATTAGCTTTGAAAGCAACTGCTATGCGTTTGATGCATTTAGGATTTACGGTTTTTGTAGTTGGTGAAACTGTAACGCCATCGATCGGAACAAATGATTTATTAATCGCCGGTTCTGGTTCCGGAACTACCAGCAGTATTGTTAAAGCAGCCGAAAAAGCTGTTTCTGCGAATGCAAAAGTGATCACAATTTCTACAACTCTGGATTCCCCTTTGGCAAAATTATCCAGTCATGTTTCTATTCTTCCGGCAGCTCAAAAGGAAGATCACGGTGGTAATATTTCCAAACAATATGCCGGAAGTTTATTTGAACAATCCGTATTACTTCTAGCTGATGCGCTCATACAAACTTTATGGAAACTGGACGGAACACCAGCAGAAGAACTTTGGAAGCGTCACGCCAATCTTGAATAGTATTACATTAACAATTGAATACCAATAATTTATAATTAAATAAACAATACAACCATGGTTAAGTTACAAGTCGCAATAGATTTATTGACAACAGAAGACGCAATCGCCTTGGCAACAAAAGTTGCTCCTTATATCGATATTATTGAATTGGGTACGCCTTTGATCAAAAGTGAAGGTTTGGCTGTGATTACAGCGATGAAAAAAGCATTTCCGGACAAACTGGTTTTTGCTGATTTCAAAACAGCAGACGCAGGTGAACTGGAAGCTGATATGGCTTTCGGTGCAGGTGCGGACTTGATCACAATCCTTGGAGCAACAGGTGACGCAACGATTATCGGTGCCGTTAAATCTGCCAAAAAACATGGAAAAGGTGTTGTAGTAGATACAATCGGTGTTTTGGATCGTGTAAAACGTGCTCAGGAAGTGATCGCTTTGGGTGTAGAATTTGTAGAACTACACGCAGGTTTGGACGAACAAGCACAGCCAGGATATTCAATCCAGGTTTTGATCGACGAAGCTTCCCGTGCTGGTGTACCGGTTTCAATCGCGGGTGGTGTTAAGTTGAGCAACATCGCCGCGGTGAAAGCTTCGGGTGTGAAAGTGGCCGTTGCAGGTGCTGCTATTTATGGCGCAGCTGATCCGGCCGCTGCTGCGAAAGAACTTCGTGAGGCTTTGGACGCTTAGTAAGTCTTTTAGGTTATAAATCAAGAAAGCTGTTTCCGTCTATGGAAGCAGCTTTTCTTTTGGAATTATGATCTTCGTCAGTTTTTCCACACGCCAATTAGCTGAACCAATCAATATTAGTCCTTTTGTCTACCTTTGGCCCTGTTAAACAATATTCGAATAGTAAAAAACAAGTCATGGAAGTTAAAGATGGTAACGGAACACTGCTTGCAGATGGCGATTCTGTAAAACTGATTAAGGATTTAAAAGTTAAGGGTTCGTCGACAACGTTGAAAAGAGGAACCGTGGTAAAAAATATTCGTCTGACCGACGATGCAGAAGAAATTGAAGGCAAAGTGGAAAGAACGGTTATGGTTTTAAAAACCATGTTTATTCAGAAAATGTAAATGAAAAGTCAACTTTTTGGGAATAAATTCCTAAAAAGTTGACACTTTTCGGGAATCCATTCCCAAAACGATTATTACTTTCTCCACCCTACTTCTTCCCTAAAGAAAAATTCATCGTCGTCCCGATCCGGAAAACCGTGTGTTTATACTTAAACCCTTCAAAACTATTGGCCACTTCTACGCGGAACGGGAAGCGAATACCGACATCCAAAGCGTAACCCAATTCTCCGTAATTGTTTGAATCAGGCGTGGCCAGGTAATGTGCGAAGAAATTTTCTTTGATTCCCAACACACGGAACCAGGTTATTTGCGTTAACAAAAACTTGCGTAATTCTGCCAGCGCATGTGCTTCCACAAAACGTTTGGATGTACTATATCTGTAATAATCAAGCATCCGGAATGTACCAACAGGATCGCCATATTGGAAGAAAAACTGGTTTCCGGCAAAGTGCTGGAAGTCAGGAAAGGCTACGGAATCTCTATTTATAAAAGTACCCGCTGCCACTTTATAACTCAATTTGCTGCGAATACCTAAGTCAAATCCATGAGAGATTCCAATTTGTAAGAAATCGAAATCAACGTCGCTGCCAAATACACTTTTAATTCCTTTCCGGTAATTGACAGAAAGTTTTGGAGAATCATCGTCATAAAAGGTTGTCTTTCCTTTTATGATTTTGTATTTCTGCCAGGGTTTATAATAGGCCGATAAGCCAAGAGTCAAAGCCTGATGTGGCTGCATGTTAACATTGGATGTCTCAGACTGATTTGCCAATTCCGAATTAGAGGGATCATTTGATGTAAAAGAACGTTTATTCCAGTCAATCCAGCGGTATGGATTTGTATTTCCAAGGTTTGAAAGCGGCTGACGATCCGCATATTCCACATTCGCTTTTAATTCAAAATGTTCGTTTCTCTGATTTGTTTTAAAATCAAGGCGAATGAAATTCTTTTCATAAATTTTGATAAAGTTCCTTTCCAGAAACAGCGTCGTTAAGCTATTCAGGATTGGATGCATCGGGTTTTCCGGATTAAATTGTGATACCGTTTTCCCACCTGAAATATTGATCAGATTTCTTTTCCAGGCATAATCCACACCGCCGGTCGCAAATAATTTTTCCCTTGCAAAAGAATACCGCGTTAGTCCGCTAAATGTCCAGGTTCCCTCGTCACGAACTGTTACTCTTTTAACTCCATTATTCGATATATGAATTTCATCGGAATTCTTTTTGGGTTGAGCACCTTTATGGTATCTCAATTTCAATCCGCCACCGTTGAGTACCCAGCCTTCAGTAGTATTTACCTGCAAGCCATAAAGCGGGCTGACATATTCCAGCCGCCAAGGACTTTTTTTACCCAAACGAAAAGTATGACCAGTGAAAATATCACCAATTGAACTACCAAAACCTCCACCACCTTTTTTCCTGGTAGTGTCTGCTTTCGAGACTTTCAGGCTGTCTCGCTGCTCCTGGGTTCCTTCCTTAATAATCACCAGACTATCCAGTCGGGTATAACTTTTCACTTCCGCAACTGTCAAAGGAACCGACCGGATTGAATCCCAGAACGCCATCGTTCTCCTGTTCGCCAAAGAATCGACTGACGTTGAATCGTTCCGGCTAAAATTCATATCAATATCCTCACCCTTTTCTTCTTTCTTTTTCAGATCCTGCTTTTCATATTCCTTCATCAGCTTTTTCAAATTCTTAGCTGAAAATTCTTTCTGTTTGCTGACCACTTCTTCCAGTTTCTGGCTTTTAATTTCACGGTTAGAAAGTCCAACTTTCTTCGCTTCATCCTTTTCCTTTTTTCCATCAACCACAACAATATCAGCCTGAAAAGCGGGGTTCACTTTTAATTTCGAAAATGTCTGAGAAATAACCAGATCGCCTTTTCCCTTAATTCCATAAATCCCGCCATTGATATGAAACTGTTGATTTGTAGGCATCCAAACGCCCTGAACCGGACTATAAACCTGTTTTATTTCGATATTAAAACCTGTATTGACCGTTTGCAGATTGAGACTGTAAATACTCCACAGATTTTCAGTAATGTAAATTGTCCCCTTGTAAACACCTTCACCATAGGAACGCGGCGTGACTTTTATTTTATTAATCTCAACACCGTTTTCCCGAAAACTCCCTTCATATTCAAACTTGTAATAAGCAAAAGCACGCGGCGATAAAGGCGAAACAGCTTTCACAACCTCGGGTTGATAAAAGCTTGTAAGAAAATACTGATTAGCGCTGGCAAAATTATTATCCTGACTATTTCTCGCGGCAATAACACGCTGTTTGTAAGAATTAGGCTGGCGAAATGTTACTTCCGAAACACTTTCATTCAAAATAGGAACGCCCTTTTTGAAGTTTGTTTCTTTTTCAATTTCCTTCAATTCTTTTTTATAAAGAAATTCAAGCGGAAGATCCGTAATGACAAAAGAGGACTTGGAATAGGCTTTTGCAGTATAACTTTCAACCTGCAAAAAATGATAACGGCTTTTCGCAATTGCTCTCCGCATGATCGTATACGCAGGGTCTTCGCCCTTATTTCCAATCCTGACTTCGCCCAGATTATAGGCCTGCTCCTCCATCGTCAGGTCAAATGTTTCCATTTTATTTTCAATCGTAAAAGATTTCTGACCCGTTTTGAAACCCAGATATTGGAAGATAACCTCATAATATCCTGGTTTCAAATCCAGCTGATACTTTCCTTCCTCATTGGAAATGGTGCTAATTTCTGTGCCTTTAACAACAATAGCGGCAAAAGGTAAAGGTTCCCCTTTTTGGGTTTTGATTATACCCTTTACACCTGTTCCGGTTTGAGCATTGACCTGATGGAGTATTAAAAAAAACAGAAAAATGATCAAAGTAAAACGATTACACATAGGAGTAATTAAATTATAGTTTTTCACGGCTTATGAGAAGATGTTCTGATGAAAGAACAAGTTGCGTGAATATAAAAATAATTATGAAATTACTTTCTCAAGAACCTCAATAAGATCACTTTCCGTAAACGGCTTCCCTAACAGCTCATTCATCCCCATACGCAGGTAATGTGAGCGATCATCGTCCGCGACGTTTCCTGTGTAACCAATAATTGGAATACCCGATTTTAAGAGATTATGATCATTTCTCACCAGTTTTGTTAGTTGCAGCCCATCCATTTTTGGCATCTGGACGTCAGTAATAATCAGGTCATAATCCGAAGTATTGAACAAGTGATAAGCTTCTTCCCCATCTGATGCAAGGTCATAACGAATCGCATTTTTATCCATAATCCTTCCCAGCAGCAATAGATTTATTTTGATGTCGTCAACCATCAGTACCTTCTTGTCTTTCAAAAGTTGGCCTATACCCGTCAGACCGCTATCTTCCGTAGCCATTGTTTTTTCAACTGCCATAGCGAGAGGAATTTCAATTTTAAAAACAGAGCCTTTCCCAGGCTCACTTTGTACGCTGATGGCTCCTGAAAACAAATCGACAATTCTTTTGCAAATGGGTAATCCAAGGCCAGTTCCCTGCTGCCTGTTCCGCTCGTCTGCCGATTCAATTTGTGTGAAATCTTCAAAGATTAATTTCAAATTTTTATCCTCAATTCCGACCCCTGAATCGGTTACAGAAATTTTCAACGTCCCCCGATGATCATTTATCTTATCAAATCTGGCACGGACATGTACTACTCCTTTCTGCGGTGTAAATTTTATTGCGTTGGTAATAAGATTGATAATGACTTGTTTGAGACGAAAATCATCACCACTAAGCATTAAGCTATCGTCAATTTCAAATTGCTTATGTAAAAGGATTTCTTTATTTCCAGCTAGTACAGACAACATGCCTGTAACATTTTCAAGCATCTCAAACGGATAAAACTTATGGTCTACAAGTTTTATTTTACCACTTTCGAATTTTGAAAAATCCAGTATTTCGTTCACCAGCATAAGCAAAACGTCGGACGAATTTCTAATTGCATTGATTTTCATCTGCAAATCTTCCTGGTGTTTGCTAAGATCAATCTGGCGCGAAAATCCAATGATTGAATTCAACGGAGTACGAATTTCATGCGATACATGTGACAAAAATTCGCCTTTTTTCCTGGCTGATTCAATAGCCAGATTACTGTACTCAATAATTTTCTTTTCGCTTTTGTACAACCTGGAAATATTCCAGAGAATCATAAGCGTCAGAATCAGAACAATCACTACATTTCCCCACCACAAGTGATCTAGCTCCGTTATGTTGTCTGATGTCTGGACCAAAATTGAATTTCTCAATTTTTCAACATCCTTGATTTCTTCCATTTTCAAAGCTTTCAAAGCCGCTTGAAGATTAGAAAAAATTCGATTATTGATCACCAATAATTCCAGCTCAGCCTGGTTAAGTTCGTGCCTTGCTTTTGCCAGAGAATTGTCATTTCCTGAAAAATCTATCACATCAGGCTTTTTTGTATGCAATGCGATAGAATCCGCGAAAGTCGTTGTGGTTTTCAAAGCCGCAATTTTAACCTCGCTGCTGTCGCCACTTTTATTTGAAACAGCCTCTACCAATCTTTTCCATAATTTCTTATTTTTCTGTCTTGGAACAATGGTGACGGAATCCAATTCGGCAACTTTTGTCGTTGTTTTGACAACATAAGGTTTTGTAACCGGAATTGTAACTTTAAGCTCCCCCTGTTTGTTTTCCGGACGAAATAACAAAAGATCATCAACCATCTTCTTCAAATGAATAAACTCCTCATTTTTAGTCTGCTTGTTTTCAAGCAGTTGCGGAAGATATAAATTGTTAAAAAAAACTTGTTTTTTTTTCTCTTCCTGAAAATCATCCAGAATTGATGAAACGGTTTTCATTTGTTGGGTATAACGTTTCAAAAATCTTCCATCCGAAGTGACTGAAAATAACCTGCTATTATTTTCCGCAACATATAAAACAGAAATGCACGTGTCGATTCTGCGATAGTTATCATTACCATTTCTCAACACACGAATATTATTTTGAATTGTGCCGGATTTTGAATTGGTAATCAGCGTTATAAATACAAAGGAGGCTAAAATTAATATCAGGGTTATGGTCCAGGTAAAGGATTTCAGGGAAACAGTTCTTATATCACTTTTCATCTTTGTGTATGTTCATTTATGAGGGTAAAGTTAAGCGGAAGTTTTACTTCTACAAGAAAATCGTTTTATCGTTCTTCTATGAAAATTTATTCTACAAGCCTGAAAGACAGACCTTATACCTCTAATATATTATTCCCCGAACCGACTTTGTCCTATCGCTGTTATCAAAAACTAGTCCGTTATCCAATTTTGTACAACCAATGAACAATAAAACTTACTTTTACCTCATTCTTATTTTGGGCAGTTTAACTGCATTAGGCCCCTTTTCAATTGATATGTATCTTCCGGGATTCCCTGCCATTGCGAAGGATTTACACACGACGGCTTCAAAAGTTTCACTTTCACTATCTGGATTTTTTATCGGAATTTCTGCCGGACAATTACTTTACGGTCCCCTGCTGGATCGGTTTGGCAGAAAAAAACCATTGTTCATCGGCCTGACAGTCTACATTCTGGCTTCTGTTGGCTGTGCGATGTCTACTACAATTGATATGTTGATTTTGTCACGATTTGTTCAGGCAATTGGAAGCTGTGCCGCCGCTGTTGCCTCGGTCGCGATGGTCCGTGACCTGTTTCCTGTGAAAGACAGCGCGAAAGTTTTTTCATTACTTCTTCTCGTTGTTGGTGCCTCCCCTATGATCGCCCCAACAGTTGGCGGATATGTAACGGCAGCTTTTGGCTGGCAGGCTGTGTTTATAATTTTAACCGGAATGGGGGTAGCTATTTTGATTGCGTCGGTTTTATGGCTTCCCGATAGTTTTAAACCCGATACCAGTTTATCATTAAAGCCTAAACCCATCATTTTAAACTTTATTTCTGTAATTCGTGAGCCGCAATTTTATACCTATTCATTTACTGGTGCCATCGCTTTTGCAGGATTATTCGCTTACGTGTCTGGATCGCCACTGGTTTTCATGGAGGTATTCCATACAAATGAAAAAGTTTATGGCTGGATTTTTGCCTTTTTATCTATTGGTTTTATCGGATCAAGTCAAATAAATACCTTATTGTTACGAAAATACAAAAGTGAACAAGTCATCAATATCGCTCTTGTTTGTATGGTTATCATAAGTCTTGCCATGCTGTTCGCATCCTATCATGGCTTTTTGAACTTGACGCTTACAATTATACTTTTGTTTTTCTTCCTGTGTTGCATCGGTCTGACTTATCCTAATGCAGCAGCACTCTCACTGGCTCCTTTTTCACAAAATGCCGGAAGCGCATCTGCACTTATGGGGGCAATCCAGATGGGAATGGGCGCGGCAATTTCGGTTGTGGTAAGCCTGTTTGAGGTGCCATCAACTTTTCCCATGACACTCGCCATGGCAGGATCATCCTCCCTCGCACTTTGTGTTTTTCTGATAGGAAGAAGGATGATCACACGGACAGTTGAGGTGGAAATAGGATCTGATAGCGGATTAATGCATTGACGCCTCAATTTTTAAGCTAACTGATAAATAACTTCTGCTTTTTCAAAAGTTTGGACTAAATTGATAATGTTTTGTGGAGGTTGATCCAGATACTATTCAATTTCCATAACCTGTTCAAAATCCTTAATCACTTCAACCTAAAAAACAATGTTCAAAGTTACTGTTTTATATCCACGTGCTGCCGAAGACGATTTCAATATGGCTTATTATTTGGATGTTCATACGCCAATGGTCAAAGAATTACTCGGTCCGTGGGGATTATTAAAAGTTGATGTTGAAGTTGGCGTTTCAGGCCCCGCACCCGGATCAGAACCAGCATACGCACTTATTTGTGGAATTCATTTCAGTGATCTCCAATCTTTACAATCAGGCCTTGATGCCGAAGGGCCAACGCTTATCGCGGACATACCTAATTTTACCAGCGTAACACCGATCATGCAGTTCAGTCGTGTAGAATAGAATTTATTTTGTAGAAAAAAGAATAGCCTGGTTGCTCACACAGCCAGGCTATTCTTTTGTTAGTACAATTTGGCCAAACTACACAAGTGAATTTTCATACACCGGACAAACACTGGCTGTCATAATACGTTTGCCGGTTCCTTTATGGAAAAAATAATCCAGACGGCCCAGATTAATTCCGGCAAAACCAACCTGATTAACCGTAGTAATCTTTCCATCCAGATTTTTGATATCTTCCGGAGCTTTCATGAAAGTATGCGTATGCCCACCGATCACGAGATCAATATTTCTTGTTGACTGAGCCAAAATCTGGTCTGAAACTTTTTCCTCTTTGTATTTATATCCCAAATGAGAAAGACAAATCACAAGATCGCAATGCAGATCATTTTTCAACAAACTAGCCGTTGCATTGGCTTTCGCTATTGGATCCTGGTAAATAATATCTCCGTAATTCTTTTTATCAACCAAACCTGCCAGTTCAATTCCCAAACCAAAAATACCAATTTTGATTCCCTGTTTTTTGAAAATTTTGTATGGCTGCGTTTTGCCCTTTAACGCTGTATTTTGAAAATCATAATTGCTTACAAGAAATGGAAAATTCGCGTGAGGCAATTGTTTTACAAATCCATCTATACCATTATCAAAATCATGGTTTCCCATCGTTGCCGCGTCATAACCCATATCGCTCATCAGCTTCATTTCCAGTTCTCCACCGAACAAATTAAAATAAGGAGTTCCCTGAAAAACATCACCTGCATCAAGCAAAAGCACATTTTTTTGTTCAGCACGTATTTTATTGATCAAAGCACTACGACTGGCCACGCCTCCCATACCCTGATTCCGGGATCCGTCCATTGGAAATGGTTCGATACGGCTATGTACGTCGTTGGTATGCAAAATTGTAAGCTGCACCGTTTCATCTTTCGCAAAAGCTGAAAAAGGAGAAGCACTTAATGCCAGTAGAGCAGCAGCCGCACCACCACTTTTCAGAAAATCCCGGCGATTAATTGTTGACAACAATTCTTCCATCTAATTGAGTATTTATGGTTTTTCCTGCACTTGTGAGACCGTTGATATAATCAATTAACGCATCTCTTACTTTCTTGTCAATATTTTTTCTTTCTGAGGCTTCACTCAAAAATTCAAGTCCTTCGGCACCGTTCGCCAGATAATCATAGGTAAGCAGATTATAGCTTTGATTTATATCAAATGGTTTCCCGGCAATCATCACATCAGTTGCTTTTTTATCTTTGATATTCATACGGATACCGGCAACAGGTTGCCCATTTGATTTTACGATAAAATCAATAACTTTTTGAACCGATGCTCCTGATAATTTCAAAACGACCAGTTCATTTTCAAACGGCATCAATTCAAAAACATTTGAAACCGAAATATTACCTTTTGGAAAACTGGTCCTCAATCCTCCTTTTGTTGATAAAGTAAACTGGATTGCCGGATCTTTTTTCAATCCTTCTGTTAAAATAGCATCAGAGAAAAAATCACCCATCAAAGTTTCAGGATCGGATGTTTTTGTCAATTCCTGATCCGTGCGGCCAATAACACGGTTCATTTCCGCATCCATCTGTTTTTTGTAAGGCAAATAATATTTGACCAATGAAGAATCAATACCTGCCGACTGATCAATAGCGTATTCTTTATATTGATTTCCTGAAACTGTGTAATGACGGCTACACGATGAAAGCAGCATCGGTCCGAAAATCAGGCCTAACATAATACGCCCGTAAATTTTTGAAGAAAGCATAAGGGAACGATCGGATTGAAGTACAAAAGTAACAGCAATTATTCAGGTTCTGTTGATGTGAATAAATTTGATAAAAAATTAATATGAAGTTAATCTCACCTCAAAATAAAAAAGAAGTCCTCTGTTGAGAAGACTTCTTCAATCTCTTAAATAACAAGCTCTTATTTTGATTTACTTTTTATCAAAAGATATTCGATTCTATCCTTTTTCGCGAAAGCAGCGATCTGGGTATACTTTTCATAATTATCCCAACGTTTCACAGCGTCGTTTTCAAAAGTTGGATTAATATCCCTTTTCAAATCGAGCAGGCCGAGTATGACGTGGTTTTTGAAATCATACTCCGAAAGATTATTAATCGTAATCCGATCTGCAATTTCGTTGATATAAATAATTTCTATTTTACCATCTCTGTAAATCACCTTCGGACATTTATCGCAACCTGCATTGGCATCTCTCCAATAGCTATCAAGTTTGCCTTTGCCAAGAACTGCCTCAACTTCTTTTTCACTTTTGAACGCTACTTTGCTTATATCTACTTCAACAATCGGAGCCAGCGTTTCCTCTTCCTCACTTTTCAGGACAAAAAATTTCACGAAAATTGCAAGCGCGATTATAGCCAATCCGATAAATCTCCATTTGTACCATTGTTTTTTGAAAGGAGTAGGTTCATTTTCCATGTATTCCCGGTTATAGTGATTTAATATATTAGGACAAGAGATAGCAATATCATGCCACCGTTAACGGGATTTATTTATCAAACAACCAGATCTCCATAATAGATCTCAATAAGTTCAAGCACATTTTTAACACCGAGTTTCTCAAAAACAACTGATTTATGCGTTCCCACAGTAGAAATTTTAATATTTAAATGGCTGGCAATAGCTGACAAAGATTCTCCCTTGATCAGATAATCAACAATTTCTTTTTGTCTTTTTGAAAGCTTGTCATTCAAGGAACTGGACCTTCTATTTTTATGAGGAGATTTTTTTCTTCTGTGTACATTATTCAAAAATGTCTCCTGAGCCATAGCTTCCAGTAATTCCTGACCTAAATACCGTTCGTCATTTAGAACTTTTGTAATAGCTCTTTCAATTTCGTTTGCTGATGCATTTTGGGTTACAAAGCCGTTCGCCCCCGCAATCAGATAGCTCATAGCATTCGGATAATGCAAATTTTTGGCGAAAATTACAATCCTGACTTTGGTTGATACATTCCGGATCTCACCAATCAAATCATCAATTTCTCCCAGGCTGGTCCCGATTATAATCATGTCAATACCAGAATTTTGCTTTACAGCAAGCAACGTTTCCTTTGACGATCTCGCCACCATAAGTGGCGTTTCGCAAACAATATTTTCACTTATTAACTGAACTAAGCCAATCCTTACGATTGCATTGCTATCTGCAACTAATATTTCCCATTTCTCCATACTCATTCACTATGCGGGCAAAATCACTCAGGATGCGCTTAAAAAAATTGAGATAAATAAAATTTCTATCATACATCCTAATCAGCACCTGTTAGGATATTTCTTATTTACGCTAAAAATTATTACATAGATTTATAGAGTCGAAGAAATAATGAAATACTGATGCGAAAACGAATGATAAGCCTGAAAAGGCATTCCATTTACATGATTTTAATCTTTTAACATATAAATTAAAAACGAAAAGTTACTTGGAGTGAAAGGCTAAACATCTAACATCGGAACCAATTCCGTCAGATGTTTTGTTAAACCAGCTCACACGTTGAAAGGATATTTTTAAATTTGAGATAAGCTTTTTTTCTTTGTAACGTTTTGTGATATACCGTATTCCCCGGTCCTCTTAATTGAATCTTATCAAACCATTAAGTATTCGAGATGACAAAAGCACAAGTTGTAGTAATAGTGATGTTTGTTGCGCTTAGCGTTTCCTTTGGCTTTCAAAAAATTAATCCCCTTTTAGTTTCTTCTTACCAGATTCAAAAAGATACCGCAGCCGTTAATTCTGATTCCGTTACCAAGCCAGAATGGGCTACTTTATACGATTCCCTTGACCTGAAAAACCAGGGTCTTTCTAAAACTGCATTTGAATATGCCTGGTATGGATTTCATAAAATGAGACTTGGCAAGCAGATCATGGCCATTGCGGATTTCAGTCAGTCTTCATGTAAAAAAAGACTGTATGTGATCGACCTGATCAGGAGAAAACTGATACTGAATACTTTTGTTGCCCATGGCAGAAATTCAGGTCAGGAATATGCGAAGGAATTCTCAAATGATAATTCCTCTTTTCAGTCCAGTCTTGGTTTTTACCGGACATTGGGTACTTACCAGGGCAAACACGGACTTTCTCTTCGTTTGGAAGGTATGGAAAAAGGAATTAACGATCGCGCGTATGAACGCGCAATCGTTATGCATGGAGCAGATTATGTAAGTGAGGATTTCATTAAAAACACAGGCCGTTTGGGAAGAAGCCAGGGATGTCCTGCTGTTTCTATCGCAGACAGCAAAAAACTTATACAGCTTTTATACGACGGTGCCGGCCTCTTTATCTATTCTCAAAACCCACGTTATTTCAAATCATCTGCTTTATTATCCGGTATTAATCTGATCAAAGAAAAAGGTCAGACTTTGGGAGAATCCCTTTTGTATACATCAGCAAAATAAAGCAGATCACCTTTTTCGTTACAATCTGCGCCCAGGTATAAAAGGAAAACAGGAATCCGTTTTTTAAGTTTATGCCATTTTGGGGGGATAGAAATCGTATCCTGTTCCGTCAGCGTATCATTGTCAAGCAATTGCTCACCCGCCATGAAATTCGCAAGATCGGTAGGACGCTGAACTCTTACACATCCATGACTTCTCCAGCGCTGATCTGTGTTGAAAAGGTAACGCGCGTTGGTATCATGCAAATAAATGGCAAGCGGATTCTTTATTTCAACTTTCAACAATCCCAGGGAATTGTCTCCACCGGTTTCCTGGCGAAAACGGTATGGAAACTCTTCGGGTGTCATCGATTCCCAGTCAACATCCGATGGATCAATAACTTCGCCTTTTTTGTCAATAACCTCAATTTTATTTCTCGATAAATATTCCTCGTCTTTCGCAGCTTTTGGGAAGATTTCTTTGATCGCGATACTTTTCGGGACATTCCAGTATGGATGTGTCACAATACTTGTTGCATAAGTATCAATGGTTGGCGTTTGCGTATCAATCTTCCCGGCAATGGTCCGCATGGTAATACCACCCTTGCCATCTGCATCCATACCTGTCAGATACGCACCACGAATATTGACCATAACCAGACGTGGCGCATCACCAGCCTGTCTGTGTATCCAGCGATAAGCATTGATAGATTCTGCTACCACTGCGGCACTATCCTTCTTGTTTTCAGCAATTAACCGCGTATAATGTTTTTTCAGGTTTTTATAAACCGGATATTCAGGTTCGATCTTTTCCATCACCTTATCCACTGACTCGCCTTTTATCAAAGCTATTGCAGCCTCTTTCAACATCGTTGTGTCGGCTTTGATTTTTTTATTGATATACCTGAAAGATGGCTGATGACCGAAACCAGTTTCTTCAAGTAATGCAAAGACCGGTGCATCGGATTCTTTGAACGCGAATTTCTCCGTCTTTACACCTGCATTCGCTGCATATTCAAGAAGTTCATTATATTTTTTTTCCTTGCTTAATTCTTTCACAAGCTCTTGCTGTGTCATTGTCTCGGCATCCTTTTTACAAGATTGCAGCGCGACCAGGACAAACAGAATGGAAAATGAAATGTATTTTGACCGGGTTAAACCAGAAAATATTCGCATAAGTGGTAAGTTAGTAGTACTGGTTTACTTAATAAAATTGTCGTGCTAGATATCTCGAACGAAATCATATATATATAAAGTACTAAAAAATAATCCATTAAATTATATTGACGATTCCTTCAACTTTCTTTCGCTGACAATATGGGGAAATTAATAAACAAGAATTTATTCCGTTCAAATACGAATACACGGAACGAAACTTCTTTAATCAGGTTTATTCAGGAACTCACTCACATCTTTTAATTTTGTGATTCTCTAAGAATCGATTGGAATGAAATCTTCAAAATATTATATCGCAGCACTTTCTTCATTTACCATCTGGGGATTTTTCAGTTTTGCTTTAAAAGCTTTACGTGAATATGCTTCACTGGATATTCTTTTTTACAGAGTTTTCTTCTGCGCAGTTCTGATGCTGATTATCAGTCTGGTTTTCAGACAAAAGGTTTTGAAAGAAAATCATGCCTTTTTTAAATCGCTAAATCAGAAAAAGAAACGGGAGGTTGTGATCATAACTTTACTGGGAGGATTGTTGTTAACCGGAAACTGGTTTTTCTTTATTTATGCAATCAATCATATCAGCGTAAAAGCAGGGTCACTTGCCTATCTGGTCTGCCCCATCCTGACGACAGTACTGGCTTACTTCATTCTGCATGAAAAACTGAACCGCTGGCAATGGGCCGCAGTGGCGTTAAGCGCATTCAGTTGTTCATTATTATCAATCGGCCATGTGACGGATCTTTTGTACAGTTTAATTATCGCAGTTTCTTATGCGCTTTATCTGGTTAGTCAGAAAAAAAATACTGGATTTGACAAGTTCCTGCTGCTTACTTTTCAAATACTATTTTCGTCACTTCTTCTGCTTCCTTTTTACCCGGCTTATAGCGCGGAAATTCCTACGGAAACTTCGTTTTATTTATTGATTGTACTCATCGCAATTGTTTTCACCATTGCGCCGCTCTTCATGAATTTATATGCTTTGCAAGGTGTCAATTCATCAACGATGGGAATTTTGCTTTATATCAATCCTTTGATCGGTTTTTTCATTGCTGTATTTTATTTTAAAGAAGAAATTACCGTTTGGCAATTAGCAGCCTATGGATTAATTCTCGTTGCCATTGTGATGTTCAATAAGAATCATATTTTCAAACCAAAGAAGGATTTAGCCGCGCTTTAAAACTATAAATTTATTTTTCAGAAAAGAGGGTATAAAAAGTTACAAATCACATCTTTAAGTCAAACCATCTTTTTGTTTTAACAGCAAAAAAGTACAGTGCTCAGTACCCGATTTTAAGTTTGTGAATTGCAACTAAACAATCCTCATATATGAAAACTTTGCTTTTTGTGCTATTGCTCTCGGCTCCCGCCCAAGATCTTATTTCTCAGACACTTTCAACAGCCTTTCCAAATGAAAACAAAGAAACAATTCGCGTTTCTTACAAAGGAATTTATCAATATGAAGAATTTAAAGATGGTAAGGTCTATTTTAAAAACGGAAAACATACCAACGTAAAACTCAATTACAACTATCTCCACGGAGAAGTGCAGTATATAGCCACAAACCACGATACGCTACTGATCACGAATAAGGCATTCGTTGATCACATTATAATCGGAGAAAATGTATTTTACAGTCAGCTTAAAAATGGAGAAATGGAGGTTGTTGGAAACTTCAATAATGTGCTTTTGGCAAAAAAGAAATATCTGGCACTTAAAGGAAATTCCGCCAATATGTCGGAGCGAAAATTAACGGCCACGAGCGAAGGTACAATTCCTTCTTCTTTACTGATCAATAATCAAAATGGAGAATTTCAATGGCAAAACAACGCATCAAATCCGGAATATAAATACAAAACAACATATTTCCTTATCGACCAGAACCGTAATTTTCACGTTGCCCGAAGATCCGGTTTCTCAAAAATCTACGCAAAACAGCAGCATTCGTTATCCGAATTTCTTCGGAAAAATGATATCGATTTTAAAAATGAAGACCAATTGAAACAGCTGCTGCAATTTTGCAGTGAAATTTGATTGGTTCAATTTTGATAAAAACGAAAAAAGGGATGCCATTTCTGACATCCCTTTTTCATTGAATATTTGCGGAAACTAGATTTCTCTGATCCAGATATTACGGAAACTCGTCGTGTTGTTGTGATCCTGTAATTTGATCGGGCCCGGTCCGTGAGGTGTGATCATGGGCTGTCCAATGTAAGGAGTTGTGCCTTGAATTGCTGTGTGATTTTGAACCAAAACACCGTTTAAAAGTACCGTGATATATGGAGGAATCACCATTTGGCCATCTTTATTGAAATGTGGCGCAGTGTATACTACGTCATAAGTCTGCCATTCGCCAGGGCCTACAACCGGGTTAACCAATGGCATTGTTTGTTTGTAAATAGAACCAGCCTGGCCATTTACATACGTTGGGTTATTGTAGCTGTCAAGTACCTGAAGCTCATAAATTCCCTGCATGAAAATACCACTATTTCCACGTCCCTGACTATTTCCTTCAACTTTTGCAGGAGCACGCCATTCGATATGGAGCTGATAATCCGAGAAACTTTGTTTGGTAACGATATCCCCTTTTTTAGGTGCACAAGTTAACGCGCCGTCAGCAACTGTCCATGGTGCAGCACCGCCGCCTTCGTTTCCAGAAACCCACTGATCAAGATTTTTTCCATCAAATAAAACAATCGCATCAGAAGGTGCTGAAAAACCATATCCGGTGGCAGCAGCCTTACCAGGCGTTACGATGCGAGGAACCGGCGTCCATAATTCGCTTGATTCAGGAGTTTGTTTCGAGGGCTGTAATTGGGCATACGACGCAGCTGTTGTCAATATACCAGCCACCATCATTGTAATTTTTTTCATAGATTATCAATCGATTTTTATTTGGGATTATAAGATTCAAAAAGAGCTGATTTACTCATAAAATTTATCTATCAAACTTATTCAATAAGATTGTATTCCGATAAAAACGTCAATTTCGGTCATAGATTTCAAATTTACGTGTCTTAAATTGTATAATTAGCACAAATTTTAAAAATATAAATTGCTGTTGTGGTTGCTAAATCGATTTATATCTACTTTTAAGGTAAAGTTAAATGCTGACCATCAAGTTCATGCCCTTATTTTCTATAAATATCAATAGTAAAATGACCCTAAAAAAGCTCTTTTCAACTGCTCTTTTTTTTACCTCGCTAAGTTCTTTTGCACAAAAAGGAATCGAAAACTTTGTTCCTTATGCACATCCCTTGGTTGGAACTGCCAAAATGGGACATACTTATCCGGGAGCCACGGTTCCGTTTGGAATGGTGCAGCTCAGTCCTGATACTGATACCTTGCCTTATGGCGTCAACGGAAAATACAATGCAGATGTGTACAGATTCTGTGCGGGTTATCAATATGACAGCAAAACGATCACAGGTTTTAGTCACACGCATTTCAGTGGAACAGGCCATTCGGATCTGGGTGATTTCCTGATTATGCCAACAACGGGGAAATTGCAATTAAATCCTGGAACGGAAGACAAACCTGAAAGTGGATACCGTTCGGCTTTTTCCCACAAAAACGAAATTGCAGAACCTGCTTATTATAAAGTAAAACTCGATGATCACAACATCACGGCCGAATTAACAGCAAGCAACCGTGTTGGGATGCAT
The DNA here is from genome assembly GCF_009801115.1 of Dyadobacter sp. 3J3. Taxonomy (GTDB): domain Bacteria; phylum Bacteroidota; class Bacteroidia; order Cytophagales; family Spirosomataceae; genus Dyadobacter. The sequence goes on from NZ_VTOL01000009.1 coordinate 292,065, forward strand.
CAATATACCTTTCCAAAATCGGATGAGGCGCACGTGATCCTGGATTTGATGGCCGGACTATATCAATATGACAATAAAAATGTCTGGACTTTTGTACGTGTTGAAAACGATACGCTGATCACTGGATTTCGTCAGACCAATGGCTGGGCGAGAACGCGGATCGTTTATTTCGCGATGACTTTCAGTAAGCCGTTTAAAAATTATGGAACGCGGATTGATGATAAAAATGTCTACAAAGGTTTTTGGGGCAAATTCGATCAGGCACATAATTTTCCTGAAGTTGCAGGCAAAAACCTGAAAATGTATTTTGATTTCCAGACTGCGGAAAATGAAAAGATCAAGATCAAATTCGCCATTTCTCCTGTTAGTACAGAAGGTGCATTGGCGAATATGAAAGCGGAAATTCCACATTGGGATTTTGATCGGGTGAAACAGGAAGGACAAGCGCTTTGGAATAAGGAATTTAATAAAGTGGCCATCAAAGCGATTAATGAAGATGACAAAGTCAATTTCTACACCGCTATGTATCATTCATTTTTAGGACCCACGACCTACATGGATGTTGACGGTTCATACAAAGGAATTGACCAGAACGTTCATAAAACAGATGGTTTCACGAACTACACAAGTTTCTCGCTCTGGGATACTTACAGGACATTACATCCGCTTTTCAACGTTTTGCAGCCTGCCAGAAATGCGGATATGATTAAATCTATGCTGGCACATTATAATCAAAGTGTGCATAAAATGCTGCCGGTCTGGTCACATTATGCCAATGAAAACTGGTGTATGATCGGCTATCATTCAGTGCCGGTTATTGCGGATGCGGTGATCAAAGGAAATGCAAATTTTGATGTAAACAAAGCATTGGACGCCTGCGTGACGACAGCCAGAAATAACTATTACGATGGACTGAACTACTATATGGAAAAAGGTTTTGTGCCGGATGATAAAAATTCTTCGTCGGTTTCCAAAACTTTGGAATATGCATATGACGACTGGTGTATCGCGCAAATGGCGAAAAAACTGAATCGTACTGATATTTATAATGAGTTTATTAAACGTGCTGGTAACTATAAAAATGTTTACGATGCGTCAATTGGTTTCATGCGCCCTAAATTAAATGATGGCTCATGGAGGAAAAACTTTGATCCGCTGGATACACACGGACAAGGTTTTATAGAAGGGAATTCTTGGAATTACAGTTTATATGTACCACAGGCACCCGCAGATATGATTGAGCTTATGGGCGGCAAAAAACGTTTCACCGCACACCTGGATTCACTTTTCAGTATGAATTTGCCAGATAAGTATTTTGAAAATACTGAAGATATTTCCCGCGATGGAATTATTGGAAATTACGTCCACGGAAATGAGCCCTCCCATCACGTAGCGTATTTGTACAACTGGCTGGATCAGCCGTGGAAAACGGAAGAAAAAACCCGGATGATTTTGAAAGCGATGTATAAATCTTCGGTGGATGGTTTGGGCGGGAATGATGACTTTGGACAAATGAGCGCCTGGTTTATTTTCAGTTCACTAGGTTTTTATCCGGTAGCACCCGGTTCAGATCAATATATTTTCACCAGCCCGACGGTACAAAATGCGAAGTTAAATCTCGAAAATGGCAAGACTTTCGAAATTGATGTAAAAGACCAGAGCGATAAAAATGTGTACATTCAGAAAATTGAACTGAACGGTAAAGTCCTGACCCGCAATTACATCACGCATGCGGAGATCATGGATGGCGGCAAGATCAATTTTGTAATGGGTGCCAAGCCGAACAAGAAAAGAGCAATAGCAGAATCAGTTAAGAAATGATTGCGTATATTGCTTTATGAATTTTTAATATAAAAATATAGGAATAAAAATTCATTGGAAACTACGTTTCCAATGAATTTTTAGTTTGATACAATTAACGTCCGCCCCAAATTACAATGAGTAAAAAACTTTCCATACGGGATATCGGAAGAGAATTAGGAATATCGATCACGACAGTTTCTTTTATTCTGAACGGTAAGGCCAAGGAAAAAAGAATTAGTGAAGCGCTTACAGAAAAGGTTTTGAAGTTTGTCGAAGAGGTAAATTTCAAACCTAATATGATGGCTCAGGGATTGCGGACCGGCAAATCGAAAATCATTTGCCTGATGGTTGAAGATATTTCAAATAACTTACTTTTTGCCCAGGTTGCAAGATTGATCGAAGAAGAAGCGCATAGCCAGGGCTACCGGATCATTTATTGCAGTACCGACAACAAGACAGAAAAAGCTTTGGAACTCATCCGGCTTTTCCGCGACAGATCAATCGATGGCTATATTATCACACCTCCCGAAGGCATTGAAAATGAAATACAATTACTCATCAATGAAGAAATCCCTGTCGTTTTAATTGACAGAAATCTACCAAAATTAAAATGCAATTATGTCGGGATCGAAAATCTGGACAGCACTTGTTTGGCGATTAATCATTTGATTAAAAACGGTTTTAAAAATATTGCTTTTGTAACGATTAATTCAGATCAGACTCAAATGGCGGATCGGTTGGCTGGTTATGAAAAGGCCGTAATCGATTCCGGTCTCAAAACCTTTGTCAAAAAACTAAATTTCTACGATACGTCCGAAAATAATGTCAGCGAGATCGCTTCTTTTTTAGATACAAATAAAGAAATTGACGCCATCTTCTTTTCTACCAACTATATCGGTGTCTGGGGTTTACAGGCGATCAAAAGACAGCATCTAAATATCCCGAACGATATTGGCGTTGTTTCTTTTGATGATCATGATCTTTTTAGATTTTACAGTCCGTCTATCACCGTTGTGGCACAGCCGGTCCCTGAACTTTCCAACCAGATTATCAGGCTTATGCTGAACGCTTTAAAAGAAAATGATACCACTATTCATGAAATTATTCTTCCCGCAGAACTGATTATCAGGGATTCTTCAACAAAAACTGCTTCTTAAAATTCTTACCCCTAAAATGAAATTTTACAACTTGCTATTGAAAAATTATTAATATCTGAGTAAGTTTGCTAAACCGATTTAGTGTTGAAATACAAATCGCACACCAAATTCTCCTGAAAAGATTGACAAAAATCATCCAGATATAATTATTCCTAACGTTTAGCTTTTTCCGGCAGATCCAACCGCGGTTCATTCCAAAAACTGCAAGTTGGATCTGTAAATGTTCAGACTAGTCGTATTTTGAATTTAAGAAGTATTAAGATTGATAATTATTCAACCTGAAATTTTCCTTATGCATTATGAAATAGTGTGTTAAAATGGCAAGGAAATGTTTTCTCAGCAGAAAAGAAATGTGATTTTCCCAATTCTTATATCGTAATTTGTACCTCTTTTTATCTATAAACCTATTAAGCTTACTTTTTGTATGTTTAAACCTAACAGTTTCTTTTTACAATTTATCGCCTGGGGTCTGGGAGTGATAGCCGTGCAATCCGCTTTTGCACAGGAGGCTATTCCTCTGAACGACCTGAGCGCATTTACGAACAAAGCCGGCAATTGGAAAATTGTAGGTGACGCCTCTGTTGATATTTCCAAAGTCAATGTATTGAATACCAAACCTGGCAAAGGAGTTTTAGCCTCTCTTCATGAAAAAGGAAAATATGGCCAGGAATATGAATTGATATCAAATTTCAAACACGGAGATTTAGATATTGAAATGGATTTTATGCTGACAAAAGAATCTAACTCAGGTATTTATCTGCAAGGCAATTATGAAGTTCAGCTTTTTGATAGCTGGGGTAAAAAAACTGCCAAATATAACGACAACGGCGGAATTTACGAACGCTGGAATGATTCAAAACCAGAAGGCGAAAAAGGTTACGAAGGATATGCGCCTCGTTTTAATGTAGCGAAAGCTCCTGGTTTGTGGCAAAATATTAAAATTTCTTACCAGGCTCCGCGTTTCGATGCCGCCGGAAAGAAAATTTCAAACGCTGTATTCCTGAAAATTATTTTGAACGGCGTTCTTATCCATGAAAACGTAGCAGTGAGCGGCCCGACACGTGGTTCTCTTACAGCCGAAGATGTTCCGATGGGCCCTATCCGTATTCAGGGTGACCACGGCTCACTGGCGATCAAAAATATTGTGATCAATAATTTTGACAAAAAGCCGGGAACGTTATCAGACCTGTCTTACAAAACTTATTACGGAAATCTGTCTGACAAAGAAGATTTATCAAAACAAAAAGTAGCTGAATCAGGAAAGACAGACGCGCTTACCTGGGAGATTTTGAAAGAAGCGAACAACTACTCTTTTGTTTATAACGGAAAATATAACGCACCAACTGCTGGTGAATATAATTTCAGATTGCAAGCTGCGGGAAATTCTTACCTGAAAATTGACGGCAAAGATGTTCTTCCTTTGGAATCAAAAGATAACAACAGCTTCCGCCAGGCAAAAACTACGCTGACTGCCGGCGATCATAACATTGAGCTTTTTAACAACAAAACAGAAGGCTGGATGAAACCGGTCCTTGGTCTTTGGGTTTCTGGTCCTGGTTTCAGAGAAACTTCTTTGAATACTTTGAGCTCTGGCGCAACAGGCGGTGGCGTGGATCCAATTCTTGTTACAGCTCCTACCAATACGGTTATGCGTAGTTTCATGGATTTCAAAAAAACGCCGACTTCGAAAAATACTCGTATCGTACATGCAGTTTCGGTAGGAAGTCCTTCAAACCTACATTATACATATGACCTTGAAAAAGGCGCAGTTTTACAGGTTTGGCGTGGAGAATTTCTTGATGCAACGCCGATGTGGCATGATCGTGGAGATGGATCTTCCCGTCCACGTGGCAGCGTTACGCTTTTAGGAAATGATATGCTGCTTGGAAAAATCAACGGACAATCTGCCTGGGTTGCGGATACTACCGGAAGCGGCTACCGTCCAAAAGGATATTCACTGGATGACACAGATGCGCCTACCTTCAACTACATCGCATTTGGTTCTCCGGTTTCTGACCATCTTTCAGTTGTAAACAACCAATATTTCGAACGCGAAGTAAAAGTTGCCAATCCCGTAAAAGATCTTGTAGCGAAATTGGCAGAAGGCACTTCAATCGAAAAAGTTTCAGAAGGACTTTATGCGGTTAACAACAAATCGTACTTTATCCAGATTACCGACAAAACGGTGAAACCTGAGATCAGAACTGTCAATGGAAACCAGGAGCTGATCGTTCCGGTGAAAAATGGTGATCTGAAATATGCCATATTATTCTAAATCAAAGTAATCAAAGCTATAAGCTGATAATAACGATGAAAAAAATTGCTCAAATAGCATTAATCATTTTGGCGGCTCTACCGATGGTAAAAGCTCAGGAATCGCCGAAAGAGGAAGATTTTTACAAGATCATTACGCCGCCGATTCCTGAGGGAATTGTTTTGGAAGTGGGTGGTTTGACAACTTTACCAAACGGATCTTTGGGGATTTCAACACGCCGCGGAGACGTTTGGATCGTGGATAACCCAACGAGCCGCACGCCATATTTCAGAAAATTCGCAACAGGTCTTCACGAAATTCTTGGGCTTGCTTACAAAGACGGCGTTTTGTATTGTGCACAACGTGGTGAGTTGACAAAGTTGATCGACAAAAATGGTGATGGAAAAGCAGATGTTTACGAAACCTTTTACGCCTGGCCATTGTCTGGTCACTACCATGAGTATTCTTTCGGCCCGAAAGTGGCACCGGACGGAAGCTTTTTCGTAAGTGGAAACGTAGCCTTTGGTGACGAAGAATGGTGGAGAGGCGAAAGCCGTGTTCCGGGCCGTGGATGGATTTTCCGCATCACACCGGATGGAAAGTTTGAGCCTTACGCAACAGGTGTTCGCTCACCTGCCGGTATCAGTATGTTGGCTGGCGAGCTTTGGTATACCGACAACCAGGGTGACTGGATGGGTACAGGTGGAGTTTTCCCTGTGAAAAAAGGTGGATTTATGGGACATCCAGCTGGTTTAAAATGGGCTGAATTACCAAATTCTCCTGTTAAACTTACCGAAAAACAATTCTTCGCAGAACGCGATAACCGTAAAGAAAGAGATTCAAACGACCGTGCGATCAAACCTGAAAACACGAGAAAAGAAGAACCTCAGTTTTTATATCAATTGAAAGAAAAATACCCGATGGTTCAGCTTCCGGCTGTTTGGCTTCCTTATGGTGTTCACGGAGTTTCGACTTCTGAATTGATCATGGATGAAACAAAAGGTGGTTTCGGTCCATTTACAGGTCAGGTTTTTGTTGGTGACCAGGGACAAAGTAATATCATGCGTCTGGTACTTGAAAAAGTAAAAGGTGAATATCAGGGTGCTTCAATCGGTTTCCGCAGTGGATTCCAGTCGGGTGTTTTACGTATGGCTTTTGATAAAGATGGTTCTATGTTCGTGGGTGAAACAAACCGTGGATGGGGTTCAGCAGGTGATGCCAACCAAGGCTTGCAACGTTTGGTTTGGAATGGTAAAATGCCATTTGAAATGTATACTGTAAAGGCGCAGCCAGACGGTTTTGAAATTGAATTCACTATGCCGGTTGACCGTAAATCTGCGGAAGATCTTGATTCTTACAAAGTGAGCAGCTATTTGTACAAACACTATCCTGTATACGGAAGTCCTCCGATCAATACGGAAGAAGTGAATGTAAAGGGTGTGAAAGTATCTGAAGATGGTAAAAAAGTAAGAATTGTTCTGGATGGAATGCGTCAGTATTACGTACATAAAATTCAGCTTGAAGGCGTACGCGCTGCCGGAAATTACTGGTCACTTGTTCACCCGGATGCATATTATACATTGAACAATATTCCTGATGGCGAGAAATTAAAATCTGCTGATTTGAAAACATCAAGATCAGGAAATGTAAAAGCAACAGAAGCTGCACCGGTGAAGGAGCATATCTCTCCGGATGGAAAAGGAAAAGCTGCACCGGCAAAAACAGCCTCAGCTTCAAAAGCACCAACCTGGGAAGAAGTAAAACCATTGCTTACTAAAAATACATGCCTGGCTTGTCATGCAACAGATAAAAAAGTAGTTGGTCCTGCTTATGTTGATGTAGCGAAACGTAAATATACAAACCAGCAAATCGTTGATTTGATCTACGCTCCAAAACCAGAAAACTGGCCTGATTTTGCAACGCCAATGGCTCCAATGCCGCAAGTTCCAAAAGGAGATGCCATGAAAATTGCTGCCTGGATTAACTCTTTGGCAAAATAACAATTCTGAATATATTGCTGGCAGGTCACTTCTTCATTGAGGTGGCCTGTTTTTTTTGATATAAACAAAAAACTTCATTCTAATAATCTAGGGTAAATGCATTCTTTGAAAAACTAAACGTTTTTTTCGCAAAATTGCGTTAATAATCAATACCATAGTCAATTTATAATGTCTTCAAAAAGAAACAGAGCATTTACAAAGTCTGTAAAAGGCAAAGTGCTGCTAGGATTTTTCGTGGCTGCCATTGCGTTGGGATCTTCATGGATTGTCAGTAAAATCGCTTTTGAGAATATGCTTGAAAAACTGGAAATCCTTTCCACGCCAAGCGAAAAATTACGCATCGTCAATAAAGTTTTTAAGGATATTCTTTTACTGGACCAATTACAAAATGCACGACCCCTTCCCGAAAAAGAAGATTCTATCAGACAGCAATTTCTAAATCAGTCCGCGGAGCTCATCAGTACGCTGGATACATTGAGTTTCTTCTGCCGTGACACGCCATTACAAGTCATAAGGATAGACTCTATGAAAAGCATTCTCATTGCCAGGGATAGTATTTATAGTGACTATGTCAGAGTTCGATCCAAACTTGTAAATAACGAAGCACTTTCGGAAGAAGTACACAGTATTTCCGGGCTTATAACTACCAAAAAACGGAAGAAACCTGATAGCACAGTAATCACTACCGAAAGAAGAACCACAACAACCACAGTATACACAGAGCCTGTTGCTCCTGCTAACCCGGCAGAAGGTAAAAAAGGGTTTTTCAACCGGGTTTTTGGTAATAAAAAAGTCAAAACTGCTCCGCCGGTCGCTATGCCAAAAGTGGTCAGAAAAGAGGAAGTTACATCACATATTGATACGCTCACCGTTGCACGGGCAGACAGTACATTTGAACAAGTTGGCGTTGCGGTGCAAGCTATTGAAAAATCGCAGCGCGCGCGAACAGACCGTTTTGTGAATCGTGAACATGAATTAACTACCGCGGGAAATGCATTAGTAAGTCAATTGCGCAATGTAATGCAGGAGGTTGAAGGTGAGATCGTCCGGCAGGCAAGTACAGATGGCCTGCAAACCCAAAATATGGTAGGAGAAAGTATAAACCAGATCGAATACATTATGATCGGCTTTTTCTTTCTTACCGCTTTACTGGCTTATTTTATTTTTACAGATATTACCCGAAGCAGCAAATATCGATATGCATTGGAAGAGGCAAAAGAAGAAGCTGAGTACCACAGTATGGCCAAACAGCGCTTTTTGTCAAACATGAGCCATGAAATAAGAACTCCGCTGCAATCCATTATCGGTTATACGGAAGCGTTGAAAAAAGAGGAAAAACCGAAAAAGGAAGATCTCGAAACGCTTCATTCTGCATCCGAACATTTGTTGTACCTGGTAAATGAAGTGCTGGATTACAGCCGTATTATTTCGGATCAGTTTACATTTGAGGAACGTACTTTTGCGATCACTCCGCTACTCAACGAGGTTGTGAAAATGTTGCGCCCCACAGCCACTGCCAAATCATTGGTTTTGTCTTTGGAAAATACACTAGGTGTCGATGTATATTTAAAAGGAGATCCGTTCCGGCTTCGTCAGATCTTATACAATTTGCTGACAAACGCGATCAAATTTACTGAAATAGGTCAGGTGACTTTAAGTGTGACGCATACCGAAATAAAAAATAATGTTGCTATAAAATTTGAAGTCGAAGATACCGGAATTGGATTATCAAAGGAGCAGACTAATCGTGTTTTCAATCAGTTTGAACAGGCCGATCCTTCCATTGCACGCCGTTTTGGAGGAACCGGTTTGGGATTGAGTATTGTAAAAGCGTTAGTAGACGCCATGGGTGGAACCATTGAAGTAAACAGTACTTTGAACAAGGGAACCACTTTTACAGTTAATGCAGATTTCCCCAAAGGCGAAACCCCTACCGGAATCACCGACAAATCACTGGAAAAAACATACAATATAACTGACAAAGTCTGGCTTGTTGATGACGATGCTTTTATTTTGAAATGGTGCGCTTCGGTTTTGGAAACACATCATGTTGCACACGAGTGTTTTACATCTGCTGAGGAAGTGCTGGCAAGAGAATGGGATGAAGATGTAACCGTGGTGCTTACGGATATGCGTATGCCAGGCCTGAATGGTGCGGAACTATGCCAGCGTTTAAGAAAAGTAGCTTCCAAAACGGTAAAGATCTATGTTTTGACCGCTCAGGCCTTGCCTGAAGAACAAAGCCAACTACTGAAAATGGGATTTGACGGAATTTTAATGAAGCCCTTCCATGCTAATGAAATCCTGGATTTGTTACAGGCGAATTCAAATAATCAGCCTGCACAAATTCCTATCAGTCCAGCAAGTATTCAAAACGCTGAAAAATTGTCCTATGCACCTGATTTCAGTGTATTGGAAGAAATGACTTTTGGGGATGAAATATTAATGAAAGAAATTCTCGAACAATTTGTTAACGATACCCGAAATGATTTGTTGGAATTAAAAGATTCGATTTCGAAGAATAATATTGAAAATGTTACCGCCACAGCGCACCGTTTATCAGGACGGATTGGACAAATTGGAGCACGGGAAATCTCAGTCCAATTCAGGAAAATCGAAATCTCATTGAGAGAAAACCCTGAAAGCATTACAGCTTCTGAACTGTATGAAACAGTTGCAGAAGCTGATCTGTTAATGGAACAAATTGACGGAAAAATCCTTTCCTATTCAATATGATACTTTTCAATTTTATAATAAAGCGTTTTGCGGTCAATATTAAGCAGCTTGGCTGCTTTACTTTTATTGTAACGAACGTCCTGCAAAACCTTTTCAATCATTTCCTTTTCATGGGTTTCCTGCAACAATTTCAGGTCTGAACCTCCCGGCAGTTTCACTGAGGCGGCAGGTATTGCTTCCATGGATGTGATCATTTCCTGTGGTAAAGCTTTCAGATCGGCGATTTCATCTTTTGACAAAAGTATAAGTCTTTTAATAACATTATTGAGCTCACGCAAATTGCCGGGCCAATCGTATTTCTGAAAAATACCCATTACCTCTTCGGATATCTCACGAACATTCCTCCCTAATTCTTCATTTGCTTTATCAACAAAATGCTGAATAAAAACAGCAAGATCCTCGCCTCTTTCCCGAAGTGCCGGTACCTGAATTTTAAATTCATTCAAACGATGATAAAGATCTTCCCTAAAATCCCCCGTCTGGGAAATCACCATTAAATCTTCATTTGTAGCTGCAATTAAGCGCACATCAACCTTAACAGGATTTGTACTACCGATAGGCACCACAATTCTTTCCTGCAAAGCGCGCAGCAATTTTATCTGAACGTCATAGCCGAGGTTTCCGATCTCATCCAAAAATAATGTACCACCATCAGCTGCTTCGAACTGGCCAATTTTATCTTGTAGTGCACCGGTAAAAGCACCTTTTTTGTGCCCAAAAAGTTCACTGGCTGCAAGGTCTTTTGATAGAGAACCACAATCAATAGCGACAAACGGGCCATCGCTACGTTTGCTCAACCGGTGAATAGATTTTGCAACATGCTCCTTACCCGTCCCACTCTCACCCTGAATAATTACTGACATATCCGTTGGTGCTACCAGCCGGACGTACTCATAAAGCTGTTTTGATATCGCGCTGCTTCCTTCAATAAAATCAAGTGACTGTTTCTCTTGTTTTTTGGTTGTTTTTACTGAAACAGTTTCTTTTCTGTTAAGCGCTTCTTTCAACACCATCAACAATTCTTCGGGGTTGACAGGCTTGGTAATATAGTCAAATGCACCACTCTGCATGGCCGTAACTGCCGTCCTGATATCATTAAAGCTGGTCATGATCAGCGCTGGCGTTCTGTTACCTTCTTCTCTTAGTGCTTTTAAAAGATCAAGCGAATTTCCATCCGGCAGGCGATAATCCAGCATAAGCACTGCATACTCATTAGAAGTGCCGGAATTGGAACGTATAGCTTCTTTGGCTCCTGATATTGTTGAGCAAACCTTCACTTCATGGCCATGCTTGCCCAGAAAATTACTTAGCAGTTTAGAGAATGTGGTATCGTCTTCAACAAGCAGCAAATGAGCCATAAGGCAGAATGGATTAAATAGTAAAAAATTTCTTTAAGTAACGATTTACAGAAATGCAAAATTGCAAAAATAAACGCCAAAAAGCCGGAGAATGTGCGGCTTTTTGGCGTTTTCTTTCTTAAAACGTCTATTCAACCTTCCTGCCGTCTTTATCCAGATTAATTTTTGACATTTCACTTCCCTTTTTTACAATAATCTCGAAATACTGAGTCTTATCAGGCTTCGTAATGAGAAAGGCTTCGGTAATTTCCCAACCTGCATACGCGCCGGCTGAAAGTGTGGATTTAATCGGCTCTGGTAAATCCTCTGGTTTTACCGACATTTTATCTTGTACAAAAACTTCTACACCTCTACTGGCAAATGAATAGGAAAAAGATAAAGACATTATTAATACAACTGAAAAGGCTGCGGCCGCCATTCTTAGTTTTTTCATGATCTTATTAATTTTGTTTGACAAATATTTTTTGGGGACTTTTTTTTAATGATAGGCAGGTAACCAGACAATATTTTTTGAAATTAAAAAATCTCAAACTCAATTGACTGGAAATAAGAAAGTTAAAGCACAAAAAACATTAAAATTGCAATAAATACAACTTGTAATTAGTAATTATAATAGAAATTATGAAATAAATTTGATATTCTATTGAGTTTCAACGTTGAAATTACCTTTAACTTTTACAAATGCCTGTTCGAAAAACAAAAAAATTATATTTTTTTGACAATACCTTTGATATAATTACAAATATTTTTTATATTTACAACGAAGTTTTTTAGCCAATTGTCGTAGAATAAATATTACTTTTTATTAGGTAATCAGTCAATTTAAACTCCATTCAGCATAAGGTATTTTTACACATTAAATTTTAAAAATATTACAAAAACTTTTACTCAACGTTATCTCAAAATTCGGTACCCTTTCGGTACAAGCATCAAAAAAAAAGTAAGGTATAATTTATACTGAACTTTTCTTTTTGATGCTTTTTTTATACAAAAAGAATAATTTATATAAAATTAGTTTTAAGTGAGGTCATATATTTAATCTTAGCCTACCTTATCCCATCCTTTCTCGTTTCATTATAGTCCCAGGAAAAATCCTTCAATATTTGAATATTTTTTTCATGTCAATGGGCTATTTAACCACTAAATATATTTTTAGTGAAAATTTACAATAACTTGTTAGTTTATTGTAGAAATTTTACTATGTTTATGATAGAATATAGTACTTAGAGAAATTACACTAGTTTGATATTCGTAATCTGTTATTTAATTGGCAAGTAATACAATGAAATGTTACCTTAAATTAATAAAAACAATGACTTAGAAAGTGTTATGCAGATTATCAGTCGTTGAAACCACCTTACCCATATAAGCTGCCGTATTATTACAAACTTGCTGGCTTTACATCTGGTCTGTAATCAATCAATGCCAGTACTCCACAATGATTAGAAGATACTAAATTTAAAAAAACGAAGGAAAGGAAAAAATAACATATGGCCCCAAACATGACTGTCTATCGACGGTGGTTTAAATAGTATGAAGATATTGAATCTTTGTATATATGGCTATAAGTTTATTGAATGATATTTCATATCTGATTCTTTTCTCTAGAAGCGAATAACATATTTCTCACCATACATAGTATACAATATGAAATACACATCACTACCAATCCCTCGTATCAACAGTCGCGGGAAATATGACAGTTATCCGGGCCACGCCCCTTTAGCATACTCATATTTCCAATGTTGTTCGCCCCCCACAAGTTTGCAATAAACTTTACTGATAACTACTTTTTGATAACAGGTTAAAACACACGTTTAACCTGACTGTCAGAGGTACGTCCGATTCAATGCGCTTTTACTAAATATTTCTCACTATAATAATACAATCATGAACATTTCTATCTTCCGTATGCGAAGAAAGATTGTACACTGGGTTCCCGGTGTATCACTTCGTCACATTTCCCCCCAAATTGAATCGTTTTTTCTATATCCGGCAGCGGGTAAGCTCAGGCTATTGTCCTTGGATCTATTCAAATCAAAACCCCTGTTTCCAATCCCTCTAACGCTCTAATATAGAAACCATGAAATCTTTTTTAAATTCAATCGCCTTCGCGAGAGGCAGGGCGTACGCGTGGATTTTCACCATTTTGTACGTATTATTTACAGTATCACTACCAATGGATGCAATGGCTCAGGTTGGTGGTGCAACTTGTAACACATTTATGCCGATTACAGTATCTGCATTTAACAATTTGACAGTAACATCCAGTCAAACTATTGTTTCAACAGATGAATTTTCGAATAAGGGGCGAATCACTGATGCCAGCCTCATCAATTCTTCAAATTTCAGTTTTATTATTGGAGGGTCCGGGTGGATACAAGTAAAAGATAACAATGCCGTAAATACCAATGAATATCCAAGTGGATCCTTTGCTGGATTTGCTGTTGGAATCGGCACCTTGTCTTCTACCCTTGGAGCAGCAACAATAACTACCTATCTTGGAAATGATGAACAGGAAAGTAAAACAACTACGTCGCTTGTTTCTGGGGATATAGCAAGTGGAATTTCTAAATTAGGATTTTACACTACCAAAAACTTTGACCGGATACGTTTTACATATACTGGTGCGATAATAGGATCAGTAGACGTTTACTATCCAATTATTGAAAAATTGTGCGCAGCTCCAGCTAATGCACTAGCATGCAACACACCCACTTCATTGGCTGCGCCAACTTTTCCTGCCATAATTAATACCGCCAATACAGGCGTATCCGGAATATCCATAGGCTCTGTAAATAATCCAATCAATGTTGTTGACAGTGATCCTGCTTCTTACGCAGAAATTGCATTTCTGCTCAGTGTTGGCGGAAATGCAAGCCTTTCTGTCCAGGATAAATTAACAAATTATCCAGCCGGTACCTATGCCGGTTTTGATATTCAGAATACTTCTGCGCTACAGGCAAATTTACTGGGAGGCCTAACCATCTCTACTTACAAGGATGGAAATACCACCGCGGAAGAAAGCTTCTCAGGAAACGGTCTACTTTCACTTTCGACTTCACTTCTTTCAGGAAATACGCGCAAAAAAATAGGGTTCATAACCACAAAAGAATTTGACGAAGTAAAAATCACCCTGAATCTTACTGGTACAAATCTTGGAACAACGAGAATTTATGGCGCTGTATTTGAAACATTCTGCGCAGGACCGGCCCTGGTTTGTAATACACCAACATCACTGACAAGCGGACTTGGCAAATATCCTGTTTTTATTAGCGGATCAAATACCGGTGTAACAGGAATTTCGGTTGGATCTGTAAATAATACAGAGAATGCAATTGATTCTGATCCAGCCACATATGCAGAAATTGCCTTATTGGCTGGTGTAGGTGGCTCGGGCAGCATTTCTGTAAGAGACGCTATTACCACGTATCCTGCCGGAACATTTGCTGGATTTGATATCAATAGCCCCGCATTAGCAGGTCTTTCCGTATTAGGAGGGTTGCGTATTGAAACTTATTTTAACGGTATACCAACGGGTGACTTCTTTGAAAATGGTACGACGGCAGGAGCTTCTGTTCCCTTATTAAGTGGAACTGGCAGGCAAGTGGTTGGATTTTTGACTAAGCTTCCTTTTAATGAAGTTAAATTAACTGTCAGCCAGACCGTTGGTGTAAACGTTGGTACAACACAAGTTTTTGGCGCTGTTTTTACAAGATTCTGTGCCGGAGATCCACTTATTTGTAACACCTTGACAAGCCTGACGAATCCGGGCTCTCCTGTTTTTATAGACGCAAAAAATACAGGTATTAATTCCATTGCCTGTGTAGCATGTACAGTTAATAATTCAGGAAATGCAATAGATGGTGATCCTGAAAGCGCAGCTACAATTGTTTTAACCACGGGTGTTGCGAGCTCAGGTACATTTGCCGTAGCTAATGCTATTGATACTTACGCTGCTACTTCTTTTGCAGGTTTTGACGTTGAGACGACAACGCTCTTGTCCGCAGGAGCTTTAAGCAATGCCACGATTTCACTATATAACGATGGTGCATTGGTACAGACAGGAACCGGCGATGCCCTGATTGTTGGCGCAGCTTCTTCTTTGCTGACCGGAACAAGCCGCCAGATTGTAGGACTTGTTTCAACAGTATCTTATGACGAGGTTAAAATCACTTTTAACCAGCTGGCAGGTGCTGATCTTGGTAATATAAAAATCTACGGTGCCATTTTCGATAAGTTATGCCAGGGTACCATTGCTTGTAACAACAGCTACCTGCTTACCCAACCCGATTTCCCGGTGGTAATTAATACTGCCAGAACAGGAGTTTCAGGTGCAGTTTGTGCATTATGTAATGTAAAAGATGCATGGAACGTGATCACTGCTTCAAAAACTGACTTTGCACAAGTTTCCGTTGTTGCCAACGTTGGTGCAAGTGCTTCAATTTCCGTTTTAGATCCGATTTCTACTTATCCCAGCGGAACTACGGCTGGTTTTACAATCAGAAATGTAAACAACCTTGTTGAGCTGGATCTCCTTAACTCTATTACGATTCAAACCTACAACAACGGGACTTTGCAGGAAACTAAGTCTGGTGCCGCCCTGCTTAACCTTAACCTGCTAAATATTGTAACGGTTGGAACAGGTACTGTAATCAACCCAAGCTTTGTAACAACAAAACCATTTGATGAAATCAGAATAAGCTTTGCTGCACTGGCTAGTGTCGTGAATGTTGCGAATGTTTATGGAGCTTTTGTTGATACAAGAGGTGCGGTAAGCGGTGGCGCACTAAGTTGCAATGTTGTTTATAATCCTGATTTCAACGTAACTCAGATCAACGTGCCGGTTCCGGGTAATGTCAGTACAAACGATAAGGTACCAACAGGTACAACTTATGGGCCCACAGCAACGGCTGATGCAGGTAACCCTACCGGAGCAACTTTTACGTTGAATACGGATGGAACTTATACATTTACCGCAACTACGGTTGGCGTTTACACTTATCTCGTTCCTGTTTGTGTTCCGGATCTTGGCTGTACCTCAGTTCCTCTTGTTATCACCGTAACCGATCCCACAAAAACTACAAATAAACCAGTCGCTAACACTGACATCGCTGTAGTAACCGGTGCTCCGACAAATCCTGGATCCGTAACGATCAATGTGAAAGCAAATGACGGTCCTGGCAATACGGGCGGAACACTTGGTGACCCTACACCTACTACGCCTGAACACGGAACTGTTTCTGTGGTTGGAGGAAATGTGGTTTATACACCTACTGCTGGTTATTATGGAGAGGATATGTTCACTTACACCGTATGCGAAACTCCTGGAACAAACCTTTGTGCTACGGCGACGGTGTACTTAACGGTAAAACAACCGGGTGCTACCAATACCACGCATGCAGCTGATGACTACGTAAGCACAGCTGCAGGTATCACCGCAACGGGTAACGTTTCTACAAACGATACGGATCCCGAAGGAAATACTAATACAGTAACGGCCCAAAGCATTACCAATGCAAAAGGTGTCTTTACTTTGCTGGCCGACGGAAGCTTTACTTTTGTTCCTGCATCAGGTATAACCGGACCGGTCGACTTCATTTACACAACTTGTGATAACGGTACGCCTTCTGCTTGTGCGATGGCTACGCTGCATGTTTTGGTGAATCCCCAATTCCCGGATCTAACGGTAACCTTCAGAATTACCCCCTCAGTTATAATAGGAAATGGGGTATCAATTTCAGGTAGAGTATTTGTGAGAGAGATAAATTCAGTTTCAACTACCTCTATTCCGATTTATGTAACAGTACCTAAAAGTGCTAACTATTCACTTAGCACATATAATGCTAGCCAGACAACATCGGGAGGCTTACCAGTGCAAAATGGTAATTGGACATTTATTTCTGAAACTGGATCCGATTATGTATTCCAATATACTGGAACGCCTCCTTTAAATAATTCTTCTTCCGCTTTTGGCTTTGAGATAATTTACAATTCAAATGGAGTTTCTGGTAAAGAAAATATTAGTGTAACCATATTTGATGGTTCCGGTGGAGAGATTAATACATCCAACAACAGAGACGGAGAAACCGTAAACTTAAATTCTGGTTTATAACAAGCTAAACATTCAAACATTATGAAAGCGTTTTTAATAACTTGCATTTATCTACTTTTGGTAACACTAGCATATGCACAAGATCCCAAAATAACTTCACCGAGTGTTTCTCCAAGTCCGGGCCTGGTGGGTGGTCCGGTTACGGTAGCAATTGGATTTCAGAATAATTCAACTACTCCAATTCCTTTTGATGCAGGTAATCCAACGTATATTTCTTTTACTTTGGTAAAAATTACACCTAACTTGACAGGTAATGTTCCAACAGTGACTGGCGCAGGAGCTGACTTTTTCAGTTGGACCGCAACCTTGGAAGCAAATAACACATGGACAATTTTAGGAACTCAAAATAAGGTAATTCCAGGAAAACCAGATCCATTTACTACAATTGGAGGGCCGATAAGTATTCCAGGAACTATTAACGCCGCGTCAACTCCCGCACAAGCATCTGCAAACAATGGTGATGGCTTTAATGCAAACGTTATTCCATCTGCTGGATTTGATATAGACAATTCGCAAGAAAGTAATAACCAAGCATTGTATGGAAGCACAAACGGAGCCCTCCCGGTAACCCTAACCTCCTTTACCGCCACAAAAGAAGGCCAGGTAGCCCAATTGAAATGGTCAACGACTGCGGAGACCAATAGCGACCGTTTTGAGATCGAAAGGAGCCTAAATGGAAAAAACTGGGATTTGATCGGAACACAAAAATCCAATGGCGAAAGTACTTCTCTGAAAAATTATACTTTTTCAGATGCCAAGCCCCTGAATGGAGAAAACCTGTACCGTCTGAAAATGATCGATAGAGATGCTACTTTTGCATACAGCAGAATTCAGTCTCTGACATTCTCTTCGGATCTTATAACATCATTTTATCCGAATCCGGTTGCAGAAAAACTGATCATTAAAACGGATGATTTTAGTTTGGTAAAAAACGTAAAAATCTTCGATGCGAATGGAAGAACTGTTTATCAATCTTCTGCGACGCCTAGCAATGAAATCAATGTCCAGAACCTTTCAGCAGGTCTGTATGTGGTACAAATGGTAAGTAAAAGCGGAGCTGTGATTTCTCACAAAGTAATCAAACAATAGACTACGTAAAAACACATAATTTAATACAAAAAGCCTCTGAATTTCGTTCAGGGGCTTTTTTATCTGCGGTAGTAACTGATGATCACAAAATAGAAACATGATAAATAGTAAATAAATCATACCTTTTTTAATATCGATTGATCTAAAGACAAATTAATGGCGTAGGTTTTTCAAATAATCTTTTCGACGGGCGAAAGGAAATCGTAACCTTTAATTGCTATGATCAAAAATAAAATTTCAACAAACGATTCTGAAAAGGACGGCCAGAAATCAGTTCTTAACAGACGACTATTCTTGCGCTCAGCAGGTGTTGCAACGGCAGTAGGAACCCTTGCGCTTGGAGCTTGTAAAGATGATGATGATACTGTAACCCCAACTACTCCTGCCACTGGTACAGTAGATCTTGGTTCAGGTGATGTTGGTATTCTTAACTACGCTTATGCTCTTGAACAATTGGAAGCTGCATTTTACGAACAAGTTGTAAAAACACCATACACAGGAATCACTGCTGCTGAAACAACAATTTTAACTGATATCCGCGATCACGAAGTTATTCACAGAGAATTCTTCAAAGCCGCTCTTACAGCTGCCGCACCTACACAGATCATTCCGGGACTTGAAGTAGATTTTTCAAAAATCGATTTCACAAGCCGTGCAGCAGTACTTGGCGCAGCAAAACTTTTTGAAGATACAGGAGTTGCAGCTTATAACGGCGCTGGTAAGTTTATTAAATCAGCAGATTATTTGCTTTTGGCAGGAAAGATCGTTTCTGTAGAAGCCCGTCATGCAGCTGCGATAAGCGACTTAATAACACCAAAAACAGCTGATTTCGCAAGCGATACGCAAATCGATGCCAATGGTTTGGACAAAGCGACTGCTTCGGCAACAATCCTTGCTGCGGTTCAGCCTTACGTAAAAACCAAGCTTAGCGGAGCTAACTTACCTAAATAATTTCCCAACAGACTTCAACTTTTGACCGATATGGACATTTTCAAAATATTAGATGAAATTCAAAAAATAGATGGTGATTCAGTGGGCCGTTTGGAACATGCTACACGCCGTCATTTTATGAGCAAAATTGGTAGCAAACTTGCCGCAGTAGCTGTTCCTACTGCTTTTGCTTCAATCGTTAACAAAGCATATGCGCAATCTGCCGGTGCAATTGATATATTAAATTTTGCTTTAACGCTGGAATACCTGGAAGATGGTTTTTACCAAATGGCAAACGGTACAGCAGGACTTATTCCTGACACTGACAAAGCAATTTTTGCTCAAATTGGTAAACACGAAACACAACACGTTGCTTTCCTAAAAGGGGCGTTAGGAGCAAAAGCTGTTGCAAAACCAACTTTTGACTTTACTGGTAAAGGTGCTTTTGCAACCGTTTTCTCAGACTATAAAACATTCCTTACCGTTTCCCACGCTTTGGAAGATACAGGGGTAAGAGCATACAAAGGACAAGCTGGCGGACTGATGGGCGACCCTGATCTGTTACAATATGCATTGCAGGTTCATTCAGTTGAAGCAAGACATGCATCGATTGTGCGTAAATTGCTTAGTGCTGCTACGGGTAACGCAGCAATAAAATCATGGATCACCAATGCAGAAGGATCACCGGCAGCAGTATATGCAGGTGATGACAACAAAACCCAAGGTGGTGTTAATCTTACGGGACTTGCTGGAAAATCAGATGCTGCAATCACCGAAGCATTTGACGAACCACTTACAAAAGATCAGGTTCTTGCTATTGCAGGACTTTTCCTATAAAATAAAATTTGAATTAGTACATCCCTTCCCTGTTGAACATATACATGCACGACTAGTGAGAGTGAAAGTTCAAAATCAGTGAAACACGCTATTTTTCTTTAATCAATAGAAGGCCGTCCTTAGGTAGGATGGCCTTTTTTTGAGTAATTTTTAAGGTTTAATTACTTTTACTTACGAGGTTTGTGCTAAATTGACCCTGTTATTTTTACAGTAAGTATCGGATTCTATGAAGTCATATTTTAACAGACGCGGTTTCTTAAAAAAAACCAGTCTTGCTGCCATAGCAACCACTTTGGGTAGTGAAATTGTTTTTGCAGACAAATTACCAAGGAAGTACCTGCCCATTGGATTTGGAGAAAAAGATGCTTTAAAAGGCAAAAATATTGATATGATCGTTCAGGGCGACAAACCCTGGAATGTAGAATCTCCGCTTAATCTTCTGGATGACCGTATTACGCCTGTTGACAAAATGTTCATCCGCAATAATGGACTGATCCCGGAAACTATTGATGTCAAAAACTGGACTTTAACCATTGACGGAGAATCCGTTACAGCACCAAAAACTTATTCTCTTGAAGAATTAAAAAAGAAATTCAAGCATCATACTTATCAGCTAACCCTGGAATGTGGTGGAAACGGACGTTCGGGCTATTATCCTGCGACATCCGGAAATCAGTGGGGACAAGGCGCCGTGCATTGTGCAGAATGGACTGGTGTAAAGCTAAAAGATATTCTAAAAGATGTTGGGATAAAAAGTGATGCCGTTTATATTGGCTATCACGGTAAAGACCTGCATCTCAGCAGAGATCCGAAAAAGGAAGCTATTTCAAGAGGTGTGCCTATTGCCAAAGCCATGGAAGATGAAACTTTAATTGCCTGGCAGTTAAACGGACAAGATATTCCGGAATTTCACGGCTACCCTTTACGTTTGGTTATTGGCGGGTGGCCAGCGTCCGTTTCGGGAAAATGGCTAAGCCGGATTTCTGTTCGTAATAAAGTACACGACGGTGCAAAAATGGAAGGCCATAGTTACAAAATGCCTAAAAATCCGGTTCCGCCCGGCACTGAAATTCCTACTACCGATGAATTTTTCCGGATCATCGAATCCATGCCAGTTAAGTCAATGATCACTTTTCCAAAAACCGGAGCCGTCATTACTTCCGGAGAAATTTTACCCGTGCGCGGACATGCCTGGGCTGGTGATAAATCCGTTAAGCTAGTAGAAGTGTCCATTGATTTTGGAGCTACCTGGCAAAATTGCAAACTCGAAGCACCCGTCAACCGTTTCGCCTGGCAGCATTGGAATGCAAGTATCAATTTCCCCGTTAAAGGTTATTATGAAGTTTGGGTGAAAGCAACTGACGACGCAGGCGTTTCTCAACCGATGGTGATTCCATCCTGGAATCCGGGAGGATATCTTAATAATGCGTGTGAAAGAATTGCTGTGAAAGTTGGTTAAGAATCAAATTATGAAAAATTCATCCAATCAAATAAAAATAATATTTATCATTTTTCTCGTCTTAGGAATCACATTAAGCTCTTTTCGCAGAGACGCTGATAGTGAAATTCCGAAGAAGAATATTTCTCAGCTTTCCCGCATCTCATTATCAGATACCACAAAAAAAGATCCTGAAACAGGACTGATCGTTGATGAAAACTTGTATATGGTGAAAGCGCAGTGTACAGGTTGTCATTCTACAAAATTGATTATGGCGAATCATTTTACAAGAGACGGATGGAAACAAAAGATCCGCTGGATGCAGGCGAATCATAATTTGTGGGAACTGGGTGATACTGAAAAACAGGTACTGGATTATCTTGAAAAGAATTATGCGCCGGTTCAAATGGTTTCCCGCCGTGCCCCGCTGAAAGATATTCAGTGGTATGATTTAAAATTAAAATAATTAATCAGCGAAAATATCACCTACCAACATTTCAAACCCAGGCAAAACCGAGGAAGTCAGAATTTCTTCTTCGATTAAAGGTTTTAAACCAATAAAAACACCTGCTTCATTAAGCACATAAATAAAAATCGCCTTTTCCGTTGGGTCAACCAGCCAGTATTCTTTTACGCCGTTTTCCTGATAAACTTCGAATTTATCTTTCATTTCTTTTTTGGAATTTCCCGGAGAAAGAATTTCAATAATTAAATCGGGCGCACCATTACAGCCCTGATCATCCAGTTTTTCAAGATCACAGATTACCGAAATATCTGGCTGAACGACGGTATAAACCTGATTAGGTTTTGCGTTTCGTTTTAAAGGAGTTAAACGTACATCGAAAGGTGCCATATAAACTTTACAACTATTATTTTGTAAATAGTTGTAAAGTCTGTTACCGATTTTGAAAGAAATATCCTGATGCCGTCTCGCCGGTGCAGTAGACATTTTAAAAATCTTTCCTTTTATAATTTCCAAACGCTCCTCAAAAGTCCATTGAAGATAATCTTCATAGGTATAAGTGCCAGCAGGATCCAAATCATCTATTGTCATAAAAGTGTGTGGTTTAGGTTTCAATTGATTTATTCAAATATAAAACAAATAACATAAGCTCCCCGATCACAAAGTATTGCTTACCTTTAACCTTTCAACTTATTCTATTTTTTACGCGTGCGCTTCCTTAAAGTAACAACATCCCGAGTACTAATACATTACCTGATTGCCATCCTTTTATTACCTGGCTTATTATCTTTTCAAAAAAAAGAATATCTGACAGAAAGAGAAAAACAGGATATTCCAAAATCCAGTAGTTTACCAAATCCATTAAAAGCCGAAGTTATAGGAATTCAGGACGGTGACACGATTGAACTGAAATTTATCTTTGATGGAAAGAAAGCAGGTTTTCGCCAGGGCAAACCAATAAGAATTCGTTTTTTGCATATCAATTCTCCTGAAAGAGGAAAACCATTTTATAAAATAGCAAAACAATATACTTCCGAACGTTGTTTTCGTAAGATTGTAACGATAAAACATACCGGAGAATTTGACCGGTACGGCCGTCTTTTAGGTGAGGTTGTTTTACCAAACGGATCGGTATTAAATAAAGAATTAGTTAAAAAAGGATTGGCGATTCACTTCAAAAAATATTCAAACAGCGTTGAATATGCCAACCTTGAAATAGATGCACAAAAGAAAAAACTGGGTATCTGGAGTATCCAATAATTATAGCAGGAAATGAGTTCAGCAGCACTTTTTCAAATTTTATATCAAAACGAAACACTATTCCAGTTACAGGAAGAGTTGATCGTTCCAGTGCAAGAAAAAGAAATAATCTCCGAAATAATTCCCGCTAAAATTGAAACGCCGGTAGCTCCACCTGCTCCGGAAGTTATACCTCAACCTGTTGTAAAAACCGTTATTGAACCTGTTAGACCAATTGTTCCAACGGTTCAGTTTCCAGTGCTTAACCACAAAGTTTTAATATTAATTGACGAGCCAAAACAAAAAGACATGCTGGTTTCAGAAGCTCTGTTTCTGGACAATATTTTAAAAGCCGTAGGGCAATCTTCCGAAAATGCCGACATTCTTAATTTCAGTTTTTTACCAGGCCAGGATGCCCGAAATGTGTTTGCCGAAAAGCGCGTTAATTACTTCATTACTTTTGGCGTTCCGCTCATTAAACTTCGGCTCGATCTGCTTCTTCCACCTTATACGCCCAAACAGGTTGAAGGAATCTGGTTTCTCCTGACCGATCCGCTGGCCGTTATTGAAGCGGATGTCGCTTTGAAAAAGAAACTCTGGACTGCCCTGAAACAGATGTTTCCAAAGACTTAATTCTGAGCTATTTACTTATAAAAACAACCGGTCATCACAATAATATTGCCGATTTCTCAGTTTTGATGGATACTTGCGAGCTAAACCATGACTAACGATGGCTAAATTCACTGAGCGTATTTCAAACTGGTTCCGTTCTTCGAAGGATGACGAAGAATATTTTTATGATAACGAACCCGAATCACCTACCGAAGCTCCATTGAGCCTCAAAGATACCATGCCTCAAAATCCTTTGAATACTTCTGTCAGTAAGGTGACAGCAAATAATAATTCTCCTCAACCTGAACAAAATCCGGTAACACCCGTCAGAACAGAAGTCGTAATTCCCTATTGGCTGGAAGACGAAGATACGCTGCGCGATGAAGGTATTTTGTTCGGCTTGTCAGAATCGGATCCAACCGAAAAAACGGATATAATCCATAAATACTTTTCGCACCTTGCTGCCTCACATTTGAGCAGTATTGAGCAGCATAATGAGCGTATTCAGGAGCAAAATCTGTTTATCGGACAGAAGAGCAACCGGATTGAAGAACTTGAAAACAAGTTAAAGAATCTGGTCGTGACAAAATCCGGAGGCGAGCATCATTTGCCAAGAACCTTAATAGGTTTAACACTTTCGGTAGCGATGTGTATCGGGAATTTTTTCCTGATCAAGGAATCTTTGAAACCTGCTTTTGCAGAAAGTTCATGGATTGCACTTGGCGTTTTTCTGGCTGGAATGTTTAGTCTTTTTGGTCGTATCTCTATGTTTCACGATACGGAATCAAAAGTTTCATGGCGTTCGCTTTTGGAAGAAACAGGATTACCGTTCGCAGCAGCATTATTCGTTTTTGCTAATGTTTTACCTTATCAGGGAATCTTCCAGGGTATTGCACTTTTCGTTTTTGTCTTCTTTCTTTTCCTTTTTGCCGGAAAACTTTTTCTTAGTAACGTAACCATTTTGAGAAATGATTTGCACGCTTTGTCCGGTATTCGGCGTGACCACCTGGAAACTTTAAATAACACCCAAAACTGGGAAAGTGAAATCCAGTCTTTACAACAGGAAGTGGATGAATTGCGTGTAAAAAAATGGCAGATTTTACGCGAACAAGGTCAGTCAGAGACCGAACGCGACCGGATTTACGCCAAACGTGACATGCTGATCAAACTTTTTGAAAGTGAGTTTTCTTTGGCCCGACGTATGAAAAATCAATTGACCAACAAGCAATTACAAGACATCAGAAAAGGCGCGGAATGATATTTTCGCACCAATCTCTAATTCTTACTAAATATTCAAAGTTATGGATGAGCAACAGCCTAATCAAAACAGCGATTACCAGCATGGTTACAGCAGTGGCCTTGAAGGATTGGACCGCCAGGTTTATGAAGCCTACTTGTCGAGCAACGTCAGTCACGACTGGGTTCTGGATCGTCTGAATCAAAAAAGATCAGAACTGCATTCTGTTAAAAATAAAAGGCAAGAAACAGTTCAAACACATAAGCAATCTTTTGACAAACTTCAGGAGCAGTTAATGGGTGTAAACCAGACTGCCAAAAAGATGAAAGATCTGGATTCCTCTATTTCTGACATTGATACCCAATCCGAAAACCTTAAAGAAAAAAGAGTTAGTTCCGCTCCGTATTATTCTCTGATTGCAGGTTTGATATTTCTGGCCGCTGGTATTTCTTTCATCGCAGGTGACCTTATTATTTCCCACGAAATTGTTGCCTACGCACTGAACATTCGTAACCCGAATGAAGCATGGGCTTTTGCAATTGGTCTAGCGATGTTATCCGTTTTACTAAAACCGGCATATGATCGTTTGGTGGAAGAACCTTATCAGAAAGATGATTCGCCAAAAGCAAAATCAAATTACGCTCGTTTCAAACTGATCTTATCCATTTTCGCCATTGTGACCTTGATCGTTTTGGGCTGGTTTCGGTATGAAGCTTACCGTACCGATAAATTAAAAGAAGCGATTAATAAATCAGTTAAAGGTTTGCAGTTAAATGCGGTTGATCCTTTGACTGGCGCACCGATTAACAGTCCGGAGTTAACAAACAAAATTGAGCAGGCTTTAAAAAATTCTGATCAGCTGAATCTTGATCTGGTTAACAGTCCGTGGGCATTAATGTCTTTTGTTTTGAGTGGCGTTTTGTTCGCAATTGCCGGTGCGGTTTCGCTGGGAATGGCTCTGCCCGTTTTACAAGGATTTTGGATGCGGTGGCTTCAAATTGATCCAAAATTGTGGAAATTAAGACGACGTAAGAAAAAAATTGCGAATCAGCTGGACGAATTGCAAGGCACAATTTCAGAACAACTCGCCCAGAAAAGTATTCTTGAAAATGATATTGCGGTGCTCCCAACCTGGGAAGAATTGAAACAGGAAGAAGCTACAATCCGTATTGAAATTGAAAATCTTGAAGAAGAACGTAAGCTTGCATTAACCGATAGTCGCATCCAGTCGTTTGGAGACGGTTATGCACATGGACAAGTTACGCGTGATATCATGAGCGAGGAAGAATATGAACATTGGCGAACAGGCCATATGACCGTATCAAATCTGGCCTTACGTGCCCGGTCCAATGCCTCCGACCGCGCTGTGACCCGATCCAAAAATTCTGGTATGCGCCCTCATCAGGCTATTCGTAAAGCAATCACGGATCGATTCGATGAAAACAATTCAGAGTGATTTTCGTAAATTGGGATTTTGATTGACTATTTAACTTAAAGATGATTCTTCAAAGTCCCCGTTTAGATATTATTGTTTGTGATGATACACTTTTTGACGCGATCCGTATGGGCAACAATGTCCTTGGCCGCGTGATGGGTGTCAACGTACCAAAAAAGTGGACGGAATTCCGTGACACTTTTACACCGTCTTATCATCGTTGGAAAGCCCACCCTCCGCTTCGCGAATGGTGGGTTTATCTTATAGTTTACAAACCCGGGAATATGCTGATCGGATCCTGCGGCTACAAAGGCGAACCGGATTCAAACGGGGTAGTAGAAATCGGTTATGAGATAGCGACCACACACCGATCCATGGGACTTGGATATGAAACTGCAAAAGCACTGGTAGAACACGCTTTTAAACAAAGTGGTGTACTGAAAGTTTTGGCACATACCATAGCAGAAGAAAATGCATCGGTACATATTCTTGAAAAACTTGGTTTCCAAAGAACCGACGACAATGTGACCGATCCGGAAGAAGGCCTGCTTTGGCGCTGGGAACTTTCCAAAAGATAAATAATTCATTCTCAGAATAGTATTTCATCCCTTAATTGAAGTTATAAGTATGCGGCAAATTAAATTGGACTACTTCAATAATTATTTGTCTCAATTGATTAACTTAAATCCTGAAAGAAATTAAATTCATATTTGATTTGAACTTATGATTGCCGTGTCAAAAGAAACTTATCCCTGGCTGAAATACTATACCGAAGGCGTTCCTTACGAGATAAATCCTGATGCCTATTCGTCACTTATCGAATTAATGGATACTGGTTTCCGGTTATATAAAGACAGGTCCGCTTTTGCTAATATGGGCAAAGAGTTAACCTTTGGCAAACTGGACGAACTTTCAAGAAATTTCGCGGCATATCTGGAAAATCTGGGATTAAGAAAGGGTGACCGAATTGCAATCCAAATGCCGAATCTGCTACAATATCCGGTGGCGATGTTTGGTGCCTTACGGGCAGGTTTGATAATCGTAAATACCAATCCTCTGTACACACCTCGTGAAATGCAGCATCAGTTTAAGGACTCAGGTGTTAAGGCGATTGTTATCCTGGCGAACTTTGCAGCCCATCTTGAAAAAATTGTTGCTAATACCGACATCAAACATGTAATCATTACTGAAATAGGCGATATGCTGGGTTTCCCTAAAAAGCTGATCGTGAACGCAGTTGTGAAATATGTAAAGAAAATGGTTCCTGCATATAAGATTCAAGGTGCCGTTTCTTTTAGTGAAGCGCTTTCGCTAGGTTCCGGACTTACTTATACAAAACCATCCGTTTCAAATATCGATGTAGCTTTCATTCAATATACGGGTGGAACAACAGGGGTTTCAAAGGGTGCAATGTTGACACACCGGAATTTAATTGCGAATGTTGAAGCAAACAATGCCTGGCTTACACCCGTGATGGGTGAAATGGAAATTCCAATTTTTGTTGCAGCACTCCCACTTTACCACGTTTATGCATTGACCGTAAATGCGCTGACCGGAATTAAAATTGGTGCATTAAATATCTTGATCACCAATCCCCGGGATATGAATGCTTTTATTGACGACTTGAAAAAATACAGAATTAATGTATTTACAGGCGTTAATACCATGTTCAACGGACTTATGAATAACCCACGTTTTGCGGAAATTGATTTTAGCCAGTTAAAGGCAACCACGGCCGGTGGAATGGCTTTGCAAAAAATTGTTGCAGAAAGATGGCTGGCTGCGACAGGTTGTCTGGCATGTGAGGGTTACGGCCTTTCGGAAACATCACCCGTTTTGTCATCGAATTTATTAATTGGTGAAAACAGAATCGGCACAATTGGAATTCCCTGGCCAAGTACAGCCATGGCCATAATCAGGGAAAATGACGAGTGGGCCGATACGGGTGAAGTTGGTGAAATTTGCGCTTTTGGCCCACAGGTAATGCTGGGGTATTTTAACCGGCCCGACGAAACTGTTCAGGTGATTTTTGAAAAGGATGGAAAACGGTGGTTTAGAACGGGTGATCTTGGCTATGAGGATGCCGACGGATATTTTAAAATTGTTGACCGGAAAAAAGATATGATCCTGGTTTCAGGATTTAACGTTTATCCTAATGAAGTAGAAGATGTAGTCTCACAATGTCCGGGAGTTTTGGAAGTGGCCTGTGTCGGAATTCCGGATGAAAAATCAGGTGAACTTGTAAAACTATTTGTTGTAAAAAAAGACACCGAACTTACAGAAGAAAAGATAAGAGCATTTTGTAAAGAAAATCTGACAGCCTACAAATGCCCGAAAAAAATTGAATTCAGAACAGAATTACCAAAGACAAATGTTGGTAAAATTTTGAGAAGAGTTTTGAGGGAAGAAGAAATTGCGAAGTTGAACAAATGAGGCTAGCATTTGGTTTTATTGATTAAAGATCATACTATTAGGATTAATTGACAGAAATCATGGAAGCGCAAAATTTCAATTTACCCCTGACTTTTCAACAGGTTGCTAACATTGTGAAACAACTACCAAAGTCAGAAAAAAAAATATTAGTTGATA
Source organism: Dyadobacter sp. 3J3 (assembly GCF_009801115.1). Classification (GTDB taxonomy): domain Bacteria; phylum Bacteroidota; class Bacteroidia; order Cytophagales; family Spirosomataceae; genus Dyadobacter. Next base: position 321,357 of record NZ_VTOL01000009.1, read on the forward strand.
TTTTAAACAAAGATGAACTAGACTGCGATTCAACACACACACACTTAGCCAGTCAAAAGATTCTAGAACAAGACTGGCTTAATCAAGAAGAAGATCAAGCATGGCAACATTTGTAAAAGGAGAAATTGTCGTAATACCATTCCCATTTTCTGATTTAACATCCTCAAAACGTCGTCCGGCTCTGGTTTTAGCTAATCTCCGCGGAGATGACATTATCCTTTGCCAAATCACAAGTAAAACTCTTAAGGATGATTACGCCAAATCTCTGGAAAGTTCAGATATGCTAAGTGGATCACTTGAGGTTTCTTCAAATGTTCGACCTAATCGACTTTTTACAGCAGATAAAAAATTAATTCTCTATTCAGTTGGTAGAATTTCAACAACAAAATATCAAGAGGTTGTTCAAGAGATAATTGCATTGATCAGATTGTAATCTTTGTAAAACAAGATTTTTACTTGAATAAATGCGTTCATTTTATAAAAAAAACGTTGTAACTGATTCTCATTAATCTCCCCTATCCCCTCACATTTAACAATCAATTCACACCAAAAACTGAATTTTGGAAATGGATTACTTATATTTAACAAAAGAATAACTCAAACGTTGAATATAAGTAACTATGAATCTACACAGAAAAACACTGGTATTATTGCATGGTCACGGGGTAGACGACTCCATTTGGGATAGTGTTGATGCATTATTAAACGAATATTACACCGTTGTCAGACCAAATCTTTCTCTCTTCACTTTTTGTAAAACCGTCGAAGAATACGCTGACGAGCTTCACCGCTTCCTAACCAATGCTGTAATAGAAAAATGCACCTTAATCGGGCATTCTATGGGGGGATATATAGCACTTGCTTTTGCTGAGAAATATCCGGATATGCTGGAAGGTTTTGGTCTGTTTCATTCTACTGCTTACGAGGATGATGAATCAAAAAAACATCAGCGCAACCAAACAATAGAATTACTCCGTAATTACGGCACTGAAATGTTTGTTAAAAATACGGCTGGCAATTTGTACGGTGATCGTTTTAAAGAACTCTATCCGGATAAGCTCAAAGAACATATCGCCCGTTTTGGAAAAATACCTACCGAAGCTCTCATTACCGGAATCAACGCGATGCGCGACAGGAAGGACAGAACAGCTGTTTTGGCTGCCATGCCATTTCCGGTTTTGTTTATTATAGGTATGCAGGACAAACTTATCCCATTCGAAAGCTGTATCAGTTTATCGGATTATCCGAAACAAAGTTATCCCTTTATCCTTGCGGAAGCTGGGCACATGGGCATGATTGAACGCCCGGATGCCTCTGCCCGTATGATAAGTTGGTACATGACAAAAATATAATTATCAGAAAATCGGATTATATTTATCAAAAATAAGTCAGTGTTCGTTATCTCTTACGAAACACTGACTTATTCCTTTCAACGATATGCAAAAGAACACTTCTACTATCCATTTCCATAAAAGCTGGTTACTTCTCATTTGGATTTTATTATTTTTCACTGCTTGTAGCAATGATGATGATAAGGACGTTACGCCTGAAGCAAACCAATATCTGGTATCAAGTACTTTTATTAGGGACGTTTCAAAAGAGGATATTGTAAAATCCGCCTCAGCGATAGATGCGTCTGTATCATTATATGTTGGTGCATTGGCTAAAAATGCTGTCAAAGCATATAAAATAACTTACAAAACAAAAAATACTGATGGAGCTGAAATTACTGCATCAGGTGCGGTAATAATACCAGTTACTTCTGAATCACTATCCATGATTAGCGTTCAGCACGGGACTATAACTTCTGATGCAGCTGCGCCTTCCAATTTTCAACCCGGCTCAGAGGCTGATTCATTTGGATCACTATTCGCATCAATAGGTTATATCATAGTCTATCCGGATTATATTGGCTACGGAGCTTCAAAAGATTTACCTCATCCATACGAACATCGCGCCAGCCTGGCCTCTTCGGCACTAGATATGTTACGTGCAGCCAAAGAATTACTGAAACAACAGACTGAAGTAAAATGGAATGAAAAACTATATATAGCAGGATATTCAGAAGGCGGTTATGCGACGATGTGTTTGCAGAAAAAAATCGAGGAAGAAGCCTCTTCCGAATTTAATCTGAAAGCATCAAGCTGCGGCGCCGGTGCCTATGACAAAACTGCTTTTATGAAATATGTGATTAACAGTTCCGTAAATACGGTTGCTTCCTATAATTCTCTGTACTTATGGGTAATGCTTACCTATGACAGGATTTATAAACTTAACAAGCCAAAAACATATTATTTTAAAGATCCATATGCAGCACAAATTGAGCAACTAGGAATTGCAAATCCGATTAATGTCAGCTTCAACACGATACTAAATGATTCTTTCAAAACAGCGGTAAACACAGGAAGGGATACAGGCTTTATTACAGCTATTGGCGACAATGATGTGTATAACTGGAAACCTAAAACTCCAACCCGATTAATTCATGGTACCGCAGATCCGTTAGTTTTCTATTTTAATTCAGTAAATGCTGTAACTGCAATGAATAAGCTCGGTGCCGCAGATGTGGTACTTGTTCCAGTACCTGGCGGTACACATTCTTCTTCTATACCACAATATCTTATTACTACTTTGGGATTTTTTACAAACCCTACATACCAATAAAATACTATATTTGCAGTCAATCAAGTCTATAAGACAAATATGGTTGTTGATAATAATTATTTTTCCTTCGTTTCTAATAACCGGTCTCTAATGAACCGGATTAGTGATGTACGATGTTGTTCTTAAAAAAAATGACACCGTAATTTAACATCATATTTTTTTATTTTCCCATGTCTACACTTCTTGATTTAGTAGGAAATACCCCATTAGTTGAATTAAACCGCATTAATCCAAATCCAAACGTAAAACTTTACGGTAAGCTTGAAGGAAATAATCCCGGAGGGAGCGTAAAAGATCGCGCAGCTTACAGCATGATTAAGGGTGCAATGGACCGGCGCGAAATAAAACCAGGTACCAAATTAATTGAAGCTACCAGCGGTAACACAGGTATTGCGCTTGCCATGATTGCCAGATTATTTGATATTGAAATTGAACTGGTAATGCCTCAGAATTCTACCCGTGAGCGCGTTTTGACCATGGAAGCTTTTGGTGCAAAAGTTACGCTGCTAGATACCATGGAAATTTCCAGGGATTATGCCGAGGAAAAAGCCGAAACAGGGGAATATTTGATGCTCAATCAATTCGCTAATCCTGATAACTGGAAAGCGCATTATAACACAACCGGGCCAGAAATATTCCGCGATACAGATCAGCAAATAACACATTTTGTTTCTTCAATGGGCACAACAGGTACTATTATGGGTGTTTCCCGTTATTTGAAGGAACAAAATAAAAATATACAAATTGTAGGCTGCCAGCCAACCGATGGATCCAGCATCCCTGGAATCAGAAAATGGCCGGTAGAATATCTTCCAAAAATTTTCGAAAAAGACCGCGTTGATCAGGTTATTGAAGTGACTCAGCATGATGCCGTACTTATGACGCGCCGTCTTGCCAATGAAGAAGCTGTTTTTGCAGGAATGAGTAGCGGCGGCGCTGCCTGGGCTGCTGTGGAACTTGCCAAGACACTGGATTCAGGTATTATTGTATCTATAATCTGCGACCGCGGAGACAGATATCTTTCAAGCGATTTGTTTGGAGGGTGAGTAGCTATTAGGTGTTGGCTTTTAGCTGCGGCCCATCAGTACGCTTTTGCTTAATAGGAGTTCACTATTTGTGAGTCTTTTTTTACTACCAGAAATTACCACAAAAAAATTTGGCTATTAGCAATTATCTGCGGGCCAAAAAGCCAACAGCTAAACGCTAATAGCCAAAAGCCAAATCAGAACCAGCCTGCACCCAGATTTCGGAAAGGCCATGGAATAGCGGCCAGAATGATAATCAACGCCATTCCGTAGAAATACAAAACGGTACGGTGTTTAGCTGCCCCAACAAGTTTCTTCGAGCGAACGCGTCCTACTGTTATCAGGATAATCGCGATTACCATCATGAAAACGTGTTCAATAGAATAAAAGCGAATTACTTTATCGCTGATCTGTCCGAAATTCACATATGGACTCATAGTATAAAGTACCAACCCAATCAAAAGCTGGGTATGTGTAGCGATTAATGCGAACAAATAAATTTTGCTGTCGCCTTGTTTATTATTTTGCCAATTGGAATATGCAATGGCAACTGCGGCAATTAATAGCCCAAGCACAACATAACGTAAGCCAGAATGGGCACGTATAAGAGCGTTCATATGTTATAAAACAAGTTATGGTGAAATCGTAAGTCTGCAAAGGTAGTCGCCAGGCAAGCATATCACAACAATTAGGAGCACCGAAATCGATATACTTTATGGTCCACAGTAAATTTTTAATGCATAATATTTGTTCAGGTTTAAATTTCAAATTAAATATCACCTAATGATTCTGTTTAACATCACTGTAAATATTAGCCACCAAGCCGAAAAAGAATGGCTTAAATATATGAAAGAACACTACATCCCTGCCGTTATGGCGAGCGGATTGCCTGTTGAAAATAAATTACTGCGTCTTTTAACAGAAATTGAGAACGAAGGTTCAACCTACACGAACCAGTATATTTTCCGGACTATGGAAGATTTCGTTGCTTACCAAACGGAATATCAGTCTGAAATTATTGAAAAGCACCATGCAAAATTTAATGGTCAATATGTGTCGTTTCGGTCACTTCTGGAGGAAGCCTGACGCTCAGCAGCTAATTTCGTACCTGTAAAAGTTTTTAAATAAAACCTTAACATTCGCTTGACATTACGGTAATCTTTCCCTTTATTTAATATACCGTATGTCTTCAAAATCACGAAGAATAAAAAACGGTTCGCATTTATTTTACATAGCATACGGACTGTTTTTTATAAATAATATGATTTGAAGGCCGGTTGGAAAGTAATGTTTTACCATAAAACTTTAAGTGCTTATGAGACTGCAAATGCAAGCAATTCACTTCGACGCTGACCCTAAACTGTTGACATTCATTCAACAAAAAATGGATAAACTCGACACGTTTTACGATAAGATTACGAGTGGTGAAGTGTTTCTTAAATTGGATAAAAGTGATAACGCCAAATTACATACCAAACTTCTTGAAGTTAAAATTTATGTACCAGGCGGGACAATGTTCGTAAGGGAGCAAGGGACAACATTTGAGGAGGCTACTGATTTAGCGATTGATACATTGAAAATGCAGGTTAAGAAATTTAAAGACAAGCGGAACAAGGCAAGGGCTCCAAAACCGGTTGATGGAGTTTTAGAGACAGACGAAGTTGCTGTCATAACGGAAGATATCGAAGATTAAAAATTATATATGTTTGTAAAGAAAGCTACTCCAAAAGGGTAGCTTTCTTTATTTTGTGATTATCCGTCATTATTACTAAGACCCGATTTGTAGTAATCGTTGAATTAACCGATTTTTGCGAAAAACTTTAAATGTTAACTTATGAATATAGAACCTGTTGTTGGCTCCGCTTTTGATCACGCTTTCCGTTTCACTCAGGAGCAGGTTATACAATTTGCAGAACTGACCGGCGATAACAATCCGCTGCATCTGGACGCAGATTACGCAGCCACAACCAGTTTTAAACGGCCGATCATCCATGGAATGTTAGGCACTACCGTTTTTACAAAAGTTTTAGGAACTGAATTTCCCGGATTCGGATCGATCTACCTAAAACAGACTGTGGAATATTTAAGGCCTATGTTTGTGGAAACAGACTATAAAGCGGTGTTTACCATAAAATCAATTGATCCTGTTAAACACATCGCGGAAATATCTACCGAAATTGTTGACATCAATACAAAAAAAGTGGTGACCCGAGGAATTGCTACGATGATTAACCAGGAAAAATTTTAACACAAAAGAGCCGGATTTCTGCAAACCCGGCTCTTTTTACTATTTATCTTGAAATCTTATTCTCCTTCTTCGTTCTTTTTGTTCTGTACTTCTGAACGAATTTCTTGCGCCAAAGTCTTTAGCTCCTGCATACCTTTACGTACACGAGTACCAGCTGCCTGGTTTGCTTTATTGTAAAACTTATCAAAATCGCCTTCAAGCGACATAATCAAATCCTTAACTTCATCAAATCTTGCCATTTTTTTAGTTGTTTTTAGTTAAAATGCCTCTAACACGCTAAAAACGCATGTTTTGCCCGAAATTTAACAATTAAAAGCATTACCGCAACCCAAAAAACAAAAAAAAACAACACTATAATACAATTTAACTTTCAAAATGAATACAAACAATTGAAATTCAATTACTTACGCTTAATAACTTTTTTCGGTTACATATTAAAAATAAAAGGACGTTTTAATAAAAAAACGTCCTTTTACTACGATGAGACACGATTTTAACTATTCAGTAACCTCCTGAACATCTTCAATCTGATAAACTCTGTTCTTCAATTTATCTGCCAAAGTTGTAAATGCATCAAGCGTATATTCCACATCTTCCAACGTATGTGCAGCAGTCGGAATGATACGAAGCATAATTTGTCCTTTTGGTACAACCGGGTATACCACGATCGAGCAAAACACACCCATATTTTCACGAAGGTCACGAACCATACGCGTTACTTCCGGAACTCCGCCTTCACTATGTAAGAAAATCGGGGTGACAGGAGATTCTGTTTCTCCAATATTAAATCCGCGGCTTCTCAAACCATTTTGCATCGCTTCCACATTTTCCCACAATTTGGAACGAAGCTCCGGCATTGTCTTAATCATTTCAAGACGCTTGCGGCAACCTTCCACATAAGGCATTGGTAAAGCTTTGGCGTAAGTCTGGGAACGCATGTTATATTTCAGATACATAATGATCTCCGGATCATCCGACGCAATAAACGCACCAATAGCTGCCATAGACTTTGCAAATGTAGAGAAGTAAAGATCCACATCTTTCTGCACGCCCATCATTTCGCCAACGCCTGCACCGGTTTCACCCATGGTACCAAATCCGTGTGCGTCATCCACAAGCAAACGGAATTCATATTTTTTCTTTAAAGCAACGATTGACTTCAAATCTCCAACCTTACCGGACATACCGAAAACTCCCTCGGTAATCACCAAAACACCACCACCTTTTTCATTGGCAGCTTTCGTAGCACGAACCAGGTTTTTTTCAAGACTAGCCATATCATTATGGTTAAACTTGTAATACTGGCCCATTTTAGCTTTATGCAAACGAATTCCGTCAATCAGGCAGGCATGTGATTCAGCATCATAAACAATTACATCGCGGTGATCGCAGATACATTCGATAGCTGACATAACACCCTGATATCCGTAATTCAATAAAAAAGCATCTTTTTTACCTACAAATTCGGCTAGTTCTTTTTCAAATACTTCGTGTAACGTCGAGTTTCCCGACATCATACGCGCACCCATCGGATAGGCCAATCCCCACTTTGCCGCCGCTTCAGCGTCAACTTTACGTACTTCCGGATGATTTGCCAGTCCCAAATAATTGTTCAGACTCCAGTTCAATACCTCACGTCCCATAAACCGCATCTTCGGTCCCAGATCCCCTTCCAGCATTGGAAATGAAAAATAATGATGGCTATTCAGCATTTTAGCCGGCGTTCCGATCGGGCCTGAATTATTGTGCAGTTTCTCAAAAATGTCCACTCTCTTGTAATTTATGTGGGTAACAACCTTGTAATTTATGTTAGATAAATGCAAAAATAAAAAAAAATACAATACATTAAGTACAAACCTAATATTCAAGGAATTGTAAGTTACCCAAAATATAAAAATAGTACTTTTAAATTTTGAAATAATTTCACATATCTTGTGTCCTCATTGTGATCTGTTTACATGCCTGAAATCAAAAAAATACTGGTCGCCAACAGGGGAGAAATTGCCCTGAGAATCCTACGTACGGCGCGGGAAATGAATATTGAAACCGTCGCCGTTTTTAGCGAAGCTGACCGAAAAGCACCACATGTACGCTATGCAGATGAGGCAATTTGCATTGGCCCTGCACCTTCTTCCGAATCTTATTTAAATGTTGATAAAATTTTGGAAGTTTGCCACCAATTAAATGTTGACGCCATTCATCCCGGTTATGGATTCCTATCCGAAAATGCTGTTTTTGCAAAGAAAGTCCGTGAGGCAGGACTAATTTTCATTGGACCTTCTCCCGAATCCATTGAAGTGATGGGTAGTAAACTTGCAGCGAAACAGGCCGCCGGAAATTATAATATACCTATGGTTCCGGGTACGGCATCCGCTATAGAGGACCGTGAAGAAGCAAAACGCATTTCTGCCGAAATTGGCTATCCGGTATTAATCAAAGCCAGTGCAGGCGGAGGCGGGAAAGGTATGCGTGTAGTTGAAAACGAAGCAGAATTTGACGAACAAATGGACCGTGCCGTCAGTGAAGCGATTTCTTCTTTTGGTGACGGGGCTGTATTCATTGAAAAATACATTACTTCACCTAAACATATTGAAATTCAGGTACTGGGCGATCAGCATGGAAACATCATTCATTTATTTGAGCGAGAATGTTCGATTCAACGCCGCCATCAGAAAGTAATTGAAGAAGCGCCATCAATTTCTATCACACCTTCTATACGGGAAGAAATGGGCCGCTGTGCAGTGGATGCAGCCAGATCGTGCGGTTACTATGGAGCCGGGACTGTGGAATTTATTATGGATGAAAATAAAAACTTTTATTTTCTGGAAATGAATACCAGGCTTCAGGTAGAACATCCGGTGACTGAACTGATAACAGGAATTGATCTGGTAAAACAAATGATTTATATCGCAGAAGGAAAAGCACTGAAGATTAATCAGGAAGATTTACATATAAAAGGTCATTCTATTGAGGTTCGGGTTTATGCGGAAGATCCTGCAAATAATTTTCTTCCTGATGTTGGAACACTGACAACCTATGTACGGCCACAAGGAAACGGCGTCCGTGTGGATGATGGTTTTGAACAGGGCATGGAAATTCCTATTTATTACGATCCGATGTTGTCAAAATTGATCACCTATGGTCAAAATCGTGAAGAGGCGATTGAAAAAATGATACGCGCTATAGACGAATATCATATTTCCGGTGTTCAGACTACTTTATCATTCTGTCGCTTTGTGATGAACCACGATGTTTTCCGGTCGGGCAGTTTTGATACCAATTTTGTAAATCTGCACTTCAGTCCGGAAATGCTGCAGGCGCCACAAAATCAGGATCTCAAACAATTGGCCGCTTTACTAAGTGCTTATCTAACTCAAAATGAAAAACCAAAAGAATCCATTCAGGACAATTCTAAACCAAACATAAAATCCAGATGGAAGACACAGCGACTTGGGTGATCGCAAAAAATAGATTTTTATTGGGATTCATGCAAAAAAATTATTACTTTTGCACTCTTAATTTTTGAGTATATAAAAAATTAAGAATTTTCGCCAATACTTTACCAAAAAATTTAAGTATCAACTGAAAATTTTATTCTTTATACGATAAATCATTATTGACCAGATATATACAGCGTAATTGTTAACTCAGTAATTGTCATACAGTATAAAATAAAATTTTCGACCGCCCCTTTTTGTCTCACGACTTATCGACTTTCACCGATTTAACAAGCTATGAAGTTATCCGAATTTAAATTTGATCTCCCTCAAAGCCTGATTGCACTTCACCCTTCCGACCGCGGCGAATCCCGCCTTATGGTTGTAAACCGTGCCACAGGAGAAATAGAGCACAAAATGTTTCCTGATCTAATCAATTATTTTGGTGACGGAGATGTAATGGCTATTAATGATACAAAGGTTTTTCCTGCCCGTTTGTATGGCCAAAAGGAAAAAACAGGAGCTAAAATCGAAGTATTTTTATTACGTGAATTAAACCGTGAAATGCGTCTTTGGGACGTTTTGGTTGATCCCGCACGTAAAATCCGTGTTGGTAATAAATTATATTTTGGCGACAGTGATCTTGTTGCTGAGGTTATTGATAATACTACATCGCGCGGCCGTACAATCCGTTTTTTATATGACGGCGATAATGACGAATTCATGAAACTGGTAGATCAGCTGGGTGAAACTCCGCTTCCTCCGGAAATCATTTCCCGTCGTAAAGTAGAAAGTGCTGACCGTGAACGTTTTCAAACTATTTTCGCTGAACATATCGGTGCAGTAGCGGCACCAACAGCTGGTTTGCACTTTACAAAAGCAATGATGAAACGTCTTGAAATTAAAGGCATTAACTTTGCTCCTGTTACTTTGCACGTTGGCCTTGGAACATTCCGTACTGTTGATGTTGAGGATTTGACAAAACATAAAACGGATTCTGAAAATTACCGTATTCCACAATCTAGTGCAGATATAGTAAATGCTGCTTTGGATGGAAAAAAACGTGTTTGCGCAATTGGAACAACATCTTTGAAAGCAATTGAATCGTCAGTTTCTGCAAGCGGACATTTGAAAGCAGTAGAAGGATGGACGGATAAATTCGTTTTTCCTCCTTATGATTTCAAGATTGCTAACGCAATGTTGTCGAACTTCCAGCTTCCTGAATCAATCCTTTTGATGTCAGCTTGCGCTTTCGGAGGTTTTGATCTGGTAATGAAAGCTTATGAAATGGCGATCAAGGAAAAATATAAATTCTTCACATACGGAGATGCCATGCTGATCATCTGATCTTTGCATGAATAAAAATAGTTTTGTCATTTATTAACATCTGAGCTCAGCTTTGTGTTGATAAATGACATTTTTTTGAATATACCAAAGCTTTTTTGTTATGCAGGAATATGTAATCATTGTAGCGGGTGGCTCAGGAAGCCGGATGAAAAGTGATAGACCGAAACAGTTTATTCCTGTTAATGGATTACCGGTCCTTATGCATACACTGAAAGCATTTAGGAATTATTCTGATAAGTTGAAGATAATTTTGGTACTACCGGAAGCTCATTTTACGTATTGGAACCAACTTTGTACCGAGTTTTTATTTACTGAATCCTATTCGCTGATCGCAGGTGGAGAAACAAGATTTCATTCAGTTAAAAATGGTCTGGATAGTATTATGGATAATGAAGATGCTATTGTAGCGGTTCATGATGGCGTACGTCCGGTAATCAGCAAAGAAATTATTTTAGAAAGCTTTCAAAAAGCGGCTCAATTTGGTACTGCGGTAGTAAGTGTAGCGCTAAAAGATTCCATCAGGATTGTGGAAAATTCCGAAAAAAATTCCGCTATGGATCGTTCCGTTTTCCGGCTAATTCAAACGCCTCAAACTTTTCGGATTGACTGGATGAAAAAAGCATTTAATAATCCTTATCAATCCTTATTTACTGATTGCGCCAGCGTTCTGGAATTTGAAGGTTATCCAATTCATTTAACAGAAGGATCTTATGAAAATATCAAGATCACAACACCGGAGGATTTGAGATGGGCTGAAATTTATCTTAACAACTGAACCGACACTGAATTTATTTCTGCTCTATTTCGATCAGGGAAATTTGTCTTGGATAGTTTACATAAGCCTCATTATCCTCATTTATTCTATATCCCTGATCATAATATTCTTTTGCCTTAGCAAAATATAAAACTGAATCTGTATTTCCCGTAGCCTTTAATACGCGGGCCAGGTAATAATTTGCCTCTGGCATTTGGGAATAATAATTCAAACAATCCCTGAAATTCCGTTCTGCCTCGATATATTCATTCATTTCCAGATGCACAATACCTAGATAGAGCAAAGAGTTAAAATGTATATCGTTGTCTTTTCCCCTACTCTTTTGTTGTTCAATATCTTTCTGAAACATTTTCTCCGCCTGCTCCAATTCTCCTGTTTCCAGAAAAGACAAACCGCAAAAAAATGAATAGGTATGGTCCATCACACTTGCATTAGGGACAAGTTGCTCTGCAAGCTGAAAGTCGGCTAATGCCTTTGAATAATTTTTTGTAAAAATGCAGTGAAGAAAGCCGCGGTATGCAATCCATCTTTTTGGATCCAGCTCTACTGCTTTATCTTCCAATTCGAAAGTTTTGGCGTAATCTCCACTTTTCAAATAAGGAATGGCCTTTTCCTGATAGGCCTCTGCAATATTCGGACAAATAGCAATGAGACTGTCCCAACTTGCTTCCCAATCTGGATGATTATACCCAAATTTCCAGGCCTTTTTAGAATATACTTCCAATAAACTATCCTGAGCAACTTTTGAGCTGCAATCGATTTTTGATTGAGAAAAGCCTAAATCAGGAACAAACAACATACTAAGGAATAATATTAACGACTTCTCCATTTTTTATTTTGAAAGAGATAAAAGCAATGTAATTGGCATTTTTCAGCGTTTGTATTTCCAGGTTTTTCTTCCATTCCTTCATGGTTTTCAAATAACTATATAAATCATCCGCAAATTCTTTTTGAAAATGAGTTGACTTATAATTATCATCCGTTTGAAGTACCTGAATACGACTCATAATACCTTCGCAGTCAATAAAAAACCGAAAAGTTATATAGCCATCACCAGAATATGTATGGCCTTTCTGTTTCAAATATTCTCTGGATTCACGCAGTATGGCAGAAGATGAAACCGGATATTTTCCTTTTAGATTATAATAAAATATAACGTAAGGCGGAGCACAGTTTGAGCTTACAGTTCGTGTTGTGTCCATATATTCTCCTTTGGGAGTAATAAAATTCTGCCCCAAAATATTACCGGCAAACAGCATTAAACAAATTAGAAAAACTATTTTCATGAACCGTGATTTAATGTGTTAATAGTATTTTTCTTATTTGGTAAAATAAACGTTCACTAAGCCGTAGATCTTCTGTAACAATTTCTGCGGACGCAGCCATACCCGTTTTGTAAATCAACGTTTTATTAAAGTTTGTTTTAAGCCCATCAGGTAAAGAGACTGTTGCTAAAAAATAGGTGTTATCCTGAGACGGAACCTTTGCTATGGAAGTCACATTTCCCTCCACCGCACCATATTCTTCAAACGGGTAACCCTGGAATTTTATGAGTACGCGTTGCCCAATACTTACCCTGCCAGAATTAATTTGCGGAATACGAATTTCTCCAAGGTAATGATTTATTCCGCTACTAATATACATAACTTCCACACCTGTTTTAAGAGATTGTTTCTCCTGTAAAATGGTGGAGAAAAAGACATTTCCCTCCTCAGCTGCTATCAGTAAATACCGGGATTTCCACAACTCAATAGCGCTGCGAAGTGTGTTCAGCGCCTGTCCAAAATTCTCAGTCTGCTCTTGAACTGTGCGATCAAGTTCCAGCAACTCGGATAGTTTGGCACTCTTTTGACTATCATTATTGATACGTGAAGTCTCTACATTTTTAATGGGAAGCCGTTTGCCTAATGCTTTACTTTCTTCTTTATATATATCAAGATCCGCTATTACTTTGCTTTTATAGAGTTTTTCATTGACCTTATACTCCTTTTCTGCCAATTCTGAATCCCGTATATAAATATCACGCTGCTCTTCCAAACGTTTATCCATTGTTTCAGCACGTTGAATATCATTTAATAACAACCTGCGTTTTTTACCATAAAATCCGTCGCTGTACAGCATCCTGACCTGCACGAAAATTTGCTGAAAATTTTGGTAAGCACTTTGAACTTCTCCCAAATGTTCATACCTGTTTAATTTTATGGAGCTAAGATTTGAAAAATTCCGGTCTTTCACCGTGTCCCTAATTTTATTCAATTCCTGTTCGAGATCAAGTATTTCATGATGTCCGGATGTGCTTTCCACAAAAGCCAGAATTTCACCTGTATGCACTTTCCGGTTTTCTTTTACAAATAATTCCTCAATACGACCATCCGTTTTCAGTACTACTGCCTTTGGCAGGTTATTTGAAATAAGTCTAAAATCAGCACGAACAATCGTCGGGTAATGAATAGACCAGCTCACAGCGAAAGCAACTATCAGAACCAGGCATAATGATAGTATCCCCCATCGAATAAGCCATTTTGGAGGCCGGTCCATAAAATCACGAACAGCTTCGCTTCTTAGGTCTGTTTCATCCTGAATTTCTTCCATTAATTCCCTAATTCTAATTGGTTCTTTACCAAATAATAATAATATCCTTTACTTTGAACCAGTGCTACATGCGTACCTTTTTCAATAATACTTCCTTTATCTAATACAATGATCTGATCTGCATTTTTTACAGTACTTAGTCTATGAGCAACAACTACAACCGTTTTGCCTTTGAAAAACTCTTCCAGATTCCGCATAATTACGGCTTCGTTATTAGCATCCAATGCACTGGTAGCCTCGTCGAAAAAGATATATTCCGGATCTTTATAAACGGCTCTTGCAATAAGGATACGCTGTTTCTGTCCACCGCTGATACCCATTCCACTGGATCCTATTCTGGTATTATATCCGTTTGGAAGTTCCTCTACAAAATCTCCAATGTTGGCAACATGAACAGAATGAGTAAGTTTTTTAAGATTTATTCCTCCATTTTCGTCTGATTCGCTGATGTTTCGCCCCACAGAGTCAGCGAAAATATATCCTTCCTGCATCACAACGCCACACTGCTTCCGCCAGAAATTATAACTTAGGTTTTTAAGATTTCCGTTTCCTATTTCAATTTTGCCATCCGCGAGGTCGTGATATTTCAAAAGTAATTTAAGCAGGGTAGTCTTACCGCTTCCGCTGGCACCTACAATGGCCGTAACCTTTCCCTGGGGAATTTCAAAGTTGATATTGCTAAGTACCAGTGGAGATGTGCTGCTTCCGTAACGAAAATTCAAACCGGATACTTTGATTGTTTTATCGTCTGGCAATTCATTTATCAGCAATTCATCCGCATTTTCTTCATTGGTTTTATTATGAATTTCGGCCAGACGTTCCAGACTTAATTTCGCATCCTGATAGCTACGGATAAAAGCGATGAAGTTGTTAACAGGCACATTCATTTGTCCGATAATATATTGTACAGATAGCATTGCTCCCAAAGTTAGCTCTCCATTGATGACCGATCTGGCAGCGATATAGCTGATCAGAATATTTTTAACCTCATTGATAAATCTGCCGCCTTCATTCTGCGATTGAGACAACGACAAACTTGCCATATTTAACTTGAATAAGCGGGCCTGAATGGCTTCCCACTCCCAGCGTCTGCGTTTTTCAGATCCGTTCAGTTTTATTTCCTGCATACCGTTTATCAACTGAATCGTACTACTTTGATTCCCGGAAGACTGATCAAAATATTGGTAATCAATTTTAGCCCTTTTCTTCATAAATAACAGAACCCAGCCCATGTATAATACAGAACCAATAATGAATACAAGAAAGAGTTGAGGATTGAAATAATAAAGAATGGCGCCAAAGATAGTTAATGTAACCGTTGAAAAGAGAACATCCAAAGTAGTTGCAGACAAAAATGCCTGTACCCGGTTATGATCCTGAATCCTCTGCATTATGTCACCGGTTGACTTTGATTCAAAAAATGAAATAGGAAGATTCATCAATTTCATTAGGAAATCAGACAACATCCTTAGATTTATCCGGCTTGTTACATGCAATAATATCCAGTTCCGGATCACACTTAGTCCCGACTGCGATATAAACAAAACCAATTGCGCTACCAGGACAAGTGTTACAAAATTTAGATTCCGGGTATTTATACCTGTATCGACAATCTCCTGCGTAAGAAAAGGTAATCCCAACTGAAGTAAACTAGCCAGAAAAAGACCTAAAAATAATTGCCAGATGTGTCGCTGGTATGGCCTGAAATACGGCGCTAAAAATCCTTTAACTGATCTTGGAGAGACCTGATTACCCTCCTGAGAAAAGAAAGCAGGTGTAGTTTCAAACAGTAAAAGAATTCCTTCCGAATCCTCATTAACATTTTTTTCAGGAATCCAACCTTTCAAAAAATCCTGTTGGGAATACGTAATAAGTCCATGCCCCGGATCGGCAACAACAACTTTGGTAGCTGTTGCTTCGTAAACCACAACATAATGTCGCTGCCGCCAGTGCGCAATACAAGGTAATGGAATTTGTTCAGCAAGTGTTTTATAATCCGAAGTTAATACTAAGGTACTGAACCCAATATTTTCAGCGGCATCTACCAAACCTCCCATTGTAGCTCCATCCCCTCGCAAACTGGCAAGCTCTCTCAGATAAGCACCATCGAAAGATTTGCCATAAAACTTGCTGATCATTCGTATGCAGGTCGGGCCGCAGTCCATTCTGTCATATTGTCTGTAAAAAGGATATTTTCTACTCAAAGTATTGTCATTTAACTTCTGTCATTTTCCGTAGCTCTTCCATAGTCCCAAACTCCTTTTGTCCCTGCAAGGGCCAGGAGGTATAAATTCTGTCTATGGTTAGGTTTTTTGAAGTGATCAGATCGTACACCGCTTTTCCTCTCTGGCCCGCCGATGAAACCCTTCCCCCCGATCGGAAATTTAGTAAATCGCCAGTCCACAAAATTTTGCTGTCAGGAAAATAATAAACCAAATGCTCATAGGTATGCTCCGTACTTTTACCAATTTCATAGGCAACAACTTTACCCATAAACATTTTCTCTCCATTCAATGGCACAAAGTCGAACCGGGAATTTTGTGCATTGTTGTTGATAAGACCATTGCTCATCGTATGGGACTTTTTCATATTAGCCTCAAAATACGCCTGATTCCCGGCAGTGGTAACAACAGTTAGGGGCAGAGCAGCATAAGCCCTGAGACCGCCAGCGTGATCAGGATGATGGTGCGTCACAAATAAATACTTTAGAGGTTTACCAGGAAATCTCTTTTTCAATTGCGCGATAATATTTTCATTGAGCTCAATCCCGGAAGGAGTCTCAAACAAAGCAATATTATCGGGAAATTCTGCCACAAGCATCTTATTGTTTTGTGACACTATTTTTATAAGATTGATATTAACAGCAACCTTTTCAAAAACCAGGCTGTCTCTTGTCTCTATACGTTCAGCCATCTTTCTTTTGAAATACTCGGGGACCAGAGTCATTTTCAAGTCAGCAGTATCCGGTTTTATATTGGAACGGAAAGCTTCATAAGTAACTTCTCTTTCCGCTTTTCCATATTCATAATCCATGCGGGAAGCTGGCATTTTAATACCATTTTGATCAGAATACGCTTTATATTCAGTTGCGAAAACTACATCTCCATACGTATTGTCATAGCCTAAATATTCAGTTCTATCCAAAAGTTTAGTTTTTTTGTTGATAAATAAGGTGACTTGTTTTGAACCAAATGAAATCCATGCGTATGATTTATCTTCTCCCAAATAGCGCAGCGAAATTCTTGACAGCCAGGCTAGATGAAGCAACTTGGCCGGAACCTTCCGGGCAAGTTCAAATGCAAAGTCCGTATTTTTGTCTTTCAACAATTTGTTTTGATAAAATCCCTTTTTGTAAACAGAATCCTGCTTGCTGACAGCCAATTCAACAAATGTATACCCGTTGTTTACTATCGTACTGCGCATGTAGCCGGATTGTTGTTTTGCAAAAAATACATCTGTTTCCTCATAAGGAATGTCTTTTGTTTTCCCTGGCACTTCATAATGTCCCAGATTATGTATGACGCCCTTGGATTTTATGAACAGGCTGTCAGGAATATGTGTACTGGTAGCGCTTATTGATTTTTCCAATATTTGTAATGCCCTTTGATAATTAGCCGTAGTTTGGGCAAAAGAAATAAAGGGTATGAAAAAAATGATGAGTGTGTATATTTTAGCTTTCATTCATTAAGAGATTTAATTTCCCGTTCACATATTTTTTGACAATAGATTTGATTCCTTAAAACGATCATATTGAAAGGTATAAGGCTGGTTGCTATAATCAAAGCCTTGTATTTCTTTCTTATACCTAATCAAGATTTCCTGAAAACCTTCATTGAATTGGCGATGAAAATCAAGGCCCGCATCCGTAAGTATCTCTGGATTGTTCATGAGTTTAAGGTCTAAATAAAACTTGTGCAAATAGAAGCCAATTCTACCTAATGCCTCAAAACGCAAATTCTCATCAGTAAAATATTGGCTTTGAAGAACTTCGTCTAACGCATGTAATATGCATGTATACGTAAACAAGCCATGAAACGCTCCGTAAGCTCCTCTCATTTCACCCGGATTGGTTGAATAATTTTTTAACGGATGATCTTTTGGGACTTTCAGATATTTAGGAGTATCCAGCGTAAGTACATTAAAGATAACATGGCCACATTGGTGAGAGATATCATCAATAAAAAAGACCGGCGTTTGTATCTTGTTTTCTGTATTAAAATATGCCGTACCGTGATGCATTATTCCCGCAAAAGAATTGTGATTAGGACTGCTGAATACTACAAATTCTCTTGTAACGGATGTTATCAAACTCCAAAAATCGGGTAATTGTTCCTGCAAGAAAGTTGTTGCTACGGATAAAGCATCTTCATTTTTATAGAGTGTGTCTTCCACAGGTTCATGAAAACTTACATCCTTGGCCATAAGCCAATAAATCAGTAGGATGCAAGCACAAACGAATTTTACTGTTTTTAACAAACTTATCAGGTATCAGTCCAGTCAGTGTAATTAAATCTACCGGAACGATATTATATGGCTCAGTACGGATATATCCCAGATTTGGCAAGTTGACTATTCCGAATCGATCAGCTGTAAGAGAAATCATGGCTAGCCTTTTTTCAGCACGAATATAACCCACTACCGACTGAAGCAAGGGAATTTTATTCGTTTTGTTGATATCCGATAGGAAATAACAAAATAATGAAGGCTCTAAAAATATAAAATCATCTTCGTAATCCAATAAATAAAAAAGTGCAGAATCCTCTTGAAAGAATGCCATACGAATAGTGTCGGAAATCGATGTCTGCGCTATGTTAATTGCAGAATTTTTAAAATTTATCATTCTCAATTAAACGATATAATAGGTAATGAAATATATCAAATTAGGTATCAAGTTATAGAGAGAATGTAGCAGAATTGCATATTCAATCCCATGTTTTAACCTGACATAACCAAACCATACTCCACATATTATTTGTGGAAAAACAAGTAGCAAAACAAGAAAGTACAGATGCAGATCCGATTTAATATCAAAGTTCAATATGTGGCAAAACCCAAAAAGAGTTGCCGAAGAAATAAAAACAACATTGTAATATTCTCGCCAGACAAAGGAAAAAAAAATATTTAATGAAAATATCAAACTCAACATATTGTATGTGAAAATCGAAAAGAGTAGAAAGATTGACGCGAGGAAAACAAATTGGGATTTCCCTATATCAAACCAGTTTATTGAAAAATAAATTTTCACTATAGCCATTCCAAAATAACCGGCCATAATGGAAAAATTAAATGGAGTGTATTTTAGACATAACCTAAATCCAATTTCTTCAAAAATTGGTGCGATAATATTGACAATAACCATTGCGTACAGAAATCCTCTTCGTCTCAAATATTCCTGAGTCAAATTTTTTGGCAATTCAGTGTGAATACATTTAAATATAATATATGAAGAGACAACACAGAGAAAAGACATAATAGTCAATAAAATAAACGAAGTAGCTATGCTACTAAATAGGCGCAATTCGTCCTGATGCTTAGGCAAAATGCCACGTCTTATAATAAGATAAATCTCCCGAAATTGTCTTTTCACATTTTCAATCGAAATGTATAATGGTGCCTAACTTTCTCCACTTGCTGGTATTGTCAAACACCATTATACTTAATTATTAGTTACCAAGTACTTGCGTTGAAACTCATAAAAAAATTTATCACGTCATAACATATTTGACAATGACAATCTGCTGCGCTCCCACCGTTTATAGCCTCCAAATTTTCCTTAACCTGCTCTGCCTTCTGAGCCTTCAACTCTTCTAATGATAGTCTTTTCATTTTGAATAGAATTTTATAATAAGTAAAAACCAACCTCCCCACCTTCTGGCCAGATATTGTTTCGGATTGTGCTACAAAACTGTAAAACGATATTTATTTCAACTATTACTTTAATAATAAATCAATGAGAACAGCTGATATTATTACCGAGGTAATAGTTTAAAGTTCCAATAAAAAACATAAGTATCTAATAATCAATTTATTATATAATAAGTAATTTAAAACCGAATTGAATAGATTTATGAAAAGATTTTGCGAACATCTCCGTTAACACTATCTTTATGACACAACGATATTAAAAGCTTCAATTTTGAAATAGGAATTTATTACAAAGCTATTTGTAGAAATGATATTCAGTAATCAAAATTGTTGTAGCATGACAGCCGAGGAAGCATTACAAACCTATTACAAACAAAGGGAAATCTCCCAACCAGAAATAGCACTCGCGCTGGAAGTAAGCCAAACCAGCGTCCACAACTGGCTTAGTGGAAAAAATAAAATTCCAGTTGACTTTTATGATCGTATTGCAAATCTTTGCAATATTGATCTTATTGAAATCCTACCAGGTGGGTGGAGGATTTTACTTGATCACAAAAACAGCAATAGCTGTTGATCAAAATTCTCTCCGCTATGATTATCACGAATTCAAAACAGCCTTGTTTCACAAAAAAATAATCCTTTGTAGATGGTCTTTTCAGTTATAATAGCATCGTTGCGGCTAGACTGCTAGTCCTGGCTATTTTACCAGATGGTACCAAGTTGGAATGCGCAGATTTTCCGAGGCAAACCTAAATATGAAGAATAAAAATTATCCTATCGACGAACCGGATCCGATAGAATATATTGAAATTTAAATCGAAGAAATTTCAGTTACTTAGGTTTGCAAATATCAACCAGTCAACCCTTTAACTTCTTGTCGAATACCAATCGAGTGAATCGTCTCGTGATAAGTATACTCAATTTCCAATGCGTAATTATCACAAATCTGCTTCACAATGGCCAGTCCTAACCCAACGGATTCTGCACCGGCGGATTCTTTTTTAAACCGCTCGAATAATCTTTCCGGATCAGCTTTTAATTCATTTCCGGTATTACCGATCTTCAAAAAGTTTTCATCTGATTCCAGAAAAAGCTGACCGTTTGCATAATTATGGCGAATGGCATTACTCAAAATATTATTTAGCAAAATATCGGCAAGTGAAGGCGACATATCGATCTGAAAACTGCTTCTCAAATCCATCTTGACATCAATTTGCTTATGCGTTAAAATATCTTCAAAATCGGAAAGTTTGTTTTTCAATAAATCAACAAGATCCAGATCTTCGGTATCCGTAAACTGCTGATTTTCAATCTTAGCCAGAAGTAACAATCCCTGGTTTAACCGTGACATTCTTCTGGAAGCATGATAAATCTCCTCAATCCAGTAGGTATGACTTTCACTCAAATCTCTGGATTGAATAAATTGTTCTACACGGGCATTTATTAATGCAAGCGGCGTCTGGATTTCGTGGGAAGCGTTTTCAGTGAATTCTTTCAGACTTTTATAATCATGCTGCATTTTGTCAGCCATTTTTTTCAATACATCATCCAGTTCGCTGAACTCCGTTACTTCACTTTGCGGAAGCTGCAATTTCTCTTTTTTTGTCAAATCAAACTCTTTAATTATGCTCAGGGTATCGTAAAAAGGTTTCCATAATTTCCCGGAAAGCCGTCGCTGAAACATAAACATACTGATCATGAGCAGACATAGAAAAGTAACCATTGCCGCAGATATCGCCTCGATCAGTTTATAGGATTCAATCATCGATTTCCGTATCGAAACCCGGTGCGGAACGCCTCCTATAATTGTGTAAAAAGTAAGCTGGCGAAATGGCCCTATTCCCTCATCATAACGATTTTGAAGCAATGTATCTTTAAATACAACGGCATGATTGTACTCCCCGCTAACTGGCATGACTTCAATTTTATTCTCTACAAAATAGGAATTATTATTCCAGGTATCATGTGAACGGATAAAGGATTCGAAATCCTGCATTTCTACTTTTAAACGGGTTTCTATCTCGTCATAAATCATATATTTAATAATCCAGTAAAAGGCAATCCCAACAGCCAGATATATGACCAGCGAAGCCATCAGGTAGATACGGCTTGTTTTTTCAAGTAGTTTCAAGCAGCTGTGAATTTATAGCCAATACCATAGATAGACTGAATGTAGTCTTTTCCGCCCTTTTCAAGAATTTTACGGCGCAGATTCTTTATGTGTGAATAAACCATATCCAGAGAATCCGCCGAATCCATATGATCACCCCAAAGATGTTCTGCTATTGATTCTTTGGTCAATACGACATCAATATTGGAAAGGAAATATAAAAGCAGATCGTATTCTTTTCTCGATAAAAGTGTTTCCTTTTCTGAAACAAAAACATTTCTTGCTTGTAACTGGACGCGGATTTCCCGCCATATCATATCATTATTTCCTCCAAAATTCCGGCGGCGAATCAGGGATTTAACCCGGGCGTTCAGCTCGGAAAGGTGAAAAGGTTTGGTCATATAGTCATCCGAACCAATTTCCAGTCCTTTAATCTTATCTTCAAGTGTATTTCTGGCCGAAATTATAATAATTCCTGTTGTGGACGCAATCTTTTTTAGAGTTTGAATAATACCAAAGCCATCACCGTCAGGAAGTGTCAGGTCCACAATCGTACAGTCATATTGATATAAACTGACCTTTTCATCTGCCTGCCAGAAAGTATTAGCAACCTCGCAGATAAATCCTTCTTTTGTCAGATAATCCACAATGCTTTCCGCCAAACCTTTTTCGTCTTCGACAACTAGTATTTTCATGTAAGAATTTAGTGATTATCAGACAAAACTATAACCTGATTTTGGAAATATTTAGGAAATAGTTTTTGCTGCACAACTGATAGATTACTTCTTTGCAATTCCCAATTATTTCCAGAATTGCCAATTAGCTTCGTTAAAAATTCCTGGCTACTATTATTTTTTTTATTTGTTCCGGCAAATTATTTAATCAATAAGGTAATCAAAACGAGCCATAGGACCTCATTAAACATTAAAACGAAAATCATCCGGTTTAATACATTGTTAAATACTAACAAATGAAATTTTCAACATTTATTACATTTTTTTTCTTTATACTGACAATTCAGCCCATTTCTGCTCAGATATCACCGCCCGGACTGGACGGCACCAAAACGGTTTCCTGGGGCGTTGTTGGTTTTAGTCAGGCACTAAATAAGCGACTGACTTTGACAGTGTATGGAGGTGCTTCCAGAATGAGCGATCCTAAAAGCTGGGGATTATTACACAAGCAGGGTATTGCTGTTTACAATCACGAGTTTTTATACAAATTTAGTCCGAGATGGCAAGCCTCACTAGCAAATAGCTTTAGGGTGCAAAACCTGTATTCAGAAGAAAACCCTTACGAATCAGAAGATCCCTCCTATCGCTATGAACTGAGATATTACGGTCGACTTTATTACCGTCAGCAGTTTAATAAGGTTTCTGTCAATTATGCATTCAGGCCTGAGGCACGCACATTTTACTCCCCGGATTGGAGGGCATCAGCACGCCCACTTGAACTTCGTTTCCGGTTAAAGGCAACTGCCAGCCTGCCCATTAATGAGGATAAGACCAACATTATTGTCAGTGGTAATGAATTCCTGACAGCGGTGGATGAATATCAGTCTACTATACCGGCTGATCACCACCATACCTGGTCCAATTATCATTTCACAGAAGACAGGTTTTCAATTTACTTTCGGCACATTTTTAAAAAATCTGATATCATTCTTGATCTGGGACTAATGGAACAGTTTAAATCAGGCGAGTTCACAGACCCGGTTTCATACCTATCCTTTGATGTATTATTCCAAAATCCATTTTCCAAACATGTGAATTAGGCCAAATTATAAATTAAATAAAAAGGGAGACAACCTAAAACGTTGCCTCCCTTTTTATTTAGTCAAAAACCTTTATTTTGAACTATAAGTATCAGAAGTTGCCTGAGGAAATGTTCTCAAAATATCAGCCATAGTATTTTTCACCATCATTTCACGATCATCTTTTTTAGTTGGTGGTTTCACTTTTCCGGATGCCCAACCCTGCCAGATCATCTTATCACTATTCTTCTGATAAATATTCAGGATAAAACGGCTTTCCTGATAATTATACGTTGAAATGTTATTTCCACCACCATACCACCACATGTAAGGTGAATATGAATTGTTGGAACGTACCTGCTGGCGCTCCTTAACGTCCGTCATAAAACGAACCAGAATTTCCGGATTCGGATCCAGTTTATATCCTTTGCCCTGCATTACTTCAATCACAGCATCTCTCAATCTTCTTTTATTCAGCTCGCTTCCCAGCAACGGATCCTGGTCATTATTACGCTCCGGCGCTACGTTGAAAGTCTTGAATTGTTTAAGATTTACAGACGAATCATAGTCATAACTCGTTTGAAGTGCCTGACTACAAGCAAGCATTAAGGTACCCGCCACAACCATCATTGCGATGGATTTTGTCACTTTCACTATCCTTTTCATACAGTTGGATTTATTTTAGTTTACGATATATCTGACACCGTTTTGACGGAAAGGTTTAAATCTTGCATACAGATAGCTATTTAACTTAAAATTCTCTCAATTTAATATATCAAAGGATAAATTAATTTATACTTTTTAAAACTGTTAAATCTGATTCACTATTTCAATAAAACCTAACCTTCAATTTAATTTTTAAATACTTCTTTTAAAACAAAAAACACCTGGAATTACTTCCAGATGTTCGTAACTATTTTCCTCCTTAAACTTCAATCCTCTCGTTTTTCCCGGACAGAAATAAATCTGAATCCGGGAAAAAGAAAGGACTCATCAACCACTACCAACTTCACTTTTCAACAACACGATTTTAAGGCATCAAAACCTTATCAATTACATGAATTACACCGTTGGACTGATACACGTCAGCCGTTGTAACTTTTGCCATATTACCTTTTGAATCAGTGATCATCAGATTTTTTCCTTTCATTGTGAAAGTCAATTCTTCACCCTGAACAGTTTTAGCCATTGCTTTTCCACCGCCATCTTTGATCATCATCGCCACAGCTTTAGAATCCACTTTGCCAGGAATTACGTGATATGTAAGGATAGAAGTTAGCATATCTTTGTTTTCCGGTTTCAATAAGTTGTCAACCGTACCAGCTGGCAAAGCTGCGAAAGCTGAATTTACAGGCGCAAAAACGGTGAATGGACCCGTTCCTGATAATGTTTCTACCAAACCTGCCGCTTTTACAGCTGCTACAAGTGTAGTATGTTCTTTTGAATTAACAGCATTTTCAATAATGTTTTTAGAAGGGTACATTTCTGCACCACCTACCATTACTGTTTTTTCTTTTTGTGCAAATGCGCCGAATGTTGATAACAAAGCGACTGCCAATAATCCTGCAAATTTTAGTTTAAGCGTTTTCATAAATTCGATTTAGTTTATTTGTTTGATGGTATATACGGCAACAAAATTATTTTCGATTGATTTATAGAAAGATTTAATATTAACTAACAAATCAAAAACGCTTCTGACTATCAGTTTTCAGAATAAAAATCCTGATTTACTGAAAGTTAGAAGCGTTTTTTTTATAAAAAACTAACTGCTATTTTGTTGGTACAGGATCTCCCGGCCCTTTAATTTTTGGATCAAAAATAGCAACGCCTACCCGCGAATCTGCGCAGCCATAATATAAAAGCCACTTTTTCTTAAAGTAAACCATACCTTCAATGAATACGGTCCCGGCAACATATTGTCCGCTTTTTTCAAATGGTTCCATAGGTCTGAAAAAGGGAACATCCATTCGGCTTATTAATTTGGAAGGATCATTTTTGTCAAATAAAACCTGCCCGGCGCAATAGCTATTTGGCGTAAATCTTAAATCACCATTCGCTCCGGCATCGTTTTTTCCGTTATATAACAACACGATTCCTTTATCCGTAACAATTGCCGGCGGGCCGCATTCCGTCAGGTTACTGTCAAAAAAGCCTTTTCTTGGTGATATAAGATTGATCAGATTTTCTTTATCGTCTACCAATGGCGTCCAGTTTATCAGATCCGTTGAAGTGGCGACATTCACATTTGCTTCTCCAAAATAAAGCCAGTATTTCCCGTTTATTTTGGCAATAACCTGTTTGTCATTTACAAGTTTTGTAACAATAGAACCGGATTTCGACCAGATATTATTGAATTTTCCATTATAGGCTTTTACAAAAGCAGGACCATGTTTTTCCCATTTGACCAGATCTTTTGATGTTGCAATTCCCAGTCTGGCTTTATCACGATTCCACTGGGTATAAATCAAAACATAAGTTCCATCCTCTGTAACCGCAATTCGGGGATCTTCACAGCCTCCCGGCCATTCCATTGCTTTCTGGCTATCATCACCAGGAAAAAAAACCGGTGTCTTTTTTCTTTTAAATGTAATTCCATCCGTACTTTCCGCATAACCCAGCCGCGAAGTCCTCATCCCGATTTCCCGACCTAATTTATCCTCAGCACGGTAGATTACCACAATTTTCCCGTCTTTCATTGTTGCTGCCGGATTGAAAGTATCATTCGACTCCCAGGCAACTTTTTTGCCGGTCATCGGATCTAAAAAGCGCGTACTCGTATCGGGTGAGATGACCGGATTGACATTTGCAGGTCTTACAAAACCACCAAAAGCCCAATCAGGAAGATTATTTTTTGTTTGCGCATGAACCTGCATAGAAATCAATAAAATTGCAGGAAGTAACCCTTTCGTAAATCTTCTCATTTAGGATAGTTTATGATGACGAATTAATTAGGAAAGAGGAAAAGGCCTTTCGCCTACTTCTTTTTAGCGGTTAGCTATTAGCTTTTTGCGGTTAGGATGGCTCGAAGTAGGATTTAAGCTTAATAAGAAATTTAATTTTCCCATTTAATTTTACCTAAAAACAAAAAAACTACCCGCCGAAATAAATCAGCAGGTAGTTTCAATAAATCATGTTAGAGCAAAAAGCTAATTACTAAATGCTAATAGCTAACGGCTAATAGCCAACAGCTATTTAGCTATTAGATTTACATCAAGAACAAAATCATTTGAAATCGCTTTGTCACCAAGATTCTCGAAGAAGTTGGTCGAGCGGAATTTGATGTCGTATTTTGTACGGTCAACAGTTAATTTTGCAGTTGCTGCTACTGATTTACCGTCTGCTTTTAAAGTGGCAGGAAAAGTGATATCGTTTGTAATTCCTTTAATTGTCAACTTACCTGTTACGTCATATACGTTCGCCCCTTTTGCAGTTACCGAGGTAATATCAAGTTTGGACTGAGGAAATTTTTCAACCGCAAAAAAGTCATTTCCTTTCAAGTGTCCGGTTAATTTTCCGTTGGAATCATTATCAGTCAAATCGGTTACTGTTAACGA
Source organism: Dyadobacter sp. 3J3 (assembly GCF_009801115.1). GTDB lineage: Bacteria > Bacteroidota > Bacteroidia > Cytophagales > Spirosomataceae > Dyadobacter. The sequence goes on from NZ_VTOL01000009.1 coordinate 348,727, forward strand.
TTTTGTATCCAAAACAAAACTTCCGCCTTTCAATTTATCCTTATCCAGAATCAACGTTCCGCTGCTGATCGGTACTATGCCTGTGTGCTCTCCTGTCACTTTTTTGCCAACCCAAACCACTTTGCTGGCCTTTGGATCAATAGTCAAAGTTTTGTCCGCAGCTTTTGACTTAGCCGGACCACCTGCTATCGCAGCCGCATTTACCATAAGACCTACCAAAGCAAATACAAAGATTTTTTTCATCGTTTTCTTGAAATTAAATGGATTAAAGATTTAAAGTAATTTTATTTTATGTCAACAAACCCGGAACTTGCCAGTTGTTTCAGAATTTCCTTTCCCTCCGGCCAGTCTTCCAGTTTTGAAACGGCATTGATATGCCCTTTTTTCCCAAGATTTATAAACGTACTTCCCCAGGCATCGGCAAAAAATTGCGAACGTTTGATAGAAGCGTAAATGTCATTCGTACTTGCTACAACGATACTCTTAAAAGGTAATGGTCGAAAAGGAATTGGAACAAAACCTTCCACAAAATTTAGTCTTTTTGATAGTTCAGCATCCGCCGGCGCAACCAGCAAAGCACCTTCAATCCAGGGTGATGAATATTTTGCAGCCCAGTGAACTACCGTTATACATCCCAGACTATGTGCAACCAAAACCGTCGGAGATGTCAATTTACTGATATACTCCTGCAATCTTTCTACCCAATCTTCACGGTTCGGCCAATCCCAGTTGTCCTGTTCGATCCTGTTGAAAACATCGGGTTGCTGAACTTCCCAAAGGGTTTGCCAATGCTGCGGTCCTGAACCTGCCAGGCCTGGAACTGTCAAAAAACGAGTACTCATATGCTAAGCCAATCCGTTTGCCATGATTTAATTTTCGATCCCGAAATTAAATTTTATATTACAAAGTAATGTCTTATTCTATATAAAAACAATAGAATATTTAGTCTATTGTTTTTATATAGCAAATTATTTTCAAAAGAAATACTTCTTTAAATTTTTATTAATATAACTACTTATTAACGAGTAAATTATAACTGCTAAATTATTTTGCAGCCATTACACAACGAAAGCCTAAATTATTACTTCCACTTGTAACTTCGCCTTTTCCACGACTTCCAGCCTTGTAGCGAATACAATATTCGTCACTGCACAAAAATGACCCACCACGCTGAACTCGTTTTACAGCACCCGGTTCATCGGGATCGTAGCTGTCTTTTGGCCCTTGTGGATTACCAGACGGACTTTTCTGATAATAATCCGGACGGTATAAATCTTCGCACCATTCCCATACATTGCCATCCATATCAAACAAACCGTAAGGATTGGCAGGAAATGTTTTTACAGGTGCGGCGCCTGCATAACCGTCTTCTTTTAAATTATTGTCAGGAAAACTTCCCTGATATATGTTGGCAACCCATTTGTTGGCAGGTTTCAGCTGATCGCCCCAGTAATAGGTATGGTTTCCTTTTCCTCCCTGCGCGGCAAATTCCCACTCCGCTTCTGTCGGCAAACGTTTTCCAGCCCATTTGGCATAAGCTGTTGCATCTTCATAGGAAACATGAACGACCGGAAAATTTTCGCGGCCCTTGATCGAGCTACCTTTCCCCTCTGGCTCTGACCAACTGGCTCCGGGTATATAATTCCACCATTGCAGAGGATTTTCCAAAGAAACTTTTTGTGCTGTGGGCGTAAAAACTGCCGATCCAGGAACAAGTTTATCTGCTGGTACTCCCGGATAATCAGCTGGATTTAATGGACGTTCAGCAACAGTTTTATAATTTGTAGCTTTTACAAAACGGGCAAATTCTCCGTTCGTAACCTCATGTTCATCCATATAAAAAGGATCGACTCTTACTTTATGCATCGGTCTGGAATCAGGAAATTCGTCAGCACCCATCAAAAATTCTCCTCCCTTGATCAGCACCATTCCATCTTTGCTTCCTTTACTTTCCACGATTTTTTCCTGACTTGCCAAAATTGCGGAGGCACGCGTCGGCATTCCGTCTGCGATACATTTAGCCAGACTATCCTTTGTTTTTTCTTCCGCCGTTTGTTTCGTCTGGCAGCTTAAACCGATGACTGCCAGCGACATCAATAAAAATAATTTTCCAAAAAATTTCATCTCAAAACCTATTTATTCACTATAAACACCTTATATAAACCACTCTCAATCAACCAATTGAAATTCTGAAAATATCTTTTAAAGCAGTTTTTGCTGCATGGTATCCACACATTCCATGAACACCTCCGCCGGGTGGCGTAGACGAAGAACAAAGGTATATTCCTTCATTAGAAGTCCGGTAAGGCGATAAACTCAGAACCGGGCGTGTATACAATTGAAAAACATCCTGGACTCCGCCGTTAATATCGCCACCGATATAATTCGGATTATAGGCTTCCATTTGTTCCGTATTCATTGTACTGCGGGCAATGATCAAATCCTTAAAACCTGGTGCAAAACGTTCCACCTGATTTTCAATTGCTTGCGTCATATCTTCTTTTGAGCCGTTTGGAACGTGGCAATAAGCCCAGGCAGTATGTTTTCCCGCCGGGGCGCGGGTGGTATCAAATACACTTGGCTGAGATAAAAGCACATAAGGCTTTTGTGATTGTTTCCCTTCCGAAGTCATTTTTTCACCCTCTGCAATTTCTTCCAGTGTATTGCCCAAATGTACTGTCCCGGCACTTCGGCATGCCGCCGCTTTAAAAGGAATTGGTTCGCTTAATGCCCAATCAATTTTAAAAACGCCCATACCATAACGATATTTTGCCAATCGATTTTTGTAAGATACGCTAAGTTTAGCACCAGCAATTTCTACCAATTGTCTTGGTGTTACATCAAACAAAACAACTTTTGCAGGTGGAAGCTGATTCAATGATTTTATTTGAAAATCAGTTTGAATTTCTCCTCCCAAAGCCAGAAATTTTGTAGCCAAAGCATTGGCAATGGACTGAGAACCACCTTTTGGAATGGGCCAGCCTGCTACATGCCCTGCCGCCATTAACATTAATCCGATTGCAGAAGTTGTCAGGTTTTCGAGTGGCTGAATTGCGTGAGCAGCCATACCTGCCCAAAGCCCGCGTGCCTGTTTGGTCTTAAATTTATTCGCCATAAAAACAGCGGATGGAATTGCCTTTAATCCAAATTCCGCCAATGCCAGAGGATATTTTGGTTTCGGAAACGGGCCTAACAAATCGGGCAATAATTTTGGTAAATCCCTTACAACAGGACTCATAAATTTCAGATAAGCTTCTTTATCTTTTCCCAAACCATTGGCAGTATCTTCCACAGAACGGTCCAAAACTCCAGCAGTTCCATCATCAAAAGGGTGAGCAGCGGCATGTTGGGGTTGGATTAATTCCAGTCCATAATCACCAAGAGACAAATTTTGAAAAAATGGGGAAATGACTGCCATTGGGTGAACTGCTGAACAAACATCATGTAGAAAACCCGGCAATGTTAAGGCCTGCGTTCTCATTCCTCCACCGATTTCCTTTTTGCCTTCTACCAATAAAACAGAAAGTCCCTGCTGCTGTAACGTAATGGCCGCAGCAAATCCATTAGGACCTGAACCTACAACAACGGCATCATATTCTGTTTTTTGCACAATCACTTTTATTTAGCCAGCTTAAAATTTCCAGTGCACAAGTATACTTGCTCCGCATTTCAAGCGATTTTAATTCCACTTTTTTATCCAGGCCGTTAGATTCCTACAGCACCGACCCCTAAACTTTTCAATTACTCTATAAAACTGATAGACAAAATAACTTTATATACCTCCAAAAAACAAGAATTAATTAAAATAAGCGATTTTCGTGACAATAATACTCACAAAAAAAGCGGAACAACCAAGGTTATTCCGCTTAAAAAAAAGGGTCTTGCTAATTATTTTAGCGTCTCCTTCAAAGCTTGCACTGTCTCAAGATGATGATTTAAAGTTGGCAGTTTTTCTGCCGCCCATGTTTTTATATCAGCATCTTTACCATCTTTGGAAGCCTCTTCAAATTTCTTTACGTCCTCCTTATGGTCGTCAACCATGGCCGAAACATACGCTTTGTCAAAATCTTTTCCGGTTTTTTCAGAAAGATCATTGTACATTTTCTGGCATTTTTCGCTGAGTGCAGTTGGCAGTGTAATGTTCTTTTTTTCAGCCAAAGCTTTCAATTCATCGTTCGCTTTTGAATGATCTTTTACCATCATTTTACCAAAATCTTTTACACCCGGAGACGCTGCATTTTTTTCAGCCAGCTCGCCCAATTGTACTTCCAACATTCCACCATCCGCTGCTGCAACCGCAAATTCTGTGTCGTCTTCAATTTTAGTGTCTTCGAATTTTTTCTCGTTGGCATCCTCAGCCATTTCTTTGCTATCTTCTTTTTTTGAAGAGTTACAAGCCGAGAATGTTAATATACTGGCCAGAAACAGCGCGCTCAATGTGATCTTTTTCATAATTTCTTACATTTTATGTGATATTGGCAGCTGAAAACAAAAAATTATGCCATCAAAATTTTGTTTGGCAATTCACCTTAAAAACCATTTCAGCGAAATATATCTCAAAATCCCATATCTCAGACTGGCGATTATATTCAACATGGAGTATCTGATCAAAAAAATTTGATCAACTCTTGGTAAAGTACTACGACAAAAATGTTTTTTGAGTAAACTTGTATTAATTTCATGTTTTAATTAACCAATACAAAATGCTTGTTTTGTAAGATGTTGTAAATCAGACTTTATCAGATGTAAATTACAGACATCAGGACGCAACGCAACTTTTGAATAATACAATATGAATCCGGAAAAATTCTACACTATTTTTTTAGCAGATGATGACGAAGATGACACCTTCCTTTTTCAGGAAGCATTAGAACAACTTTCCGTATCATCAAGCCTGATTACAGCAGAAAATGGCTTAGAATTGATGAAAAAATTAAATTCAAGCGAAGTCATTCCTGACATGATATTTCTGGATATGAACATGCCGGTTAAAAACGGGCTTGAATGCCTTTCAGAGCTGAGGTCAACTGTTCATTTTCGGAAAACACCAGTTATTATTCTTTCAACTTCCGTAGCGGGTTATCTTCTGGAATCGGCTTACAATGCAGGAGCTAATTTATATGTTCAAAAACCTACAAGTTTTTCAAGCCTGATCCGAATCCTTGAAAAATGTTTATTTTCGAAAAGTGATCTTGCTTCTCAGCCGGATATAAATGATTTTCTTGTTGTTAACAACAATTAATTTTCTCTGAATTATTTATTAATTTCGGATCTCCCCAACTTTATAAACTGAGTAGATACTTCCGCAATTATAATTTAGCCCGAATGTAATCTCATAAGCTTACTTGTAATTAATCTTCTATAAATCAAATACTTATACCAATTTACAATACTATAAAACCGTATTTTTTTGTACTGGTACTGAATTATTAAATAATCGCGAATAATTCATTTAACAGTACAAAATTATGTCGGTAGCCGTAGCCGTTGGTACACTTACAGAATTGCCTGTAATTTCCGCTAAACAAATAAAGAAACTTAAAAAGGATCCTGCATTAACAGCCGCTGCTGCGGGGCTTCATTACATTTCAGGAAGTGAAGCGCCGGGATATATTCGAAAGGGTAAATCTCCACGGTTCTATTACGTGGAAAAATCTGGTGAAAGATGTAAAGATAAAGAGGCTATATCGAGAATAAAATCCCTGGTTTTACCACCTGCCTGGCAGGAAGTATGGATTAGTAAAGATCCCGAAGGCCATCTTCAGGCGACCGGTATTGACGAAGCCGGACGCAAACAATACCGCTATCACCCGCACTGGAATCTTATCCGGAACCAGACAAAATATTACCGTCTGCTCACATTTTCTGACTCGTTGCCCCTCCTGCGCGAAAAGGTAGAAAGTGATTTACGCAGACGAACCTTTGATCTCGACAAAGCTATCGCATTGGTAATAAAACTCATGGATAAAACCTGTATCCGTGTTGGAAATCAGCGTTATAAAATAAAACACGGCTCTTCCGGCATTACCACACTGGACGCCAGACATGCTACTGTGAAAGGAAAAACCATCCGTTTTATGTTTAAAGGTAAAAAAGGGGTGAAACAGGATATCACATTGAGGGATATACAATTGGCCAGATTGGTAAAACAGTGCAAAGAAATGCCAGGACGCAGACTTTTTCAATATATCAATGAAAAAGGGGAAAAATGTGCTTTGTCAGCGAGCCATGTGAATGAATATATAAGGATTCATACCGGTGCAAGTTTTTCTGCAAAAGATTTCCGCACATGGATGGGAACTGTTACGGCATTTGAGTTTTTGAGTGGACAATCTGAATATAAAACCAAAAGGGAATTTACAAAAACTGTAAATACGTGCCTGGATGCTGTGGCTGCGCATTTGGGAAATACGCGTACCGTTTGCAGAAAATATTATGTGCACCCTGCTGTTTTTCTGGCTTATGAAAAAGGTAAAATCCAGCGCATATTGCATAAAGAAGTAGCGCACGCCAAATATCTTACGGATAACGAATTGCATGTAAAAGCACTCTTGGCGCACCCGGCATAATCCGTCGCAAGTTTGAGATCGTATATCTCATACTATGCGAAAACTACTTTTAATATCGATATTCTTAATCCCTCTGGTTTCTTACGGCCAGAGGATTGATAATCTTGCTTCGTTCAGAAATGTGACAGGCGAAAAATATTTCAGGATTCATTACGACAATGATTTTTACGGCAAAACAGATTATTATTACACTCAGGGTTATAATCTTGAATTTGTAAATCCAGGACTGAAAAAAAATCCGTTGTCCCACACATTACTCCGGTTAAAAAACAGTCGTACCAAATACGGTATTTCCTTCGAACATTACGGCTTCACTCCTACCAGTATCAAAAGCAATGAAATTCTGAGAAACGACCGTCCGTTCGCTGGGGTGATTATGCTTAAAAGTTTTGCGGTTTCAGTTGATACTTTACACAAATCACGATTGTCATCGACACTAAGTACCGGTATGCTTGGCCCGGCGGCTTTTGCGGGCAAAATGCAGAAGAAAATTCACAGCTGGACGGGTGATCAGGAACCTATGGGCTGGCAATATCAGATTAGGAATGAGGTAGTTGTTAATTATGAATTGAGCTACGAAAAGGAGATTTTCAATGTTCCCAATATTGTTTCTCTAAATACAAATTCAGGTATTCGGCTGGGAACACTCTCGGATAAAATCCAGGGCGGCGCTACGCTAACAATCGGTAGATTTGATTCCCCATTTCAAAGCCGCGAAAAAAGAATCAAAAACAATTATCAGCTTTATTTCTACACACAACCGTTGGTTAGTCTGGTTGGATATGACGCTACCATGCAGGGCGGAATTATCAACAGAAGCAGTCCTTATACATTGACTTCGGGACAAATTAACCGTTTCACTTTCCAGAATTCATATGGCGTGATATTAAGTTTAAGGAATCTTTATGTTGAATATTACCGGACATATCTGAGTAAGGAATTTGAAACAGGCAGAACGCATAAATGGGGAGGCCTCAAAATTGGATTTGCGTTTTAATTATAAACAACAATCACATTATCAAGTATTTAAATATAAAATTTACCTATATCACCATACGTAAAAGTACTTAAATTACGCACTCCCGGGCAAAAACGGCAACACTTAACCCCTGTTTTACAATATAAAAACGCCTTCACGTACAAATCTTATAATGGCACAAAGTTTTTAAATGTTCCAACATTATCCATTTAAAATTACACTGATATGTCAACGAACGAAAATCTTATAGAAGTATTAAATGATCTGATCCAAATTAATAACGACCGTATTGAAGGATACGAAAAAGCGATTAAGGAAACAGACGATATTGATGTAGACCTGCAAGCTTTGTTTCAGAAAATGGCAGATGATAGCAGAGGTTACGTATCTGAATTATCATCACAAGTTATTTCTCTTGGTGGTGAGGTAGAAACAGGCACTACAAATTCTGGTAAAATATACCGTATCTGGATGGATGTAAAATCAACATTCACAGGCCATAGCAGACAAGCAGCGCTTGAAAGCTGTGAAGGTGGAGAGGATGCAGCACAAGAAGCATATGCAGATGCATTAGCATCTGACGCTGAAATCCCTGCTGATGTAAGACAATTGATCACAGATCAAAAATCTTCTTTGAAAACATCACACGATTTGATCAAAAAATATCGTGATGCACATCAAGCTGTAAATAGCTTGTAATAATCATCAAGTTTAATAAAAAAAGACCTGGTTGAGAAAATTCTCAATCAGGTCTTTTTTATTGTATGAAAGTAAAAATTATATCACGTTTAATAATTCCAACCCTATTAATTGCTGATCCTCACGCGATGATTGCTCTTCAATACCGAAAAATAATCTACTATATCCAGAACCATAATTAACCCTTAATCATTAACAATTAACCATTATTAAAGTCTTGCCAATAGCTCTGCCTTTTTCGCTTTATACTCCTCCTCGGTAATATGTCCTTTTTCAAACAAACCAGAAAGTTTTTCAATCGTTGAAAAAACTGCATCCTCAGACATGGGTGCCAATGTTGGTTTCGAAGAGTTTTCATTCTCGTTCCATCCCTTGGATTTTACCACATCATAAGCTAGTCCGGGCGTTTCCTGAGTCAGATTTCCAGGTTCTGAAATCAATGGTAACGAAGAAATATCAACCGGACCATCCTGACTTGTTAGTAAATAAGACTGGCCCGAGCCTTGCTGCTGCGAAACTCCCGAAATGTGGTGGTGTTTGGTATCGTAAATGGTACGGTTTCCATTTTGTTCGATTACTAAACGATGCACAGGAGCAAAATAAGCATACTTGAAATTATTTTGAGAACCACTTGCCGTTGGATTACCAAAAACGGCTGGCCAGGGTGTATCGGAGACCCCATTTTTATTCTCAATGGTCTGTTCTGCATGCTCTTCAAAAATAATTTCTGTTGAAACAAGCTGAGCAAGTTCGTTACAAAGCTGGTCGACAGTAATTTTAATAGTCCGGTTGAACATGTCACCAACCATCGTCATTCCGCCTTTCATCCACTGACCACTGCCACCAAGTTCAGGAATGTTAAATTGCGCCATCGTGGCATTTCCATTAATAACAGCTTTCAGCATAGCCAAAACACTGTCTTTACTTAATTCATATCGTGATGCTATATCTTCAATTTTTTTCTGACCTTCTTTCGTGAGCGTTTTCATATGACTTCTTTTTTGTACCAAGACATTATATTTCAACTCAATATAACAAAAATGGTGCCATACGCTGCTTTTTCATTTGGACTGTTCTACAATTAACCTCCATCTTTTTTCCAGTTTTTCATTATCCCGAATTCCTTTCTGATGAAGGGAAGCATCTTTTGCATACTCAATTCTTTCGTCGGTAAGCGGATGCGTACTTAGCAGCTTCAAAGTTCCGGAATCATTTGATCCTGATTTCAACAGAGTAAACAGGTCAGTCAAACCCTTTAAATCCAAACCATTTGACTGCAAAATTCCAACTGCCTTTTCATCAGCATCTTTTTCAAGATTTCGGGAATAATTTAAATTCAACAACATATTGGAATTATCAGCCAGAACGGCTGTGATTCCGTTGATATCATTGAAGATTAGGGAAATCAGTAAATAACCGGACAAACTGCGGAAAATACTTTTCAGAGAATGCCGGTAATGCACATGTGCAACTTCATGTGCCAGAAGCGCCGCAAGTTCTTCTTTGGTTTTCATCTTTGAAATTATCTTGTCAAAAACAATGATATGTCCGCCAGGCAAGGGAAATGCATTCATTTGATCTTCTTTGACAACGGTAACCTTAACAGGATAATCCGTTTCGAAATCGATTTCCTTTACAAAATCATTAACATTACGTGTCAGGCTATCATCCTTTTTGTACTGGGAAATCATACTTTCATACATGGTTTCTCCCAGTTGCGTTTCCATACTTATCGGAATTTTATCCGCAACCGTTTCAGCGAACCAAGGAAGAATATAAAAATAAGCTACGACCAGAAATCCTAGTAACGCCGAGGCAAGTCCGGCTATGACAATGCCATTTTGATTTACTAAAAGATCAATCCTTTTGGTAAAAAATGGCTTTTCAGGATATTGTTTTTTTAACGAAACAAGAAGATTTTCATCTTTACTTTCGATCGTTTGTTTGGGAAAATCACCATATCTAAAAATATACAGTGAATTAAAACCTAAATCCCGCTCAATTACATTGATTTCCCAACGAACGATTTGTTGATTTTTATCCTGATCAACATATTGAATAAGCCAGTGATCTTGTTCTAAATCTAACGTTGCCTGATGTGTTACTGAAAATTTTCCATCAAAATATAAAATATCAAAACGGTACATAAAATAGCTTTTATTTATACCAGTCCAATATCGATCATGTCGGAAATATCTTCACCGGTTGCATCCCGATAATCCATTTCCGTTTGCTGAATTGCATTGACGTCCAGATTTCCTTCAATCAGAATGTTTGAGAAAATAAAATTGAGTGTGCGAACTGTCGCCCACGGAGTTCCGAAACCAAGGGTTAATATAATGATGAAAAGATTGCCAATAATGAGTTTGAAATAGCCGCCAGCTGTTGCCGTGGAGCGAAATTGAATGATTTCTCCGTCCTGCTCCATTTGGATATTATCAACAAAATAACGGAAAAGGTCTTTTACATACCAGAAAGAATAAACGCCGAGCGTGATTAAAGTCAGAAAGTAACCTTTTAAATGAAGTTTGAAATAATCCGTACCGTTACCGTGATACGAAAATGAAATGCTTCCGAAACGCAGATGACTAAATATGTACTTCCTGATTTTAATAATGAACCAGAAATAGTAAATCCCTATTGTCGAAATCGTTAGCAACGCCCCGATAATAAATTCCTGCAAAAATTCTTTCTGGTCGCCGCGATAGCCAAAATGAATTCCGCGCCAGGATGAACGTGACGCTCTGTACTTGGTAGAACCATGAATAGCGATTGGAATCAGTAAAATAAAAGAAGCATAAGTAACAAAGAAGCCAATGCTCATGATCAATGGCTTTTTTGACAAAACACAAAGTATCAAAAATGCATAAATGACAACAAAAATTCCGATCGCTTTGATAAAGCCAATAAACATTTCTTTACCAGTTCCGTGAAAAGTGAAACGGCTACCTTCAAATTCTGTTTCCTGATAAATATATTGCAGGACCGCGGCCTTTGCCCACGGATAATACATGCCCAGCGTAACAAGGGTAAGCAATAAATTGACGATGTAAATACCAAAAAGTTTGCTGCCTTCTCCATGAAAAGTAACCTGGTGTTGATCTTTTTCTTCCATTTTTAAAATTGAGAGTATGAGGTGCTAAATATAAGATAAATAATATAAAATCTGTTTTTACTAATGTTAAAATTGGTGTTGTCATGAAATCCAAATCCTGATTAGAAAAAACCAGTAACCCGCGGTGCTTTAAATCTTTTAACTAAAAACTCTGTAAAACTGAAAATGAAATATCTATTAATTCCACTGGTTTTTCTGCTTTGCCATACAGCACTTAAAGCATCAAAAGTTGATACCGTTTCGACATATAGTCCATCGATGCGGAAAAATATTAAGGCTGTCGTCATTACTCCCGATGCTATTAAATCAAGCGAAAAGCTGCCTGTTTTATATTTACTACACGGTTATAGCGGTAACCAGGCCGACTGGATCAGTAAGGTGAAATCGGTGTCAGAGTATGCCGATCAGTATAAATTAATTATCGTATGTCCGGACGGAAATTTTTCAAGCTGGTATTTCGACAGCCCGGTTGATACTACATTTAAATACGAAACTTATGTAAGTTCCGAGCTGGTATCCTGGATTGATACGCATTACAAAACTATCAACAACAAATCCGGAAGAGCCATTACAGGTTTGAGTATGGGTGGACACGGTGCTTTATTCCTGGCGCTCAAACATCAGGATGTTTTCGGAGCAGCTGGCAGTATGAGCGGTGGAGTGGATTTACGGCCATTTCCTTTAAACTGGGATATGGCGAAAAGGCTTGGGTCTTATGCCGAATTTCCGGAAAGATGGGATAGTCATAGCGTTATTAACATGACTCATCTTTTAACATCAAAAACACTTCCACTGATCATCGATTGCGGAACGGAAGATTTCTTTTTTCCTGTCAATGTAAAACTGCATCAGAAACTGCTGGACAATAATATTCCACACGATTTCATTACCCGAAAAGGTGCACATAATTGGGAATACTGGTCGAATGCAATAAGTTATCAGGTTTTGTTTTTCTCTAAATTTTTCAAAACCGCAGCATAATTGGTAACAAAAAAGCGGTGTACGTTTTCTGTCTGTCAGAAAACGTACACCGCTTTTTTATGTATTACACAATTAAGTCAGTCTCATATCAAAAAGATCTTTTGACTTGCTGTATACATAGGTAACGACCAAAAGTGTAATGGCGCCACCTACCAAAACCGTTGGAATTGGTCCGGCTAAACGGGTTGCCAATCCGGATTCAAAAGCGCCGAGTTCATTGGAAGAACTTACAAAAATACCGCTCACGGAGGCGACACGGCCACGCATTTCATCGGGAGGAAAAATCTGCATAATGGTCTGGCGGATTACGACGCTGATACTATCACAAATTCCGGTCACAAATAAAGCTGCGCAAGAGAGCCAGAAATTGGTTGAAAGCGAAAATATGATTGTAAAAACTCCGAAACCAGCTACGGAAATTAACATATTTCTCCAGGCCTGATGTGTCGGTGGAAAATGCGCCATCGCAAACATCGTGATCAACGCACCAACGGATGGTGCCGCTCTTAACAATCCCAAACCTTCCGGCCCAACGTGCAAAATATCTTCTGCAAAAACAGGTAAAATAGCAATTACACCTCCGAACAAAACTGAAAACATATCCAGTGAAAGTGCGTATAAAATAATTTTAGTACTGAACACAAACCGCAAACCATCCCGGAGACTTTGCCAGATTGAAATGGTCGACAACCGGTTATTCACCGGATTTGTTTTAATCAACGTGATCAAAACCAGACAAACCACCATCGTGATCATAATCGCAAGCAAGGTATGCGTCAGCCCCATATATACATAAAGAAAACCCGCAATCCCGGGCCCGATCACCGCACCCGCTTGTGAAAAGGTACTGCTCCATGTGGAGGAATTAGAATAAATTTCTCTGGGAACAAGAAATGGTTTCAGCGAAGAGGACGCTGGAGAATAAAATCCTTTTGCAAGTCCTATCAGGAAGAAAACTGCATAAACAGACCACAAATGCTGATTTGTAGTTAAAGCAGCAATCCATTGCGGCTGAAAAAGAAAATACAAAATCGCAGATCCGGCAATGATCACCGACAAACTAACGCGAAGAATAATCCTTCTATCGTTACGGTCTGCGACGTGTCCGCCGAAAAGAGAAACGGCAATGAACGGAACCACTTCGGCCAGGCCGATCATTCCCAAAGCCAGAGGGTCATGCGTGAGCCTATAAAGTTCATAGCCAATGATCACTTCCTGAATCAGAAGCGCGCATCGATACAAAAAGCTGTTGGCGAGAAAATAGCGAAATTCGGAGTAGCGAAGTGCGGAGTAAGCGTCGTGTTTGACTGGTGTATTCAACTTATTGTAATAATTAGTTAAAGAAAACCAACCCTGAATAAGATTGGTTAGGCTCTTACTTAATTAACAATAAATCACAATCTGAGTTCTAGGTTTTAATATAACTTTTCAAAAAAATATTGCTCCCAATATCTATATTCATTAAATTTTAATTCTAGACCAAATTGTACTATTGCCCATTCTATCATTCTATCATTCTATCATTCTATCATTCAAAACTAAACCCCGACTCCCGCCAGTTCCTTCTCCATAAACAAATAATTCTCTTCATCAAAACACACGAAAATCACTTTTTCAATTTTATCATTTTTAGAAAGAAACTTCGAAACCGTTTGAACAGCTACTTGTGCAGCGTCAAATTTTGGGTAACCATAAACGCCTGTACTGATATTTGGAAAAGCAATGGATTGACAACCATTCATTACTGCCAGTTGCATGGAATTGATGTAACAATTAGAAAGCTTTTCAGTTTTATCTTCCCCGCCGCCATTCCAAACCGGTCCAACGGTATGGATTACGAACTTTGATGGTAGTTTTCCCGCTGTGGTAATTACGGCCTCACCAGTTTTACAGCCACCTTGGCGGGCAATAATTTCCCTGCATTCTTCCAAAATTTCAGGCCCGCCAGCCCGATGAATTGCTCCATCCACACCTCCGCCACCCAGTAAGGAAGAATTTGCCGCATTAACTATCGCGTCCACAGAAAGTTTCGTTATATCACCTTTAATAAGTTCAATTCTGGATGTAGATTTATTCATAGCCATTTCCAAAAAAAGTTATATCCTGTTAAAATTTCGATTTTATCAAAGTTGTGATTATAAAAATTCAGCAGGTGAAATGCATTCTCTCCAATAGTCCACAATCGTCTGGATTGTTCTTTTAAAGTCATCAAATGACGCAGGTTTTTTGAAAAAGCCCTGAATCGAATTTGAGTACGCATCCATTACCAGTTCATGGTTGGCACCCGTTGTAAAAAATAAATATGGAATACATTTTACACTTTCCTGTTCATGATTTTGCACGCTGTTCCTGATTTCAAAGCCGTTCATTTTAGGCATATTGATATCGGATAAAATAAGTAATGGCCTGGAATCTGTTGTACCCAAATATTCCATCGCTTTTATACCATCATCAAAAAACAAAACCTCATTATTGTATGGAAGATTTTTAAAAGTTTCCTCAATCAAAAACTGATCTTCCAAATCATCTTCAATAACAATGATTGGTCCGTCAATATTCATAATTTGTTAAGTTTAGTATAGAAGTAACACTGTCCAGTTACTGATTAAAAGAACCATTCCCATAGACTGACTTAACGCTTCATTATTTTTAAGATTTTGAGGTAATAAAAAAGCCCGGAAAGTCCGGGCTCATAAAAAAATATTATTTGCTTATTAATTTCAGATATTCCTCGCCAAGAGGTGTCAGGGTATACCCAGGTTCATGGCTTATCGTAAGACCGAGCGCCTTCAATTTTCTTATATTCAATTTGAGCCATTCTTTTTCTTTTTTTGCCTTAATCGCCAAATCAGCAGCCCGCAGTTTCGGGTTTTCCTGAATTGCGATCAAAGTTTTTGTAGTCCACTTACCGATCTTGCTGAATTTATCAAGATTTTCCAGAGCGAGTTTCAGTTCTTCCAATTCCTCTTCATCAATTGTCGCATTTTCGCTCAACTCAACATGAGGATTTTCTGAATCAAATGCTACTTCAATTTTATAAATATCACCGTCTTTCTGACTTTCCAGAAGCTGAATTAAAGGAAGTGCCGCTGTGAATCCAGCCTTTTGTGCGTCTTCGTCTGTAATTTTATCAAGATCCGTTTTTTCCGTTGAAACAATTCGGATCACACCTACGCTGGTTTTTACAAGACCGCCGGCACTCACCTGAAGCTTCTTCCATTTACGGAATGCCAGTGAAATGCTTCCTGCCTTTATTCCTTCGAGATGTTTTAATTTAATGAGCATAATTAATCAATTTCAAAATTTTCATAAAGATAACCTTTCTGGCTCAAAAAATCTGACTTGAATATTTGATCAGCGAATCAAGGCAATCTTAAAATCTATCTGGCAGGATTATTTATTATATCACAATATAACTATCACTTCCTTAGCTAACGCAACCATGACTAACCCAACACTACAAAACTGTATTGACCTTTGCAACGCTTGTGCTGCCGCGTGCAACTATTGTGCAAGCGCATGTTTGAAAGAAAATGATGTGAATATGCAGGCAAAATGTATAAACCTGGATTTACAATGCGCCGCTTTATGTTATGCTACGGCACAATTACTAACGCTGGACAGTGAATTTGCAGATGATCTTTGTAAAGTTTGTGCTGATGTTTGCAATGCATGCGCAGAAGAATGTGAAAAACATGCCGCCATGGGAATGAAACATTGTGAAATGTGTGCAGAAGCATGTAGAAATTGCGCCAAAGCTTGTGAAGAAATGGTACAACTTGAAGCCAAATAAATAAAGCGCTGGTACGTTTTAATTTAACAGATATATAAAAGCTCCGTGTTATTCAGTTAACAGGGAGCTTTTGGTATTTATTATAATTACTTTGCATTCACCTCTACGAAGTATTTCTATAAAATTTCGAAAATAATCTACACCGATAATTAACAAGCTGTATATTAGATAAAAATTTAATAACCAGCGCATTCTATGAAAAGACTTTTCCTCAGCTTAATTTTCTTTTGCAGTATTTTTAAAGGTTACGCACAGAATAATCAACCTGCGACAAGTAGGATTGAAGCAGAAAATTACACACAAATGAGCGGTGTTTCAACGGAAAACACAAGCGATACAGGCGGTGGACTCAACGTTGGACATATTGATGCGAACGATTGGATGGATTACCAGATCCAGGTCTCTTCAGCCGGAACTTATACTTTTAATTTCCGGGTAGCCAATAGTTATGGAAACGGGAATATAGAAATCCAGAATATTACTGGTGCCGTGCTTGGACAAATAAATGTTCCACAAACAGGTGGATGGCAAAGCTGGACTACAATTACTACACAGGCTACATTACCAACAGGAAACCAGACAATCAGACTTTTTGCACGAGGAGGAGAATTTAACTTTAACTGGTTTGAAACCTATCAGGAAAATTTTATCCCTGGGAAAATTGAAGCAGAAAACTTTATAGCAACCAGCGGATCAGGAACGGATACTGCGGAAGATATCGGCGGTGGGCTGGATGTAAGCTGGATCGGTGATAACAGCTGGATGGATTACGATGTTAACGTACTTTCTGCCGGAATATATACTTTCAAATTTCGTATCGCTAATGGTTTTAGTGACGATGCTTCTCTCGCTTTAAAAGCTGCCGATGGAACTATATTGGGAGAAATCAACAATCTTCCACGCACGGGTGGTATGCAAGGCTGGGCAACCACGAGCATGTTTGTGACTTTGCCCGCTGGAAAACAAACGCTACGTGTTTTTGCGAAAAAGGGAGTTTTCAGCCTTAACTGGTTTGATGTTTCAGGTGCAAAAGCAGTACCAGGAAGAATAGAGGCCGAAAATTATGATGTCGCCAGTGACGTCCGTCCCGAGGATACCGCAGATTCGGATGGTGTGAAAGATTTAGGATATATTGATGATGGCGATTTTATGGACTACAATGTCAATATTGCAGCAGCCGGAACTTATAACTTCAACTTCAGAATAGCCAATCAATATGGAAACGGTAATATTCAGGTAAAAAATGCAGGTGGAATTATACTTGGAGAAACTGATGTGCCTCTGACTGGCGGATGGCAGGTTTGGAAAAACATTAATACCACGGCAACTTTGCCGGCCGGAAATCAGATCATCAGAATCTATGCAAACCGCGGAACTTTCAATTTCAATTGGTTTGAGGTAACCAAAACAAATCTTATCCCTGGAAAAGTGCAGGCTGAAAATTTCAGTGCTGTAAATGGTGTTGCGACTGAAAATACAGAGGATGCAGACGGAGGCCAGGATATTGGCTGGATCGGAGACAACAACTGGATGGATTATAATGTGAAGGTGGCCTCAGCAGGTTTTTATACTTTCAAATTCAGAGTTGCCAATGGATTCAGTGATGATGCTTCGCTTGAACTTCGAGCCGCCGACGGTTCCGTTTTAGGTCAAATCAATAATCTTCCTCGTACAGGAGGCATGCAAGGATGGGGAAGCGCCAATCTGGTAGCTCAGTTGCCCGCTGGCGATCAGATTTTACGTGTTTTTTCAAAAAAGGGAGTTTGGAGCCTTAACTGGTTTGAAGGAACTTCCTCCCGGACGTTACCAGGAAAAATTGAAGCTGAAAGTTTTGATGTAGCAAGTGATGTTAGAACTGAGGATACTCAGGATGTTGATGGTGTTAAAAACGTAAATAATATTGATGCCGGTGATTACCTTGATTATAACGTCAATATAGCATCAGCCGGAATATATACTTTTAACTTCCGGGTTTTTAAAAGTTATGGAGACGGACTTATTCAAATAAAAAATGCTGCCGGAGCAGTTCTAGGCCAGGTAGAAGTTCCAATTTCAGGCTGGCAAAATTATGTAACGATAACAACCACGGCAACACTTCCAGCCGGAAGTCAGCTAATACGACTTTATGCCGATAAAGGAGATTTTTACTTCAACTGGTTTGAAGTGATCAAAGGAGGAACGGTACCGGTTAAAACTCCTTCCGTTATTACATTTGGTGAACTTCCTTCAAAATTGGCAGGATCTGCACCTTTTGACCTGACTGCATCCAGTACCAATACTGAAACACCTATTATTTTTGCTTCTTCAAACCCTTCTGTTGTTTCTGTTTCAAATCAAACGGGAAGTTGGAAAGCAACAATTTTAGCAGCTGGCTCAGCAGTCATTACTGCATCTCAGGCGGAAAGTATTGGTTTTGGTGCGGCAGAAAATGTAGTTAGAACTCAAATTATTCAATCTGTATCTACACCGGTTGATCCCGAAAATCCCTCGACGGCTGTCAAAATCCCGTTGGATCCAAAACGCTGGTATCAATTAAATAATACCAGTAACGGACTGGATGCCTTGTTTGATGGTGATACGCAGACAGAAGTTAATACGGGTTACGGACTTGCACTGGATCGCTACGACGCTTATTATCCTTTGCTTGATGGAGAACAAATTACATTGGAAAGTATCAAGTTTTTTGATTTCACGGGTACTTTTAAAGATAATCCAATGATATTATCTGTCATTACCGATCAATGGGAACGCATTCCGGTTGCAACGTTTACAGGTGAAGTTTACAATGGCTGGGTTGGCCCTTATCCTGGCAGACAGCTGGCGGGTGACGCACTATTCAAACTTGACAATAAAGTTACCAATATCCGTTATCTGGTATTAAGTATAAAACATGGCTTTCCAACGGAAATGGAATTGTATGGGACTTATCAACCTACTACAAAAGCAATTACCCCAATCCCTAAAAAAGATATCAAATTAAGAGATTTGTTTGGAGTTAATGCTTACGAATGGAATTTTGAAGACGGTCAAAGTCCATGGGAAATAAGTGAAACTAAAATGAATGCTGCAAAAAGTTTCACAGGAATCCGCCACTATATGGACTGGGAAAAACTTGAAGCAAACGAAGGACAGTTTTCTTATAACCCAACGCTTAGCGGCGGCTGGAATTATGACGCGATTTACGAGCGTTGCAAAGCCGCAAACATTGAAGTATTGGCATGTTTAAAAACAGTTCCAGGCTGGATGTTGGCTACCTATCCTGAAACGGAGCGTGATGCTGAAAATGTCCCTGTGCGTTATGGAAAGGATTTTGCTGATCCATTATCGTACAAAGATCAGGCAAGAGTGGCTTTTCAATACATTGCCCGTTATGGAAGTAATACCAATATTGACCCTGCCTTATTAAGTGTTTATTCACTTCCGAGATGGACAGGAGATAATCCAAACACAATAAAAATCGGGCTTAATCTGATCAAATACATTGAGTGCGATAACGAACGTGACAAATGGTGGAAGGGCAGAAAAGGCTATCAGACTGCCCGCGAATATGCTGCCAATTTATCTGCTTTTTACGACGGACATAAAAATACAATGGGACCAGGATTTGGAGTAAAAAATGCTGATCCTAACATTAAAGTTGTCAATGCAGGCTTAGTGACCGGCCCTGATTATATCAAAGGAATGGTTGACTGGTGCAGAGAGTTTCGTGGATACAATGCGGATGGTACTGTAAATCTGTGCTGGGATATAATTAATTTCCATTTGTATACAGATGATGCTTCATCATCTCAAAGCGGAACTTCAACACGCGGAGCAGCTCCGGAGGTTACCAATGCCAATCAGATTCTTGATAATTTTGTACAGGTTTCTCATGATATTTCCCGTGATATGCCCGTTTGGATTACCGAAGCAGGGTATGACATTGCTCAGACAAGTCCGTTAAAAGCTGTTCCAATTGGCAACAAATCTACCTTGGAAACACAGGGCGACTGGATATTAAGAACTTCATTATTTTCTGCCCGTCACGGTGTATCGAAAATGTTCTTTTACCAAATGTATGATGATAATGCCGGAGGTGGAATATTCGGCAGTTCAGGTTTGATAAATGAAGATCAGTCGCGCAGACCAACTGCTGATTATTTTTATCAGGTTAATAAACTTTTCGGAGAATACAGTTATAAAGAAACTACCTATCAGGACCCTATTCTTGACCGTTACGAAAGTGATGGAAAATCATTATATATTTTAACCGTTCCCGATGAAAAGGACAGAACTGCAAATTACACCTTGCATGTTGGAGATTTTTCTCACGCAAAAATATATCGTCCCAAAGCTGGAAGTGATAATATGGACATGGAAGAAGTAGAAGTTACAGCCGGAAATATTACAGTAACCGCCACCGAGACGCCGATGTTTGTTGTAGGCTCCGCATCCAATGCCAGAATAGCGTCAACGGATTCCGTCGCAATATTGGCTTCGCTAATTACTACCTTACCAGCGAACGAAAGTGCTTTGACATTACACGAGTCTGTTCAGATTTATCCTAATCCAGCAGCTCGTTATATTTCAATTGATGTAATGAACAAAAATGATTCTCCGGTTGAAATCAATGTATTTGATGCTGGCATAGGAAGACTTCACAAACAATTACGTGTTAATAAAGAAAACCAGTCTGAGCTAAAAGGAATCGATATTTCAACGTTGCCGGTAGGTGTTTATATTATCGAAATTAAACAGGGTAACGACAGGGCTTTCAGAAAAGTGATTAAAGGATTATAATTGGAGAAATTCATTTAATACTATTTTGAAAAGGTTGGTCGGTCTCCGGCCAACCTTTATTTTTGGTCAAAATATCTATTGAACAGGATCGCTTTTAGTACTGATCATTCTAAAAGAATTATTAAAAAAAATAAACTATGAAAATTCATCAGCAGGCATTTAGCTTGAAAGAAAAAAGAAGAGGATTTCATATCATTACGAATGAAGTACTTTATGCCTTACCACAGATCAACGAAATAAAAACAGGCATGTGCCAGGTTTTTATCCAGCACACTTCGGCTTCTCTGACTATCAATGAAAATGCAGACCCAACAGTCAGAAAAGATTTTGAAATGTTTTTCAATAAAACCGTTAAGGAAAACGATCCCGATTATCAGCACGATTATGAAGGCTCGGATGATATGCCTGCGCATCTCAAATCATCTATATTAGGTAGCTCCGTTTTAATTCCTATTCGAAATGGCAAACTTGCCTTGGGGACATGGCAGGGAATTTACTTGTGTGAGCATAGAGACCGCGGCGGAAGCAGAAGTTTTATTGCTACGGTTTGGGGTGAGTAATTCGTTTTTATTTTAACCATTTATCAAACCATGCGAAAGCATCTTTCTGCATATCTTCATCAAATTTATGAGGCCCGTCATAAAATAACGCCCTATATTTTTCCGGCGCATTGGCCTTTTTATAAACTTCACCAAGAATTTTGTCCGCATTTTTCATTTCTGAAAGTGTATACAATTCATCCTGATTGTTATTTTGGATTAAGGTAGGCAAAGGAACACGTAAGCCCAGAATTTCAGGAAATTCCAGATATTTTGGTAATAACGGGGCATAAGTCATCCAGGTGTGCGTAAAAGATTTGTTCAGGATTAAATCATTCCATGTTGTCATAAATCCTACACAAACAGCGCATTTTATTCGGGGATCAAGTCCCCCCAGATAAACTGTTCTTAATCCGCCACCAGATAATCCGCCGCAGCCAATCCGCTCCGGATCGACTTCTTTCCTATCACTCAAAATTGAAAGTGCAACCCTGTCTTCCGTAAGCACAATTCCCGGCCAGGTAGTACCTGCGCAGAAAAGCGACTTGGACATTACATGTTCATGAGCCGCAGCCCACTCATTATACTTTCTTATATTATCTTCATTTTCCGGATCCAGGTCTGATTTATTTGTTACGTCGAGTTCACCATAATCTAATCCTTCTACATCTTTATACAAAACACGTCGGCTTCCGAAAGCAAATATGTCATGTATCAAAACAACATATCCTTTCTTTGCTATTTCATTAGCCCACGCTTTTCCGTCATAATCGGTTCGCTGATGCTCCGCAATGAGCAGATGTTGATTATCGGAAGTTTTGACAATTTTTCCAAATCCAAAATACTTTTTTGCTGCGTGATCATGTAATGCGAGAATACCAGGCAATGGTTTTGTAACACCCGCAGGTTTGAGCAATATCGCTTTTGTCGGTCTTCCATAAGGAAGTTGCCAGAAAAGTTCTTCCACATCCAGTCCATCATAGACATATTTTTTTTCAATGGTCACATTGGGAATTTCTGTAATTTCCGGACTGGCTATTACATCGTTCACTTTCTTCAAAACTTCTTTTTTCCAGGAATCAATTTCCGTCCACTCAGGATTTATAAACGAAAGTTCGCCAATATCTTTCCTGAGCGAAGCTGCCCACTGGCCGTAATCACCAATAATACTTTTAGCAGATGCCATCTTCAACGATTTTTGCTGGATTTTGAAATAATCAGTGAAAAATTCAACTGGTTTTATCTTCACAAAAGGAATAAATAAAACGGATTTGAAAGTATTTCTAAGAAATCTTCGCTTTGAAAAATCTGCTTTAAAAATCTCTTTCATATCATTGTTGCACTCTTATATTTTTACGACAATCTTGTTTTTGTATAAAAAATAAAGAAACAACCAGACGAGAGCCAAACCTCCAAGTGTATTAAATACTTCGTGCCATTTCTCTGCGGTATGCATATATAGGCCTGCAAAAAGTAAACGGGAAGATTCATTAAAATCTATAAAACGAACAGCCAAATAAATGACCAGCGAATTCATACCAATTACACGAAAGAAAAAAGACCACTTTATATAACCCTTAACATCTATTAGCCAGTAAAATATGGCAAGAAAAATAAAAGAAATACCCGCGGTAAGAAGGATAAAAGAACTCGACCAAAGATGTTTATTTATCGGAAATAATAATCCCCAAAGTATCCCAAATACGATTCCTGAAAACCCGAGAGAAAATAACCACTTCAATTTTATTGATTGAGCTGTGGATTGATTTAGAATATCCCCTGCAAGCGTACCGAAAATGGTTAGACAAATTGCAGGGAACTGCGTCAGAATTGCTAATTCATCATAAGTGCCCTGCTTCAATTTCCCCGGCATAAAATTTCTGTCAAACCAGCCAACCAGATTTCCTTCGAACGAAAAATCTCCGGCTTGAAAACCCGGCGCCGGAATCAGCAGTAATATGAAATAATAAAATATCAGCAGACCAAAGGCCCAAAACAAACGGTATGTCCAGGAGAAATTAAGATACAACAGCGCACCGACAAAAGTAGCTAATCCTATCCTTCCCAATACGCTGCCATATCGGATATGCACTGGATCAAAAATATCCAATGGCGCATTTTTATCAAGAATCCCTAAAAAAATAAGAACAATCATTCTTGTAAAAACTTTACTCAGTAACTTCTTCTTAGAAATATTTTTGTCCAATCCGCCACTCAGGCTAAATGCAAGAGAAGTCCCTGCAAGAAACAGGAATAATGGAAAAATGAAATCATAAAAAGTGAATCCATGCCATTCCGGATGTTCAAATTGATCTGCAAGTGCGTCAATAAAAGATATTCCAGTTTTACCTTTGAGGAGAAAAATAAAGGTTCCACCGCCCGCAATCATGAACATATCAAATCCTCTTAATGCATCAATCGACGCTAGCCGCCGTGGAAGGGGCTTAGAAATAGTTGTCATAATCAGGTTTAGGATATTTATATTAGAAAGCATGTGCACGGGCCTTTCTAATATAACATACTGATTGTGATGATAAACTGACTATATTTTGGCTAAAATGAAAGTTCAGTCACGTAACTTTTAAACAATAAATCAAGAATTTTCCTGGCCGTTTCCAAATGAGTGACGTCTGTTATTAACTCAGGATTATTGTCCGGGTATTCTATTTCCATATTACAAACTCTAACCGGACTGTCCGACTGTGACATCTCAGCGTTCAAATATTCTTCAAAATCGCTGTTTAGTACACTGACTACATTTCTTCATCCGGATGATTATGAGGTTAGCTGTTAAAGCATCATCTGGTTCGAAGTTGAAAAATCTACATTACTTAACCGTGAAATATAGTTAGAAAGCTTCTTCAAGATATCCGATTTCTTCCAAATTGATATCAAATTTCTAACCATTTCGGATTAAGCAATGGCCCAATTCAGCAGTAGTGGAGTGACTATCTACGATCTTTGGAGAAAAGTACATATCTATGCACCCGAAAACTTGTATAAACTATCTGAATATTATATTCGGAATAAGAATGGAATAAGCAATGACATGTTTGTTCAAAAAACATCCAGATGATTTAACCGTCCTACCAAGAAATAGTCGGGAAGCAATACTCTTTTTATAAAAATTCAGCCTGCTTTACGTATGGAAATAAAAATGGTCAACGAGTATCGGATATTGTCAAAGGAAGTGACTTATATTAATGTTACCGAGCAGCGCC
This sequence comes from Dyadobacter sp. 3J3, assembly GCF_009801115.1. Lineage (GTDB taxonomy): Bacteria > Bacteroidota > Bacteroidia > Cytophagales > Spirosomataceae > Dyadobacter. The sequence continues at coordinate 373,402 of NZ_VTOL01000009.1, forward strand.
AAATTCTTGAACGAGATGCATACGGATATAGCTGGCTTTCGCTGGGAATTATTGACTTGTCTTCAAATCAATCTGCACTGCTGCGTGTTAATTTCCAAATACACAATTTTATTACCGGTGAGCTGATCACAATTCAAAATAAAGCGAAGATCAACACAATGTCACTCACAACTCGAGAAAAAGAAATCCTTGAACTAATTAGCGACGGAAAGCTAAGCAAAGAAATCTCCTGGTTGCTTAAAATCAATGTACATACTATCAACACACATCGACAACGCATTCTTGAAAAGCTTGATGTAAATAATTCCATTGAGGTCATTTACACGGCTAAGGAGGATGGGATTATCAGGTAAAATAAAGATCAGGTTATTGTCTGACAATTTCTTACGCACAAAAAAAGACCATCCTTTCGAGATGGTCTTTTTCTTGATTTGTAATAGTATTGTGGCGGCTACCTACTTTACCAGGTTTGACCCAAGTATCATCGGCGGTTCCGGGCTTAACTTCTCTGTTCGGGATGGGAAGAGGTGAACACCGGGCCAATAGCCACCAACAAGC